>JAWKWH010000001.1:0-1350978 GCA_041397625.1 Rhizobiaceae bacterium
CCCGTGCATTCGCTGGTTGCCGCCGTGATGAAAGGCGCCGGCTCGCCGGCGCTGCTGGTGGAAGGTCATGCCTCTCCGCACACCTATGCGCTGAAACCGTCGGGTGCCGCCGCGCTGGCGCGTGCCGATATCATATTCCGCATCGGTCCGGATATGGAAACCTTTCTTAACGGTCCGCTGGACGCGCTCGGCGGCAAGGCCATGGTGGTCGATCTCGCCACGGCGCCCGGCCTCACCCTTCTGCCATATCGCAAGTCGGGCGTGTTCGACGATGATGATCATGATGAGGCAGGTCATGAAGACCATCACGCCGGCGATCATGACGAGTCCGCCGAGGCGGACCATGACGACGGCGATGATGATGATGGTCATCACCATCATCATGGTTCGACCGACATGCATCTCTGGCTCGATCCGCACAACGCCCGCCCGATGATAGAACGGATCGCCGGGGTGCTGAAGCAAGTCGATCCCGGGCGCGCCGGTCTCTACGCGGCCAATGCGGCCGCCGCGATGAAATCGCTCGACGCGCTCGGGGTTGAAATCGCCAGGCAGTTGGAACCGCTTCACGACAGGCATTTTCTCGTGTTCCACGACGCCTATCATTATTTCGAGAACCGCTTCGGGCTTGAAGCCGCGGGCTCGATCGCGGCCAATCCGCAAAACCCGCCGGGTGCCGAGACGGTCGCCGCGCTGGAAGCGATGGTTGCGCGCGGCGACGTGGTCTGCGCATTCGTCGAACCGCAGTTCTCGCCGAAGCTTGTCGAGGCGATAGCCGGCCAGGGCGGTATCAGGATCGGGACGCTCGATCCGCTTGGCGCAGCTATCGATCCGGGTCCGGAACAATACGGCGCCTTGATGCGCGACATGGCGACCGCTTTCGCGAAATGCCTCGGCGGTTAGATCGCCGCTCCGGTGGCAAGGTCGGCGGCATTGCGGATCGCTTCGATATTGCCGCGATAGGCCTCCATCGTGCCGCCCTTGAACACCGCGGAGCCGGCGACCAGCACATTGGCGCCGGCTCGCGCCACCAGCGGCGCGGTCTCCGCCGTGATGCCTCCATCGACCTCGATGGCAATCGGCCGGTCGCCGACCATTGCCCTGATCCGCGCCACCTTCTCGATCACTGCGGCGATGAAGGCCTGGCCGCCGAAACCCGGATTGACCGTCATCAGCAGGATCAGGTCGAGACGGTCGAGCACGTATTCGATCACGCTTTCCGGCGTCGACGGATTGAGTGACACGCCCGCCTTCCTGCCGAGATCGCGGATCGCCTGCAGCGAACGGTCGAGATGCGGTCCGGCCTCGGCATGCACGGTGATGATGTCGCAGCCGGCTTCGGCGAAGGCGACGAGGTAGGGATCGGCAGGCTCGATCATCAGATGGCAGTCGAACACCTTGTCGGTGCGCGACCGGATCGCCTTGATCACCGGCGGGCCGAAAGTGATGTTGGGCACGAAATGCCCGTCCATCACGTCGAGATGGATCCAGTCGGCGCCCGCGGCGGCAACCGCCTCGACCTCCTCGCCGAGCCGCGAAAAATCCGATGCCAGAACCGATGGCGCGATGACCGTGCCCATGATTGACGTTGTCTCCCGTGGTTGGACGCTTATCGGCAAGCCGGCGGCGTGTGGCAAGTCCGGCCTTTGTCCGGACGCACAGAAATTTGCACGTCGACCCTGCACAAGGCGTGAGGAACGGGCTTGAGTGGGAAGGCGCCTTCGGGCACGCTGTGGCCATGGCGGACAAGCGCATCGAGACGGACAGTTTTGGCGAGATCGCGGTACCGGCCGACCGGCTCTGGGGCGCGCAAACGCAGCGGTCGCTGGAAAATTTCCGTATCGGCACCGAATCGATGCCTGCGCCACTGGTTCATGCACTCGGTCTCGTCAAGCAGGCCGCCGCCATGGTCAATGCTGAGACGGGCAAGCTCGACGCCGAACGGGCGCAGGCGATCATCGGTGCCGCCGCCGAGGTTGCCGCCGGCGCGCTCGACGAGCATTTTCCGCTCGTCGTCTGGCAGACCGGCTCCGGCACACAGACCAACATGAACGCCAACGAGGTGATTGCCAACCGGGCAACAGTCGCGCTTGGCGGAGAGATCGGATCGAAGCGGCCGGTGCATCCCAACGATCACGTCAATATGAGCCAGTCGTCGAACGACACCTTCCCGACCGCCATGCATGTCGCAACAGTGCTCCAGACGCGCTCGCTGCTCTTGCCCGCGCTCGACCACCTCGCAGGCGTGCTTGACGACAAGCGCAAGGCGTTCGACCGCATCGTCAAGATCGGCCGCACCCATACCCAGGATGCGACCCCGCTGACGCTCGGCCAGGAGTTTTCCGGCTACGCCACGGCGATCGAGCTTGGAAGGGCGCGCATCGAGGCCGCGCTCGGCGACGTGCTGGCGCTCGCACAGGGGGGCACCGCCGTCGGCACCGGGCTCAACGCGCCGGCCGGTTTCGGCGTGAAATTTGCCGAAAGGCTCGCGGATCTGACCGGCGAACCGTTCCGCAGTGCCCCCAACAAGTTCGAGGCGCTGGCGAGCCATGGCGCGCTCGCCGCCTTTCACGGCTGCCTGGCGGCACTTGCCGGCGACCTGTTCAAGATCGCCAACGACATCCGCTTTCTCGGCTCCGGCCCCCGCTCGGGCCTCGGCGAGCTGAAGCTGCCGGAAAACGAGCCCGGCTCGTCCATCATGCCCGGCAAGGTCAACCCGACCCAGGCCGAGGCGTTGACCATGGTCTGCGCGCGGGTGACCGGCAACCAGGTAACGGTCAATGTCGCCGCCTCGCAGGGCCATTTCGAGCTCAATGTTTTCAAGCCGGTGATCGCCCATGCGGTGCTGCAGTCGATACGTCTGCTTTCCGATGCGGCCAACTCGTTTGCCGACAACTGCGTCGCCGGAATCCAGGCGGACGAGGCGCGCATCGGCGACCTCGTATCGCGCTCGCTGATGCTGGTGACCGCGCTGGCGCCGGAGATCGGATACGACAACGCCGCTGCAATCGCCAAGGCGGCGCACAAAAACGGCACCACGCTGCGCGAGGAAGCGCTCTCGAGCGGTCTCGTGACCGTGGAAGCCTTCGACCGGCTGGTTGATCCGGCAAAGATGACCGGGTCCGGTGGTGCCGAATCGGGGTGAACGTTCCCTGTCTATTGTTTCAAAAATGTCGACAGTGAGTCACCGCGGGTGACCTTCCGCCCCGGCATGCGCCTATCCATATGGGACTCCGACAAACAAGGAGGGATCCCAATGTCCAACAATGTCGTACTGCTCATCGGCCGCGTTCTGCTGTCATTCATGTTCATCATGTCGGGCTTGCAGAAATTCGGCGATATCGCCGGTACCGCCGGTTATATCGGCTCGGTCGGCCTGCCCGCGGCGACGCTGCTTGCCTGGCTGGCGACGATCTTCGAGGTCGTGGCGGGCCTTGCCGTTCTCGTCGGCTTCCAGATGCGCATCGCCGCCTGGCTGCTTGCCGCCTTCTGCGTGTTCACCGCGCTGGTGTTCCACAACAGCCTGGGCGATATGACGCAGATGCTGCTGTTCACGAAGAACCTGACCATCGCCGGCGGCTTCCTGGCGTTGTCGGTGGCCGGCGCCGGCGCGCTGTCGCTCGACGCCAAACGTGCCTGACGGGGATTTTCAAGGCGTTACATGGCACCCGGCGGCGCAATCCGCCGGGTGTTGTCATATCCGCTACAGCGACAGCGCCACCGTCTCGGCGATGGCCCGGCAGGTCGCCTGCTCGGCCTCGGGCCTTTCGCGCTTCGACATGACCAGGCAGGCTTCCGATTCCAGGATCACGCCGTCGTCGAGCACGCGCAGGTGGTTGGCGCGCAATGTCGACCCGGTCGAGGTTATGTCGACGATGATATCGGCCGAACCCGCCGCCGGCGCGCCTTCGGTCGCGCCCAGGCTCTCGACGATGCGATAGACCTGGATACCGTGCTTGGCGGAGAAAAACCGTTGCGTCAGCCGCCAGTATTTGGTGGCGATCCTGAGCCGCCGGCCGTGACGATGGCGAAAATCGGCGGCGACATCGTCGAGATCGGCCATGGTGGTCACGTCGATCCACACATCCGGCACCGCCACCACCACGTCGGCGCGGCCGAAGCCGAGCCCGGCGACGATCTCCACCCTCTCGTCGGCATCGGCCAGGTTTTCGCGGATCAGGTCCTCGCCGGTGATCCCCAGGTCGATTGACCCGGCGCCGAGCTCCGCGGCGATCTCGGAAGCCGACATGAAGTTGACCTCGATATCGTCGCGCCCCTCGATATAGGCGCGATATTTGCGCTCGTCGCCGGGCACGAAGATCGGAAAACCGGCTTTGGCGAACAGCGCGGTCGCCTGGTCTTTCAGCCGTCCCTTCGACGGCAGCGCGACGGTGATCGTCATGACCCGTCTCCCGCGATCGCCTCGACCCGGTCGAGCCAGACCGAGAAACCGACGCCCGGTATCGGTTCGCTTGCGCCCAGGAGGGTTAGGAGCGTGTCGTAGCGTCCCCCGCCGGCAAGCGGCTGGCGAGCGCCCTTGGCGAAGATCTCGAACACATGGCCGGTATAGTAGTCGAGCGGCCGGCCGAACGCCGCGTCGTAGCGCAGCTCCGCGCCCGATGTGTTCTGCGCCGAGATCGCGCCGACACGGGCGGCAAACAGCCGGACCGCCTCGTCGATGTCGATGTCGTTTTCCGCGGCGAAGGTGCGCAGCGCCGCGGCGGCCCCGTCGAGCGGCACCTTGATGGCGAGGAAGGTGCGCAGCGCCTTCATCGCGCCCGACGGCAGCCTGGTCTCGACAAGCTTCGCCTTGTCGATCAGGCGCCGGGCGATCTCCAGCGCCGTGCGGCCCTCCTTCGGGTTCATGCCGGCCTCCGTCATGCGCGCGGCGATGTGGGCGGCAAGGCCGGTGTCGTCCTCCGCCGCGATAAGCCCGGAAACCGGTGGTTCGTGACGCAGCCCACCATGGGGTTTCTCCAGGTCGTGCAGCGCGCTCTCCAGCGCGGCGCGCGAGCCGAAGGAGCGCGCCAGCCGCCTCCGCCAGCCAGCGGCAAGACCGAGCGCCGACATGACCGCCTCGAAGATCGCCTGGTCGCCGACAACCGCGTCCATCTCCCGGTCGGGCAGCGCCACGCGCAACACGGCCAGCGCGTCGCCGAGCGAACGCGCATCGGCGGCCGCCTTGTCCGCGTCGCCCAGATCCTCGATGCCGGTCTGGAAGAACTCGGTACTGCCGCGCCGGCGCTGGCGGAACACCTCGCCCAGATAGCCGTAGCGCTTGTGGGCGCCGTTGCCGCCGGCGATATGCTTGCGGCACACCGGAATGGTGAATTCCGGCCTCAGGCACAGGCTCTCGCCCTTCTCGTTCTGGGTCAGGAAGATGCGGCTGCGCAACTCCTCGCCGGCCGTATCGAGAAACGGATCGGCCGGCTGCAGCACCGGAATGTCGGCATGTTCCACCTCGCGCGCCGACATCAGCACGAGGATGGCGGGCGCGATGGCGGGATAGCGTGTGTTCATCGTGTCAGCTATCCGCCAGGCGGTCTTCGGCCTGTGCGGCCAGCAGTTTCTTCACCTCGGCCACCAGCTCGCCCTCCGCCACCTCGAACTGGCCGGGCCGCGCCTCGCGCCATTCCTCGTTGGAGGCAATGGCCGCTGCCTGTTTGCGGCCCTCGATCATGTCCTTGATCTGGATTTTTTTCGCCGCTCGCTCATCCGACCCCTGGATGATGGCGATCGGGCAATCGCGCCGGTCGGCATATTTGAGCTGGTTGCCGAATTTCTTCCAGTTGCCCTGATACATCTCGGCGCGGATGCCGGCGGCGCGCAGGTCCTGCGTCATCTTCTGGTAGCGGCCGAGTGCTTCGGTATCGCCGTCCATCACGGTCACCAGCACCGGCGCGATGACGTCGGACGTGTCGAGCTTGCCGAGGTTCTTCAGCGCCGTCATCAGCCGCGACACGCCGATGGAAAAACCTGTGGCGGGAACATCCTGGCCGGTGAAGCGCTTGACCAGCCGGTCATAGCGCCCGCCGCCGCCGACCGAGCCGAACTGGACCTTCTCGCCCTTCTCGTTGACGACGTCGAACAGGAGCTCGGCCTCGTAGACCGGCCCGGTGTAGTATTCGAGCCCGCGGACAATGGAGGGATCGAATGTTATTCGGCCTTCGTCATAACCCGCAGCACAGACCAAGCTCCTGATATTATTGAGTTCTTCAACGCCCTCAATTGAAACCCCGTGGCGTCCCAACTCCGCTCCCACATTTCCCAACGTTATTCCGTCCGAAATGGAGCTTTGGGAGCCGCCACCTGCTTCATCCCATCCTGTTGCATTTATGATCAGTGTGATCTGCTCATCGTTGAGTCCTGCGCCTCTAGTGTGATCACCGCTCTCATCCGTTCGACCTTTTTCACCGAGTAACTGGATGACACCTTCGACGCCGAACTTGTCATACTTGTCGAGCGACCGAAGGACCGCCAACTTCTGAGTGCCGCCATCGTCAGTCCTTATCTTCGCCGCTTCCAGAATTGCGTCCAGCACTTTCCGGTTGTTCACGCGGATGACATAGTCGCCGCGCGCAATGCCCAGCGCCTCCATCGTGTCGGCCATCATCATGCACATCTCGGCGTCGGCGGCCACGCCGGGCGCGCCGACACTGTCGGCGTCGAGCTGCATGAACTGGCGGAAACGCCCCGGCCCCGGTTTCTCGTTGCGGAACACCCAGCCGGCGCGCCAGGTGCGATAGGGCATCTGGATCGTGTTGATGTTTTCCGCCACGTGACGCGCCAGCGGCGCGGTCAGGTCGTAGCGGAGGCTCATCCACTGCTCGTCGTCGTCCTGCAGCGAGAACACGCCCTCGTTCGGCCGGTCCTGGTCGGGCAGGAATTTTCCGAGCGCGTCGGTATATTCGAACAGCGGCGTTTCCACCGGCTCGAAACCGTAGCGCTCGTAGACCTCGGCGATGGCTGCGACCATGCGGTTGGTGGCGCGGATGTCGTCGGCCGAACGGTCGACGAAGCCGCGCGGCAGCCGGGCTTTCAGCTTGTTGGGTTTCTTGTTCTTTCCGGCCATGGAATCCGCGTCCGATCGGGCGTTTGCCGCCGTTTGCGGCGGGCGCGGACTTCATAGGCGATTGCCCCCGTACCGGCAAGCGGGACTTGCCGGTACGGAAGCTCTGCGGCGGCCTGCCTCAGATCGCCGGTCTTACGGCCAATAGGGCGAGCGGCACTGGGCCCTGACGCCCCGGCGCGGCACATAGGTATTGTCCCAGGCGCGAAAGGTCTTGAAGGTCCAGCCGCACCAGCGATAGTGCTCGCCCGGCGGCGAACCGTAGCGATAGGTCGGTTGCGGCTGCACACGGTAGTAGCCGCCGCCATAGAGCCCGTTGCCGATGATCACGCCGAGCGCGAAGGCGGCGGGCGGAAACCACCAGCCATTGTGGTGCCGCCAGCCCGGCACGCGATGGCGCCGGCCGCGATAGCCGTTGAACACGCCCGGACCCCCGACATAGTAGCCGGGCGGCACGCGACCGATGCGGCGGCGATGATTGATCCCGACAACATCGGTGGCCTTTTCCAGCGATGGCAATGCCGGGCGTGGCGACATGGCCGCCGCCGGCGTCGTGAAACCGGTCAGGCCCACGGCCAATGCCAGCGCGACCGATGCGAAACTGTTGTTTTTCATGGTGACATCTCCCCGTCGAAAGCCCCGACCCTCAACTGTGGCGGTGGCTGCATGAACGCAGGATGAACGCAGGCGTTTCGTGCGGCAAATCAAAACACCCCCGGAAAGCGAAAAACGACGAAAAACCCCCGGTTCCGCCAACGCATGACGAGCGAAACCGGGGGCAGTGCGGATCTCCCGGTCCGGCGCCGTCTCCGTGTCAGCCTCGGGTTCGGTGGAAACGGAAACCGGTTGGGCGGGAAACCCATGGGCATGCGCAAGGTGGCATGCCGGATGGCGCGGCGATGTGCTCTACGTCACAGGTCGCCGGACTTGTGGCGAAAGGCGCTCCGTTTGAGCCTGTAGGTCATGGCGAGCGCCATGCAGTGGCCCACCGCCTCGCGCGGGAACTCGCGCCCGGGGCGGAACAGCATCGCCCGGTTGCCGGAAAATTCGAGCACGTCGCCATAGAGCTCGCGAAACGTGCCGACCAGCGTCGTCTGGCACAGGAAATAGAGGGCGTGGCTGGCGCCGGCCTCCGTCGCCGGGCCGAGCCGGAACGTACTGCCATGGCCCCCGACGGTGACGAAGCTGGGCTGGCCCCACTTCAACGCCTCGGCAATCGGCCCCGCGCCCGGCGTGGCTCGCTCGGTCGCAAAAACCAGTTCGCGCAGGTCGAGCAGTGCGCCGCGTACCGCATCCGGATAGGCCCGGTAGACCGCCTCGACCTTCGCATTGGCAAACGGCGCCGTCATCGCGGCCGTTCGAACGCCGCCCGCTCCGCCTCGCAGTCGGCGCGGAAATCGCAGCCTTCGATATGATCGTTGACCATGCCCATCGCCTGCATGAAGGCATAGACCGTGGTCGGGCCAACGAACGACCAGCCGCGCTTCTTAAGATCCTTGGAAATTCTCGCCGAGGTTTCCGTCTTGCCAAGCGTCGCAAGCGTGGCGCGGTCGAGCCTCTTCGGCCTGTCCTTGGGACCCGGCTCGAAGCGCCAGAAATAGGCGGCAAGCGAGCCGAACTCGTCCTCCATCTCCACGGCCCGCCTGGCATTGTTGATGGTCGAGACGATTTTGCCGCGGTGGCGCACGATGCCGGCGTCACCGAGCAACCGTTCAACATCGCCGTCGCCGAATTCGGCCACCGCGTGGAAATCGAAACCGGCAAAGCCGGCGCGGAAGTGCTCGCGCTTGCGCAGGATCGTCAGCCACGACAGGCCGGACTGGAAACCTTCGAGACAGATCTTCTCGAACAGGCGCCTGTCGTCGGCGACCGGCCGGCCCCACTCGCGGTCGTGATAGGCCTCGTAGTCGGGCATCCCGCCGTGCCAGAAGCAGCGGTTCCGGCCGTCCGCGCCGGTCAGCAGACCGGTCTTGGCGCTGTCATTCTCATTGGCCAAACCGTTGATCCTTATGGTTAATGCCGATTCCGGCCGGATTCATCATCGTTTTACCAGATTCCTGAACCGGGCGGTAACCACACCGGAATCTTTCCTGACAATTTCGCATTTTATGAAAATCGATTCACTTTTCGGACTCTGCTCTGCGGGCACTGTGCGGTCGAGCCGGGCGCGGTATCTCCGCCATGCCCGGTTGGTGACGAAACAGTTGAGAGTACGTCCAATGCGCAGTTTCCTGCTTGCCGTCGCTCTGGCCGCGACGACGGTGCTGACCACGCAGCCCGGCCAGGCCAATGATCGCTACCGCACCCGGCCGCCGGTTCTCGTCAGTCCCGATCTTTCGGCGCCGTGGGTGATGCAGTTGCGCCGTTCGCCCGGTGGCGAGGTTAATCGCCGCACGGTAATGCGCCCGGCGGAAGCCGCACCCGCGCGCCGCATCCTGCGGCCGGCCAAGCGCCGCGAGCTTCGTCGCGACCACCGCCGCGAGGTGAAACGCGAACAGGTTCGCGCCGCCGCTACCGTCGCCGTGCCCAAACCGAAGGCGGTGACCCCGAAGATGAACCCGAAATATCTGCCGGCCACGGTTGCCTATGACGGCGGCGAAAAGACCGGCACGATCATCATCAATACCAATGAACGCTATCTCTATCTGGTGCTGCCGGGCGGCAAGGCGCGCCGCTACGGCGTCGGCGTCGGCAAGCCGGGCTTCGAATGGGCCGGCACGCACAAGGTGACGCAAAAGCGCGAGTGGCCCGACTGGCGGCCGCCGGCGGAGATGATCGCGCGGGAACGCAAGAAGGGCCGCGTCTTGCCGGTGCATATGGCGGGCGGGCCGGCCAATCCGCTCGGCGCCCGCGCGCTCTATCTCGGCAGCACGCTTTACCGTATTCACGGCACCAATGCGCCCTGGACCATCGGCGGCGCCGTTTCATCGGGTTGCATTCGCATGCGCAACGAGGATGTCATCGATCTCTACGAGCGCGTGCCCGTGGGCGCGAAGGTGGTCGTCATCTGAGCTGTCGAGTTCGCTGAAAGGCCGGCCGAGGGGACTTGTCATTGGCTGGGCCGGCCCGGGAGCGCTCCGGAAACCCGTGAAGCGCTCCGCTCAGGGGAAGCGCGGTGTTGGGATCCTGCGCTTCCCCGAACTTTTTGCCGGCCTCAGATCCGGGTATCGGCGGTTTGCCGCCGCGGTTCCGGCAAGCCGTCGGGCTTTTCTCCGCCCCAAGCCCAGTTCAGCAGTTTCACAGTGTGCACCACCGGTTGTTTCGCTACCGGTCCGATCTGAGCGATGCAGCCTATATTGCCGGCGGCGATCACGTCGGCCCGGGTTGCGGAAAGGTGTTTGACCTTGCGGTCGCGCAGCCTGCCTGCAATGTCGGGCTGCATGATGTTGTAGGTACCGGCAGAACCGCAGCACAGATGGCCCTCACGCGGTTCGCGCACCGTGAAGCCGGCCTTTTGCAGCAACTTTTTCGGCGCGGCGGTGATTTTCTGGCCGTGCTGCATCGAGCAGGCGGAATGGTAGGCGACCGTCAGGCCGGATCCGTTCGCCGGATCCGGCAGGTCGAGCGATGAGAGATACTCGGTGATATCCCTGGCGAGCGCGGACACCGTCTTCGCCTTCTCGGCATAGGCCGGATCGCGCTTCAGCATGTGTCCGTAATCCTTGACCGTCGTGCCGCAACCCGACGCGGTGATGATGATGGCGTCGAGCCCGTCCTTTTCCATCTCGCCGAGCCAGGCGTCGATATTGTTGCGCGCCTGGTCGAGCGCCTGTTTCTCGCGGCCCATGTGATGCACCAGCGCACCGCAACAGGCTTCGCCCGGCGCGTTAACCACTTCGATGCCGAGTCGGGTCAACAACGCGACCGTCGCCTCGTTGATGCCGGGGTCGAGCACCGCCTGGGCGCAGCCGGTCAGCATCGCCACGCGTCCCTTCCTTTCGCCCATTGCCGGGCTTGTCCCTCGCTTCGCTGCTGCGGTGGGAATTTTTCTTGGCGCCAGGGTCAGCATTGCCGCCAAAGGTTTCGTTTGCGAAATGATATTGAACATCGAAGCGAAAGGCCGGCCGATCGCAGCAAGCCGAAGTGCTGCCCGGAAGCGTGCCGGATAGGGAAGCACCAGCGCCAGCGTGTTGCGGATCATCCGGTCGATCAGCGGCCGGCGGTAGGTCTTCTCGATATGGATGCGGGCGTGGTCGACCAGATGCATGTAGTCGACGCCCGACGGACAGGTGGTGGTGCACGCCAGGCATGACAGGCAGCGGTCGATATGGGTCACCACCTCGCGGTCGGCGGCGCGGCCGTTCTCCAGCATGTCCTTGATCAGGTAGATGCGCCCGCGCGGACTGTCGAGCTCGTTGCCGAGCGTCACATAGGTCGGACAGGTGGCCGTGCAGAAACCGCAATGCACGCATTTGCGCAGGATCTGCTCGGCCTCGGCGGTGGCCGGGTCGGCGAGCTGGTGAATGGAGAAGCTGGTCTGCACGTCGATCTGCCCGGTTTGCCTAGATGACCCAGCTTTCCGGGTTCTTGATCGGCTCGTTGCGGCCGACCTGCTGCAGGCCGATGACGCAGCGCACGATGATCCAGACCGCCACCGCGAGCATGAGCACGAAACCGATAAGCACGACCGACAGGACCAGCGAGATGAACCCGTAGAGCAGGCCGATCCAGAAAGTGCGGATCGCCCAGGTGTAGTGGGTTTCGATCCAGGCTTCCGACTTGCCGCGATTGATGTGGGCGATCACGATGCCGACCAGCGTCGAGATGCCGATGACGAAGCCGGCGAGATAGAGGATGTAGATCACCTGGATATTGAGTTTTCCGGGCTCGAGCCAGCGGTCGGTCTGGCGCATCGGGTCGTCGTCGTTGCTCATCGGCCTTGTCTCCGTTTCGTCTGTGCGCCGCCTATGCCGCCATCCGCCCGGGATTGAACAGCCCGCGCGGGTCAAAGGCCGCCTTGATCCTGCCAGACAATGCCTCCAGCGGCTGCGCCTGAGGCTGGAACACCGGCGCCAGCACCCGGACCTCGCTGTCGGCGCGCACCAGCATCGCATGACCGCCGCCGTGGCGGGCAAGTTCGGTGCGGATCAGGTCGTCCTGCGGATCGCCACCCTCGAGGCCGATCCAGACCAGTCCGCCCTGCCAGTCGTAGAAGGCGTCCGCGGCCGTCTTCATGCGCACCGCCATGACGAATTCGTGCCCTCGGGACGGGGTCATCGACACCCGCCAGACCGGGCTTCTGCCGTCGCCGACAAGCGCCCTTGCATCGCGGATGTCGCGCCATAGCGCGCGCGATTCGTCGTTCTCGAGCTCCGCCAGGTCGGCGACGCCGTCAAAGAGCCCTCTCAGCCTTGCCATCCGGTCGGCGACCGAATCGGCGAAGCCTTCCAGCCTGAGCGCCGTCGCCGCGCCGCCGCCGGTCAGCCTACCTGCCGCCAGTTCCGGCAGGTGCGCGGCGCCTGTTACCTCCGTCGACGACGCCATGGCATGGGCCATCGCCGTCGTGGCCCCGGCGTCGTCGAGGCCACGCAACAATAGCGTCGTCTCGATTTCCGGCGCCGGCAACACCTTGAACGTCACCTCCGTCAGAAAGCCGAGCGTGCCCCAGGAGCCGGCCATCAGCTTGACCAGGTCGAGCCCGGTGACGTTCTTCATCACCCGGCCGCCATTCTTGATCGTCTCGCCGCGTCCGTTGACGAAGCGGACACCAAGCAGGCTGTCGCGCGCCGCGCCGGCGACAATACGCCGTGGCCCGGAATTGTTGATCGCCGCCACGGCGCCGATCGTCGGATCGCCGTCCGAGCAGAGCAGGGGCCTGTGATCGGCAGGTTCGAAGGCCAGGCGCTGATTGTTCTTTGCCAGCTCATCTTCGATATGTTTCAGCGGCGTACCGGCTAGTGCGGTCAGGACGAGTTCCGCCGGATTGTAGGCTGTGATCCCCCGCAGTTTTGCCGACGAAAGAACCTTGTCGGCGAATACGGGTCGTCCGATGGTGGTTTTCGTGCCGCCGCCTTCGATCGCAAACGTCATGCCGTCGGCGGCCGCGGCCCTGATCCGGTCGGCGGCTTCCGCTTCGTTCGCCGGCTGCAATCTATCTGCCTTGCTCATGCCACCTTGGTCCCCCGAGACTCGTCCAGCGGAAACACTTTCGACGGGTTGAGAATCCAGCCCGGATCGAAAGCGGCGCGTACCGCCATCTGCTGGTCGAGGTCGGTTTTCGAATACTGATGGCGCATCAGGTCGCGCTTCTCGATGCCGACGCCGTGTTCGCCGGTCAGGCAGCCGCCGGCATCGACACAAAGTTTGAGGATGTCCATGCCCGCCGCTTCGGCCTTCTGCGCCTCTTCCGGATCGTTGACGTTGTAGAGGATCAGCGGGTGCATGTTGCCGTCGCCGGCATGAAACACATTGGCGACGCGAAGCCCGTAATCGGCGACGATCCTGCCGGTTTCGGAGAGTACGTGCGTAAGCTGGCCGAGCGGCACCGTGCCATCCATGCAGATATAGTCGGCGATGCGGCCGGTGGCGCCGAAGGCCGATTTACGGCCTTTCCAGATCAGCGCCGCCTCCATCGCCGACTGGCTCTCGCGCACGGTCTTGACGTTGTGCGTGCGCGCGATTTCGACGATGCGCGCCAGCATCGCCTCCATCTCGGCATCCGAGCCTTCCACCTCGACGATCAATAGCGCCGCCACGTCGAGCGGATAGCCGGCGCCGGTGAACGCCTCGCAGATCTCGATTGCCGGCTTGTCCATATATTCGATAGCGACGGGTACGATGCCGGCACCGATAATGTCGGCGACGCAGGCGCCGGCGTCCTCGGCGGTGTCGAAACCGAACAGCACCGGCCGCGCGCCCGCGGGCTTGGCGATCAGCCGTACCGTCGCCTCGGTGATGATACCGAGCTGGCCTTCCGAGCCGCAGACCAGGCCGAGCAGATCATAGCCGGGCGCATCGAGCGCCTTGCCGCCGATCTCGACCACCGTCCCGTCGAACAGCACCATCTTGACGCCGAGCAGGTTGTTGGTCGTCACTCCGTATTTGAGACAATGCGCACCGCCGGAATTCATGCCAATATTGCCGCCGATCGTGCAGGCAAGCTGCGACGACGGGTCGGGTGCGTAGAAGAAGCCGTCGGCGTCGACGGCCTCCGAGATCGCCAGATTGGTGACACCGGCCTGCACCCGCGCCGCGCGGTTGGGCAGATCGACCTCCAGGATGCGGGTCATTTTCGAAACGCCGACCACAACTGCGTCTTCCTGCGGGATGGCGCCGCCGGAAAGCGACGTGCCGGCTCCCCGAGGCACGACGGGAATCTTCTCGTGGGCCAGGTAGCGCATGACACGGGTGAGCTGCTCGGTGGTTTCCGGCAGCACGACGGCCAACGGTACGCGCCGGTAAGCGGTGAAGCCATCGGTTTCGAACGGTACGAGTTCTCGCTCGGAGGTCACCAGGCAGTCGGCAGGCACCAGCCGCGCCAGTTCCCCGGCGATTTCGCCGCGTCGCGCGATTATGCCGCGATCGGGTTCAAGGAAGGCGATGTCGCTCATTGCCGGTCTTGCCTCACAAGTGGTAAAATCTGTTTACCACTTTGGCGAATTCGATGCAATTACCCCGTCGGTCGGCGCTCAGCCGCGATCGGTGTCGCTGTGCGACTTCCTGATCCAGCGCACCACCATCCACACCGCCAGCACGGCAATCGGTACTGACGCGGCCGTCACCAGTTCCGGCTTCGACGTCACGCCCAAATGCTTGATGCCCTTGGCCAGATAGCCGACCAGTCCGACCACGTAGTAGGACACCGCCGCCACCGACAGGCCTTCCACCGTCTGCTGCAGGCGCAACTGCAACTGGCCGCGACGGTTCATCGACGCGAGCAGGCTGCGGTTTTGCTGTTCGACCTCGACATCGACCCAGGTGCGAAGCAGCGTCGTGGTACGCGCAAGCTTGCGCGACAGGTTCTGCTGGCGTTCCTCGATCGAGCGGCATGTGCGCATTGCCGGCGCCAGCCGCCGCTGCAGGAAACCCGCCCAGGTTTCGAAGCCGGGCACCGCCTCTTCGCCGAGCGCTGCGAGCCGCTCCTCGACGATGCCGTCATAGGCCCTGCTGGCGCCGAAGCGATAAAGCGACGCTGCCGCATCGGCCTCCAGTTCAGCGGCCAGTTCCGACAGTTCGCCGAGCAGCGCCTGGTTGTCGCGATTGTCGGCGTTGCGCGTTTCGCTGGTCAGTCCGGCCAGCCGGTCCTCGATGCGGCGGATGCGCGGCGACAGCGATTGCGCCAGCGGCAGGCCCAGCATGGCGAGCGTCCGGTAGGTCTCGATCTCGATCAGCCGCTGCGCCAGCGCGCCGGCGCGCGCCGACGATAGGCCCCGGTCGAGCACCAGGATGCGCGTCAGCCCGTCGCCGTCCTGGCGGAAGTCGGTAATCGCCGCCGCCCTGCCGCCGTCGACCAGCGAGTAGCACAGGCTGGTCTCGTCGAAGCCGGCCACGAGTTTCTCCGCCGTCTTGGTCCACTTGCGCATTTCCAGCCTTACGCCGGCGATTGCCGCGCCGGGCGCGGAAAACCCGTTGCCGAAGGGCGACGTCGCCATCGGGTTTCGGTCATTGGCGCGTAGCGGCCCCTCCCACAGATAGGTCGAAAACTCGGTGTGACGTTCCCAGAACAGCCGGCCGCTGTTCCATTTCATCACGTGGTGCCGGGCGGCCTTGTCGGGCGGAGCGACGCCGAGGCGACGCGAGATGTCGGCCAGGACCGCGTGATCGACGCCGGAACCCCCCTCGGTCATGAACGATATCTGTACCAGGATGCGCGGCACCTCGATCAACGGACTTGGCCGCGCGTGCACCTCGCCGATCGCGGCCGAACGCCCGCCATGGGCGGCAAATCCCAGGACGCCACCCTGCTGTGCGGCGCTGGCGCGTAACTGCTGGCCATCCTTCATGCGATCGAATCTCCGGGTCTTCCGCCGGGCGACGGGATGCCGTGCTTCTTGCCATCCCTTCGGAAAAAAGGCCATACGGCTCGCCGTCCCACGGTGAACGCCGCGATCCGGCACAACTGGATAACTGACTTGACCACTTTACCGGCGGGTCACTACAGTCGCCCGGTCTGGCCGGCGAGGCGCAAGTGAGCGAACTCTTTTCGAAAATCGAACAGACCAGGACCGCCGACGAGGTGGTCGGCCAGATCGAGAGCCTGATTCTCGAAGGCATTCTCCATGTCGGCGACCGCCTGCCTGGCGAACGCGATCTGGCACGCCGGTTCGACGTGTCGCGCCCGATCCTGCGCGAAGCATTGAAACAGCTCGAATCACGCGGCCTGCTGGTGTCCCGCCACGGCGGCGGCACGTTCGTCGCTGACGTCATCGGCCCGGTATTCACCGAGCCGGTGATGGAGCTGATCTCCACCCATCGCAAGGCGACCGTCGATTATCTGGAGTTCCGCCGCGAGATGGACGGCATGGCCGCCGAATATGCGGCGCGGCGGGCGACCGATGCCGACCGCCGCATTCTCGACGACATCATCGCCCGCATGGAGCGCGCCCACGGCAAGGCGGATTTCGCCGAGGAAGCGGCGATCGACGTTGAGTTCCACAACGCCGTCGGCGAAAGCGCCCACAACATCATCCTGCTGCACACGCTGCGCGCCTGTTACCGGCTGCTTGCCGATGGCGTCATGTTCAACCGCGCGCTGATCTATGCGCAGCCGGAGGCGCGCGCGCGGTTGCTGGCCCAGCACCAGGCAATCCACGCCGCCATCCGCGACGGCAAGCCTGCGGAAGCCCGCCGCGCCGCCGAGGCGCATCTGCGCTTCATCGAGCAGGCGCTCACAGATGCCGAGCGCACCGGCGACTGGAAACGCATTTCCGAACTGAGGCTGAAATTCTCTGGCGGATTCTAGTCGCCGAAGAGATTGTGCCGGCCGACATTGTGGATGTCGGTTTCGCCGCAAAGCGCCATGGTGATATCGAGTTCCGTGCGGATGAACTGCAGCGCCTTGGTGACGCCTTCCTCGCCCATGGCGCCGAGTCCGTAGATATAGGCGCGGCCGACGAAGGTCGATCTGGCGCCGAGCGCGATCGCCCGGAACACGTCCTGTCCGCTACGGATGCCGCTGTCGAGATGCACCTCGATCTTGTCGCCGACCGCATCGACGATATTGCCGAGCACATCGATCGATGCCGCGGCCCCGTCGAGCTGCCTGCCGCCATGATTGGAAACCACGATCGCGTCGGCGCCGGTCTTGGCGGCGATCTTTGCATCCTCGACATCGTTGATGCCCTTCAGGATCAGCGGTCCGTCCCAGCGTTCCTTGATCCACTCGATCGATTTCCAGTCGAGGCTTGGGTCGAACTGCTCGGCGGTCCATTCCGACAGCGACGACATGTCGTCCACGCCTTTTGCGTGACCGACGATATTGCCGAAAGTGCGCCGCCTGGCACCCAGCATCTCGAAGCACCAGCGGGGCTTGAACATGAGATCGGCCAGTACGGCGGGCTTGGGTTTCGGCGGCGCGGTCAGGCCATTCTTGACGTCCTTGTGGCGCTGGCCGAGAATCTGCAGATCGAGCGTGAGAACCAGCGCCGAGCAATGCGCCGCCTTGGCGCGCGCAAGCAAGTCTTCGACAAAACCGCGGTCGCGCATCACATAGAGCTGGAACCAGAACGGTTCGCCGGTCGCCTCCGCCACGTCCTCGATCGAACAGATGCTCATGGTCGACAGGGTAAACGGAACGCCGAACTTGGCCGCCGCCCGCGCCGCCAGGATCTCGCCATTGGCGTGTTGCATGCCGGTCAGGCCCACCGGCGCCAGCGCCACGGGCATGGAAACGTCCTGACCGATCATCTTCGTTGCCAGCGAGCGCCGGTCGATATTGACGGCAACACGCTGGCGCAGGCGGTACTTGGCGAAGGCCGCTTCGTTGTCGCGATAGGTGCTCTCCGACCAGGATCCGGAATCGGCATAGTCGAAAAACATGCGTGGTACACGCCGGCGCGCCAGTTCCTTCAGATCGGAAATGTCGGTTGCTGTCGCCATGATCGAATCCCGCGGGTTTGGTGGCATATATGCCTGCCAGACGGCTATAACCGACGGCGGACCACCGGCCAAGCCGTACCTTTTGCTGAGGAATATGCATCTGCGGCTTGTTTCATGCGCCCTGCTTGTCTATCGCCTGGGCGATGTTTGCAGGGAGCCGGGCCCGTTGACCGCGGACGGAATTCACTATCTTGATGCACGCGCGCCGCACGGCCTGCGCGTGTACGTGATCGGCGACGTGCATGGCTGTTTCGGTCTGCTGAGGGACATGCATGACAGGATCCGCGCCGAGATTGAGCGCGACCGGGTCGAGGACTGGCGCATCGTGCATGTCGGCGACTATTGCGACCGCGGACCGGACGTCCGCGGGGTGGTCGATTTTCTCATCGACATTTCCGCTGCCGACGATCGCGTGATCGCCCTGAAGGGCAATCACGATCTGGGTTTTGTCCAGTTTTTGCTTGAACCGGATGCCAATGGCCTGTTCGCCAACTACGGCGGCGCGCAAACCGCGGCTTCCTATGGCGTCGAACTCGACCTGCGCACGCCGGGCTCGCTCAAGATCGCCCACGAGGCGCTTTGCCGCGCGGTACCGCGGGCCCACCGCGATTTTCTCGCCTCACTGCCGCTGACGGCCGAATTCGGCGATTTCTTCATCTGCCATGCCGGCATCCGTCCCGGCGTGCCGCTCGACCGGCAACGGCCGCACGATCTGCTGTGGATCAGGTCGGAATTTCTCGACTATCCGCATCCGCACCCGAAACTGATCGTTCATGGCCACACGCCTCAAACCGCTGCCGAGGTGATGGCCAACCGGGTCAATGTCGACACCGGCGCGGTGTGGAGCGGTGCGTTGACTGCTCTGGTGATCGATGGTGCGGATAAAAGACTGCTGGAGGTACGCGCCGCTAGTTAGGGCGTGTCTTCAGCGGTTGGCGGCGATGACGCCATAGCCATCCACCACGGCATGTCCGGTACCGGCATCCGCGGAATAGATGCCGAAGCCCCACAGGCCGATTGCCGACATCATCAGAAGGGAAAGGAAAACTGCTCTCACGGGGGTCATCTCGGTTGTTGCCTTCCACTAACTGTCACAAACAAGGTTACCGAACCGTTTCGCAATTCGTTGCCATTGTCATAAACTCGATCCGGCGCTTAGCTGGTTTCATAGTCGAAGGCAATGTGTCCGACTGTGCTCTAACGCACACATCGAACATATCCTTAACCATTTGGTCAGTTTTGTCATCTGGCGGTCGGACGCGGGGTAGCATCATGCCATTGCAGAATCGCGTCGATCCCTTTGGCGCCGTCCATGCCGTTGCGATGCGCGGCATGTTCACCGGCAATCGCGGCGTTATCCACGATCCCGCGACCCGGACCCTGCTGATACGTCGCTGGACGACCAGGGCGTGGATCGTGTGCACGCTTGCTCATCCGCGGGGCGACAGGCGCGAGGTCATGGGCCGGAATGCTGCTACCGGCGGCCCCGGTTGGACAGAGCTGTTTTTTCTCGACGAAGTCACCGCACTTGCCGCCGGCCATCGGCCCTGTTTCTACTGTCGCCGTGCACAAGCGTCCGATTTCGCCGCCCGGTTTGGCCATGCACTTGGTATCACCTCGCCGCGCGCCGGTGACATCGACGGTCATCTGCATGGCGAACGTCTTGCGGCCGGTGCAGTCCGGTCGGAGTTTGCGGCCGAGGCGGTTGCCGATCTGCCCGAAGGTGCGATGGTCTCGATCGACGGTATGCCACACGCTCTTTGGGAGAACCGCCTGCTGCCGTGGACATTCTCCGGCTACGGCGCGCCGCGTTCCATGGACGGCCTGCAAGGCCAGGCGATCGCCCTGATCACGCCGCCGACCACCTGCGCCGTCCTGGAGCAGGGTTACCGGCCGGTCTGGCACCCGGGCGCCGGGTCTTGACCGCCCTCGCCGCCTCGCCCATGGAGAGCGCATGCGCGCCAACCACAAGATGCAACGGCTCTACTGCGACGCACCGATGGCGGCGGGCGCGACCGTCGAGCCCGCGCCGGAACAGCTCCACTACCTGCTGAACGTCCTGCGACTGAAGCAGGGCGACGAGATTTTCGTCTTCAACGGCCGTGACGGCGAATGGCGCGCCACCGTGCAACCGGGCGGACGAAAGAAAGCCGGTCTTCTGTTGTCGCGATGCGAACGGCCGCAGCCACCGGCGCCCGATCTGCTGTTCGGTTTCGCGCCGCTGAAGGCCGGTCGCCTCGACTACCTCGTGCAGAAGGCGGTCGAGATGGGCGCCGGCATCATCCAGCCGGTGATCACCCGCCACACCCAGCTCGCCAGGCTTGGCGACAGGCGCATGCTGGCCAATATCATCGAGGCTGCAGAACAGTGCGGCGTATTGTCGGTTCCCGAATATCGCGATCCGGTGAAGTTCGATGCGTTGCTTGCCGGCTGGGAGCCGAACCGACGGTTGATCTTCTGCGACGAGGCGGCAGGCGGCGAAAATCCGCTCGCCATGCTTGTCGGCTTGGGCCGCGGCCCGCTCGGCGTGATCATCGGTCCGGAAGGCGGGTTTTCGGACGATGAACGCCGGACGCTGCGCGATCTGCCCTTCGTCACCGCGATCCCGCTCGGACCGCGCATTCTGCGAGCCGATACCGCGGCCGTTGCGGCACTTGCCGTCGTGCAGGCGGCGCTCGGCGATTGGTAGGTTCAAGTTTCATTGATGGATCGGACAGGAAATTTCGCTTGATCCCGGGCAATCCTTTGTCCATCAAGCGGCCTGAATTTTCATGCGGCCCGGCTGAAGCTGCGAAAGGTCATTGATGGCGCGCGATACCACGGATACCAGGCCGGTCGAATCGCTCGATCAGTTGGTCGACTACATTGCTCGCGGCGAGAAGCCCGAATCCGAATGGCGCATCGGCACCGAGCACGAGAAGTTTCCGTTCTATGTCGACGGCAACCGGCCGGTACCCTATGGCGGCGACAACGGCATTCGCGCCATCCTCGAAGGCATGCGCAAGAAGCTCGGTTGGGATGCGATCATCGATGCAGGTCACATCATCGGGCTGGTGGAGCCGACCGGCCGTGGCGCCATATCGTTGGAGCCCGGCGGCCAGTTCGAATTGTCGGGCGCGCCGCTGGAGACGATCCACCAGACCTGTCGCGAGGGCAACGCTCACCTGGCACAGTTGCGCGAGATCGCCTCGCCCCTCGGCATCGGTTTCCTCGGCCTCGGCGGAAGTCCGAAATGGACGCTGGCCGAAACGCCGCGCATGCCCAAGTCGCGCTACGATATCATGACCGCCTACATGCCGAAGGTCGGCAATGAGGGCCTGGACATGATGTACCGCACCTGCACCATCCAGGTGAACCTCGACTTCTCGTCCGAGGCCGACATGCGCCGCAAGATGCAGGTGTCGCTCAAGCTGCAGCCGCTGGCGACCGCGCTTTTCGCCAATTCGCCGTTCAGCGAAGGCAGGCCCAACGGGCTTCAGTCCTGGCGCGCCGACATATGGCGCGATACAGACAACCAGCGCGCCGGCCTGTTGCCGTTCGCGTTTTCGCCCGGCTACGGTTATGCAGACTATGTCGAATGGGCGCTCGACGTGCCGATGTACTTTGTGCTCCGCGATGGCCGCTATTTCGATACCACCCATGTGACGTTCCGGCAGTTCATGGCCGGCGCGTTGAAGGACGGGCTTCCCGATGGCCTGCCGACGATGGGCGACTGGACCAACCACCTGTCGACACTGTTTCCCGACGTGCGGCTGAAGCGCTTTCTGGAGATGCGCGGCGCCGATGGAGGTCCCTGGCGGCGCATTTGCGCTTTGCCGGCCTTCTGGGTTGGCCTGCTCTATGACGCCGAGGCGCTCGACGGCGCAGAGCAACTGACGAGGGACTGGACCTACGAGGATGTCCTCGCCTTGCGCGAAGCCGTACCGAGCCGGGGTCTCAAAGCCGAAATCCGCCGAACCGGCCTTGGCCAGGTCGCTCGTGACGTGCTCGGCTTGTCGCGCCTCGGTTTGAAAAACCGTGCCCGGCTTAATTCGGATGGCTTCGACGAGACCGATTTCTTAAGTCCGCTCGAGGAGATCGTCGCCCGCGGCACAACCAGCGCCGAGGAGATGGTCAGGGCCTACAATACCCGCTGGGACGGATCGATCGAGCCGGTATTCCTCGAACACGCTTATTGAACGGTTTCGCGGGCGCATTTCTTGGATATAATCGGATGTGGGGCACGATCTGCTTGCGCCATGCCCGACTAAGGAGACCTTGATGATACCCCTCGACGAAATGCTGATGAAAGCCCAGAACGGTGCGGCGATCGACATGGTCTCGCGTCAATTCGATCTCACACGCGACCAGACCGTGGCAGCCATGGAAGCGCTTCTGCCGGCGTTCAGCCAGGGTCTGAAGCGCACCGCGGCGACACCGCAGGGCATCGCGCCTTTCCTGCAGGCTCTGTCGAGCGGCAGTCATGCGCAATACATGGAGAACATGACACAGGCCTTCTCTCCGGCCGGTATGGCCGATGGCAACGGTATCCTCGGCCACCTGTTCGGCTCCAAGGAGGTCAGCCGTGCCGTCGCCGATCATGCGGCGCGCGCAACCGGCATTGGCCAGGACATTCTCAAGCAGATGCTGCCGGCGCTCGCCTCGATGTTGATGGGCGGTCTCTTCCAGCAGTCGACGGGCCGCATGAACGCGGCGTCGGGCGGCGGCTTCGGCGCCGGCGGCAATATCATCGGCGAAGTGATCGAGCAGATGATGCGCCAGGGCCAGCCCATGGGTTCCGGCCGTGCGCGGCCGCAAGACGATTATCGCGAAGAGCGCCGGCGCGAGGCGCCGCAGCCCGACCCGTTCGACAATCCGTTCGGCAAGATTCTGCAGGACATGTTCGGCGGCGGCCCGGGCGGCATGCCCGGCATGCCCACGGGCAGACGGCAGCAACCGCAAATGCCCGGCGGCGACAATCCGCTCGGGCGTATTTTCGAGGACATGCTATCAGGCGGCATGGGCATGCCGCAGGGCAGGGGCGGGGATGGTGGAGGCCATCAGCACCGGCGCGAACCGGAGCCCGAACCGCAACCACAGTCGCAGCCGCGCGAGCGGCAGCAGCGCAATCCTTACGAAGACCTGTTTGGCCAGATGTTCGAAACGGGCCGCAAGGCGCAGGACGACTATCAGCGCGGCGTCGAGTCGATCTTCGACCAGTTCCTGAAGGGCATGGATCGCGGCCGGTAGAAAACTCGTATCAGCGGTATCGTTGTCAGCGCAGCTTGGCGGCTTAGGCGAGGAACTCGCGCAGCACCTTCAGTTCCGCATCTGTCGTCAATGTCGGTGCGTGGCCGTAGCCGGCAAACTCGACCAGTTCCGGCTTCGGCCCGCGCGCGGTCATCTCGGCGGCGACGGCTGACGGCAGCACGTCGCTTTCCTTGCCGCGCAGCAGCAGCGTTTTCGCCTCGATCGCATCCCAGGCCGGCCAGCAGTCGAGATCGTCCTTGTGGATGGTAAACTGGCTGACGATCTGCGGATCGTAATGTACGGTAATGCGGCCGTCGTCGCTCCGGCGCATCGAGGTATCGGCAAGGCGGCGCCAGAAGGCGTCGGTATTGTCGCCGAACGGCGCGTAATTGGCGCGGAACCATCGTTCCAGTTCCGCCATCGTGTCGAAGGCAGGCGGTTTGCCGACATAGCCGGCGATGCGGCCCGTTGCCTCCTCGGGAATCCAGGGGCCGACATCGTTGACGACCAGGTGGCTGATGCGGCCCTTCAAAAGCCCGCCTGCAAGCGTGACGCCGATCAGCCCGCCCATCGAGGTGCCGACCCAGCGGAACGGGCCGTCGACGCCGAAATGGTCGAGGATCGAAAGCGCGTGCCGACCGTAGCTGGCATAGGAATAGTCGGTCGAAATGTCACCGGCCCAGGACGAAAGACCACGCCCGAGCGTATCGGGACAGACGACGAAATAAGTATCGGACAGCGCTTGCGCCGCCTCGTCGAAATCACGACCCGTGCGGGCGAGCCCGTGCCACATGACCAGCAGCGGCTTTGCCGGATCGCCCCATTCGCTGACATGGATTTCGTGTGTGCCGCTCTGCACATAGGTCGATCGCCGCGCGGTCATCAATGCTGTCCTTTTTTCATGAGGGTGCCGGCGATGCCCGCCGGGAAGAAGTAAACCAGGAGGATGAACAGGACGCCGAGCCACAACAGCCAGCGATCGGGGTCGAGCAGGTGCGGCAGTAGCGGCACGCCCGACGTCGCCTCGGCGGCGACTTCCATCAGATCCTTCAGGTAGAACTGTGCCAGGTTCAACAGCACAACCCCGATGACCGCGCCGACCATGGTGCCCATGCCGCCGATCACCACCATCAGCAGGATGTCGATCATGATGGCGAATGACAGCGTCGTTTCCGGTCCGGTGTATTTCAGCCATACGGCCCAGACGACGCCGGTCAGGGCGGCGATCGCCGCCGCGATGACGAAGACCGAGGTACGATAGGCGACGACGCGATAGCCGATCGCCTCGGAGCGCAACTCGTTCTCGCGGATCGCTTCCAGAACCGTACCGAGCGGCGAGCGCACGATGCGCATCATCGCCCAGAACATCACCAGGCAGGTGAGGAAGACGAAGTAGTATGCGGCGATCTTGCCGTTCATCGATACGCCGAACAATTTGAGCACCTTGCCGTCGCCGTCGGTCATCAGCTTGGTTGCCGGGCTGAACAGTTTCGGTGCCGAATAGACGATGCCGTCCTCGCCGCCGGTGAAATCGGAGAACTGCGAGGCGAGCACCGCCATCACCGAGGCGGCTGCCAGCGTCACCATGGCGAAGAAGATCGCCTTGACCCGGAGCGATAGCACGCCGATCAGCACCGCCAGCACGACTGCCGCCGACACGCCAATGCTGCCGCCGACAAGCACCGCGTCCCAGCCGGCGCCCATCTTCTTCAGCGCGATCGCCGCGCCATAGGCGCCGAGGCCGAAGAACATTGTGTGGGCAAAGGAGACGATGCCGGTATAGCCGATCAACAGATCGTAGCTCGCCGCCAGCACGATGAAGATGCAGATGCGCGCGGCGACCTGGCCGGAACGCACGTCCTGGAACAGGAACGGCGCCAATGCCAGCACCAGGCCGATGACGAGCGCGACGGCGTAGACGATCATCCGTCCGCGCCGCGCCGGATCGGCTGTCGGTTCGGAAAGAACGATATCGGCGGTCATGGTCCGGGCCTCACAGCTTGATCGCCGGGCGCAGGCCCCAGGGCCGCCAGAGCAGGATCGCCATCATCAGCAGCATGTTGGAGGCCAGCGACAGTTTGGGGAAGATGAAGGCGACATAATTGCCGATAAGGCCGACCAGCAATGCGCCGAGAAGCGAACCCTCGATCGAACCCAGCCCGCCGATGATTACGACGATGAAGACGAGGATCATCAACTCGCCGCCGAGCGCGCCGGAAATCAGGCCCTGATAGCCGGCCCACATGGCTCCGCCCATGCCGGCGAGCGCCGAGCCGACCATGAAGACGGCGACGAAGATGCGGTCGATCCTGAAACCCAGCGCCTCGACCATCTCGCGGTTCTCGACGCCGGCGCGGATCAGCAGGCCGATACGGGTGCGGTTGAGCACGAGGTAGAGCGCGACAAAGACCGCAAGGCCGAGGAAGAAGGCGAAGACGCGATAGATCTCGATGGCGATGTCGCCGATGATGAACGAACCGTCGAGCAGTTTCGGCCGCGGCACGGCGACCGGATTGCCGCCCCACACCGCCAGGATGATCTGCTCGGCGACGATCAGCGCGCCGATGGTGATCAGGATCTGGCGCAGATGGTCGCGGTAGACCGGCTTGACGATGACGCGCTCGAAGAACCAGCCGGCGACAAGGCCGAACAATGTCGCCGCGCCGATGGCCGCAAACAGGGCAAGGAAATTCAGCGTCAGCGAATCCGCGCCCACCCAGGCGGCAACCGCGGCAAGCGTCGAGGCGGCTATGAATGCGCCGAACGAGATGAAGGCGGAGTGGCCGAAATTCAGGACGTCCATGAGGCCGAAGACGAGGCTCAAGCCCGAGGCCATCAGGAAGATCATCATGCCCATGGCGAGGCCGGCAACCGTGAGCGTGACCCATGAGGAAAACGAGCCGACCAGCGGCAGCGCAATGATCATGAGGATGACCGGCAGCGCATTGACGCCGCCGATGCGGTTGAAGACATCAGAGATGTTCACGTGTCCCTCTCCATTCGGGGCAGGGGGCAGGCGTCGCGTGGAGCGGAATTGATCATCATGTTTCCTCACTGATGCGCGTCGAGCGACAGGCTGAGCAGCCTGGTCTGCAGCGCCTTGTCTCCGGCCAGTTGCTTCATGCCGCCCGTATGGGCGATGCGGCCGTCGTCGATGACCGAGACATGGGCGCCGAGCGACGAGGCAAACAGGAAGTTCTGCTCGACCAGCAGGATGGTGGTTTCCTCGGCGATCTGGCGGAACGCCTCGATCATGGCGCGAATGATCGCCGGTGCCAGCCCCTTGGTCGGCTCGTCGATCAAGATCAGGTCGCGCCTCTCGATGATGGCACGCGAGATCGCCAGCATCTGCTTCTGGCCGCCCGACAGCGCCCAGGCGGGTTTCTGCCAGAATGTCTCCATGGCCGGAAACAGCGCGAAGATGCGGCCGAGCCGGTCGCTGTCGAAACTGCCGGTCGCGGTGGCAAGCCGCATATTCTCTTCCACGGTGAGGCCGCCGAAGATGCCCATGTTCTCCGGTACGTAAGCGATGCCGAGCCGCGAAATATCGGATGTGTGCATGGCAGTGATGTCGTGATGGCGGAAGACGATGGCGCCGGTGCGCGCCTGCCACAGGCCCATGATGGTGCGCAGCGTCGTCGTCTTGCCGGCGCCGTTGCGCCCGAGCAGCACATAGACACCGCCCTCCGGTACGTCGAACGAGATGCCGTGCAGGATCTGGTACTGTCCGATATCGGTGTGCACGTCGTCGAGGCGCAGGATGTGCTCGCTCATGCCGCTTCCTCCCCCGCCGGAATGCCGAGATAGATTTCGCGCACAATCGGTAGGGCGATCACCTCGTCGGGCGCACCGTCAGCGACGAGTTCGCCATTGTGCAGTAC
Organism: Rhizobiaceae bacterium; assembly: GCA_041397625.1. Lineage (GTDB taxonomy): Bacteria > Pseudomonadota > Alphaproteobacteria > Rhizobiales > Rhizobiaceae > JAWKWH01. The sequence continues at coordinate 27,217 of JAWKWH010000001.1, forward strand.
CACGATACGGTCGGCGAGCGCGCGCACCACGTCCATCTTGTGCTCCACCAGGAGCACGGTCTTGGTCTTGTCCTTGCGGATTTCGCTGATCAATTCGAGGATCACCGGCGCCTCGTCGACGCTCATTCCGGCGGTCGGTTCGTCGAACATGAAGATATCGGGTTCCATGGCGAGCAGCATCGCCACTTCGAGCTTGCGCTGGTCGCCATGCGGCAAGGCCGCCGCCGGCAGGTGCGCCACCTGCTCCAGCCGAGCCGCATTCAGGTGGCTGCGAGCCTTGTCGATGATTTCGGCATAGGCACTGGCCGGGCGAAACAACCGCGGCCCGATGCCGTGGCGGGCCTGAACCGCAAGGCGTACATTCTCCTCGACCGCGAGCCGCGGAAACAGGGTGGTAAGCTGGAAAGCACGGCCAATGCCAATCTTGGCGCGCGCTGAGGGCGACAGGCCGGCGATGTCGACGCCGTCCTTCAGGATCATGCCCTCGCTCGGGACAAGCTGGCCCGACACGAGGTTGAACCATGTGGTCTTGCCGGCGCCGTTGGGACCGACGATCACCGTCAGTTCACCTGGATGAAATGCGCAGGATACACCGTTGACCGCAGCATGGCCGCCAAAGCGGATGGTCAGGTTCTTCGTTTCAATCGATGGCGTCGTCATGACAGTTGCGTACCGTTGTGCAGCCGATATCAGCCGCCCCCTTGTGGAGGAGCCGGAGAGGCGAGGCCCCGGGTCTTGCCTTGGGCAAGCTCGAGGACAGGCTTGCCGAAGCCGATCCGGGTGCGGGTCGCCGCACCGCAAGTATCCCCACCCATGTCCCTCCCCACAAGGGAGAGGGAAAATTGGGCGAAGCCTACTCCTGATTGTTTCGACCGATCGGAATGTCCATCTCCTCGGCCTTGATCTCGCGCACCAGCTCGGGGATCGCCCAATCGACATTGTCGTCGACGCGGATCTTGAAGTGGAACATGGATTGCAGGGCCTGATGGTCTTCGGGCCGGAAGGTCATTTGCCCCTTGGGCGTATCCCAGCTCATGCCTTCCATGGTCGAGATCAACGTCTCGGTGTCCCATTCCTCGGCAGTCTCCAGCGCCTTGACGACCGCCAACGCCGCCGCCATGCCGCCGCAGGTGAAGAAGTCCGGCGGGGCGTTGAAACGTTTCTGGTGTTCGGCGACCAGCCAGTCGTTGATCGGGTTCTTCGCCGCCTCGTAATAGTAATAGATGGCGCCTTCCATGCCGGGCACGCGCTTGTAGGTCGGCAGGACAGCCAGGATGTGGCCGCCGGTGGAGATCTCGATACCGAAGCGAGCCGGATCCATGCCGGTCAACGCACCCATCGGGTCGCCGGAGCCGGCGACATAGATCAGGATGACCTTACGGCCGTCCTTGTCCTTCAGCGCGTTGAACAGACGCTCGCCGACGGCGGTGTAGTCGGTGGTCTTCAGCGGCACATATTCTTCCGCGACCACGGTCGCGCCGGTGCCTTCCAGTGCCTTCTTGAAGGCGGCGATGCCGTCCTTGCCGAAGGCGTAATCCTCGGCCAGCGTCGCAACGAACAGGTTCTCGTCCGGCTTCAGCGCCAGTGCCTGGGCCTGCATGTCCATCGACGAATTGCGTGAGGTCTTGAACACGTAACGGTTGGAATCAGGACCGGTGAGCGAATCGGCCACCGCCGGCTCGACCAGCAGGATCTTCTCGTATTCCGCCGCGATCGGCAGCATGGCGGTGGTGACGCCCGACGAGGTGCCGCCGACGGCAATCAGAACGTCGTCGTCGCCATAGGCCTCGGCCAGCACGGAACGAGCGACGTCGGGCTTGAACTGGGTGTCCTTCTCGATCACCTCGATTTTCTTGCCCTTGACCATCATCGTACCGTTGGTGGCGTATTCCAGCCCCATGTTGAAGCCGGTCGAGGTCTGCTTGGAAAAGACCTCGAAAGCGGAACCGGACAGACCGTGCACGAGGCCGATCTTGACCGTTTCCTGCGCCAGGACGGCTGCGGCGGACCCGACGGCGATCGCCGCCGCCAGGCCCAGTGTCGAGAGAAGTCGTTTCATGGTTTCTCCTCCATTTTGGATTGGGTGACTGCGTTGGAATTCATTGTGGCCCCTCAGGTGAACTTGGCGGTAATGCCGCCGTCGACGATCAGTTCGGTGCCGGTGACATATCTGGCCGCGTCGGAGGCGAGATAGAGCGCCGCTTCGGCCACGTCCCAGGCGTCGCCCATATGGCCCATCGGACATTGCGCGTCGCGGATCTCGACCATCTTGTCGACGCTGCCCGCGCCATAGATGCCCTTCAGCGGCTCGACGATCATCGGCGTGTTCATCAGCCCCGGCATGATGACGTTGGAGCGGATGTTGCGGCCGGCATATTCCAGCGCCAGCCCGCGCGAGAAGCCGAGCACCGCCGCCTTTGTGGTGTAGTAGGAGATGTAGGGAACGCCGGTATAGCGGATGCCGGCGATCGAGCCGATATTGACGACCGCGCCGCTGCCCTCCTTTTCCATGTGCGGCAACACATGCTTGGCGGCGAGAAACATCGAGGTGACGTTGATATCGAGCGCCCGGCGCCATTTTTCTTCCGGATATTCGACCGGGCCGCCGACCTCTACGATGCCGACATTGTTGACCAGGATGTCGATGCGGCCGAAATGCTCAATCGCGGCATCGGCAAGCGCCTTGACCTGGTCCGATTTCGATACGTCGACGGCCATGACCTCGCAGGCGCCGCCTTCCGCGCGGATGATGTCGCGGGTTTCCTTGCCAGCTTCAAGCCTGATATCGCAGCCCATGATACCGGCGCCATTGCGGGCGAACAGCGCGGCGATCGCCTTGCCGTTGCCCCAGCCCGGTCCGGCCGAGCCGCAGCCGGTGACGATCGCGACCTTGCCTTCGAGTTTCCCGCTCATGCCATCTCCTCGTCCAGCATTTCCCGCAGCCCGGTCTTCAGCACCTTGCCGTAATTGTTCTTGGGCAGCGCATCGACGAAACGGTAGGCCTTGGGTCGCTTGAAGCGGGCGATCCGGTCGAGGCAGTGCCGGTCGAGTTCGCCCTCGTCGACCGTGGCGCCGGCCGCGCGCACCACGAAGGCGAACACCGTCTCACCCCATTCCGCGTCCGGCTTGCCCACCACCGACGCCTCGCCGACGCCGGGATGGGTAAGCAACGCCTCCTCGACCTCGCGCGGATAGATGTTGGTGCCGCCGGAGATGATCACGTCCTTGGAACGGTCCTTTAGCGTCAGGAAACCGTCCTCGTCGATGGCGCCCATGTCGCCGGTCCAAAGCCAGCCGTCGCGCAGCGTCGCCGCATTGGCGTCCGGATTGTTCCAGTAGCCGGCCATCACCGCCGCGCCGCGCACCACCACCTCGCCGGTCTCGTCGTGGGCGACGTCGCGGCCGATCTCGTCGACCGTGCGCACCTCGACGCAGGATTGCGCCGTGCCAACCGAGCCCAGGCGCTCGCGCCAGCGCGGATGGCTCCTGTCGGCGACCAGATGACGGGGCAGCGCGGTGATGCACATCGGGCACTCTCCCTGCCCGTAGATCTGGCAGAAGCGTGGGCCAAACACGTCGACGGCCTCGACGATGTCGGCGACATACATCGGCCCGCCGCCATAGACGATGGTGCGGATGCCGCCGCCGTCGCTTCCGGCGGCGCGCGCATGGGCGACCAGGCGCTTGACCATGGTCGGCGCGGCGAACATGTGAACGTCGCCGAGCATATCCGCCAGTTCGAGGATCTCGGCCGGATCGAAGCCGCCCGACGCCGGCACGGAGTGGCGCGCCGCCTTCAGCACGTGCTGGACGTTGTAGATGCCGGCGCCATGGCTTATCGGTGCGGCATAGAGCGCGCAGTCGCCGGTGCGGACGTCGTCGACGTCGACGAAATAGGAAAAGGCCATGGCATGGAGATTGCCGTGGGTGATCATCACGCCCTTCGGCCGCCCCGTCGTGCCGGAGGTGTAGAACAGCCATGCCAGGTCGTCATTGCTGCGCGGCACCGGTTCGGCGGCCGGCGGGGCGGCGCACATGCGGGCGAAGTCCGCGCCTTGAAGATCGACCTGCCTGGCGCATTGGTCCGGCAGGTGGGGAGCGAGCGTATCGCTGGGTTCGCCGGTGACGAAAGCCAGTTTGGCGCCGGAATCGTTGATGATCCACGCCGCCTCGCGCTCGTGTAGTTTGGCGTTGATCGGCACGATTGCTGCGCCGGCCGACCAGATACCCCACATGGCTTGCAGGTATTCGGTCGTGTTTTTAGCGAAGATCGCCACGCGGTCGCCGGGTTCGATGCCGTGGACATTGCGCAAGGCCGACGCGATCCCGACCGCCGCGCGGAAAAAGGCTCGATAATCGGCCTTCAGCTCGGTACCGGTCAAAAGGGCCGGATTGTCCGGATAAAGCGTTGCGCTTCTGACCAGCCAATGGGCCAGGTTCATGCGGCGTTTCCTCCCAGGGCACGCTTCGGCGCGGTATTGGCAGGCGTTAGTCTTCCGCGTTGCGAAGCGTGTTGCTACTATCGGCCACAAGGCCCAGCAGGTGCAATATCGTAGAACTACGCATGGCGGGATCGCACAAACACGACGAACTGAACCTGATCGCCTTCGAATCGGCGCCGGTCGGCATCGTCATGACCGAGAACCGGGTGATCCGCACCTGCAATCCGGCATTCGCCCGCATGTTCGGCTATGAGGTCGAGGCGCTGCGCGACCAGTCGTTCGCCATCCTCTACCCGTCCTACGAGGAATTCGTGCGCATCCGCAACGTCGGCGTCAGGCCGCTGCGCGAGATCGGTCGCTATTCCGACGAACGCATCATGGCGCGCTCCAACGGTTCATTGTTCTGGTGCCGCGTGCGCGGCGTGACGCTGACCGAGGAGGGCGACCCGCTGATGAAGGCGGTGTGGAGCTTCGCCGATCTTTCGACCGAACGGCCGGTAACGCAATTGTCGACCCGCGAACGGCAGATCATCATGCATCTGGGAGACGGGCTGACCAGCAAGGAGATCGCCCGCCATATCGGTATCTCGCACCGGACGGTCGAGACCTACCGGGCACGGCTTTTGAAGAAGTACAAATCGTCGAACGTTGCCGAACTTCTCGGCAAGCTGTCGGGAATGCCGACCTGAGGACCGCTTCTCACACGTAGCGGAACACGAACACCGCCCAGACGATACAGATCACGAGCGGCCACCACAGCGGCGCGCCGAGGAAGAACAGCCAGGCGATGAAGATATAGGCGCTGCCGAGCAGGCTGATGAACAGCCGGTCGCCGCGCGTCGTGTCGATGGCGAACAGGCCGCGCCGCGCCGCGCCTCCGGGTGAGGCATACTCCCATACCGCCATGGCGCAGATGCAGGCGGCGATGAAGAGGAAGAAGCCGATGGTCGCCCGCGTCCATGCCATCCATGTGCCGAGCGGCTCGGTCCACCACTGAAATCCGAAAATGACGGCGTCTTCCATGACGATGTCCTCACACGCGCCCGAGCGCGAAGCCCTTGGCGATGTAGTTGCGCACGAAATAGATCACGATCGCGCCTGGAATGATGGTCAGCGTGCCGGCCGCCGCCAGCAGGCCGAGCTCGTAGCCCGACGACGACGCGGTCTTGGTCATGGTGGCGGCGATCGGCTTGGCCTCCACGGCGGTCAGCGTCTTGGCCAGCAGCAGTTCCACCCAGGAGAACATGAAGCAGAAGAAGGCGGCGACACCGATGCCGGCGGCAATTGTCGGAACGAAGATCTTCACGAAGAAGGCGGGGAACGAGTAGCCGTCGACATAGGCGGTTTCGTCAAGCTGCTTCGGCACGCCCGACATGAAGCCCTCGAGGATCCAGACCGCCAGCGGAATGTTGAACAGGCAGTGGGCAAGTGCTACCGCCAGATGGGTGTCGAACAGCGATTCCTGCGTCGGATAGAGCAGGCTCAGCGGCCAGAATATCGGCACGCTGGAATAGAGCTGGAAGAACGGCAGCGCGAACACGGCGGCCGGCGCCATGCGGTTGGTGAGGAGCCAGAAGAACAGGTGCTTGTCGCCGAGAAAGCGGTACCGCGAAAACGCGTATGCCGCAGGCAGCGCCACCAGGACCGAGATCACCGTGTTGATGGTGACATAGATGAGCGAATTGACATAGCCCATATACCAGGTCGGGTCGGTGAAGATGACACGATAATTGTCGAGCGTGAAGTTCTGCGGCCACAGCGTGAACGCGCCGAGAATCTCGTTGGTGGTCTTGAACGACATCGACACCAGCCAGTAGATCGGCAGCAGCAGGAACAAGATATAGATCGTCGGGATGACCCAGCTAATCCGTTTCATCACTGTTCCTCGTTGCGAGTCATGACGGTGTAGAAGATCCAGCTCAAGAGCAGGATTACCAGGAAGTAGATCAGCGACATCGCCGCCGCCGGCCCGAGATCGAATTGGCCGAGCGCGATCTTGACCAGGTCGATCGACAACAGGGTCGTTGAATTGCCCGGCCCGCCGCCGGTCAGCACCGAGGGCTCTGTGTAGATGTTGAATGAATCCATGAAGCGCAACAGCACCGCGATGGTTAGAACGCGCTTCATCTTGGGCAATTGGATGTAGCGGAAGATCGACCAGGCGCTGGCGCCGTCGATCTTTGCGGCCTGATAGTAGGCATCGGGAATGGACACCAACCCGGCATAGGCCAGCAGGACGACAAGCGATGTCCAGTGCCAGACATCCATCATGATCAGCGTGAACCACGCGTCGCCCGGCTGGCGGGTATAGTTGTAATCGAAACCGAGCGTGTTGAGCGTCTTGCCGAGTAGGCCGATCTCCGGCAGGCCGAAGATATTCCACATGGCGCCGACGACGTTCCACGGGATCAGGAGCGGCATCGCCATCAGCACAAGGCAGACCGATACCCACACACCCTTGCGCGGCATGGCGAGAGCGATGATGACGCCGAGCGGCACCTCGATTGCCAGGATCGTGAAGGTGAAGAAGAGCTGCCGACCCATGGCGTCGTGGAAACGGCTGGAACGCAGCACGTTCTCGAACCACGAAATACCGGCCCAGAAGAAGACGTTGTCGCCGAAGGTTTCCTGAACCGAATAATTGACCACCGTCATCAGCGGAACGATGGCGTTGAACGCCACCAGAATCAGAACCGGCAGGACGAAGAACCAAGCCTTCTGGTTGACCGTCTTGTTCATGACGGCGCCTCCGTCCCGGCCAGCCGCCCGTCGCAGTAGATGCGCGTTTTGTCGGCGACGAACTCCAGCATCGCGCCCTCCGCTGGGATCGGCGCATCCTCCGGCGCCAGCAACTTGACCGTGTGCCCGGCGACCTGCGTGTCGACGATGGAAAATCGACCGGCGTCGCTGACCTTGATCACCTTGGCCGCAAGCCCTTTCTTCGCGAAGCGTACATATTCCGGCCGCACGCCGATCTCGGCGCGGCTGACGCCGGCGGGTGCGAGATTGGCTGTCTTGACGGCCGCCCCCCCGATCGCGGCCTTGCCGTTGTCGATGTCGCAGGGGATGACGTTCATGCCGGGCGACCCGATGAAATGGCCGACGAACGTATGCCGCGGCGTCTCGAAGAGTTCCTCCGGCGTGCCGATCTGAACGACCTCGCCGACATTCATCACCACGACGCGATCGGCGAATGTCAACGCCTCGGTCTGGTCGTGGGTGACGTAGATCATCGTGTTGGAAAGCCGCTGGTGCAGCTCCTTCAGCTTCGAGCGCAGCTGGAACTTCAGATGCGGGTCGATGACCGTCAGCGGTTCGTCGAACAGGATGGCGTTGACGTCGGTGCGCACCAGGCCGCGGCCAAGCGAAATCTTCTGCTTGCCGTCGGCGGTGAGACCGGAGGCGCGCTTTTTGAGCATTTCTGTCAGGTCGGTCATCGCGGCGATCTCGGTCACCCGCTCGCGCACGGTGGCCTCGTCGATGCCGCGATTGCGCAACGGAAAGGCGAGATTGTCGTAGACGGTCATCGTGTCGTAGACGACCGGGAACTGGAAAACCTGGGCGATGTGCCGCTGTTCCGGCGGCAGGTCGGTTACGTCCTTGTCCCCGAACAGCACACGACCGTGCGACGGCGTGAGCAGGCCGGAGATGATGTTGAGCAGGGTGGTCTTGCCGCAACCGGAAGGGCCGAGCAGCGCGTAGGCACCGCCATCCTCCCATTCGAGATCGAGTTGTTTCAGCGCCCAGTCGCTGTCTTCGACCGGGTTGGGATAATAGCTGTGCTTGAGGGCGGAAAGCGAGATGCGGGCCATGTCATGCCGCCTCCAACTGCGATCCGCCGGCGACCAGCACGCCTGTCTTGTCGAAATAAAAGCAATTCGACATGTCGGCATAAAGCATCGCTTTCTGCCCGGTCTCGAACGGATGCACGCCGTGAGACAGTGATACCCAGGCCTCGCCATAGGCATCGAAATGGATCATGCTCTCCGAGCCGCTGAGTTCGGCAACCTTGATGGTGCCGGTGACTTCGACCGCGTTGTCGCCGTGCCTGAACGGTCTGACGTGATGTGGCCGGATGCCGATGGTGTATTCGCCGTCGGCAAGCTCGATATCGGCGGGCCAGTCGACATCCTCGTTGAGAATGATGCGTTTGCCGCGCTTCGATACCGTCGCCGTGTTGATCGGCGGTTCGGAGAACACCTCGGCGCTGAGCAGGCTCGACGGTTTGCGGTAGACTTCGCCGGTTGGGCCGAAATCGACAACCCGGCCTTCATGAAGTGCGGCGGTCCGGCCACCGAACAGAAGCGCTTCGGTCGGCTCGGTAGTGGCATAGACCACGATGCAGTTTCGTTCGCCGAATATCTTCGGCAGTTCGTCGCGCAGTTCCTCACGCAGCTTGAAGTCCAGATTGGCGAGCGGCTCGTCGAGCAGGATCAGGTCGGAATCCTTGACCATGGCGCGAGCCATCGCCGTGCGCTGCTGCTGGCCGCCCGAAAGCTCCGACGGTCGCCTGTCGAGCATGGCCGAGATCTTCATCAGTTCCGCCATGGCGCCGACCCGCGAGCGGATCTCGTCGGTCCTGATGCCGGCGACCCGCAGCGGCGAGGCGATGTTGTCGAACACGCTCATGTTCGGATAGTTGATGAACTGCTGGTAGACCATCGATACGTTGCGCTTCTGCACCGGTACGCCGGTGACATCGGCGCCGTTGAACCAGATCTCCCCGGCTGTCGGTTTCTCCAGCCCGGCCATCAGTTGCATCAGCGTGGTTTTGCCGGCAAGCGTCGTGCCGAGAAGGATGTTGAAGCTGCCGGGCTCAAGGCGAAGGCTGGTCGGGTGGATGTGGACCAAGCCGCTCACCGTCTTTCCGACATCCTTGAGTTCAAGCACCATCCGGGCTCTCCGAAGCAATGCGCCGCACTTGCAGGGATCAACGTTTGTCGGCGAACAGTTTCCGACATTTCCGCGTTCTTGCGAAGACCCGGCGCCTGGACGGCGCCGGGTCTTCCATTCAGCAACCGGATAGCCCTACTGGTTCCAGCGCGCCACGAGTTCGTCGTAGCTGATGGTTTCGCCTCCCGGCTTCTCGTTTTCGAGTTTTGCCTTCGGGCCGTCGGGCTTGCCGAGCCATTCGGACGGATCCTTCGCCTCGTTCAGACGGGGTCCGCAGCCGCCATAGACATTGCCGGCTTCGTCGGCTCGCTGCATGCGTGCCATGGTGACGTCCATTTCCTCGGCAAGGCGATCCATGGCCTCCTGCGGGGTGAATGCGCCGGAGTTCACGTCACCGATCTGCTGCCACCAGATCTGCGCCAGCTTGGGGTAGTCGGGCACGTTGATGCCTGTCGGCGACCAGCGCACGCGGTCTGGCGAACGGTAGAATTCGACCAGGCCGCCAAGCTTGGCCGCCCGCTCCGAGAAGCTCTCGTGACGCACCGTCGAATCGCGGATGAAGGTCAGGCCGACATGGCTTTTCTTGGTGTCGACCGTCTTCGAAACGGCGAACTGGGCGTAGAGCCATGCCGCCTTGGCGCGATCGGTCGGTGTCGACTTGAGGATCGTCCAGGAACCCACATCCTGATAGCCGACCTTCTGGCCTTCCTTCCAATAGGGCCCGTGCGGCGAGGGCGCCATCCGCCACAGCGGATTGCCGTCGTCGTCGACCGTGTTGTTGCCTTCCGATTTCGGCGCCACCATGTTGGCGGTAAACGCCGTGTACCAGAAGATCTGCTGGGCGACATTGCCCTGCGCCAACGCCGGAAGCGACTGGTAGAAGTCGTAGTCGGCGGCGCCGGGAGGCGCAAAGTTGCGCAGCCATTCATCCCATTTGCGAATCGCGTAGACCGAAGCCGGGCCGTTGGCCTCGCCGCCGCGCGACACTGACGAGCCGGCCGGGTTGCACGAGCCGGCTTCCATGCGGATGCCCCATTCGTCGATCGGCACGCCGTTGGGCTCGCCGGCAGATCCGGTGCCGGCCATCGACAGCCAGGCGTCGGTCATGCGCCAGCCCAGGTCAGGCGCACGCTTGCCGTAATCCATATGGCCATAGATGCGCACACCGTCGATTTCCTTGACGTCGTTGGAGAAGAACTCGGCGATATCCTCATAGGCCGACCAGTTGATCGGAACACCGAGTTCGTAGCCGTACTTGGCCTTGAAGGCGTCCTTCAGGTCCTGGCGGTCAAACCAGTCCTTGCGGAACCAGTACAGATTGGCGAACTGCTGGTCGGGCAACTGGTAGAGATCGCCATCCGGTCCGGTAGTGAACTGCGTTCCCATGAAATCGTCGAGATCGAGCATGGGATTGGTGACGTCCTTGCCCTCGCCGGCCATCCAGTCGGTCAGGTTGACGGCCAATTGCAGGCGCGAATGGGTGCCGATCAGGTCGGAATCATTGACATAGGCGTCATAGAGATTACGGCCGGTCTGCATCTGGGTCTGAACCGCCTGCACCACCTCGCCTTCGCCGAGAATCTGGTGGTTGACCTTGATGCCGGTGATTTCCTCGAATGCCTTGGTCAGCGTTTCGGACTCATAGGAGTGCGTCGGAATGCCTTCCGACAGAACGTTGATTTCCATGCCGGCAAAGGGGGCCGCGGCATTGACGAACCACTCCATTTCCTTCGTCTGCTCCTCCTTGGAAAGAACAGATGGTTGGAACTCGTCGTTGATCCACTTCTCAGCCTCCGCCATCCCCGCCCATGCGGGCATGGCGCCGAAATTGAGGGCAACGGCCGCCGCCGAAGCCATGAGCAGCTTTTTCATGCTTGTCTCCTCCATCGATAGTCGTCCGGTCGTAGACTGCGCCACGTACCGAACGACAAATTAAACAAAATAGGAAAAATTGCGAAAGTCAATAGGTTCGATATTGATAGTTTCGAAAAATTTCGCAAAAATACGAAAGTGAGAGATGGAGATGCCCATGCAGCCCCTGCTGCCGCGCCAGATGGATATTCTCGACATCGCCCGCCGCGAGGGTCGGGTCGATGTTGAATCGCTTGCCGTCCGTTTCGACGTCACGCCGCAGACGATCCGCAAGGATCTCAACGATCTATGCGGGCTCGACAAGCTGCATCGGGTTCATGGCGGGGCGGTATTTCCCTCCGATACGGTCAATCTCGCCTACCAGTCGCGCCGCGGTATCGCCGCCGACGGCAAGGCCCGGATCGGCCGAGTGGCGGCTGAACGCATTCCCGATGGCGCCTCGCTGATCCTCAACATCGGAACCACCACCGAGCAGGTGGCCCATGCGCTTTGCCGTCACGAAAGGCTGATGGCGATCACCAACAATCTCAACGTCGCTACGATACTGTCAGGTGCGCCCGGCGTCGAACTGGTCGTCTCCGGCGGCATGGTACGCAAGAGTGACGGCGGCATTGTCGGCGCGGCGGCCGTCGATCTTATCCGCCAGTTCAAGGTCGACTACGCCGTCATCGGCGCCTCGGCGATCGACGAGGAAGGCGCGCTTCTGGATTTCGACTACCGCGAGGTCCGCGTTGCCCAGGCCATTCTGGGTCAGGCGCGCCAGAAGATCCTGGTGGCAGACACGACGAAGTTCGAGCGCCGCGCGCCGGTTCAGATCGGTCATCTGAGCGCCATAGACACGTTCATAACCGACACGCAGCCGCCCGAGGTGATCGTGGATCTATGCCATGCATCGGAGGTTGAACTGGTGATTGCCGACGACGTGAACGAAACGTCCGCTGGAGATGATGCTTGATGCCTGTTTCCACCGACCAGCCGCAAAAGGCGTCGCATGTCGACATGCTCATCATCGGTGGCGGCATCAACGGTGCCGGTATTGTTCGCGATGCTGTCGGGCGCGGCTTTTCCGTCTGCCTGTGCGAGGCCGGCGACTTTGGCGGCGGCACGTCCTCGGCGTCGACCAAGCTGGTGCATGGCGGCCTGCGCTATCTGGAGTTCTACGAGTTCCGACTGGTACGCGAGGCGCTGATGGAGCGCGAGGTGCTGTGGGCCATGGCGCCGCACATCATACGGCCGCTTCGCTTCGTGCTGCCGCACCACAAGGGTCTGCGGCCGGCCTGGTTGCTCAGGCTCGGCCTGTTCATCTACGACCATCTGGGTGGCCGCAAACTGCTGCCGCCGACGCGGACGCTCGACCTTGCCGCCGACCCCGCCGGCAAACCGCTGAAGCCGCAGTTTCACAAGGCTTTCGAGTATTCCGACTGCTGGGTGGAGGATTCCCGCCTGGTGGTGCTCAACCTGCGCGATGCGGCGGCCAGGGGCGCCGACGTCAGGCCGCGCACGGCGGCCGAAAAGGCCCGTTTCGAAAACGGCGTCTGGCATGTGCGGTTGCGCAATCAGGCAAGTGGCGCAACGGAGGACGTCACGGCGTCCGTCGTCGTCAATGCCGCCGGTCCCTATGTCGACCATGTGCTCAACACGGTGTTCGGCCGCAACGATGCCCACAATGTCCGGCTGGTGGGCGGCAGCCACATCGTCGTCGCCCGCAAGTTCGACCACGACCGTTGTTACATCCTGCAGAACTCCGACGAGCGCATCATCTTCGCCATTCCCTATGAGGACGACTACACGCTGATCGGCACCACCGACATCGAGCATGACGAGATGCCGGTGCCGCCTCGCATAACGCCGGAGGAAGTCGATTATCTATGCGCAATGGCGAGCGAGTATTTCGCCGACCCGGTGACGAAGGACGACGTCGTGTGGACCTATTCCGGCGTGCGGCCGCTGTTCGATGACGGCGCCTCGAAGGCGCAGGAAGCCACCCGCGACTACGTGATCCGGCGCGACGACAAGCTGGGCGAGGGTACGCTGATCAATATTTTCGGCGGCAAGATCACCACCTTCCGGCGATTGGCCGAATCGATGATGGACGAGGTCGAGGCGCTGCTCGGCCGGCGCGGCCCGGCCTGGACGCGCGGCGCGCCGCTGCCGGGCGGAGATTTCCCGGTCGATGGTCGCAATGCGCTCGCCGCCGGCTATCTGGAGCGTTTTCCATTTGTGCCGCCGGGCCTGATGACGCGTCTGGTGCGGACCTACGGTACGGAGACCGGAAAAGTACTAAACGACGCGAAGTCGCTTGCCGATCTCGGCGTTGACTTCGGCAACGGCCTTTTTGAAGCCGAGGTCCTTTTCCTGATGGGCGAGGAATGGGCGGCGGCGGCGGACGACATCCTGTTCCGGCGCACAAAACTCGGTATCCGCGCATCCAAGGCCGAAGCCGCCGCGCTCGACGACTGGATCGCGGCGAACAGGGAGGGGGCGGTCGGTCGCCTCACCTGACCGGTTCCCGATAGGCAAAAACCCCGCGCCAAGGCGCGGGGCCCGAGGGTTGTGGTGCAAACACCTCTGCCGGAAAATCCGGTACAGTCTTGTAACAATCCCGACACAACGCGCAACCCGATCGACCCTGCTTAATTCTTAAGCATTTGCCGGTATTGCCGGCATTTTAGGCAGGCTTTAACCGGCATATCGACTCGCCGTGTCGTGAAACTTCCGCGCATTGTTGCGCTGCACAATCCAATATTCAAGCTGAATCAAAAGCTTACACACAAACTGGTCTCCGGATCGGATGGCTGGCACGCAGCTTGCCTGTTGTGTTGCGGTGCAAACACTACTGACGGAGTAACTTTCATGCCCAACATGACCAGACGGAAGATGATGTTGGCCGCCACGGCGGCCGGTTTGGTGCTCTCGATCAACGTGGCCCGGGCGGCGGACGACGACACGATCAAGGTCGGCGTGCTGCATTCGCTGTCGGGAACCATGGCGATTTCGGAAACGACGCTGAAAGACGTCATGCTGATGCTCATCGACGAACAGAACGAGAAGGGCGGCCTGCTCGGCAAGAAGCTGGAGGCGGTGGTTGTCGATCCGGCATCCGACTGGCCGCTTTTCGCCGAGAAGGCGCGTGAACTGATCGCCTCCGAGAAAGTGGCTGCCGTCTTTGGCTGTTGGACGTCGGTCTCCCGCAAATCCGTGCTGCCGGTGTTTGAGGAACTGAACTCGATCCTGTTCTATCCCGTGCAGTACGAGGGCGAGGAAAGCGAGCGCAACGTGTTCTACACGGGTGCGGCTCCCAACCAGCAGGCCATTCCCGCCGTCGACTACCTGATGGAGGAAGAAGGCGTGGAACGCTGGGTGCTCGCCGGCACCGACTACGTCTATCCGCGCACGACCAACAAGATCCTCGAAGCCTATCTGAAGGACAAGGGCGTCGCCGCCGAGGATATCATGATCAACTATACGCCGTTCGGCCATTCCGACTGGCAGACGATCGTGTCCGACATCAAGGCATTCGGCTCGGCCGGCAAGAAGACGGCGGTCGTCTCGACCATCAACGGCGACGCCAACGTGCCGTTCTACAAGGAGCTCGGCAACCAGGGCATCGCCGCTTCCGACATTCCGGTCGTCGCGTTTTCGGTCGGCGAGGAGGAACTGGCCGGCCTCGATACCGCGCCGCTGGTCGGCCATCTGGCCGCGTGGAACTACTTCCAGTCGGTCGACACGCCTGAAAACGCCAAGTTCATCGAGGCCTGGAAGGCGCGCATGGGGGCGGATCGTGTCACCAACGATCCGATGGAGGCCCACTATGTCGGCTTCAATATGTGGGTGAAGGCGGTCGAGAAGGCCGGCACCACCGACGCCGACGCCGTGATCGACGCGCTGCCCGGCATCGAGGCACCAAACCTGACCGGCGGCATGTCGACCATGCTTGCCAACCACCACATCACCAAGCCGGTGCTGATCGGCGAGATCCAGGCCGACGGCCAGTTCGAGGTCGTCTCCTCGACCGACGATCTGGTTCCGGGAGATGCCTGGTCTGACTTCCTGCCCGATTCCAAGGTGCTGAAGGCCGACTGGGTCGACCTGAAATGCGGCAACTACAACACGGCGACTGAAAGCTGCGGCGGCTCGGCCAGCAACTGACGGTCCGGCCGCCAGCTAAAGGGCGGGTGACAACCGGCCGCGGCGAACGGGAACCTCCAGTCAATCGCCGCGGCCAAATCGAGCGTCCATCTTCGTGAGGACAATAAGCTGAACAAAGCAATAGCCATCCTCCTGGGCTTGCTCTTCCTGGCCGGCGCTGCCGCCGGCCAGGAATCCGGGGTAGGCGGCATTGTCGCCAACTTCGCCGGCGCCAAGAGTTTCAAGGATGTCGAGGCGATCATCGATGCGCTTGGCGAAAGCGGCGACCCCGCCGCCGTGCTGTCGCTGCACAGCCTGTCGGACGGGACGTTGATGGTCCGCGAATCTGATGGCCACGTGCTGATCGTCGAAGGCAAGGGTGCCGCGCTGGCATTGCGCGATCCGGTCACCGGCGACACCGTCGATACGGCTGGTGCCACGTCGGACGATTTTGCCAAGATCAAGATCAAGAATTCGCTGCGCCGCAGAATCGACGCCGCCCTGTCGGGCCTGACGCTGAGCGCGAAATCGCGTGATGTGCGTCTCACAGCTGCGCGGACCATTTTCGACCGGCCCGACGCAGGCGCGGTCGCGGCACTCGACGCTGCGCTGGAAAGCGAGACCGATCTGCAGGTCCGTGAAGCGTTCCTCGACGCCCGCGCCGCGGCTCTCCTTTCCGGCGATGGCGTGCCGGACAGGAAGATCGAAGCGGTCGAACGCATCGCCAAACGCGGTGACCGCGCTGCACTGGCGCTCCTGCTCAGGAATTCCGGCACCGCCGAAGGCGAGCTGAAGACCGCGATCGATGCCGGTATCGCCGACGTCGAGGCCGACCTCGCCGCCTGGGCCGCGGCGCAGAACGTCTGGTACGGCATCTCGCTCGGCTCGGTGCTGCTGCTGGCGGCGATCGGCCTGGCGATCACATTCGGCGTCATGGGCGTCATCAACATGGCCCATGGCGAGATGGTGATGCTCGGCGCCTATACGACCTTCGCGATCCAGGAGCTGATCCGCAACTCGGCGCCGGGTCTGTTCGATTATTCGCTGTTGTTCGCCGTGCCCGCCGCGTTCGTCATCAGCGGCGGCACCGGCTTCCTGATGGAGCGCGGGCTGATCCGCCATCTCTACGGCCGGCCGCTCGAGACGCTGCTCGCAACCTGGGGCGTATCGCTCATCCTGCAGCAGGCGGTGCGCACCATCTTCGGCCCCACCAACCGCGAGGTCGGCAACCCTTCATGGATGTCGGGCGCCTTCGAGGTCGGCCAGGTGGCGATCACCTGGAACCGGCTCTGGATCGTCGTCTTCGCGCTGGCGGTGTTCGCCGCGCTCTATCTCATCGTCAACCGCTCGCCGGCGGGATTGCAGATGCGCGCCGTTACCCAGAACCGGCGCATGGCCGGCGCCATGGGCATCAAGACCTCCTGGGTCGACGCCATGACCTTTGCGCTCGGCTCCGGTATTGCCGGCATCGCCGGCGTGGCGCTCTCCCAGATCGACAATGTCTCGCCCAATCTCGGCCAGAGCTACATTATCGATTCCTTCCTCGTCGTCGTCTTTGGCGGCGTCGGCAATCTGTGGGGCACGCTGGTCGGCGCCATGACGCTCGGCGTCGCCAACAAGTTCCTCGAACCCTATGCCGGCGCCGTGCTCGGCAAGATCCTGGTGCTCGTTCTGATCATCCTGTTCATCCAGAAGCGCCCGCGCGGCCTGTTCGCGCTCAAGGGCCGGGCCGTGGAGAGCTGATCGACATGGCGCCGACGATCATGCCCGGCCTTTCCCGCTTCACCGCAGTCTCGATCTTCGTCATCGTCCTGGTCGCGGCGGCGGTGCCGGCCGCCAATCTGCTACTCGCGCCGGACAATCCCTTCTATGTGCCGGACCATATCGTCGCGCTCGCCGGCAAGTTCCTGTGCTACGCCATGCTCGCCGTGGCGCTCAATCTGGTCTGGGGCTATTGCGGCATTCTCTCGCTCGGCCACGGCGCCTTCTTCGCTCTCGGCGGCTACGCCATGGGCATGTATCTCATGCGCCGGATCGGCTCGCGCGGCGTCTATGGCCACCCGGTGTTGCCCGACTTCATGGTGTTCCTCAATTACAGGGAACTGCCGTGGTTCTGGCACGGTTTCGACCAGTTCTGGGTCGCCGCGGTCATGATCGTCGCCGTGCCCGGCCTGCTTGCCTTCGTCTTCGGCTGGTTCGCCTTCCGCTCGCGCGTCTCCGGCGTCTATCTGTCGATCATCACCCAGGCGATGACCTATGCGCTGCTGCTCGCCTTCTTCCGCAACGACATGGGCTTCGGCGGCAACAACGGCCTCACCGATTTCAAGGACATTCTCGGCTTCGACGTTCAGGCGCGCGAGACGCGGGCGGTACTTTTCGCGCTCAGCGCGCTCGGCCTGTCGGGCTTCCTGCTGCTCACCGCGGCGATCACCGCGTCGCGCTTCGGCAAACTCATGGTCGCGACCCGCGACGCCGAAAGCCGCACCCGCTTCCTCGGTTACCGCCCCGAGCGTGTGAAACTGTTCGTCTGGACCGTTTCGGCCATGATGGCCGGCATCGCCGGCGCGCTCTACGTACCGCAGGTCGGCATTATCAATCCGGGCGAGTTTGCGCCGGCAAACTCGATCGAGATTGTCATCTGGACCGCCGTCGGCGGCCGCGGCACCATTGTCGGCCCGGTCATCGGCGCCATATTGGTCAATGGTGGCAAGAGCTGGTTCACCGGCCTGTTTCCGGAATTCTGGTTATTCGTGCTCGGCGCGCTGTTCGTGTTCACCACACTGTTCCTGCCCAAGGGCATTGTCGGCGCGGCGCGGGATCTCCTGCGCAGCCGCCGCAATCCCGAAACCGGGCCGGACCAGCCAAAACAGCGCCTGGCGAAAACCTTCCAGCCGGCGGAGTGAACCATGCAGGACCGTCTCACTTCCTCGATGCTCTATCTCGACGGCGTCTCCGTCTCGTTTGACGGTTTCAAGGCCATCAATGAATTGTCGCTTGTGATCGAACCCGGCGAGATGCGCGCCATCATCGGACCCAACGGCGCCGGTAAGACGACGATGATGGACATCATTACCGGCAAGACGAGGCCCGATACCGGTGAGGTCTATTTCGACGGCAAGATCGACCTGACCCGTTACGACGAATCGGCCATCGCCATGCTCGGCATCGGCCGCAAGTTCCAGAAGCCGACGGTCTTCGAGAACCACACCGTGGAAGACAACCTGCTGCTCGCCATGTCGGGGCCGATGTCGATCGGGACGCTGCTCCTTGCCGGCCCCGAACCGGCGGAGAACGATCGCATGGACGAGATCCTGGCGGTCACGCGGCTCGGCGACCGCCGCGACGAACTGGCCGCCAACCTGTCGCACGGCCAGAAGCAGTGGCTGGAGATCGGCATGTTGCTGGCGCAGGATCCGATGCTGCTGCTCGTCGACGAACCGGTCGCCGGTATGACAGACGCCGAGACCGCCGAGACGGCGCGCCTGCTGCGCGACATCGCCAAGGCCCATACTGTCGTCGTCGTCGAGCACGACATGGATTTCGTCCGCGACCTCGACGTCAAGGTTACCTGCCTGCACGAGGGCTCGGTGCTGGCCGAGGGCACGCTCGACCATGTCAGCGCCGACAGCCGCGTCATCGAGGTCTATCTGGGGCGATGAGCATGTTGCAGATATCCGATGCCGAGCTCTTCTATGGCGCCGCCCAGGCGCTGCGCGGCGTTTCGCTCGAAGTGGCGCCCGACAGGATCACCTGCATTCTCGGGCGCAATGGCGTCGGCAAGACCAGCCTGTTGCGCTCGCTGATCGGCCAGCATCCGCTAGCCTTCGGCGAGTTGGTGTTCGGCGGCGAGACCTTCACCGGGAAACACGTGCACGACCGTGCCCGCGCCGGCATCGGCTTCGTACCGCAGGGCCGCGAGATCTTCCCGCTGCTGACCGTGAAGGAAAATCTGCAGACCGGCTTCTCGGTGCTGCCACGCGACGAGCGCGTCATCCCGCCTGAAGTATTCGAACTGTTTCCGGTGCTCGCCGACATGCTCAACCGGCGCGGCGGCGATCTTTCCGGCGGTCAGCAGCAGCAACTGGCCATCGCCCGTGCGCTGGTGATCCGGCCGAAACTGCTCGTGCTCGACGAACCGACCGAGGGCATCCAGCCGTCGATCATCAAGGATATCGGCCGCGCGCTCACCCATCTGAAGCAGCGCGGCATCGCCATCCTGCTGGTCGAGCAATATCTGGATTTCTGCCGCGAGATCGCCGATCACGTCTACATCATGGATCGCGGCCAGGTGGTCCATTCCGGTTCGCCGGAAAGCCTAGACGATCCTGAAATCCGCGCCCACCTGACAGTGTAGAGCGACTACGAAAGAGCGGCGATCTGCTCGTGCGGCATCAGCGCGCCGCGATGGCCGACCACCTGAGCGGCTAGCGCCTGCGCCTTGCCGATCGCGTCGACCACGCTTGATCCCGCGGCGCGACCGGCTAGAAAGGCGCCGTTGAACGCGTCTCCCGCGCCCGTTGTGTCGACCGGATCGACGGCGGCAAAATCGTCGAACACGCCGCTTGCCTCCGCTGTCACGAAGGCGAGCGGCCCGGCGCCGTTCTTGACGATGACGTCGCGGGCGCCGGCTTCGACATAGCGCCGGGCGCAATGCTCCATGGTCTCGTCGCCGAAGGCCGATCGTTCATCGTCGAAACTCGGCAGCACGACGGTTGCCGCGCCCGCCGCCCGCGTGATCGCGTCGCGCATCGCCTCGCCGCTTTCCCAAAGGGCGGTGCGGATATTGGGATCGAAGGCGATCGTCTGTCCGCGCGTGCGGGCCTGCGCCAGCAGGGCCAGCAATCGGTCGCGCCGGTTCGGCGCCAGGATCGCCAGTGTGATGCCGGAGAGATAGATGGTATCGGCGGCGCCTGTCACCCGTTCAAGCAGGGTCTCGTCATCGGCCAGGCGCCGCGCCGCCGAATTCTCGCGCCAATAGGTGAAGCGCCGCTCGCCATCGTCGAGTTCGATCAGATAAAGGCCCGGACGGCGCGCCGGATCGCGCCCGATCCACGCCGTTCCGATGCCGTTGTCGGAAAGAAAGCCGATGATCCGGTCGGAGAAGCCATCCGTGCCGAGGCGAGTGAAATAGTCGACCTGCCATGAGCGTTCCGGCAGGCAGGCACGCGCATACCATGCGGTGTTCAGCGTGTCGCCGGCAAAGCCCATGGTCCAGGCGCCGCCGCTGTTCGGCGCCATCTCGATCATGCATTCGCCGATCGACAGGAACTTGCGCAATATCGTCACCGGCTGCCACCGGCGAAAAGGCGGATACGATCGGCGGCGAAGCTGGTGTGGGCGTATTGCGCCGGCGTACCATCCTGGTCGCGGCTGACATATTCCGTCACCAGCACCACGGCGTCCGCTGGCAGTTTCAACTGCATGATCTCCGCTTCGTTTGCAGGCCGCGCGTGGATTTCCGTCCGATCGCGCGAATAGGTTTCGACTCCACCCCCCTTCATCGCCTCGGTCAGCGAGCCGCAGCGCCGGAAATCCTCGACCAGGTTCGGGAATCGTCCTGCGTCGAACCACATCACCGCCGTGCTGATCGGCTCGTCATCGGCAAGATAAAGCGTTTCCAGCCGCAGCAGCGGCGTACCCGGCGCGCAGTCGAGCCGCGCAGCCACGTGATCGCCCGCGGCAACGGTCTCGTGCGCCACCAGCGTGCCGTGCGGCACCCGCGCCTGGCCGGTGGCGATCTCGTGAAACCGGGTCCGCGCCGTCAGTGGATAGGAAAGCCGCTCGCGCGTGACAAAGGTGCCCTCGCCGCGCCGCGCCTGCAGCAACCCCTCTTCCGTCAGTTCGGAAATGGCACGGCGCACCGTGTGGCGGTTGACGCCGAGTTCGGCCGCCAGATCGAGTTCGTTGGGGATCTTTCCCGAAGGTTCGAAGACGCCCTCGGCGATGTCGCGGCGTAGCCGGCCGGCGATCTGCCGCCAGACTGCGATCCCGGTTCCGCGTTCGATCATCTCCATTCCACAACCATCTACCCAACCGGCAAACATTTTGCACCGAAACCGACCGGCGCGTCATCAAAAGGTCATGTCTATAATATTAGACATGACCGTGAGAGGTGGATGACGACAGATGAATGATGAGCAAACCCGGGAACGCAGGGTGATCGGCATACTCGCCGCCGGTGACGCGGCGGCGATCGATCGGTATTTCCTTTCCCTCGACGATATCCCCGAATGGCGGTTCCTGCGCCCGCCGGAAACCGGCCTCGTCATGATGCGCGGCCGTATCGGCGGCGATGGCGGCCCGTTCAATGTCGGCGAGGTGACGGTGACCCGCGCCGCCGTCTCTCTTGCCGACGGACCGACCGGCTTTGCCTATGCGCTCGGACGCGACAGGAAGAAGGCGGAGCAGTCGGCCGTCATGCACGCGCTGTGGCGGCTTCCCGCGCGTCGCGGCGAGATCGAGCGCGACATCCTCGCGCCGCTTGAAGCGACCGCCGCCGAACGCCATGCGACGACGAGGCGCGAGGTCGAGCCCACCAAGGTCAATTTCTTCACTGTGGTGCGGGGAGACGACTGATGTTTGCCGCAACCGACGACCGCATGCTGCCCGGCTTTGCTGACCCCGTGCACCATTCCCAGCAGGTTTTCGCCGCCGTCATGCAGGCGATGGCCCGGCCCGGCCGCATCCATGACATCGGCAAGGACCTGGAGGTGCCGGGCCCGCTCCATCCCGCCACCGGCGCGATCCTGCTGACGCTGGCCGATTTCGACACGCCGGTCTGGCTCGACGACGACCTCGCCGACGGCGCGGTCAGGCAGTGGCTGCAACTACATACCGGTGCGCAGATTGCCGATCACCACGAGAACGCCGCCTTCGTGGTTGCCGCCGGTTTCGGCAGCATGCCCGACCTCGCCACATTGGCGCTTGGTACGCCGGAATATCCCGACCGGTCGGCAACGGCGATCGTGCAGGTCGACAACCTTGAGGCAGGCGCCGGCTGGACGCTTACCGGACCCGGCATCGAGCGCGCGCACCGTCTCGCCTGCTCGCCGGTTCCTGCCGGCTTTGCCGCCGCCTGGGCGGTGAACCATGATCGGTTCCCGCTCGGCATCGACGTCATCCTTTGCGCGCAGCAGGCGGTCGCCTGCCTGCCCCGCACCGTCGAGATCAGGGAGGGCTAGCCGATGTATGTGGCCGTCAAGGGTGGCGAACAGGCGATCCGCAACGCCCACAAGCTGTTTGCCGACCGCCGCCGCGGCGACCGCAAGGTCCCGGCGCTGACGCTCGAGCAGATCGCCGGGCAGCTGGCCTTCTCCGTCGACCGGGTGATGAGCGAGGGCTCGCTTTACGATCGCGAGCTTGCCGCGCTTGCCATCAAGCAGTCGGCCGGCGATCTGATCGAGGCGGTCTTTCTCATCCGCGCCTACCGCACCACGCTGCCGCGTTTCGGTTTTTCCGATCCGGTCGAGACCGGTGACATGCTAATCGAGCGCCGAGTGTCGGCGGTCTACAAGGATGTGCCCGGTGGCCAGATCCTCGGCCCGACCTTCGACTATTCGCACCGCCTGCTCGACTTCATGCTGGCCGCCGACGGCGAGGTGCCGCCGCCTGAACGCGTCGACGAGGCACCTGCCGATGCCGTTTCGCCGGTCGCCGATATCCTCAATCGCGAAAGCCTGATGGAGGCGAATGCTGCGCTTGACGACGACGGTCCGGTCGACGATCTGACGCGTGAGCCGATGGCGTTTCCGGCAAGCCGGCAATTGCGGCTGCAGAACCTTGCGCGCGGCGACGAGGGTTTCCTGCTGGCGCTCGGCTATTCGACCCAGCGCGGCTATGCGCGCGGCCACGCCTTCGCCGGTGAGATCCGCATGGGCGAGGTCGAGGTGGAGTTTTTTGCCGAGGAGCTCGGATTTTCCGTGCCGCTCGGCCGCGTCAGGGTCACCGAGTGCCAGATGGTCACTCAGTTCAAGGGCTCGGCCAAGGTGCCGCCGCAGTTTACCCGCGGCTATGGCCTGACCTTCGGCCAGAACGAGCGCAAGGCCATGGCCATGGCGCTGGTCGACCGGGCGCTGCGCTGGCAGGAACTCGGCGAGGAGTTGGTCGCGCCGGCCCAGGACCACGAATTCGTGCTGTCGCATTCCGATAACATCCAGGCGACCGGCTTCGTCGAGCACCTGAAGCTGCCGCACTATGTCGATTTCCAGGCCGAACTCGATCTTGTCCGCCGCATGCGCGCCGAGGCCGGGGCGGCGCGAGACAGGACCGATCTGCCGGAGGCCGCCGAATGACCGCCCATGCCTACAATTTCGCCTATCTGGACGAACAGACCAAGCGCATGATCCGCCGCGCGATTTTGAAGGCGATCGCCATCCCCGGCTACCAGGTGCCGTTCGCCAGCCGCGAGATGCCGATGCCCTATGGCTGGGGCACCGGCGGCGTGCAGGTCACCGCCTCGATCATCGGCAGTGATGACGTGCTGAAGATGATCGACCAGGGTTCCGACGATACCACCAATGCCGTGGCGCTGAGAGGTTTCTTCGAGAAGACCGCCGGCGTCGCCACCACCACCAGGACGGCCAAGGCGACGATCATCCAGACCCGCCACCGCATCCCCGAAGAAAAGCTGACCGAGGACCAGGTGCTGGTGTTCCAGGTGCCGATCCCGGAACCGCTGCGCTTCCTGGAACCGCGCGAGACCGAGACCCGCAAGATGCATGCGATGGAGGAATACGGCCTGATGCACGTCAAGCTCTACGAGGATATCGCCACCCACGGCCGCATCGCCACTACCTACGCCTATCCGGTCCTCGTCGACGACCGTTACGTGATGGACCCGTCGCCGACGCCGAAATTCGACAATCCGAAGATGGACCTGATGGCGGCGCTGCAGCTTTTCGGCGCCGGGCGCGAGAAGCGCATCTACGCCGTTCCGCCCTATACGAAGGTGGTCAGCCTTGACTTCGAGGACCATCCGTTCTCGGTCCAGGAATGGCCCGATACGGCCTGTGCGCTTTGCGGCGCGACAGGCGTCTATTTCGACGAGGTCATCACCGACGACCGTGGCGGACGCATGTTCACCTGCTCCGACAGCGATTTCTGCGAGCAGCGCCGCGAGGCTGGCCACCTCGGCGAACAGCCGGATTTCATGGAGGACGCGCGATGATCGCCGCAGAACCACTGTTCCGGGTGAGCCAACTGACCAAATATTACGGCGCCCAGCTCGGCTGTGAGGACGTCTCGTTCGAACTGTGGCCCGGCGAGGTGCTCGCCGTCGTCGGCGAGAGCGGCTCGGGCAAGTCGACGCTGCTCAACTGCGTCTCGATGCAACTCGAGCCGAGCTCGGGTACGATCGAATACCGCACCCGCGATGGCGCGATGAATGAAATGGCGACGCTCGGCGAGGCCGAGAAGCGGTTCCTGATGCGCACCGACTGGGGCTTCGTCCACCAGAACCCGGCCGACGGCCTGCGCATGGGCGTGTCGGCCGGCGCCAATGTCGGCGAACGGTTGATGGCCATCGGCGAGCGCCACTACGGCCGGATCCGCGCCGCGGCCGGCGACTGGCTCGGCC
Organism: Rhizobiaceae bacterium; assembly: GCA_041397625.1. GTDB lineage: Bacteria > Pseudomonadota > Alphaproteobacteria > Rhizobiales > Rhizobiaceae > JAWKWH01. The sequence continues at coordinate 52,126 of JAWKWH010000001.1, forward strand.
GCGTCGAGATCGCCATCGACCGCATCGACGACAAGCCGCGCACCTTCTCCGGCGGCATGCGCCAGCGCCTGCAGATCGCCCGCAACCTGGTCACCGCGCCGCGCCTGGTGTTCATGGACGAGCCGACCGGCGGCCTCGACGTTTCCGTCCAGGCGCGCCTGCTCGACCTGTTGCGCGGCCTCGTCGCCGATCTCGGCCTGTCGGCCATCGTGGTTACCCATGACCTGGCCGTCGCCCGGCTGCTGTCGCACCGCATGATGGTGATGAAGTCCGGCCGGGTGATCGAGACCGGCCTGACCGACCAGCTGCTCGACGATCCGCAGCAGCCCTATACTCAGTTGCTCGTTTCCTCCGTCCTGAGGGTATGACCATGCCCGGCGATCAGATCCTGCGGCTTCGCGATGTCGGCAAGTCCTTCACCATGCATCTGCGCGATGGCGTGGAGCTGCCGGTCTTCGCCGGCGTCGAGCTGGACGTGGCCGAGGGCGAGTGCGTCGTGCTCGCGGGACCTTCGGGCATCGGCAAGAGCTCGATCCTCAAGATGGTCTACGGCAACTACCGCACCGATGCCGGTTCGATCGAGATCAACGCGGCCGGCGCCTGGGTGGCGGTCTCATCGGACGCGCCACGCACCGTGCTGCGGCTCCGACAGTCGGTGGTCGGTTATGTCAGCCAGTTCCTTCAGGTCATTCCGAGGGTCGGCACGCTCGACATCGTCGCCGGTGCCGCCATCCAACAGGGCGACGAGCCGGAAGCGGCCGCGCGCAGGGCCTGCGAAATGCTCGAACGGCTGAACGTGCCGTCGAAACTCTGGAACCTGCCGCCGGCGACGTTTTCGGGCGGCGAGCAACAGCGCGTCAACGTGGCACGCGGCTTCATCGCCGACTATCCGCTGTTGTTGCTAGACGAGCCGACCGCTTCGCTCGACGCGGTAAACAGCGCCGTCGTCGCCGAGCTGATCGACGAGAAGAAGGCACGCGGCGTCGCCATGCTGGGGATTTTCCACGACCAGGACATCCGTGCCCGCGTCGCCGACCGGTTGGTGGACGTGACGCGCTTTGCGCGGGAGGCGGCGGCATGACCCGGCTCGGCGAGGAACCGCTGGTCCACCCGAGCGCGACCGTCACAGGCTCGACGCTCGGCCGCTACACCGAGATCGCCGAGCGCTGCCGCATCCGCGAAACGAGCATCGGCGATTACTCCTATCTGATGCAGGATTGCGACGCCTGGTGCACCACCATCGGCAAGTTCGCCAACATCGCGTCCAGCGTCCGGATGAACGCCACCCGCCACCCGGTCGACCGCGCGACCCTGCACCATTTCACCTATCGCTCGGCCGATTACTGGCCGGACGCCGATGTCGACGAGGCGTTCTTCGAGTGGCGCCGCGAAAACGCCGTCACCATCGGCCACGACACCTGGCTCGGCCACGGCGCGACAATCCTGCCCGGCGTGACGGTGGGCGACGGCGCGGTCGTCGGCGCCGGCGCCGTGGTGACAAGAGACGTGCCGGACTACATGATCGTCGCCGGCGTACCGGCCAGACCGATCCGCGAGCGATTCGCTCCGGAAATCGCCGGGCGGCTCAAGGCGTTGGCCTGGTGGGACTGGAGCCATGCGGCGCTGCGTGTGGCGCTGTCCGATTTCCGCTGGCTCGGCGTCGAAAACTTCCTTGAGAAGCACGAATCCGCCGCGCCCGATTTTCCACAGTCATAAATCCGAATCAAAACCGTCACCCCGGGTACTTACAGAAGGTCTATCGCCTAACAGGCATGGAGGCCTGACGATGCTCAGAATCGAGAATGTTTCCCGGATCTTCGGGACGAAGACCGCCGTCGACGACGTCACCCTTGATATTCCGGAAGGCCAGATGGTCGGCGTCATCGGCTCGTCCGGCGCCGGCAAATCCACGCTGCTGCGCATGATCAACCGCCTGATCGGCACGTCCTCGGGCAAGATCGTCCACGATGGCGTCGAGGTGTCGGCGTTGCGCGGCCGGACGCTGCGCGACTGGCACCGCGACTGCGCCATGATCTTCCAGCAGTTCAACCTGGTTCCACGCCTCGACGTGCTGACCAATGTCCTGCTCGGACGGCTCAATCACCGCTCGACGATGAAGAGCCTGCTCGGCGTGTTCTCCGATGGCGAGCGCGCCATGGCGCTGATGGCGCTGGAACGCCTCGGCATCGCCGCCACCGCATTGCAGCAGGCGGGCACGCTGTCGGGCGGCCAGCAGCAGCGTGTCGCCATCGCCCGCGCCCTGTTGCAGGACCCGAAAGTCATCCTTGCCGACGAGCCGATCGCCTCGCTCGACCCGCGCAACGCGCAGATCGTCATGGAGAGCCTGCGCGAGATCAACGAGCGCGAGGGCATCACCGTCATCACAAACCTGCACACGCTCGATACCGCGCGCGCCTATTGCCAGCGCATCATCGGCATGTCGGCCGGCAGGGTCGTCTTCGACGGCGAGCCCGACGAGCTGACCATGGATGTCGCCCGCTCCATCTACGGTGTCGACGGCCTCGACGAAGCCTTCTCCGAAGCGACGACCTCGACCAGCCTGGATGGTGGAAAATCCAACGGAAGGGCAAGCGAGGATTTCGAGAAGATTGTTCCACCGCCGGTTCGAGAGGCTCCGGCGATGGCAACGGTAAACTGACCGCAAAAGGTCGCCCCGCAGCCTCGGACTTTCTCAGGAGAGAAACATGTTGAAGAAACTGATCCTCGCAGCCGCCGCTTCGGTTGCGGTCACCACCGTTGCGCTCGGCGCCGACATGAAGGACTTCCGCATCGGAATCCTCGGCGGCGAGAACGAGGCCGACCGCCTGCGCAATTTCCAGTGCATGGTCGACTTGCTCCCCGAGATACTTGGCGTCGAGAAGGTGTCCCTGTTCCCGGCCGCCGACTATGACGGCGTCATCCAGGGCCTGCTGGGCGGCACGCTCGACTATGCCGAGCTCGGCGCGTCCGGCTACGCCAAGGTCTATCTGGAGAACCCGGAAGCGGTTCAGCCGATCCTGACCACGATCCAGACCGACGGTTCGACCGGCTACTACTCGGTCATGGTCGCCCGCAAGGATTCGGGCATGAAGGAGCTTGCCGACATGAAGGGCAAGCGCCTCGGTTTCGCCGATCCGGACTCCACCTCCGGTTTCCTGGTTCCAAACGTGTCGCTGCCCAATGACATCGGCATGGAGGTCGACAAGTTCTTCGGCTCCACCGGTTTTGGCGGCGGCCACGAGCAGCTCGTGCTCGAAGTGGTCAAGGGCAATTTCGATGCCGGCACCACATGGGCATCCGGCGTCGGCAAGTTCGAGGACGGTTACACCTCGGGCAACCTGAAGAAGATGGTCGACAAGGGCATTCTCGACATGGACGATCTGGTCCAGCTCTGGACGTCGCCGCAGATCCCGAACGGCCCGATCGTGGTGCGCACCTCGATGGACGACGGCGTCAAGGCGAAGTTCAAGGAGTTCATGATGAAGCTGCCGGAGACCAATCCGGACTGCTTCTCGGCCATTCAGGGCGGCGACTACAAGGGTTTCACCGAAGTGGACGCCAGCTTCTACGAAACGATCATCAACGCCCGCAGGGCCAAGATCGGTTCCTGATCCCCGCGGAGCCGACCTCCTGCTTGCCGTCCGCCATTGCGGGCGGCAAGCGTCTGTTTTGGATACGGTCAGTTGAGCATTCGATCCTCATCAAGCGTCGTTGTCGCCCCTTCCGGCATGCCGGAAGGCAAACGGGCGCTGTCGGGCGAGGCCGCGCTGATCGAAGGCCATTGGCGCGAGATGCAGGGCCGCAAGCGCCTCTACACCTGGGGCGGCATCGCCGCCATGGGCGTCGCGCTCTGGACATCGCTCTGGTTCGCAAACGAGACCAATGCCGGCAAGTTCTTTGACCGTCTGCCCTATCTGCTCGATTTCTTCATCGACATGAAGCCGCGCGACTGGATCGAACCGTTCCGCGCGCTGCTCGATCTTGCCTCTCCCTATGAGGACGGCAGCCTGAAGTTCAACTATCCCGTCGGCCGCGTGCCGATCACCGGGAGCCTCTACCTGCCGGAGTATTTCTACAAGATGCTGGAGACGCTGAACATCGCGCTGCTCTCCACGCTGATCGGCTTCACCTTCGGTTTTGCGCTCTGCTTCCTGGCCGCGCGCAACATGACCGCCAATCGCTGGCTGCGCTTCGGTGTCCGCCGCTTCATGGAGGTGCTGCGCGCCTTTCCCGAGATCGTCATTGCCGGCTTCTTCCTGGCGATCTTCTCGCTCGGCCCCATTCCGGCGATCGTCGCCGTTTCGATCCATACGATCGGCGCGCTCGGCAAGATGTATTTCGAGGTGGTCGAAAACGCCGACATGCGGCCCGACGAAGGCCTGCGCGCGTCCGGCGCGACATGGGTGGAACGGGTGCGCTTCGGTATCGTCCCCCAGGTCATGCCCAATTTCATCAGCTACTTCCTGCTGCGGCTGGAGATCAATGTCCGCGCCTCGACCATCATCGGCGCAGTTGGCGGCGGTGGGATCGGCGAAGTCCTGCGCCTGTCGATCTCGCGCGGACATGAAGCCAAGACGATCGCCATCATCGCGCTCCTGTTCTGCACAATCGTCGCCGTCGACCAGCTTTCGGCCTGGCTGCGTCGCCGCCTGGTGGGCGACCAGGCGTTCGAATTCGGGCGGGAGGCCTGATCATGCGGGGCGTGGTTGGCGGGCAGAAGATCGACGAGCTGAAGGCGGAGCATCCGGCCGTTTTCAAGCCGGGTTTCCTCAAGCGCTATGCGGTCTTCCTGGCGCTGACGGTCTGCGCCCTCTACACCGCCTATTGCTGGTGGTTCTTCTCCGTTGGTAAGACGCTGCGGGATGCCAATTGGGATATTGCCGGCAACTATCTCGCCGACTGGGTCTCCTACGAGATCAGGCCGGACATCGAGTTCGAGGGCAACCACCTGGTGATCGAGTTTCCGCGCTTCTCGCCGCTCGGCGACGATCCGAAGCCCGAATGGCTGAGGACGACGAGCGCCGTTGTCGACATCGAGCAAGCGGCTGTGGAGACCGGCGGTCAGGCGGGCGGCGGCCAAAAAAAATCGTTCATGCAGCCGACCACGCGCGACAAGCGCGAGGAAACCGGCTCTTTCATGCAGCCAACCACGCGTGACCGGCGCAACGGTGGCGAAGACAGCACCGTCACCGCGGAAGCCGTTGATGATCCCGTAAAATCCGAAACGAGCCTGCGCGAGGCGATTGTCGCCGCCGAAGCCGAAATCGGCACGGCCGTCATCACCGTGGTTCCGGGCGAGGTGACCGTTTCCTATCGCGGCGAGAGCCATGTCTTCGATGTGATACCCGACGAGAGCGTGACACCGCGCGGCCCGCTGCCGTCCTGGGCGAGCCAGCGCGAGGAGGGCGACAAGGTGCGGTTCGGTTTCGGCTGGGCCGGTCGCGCCGAGATCCAGAACGACGAAGTTGTCATCAGGCGCCGCTTCCTGGGCTGGGAGAATTTCTGGTTCGGTACCGATTCGAAATTCTGGCCGCTGTCGACCGGCGAGCGGATTGCCCGCGTCTTTTCCGGAAACCGTCTCGATCCGGACATGTCCAACCTAGCGCTTGCCTGGCGCGACTTTCTCTACAATCCCGGCTGGCAGCATCTCGATGTCTGGACCAAGCTTTTGCAGACGATCATCATGGCCTTTGTCGGCACGGTATTCGCTTCGCTCCTGGCTTTCCCGCTTTCTTTTGTCGCGGCGCGCAACATCACGCCCAACCGCCTGGTCAATCAGGTGCTGAAGCGCATTTTCGATTTCCTGCGCTCGGTCGACATGCTGATCTGGGCGCTGTTTTTCACCCGTGCCTTCGGCCCCGGTCCGCTCGCCGGCATCTCGGCGATTTTCTTCACCGATACCGGCACATTCGGAAAACTCTATTCCGAAACGCTGGAAAACATCGACGACAGGCAACGCGAGGGTGTAAGGTCGGTGGGTGCCAATCCGCCGCTTGTCCAGCGCTATGGCGTCGCTCCGCAGGTGCTGCCGGTTTTCCTGAGCCAGTCGCTCTATTTCTGGGAATCCAACACCCGTTCGGCCACGATCATCGGCGCTGTCGGCGCCGGCGGCATCGGCCTCAAACTGTGGGAGGCGATGCGGACCAATCAGGATTGGGAAAATGTCGCCTACATGGTGATCCTGGTTCTGGTCGTGGTGTTCGTCTTCGACAATATCTCCAACGCACTGCGCTCAAGGCTGATCGGAGGTATGCGATGACCATGCCGCGCTACGGACTTTACTTCACCACGCCGTCCGACGTGCCTCTGTCGGCAAGCGCCGTGTCTTGGCTGGGCTACGATGCCTGGTCGGGCAACGCCGTGTCGCATGCGCCGTCGACCGGCATTCCCGACGAGCGCCTGCGGGCAATCACCGCCGCGCCGCGCAAATACGGTTTTCACGCCACCTTGAAGGCGCCGTTCCGGCTGGCGCCGGACCACGACGAAGGTTCGTTGCTCGACGCTATGGAAATGTTCGCCGAAAAACGCCCTTCAGTCGTTATCGATCGCATCGAATGCCGCTGGATCGGTCCGTTCCTGGCCCTGGTTCCCGACGTGCAGGGCAAGGACATCTCGGATCTGGCGGCAACGATTGTCGAGCGTTTCGAGCCGTTTCGCGCGCCGCTCGGCCGGGCTGAGATCGCGCGGCGGCTCGAAAGTCCGCTTTCGGCGGTTCAGCGCGAACATCTCGACAGATGGGGCTATCCTTACGTATTTGACGAGTTTCGCTTCCACATGACCCTGACCGGCGCACTGGCAGAAGAGCTCAGGCCGGCGATCGACGCGGCGGCGCGACGCCATTTCCGGCCGCATCTGGGCAAGCCGCTTACCGTCGCCGCGCTTTGCGTCTTCCGGCAGGATCACGGGGACGCGCCGTTCAGGGTCCTGGCCTCGTTTCCGCTGCGATCGGCGGGGCTGAAGGCGGGCGACAGGTTTGAAAAACTTGCGGGATGATGAATTGGAACAGGTACTGACAAATACCCGCCTGGTTCTGGCGGACGAGATCATCGACGGGACGATCGTCGTTCGTAACGGTCTGATCGCCGACATCGATGCGAAACACTCGGCTGCCGGCGAGGATTGCGAGGGCGACTATCTGGTGCCGGGCCTGGTCGAACTGCACACCGATCACCTGGAGAACCACTATGGTCCTCGCCCCGGCGTCCGCTGGCCGACCATTTCGGCCATCCAGGCCCACGACGCCCAGATCGCCGCTTCGGGGATAACCACCGTGTTCGACTGTTTCCGCGTCGGCAACGACACCGCCGGCAATGATTTCGAACATGGCGAGATGCGCGAACTGGCCGGCGCGCTGATCCATGCCCAGGACGAAAACCGGCTGCGCGCCGAGCATCTGCTCCACCTGCGCTGCGAGGTGTCGGCGCCGAACACGATCGGGGAGTTCGAGGAGTTCCTCGACATTCCCAATCTCAGGCTCGTGTCGCTGATGGACCATGCGCCGGGCCAGCGCCAATTCCAGGTGATGGACCAGTACATCCTCTACTACAAGGAGAAGCGCGGCATGAGCGACGCGGTGTTCGACGCTTTCGTCAAGCAGCGCATCGAGCAGTCGGCGACATTTGCCGATCCGCATCGCCGGCACATCGCCGGCGTCTGCCGGGACCGCGGCATCACGCTCGCCAGCCACGACGATGCGACGACGGCCCATGTCGAAGAAGCGATCGATTTCGGCGTGCGCCTGGCCGAGTTTCCGACCTCCATCGAGGCGGCGCGCGAAAGCCACCATCGCGGCCTGAGCGTGCTGATGGGTGCGCCCAACGTGGTCCGTGGCGGCTCGCATTCGGGCAATATCGCCGCGACCGATCTCGCCGCCCGCGGGCTGCTCGACGTGCTTTCCTCCGACTATGTCCCCATCAGCCTGATCTATGCGCCCTTCGCGCTCGCCGAGAGGATCGAGGCCATCGATCTGCCGCAGGCGATCGCCATGGTCACGAAGACGCCGGCCGAGACCGTCGGGCTTGACGATCGCGGTTCGATCGCGCCCGGCAGGCGCGCCGACCTCGTGCGCGTCACCGCGGCACCCGGCAGCGTTCCGGTCGTGCGGTCCGTCTGGCGTCAGGGTCGGCGGGTGGCGTGACCGGCACGCCGGCTCCCGCCAGGTCCGGCCCGGGCCGCATCGTGCTGGTCGTCGGTCCGTCCGGCGCCGGCAAGGACACGCTGCTGGCCTATGCCGCCGATGCGCTTGGCGACCGGTCCGACATCGTCTTCCCGCGCCGCCTCGTCACCCGTGCGAGCGATCCCGGACGCGAGGATCACGACAGCATCTCCATGGACGAGTTCGAACGTATGCGAGCCGGCGCCGACCACGCGCTCTGCTGGGAGGCGCACGGCCACGGCTATATCATTCCGCGCTCGGTTGCCGACGATGTCGCCGCCGGGCGCACGGTGGTGTTCAACGCCTCGCGCTCCGTCATCGCCGATGCGGTGGAAAGGTTCGCGACGGTCCGCGTCGCGATCATAAAGGCTTCCGACAAGGTGCTGGCGAAACGGCTGGCGGCGCGCGGCAGCGAGAGCCGCGAGGATATCCGGAGACGCCTGAAACGGGCCGGCTTCTCGGTCGTCGGCGCCGGCGACATGGTGACGATCGTGAACGACGGCAGCGTCGAGCGGGCTGGCGACGAACTGGTGAAAGCCATTCTCGACGACTGAAAGGACGTCGTGGGCGCGTCGCTCCCGTGACCTGACGGCAAAATGCGTGCCGGGGCGCTGACGGTCGCGTCGCGGGCCCATGTCCTCATGCGTTCGATGTGCGCCGTTCGGCGCGCGCCTGGCCTCGGCCATGTGGTTGTTGTCGTCGGTTACGCGGCGTTACGCACCGCACCGGTCGCGCTGACACGGTGGGAGATGGCCTCCGCCAGGTGAATGCGGCCGACCTGGTCGGCGCCGTCGAGATCGGCCAAGGTGCGGGCGACGCGCAGCACGCGGTGATAGGCCCGCGCCGAGAATCCAAGCTTGTCGCTTGCCTCGTGCAGCAACGCCCGCCCGGCCTGGTCCGGCTCGGACACCCGCTCGATCAGCGCGGTGCCGCAATGGGTATTGGTGGTGCCCGCCGGCAGGCCGAGCGACGTGAAACGCTGCTGCTGGATGTCGCGGGCACGGGCGACGCGACCCGCGACGATTTCGCTTGCCTCTCCCGCCTGCGGCCGGATCAGGTCGTCGGCGCTGACCGCCGGAACCTCGATCCTGAGATCGATCCGATCCATCAGTGGACCCGAAATCCGGCCCATATAGTCGCTGCGGCAGCGTGGGCCGCGGGCGCATTGATGGCCCGGCTCGCCGGCCATGCCGCAGCGGCACGGGTTCATCGCCGCGATGAGCTGTATGCGTGACGGATAGCTGACGCGATGGTTGGCGCGCGCGATCACGCACTCGCCGGTTTCCAGCGGCTGGCGCAGGGAATCGAGCACCTGTGGTGAAAACTCCGGAAACTCGTCGAGAAACAGCACGCCGTGATGGGCGAGCGACACCTCGCCGGGCCTGACGCGGAACCCGCCGCCCACCATGGCCGCCATCGAGGCTGAATGATGCGGCGAGCGGAACGGCCGCCTGTCCGACAGTCGCCCGTCGGCAAGTTCGCCGGCCACCGAGGCGATCATCGAAACTTCGAGCAGTTCCCTCGGCGAAAGCGGTGGCAGGATGGAGGGCAGGCGCTGCGCCAGCATCGACTTGCCCGATCCGGGCGGACCGATCATCAGCAGATTGTGCCCGCCCGCGGCCGCCACCTCGAGTGCCCGTTTTGCCGTTTCCTGGCCCTTGATGTCGGCCATGTCGGGCAACTCGGCGGCGGCGGCCCGCACCTTCGCTTCGGGGCGCGACAGGATCTGTGTGCCGCGGAAATGATTGGCCATGGCAATCAGGCTGCGCGGCGCGAGAATATCGATATCGGCGCCGGCCCAGGCCGCCTCCGGTCCGCAGGAGAAAGGACAGATCAGGCCAAGGCCCCGGCCATTGGCGCCGATTGCCGCGGGCAAGGCACCGGCGACCGGCGCGATCGTTCCGTCGAGCGACAATTCGCCGAGGACAACATAGCCGTCGAGCGCGTCGCCCGGCAGCGCTCCCATGGCGGCCATAAGGCCGAGCGCGATCGGCAGGTCGTAATGGCTGCCCTCCTTGGGCAGGTCTGCGGGAGCCAGATTGACCGTCACCCGCTTGGCCGGCATCGACAGGCCGGAGGCGTGCAGTGCCGCCTGCACCCGCTCGCGGCTCTCGGCCACCGCCTTGTCGGGCAGCCCGACGATCTGCATGCCGGCCTTGCCGGGTGCGACCATGACCTGCACATCGACCGGAACGGCCTCGATGCCCTGAAACGCGATCGTGCGTATGCGTGAAACCATGGTCCACATCCCCGCCGTACCGCCCATGGCGGCGCTATCGCCGCCGCCTGCCCCGGACACTGTTTGGTTGATGCGAAGTCAATCACGTTTCAAAGATCAAATCAAGAACAATATAAGAACGGATTAACCAAATACGTGCAGGCCGATTGCGGTGGGTTGCGGGGCTGGAACATTTGCCGTGCTCAACGTGCCGCCAGGCGGGCCTCGACCGCATCCCAGAACAGTGCCGCGACATCGGCGCCGCCGAACTTCCTGATCTCGCGCACGCCGGTCGGGGAGGTGACGTTGATCTCCGTCAGAAGGCCGCCGATGACATCGATACCGACGAGCGTGAAGCCGCGCTCGCGTAGCGCCGGTCCGATGCGGGCGCAGATCTCGCGTTCGCGATCGGTCATCGCCGTGTCCTCGGCGCGGCCGCCGACATGCATGTTGGAGCGGGCGTCGGTCGCCGCCGGAACCCGGTTGATGGCGCCGACCGGCTCGCCCTCGATCAGGATGATGCGCTTGTCGCCCTCGCGCACATCGGCCAGATAGCGCTGTACGATGAACGGCTCGCGATACATCTGGTCGAACATTTCCAGCAGCGAGGTCATGTTGCGGTCGCCGTCACGCAGGTGGAATACCCCGGCGCCGCCATTGCCGTAGAGCGGCTTGACGATGACGTCGCCGAATTCCTTGCGGAACGCGACGACTTCGGCGGCATCCTTGGTGATCAGCGTTTCCGGCATCAGGTCGGGATACTCGGTGACGAAGATCTTCTCGGGGCTGTTGCGCACCCAGGCCGGATCGTTGACCACCAGCGTTTCGGGATGAATGCGTTCCAGGATGTGCGTGGTGGTGATGTAGTTCATGTCGAACGGCGGATCCTGCCGCAGCAGCACCACGTCCATCGTCGCGAGTTCGAGCTTGTTCGCCTCGCCAAGCACGAAATGATCGCCCTCCACGTCGCGCACGATCATCGGTTCCGCCCTTGCCTCGACAACGCCGCCGCGCATGGTCAGCCGGTCGGGTGTGTAGTGATGCAGTCTGTAACCGCGCGCCTGCGCCTCCAGCGCCAGCGCAAATGTGGTGTCGCCGGCGATCGACAGTGTCGAGATGTGGTCCATCTGGATGGCGATATCGAGCGACATGGCGGGCTCCGGCTGTATGTTCCTGTGTTGCTGTCTATCGTCCCAACGCCCGCCTGCCAATCGCGCTTATGTTTGGCGGTGCGCGCGGATTGAAGCGCCGGCCCGCGCAAGCCGCCGCGTCATCACTTTCTTAATCCTTTGCGGGCAGTTTGCAGGCCCAGGAAAGGTCCCGCCTGCGGGACCGGAAATCGAATGCGAACAAAGACAAGCCGGGCACCATGAGCAGCGTTACACCAATCAAGAAAGACAAGAAAAAACAGGTCGAACTGACGATCCTGATGCCCTGCCTGAACGAGGCGGAGACGCTCGAAATCTGCATCAACAAGGCCAGGTCCTATCTGGACGGCGCCGGAATCAACGGCGAGGTGCTGATAGCGGACAATGGCAGTACCGACGGGTCGCGGGAGATCGCTGCCGGCCTCGGCGCCCGCGTCGTCCCTGTCGAGGAAAAGGGCTATGGCGCCGCTCTCATCGGTGGTATCGCCGCCGCCCGCGGGCGCTACATCATCATGGGCGACGCCGACGACAGCTACGAGTTCAGCGATCTGGACGCTTTCGTCGCCAGGCTGCGCGATGGTGCCGACCTTGTCATGGGAAACCGCTTCCAGGGCGGCATTTCCGCGGGCGCCATGCCGCCGCTGCACAAATATCTCGGCAACCCGGTGCTGAGTTTCATCGGTCGGTTGTTCTTCAAGATCAAGGTCGGCGATTTCCATTGCGGCCTGCGCGGTTTCAACGCCGAAACGATCCGTAAACTCGATCTGCGCACCACGGGCATGGAGTTCGCCTCCGAGATGGTCGTGCGCAGTTCGCTTGCCGGATTGCGTATGGAGGAAGTGCCGACGACCCTGAAACCCGACGGCCGCTCGCGGCCGCCGCATCTGCGCTCGTGGCGCGACGGCTGGCGGCATCTGAAGTTCCTGCTGATGTACAATCCGCGCTGGCTGTTCTTCATCCCCGGCACGGTTCTGTGCGGGCTCGGCATCCTGTTGTCGGCATTGCTGTTCTTCGGACCGTTGCAGATCGGCGGCAACCGTACGCTCGACCTCAACACCTTCGTTGCCGGTTGTTTCATGGTGGCGACCGGCATCCAGCTCACCACTTTCGGCGTGCTGTCGCGCTATTATGCCGACATGACCGGCATCCTGCCGGCCAATCCGCGCTCCGACTGGATCAAGGACAATATCAGCACAGACCGGCTGGCCGGCAACGCCGCCATCTGCTTGGTCGCCGGCCTTCTGTTCTTCGGCTACGCGGTTGCCGTCTGGGCTGGTGTCGGTTTCGGTTCGCTGGTCAATCCGATGATCCCGCGCGTGGTCGTGCTCGGCCTGACGCTGATCGTCATTGCCCTGCAACTGTTCTTTTCGGCCTTCCTGCTCGGCGTGCTGCAGATACCCGTACTTAGCCGGCAGGACGGCGCCGGCGAGGCCGCGCAGGCAGCCAGGAAGGCCGCATGAGTGCGCTGGCGCGCATCGCCGATGGCAGGCGGCTGACCAGGTTTGTCATCGTCGGCGTCGGCGCTGCGCTGCTGCTGCTGGTGCTTTCCTACCTGTTCGTCCGCCTGGGCATGACGCCGTTTGCCGGCAGCACGATCGCCTATGCGATTGCTTTTGCGGCTGCCTATACGGCGCAGCGCAACTGGACCTTCGAGGCGACGCAAGGTCATGGCCGGACATTGCCGCGCTACTTTGTCCTGCAGGCGGGCTGCGCCATGACCTCCGGCGTGACCGCGCATACGGCGGTGGCGCTGTTCGGCGCTTCTCCATTGATGATGTCGGTCGTCACCACGATCGTCGCCAGCGCGGTCAGCTTTGTCCTGTCTTCGTTGTGGGTCTTTGCGCCGGACGCCTCCTGAGCGGCTGCGGCTTTACCAAATCTTGAACCGCGGCGGCTAGGCTCGCCGCCGGATCATCGCGGCAACGGATCACGGGCACAAATGGCAATTCAAACGGCAACGGCCCCGCGACGGGCGGATCGATCGGCTTTGCTGCGGTCGCCGGGGCTTGTCGCCCTGCTGTTGGCGGCGCTGACGCTGCTTCCGGCCGCCGCGAATGGCAGCCTTGCGGTCTGGCCGGCCAACAATGACAGCATGATGCGGCTGGTGCAGATCCGCGATCTGATCGCCGGCCAGGGCTGGTACGACTACACGCAGTACCGCATGGGCCTTGATGGCGGTTTCGTCATGCACTGGTCGCGCATCGTCGATCTGCCGGTCGCCGCCATGATCATGGTTGTGAAGTTCGCGACCGGTTCGGCCGCGACCGGCGAACTGATTGCCGGCATCGTCTGGCCCACCCTGCTGCTTGCGTCGTCGCTTTGGGCGCTCATGGGTTCGGCGCGGGTGCTGGGTGGCGAACAGGCCTTGTTTCCGTCCGCACTGATCGGGGCGATAAGCCTTTATTCGATCGGCATTTTCGCGCCGGGGGCGCTCGACCACCATAACCTTCAGCTGACGCTCTGCCTGCTCGGCCTGTTGGCGATCCTGCGCGGACCGTCTTCCGGCCACGGTCTGGCGGCCGGAGCGGCGATGGCCCTGACAATGGCCATCGGAATGGAAACACTGCCGATGGTGGTCGCCGCCTGCGGCGGTATTGCCGCGACCTATCTGCTGGTCGGGCGATGCCAGGCGCCGATGACCGCCGGCTTCGGGCTCGGCTTTGCTTCGGTATCGCTTGCGGCTTACGTGGCGACGGTCGGGCCGACCCATTGGCTGGAGGTACATTGCGACGCATTCTCGGTGGCGCAGCTTTCGATCGCCGCCATCGGCGGTTTGGGTCTGGCGGCGACCACGGCGCTGCCGCTGGCGGGCCGAACAAGGATCACGCGCCTGGTTGCGCTTGGCGCTCTGGGTGCGGTTCTGGCCGTGCTGGTGGCCGGCGCCTATCCGCAATGCCTGGCCGATCCCTATGCCGGGTTGGACGCGCGGTTGCAGACGCTGTGGCTGTCGGCGATCGGCGAGGCGCAGCCGGTCGCCAGCGTATGGCTCAACGACCCGGTGATGTTCGCCAAATACTATGCGACGCCGCTGGCCGCGCTCGCCGTCCTCGGCGCCGCCATGCTGAGCGCTCCGCCCCGCCGCGCCCAGGCGATGACGGCGGTCTTTCTGGCCGTTGCGGTATTGGTGAGTTTCTGGCAGGTCAGGGGCGGCAATTTCGCCGTGGCATTCGCCGCCGTTCCGCTTGCCGCCTGGGTGGCGGAGAAACGGGTTACCGCGTCGGCGGATCGCGGGCTGGTGCCGACACTCGCCATGGTTCTTGCCTGGGTTGTCTCGCTCAATGCGTGCTGGACGATGGCGGCCAAGGCGCTGAACGAGGCCGCCGGCCCCGCCGTGGCGGCCGAGGGCCGGGACGCGTCGTCCGGCGCGCGCGCTTCCGGCTGCTACGGTGCGCGGGCGCAGGCCGCCCTTGCCACGCTCGAAACCGGTACGGTGCTTGCTGTTTCCAATCTTGGCCCGGCTGTTCTGAAATACACGCCGCACCGCGTGCTCGCCGGTCCCTACCATCGCAATATCGCCGGCAATATCGCCACGCTCGACGCACTGCTCGGCGCGCCGGAAGCGGCGCGCCAGGTCCTGCGCAAGGCTGGCGTCGACCTGATTGCCCATTGTCCGGGCGATGACGAGTCCGGCGTTCTGGCCAGGGCGGCGCCCGATGGATTGCTGGCCGCCCTGATGCGAAACGACCCGCCAAGCTGGCTGACGCCGGTCCATCCGGGTGCGGAAACCACGCTCACCGTCTATCGAGTGACGTTGAAATAACAGCAATATCAAATTGTTAAGATAGGTTTACGGGCTGTTCACAGGATCGGTGCATACTGCCATTCGCTGAAACTCGAATGATTCGAGCAGGAACAGGCACCATGAACGGGACAGGCCGCGAGCGGTCCGGCGTCGATGTACTCATCGCCGAGGACAATGAAGTCAACCAGATGGTTTTCTCCTTTATCATGGAGGAGTTGGGCTACAGTTTCGAGATTGTCGGCGACGGCGAAGCCGCGGTCGCCAGGTTTCAGGAACTCAGGCCGCCGGTCGTCATCATGGATATCTCCATGCCGGTGATGAACGGTATCGAGGCGACCAGAAAAATTCGGGAACTCGAAAACGGTTGCGACGACCCCGCCGCAATCATTGCGGCGACCGCCCATGCGCTTAAAGGCGACAGTGAGCGCTGTCTCGCTGCCGGAATGGACGACTACATCGCCAAACCGATCAGTCCCGACAAGCTCAAATCCGTTCTGGAACAGTGGTTCGACAGGATCTCCGAAACGGCCGCCGCCGGGTGAGTGAACACGCAATTTGAGCATCGCGCGATACGTTTCCTAAAGGGTTTTGTGGAAAGCTCGCAATTGCGAAGAAACACCCCACGGCAGAGGCACCATGGATTTCTCGGTTGAGGAAGTGAACGGCGCGGCCAATCCGGCTGAATTGGCGATGACGGATTCGCTGACCGGCCTTGGCAACCAGGCCCGCTTCTTCGACAAGATGAACCGGTTGATCGATGAAAGGCGTGACGATCCGGCGCCATTTGCCATCGGCATCATCGATCTTGACGGTTTCAAGCCGATCAACGATCTGTTCGGCCGCGCGGCCGGCGACGAGATTCTGTTGCAGGTATCGATGCGGTTGCGTTCGGCGATGGATGCCAGATCGATCATGACCCGCATTGGCGGCGACGAGTTCGCCTTCCTGTTGCCGATGACCTTCCGCGAGGAAACGGCCAAGGAACAGGCCAAGATGCTGATCGAGATCCTGTCGGCGCCCTATGATGTCGGCGAGCGTACGGCGCGCCTTTCGGCATCGGTCGGTTGCGCGCTCTACTACTTCAACGACGAGACACCGCAGCAACTGGTTTCCAAGGCGGAAACCGCGCTCTACCATGCCAAGCGCTCGGGTCGCGGGCGCGTCATCGTCTATTCGCAGGAGATGGAAGAAGCGGCAAAGCGCATAGCCCGCATCGAGCAGGCGCTCAGGCGCGCCGTATCGGCCGGCGAGGTGGAACCGCATTTCCAGCCGATCGTCGACTTGAAGACGCGCAAGACCATCGGGTTCGAATGCCTGGCGCGCTGGACCGACCGCGACCTGGGGTTCGTTTCGCCCGCCGTGTTCATTCCGATTGCCGAGGAACGCGGCATTGTCGGCCCGATGTCGCAATTGCTGTTGCGCAAGGCGACGGAAGCAGCCCGGGCATGGCCCGAACACCTGTTCCTGTCATTCAATCTCTCTCCGTCGCAGCTCGTCGACCAGAACACCGGACTGCACATCCTCTCGATCCTGGAAAAGACCGGTTTCGATCCGAAGCGCCTCGAGATCGAGATCACCGAAACCGGCGTGATGAGCGATCCGGCTTCGGCGGAGAAGATCGTCGAGGATCTGAGAAAGGTCGGCATCCGCGTCTCGCTCGACGATTTCGGTACCGGACAGTCGAGCCTTGGCCGGCTGCGCGACTTCCATTTCGACAAGCTCAAGATCGACCGCGCCTTCGTCTCGTCGATCCTCGACGACCGGCCGTCGGAGCACATCATCCGGGCGATCCTCGCCATGTGCGAAGGGCTCGGCATGGACGTGGTGGCGGAAGGCATCGAGGACGAGAAGCAGGCCGACAAGCTGGTGCAGTTCGGTTGCCAGGGCGGGCAGGGGTTCTTCTTCGGCAAGCCGGTCGATGCCAATGCGACGCTTGGCTATCTGCGCGACGCCTATCGCGGCGCGCTTCGCGCCAAGGCGATCTGAGCGCCGGCCGCAATCCGGCTGCGATCCCGCTCGCACGCTCCGGCAAATCCGAAATGATGTGCCTTCCGGTTTCCGCGCCGGCTGGATTGTGCCCGACCCGGCCCGGCTCTATCATCACAACAAACCGATTGCGCGCCGGCCGGAGGCGGTTTTGGGCATGTCTGCAGTGGACGTATTCGACGACACGGTATGCGAGCTTGGCGAAGGGCCGTCCTACGACCCCGGCGTCGATACCGTGTTCTGGCTCGATATCGTCGGCAGGAAGCTGATCGAACGGCCGATGGGCGCTACTGAATGCCGGCTGCACGAACTGCCGGTCATGGCGAGCGCAATCGCTTCCATCGACACCGACCGGCAGTTGCTGGCGACCGAAAAGGGCCTCTACGTCCGGCGGCGCGCGTCGGGTGCGCTTGACCTGCTGCAGCCGATCGAGGCGGACAATGATGCGACCCGCTCCAACGATGCGCGTGTCCACCCCGGCGGCGCGTTCTGGATCGGCACGATGGGCAAAAAGGCCGAGCGGCATGCCGGCGCTATCTACTGGTACAGGCGCGGCGAGCTGCGCCTGCTCTATCCCGGTCTCACGGTGCCCAATTCGATCTGCTTCTCGCCCGACGGCGCGATTGCCTATTTCACCGACAGCGCCAAGGGCATTCTGTTCCGCGTCGCCTGCGACCCCGAAGACGGCCGTCCGGTCGCAGAACCGTCCATCTTCGTCGACCACCGGCACCAGCCGGGCGGCCTCGACGGATCGATTGTCGATGCGGACGGACAATTGTGGAATGCCCGCTGGGGCGCTGCGGCGCTTGACGTCTACACGCCGCAGGGAAAGCGCATCGAAACGATCGACATGCCTGTTCGCCAGCCCTCATGCCCGGCCTTTGTCGGCGCCGGCGCAAGCCGGATCGTGGTCACCTCCGCCTGGGAGAACATGAGCGCGCAGGATCGCGTCGGCGATCCGCTGGCTGGCAAGACATTCATCCTGGCGCGAACCGTGCGTGGCCGTTTCGAGCCGGCCGTGCTGATTTGAAGGCGTCCGCCGCGAGATCGGAGCAGGCACTCGGCGTCTGCTACTACCCCGAGCACTGGCCGGAAGATCGATGGCCGGTCGACGCGTCATCGATGCGCGAGGCGGGAATAACGCTTGTGCGCATCGGCGAATTCGCCTGGTCGCGGCTGGAGCCGGAACCGGATGCGCTCGACCTGGATTGGCTCGATCGCGCGATCTGCGTGCTTCACGACGCGGGCCTGCAGGTCGTGCTCGGCACGCCGACGGCGGCGCCGCCGAAATGGCTGGTCGACCGGATGCCGGACATGTTGCCGGTCGACGCGGCGGGACGCGTACGCGGTTTCGGCTCCCGGCGGCATTACTGTTTCAGCCACGAGGGCTATCGCGCCGAATGCGCCCGCATCGTCGCGGCGCTCGCCCGCCGCTTCGGCGAGCATCCGGCTGTCGTCGCCTGGCAGACCGACAATGAATATGGCTGCCACAACACGGCGCGGAGTTATTCCGCTGCGGCGCTGAAGGCCTTCAGGAACTGGCTTGCGGCAAAATACCGAACACCGGAGACGCTCAACCGTGCCTGGAACGCCGTGTTCTGGTCGATGGAATATCGCACATTCGACGAAGTCGAGCTGCCGAACATGACCGTCGCCGAACCCAACCCGGCCCACAGCCTCGATTTCCAGCGTTTCTCGTCCGACCAGATCGTCAGCTTCAACCGGCTGCAGACCGACGTCATCCGGCGGTTCTCGCCTGGCCGGACGATCCTGCACAACTTCATGGGCGGCTTCATCGGCTTCGATCATTTCGCGCTTGCCGCCGATCTCGACGCGGTGTCGTGGGATTCCTACCCGCTCGGCTTCCTGGATGGCGAGAATACCGACCCGGAACTCCATCGGCGCTACATGCGCGTCGGCGATCCGGATTTCCAGGCCTTCCACCACGATCTCTACCGCGCCTGCGGCAACGGGCGCTGGTGGGTGATGGAACAGCAGCCCGGACCGGTGAACTGGGCGGCGCACAATCCGGCGCCGGCGCCGGGCGCGGTGCGGTTGTGGACACATGAAGCCTTTGCCGGCGGTGCGGAGGCGGTGAGCTATTTTCGCTGGCGCCAGGCACCGTTCGGCCAGGAGCAGATGCACGAGGCGCTGCTGCTGCCGGACGGAACCGAAAACGAGGCCTGGCACGTGGCAAAGGCGGTGTCGGAGGAGATCGTCGGCAGCAAGATGGCAACGGAGAAGGCCGAGGCTGCGATCGTGTTCGACTATGAAAGCGCCTGGGCCTGGGCGATCCAGCCGCATGGCCGTTCGTTTTCCTATCTCGGCCTCGTGCTGACATTCTACCGGGCGCTGAGGCGGCTCGGCGTTTCGGTCGACATCGTGCCGGCCATATCCGACAGGATCGCCGGCTACCGCCTGCTCATGGTCCCCGGCCTGATGGCGATCGCGCCGAACCTGGCCGATGCGATCGGCCGTGACGGCCAGGTCGTGCTCGTCGGCCCGCGCAGCGGATCACGCACGCCGGATTTCCGCATACCCGACAGCCTGCCGCCGGGCGCCGATCTGCAGGCGCGCATCGGCATCAAGGTGCGACGTTGCGAGAGCATTGCGCCGCCCGCGGAAATCCCGATTGCAGATGCAGACGACGGCCAGGCGTTCGAGCGCTGGCGCGAATTCCTCGTCGCGCCGCCGGATGTCGTCATCGATGAAACGACCAGCGACGGCGAGATCGCCCGTTGCCATTCGGCGGACGGCAGGGTGCACTACCTGGCCGGCTGGCCGAACGAGGCCTATGCAGGGCGGATGACGGGCGATCTGTGCGCGCTCGCCGGCATCGCGACGTTCGACCTGCACCGCGACATCCGCATCCGCCGTCACGGGCGGAAGACATATGTGTTCAACTACGGTCCGGAGACGGTCGACATATCGGCTATTGTTGCGGGCCGCCGGCCGGTAATGGGATCGACCAGGCTTGCACCCTGCGACGTTGCGGTCGTCCTGGAATGAGAATTCGAGGGCCGCGATCGCTCCGAGCCTATTCGTGCGAGAAGCACACTTTCGTGTGGCCCGAACGGATGAAACCCAGCTTCTGTGCGGCGCCCTTCGACAGGTCCAGCACGCGCCCTTTGATGAACGGGCCGCGGTCGTTGATGCGCACCGTCACCGTCCTGCCGTTGTTGACATTGGTGACGCGCAGGCGCGAACCGAACGGCAGGCTCCGGTGAGCGGCGGTCATGGCGGACGGATTCATGCGCTCGCCCGAAGCGGTGATCGAGGTCAGCGCATACCACGACGCCCGGCCGCACTGTTTGGCTAAGGCTTGATTGGGCGCAAGGAAAGCGATCATGCCTGCTGCCAGCAGGCACGTTGATTTGGTCGGCATTTGGTTCCACCCCTCAGCGGATTTGATGTTGCCGGCGGGGTAGAAACGAAATGCGGCACGAAAACGCCACATTCGACGCGACGCGCTTCACTTTTGGTGACATTCGGCAACAGTCGGCCACCAGGCCGGCCGCTCGGTGTCAGCTGACCTGGACCTTCGCCTTGGCCTGTTCCTCGGCCATCTTCTGCTGGAACATCTGGGCGAAATCGATCGGGTCGAGCATCAGCGGCGGAAAGCCGCCATTGCGGCTGGCATCCGCGATGATCTGCCGGGCGAAGGGGAACAACAGCCGCGGGCACTCGATGAACAGGATCGGCAGCATGTGTTCCTGCGGAAAGCCCTCGATGTGGAACACGCCGCCATAGAGAAGCTCGATATTGAACAGCACGTCCTTGCCGCTCTCCGCCTTGGCGTTGAGCGACAAATTGACGTCGAACTCCTTCTCCGACAGCGGATTGGCATTGACGTTGACATTGATGTTGATGGACGGCGCCTGCTCGCGGCCCCTGAGCGACTGCGGCGCGCCGGGGCTCTCGAACGACAGATCCTTGATGTACTGCGTCAGGACGCCGAGCTTGGGAACCTGGCCGTTGCCGCCCTGCACGGCATCCGGCGCTGTGCCGGCATTCTCGTTCGGCTCTTTTGCCATGTGGACATTCACCTCTTTCGCTGGAGCCGAAGCCGGCCCGGACTAAGCTGCCGGTTCGCTACCATGGGCGGACAGTCGTTACAAGGCGCGGCGCCGGCCCGCGGTGTGGCGTTCACCTCCAGGGCGAATCCGGATTGCCCGAGCTGGTGAACTCGTCCTCGTCGAGGTCGATCGTCTTGCCGTCCCGGTGGTGCGGATCGCCGAAGCCATCAGGCCCGCCGGCGGTGAAATTGCTCGTCACCACGATACGGTCCTTGACCAGCTGCCAGCCAATGTCGCGAATGGCTGGAACGAACAGCAGGAAACCGATGGCGTCGGTTATGAAGCCGGGGGTGAGCAGCAGGACGCCGGCGATCAGGATCATCACGCCGTGCACCAGCTCGCGCCCGGGAACGCGGCCACGGTCGGTCTCGGCGCGAATGCGGTTGATCAGCCCGAAACCCTGTATACGCAGCAGGATCGACCCGATCACCGCGGTGACGAACACCATGGCAAGCGTCGCAAAAACGCCGATCTGGCCGCCGATGACGACGAATGCCGCAATTTCGAGCAGCGGTATCGCCAGCAGAAACAGGGGAACCAGGGAGAAGCGCAAAAGGCCGTCCTTTACTTCATGGTCGTCAAGGCCGCCATTTTGATTGAACGGCATGTTTCGACGAGATAGGTATTCCAACGGCCAATTTGAATGATCGCCAAATGCGATCTATATCATGTTTGGTGCGCAAATGCCGGATATCCGGTTTTCTGAGGTGTGATGCGGCGTAGCGGGAACATTCGGTTCGGACATGGAATTCTTTGATTTAGGCACGATTTTCTTCTTGGTGGCGGCCGTGGTCATCTTCTACCAGCTCCGCAACGTGCTGGGTCGGCGAACGGGGCATGAAAGACCGCCTTTCGATCCCTACGCCAACCGGGAGGCGTCGACGGCAGCCGATGAAAAGGCCGGCGACAACATCGTCGCCCTGCCGAAACGCAAGAAGGCCGGCGACGAGGCCGACAGCCGTTACGGCGAGATCGACAAGTCCGCCGAGCCGGGCAGTGCGCTCAACAAGGGCATGCGCGCCATCAAGGATGCCGATGCCTCGTTCGGACCGAAGAATTTCCTCGAAGGCGCCAAGATGGCCTACGAGATGATCGTGATGGCCTATGCGGACGGCGACCGCAAGACGCTGAAGAACCTCCTGTCGCGCGATGTCTATGACGGTTTCGTCGAGGCGATAACGGCGCGCGAGAAGCGCGACGAGAAGGTTCAGTCCTCGTTCGTCGGCATCTCCAAGGCCGATATTGTCGGCGCCGAGATGAAGGACAGCGAAGCTCATGTCACCATCCGTATCGTCAGCGAGCTGATCTCGGCAACGCTCGACAAGGCCGGCGAGGTGATCGACGGCGATCCCGAGACGGTGGCCGAGGTCAAGGATGTCTGGACCTTCGCCCGCGACACCAAGTCGCGCGATCCGAACTGGAAGCTGGTGGCGACTGAAGCCGAAGACTGACGGCCGGTCGCGGAAGCGATGACGCTTTCACCCGCCTTTTCCGCTTGCTCGTTCGATGCGCTGACCGGCTGGGAGCGCGACGATCATGGGGCCGCGTTCACCGCGTTCCGGCGTTGCGCCTTCCGCGTGCTGGAAAAGCCCTACCGTTCCGGTAAGCTCGGGATCGATCACCAGGCATTTGCCGACGCCTATGCGATCGCGCGCGATATCGCCGAACCGACGGCGGAACAGGCACGCTCCTTCTTCGAACGCCACTTCGTTGCCTGCCGCGTTGCCGCCGATGGTGGAGGTCGCGGTTTCGTGACCGGCTATTACGAGCCGATCGCCGAGGCCTCGCCGGTAGGCACCGAAAACTGTCGCTACCCTCTCTATGCGCGGCCCGGAGACCTTGTCGACATCGACGACGGCAACCGGCCGCCGGGGCTCGAAGCCGGCTTTGCGTTTGCGCGCCGCGACGGGCAGAAGCTTTGCGAATATCACGACCGCGCGGCGATCGAGCAGGGCGCGCTCGCAGGCCGCGGGTTGGAGATCGCCTGGCTTGCCGATCCGGTCGAGGCGTTCTTCATCCACGTCCAGGGCGCCGCGCGGCTTGTCTTTCCCGACGGCGGACAGATGCGCGTCACCTATGCGGCGAAGAGCGGCCACCCGTTCACCGGCCCCGGCGGTATTCTGGCCGATCTCGGCGAGATTCCGCGCTCCGAAGTCACGATGCAGTCGATCAGGGCCTGGTTTTCCGCCAATCCGGAGCGGGTGAACGAGATCCTGTGGCAGAACCGTTCCTTCATCTTCTTTCGCGAAGCGCCGGTGGATGATCCCGCGCTCGGGCCGGTTGCGGCGGCGAAAGTGCCGTTGACGCCCGGCCGCTCGATCGCCGTCGACCGGCTGCTGCACACGTTCGGCACGCCGTTCTTCATCCACGCACCCGAGGTCGTCCAGTTCGACGGCGCGCCGTTCTCGCGCCTGATGATCGCCCAGGACACGGGCTCGGCGATCACCGGCGCGGCGCGTGGCGACCTGTTTGCCGGCTCGGGCGAAGCGGCCGGCGAGATCGCCGGCGTGATCAGGCACGATGCGGATTTCTTTGCGCTTGTGCCGCGCGGGCTGCTATCGGAAGCGGTATGAACGGGCGAAGAAAGACCAGGCAGTTGTCGACGGAAGACCGCATCCTGTGGTCGCAGGTCGCCCGCTCGGTCGATCCGCTGCGGGGCAAGGCGCCGTCGCCATCCCTGGTGGATCACGCCGAAGAACGGCCGAAGAAGAACGGTGCGCCGGCGCTGGCGAAATCCATCGCCCATCCGCCCTACCGGCCGGAACGGCAGAAACCGGAGCGGCGGCATGCCGCAAAACCGCTCGACCCGCCGACGCGGCGCAAGCTTGCCAGGGGCCGCATTTCCATCGACGCGACGATCGACCTGCACGACATGGATCAAAGGGAGGCCCATGGCACGTTGCTCGCCTTCCTGCATCGCGCCCATGCCTCGGGGTTGCGCCATGTCCTGGTGATCACCGGCAAGGGATCGTCCCACGGCAGCGCCGGCGTTCTGCGCCGCTCGGTTCCCGAATGGCTGAAGACGGCGCCGTTTCGCGGCCTTGTCAGCGGCACGCACGGCGCGGCGCGCCACCATGGCGGTGAAGGCGCGATCTATGTGCGGCTCGCCCGCGGAGGTGTCGGCCCATGACCCCATTCGGCGAAAGGGTCAGGGCGATGCGCCTTGCCAAGGGCGTTACGCAAAAGGAGATGGCCGAGGCGATCGGGGTGAGCCCGGCCTATCTTTCGGCGCTGGAGCATGGGCGGCGCGGCGCGCCGGCGTGGCCGACGCTGCAGAAGATCATCGGCTATTTCAACGTCATCTGGGACGACGCGGACCAACTGCAGGGGCTCGCGCACAAGTCGCATCCACGCGCGGTGATCGATACGGCGGGTCTCGATCCTCAGGCGACCGAGCTGGCAAACCTGTTGTCGACCCATATCGGCAAGCTTGACCGGGCGACGCTGGAGGCGATGATCGATCTGGTGGAGCGCGGTGCGCGGGCGAGACATCGTTAGGCTTATCTCAAACGGTGAACAGCGTGTCGACCGTTTGAAACTGTTGCCGGACGGCCGCCGCGCCTACATGGCCGGCAACCGAACAAGGAGACAACGACAATGTCCGTACGTCCCATCAAACAGATCAGCACCGCGCAGCCGACGCTCGAGGGCGCCGGCGTCCACCTGCATCGCGCCTTCGGCTTCGGCGATCCGAAGCTTGCCGACCCGTTCCTGCTGTTCGACGACTTCCGCAACGATCGCCCCGAAGACTATGTCCGCGGCTTTCCGTGGCATCCGCATCGCGGCATCGAGACGATTACCTATGTGCTGTCGGGCTCGGTCGACCATGGCGACAGTCTCGGCAACAGCGGCACGCTGGGTGCCGGCGACGTACAGTGGATGACGGCGGGCTCGGGCATCATGCATCAGGAGATGCCCAAAGGCGACGACAAGGGCCGCATGCACGGCTTCCAGCTCTGGGCCAACCTGCCCTCGGAGCTGAAGATGACGTCGCCGCGCTACCAGGACGTCAAGGCAGGCGACATTCCCGAGATCGTCGACGATGACGGGACGGTGGTGCGCGTCGTCTGCGGTTCGTTCTGGGGCAGGCAGGGACCGGTGGACGGCGTCGCCGCGCAGCCGCAATATCTCGATGTCAGCGTGCCGCCCGGCCGGCTGAAACGGCTGCCGGTCGACACCTATCGCAGCGCCTTCGCCTATATCTTCGAGGGCTCCGGCCGGTTTGCCGGCGCGTCCGACCCGAAGGGCGTCTTGGTGGAGAAGGGGCTTGGCGACGAGGAGATCTTCGTCCGCGACGAGACCGGCAACCGCACGCTGGTGCTGTTCGACACCGGCGACGAGGTGGTGGTCCAGGCCGGCGACCACGGCATCCGCTTCCTTTTGGTCTCCGGCGCGCCGCTGCGCGAGCCGGTCGCCTGGCACGGGCCGATCGTGATGAACACCCAGGCCGAGCTGGTGCAGGCGGTCAACGAACTGCGCAGCGGCACGTTCATCAGGGAAAGCGCGGCTATGGGATGACGGCAACGGGCGCGGCCCGTCCCGGCCGCGCCTGTATGGCCGTATACCGTTGATTCGGTGCAGCCGATCAAGAGGTGCGATTTTGCTTCGTCCCCGTTTCGCCATAAAAGCTTCATGGTCGAGCGGCCAGGATAGGGTCTGGACAAATCGTGGAGAGGACGAATGCAGGAAGCTTCGAAAGATGACGACAATGGCGGCATGGATTGGCTGGAGGCCGAGCTCGCCGACACGCTGGACGAAGATTACGAGCTCGAACTCTCCGAACCCGCCCTGTCGCTGGAAATCAGGCGCATCTACAAGGAGAGCCATCCGCCCTCGATCGAGCGCCACACCTATTTCCGTGAACTGCTGAGGCTGCAAGCCGAACTGATCAAGCTGCAGGACTGGGTTTCCTACCACAAGAAGAAGCTGGTGGTGGTCTTCGAGGGCCGCGATTCCGCCGGCAAGGGCGGTGTCATCAAGCGCATCACGCAGCGCCTCAATCCGCGCATCGCCCGCGTCGTGGCGCTGCCGGCGCCGACCGAGCGCGAGACGACGCAGTGGTATTTCCAGCGCTATGTGCCGCATCTGCCGGCCGGCGGCGAAATCGTGCTGTTCGACCGCTCCTGGTACAACCGCGCCGGCGTCGAGCGGGTGATGGGTTTCGCCGATGAAGGACAGGTGGAGGCGTTCTTCAACGACGTGCCGGATTTCGAACGCATGCTGGTGCGCTCCGGCATCACGCTGATCAAATACTGGTTCTCGATCACCGACGAGGAACAGCAGATGCGGTTCCTGATGCGGATTCACGATCCGCTGAAGCAATGGAAGCTGTCGCCGATGGACCTGCAATCGCGGGTGCGCTGGGAGCAGTACACCCGCGCCAAGGAGGAGATGCTGGCGCGCACCAACATCACCGAGGCGCCCTGGTACATCGTCGAGGGCAACGACAAGAAGCGGGCGCGGCTCAACTGCATCGATCACCTGTTGCAGCAGGTTCCCTACGAGCCGGTGCCGCATGACGACGTGAAACTGCCCGACCGGGTGTTCAATCCGGAATATGAGCGCGCCGTGCTGCCGCAGGACCTCTACGTGCCGCAGAAATATTGAGGGCTGGGCGTTACTCGCGCGCAAGCGCGCCGGCTGGGCGGCCAGCGTGTGTGATCCCGGCTTGATCTTCGCTTCGCTCATTGGCCCGGATGACGGATTTTCGCGTTCACGGCGGCTTGAAACCGCATTCCAGCGCGAGAAAGTGACACTCGCCGAGGATCGCGTGAACCTCATGGTGCGAGCGCCGTTTGTATCCGGGCGGCGGTCCGGGGCGGAGAGGCCCGACGCCTCCCTGACCCGGTTCGGCTTTCGACCGCCGCGCCATCAGCTTGTTGAGACGTCTGGCCTGCCGCGGCAGGGTCTTCAGCGCGTGGTCGAGTTTCCCGATGCGGCGAAGAAGATATTCGACGCGAACATCGTGATCCGGTTTCGCCGGCCCTTCAGGATCGATGAAGCCCGGGACCGAAACGCGCGGGATCGTGCGGCCAGAGCCCGAGAATTTTGCCTCCTCGCCAAAGCGCTTGCGCGGATCGATCAGCGCGAAGGCGGGGAGTTTTTGTCCACGCGCGAAGGCGGTAAAATCCGGCAGGGGTTTAACGTACGTACCCAACCTCCCCCTTGAGGGGAGGTCGGCGACTGGCTCGCAATGCGAGACAGAGCCGGGTGGGGGTAATTCATTTCCATCCCGCCTCTCCGTCACCCCCACCCGTTCGACCGTCGTTTCACTCGGTCTCACGTGCCTCCCCTCAAGGGGGAGGCGGGTTGTCGCTCTTGCCTGCAATGCCGCCGCGACGATGACGATCAGGCGTCTCAGCGCCGATTCCGCCGGGCGCAGGATGCGCGCGATGAAGCGGTGCAGCGGGCGCGGATCGGCCCTTCGAGGCCCATTGCCCTCATCCTGAGGTGCGAGCAAAGCGAGCCTCGAAGGGACGGCCAATGGGCGCCTCACGGTGAGGGATTGCATCATTTCCGCCAGTGGCACCAGGGAGGCGATGACGCGGCCAAGCGCCTCGCGGTTCCTCTCGATTGCCAATTGCCAATCCATGCCGGGTCTCCGTTTGACCGGACAGGATAGAGGGGGGTCGGGAAGCGTGGATATGATTGTTTCCGAAATGACAGCTCAGCGGACGAAGCAGACATGTGTGTTTGTCGATCTGGGTCGTGGCAGCTCACATCAGGGCTGGCAGGCTCCACCGGGTAACTCGTTTCGCCCGCCAGGCTTTTATCACTCGGTCGTTGCAAGCTCGTCAGCACCTTGTGGGGAGCAATCTTCCACGAAGGTCCATTCGGGCTTGGCATTTTCTTCGAGGATCAAGTCGATCACCCGTGCATACCGAGCACCATACTGCTGCAGCATCGTCACTTGCGCGGCAGTATCAGCGGGTAGTGCGACCTGCTCTCCGTTCACGTTCACCAAGGTGATCGTCGGGCAGTTCTTGGGGCCTGCCTGTAAGTCACTTATGCCGACTATCACCGATAGCGCGAAAGTGGCGACAAGCGCTGTGGATTTTGCAATATTTGCCATCGTGTCCTCCATTGGTTGAGTTTGAAGCGCTCTTTGAGGGCGAGCGCCTTCGTCCAGTGGAGCCTCAAAGCGGCAGCGAAAGTCACGAAAGCGGCCACGAAAAATGCCGAAATCGGATCAAATTATTGATATTGAAGGTTTTCGTTTTCATCAGCGAACACTTGATCTGCATGACCCCGACGGGAATTTGGTGTCCTTGCGCCCGCAATCGCTCCACGTTTTGTCGGTTCTGAGCGAACAGGCCGGGGAGCTCGTCTCGAAGGACAGCCTTATGGAACGGGTCTGGGCGGATACCCACGTGACCGACGACAGCCTCGTCCAGTGCATCTCGGAGATCCGGAAAGCACTTGGTCCGGAGGCGGGCGCTCTCCTGCGCACTGTACCGAAACAGGGCTACCGCCTAGATGTGTCGCTCGCGCGGCCACGTCGCCCGTCCCTGCTCACGACAGCCGGGATCGCCGTTCTGACCATCTTAACTGCTATCGCGCTTTCGGCGCTATTGCTCACGCCTCGCCAGCAGGCCGCACCGGAGGTCCAGTCGATCGCCGTTCTGCCTTTCGAGAACCTCAGCGGCATTGCCGGGCAGGCCTACTATTCCAACGGTCTCGCCGAGGAGCTCATCGTAAATCTCTCGAGGATTGCCGATCTCAGGGTCGTGTCGCGCGCAGCGTCGTTCTCGGTAGCGCAGAGCGAGAGCGATCCGCGACAGGTCGCCCGGGAATTGCGAGTGTCCTACCTTGTGGACGGTAGTGTGCGCCGCGAGGGTCAGACCCTACGGATCACGGCCGCGTTAATCGACGGCGCGAACGGCGAAAACATCTGGGCTGATAGCTATGCGGGGGCAGAAGCGGATGTGTTCGATTTCCAAGAGACGGTCCTCTCCGAACTCGTGCGTGTGTTGTCGGTCCGTCTGTCCCAGCAAGAGCGCGAACGCCTGGGAGTTCGGGGCACGCGCGATGCCGATGCCTTTGACAATTACCTTCGGGGCAAAGAACTGGCCGGCTTCCTGACCGCGAGCCATAATGAACAAGCGGAAGAGGCCTTTGCCGAGGCCATCCGACGTGACCCAGATTATGCCGCAGCCCACGCCCAGCTTTCGATCGTACTCAGCATGCGGGCCGAGTACAGCTGGACAAGCGATGTGACGAACACTTTGGCGAGGGCGGTTCTGCATGCGGAACGGGCGGTGGCCCTGTCACCTGATCTGCCCTTTGCTCATTTCGCGCTCGGACGGCTTCTGTCCCGAAGTTTCATCGCGGACCTTGCAGGGGCCAGCGCCGAGTTCGAGAGGGCCATCGAACTCGACCCAAACTACACGGACGCTTACGCTTTTCACGCGATCGTGCAGGTGGCCAATGGACGGGCAAAGGATGGGCTGAACACCATCGCGGAAGCTTTCGCGCGCAATCCCGTTCCGCCGTACTGGTACTATATGCCGCTTGGACTGGCCAACTTCTACCTCGGCGACTACGAAGCAGCAGAGGCTGCGCTAACTGAACTCCTCCAGCGCAACCCCAACCTCCAGAATGCCCTGCGGATCCTGATCGCAACTTATGGCCATATGGGACGGCTGGACGACGCCGAGTGGCGGGTCATGGAATACGAGGCCTTGGGCGTCCCCGCCACGATCACCGACATCATGCAGGTGATCAACATCGAACACCCTCCCTACCGAGAGGCGGTCATTGACGGGCTGAGGCTTGCCGGCCTGCCGGAATAGGAGGTCCAAGTCGGTGCCATATACTGAAACATGGTCGCTGGGCTGTTCTGGTTTGGGCTCTGCGCCGATTTCACATTCCCAACGCCCCTGCCGAATCGCATTGGAAGTGCCCGGCGTGGTCGCGCGCCCGCGCCGGGGCGTGATTGTCCCCCGCGAAGCGGCGGACACCCGCCGTGAAATCGTGTGTCCGCGATTCCCTAAGTTGAGGAGATGGTTTCGGCCTCAAGCCGCCTTGGCGCGGATCTGGTAGTCCTTGACCTCGTCGAACACCATGCCCGGCGCGCGATCGGCCTCGTAGTTCAGCGAAAAGGCGTTTTCGGCCAGGAACACCGGATCGCCGTCGAGGTCGCGGGCGATCGCGGCGCGCTGCTTCTGCATGAAGGCCTCGAGCTGGCCGCGGTCCTGGTGCGAAATCCAGCGGCAGACATTGAAGCGCGCCGCCTCGAAATCGACCGGCAGGCCGTATTCCTGTTTCAGCCGCTCCTTCAGCACGTCGAGCTGCAAGGCGCCGACGACGCCGACGATGGCCGGAGAACCGTCTTCGGGTACGAACAGCTGGACGACGCCCTCCTCGGCCATCTGCTGCAGCGCTTCCTTCAGCTTCTTGGCCTTCATGGCGTCGCCGAGGCGGACGCGGCGGAGAATCTCGGGCGCGAAATTGGGCACGCCGCGAAACAGCAGGTCCTCGCCCTCGGTCAGCGTGTCGCCGATGCGCAGCGTGCCGTGATTGGGAATGCCGACGACATCGCCGGCAACGGCATTGTCGGCGAGCTGGCGCTGGTGGGCGAAGAAGAATTGCGGCGCCGACAGCGTCATCGCCTTGCCGGTGCGCACCAGCTTGGCCTTCATGCCGCGATTGAGCGAGCCCGAGCACACGCGCACGAAGGCGATGCGGTCGCGGTGGTTGGGGTCCATGTTGGCCTGGATCTTGAAGACGAAGGCGGTCAGCGCCGGTTCGGTTGCCGCGATCAGCCGCTTGTCGGACGCCTGGGCGCGCGGGCTCGGCGCGAATGCGCCCAGCGCCTCGATCAGGTCGCGCACGCCGTGGTTCTTCAGCGCCGAGCCGAAATAGACCGGCGTCAGGTGCCCCTCCAGAAAGGCCTGTCTGTCGAACGGCCGGCAGGCTTCCTGCGCCAGCACCGCCTCGTCGATGAAGGTATCGCGCTCGTTTTCCGGCAGCAGGCCGGAGACCAGCTCCGATTGCGGGCCGTTCACCCCGGTGGGCTCGAGCTGGGCGTCGTCGCGGCGGACCGTGCCGGCGGCCATGTTCCAGGTGCCGGCGAAGCTCTTGGCGCGGCCGATCGGCCAGGTGACCGGCGCCGTGTCGAGCGCCAGCTTCTGCTCGATCTCGTCGAGGATCTCGAAGGGGTCGCGCGATTCACGGTCCATCTTGTTGACGAAGGTGACGATGGGAATGTCGCGCAGCCGGCAGACCTCGAACAGTTTCAGCGTGCGCGGCTCGATGCCCTTGGCCGCGTCGATGACCATGACGGCGGCATCGACGGCTGTGAGCGTGCGGTAGGTGTCGTCGGAAAAGTCCTCGTGGCCCGGCGTGTCGAGCAGGTTGAAGACATGGTCGCCATATTCGAAGGTCATCACCGAGGTGACCACCGAGATGCCGCGCTCGCGCTCGATCTTCATCCAGTCGGAACGCGACTGGACGCGGTTGCGCTTGGCCTTGACCTCGCCGGCGAGCTGGATGGCGCCGCCGAACAGCAGAAGCTTTTCGGTGAGCGTGGTCTTGCCCGCATCCGGGTGCGAGATGATCGCAAAGGTCCGCCGGCGCGCCACGGCGCTTTCGATTGATTCGGCCATCGGATTGTCCAAGAAGGAATGTGCCGCGCTTCTGGCAGCAAGCAAGGACCATGTCAAACGTCGCGTCGCTTCGCCGGGCGCACCGACAAACGATCTTGACAGCATACCAACTGGTTGGTATGCATGCGCTCATGAGCACTGAAGCAAAGACCAAGCCGCAGCACCCGACCCGCGTCAAGATTCTCGACGCGGCGATCGCCCTGGTCCGCCAGAAGGGCTATTCGGCCATGCGCGTGGAAGATGTCTGCGAGGCGGCCGGCGTGACCAAGGGTGCCTTCTTCCACCATTTCCGCGACAAGGAGGAACTGGCGATCGCCACGGCCAGGCACTGGTCGGAGACGACGGGCGCGATGTTCGCCGCCGCGCCCTATCATCAACCTGACGATCCGCTGGAGCGGTTCCTCGGCTACATCCAGTTGCGCGAGGCGATCATCGGCGGCAGCACGGATGCGTTCACCTGCGCGGCCGGCACCATGGCCCAGGAGACGCATCTCAGCCATCCGGCGATCCGCGATGCGGCGCGTGCGGCGATTTTCGACCATGCCGCGACGCTCGAACCCGACATTGCCGCGGCGAAGGAGAGATACTGCCCGAATGCCGACTGGAGCCCGCATTCGCTGGCGCTGTTCACCCAGGCGGCGCTGCAGGGTGCCTTCATCCTCGCCAAGGCCGATGGCGGCCCGGACGTGGCGCGCGACATGGTCGGCCATCTCGAAACCTATGTGCGCATGCTGTTCGGCAAGGCGAGCAAAGCAGAATGACCGCCGTGAGCGACCAGGTTATCGCACAACAGGCGACCGAACCGGATATCGCCACGCAGTCGGCGATGTTTCGCTCCCGCAAAGCCGATCCGCGCGCCGTTGTCGACGGACTGCTCGACAAGGCCGATGCAGCCAACCCGGCGCTCAACGCCTTCATCACGATCACCCGCGACCTGGCCAGGCACCAGGCCGCCGCCTCAGCCGAGCGTTACGCGGCGGGCACTCCGCTGTCGCCGCTCGACGGCATCGCGGTGGCGGTGAAGGATTTCTACGATACGGCCGGCATCGCCACCACCGCCGGCTTCCGGCACTTCCGCCACCGCGTACCGGAGGCCGACGCCGCCATGGTGACACGGCTGCGCGATGCCGGTGCGGTGCTGATCGGCAAGACCAACATGGATGCGCTCGGCATGGCCACCACCGGCCGCGAGAGCGCGTTCGGGCCGGTCGCCAACCCCTGGTCTGGGCGCCATGTGACCGGCGGGTCGTCGTCCGGTTCGGCCGTGGCCGTCGCGACGGGCCTGTGCTTCGCCACCGTCGACACCGATGCCGCCGGATCGGCGCGTCTGCCAGCCGCCATTTGCGGCCTTGCGGGCTTCAAGCCGAGCTACGGCGTGCTGTCGGGGGAAGGCATTCTGGCGGGCGAGCCGGCCGATCCGGCGATCCTGGCGCTCGCCCATGTGGCGCTCCAGGCTCGCACGGCGGCAGACGTCGCGCTCGTGTTCGAAACCCTGTCGCAAAGGTCCGCGGTCCCGAAACGCGACCCGATCCGCATTGCGGCGGCGGCCAACATTCCCGTCCATGCGCAAATGCAGGAGGGGTTCGACGCCGCGATGGAAACTCTGGCCGAGATCTCGGTGCTTGCCGCGCCGGTGACATTGCCATTGGAGATGGCGACGTTCGACATATCGGCGGTCGAAGAACACCGCGCCGCGGCCGATGACCTGATGTTCGCGGCCTGCGACGTGGTCGTGCTGCCGACGCTTGCCGAACCCGCGCCCACGATCGTTGAGGCAGAACGGTTGGGAGCGAGCGCGGTACGACAGGACAATGTCTTCTTCGCCAACTATTTCGGCCTTCCGGCGATCACCGTGCCGATGGGTACCGACAGTTCGGGCGTGCCGACCGGCCTTCAGCTTGTCGGGCGCGCCGGAAAAGACGAACTCGTGCTTGCCCTGGCGCGGGCGTTCCAGGCCGCCTATGCGGACCGGGTGCCCGCGCCGTTTTTCTCACCTTCGAACCAATAGGACCAGAACAATGGAACCGACAGTCTATCTTCTCTTCAACGGCAATTGCCTCGAAGCGATGACCTTTTATGCCGAGACGCTCGGAGGCGAGATCACCGGCGTGGTCAAGAACGGGGATGCACCCAACCCGGAAAGCCGCATGCCCGGCGGCGACGACCTGGTGATGAACATGAACATGCGGCTCGGCAACGCCAACATCATGGCCTCCGACACGCCGGGCGAATGGTACAGCAAGCCGCAAGGCTTTTCCGTATCCGTGGCGCCTGAGACGCGGGAGGATTTCGACCGTGTCTACGCCGCCCTGTCGGAAAACGCCCAATCGGTGGCGATGGAGCCCGGCGAGACGTTCTGGGCGGAACGCTTCGCCATGGTGACCGACCGCTACGGCACGCCGTGGATGCTGAATTTCGCCGGTTCGAAGGCGCAAGGCTGAACCCCGAACCAGGGATCGGCCACGCCATCCGTTTGCGGTGGTGACAGCAAAACCGCCGCGCGGGTCGGACGGGCGTTTTACGGCCTTGTGATCGCCTTCCAGGCCTTCGACGTCGCGCCGCAAGCCGCCGCCTGACCCTGCGCGGCCGGGCCGGTCGGCCGGTTCGGCTCAGCGTCCGCGTCCGTTGGTGCGCTCATACAGGTCGCGCACGATGCGGCTTGCCGTCTTTTCGAACATGAACGGCAGCAGCGCGTGCACCAGCGCCGCGCCGGCCGCCGCCAGCAACGCCAGGGCAAAGCGGGCGGCGAACGCCATGTGCTCGAAATAGCTCTCGTCCACCGAAGCGGGATGCTCGGTCATCAGCCTGACGATATGAACGGTCATTTGAGTTCCTCCTGATCGGTCCGTTGCGCCATTATCGCTCCGCTTCGCTGAAGAATTATCCCAAATATCCTGTATTCTTTTAAAAATATGGGATATTCATCCCATAAATGAGCTGGGATATCGATCAAATAGACCGCCGCATTCTCGCTGAGCTGCAGCTTGACGCCTCGTTGTCGGTCGAACAACTGGCGTCGCGCATCAACCTGTCGCGCAATGCCTGCTGGCGCCGCATGAAACGGCTCGACGAAGACGGCTATATCCGCCGGCGTGTCGCGCTGCTCGATGCTGAGAAGCTGGGCCTCGGCCTGTCGGTCTTCGTGTTCGTGCGCACCGCTTCGCACGATCCTGGATGGCTGAAGCGTTTTCGCGATGCGGTGGCCGCCTTTCCGGAGATCACCGGCGTCCATCGCATGTCGGGCGATCTCGACTACGTGCTGCGCGTGCGCGTCACCGACGTGAAAGCCTATGACAGGTTCTACCAGCGGCTGATCGCCAGGGTCCCGCTGTCGGACGTCTCGGCTTCCTTCGTCATGGAGGATATCAAGGATACGACGGCGGTTCCCGTCGAAATCCGTTGAGAGCGGCCTTGTCGAACTTGACCCCCGACACAAACCTGTCGATAGACGGGCGGAACCGAAGAGGGAGACGAGATGAACCTCGGTATCGTGCGCCTGCCGCATAGCGAGGGTCTGCCGCTGCCGGCCTACGAAAGCGCCGGGGCCGCCGGCATGGACCTGCGCGCGGCGCTGCCGGCCGACCGGGCGATGGTGCTTTTGCCCGGTGCCCGCGTCCTGGTGCCGACCGGCCTTGTCTTCGAGATTCCCGCGGGCTGGGAGGGCCAGGTCAGGCCGCGATCCGGTCTGGCGCTCAAGCACGGGGTCACCTGCCTCAATACGCCCGGCACGATTGACAGCGATTATCGCGGCGAGGTCCAGGTGCTGCTGGTCAATCTGGGTAGCGAGAATTTCCGCATCGAGCGCGGCATGCGGATCGCGCAGATGGTGATCGCGGCGGCGCCGCAATTCGCTATCGAGGCGCGTGATGCGGCGGCCGGCACGGCCCGCGGCGCGGGCGGTTTCGGTTCGACCGGAACGGGCTGACGGCGAGATTGCAGCCTGTTTGCAAGATCCCGCAATTGCGCAACCACGCATCTTCATCATAAGAAACGTTCCGGGGTGTTGATCCCGGATTGACCCGTTCCCGGGCGGTGGGCATACATGCCCGGATTTCACGAGGTTGGCGTCATGGATATCGGCCGCGTATTTCGCGATCTTCACACGGCACGAGGTGCCTTTGTCATCCCCAACCCGTGGGATGTCGGATCGGCAAAGTTCCTGGCGAGCCTCGGCTTCAAGGCGCTGGCGACGACGAGTGCGGGCCATGCGTTTTCACGCGGCAAGCCGGACGGGGGCGTGTCGTTTCACGACATGATCGCCCATTGCCGCGAAATGGTCGCCGCCACCGACCTGCCGGTCTCTGCCGATCTGGAGAGCGGCAAGGGCGACAGTCCGGAATCGGCCGAGGAGACGATCTTCGCCGCCGAGGCCGCCGGGCTTGCCGGCTGCTCGATCGAGGATGCGACCGGCGATCCGGACAGGCCGATATACGAATTCGACCTGGCGGTGGAACGCGTCGCGGCGGCAGCCGCCGCGGCCAAGTCGCTCGACCGGGATTTCGTCTTCACCGCCCGCGCCGAGAACTATCTGCACGGGCGGCCCGACATCGTCGACACGATCGCCCGCCTTCAGGCCTATGAACGGGCCGGCGCCGACGTGGTCTACGCGCCGGGACTCAGGGAGATCGCGACGATCAAGAAGGTCTGCGCTTCGGTCTCCTGTCCGGTCAATGTGCTGGCAAGCGCGGCATTCAGCGTCGAGCAGCTCGCCGGCGCCGGCGCCAAGCGCATCTCGCTCGGCTCGTTGCTGTCCAATTCCGTCTATCGCTTCATCAAGGACGCCGCTGCCGAAATGCAGAAGGACGGCAGCTTCACCTTTGCCACCGGCGCCGTTCCGCACCGCCAGTTGCAGGCGTTGATGTCGCGCGGCAAGTAGTCTGTCCGCCATGGAAAGCGCTCTGTCCGTCGTCGACATGCACACCGGCGGCGAGCCGCTGCGCATCGTCGTTTCAGGTTATCCGCCGATCCCTGCCGGAACCATCCTGGAAAAACGTACCTATGTGCGCGACCGGCTCGACCATCTGCGCAGGGTGCTGATGTACGAGCCGCGCGGCCACTTCGACATGTACGGGGCGCTGCTGGTCGAACCCGACATTGCGGGCGCCGATCTTGCCGTGCTGTTCATGCACAACGAGGGCTATTCGACCATGTGCGGCCACGCCATCATCGCGCTTGGCCGCTATGCTGTCGACAGGGGACTGGTCGCGGCGGTCGAGCCGGTGACGACGGTGAACATCGAATGCCCATGCGGGCTCGTGGTCGCCTCGGTGGAGGTCGCCGACGGCAAGGCGGGCGCGGTCTCCTTCGAAAGCGTACCGGCGTTCCTGTTTGCCCGCGACGTCGTCGCGAAGTTGCCGGGCCACGGCAATGTCACCTGCGACGTCGCCTATGGCGGCGCCTTCTACGCGCTCGCCGACTGCCGCCAGTTCGGCCTTCAGTTCGGCCGCAATCGCGTGCGCGACTTCGTCGACGCGGCATCGGCCCTGACCGAGCACCTGAAAGCCGAACTGCCGCTTGCCCATCCCGACCACGACGACCTCGCCTTTCTTTACGGTACCATTCTGACCGACGGAAAGGATGAATGGTCCGACGAGCCGACGGTGAATGTCTGCGTCTTCGCCGACCGTCAGGTCGACCGCTCGCCGACCGGTTCGGGTGTCACCGCCAGGTTGGCGGCCATGCATGCCAGGGGTCAGATCGGCGAGAACCAGCCGCGGGTTTTCGAAAGCATCGTCGGATCGCGCTTTGCCGGCAGCGTTTCGGCAGCCGGCCGGATTGACGAGCTATCGACCGTCACGGCCACGGTGAGCGGCAAGGCCCATTATTTCGGCGAAAGCCGTTTCATCATAGAAAAGGACGATCCCCTGGCCGGTGGATTTCTCGTTCTTTGAGCCGCCAGAGGTCATATTTGCCGACACCGGACGAAAATTGGAAACCGGTTGCCGAGCAATGTAAGTATTGACGCGATCGTGTCTCGCAACGGACACGGCAATCTGTCATCGTCCGCCGCTCAATGATACTCCGGAGGAAACAACATGGCTGACAAACCGGGCCGCGGCCGCATCTTCGATTCAATCACCGAGACGATCGGCGATACGCCGCTGGTCAGGCTCGACAAGTTCGCCGCCGAGAAGGGCATCGGCGCCCGCCTGATCGCCAAGCTTGAGTTCTTCAATCCGATCGCCAGCGTCAAGGACCGCATCGGCGTTGCCATGATCGAGGCCATGGAGGCGGATGGCCGGATAGAACCCGGCAAGTCCGTTCTGGTCGAGCCGACATCCGGCAATACCGGTATCGCGCTCGCCTTCGCCGCCGCCGCCAAGGGCTATCGGCTGATCCTGACGATGCCCGAGACCATGTCGATCGAGCGGCGCAAGATGCTGGCGCTGTTCGGCGCCGAGCTGGTGCTGACCGAAGGGCCGAAAGGCATGAAGGGCGCGATCGCCAAGGCCGAGGAACTGGTCGCTTCCACGCCCGGCGCGGTGATGCCGCAGCAGTTCGAAAACCCCGCCAATCCGGAAATCCACCGCAAGACGACCGCCGAGGAAATCTGGAACGATACGGGCGGCAAGATCGATTACGTCGTCTCCGGCATCGGCACCGGCGGCACGATCACCGGCGCCGGACAGGTGTTGAAATCGCGCAACCCCGACCTGAAGGTCATCGCCGTCGAGCCAAAGGAATCGCCGGTCCTGTCTGGCGGAGACCCGGGACCGCACAAGATCCAGGGCATCGGTGCCGGTTTTGCGCCGGCCATTCTCGACACGACGATCTATGATGAAGTGATCACCGTGTCGAGCGAAGAGGCGATGGAGAACGCCAGGCTGGTGGCGCGGCTCGAAGGCGTTCCGGTCGGCATCTCGTCGGGCGCGGCTTTGCAGGCGGCGGCCATCGTCGGTTCGCGCCCGGAGGCGAAAGGCAAGAACCTGGTGGTGATCATCCCATCGTTTGCCGAGCGTTATCTGTCGACGGCGCTGTTCGACGGCGTGGCCGATTAGGAAAATCGCCGGCCTTACACCGGGAACAGCACGCCGAAGGCGCGCTTGCCTTCGGGACTGAACCGGACGACACGGCTGCCGTTTTCCCGCCAGGCCCATTTGCGGTCGAGCACGAGGTCGAAGATCGCCGCTCCCAGACTGCCGGCCAGATGGGGGCGGCGCATGCTCCAGTCCATGCAGGCGCGGCAAAGCGGCCGACGCCTGTCCTTCAGCCTGTCGAGATCGATTCCTGCCCGCAAAAAGAACTCGTCTGCGCCGGGACCGGTGACAAACGTCTCGCCGGCTTGCACCAGAACCTGCTGGGCGGCCAGGCTGTCGACCATCGCGATCGCCACTTCGCCGGCCAGGTGGTCGTAGCAGACGCGGGCATGGCGCATCGCCGCGTCGCGCGGGCCCGGCCGGGTGCGCATCTGGCGGTCGGCGGAGAAGATCATCAGCGACTCGAGCACTTCCGCGGTCTCCGCGTCGATGCGGAAGTAGCGATGACGCCCGTGCTTCGCCATGGTCAGCAACCCGCCATCGGTCAGTTTGAAAAGATGGGCGCTTGCCGTCTGCGGCGTCACGCCGGCCTCGTTGGCAAGCTCGGTCGCCGTCAGCGCCATGCCGCCGATCAGCGCCTCCAGCATGTTGGCGCGCGCCGGATCGCCGATCAGGTTGGCGATACGGGAGATGTCCGGACCGTCTCTCATCGAATCCCTCATTCTTCGTTCGAGAACGAAACATAGTCGTGCCTCGACAGACTACGTTTCGACGCGCAACGAAGGAATACCCGATGGCACATCAACTGACACACAGCGTCAACCGGGCTCCCGCGACCGGGCCCGTCACGTCGTTCAACCCGGTCATAGGCTGGGTCCGCCGGGCAAACGCGCTTGTCGATCGCTGGCTGGCGTGCCGCAGGAGCCGCCGGGCGCTGAAAGCGCTGACCGACGACCAGCTGCGCGATATCGGCATCAGCCGCCGCGTCGCGATGGTGGAGGCGGTGCGGCCATTCTGGGACTGTTCGCGGCCGCAGCCCTGACATCGCCGCCGCGGTTCAACCCAGCACCAGCCGCGGCAGCCACAGGACGATGCCGGGAAAGGCGATCAGTACCGCGACGGTGACCACATCGGCGATGAAGAAGGGTGAAGCGCCGCGGAAGACGTCCTGCACCGAGATGTCGTCGCGCACGCCGGCGACGACGAAGCAGTTGAGCCCGATCGGCGGTGTGATCAGGCAGAGTTCGGCCATCTTGACGACGATGATGCCGAACCAGATGGCGCATTCGGGGCCGGACATGCCGAGCGCCGAATCGGCCGCGCTGACGCCCTCGCCGCCATTGAGCGCCATCACCGCGGGAAAGGTGATCGGCAAGGTGAGGATCAGCATGCCGATCGCATCCATGAACATGCCGAGCACGACATAGGCGAGCAGGATCAGAAGCAGGGTCATCATCGGCGGCTGATGCAGCGATGACAGCCAGTCGGCAAACGTGCCCGGCAGGTCGGCAAAGCCCAGATAGCGCACATAGATCAGCACGCCCCAGATCATGGTGAAGATCATCGTGGTGAGCTTCGCCGTCTCCATGAGCGCGCCGCGCAGGTTCTGCCAGCGCATGCCGCGCCACAGTGCCAGCACCAGCACGATGAAGGCGCCGAGCGCACCGGCCTCCGTCGGCGTGCCCCAGCCGAAATAGATGCAGTAGATGATGATGGCGACGACGGCGAAGATGGGCAGCGCGCCGGGAACGCTTTCGAAACGCTGCTTCCAGGAAAACCCGCCGACCGGCGGCCCGAGCCGGGGATTGCGCCTGGCAAGCCCGATGATCAGCATCGCATAGATGACGGCCGAAACCAGGCCGGGCAGGAAACCGGCCATCAGCAATTGGCCGACGCTTGCCTCGACGATGATGGCGTAGATGACGAGGATCGCCGACGGCGGGATGAGCGAAGCGAGCGTGCCGCCGGCCGCGACCACCCCGGCGGCGAAGCGCTTGTCGTAGTTGAGCTGCAGCATCTCGGGAATGGCGATGCGGGCGAAGACGGCCGATGTCGCCACCGACGCACCGGAGACGGCGGCAAAGCCGGCCGTGGCGAAGACCGTCGCCACCGCCAGCCCGCCCGGCAGCCAGCCGACCCAGCGTTTTGCCGCCTCGAACAGCGCCTTGGTGAGACCGGCATAATAGGCGAGGAAACCGATGAGGATGAATGTCGGGATCAGCGCCAGCACGTGGCTTGCGGTCTTGGAATGCGGGATCTGGCCGGAGATCTTGACCGCCGTGACAAAGCCGCGCGCCAGGCCCTGGTTCTTGTCGATGGCGAAAATGATGACCAGCCCGATGAACCCGATCAGGGCGGTGGCGAAGGCGACGCGCACGCCGATGATCACCAGCAGGATCAGCAACCCCGCCAGCAGGATGGAAACCTCGATGGTGGTCATCCGCGCGTTTCCTCGAAGCCCGAAACGGTTTCGGCCTCGTGGGCGGCCTGGGTGGCGGCGTCCTCGATCAGCGGCACCGCCACCGGTTGGACGGCGTTGTCGCGAATGGCGCGCCAATAGGCCGCCGCCTGCAGCAGCAGCCGCACCATCAGCAGCGCAAGCGCCAGCGGTACGAGGATCTTGACCGGCCAGGTCGGCAGGCGGATGTCGCCGGTGGAATCGCCGATAGTGAGCGCCCGCATGGCATGGTCCCACGAGCCGTAGATCAGCATCCCGGTGACAAACAGCATGAGGATGACGCTGGCAAATTCGGCAATCCACAGCGGCCGGCGCCGCAGCCTGCCGATCAGGATGTCCATGCGGATATGGCCGCCAAGCCTCTGGCAGTAGGCAAGGCCGAGAAACGCCATCACCGGCACGGCGGTAATCATCCAGTCGATGAAGCCGGGGATCGGCCAGTTGAGCAGCTTGCGGCCGAGAATGTTGGCGACCGACAAGAGCATGACGCCGAGAATGACCAGCCCGGCGGCCAGGTTGAGCCAGCCCTCGAACCGGAACAGGGCCGTATCGGCCCGGCTCAGCGCCGAATCGTCTTCGCGGACATTGCCCGATGACATGGGCTCACCCCCTGCCGGCACCGGCACGATCGTTCATGCCGGCGCCGCTCGCCAGTGCTACATGTCCTTGGTCTCGTCGATCGTCTTGACGGTGAAATCGTAGAGTTCCTGCGCCGGAAGCCCGGCTTCGGTATTGGCCTTGATCCACTCGTCGCGCACGGGGCCGGCGGCGGCCTCCTGCATGCCCTTCACAACGCTGTCGTCGAGGGTGATCTTCTGGATGCCCTTTTCGGCCAACAGCGGATCCCACTTCTCGTAGACCAGGTCGTAGGCGGCGTAATAGGCTTCCATCGCCTCCGCCACCGACGACATCAGCGCCTCGCGATATTCGTCGGACAGGGCGGCCAGCGCATCGGTGTTGACGACGACCGGACAATTGACCGAGCCGGGATTGAGGTTGGTGGTCCACCATTTGGCGATGTCGGTCGTGCGGAACGACATATGGGCGTGCGGCGCGAAGGCAACCGCGTCGACCACGCCGGACTCCAGCGCATTATAGGCCTCCGACGAGGTCACCGAAGTCGGCACGGCGCCGATCTTCTCGAAAGCGTTGCCCATGCCGCCCGTGGCGCGCACGCGCAAGCCGTTGAAATCCTCAAGCTTCATCGGCGGCTCGCCGACACCGGCCAGATTGTATTGCGGCAGCGGAGACGCCATGAGGATCTGGGCGTTCCAGCGCGCCATGTCCTTCACCACCGCCGGATGTTTGTAGACGGCCTCGTCGAGCGCGCCCTCCTGGCGCAGTGTCGAAACGCCTAGGAAAGGCAGGTCGAGCACCATGAGGGTCGGATTCTTGTCGGGATGGTAGGCAGCGCAGAACTGCGCCATCTCGAAGGCGCCGATGGAAATGCCATCGAGGTTTTCGCGGTTCTTCGACAGGCCGCCATAGGAGATATTGAGCGTGAACTCGCCATTGGTCTTCTCGGCGACCAGATCGGCCAGTTTGTGAATATGCTCGGTAAAGGCGCGGCGCTTGCCCCAGGTCGACACGTTCCACTCGGTCGCCGCGAACGCGTCGCCGGCGACAAGAGCCAGGGCGGTCGCCGACAGGGCGGCAAGTTTCACGGTGGATTTCATCGTCGGTTCCTCCCAATTTTTTTCATTGCGGGAGAAAGTAACCGATGATCTTGATTGCGCAACCCGCAAAAGGTCGTGCGGCAAGCCGTTGCGCGTCGATGCGCCGGGTTAGTGGAACGCGATTTGGCGCGGCTGGTGATGATCGCGGCGCGCGCAGGCGGGGCCGGGGCCGCGCATATAGTGACGCTCGGGATGATAGGTCGGCGCCACGAATTCGCGCATCGCAATCGCGCATTCGCTGATCTTCGTAAAGAGCTTCATGGTCGTTTCCCCTGTCGCGTGGGCCTGTTTCAGGTTCACGCTAGGCAATGTCCCTTCGCCATGCTGTGATCATACGCACAAAAAGTGAATCGCCGATAAACGGCGCGGTTTACATGGGCATTACCGACAGCAGTGACAGGACCGCGACCGAAACCGCCCAGGCGCAAAGCGAGAAGATGGCGTTCCAGCGAAAGGCCAACGTGGTCGCGGGAATGCCGGTGATGCGCGACAGGATGAGATTGGTGCCGCCGAAAGGCGAGCCGGTCAGGTTCACCGCCCAGCCGCAGACCAGCGACAGCGCGAGCATGTTGGGGTCGACAAGACCCTGGAGCGCGCCGGACAGGAAGGTGCCGAGAAAGGTGACCATCAGCAGCGCCGGCAGGCCGACAAGCGAGGCAAGCGGTACGATGGTGACGACGCCGATGCAGACGACGGCCGGCGGCAGGCCGACGATGGAATCGCTCATCCCGCCGCCGCTGCCCGGAAGGGCCGCCGCGAGCGCGGTGCCGATGAAGCCGGCGAGCGCCAGTGTGATCGCCTCCGGGCTGCCGTCGGGCACGGTTCTGGTTACGAGATCACGGGCGCGTTCGGCAAAGCTGCGGCCGTCGCCACGACCGGATGCGATCTGGGCGAAGATCCACAGCAACGTGACCGGCAGCGCCGCCAGCATGATACCCGTCACCAGCGGCAGTCCGAGCGTTACCGCGAAGGCGGCGCTGATAATGATGATCGTCGCGTAGATCAGAAACAGCCGGCCGAGCTCGCGCCACGGGAACGGCGTCACGGGACCGTGCTGCAAGGGCTGGCCCGCGGGTAGTTGCAGCCTGGCGCGAATGCCCGCGGCGCGGTCGACAAGCCAGCCGGCGACGATAACCAGTGCTGCGGTGACGGCGCCGAACAAGGCGATTGTGGCCGACCTGGCTCCGGCCACGACGGTGACGGCGACGAGCTGCGAGATCGCCGTCGGCGACCAGGCGATGAACCATGAGAAGCCGCGCGCCAGCGCCGAAAGCTGGCGCTGTTCGCGGATGGCGGCGATCCTGGGATCGACATCGCCGCCGGCGCGCGCGCCGCGCTGGACCAGGGGGCCGAGCAGGCTGAGTGCGCCGAAATTCATGATGACGCCCATGGCGTGGCCGCCGAGCGCGATCGCCCAATAGCGCCGCCCGGGCGGTTGGCTGGTCAGCATCCTGCCGACGGCGAGGACTGAATCCGATGTGGTCGCCGCGTCGCGCAGCAGCGACAGAAGGGTGAGGAAGCCTGCGAGATAGGCACCGCGCTCGAGTGCCGTTTCGAGCACCTTTCCCGGACCGGCACTGGTCATGGCGACGGCCATGGCGACCAGGGCGGCGAGGCTCAGCAGGTATTTTTCGCGCAGGCGCAGCAACCGCCAGCCGAACACCGGCAAAGCAAGCAGGCACGCCGTCGCGGCCATGCCGAACCAGTCGGCACCGGTTGCCACCTGCAGCGAGGCGAACAGGCAGATGCCGCAGATCGCCGTTGTCGCCAGGGGGGTTGCGGAAACAGACGCCAGCCGGACGGTGGCGGTGCCGGTGTCGTCAGGCATTGCCGATCAGCATGCCGGCGCCGAAAACCAGCGCGCCGCCGAGCACTACCTGGAACACGGCGCGGCTCCAGGGCGTTTCCATGTAGCGATTCTGGATCCACACAATAGC
Organism: Rhizobiaceae bacterium; assembly: GCA_041397625.1. Taxonomy (GTDB): domain Bacteria; phylum Pseudomonadota; class Alphaproteobacteria; order Rhizobiales; family Rhizobiaceae; genus JAWKWH01. Next base: position 97,106 of record JAWKWH010000001.1, read on the forward strand.
CCACAGTTCAACGAAGACGATGGCGATGGCAATGGTGGTTGCGGTCCAGAAGTCGGATATCAGATAGGGCAGTGCATGGCCGAGACCGCCAATCGTGGTCATGATGCCGGTTGCCAGGCCACGCTTCATCGGAGAGCCGCGCCCGGAAATGACGCCATCGTCGGATGCCACCTCGGTGAACCCCATGGAGATTCCGGCGCCGATCGAAGCGGCCAGGCCGACGAGGAAGGTCTGCCAGGTGTCGTGGGTGGCGAAGGCGGCCGCGAAAATCGGCGCCAGGGTCGATACCGAGCCGTCCATCAGGCCGGCAAGGCCCGGCTGCACATAGGTGAGGATAAACTGCCGGCGCTCGGTGTCGTCCTCCTCTTCGCGCGCCTCCTCCGTCAGGTGTTTCGCGCCGAGCCGCCGGGCAAGCGATTCGTGCGACTTTTCGGCGGCGGCAAGCTGACCGAGCAGCTTCCTCGTCGAGGCATCCGCGGTGCGCTTTGCCGCTTCCAGATAGAAGCGGTGGGCCTGGGCCTCCATCGCCTCGGCCTGGTCGCGCACCCTGTCGAGGCCGAGCGGGCGAACCAGCCAGTCGGGCTTGCGCTCGTAGTAGCCGCGCACATGTTCGCGACGAATCAGCGGTATACGCTCGCCGAAGCGTTTGCGGTGCATCTCGATAAGCGCGTCGCGATGCCGCCCTTCCTCCTCGGCCATGTCATCGAACACCTTGGCCGATGCCGGATATTCGTCGCGCAGGCCGTCCGCATAGGCGGCGTAGATGCGGCCATCGTCTTCTTCCGACGAAATGGCGAGCGCCAGGATTTCCTGTTCCGACAGGGAGGAGAAGGGACGGCGGTTGAAACCGAAGAAGCGCGTGAACATCGGGGAAGCTCAGTTTGGAATCATTCCAAGCTAGGATGCCGAAACCGGAGCGTCAACGCGGCAATGCCGCTCCGGTGCCGGGTTTTTGATCCGCCGTCGTTGCCGAATGCCATGGGCGGCCTTTTCCTGCCGCCGGCCAGCAGCCATATTGGTGCCGGGAGTACCGGACGCCATGACCGAGAAGGCCGACACGCTGCTGGACCGACTGGGCCATTTCCTGGCCCGTCTGCTGGCAACCGAATCGTCGGGTTACGAACCCTACACGCCGTCGGACCCGGAGATCCTGCACCGGTCGCTGGCGCCGGGCGACGTATTGCTGGTCGAGGGCAACCAGAAAATTTCCGCGGCGATCAAGTATCTGACGCAATCGACCTGGAGCCACGCGGCGCTTTATGTCGGTAACGCGCTGCCGGGGACGGAGGGCGATGCCGACCCGGCCAGGCTGATCGAGGTCAATCTCGGCGAGGGCTGTGTCGCCGTGCCGCTGTCGAAATACAAAACCTACAATACGCGAATCTGCCGCCCTCACGGGCTGACCCCCGATGATCGCGACAAGGTGGTGGAGTTCATGATCGCCCAGATCGGGCTCAAATACGACATGAAGAACATCTTCGACATGTTGCGCTATTTCTTCCCCGCTCCGCCCGTGCCGGTGCGTTGGCGCCGGCGCATGATCGCCTTCGGTTCGGGTGATCCGACGCGGGCGATCTGCTCGTCGCTGATCGCCCAGGCGTTCCAGGCGGTGCGCTATCCGATCCTGCCGGAGGTGACGCTGGCGCCCGGGCGCGCCTCGGCCAAGTCGCGCTATTCGCGCGGCGAAATCCTGCACATCAGGCACCATTCGCTGTTCACGCCGCGCGATTTCGACCTGTCGCCCTATTTCCAGATCGTCAAGCCGACGCTGGAGTTCGGCTTCGACTACAAGGAGCTGACCTGGGCTGACGAAGGTGGTGCCGAACCGGATGACGCGAAAACCGCGTCCGCCGGCGGCGAGCGCAAGGATGATGTCGGGAATACCGGCGAGGCCAGGGACGCCTAGCCTGTCAACCGTTCGAAATAGCGGAGTTGGAAGTGCTGTCCGATCGATCGGAATACCCTGTGAATTGCGGGCACGGACGCAGGATTGATCTCGCGCAGCCGGCAGGGGACGGCGACGTTTCCAAGGACCCAATCTTGCCTATGGGATATCGATGAGGCAAACAAAGCCATGCGCTTTTCCGATGGCTTTCTCGACGAGATTCGCGACCGGGTTCCGATCTCGTCGGTCATCGGTCCGCGGGTGACGTGGGACAAGAGGAAAACCAATACGTCGCGCGGCGACTGGTGGGCCTGCTGTCCGTTTCACGGCGAGAATACGCCGAGCTTTCACTGCGAGGACAAGAAGGGCCGTTATCACTGCTTCGGCTGCGGCGTTTCGGGCGATCATTTCCGGTTTTTAACCGAGCTCGACGGGCTGTCCTTTCCCGAAGCGGTCGAGCGCATCGCCGACATGGCCGGCGTGCCGATGCCGGCGCGCGACCCGGAGGCGGAATTCCGCGAGAAGAAGCGCGCCTCGCTCTACGACGTCATGGAACTGGCGACGAGGTTCTTCGAGGAGAAACTGCAGGGTGCCGAAGGCGCGAAGGCGAGGGGTTATCTGCGCGACCGCGGCTTGACCTCGGGTACCCTGGCGCGGTTCCGCATCGGCTATGCGCCCGACAGCCGCAACGCGCTGAAGCAGTTCCTCGCCGACAAGGGTATCGACCGGGAGCGCATAGAGGCCTGCGGCCTGGTGGTGTTCGGCCCCGACATCCCGGTCTCCTATGACCGGTTCCGTGACCGCATCATGTTCCCGATCGCCAATCCGCGCGGCCAGGTGATCGCCTTCGGCGGCCGCGCGCTGTCGTCCGACGTGCCGGCCAAATATCTCAACTCGCCGGAAACCGAACTCTTCCACAAGGGCAATGTGCTCTACAATTACGGTCCGGCCCGCGAGGCCGCCCGCAAGGCCGGCGCCGTGATCGCGGTCGAAGGCTATATGGACGTGATCGCGCTGGCGCAGGCCGGTTTCGACAATGCGGTCGCACCGCTCGGCACCGCGCTGACGGAGCGCCAGGCCGAACTTCTGTGGCGTGTTACGGGCGAGCCCGTGCTGTGCTTCGACGGTGACCAGGCCGGCATGAAGGCGGCGTGGCGGGCCGCCGACCTCATCTTGCCGCTGATCCAGCCCGGCCGCTCGGCCCGGTTCGCCCTGCTGCCTGAGGGACTCGATCCGGACGATTTGATACGCCAGTCCGGTCCCGACGCCTTCGGCGCGGTGACGCGCGAGGCGCGGCCGCTCGCCGACCTGCTGTGGATGCGCGAGACCGGCGCGGGCACGTTCGATACGCCCGAAAGGCGCGCCGAACTGGAAAAAACGCTGCGCGACATCGTCTTCCGCATCAAGGACGAATCGGTTCGTCGCCATTACCAGCAGAACATGCGCGAGCGGGTGGAGGCGTTTTTCGGCACGCGCCGCGAACGTCCGCCGGCGAATCGCGGCGGCGCGCCCTGGCAGGGCAAGCAGGGCCGTTCGCAGGCCGGCAGCCGCCTTGCGGTCTCCGACAGCCTGTCGCGCTCGGCCCTGGTCAGGGCGAGCGGCGGCACCATGCCCGCCCGCGAGGCGGCGATCATCGTCGCCCTGGTCAATCATCCTTCCCTCATGGACGAGCATTTCGACCTGGTCGAAACCTTCGAGGCCGGCCACCCCGAACTGCAGCGGCTGCATGGCGCCATTCTCGATGCCGCCGCTCATGACGAGGCGGGCGACCGCGACGCGGTTCTGGCGGTCGTCGACCGGCACGGCCTGTCTGAGTACTGGGAACGGGCGCTGTCGCTGGTCAGGCGGACCCGCACCTGGCCGGTTCTGGCCGACGCGGCGCTGGAGGATGCGCGCGACGCCCTTGCCCAGGCCATCCACTTGCATCGCGCCTCGCGTGCGCTACATAGGGAGCTCAAGGCCGCCGAGGCTGCGCTGGCGAACGAACCGACCGAGGAAAACTATCATCACCTCCTGGACGTACAGTCCCAGTTCCGCAACGCGCAGGCCACGGAAGCCCTGATCGAGGGATTTGGCGCGTCGTCCGGCCGGGCCGGACGCAATCTGTGATGTCGAGGGCGCCGGGAATGGCGGTTTTGGCGGCGCGATTCGCTTTTTTGCGCGAATCGGGGCATTGGCGGCTTGACCTCGGGCGAAAATGACGGAATCAGAGTGGATTGCTCCACATCTGAGAATGAACAAACCAATCGGACGCCGGCGAATGCCGTTGTCCCCGGATAGCCGGCCGCAGAAATGGGCGACTGCAACAGGGTTAAGTGGGAATTAACTCAAAAACCCCTAAATACCTGGGCCCATTTCAATATTGAACAATTGGCCGGCCGGCGGACAGGCCGCATCGAACGACATCCGACCGCGTTGGCGCGGCGCTGATCCCGGACCTACGCTTTCTGGAGAACCGACAAGCATGGCAACAAAGACCAAGGAAAAGGAAGAGGCCGAAACCGAACGCGAACCGGCGACCGACGGCCCGCTCCTCGACCTTTCCGACGACGCCGTCAAGAAGATGATCAAGCTCGCCAAGAAGCGCGGCTATGTCACCATGGAGGGGCTGAACGCGGTTCTGCCGTCCGAGGAGGTGACCTCCGAACAGATCGAAGACACCATGTCGATGCTGTCCGACATGGGCATCAACGTCATCGAGGATGACGAGGCCGACGCGGAAAGCGATGGCGACAACGACAGTTCGACCGAAACCGGGCGCGAACTGTCGGAAACCACCACCAGCGCCGTTGCCACGACGACCAAGAAGGAACCGACCGACCGGACCGACGATCCGGTGCGCATGTATCTGCGCGAGATGGGCTCGGTGGAGCTCTTGTCGCGCGAGGGCGAGATCGCCATCGCCAAGCGCATCGAGGCCGGACGCGAGACGATGATCGCGGGGCTGTGCGAGAGCCCGCTGACGTTCCAGGCGATCATTATCTGGCGCGACGAGTTGAACGAATCCAACATCCTGCTGCGCGAGGTGATCGATCTGGAGACCACCTATGCCGGCCCCGAAGCCAAGCAGGCGCCGAAGGTTCCGACACCGGAGGAGATCGAGGCCGAACGCAAGGCCAAGGAGGAAAAGCAGCGCGCGCTCAGGCGTCCGCGCGAGGACGACATCACCGATGTCGGCGGCGAGGGTCGGCCCGAGGAAGAGGACGACGAGGAGGACGAGGCCAATCTGTCGCTGGCGGCGATGGAGGCCGAACTGCGCCCGCAGGTGATGGAGACGTTCGACATCATCGCCTCGACCTACAAGAAGCTGCGCAAGCTGCAGGACCAGCAGGTCGAGAACCGGCTCGGCGACGGCGAGAAGCTGTCGACCTCGCAGCAGCGCCGCTACAAGCAGCTCAAGGAGGAGCTGATCACCTCGGTCAAGTCGCTGTCGCTCAACAATGCCCGCATCGAGGCGCTGGTCGAGCAGCTCTACGACATCAACAAGCGCCTGGTGCGCAACGAAGGCCGGCTGCTGCGGCTGGCCGAAAGCTACGGCGTCGCGCGCACCGAGTTTCTGGAAAACTACCAGGGTTCCGAGCTCGATCCGGACTGGACCAAGCGGGTCGCCGGACTTTCCGGCAAGGGCTGGAAGGATTTCGCCAAGGGCGAGAAGGCCAACATCCAGGAGCTGCGAACCGAGATCCAGAGCCTCGCCTCGGAGACCGGCATTGCGATCACCGAATTCCGCAAGATCGTCAACCAGGTGCAGAAGGGCGAGCGCGAGGCGGCGATCGCCAAGAAGGAGATGGTCGAGGCCAATCTGCGCCTGGTTATCTCCATCGCCAAGAAATACACCAATCGCGGCCTGCAGTTCCTCGACCTGATCCAGGAGGGCAACATCGGCCTGATGAAGGCGGTCGACAAGTTCGAGTATCGCCGCGGCTACAAGTTCTCCACCTACGCGACCTGGTGGATCCGCCAGGCGATCACCCGCTCGATCGCCGACCAGGCGCGTACCATCCGCATTCCGGTGCACATGATCGAGACGATCAACAAGATCGTCCGCACCTCGCGCCAGATGCTGCACGAGATCGGCCGCGAGCCGACGCCGGAGGAGCTTTCCGAGAAGCTTGCCATGCCGCTCGAGAAGGTGCGCAAGGTGTTGAAGATCGCCAAGGAGCCGATCTCTCTCGAGACGCCGGTCGGCGACGAGGAGGATAGCCACCTCGGCGACTTCATCGAGGACAAGAACGCGGTGCTGCCGATCGACGCGGCAATCCAGGCCAATCTGCGCGAGACGACGACGCGGGTGCTTGCCTCGCTGACCCCGCGCGAGGAACGCGTGCTCAGAATGCGCTTCGGCATCGGCATGAACACCGACCACACGCTGGAGGAGGTCGGCCAGCAGTTCTCGGTCACCCGCGAGCGCATCCGCCAGATCGAGGCCAAGGCGCTTCGCAAGCTGAAGCACCCGAGCCGGTCACGGAAGCTCAGGAGTTTCCTCGACAGTTGAGCGGCAGCGGCGCCGTCCGTATCCGCAAGGCGAAGGCCGCCGACGAGGCGGCCATCCACCAGGTCGCCGAACGGGCCTTTGCGCTCTATGTGGCGGCGATCGGCGCCCGGCCGGCGCCGATGGACGCCGACTATCGCGCCCATATCGAAAACGGTTCCGTGCTCGTTGCCGAGGCGGCCGGGCAATGCGCCGGCTTTGCCGTCTGCTACCCGGAGGCTCCCGATGCGTGGCACCTCGAAACGGTGGCCGTGGCGCCCGAGCGGCAGGGCGAAGGTATCGGCGGCCGACTGATCGCGGCCTGCGAAGCGCGCGCGGGCGAGGCCGGCGCCGCCTTCATGCGGCTCTACACCAATGTGGCGATGACCGGAAACCTGACGCTCTACCCGAGGCTCGGTTATCGCGAAACCCGCCGCGCGCGCCAGCACGGCTTCGACCGCGTGTTCTTCGAAAAGCCGCTTGCCGGCGGCTGAACGGCCGGCCCTCGATCACCCCCTGCCCGGCGCGTGCTCCTTGCAGAACGGCGTGTAGGGCAGCAGGTCGAGACGCTCCTCGGAGATCGGTTCGCCGCAGGTGACGCATTTGCCATAGGTGCCGTCGGCGATGCGCGCGAGCGCCGCGTCGATGGCGCGGATCTCCTCCTGGCCGGCCAGGCCCAGATCCTCCATCACCTCGTCGTTCTCGGCCTCCTGCGCCGCCTCCTCCCAGTCGGGATTGGGGGCGTTGTCGAGATGATCCTCGATACGCGTCAGCCGGGCGACAAGATAGTCGCGGCGCTGCTGCATCTCGTCGCGACGCTCGCCGATGGATCGTGCCATGGAAGGTCTCCTGAACAATTCGGCCTATCGTTCACATGTGGCTGCTCGGCGGTGCCCGGTCAAGCCCCAAACCCGCCCATTGCCACGCCCGCGGGCGGCCGCTACGCTTGGCCGCATCGGAAACACCGCCGGAACCGGGCGGCAGCGCGGGAGCGGCCATGTCTTTTCTGAAACGCCTGTTCGGCGGCGGCAGCGCGGGAAGCGACGACGGTGCGGTGCCTTCGGCCGAGACGGTCGAACACGCGGGCTACTCGATCCGCGCCGCGCCGATCAGGGATGGCGGCCAGTTCCGGCTCTGCGCGGTGATCTCGCGCGACATCGATGGCGAGACCAGAACCCACAAGCTGATCCGCGCCGACATGTTCATGTCGGCCGACGACGCGGCCGACGCCGCGCTGCGCAAGGCGAAGCTGGTGATCGCCGAACAGGGCGACGCGATGTTCGACTGAGCGGCGCGTCATCGCGGTCCGTCGAGGCGGCCGGGCCGCCTTTCGGGCAACCGGGCCTGCTTCGCCCGCTTCCATTCGGCGACGATGCGGGGCGGGTGAACACACCCGCCATTCGTCATCCCGGAAACGATGGCGAGTCCTCGGGTCTTGCCTTTGGCAGCCCGAGGACAGGTTCCACGAGACGGCGTTATCCGGGATCCACTCCGTGAAGCCTCATTCTGCACAGGCGTGGCGGCTTCGCGATCACGGAATGGATCCCGGCTCAAGGCCGGGATGACGAAGGAAGGGCTCGTTGCCGCTCACAAATGCCGCGCGGCGGGCGCCGCCCGCGATGAGGAAATGCTGGTGGCACAGGCCGATGCGGTGGCGAAGCGGGGCGGGTGAACACACCCGCCATTCGTCATCCCGGAAAGGCCGGCGAGTCCTCAGGTCTTGCCTTTGGCAGCCCGAGGACAGGTTCCACGAGACGGCGTTATCCGGGATCCACTCCGTGAAGCCTCATGCTGCACCGGCGGCGGCGGCTTGGCGATCACGGAATGGATCCCGGATCGATCCATCCTCACTTTGGTCGGATGTTCCGTCCGGGATGACGAAGGGCATTCGATGCTTCGATATTGGTAAACGGTCACCGTAATTCTGTGACCGTAATTCTTCTCAGTCCTTCGTACCGTCATTGCGTCCAGCAGTCTTTCGCTCGACTATCGGCTCAAACGGAATGACGCCTTGGTTGCGCAGCTTGGCGGCCATTTGACCGGCATAACTGTGAGCGAACAAATCCCGCTCCGAAACCGGCCGGGCGAAGTGGAAATCATATGCCCCTTCCAGCAGGTGATCGGGCTTTGACAGCACGGCACGTGCATACTGCACCCAATGGCCGATCTCGTGCAGCAATGTCCGGTAGAGGATGGTGTTTCGTACGCTGTCTTCGTTGAAAGTGACGGCAAATTCGCGTTTGCCGGCCTCCACCGAGTGCCCGTCACCGCGAAGGCGTTCGAGTTCACGGGCATCCTCGGCGTCTCGCCTTCGTGGCCATGTGTGCTTTGTTTCGAGGTCGACCGCCTCGAGAATGATCGCGGAACCGGTATGGCCCGCAATCTGGGCCACATAGATAAGGCGGCCCCAGACAGGATTTAGCGTCGACTGTTTGCGGGTCGGTTGGCGGAAGACGATCATCTCCAATGCTGAAAGATCATCTTGCGGCAGATGTGACAGGAGGTGGTGAACGTCCTCCGGAGAGCAGCCGTAGGTGCAGCCGGGCCGTGGGTTTTCGTAGATGCAGAATAGCGGAAGTCCGGAGAGCCTCCATTCCTCCACTCGGTTAGGTTTCACATCCTCGAAATACTCCACCTCGCCCTGCCGGGGGATGGTCAGTCTGTTTCGTTTCTTGAAACCCGCGCTCGCCGTGCCGATCTTGCGATTGCGCCGCTCAGGCCGCCAGCCGGATTTCATGCTTAATCCTTCCGCCCCAAAGGCTTCTCCGTCCTGCCCACCGTCATCTCGTCGAGCGTGTTCTTCCTGAAATAGCTTTTCCCTGACTTCGCCTTTCCGCGCCGCGCTTCCTTTGTATTCTCCACCCCCGCGTCTCTTGCCAGCGGGTCGTCGGCGACGGCAAGCTCGACCTCGCGCAGGCGCTTGATCTCGTCGCGCAGGCGCGCCGCTTGCTCGAAATCGAGGTCGGCGGCGGCGTCGCGCATCGCCTTTTCCAGGTGTTCGAGATGGGCGGCGAGATTGTTGCCGACCAGCACGTCGGCACCCTTGCCCTTGTCGGAAAGCGCGCCGGAGACATCGGCCGTGACATGGTCGCGCTCGTAGACCGAATCGAGAATGTCGGCGATGTTCTTCTTGACGCTTTCCGGCGTGATGCCGTGCTCGGCGTTGTACGCCGCCTGCTTCTCGCGCCGGCGCGCGGTCTCGGCCATGGCGCGGTCCATCGAGCCGGTGACATGGTCGGCATAGAGGATGACGCGGCCGTCGACATTGCGCGCTGCGCGGCCGATGGTCTGCACCAGCGAGGTCTCGGAGCGCAAAAACCCCTCCTTGTCGGCGTCGAGAATGGCGACGAAAGCGCATTCGGGAATGTCGAGCCCCTCGCGCAGCAGGTTGATACCCACCAGGCAATCAAAGGCCCCAAGACGAAGGTCGCGGATGATCTCGATGCGCTCCAGCGTATCGATGTCGGAATGCATGTAGCGCACGCGAACGCCCTGCTCGTGCAGATATTCGGTCAGGTCCTCGGCCATGCGCTTGGTCAGCACGGTGACCAGCGTGCGGTAGCCGGCGGCGGCGACGGCGCGGATTTCGCCGAGCACGTCGTCGACCTGGGTGGTGGCGGGGCGCACCTCGACCGGCGGGTCGATCAGCCCGGTGGGGCGGATGACCTGTTCGGCGAAGACGCCGCCTGATTGCTCCATTTCCCACGCTCCTGGCGTCGCGGAGACCGCCACCGTGGCCGGGCGCATGGCGTCCCACTCCTCGAAGCGCAGCGGCCGGTTGTCCATGCACGACGGCAGGCGGAAGCCGTATTCGGCCAGCGTCGCCTTGCGGCGGAAGTCGCCGCGATACATGCCGCCGATCTGCGGCACGGTGACGTGGCTCTCGTCGACGAAGACGATGGCGTCGTCGGGGATGTATTCGAACAGCGTCGGCGGCGGCTCGCCCGGCTTGCGGCCGGTCAGATAGCGCGAATAGTTCTCGATGCCGGCGCAGGAGCCGGTGGCTTCGAGCATCTCCAGGTCGAAGCGGGTGCGTTGCTCCAGCCGCTGCGCCTCGAGCAGACGGCCGGCGGCCTCCAGTTCGGCGAGGCGGTGGCGCAGTTCTTCCTTGATCGACTTGATCGCCTGGTTCAGCGTCGGGCGCGGCGTGACGTAGTGCGAATTGGCGTAGATTTTTACCGACTTCAGCTCGCCGGTCCTGGCGCCGGTTAGCGGGTCGAACTCGGTGATCGCCTCGATCTCGTCGCCGAACAGCGAGATGCGCCAGGCCGAATCCTCCAGGTGGGCCGGGAAGATCTCGATCGTGTCGCCGCGGACGCGAAACGAGCCGCGGACGAAATTGACGTCCTGGCGCTTGTATTGCTGGGCAACGAGATCGGCGAGCAATTGCCGCTGATCGAGCCGGTCGCCGAGCTTCATCTCGAAGGTCATCGCCGTGTAGGTCTCGACCGAGCCGATACCGTAGATGCAGGAAACGCTGGCCACGATGACGACGTCGTCGCGTTCCAAGAGCGAGCGCGTGGCGGCATGGCGCATGCGGTCGATCTGCTCGTTGATCGACGATTCCTTCTCGATATAGGTGTCGGTGCGCGGCACATAGGCCTCGGGCTGGTAGTAGTCGTAATAGGAGACGAAATACTCGACCGCGTTGTCGGGGAAGAACGACTTCATCTCGCCATAGAGCTGGGCGGCGAGCGTCTTGTTGGGAGCGAGGATCAGCGCCGGGCGCTGCGTCGCCTCGATCACCTTGGCCATGGTGTAGGTCTTGCCCGAACCGGTGACGCCCAAAAGGACTTGGGTACGGTCTTCGGACCCCGCCTCAAGGGGGGAGATCGAACCTGTGCCCCCAAGCCCCTCGACCAGATCGGCGATCGCCGTCGGCTGGTCGCCCGACGGCTTGAACTCGGTCACCATTTTGAGCGCGATGCCGCCCTCGGACTTCTCCGGCCGCTCGGGCCGGTGCGGCGTCCACACCTCGCCCTGCTTGATCAGCGGATTGCCTTCGGAGATCAGCTTCGACAGCGCCTCGACCGTGGCGGTGACCCCGCTGGTCGAGGCCATGCCGCGCGCCTCCTCCAGCGTCACGTCGAGGCCGGCGACGGGCATCAGCCCGGCCGAAGCGCGCTCGCCGGGATCGTTGGAGCCGCCGATCAGCGAGCCGCCGCCGGTGCGCTTGGAACCGATGGTGGACTTGTCGGCTTTGCGGTGTTTGCGATCTCCCCCCTTGCGGGGGAGATGTCCCGAAGGGACAGAGGGGGGTGCCTCGGCGCCGGATCTACCCCCCTCCTGTCGCTGCGCGACATCCTTCCCCTCAAGGGGGAAGGTTGTGGAGCGTTGCGCCTTGACCCGATGTTTTCCCGCCTTCGAGCGGATGGCGCGCATTTCCTCCTTGCGCGCCGATTGCTCCGCCTCGCGCTCGAGCTCAGCCGCCCAGTTGGAGATCGATCCCTCAAGCGGCGTGCCCTCGAGTTCCGGCTGCGGCGCCTCGCCAAGCCCGGCGGGCCTGCCGGTCTTCTTGTCACGTGATCTGGCCATGGGCCGAATATGGCGACCCGGGGCAAAAATGGGAAGGGCGCAGCGAACATCGGCGTGCCCCATGCGTTCGTCCTCCTGACAACAGGGTGTCAGGAGGACGCACGCACGAGTACCGTATCGGGTTCAACGGCGGAAGTGCCGGCCGCCGGCGGTGCTCAGCCCGACAGCCTGGTGAGTGCCGATTCCACCTGCTCCGGCATGACATGCGCTTTGTTGAGCCCGTCGCCGGCATAGAAGCTCTGGCCCCGGTTGACGATCCGGCCCTTGTTGTTCCTGATCCGGGACAGCACCGGGAACGAGGCCCACTCCATCGCCAGCATGTTGCCGAATGCGACGATGCCGATCGCGCCGGACAGGAAGTCGTTCAGCTTGCGGACCTTGAGCAGGTCGACGGCCATGCGGTCCTGCATGTTCTCGTCAAACAGCTCGGAGCCGTTGAGGTTCAGCCGGCCGATGATCGCGTCGAGCGTCTTGCGGATGATCTGGTACTTGCCGACGGCGGAGGACTTGCTGCCGCCGGCGACGAAATTGTCCTGCCATTGGCGCACCTGGCCAACGGTCATTGCGGTGAATTTCGGGTTGTTCTGGTTCTTGCCGTGGCCGAAGAACGCATTGTAGTTGCCGTGGCTCTCCTTGCTGGCGACCAGTCCCAGAAGGTCCTGCAGCTTCGGATCGGTGTCCGAGCCGATCTGGCTGGCGGGATTGGTGGCCAGGGCGTCGTGCCAGCGGATGTGGCGGATCTTGTTCTTGTGAATGTGGCGCAGCGACACCTTGTCGCCCTGATTGCCGCCAAGGACCACCAGCTTCTCGGTGCCCGGCACCTTTCCGGCCGCGAACCCGACATGCCCCGACGTGCCGTTGAACATGGGATGCGTGACGACGATCGCGCCGTGGGGAATGTCGCGCAGGTCGAACTGGCGCAGATTCTGGTTGCCCCAGCCCATCCAGTTCGCGGCGCGGGCGCCGCCGTCGACGATCGTCGTCTTGAAACTGGGGTTCGCCTCCTGCAGGCAGTAGCCGACGAAGGCGCCGCACCAGGGCTGGTTCTTGTCGGTGTCGAACTTGACCGCCTTGAAATATTCTATGACCTTGTCGAGGCCCTTGCCGGTTTCCTCGTTCAGGCCTTCGTCCTCCCAGATCTTGAGCTCGCGCTCGGCGATCTTCATCCACGGCGTGTCGCCGGAAAAGGTGTTGAGCGGCGGAAGCAGGAAATCTGCATGTTCGCGTATGGCCGGCAGCGCCTTCTTGAACCCTTCCGCAAGCGCCTGCGAGGTCAATTCGAAGAACATGTCGATGGTTGCCGGCTCGCCGTTCTTTTCGACGAACTGCTTGCGATTGGCGAAGATCGCGTCGATCTCGGCCTGTTGGAGAACCGCTTCCAGTGCCTCGCGAACCGTTTTCGCGCCGCTGTTCTCGTTTTTCAGGGTTTGAAGGTGATGCGCGGCCTTGGCGCCGAGAAAATGGCAATGCAGGACATTGAGATAGCTCGGCACCACCGGGCCGTCGGGCGGTTCGGTATCCGGCGTCGCCAGATCGGAAAACGCCTTGGCGTCGGCAAGCGCCTTGAACGACGCACCGGATACCTGGCTGTTTGGAATCAGGCGCTCGAAATCCGAGATTTCGACGCCTGTATCGGTAGCCGCCGCCTTGTAGGCGTCCCAGTCCGCCGAGGACATCCGGAACGGGCCCTCGGCGTCGGTTCCCTGGAAATCAGGTTCGGGATTGGTAAACAGCGCATCGTCGGTGGCGCTTTCGATCCACGCCCAGGCGAGCAGGTAGTCGGCGAGGACCGTCGAGCCGCTTTCGCCGTCGGCGGGAACGGAGGCGAGCTCGGCGCGGCCGCAGGAGCGGACGAACGGTTCGACGATGAGCGGAAAGCGCACCAGGTCGCCGGGCGCGGGCTCGCGCAGGAACCGCATCGGTATCCAGCCCTTCGTGGCCGGGTCGGCCTCACGATGGACGAAAACCCAGTCCTGGTCGTTTTCGCCGTTTTCCGGCTCGACGACGACGACGTCCTCGGCCGGCAGCAGCGCACCGGTCGGCTTGTTTTCATCCTTTTCGTGGAAGAGCTGCGCCAGCCCCTGAGCGGGCAGTTTCGTGACGAACTTTAACGGCATGGGCGGGCCTCGTTCTCATCAACTGGGTGGCGGCCCCGCCGTCAACATGTTGAGTAGCTGCGGGGTTACCTGGCTGGCGGCGAAGCCGCCATAATCGGAAGCGCCGTAGGCTGCGCGTGCGCGCTCGATGAACTCGCGGAGCCGGACATCGTCCAGTTGAAGATCCTCGCCGACATCCGGATCGAAGCGGGCGTTCAGCAACCGGATCAGGCTCTTGCGCTTCAAGGTCGCCTTGTCGTCCGAGACGACATCGTAATTGACCCGCTCGAACATATTCCGGTACTTGCCGGCTTCGCAGCTTTCGAAGTTGGTGATGAAGTTGAACTCGAAATCGTCGATCAGGCCGTTTTTCTTCGGCTGGCGAACATCGCCGAAATCGACCGAGCTCAAAACCGTATCCTCGTAGATACGGATCGCGGCCATTGTCTTCGGGCCGATGCTGCCCACGCCCTGGCCCTGCAGGCACAGCGCGTTCTGCAGCAGGATCAGGTCGCGCCGCTCATACTTCTTCGGATTGACGAATATCTTGTCGAAATCCTTCGGCGTCTTCGGACCGGGCGGCGGTGTCGGACGCGCTTCGCCGAACTTCTGTTCCGGCTTGAGCGGCTTGCTGTCGACCGGCGCCTGATTGATGGAATTGTCGTCGTCGGGCGTCAGGCCGAGCGAACCGAGGGTGGAATAGTCGTTGATGTTGGTCTCGATGGCGAACGGAAGGCAGAGCCGCAGATAGGAGCGCAAGGCGTGTTCGGCCTCGGGCCGGTTCTCGAACTGGTTGTTGCGGATGTCCTTGCGGAACTTGTGCCGCGCGCGCAGCACGATCGAGTTGATCGTCGACGAATCGACCTCAAGCAGAAGCCGGCTGTGATAGTTCTCGATGCTGTCGTTGAGAAGCTGGAACGCCTGACCGACGATGCTGATCGCCTTCACCGCATTGGCCGCGTTCGGCACGGTGATTTCTATAATCTCCTGCGTCACCGTCTTGGCGGTGCCAAGCTGGCTCAGGAGCGGCCCTTTCGACCGTTTCTTGTTGTCGAGCCATTGCAGATAGGCATCGCAGCGCCGGTCGATGTCGTTCATCCCCTGATAGACGATCAACGTCCAGGTGCCGCGGTCGAACAACGGCAGCGAGCATTGCGGCGCGCCGTTGGCGCCCGCGGCATAGGGAAGACCCGCCTGCTTGCATAGATAGTTGAAGTATTTGGCCTGGAGTTCCGTCGAACTGGCGACGTCGCGTGCCGGCAGCTGCGAGCCTATGCCGTTGAACAGGTAGCCTTGCGTCGGCGACGTGCATCCGGCGAGGACCGTGCCAGCGAGAACCAAGAAGACAATCGAAAGATACTTGCGCACGACCAAGTAGCCGCACAGCAAAGTCGAGCCGCTCAATTGGCGAATCACGGATTCAACCATGAAATATGAGAATGCCCGTGCCGGCCGAAAAGCAATCAGCGCCAGGTTGTTTTCCCGACTATCAACAGTTTTATTTTTTCAGCCGGCATGGAGGGCGGTGTCCCGGGCGGGCAGGCCTGCCGGCGGGGGATTTATTTCGGGCGGGAAATTCGCCGCCCCGTCTCAGGCGCGGCGCTTGGCATCGAGACTGACGACGCGCTTGCTGGCGGCATGAACGCGCAGCCAGTCGCCCGCCTCGGCCTCGGGCATGGGATAGGCTATCGAATAGCCCTGCACCTGCTCGCAGCCGATCGCCACAAGCTGGTTCAGCTCTTCCTGGGTCTCCGCGCCCTCGGCGATGATCGAAATGCCGAGCCCGCGGGCAAGCTCGGTGATCGCCTTGACGATCTTGGTGTTGTCGCCGTTGTCATCGATGTTCTGGACAAAGCGGCGGTCGATCTTCAGCCGGTCGATCTCGTTGGGATTGACGTGGCTGAGCGAGGCGTATCCGGTACCGAAATCGTCGAGTTCCAGATGCACGCCGGCGGCGCGGATCTTGCGCAGCCGCGAGGCGATGCCGACCTTGTCGTCGTCGAGGATGACCGATTCGACGATCTCCAGTGACAGTTTGGTCGGCGGCAGGCCGAACTCGGCCAGCGCCTCGAACAGGAATTCGGAGAAATCGGGCTCGCGCACTTCGGTGCCGGAGATGTTGACGGCGAGCCGGCCGAACTCGATGCCCTCGCGATGCCATTCGGCCGCGCGCGCGATGGCCTTGCGGATGACCATGCGCCCGATGGTCGCCATCAGGCCGATCTTCTCGGCAACGGGGATGAAATCGTTCGGCGCGACCATGCCGCGATCCGGATGGTTCCAGCGCACCAGTGCCTCGACGCCGGCGACCGTTCCGTCGCCGAGCGAGATCTGCGGCTGGAAATGCACGTCGAAGGCGCCGGCCTCGATGGCGCGGGCAAGATCGACCTCCAGCTGCTTGCGGTGCTCGAGCTCGCGGCGCAGCTCGTCGGAGAAGAAGGCGAAATTGCCGCCGCCGCGCTTCTTGGCGTCGTAGAGCGCCAGATCGGCATGGACGAGCAGGTCTTCCGCCGTGTCGGCGTCGACGGGGAAGACGGCGATGCCGGCGCTGGCGCCGGCGTTGATGGTGGCGCCCTCATAGCTCATCGGCTCGTTGATGCGCTTGAGGATGCGGCCGGCGACGGTGTTGATGTCCTGGGTGTCGCCGGCGGCGTTGAGCACGATGACGAATTCGTCGCCGCCGAGCCGCACGCACAGATCGGTGGCGCGGCAGGACTGGCGCATACGCTCGGCGGTCTCGACCAGCACGTGGTCGCCGGCCGCGTGACCGAGCGTGTCGTTGATCTGCTTGAAGCCGTCGAGATCGATCTGCAGCACGGCAAGCTGCTCGCCGCGCCGCTTGGCGCCGGAGATCATCGATTCGAAATGGTCGAGCAGGAAGGCGCGGTTGCGCAGGCCCGTCAGCCCGTCATGGGCGGCGGCATAGGCCATGGAGTTGCGCGCCTCGACCAGCTCGTGGGCGTTGCGGCTGATCGCCGATGAAAGCGGGCGGAAGATGGTGACGATGACCAGTACGATCATGCCGATCATCGCCACGAACAGGTTGCGGTGCCAGGCGCCGATGGTGACGGCATTGGCTGCCGCACGCGAGGAGAAATGCGCCACCAGCGTATCGTAGATGCCTAGAATCTCGCCGCTGGCGACCGCGTCGACGCCGGCCTGCGACGTGCGGCCCAGTCCGGCCTCGGCGCTGCGGGCAAAGGCGCTGCCGGCGCGCTCGAGCGTCTTGCCGATCACCGCCACGCCGGCATCCGAACCGGCGGCCAGGTCGCGCAGCAGACGGTCGTGATTGACCGAATAGGCCTCGATCATGCGGACGATGCGGGCGTGGTCGGCCCCCGACCGGTCGAGCGCCAGGCGGGCGCCGATGTCGCGAACCAGCTCGCGCTGCTCGTTGGCGGTCATGACGATGGCGGTGTCGCGGCCCTGGCCGCTCATCATGGTTCCCAGCATCGCGAACGAAACCGTCGCCATGGCCGTGATGACGAGCACGGCCAGCCAGTAGGCGTATTTGATGCGCAGCAACAGGTTGCCGGCACCTTTTCGGCTGTCGATGCGTGTCATCGGCGGGTCAGCCCTTAAAATCCGGTCTGCGGTCATTGCAAATCCGCCGTCCAGACAAGCACGAATGGGTTAATCCGGTGAGAATCGGGCGCGGCGCGGGTCGGAAATACTCGCCATGGTTATCGTTTGCTTACCGCGCGGCTGGGCAGGGCCGGATTTTGTGTTACGCTGACCGGAGAAAATGACAGCAAACGGGAGATTGTGATGAACCTCTTGCGCCTGGCGGTGATGACAGCCGCCGCGACCGCCTTCGCCGTTTCCGCCCAGGCCGGCGAGACGCTGGACCGGGTGATGAGCACCAAGACGCTGACCATGTCGTCGGATCCGGAATATCCGCCGCAATCCTTCCTCAACGACAACAACGAGATGGACGGTTTCGACGTCGACGTCGGCAAGGAGATCGCCAGGCGCATGGGGGTGGAGCTGAAGATCGTCACGCCGGCCTGGGAGGTGATCACCGCCGGCGGCTGGTCCGGACGCTGGGACATGTCGGTCGGTTCGATGACGCCGACCAAGGCGCGCGCCGAGGTGCTGAGCTTTCCGGCGGTCTACTACTACACGCCGGCGTCGTTCGCGGTGCATGCCGATTCCGCCATGGCGTCGCTGGAAGACCTGAACGGTAAAGTGATCGGTTCCTGCGGCGGCTGCACCTATGACGCCTATCTGAACAAGGACCTGTCGATCGACGCCGAGGGCGTGCCGCCCTTCGAGTACCAGGTAACGGCCGGCGAGATCAAAACCTACGAGACCGACACCAACGCGTTTGACGACCTGCGCCTCGGCGAGGGCGTGCGCATCGACGCGGTGTTCTCGGCGCTGCCGACCATCCAGGAGGCAATCAAGAATGGCTACCCGATGAAGACGATCGGCAACCCGGCCTTCTACGAGCCGCTGGCGGTGGCGACGGACAAGGGCGATGCGGAGTTCGACGCCAAGATCGCCGAGGTCGTCGGCGCCATGCATGCCGACGGCACGCTGAAGGCGCTGTCGGAGAAGTGGTACGGCGCCGACCTGACGTCGGTGGCGCAATAGGCCCCGGGGCCGATGAGCGCCGACACGGGCGTCGCCGGCCCGCCGGGCGAACCCGCGCCGCCGCCGCTGGCCGACCGGCTGCTGCCGTCGCCGCTGCAACTGGCGCTGTTTGCCGGTATCGGGCTGGTGCTCGGCCTGCTCGGTATCGGCGGTACCCGGGCGGGCGGCCTGTTCGCGCCGCTTTTCGGTGGCGCGGTCGGGCCGGAAGCCGAGCCGGGCCTTGTCGCCAATCTCGCCACCGGCCTGCTCGTCGCCCTGGTGCTGCTCGCCAATGTGCAGTTGCTGCGGCTTGCCTCCTTCCGCACCCAGGTGGTTATCATATGGGCGGAACTGATACTGCTGTTCTATGCCTTCGTCGGCAGTTTCGATCGCGATTTCAGCGTCTGGTTCGACTCCGGCCGCTCCGGCCAGACCAATCTCGCCTATCTGGTCACCACCGGCGCGGTGACCACGCTCTACGTTTCGCTGATCTCGATCTTCATCGCCTGCTGCTTTGCCATGGCGGCCGCACTGGCGCGGTTGTCGCGATCGGGTCCGGCCTACGCCATCTCCACCTTCTACATCTCGTTCTTCCGCGGCACGCCGCTCCTGCTGCAGGTCTATCTGATCTATCTCGGCCTGCCGACGCTGGGACCGCAATTCGCCATGGACGCAGTGCCGTCGGGCATATTGGCGCTGTCGCTGTGCTACGGCGCCTACATGGCGGAAATTTTCCGTGCCGGCATCATGGGCGTGCCCGACGGCCAGCGCGACGCCGCCAAGGCGCTCGGCCTGCCGCCCGGCCTGACATTCCGCAAGATCATCTTTCCGCAGGCCATGCGGCTGATCGTGCCGCCGACCGGCAACCAGTTCATCGCCATGCTGAAGGATTCATCGCTTGTATCGGTGATGGGCGTCTGGGAACTGACCCGCACGGCGCAGATCATCGGCAAGCGCGACTTCCGCGTGTTCGAAATGCTGATCGCCGCGGCGATCATTTACTGGATCATGTCGATCTGCTTCGAGCTGATCCAGTCGCGCATCGAGCGGCACTACGGCAAGGGCTACGAGCGCTGACGGTCCTGTGATCGCCGGCACATCCGCGATTTTCCCCACGCGCTAGACAGATGCCGACTGGCGAACCGCAATCCGGTCGCCACCGAGGGGCTGACGCATGCCACCGGGTTTCAAGCCAATCGGGTCCGCGATCCCTGCGCCGGTCATGACACAGCAATCGATGTGAAAGGACCGAACCATGAGAAATTCCGCAATAGCCAGGATCGCCCTGTGCGGATGCATCGCCACGCTGGTCGCCACCGGCTACGGCACGACCGTTGCCACGGCGGCAAACGTCGACTACTGCCACAATTACCGTGTCACCGGCAAACAGGCGAGCGCGGGCAAGCTGTCGAAAGCCCGGCAGAGGGCGCGCGACAAGTGGAGTTCGAAGGCCGTATCGGTCAAGGGAAGCCGCTGGGGCGACTGGAGCATCGCGCTCGACAAGGAATATATCTGCTCGCGCGCCGGCCTTTACTACTGCAAGGCCAAGGCCGCGCCCTGCCTGTACCGCAAGAGCCGGGAAACCAAGCCCGCTTATCCCGGAGCGACCAAGCCGATAAACTGACGATTGGCCCCATGCCGCCAATCGGGACATCGATCTGCCGGCGCGGTTCGTCTTCGAATGATTGCCTTCGAGGATGAACCGCCGCCCCGGCCTTGAAATCCGGCGTCAGCCGCCGGGCCTCAGCACCACGGTCAGCGATATGGCGGCGAGCGCCGCCAGCGCGATCTTCCAGAAATCGCCGCGTCTCTTCAGCCCCGGCAGGCCCAGCGGCCGGATCAGGTGGACGATCATCATGGCGACGATCACGAGAGACAATATTTTGGTCATGCGCGGCAAAGGCCATCGAAACCGCGCCGGGTCAAGCCACCTGGCCGCATCTTGTCCGAATGTCGTGCACCGATAGTCAAATGGACGGCGGTTTTGCCCCGGTGTAAGACGTGGGCGGCAAGGCGGAATCCCGGTTCAGGAGGAGTGGCATGAGTTCCCGCTATCATCAGGTCTATGAGAGCTGGAAGGCGGATCCGGAGGCGTTCTGGGCCGCGCAGGCGGACGGGATCGACTGGATCAAGCCGGCCGACAAGGTGTTCGACGACACGGCCGGCGTCTACGGACACTGGTTTGCCGGGGCGCTCTGCAACACCTGCCACAACGCGGTCGACCGTCACGTCGCGGCCGGGTGCGGCGACCGCAAGGCGGTGATCTATGACAGCCCGATCACCGGGCGAAAGAGGACGTTTACCTATTCCGAGCTGCTCGACGAGGTCACCGCGCTTGCCGCCGTGATCAGCGACGCCGGCGTCGGCAAGGGCGACCGCGTCATCATCTACATGCCGATGATCCCCGAAGCGGTGTTCGCCATGCTGGCCTGCGCCCGGCTCGGCGCCATCCACTCGGTGGTGTTCGGCGGCTTCGCGGCCAAGGAACTGGCGACCCGCATCGACGACGCCACGCCGAAGCTGATCATCTCGGCGTCCTGCGGGCTGGAGCCCGGCCGCGTCGTGGCCTACAAGCCGCTGCTCGACGAGGCGATCGCGCTTTCCGCCGACAAGCCCGTCGCCTGCATCATCCTGCAGCGCGAGGAAGAGCCCTGCGACATGATCGTCGATCGCGACATCGACTACGCATCCGCGGTCGCAAAAGCCAGGGCGGAAGGTCGCAGCATCGATTGCGAGCCGGTGGCGGCGACCGATCCGCTCTACATCCTCTACACATCGGGCACCACCGGCCAGCCCAAGGGCGTGGTGCGCGACAATGGCGGCCACATGGTGGCGCTCAAATGGACCATGAAGGCCATGTATGGCATCGAGCCGGGCGAGGTGTTCTGGGCGGCGTCCGATGTCGGCTGGGTCGTCGGCCATTCCTACATCGTCTATGCGCCGCTGCTGCACGGCGCCACCACGATCGTCTTCGAGGGCAAGCCGGTCGGCACGCCCGACGCCGGCGTGTTCTGGCGGGTGATCTCCGAACACAAGGTGAGCGCGCTGTTCACCGCGCCGACCGCGTTCCGCGCCATCAAGCAGCGCGATCCGCAGGGCGAACTGGTCGGCGACTACGATCTGTCCTGCCTGCGCACGCTGTTCCTGGCCGGCGAGCGTGCCGATCCCGAAACCATCAAATGGGCCGAGCAGAAGCTGAACGTGCCGGTGATCGATCACTGGTGGCAGACGGAGACCGGCTGGACGATCGCCGGCAATCCGGTCGGCCTCGGCACCCTGCCGGTCAAGTACGGCTCGCCCACCGTGCCGATGCCGGGCTACGACATGGCGGTGCTCGACGATGCCGGCCATCCGGTCGCCAACGGCACGCTCGGCAACATCGTCGTCCGGCTGCCGCTGCCGCCGGGCAATTTTCCAACGCTATGGCACGCCGAGAAGCGCTTTCGCCAATCCTATCTCGACGAGTTTCCCGGCTACTACAAGACGGCGGATGCCGGCATCATCGACGATGACGGCTATCTCTTCATCATGGCGCGCACCGACGACATCATCAATGTCGCCGGCCACCGACTGTCGACCGGCGCCATGGAGGAGGTGATCGCCGAACATCCCGACGTGGCCGAATGCGCGGTGATCGGCGTCGCCGACGAGATGAAGGGGCAGATCCCCTGCGGCTTCGTCGTGCTCAATGCCGGCGTCGAGCGCGACGACGACGCCATCGAGACCGAGGTGGTCAGGCTGGTGCGCGACAAGATCGGCCCGGTCGCGGCGCTGAAGACCGTCGTGCCGGTACTGCGCCTGCCGAAGACCCGCTCGGGCAAGATCCTGCGCGCCACCATGCAGAAGATCGCCGACCAGGAGCCGTGGAAGATGCCGGCGACCATCGACGACCCGGCGATCCTGACCGAGATCAAGACCGCGCTCAACGACCGCGGCATCGGGGTGTAGGCAGGTCAAACTCCCCTTCGCACCGCCTGCGGAGAGAAGGTTATGTGCCGGTTTTATGGGGTGCGAGCGAACGAGCCACAGGTATGTTGGATAAAGCAGTCAATGACTGGCTGCATCTACGCCCATTCGAGCCATATTGGACTTGGTTGTCTTGGAAGGCCGTAGATTAATCACCATGTCAATGGGATGAGTTATTCGATTTGGCTCAAGCGGTTGACATGGCTCGTGAGTGTCGTCGCTTGTATCTATCTTGCGGCAATATTTCTTTTTGGGCCGCCTTTCATCGCGCGAAAGCACCCATTCACATGGAAGCTCGATTTTCAGCAAAATGTGGATCGATTGGCGACAAAGGTTTCATCAGAGGAAGAACTCATTGATGCTCTCCGAATAAGAGGCTTCGAAATGTGGATGAGACCAGAAAACCCGATAACATATCGGGAAAATGGTCTCCGTTCGATTTCATACAAGGATCCGGACCGCAGCTATACGACCTATGCTGAATTTGTTCAGGCGCATGATCGCTTTGAGGCAGCGTTCCCGGAAGACGAAAGGGAACACCCGAGGGTTGCCGAGACAGGCTACGGGCTTGTTGCATGCCGCCACCATTTCACGATTACATGGCATCTGCAGGGTGATGAGATTATCGATCTTACGGCCAAAGATGGCTGGGCTTGCCTTTGATTCCCTGCGTTGCAAGTATTATCAGTAACTATCTCTCAGGTTTTATCAGCAGACGCTTACAAAAAGCACGGAATCGTCCTGCGTTCGCAGAGCCGACGCTGCCAACAGCCTACACTGTGCATTAGCCATCTTCAGATCTGTATTGGTGAGCCTTTTGGTTCACAAGCAAATTTGGAGCGAGCGGCATAAACGCCCACACACCCGCCCCTACGCCGCGTTCCTGCGATAGATCCATAATTGCGCCGGCGGGAAGTTGCGGAACACGAAGTCGAAATGTTCGGTCGTGAAATTACCGCGCTTGCCCGGCACCGGCGACAGCGGCCCGTAGGTGATCTGCACCATCGGCCGGCCCGGCGGCATGCGGTTCATCAGGTCCTCGACGATGGCGATGCGCCGTTCGGTCGGAAAACTCAATAGCGGCACCGCCGAAACCACCGAATCGAACATCATGTCGCGCTTGTCGCCAAGCGTCGTGTCGAGGTCGAAGGCGTCGCCGTGGACGATGTTCACGTCGGGAAACTCGTGCCGCAGATGTTCGACGAAATCGGCAGAGTATTCCACCGACCACAGCCGTTCCGGCGGCAGGCCGCGGCCGAGGATGGCCTTGGTGATGACGCCCGTGCCGGGGCCGAGTTCGAGCACCGGCAGTCCGGATCCCGGATCGGTGACCGAGGCCATGCGCCGCGCGGTGATCGAACTGGTCGGCAACACCGCGCCGACGGCCTTCGGCCCGTCCATCCAGCCTTTGAAAAAACGGACTTCCTCGTCGAATTTCTCGGCAAAACGCCGACGCAACTGTTGCATGTCGTTCCTCTTCCGCCGTGGACCGCCTTCGTGCCAGACCGTCCAACAGAGCCCCGCTTGACGCCGTCAGGATAGCACCTGGCGTCGTGCGGTTAAATGCAAATATGGGGAGCGGAATGCGCCGAAACGAGGTTACTCACCGATAGAATCGAAGAAATCCTTCATGCGGCTGAAGAACCCGGCCGATTGCGGCGAATTCTCCTTCGACGAGATTTTCTCAAATTCCTCAAGCAGTTCGCGCTGGCGGCGGCTGAGATTCTGCGGCGTCTCGACCGCCACCTGGATATAGAGATCGCCCATCTGCGGCTGGCGCAGGATCGGCATGCCCTTGCCCTTGAGGCGGAACTGCCGGCCGTTCTGCGTACCTTCCGGCACCTTGACCCGTGTCTGCGTGCCGTCGAGCGAGGCGACCTCGAACGAGCCGCCGAGTGCCGCCGTCGTCATCGACAGCGGCACCTTGCAGTAAAGGTCGGCGCCGTCGCGCTGGAAGAATTCGTGCGGCTTGACCGAGATGAAGATGTAGAGGTCGCCCGACGGCCCGCCGCGCAGCCCCGCCTCGCCCTCGCCGGCAAGCCTGATGCGGGTGCCGTCCTCGATGCCCGCCGGGATGTTGACCGACAACGAGCGGTCCTCGGTGACGCGGCCCTGGCCCGAGCACGTGGTGCACGGATCGGTGATCGTCTGGCCGCGGCCCTGGCATTGCGGGCAGGTGCGCTCGATGGAGAAGAAACCCTGCGCGGCGCGCACCCGGCCCGAGCCCGAGCACATGGCGCAGGTGACCGGCGACGAGCCGGGCTTGGCGCCGCTGCCCGAGCAGGTCTCGCACGGCTTGGCGGTGGGGACGCGGATCTGGGCGGTCTTGCCCGACCAGGATTCCTCCAGCGAGATTTCCATGTTGTAGCGCAGGTCGGCGCCGCGCTCGCGGCCATTGGCCGACTGGCGCTGGCGCCCGCCCATCATCTCGCCGAAGATGTCCTCGAAAATGTCGGCAAAGCCGCCGCCGGCAAAACCGCCGCCGCCGAAGCCGCCCGGCCCGCCATTCTCGAAGGCGGCATGGCCGAACCGGTCGTAGGCCGCCCGCTTCTGCGGGTCCTTCAGCGTTTCATAGGCCTCGCCGATCTCCTTGAATTTGTGCTCGGCATCCTGGTTGCCGGGGTTCTTGTCGGGATGGTATTTCATCGCCAGCTTGCGGAAGGCGCTTTTCAGCGCCTTTTCGTCCGCGTCGCGGCTTACCCCCAGCGTTTCGTAGAAATCAGCCTTGGCCATCACACCATCGTCCGTTTATTCGCCATCCGGCATCGTCCGCACCATGAACTCGTCAAACAGTGGAACAGTGAATGCCGTATCCCCGTGGGCCGGGGAATAGATCATTCCCTTGCGGATCAGGGAATTCCGTACCGGCCCGAGAGACGTCACTTTCACACCGAGCTGGTCTGCCACCTCTCCTGATCTCTGCGTCCCGGGCCCCAACGCGGCCAGAGCCCGCATGTAGCGTTTTTCAGCCGGCGTGCAACGCTCAAATCGAACTTTGAAGAAACTCTGATCGAGTTCCTGTAAAGCCCTTGTTGTTGCGATATCGACATCCGAACCGGTAATCACCGGACCTTCGGCGGCATTCCAGGAATCGTAGCCCCACTGTTGCAGGAAGTACGGATACCTTTGCGTTGTCTCGAGTATCGTCTTGATCGCCTGGGGATCGAATTCTGCTCCCTCGGACTTCGCCGGCGCCTGCAGAGCCCTTTTGGCATCCTGTTCTTCCAGGCGACCGACCTCGGGATATCGAAACAGCCGCTCGGCATATGATTTGGAGTTGCCGGCAAGCGCCAGCGTTTGCGGTAGCCCGGCGGCGATCATCATCATGGGAAGTCTACGCTGGCTCACCTTGTGCATGCCCATGATCAGCGCGCTGAACTCGCCGGATTCGAGGTACTGGATTTCATCGACAAGCAGCAATACCGGACGTTTCCCGGCGGCAGCCGCTTCGGCGATGACTTCAAGCAGACGCGGCAGATCGGCTTCGAGATCGCCGCTGTCGGCGACACCGGTCTCCGGTTCGGTGCCGAGTCCGAACGTAACACCCTCTACCGTGACGTTGATGGCGGACAGGAAGCTCTTCAGGACGCGCAGTCCACGCGATGCCAGTTGCTTTGCCTGTTCGACTTTGCTCAGGGAAAACAGAACTTCGCGAAGCGGCGGTACCAGCATCTGTGCCAGCGACTTGCCGTCATGGGCTTCGATGAAGACGGTGGCGAATCCGTCGGCCTGCGCCAGTTCCTGGATTTCCGCCAGCAAGACTGTTTTCCCGACGCCGCGAAGGCCGGTAAGGATGATGCCCTGGGTGGAGCGGCCGGCCTTGAGCCGTCCCAATGCGACACGAGCCTCCTCGATCAAGGTCTCGCGCCCTGCCAGTTCCGGAGGCGGGTTGCCGGCACCAGGGGCAAAGGGGTTTCTGATCCGGTCCATATGCAGAGTTTATCCATTTATAGAGATTTCTCTGTATAAATAGATAAGATCCTTCAAAACGCAACCGGGCGGGAGAGTCCCGCCCGGCGCAGCCCCGTTGGATCAGGCCGACTTCTTCTTGTCGTCGTCGTCGTCGATTTCCTCGAAATCGGCGTCGACCACATCCTCGCCGCTCTTGGCTGCGTCCTCGGCCGCGTCGGCTTCGGCAGCTTCCGCCTGGCTGGCCTCGTACATGGCCTGGCCGAGCTTCATCGAGGCCTCGGCGAGCGCCGTCGACTTCGCCTTGATCTCCTCGGCGTCGTCGCCCTCGAGCGCCGTCTTCAGGTCGGCGATGGCGTCCTCGATGGCCTTCTTGTCGTCCTCGGAGACCTTGTCGCCATACTCGGCCAGGTTCTTCTCGGACGAATGCACCAGCGCCTCGGCCTGGTTCTTGGCCTCGACCGTATCGCGGCGCTTCTTGTCTTCCTCGGCATGGGCCTCGGCGTCCTTGACCATCTTCTCGATGTCGTCGTCCGAAAGCCCGCCGGATGCCTGGATGCGGATCTGGTGCTCCTTGCCGGTGCCCTTGTCCTTGGCCGAGACGTTGACGATGCCGTTGGCGTCGATGTCGAAGGTGACCTCGATCTGCGGCACGCCGCGCGGCGCCGGCGGGATGCCGACGAGATCGAACTGGCCGAGCAGCTTGTTGTCGGCCGCCATCTCGCGTTCGCCCTGGAACACCCGGATCGTCACCGCAGACTGGTTGTCCTCGGCGGTCGAGAAGGTCTGGCCCTTCTTGGTCGGGATCGTGGTGTTGCGGTCGATCAGCCGGGTGAACACGCCGCCCAGCGTCTCGATGCCGAGCGACAGCGGCGTCACATCGAGCAGCAGCACGTCCTTCACGTCGCCCTGCAGCACGCCGGCCTGGATGGCCGCACCCATGGCGACCACCTCGTCCGGGTTGACGCCCTTGTGCGGCTCCTTGCCGAAGAACGACTTGACGGCTTCCTGCACCTTGGGCATGCGCGTCATGCCGCCGACCAGGATGACCTCGTCGATCTCGCCGGCCTTCATGCCGGCATCCTTCAATGCCGCCTTGCACGGCTCGACGGTGCGCTTGATCAGGTCGTCGACCAGGCTTTCGAACTTGGCCCGCGTCAGCTTCATGGTCAGGTGCTTCGGACCGGCCTGGTCGGCCGTGATGAACGGCAGGTTGATCTCGGTCTGCGACGAGGACGACAATTCGATCTTGGCCTTCTCGGCGGCTTCCTTCAGCCGCTGCAGGGCCAGCTTGTCGTTTTTCAGGTCGATGCCCTGATCCTTCTTGAACTCGTCGGCCAGATACTCGACCAGGCGCATGTCGAAATCCTCGCCGCCGAGGAAGGTGTCGCCATTGGTCGATTTGACCTCGAACACGCCGTCGCCGATCTCCAGGATCGAGATGTCGAACGTGCCGCCGCCGAGGTCGTAGACGGCGATGGTCTTGCCGTCCTTCTTGTCGAGGCCGTAGGCGAGTGCGGCCGCGGTCGGCTCGTTGATGATGCGCAGCACTTCAAGGCCGGCGATCTTGCCGGCATCCTTGGTGGCCTGGCGCTGGGCGTCGTTGAAATAGGCGGGAACGGTGATGACGGCCTTGTCGACCGTCTCGCCGAGATAGGCCTCGGCGGTTTCCTTCATCTTCTGCAGGATCATCGCCGAGATCTGCGACGGCGACTGCTTCTTGCCGTCGGCCTCGACCCAGGCGTCGCCATTGTCGCCCTTGACGATTCTGTAGGGGACGAGCTTCTTGTCTTTTTCGGTGATGGGATCGTCGAAGCGGCGGCCGATCAGCCGCTTGATCGCAAACAACGTGCCTTCCGGATTGGTGACCGCCTGGCGCTTGGCCGGCTGGCCGACGAGGCGTTCGCCGTCGTCGGAGAATGCGACGATCGACGGCGTGGTGCGCGCGCCCTCGGCATTCTCGATTACCTTGGCGTCCTTGCCGTCCATGACTGCGACGCAGGAATTGGTGGTTCCAAGGTCGATACCGATTACTTTTGCCATTTTTCTCTCCGTTTTAGCAGGCTGGCGATGGACCCTTGCGGCGTTCCGTTTGCAGCCCCCGATCAGGATGGTTTTCAGTGCCGTCACAACCCCGTGACGACGTTGCGGCGTATATAAGGAGCGGCGTTGTGCGGTGCAAGGCGTCAAAAGCCGGCCAAACGGCTCAATTTCCGGGATAATTGTTCGATGGAGCGCGGTTCCTGTCCCCCTCCAGGGGCCTGTCGCGCATGCGGGTGGATTGGCGGGAGGCCTGCCTCCGGTGTTTTCTGCCCGTCATGGAGGGCTGTTTCGATGTGTATCGGACGGTTTCGGCGGGTTGCGGGCGCAACTATGGCGCTATCGCCGCCTTGGCCGGTTGTGGTGTTTCGGCCGTGGCGGCAATTGCGGATGGTGCTTGTTGGAACGGCGCGCAATGCGGGGCGCGCGCGCGATGATCAAAGCCCCCGCTCGATCTCGCTCAGCAGGCGAAAGCGCAGCTTGCCGCCGCCGCCAAGCGCGATGACGAAGCGCACGCGGCCGTGGTTCTTTGTCTCGGCGTAGCCGGCAAGCGTGCTGACGCCGGAGATCGTGCCGGTCTTGTAGCGCGAGCCGCCGCGGGTCTTGCGCATCAGTCCGGCATGCGGCGCAAACAGGTCGAGCACCTTGGCCAGGCCGCGCGCGGTAAAGCGGTTGTCGCGGCTGATGCCCGAGCCCTCCACCAGCTGGATCGCGCCTTCGAGCCCGTGTTTGATCAGCATACCGCGCGCGACGCGCAGCGATTTTTGCAGCGACACCGGCCCGCCGAGGCCCTTGGCGCCGACCTCGAGGAAAATCTGGTTGGCCATGTAGTTGTTGGAGCCGAGCAACAGTTGCGTCAGGATTTCCGACAGCGGCCGCGACTGGCGGTGGGTATAGACCGGCTTCAGCCCCACCGGCACCGGGCCGAGCGAGACCTGCCCCTCAACCTTGCCGCCGGCCTTGCCGATGAAGGCGGCGATGAGCTCGCCGGCATAGCGCACGCCGATCGAGGGATCCTCCTGCGCCAGGCTGATGCGGCCGCGCCCCTTCGGCCCGCGCTTTAGAAACTGGCTCACCGCCAGCGGCGTGATCGGCGTCTGCTTCTCGGCCGAGCGCACAGTCTTGCCCTCGCGCACGGCGTTGATCGTGTTGAAGTTGACGGCGAGTGCCGAGTTCAGCGCGTCGTAGGCCTCGTCGGTTGCCTCGATGCCGGGAATGCGCAGGCTCTTCGGATAATAGCCGGCGTCGATCACCATCTTCGCAAACGGGGCGTTTCCGGTCTTCGCCAGGAGCGCGGGCGCCAGCAGCGCCAGTTCCTCCGACACCAGGAAGGGATCGCCGCCGCCGCGCACATAGAGCACCCGGTTTCCGTCCATGTAGAACGTGGTCTCGAAACGGTAGTCGGGCCCCAGAACCTCCATCGCCAGCCAGGCGGTGACCACCTTTGCGACGGATGCCGGGACGAAGGGCTTGTCGGCGTTCTGGGCGACGAGTTCGCTGCCGTCCTCGTCGAGCACGAGGACCAGGCCGGCCGGGGCAAGGGCTGCGATCTTCTCACCGGCGCCGGCGAGCGCCGGCACGATGAGCAGAAGCAGGACCGAGACGATTGCAATCAGACGGGTTCCCATGGCAGCTCCGGCGAGGGCGGTTCGGGCGCGATATGCGACCCATATTAGTGGCGATTGCGGCGGAACGGAATTCTGTGATCCGTGATTTCGCCGTTCGGCGAAGGGAGATCGTGTCTCCATTCCCCGTCGAAGCGGGGACGCCGGCGCACAATCCCCCTCCCCTTGGTCGGCGGATCGCGCTATACGGCGCGGCATGAACGAGATCCCCCTTAAGCTCGACGAGATGGTCGACGGCGACCGGCTGCGCCGCAAGTTGACCGCGCTGACGGCGCAAACCGGCGGCGACGGTTCGGCGCCGGAGGTTCGCACGCAGGTGCTGGCGCTGATGAAGGGCGAACTTGCGCGGGCCCGCAAGCACGCCGAGGAACTGCTCAGGCAGGACGGCAGCGGCACGGCATGTGCGGCGCGCATCTCGCATCACATGGACGAGGTGGTGCGCGCGCTCTACGATTTCGCCATCACCCATGTCTACCGCTCGACCAATCCTTCGGCCGCCGAACGCATGGCGATCGTCGCCGTCGGCGGCTATGGCCGCGGCACGCTGGCGCCGGGTTCCGACATCGACCTTCTGTTTCTGCTGCCCTACAAGCAGACGCCGTGGGGCGAGCAGATCGTCGAATACATGCTCTACATGCTGTGGGATCTGCGGCTGAAGGTCGGCCATGCGACGCGCAACGTCGACGAGTGCATCCGGCTTTCGCGCTCCGACATCACCATCCGCACCGCCGTGCTGGAAGCCCGTTTCGTCTGGGGGACGCGGGATCTCTACGACGAGCTGGCGCAGCGCTTCGACCGTGAGGTGGTGGCGGGCAGCGGACCGGAATTCATCCAGGCCAAGCTTTCCGAGCGCGATCAGCGCCATCTCAAGCAGGGCGAAAGCCGCTACAAGGTCGAACCCAACGTCAAGGACGGCAAGGGCGGCTTGCGCGACCTGCACACGCTGTTCTGGATCGGCAAGTATTTCTACCGGGTGCAGACCGACGCCGAACTGATCGACAAGGGCGTGTTCACCGCCGGGGAACACGCGCTGTTCAAGCGCGCCGAGGATTTCCTGTGGGCGGTGCGCTGCCACATGCATTTCCTTACCGGCAAGGCCGAGGAGCGGCTGCATTTCGACATCCAGCGCGATATCGCCGACCGCATGGGCTTTTCCGACGGCAAGGCGCTGTCGGCGGTCGAGCGCTTCATGAAGCAGTACTTCCTGACCGCCAAGCAGGTGGGCGATCTCACCCGCATCTTCTGCACCGTGCTGGAGGTGGAGGAAGCCAAGCAGGTTCCGGGCTTCAACCGGCTGTTCCGGACCTTCTCGCGCCGTCGGCGCAAGCTTGCCGGCGCGCCGGACTTCATCGTCGACAATCATCGCATAAACGTGGTCGACGACCAGGTGTTCGAGGCCGATCCGGTCAACCTGCTCAGGCTGTTCTGGCTCGCCGACAAGCACGGTCTCGACGTGCATCCCAACGCGCTGAAACTGGTGACGCGCTCGTCAAGGCTGGTCAGCAGGTCGCTGCGCGGCAACGAGGAGGCCAACCGGCTGTTCCTCGAGTGCCTGACGTCCTCGCGCAGCCCGGAACTCAACATGCGGCGGATGAACGAGTCCGGGCTGCTCGGCAAGCTCATCCCGGATTTCGACCGCATCGTCGCGATGATGCAGTTTTCGATGTACCACCACTACACGGTCGACGAGCACCTGCTGCGCTGCATCGGCGTCCTGTCGGAGATCGATCACGGCGAAGGCGAGAAGGTGCACCCGCTGTCGCACCGGCTGATGCCGGAACTGAGACGCTGGCGCACCGTGCTCTATGTCGCCGTGCTGTTCCACGACATCGCCAAGGGCCGGCCCGAGGACCATGCGATCGCCGGCGCCAGGGTGGCGCGCCGCCGCTGCCCGCATATGGGCCTGTCGCCGGAGGACACCGAAACCGTCGCCTGGCTGATCGAGCACCATCTGCTGATGTCGATGACGGCGCAGTCGCGCGATCTCAACGACCGGAAGACGATCGAGGATTTCGCCGCAGTCGTTCAGTCAGTCGAGCGACTGAAAATGCTCCTGATCCTCACCGTATGCGATATTCGCGGCGTCGGGCCGGGCGTCTGGAACGGCTGGAAGGGGCAGTTGCTGCGCACGCTGTTCTACGAGACCGAGCTTTTGCTGACCGGCGGTTTCTCGGAGGAGAAGGCGGCCGAACGGGTGAACAATGCACGGCAGTTGCTGGCGGATCGCCTGACCGACATGACGGCCAGGGAGCGCGAGCGCTACACCGACCTGCATTACTCCAACTACATGCTGATCGTCGACACCGACCAGCAGGAGCGCCACGCCCGCTTCCTGCGCGACGCCGACGACAATGGCGATAAGGTCGCCACCATGGTGCGCACCCACGAGTTCCACGCGGTTACCGAGATCACCGTGATGGCGGCAGACCATCCGCGCCTCCTGTCGGTGATCACCGGCGCCTGCTCGGCGGCCGACGCCAACATCGTCGACGCGCAGATCTTCACCACCCGCGACGGACGCGCGCTCGACATCATCCTGATCAATCGGGAATTCGACCGCGACGAGGACGAACTGCGCCGCGGCCGCCGTGTCGGCCGGATGATCGAGGACGTGCTGACGGGCAGGGCGCGCCTGCCGGAAATGATCGAGAAGCGGATGCGCTCAAGCCGCGTCTCCAAGGCGTTCAAGGTCGAAAGCCGCGTCAACATCCGCAACACGCTGTCGCACAAATTCTCGGTGATCGAGGTGCAGGGGCTCGACAAGCCGGGCCTTCTGTCGGGGATCACCGGCGCCATTTCCGACCTGTCGCTCGACATCGCCTCGGCACACATCACCACCTTCGGCGAGAAGGTGATCGACACGTTCTACGTGACCGACCTCGTCGGCCACAAGATCGAGGATGCCGAGCGGCAGGCCAGGATCAAGCGACGGCTGATCGGGGTGCTCGACGGAAAGCGCGGCGCCAAGAAACAGCCGGCGCGACGAAAGGCGGCAAAACCCGCAAAGGCCGCCGCCAAATGACGCCTTGTCCGTTCAGGCGCTGCAGGTGGGCGGCGCGATGAGCCTCATCGGCAAGTTCGCCACGGTGGGCGGCGCGACGATGGCAAGCCGCGTCCTGGGCTTCGCGCGCGAGGCGCTGATCGCCGCAGCACTCGGCAGCGGCCCGGTCGCCGATGCGTTCTACGCCGCCTTCCGCTTTCCCAACCTGTTCCGCCGCATCCTGGCCGAGGGCGCGTTCAACGCCGCCTTCGTGCCGCTGTTCGCCCGCGAACTGGAAGGCGGCGGCCAGCCGGCGGCGCGCAGGTTCGCCGTAGCGGTCGCCTCGGTGCTGATCCCCGTCCTGGTGGCGTTGAGCGCGATCGCGATGCTGTTCATGCCGCTGCTGGTCGCCAATGTCGTGGCGCCCGGCTTTGCCGATTCTCCGGATAAGTTCGATCTCACCGTCGTCATGACGCGAATCATGTTTCCGTATCTCTTCTGCATGTCGCTGGTGGCGATGTTGTCGGGAATCCTCAATTCGATGCGGCGCTATTTCCTTGCTGCCTTCGTGCCGGTGCTGCTGAACGTCGTGCTGATCGGCGTTCTGGTCGCCGCGCTGGCGGCCGGCGCCGACGAATACGCGACCGGCTACCGGTTGGCCTGGGGCGTCTTCGCCGCCGGCGTGCTGCAACTCGTCTTCCTGGTCTGGGGGGTCAGGCGCGAGGGCTTTTCCTTGTCGCTCGCTTGGCCGCGGTTGACGCCCGGCGTCAGGCGGCTGTTGGTCCTGATGGGACCGGTGGTGCTGACCGGCGGCGCGACCCAGATCAACCTGCTGGTCGGCCAGATCATCGCTTCGGCGCAGGATGGCGCGATCTCGCTGCTCAACTATGCCGACCGCATCAACCAGTTGCCGCTCGGCGTGATCGGTATCGCCGTCGGCGTCGTGCTGCTGCCGGAGATGGCGCGGGCGCTCAAGGCCGGCGACAGCGAGGAGGCGAGCTACCTGCAGAACCGGTCGACGGAATTCGCCCTCGGCATCACCGTTCCAGCCGCCGCCGGGCTGATGGCGATGCCCGCGCCCATCGTCGGCGTGCTCTACGAACGCGGCGCGTTTGCCGCCGAAACAACGGCGCTGACGGCGGCCGCGCTTGCCGCCTTCGCCAGCGGCCTGCCCGCCTATGTGATGATCAAGGTCTACCAGGCGTCCTATTTCGCGCGCGAGGACATGAAGACGCCGATGTGGTTCGCCTTCGTGCAGGTGGCCGTCAACATCGTGCTCAGCCTGATGCTGTTTCCCTATTACGGGCATGTGGCGATCGCGGCGGCGACGTCGGTCTCCGCCTGGATCAACGCGCTGCTGCTCGCCGCCGTGCTGTGGCGGAGCGGCGATTTCAGGCCGCGTGCGAAGACGCTGCGCAACATCGCATTCATTGCGGTGGCGGCGGCGACGATGGCGGCCGCGGTGCATCTGGCGCTCGAACCGATGGCGCCGTGGCTCGATGGCGGTTTTGGGCCGCGGCTGGGCGCGACGGTCGCGCTGATCCTCGGCGGCGGCAGCGTCTATCTGGCGATCACGATCGCCAGCGGCGCGCTCGACCGGCGCGAGGTCATGCGCGCGCTGCGCCGCAAGCGTTGAGCGGCGGACCAATCAGGGTTTGCATTTTTGCTGCTTTCGGGAGCAAATTGCGCCAAACGGGGGAGCGATGATCAAGAAACTGCGCATCATCACCGGGCTGATTCTGTTCGCCTTCGTGGCGATGCACCTTGTCAACATCGCCATGGGACTGTCTTCGGTCGCGCTTATGGAGCGCGCGCAGCCCTGGCTTTTGGGCATCTGGTCGAACGTCGTCGTCGCACCGATCCTCATGGTCGCCTTCCTGGTGCATATGGGGCTTGGCCTGCAGGCCGTCTACCGCCGCAACACGCTGCAGATCAAGCGCAACGACATCGTCCAGATCGTCTCCAGCCTCATCCTGGTGCCGCTGCTGATCCCGCATCTCGTCGGAACATATGTGGTGCGCGAGTTCTTCGGTCTGCCGCAAGACTATCCGGGCATCCTCATGCTGTTCTGGTACTATGAACCGGCCGAGGGGCTGCGCCAGGTCGTCCTGCTCGCCGCGACCTGGATTCACGGCTGCATCGGCCTGTTCATCTGGCTCAGGCTGCAACCATGGTGGTCGAAGGTCTCGCTGTTCCTGTCGCCGCTTGCCGTGGCGCTGCCGGTGTTCGCCATGCTCGGCTATGTGGAAGGCGGCAAGGCGGTGATGTCGGGCGCCGTCGAGGTCGTCTATGCGCAACCGCCCGAAGGCGGAATGAGCCTGGACGAGATCCTGGTGCGTCTCGATCAGATCAAATACTGGCTGATCGGCCTTTTCCTTCTCATCGTGGTGCTGGTGCTGGTTGCGCGCTGGTGGCGGCTGATGGGCCATGACGGCGCGACCCGCGTGCACTATGTCGGCCAGCCGGCCTATACGGCCGAGAACGGCCTGACCCTGCTTGAATCGGCAACCGTCAACGACATTCCGCATGCCGCGCTTTGCGGCGGACGCGGGCGCTGCGGCACCTGCCGGGTGCGTGTCGTGAAGACGTCGGAAGAGCTTGCAAGCGCCTCCGACGAGGAGTTGCACACGCTTGCGCGCATCGGTGCCGCCGGCGATGTCCGCCTGGCCTGCCAGTTGAAGGTCGCGGGCGGCCATCTGGAGGTCGAGCGGCTGTTGCCGCCGTATCTGAAGCACAGCGAACTGTCCCGAACCCATGGCGGCGCCGAAGCCCTCCGCGGGCGGAAGGACGGTGCGCTGGAGGCGGCCGAGTGAGCCGGTTTGCACGCCTTGCGGCCGTGTTTGCCTGCATCGTCCTTGGCGGCGTCGCGCAGGCGGCGGCGCAAGCGTTCAATCCCGCGCTGGCACCCGACACTGCCGGCGATGCAAGCGAGACGGTGCAGGCGGCGAACCCCGAGCAACTGCGCGAACTCCTGCGCCTGCTGAGCGACCCGGGCGTGGTCGAGGCGCTTCGCGATTCGCTGCAGGAACAGGAAGACGCGGCGGCGGACTGGTCGCTTCGCCGCGAGGTTTCCGCCGTGGTGTCGCGCATGGAAGAGCGCATTGCGTCGCTGATTTCCGGGTTCGCGGCGATCGGCGGCATACCGGCCGCGGTGGCGCTCGCCTGGGATTCCGGTCTCGATCCCGGCGACACGCTGCGGGCGCTGACCTATGTGCTGATTTTCCTGTTCATCGGCGGCGGGCTGGAATGGCTCTACTTCCAGTATGCCCGGCCGGTGCAGCTGCGCATGCGCTTCGGCCACGAGATGGCCGAATCGGTCGGAGACCGTGTGATGCGCGCGGCAATGCGCGTGTTCCTGCACCTTGCCGGGCTGGCCATCTTCGCGGCCGGCAGCGCCGGCGCCTTCCTGATGTTCGACTGGCCGACGCTGACGCGCGAGATGGTCATCAGCCTGCTGATCGCCGTGGTCGGCTTCAGGCTGGTCGGCATGCTGGTGATGTTCATCCTCGCGCCGGCGGCGCCGGACCTGAGGCTGGTGCCGCTCGGCAACCGGCGCGCCAAGCGCGCCGCGCGCTACGTCGCCGGCGCCACGCTGGTCGGCGCTTTCGGCATCGTCGCGTCCGACGGGCTGTGGCGGCTCGGCGTCAATACCGGTTTCGACGAAGAACTCGCGCCGGCCGCCACGGTGGTTCCGGTGCTGGCGGCGACCTTGTTCGCGATGATCCTGTCGGCGATGGTGTGGCGGCTGCGGCAACCGCTCGCCGACGATCCGCCCGAGCGGCACGAGGCGCCTCCGTCGGTGCATCATCCGGTGATCCATTCGGTGATGATCGCCGCGGTGTTCGTGCTGTGGCTGATCGGCGCTCGCGAGATGATGTGGACGGTCGCGATCCTCGGCCTGCTCTACCCGGCGATGCGGACGACGCGGGCGGTGATCGGCAATTTCTTCGACCAGGCGGAGGAAGCCGCCGAACTGAAGGCGGCGGAAGAGGCGGACGAGGCCGAAGCCGACGAGGCGCCTGCCGCGTCGATGGCCGAGGACGCCCCGCCGGTCGGCGGCGATGCCGGGCCGCTGGTCGATACCAGCCGCTACGGCACCATGCGGCTGGTGGTTATCCGGCTGGTCAGGATCCTGTTGTTCATCGTGGCCATGGCGGGCATAGCCTGGGCGTGGGGGGTCGGCCTGCTGTCGCTGTCGGAATCGCCGTCGGCCGCCGGCCAGCTCTTCCGCGTCGTCGTCAATGTCGGGATCACGCTGCTGATCGCCGACCTCGCCTGGACCTGGGCGAAGACGGCCATCAACCGGCGGCTGGCCGACTACGGACCGGCCAATGACGGCATGGCGCCCGGGCCGGAGGCGCGCATCGCGACGCTGCTGCCGATCCTGCGCATGTTCCTGATGGTCACCATCGGCGTGATCGTGATCCTGACGGTGCTGTCGTCGATCGGCATCAATATCGGGCCGTTGCTGGCCGGCGCGGGCGTCGCCGGCATCGCCATCGGCTTCGGCGCGCAGGCGCTGGTGCGCGACGTGGTCTCGGGCATCTTCTTCCTGCTCGACGACGCCTTCCGGGTCGGTGAATATATCGAGATGGAAAACCTGCGCGGCACGGTGGAATCGATGTCGCTCCGATCGCTCAGGGTCCGCCATCACCTCGGCGCGGTGCATACCATCCCCTTCGGCGAGCTGAAGGCGCTGACCAACTACAGCCGCGACTGGGTGATCATGAAGCTGGAGTTCCGGGTTCCCTTCGACACCGACCTGAAGCTGGTCAAGAAGCTGGTCAAGCAGGTCGGCGCCGAACTGCAGGCGCACGAGGGCTATGGCCAGCACCTGATCCAGCCGCTGAAATCGCAGGGGGTCAGGCGCATGGAAGAGTTCAACATGGTGATCGGCGTCAAGTTCATGGCCCGGCCCGGCGCGCAATGGCTGATCCGCCGCGACGCCTACCAGAAACTGAGGGACATCTTCGAGAAGAACGGCATCAACTTCGCCTCGCGCAACGTCAAGGTGGAGATCGCCGGCGACCAGCCGCTGAGCGACGATGTGCGCAGGGCGGTGGCCGGCGCTGCGCAGGAAGCGGTGGAAAAGCAGGACATGCCGCCCGAGCCGGTGCCGGACGAGCCGTGAGGGCGGAGCCGCCGGTGTTGCAAACATGCACTTGCGCGGCTGGCGTCGCTCGTCCATAAGGCGCGCCGACACGCGACCCCTCGCGCGGGGCCCTCCACCAGCTTCGGAACATCCCCATGAGCTTCAAGCCACTCGTCTTTTCCGGCGTCCAGCCGACCGGCAACCTGCATCTCGGCAACTATCTCGGCGCGCTCACGAAATTCGTCGCGCTGCAGCAGACGCATGACTGCATCTACTGCGTGGTCGACCTGCATTCGATCACCGCGCAGCTCGTCCATGACGACCTCGCCGACCAGACCCGCGCGATCACGGCCGCCTTCCTGGCGTCGGGGATCGACCCGAAGAAGCACATCGTGTTCAACCAGAGCCGGGTGCACCAGCACGCCGAGCTCGCCTGGATCTTCAACTGCGTCGCCCGCATCGGCTGGATGAACCGCATGACGCAGTTCAAGGACAAGGCCGGCAAGGACCGCGAGAACGCCTCGCTCGGCCTGCTCGCCTATCCGAGCCTGATGGCGGCCGACATCCTCGTCTACCGCGCCACCCACGTGCCGGTCGGCGACGACCAGAAGCAGCATCTCGAACTGACGCGCGACATCGCCGCCAAGTTCAACAACGATTTTTCCGGGCGCATCGCCGAGCTCGGCCTCGGCGTCGAGATGATGATGGGCGACGAACGGGTCAACGGCTTCTTTCCGCTGACCGAACCGCTGATCGAGGGGCCTGCGACACGGGTGATGAGCCTGCGCGACGGCACCAAGAAGATGTCGAAATCCGACCCGTCCGACCTGTCGCGCATCAACCTGACCGACGACGCCGATGCGATCGCCCGCAAGATCAAAAAGGCGAAGACCGACCCCGAGCCGCTGCCGGGCGACGTCGAGGGCCTGGCGAACCGGCCGGAGGCGGAAAACCTCGTTGGCATCTATGCCGCGCTTGCCGGTGTCGACCGGGCCGACGTGATCCGCGATTTCGGCGGCCGGCAGTTCTCCGAGTTCAAGCCGGCGCTGGCCGAGCTTGCCGTGGAGAAGCTGGCGCCGGTGGCGGACGAGATGCGGCGGATTTCGGCCGACCCGGCCTATGTCGACGGCGTTCTGAGCGCCGGCGGCGAACAGGCGGGCGCGCTCGCCGAGGCGACGATGAAGGACGTGCGCGAGATCATCGGCCTGTTGTCGGATTGAGAAAGCACGATCAGCCAAGGCTCCGGAGCCGGCGACGGCGCTTGCCCGCGGCCCCGGCTGATGGCAGATTGCACGCCGACGCCACAACCGGGATTACCGCATGGTATCGAAACGACTGAGCCGGGAAGCCGGCCACCGGCGCAAGTTTCTCTGCGTTATCGATGAAACGCCGGAATGCGAGCGCGCCGTCGCCTATGCGGCGCGGCGGGCCGAGCGCACCGGCGGTTCGCTGATCCTCGTCTACATCATCGAGCCGGGCGATTTCCAGCACTGGCTCGGCGTCGAACAGCTCATGCGCGAGGAAGCAAAGGAAAGCGCCGATATGGCGTTGCAGCGGTTTGCGGCCGTCGTGCGCGAATCGGTCGGCATCGAGGCCGAATGCGTGGTACGCGAGGGCGTGCCGGTCGAGCAGATCCATGCCCTTATCGAGGAAGATCAGGATATCGCCATCCTGGTGCTTGCCGCCGGCGCCGCCAAGGAGGGTCCAGGACCGTTGGTGTCGTCGATCGCCGGCAAGAACGCCGCCTTCCCGATTCCCGTGACGGTGGTGCCGATGAACCTGTCGGACGAGGAAATCGACAGCATCGCCTGAATATGGCCGGGCCGCGGCCATCTTCCGCTTGAAACGGCCGGACAACGAGCCTATTTTGCCAAGGTCAACTTTGGAACCGTTCTAAACAACGGCTCCCGAAAGGTCCAAGATGTTTATCCAGACGGAAGCAACGCCAAACCCGGAAACGCTGAAGTTCCTGCCCGGTCGGGTGGTGCTCGAGGAAGGCACGGCCGATTTCCGAGACGCGGAAACCGCTTCCGTTGCCTCGCCGCTGGCGGCGCGGCTGTTTGCCGTGCCCGGCGTGACGGGCGTTTTCTTCGGCTACGACTTCATCACCGTCACCAGGGACGGCGGCGAATGGCAGCATCTGAAGCCCGCCATCCTCGGCTCGATCATGGAACATTTCCTGTCGAACGCGCCGGTGATGGCCGAAAGCGCCACCGAGACGCCCGGGGCCGCCGGCGAGGAGTTCTACGACGAAGCCGATGAGGAAATCGTGCTGACGATCAAGGAACTGCTCGACACGCGGGTCCGGCCCGCCGTGGCCCAGGATGGCGGCGACATCACGTTCCGCGGCTTCGAGAACGGCACTGTGTTCCTGCACATGCGCGGCGCCTGCGCCGGCTGCCCGTCGTCGACGGCGACGCTCAAGCACGGCATCCAGAACCTGCTGCGCCACTTCGTTCCGGAAGTTCAGCAGGTCGAGCAGATCACCTAGGCGGACGCTACGGCGACCAAGAAAAAACCGGGCCATCGAGCCCGGTTTTTCTTGGACGTCTGTTGCCGAGACGGTCCGCGGATAAATCCCTGATCGATACGACCGTCAGCGCTTGACGATCACCTTGGCGCCGACATCGGCGCGTTCGTAGAGATCGATGATGTCCTGGTTCATCAGGCGGATGCAGCCCGACGACACCGCCTTGCCGATCGACCACCATTCCGGCGTACCGTGCAGGCGATAGCCCGAATCGCCGCGCCGGTTGTAAAGATAAAGCGCACGTGCGCCGAGCGGATTGGTCAGGCCCGGCTGCATGCCGCCACGGTATTTGGCCAGTTCGGGCTGACGCCGGATCATGGCCGGCGGCGGCGTCCACACCGGCCATTCGCGCTTCAGCCCAACGCGGGCGCTGCCCGACCACTCGAAGCCCTCGCGGCCGACGCCGATGCCGTAGCGCATCGCCTTGCCTTCCGGCATGACGAAATAGAGAAATTTGGCGCCGGTATCGACGATGATGGTGCCCGGCTTCTCCGTGCTGTCATATTTGACCATCTGACGATGAAATTTGCGGTCGACCTTGTAGATCGGGATCGACGGCAGCTGATAGCCGGCGTCTTTCTTTGAACCATACGAATTGGTGAAGACGTTGAATCCGCCCGTGGTACAGCCCGCCAGCGCGGTCGCCAAGGAAAGTCCAACAGCGACAAGCAACGATCTCATCTTCATGTCGATTCTGAATCCCTACCAAATATGTTTCATGCGCCCGATTCAGGCCGCATTTTTGCCACTATCCTTAATCTGTAAAGCATGTTCTTGCCAAGTGGTTAATCGACAACACAAAAAAACCGCGGCTCACTTTCCCGCCTGTATGGCATTTGCGCAACATTGCCGACGCCGGCTTTCCCCGCGCCGGCCTGTCGGCGGCGATACGGCGCCATGATCGCGGGCGATGGGCGGAAATGGTCCGCCGGTGTTGATTTACCGACCGGCTTTCACCGATGATGGTGCCATGCCGATCGTATCGCCCTTCAACGACAATCCCCTTGCCGACGGACGCCAGTCGGAACGTGCGCTCCTCGTACGCCGCGGCGTGCAGCGGCTGTTTTCCGACCTCGGCGCGGTGGTGCTGCCGGAACTGCCGCTGGCGTCGGGCCGGCGCGCCGACCTGACCGTGCTCGGCCCGAAGGGCGAGTTCCTGATCGTCGAGATCAAGTCGTCGGTCGAG
The DNA here is from genome assembly GCA_041397625.1 of Rhizobiaceae bacterium. Taxonomy (GTDB): domain Bacteria; phylum Pseudomonadota; class Alphaproteobacteria; order Rhizobiales; family Rhizobiaceae; genus JAWKWH01. The sequence continues at coordinate 138,996 of JAWKWH010000001.1, forward strand.
GATTTCCGCGCCGACGGCAAGTGGCCGGACTACCGGCTTCATTGCGACCGTTTCTATTTCGCCACCCATCCGGAGGTGCCGGCGGGCATCTTTCCCGACGAGGCCGGCTTCATCCTCGCCGACGGCCACGGCGCCGAAATCCTGCGCGAGGCGCCCGAGCACAGGATGGCGGGCGCAACACGCAAGGCGATGATGCTGCGCTTCGCCCGCGCCGGGGCACGTCGGCTGCTCGCCGCCGAGCTTGCCGGCGTCGACGTGCCGACGGACGGCCACCCGTAGCGGCTGTTCTCCCGGGGGCCGTAATCTCCTCCGCGCGGCCAAGCAGGAAACGTAGAAAAAACCCGATTTCCTTTTATGATTACTTTCACGCGAAAATATTCCATAATTGTTTTGTTGAAAACACGTGGGAAAACGGATGAAATCGAGAAACCTCGTCATCTTGTCCGACGGCACCGGCAATTCCGCCGCCAAGATCACCAAGACCAACATCTGGCGGATTTTCGAGGCGATCGACCTGGAAAGGGACGACCAGCTCGCCTTCTACGACGACGGCGTCGGCACCGGCGGGTTCAAGCTTTTGCGGGCGGTCGGCGGCGCTTTCGGCGTCGGCCTCGCCCGCAATGTGCGCCAGCTCTACGAGCAGCTCTGCCGGCACTACGAGGGCAAGGACGACAACATCCTGCTGTTCGGTTTCTCGCGCGGCGCGTTCACCGCGCGTGTGCTTTCCGGGATGATCCGCCATTGCGGCATCATCGACCGCGGGTCCGACGAGACGATCAGGGTGTGGCGCTGGTCGCGCCTGCGCAGCGAGGAGGTTCCCGTCGCCACCGACGAGGGACTGAAGGCGGCGGTCAGGGTCGCCTACCGCGCCTTGCGCAAGCGCAACGACCATGCCCGCCTGTCGGCGCTCTACCATGTCGTCCGCGACGGGCTTTTCCGCATCCGCACGCCGAAGACGGAGGCGTTCCGCCGGCAATACGCGGTGTCGGCCAATCAGCCGATGAAGTTCCTCGGCGTGTTCGACACGGTTTCGGCCTATGGCCTGCCGGTCGACGAGATGACGATCGCCATACACAAATATTTCCTGCCGCTTCGCTTCCCCGACAACAACCTGTCGAAGCGGGTCGAGCACGCCTATCAGGCGCTGGCGCTCGACGAAGCCAGGCACACGTTTCATCCGGTGTTGTGGACCGAACGCGAATACCGGCCGGGCGGTGTCGAGGGTCCGGTCGACGACCGGCCGCAGCAGGCCTGGTTCGCCGGCATGCACAGCGATGTCGGCGGCGGTTACGCCAATGACAGGCTGTCGCTGGTGCCGGCGATCTGGATGATCGAGCAGGCGATGGCCAAGGGTGGGCTCAAGGTGCGCCGGGCGGCGCTCGACGACCTGCGGGCGCTTGCCGATGCGCAAGGCGAGATCCACGATTCGCGCCGCGGCATGGGGGCGTTCTATCGCTACAAGCCGCGCATTCTGGCCAGGCTCGGCCGCGAGGACCTCGACGGCAACGGTTACGCGGAAGTGCAGATCGACCGGTTCAAGATCCACCATGCGGTGTTCGACAGGATCAAGGCCACCAAGGCGGATTACGCGCCGGTCGGCATTCCGGAAGATTACGATGTGGTGATGCCGCCGACGCCGGGCAATGCGAACAACATCGCCTCGGCGGATGCCGCCGGCTACGAGGACGCCGGCCAGCGCAGGGACCGCATGACCCTGCAGAAGGGCATCGAGGACACGATCGTCAGGCGCCGGGCGGTGCATCTCGTCATGCTCGGCCTGGCGCTGGCGATCGCGCTGGTGCCGTTTCTCTGGCTGCCCAATCCGGCGGCGGTCGGCGACGGAATTGCCGCCAAGCTCGCCGGCCTGCTGCTGATGGCGGTGGCCTATCTTCCGGTGCCCGGCGCGGAACGCATCGGCGAGTTCTGGACCGAACACGCGCTGGTGTTCTTCGCGCTCGCGGCGGGCTTCTGCCTTTCATGGCTGGTCTCGGCCAAGCTTGCGCGGGTGATGCAGGCCAAGGCGCAGGCCGCCTGGGGGCATCTGGCCGGCCGGCCTCCGCACAATCCGACGGCGCGGCCGCAATGGGTGGACGCCTGGCGTGCCATGTGGGGCGGCGCGCATTTCTGGTGGACGAAGAAGATCATGCCGCTGCTGCTGGTCGTCGTCCTCTTCGCCGGCGTGCCGCTGCTGGTCGGCTGGCGCTATGCCATGTTCAAGGACTACGGGTTCGCCTCGGTCTGCTCGGCGGTGCGGCAACAGCCGGAAGGCGGGCAGAACATCACCTTCACCACCAGATCGGCCGCTCCGAAAACCGTCGTATTCAGCACGAAACAGACCTGTCTCGACACCGGTTTCGAGATGAAGGAGGGCCGCTACTACCTGATCACGATCGCGGTCGCCGAACCGTGGAAGGACCTCGATTTCCCGGCCGACCCGACCGGGCTGAGATGGTCCGAACTGTCTTGGGGATCGCGGATCAAGATGGCGGCGCTGTCGTTTACCCGGCGGTTCTGGAGCGAGGACTGGTTCGCCATGATGGGTTCGATCGGCCGGGCGCGCGAATTCGCCTTCCGCATCGATGCCGAACCGGTGGCCGGAAAGGCCAACACCTACGCCTGGCGGTTCAAGGCGTGGCGTTCGGGTACGCTGCATCTTTTCGTCAACGACGCGATCACGCCGGGACGCGACTACTACTTCAACAATTCCGGAACGGCGGAAATCACCATCGTCGAAGACGGCGAGATCTGACGAAACGAACGGAGGGCGCGGTCAGTTGAAAATCTGGTAGAGCGCCTGGGCGATCTCGCTTTCCAGCGGGAAGGAGAGCATGCCCATGACCGAATAGCCGAGCAGCCACGGCATCACGTAGAAGCGGATCATGAAGAAGAACCAGGCGACGAACAGCGGCACCAGCGGTTCGATCAGGAAGCCGGGCGTCACCGGGGCGAAGACCTTCAGCACGGGATCGGTGGAACGGACGAAGAAACGCATGAAGAAGAAGTCGGAATTGATCGGCAGGAACACGTTCATCGCCGCGCGCCCGATCAGCGTCCACATGATGACGCCCAACACATAGTCGACGACGATCGCCCAGATCGGAAACACCGACAGCGTGTCATCCATTGGCGCGACCTCCCCCGCCGATACCGGTTCACGAAAACGGGGGCGGGACATCGTCCCGCCCCCGGTTGCCGTTGTTAGCCCCGCTCAGTGCGACTTGGCAAGAATTGCCGTGCCGGTGGGGATGCGGGTCTCGTCGACCATGTCCTGAATCTCCTTGGAGGGTTCAGGCGTCAGCAGCGATACCACCACCATGGCCACCAGGCTCACCGGCATGCCGATGATGCCGAAGCGGATGTGGTCGATGCCGAACCACGGCTCCATGGCGCCGGTGTAGACCATGTAGAGGTACCACGAACCGGCGACGAAACCGCCGACCATGCCGGCAATCGCGCCCGCCGTGTTGGCGCGCTTCCACCACACGCCGAGGACGAGCGGGAAGAAGAGGCCGGAGCAGGCGAAGTCGAACGCCCAGGCCACCGCGCCGAGGATGCCGGTCAGCTTCAGCGACGCGATGAACGCGGCCGCCAGGCCGATGAACAGCAGCAGGATGCGGGCGACGATCAGGCGGCGACGGGTGTCGGCGCTCGGGTCGATGATCTTGTAGTAGAGATCATGCGACAGGGCGTTGGCGATGGCCAGCAGCAGTCCGTCGGCGGTCGACATGGCGGCAGCCAGGCCGCCGGCGGCCACGAGGCCGGAAATGACGTAGGGCAGGCCTGCGATTTCCGGTGTGGCGAGCACGACGATGTCGGGCCGCATGAAGAACTCGTTGAGCTGGACGATGCCGTCACCCGACTGGTCGACGACCGAGAGCATGCCCACGGACGACCAGTGCTTGACCCATTCGAGGTTGGCCACCTCTTCGAACGACTTGCCGATGACCGAGGTCGCCAGGTTCGGGTCCAGAAGCTGCAGCTTGGTCAGCGTGGCCAGCGCCGGCGCCGAGAAGTACAGCAGGAAGATGAACAGCAGCGACCAGCCGACCGAACGGCGCGCCGAGCGGACGGAGGGCGTGGTGAAGTAGCGCATCAGGATATGCGGCAGCGAAGCGGTGCCGCACATCATGCAGATGGCGAGCGACACCATCGCCCAGCCCTTGCCGTCGGGCGCGTTCTGCGGGGTGGTCAGCACACGCAGCCCGGCGATGCCTTCCTTGGCGGCCTCAAGCCCGTACTGGGCTTCGAGGTCGGCGATGCGATGGACGGCGTCGCCATAGCCGAAATGCGGAATGATGCCGAAGCCCTGCTTGTTGGACATCCAGATGATCGGCACCAGATAGGCGATGATCAGCACGATGTACTGGGCAACCTGGGTCCAGGTCACGCCGCGCATGCCGCCGAGCATCGAGCAGATGAAGATGCCGAGCAGGCCGAGATAGACGCCGAACTCGAAGGGCACGCCCAGCGTCTGGGCGGCGATCGTGCCGGTGGCGTTGATCTGCGCCGTCACATAGGTGAACGAGGCGACGACGAGCACGACCACTGCGCAGAAGCGGGCGGTGTTGCCGCCGTAGCGCGTTCCGATGAAATCCGGCACCGTGTAGCAGCCGAACTTGCGCAGGTAGGGCGCCATCAGCGAGTTGACCAGCACGTAGCCGCCGGTCCAGCCGATGATGAAGCCCAGATACGGATAGCCGCCGAAATAGACGCCGCCGGCAAGCGCCACGAAGGACGCGCCGGACATCCAGTCCGCCGCCGTGGCCATGCCGTTATAGAGTGCCGGAACCTCGCGGCCCGCCACATAGTAGGCATCGACCTCCGCCGTGCGCGACAGGAAGCCGATGACGGCATAGATCGCGATCGTGAACAGCAGGAAGCCAACGCCAATGGTTTCGGCGCTGGCGCCCAACTTCTCGAGCACCGCCATCAACGCGAAAAACACCAGGAAACCCAGCGTGTAGAGTGCGTAGACCTTGCCGAGATTGTTCAGAAATCCGGCACGTTCGCCTTGTTCATTGGTTGCCATTGGTTCAGTCCCCCCCCTCGCCGAGGCCATATTCGTCGTCAATGGCATCCTGGCGCCAGTTCTGGATCCAGATCATCGCGACGAATGCAATCAGGGAACCCTGAACGCACATGTAGTACCCAAGCGGAAAACCAAGAAAGGTCATGGAGTTGAGCGATCCGGCCATCCACGGAATGATCAGCGCAAACAGGGCCCAGAGGGCGAGTACCACATAGGTCAGGTTGCGGGTTTTTATCCAGTGGCCTTGATAGCTACTGGTGTCCGTGCTGGACATTGGTATTCCTCCCCTAGAAGATGCGGACACCATGTCCGCATTCCCGAACGCAGGGCTGCCGCATCGTTACATACGCAGTCTCCGCGCGAGTGAAGCCATAGCCGCTCGCCACGTCACGCGCTATGATTCTATGGTAGTACTTCCTTAACCACTTGGATTCTGAGACAAAATCACAATGTCAACGATCCTTGCACGACTGGGAAACGCACTGGCGGGGGTGGCCGAAGCCTTCGCGAGCGTTTCGGTGCGCCGCGACACGGCGCCGATTGATTCGAGCGACCGGATCTGCCACTTCGCCGGCACGCGCGCCGCCTTCGTCACCCAGAAGAAGCTGTTCGGCTACCTGAAGGAACGGATCGGCACGCGCTATCCGAAAATGTTCGACGAGCCCGAATTCGTGCAGTCGATCGCTGTTGCGACGCGGGAGATCTACGCCGCCAGCCTCGCCGACCTGACCTGTTTCTGCGTCGCCAACGCGATGGCGGCGGACGCCTTTGTCAACGAGGAGCGCGACCGGCTCGCCTGGCGCGGCTTCTGCCGGGGCATCGACACAAACTCCGCCGACGCCCCGCAACATCTGCGCGAGAAATGGCTGGAGACATTCGACGCGCGGCTGGCGCGCACCGTGTGGCGGATGACCGGCGACGGGCCGGGCCACTTCATCGAGAGCGCGCCGGCGCTGATCCGCTGGGCGCCGATCGCCCCGGAACTGAAACGCTACGACCGCGAGATCGTCGAGAACTCGATACGCTATGCGTGGATCGAGGTCAGGCGCGACTACCTGAAACGGCTCGACACCGACGCCGTTGCGGCCGACTGGCAGGCCGGCGCCGGCAACGTTCCACCGAGCCATCCGCGCGCCGGTCCGGCCGAATGAAAAACCCCCGGCGCTGCGCGCCGGGGGCGGATATCGCCATTCGATCCGATCAGGACGAGTAGTACATCTGGAACTCGATCGGATGCGGGGTCATCTCGAAGGCGAGCACCTCTTCCATCTTCAGCTCGATATAAGCGTCGATCTGGTCGTCGTCGAACACGCCACCGGCCTTCAGGAAGGCGCGGTCGGCGTCAAGGCTCGCCAGCGCCTCGCGCAAGCTGCCGCAAACCGTCGGGATCTGCTTCAGTTCCTTGGCCGGCAGGTCGTAGAGGTCCTTGTCCATGGCATCGCCCGGATGGATCTTGTTCTTGATGCCGTCCAGTCCGGCCATCAGCATGGAGGCGAAGGCGAGATAGGGGTTCGCCATCGGATCGGGGAAGCGGACCTCGACGCGCTTGGCCTTCGGCGACGAGCCGAACGGAATGCGGCAGGAAGCCGAGCGGTTGCGCGCCGAATAGGCGAGCAGAACCGGCGCTTCGTAGCCCGGGACCAGACGCTTGTAGGAGTTGGTCGACGGGTTGGTGAAGGCGTTCAGCGCCTTGGCGTGCTTGATGATGCCGCCGATGTAGTAGAGGCAGCTTTCCGACAGGCCGGCATATTCGTTGCCGGCGAAGGTTGGCTTGCCGTCCTTCCAGATCGACTGGTGCACATGCATGCCCGATCCGTTGTCGCCGAAGATCGGCTTGGGCATGAAGGTCGCCGTCTTGCCGTAGGCGTTGGCGACCTGATGCACGACATATTTGTAGATCTGGGTCTTGTCGGCATTGCGCACCAGCGTATCGAACTTCATTCCCAGTTCGTGCTGCGCGGCGCCGACCTCGTGGTGGTGCTTCTCGACCACGACGCCCATCTCGGCCATGACGGTCAGCATTTCCGAACGCATGTCCTGGGCCGAATCGACCGGCGGTACCGGGAAGTAGCCGCCCTTGACGCGCGGGCGGTGGCCGAGGTTGCCGGTTTCGTATTCGGCATCGTCGTTGGAGGGCAGTTCGGTCGAGTCGAGCTTGAAGCCGGTATTGTAGGGATCGGCCTTGTACTTGACGTCGTCGAAGACGAAGAATTCGGCCTCGGGACCGAAAAAGGCCGTATCGCCGATGCCCTCGGCGCCGAGATAGGCTTCGGCCTTCTTGGCGGTGCCACGCGGATCGCGATTGTAGGCCTCGCCGGAAACCGGATCGAGAATGTCGCACACCACCACCATGGTGGACTGGGCGAAGAACGGATCCATGTGCACCGTGTCGGTGTCGGGCATCAGGACCATGTCGGACTCGTTGATCGCCTTCCAGCCGGCGATCGAAGAGCCGTCGAACATGACGCCGTCGACGAACATGTCCTCGTCGACGGCGGCGATGTCCATCGTCACGTGCTGCATCTTGCCCTTCGGGTCGGTGAAGCGCAGATCGACGAACTTCACGTCGTTGTCGGAGATCTGCTTCATGATGTCTTTTGCTGAGGTCATGCTATTTTCCTGCTGTTTGACTGGTTGGATAGGTTTGGTTCAGTTGCTTGCCGGCGTACCGGGCTGATCAAATCGCCGCCTCGCCGGTCTCGCCGGTGCGGATGCGAATGACCTCCTCCACATTGGATACGAAAATCTTGCCGTCGCCGATGCGGCCCGTCTGCGCCGCGGTGCGGATCGCCTCGATGGCGCCCTCCACCGCATCGTCGGCGAGGACCACCTCGACCTTCACCTTGGGCAGGAAGTCGACGACATATTCGGCGCCGCGATAAAGTTCCGTATGGCCCTTCTGGCGGCCGAAACCCTTGGCCTCGGTGACGGTGATGCCCTGCAGGCCCGCCTCCTGCAGCGCTTCCTTGACCTCGTCGAGCTTGAACGGCTTGATGATGGCTTCGATTTTCTTCATGGCGGGATCGGTCTCCGGGGGGTGTATGAGGCGGGGTATTGCCGGTTTGCCCGGGAAATGCAGGAAGCGTGCCAGTTCGACGGCGGCGGCCGAATTTCGTGGCCGGCACCGGTATCGCCGTCGGATTCACGCCGGATCGGACGGCTCGAACCGTGCCGCGCCATCGGAATGCCGCAACGATGACCGGCCGGGCAGTGCAAACGAGACATATATTGCCCATCTCTTGACCATATTGCCTATAATTTAGGCAATCATGACCGGGCCGGCGCGGCACTTGCCATGCCGGCCAGTCTGGGCGACTGATTGGCGACCATGCGGAAAGCTGAAATCCGATGTATGAACTGCTGACGCCCGACGAGATGGGCCGCGCCGACCGGCTGGCGATCGCGGCGGGGCCATTCGACGGTCGGCAACTGATGGACAATGCCGGAAGAGCGGTGGCGGCCGAGATCCTCGCCCGTTACGGCGATGCGGCGCGCGCCGACATCCTGTGCGGTCCTGGCAACAATGGCGGCGATGGCTATGTGGTGGCGCGCGAATTGCAGCGCGCCGGCATGGCCGTGTCGCTCCACGCCCTGGCACCGCCGAAGTCCGGCGCCGACGCGGCCGATGCGGCGCGGCGGTGGGGTGGCGCGGCGCTCGACCTCGACGCCTTCGATCCGTCACCTGGCGCGCTCGTCATCGACGCGCTGTTCGGCGCCGGGCTGGAACGGCCGCTGGCGGGCAAGGCGCTGGCGGCGGTCGAGCGGGCAGGCGAGGCCGGATGCCGGGTGGTCGCGGTCGACCTGCCTTCCGGCCTGTCCGGAGCGAGCGGCGCCGTGCTCGGCGGCGCCTGTCCGGCCGAACTGACGGTAACCTTCTTCCGCAAGAAGCCGGCCCACCTGCTCCATCCCGGCCGCGAGCTCTGCGGCGAGGTGGTGCTCGCCGATATCGGCATCGGCGCCGGCGTGCTCGACGAGGTGAAGCCGACCTGTTTCGAGAACCTGCCGCCGTTGTGGCGCGGGCACCTGCCGGCAACCGCACGCGACGCGCACAAATATTCGCGCGGCGCGGCGGCGGTGTTTTCCGGCGGACCGTCGTCGACCGGCGCGGCGCGGCTTGCCGCCATGGCCGCCCAGCGCGCCGGGGCCGGCGCGGTGACCGTGCTGTCGCCGCCTTCGGCCATGCTGGTCAATGCCGGTCACCTGACCTCGATCATGCTGCGCCCGGTCGGGGATGCGGGCGCGGTGGAGGCGTTTCTCGGCGAGGGCAAGACGTCGGCCGTGGCGATCGGACCCGGCTTCGGCGTCGGCGAACGGCTGCGCGAGATGATCGCCGCCGTGCTCGCCGGTAAGTTGAAGACGGTCGTGCTCGATGCCGACGCGCTGACGGCCTATGGCGCCGCGCCGCGCCGCCTGTTCGACCGGATTGCCGCGGCGCCGGCAGGCTCGGTGGTGCTGACGCCGCATGAGGGCGAATTCGCGCGGCTGTTTCCCGACCTTGCCGCCGACAAAGCGCTCAGCCGGCTCGACCGCGCCCGGCTGGCGGCGAAACGCGCCGGCGCCATCGTCGTGCTCAAGGGTCCCGACACGGTGGTCGCCGCGCCGGACGGAATGGCGGCGATCAACGCCAATGGCGGCCCGGTGCTGGCGACGGCGGGTTCCGGCGACGTGCTTGCCGGCATCGTAACCGGGCTCGCGGCGCAGGGCATGGCCGGGTTTCACGCCGCCTGCGCGGCGGTCTGGCTGCACGCGGAAACAGGCAATCTGGCCGCCCACGGCGCCATCGCCGAGGATTTCATCCACCTGCTGCCGGCGGTGTTCACCGAGCTTTTGTGACCGCGATCAGCCGAGGCGCTGCATCAACGCCATGGCGCCGTGCGGCGCGCGCACCTTGCCCTCGTGGATGAAGTAGACGAACACGTCGCGCGGCGTGGTTTCGGCCGCGGCATCGGGGTCGGCGCGCGGCAGGTCGTCGGGCTCGCCGCCTCCGGCCCAGAGCCTCGCCCGCGCCGCCCAGCGGTCCATCTCGGCCGGCCGATAGCAGGTATCGATGGCGTCGTCGCCGCGTTGCAGCCGCGCATAGACGAAATCGCCCGTCACGTCGGCGATCTCGGGATATTTCTCGTGATGGGCGTAGACGATGGCCGCACCGTGCTTCCGCGCCAGCGCCACGAATTCCGGGCAGACGAAAGAGGGGTTGCGGACCTCCAGCGCATGGCGCAGGCGCACGCCCTCGTGGCTGCCTGGAAGCAGCGCCAGCCAAGCGGCGAAGTCGTCAGGCTCGAACTTCTTGGTCGGCGCGAACTGCCAGACGATCGGCCCCAGATGCGGTCCGAGCTCGACGATGCCGGAGCGGATGAAACGGCCGACGGATTCGCCCGACTCGGCCAATATCTTCTTGACCGTGGTGAAGCGGTTGGCCTTGACCGAGAAGACGAAGCCGGCCGGCACCTCGGCCGCCCAGGAGGCGAAGGTCGCCGGCTTCTGGTCGCGATAATAGGTGCCGTTGATCTCGATGGTCGGCATCTGCCGCGAGGCGTATTCGAGCTGGCGCCTCTTGGCGAGCTTCTCCGGGTAGAACGAGGTGTTCCAGGGCTCGAACGTCCAGCCGCCGATGCCGGCGCGGATGGTGGAGGTGGCGGTCATGCGGGTCGTTCCGTCTGTTGGCGTCGACGCGAGCCTATGCCAGCGGCCGCGCCGCCGCCACCCGCTTCCTGAAGGCTGCTGACAGACCGGGATGCATGGCGGATAGCCGGCCGGCCGGCGCCGGCAGGTCAGATCAGGACCAGCACCGCCAACGCCAGGGCAGGCAGGACGAGATCGGCCGCTCCGAGGCGCTTGTCGTTGCGGATGATCCATTCGCGCTCGGCCACCGTTTCGCGCCGGGCGCGCTCGCGTTCATGCGTGCTGTTTTTCGGGCGGGCGTACATATCGGGCCTTTCGTCCGGTTTCATTCCATATAGGTATCCCGGCCGGCAATTCGAGATCTGCTGACGAAAGGGTGATCGGCTGACGGTCGCGCGCTTGTGCGTTCCCGCGGTTTCGCCACGGGTTGCAAAAGGGGTTCCGGCATGGTCCGCTTCGCTTTGTTTGCCGGGAGAGATGCGAAGGCGGGAAGACGGGCGGTCGAATGGATCGCTCATCGAGGCAGTGCGGTGCGGTGCCAGGACCGCCCGTCCGCCGCCCCGCCGGGCCGGTTCTAGACCCGGTTTCCCATGGGACGGCGACGGGTGGATGATCGCATGGGCGGCGGGAGCGTGGACAAGTTCTCGGCGAAAGCTTTGAAGATCAGCAGCTTGCTTGTGCGTGGATCCTCGGGTCAAGCCCGAGGATGACGGAGGGTGAGAGGTCGTCGGGAGGGTAGTGGCGGAGTTCGGCGCCGACGTGGACACTTTGCAGTGAATTGGAACCGATGCCGGCCCATCCGAGATCAAAGTCCCGCTCGAATTATGCGATTGGCTGCGGTGTTCCCTACAGGTCGTCATCCTCGGGCTTGACCCGAGGATCCACGCACGAGCGGCTCAGTTGTTCAGTATCAGATAGAGGTCGTCCCAGCGCGGGTTCATTGCTTCGATCAGGTCGATCTTCCATTGCCGATACCATCGCTTCAGCGATTTCTCGCGCTGTATGGCGTCAGAGATGTGATCGTGCTGTTCGTACCAGACCAGCCGGGTTAACCCGTAGCGGCTGGTGAACACGGAACCGCGGCCTTCGCGGTGGTCGTAGACCCTGCCCTCCAGATCGGAGGTAACGCCGATATAGAGCGTCCCGCGCTTCTGGTTGGTCATGATGTAGACATAGCCCGCCATGGCCCGTTGTGTTGCCTTGGCGTGGATCCTCGGGTCAAGCCCGAGGATGACGGAGGGTGAGAGGTCGTCGGGAGGGTAGTGGCGGAGTTCGGCGCCGGCAACGCCGTTTTGCTGCAGACGTTAGCCTATATCAACGCATCCGAAATTAATGTCACACTCGATGTCGGCGACTGGCCTCGGCGCTCACCACAGCGCGTCATCCTCGGGTCAAGCCCGAGGATCCACGCATGAGCGGCTCACTCCGCCGCCTGCACCTTGCCGCCGGGCCGGCGCGTCAGCAGCTCCTTTAAAAACGCGCCGGTGTGCGAGCGCGGTTCGGCGGCGACGTCCTCCGGCGTGCCGGAAGCGACCAGTTCGCCGCCGCCGTCGCCGCCTTCCGGGCCAAGGTCGAGGATCCAGTCGGCGGTCTTGATCACTTCGAGATTATGCTCGATGACGACGACCGTGTTGCCCTGCTCGACCAGTTCGTGCAGCACTTCGAGCAGTTTGGCCACGTCGTGGAAATGCAGGCCCGTGGTCGGTTCGTCGAGGATGTAGAGCGTGCGGCCGGTCGCCTTGCGCGACAGTTCCTTGGCAAGCTTGATGCGCTGCGCCTCGCCGCCCGACAGCGTGGTGGCCTGCTGGCCGATATGGATGTAGCCGAGACCGACCTTCTTCAGCATCTCCAGCTTGTCGCGCACCGCCGGCACGGCGGAGAAGAAGTCGCAGCCCTCCTCCACCGTCATGTCGAGCACGTCGGCGATCGACCGGCCCTTGAAGGCGACGTCGAGCGTCTCGCGATTGTAGCGCTTGCCGTGGCAGACGTCGCAGGTGACGTAGACGTCGGGCAGGAAGTGCATCTCGATCTTGATGACGCCGTCGCCCTGGCAGGCCTCGCAGCGCCCGCCCTTGACGTTGAAGGAAAACCGCCCCGGCGCGTAGCCGCGCGCTTTGGCCTCCGGCAGGCCGGCGAACCAGTCGCGGATCGGCGTAAACGCGCCGGTATAGGTGGCGGGATTGGAGCGCGGCGTGCGGCCGATCGGCGACTGGTCGATGTCGATGACCTTGTCAAGGTGTTCCATGCCCTCGACCGAGTCATGCTCGGCCGGATGCTCGCGCGAGCCCATGATGCGGCGCGAGGCGGCCTTGTAGAGCGTCTCGATCAGGAAGGTCGACTTGCCGCCGCCCGACACCCCGGTGACGCAGGAAAACAGCCCGATGGGAATTTCCGCCGTGACATTCTTCAGATTGTTGCCGCGCGCGCCGGAGATCCTGATGCGCTTGCCCTTCCTCGGGCGGCGGCGCTCCTCCGGCACGGCGATCTCGAGGCTGCCGGAGAGATATTTGCCGGTCAGCGAGGCGGGGTTGGCCATAATCTCGGCCGGGGTGCCCTCGGCGACGATGATGCCGCCATGGATGCCGGCGGCGGGCCCGATGTCGACGACGTGGTCGGCGGTGCGGATGGCGTCCTCGTCATGCTCGACGACGACGACCGTGTTGCCGAGATCGCGCAGATGGCGCAGCGTGTCGAGCAGGCGGGCATTGTCGCGCTGGTGCAGGCCGATCGACGGCTCGTCGAGCACGTAGAGCACGCCGGTCAGTCCCGAGCCGATCTGCGAGGCTAGGCGAATGCGCTGGCTCTCGCCGCCCGACAGCGTGCCCGACGAACGCGACAGCGCCAGATATTCGAGCCCGACATCGTTCAGGAAGCGCAGGCGCTCGCGAATCTCCTTCAGGATACGGCCGGCGATCTCGTTCTGCTTGTCGTTCAGCCTTTCGGGCAGCGCCTCGAACCAGTCGCGCGCCGCGCGGATCGACAGTCCGGTGATCTCGCCGATATGGCGGTCGGCGATCTTCACCGCCATGGCCTCGGCCTTCAGTCGGTAGCCCGAACAGGCCGGACACGGGGTGGCCGACATGTAGCGCTCGATCTCCTCGCGCATCCAGGCCGAATCCGTCTCCTTCCAGCGCCGCTCGAGGTTGGGGATCACGCCCTCGAAGCTCTTCTTGGTCTGGTAGGTGCGAAGCCCGTCATCATAGTTGAAGGTGATCTGGCGCTCGCCGGTGCCGTTGAGGATGGCGTCCTGCGCCTCGGCCGGCAGGTCGCGCCAGCGGTCGCCGATCTTGAAGCCGTACTCCTTGCCCAGCGCCTCCAGCGTCTGCTGGTAATAGGGCGAGGTCGACTTGGCCCAGGGCGCGATCGCGCCGTTCCTGAGCGACACATGCTCCTCTGGCACGATCAGCGTGGCGTCGATGGCGCGCTGGGTGCCGAGCCCGTCACAGGTCGGACAGGCGCCGAACGGGTTGTTGAAGGAAAACAGCCGCGGCTCGATCTCGGTGATGGTGAAGCCGGATACCGGGCAGGCGAACTTCTCCGAGAACATGATGCGCTCATGGGTCTCGTTCTTCGACTTGTTGGCCGCCTCGCCCGCCAGTTCCGCGGCCGGCAACGGCCTGTCGGCGAATTCGGCCACCGCCAGCCCGTCGGCGAGCCTGAGGCAGGTCTCGATCGAATCGGCGAGCCTGGCGCCGAGGTCGGGCCGTACCACCACGCGGTCGACCACCACGTCGATGTCGTGCTTGTACTTCTTGTCGAGCGCCGGCACGTCGGCGATCTCGTAGAAGGCGCCGTCGACCTTGACGCGCTGGAAGCCCTTCTTCTGCAGTTCCAGCAATTCCTTGCGGTACTCGCCCTTCCGCCCGCGCACGATCGGCGCCATGACGAAGAGCCTCGTGCCCTCGTCGAGCGCCAGCACCCGGTCGACCATCTGGCTCACCGTCTGGCTCTCGATCGGCAGGCCGGTCGCCGGCGAATAGGGCACGCCGACGCGGGCGAAGAGAAGCCGCATATAGTCGTAGATTTCGGTGACCGTCGCCACGGTGGAGCGCGGATTGCGGCTGGTGGTCTTCTGTTCGATGGAAATGGCCGGGCTCAATCCGTCGATCTGGTCGACGTCCGGCTTCTGCATCATCTCCAGGAACTGGCGCGCATAGGCGGAAAGGCTCTCGACATAGCGGCGCTGGCCCTCGGCGTAGATGGTGTCGAAGGCGAGCGACGACTTGCCCGAGCCGGACAGGCCGGTCATCACGGTGAGCCGGTCGCGCGGGATGTCGAGATCGACATTCTTCAGATTGTGCTCGCGCGCGCCGCGCACGGAGATGAATTTCTGGTCCGCCATCGATCCTCAGTCAGTTTTCCGGCAACAGTGCCGCGGCAACCGGTTTTCCGGCAGGGTAGAAGGGCGAGCGAACAAAAGCCGAACGGGGCACGGTTATACCAATCCGCCCCGCTTCGCAATTGGGCTTTGCCGCCGATGCCTATATAGTTCGGGGATTGCCGGCACCAACTGCCACTTCCTGTCAAGAGCCGGCGGAGGAGGATTGCCGATGCGCCGTGGCTTTCTTGCAGCAATTTTCGCGGGCCTGAGCGCCCTTGCGGTTACCGCGCCGGCGGGCGCCACCGCCGACGGGCCGGATTTCTGGCGGGTGTGGGACGTCGCTTCGAACGACGTGCTCAACTACCGCGCCGGTCCGGCGACCAGCTTTCCCCGGCTCGGCCATGTCGCGCACAATGCCGACCGCATCAAGGTGATCGTCTGCGTGCCGACGACGACGCGCGACCAGTGGTTTTCGATCAGCGAGGCGTTGCAGCAGCAGCTGACCGCCATGCCGGCATGGTGCCTGATCTCGCGCCACGGCGAGCAGTTGGGCTGGGTGAATCGGCGCTACCTGACCGAGGACGATGAGTGAGGCCGGCGGCCGATCACATTTTGCCGTAGCCCTTGACGAATCGGGTTTCGGGGCGCACGATTTCCACCGTCCGAATGCCGCGGCGCCGAGCGGATGCCGGTTTGAAGGAACCGCCCGCGGTGGCGACAGGCAGGACGCAAAAACTGGTGTTGAAGCGAGGAGGACAGGAGGCATGACCCCGCCGGACAGTCCGAGCGGGCTTCACCGGATGGGTGAAGCCACAACCGGTTGATAACGCCGCCTGAAAAACGGGTCTGTTCACCCGGTTGCCGACAATCAAATCATTGAACGGGAAGGTACCTGACCGTGCCGACCTGAACCAAACTCCCGGCCGTGGAGCCGGAAATCGGGAAAGACCCGAAACACAGACAGCCCCGCGCGCTCGGAACAGGAAGCGGCGGGGCTTTTCTTTTTGAAGCCGGATGGCGCACCGCGCGGGTCGCGGACGGGATTTGGATGCTGAATTCATACTGAACCTACCGCTCAGGCGCGGTTCAGTCGCGACGGGTCAAAGTCCTCCGCGGCCGCCGAAAACCGGGCGGCGCCAAACGGAGGAAACCGTCATGTCTGCCAGAACCTATCTCGCGACCGTCGTCGCCATCGCTTTTCTGGGCCCGCCCGTATCGGCCTTCACGTCGGTGCAACAGGCCGAAGCCGCCGACGCGCTGCGTCTTCTCGCCCAGGTCGCGCACCTGCAGGCGGAAGCCGCCGCGGACGACCTCAAGGTCGAGGCGGAGAAAAAGCCGAAGAAGGCTCCCAAGGACAAGAAGTAGGACGGGCTACCCGCCGATCACGTGCACCACGACCCTGCGCCGGTGCGGGCGGGCGCGGTGCTCGAACAGGTAGATGCCCTGCCATGTGCCGAGCGCCAGCGCGCCGTTGGCGACGGGGATGGTCAGCGACACGTCCGTCAGCGCCGCCTTGATGTGGGCCGGCATGTCGTCCGGACCCTCGATCGTGTGGGCAAGCCAGTCCATCCCCTCCGGCGCCAGCCTGGCGAAGAAGCCGGTCAGATCGGTGCGCACGTCCGGGTCGGCGTTCTCCTGGATGGTGAGCGAGGCCGAGGTATGGCGGCAGAACACGGTGGCAAGGCCGCTACGGATACCGCTGTCGCGCAGCGCCGCGGCCACATCGTCGGTGATCTCGTAAAGGCCCTGGCCGGTCGTCGCGACCTCGAACTGCGATTGCGCCTGTCTCATCGCCTGCCGTGTAGCGCAGCGCGGCCCTTCTGGCCACAGGCGCTGCGAACGGCGAAAGCCGCGCCGGCAAATGTTAACGAATTGGCATTTCGGTTAACGGCCTTGTCGACATTTTCTTAACGGAATCGACGTGTCCGGCGCCTACAATCAGGGCATGAACAACGCAATCTGGCTCATTACGGCGGTTCCGCAGTGGTTTGTTGCCACGGTGACGACGCCTTTCGCCCAGGGCTTCGTGTCGGCCGTCCCGGCCTTCGGGGTCTATTTCCTGGCGATCGGTATCGTGCTCGGCCTGTTCTCGCGCCGGCTGGGGCTGCTGACCTTCCTGATTCCGCTCGGCCTCAGCGTGGCCCTGATCGCGGCGGCGGGCTACATGCGCGGCCGTATCTACGACACGACCTTCCTGGAGCCGGGCATGCTGGCCTTCGTCTGCGTGCAGGCGCTGCTTGCGGTCTATCTTGCCTACCGGGTCGAGGGCGGCCGGCTTCCCGGTACCGCGCTTGCCGGGTTCTCCGTGGCGCACGCCCTGTTCGTCTCCGACATCGCCACCATGTCGCTCACCAACAACTGGGCGTAACACGCTTCACAACGCCGCGGGCATTGCCGACGGGGTTTGGCCGCCCGATATTGGCGCCATGCGCGAATTCTGTTCCGTTCCATGACCACCATCGTCTGGTTCAGGCGCGACCTGCGCCTTGCCGACAATCCGGCGCTCCGGCATGCCGCGGCGCACGGGCCGGTCGTTGCGGCCTTCATCGTCGACGAAACCGATCCGCGGCCGCCGGGCGGCGCCAGCCGCTGGTGGCTGCATCACAGCCTGGCCGCGCTGGAAAGATCCCTCGGCGCCATGGTCTATTTGAGCGGCGACCCGTTGACGGAGCTGTGCAAGCTCGTCGGCGAAACGGGTGCAGATGCGGTTTTCTGGAACCGCTGCTACGAGCCGCATGCGATCAAGCGCGACAAGGCGATCAAGGCTGCCCTTGCCGACGCCGGGATCGCGGCGCGCAGTTTCAATGCCGGGCTTCTGGCCGAACCGTGGGAGCTGGCGACCGGCGCCGGCGAGCCCTACAAGGTGTTCACGCCGTTCTGGCGGGCGCTGTCGGCGCGCGGATATGAAAAGCCGCTCGGCAGGGCGCGGCCCGGCGGCGCGGCGCCCGCGGGGATCGGAACCCGCCTCGACGCGCTGGACCTGCTGCCATCGGGGCCGAACTGGGCGGCCGGCTGGAACCGGATCTGGACACCGGGCGAGGCCGGCGCGGCGGCGCGGCTCGACCGGTTCGTCGCCGACGGCCTGGCAGGCTATGCGACGCTGCGCGACCGGCCCGACCTCGCCCATGTCTCGCGCCTGTCGCCGCACCTGCATTTCGGCGAGATCTCGCCGCGTCAGGTCTTTGCCCGCGTCGACTGGGCGGCCGGTGAGGACGCCGCATTGTCGCCGGATGTGGAGAAGTTCAGAAGCGAGATCGGCTGGCGCGAGTTCTCCCACCACCTGCTTTACCACTATTCCGATCTTCCGGCGGCGAACTGGAAAGACACGTTCGACGCCTTTCCGTGGCGCGAAAGCGCGGCCGATCTTGCCGCCTGGCAACGCGGCATGACCGGCTATCCGCTGGTCGATGCCGGCATGCGCGAATTGTGGCGGACGGGAACCATGCACAACCGCGCGCGCATGGTCGCCGCCAGCTTCCTGACCAAGCATCTGCGCATCGACTGGCGGCACGGCCAGGCCTGGTTCTGGGACACGCTGGTCGATGCCGATCTCGCCAACAACGCCGCCGGCTGGCAGTGGGTGGCGGGCAGCGGTGCAGACGCCGCGCCCTATTTCCGCATCTTCAACCCGACGACGCAGGCGCGAAGGTTCGACCCCGACGGCGCCTATATCCGCCGCTGGTGCCCGGAACTGGCGACGCTGCCGGACGCCGACATCCACGCGCCTTTCGAGGCGGATAACGGGATGTTGGCACAGGCGGGGATCAGGCTCGGCGAAACCTACCCCGAACCGATCGTCGATCATGGCGAGGCGCGTGCGGCAGCGCTTGCCGCCTACGGGACGATCGGCGCAGGGCGCGGATGAACCCGCCGTCACCGGATTGTGAGTGGCGCGTGGCCGACAGCACGGCCATTGTGGCGCCATGAACCGGATTGCCAAGACAGTCGCCATCCTCGGCCTTCTATCCACCGCCGCGGCGGCCGGCGAGGCCGACGTGGTCGACGTTCGCGTCACGGTGGAAGCCGGTGGCACCTATCGCTTCGACGTCGCTGTGCGTCACGACGACACGGGCTGGGATCACTATGCCGACCGATGGGACGTGGTCGGCGCCGACGGCACGGTCTATGGCGAGCGCGTGCTGCTGCATCCGCACGAGACCGAACAGCCGTTCACCCGCAGCCTTGGCGGCGTGTCGGTACCCGAGGGCGTCGGCGAGGTAATCGTCCGCGCCCATGACAAGGTGCACGGCCTCGGCGGCAGGGAGATGATGGTGACGCTGCCCGGGCGGCAATAGACCAGACCGTCCGCGCCGCGCCGCCGGCCTGCCACCGGGAGCCTAGGCGGCCACCAGCGCCCTCACTCCGTCGGCGACGAACTGGACGGCGAGCGCCGCCAGGATGACGCCGAGCAGGCGCGTCAGGATCGTGCGGCCGGTCTCGCCCAGCAGGCGGTCGACCGGCTCCGACAGCAGGAACACCACCCAGGTCAGCGCGCAGATTGCAAGGATGATGGCGACGAGGGCGACGCGCGGTAGCGGGCCGGCGAACTCGCCCGCCAGCAGGATGGTTGCCGAGATCGCGCCCGGTCCCGCCAGCAGCGGGATCGCCAGGGGGAACACGGCGATGTTGCGGATCATGTCCTTGGTGATCGCCCGCTTGGCGCTCTTTTCGTGGCGCTCCTGCCGGCGCTCGAAAACCATCTCGAAGGCGATGTAGAACAGCAACAGCCCGCCGGCGACGCGGAAGGCCGGCAGCGTGATGCCGAGCACGGAAAGGATGACCGAGCCGGCGACCGCAAACAGCGCAAGGACGGCAAAGGCGATGACGGTCGCCCTGACCGCGACCTGGCGGCGCTCGCCGCGGTTCATGCCCGCCGTCAGCGCCAGGAACAGCGGCGCCAGACCCGGTGGGTCGATGGTCACGAGAAGCGTGACGAATGCGTTCAATACGGCGTCGACGCCCGGCATGGCCCGGTCCCGCGGCTGGCGAAATTGATCTGGGGGCCAAGCCTTACATCAGGTGGGAACAGGCCGCCAGCCCCGGCCAATTGCGGCAAAAAGGTGAACTTGACCACAACAAATTGCCGCGGCGCAAAAATGAGGCGGCAAACCGTTGTAAAACAAGAGGAAAATAAGCCCAGCGGCACCGGCCGAAATTGGCGTTCCGACCGCCGATCGGCTATAAGCGACGGATTGATTCCTTGAAGACTGCGACAGACATTTGACAGATCAGACCCAACCCGGCCAGCCGGGCGGCCCGAACGACATCGAGCCGATCTCCATCATCGATGAAATGGAGCGTTCCTATCTCGATTACGCCATGAGCGTGATCGTCAGCCGGGCGCTGCCCGACGTGCGCGACGGGCTGAAGCCCGTCCATCGGCGCATCCTGTTCGGCATGAACGAGCTGGGCATCGATTGGAACAAGAAATACGTCAAATGCGCCCGCGTCACCGGCGACGTTATGGGTAAATACCACCCGCACGGCAACCAGGCGATCTATGACGCGCTGGTGCGCATGGCGCAGGATTGGTCGCTGCGTTTGCCGCTGATCGACGGACAGGGCAATTTCGGCTCGATCGACGGCGATCCGCCGGCGGCCGAGCGTTACACGGAGTGCCGGCTGGCCAAGCCGGCCCATTCGCTGCTCGACGATCTCGACAAGGAGACGGTCGATTTCCGCGAGAACTACGACGGCACGCTTTCCGAGCCGTCGGTGCTGCCGGCCAAGTTTCCCAACCTGCTGGTCAATGGTTCGGGCGGCATCGCCGTCGGCATGGCAACCAACATCCCGCCGCACAATCTGGGCGAGGTGATCGACGGCTGCATCGCCATGATCGACGATCCGGCGATCGAGCTTGCGCGGCTGATGGAGATCGTTCCGGGCCCGGACTTTCCTACCGGCGCCATCGTGCTCGGCCGCGCCGGCATCGCCAGCGCCTATTCCACCGGGCGCGGCTCGATCGTCATGCGCGGCAAGACGCATATCGAGGAGATCCGCAACGATCGCGAGGCGATCATCGTCACCGAGGTGCCCTACCAGGTCAACAAGGCGACGATGATCGAGAAGATCGCCGAACTGGTGCGCGACAAGCGCATCGAGGGCATCTCCGACATCCGCGACGAATCCGACCGCGACGGCTATCGCGTCGTCATCGAGCTCAAGCGCGACGCGGTCACCGACGTCGTCCTCAACCAGCTCTATCGCTACACGCCGCTGCAGACCTCGTTCGGCGCCAACATGGTGGCGCTCAACGGCGGCAAGCCGGAGCAGATGACGCTGACCGACATGCTGCGCGCCTTCGTCGCCTTCCGCGAGGAAGTGGTGGGGCGGCGCACCAAGTTCCTGCTCAGGAAGGCGCGCGAACGGGCGCACGTGCTGGTCGGACTGGCGATCGCCGTCGCCAATATCGACGAGGTGATCCAGCTCATCCGCGCCGCGCCCGATCCGCAGACCGCGCGCGAACAGTTGATGGAGCGGCGCTGGCCGGCCAGGGACGTCGCGCCGCTGATCCGGCTGATCGACGATCCCCGCCATCGCATCAACGAGGACGGCACCTACAATCTGTCGGAGGAACAGGCCCGCGCCATTCTCGAACTCAGGCTGCAGCGGCTGACCGCACTCGGCCGCGACGAGATCGCCGACGAACTGAACACGATCGGCGCCGAGATCCGCGACTATCTCGACATCCTGGCATCGCGGACCCGCATCCAGCAGATCGTCAAGGACGAGCTTTCCGCCATACGCGACGAGTTCGGCACGCCGCGGCGCACGGAACTGGCCGAGGGCGGCCCGGACATGGAGGACGAGGATCTCATCGCCCGCGAGGAGATGGTCGTCACCGTCAGCCATGCCGGCTACATCAAGCGGGTGCCGCTGTCGCTCTACCGGGCGCAGCGCCGTGGCGGCAAGGGAAGGTCGGGCATGTCGACCAAGGACGAGGATTTCGTCACCCGCATCTTCGTCGCCAACACCCATACGCCGGTGCTGTTCTTCTCCTCGCGCGGCATCGCCTACAAGGAGAAGGTCTGGCGCCTGCCCGTCGGCTCGCCGCAATCGCGCGGCAAGGCGCTGATCAACATGCTGCCGCTGCAACAGAACGAGCGCATCACCTCGATCATGCCGCTGCCGGAGGACGAGGAAAGCTGGGGCGAGCTCGACGTGATGTTCGCCACCACGCGCGGCACGGTGCGCCGCAACAAGCTGTCGGACTTCGTGCAGGTCAACCGCAACGGCAAGATCGCCATGAAGCTGGAGGAGGATGACGGCGAAATCCTCGATGTCTACACCTGCTCGGAAGACGACGATGTCATCCTGACCACGGCCGCCGGCCAGTGCATCCGCTTCAAGGTTGCCGATGTGCGGGTGTTCGCCGGCCGCAATTCGGTCGGCGTGCGCGGCATTTCCATGGCCGCTGGCGACGAGGTCATCTCGATCGCCATCCTCGGCCATGTCGAGGCGACGCCGGCGGAGAGGACCGCCTATCTGAAGCTGACCGCGGCGGAGCGCCGCGGCGACGGCGAGGAGGTGGAAGACGCGGTCTTTGAGGAGGACGAGGGCGAGGCCGATCTCAGCGAGGCGCGTATCGCCGAACTGCGCGAGCGCGAGGAATTCGTGCTCACCGTCAGTGAATTCGGCTACGGCAAGCGCTCGTCGTCCTACGATTTCCGCGTTACCGGCCGTGGCGGCAAGGGCCTGCGCGCCACCGATCCCTCAAAGGCCGGCGAGATCGGCCAGCTCATCGCCGCCTTCCCGGTGGAGCCGGACGACCAGATCATGCTGGTCACCAATGGCGGTCAGGTGATCCGCGTGCCGGTCGACGGCATCCGCATCGCCGGTCGCGCGACCAAGGGTGTGAAGATCTTCTCGACCGCAGAGGGTGAGAAAGTGGTTTCGGTGGAGCGGATATCCGAGCCGGAAGAGGCGCAGAACGGCGCAGATGGCGGGGAAGACGCTGCCGGCCGGGACGAAGCCGAACCCGGTCCGCCGGCAACCGGCGAAGGCGGGCCGGCCGACTGAGGCGGGCGGATTTTCCTACGACAGGCGGCCGGGACGGAAGCTGCGCTTGCGGACCGTCTCGGTCTCGACGCGCATCTTGTCGGCTTCGTTGACCAGCGCCACGGCCGTTGCGATCAACATGGTGAGCGCCATTGCGATTGCGAGCATGAAGATCATTTTTGGTTCCTCCGGTCTGGTAACGCAGAAAACACCGTTTCGGTTTCAGGAAGCGTGCAGATAATTTGCGGTATTTGATTTGAATGCCGTCTGATCCGCTCGTTCATCTTCCATTCATCGGCGAACCCGTGACTTTCGCGTTGCAATCGGCCGAAAGGCATGGCTAGCTCGCCGGTATCTTCCGTCATGTGGAGCGCCTCGATGCCGAGTACAGCAGCCCTTCTCTCTTATGTGATCGCCACGATCCTTATCGTGATCGTGCCCGGGCCGACTGTGACGGTGATCATAGCCAATTCGCTGAAACACGGGTCCCGTGCCGGCCTGTTGAACGTGGCCGGCACGCAGATCGGGCTGTTGTCGATGATCGTGGTGCTGGCTGCGGGTTATGCGGCCGTGGTGTCGGTCATGGGCAGCGCGTTCGAGGTTTTGCGCATTGTCGGCGCGCTCTACCTGATCTGGCTCGGCATCCGCATGTGGCGCTCCAACGGGCGCCTCGCGGAAGGCGCGCCGCGCCGCCGGCCCCACGAATCTTTCGTGCTGCAGGGTTTCATCGTCATCTGGTCGAACCCCAAGGCGCTGCTGTTCTTCGGGGCGTTCATTCCGCAGTTCATCGATCCGGCCGGCGCAACGGCGCCGCAGATCGTGGCGCTGGGCCTGATCTTCATGGGCGTCGCGACCGTGCTCGACGGGCTCTACGCGCTTGCCGCAGGCGGCGCGGGCGCATGGCTGTCGCGCGGCCGCGTCAAGCTGGTGGAAAGACTTTCAGGCACGTTTCTGATCGGCGGGGGCGTGTGGCTGCTGGCCGCAAGACGCTGAACGGAGGTAACCGTCATGAACAAGACCCTTCTCGGCCTGTCTGCCGCCGTGACCCTCGCCCTGGCGGGCGCGACCACGGCGCATGCCACCGGCGACATAAGCTGCCAGGGCGTGGACGGATCGGATGCGAGCGTCGACCTCAATATCGGCTCGCTGCCGGTACTGCAGATCCTCAACGCCACCATTGCCACGGGCGGCCAGGTGTGGGCGACGCAGCCCGGCAAGGGCGATACCGAGATCATCGTCGGCCAGGCGGCGGAGACCGGCAACATGCTGATCGCCGACTTCACCGACCCGAACATCGTCGACATCGTCGCCTCGCTGAGGCTGTTCAGCGCGACGGAAGGCGGCGATTTCGTCCGCGCCGGCACGCTGACCATCATGGGCCACGGCGCCCATGCGGTCAGCTGCATCGGGCCCTAGGCGGTATCGGCATTCGGGCTTCGGCGCGCCCGGGCGGCCTTTCCGGTCCGTGCTTGAAACGGCCAGATTTGTATGTCACCGATTTCTCGTTGCAACCGTTGGAGCTACGGGCGTGGCGGCGCGACTATCTGACATACCGGCCATGATGGCGATCGTGCGCACGCTCGCCGCAGCGGCACTCATCTTGCTGGCAGCAAACCTCCACGCCATGGCGCAGGCGGACGCCGAAACGGAAGCGCGCGCCAGAGCAATCGAACTGAACGCCGAAGCGGCACGGCTCCTGGCCAAAGGTCGCAACCGCGAGGCGGTACCGGCGGCACAGGCCGCGCTGGAGCAGTCGATCCTGGCGTATGGCGACGATACGGCGGAAATCTCCTATGCGCTCACCAATGTCGGACTTGCGCTCGAACGCGCCGGCCGGTTCGAAGAGGCGGAAACCCATTACCGCAAGGCTCTTGCCATCGACCGGCGGTTCCGGGCGCCGGACCATCCGAACATCCCGACGGATCTGTACAACCTCGCCAACGTGACCAACTCGCTTGGCCGGTTCGAGGAAGCACTGGACCTGAACCGCAAGGCGCTCGCCATCCGCGAGGAGGCGAAGATCGATGACGAGCGGGCGATCGCACGGCTGCGAAACAATATCGGGCTCAATCTGTGGCAATTGAGCCGTTTCGCCGAAGCCGAGCAGTCGATGCGCGAGGCGCTCGCGATCCTGGAAAGTGTCGAGCCGGACAATCTGACGGAGATCGCGACGATAATCAGCAATATCGGCGTGATCCAATCGGGAATGAACCGTCTCGCAGATGCGGAGGCATCGCACCGGCGGGCGTTGGAAATGCGGCAGGGCTTCCTGCCGGAGGATCATCCGGACATTGCATTTAGCTTGTTCAATCTCGCCGATGTCTATGTCGCCCAGAACCGGCTTTCGGAGGCCGAAGATCTGCACCGGCGCGCGCTGGCAATCCGGGAGAAATCGCTGCCGCCCAATCATCCGGACACGATCCTGACGCTCAACAATCTAGGTGAAAACCTTCGGAAAATGGGCCGCTATGGGGAAGCCGAGGAACTTTTCCGCAGGGCCCTGGGGCTGTGGGAGGAAACGCTGCCGCACGACCACCGTCTGGTTGCCCTCGGCCTGACTAACCTCGGCCAGGTCTACGCGAACATGGGCCTCTATAAAAAAGCAGAACCGATTTTGCGCCGCGCCTTGGCCATCCGCCGCAAAATCCTGCCTGAAAACCATATCGATATCGCCTTCAGCCTCAACAACCTGGCTGTCGTCGTCGCCCGCCAGGGCGATGCTGCGGCGAGTGGGCTATTGCTGCGGGAAGCGCTCGCCATCTTCGAAAAGGTGCTGCCGGAAAGCCATCCCATTATCGCCCAGACACTTAGCAATATCGGGGATGGTTTGCGCCAGCTTCGTCAATTCGATGAGGCGGAGGTTTTCATCAACCGCGCGGTCGATCTGCGGGAACGGTTCCTGCCGGACGGCCACCCGGACATCGCCGAAGGTCTGACGGTGCTCGGCGTGCTGCAGTGGAGCCGAGGACAATTGGACGAAGCTGACCGGACGCTGCGCAGGGCGCTGGCCGTCCGGGAAAAGGGCCTGCCGGAAGGCCATGTCGATGTTGCAGCCTCGCTCGAATATCTGGCGGACTTGAGCAATGCGCGCGGGGACCACGAGGGTGCGCTCGATCTTATCGGGCGCGCCGTGCAAATCCGGTCCCTGGAAAGCAACCGCAAGGCGGGGACGTGGGTTAACTGGCGCTGGCTGGCGGCACTGCGCGGCGATGCGGCGCTCAGGCTCTGGCGGCGCGACGGCGATGCGGCAAATCCGCGGCTCGTGAGGGAGCGGCGATCGGCTTTCGCCGATCTGCAGTGGGAAAGCGCCGGCGGCACCGGCGGCGCGATCGCGGCGGCGGCTGCCCGGGCGCAGGCGGAAGATCCGGCGGTCGGACCCTTGGCGCGCCAGAGGGACGAACTGACAGCAGAAATCCGCGACCTTAATGCCCGGTTCCTGGCTATATCCACATCGCAGGATGTAAGCCGCGAGGAACGCAAGGAAGCGTTGGCGCGACTGCGGGGCGAATCCGGTCGCAAGCGCCAGCGACTGGAGGCGGTCGAAGCGGAAATCGCCCGGCTTTTTCCCGCCTATGCCGAGCTTGCGGGCGCGGCGCCGGTGAGCGTGGACGAACTCAGGGGACTTCTCGACGACGGCGAGGCGTTCCTGTCGATCACGCCGTTCGGCAAGTACGGCTTCTTTTACGGCTACGACCGCACCGGCGGCGTTTTCGCCTGGTTGACCGATGCCGGGAACGCGCCTGCCCTTGCGCATGCGCTACGCTGCTCAGCGGCGGGTCTGCTCGATCCGGCGTGCAGTGCCGACAATACAGGCGATGCGCAGGCTGGAAACGAAGTGCGCGGCGCGACCGTGCTAGCGGCCGCGGGCGGCGGGCTTAACGTCTTCGACCTCGATCTGGCCTACGATTTGTATCAACGGCTCTTTCCCGAACCGGTGCGGGAATTCATCAAGGGCAAGAAGCTGCTGATCGCGCCCGCCCCCGAACTGATCGGCCTTCCATGGCACCTACTGGCGACGGAGCCGCCGCCGCCAGGATGGCGCGACACGGCCGCATCACGCATGGTCGCCTACCGCGAAGCGGCCTGGCTTTTCCAGAAGCATCCATCGATCTCCATGCTGCCGACGGTCGCGTCGCTGCGCGCACTGCGGCGAGCGCAAGTCCAAAACCGCGGCGGTGGGCGCGGCATGCTTGGAATCGGCGACCCCGCTATCGGGCGGACCGCCGCGGAGCGGGAGGCGCTACCGCTCAACTGCGGGCAGGCGGCGAGCATCGTCCTCGCCGGCGGTAACGCCGCCGTTCTCGCGCGGTCGGCCGGAGGCGAGCCGGCGACGGTGTTTTCCGGCGAGCGGAGCGGCCGGGGCTTCGCCATCGCCGACCCGGAACTGGTGCGTCGACAGCCGAGGCTCGCCGATACGCGCTGCGAACTCCTCTCGGTCGCTGCCTCGCTGGCCGGCCGCGGCGTATCGACCGAACTGCTGCTTGGGGGCGATGCGACGGAGACGCGGCTCAAACGGCTCGACCAGGACAAAACGCTCCGGCAATACGACATCCTGCACTTCGCCACGCACGGCCTGCTGGCCGGCGATCTCGGGCTGGGCGAGCCCGGCCTCATCCTGACACCGCCGGAAACGGCGAGCGTCGTCGACGACGGTATCCTGACGGCGAGTGAGATCGCCACGCTCACACTGGCGGCAGACTGGGTGGTGCTTTCGGCCTGCAATTCGGCGGCAGGAAACGAAAGGGACGCGGAGGCGCTGTCTGGCCTGGCACGGTCGTTCTTCTATGCGGGAGCGAAAAGCCTGCTTGTCTCCTCTTGGCCGGTCTATTCGCGGGCCGCCGTCGAGGTCACCACCCGCGTCTTCGCGGAGATGGACGCAAGGCCGCAGATCGGCAGGGCCGAGGCGCTGGCGCTGGCCATGCGGCAGACGCTGGCGGCCGCCGACAGCGAGTTCGAGGCCAATCCCGTTTTTTGGGCACCGTTCATGCTGGTCGGCGAGGGCAACCGCTGAACATTGGCGCCGGGCGGCGCGCAACGCAATCGCAATTGCCATCGCCGTCCGGTGCGGCTAGAAGCGGCGCATGTCCAGATCAGCCATCTATGCGGGCTCGTTCGATCCGCTGACCAACGGCCATCTCGACGTGCTGAGGGGCGCGTTGACCATCGCCGATCAGGTCGTCGTCGCTATCGGCGTGCAGGCTGGCAAGACGCCGGTGTTCTCGTTCGGCGACCGGCTGGCGCTGATCGAACGGGCCTGCCGCGACGAACTCGGCGACGACGCCAAGCGCATCAAGGTCGCCGCCTTCAAGGGGCTGGTGGTCGATGCGGCGCGCGAGCACGGCACGCCGATCATCATCCGCGGCCTGCGCGACGGCACCGATCTCGACTATGAGATGCAGATGGCCGGCATGAACGAAACCATGGCGCCGGACCTGCAGACGATCTTCGTGCCGGCAAGTCCGTCGGTCAGAACCATTACCGCCACATTGGTGCGGCAGATCGCTGCCATGGGCGGCGACATCCGCCCGTTTGTTCCGGCGGTGGTCGCCAAGGCGCTTGCCGCCAAGTTCTCATCCTGACCGTATTCATACTGGAGACCTCCATGATCCTGCCGCGCCGCGCCCTGTTCGGCCTTGCCGCCGCCGCCCTTGCCGGGCTCTACCTGCCGGCACATGCCGCCGAGCCGGAAAACACCATGATCATAACGCTGAAGGACGGCGAGGTGGTGATCGCGTTGCGCCCGGACATCGCGCCGAAACATGTCGAGCAGATCAAGGCGCTGGTGCGCGCCGGCGAATACGACAATGTCGCCTTCCACCGGGTGATCGACGGTTTCATGGCGCAGACCGGCGATGTCGAGTTCGGCGACATGAAAGACGGTTTCAACCAGGCGCGCGCCGGAACCGGCGGCTCCAAGCGCCCGGACCTGCCGGCCGAGTTCACCGACAAGGCAAGCTTTGAGCGCGGCACGGTGGGCATGGCCCGGGCGCAGAACCCGAATTCGGCCAACTCGCAGTTCTTCATCATGTTCGCGCCGGCGCCGCATCTGGACGGCCAGTACACGATCATCGGCAATGTCGAGAGCGGCATGGAGCATGTCGACGCCATCGCCAAGGGCTCGCAGGCCCAGAACGGCGCGGTCGCCAATCCCGACCGCATGATCAAGGTGCGCATCGCCGCCGACGGATAAACCGAAATTCAAACCGAGAGGGACAAGACCGATGGCCGACATCAAGGATCCGGAAAACGCAATCATCATGGAGACGACGCAGGGCAAGGTCGTCATCGAACTCTATCCCGACCTCGCTCCCGGTCACGTCAACCGGATCAAGGAGCTGGCGCGCGAGAACTTCTATGACGGTATCGTGTTCCACCGGGTGATCGACGGCTTCATGGCGCAGACCGGCGACCCGACCGGCACCGGCATGGGCGGCTCCGACAAGCCGGACCTGCAGGCGGAGTTCTCCAACGCCAATCACGGCCGCGGCGCCTGCTCGATGGCGCGCGCCCAGAACCCCAATTCGGCCAACTCGCAATTCTTCATCTGCTTCGACGACGCCGGCTTCCTCAACAAGCAGTACACGGTCTGGGGCCAGGTGATCGAGGGCATGGAGAATGTCGACAAGATCAAGCGCGGCGAGCCGGTGCAGGATCCCGACAGCATCGTCACCATGCGGGTGGCGGCCGACGTCTGACGACGCACCGGCGGGCAGGATGCGATGCGTGTCGACCAGTTCGATTTCGAGCTTCCAGAAGACCGTATCGCGCTGAGGCCGGCGCAACCGCGCGACGCGGCGCGACTGCTTTCCGTTGGCGCCGACGGCCGGCTTGACGACCGGGTTGTCCGTGACCTGCCGGGCCTGCTGCGGCCCGGCGACGCGCTGGTCTTCAACGACACGAGAGTGATCCCCGCCCGCCTTTCGGGCCTCAGGCGGCGCGGCGAGGCCGTGGCGCGGATCGAGGCGACGCTGCACATGCGCGTCGGCCCCGAGCGCTGGAAGGCGTTTCTCAAGCCGGCCAAGCGCGTCGAGGCCGGCGAACGTATTGCCTTCGGGGCAACGGGGGAAACCTGTTTCGCCGGCACGCTCGACGCCACCGTGACAGCCAGGGGCGACGGCGGCGAGGCCGAACTCGCCTTCGATCTGTCGGGCCCGATGCTGGACGACGCGCTCGGCGAGCTCGGCCATGTGCCGCTGCCGCCCTATATCGCCTCGAAGAGGGCCGACGACGAGCGCGACCGCGCCGACTACCAGACCATCTATGCGCGCGAGGACGGCGCGGTGGCCGCGCCGACCGCCGGGCTGCATTTCACGCCGGAACTGATGGGCCGGCTGGACGAGGCCGGTGTGGAACGCCATTTCGTCACGCTGCATGTCGGCGCCGGCACCTTCCTGCCGGTCAAGGCGGAGGATACCGACGACCATCGCATGCACGCGGAACGGGGCGAGGTGAGCGAGGCGACGGCGACGGCGCTCAACGAGGCAAGGGCGCGCGGCGGGCGCATCGTCGCCGTCGGCACGACGTCGCTGAGGCTGCTGGAAAGCGCCGCGCGGGAAGACGGCCGCATCGCCGCCTGGACCGGCGCCACCGACATCTTCATCACGCCCGGCTACCGGTTCAGGGCCGTCGACGTGCTGATGACCAATTTCCACCTGCCGCGCTCGACGCTGTTCATGCTGGTCTCGGCTTTCTCGGGGCTGGAAACGATGAAAGACGCCTATGCCCACGCGATCGAACAAGGCTACCGCTTCTATTCCTACGGCGATGCCTGCCTGCTGGAGCGAGCGGCGGAAAATCCTTCCGGGGCGGCGGATGACTGAGCAGTTCACTTTCACGGTCGAGGCCACGGACGGCCAGGCGCGGCGGGGGGCGATCACCATGCCGCGCGGGCAAGTGCGCACGCCGGCCTTCATGCCGGTCGGCACCGGCGGCACGGTCAAGGCCATGTATATGGACCAGGTGCGCGACCTCGGCGCCGACATCATTCTCGGCAACACCTATCACCTGATGCTGCGCCCCGGTGCCGAACGGGTGGCGCGGCTCGGTGGACTGCACGAATTCTGCCGCTGGAACGGGCCGATCCTGACCGATTCCGGCGGCTTCCAGGTGATGTCGCTGGCAAAGCTCAGGAAGCTCGACGAGAACGGCGTCACCTTCCGCTCGCATATCGACGGCAGCCCGTTCGAGATGACGCCGGAACGGTCGATCGAGATCCAGGGCCTGCTCGGCTCCGACATCCAGATGCAGCTCGACGAATGCACCGCGCTGCCGGCGGAGACGGCCGAGATCGAGCGCGCCATGGACCTGTCGCTGCGCTGGGCCGAGCGCTGCGCAAAGGCCTTCGGCGACCAGCCGGCCCGCGCCATGTTCGGCATCGTGCAGGGCGGCGACGATGAAAAGCTGCGACTTAAGTCCGCCGAGGCGCTGGCGGCGATGGGGCTGAAGGGCTATGCGGTCGGCGGGCTTGCCGTCGGCGAACCGCAGGAGGTCATGCTCGCCATGCTGGAGGCCACCTGTCCGGCCTTGCCGGCCGACAGGCCGCGCTACCTGATGGGCGTCGGCACGCCCGACGACATCCTCAGAAGCGTGGCGCGCGGTATCGACATGTTCGACTGCGTGATGCCGACGCGCGCCGGACGCCACGGGCTGGCGTTCACGCGGCGCGGCAAGATCAACCTGCGCAACGCCCGCCACGCCGAGGACCCGCGGCCGCTCGACGAGGAAAGCGGCTGCCCGGCGGCGCGCGCCTATTCGCGCGCCTATCTGCACCATCTGGTCAGGAGCAATGAGACGCTGGGCGCCATGTTGCTGACCTGGAACAATCTCGCCTACTACCAGTCCTTGATGGAAGGCATTCGCCAGGCGATCGCCGCAGGCGGGTTCACGCGTTTTTGCGAGGATTGCCAGGCGCTTTGGGCGAGGGGCGATATCGAACCGGTCTGAACCGATGGTGCGGCTTGCCGCTCTATCGCGGGGCGCGCTTGGCCAGGATACGCTGCAGGGTGCGGCGGTGCATGTTGAGCCGGCGCGCGGTCTCCGAGACGTTACGGTCGCAGCTCTCATAGACGCGCTGGATATGCTCCCAGCGTACCCGGTCGGCCGACATCGGATTTTCCGGCGGCGCCGCCTTTTCGCCCGGAAGCCGCGTCAGCGCGGCATGGACGTCGTCGGCATCGGCAGGCTTGGACAGATAATCGACGGCGCCGAGCTTCACCGCCGTCACCGCGGTGGCGATATTGCCGTAGCCGGTGAGGATGATGGCGCGCGCGTCATGCCGGTGCTCGTGGATCGCCTCGATGACGTCGAGGCCGTTGCCATCGCCCAGGCGCATGTCGACGACGGCGAAGGCCGGCGGCGCGGCGCGCGCCTTTCGGATCGCCTCGGCCACCGTGTCGGCGGTTTCGACGACGAAGCCGCGTTGTTCCATGGCGCGGGCCAGCCGAACCAGAAACGGCTTGTCGTCATCGACGATCAGCAGGCTCCTGTCTTCGCCCGGCACAGCGCCGTCGGAGTGTCCGTCATCCCTCATGATGGTCTTTTCCATTGTTACAAGGGAGCTTTATTGCAGTTTGCCGCGATTTCCAAATCATGCCGGCTGCGCTTCGGCGGCGATCCCGGTTTCGCGCCGATGTTCAAAGGCTTCGCGGGTCCAGGTCACGGACACGACGGCGCCGCGTCCGCGTATCTTGGAGTTGGAAAACTCGATCGTCGCGCCGGAACGCTCGAGCAGCGTCTTGGCGATGAACAGGCCGAGACCGAGGCCGCCGGCGCCGGCATCCTCGCGCGCCGACCGGCTCGACGCATAGGGTTCGCCGATCCGGTCGAGCATGTCGGCGAGGAAGCCCGGCCCGTCGTCGACGATGCCGATGCGTATTTTCGAATCATCATATTCCCAACTGATCTCGACCAGCGATCGGGCGAAGTCGACGGCGTTTTCGACCAGGTTGCCCAAGCCGTAGAGCACGCCTGGATTGCGGTGCATCACCGGTTCCGGGCCGCTGCTGCGGCCGGATATCATCTCGACGCGGACGCCGAAATCGCGATGCGGGGCGGCGACCTCCTCGACCAGCAGGCTTACCGGCATGTCGGCCAGGTGCGCCTCGCCTTCCGCCGACAGGCTGGTGAGGCGTTTGAGGATGTCGCGGCAGCGCTCCGACTGCGAACGCAGCAGCCTGACATCGTCGGCGTGCTGCGAATCGCCGGCGAGCGCCCGTTCCATCTCCTTGGCGACCAGCGCGATGGTGGCTAGCGGCGTGCCGAGCTCGTGGGCGGCGGCGGCGGCCAGCCCGTCGAGCGCCGACAGGTGCTGCTCGCGCTGCAGCACCAGCTCCGTTGCCGCGAGCGCGGCGGCAAGCTTGCGCGCCTCGTCGGCGACGCGCCAGGCATAGATGGAGGTGAACAGGATGGTGGAAACCACGGCGAACCAGACGCCGGCGACATAGACGCGCGGCACCTGGAACGCCTCGCCCGGCGTCCACGGCAGCGGTTGGTGGAAGAACATCAGCAGCGTGACTATGGCGATGACGAAGCCGCCCAGAAGCACGGTGTGCCTGACCGGCATCGAGGTTGCCGACACCACGACCGGCACGGCCATGAGCAGGGCGAAAGGATTGGTCAGCCCGCCGGTCAGGTAGAGCAGGCCGGAAAGTTGCAGCGCGTCATAGGTGAGCAGCGCCAGCGCCGGCTGGATGTTCAGCCGGTGATTGGCCGGATAGCGCAGCGCCAGATCGATGTTGAGCACGGCGGAACAGGCGATCAGCACGCCGCATTCGACCTCCGGCAGCGGAAAGCCGATGAGATAGGCGACGACGACCACGGCCACGCTCTGGCCGATGACCGCCAGCCAGCGCAGCCGGATCAGCGTGTTGAGTCGCAGGCGCCGGCTCAGGGGCAGGCTCAGGGATTCCGCTTCCACCATGGCCGCCTTCTAGAACAAGTCGCCGCGACTGGAAATCAATTCCGTTTGCCGCGCGGCCTGGCCCGCGTCGTCGGCGCGGCCGATTGCGGCGTCTCCGGCCAGGCGTGCTTGGGATAGCGGCCGCGCATGTCGCGGCGCACATCGGCCCAGGAGCCGCGCCAGAAGCCGGGAAGATCGAGCGTCGACTGGATCGGCCGGCCGGCCGGCGACAGGAGCTCCAGCTTCAGCGGCACCGCGCCGCCGGCGATCGCCGGGTGGGTGTCGAGCCCGTAAAGCTCCTGCACGCGGATCGCCACCACCGGCCCGTCGTCGCGATAGTCGATGGTAATACGGCTGCCCGTCGGCGCCTCGAAACCGGCAGGCGCGAAGGCTTCGAGGTCGCCGGCGCATTGGCCTGGAAGCCGCGAGCGCAAACCGTGTTCGAGCGCCCGCGGCGATAATGCCGAAAGGCGTGGCTCGCCGCCGAGGAACGGCCGCAGCCAGCTCTCCAGTGTCGCGAGCAGCGCCTCGTCGCCGGCCGGCGGCCATGGGTCGCCGAGGCTTGTGTGCAGCCATTGCAGGCGCTTCCTCAACGAGCGTGTCCGGTCGTCCCACGGCAGCAGGTCGAGGCCATATTCGCGGATGGCGCCGATAATGGCGATATCGGCCGTCGCGCCCGTCGGCGGCGCGAGGTTCCGTTCGGCAAGGCTGACGGCGCCGAGCCGACGCTGTTCGCGCTGGCGTACGGTCGCCGACGGACGATCGAACAGCGTCGTTACCCGCGTTTCGATACGGTCGGCGAGCCGCTCCTCGATATCGGCGGACGAAACGCAGGCGGCGGCGGTGATGCGGGCGCCGGCCGCCTTGCCCTGCATGTCCGCGACCACCAGCCAGGGCTCGCGCGCCAGCGGGTCGGTCTCGTCGAGGACGCCGCCGCGGCCGTTGGCGAGGACGAAATGGCCGCGGCGGTCGCGGGCCTTGGCGACACGATCGGGCCAGGCATCGAGCAGCAGCCGGCCGGCGGATATCTCGCCGCCACCGCCGCGCCTGCCGCCCGCCGTCTCGGCCAGTCGGGCGGCAAGCTTGCGGGCGTTTGCGGCGCGTTGGCCTCCGTCGCGGCAAAAGGCGGCAAGCCTGCGGTCGAGATCGGTGTCCGCGCCGCCGAGGCCGCGCTCGCCGATGATGACGGCGAGTTCGGCTGCGGCCAGCGCCTCGCCGCGTCCGGCCGCCTCGATGACCATATGCGCCAGGCCGACCGGCAGCGGCAGGCGGCGCATCGCCCGGCCGGTTTCGGTGATGCCGCCCAGGCGATCGAGTGCGCCGAGACGGGCAAGCTCCCCCCGCGCCGCCTCGAGTGCCGCCCGGGGCGGCCGGTCGAGCAGGCGGAGCGCTGCCGGATCGCCGATGCCGAAAGCGGCGCAATCGAGCAGCAGGCCGGTCAGGTCGGCTTCGAGGATTTCCGGACGGGTGGTCTCCGGCAGCGAGGCGGTCTGGCCCTCATGCCAGAGGCGGATCGCCACGCCGGGCGCGGTGCGGCCGGCGCGGCCGGCGCGCTGGTCGGCCGACGCCTTGGAAACCCGCACCGTCTCCAGCCGCGTCAGCCCGGTCGACGGCTCGAATTTCGGCAGCCGCGCCAGGCCGGAATCGATCACCGTGTCGACGCCGTCGATGGTGATCGAGGTCTCGGCAACGGCGGTCGCCAGCACCACCTTGCGCCTGCCTTCCTCCGCCGGGCGGATTGCGGCGTCCTGGGCGCGGCCGTCGAGCCCGCCATGCAGCGGCACGATGTCGACATCCGCCGGCACCCGACGGCCGAGCCGTTCGGCGACACGGGCGATCTCGCGCTGGCCGGGCAGGAAGACAAGGCAACTGCCGCGCCCCTCGCCGAGCGCTGCGACGACGGCAGCGGCAACCGCGTCCTCGACCATCTGGTCGGGCTTGCGCGGCCGGTGGCGTATCTCGACGGCAAAGCTGCGCCCGGCGCTTTCGACGACCTTCGCCTCGCCCAGCAGGCCGGCGACGGCGGCGGCATCGAGCGTCGCCGACATGACCAGCAGCTTCAGGTCGGGACGCAGCGCGCCGGCAATGTCGAGCGCCAGCGCCAGGCCGAAATCGCCGTCGAGCGAGCGCTCATGGAACTCGTCGAACAGCACCGCCGAGACGCCCGACAGTTCCGGGTCGTCGAGCGCCATGCGGGTGAACACGCCCTCGGTGACGACGAGGATGCGGGTCTTCGGCCCCGAACGGTTCTCCATGCGCATGGCGTAGCCGACGGTCTCGCCCGGCGGCTCGCCGATCAGGCCCGCCATGCGGCGGGCGGCGGCGCGGGCGGCGATGCGGCGCGGCTCGATCAGGACGATGCGGCCGGCCGCGGCCCAGGGTTCGTCCAGAAGCGCGAGCGGTACGATGGTGGTCTTGCCGGCGCCGGGCGGAGCGACGAGGACGGCGGAGCCGGCGGTGCCAAGCGCGGCGGCAAGCGCGGGCAGGACCGCCGAGACCGGCAGTTCGGGCAGCGGCTTCATCGGTTCAGCCGTCGCCGATGCGGATGACCGCGCCGCCGGCCGCCGCGGCATCGGCCTCGTCATGGGTGACCAGCACCACCGCCAGCGCATTGTCGCGTGCCTTGGCGAAGACCAGTTCGCGCATTTGCTGGCGCAGGCCGGCGTCGAGCTTGGAAAACGGTTCGTCGAGCAGCAGCATGCGCGGCGCCGAAATGAGCACGCGGGCGAGCGCTACCCGTGCCTTCTGGCCGCCCGACAGCGTGTCGGGGTCGCGGCCGGCCATGCCTTCCAGACCGACGCCGGCCAACATCTCGTCGGCAAGAAGGCGGCGCGCCTCGCGGCCGGCCAAGGCCGGCGGGATGGCGAAGACGAGATTGCCGCCGACCGACATGTGCGGAAACAACAACGGGTCCTGGAACAGGATGCCGGCATGGCGGTCGGCGGCCGGCAGCGACGTGATCTCGTCGCCGTCGACGAAGACGCGGCCGGATGCGTCGAAGGCCGGATCGAGGAAACCGCCGATATAGGCAAGTAGGGTCGACTTGCCCGAACCGGACGATCCCATGATGGTCAGCACCTCGCCCGGCGCGACGTGATGCGACACGTCCAGGAGCCGGCGGCCGCCGAGCGACACCGACACCTGCTCGAGTTGCAGCCCTTTCGGTTTCATGTGCGGCGATCGCTCCGGTCAGACGCGCAGGGCGCGGC
Organism: Rhizobiaceae bacterium; assembly: GCA_041397625.1. Classification (GTDB taxonomy): domain Bacteria; phylum Pseudomonadota; class Alphaproteobacteria; order Rhizobiales; family Rhizobiaceae; genus JAWKWH01. The sequence continues at coordinate 176,072 of JAWKWH010000001.1, forward strand.
GAGAGCGGAATAACAGGGCCGGCACGGCGGTGGCAACGAGAAAGCCCGCCGCCGGCAGCGCCATCTGCAGGAAGGCGTAGACGCCGATCACGCGGCGGTTGCCGCCCGACGCCAGCGCCACGGCCTCGGTGGTGATGGTATCGAGCCGCCCGGCGCCGATCAGCACCGTGGGCAGGTACTGGCCGATGGAAACGGCGAAGCCGACGGCGGCCGCCGTCAGCACGGCGCGCGCCAGCATGGGAAGGCGGACGTGGAAAAGCGCCGCCCAGCGGCCCTTGCCGAGTCCGGCGGCGACCGCGTCGAAGCGCCGGTCGAAGGCGCGCCATGGATCGCGCAGCGACAGGAACACATAGGGCAGGACGAAGATAAGATGCGTAAAGACCAGCGCGGCCAGCGTGGCGTCGGCGCCGGCGACCAGGAACAACAGTTGCAGGCCGAACAGGAACGCCGCCTGGGGAACCAGCAGCGGCAGGTAGATCAGCCACAGCGAGCGGTTGTTGCGGCGGCCGGTCTCGTCCTCGCGCATCAGGCAGAGGATGGCGAGTGCTGCGGCGATCAGCGTCGACAGGACGGCGACGACAAGCGTGGTGGCAAGCGGGCCGGCGATACGGGGGCCGGCCTGCATCCACGTCCTGAAGCTGAAACTCTTCGGCAGCGCGTCCGGAAACTGCCACAGGCCGGCAAACGACCATAGCGCCAGCGTTACGAGCCCGGCGGCGATGACCGCGAAGGTCGCCAGCATGGCGGCAAGGCCGGCGATTGCCGGCAGCCGGTCGCGACGAAGGCGCCGGCCGGTCTCGCAAAGCGCCATGACGAGACCGCCGAGCAGGCGTTCGCCGGCGATCCAGACAGCCAGCGCCGCGGCGGTGACGCCGAGCTGCAGCACCGCGCCGGCCGAGGCGACGTAGCGCGCGCCGAGATCGGGGTCGCTCATCCACTGGACCAGCCTGACGGCCAGCGGCGCCGGCGTCGTCGGCCCGAGGATGGCGGCGACGTCGACCACCGAGGTGGCGAACGCGATCACGGCGAACACCGCAAGCCTGATCTGGCGGTAGATGCCGGGCCACAGCGCGAACAGGAAGCCGGCCAGCCGGCCGTAGCCGAGCGAGGCGGTCAGCGCCCGCGTCTCGGCAAGGCGCAGCTGCGGCAGCGCGGCGAGCGTGACCAGCAGCAGGAAGGGGATTTCCTTGACGATCAGCCCGGCCATCATCGACAGGCCCATCGGATCGTTGACGATCAGCATGTCGGGCGGGCGCATCCAGCCGGTCAGTTCCGGCGAGACCAGCCGGGCAACCATGCCCGACGGGGCGATGAGGAAGGCAAGGCCGAAGGCGGCGGCGGCGTGCGGCACCGACAACAGCGGCGAGATCAGGTGCTGGACGCGCTCGAAGATGCGGGTGCCGGCGAAGGCGCCGACGAACAGGAAGACGGCGCCAAGCGAGACGGCGGCGGTGACGAGACCGGCAGCGAGGCTCATCGCCGTGGAGGCGGCCATGCCGGGGCGGGTCGCCACGTCGGCCAGATGATCGAGCGTCAGCGCCATGCCGCCGAGCGCCGGCAGGAAGCCAAGCGCCGGCAGCAGCGTGCCGGCAAGGCCGAGCAATATCGGCCCGGTCAGAAGGAAGACGGCCAGCGGCGGCCCGAGCCGGATCAGCACCGGCCCGCTTCACCCGCCGTGCGGATGCCGGTCAGTTGGCGACGCCATAGCGGTGCTTCCATTCGGTCTCCAGCCGGTCCATCCAGCTCGGATGCGGCTCGTCGATGGCGGGTCCCAGCTCCTCCGGCCGCAGCGTGGCGATGCCGAGATCGAGCGCGTCGAACAGGGCGCGGTCGTTGCCCTTCAGACCGGCGACGTCGAGCACGGTCGGGTCTCCCCAGACATCCGGGTCCTGCTTGCGCGCCTGGGCCTCCGGCGAGATCAGGAAGTTCGCCAGCACCAGCGCGCCGGCCTTGGCGGCGGCATTGTATGGAATGGCGACGAAATGGGTGTTGGAAAGCGTTCCGCCCGGAAAGGTGAAGGAACGCACCGTGTCGGGCAATTCGCCGCTGGCGATCGCGGCCGACGCCTCGGCCGGGTTGAAGGCGAAGATGATCTCCACTTCGCCGTCGGCGAGCAACTGCTTCATCGCCGGGTAGTTCTGCGGGTAGGCACGGCCCGAACGCCACATCAGCGGATGCAGCTCGTCGAGATAGGCAAAGAGCGGCGCGGTGACTTCGTTAAAGCTCGCCTCGTCGACCGGCTTCAAGAGCACCGAGCGATCGGCGACCAGTTCGGACAGCACCTGCTTGAGGAACGACGAGCCGATGAAGTCCGGCGGCTGCGGATAGGAAAAACGACCCGGATTGGCTTTCGCCCATTCAAGCAGGCCGTGCGCATCCTTCGGCATGTCTTCGGATTTCGTGCGCGCGGTGTCGTGGAAGAACACCAGCTTGCCCATGCCCCAGGGACTTTCAAGCCCCTCGACGGGAATGGTGAAGTCGGTGCGGATGGTCGGCTTGTTGTCGACGTCGACATAGTGCCAGTTCGGCAGCTTCTCCGCCCAGCCGGGCGTAAACAGCAGGCCCTGGCGCTTCATCGAGGCGAAGTTCTCGCCGTTGATCCAGATGAGGTCGACGGCGCCGCCCTCGTCCTTGCCGGCCGCCTTCTCGGCCACAACCTTGGCGACCGCGTGCGCCGTGTCGTCGAGCTTGACGTGCACCAGCTTGACGCCGTAGCGGCTCGCGATCTCCGCTCCGGCCCATTCGATATAGGCGTTGATGTTCTCCGATCCGCCCCAGGCGTTCCAGTAGACGGTCTCGCCCCTGGCATCGGCCAGCACCGCATCCCAGTCGGCCGGGTTGGGTCCCTCGGCCCGCGCCACGCCGATACCGAGCGCGAGAGCCGCCGCGGCCAAAAGGAGTTTCATCATCCGCCTCATCCTCCGTGGAGATTAACCGCCATCGATTGAACACGCGCATCCGGTGCGGTCAATGCACACGGACGGTCAACTTGGCGTGACCCGGGAGGGCCGATAGCAGGCTACATGCCGACTTCGACGAAGGCGGCGGCGATGCGGTCGAGCTTGTCTTCCGCCAGGCCGGCAACATTCATGCGGCCGTCGCCGATGAGGTAGATGGCGTGCTCGGCACGCAGCCGCTCGACCTGTTCGGGCGTGGCGCCCGACAGCGAGAACATGCCGCGGTGGGCGGCGATGAACGAAAACCGGTCGGAGCCGGCCGCCTTGCGCAGCGCGTTCGAAAAACCGCCACGCAATCCGAGCATGCGCTCGCGCATTTCGGTCAGTTCGTCCACCCAATCGGTGCGCAGGCCACCGTCTTCGAGGATCAGGCGCACCGTGGCCGCGCCATGGTCGGGCGGCATCGAATAGTTGGCGCGCGCCAGCGTGCCGAGCGCCGCCTGCACATTGGCGCGCGGGCCGGTCTCCGACAGGGCGATGGCCACGCCGACGCGGTCGCGGTAAAGCCCGAAATTCTTCGAGCACGAGGCGGCGATCATTGTTTCGGGTACCGCTTCGGCCATCAGCCTGACGCCGGCGACATCCTCGTCGAGGCCGTCGCCGAAGCCCTGATAGGCAAGATCGATGAACGGTACGAGACCGCGATCGGCAAAGAGACCGGCAAGCGTCTGCCACTGGTCGAGCGTCAGGTTGGCGCCGGTTGGATTGTGGCAGCAGCCATGCAGCAGGATGCAGTCGCCGGCCCTGGCCGCCGCGAGGCTTAAGACCATGGCGTCGAAATCGACGGCGCGGGTCTCGGCATCGAAATAGGCATAGACATCGCGGGCAAGGCCGACCTTGTCGATGATGGCGCGATGGTTGGCCCAGGTCGGGTCGGACAGCCAGATCGTCGCCTCCGGCCGCGACCATTTGACGAGCTCGAACAGTTCGCGCAGCGCGCCGCCGCCGCCGGGCGTCTGCACGGCGCTGAAGCGGGCCTCGTCGAGGCTGCCGCCGAGGATCATCCGGCCCATGGCGTCGTTGAAGCCGGTGTCGCCGGCAAGGCCGACATAGGCCTTGGTCGCCTGGTCGCCGAGCAGCCGCGTCTCGGCGGCCTTGACCGCGCGCATGATCGGCGTGCGGCCCGCCGCATCCTTATAGACGCCGACGCCGAGATCGATCTTGTCAGGCCGTTCGTCGGCACGGAATTCGGCCATCAGCGCGAGGATGGGATCGCCCTTGGAGGCGGGAAGCTGTTCGAACATGGCTGGATCTGCCTTCTTGCCCGGAAAATGAGGCAGGCGACGCATCGGCCCGCAACCACCTTTCAACATGCCGCCGCGCAAAAAACAAGGATCGGCGCCGGCATGTGCCGGCCACGGCGATCCGGTTGACAAGCCACAATTGCAGCCGATGATGGTTGCCTGTCAGCCAGGCGCGTCTTCCGGGAGGTCTCCATGCCGTTTCGCCGCACGACGAACGTTGTCGCAGCCATTTTCGCGATGCTCATCTTCACCGTCCTGGCCCACGCGCAGAACGGCGCGCGCGAGATCGTGACCATCCCGGACAGCGACTATTTCGGCTTCGATCTCAGGACCGAGAAGGACGTTTCGCTCAACCAGTGCAAGGCCCAGTGCCTGGCAGACCCGTCATGCCGGGCGTTCACCTACAATACCAGCGCGCAATGGTGTTTCCTGAAATCCGATTTCAGCGTTCTCAACCCGTTTGCCGGCGCGGTGGCCGGCAAGGTGGTGCAGCGTTCCGGCGCACCGGACATCGGCGCGCCGCCGGCGCTCGGCTTCCTGCCCGCCTATATGCGCGACGAGGCGCGACAGTACCGCACCCAGTTGCTGAACGGGACGGCCAGGGTCGCCGCCGACGGGCTGATCTGGCTGTCGTCGTCCGGCGACAATGCGCTTTCCGCCAACAACGGCACGGCGGCGGTCGACTATTATCGTCGCGCGCTTGCCGTCGATCCCGACAATGGCGGGCTCTGGGCACGGCTGGCGCGCGCGGCGCTGGTGGCCGAGACGCAGGACCGCCCCAATTCCTGGCGCTTGAAACAGGCGGCAAGCGCGGCGGCGATCGGCGCCTACGACCTGTCGCGCCACACGACCAGCCGTGGCGAGGCACTCGGCGTTCTGGGCCAGGCGCTGGAGCGGCGCGAGATATGGCGCCCGGCGATCACCGCCTATGCCGAAAGCCTCAAGCTGGTCGACGACGTCAACATCCGGGCGCTGCATGACGACCTGAAGGCGCGCAAGGGATTCCGCGTCGTCAACAACACGGTCGATTCCGACAGCCGCTCGCCGCGCATCTGCATCCAGTTCTCCGAAAACCTGGTGAAGTCGGGCGTCGACTATTCGAGCTTCGTCTCCGTCGACGGGCGTGCCGCCGAGGCGATCGACGCGCGCGAACGCGAGATCTGCATCAACGGCCTCGAGCACGGCCACCGCTATCGCATCGATGTGCGCGCCGGCCTGCCGGCGGCAATCGGCGAAGCGATCGAGAACCAGGTAACCCTCGACATCTATGTGCGCGACCGGCAGCCGCTGGCACGCTTTACCGGCGACAATTTCGTGCTGCCCGGCGCCGGCCGGCACGGTATTCCTGTGGTCACCGTCAACAGCGCGACGGTCGAACTGGATCTGTTCCGCATCGGCGAGCGGGCGCTTTCCGGCGTGCTCGCCGAGTCGCGCTTTCTGCGCCAGCTCGACGGCTACGATGCCGAGCGCATCGCCAACAGCACCGGCACGCGCGTGTGGTCGGGCAGGCTCGACGTGGCGGTCGAGCAGAACCGCGAAGTGGTGACCAGCTTTCCGGTCGACGAGGCGCTGCCCGAGCGCACGCCCGGCATCTACGTGCTGACCGCCAAGCCGGAGGGCGACCGGCGCGACAATTGGGACGCGGTGGCGACGCAGTGGTTCGTCATCTCCGACATCGGCCTTTCTGCGGTGTCGGGCGAGGACGGCATCAACGTGTTCGCGCGTTCGCTGGCGAGCGCCGATCCGCTGGCCGGCGTGGAGCTGAAGCTGATCGCGCGCAACAACGAGCTGCTGGCAAGCGCGGTGACCGACGCCGATGGCCGGGCGAGCTTTGCCGCCGGGCTGGCGCGTGGCGCCGGCGGCCTGGCGCCGCAGGTGGTGACGGCCAGCGCCGGGGAAGGCGATTTCGTGTTCCTCGACATGGGACGCGCCGGTTTCGACCTGTCGGATCGCGGCGTCGACGGCCGGCCGGCGCCGGGCGCGCTCGACCTGTTTGCCTGGACGGAGCGCGGCATCTACCGCGCCGGCGAGACCGTGCACGTCAACGCGCTTCTGCGCGACGGCTCGGCCGAAACGGTCGACAGCCTGCCGCTGACCTTCGTCTTTTTCAGGCCCGATGGCGTGGAAGACCGGCGCATGGTGGTGAGCGATCCGTCGCTCGGCGGCTACGGCATCGACTACGCTTTGCAGGACAACGCCATGCGCGGCGCCTGGACGCTGCGCGTCCATACCGATCCGAAGCGGCCGGCGCTGGCCGAGAAGACCTTCCTGGTCGAGGATTTCGTGCCCGACAGGATCGAGTTCGATCTCGCCAGCGACAAGCAGGCGATCGCCGTCGGCGAGACGGCGGTGGTCACTGTCGACGGCCGGTTCCTCTATGGCGCGCCGGCCGCCGGGCTGGCACTGGAGGGCGACGTGAAGGTGCGCGCCACCGATGAATGGGCGCTGCATGAAGGCTACCGCTTCGGCCTCGCCGACGAGGACGACGGCGAGGACACGCGCATCACGCTCGACAACCTGCCGGTGCTCGATGTCGGCGGCAAGGCGGCGTTCGACGTGCGCCTCGACACGGTGCCGTCGACCAGCGGGCTGCTGGAGGCCGACGTGACCGTGCGCATGCGCGAGGGCGGCGGCCGCGCCGTGGAGCGCGACCTGTCGATCGCGGTGTTGCCTCAGGGGCCGATGATCGGCATCGCGCCGGAATTTACCGGCGGAGCGGTGGCCGAGAATTCGACGGCTTCGTTCAGGGTGATCGCGGTGGCGCCGGACGGCACGCGGCAGGCGCTCGACGACGTGCGCTGGTCGCTGGTCAAGGTGGAGCGGAACTATCAGTGGTACCGCGAGGGCAACCAGTGGAAATACGAGCCGGTCGACTACACGACTCAGGTCGCCGACGGCACGATCGCCATCGGCGCCGATGCGCCTGAGACCGTCGCCGCGCAGGTGGGCTGGGGCCGCTATCGCTTCGAGGTGGAGACGGTCGACGCCGGCGGCCCGGCGAGCAGCATCGGCTTCAATGCCGGCTGGTTCGTCGAGGCCGGCTCGACCAACACGCCGGACGGGCTGGAAATCGCGCTCGACCGCGAAAGCTATGCGGCCGGCGACGTGGCGCGGCTGAAGGTGTCGCCGCGTTTCGCCGGACAATTGCAGGTGACGGTCGGCGCCGAGACGATCCTTGCGAGCCAGACGGCGACGGTGCCGGAGGAGGGCGCGGAGATCGAAATTCCGGTCAGCGCCGACTGGGGCGCGGGCGCCTATGTGACCGCCATGCTCTACCGGCCGGGCGACGCGCAGGAAACGCGCCTGCCGATGCGTGCCATCGGCGTGAAGTGGCTTGCCGTCGATCCCGCCGGGCGCAAGCTCGACGTGGCGCTCAAAGTGCCGGAACGCACCGCGCCGCGCCAGGCCTTCGAGATACCGGTGGAGGTCAAGGGCGCCGGGGCGGGTGAGAAGGCGTTCGTCACGGTCGCCGCCGTCGACGTCGGCATCTTGAACCTGACGCGCTACCAGACGCCCGATCCGGACGGCTGGTATTTCGGCCAGCGCCGCCTCGGCCTGGAGATCCGCGACATCTACGGCCGGCTGATCGACGGTTCGGCCGGCGTGCTTGGCCGCATCCGCTCCGGTGGCGATGGGCCCGGCATGGGGTCGGAAGGCAGTCCGCCGACCGAGAAGCTGGTGGCGTTCCATTCCGGCATCGTCGAACTGGACGAGAACGGCCGCGCGACGGTGCGTTTCGACATGCCGCAGTTCAACGGCACCGTGCGGCTGATGGCAGTCGCGTGGACGCGTTCCGGCGTCGGCCATGCCGAGCGGAACGTGGTGGTGCGCGACCCGGTGGTGGTGACGGCGAGCCTGCCGAAATTCCTGGCGCCGGGCGATGCAGCCGAGCTGCGGCTGGAACTTGCCAATACCGACGGGCCGGCGGGCAGCTACACGCTGAGCGTGGCGACGCAAGGCCCGCTATCGGTCGACGAAGGGCTGCGCACGATCGACCTTGCGGTGGGCAATCGCGAGGCGCTGACGATCGATGTGCGCGCCGTGGAGCCGGGCGACGGCCGCGTATTGGTGGCGCTCGAAGGCGCCGACGGGCTGCGGCTGGAACAGGCGCTCGACCTGCCGGTGCGCCCGGCGGTACTGCCGGTGGCGCAGCGCTTCGACATTCCGCTTGCTGCCAATGGCGGACAGTTGCGGCTCGATTCCGGCCTGCTCGACGGATCGTTGCCGGGCGGCGCCAGCGTCGCGATCAACGTGTCCGGCAACAGCGCGCTCGACATTCCGGCGCTGCTGATGTCGCTCGACCGCTACCCCTATGGCTGCGCCGAGCAGACCACGAGCCGGGCGCTGCCGCTGCTCTATGTGTCGGAACTGTCGCAAGCCGCCGGCCTCGAACAGGACCCTGAGATCGCCGGCCGCGTGCAGGGTGCGATCGACCGCGTGCTGGCCTATCAGGCGTCGTCGGGCGGCTTCGGCCTGTGGGGACCGACAAGCGGCGATCTTTGGCTCGACGCCTATGTCACCGACTTCCTGACCCGGGCACGCGAGCAGAAGTTCGACGTGCCCGAGGCGGCGATGCGGCAGGCGCTCGACAATTTGCAGAACACGCTCGCCTACAACAACGACATCAGGGCCAACGGCACGGCGATCGCCTATTCGCTCTACGTGTTGGCGCGCAACCGCCGCGCCTCGGCCGGCGACCTGCGCTATTATGCCGACACGCAGATGGACGCGTTCCGCTCGACCATGGCGCGGGCGCATCTGGCCGCCAGCCTGGCGCTCTACGGCGACAACGAGCGCTCGAGCCGCGCCTTCGCCTCGGCGATGCGGCTGGCCTCGGCGCGGATCGCCGAGGACCGCAACCGCGGCGACTATGGCTCGTCGCTGCGCGACAACGCCGCCATGCTGGCGCTTGCCGCCGAGACCAGGCCGGTACCGGCGTCGGTGCCCGAGATGATGGAACTGGTAACCGCCGGGCGCAGCGCCAGGCGCTACACCAGCACGCAGGAACAGGCCTGGCTGCTGCTCGCCGCCCGCGCCATCGAGGCGGGCACGCCGATCGACATCACCATCGACGGCGCGCGCCATTCGGGCAATTTCGCCCGCCGCATGAGCGGCGAGGACCTGGCGGCCAGTCCGCTGGTGATCGAGAACCGCGGCGACACCGACATCTCGGTGGCGGTGACCGCGATCGCAGCACCCGCGCAGCCGCTGCCGGCCGGTGGCGACGGGTTCGCGATCGAGCGCACCTATTACCGCATGGACGGCACGGCGGCCAACGTGTCGGAGGCGCGGCAGAACGAGCGCTTCGTCGTGGTGCTGAAGGTCGCCGAGCACAATGCATGGCCGTCGCGGGTGCTGGTGACCGACTTGCTGCCGGCCGGCTTCGAGATCGACAATCCGCGGCTGATCAGCAGCGCCGACCTGTCGGAGTTCGCCTGGCTGCCGCAGACGTCCGCAGCGCATGTCGAGTTCCGCGACGACCGGTTCGTCGCGGCTTTCGACCGCCACGGCAACAGCGAGCGCGAGTTCACCTTCGCCTATGTGGTGCGTGCGGTGACGCCGGGGGTGTTCGCCCATCCGGCGGCAAGCGTCGAAGACATGTACCGGCCGGAATATTCGGCGCGCACGGCGACAGGCGTGATGGCGGTGGAGGCGCGCTGAGGTGAGCCGGCGCTTCCGCCTTTGGTGGAACACCGCCTTCGCGCTGGCGGCCTCGATGGTGGTGATCGTCACCGCCATCGCCGTATCCGACGATCTCGACCGGCGCTATCCGCCGCCGCTCGGCGGGCTGGCGGAGCTGTCGGCCGAAGTGCTCGACCGCGACGGCCGGTTGCTGCGCGCCTATGCGACGCCGGAAGGGCGCTGGCGCATGCGCGTCGACCTCGACGATATCGATCCGGCCTTCATCGACATGCTGATCGCCTATGAGGACCGGCGCTTCCGCAAGCATCACGGCATCGACCCGCTGGCGACCGCGCGCGCCGCCTGGCAGATGGCGACCAGCGGGCGGATCGTCTCGGGCGGGTCGACCCTGTCGATGCAGCTTGCCCGGTTGATCGAGCCGCGCGAAGGTCGCTCCCTTGTCGCGAAACTGCGCCAGATGGCGCGCGCCGTGCAGATCGAGCGGCGCCTCGGCAAGGACGAGATCCTCGAAGCCTATCTGACGCTGGCGCCCTATGGCGGCAATCTGGAAGGCGTGCGCGCCGCCTCGCTCGCCTGGTTCGGCAAGGAGCCGAAGAAGCTGCTTCTGTCGGAGGCGGCACTGCTGGTGGCGCTGCCGCAACTGCCCGAACAGCGCCGGCCCGACCGCCACGGCGCGGCGGCGAAGGCGGCGCGAGACCGGGTGTTGAACCGCATGGCCGACGCCCGGATCATCGCCGCAAGCGAAATCGCGAGAGCGGCGCGCCAGCCGGTGCCGCGCATCCGTCGGGCGCTACCGGCCTTCGCGCCGCATCTGGCCGATCTGGCGCGGGCCAAAGCGCCGGACGCGCGGACGCACGAAACGACGATCGACCGGCGCATCCAGGCCGGTCTCGAGGCGGTGGCGCGCGCGGCGGCCCGAAGGCTCGGACCGACGGTGTCGACGGCGATCATCCTTGCCGATGCGACAACCGGGGAAATCCTGGCCGAGGTCGGCTCGGCCGATTATTTCGACGACAAGCGCTTCGGCTGGGTCGGCATGAGCCGGGCGGTGCGCTCGCCGGGCTCGGCGCTGAAACCGTTCATCTACGCGCTTGCCCTGCAGGAGGGGTTGGCGGCGCCGGAAACGCTGATCTCGGACAGGCCGGCGAATTTCGGCGGCTACCGGCCGCGCAATTTCGACCTGACCTATCAGGGCGACGTCACCGTGCGCGCGGCGCTGCAGATGTCGCTGAACGTACCGGCGTTGAGACTGCTCGACGCGGTCGGTCCGGCGCGGCTCGCCAGCCTGTTTTCGCGCGCCGGCGTGACGCCGCAACTGCCGCGCGGCGAAGCGCCCGGCCTCGCCATCGGCCTCGGCGGCGCCGGCGTGACGCTGAAGGATCTGGTCCAGCTCTACACCGCCTTTCCCAATCGTGGTCTTACGGCCGAACTGGCAAACGGCATCGATGGCAAGCCGGCGATGCGGCCTGGACCGCGCGTGCTCGATGCGGCCGCCGCCTGGCATGTGAGCGACATCCTGTCGGGCGTCGCCCGGCCGGCCGCCTCGCCGCCGCGGCGCATCGCCTACAAGACCGGCACGAGCTACGGCTATCGCGACGCCTGGTCGATCGGCTTCGACGGGCGCTACGTGGTCGGCGTGTGGGCCGGATCGGCCGACAATCGCTCGGTCGCCGGCCTGACCGGCATTACCGCCGCCGCACCGATCCTGTTCGAGGCGTTCGAGCGCTCCGGCCTGGCACCGGTGCCGCTGCCGACCGCGCCGGCAGGCGCGCTGAGGCTGGCGGCGCACGAACTGCCGGCCGGCCTGAGGCGGTTCGCCTCGGCGCGCTCCGGCCTGGTGCCGGTCGACCGCTTCGACAGTCCGCCGGAAATCGTCTATCCGCCGGACGGCGCACGCATCGACCTCGGCGCGGGCGGCGGAGGCGGCGCCGCGCCGCTGGTGGTGAAACTGCAGGGCGGCAGGGCGCCGTTTACCTGGCTTGCCAACGGCCGGCCGCTCGACGGGCGCACGAGGCGGCGCACCGGCGCCTGGCTGCCGGACGGACCGGGCTTTTCCACCCTGACCGTGATCGACGCGGAAGGCCGGGCGGCGAGCGTCGGCGTCTTTGTCGATTGAACAAACGCCGCCTCGGGGATAGGGCTTTGGCGAACGGAGGTGCAGTTGGCCGACAAATTTGAACAACGGGCGCGGGCGCTCGACGCCGCCGATGCGCTGGCGCCGCTGCGCGACCGTTTCGTGCTGCCGGAGGGGATCATATACCTTGACGGCAATTCGCTCGGCCCGATGCCGAAGGGCGTCGCCGAACGGCTGGCGGAAGCCGCCGAAACCGAATGGGCGCAGGACCTGATCACCAGCTGGAACAAGGCCGACTGGATCGGCCTGCCGCGCCGGATCGCCGCCAAGATCGCGCCGCTGATCGGGACGGAAGCCGATTGCGTCGCGGTGACCGATTCCACCTCGATCAACCTGTTCAAGGTGCTCGCCGCCGCACTGGCGCTCAATCCCGGACGGACGCGGATCGTCACCGAACGCGACAATTTCCCGACCGACCTCTACATGGCCGACGGTCTGTCGCGGCTGATCGGCAAGGATCACGAACTGGTGCTGGTCGACCGGCCGGACGATGTGGCCCCGGCGCTCGACGACCGCACGGCGGTGCTGATGCTGACCCATGTCAACTACCGCACCGGCCACATGTTCGACATGGCCGGCCTGACGAAGAAAGCGCACGAGGCCGGTGCGCCGGCGATCTGGGATCTGGCCCATTCGGCCGGCGCGGTGGAGGTCGATCTCGACGGCGCGGGCGCGGATTTCGCCGTCGGCTGCGGCTACAAATATCTCAATGGCGGCCCTGGCGCGCCGGCCTTCCTGCATGTCGCGCGCAGGCATCACGGCGCGGCCTTCCAGCCGCTCACCGGCTGGTTCTCGCATGCCGCGCCCTTCGCGTTTAAGCCGGGCTACGAGCCCGCCGGCGGGATCGCGCGCTTCATGACCGGCACGCCGCCGGTGCTGTCGCTGACGGCGCTCGACCGCGCGCTCGACGCCTGGGACGGCGTGTCGATGGCCGATGTGCGCGCCAAGTCGCTGGCGCTCACCGGCCTGTTCGTCGAGGCGGTCGAGACGCTGTGCGCCGGCCACGGGCTGACGCTCGCCTCGCCGCGCGAGGAAGCGTTGCGCGGCAGCCAGGTGTCGTTTTACCTGGACGGGCATGGCTACGAGGTGATGCAGACGCTGATCGCGCGCGGCGTCATCGGCGATTTCCGCGCACCCGACATCGTCCGCTTCGGTTTCACGCCGCTCTATACGCGCTTTGCCGACGTCGTGGCGGCGGCGCGGATCCTGTCGGACATTTTGGAAACGCGCGCCTGGGACAGGGACGAGTTCAGGCAGCGCGCGGCGGTGACGTAGGCGCGGTCAGACCAGCCTGCCCAGAACCATCGTGTCGGCGATGGCGGCGAAATGCAGCGCCGCGCCGGCGACGACGAAACCGTGCCACACCGCGGTCTGGAACTTGAGGCTGCGCCAGGCGAAGAAGATCACGCCGGCCGAGTAGACCACGCCGCCGGCGAGCATGAGCGTGACCGCCGTCGGCGGGATGGAGGCGGCCAGCGGCTCGATGACGACAATGCCGCTCCAGCCGATCAACAGGTAGAAGGCGACGGCCAGCCGGTCGAAGCGGCCGGGAAGCAGCAGTTTCAACGCCACGCCGACGATGGTGGCGATCCAGATGAAGGCGACCAGCGCCATGGCGATGCCCGAATTGGGCAGCTGCGTCAGGAACGGCGTGTAGGTGCCGGCGATCAGCAGGTAGATGGTCGAGTGGTCGGCCCGGCGCAGAACGAGCTTCAGCGGCGATTGCGGCCACAGATTGTAGGCGCAGGAAACGCCGAAGGCGGCGACGAGCGATCCGATGTAGAAGGCGAGCGCGGCATATTCGGCCGCGCTGATCTCGAAGGCGGCCATCGCCAGCAGCGTCGCGCCGGCGGCAAGCGCGGCGGCGATGCCGATCGCGTGCACGACACCGTCGGCGATCAACTCGCTTCGCGCCGGCATCCGTTCCGGATGCGCGCGGCCGGCGGTCTCTTCGCGTGTCGTCACTGCGTTTCGTCGCAACATTCTCGTTCAATCACCAAATGGCGGCGCAGGGCCGCGATCGACGGCAAGGTTCGCACGGCCGCATTTCGGTTCGGTGACGATTTCGCGGCCACGGCCGGAAAAATCGTCGTTTGCTTAACCGTTCCTCTACGGCCAAACCCTGGCGCTGCTTGCCGGAAGACACGGAATCCCCCGGATTTCCGGGGATTTTCCCATGCCATGCCCGCCTGTGGGCAGCTCGGGCGCCGGTTTCTCTACAATTTGAGGCAGATTTGAGGGGCGCGCACAAGCCAATCGAAACGCGACGGCGTCAAAACGTCCGAGACTAGATCATCAGGTTGACGCGGGCCGGCCGGTTTCGGCGGCCCCAGTGGCACAGGCAAAACGACATGAACCAGCTTCCCACCACTTATGTTCGCCGGTATCTCGACGATCGCCGCGGCAATTTCTCGCTGATGTTCGCGGGCGCGACGGTGGCGCTGCTGCTTGCCGCCGGCGTTGCCGTCGACTTCAGCCGCGCCGTGTCGAACCAATCCACCGCCCGCAACGCGATGGACGCGGCGATCCTGGCGACAGCCAGGCAGCTGTCGCTGGGCAACATCACCGCCGACCAGGCCTACGATTTCCTGAAAACCTACCTGGAAGGCACGCTCGACGACGAGGTCGGTCCGGGTAGGGAATACCAGATCGTCAACTTCTCCATCGATCCGGTAGCCGAGAAAATCTCCGCCGACCTGAAAAGCGACATGCCGCTGACCTTCATGACGCTTGCCGGCCTGCGATCCAAGACGATCACATCGGGCTCGACTGCGGTCTATGGCGTCGACGAAACGGAAGTGGTCATGACCTTCGACGTCACCGGCTCGATGAAGGGATCGAAGATCGCCGATCTCAGGCGCGCGGCCGCCAGCGGCATCGACGAACTGTTGAGCGGGGCCGCCGAAAACAGCGGCAAGCTGCGCATCGGCATCGTTCCCTACGCGGAAGGCGTCAATACCGGTCCGCTTTACGAAACCGTTTTCGTCGAGACCAAGGATAGCAGCGGCCCGCCGCCGAAGGACACCGATCCGATCGCCGCCAGCGCCGCCGCCGACAATTGCTCGACCGAGCGCAAGGGGTCGGGGCAGTTTACCGACGACAGCCCGCGCGTCGGTAAGGTCAACCGCGATTTCCGGCTGGCCGCGTGCCCGGCCGCGCCGCTCATGCCGCTGACGACCGACAAGGAGGCGCTGAAGACCGCCGTCGGCAATATGACCGAAGGCGGCGGCACCGGCGGTCATATCGGCATCCAGTGGGCCTGGTATCTGATCTCGCCGAAATGGGCCGACTACATGCCGGCCGGATCGGCTCCGGCCGCTTACGGGGCGGATGTGCGCAAATTCGCGATCATCATGACCGACGGCGAGTTCAACGTCGCCTACGAGGGCGTGCCGAAGAACGATTCGCAGTACAATCAGGCGAAGAAATCGATGGCCAAGGCGCGCAAGCTGTGCACCAACATGAAGAAGAAGGGCATCAAGATCTTCACGATCGGCTTCGCGCTCAGCGAACGCAACGCGCGGCAACTGATGAAGGACTGCGCCTCGCCCGACACACAGGACATGACGTATTTCCACGAGGCGAGCGGCGGCAACGAACTGAAGAAGGTCTATTCCGACATCGCCACCAGCATCAAGCAGTTGCGGCTGGTGCGGTAAGATACCGCGACGCTATTCCTTCCTTTCCTCGGTGCCGCCGGTGACGGTCGGCTGGGCGATCGTCTGGATGATCTTCAGGAACAGACCGATGCCGGCGGCGGCGTAGAACATTGTGAAGATCTTGGCCGCGTCGGATTTCGGCGCCAGGTCGCCATAACCGATCGTCGTCAGCGTGACGAAGCTGAAATAGAGCGCATCGATCGCGCGCCAGCCCTCCACCTGGGTGTAGAACCAGGTTCCCGACGCCAGCAGCAGCAGGATCGCGCCGGTGGTGTAGCGGAATGCCCGGTTGTCCCAGGACGCCCAGAATCCGTGGATCACGCGATAGGCCGGAACCAGAAAAGAAAACATGTGCAACTCCCTAGGCTGACGACGGTTCATTATCGGCGTTCGACCGCGCGGCGTCCAATCGTCTCGCAACCGCCCTCGGCCATTTTGTGGATTGAAATGGTCGGGCGATCTCGTGCACAAGCTGGCCGACACGATCTTCGAGCCGGGAACCAAGCACCATGCGCGACGCCTTCATCTGCGACTACATCCGCACACCCATCGGCCGTTTCGGCGGCGCCCTGTCGTCGGTGCGCGCCGACGATCTCGGCGCCGTGCCGCTCAAGGCGCTGATGGCGCGCAACGGCAAGGTCGACTGGGAGGCGGTGGACGACGTCATCTATGGCTGCGCCAACCAGGCCGGCGAGGACAATCGTAACGTCGCGCGCATGAGCCTGCTGCTCGCCGGCCTGCCGGAGACGGTACCGGGCGCCACCGTCAACAGGCTGTGCGGCTCGGGCATGAACGCGCTGATCGATGCGGCACGCGCCATCAAATGCGGCGAGGCGGAACTGATGATCGCCGGCGGGGTGGAATCGATGAGCCGCGCGCCCTTCGTCATGCCCAAGGCGAGTACGGCGTTTTCGCGCAATGCCGAGATCTACGACACGACGATCGGCTGGCGCTTCGTCAACCCGGTGATGAAGAAGCAGTACGGCATCGATTCCATGCCGGAGACGGCGGAGAACGTCGCCGAGGACTTCCAGATCAGCCGCGCCGATCAGGACGCCTTTGCCGCGCGCAGCCAGGACAAGGCAACCAGGGCGCAGGAGAACGGCCGGCTGGCGAAGGAGATCACGCCGGTGACGATCCCGCAGCGCAAGGGCGATCCGGTGGTGGTGGCGAAGGACGAGCATCCGCGCGCCGGAACGACGGCGGAGAAACTGGCCAAGCTGCCGACGCCGTTCAGGAAGGAAGGCGGCTCGGTGACCGCCGGCAACGCGTCGGGCGTCAACGACGGCGCCGCCGCAATCATTATCGCCTCGGAGGCAGCGGCGGCGAAACATGGCCTGACGCCGATCGCCCGCGTGCTCGGCGGCGCGGCGACCGGGCTTGCGCCGCGCATCATGGGCTTCGGCCCGGCGCCGGCGACCAGGAAGCTCTGCGCCCGGCTCGGCCTGACGCCGTCCGATTTCGACGTCATCGAGCTCAACGAGGCTTTCGCCTCACAGGGGCTCGCCACGCTGCGCGACCTCGGCATCGCCGACGACGCCGACCACGTGAACCCGAATGGCGGCGCGATCGCGCTTGGCCATCCGCTCGGCATGTCGGGCGCGCGCATCGCCGGCACGGCGGCGCTGGAGCTTGGCGAGCGCGGCGGCAGGCTGGCGCTTGCGACGATGTGCATCGGCGTCGGTCAGGGCATCGCCGTGGCGCTCGAGCGGGTCTGAGACCGCCGCATGGCGACCGGCGGCGTGCCGTGGGCACGGGCAAACGCCCGTGAAAAGGCGCTTGCCGAAGAAAAGCCGGTACGCGCGGCGATGTCGGCCATCGGCGCGCGCGTGTCGGTCACCAGCCGGCGGGCGACATTGAGCCTCAGGCGCAGATAGTAGGCGCCGGGCGTCTCGCCCACCGTGGCGCCGAACAGTTTTTCCAGCGCGCGCGCCGACAGGTGCAGACGCCGGGCGATCGCTGCCACGGTCAGCGGACTGTCGATACGGCCCTCCATCAGCCGGATCGCCTCGGCGACGCGCGGATCGGCATCGTCGAGCCGGCCGAGCGAAACCAGCGGCTGGGCGTCGCCGGCGCCATGGGCCTCGTCGTAGATGAAGACGCTGGCCACATCGAGTGCGACGGCCATGCCGAGGCGCCGGCGCACCAGATGCAACATCAGGTCGAAGGTCGGCGACGCGCCGCCGGTGGTCGCCACCGGTCCGTCGATGACGTAGCGGTCGGGTCGCACGTCGACACCGGGAAAGGCGGCCGCGAAATCCTCCAGATCCTCCCAATGGGTGGTGGCGGCGCGACCGGCAAGCAGGCCGGCGCGGGCGAGCAGCCACGGACCGGCCTCGACACCGCCGATGGCGCGCACCCTGCGCGCCGCGCGCCTGACCTTGGCCAGCAGCGCCGGCGTGGCGTGGGCGGCGATATCGAAACCGGCGACGATCATCAGCAGGTCGCCGCATGCATCGGCGTCGAACGGCGCGTCGACGGCCACCGGCAGGCCGCAGGTGGTGGTTGCCGGCCTTCCGTCAGGCGACACGAAACGCCAGGAAAAGGGCCTGGCGCCGGTGACGCGGTTGGCGGCGCGCAGCGGATCGACGGCCGACGCGGTGCACATGACCGACAGGCCGGTGAGCACCAGGAAGGTCACGTGCAATGTGCCGTCCTCGCGGCGGAAAATAGAGCCTCTTTCGCTATTTGTCATATTCGGTTCGTAAACTGACAAGCATTTGAGCGCAAGCGCGCCATGATAGGATGAGCAAAACCGGGAGGATCGCCGATGCCGCTTGCCATGAACCGCGAGGTCTTCATCACCTGCGCCGTGACAGGATCGGGCGGAACGCAGGACCGCAGCCCACACGTGCCGCGCTCGCCGAAAGAGATCGCCGACAGCGCCATCGACGCGGCCCGCGCCGGCGCCGCGGTCGTGCACTGCCATGTGCGCGATCCGGAAACCGGCAAGCCCAGCCGCCGGCTCGACTACTATCGCGAGGTGACCGAGCGCATCCGCGAGGCCGAGGTCGACGTGGTGCTGAACCTGACAGCCGGCATGGGCGGCGACATGGTGTTCGGCTCGACCGAGCGACCGCTGCCGCTGAAAGAGGACGGCACCGACATGGCGGGCGCGGCCGAGCGCGTCGAGCATGTCGCCCAGTGCCTGCCGGAAATTTGCACGCTCGACTGCGGCACGATGAACTTCGCCGAGGCCGACTACGTGATGACCAACACGCCGGGCATGCTGCGCGCCATGGGTTCGATGATGACCGGGCTCGGCGTCAAGCCGGAGATCGAGGCCTTCGACACCGGCCATCTGTGGTTCGCCAAGGAACTGGTGAAGGAAGGCGTGCTGGAGGCCGACGCGCTGGTGCAGCTCTGCATGGGCGTGCCGTGGGGCGCGCCCGACGACCTCAGCACGTTCATGGCCATGGTCAGCAACGTGCCGCCGGAATGGACGTTCTCCGCCTTCTCGCTCGGACGCAGCCAGATGGCCTACGTCGCTGCTGCGGTGCTTGCCGGCGGCAATGTCCGCGTCGGGCTGGAGGACAATCTTTGGCTCGACAAGGGCGTGCTGGCGACCAACGCGCAGCTTGTCGAGCGCGCGGTCACGATCGTCGAGAACATGGGTGCACGCGTGATCGGGCCGGAAGAGGTGCGCAAGAAGCTCGGGCTGACCAAGCGCCCGCCGAAGGCGGCCTGACGGGACGCGCCGGGAGGAAGCCATGAAGACGGTCAAGTTCACCGCCATGAAGGACGGCGACCGGGAAGATTACGAGTTCCTGACCGCCCACGAGATCGACTACGCGGCAAAGACCGCCGAGCGCCTGCTTTCGGCCATGCGCGATCTCGACGAAAGCCTGTCGGGCTACAAGGTGACGCGCCTCGGCCATTCGCTGCAATCGGCTACCCGCGCCTGGCGCGATGGTGCCGACGAGGACTGGGTGGTCTCGGCGCTGCTGCACGACATCGGCGACATCTACGCGCCCTACAATCACGACGAATACGCCGCCGCGATCCTGCGCCCTTTCGTGCGCGAGCAATGCGCCTGGACGGTGGAGAAACACGGCGATTTCCAGCGCCTCTATTACGCCCACCACCTGGGCGGTGACCGCGATGCGCGCGAGAAATATCGCGACGACCCCTATTTCGACGATTGCGCGGAATTCTGCGAGCGCTGGGACCAGGCGAGCTTCGATCCCGGCTACGGCAATCTCGACCTGGAGTTCTTCCGCCCCATGGTCGAACGGGTCTTTGCGCGCAAGGCCTACGATCCGGCCGTCACCCGGACCGGCGAGCGCGTGCCGCTGGCCGATGCCGGCTTTGCCGCGGAAAGGGCAGGACAATGAGAGCAATCTCCAGCGCGGCCGTCGTTGGCGGCGGGGTCATCGGCGCCGGTTGGGCGGCGCGCCTGCTGCTGAACGGCATCGACGTCTCGATCTTCGACCCCGATCCGGAGGCCGGGCGCAAGGTGGCGGAAGTGCTGGCGAACGCCCGCCACGCCTACGGGAAAATGGTGCCGGACGGCCTGCCGGCGGAAGGCCGCGTGACCTTTGCCGCGACCGTTGCCGAGGCGGTGGCGGGCGCGGACCTGATCCAGGAAAGCGTGCCGGAGCGGCTCGACGTCAAGCACAAGGTGCTCGCCGAGATCGACGCCCATGCGGATGCCTCGGCACTCGTCGGCTCTTCGACATCGGGGCTGAAGCCGACCGACATGCAGACGGCGATGCAGCGCCCCGAGCGCCTGTTCGTCGCCCACCCGTTCAACCCGGTCTACCTGCTGCCGGTGGTCGAGATCGTCGGCGGCGGGAAGACGTCGGCCGAGACGGTCGCCCGCGCCATCGACGCCTATGCGTCGATCGGCATGAAGCCGGTGCACGTGAAGAAGGAGATCGAGGCCTTCGTCGCCGACCGCCTGCTGGAGGCGATCTGGCGCGAATCGCTGTGGCTGATCAAGGACGGCATCTGCACGACCAGGGACCTCGACGACATCGTGCGCTACGGCTTCGGCCTGCGCTATGCGCAGATGGGCGTGTTCGAGACCTACCGCGTTGCCGGCGGCGAGGCCGGCATGCGCCACTTCCTCGCCCAGTTCGGCCCATGCCTGAAATGGCCGTGGACCAAGCTGATGGACGTGCCGGACTATGACGACGCGCTCGTCGACCTGATTGCCGGCCAGTCGGACGAGCAGTCCGGCCACATGTCGATCCGCGAACTGGAACGCGCCCGCGACGACAATCTCGTCGCCATCATGGACGCACTGTCGAGGCAGCGGGACGGCGCCGGCTGGGGCGCCGGCGAGGTGCTGAAGGACTACCGGGCGCGGCTCGGCGACAAGGAAGGCTGACGCATGGACTTCGCCCTTTCCGAAGAACAGCGGCTGATCGTCGAGACGACGCGAGCCTTCGTTGAAAACGAACTCTATCCGCACGAGGCGGAAGTGGAGCGCAGCGGCCGGCTGGAGATGGACCTCGTCCGCGACATCCAGAAGAAGGCGATCGAGACGGGGCTCTACGCCGCCAACATACCCGAGGCGTTCGGTGGCGCCGGGCTCGATACGCCGACCTGGCTGCTCTACGAGAAGGAACTCGGCAGGGCCAATTATGCGCTGCACTGGACCTGCGTGGCGCGGCCGTCGAACATCCTGTGCGCGGGCACGGCCGAACAACAGGAGAAGTACCTGAAACCCTGCGTCGCCGGCGAGAAGTGGGATTGCCTGGCCATGACCGAGCCCGGCGCCGGTTCCGACCTGCGCGGCATGAAGGCAACGGCGAAGCGCGATGGCAGCGACTGGGTGCTGAACGGCACCAAGCATTTCATTTCCCATGCCGACATCGCCGACTTCGCCATCTGCTTCATGGCCACGGGCGAGGAGGACACGCCGCGCGGCAGGAAGAAGCTGATCACCGCCTTCTTCGTCGACAAGGGCACGCCGGGTTTTGCCGTGCGCGACGGCTACCGCAACGTATCGCATCGCGGCTACACCAACGCCGTGCTGGAGTTCGACGATTGCCGCGTGCCGGCCGAAAACGTGCTGGGCGAGGTGCACAAGGGGTTCGACGTCGCCAATGAATGGCTGGGCGCGACCAGGCTGCAGGTGGCGGCGACCTGCCTCGGCCGCGCCGAGCGGGCGTTGGCGCTGGCGGTCGAATGGGCCGCCGAACGGCAGCAGTTCGGCCAGAAGATCGGCAAGTTCCAGGGCGTGTCGTTCAAGCTTGCCGACATGGCGCTGGAACTGAAGGCGGCCGACCTGCTGACGCTGGAGGCGGCGTGGAAATTCGACCAGGGCACGGTGACCGACAGCGACATGGCGATGGCGAAACTGAAGGCGACCGAGATGCTCGCCTTCGTCGCCGACGAGGCGATCCAGATCCATGGCGGCATGGGCCTGATGGAGGAACTGCCGCTGGAGCGCATCTGGCGCGACGCGCGGGTGGAGCGCATCTGGGAGGGCACCAGCGAAATCCAGCGCCACATCATCAGCCGCGCGCTGCTCCGGCCGCTCGGAGCGTAAAGACGACCCATGAAGACGGAGCTCTCGCGCTTCCTTCGCCCAAAATCCGTGGCCTATATCGGCGGCGCGCAGATCGCCGGTCCCATCCGCGCCACGAAACGGGCGTGCTATGACGGCGCGATCTGGGTCGTCAATCCGTCCAGGGACGAGATCGAAGGCGTGCGCTGCTTCAAGTCGGTCGCCGACCTGCCTTTGCCGCCCGACGCGGCGGTGGTCGGCCTGTCGCCGGAACGGGCGATTACCGCCGTGGCCGAGCTGGCGGCCGCCGGCGCCGGCGGCGCGGTCGTCATGTCGTCCGGCTTTGCCGAACTCGGCACCGATGTCGGCCGCGAACGGCAGGCGCGGCTGAAGGCCGCTGCCGGTGCCATGCCGCTGCTCGGGCCGAACTGCATGGGGATGATCAACCAATTTTCCGGCGCCGCCGCCTGGGGCGACGACAATCACATCGAGCGGCAGGACGGGCCGGCCGCGGCGATCATCTCGCAAAGCGGCGCGCTGCTGATCGGCATGACCAATGTCGAACAGGCCTTTCCGCTCGGCTATGCCGTGAGCCTCGGCAACCAGTCGGTGACGACGATGGCCGACATCGTCGACGCGGTATTGGAGGATGACCGCATCCGCGCCATCGGGCTCTACATCGAGGGCGTCGACGACGGCGAGGCTTTCGGCCAGGCCTGCCGGCGCGCCTTGACGAAAGGTGTGCCGGTCATCGCGCTCAAGGGCGGCGACGGGGCGGAGGGCTCGAAGGTTTCGCTCAGCCACACGGCGTCCATGGTGGTGGAACGCGATATCTGGGAAGCGTTCTGCGCCCGCTTCGGCATCGTCGAGGTCGGCTCGCCGAAAGCGCTGGTGGAGACGTTGAAGCTGCTGACCATCGGCGGAATACCCGAAGGCAACCGCGTTTCGATCGTCTCCTATTCCGGCGGGCTGAACGGGCTTGCGGCAACGCGTGCGAACAAGACCGGAATAGCCCTGCCGATGCCGACGGCGGCGAATGCGGAATTCCTTTCCGGCCTGTTGCCGGAGACGGTCGCGATCAACAATCCGCTCGACCTCAACATCCCCTTCTCGGCGAGCGACGGCTCGGTCTCCATGAAGAACACCGCAGGCGTCGCCGACGCGTTGACCGCGTTCGGCGATGACGTCTGCGACCAGATGGTGTTCTTCATCGACGTGCCGAGGCCGGGCGCGGACGGGCTGGACCGGGTCTGGTGCGATTCGCTCGAAGCGCTGATCGCCGTCCGCCGGAAACTCGGGGTTCCGGTCTCCGTCGCCGGGATCATGCCGGAAGGACTGCCGGTCGAGTTCCGCCGGCACATGCACGCCAACGGCGTGGCAGCCCTGCTCGGCTATGCCGAAACCATGGAAGCGCTGGATGTCGGCATCCGGCTTGCCGAGGCGCATCGACAGCTTGCGGATGCAACCCCGCCGGAGCCACTGCTTCGCGGCGGAAACGAACCCTCCGCGCCGGCCATGCTCAACGAGGCGGCTTGCAAGCGGGCGCTTGCCGCATTCGGGCTCGAGGTTCCGCCGTTCGAGATCGCCGAGCCCGCCGCCGCGGCCGCCGCCGCGGGCCGTATCGGATTTCCGGTCGCCGTGAAGGTGCTGAGTTCGACCATCGCGCACAAGGCACGGGTCGGCGGCGTGGCGCTCAACCTGAACGACGCAGCGGATGTGCAAACGGCCTGCGCGGCCATGGCCAAAAGGGTTGCGGGGGCAGACGGCGGGCACGTCGTCGAGCAGGTGCTGGTCGAGCGGATGATCGCCGGCTCCGATGGCGAGATGATCGTCGGCGTCAAGCGGCACCCGGCGATGGGACTGGCGCTGATGGTCGGGCGCGGCGGAAGCCGCGCGGAGGAGATGGCGCGGTTCGAGACGACGCTGCTGCCGCTTGCCGAAGGTGCGCTTGGCGCGATGTTCGCCAGGCTCGGCGTTGCGGAACATCCGGCGGCCGCGAAGCTCGACAAGGCATGCAGGGCGGTCGCCGCCTATGCCGAAGCCAACCGCGACCGGCTGGTGACGCTCGACGTCAACCCCGTGATGCTGACCGCGAGCGGCGGGGCGATCGCCGCCGATGCGCTGATCGTGCTTGGAGGCTGAGCATGGCGCTTGCCGACCATATCGGCCTTGCCGGTCCGGAATACGAGGTCGATATCGAGCGCGGCAAGATCCGCGAATTCGCCCGCGCCATGGCGGCGCCGCTGCCGGAGTTCACCGAAGGCCGCCATCCCGTCATTCCGGCTACATTTCTGGTTTCGGCGCCCTATACGTGGGGATACACGCTGGAGCGGCCGCGCGGCACCGTGTTCGAAACCATCGGTTTCGATCCGGCCGTTTCCCTGCACGGCGAGGAGGAGTTCCGCTTTTTCGGCCCGATGCTCAAGGCCGGCGACCGTTTGGTCGCGCGGTCGATCATCGAGGATATCCGCGAAAAGCGGGGCGCCAGCGGCGGAAAGCTGACATTCGCCGTGACACTCACGCAATATCGTGGCCTGGACGGCGTGCTGCGCGCCGAACAGCGCACCACCAGCGTGGCGACCGAGCAGACGCCCGGATCGCAGGATTGGAACGTCGACCTGCCGCAGTACCATGCCGACTACCGGGAACTGGACGGAAGACGTTGTTTCGACGCCGTCGAACGGGCGTGCTTCAGCGATCTTGCGGAAGGGGAAGGTCCCGGGCCGATCCATGCCGGCCCGCTCATGCTGCAGGACATCGTGCGCTTCCAGGGCGTGGTCGGCGAGGACAATGCACTGCATCATGATGCGGACTGGGCCAGGCAGAACGGCTACCCCGATGTCTTCGCGCTCGGCATGCACCAGGCCAGCATGCTCGCCTCCTATGCCGGCCACTGGCTGCCGCCCGAGGCGGTTCGCAGCTTCAAGGTCCGGTTCCACAAAGTGTACTGGCCCGGCGATCGGCTGGTCTATGCCGGGCGCGTGGCCGGGCTGGACAGCGCCGCGCGCATCGCCGACCTTTACCTGACAACGACGCGCGAGAACGGCGACCTCGTCAACGAGGTATGGATGCAGCTTGATTTCAACCACAGGTGACCGGAGGAAGCCATGAACGACGTCGTCAGGACACGCCGCGAGGGCGCCATACTGGAAGTGACACTGGACCGGCCGAAGGCCAACGCCATCGACCTGGCGACGTCACGGCTGATGGGCGAGACGTTCAAGGCGTTTCGCGACGACCCCGAACTGCGGGTGGCGATCGTGCAGACCGCCGGCGACAAGTTCTTCTGCGCCGGCTGGGACCTCAAGGCGGCGGCCGGCGGCGACGCGGTCGACGGCGACTACGGCGTCGGCGGTTTCGGCGGCCTGCAGGAGCTGCGCGACATGAACAAGCCGGTGATCGCCGCGGTGAACGGCATGGCGGTCGGCGGCGGCTTCGAGCTGGCGCTTTCCTGCGACCTCATCTACGCCGCCGATCACTCGAGCTTCGCGCTGCCGGAGATCCGCGCCGGCACGCTCGCCGATGCGGCGACGGTGAAGCTGCCGAAGCGCATACCCTACCATGTGGCGATGGACCTGCTTCTGACCGGCCGCTGGATGGATGTCGGGGAAGCGCATCGCTGGGGGCTGGTCAACGAGGTGGTGGCGAAGGAGAAGCTCGCCGACAAGGTGTGGGAGACGGCGCGTCTCCTCGCCTCCGGCCCGCCGCTGGTCTTCGCCGCGATCAAGGAAGTGGCGCGCGAGGCCGAGGCGATGAAATTCCAGGACGCGATGAACCAGATTACCAAGCGTCAGTTCAAAACGGTGGACGAATTATACGATTCGGAGGATAATAAAGAGGGCTTTCGCGCATTTGCGGAGAAACGCGATCCGCAGTGGAAGGGAAGGTAGTGACGGAAAAAGCCGACTATTCGAAGTTGATCGACCAGGAAACCTGGGCGTTCATCAATAGAACGAACGATTGGTATCCTCCCGATACGGTCGACTATACTATTGAACAACAGCGCGAAATCTATGACGCCATGTGCCGCGAGTTCTTCGCCGGCTATCCGGACGGCGTGTCGGCGGAGACATCAACAATCGATGCGGGCGACCGCCAAATTCCCATCCGCACCTACAACAAGCAGGGCGCCGACCCGGCGGCCTATGTGGTTTTCTGCCATGGCGGCGGCTTCGTCGTCGGCGGGCTCGAAAGCCATGACGATGTCTGCGCCGAGATCTGCGACCGCACCGGCTTCACGGTGACGTCGATCGACTACCGCATGGCGCCGGAGCACGTGTTTCCGGCCTGCTTCAACGATGCGCTGGCGGGCTTCGAATGGGTGGCGGACAATACCGAACTGCCAATCGTGCTTTGCGGCGACAGCGCCGGCGGCAACCTGTCGGCGGCCGTGGCGCATGCGACGCGGGGACGGCCCGTAGTCCCGGCGGGCCAGGTGCTGATCTATCCGGGGCTCAGCGGCGACTATTCCAAGGGTTCCTACATCACCCACGCGGAGGCGCCGCTGCTCAACCGCCGCGACCTCGAATTCTATCGCGGCATCCGCGCGCGCGGCGACGACGTTACCGGCAATCCGCGCGCCGCGCCGCTGGCGGATAGCGATTTTGCCAACCTGCCGCCGAGCGTTGTCATCTCGGCTGAATGCGATCCGCTGTCCGATGACGGCCGCGACTATCGCGATGCCATCCTCGCTGCCGGCGGCAAGGCGGTGTGGTTCAACGAGAAGGGCCTGGTGCACGGCTATCTGCGCGCGCGCAACTCGGTCAAGCGCGCCCGCGACAGCTTCACCCGCATCGTCGACGCGGTCGCCGCTCTCGGCCGGGGGCAATGGCCGTACCGGACGATTGGCGATTAGGCTGTACCGATACTCAGCTTTCGGTACAGCCCACGGTCAATCCAGGAAGGGTCTCGCCTTCATCGTGTCGGGGACCGGCACGCCGAGGCGCTTGAGGATGGTCGGCGCGAGCTGCAACTGGTCGAGCAGCGTGTTTTCCGCCGGACCGTCTCCGCCGCCGAACCAGTAGAGCGCGGCATCCTGCTGCAGGTCCTCGCGCCCGCCGTGGTGGCCGCGGTCGGTCTGGCCGTGATCGGCAGTGACGATCACCTCGTAACCGGCCTTCAGCCAGCGCGGCAGGAAGGCTGCGAGCATCACGTCGGCGACCTCGCAGGCATGATCCATCTCGATACAGTCGTGGCCGAAACGGTGACCCATGGAATCGAGCGTGCAGGTGTGCAGCATGCCGTAGTCGATGCCGAAGCGCTCAGTCAGCATGGTCAGCGTCGCGTAGAGGTCGGCGTCCGAGGGCGTCATCTGGTTTGCGTGGCCGTAGCCGGTCATCGAATGGAAGCGGCCGTGATTGATCGGCGAATCCGGCTCGTCATATTCTAGGTCGCGCACCAGGTCGAGCGGATGGCGGTTGAAGAACTCGCTCCAATAGGTGTGGGCGACGGCGCCGGTCTTGCCGCCGGCGCCCGACACTTCGGAGAAGATGTCGGGCTGGCTGACACGGAAACGGATCTCGTTGGCGAGCACGCCATGCACCTGCGGCGGCACGCCGGTGTGGATCGAGGCATAGCAGGGTCCGGAGATCGACGGCAGCACCGAGCGCACCTTCCAGACCCTGGCGACGCCCGACTGCACCCAGCCCTCGAGATTGCCGAACAGGCGGCGCCAGTTGCGCCAGGGAACGCCGTCGATGATGATCAGCAGCAGCTTGTTGTCGAGCGCCATGGCGATACACCTGAGGGAATTTGCGGAAACGCCGGTCGGGCGGTCAGTTGCCGGCGCTTTCCATCTTGCGGGTAGAGAGCACCTTTTCCAGCCAGCCGAGCTCCATCTCCGGCACCGAGGACAGGAGCAGGTCGGTATAGTCGTCGAAGGGCGGCGACAGCACTTTCGACTTCGGCCCGTAGCGCACCACCTCGCCCCGGTACATCACTGCGATTGAATCGGCGATCGCCTTAACCGTCGCCAGATCGTGGGTGATGAACAGATAGGCGACGTTCTCGATCTTCTGCAGGTTGAGCAGCAGCTTCAGGATGCCGTCGGCGACCAGCGGGTCGAGCGCGCTCGTCACCTCGTCGCAGATGATCAGCTTGGGCTTGGCGGCCAGCGCGCGGGCGATGCAGACGCGCTGCTTCTGTCCGCCCGAAAGTTCGGCGGGAAAACGGTCTGCGAAACCGTCGCCCATCTCGATCTCGTCGAGCAGTTCGGCAATGCGCCGGTCGCGCTCGGCGCCGCGCAGGTTGAAGTAGAACTCCAGCGGCCGGCCGATGATGGTGGCGACCGTCTGGCGCGGGTTCATCGCCACGTCGGCCATCTGGTAGATCATCTGCAACTCGCGCAGATCGTCGCGCTTGCGATCGGCAAGCGCCGGCGAAAGCGAGCGACCATCGAAGGTGACGCTGCCCTCCATGGGAGGCAGCAGACCGGTGATCGCGCGGGCCAGCGTCGACTTGCCCGAGCCGGATTCGCCGACCACGGCGAGCGTCTGGCCGGGATGGACGTCGACGGAGACGTTTTTCAGGACCTTGACCGTGCCGCCGCCATAGGCGGCGGTGACGTTCTCGACGCGCAGCAGCGGTTCGGGCGTCGGTTTCTTCTCCTCATGGCTGATGGAGCGCACCGAGACCAGCGCCTTGGTGTATTCCTCGCGCGGCGCCTCGATGATCTGCCTGGTTTCGCCGTGCTCGACCATCTTGCCGTGGCGCAGCACCATGATCTCGTCGGAGACCTGGGCGACGACGGCGAGGTCGTGGGTGATGTAGAGCGCGGCGACGTGGAATTCGCGGATGGCATCCTTGATCGCTGCCAGCACGTCGATCTGGGTCGTGACGTCGAGCGCCGTCGTCGGCTCGTCGAAAACGATGAGGTCGGGCTCGGAACACAGCGCCATCGCCGTCATCACCCGCTGCAACTGGCCGCCGGAAACCTGGTGCGGATAGCGCTTGCCGATGTTCTCCGGGTCGGGAAGGCCGAGTTTGCGGAACAGGCCGACGGCGCGCTCCTCGGCTTCCTTGCGTCGGGCCGTCTTGTGCAGCAGTGCCGCCTCGACCACCTGGTCCATCAGTTTGTGCGCCGGGTTGAAGGCGGCGGCGGCCGACTGGGCGACATAGCAGACCTCCTTGCCGCGTAGCTTGCGCAGTTCGCCGATGCCGCCCTTCAGGATGTCGCGGCCGTTAAGGAAGACCTCGCCGCCGGTGATCGTGACGCCGCCGCGGCCATAGGCCATCGACGACAGGCCGATGGTCGACTTGCCGGCGCCCGATTCGCCGATCAGGCCGAGCACCCGGCCTTTGGCGAGCGTGAACGAGACGCCGTTGACGATGGTGATGTCCTGCGGGTCTTCGCCGGGCGGGTAGATCGTGGCGCCGATCTTCAGACCGCGAACATCCAGAAGCGTGTTGTCGTCAGCCACCGCGACCTCCCTTGAGACTGGTGGTGCGATTGAGGATCCAGTCGGCGACCAGATTGACGGAGATGGCCAGCAGGGCGATGGCGGCAGCTGGAATCAGGGCCGCCGGAATGCCGAAGACGATGCCGTCCTTGTTCTCCTTGACCATGCCGCCCCAATCGGCCTCGGGCGGCTGGATGCCGAGCCCGAGGAAGGACAGCGCCGACAGGAACAGCACCTGGAAGATGAAGCGCAGCCCCAGTTCGGCGACCAGCGGCGATAGCGCGTTGGGCAGGATCTCGCGAAAGATGATCCATATGCGTCCCTCGCCGCGCAGCTTGGCGGCTTCGACGAAATCCATGACGTTGATGTCGACGGCGACCGCCCGCGACAGCCGGTAGACGCGGGTCGAATCCAGTATGCCCATCACCAAGATCAGCGTAAGCAGGTTTGCCGGCAGGACCGACAGGATGACCAGCGCGAAGATCAGCGTCGGGATCGACATCAAAAGGTCGACGAGACGCGACATGACCTGGTCGAGCCAGCCGCCGATGACGGCGGCGGTGAAACCGAGGATGGATCCCAGCGAGAACGACAGGACGGTGGCCGCAAAGGCGATGAGGATGGTCGTGCGCGCGCCGAAAATCATGCGCGAAAGCAGATCGCGGCCGAGATTGTCGGTACCGAGCAGATGCGCGCCGGATGCCGGCTCCCAAACGTCGCCGACGATCTCGGTCATCGGAAACGGGGCAAGTATGGGCGCAAAGACGGCGGCAAGCACGAACAGGCCGGTGGCGATCAATCCGACAACGGCGCTGAGCGGTATGCGTTGAAACATGTGCCGCTCCTACTTCGGATGCCGCAGGCGCGGATTGCTGACGATGGCGACGATGTCGGCGATCAGGTTGAGGCCGATATAGAAAGCGGCGAACACCAGGCCGCAGGCCTGCACCACCGGTACGTCGCGCTTGGTGACGTGATCGACGAGATACTGGCCCATGCCGGGATAGACGAAAATGACCTCGACGACGACGACGCCGACGACGAGGAAAGCCAGATTGAGCATCACGACATTGACGATCGGCGCAATGGCGTTGGGGAAAGCGTGTTTGCGGATGATGTCGAAGGCCGAAACGCCCTTCAGCTCCGCCGTCTCGACATAGGCCGACTGCATGACATTGAGGATGGCGGCGCGGGTCATGCGCATCATGTGCGCCAGTACGACCAGCGTCAGCGTCGCGGCCGGCAGCGCAACGACGGACAGCCGCTCGCCGAAGCTCATGCTGTCGTAGACGGTCGCCACCGACGGAAACCAGCCGAGCTTGACGGCGACGAAGTAGATCAGCACGTAGCCGATGAAGAATTCCGGCAGCGAGATCGACGCAAGCGTCACCCCGGAGATCAGCTTGTCCGGCCAACGGTTGCGGTAGCGCACGGCGAGCAGGCCGAGCAGGATGGCCAGCGGCACGGAGATGACGGCGGCCACGCTTGCCAGGAACAGCGTGTTGTAGAGACGTTTGCCGAGCGAGGTGGCGATGTCCTGGCCATTGGACAGCGCGGTGCCGAGATCGCCGGTGGCGATGCCCCCGAGCCAGCGGAAATAGCGGATATAGGCGGGATCGTTCAGGCCGAGGTCGCGGCGCAGGTTTTCCAGCGCCTCCGGCGTCGCCGACTGGCCGAGAATGGCCTGGGCGACATCGCCGGGAAGGATCTGGGTGCCGGCGAAGATAAGCACCGACACCGCAAGCAGCAGGAGGAAGCCCAGCGCCAGGCGCTGGGCTATCAGGGTGATGACAGAAGCATTCATCTGTCCGCCCCCGCCGAGCCGATCAGGCTTCGAGCCAGCACAGAATCGGCGCCAGACCGTCCATCATCGTCTGGTTGGAATTCACGTTCCAGCCCTTCAGGTTGGTCGAGATCGCTTCCACCCAGTCATTGAACATCGGGCAGATGAGGCCGCCCTCATTGTGCACCAGCATGCCCATGTCGGCGTAGATCGCCTTGCGTTTGGCCGGGTCGAGCTCGGCCCGTCCGGCATAGAGCATCTTGTCGAAACTCTCATTGAAGAATTTCGTATCGTTCCAGTCCGCCGTCGACAGATAGGCGGTCGAATACATCTGGTCCTGGGTCGGCCGGCCGCCCCAATAGGAGGTGCAGAACGGCTGCTTGTTCCAGACTTCCGACCAGTAGCCGTCGCCCGGCTCGCGCTTGATCTCCAGCGTGATGCCGGCCTTGGCGCAGGATTGCTGGTAGAGCTGAGCGGCGTCGACCGCGCCCGGGAACGAGACTTCCGAGGTGCGCAGCAGCACCGGTCCGTCATGGCCCGATTGCTTGAAATGGAACGCTGCCTTGTCGGGGTCGTAGGCGCGCTGTTCAATTTCGGTGAACAGCGGATAGGCGGCATTGATCGGAATGTCGTTACCGACCGAACCGTGACCGAAAAGGATCTTCTCGACCATTTCCTCGCGGTTCATGGCATATTTCATCGCCAGGCGCAGATCGTTGTTGTCGAACGGTGCCGTATTGCAGTGCATGATGAACACGTAGTGGCCGCGGCCCGGCGCGGTCTTGACCTCGACATTCGGCGCGCGGCTGACCAGCGAAACGACCTTCGGCGGCACACGGTCGATCATGTGCACCTGACCCGACTGCAGCGCGGCGATGCGCGCGGTGTCGTCGTTGATCGGCGTGATCTCGACCTGATCGGCGTGACCGCGTTCCGAATCCCAATGGTCCGCGTATTTCTCGTAGACATGACGGACGCCCGGTTCGTTGACCGTCATCTTGTAGGGGCCGGTGCCGATGCCCGCATCCGGCGCGTCCTTGCCGCCGTTCGGCTGGATGATCAGGTGATAGTCCGCCATCAGATAGGGCAGGTCGGCATTGGGCTCTTTCAGCGTGACGACGAAACCGTCGCCATCCACCTTCATGCTCTCGATGCCGCGCATGATGCCAAGCGCGCCGGATTTGGTGTCCTCGCCGGAATGGCGCTCCATCGTCGCCATCACGTCTTCGGGGGTCAGCGTCTTGCCGTCGTGGAACGTGACGCCCGACCTGATTTTGAACGTCCATTCCTTGGCGTCGTCGGACGAACCGACCTCGGTCGCCAAGCGCGGGGTGATGCCGCCGTCGGGAGCCACCTCGACGAGCGTGTCGCCGAAGCACTTGCCGTTCATGAATGGCGTTTGGGAAGCGAAGGTGGCGGGGTCGAGGCTGTTGGTCGATTCACCGCCGGACATGCCGACCTTCATGACGCCGCCCTTGACCGGACCGGCGGCTTCGGCGGCGCTTGTCAGCAGCGAGGTGGCGGCGGGCGCGGCGATGCCGAGCGCGGCGGCACGACCCATGAACTCGCGGCGGCTCAGTTTCCCTGCAGCGACGCGGTGGCTCAGATATTCAAGTTCCTTGGTCATTCCCGAGTTCTCCCATTGTGCGTTGCCGCCGTTTAACGGCAGTTCGTGACAGTTATATTGAACGCATGTTCAACATTAACGCAATAGGCCCCGCGAGTTTTCGTGCGGCGCCGGCACACCCGCCGATCAAGACGGATGAAATCAGACGCCGCGGGGCTTGGCAACTCGCCGGCTCAAAAGCTTTCGCGAACGGGGTGCGCGCCGATGAGGCGGGTCAGTTGAGCGGAATGTCGTTTTCCGCCTTGGAAGCCTGATAAGTGTCGGACATGGCTTCATATTTTGCCGCGATCTCGTCGATGCGCCGCGCCAGGAGGCCGGCTTCGGGCTCGCCGAGACCGGCGACCAGCTTGCGGATCGCAAAGCTATCCCAATAGGCATTGGCGGCGTTGTAGCCGCCGGGATCGAGCGTGAAGACCTCTTTGAGGATTTTCAGGTCGTGCGGGATGGCGAAGGAATCGCGCGAATCCTCGTGGCTGAACAGGTAGTAGAAATTATCGAAACCGGTCCAGGTGATCGCCGACAGGCAGAGCGAGCACGGTTCGTGGGTGGCGATGAAGATGCAGTCGGCGGTGTCGGGACGCTGCTCGCGCGGCTTTTCGTAGAAGCGCTTCAGCGCGTGTATCTCGCCGTGCCAGAGCGGATTTTCGGTCTCTTTGTTGGTCTCGGCGAGCACCAGCGAAAGATCGGATTTCTTCAGGATCGCCGCGCCGAACAGTTTGTTGCCGGTGGCCACGCCGGCCTCGGTCATGGGCACGATGTCGAATTCGATGACGTCGAGCAGACGATTGAGGAAGGCCGGATCGTCGTTCATGCGCCGCCCTCCGGAAGACGGATCTCGTAAGGGGTGTCGAAATGGTGTTCTTCCAGGTTGGAGCCGTCGCCGCCACGGTCGACGACGAGGAAATCCTGGGCCTCGCCGATCGGCGTCAGCACGGCATGCCACAGATTGCGCGTGTAGTTGACCCCCTGCCCCGGACCGGCGACGAACGCCTCGGGCCTGCCCGGACCGTCGACGGTGTCGTGACAGACGGCGACCAGGTAGGAGCCCCGGCCGAGCGGCATGAAGGCCTGGCTGCCGAACGGATGGCGCTCGACGAAGGCCAGTTGCAGCGGAAATCCATAAGGCTGGCCGCGAAAGAGGTTGATCAGCACCCGGGCGTTCGGTCCCTCGGCCTCCACGCGGGCGAGGTCGTGATAACGCTGGCACATGCCGGCATTGATCGGAAAGCTTTCGGCGCCCTCGATGGCGATGACCTCGCCATAGGGCTCGAACGCCTCGCGGGTCAGCGGTCTTGCAACGATCACGTCCTGCATCAGCGCATCCTCACCCGAAGCCGCCAAGCTTCATGTGGCGGTTGACATCCTTGTAGAGCAGGTAACGGAAGCGGCCGGGACCGCCGGCGTAGCAGGCCTGCGGACAGAAGGCCCTGAGCCACATGTAGTCGCCGGCCTCGACCTCGACCCAGTCCTGGTTGAGCCGGTAGACCGCCTTGCCCTCGAGCACGTAGAGCCCGTGCTCCATGACATGGGTTTCGGCAAACGGGATGACGCCGCCGGGCTCGAAATTGACGATGGTCACATGCATGTCGTGGCGCATGTCCTCGGGATCGACGAAGCGCGTGGTCGACCATCTGCCCTGCGTGTCGGGCATGGCGGCGGGCTCGATATCCCTTTCATTGGCGACAATGGCCTCGGGCCGGTCGATGCCGTCGACGGCGTCGTAGAGCTTGCGGATCCAGTGGAAGCGCACCGGCGCGTCGCCCTGGTTGGCGGCCGACCACGCCGCGCCCGGCGGGATGAAGGCGTAGCCGCCCTCTCCGAGTTCGTGGACGGCGCCGTCGATGGCCAGCGACAGCCGGCCTTCGACCACGAACAGCACGGCTTCGACGCCGGTATCGGGTTCGGGCTTCGTGCTGCCGCCACCCGGCGCGACCTCCATGATGTATTGCGAGAAGGTCTCGGCGAAGCCGGAAAGCGGCCTCGAGATCACCCAGGCGCGCGTCTCGTTCCAGAACGGCAGCTTGCTGGTGACGATGTCGGTCATCACGCCCTTGGGGATGACGGCATAGGCCTCGGTGAACACCGCGCGGTCGGTCAAAAGCTGGGTCTGCGGCGGCAGGCCGCCCGTGGGTGCGTAGTAAGCCGGTCGCGTCATCGCGTCATCCTCCGCATGCACATTCACGGCAACAGGTCGCCAAGCCTGAGAAGCGCGATACGCTCGACCTGCCGGCACGCCGTGTCAAACTCGGTTTCCCGGTCATTGTCGATCCGGGTCTTGAACGCGTCGAGAATGTCGCCCTTGGCCAATCCCCGCACCGCGATGATGAAGGGAAAGCCGAACTTCTCCACGTAGCGGGCGTTGAGATTGGTGAACGCCTCGCGCTCCTCGTCGGTCAGCGCGTCGAGCCCGGCCGACGCCTGCTCGGCGGTCGATTCGGCCGTCAGCCGCTTTGCCGCCGCCAGCTTGCCGGCGAGATCGGGGTGGGCATTGAGCACGCCCAGCCGTTCGTCGGCGCTCGCCGCGCGGAACACGCGCGACAACGCGCTGTGCAGACCGAGGGCGCTGTCGTGGGCGGCGCCCAGTTCGAGCTCGAAGGCCCGCTCGGCGATCCAGGCGGAATGTTCGAAGATGCCGCCGAACTTGTCGACGAAGGCGGCCTTGTCCATCGCGGACGGGCGCAGCGGCTGCGGCCGGTAGGGATGGTTGGCCTTCCAGTGCTCGGCGATGTCGATGCGCCGGGCGACCCAGACATCGCTGTGGTTCTTGACGTAGTCGATGAAACGCCTGATGGCGGCCGCGCGACCCGGTCGGCCGGCGAGCCGGCAGTGCAGGCCGATATTCATCATCTTGGGACTGCCGGCGCGGCCTTCCTGATAGAGAACGTCGAACGTGTCCTTCAGATAGGTCAGGAACTGGTCGCCGGAGTTGAACCCCTGGGCGGTGGCGAAGCGCATGTCGTTGACATCGAGCGTGTAGGGAATGACGAGCTGGGCGCCGCCTTCGTGCTCGTACCAGTAGGGAAGATCGTCGGCATAGCTGTCAGAGACGTAGTCGAACCCGCCCTCGGCGGCGGCGATGTCGACCGAGTTCACCGAGGTACGGCCGAGATAGTAACCGCGCGGCCGCTCGCCGGTTACCTCGGTGTGGATGCGGATGGCGTCCAGGAGGTGGCTGCGCTCATCGGCCTCGGCGCAGTCCTTGTACTCGATCCACTTGTAGCCGTGGGAGGCGATTTCCCAGCCGGCCTCGCGCATCGCGGCGACCTGCTCGGGAGAGCGTTCAAGCGCGGTGGCGACGCCATAGACCGTGACGGGTAGCTGCGCTTCGGTGAACAGCCGGTGCAGGCGCCAGAAGCCGGCGCGGGCACCGTATTCGTAGATCGATTCCATATTCCAGTGACGCTGGCCCGGCCATTGCGCCGCGCCGACGATCTCGGACAGGAAAGCCTCCGATGCCTGGTCACCGTGAAGGATGCAGTTTTCGCCGCCTTCCTCGTAGTTGATGACGAACTGGACGGCGATGACCGCGCCGTTCGGCCATTCGACCTTCGGCGGGTTGGCGCCATATCCGCGCATGTCGCGCCGGTATCTTTTTTTCTCAGCCAACGGTCGGTCGCCTTTCATGCCGGACGGGTGATCGAAACTCTAGCGGAGCCGCGCGCATGCGGCCCATCAAAAAAGATTTGAAAGACCTTTCTCGCAAGCCGGCTCATGCGGAAATGTCGATGACGCCGCAATCGCCGGTCTCCGAGCCGAAGGCGATGCGCAGGCCGGCCTTGTCCCAGCGCATCGATGTGATCGCGCCCCGGCCGCCGCGGCGCAGCATCTTCTCGTTGCCGTCCTCGAAGCGGGCGGCGATCACCATGCCGTCGCCATAGCCGATCGCCACCACATCCTCGGCCGGATGGCAGGCGACGGCAGTCGCCATCGTGTCGCCCCGGGTTCCAAGCTCGAGCGGCGCCTTGCCCATGGGGCCGTCCTTGCCGGCAAAGGGCCAGACGATCGCGGCCGGCGCGCCCGAGGTCGCCAGCCAGCGGCTCCTTGCGCTCCACGACCAGCTCTTCACCTTGGCGGGATAGCCGGTCATGCGCATGTGCTTTGCGTCGGCAAGCTTCCAGCCATGCAGGGCGTTTTCCTGCATGGTGGTGACGAGGAACCGGCCGTCGGGCGAGAAATCGACGCCGGTATGGGCGCCGGCCCATTCGAGCTCGACCGGCGTGCCGCGTGTCGCCGGAAAATGCAGCGTGGCGCCGTTGTAGCGGGCAACCGCCAGGCGCACGCCCTTCGGCGCGAAGGCCATGCCCTCGACGGAGCGCGGATGGGCCAGGGTCTTCGTCGTGCCGTCGCGCAGCACGACATGGGCGTTGCGACCGCTTGAGAAGGCGACAATACCGTCCGGGCCGGCGGCGACCGCGTTGATCCAGCCGGAACCGAGATCGGCGAGATCGGCAACCTGCCAGTCGGCGGCAAGACGACGGACGCGGCCGTCCTCGCCGCCGGTAACGAGCGCCGTGCCGGTGCCGGCGACCGCCGCGCTCAACAGCCCGTCATGCAGTTCGCTTGCCTTGTGGCCGCCGTCGAGCCGATGCACCACGCCGTCGGCCAGCGCGAAGACCGGCACGTCGCCCAGAAAGGCGGCGGCGACGCAGTGGCCGTCGAGATCGAGCGGCGCGACGGTGGGCATCAGTTCACGGTCTGGGCCTGGCAGGCTTCGAACGAGCGCCTCAACCTGTCCGCGTCGAGATCGCGGCCGATGAAGACGATGCGGCTCTCGCGCTTCTCGCCGTCCTTCCAGGCGCGTTGATGGTCGCCCTCGACGATCATGTGGATGCCCTGGACGACATAGCGCTCGTCGTCGCCGTCGAAGGCGACGATGCCCTTCAGCCGCAGGATGTTGGGACCGTCGGCCTGGGTGACCTTCTGGATCCACGGAAAGAAGCGTTTCGGATCGAGCGGCCCGGCGCGCAGCGACACCGATTGTACCGTCGCGTCGTGGATGGCGGCGGGCGCGTCGTGATGATGGTGGCCGTGGTCGTGACCGTGATGGTGGTCGTGGTCGCAGTCCGGCCCGCAGACATGGTCGGGATGATCGTGGTCGAGGAAATGCGGGTCGTTGTCGAGCGCGCGGGTAAGATCGAAGGCGCCGCGATCGAGAACGAGGTCGAGATCGATATCGGCGCGCTCGGTGCGGTGGATGCGGGCCGACGGATTGACGGCGCGGATCCGTTGTTCGAGCGCGACAAGTTCGTCCTCGCCGACGAGATCGGTCTTGTTGAGCAGCACGACATCGGCAAAGGCGATCTGGTCCTCGGCCTCGCGGCTGTCGCGCAGGCGCAGCGGCAGGTGCTTGGCGTCGGCGAGCGCGACGACGGCGTCGAGCGAGGTCTTGGCGCGGACGTCGTCGTCCATGAAGAAGGTCTGCGCCACCGGGGCGGGATCGGCAAGTCCCGTCGTCTCGACCAGGATGGCGTCGAAACGGCCGGGCCGGCGCATCAGCCCCTCGACCACGCGGATCAGGTCGCCGCGCACCGTGCAGCAGACGCAGCCATTGTTCATCTCGTAGATCTCCTCGTCGCTTTCGACGATGAGGTCGTTGTCGATGCCGATCTCGCCGAACTCGTTGACGATGACGGCGTAGCGCTTGCCGTGATCGGCCGAGAGGATGCGGTTCAGCAATGTGGTCTTGCCCGACCCGAGATAGCCGGTCAGCACGGTGACGGGGACCGGTTTGGCTGTTTCGCTCATGCAGGATGCTCCGGAACGCGGCCGCGACGGCCAGATGCCGATATAGGCATGCGGCGCGATGATGGCCAGCGTCAAGATGCGATTCAGACCGCGAGCAGGTTCCAGCGATAGCCGAGCGCCAGCATCATGATGGTGACCGCCAGAAGCCAGGAAGCGAGGATGCGCAATGCGAGGCGCCCGATGCGCTCGCCGGCGACCGTCAGCACGATGGCACCGAGGACATGGACGCCCAGCATCCAGGCGGCAAGCGCGACCAGCGCGCCGCTCTGCAGCATTGCCGGCAGCGCCTCGCCGGCATGGTCGGCAAAGGCGGCATAGGCGGCGACGCTGGCGGCAACCAGCATGGCGGTGGCTGCGACAAGTGCCGGCAGCGAACCGAAGACCGCGACGGCGAGCGCGAGCGCGGCGGCAACGAGGTGGGCGATCCATCCCGTCCACGGGATGAAGACAGCGGTGGCGGTCAGGCCGGCGAGGATGCCGACGGCCAGGACGGCGAGCCCGCGCCATGGCGCCAACCCTTTGCTCGCCGCCGAGAGCAGGCCGGCAGCGGTGAGCAGCAGCATGACGACGGGGCTTGCCGTCGGCGCCGACAGGCCGGCGGCGAAGAGATCGGCCGCGCCGGCGTCGGGCGGAATTCCGTGGGCAAGGGCGGGCGTGGCGACCGGGATCGCCAGGAGCGTCGGGAAGCCGCGCCGCGAAGCCGTCAAGCCAGGCCGAGGAGGAATGCCGAGCCGACCAGCGAGATCAGCGCCCCGCAGGCGCGCACGGCGATCGCTCCCGTTCCGCCGCGTGCAAAGGCGGCAAAGCCGATACCGGCCAGATGCAGAAGGCCGGTGCCGGCGACGAAACCCGCCGCATAGGCGAACGGATTGGCCGCGTCGGGCAGTTCGGTGCCGTGGGCATGGCCGTGGAACACCGCGAACGTGCCGACGAGCACCGCCGCCAGCCACAGCGGCGCGCGAACGGCGAACAGCACGGCAAGACCGAGCACGACGGCAGAAAGCGCGATGCCGGTTTCGACGGCCGGAACGGGAATTGCCGCGATGCCGGCGGCAGCACCCGCGGCCATGACGGCCGGAAAGGCGATCGGCAGCACCCAGACGGCCGGCCGTCCCAGAAACGCGCCCCACAGGCCGACGGCGACCATGGCGGCGACATGGTCCCAGCCGAACACCGGATGGGCTAGGCCGCTCCAGAAACCGGAACCGGCGGCACTGCCGCTATGCGCCATCGCCACGTCGACGGTCGATAGCGCGGCAAGCAGTGTCGGGACCGCGATCCGTCTGGTCATTGCCGTGTCCGCCAGGATGATCGAAACCGCCTCAAGACTGCCATGGCGGATCGAACCGGTCCACTTCTTTCAGGAGCTCGGCAAACCCCCTGGCGGCGTGGTCGAGCAGCGCGCGGCCCTTCTCTGCCGTCGCCGCGGCGGCGTTGCCGCAGGCGCCGTCAGGATTAAGATCCGTCATCATCCAGCCGAAGGCATGCGGCCCGTAGGCGCGCAGATGGTCGTAGTCACCGGCCAGAACCTGTTGTGCGGACGGGAAATCGGCCGCTTTCGCCATGTCGACGCGACCCGGGTCGATCGCCAGCATGACCGATGTCTCGATCAGCCCGCCATGGATGTCGAAGGCCCTGTCGGCCGGGTCGATGATGCCGTCGGGGATGCCGAACCGCGTCCAGCTGGTGGCGACGGCCAGCATCGACAGGCGTTGCCGCAGTTCCGTGGCGACGACGGTCATCAGCGGCGAGTTGCCGCCATGGGCATTGAGCATGACGAATTTTGCGGCGCCGGTTTTCCCGCGCGCCTCTGTGGCGATCGCGATCCAGCGTTCGACGGCCTCGTCATAGGCAAGCGACCGGGTGAGCGGCGAATACAGGTGTTCCGGCGAATAGCCGACCGGCTCGGCCGGCAGGACGGTGACGGACAGCGACGGCGGCAGCAGGCCGCAGGCGCGGCGGCAGACCGCCTCGGCGATCAACGTGTCGGTTTCCGGCGGCAGGTGCGGACCGTGCTGCTCGGTGGCGCCCAGCGGCAATACCGCGATGTCGCTGTTCTCGCCCACCACAAGCATCCTTTCGGTTTCGGCGGTTGACGGCGGCTATTAGATCGCTTCACCTTGCCAAGGCAAGTAGGGCGCGGCGGCGCAGGCGCCGGCAGGGCGCCGCAAAATCGAACAGAAAGCCGTTCTCATGCAGCCGGGAGGAGCAGCATGGCCGAAGACAAGAACAGTTCCGCGACGACCGTCACGCAGCTTGGAATCGCGGCCAGGCTGGCGCGCACGGCGCTCGCCGAACGGCTGCTGGCGCACGGTTTTTATGCCGGTCAGGACCAGATCATGCTGGCGCTCGGCCGCAACGAAGGTATCACCGCCGGGCAGTTGGCAAGCGAGCTCGGCGTGCGACCGCCGACCGTGACGAAGACCATCAATCGGCTGCAGGAGCAGGATTTCGTCGAACGCCGGGCTTCCGGTATCGACGGCCGCCAATCGCACATCTACCTGACGGAAAAGGGGCGCGGCGCGCTTGAGGCGATCAACCGCGCCATCCGCAAGACAGAAAAGCGGGCGCTTGCCGGCCTGACCAAGAAGGAGCGGCGCCGGCTGCACAAGCTGCTGCACCATGTGGAAGACAACCTGACGGCCGATGACGGCTGAGGCGTTGCGTCTGCGGCGATCCGCACAAGGCCCTTTCCGCGCGCGCACAACGATGCAATAAGGGATTTAAACAGTTTAATTCCGGCATGCCGGGACTGTGCGGGAGGGTGCCGCTGGCCCAGAAGATCAAGCTTTCGACGATTGCCGATGCGCTGGGCGTATCGACGGCGACGGTGTCGCTGGCATTGCGCGACAGTTCGCTGGTCGCCGACCACACCCGCGAACGCATCAAGGCCCATGCCCGCGCCATCGGCTACATCTACAACCGCCGCGCCGCCAGCCTGAGAACCTCGCGCTCGGGTATTGTCGGCGTCGTGGTGCACGACATCATGAACCCGTTCTACGCCGAGATCCTGCGATCGATCGAGAGCGAGCTCGACCGGTCGGGGCAGACCTTCATCCTGTCCAACCACTACGACCAGCTCGAAAAGCAGCGCGGGTTCATCGACACGCTCCTGCAGCTGGGCGCCGACGGCGCGATCATGTCGCCGGCCATCGACACGCCGGCCGACGATATCAAAATGGCTGAGGACAACGGCCTGCCGGTGGTGTTGGTCGCACGCATGGTCCAGGACGCCGACGTGCCGGTATTCCGCGGTGACGATGCCTACGGGATCGGCCTTGCGACCGACCATCTGATCGGGCTCGGCCACCGCCGGATCGCCATGATCGGCGGCACCGATGAGACCTCGACCGGACGCGAGCGCTATCGCGGCTACGTGATCGCGATGGAACGGGCCGGGCTGGAGGTGCCGGCGGCGTGGCGACTGCCCGGACCGCGCACAAAGCAGGGCGGCTTCGAGATCGCCGGCAGCTTCCTGGCGCTGAAGGACAAGCCGACGGCGGCGGTGTGCTGGAACGACCTCGTCGCGATCGGCTTGATGAACGGGCTGGCGCGGGCCGGCCTGACGCCCGGCAGGGACATATCGGTTACCGGCTATGACGATCTGGAAGAGGCGATGATCGCCATGCCGGCGCTGACCACCGTGTGGAACGGCCAGCGCGAGGTCGGCAGGCTCGCCGCGCGCGCGCTGCTCGACCGGCTCGGCGGCGAAGAGGTGGAGACGCATCAGGAACTGATCCGCCCCGAACTGCATGTGCGGCAGTCCACCGCAAAGCCGGTGGAACGCTGACCGCCCGAGTGGCGTGTTAAGAAAACGTTAACCATATTCTCCGCAAATTCGGATATCGGAAAGGCCCGGATATCCGCCATGAACAGCCTGGTTTCCTCCCTTCTTGCAACCGGTGCGTCGGCATTCGTCGTTCTAGCCGTGTTCGGATTTCCCAATATCGGCCCGGGGGTGGACCGCGAGGCGGTCACCGGATCGGTCGAAACCCGTCCGGCCGCGACGTCCTATCTGCTCGAAGGCGCGGCGAGGAACTGCAAGGTCAGGCGCGGCGCGCGCATCAAGCCGGCCGTCTACCGTCTGGAACTCGCCACCGACTGCGACCCGATCTTCGATGAGCTTGGCGAAGCCAGCTACTGGACCGAAACGCCCAATGGCGGGATCGTGTTTTCAGGCGGCAGGGGCACGGTCCTGGAATTCGCGCAATCGGACGGCGCGCAATTCGAAAGCGTGTTGCCGGCCCGGCCCCTCTATTCGCTGACGCCCGGGGGATAGCGCGGTTCGTTAGCTGATTTCAGCGATTTGCGGCTTTCGACCCGGCAGCCAGACCCATCTGTCAAGGAGGAGGTTGGCGGAGCTTGCCTTCCTCCGCCTATGCCGGCTTGCCACCGCGCCCGGCTGAATCGGCGCTATGACGCCTGATCGACATTGTTGCGCCCAGTCGTTCCGGCGCGCCAGATTCGGGCAAGGTCGGAACCTTACCTTCCGGCGGACGAAGCAGAAGCCGTTCGACCGGACCCGTCATGACTATTCATTTCTCATCCGTCGACCAGGCGTTGCGCAAGGCGAAAACCCTGTCGAAAGCGGGTGCCGTCGGCGATGCCCAGGCCGCCTATCGCTGGGTGCTGGAGAAGTTCCCCGACAACAGGCGCGCGCGCGAGGGACTGCAGGCCCTCGGCGCCGCGCCGGGCGGTTCGAGTGCCGGCCCCGGCCGCGACCGGATAAACGCGCTGATCGCGTTGCACCGGCAGGGCCGTTTCGCCGAGGCGATGCGCCAGGCCCAGGCGCTCGTCGCGCTTCACCCGCAGGCCGCATTCCTGCACAACCTGATCGGCATCTGCCACACGGCGCTCGGCGAGCCCGGCCAGGCTGTCGCCCGCTTCGAGCGCGCGCTGAAGCTCGCTCCCGAAGCGGCCGATATCCATGGCAATCTCGGCGACGCGCTCAGCGCGCTCAACCGGCCGCAGCAGGCCGCCGCCTGTTTCGCCCGTGCCGTCGAGCTCAATCCGGCGGTCGCCCGCAACCACAACAATCTCGGCAGCGCGCTGATCAGGCTCGGCAAGCTCGAGGCCGCCGCCGAGAGCTATGCCCATGCCGCCGAGGCCGATCCCGTCCTTGTCGACGCCCATGCCAATCTCGGCCTGGCGCTGATCAAGCTCGGCCGTATCGACGAGGGCGCCGCTGCCTGCCGCAGGGCGATCGGGATCGATCCGCGCTTTCCGCTTGCCCATATCAACCTCGCCCACGCCCATGACGCGG
Organism: Rhizobiaceae bacterium; assembly: GCA_041397625.1. Taxonomy (GTDB): domain Bacteria; phylum Pseudomonadota; class Alphaproteobacteria; order Rhizobiales; family Rhizobiaceae; genus JAWKWH01. The sequence goes on from JAWKWH010000001.1 coordinate 219,981, forward strand.
CGGGCGAGACCGAACAGGCGATCAGGTGCCTGGAGACGGCGATCGGGCTGAAACCCGATCATGTCGGCGCCTACAGCAATCTGTGCGAGATGCTCGACCGGCTGAACCGCGTCGACGCTTTGCGCGCGGTGCTGGCGCAGGCGCGCGAGCGCTGCAGCGAAAATGATCCGCGCATCCTGTTCCGCTCGGCGCAGCTTGCCGCCCGCGACAAGGATCATGCGACAGCGCGCGAGCTTCTCGAACGGATGCCGGATGAGGGCCTTACCGCGGCGATCGCCAAGGGACGCCTGACGCTGCTCGGCAAGACCTGCGACAAGCTCGGCGACCATACCGCCGCCTTCGGCTGGTTCGAACGCATCAACGCCTTCGTCGCCGCCTCGCCGGAAGCGCAAAAATGGAATCCGGCCGGCTATCGCAAAGAGGTCGAGGCGCTGATCGCCTCCTTCGAGGGCATCGACGCGAAGCCCTGGACGGATGCGCCGGAACCCGACACGGCGACGCCGGTCTTCCTCGTCGGCTTTCCGCGCTCCGGCACGACGCTGCTCGACACGATCCTGCGCAGCCATCCAGGCATCGCCGTCGTCGAGGAGATGCCGATGGTGTTCCGCATGCGGGAACGTCTCGGCGGCACCGCCGATCTCGAACGGCTGCAAGCGCTCTCCGACGCCGACATCGCCGGGCTGCGTGAAATCTACAGGAACGAGCTCGGCAAGCACGTCGGCGAGGCTTCGCCGCCCTCGCTCGTCATCGACAAGCTGCCGCTCAACATCGTCCATGCCGGCCTGATCCGCCGGGTGTTCCCGTCGGCGAGGTTCATCTTCGCCCAGCGCCATCCCTGCGATTGCGTGCTCTCCTGCTTCATGCAGAACTTCAAACTCAACAATCCGATGGCGAACTTCCTCGACATCGAAACCGGCGCCATCCTCTATGATCGCGCCATGCGGTTGTGGACCATCTTCCGCGATGCGCTCGGCCTTGACGTTCACACGCTGGTCTATGAAGACCTGGTCGCCGACCTGGAGGGCGTGGTGACGCCGTTGCTCGGCTTTCTCGGATTGCAATGGGACGAGCGCATGCGCGACTACCGCGAGACGGCGCTGGCGCGCGGCCGCATCAACACGCCGAGCTACAACCAGGTGACCGAAAACCTCTACAATCGCGCCAGCGGCCGCTGGCAGGGCTATCGCGAGCAGATGGCGCCGGTCCTGCCGCTGCTCGAGCCCTGGGCAACGCGGTTCGGGTACTGACGGTGTCGGTCGAGCTGGCGCTGCGCAAGGCGAAATCTCTCGCCCGCAAGGGCGACAGCGGCGAAGCGCGCGCGCTTTACCAGTCCGTGCTCGAGCGTTTTCCCGACAACAGGCGGGCGCTGGAGGGCATGAATTCGCTCGGCCTGCCGCAGCAGGCGCGCCGGCGCCGTCCGCCGCTGACGCAGGATGAGGCGAACGCGCTTCTCGCCCTCTACCGCCAGGGGCAGCTTGAAAAGGCCATAGCCACCGGCCGGGCGCTTGCCGCCCGCCATCCCGACGCCGCGTTCCTGCACAACATTCTCGGCGCCTGTCATGCCGGTCTCGGCCAGGCCGGCGAAGCGGTCGCCTGCTATCGCAGAGCGCTGGCGCTCGATCCCGCTTCCGCCGAAATCCGCAACAATCTGGGTGACGCGCTCAACCGGCTCGGCCGCCACGAGGAGGCGGAGACCGTCCTGCACCAGGCGCTGGCGGCGCGACCCGATTATCCCGAAGCGCTGAACAATCTCGCCAATGCGCTGAACCACCTGAACCGGCAGGCCGAGGCCATGCCGCTTTTGCAGAAGGCGCTGAGGCTGAAGCCGGATTTCGCCGAGGCGTTCAACAATCTCGGCAATGCCCATAACGATCTCGGCCGCCCGGCCGAAGCCGTTGCCGCCTTCGAGGCGGCGCTGAAGGCGCGACCCGGCTATGCCGAAGCCTGGCGCAACCTTGCCGCCGTCAGGCGGTTTGCGGCCGGCGACGATGCCATCGGCGCGCTCGAAAACGCGCTGTCCGCGGCAACGGCGCCGGGCGACCGCATCCATCTGGAATTCGCGCTTGCCAAGGCGCTCGACGATATCGGCGAGCATGACCGCGCGTTCGGACACTTCGCCGCCGGCAATCGCCTGCATCGGCGCGGCATCGGCGATCCGATCGCCGAACAGCGAAACCTGTTCGGCCGTATCCGCGCCATCTTCGCCGACGGTGTGCCCGCGCCGCCAGCCGACCTTGATCCATCGTCGAAACGGCCGGTCTTCATCGTCGGCATGCCGCGATCCGGCACCTCGCTGGTCGAGCAGATTCTCGCCAGCCATACCGGCGTTCACGGCGGCGGCGAGCTGCAGGTCGTGCGGCGGGCGGTCGCGCCGGCTGTCGAAGCGGGCAGGCTCGACGAGGCGGCGATCGCCGCGATCCGCAAATCCTGTATCGACGGTCTCGATGCGCTCGGCGCGGCGGAACCGGCCGTCACCGACAAGATGCCGCTCAATTTCCGCTGGATCGGCTTCATCGCCGCGGCATTACCGGAGGCGGTGATCGTGCACACGCGCCGCGATTCCGTCGCCGTCGCCTGGTCGATCTTCCGCACCTTCTTTCCCGCCCGCGGGCTGGAATTCAGCTTCGACCTCGGCGACATTGCCGCATATTTGAGGCTCTATGACGAGCTGATGGCCTTCTGGGCCGAGCGCCTGCCCGGCCGGATCGTCGAATGCGATTACGAACGGCTCACCGAGAACCAGGAGGCCGAAACGCGCCGCCTGCTCGACCGCTGCGGACTTGGCTGGGACGAGCGTTGCCTTGCCTTCCACGAGACAGCGCGCGCGGTCCGCACCGCCAGTTCGGTGCAGGTGCGCGAGAAGATGTATCGCGGTAGTTCGCGGGCCTGGCGCGATTACGAACCGCATCTGGGCCCGCTGATCGAGGCGCTTGCCCGCTGAGGTTCAGACCTCCGCCCAGCCGCCGGTCTCGCCGGCGCGGTAGATCGCGTCGAGTACCCTCTGGTTCTTCACCGAATCCTCCAGGCTGAAGGCCTCGCCCTCGCCACGCGTCGCGCGCACGAAGGCTTCCACCTGGAGCTGGTACTGGTTGACGCCGGTATAGCGGAAGACGCGCATCTCGCCGTGGCCGGCATCGTGCAGGCGCACCTCGTCGCCCTCGTAGAGATTGGAATTGAACGGCGACATGACCTCGATGAAGCCCTTGTCGCCGTGAAAGGCGATATGCTGGCGGTTGGCGAGCTGGGTCGAGATGTAGAAGCTCTGCTCGAAGGCACCGTAGTCGGCGCGCACCGATGCGTAGCGGTCGGTCCCGAATGTCGGGTCGAATTCCACGGTCGCCTGCACGCGCAGCGGCTCGGCGCCGGTGGCAAAGCGCGTCGTCACCGTCGGGTAGACGCCGATATCGGGAATGACGCCGCCGCCGAGCTCAGGGCGGTTGCGCATGTTGACGGGATCGACATTGTGGTAGGTGAAGGCGGCGTCGACCTGGCGCAGCGTGCCGATGGCGCCGTCGGCGATCAGGTCACGCACCTTCATCCATTGCGGATGGTAGGTGACCATGAAGGCTTCCGAGACCAGCACGCCGTTGCGGTCGCGCGCCGCGATCACCGGCTCGATGTCGGCGGCCTTCAGCGCCAGCGGCTTTTCCACCAGTACGTGCTTGCCCGCATCCGCCGCCCTGATCGCCCATTCGACATGGGCGTCGGTGGTCAGCGGTATGTAGACGCCGTCGATCGCGTCGGACTCCAGCATCGCCTGATAGGAGCCGAAGGCATGGCCGGCATTGTAGCTTGCCGCCAGCATCTCTGCCTTGGAAAGACCGCGGCTGGCGACGGCGCAGATCACGCCGTTTTCCGAGCGCATGATCGCCGGATTGACATGTTGGCGCCCGATCAGCGCGGTCGACAGGATACCCCAGCGAAACATGGTCTTCTCTCCCCGGTTGCCTTGGCCTGCGAGCGATCCTACCACGGAAGCACGGTGATTTCGGGCCAGTTGCGTTTCGCCCGGGCGCCCTTTTCCTCATGCGTCCGCCGGTTGTCGAGCGCGTGGTTCGGCGTGACGCGAAACGAGAAGATGTCGTCGAGCCCGTAGGGTGCGTAGAGATCGAGCCCGTCGTCGGGCCGGAGCTTCACCGCCACCGAATGGGTTTTCGAGGCGAAATGGTCGATGGCGTGGCGGCAGTCGCGATAGGGCGGGCACTTGCGCTTAAACTTCTTCTCGTACCACAGATGCACGCGCGCCTCGTTGCGGATCTCGACCGGCACCGGCAGGCTGTCGAACACCTCCATGCCGGCGACGATGACGCCATCCTCGGCGTCGTAGGAAAGGTCGGCGGCGTCGAAATAGAACAGGTCGACATCCTTGACGCCGTGGCCGGACGGCCTTCCGGTCAGCGCGTTCCACACCGAATTGTAGAGCGCGCCGGAAACGATCCACCAGTCGGGCAGGTCGAGCGTCCGCGCCCGCTCAAGCGCCTCGCGGCAGAGCGGATCGGACCGGACGATGTCGAGGAAGGCCCGCCGCTGTTCCTCGAACGGCAGGCCGGAAAGGCGAAGGTGGTTCATGGGGGGAGAGAAGGCGATTCGGCGGGATGGCGCAAGATAGCATTCGACCGTCGGTGTTTTCGACGCGGGGCGGATTGCCAGCGCTGTTTGTTCTGCTATTGTTCTTGTGCCATGGAGTATTTTGATGAGCGCAAATGAGCCGGTGCCCCTCGTTGAGGATATTGAGTCCGGCGACCGCTTTCTTGTCTACGAAGCGCGCGACGGGCTGCGGCTCGACCTGCGCTACGAAGGCGAAACGCTTTGGATGACGCAGGCGCAGATCGCCCGATTGTTCGGGCGGGATGTCTCGGTGATCTCCCGCCATATCGCGGGCATTTTGGAAGACGAAGAACTCGAGGAAGAGGGCACTTTGCAAAAAATGCAAATTGCTCAATCTACAAAACCGGTATCTTTCTACAGCCTCGACATGGTCATCTCGGTCGGCTACCGGGTTTCCTCCACGCAGGCCACCTTGTTCCGCCGCTGGGCGACCGGTGTTCTGGTCCAATTCGCCACCAGGGGTTTCGTCGTCGATACGAGGCGGCTGAAGGACGAGGCGAATTCAGACCGTATCGCCGAGCTGCGCGAGATCATCCGCGACATCCGCTCGGACGAGCCAATGTCTACCGCGAACTCAGGCGCGTCTGTGCGCTCTGCCAGGACTATGATCCCAAATCGGGCGATGCCCAAAGCTTCTTCCGGCGGACGCAGGCGAAGCTGATCTACGCCGTCGTCTCGCAAACGCCGTCGGAATTGCTCGTGGAGCGCGCCAACCATGCGGCGGACAATATGGGGCTGACGAACTGGCCGGCGGATCATGTCCGCAAGCAGGACGTCACCGTTTCCAAGAACTATCTGGCGGAGGCCGAAATCCGGGAGCTCAACCGGCTGACGACCATCCTGCTCGACATTTTCGAGGATCAGGCCGAACTCGGCCGCCTGATCGTGATGGAGGATGCGACGCGGCTGCTGGACAATCAGTTGACGGGGCTCGGGCGCTCCATCCTGCGGACGGGCGGGTCGGTGAAGACCGAAACCGCAAGGCGTCATGCGCATGCCGAATACGAGAAGTTCGACACGGCGCGCCGGCGCCTTCGCCATCAGGAGGCCGGCAGCGACATCGCCGATTTGGCAAGGCAGGTAAAAACGCTTCCGAAGGGGCAGAAATAGGCGCGCAATGCGCCCTTGACCTACCCTCTCAGCACACCGCCGGTCTGTTTTTCGACATTGCCGGTGATCCTGGCGGCGAGCTGCTCGAAATCCTCGTCGGTGAGCGTGCGCTCGACCGGCTGGATCGCCACCTCGATGGCGACCGACTTCTTGCCTTCGCCGAGCGACGCGCCCTCGAACACGTCGAACACGGTCACGTCGGTGATCAGCTTCCTGTCGGCACCGGCCGCCGCGCGGACGATCGTCGCCGCCTCGACAGTCGCATCGACCACGAAGGCGAAGTCGCGCGTGACCGCCTGGAAGGCGGAGAGGTCGAGCCTCGGCTTGGTCTTCGTCGCCTTGCGCTTCGGCTCGGGAATGGCGTCGATGAAGACCTCGAAACCGCAGAGCGGGCCTTCCACGTCGAGGGCTGCAAGCGTCTGCGGGTGGAATTCGCCGAACGTGCCGAGCACCGTCTTCGGTCCGAGCTTGATCGTGCCGGAGCGGCCGGGGTGATACCAGTCCGGCCCGCCGGCCTCGACCTGCAGGTTGGCAACCGGCGCGCCGCACGCCTCCAGCGCGGCGAACGCGTCGGCCTTGGCGTCGAACACGCCGACCGGAGCGGCCTCGTCATCCCAGCTGCGGCCGGCACCGGCGAGCTTCGCGGTTCCGCGGCGAATGCCCGAGGCGACACGGCGCTGGCCTTCGGGCGTGTCGTTTTCGTAGGTGCCGGAAACCTCGAACAGCGCCACGTCGCCATGGCCGCGATCGGCGTTGCGCTGGGCGGCGGCGAGCAGGCCCGGCAGCAGCGAGGGGCGCATGTCGCTCATGTCGGCGGCGATCGGGTTGGCGAGTTTCAGTTCCTTCCGCCCGCCGCCGAACAGTTCGGCGTGGGCTGCCGGGATGAACGACCAGTTGACCGCCTCCATCATGCCGCGCGCCGCCAGCACGCGTTTGGCGAGCCGGGTGCGGACCTGCAGCGTGGTGAGGATGCGGCCGTTGACCGCGTCGTGGCTGGCAAGCGGCTGCGGCGCGATCCGGTCGACGCCATGAATGCGCATTACCTCCTCGACGAGGTCGGCCTTGCCGTCGACATCCGGCCGCCACGACGGCACGATGAAGCGTACGACGTCGCCGTCCTCGCCGCCCCTGGGCCTGAAGCCGAGGCGCTTGAGGATGGCGATGCTCTCCTGCCTGTCGACGGCAAGCCCGGTCAGGCGGCCGGTTTCCGCCAGCGGGAAATCGACCTCGCGATAGTGATGGCCGCTTTCGCCGACGATCTCTCCTTCAGCCGACGTCGGCGTGCCGAGCACGATTTCCGGTTCTGTCGCTTCGCCGCCGCAGAGCTCCATGACCAGGCGGGTGCCGAGCTCCAGCCCGGCGCCCATGAATTCCGGATCGGCGCCGCGCTCGAAGCGGTAGCGCGCATCGGTGATGATGCCGAGATCGCGTCCCGTTCGCGCCACGTTCGACGGATCCCACAGCGCCGATTCGATCAGCACGTCTGTGGTGTTCTCGTCGCAGCCGGACAGTTCGCCGCCCATGACGCCGGCGATCGACTCCACGCCGTTGTCGTCGGCGATGACGCAGTTGTCGGGGCCGAGTTCGTATTCGCGGCCGTCGAGCGCCAGCACCTTTTCGCCGGCGACGCCGCGACGCACCACCAGATCGCCCTTCACCTTGGCGGCGTCGAACACGTGCAGTGGCCGGCCGCGGTCGAAGGTAACGTAGTTGGTGACGTCGACCAGCGCGTTGATGGGCCGCAGGCCTATGGCGATCAGCCGCTGCTGCATCCATTTGGGCGACGGGCCGTTCTTCACGCCTGTGACCATGCGCAGCGCGAAGCCGGGGCAGAGGTCGGGCGCGTCGAGCCGCACCTTGACCGGGCATTCGCCCTTGCCGCCGACCGGCTCTACAGCGCCGTCCCTGAGTTTGCCGAGGCCGGCGGCGGCGAGATCGCGGGCGATGCCGTGGACGCCGGTGCAGTCGGGCCGGTTCGGCGTCAGCCCGATCTCGATCACCGGGTCGTCGAGCCCGGCCCAGGTGGCGAAGGGTTCGCCCACCGGCGCGTCCTCGGCAAGGTCGATGATGCCGTCATGCTCGTCGGACATCATGAGCTCGCGCTCCGAGCACATCATGCCGTGGCTCTCGACGCCGCGGATCTTGCCGACCGACAGCGTGATATCGATGCCGGGCACATAGGTGCCGGGCGCGGCAAAGGCGCCGACAAGGCCGGTGCGCGCATTGGGCGCGCCGCAGACCACCTGGATCGGTTTGCCATCGCCCGTGTCGACCTTGAGCACCCGCAGCCGGTCGGCGTCGGGGTGCTGCGTCGCCTCGATGACGCGGGCAATGACAAAGGGCTTCAAGGCCGCCTTGTCGTCGACGCTCTCGACCTCCAGGCCGATCATGGTCAGCCGCTCGCAGATCTCCTCCAGCGAGGCGTCGGTTTCGAGATGGTCTTTCAGCCAGGAAAGGGTGAATTTCATTGGATTTCTTCCGTCCGACTATTCGGTCGCTATCAGGATGGTCTTTTGGTGCTTCGGCAGATCGTCGTGGAGTTCCAGCCAGCCGAGCTTTTGTCCGGCAAAGGTGCGCGCGGTCGGTGGATAGGCCTGCGGGTCGTCCATGAAACCGGTGTTGAAGAACGTCCGTTCAAGAGCGCTGTCATGTTCCTGTGCCACCGGCGAACCGCAATGCCAACAGAACAGCCGCGTGACGGTGCCGCTGCGATCAGGCACTGGCTGGCGAAAATCATCATCGATAGCTCACGCCGCTCTGTCCGGCTCTCTGGCGCCGGGTGCCTTGTGGCCGAGGAACATGCTCTTGATCGAGATACCTTCGTCGACCGACGGCCACCAGATGCCCTCATACATGAGCTCGATGTCGTTCAAGGCCGCCTCGTCGAGGCCTTCGAGAAACGGATACCACCAGAGCGGCGCGGAGATCGCCCGCCCGTCGGCGAGGCCGACGTGGACCTCGCCCTTGGTGCACCATGCCTTTACCGGCCGCATTTCGTCGGTCTCAAATGCCAAAGAAGTCATTCCAAGTACCTATCCATTCATCGCGGCGTTCGGCGACGATCGCCAGCAAACGTTCCACTTCGCGGTCATTATAACCCTTGTTGCGAGCAACCTCGACGTTTTGCAGCCATACTTTCAGGGAGTTGCCGTCCTTGACGATATGCACATGCGGCGGTTCATCCCTGTCCAGCGCGTAGAAACGGAACTTGTAGCCTCTCCATACCAGCAGCGTCGGCATCGCTCATCCGCTCAGCCCGGCAAACAGCGTCGGCATGTCGAGCGGGCGGAAGCCGTAATGGGCGAGCCAGCGCACGTCGGCGTTGAAATAGTCGCGCAGGTCCGGCATGCCGTATTTCAGCGTCGCGATGCGGTCGATGCCCATACCCCAGGCAAAGCCCTGGTATTCGTCGGGATCGAGCCCGCAAAAGCGCAGCACGTTCGGGTGCACCATGCCGCAGCCGAGGATCTCCATCCAGTCGTCGCCCTCGCCGAAACGGATTTCGCCGGGCTTCGAGCGATCGCACTGGATGTCCACCTCGAGGCTCGGCTCGGTGAACGGGAAGAAGGAGGGGCGGAAGCGCATGTTCAGATGCGGCACCTCGAAGAACGCCTTGCAGAATTCCTCCAGCACCCATTTCATGTTGGCGACGTTCGCCGTTCGGTCGATCACCAGCCCTTCGAGCTGGTGGAACATCGGCGAGTGGGTGGCGTCGGAATCGCAGCGATAGGTCTTGCCCGGAATGACGATGCGGATCGGCGGTTTCTGCGCCTCCATGGTGCGGATCTGCACCGGCGAGGTATGGGTGCGCAGCAGTTTCCTTTCGCCGTTATCGTCGGGAGAGAAGAAGAACGTGTCGTGCATCTCGCGCGCCGGATGGCCCTCGGGAAAGTTCAGCGCGGTGAAGTTGTAGTAGTCGGTCTCGATATCCGGCCCCTCGGCAATGGCGAAGCCGAGGTCGCCGAAAATGGCGGCGATCTCGTCGATCACCTGGCTGATCGGGTGGATGCGGCCGGTCGCCGTCGGCGCCGGCCTCAGCGGCAGCGTCACGTCGACCTTCTCGCGCCTGAGCCTAACGGCGATGCCGGCCTCGGCCAGCGCGCCCTTGCGGGCGGCAAGCGCCTCGGTCACGCGGGACTTCAGCCCGTTCAGCGCCGGGCCCATCACCTTGCGCTCGTCCGGCGTCATCGCGCCCAGCGTCTTCATCCGCTCGGAGATCGAGCCCTTCTTGCCGAGCACGGCGACGCGCACGGTCTCAAGCGCCTGCTCGTCGCCGGCCGCCTCGATCTCGGCGGCGATCGTCGCTTCAAGTTGTTCCAGTTCGCTCATCGGTCTTTCGCTTCCAGGCAATGAAAAACCCGCGCCAGCCCTGCCAGCGCGGGTTCCCGTTACAGTATTTTTGTCGCTTCGGGAAACGCTGGCTTAGGCGACAGCGCTTTCAAAAGCGTTCGGTGTGGTGTCTTTGAGGTAGGCGAGCGCCGACTTGGCCTGCTCGACCAGCGCGGCAAACGCCTGCGGCTCATGGATGGCCATGTCGGACAGAACCTTGCGGTCGACCTCGATGCCGGCCTTGTTGAGCCCGTCGATGAAACGGCCATAGGTCAGCCCGTGTTCGCGCGTGGCGGCATTGATGCGCTGGATCCACAAGGCGCGGAAATTGCGCTTCTTGGTGCGCCGGTCGCGCGTGGCGTACTGGTTGGCCTTTTCCACCGCCTGCTTGGCGATGCGGATCGTGTTCTTGCGGCGGCCGTAGAAACCCTTGGCGGCCTTGAGTGTCTTCTTGTGCCTGGCGTGTGCGGTAACGCCTCTTTTTACGCGTGCCATGTCATGATCTCCTTGGCGTCATCCGGGCCTTAAAGGCCGCCACCGTTGGGCAGATAGTTCTTGACGATCTTCCTGGCTTCCGAGTCGGGAAGCACCATCGTTCCGCGGGCGTCGCGGATGAACTTGTTCGAACGCTTGATCATGCCATGCCGCTTGCCGGCGGCGGCCACCTTGACCTTGCCGGTCCCGGTGATCTTGAACCGCTTCTTGGCGGACGATTTTGTCTTCATCTTGGGCATTTTGCTTCTCCAGTTTCTTCGCTCACGCCAGTTTGCCTTCGCAAACGCTCCGCGGGGGCGCCGGACGACCGGCGGCGATCAGTCGATCGCTTTCCGCTTTGCTCGGTTGAGTGTGAGCCGTCAGCATTGAAGAACCGCCACGGCATGCCCTGCCGGGCGGTTCAGGACGCGGGCTTATAACGGGACTGGCCCGTTTGTGCAATGGCAAATCCCGAGATTTCGCGCCGCGACGACGGGACGGCGCGCGTCAGTAAAGATAGACCAGTGTCGCCAGCAGGCCTTCCTCGTGCAGGAACTCCAGAAGCTCCGAAAACGGCAGGATGAGCAGGAAGAAGCTGGCGTCGATGAAGGTTCGTCTCAAGGCGGCGGGCGAGAAGGCGACGCCTTCGGGCCGGTTCGTCGCGGGGATGGCCGGACGCAGGGACGGCAGGAACTCCGGCACGGCATCGCGGTACTTTCGATATTTTTCGCCGAAGGCGCCGGCGAGAAACGCCGCCTCCCGACGCGCCACGAAGCGGAACACCAGCCAGGTCACGGTGAACAGCGCCGCCGCCAGGATCAGCGATCCCAGCATCAGGCCGAGGCCGGCCATGCCGAGGGCCGAGAAGAAATAGAGCGGATTGCGGGTATGCCGGTAGGGGCCGTCTGTCACCAGTTCCTGGTTTTTCCGGGCGCCGATATAGAGCGAGCTCCAGCACCGTCCGGCGACGCAGGCAAACACCAGGATAGCGCCGGCCTGCTCGGACAGTTCGTAGACGAACATGCCCTCCTGCCAGGCAGTCTGGCTGAACATGATGGCAAAGAGCAGCGGCGGCAGCACCAACCACAGGAACGCCATGCGCTTGCGCTGGTCGAATCCCCTCACCGCTTCGTTCGCCATGTCATCTCCCGAGGGGCTTCGCCGCGATCGCGGCGATTGAGCGCCCAAATATCGTCAAAAATGCGCTACAAGGGCAAATTGCTTGTGGCGGGCACAACGAAAAGTCAAGCGGGAGAGCGCGCATGCTTCTTGGTGAAAAGATGGCGCAGGGCGGCGATTTCCTGTTTCGCTGGCGCAGCTACATCCTGTTGGCGTTCGCACCGCTGCTGCTCATGACATTCTCTGAGGGCGAGGCCGTCGAGAAGCTGCTCGGCGAGCCCGTGGAAGACGTCTACGACATGTTGTGCATCGCGATGGTCGTGTCCGGACTGGTCGTGCGCGCCGTTACCGTCGGTTTCGTGCCGGCCGGCACGTCGGGACGCAACACGACGGGCCAGATCGCCTCGCAGCTCAATGTGACGGGCATCTATTCGGTCACGAGGAACCCGCTCTATCTCGGCAACTGCATCACCTATCTCGGCATTTTTCTCTACGCGCAGAACTTCTATCTCGCCTTCGCGCTGACCTTGTTCCTGGTGATCTACTACGAGCGCATCATCCTGGCGGAGGAGGCATTCCTGGCCGAGCGGTTCGGCGACGAGTACATGCGATGGGCTAAGGACGTACCGGTGTTCTGGCCGAGGTTTTCCGGCTGGACGCGGCCGGCGCTGCCCTTTTCGCTGCGCTCGGTTCTAAGGCGGGAATATTCCGGCTGGTTTGCCGCCGTTCTCTGTCTCTACATCATCGAGACCGGACTTGAGGTGGTCGGCGAGGGCGAGGGCTGGTTCGAGCCGGGCTGGCTGGTCGCGCTCGGCGTGGCGGCGGCGGCATATCTGCTGCTGCGGACGGCCAAGAAAAAGACATCCCTGCTTGACGTCGACGGTCGCTGAGCCGCGCGTCGGCAGAATAATCCGTGACGCAAATCGCTCAGCATTTTTTCTGATTTGCTGGCATTGTCCGCGCGGAGGACAATGCAATGACCGACCTTGCATCTGCCGGAGCAACAACCGCGCGGCGCCAACGCGGTGGCCGCTCCGCCCGCCGCGAAGCCCGTTCCGGCGGACCGGTGGTCGCCCACCGGCCCTATATCGTTCGCAACATCCCCACCTACGACGTCCTGTCGGAGGAAAATCTCGTCCGCATCGAAAAGACCGCCGATCGCATCCTCGCCGAAGTCGGCATTGAGTTTCGCGACGACCCCGTCGCCCTCGATCACTGGAAGCGCGCCGGCGCGAAAATCGAGGGCGAACTAGTCAGGTTCGAACCGGGCATGCTGCGCGAAATCCTGAAGACGGCGCCGGGCGAGTTCACCCAGCATGCGCGCAATCCGGCCAACAGCGTCCGGATCGGCGGCAGGAACGTCGTCTTCGCGCCGTCCTACGGCTCGCCCTTCGTCATGGACCTCGACAAGGGCCGGCGCTACGGGACGATCGAGGACTTCGAGAACTTCGTCAAACTGGCGCAGTCCTCGTCCGGCCTGCACCATTCCGGCGGCACGATCTGCGAGCCGGTCGACGTGCCGGTCAACAAGCGCCATCTCGACATGGTGCTTGCCCATATCCGCTATTCCGACCGGCCGTTCATGGGCTCGGTGACGGCTGAGGAGCGCGCCGAGGATTCCATCGAGATGTGCCGCATCCTGTTCGGCGCCGGTTTCGTCGACGACAACTGCGTCATCCTCGGCAATGTCAACGTCAACTCGCCGCTGGTCTGGGACGCGACGATGACGACGTCGCTGCGCGCCTATGCGCGCGCCAACCAGTGCGCCGTCGTCGTGCCGTTCATCCTCGGCGGCGCCATGGGTCCGGTCACCAATGCCGGCGCCATCGCCCAGTCGCTTGCCGAAACCATGGCCGGCTGCGCGCTTACGCAACTGGAGCGGCCCGGCGCGCCGGTGATCTTCGGCAATTTCCTGTCGTCGATGTCGCTGCGATCGGGCTCGCCCACCTTCGGTACGCCGGAGCCGGCGATCGGTTCGATGGTGATCGGCCAGCTCGCCCGCCGCCTCGGCCTGCCGCTCAGATGTTCCGGCAACTTCACCACGTCGAAACTGCCGGACGCCCAGGCGATGGGCGAGGCGACCATGTCGATGCTGGCGGCGGTGCATTGCGGCGCCAACTTCATCCTGCACTCGGCCGGTTTCCTCGACGGGCTTCTGTCGATGTCGTACGAGAAATTCGTCATGGACGCCGATCTGTGCGGCGCGCTGCACTCCTATCTCGACGGGGTCAGGATCGACGACAACGAACTGGCCATGGACGCCTTCATCGAGTGCGGGCCGGGCCAGCACTTCTTCGGCTGCGGCCACACCATGGCCAATTACGAGACCGCGTTTTGGGATTCGGAGATGGCCGATAACGAGCCGTTCGAGAAATGGGAACTGGCCGGCTCGGAGGATGCGGCAAGCCGCGCCAACCGGCTGTGGAAGAAGAAGCTCGCCGAATACGAGGCGCCGCCGCTCGACGAGGCAACCGGCGAGGCGCTTTCCGACTTCGTCGGCCGCCGCAAGGCAGAGATGGAAGACGCTTGGTACTGAGCGGCCGCATGCCTGCAAGGGGCCGGAACACGGGACTGTGCTGACGACATGAAGAACGATCCCATCCTCCAGCCTTTCCAGCTCAAGCATCTGCGGCTCAAGAACCGCATCATGTCGACCAGCCACGAGCCGGCCTATTCCGAAGACGGCATGCCCAAGGAGCGCTACCGGCTCTACCATGTCGAGAAGGCCAGGGGCGGGCTGGCGCTGACCATGACCGCCGGTTCCGCCATCGTCTCGCGCGACAGCCCGCCGGCCTTCGGCAATCTGCATGCCTATGACGACGGCATCGTAGCGTGGCTGAAACAGTTGACCGACGAATGCCACGAGCATGGCTGCGCGGTGATGATCCAACTCACCCATCTCGGCCGTCGCACGAGCTGGAACAAGGCCGACTGGCTGCCGGTGCTGTCGGCCTCGCCGGTGCGCGAACCGGCCCACCGGGCCTTTCCGAAGACCGCGGAGGACTGGGACATCGATCGCATCGTCGCCGACTACGCTTCCGCGGCGCAGCGCATGCAGGCCGCCGGCCTCGACGGCATAGAGTTCGAATCCTACGGCCACCTGATGGACAGTTTCTGGTCGCCGGCGACCAACCGGCGCGACGACGAGTTCGGCGGCTCGCTCGACAACCGGCTCGCCTTCACCATGCGCGTGCTCGACGCGGTGCGCACTGCTACCGGCCCGGATTTCATCGTCGGCATCCGCATGGTCGCCGACGAGGACTGGGACAAGGGCCTGTCGCGCGAGGAGGGTGTCGCGATCGCCATGCGGCTGAAACGGAGCGGCAAGGTCGATTTCCTCAACCTGATCCGCGGCCATATCGAGACCGACGCGGCGCTGTCGAAGGTGATCCCGGTCCAGGGCATGGCCGCCTCGCCGCATCTGGATTTCGCCGGCGACGTCCGTGCGGCGACGAAATTCCCGGTCTTCCACGCCGCGCGCATTTCCGACATCGCCACGGCGCGCCACGCCATCGCCGAGGGCAAGCTCGACATGGTCGGCATGACGCGCGCCCATATCGCCGACCCGCATATCGTGAAGAAGGTGATCGAGGGCCGCGAGCACGAAATCAGGCCCTGCGTCGGCGCCACCTATTGCCTCGACCGCATCTATGAGGGCGGCGAGGCGCTGTGCATACACAACGCCGCGACCGGGCGCGAGGCAAGCATTCCGCATGTGGTGACCAGGACAGCGGATGCGGGAAAGCGCGTCGTCGTCGTCGGCGCCGGGCCGGCCGGACTGGAGGCGGCGCGCGTCGCCGCCGAGCGCGGCCACAGGGTCACGGTCCTGGAGGCGTCCTCTGCGGCCGGCGGCCAGGTGCTGCTGGCGGCGCGCAATCCGCGCCGCAGGGAACTCGTCGGCATCGTCGACTGGCGGCTCGCCGAACTGGAGCGGCTCGGCGTCGAGATGCGCTACGATGTCTGGGCAGAGGCCGGCGACGTGCTGGCGCTCGAACCCGACGCGGTGGTGATCGCCACCGGCGGCCTGCCGCAGAACCCCGAACTGGAGGATGGCGACGATCTCGTCACCTCGAGCTGGGACCTGATCTCGGGCGCGGTCAAGCCGGCCGACAACGTGCTGGTCTTCGACGACAGCGGCGCGCACCAGGGCATGACCGCGGCCGAGATCGCCGCGCGCGCCGGTTCGAGCGTCGAACTGGTCTCGCCGGAACGCTTCTTCGCCCCCGACATGGGCGGGCTCAACCACGTGCCCTACATGAAGCTGTTCCACGAAAAGGGCGTGCGCATCACCATCAACACCAGGCTCGCCGCCGTCAGGCGCGACGGCAATCAGCTGGTCGCCACCCTGTCGTCCGATTTCGCCGAGGACTGGCGCGACGAGCGGCGTGTCGACCAGGTGGTGGTCGAGCACGGCACCGCGCCGCTCGACGAGCTCTATTTCGAGCTGAAACCGCTGTCGAGCAATCGCGGCGCCGTCGACTATGAGCGTCTGGTCGCCGGCGGCAATCCCTACCGGCCGGTCAATGCGGATGGACGCTTCACGCTGTTGCGCATCGGTGACGCGGTCGCCGCGCGCAACATCCACGCCGCCGTCTATGACGGCATCCGCTACACGCTGGCGCTTTGACCTCTACAACAACCGCTTGATCTGCTTGCGTGTGCGGTTGTCGAACTGCCTCTGCGCGGCGATGTGCTGGCGTTTCAGAAGCGCGATCGCCTCGCGCGCCCGCGACCTGAGCGCCCAGCAGCTTTGCTCGGCCGGCAGCTTCTTCAGCCGCTGCGCCATAAGCCTTGCATAGCGCTTGGCGATTGCGACATGCTGCATCTCGTGGGCATTGATCACTCGTTCGAAGCGGCGGGCGGTGCGCGCGACGCTGCGCGGCGTGCCGGTCCCGCCATGCCATTGCGGCAGCTTGAGCTGCACGCGCAGCCCGACGCTTGCCTCCGTCACCCGGCATTTCGCGTCGACGCGCCTCACCTGGTAGTCCGGGAAGAAATCGATGATGCCGAGACCGTAGGCCCTTCCGGCGCGCGGTCCATGGCGGCGCACGGATGTCAGCAGTTCGCCGTGGTTCTTGCCATAGATGCGATAGTAGCTTTTCTCGACTTCGACGCCCTTGACCGTGTAGCCGCTGAGCGCCGGCAGCGCCGCGATCAGCAACGCCAGCGCGAGCGGCCGCCGCAGGCGGCACCCGGGCCCGGTTGTCGGATCTGTGCCCGCCGGCGCTCTGTCATCGCCTGCCATTCGCTCGCCCCCTGATGTGCGGCTTGCCGCACGGCTTCCCGTCGTGCTGGATGCGGGTATCGCTGCCGGACAGGTGCCCGCCAATGCCGGGAAATCGGTAAAAAGGTTAACACAAAAGCTGCCGAAACAGGCATCCGCCCATTTCGCCGGCGCCGATTTGGTGTGCGGACAGGCGCAAAACACCACATCTGGGCGTGAACAAACCGGGAAATCGGGCAAGGTCAGTGATTCGTCGCCGCTTTGTTCCGGCTTTGGCCGGAGTGTTAACGCAATTGCGAAAATTCCGCCGCCTGCGTTAGCGATCTCTCAATATTGATTAATCAAATCATAATGTTGGCGGCCACCGTTTTGGCCGCCGGATGGCATGGCCGACAAAGGGTTAACGCGGCCGCGCCAATTTGAGCGATTCCGCCGCGGCACGATTCAGCATATGGTGGCCGTCGGGTGCGCTCCGACTACATGTGGCGGTGAACAAACCGGGAATCATGGCGAGTCAGCGATTCGTCGCCGATTCGTTCCAGACTCGTTCCATCCGTTAACGGAAACGCGCTTGGATGTTGCAGCGCCGCAATATTGCTGTATGTGTCGCTGCCGCGACGCGACAACAGGATTGCGTGAAACGCTGCATGAACATGACGGCAAATCAGTCCGAGCCCCTGCCGCTGTCGGGGCGAGACGTGACGGCCGTGCTGGGGCCGACCAATACCGGCAAGACCCATCTGGCGATCGAAAGGCTGGTGGCTCATGAAAGCGGTGTCATCGGTCTGCCGCTGCGCCTGCTGGCGCGCGAGGTCTATGGTCGGGTCTGCGAGAAGGCCGGCACGGCGAATGTGGCGCTGATCACCGGCGAGGAGAAGATCGTGCCCGCCGGCGCGCGCTATTCGGTATGCACGGTCGAGGCGATGCCGCGCGAAACCGACGCCGCCTTTGTGGCCATCGACGAGGTGCAGATCGCCGGCGACCTGGAACGCGGCCACATCTTCACCGACCGGCTGTTGCATCTGCGCGGACGCCAGGAGACGCTGCTGCTCGGCTCGGCGACCATGCGCGGCATCCTCGAGCGGTTGCTGCCCGGCATTTCGGTCGTCACCCGGCCGCGCATGTCGATGCTGACCCATGCCGGCGCCAAGAAGATCACCCGGCTGCCGCAGCGCTCGGCGATCGTCGCGTTCTCGGCTGACGAGGTCTACGCCATCGGCGAGCTTATCCGGCGCCAGCGCGGCGGCGCCGCCGTGGTTCTGGGGGCGCTGAGCCCGCGCACCCGCAACGCGCAAGTTGCGCTCTACCAGTCCGGCGACGTCGACTATCTGGTCGCCACCGATGCCATCGGCATGGGCCTCAATCTCGATGTCGACCATGTCGCCTTTGCCCAGAACCGCAAATATGACGGCTTCCAGTACCGACAGCTGAGCGCGGCCGAACTCGGCCAGATCGCCGGTCGCGCCGGCCGCCACGTGCGCGACGGCACCTTCGGCGTGACCGGCCGGGTCGATCCGTTCGACGATGCGCTGGTGGAGCGCATCGAGACCCATAATTTCGAGCCGGTGAAAGTGCTGCAATGGCGTAGCGCCCGCTTCGACTATGCCAGCCTGGAGGCGCTGAAACGCTCGATCGACATGGCCGCGCCGGTGCCGGGGCTGACCCGGGCCCTGCCGGCGGTCGACGCCCAGGCGCTCGACCTGCTCTCCGCCGACGAGACCGTACGCGGGCTTGCCGACAATGCCGAGCGGGTGCGGCTGCTCTGGGACGCCTGCGCCCTGCCCGACTATCGACGCATCGCGCCGGCCCAGCATGCCGACATCATCGCCTCGATCTATGTCGACCTTGCCCGCCACGGCCATGTCGACGAGGACTACATGGCCGAACAGGTGCGCCGCGCCGACCGCACCGACGGCGATATCGACACGCTGTCGGCGCGCATCGCCCAGATCCGCACCTGGACATTCGTGTCGCATCGCCCCGACTGGCTTGAGCATCCCGCCCACTGGCAGGAAAAGGCCCGGGACATCGAGGACCGGCTTTCCGATGCCCTGCATGAGAGGTTGACGAAACGCTTCGTAGACCGCAGGACATCCGTGCTCATGAGGCGCCTGAGAGAAAATGCCATGCTGGAAACCGAGATCAGCCCGGGGGGAGACCTGACCGTCGAAGGCCATCACGTCGGGACTATGGACGGGTTTCGTTTCACCGCCGACCAGAGCGCCGACGGCGAAGACGCCAAGGCCGTCCGCGCCGCCGCCCAGAAGGCGCTGGCGCCGGAATTCGAGTCCAGGGCGGCGCGGTTTGCGGCGGCGGCCAATGGCGACCTGGCGCTTGCTTCGGACGGGACGCTGCGCTGGCTCGGCAGCCCGGTGGCGAAGCTCGCCGCGGGCGAGGATCTGCTGAGGCCCCGCCTGCTGCTTCTGGCCGACGACCAGTTGACCGGTCCGGCCCGCGAGAAGGTCCAGGCGCGCGCCGACCGTTTTGTCGCCTTCCAGATCGAGACGCACCTGAAACCGCTCGTCCACCTGTCGCGCGACGAGACGGTCACTGGCGTCGCCAGGGGCATCGCCTTCCGGCTTGTCGAGGCCTGCGGCATCATTCCGCGGCGCGATGTCCTGGAGGATGTGCGCAGTCTCGATCAGGAGGCCCGCGCCGCGCTCAGGCGCAACGGCGTGCGCTTCGGCGCCTACCACCTGTTCATGCCGGCGCTGCTGAAGCCGGCACCCGCCGGGCTCATCACCCTTTTGTGGGCGCTGAAGCACGAAGCCACCGACAAGCCCGGTTTCGGCGATGTCGTGACCGCGCTTGCCAGCGGCCGTACTTCGCTGGTCACCGATCCGGCCTTCGAGCGCGAATTCTATCGCCTTGCCGGCTATCGCCTGCTTGGCAAGCGGGCGGTCCGCGTCGACATTCTCGAGCGGCTCGCCGACCTGATCCGGCCGGCCCTGTTCTGGAAGCCCGGTCTCGGACCCCGCCCCGACGGCGCCTATGACGGCAGCCGGTTTTTCGTCACGCCGGCGATGCTTTCCATCCTCGGCGCCACGCCGGAAGACATGGAAGAGGTGCTGAAAAGCCTGGGCTACCGGTTCGAGCCGGTGGCGGCCACCGATGCCGAAGCCCATCTGGCCCAGTACGAGACGGAGACGGCTTCCGGGGAGAAGCAGGCAGCAAGCGAGCAGCGCGCCGCCGTCGGGGCCGCCGTCGGGGCCGATGCGGCGGAAGCGGAGCCGGCGAACAGCGCGCAGGAGGCCGCGGCCGCGGTACCCGAACCGGCCGCAGCGGAAACGGCCGACCGTGCTGCGACGCCGCCTGCCGAGGCAGGCGAGATAACGCAAGCGCCGGCCATGGCACCGGCCGATGCGGATGGGCAGTCCGAGGAGTTGAAACCCTTGCTGCTCTGGCGCCAGGCCCGATCGGGCGGAAGGCCGCAACGCCATCGTGGCAAGCGACCGGACGACGCCAAGGATGCTCGTCAGAAGCGCGGCGACGGCGACCGCCGCAGGCAGCCGGTCGCCAAGGGCCGCAAGGACGACGGCCGGCGGAACGCCAAGCCCGACGGGCGCAAGCGCGACAGGATCGATCCGGATTCGCCCTTCGCCAAGCTCGCCGCGCTGAAGGAACAGCTCAAGGAATGATGCACCGGTCGCCGCTGCGGATTTGCGTGCCATGACCGGTGAGGATGCCCGCCAGCGCGTCGACAGGTGGCTGTTCTTCGCCCGCATCGTCAAATCGCGTTCGCTGGCAGCCAGGCTTGCGGCGGGCGGCAAGGTCAGGGTCAACCGCAACAAGATCGACCAGGCTTCCCATCTGGTGAGGCCGGGCGACGTGCTGACGGTGACGCTTGACCGGCGGGTGGTCGTCTGCCGCGTGCTGCGGGCCGGAACGCGACGCGGACCGGCAAGCGAGGCGCGCGAGCTCTACGAGGATCTCAGCCCGCCGCAGGCGCCGCGCGAAACCGCCGACGCGACGCCCAGGCGGGTTCCCGGCAGCGGCAGGCCGACCAAGAAGGAACGCCGCGATCTCGACAGGCACCGCCGGCAATGATGTTGCGCCGGCATGGGGAGAAGCGGAATACCATTCTCCGGGAGGGGGTCGGAAGCGGCGGCAAACCTCTTGCGTCGGGCGCTTAAAGGGGGTACGCCAAGCGACAGCCAAATTCGTTTCTGTACAAACAATTCCGGAGCGGCCGCAGCATGACCTACATCGTCGTCGACAACTGCATCAAGTGCAAATATATGGACTGCGTCGAGGTATGTCCGGTCGATTGTTTTTACGAGGGTGAAAACATGCTGGTCATCCATCCGGACGAGTGTATCGATTGCGGCGTCTGCGAGCCGGAATGCCCGGCCGAGGCGATCAAGCCCGACACCGAGCCGGGGCTCGACAAATGGCTGCAGATCAACACCGAATATTCGACGAAATGGCCCAACATCACCGCCAAGGGCACCCCGCCGGCCGATGGCGAGGAGTTCGACGGGGTCGACAACAAGTTCGAGAAATATTTCTCGGCCGAACCCGGCGAAGGCGACTGACTGTCTGCCCTTGATGACGATTTTCCGGCATCATCGGCGTGTTAACCGCAATCCGGTTTTGCCGCCTCACGGACGTTCGCGCTTGCAGCAAATTGTTGATTCACGGAACAATTTATGGTAGATGTTCCGTACATGCCAATGACAGATTTCCAACGCATTGCGCGCAAGCGCTAACAATCAACGGGTGGCGGGAGCGAGAAACCGGACGGTTCATACCGGGCGGTGACAGGATGTTTTGTCGCTGTTTGGAGCCTGGAATCGCCGTCCGGGGGCGGATTGCGCCCTCCTGATCTGACATTTTGGGCAGAGACAAACCGGCCGCCCCAAGGCGGCATCATGAGGTTGCGGCCGGTACAAGGCCGCACGCGAAGAACAGGAGTTTGGTGCGAATGACGACCCAGCAGAAGAAATCGGCTCAGCGTCAGGGGTTCAAGACCGGCGAATCCATCGTTTATCCGGCGCACGGCGTCGGCCAGATCGTCGCGATCGAGGACCAGGAAGTCGCGGGTCACAAGCTGGAACTGTTCGTGATCGATTTCATGAAGGACAAGATGCGCCTGAAGGTGCCGGTGGCCAAGGCGACGTCGATCGGCATGCGCAAATTGTCGCAGACCGACTATGTCGACCGCGCGCTGCGTGTCGTGCAGGGCCGGGCGCGCATCAAGCGCACCATGTGGTCGCGCCGCGCGCAGGAATACGATGCCAAGATCAATTCCGGCGACCTGATCTCGATCGCCGAGGTGGTGCGCGATCTCTACCGCGCCGACAACCAGCCGGAACAGTCCTATTCGGAACGCCAGCTCTACGAGGCGGCGCTCGACCGGATGGCCCGCGAGATCGCCGCGGTCAACAAGCTTTCGGAGACCGAGGCGGTGCACCTGATCGAGGCCAACCTCAACAAGGGACCGCGCGGCAAGGCCAAGGCCGACAACGAAGGCGACAGCGCCCAGGAAGAGGCCGCCTGACGGTCCCGCCTGCGAAGAGCTGAAAATAGAAAAACCCGGCGCCAGGCGCCGGGTTTTTTGTTGCCGCCCCTGAGGCGGCTCATCCGTTTCGAAGGCCGGCTTTCAGCGCGGCGCCAGCACCATCATCATCTGGCGGCCTTCCAGCTTGGGCTCGGCCTCCACCTTGGCGATCTCCGCGGTCTCCTCGCGTACCCGGTTCAACAGCTCCATGCCGAGTTCCTGGTGCGCCATCTCGCGGCCGCGGAACCTGAGCGTTACCTTGACCTTGTCGCCGTCGTCGAAGAAGCGGCGCACGGCCTTCATCTTCACCTCATAGTCATGGGTGTCGATATTCGGCCGCATCTTGATCTCCTTGACCTCGATGACCTTCTGCTTCTTGCGCGCGGCGGCGGCCTTCTTCTGGCTCTCGTATTTCAGCTTGCCAAGATCGAGGATCTTGCAGACCGGGGGTTCGGCATTGGGTGAGATTTCGACGAGATCGAGGCCGGCGGCCTCGGCGGCTTCTAGCGCTGTCTCGATGGAAACGGTGCCCTGATTGTTGCCCTCGCCGTCGATGAGCTGGACCCGGGCAGCCTTGATGTCGGAATTGGCGCGCGGTCCTTCCTTGACCGGCTGGGTCGATCTGAACGGTCTGCGAATGGTCGTGATCTCCTGATCTGTTTCGTTGTCGGCTCCGGCTATGCCGCCGGCTGGCCACCGCTGTCAATAGCACAGGCGTGCCGGAAAATCACCGGTTTGACGCGATGAAGTGCCTACGGGCGTGAAAGGGGTTTTACCGCCGGCCGCGCCGTGGCAGTTAGGATGTGTTCGCTTTCAGCACAAGGGCCGGGGGGTGACCGCGTGGACAAGCCGCAGTTTCTGAGCGTCGACGGCACCGACATCGCCATACGCGCGCGACCGGGCGCCAATCCCGGCCTGGTCTGGCTCGGCGGCTACCGTTCCGACATGATCGGCACCAAGGCCGAAGTGATCGACCGCTGGGCGGCGGCGAACGGCCATGCCTCGACGCGCCACGACTATTCCGGCCATGGCGAGAGCGGCGGCGACTTTGCCGACGGCACGATCTCGCGCTGGCTTATCGAAAGCCTTGCCGTCTTCCGGCACATCACCACCGGTCCGCAGATCCTGATCGGATCGTCCATGGGCGGCTGGATCGCGCTGCGCATGATACGCGAACTTCACGAAGCCGGCGAGGGCGGCCGCATCGCCGGTCTGGTGCTGATCGCGCCGGCGCCCGATTTTACCGTCGAGCTGATGGAGCCGGAACTGACGGAAGCGCAGAAGCGCGACCTGGAGGAGCGTGGCTATTTCGAGGAGGTCTCGGAATATTCCGACGAGCCCAATATCTTCACCCGGGCGCTGATCGAGGACGGACGCCTGAACCGCGTTCTGACCGGACCGGTCGACACCCACTGCCCGGTTCACGTCCTGCAGGGCCAGGCCGATCCGGACGTGCCCTACGCGCTGGCGCTGAAGCTGGTCGAGCATCTGCCGGCGGATGACGTGACGCTGACGCTGGTCAAGGACGGCGACCACCGGCTGTCGCGGCCGCAGGATCTCGATCTGCTGGTTCGCACCATCGAACAGATGGTTCGGCAGGTCGGCTGACCGTTGCTGCCGCGCCAAATTAAATACAATAATTACAATAAATTACGCACATTCATGATCGATCCGGCTTGAATCGCCTGACCGTTATTCCCATGTCGAATGACATGCGGCGGCGACAGGCCTCCGCGTAACCGAGAGGACTGAAACCGACGATGACAAACACTGCCCTGATCCGCCCCGCGTGGACCCCCGCGACCATTGCCCTGATGGTGCTCGGATTCATCGTGTTCTGGCCGCTGGGTCTGGCCATGCTCGCCTACATCCTGTGGGGCGACAGGCTCGACGGCTTCAAACGCGACGTCAACCGAGCCACCGACGGCATGTTCGCAAACTGTCGCCATGCGCGCCGCCATCGCGGTCGTCACCATGGTTACCGTACCGGCAACGTGGCCTTCGACGACTGGCGCCATGCCGAGCTCGAGCGACTGGAAGAGGAGCGGCGCAAACTCGACGAGATGCGCGAGGAGTTCGACGACTACATGCGTGAACTGCGCCGTGCCAAGGACCAGGAGGAATTCGACCGCTTCATGAAAGCGCGGACGAAGAGCGCCAAGAAATCCGGCGGCAAGTCCGTGCCGGACGTCAACGGCGACGACTGATCCTGCCCGTACGGGTCTTGATAGAAGCTGAAATGTTCGGCGCCGGACCGCTCCGGCGCCGTTTGCGTTTTGCGCGTCCGGTCCGCCCGGCGCCGCAAAATCCCAACAAATCACCCAAATGTCGCGCGAATCGACTATTGCTTCCGGCATGTTCGGATTGAGCAGAGCGAAACGCGCGCCGACGACCGTCCGGCACGATGGCGGCAGCCTCGAAATCGCCGGGCGCGTCATGCCGCTGGCGATCGTCGAACATGCGCGCGCCAGGCGGTTGACCCTGCGCATCGAGACCGGTGGCCGCGGTATCCGCGTCACCGTACCGCCCGGCGTGGACCGCGACGAGATCGACCGATTCGTGCGCCGCCACCATGGCTGGCTGTCGGAGAGGGTGGAAAGGCTGCCCGACCGGCAGGCGCTCAAACCCGGCATGAAGGTGCCGGTGCGCGGCGAGCCGCACCGGATCGTCCATGTGGAAGGCAAGCGCGGGATCACCGCCACGGCACGCCAGGCCGACGGTCCGGTGTTGCTGGTCTATGGCGACCCGCGCCATGTTGGCCGGCGGGTTGCCGATTTTCTCAAGAAGCAGGCCAAGGCGCACATCGAACCGCTGGTCGTACGCCACGCCTCGGCCATTGGCGCCCACGCCCGCTCCGTCCGTTTCAAGGACACGGCAAGCCGCTGGGGCTCCTGTTCGGCGGCGGGCAACCTGTCGTTTTCGTGGCGCATCATGATGGCGCCACCGGCCGTCATCGACTATCTGGTCGCCCACGAGGTGGCGCATCTCAAGGAGATGAACCACGGTGCCGGTTTCTGGCGCCTGTGCGAAAAACTCTGTCCCAAGACGGCCGAGTGCCGGGCCTGGCTGAAGCGCAACGGCGCCAAGCTGCAGGCCATTCCTTTCTGACTCGGCGCACGCCGCGCCCGAAAACTGGCTGCCGATAGAACCTGATCCGCGACTTTTCGCGCGTCTTTACATTCCGGAAATCTACAACGGTTAGGATAGTTCCAGGTGAGTTCACACGGAGCAAGGGAAAGTTCCATGAGTCAGAATACCGCGCCCGCCCCCGATACCGGAGAGGGGCTCTATGCACGCTGCCGGCTGGAAGAAGTGATCGACGTGCCGGCCGAGACATTCTTCGACTGGTATATGCACGAGCCGATCGAGAACTTCATGCACGGCACGATGGTCGTGCCGCCGATCACCGGAACCGAGGCGCTGCCGGGGCCGGAATGGGGTGAACCGGGTGCTGCGCGCAAGATCTTCTTCAAGGACGGAACGACCTCGCTGGAGCGCATCCTGGAAACCGACATGCCGCGTGGCTACAGCTACCAGCCCTTTGCCTATACCAGCCCCGTGCGACTGCTCTCCGACTACGCTGTATCGACCATGCAGGCGCTGCCGGAAGGCGACAAGACCCGTATCGTCTGGGACTACGGATTTCACGCTCGCAGCGGCATAGCCGTGCCGGTGCTGAAACTGTTCGTCACCTACGACTGGAAGCGCAACCTCGCCAACGCCCTCAGAACGCTGAAGATGCATCTTGAGGTTCACGGCACCGGCAAGCGCATTCACGAAGTCTGACTACCGTCGCCGTCGGGCGGCTCCGCCCGGTGGCTTTCCGTTCCGATCACCATAATTTGAGGGAATGCGGCGGCCTGTTGCCGCGTTTGTGGTCTAGGCTGAACAACCGGCCAAGGCACGGACGACGCAGATGGGCAAGCGCGACAGCGGAAGCGGCATGATCAGGGCGGCGATGAGGGCGCCCTATCTCAATGCCGAGCACGAACACGAACTGGCGATCCGCTGGAAGCAGAAGCGCGACCAGAACGCCCTGCACCAGATCGCGCTGGCGCATATGCGCCTGGTGATTTCCATGGCTTCCAGGTTCCGCAGCTTCGGCCTGCCGGTCGCTGACCTGATCCAGGAAGGCCATGTCGGCCTGCTGGAGGCGGCGGCCCGCTTCGATCCCGATCGCGGCGTGCGCTTTTCCACCTACGCGACCTGGTGGATCCGCGCCTCGATGCAGGACTATGTCCTGCGCAACTGGTCGATCGTGCGCGGCGGAACCTCGTCGACGCAGAAATCGCTGTTTTTCAACCTGCGCCGGCTGAGGGCGAGGATCGCCAGGAAAGGCGGCATGCCGCACGCCGACAAGGTTCATGCCGACATCGCCGCCGCCCTCGGCGTGTCGCAGGCTGACGTGGCGTTGATGGACGCGCGCCTGTCGGCGCCCGACACCTCGCTCAATGCACCGGTGGGAACCGAGGAAAGCGCCGGCGCCGAACGGATGGATTTCCTCGTCAGCGACGCACCGCTGCCCGACGAGACGACCGGCGCGGTGATCGACGGCGAGAAGCGCCGGCGCTGGCTCGACTCGGCGTTGGGCGTGCTCAACGAGCGCGAGTTGCGCATCATCCGTGCGCGCCGGCTTTCCGACGAGGCGGCAACGCTGGAATCGCTCGGCACCGCGCTCGGCATATCCAAGGAACGGGTGCGCCAGATCGAAAGCCGGGCGCTGGAGAAGCTGAAGACCTCGCTGATCCGGCAAGATCCCGACATGGCGTATTTCGCATTCTGAGATGCGCCGACAGGCCGGACCGACGGCGGCCAGACGGTTGCGCGGTCCGGTCTTTGACGTCATATATGCGCGATGAACCGCTCTGGCACCGGAGGGCCATCCGATGAACAGATTTGAGGGTCCGGGTTCGAGCGAGGCCCGTATCCGCTACCTCGACGGCGATTTCCAGGTGATGAGCCCCGGCGCGTTCGTGCGCTGCGCGGTGACCGGCGAGCCGATTCCGATCGACGAGCTGAAATATTGGAGCGTCGCGCGCCAGGAACCCTATGCCAGCGCCGAAATCTCCCTGCGCCGCGAGATGGAATGCGATCCGCAATTGCGGCAACGGGGCTGACGGCCGGGCGCCGGCGCGTCAGGCGGAGAAGCGGCGCAACCTGAAATTCTCCACCGTCTCGGTGACGATGCGTTCGGCGAGTTCCGGCGGATCGAACTCGGCGTCGATCTTCAGCACATCCAGCATGGACAGGAATTTCGTCGCCGCGGTATTGCCGTTGACGAAACGGGCGGCATCCTTTTCGGTCGTTATCAGTTCGAGCGACGCATTGCCGGCGGCCCTGGCCATCTCGGTGATCTCCGGGTCGGAATAGGCGTGGTGATCGCCGAATTCGCGCACCGCCACGACCTGCCCGCCGCAGGCTTCCAGCGTGTCGAAGAACTTCTGCGGATTGCCTATCCCGGCAAAGGCGAAGAACCGCCGCCCGGCGAACTTCCTCGGATTGATCACCCGTACATCGGCCGAATGGACCGGCTTGCCGGCGCGTGACGCCTGGCGGATGATCGGGTCGGCGGCGTTGCCCTGGCCCATCGTCACGATGGCGCTGGCGCGGCGTATCTGCGCCTTCAACGGCGCCCTCAGCGGCCCGCCCGGAATGACATGGCCGTTGCCGATACCGCGATGGGCGTCGACGACGATGAGCGCGAAGTCATATCGCAGCCTGACGCTCTGGAAACCGTCATCCATGATGGCGAAATCACAGCCTTCGCCGATCAGGAGTTCCACGCCCGCCTTGCGATTGGTGGCCACTGCCGTCGGCGCGTTGGCGGCCAGCAGCAGCGCCTCGTCGCCGGAATGCCAGGCGGTATCGCTCTTCGGATCGGCAAGGCGCGGATGGGTAAGGCCGCGGCCATGGCCGCGGGTGAGGAAGCCCGGCTTGTGGCCGAGCTTGCGCGCAGCCTTGGCCATGGCGATCGCCATCGGCGTCTTGCCGGCGCCGCCGACGGTGAGATTGCCGATGCACAGAACCGGGATGCCGGCTTCGGGCGGTCGCGCCATGTCCATGCGGCTGCGGGCAACGGCGCCATAGACGGCCGAAACCGGATAGAGCAGATATGCCCGCCAGTCGTGCTGCCGCCACCAGAAGGGAGGTGCCTCGGCCGTCATCCGCCCCGCCGTCTCATCGCAAACCACCACATCCGGTCACGGTTCTACCGCCGCCGGCCGCCGGATTCCAGTTTCGCCTTGACGACCAGCGGCTGGATATAGGGTTCAAGCGCCTCCAGCGTCCGGCCCAGCGCCCCGCGCATCGTTTCGACGGTTTCGCGGCCGGCCTCGATCATCTTGTCGCGCACGCGATCATTGTTGAGCAGGAAGGTCACCGCGCCGGCAAGCGTGTCGCCGTCGGCCACCAGCCGCGCGCCGCCGTTGGCGACCAGACGCTGATAGGTCTCGCGAAAATTCTGCACGTTGCGCCCGGACAGGACCGCCGTACCGAGCACCGCCGGCTCCAGCGGGTTCTGCCCGCCCTCGCCGGTAAGCGAGCGGCCGACAAAGGCGATCTCGGTCAGACGCAGATAGAGCCCCATCTCGCCGATCGTGTCGCCAAGCAGGAAGTCGGTCTGCGGCGTGATCTTGTCGTTGCGGCTGCGTCGCGCCACCTTGAAGCCGGCCGATTTCAACGCCGATTCGATTGCCGTCGCGCGGTTGGGATGGCGCGGCACGAGTATGGTCAGAACATCGCTGTTCTGCTTTCTGGCCAGGCGGTGGGCGTTTGCGGCGATTTCCTCCTCGCCGGCATGGGTGGAGATCGCCGCCCAGCGCTTGCGCTCGCCGATCTGCGCGGAGAGCGCCGCCAGCGCCTCCTCGTCGACGGGCGGGATTTCGGTATCGACCTTCAGATTGCCGGAGACGGTGACCGGCCGGGCGCCAAGCTGGTTGAAGCGTTCGCCGTCGATCTCGGACTGCGCCACCACATGGGCGAGATTCTCGAACAGCGCTTCGGCGATGTAGGGCCGCTTGAGCCATGCCTCAAACGAGCGATCCGACAGGCGTCCGTTGACGAGGACCTGCGGCACGCGCTTGGCGCCGAGCTCCAGAATGGTCATCGGCCATATTTCCGATTCGGCCATGATCGCCAGATCGGGCCTCCAATGATCCAGAAAGTGGTCGATCGCCGGCTTCAGGTCGAGCGGCACGTATTGGTGGACCGCCGTTCCGGCCAGCCGCTCGTCGACGATGCGCGCCGATGTCACCGTTCCGGTGGTCATGACGACGTTGATGCCGAGATCGCCGATGCGGTTGACCAGCGGTAACACGGCCAGCGTCTCGCCGACGCTCGCCGCGTGCACCCACACCAGCGGGCCGGCGGGCCGGGCCAGCGGAGACTTGCCGTAGCGCTCGTGCCGGCGCGTGCGCTCCTCCTTGCCCTTGGCGGCGCGCCAGGCGACGTAACCGCCGATCATCGGATAGGCTGCGGCACCCGCCAGGCGGTAGGTGGTCAGCAATGCGCGCGCCCAGCGTTCGCTCATCTGGAGTTGTCAACCTTCTGATAGGCCTCGGCGGTAATCTCGTTCATCGCATCGGTCAA
This sequence comes from Rhizobiaceae bacterium, assembly GCA_041397625.1. GTDB lineage: Bacteria > Pseudomonadota > Alphaproteobacteria > Rhizobiales > Rhizobiaceae > JAWKWH01. The sequence goes on from JAWKWH010000001.1 coordinate 249,932, forward strand.
CCGCAGGCGCAGCGCTTCCATCATTTCGTCGCCGGCATCGGCAGGCACGACTATCTGGTCGCCGAATATGATGCAAAAACGGCCGAACGGCAGATTTACCGTCGTTTTATCCCGCGTCTTTTCCAGCACTTTGCGCCGCGAGGTGGCGATGGCGACCGGAACGACGGGGCGGCCGGAGATCCGAGCCAGCGTGATGATGCCGAGGCCGGCGCTGCGCGGCGTCCCGCCCGGGATGTCGGCGATCATGCAGACGCCCGTGCCGGCATCGAGCGCCTTCTTCATCTGGATGAGGGCGCGGGCGCCGCCTTTGCCGTGCGCCTGCTGGTCGGGTCTGCCGCCCGAGCCGCGAACGGTCTCGATACCGAATTTCTGTGCCACCATGGCGTTCAGTTCGGCATCCGTGCTGCGCGAGAACAGGGCAACCAGCGGCATCCAGCGCGGCTTGATCACCGGCGCCAGCAGATGCTGGCCGTGCCACAGCGCGAAAACCGCATTGGGTTCGGCGCGAAACACGGATTCCAGGTCGTGGCAGCCCGCCGCGCGCCTGTTCGTCGCCTTGATGAAGCGCATGGACAACGCGATCAGCCAGGCAAGCACGTGCTTGACGACGATCGACCGGGCAAGCGGCCCGCGGATCCTGCGCCATAACCGCTTCACGGCGTGTTCCAGCCGTCATCGTGGCAGCGGGCGAACCGCCGCAAGGGAAGCGGGATGGCTCTCATCCAGAGGTCAGTCTGTCTTTTCGCTGCCAGCCTGGCTGTCGGGATCGAGCAGCCGGTGCAGGTGAACGATGAAATAGCGCATATGGGCGTTGTCGACCGTCGATTGCGCCTTGGCGCGCCAGGCCGCCTCGGCCGATTTGTAGTCGGGAAAGATGCCGACGATGTCGAGTGCGTCCAGATCGCGGAACTCAACGCCTTCCAGCGATTCCAGCTCGCCGCCGAAGACCAGATGCAGGAGCTGTTTTCCGCCGTCCTCACCATCCATGGCCAAACCTCGTTGTCTGCGTATTGCCAGCATTCTCTTAGGGCCTTTCTCGATCAAATGGAATCGGTTCGGCCCGTTCTTTTACCCTACCGGCAACGTCACTTCCGCATCGATTGCCGCAGCCTTTCCAGGAGATCGCCGCTGCCGGCCACCATCGCACCCAGGCGGGCGCCCGGCAGGCCGTAGCGCGGCGATCGGCCGGAAACCGTGGCAATCGCGCCGCCCGCTTCCTGCAGTACGAGGTCGGCTGCGGCAAGGTCCCAGTCATGCGCGTTGGGCTTGACGAAGGTCGCATCGATGTCGCCATTGGCCACCATGGCGACGCGGTAGGCGAGCGACGGCACGTAGGGCTGGCGGCTGATTCGTTCCCGCTGCTTTCTCGGCAGCGCCTCGATCATGGCCTTTGGACCGCCGACGCGCGGCCTGTCGCCCGGCGCCGCCACGGCGATGGCCTTGCCGTTGCGCCGCGCGCCGCGCGCCTTGAGGGCGGCAAACACCTCGCCGCGCGCCGGGCAGTCGAGCACGCCGGCTACGGGCCTGCCGCGGGAGACAATGGCGATCGAGACGCACCAGGTCGACTGGCCTTCAAGGAAACCCCTGGTGCCGTCGATCGGATCGACGACGAAAAGCCGCTCGGCTTCCAGGCGCAGCGGATCGGCCGCCGTTTCCTCCGAAAGCCAGCCATAGTCGGGCCGCGCCGTCAGAAGCGCATCCTTCAGAAAGCGGTCGACGGCCAGATCGGCTTCGCTTACGGGCGACTTGCCGCCCTTCATCCAGACTTCCGGATCCTTGCGGAAATAGCCCATCGCGATCGCGCCGGCCTCGCGTGCCGCCTCGCCGAGCAGCGTCAGCTCGTCCGCCAGGTCATCGGCGACCGTGGTGTCGTCAGCTTCCGGCAAGCGTCATCCCCTCGATCATCAGGGTCGGCGCCGCGGTGGAATAGTTGCGGTCGAGATCGTCTGCCGCCGTCATGTTCATGAACATGGATTTCAGGTTGGAGGCGATCGTCACCTCCGAGACCGGCCAGGCGATCTCGCCGTTCTCGATCCAGAAACCCGATGCGCCGCGGCTGTATTCGCCGGTCACCATGTTGACGCCCTGACCGAAAACCTCGGTGACGTAGAAACCCTGTTTCAGGCCAGAGATCAAAGCCTGCGGTGCCGCCTTGCCCGCCTCGATCGCCAGATTGGTCGATGCCGGCGTGACCGATGAGGCCGAGCGCACGCCGCGGCCATTGGTCTGAAGTCCCAGTTCGCGCGCCGCCGACGTCGACAGGAACCAGTGCTTCAAAACGCCGTTCTCCACCATCGTCAGCGCATCGCCGGTCACGCCTTCGCCGTCGAAGGGCCGCGAGGACGGGCCGCGGCGCCGCAGCGGGTCGTCGGTCACGGTGATCGCGGCCGCGGCGATCTGCTTGCCCATCATGTCGCGCAGGAAGCTCGTCTTGCGCGCCACCGAGGCGCCGTTGATCGCGCCCGCCATGTGGCCGGCGATGCCCCGCGCCACGCGCGGATCGCAGATGACCGTCACCGGCCCGGTCTTCGCCTTGCGGCTGCCGAGCCGGCGGACCGTCCGTTCACCGGCCTTGCGGCCGATCGTGTCTGCGTCTTCGAGATCGGCGAAATGGACCCGCGAGGAAAACTCGTAGTCGCGCTCCATTGCCGTGCCCTCGCCGGCGATCACGCTGACGGAGCGTGAGAAGCGCGACGCGGCGTACTGGCCGACAAACCCGTCGGAGGTGGCGAGCACCAGCCCGCCCGAACCGGCGCTGGCGCCGCTGCCGCCCGAATTGGTCACACCGTCGACGGCAAGCGCTGCCTCCTCCATGGAAAGCGCGGCCCGCGTCAGTTCCCCGGCGTCGACCGTCCGGTCGTCATACAGGTCGAGATCGGGGATCTCGCGCGCCAGGCGGTCCCTGTCGGCCAGGCCCTGGAAAGGGTCTTCCGGCGAGACGCGCGCCATCGCCACCGCGCGTTCGGCCAGCGCCGCGGCATCGCCCGACGCGGTGGCCGAGATGCTGGCGACGCGCCGGCCGACGAATACGCGCAGCGCGATATCGTCGCTTTCCGAGCTCTCGGTGCTCTCCACCCTGCCGAGCCGCACCGAAACCGATGTCGACCGCGAGCGCACCGCCACCGCATCGGCGGCGTCGGCGCCGGCCTTTTTGGCCGCCTCGACCAGAGCCTCGACGCGATCGGCCAGAATGTCGGACTCACGCTGATCTGTCATCGTTGATTTCGCCGGTCCTGTCGCCCATGTTCGGGAGGCTGGTGTCGCGAGACATCGCCCGGCAAACCATCTATGGTCTGGCCGGCGGCCATGCAATGGGCGCGTGCCCGGAATCAACGATTATCACTTGCAGGGATCACGGCAAATTGGCGACCGAGAGCGCATCCATCTTTACCGAAGCACTGGTGCTGCTGGGCGGCGCCGTGGTCGCCGCGCCGCTGTTCAAGCGCATCGGCCTCGGCACGGTGCTCGGCTATCTCGCCGCCGGCATCATCATCGGACCGGCCGCCGCGGCGATGATCGGCGGCGGCGAGGATATCCTGCATGTCGCCGAACTCGGCGTCGTCTTCCTGCTCTTCATCATCGGCCTGGAACTGAAGCCCTCGCGCCTTTGGGCGCTGCGGCACGCGATCTTCGGCTTGGGGCTGGCGCAGGTGCTGGTCTCGGGAGCGGTGCTGGCGGGGCTCGTATGGGCGCTGTGGAACATTCGCCCGAGCGCTGCGATCATCGTTGGCTACGGCCTTGCGCTGTCATCGACGGCCTTCGCCATGCAGATGCTCGAGGAGAGTGGCGACACGAACCTGAAATATGGGCAGACCGGCTTTTCCATCCTGTTGTTCCAGGATCTTGCCATCGTGCCGCTGCTGGCGCTGATTCCGGTACTGGCGCCCTTCGGCGACAACACCAATGCCCTGAGCTGGGCCGATATCGCGTTGGCGCTGGCCGGCCTTGCCGTTCTGGTGGTGGCCGGCCGCTATTTGCTCAACCCCTTGTTTCGCATCATCGCCAATACGGGCGCCCGCGAGGCGATGATCGCCGCGGCGCTGTTCGTCGTGCTCGGATCGGCGATGCTGATGCAGTATGTCGGCCTGTCGATGGCCATGGGCGCCTTCATCGCCGGCGTCATGCTGGCCGACTCCTCCTACCGGCACGAATTGCAGGCCGATATCGAGCCGTTCCGCGGCATCCTGCTCGGCCTGTTTTTCATGGCCGTCGGCATGTCGCTCGACATCACCGTGATCTTGGAGGAATGGGCCACGATCCTGCTCGCCGTGCCGCTGTTGATGGCGGCCAAGGCGGTCCTGATCTACGCGCTCTGCCGCCTGTTCGGGAGCAACCACGCCGATGCCGTGCGTGTCGGGCTGCTGCTGCCGCAGGGCGGCGAGTTCGGCTTCGTGCTGTTCACCGCCGCCTCCGCCTCCTTCGTGCTCAGTAGCGCCCAGGCGTCGCTGCTGGTCGCCATCGTCACCGTATCGATGGCGCTGACGCCGATCTCGGTGCGCCTGGCCGGCCTGTTCGTCCGCGAGGACGAGGACGAGCAGATGGAGGAGGATTTCGAGGGCGCCGGCTCCGACGTGCTGATGATCGGCTTTTCCCGCTTCGGCCAGGTGGCGTCGCAGACGCTTTTGGCCGGAGGCACCGACGTCACCATCATCGACCACTCGGCCGACCGGGTTCGCGCGGCGTCCAAGTTCGGCTTCCGCATCTATTTCGGCGACGGTACCCGCAAGGATGTTCTGGAGGCGGCGGGCATCCGCCGGGCCAATCTGGTCGCGGTGTGCACGCACAAGAAGGAGATCACCGACCGGATCGTCGATCTCATCCAGTCGGATTATCCGCAGGCCAAGCTCTATGTGCGTTCCTACGACCGGGCGCATACGCTGTCGCTCAGGGAGCGCGGCGTCGACTACGAGGCGCGCGAAACGTTCGAATCGGGCTTGCTTTTCGGCCGCATGACGTTGCAGGCGCTCGGCACGGAAGAGGAGCTGGCGATCGCGATCGCCGACGACGTCCGCCGCCGCGATGCCGAGCGCCTCGCCATCCAGCAGGCCGAAGGCATCTATGCCGGTTCCGACATGCTGCACAAACGACCGGTGACGCCGGAACCGCTGATCAAGCCGACCCGCGAAGCGCGTCGTCTCGACAGGGAAGACGACGCGCCGGCCGATCCGGTGGCCGGCTGAAGGCCCCCATAGTCATGGCTCCGGGACCGAACCTGATCCACAATCGCCGCCATGTGCCCGCGTCGGGCGGGTCGCCCGCCACGCTTTTGGAATACCAGACATGAGCAAGTCGCCGCACCCCGCCAGGTTCACCTCCGGCTCAACCATGCGCCATGTGGTGGTCATGACGGCGACCGGGTCGCTCGGCCTGATCGCCATCTTTATCGTCGACGCACTCAACCTGTTCTACATCTCAATGCTGGGCGTCCAGGAACTGGCCGCCGCGATCGGCTTTGCCGGCACGCTGATGTTCTTCACCATCTCGGTGTCGATCGGCCTGACGGTGGCCACCTCGGCGCTGGTGTCGCGAGCGCTCGGGCGCGGCGACCGCGAGCAGGCCGCGCGCACCGGCGGCGCGGCGATCGCCTTCGTGCTGCTGGTCACAGGGCTGGTGGCGGCGGCCATGTGGCCGTTCATCGGAACGCTCGTCCGGCTCGTCGGCGCCACGGGCGAGACGGCCGATCTCGCCACCTATTTCATGCAGATCGTCGTGCCCTCGTCGCCGATCGTATCCGTCGGCATGTGCACGACGGGCATCTTGCGCGGGACCGGCGATGCCCGTCGCGCCATGTATGTCACGCTGGCCGGCGGTATCGCTGCGGCGATCCTCGACCCGCTGCTGATCTTCGGCCTCGATCTGGGGCTCACCGGCGCGGCGATCTCGACTGTTCTGTCCCGCATGGTGCTGGTCCTGGTCGGTCTCTACGGCGCCTGGTACGTACACCGGCTGGTCCGGCTGCCCGGCCCTGCGCAGCTCATGCGCGCCGCCAGGCCGTTTTTCGGTGTCGGCATACCGGCGATTATGACCCAGGTCGCCACCCCGGTCGGCAACGCCTACGTGACAATCGAAATGGCCGCCTTCGGCGACGATGCCGTCGCCGGCTGGGCCATCATCGGACGGCTCATACCTGTAGCCTTCGGTTCGATCTTCGCCCTGTCTGGCGCGGTGGGGCCGATTCTCGGCCAGAACTATGGCGCGCGCCTCTACGACCGGCTGCATCTGGTCCTGCGCGACGCGCTGGTTCTCACCTTCATCTACGTGTCGGTGGTCTGGCTGCTGCTGGCATTGCTGTCCGGCCAGATCGCCGCCCTGTTCGGCGCCACCGGCGACGCGCATGACCTCGTGATCTTCTTCTGCCTGTTCGCTGCCGGCAGCTTCCTGTTCAACGGCGCCTTGTTCGTCGGTATCGCCGCTTTCAACAATCTCGGCTTTGCCACCTATTCGACGCTGTTCAACTGGGGTCGCGCAACGCTCGGCACCATTCCCTTCGTCTCTGTCGGCGCGGTTTACTATGGCGCCGAGGGCGTCATCGCCGGCTGGGGGCTCGGCGGAGTGCTGTTCGGCCTGTTGTCGGTGATCATCGGCTTCCGCGTAATCCGTCGCGTCGCCAACCGCCCGCCGCCCGACGACGGCAACCTGCCCGGTCCGCCGCCAACCGCCAACTCGCCATTCTCCACCGGCAAGGCGGCCACGGCGGGTTATACCGCCGGAACCGCCGAGAGCAGTTCGCCGAGCTGATCGGTGCCGCCGGCGGTCCCGAGGATGTAACGGTCCGGCCGCACCAGCACCGCACGCGTGTCGTGGGCTTCGAGCCAGGCGGCGAGCTCGTGGTGGTCGTCGGCGTCGACGATCCGCAGGTCGGATTTCCCGGCGCGGGCGCGGATATCGGTCGGCGCGCGGCGCCAGAACGCGCCATCGACGACGAGGACGAAACGGTAGCCCGTCCGGTCGTCGAGCCGGCCGCCGTCGGCGAGCCGCGGCTGCGGAAACAGCGTTCCGGTCAGTGTCCGGTCGCCGCCGCCAAGTCCGGGGCCGAGCCGCGGCGCAATCGACTGCATGCGCGGCGCGCCGTCCGGGCCGGCAAACGCCGCTTCCAGAGCCTGCCCGCCGCCGCTCGCATTGACGAGCCGGCCAAGTCGCATCGCCGTGGCGACATATTCGAGCGCATGCGGGCGACGCTCGGCGCCGTAGCTGTCGAGCAGCGCCGCCGGCGCCCGGCCGCGCGCCACCAGTGTCAGCTTCCAGGCCAGGTTGGCGGCGTCGCGAATGCCGGCACACATGCCCTGGCCCATGAAGGGCGGGGTGCGGTGCGCCGCATCGCCGGCGATCATCAGTCGCCCGGCTCGCCAGGTGTCGGCGACGATCGACTGGAACGTGTAGACGGCGGCGCGCTCCAGCCTCGCCTCGTCCGGCGCGAGCCAGCGTTGCAGCAGGCGCCAGACCGTCTCCGGCCGGCTCATCGCGTCCGCATCCTCGTCGCGGGAAAGCGCGAACTCGAAGCGCCGCCGGTTTGCCGGACCGCGCGCGTAGGTCGCCGGGCGTTCGGCACTGCAATACTGGATGGTGTGGTCGCCGAGCTCCGGCTTCGGCCTGTCGAGCAGCAGGTCGACCACCAGCCAGCGCTCGTTGAAGCCGAGATCGGTCTCGCCGACATCCATGGTGCGGCGGACCAGCGAATTGGCGCCGTCGCAGCCGACGACATAGGCTGCCGATGCCTGCTCAGCCGCCATATCGTCGCTGCCCGTATGCTCGATGACGACATGGTCGCCACGCTCGGTGACCTGCCGGACCTCGCGACCGGTCATCAGGTCGACGCCGGCAAACCGCCCGAGCGCCTTGCGCAGCGTGCGCTCCAGATCCGGCTGGTGGAAGCGGTAGCTGGCGTGCCAGCCATGCGGCCCGATCTCCTGCGGGCGCGGCCAGTCGAGCAGCAGTTCGCCGGTGTCGTCGACGAAGCGCATGCCGACATTGACCCTGAGATTGCTCGCGATCTCGTCGGCGACGCCGATCGTCTGCAACGAGCGCATGACCTCATCGTCGAAATGAACCGCGCGCGGCAGCGGGTAGGGCGCGTCGAAACGGTCGAAGGCCACCACCGACAATCCGCAGAGGCCGAGCAGGTTGGCAAGCGTCGCGCCGGTCGGCCCGAGCCCGACGATCGCCACGTCATAGCGTTGCGGCGCTTCCGGCTCCTTCACCTGGCGGCCCTGGCACGCAACTCGCCGTAGAGCCACGGACAATCGGCGACCGGCGGCGCTCGCAGGCCTTGTGCCGCCGCGTCGAGGCGCATCTGCCGCAGCCGCGCCCGCGGCTCGTCCGGCAGGTAGAGCCGCTCGTGGCCCCAGAAGCTCGGGCCGGCGAAGGTCTCGTGCGGCTCCCATGTCTCCGGATCGATGACGCGCCCGCCCCAGCCGTTCTCGACGAAGAAGCCGGACGGCGAATTGGCGTAGAACGAGGTCATGTAGTCATTGGTGTGCCGGCCGAGCGTATAGGCGATGCGGTCTTCCTCGAGTTGCGCTAGGTCGTAGCCCTGGCCGACATCGTCGAGATTGCCGAACTCGACCATGAAATGATGAAAGCCGTGCCGGCCGGAGCCGACCAGCGCGAAGCTGTGATGCCGGCCGTTGACGTGGAAGAAATAGAGCGGGAATGGCGTCAGCCCGTAATCGCTGACGCGGAAATCGAGCACGTCGCGGTAAAACGCCAGCACCGGCTCGATCGCATCGACATGCAGAACCGCATGGCCCATGCCGAGCGGCCCGGTCTTGAAGCCCGAGATCGGCCGGCCGGGAACGAAGGGTTCGAGCGCGGTTTCGGCGTTGCAGAACAGTTCGATGCGATTGCCGGCCGGGTCGCGTGCGACGATCAGCTCGCCGACGAAGCGCCGGTCGGCAAGGTCGCGCGAGCCGGGTTCGGCGGCAAAACCGGCGGCGTCGAGCCGCGCCGCATAGGCGTCGAGATCGGCCTTGTCCGCCACCTCCCAGCCCATGAAGGCCAGCGTCTCGCCGGGCTCGTCGGAGACGACGAGCCGCTGGCGGCGGTCGTCCATGCGGAAGGCGAGGTTGCGGCCGCCACGGTCGGCAAGCTGCATGCCCAAGAGCCGGCAGGCGAAGTCGCTCCAGTCCTCCAGCCGATCCGACCGCACGCCGAGATACCCCAGGGAGGTGATCGCCATCGCCTAAGCCTCCGCCATCTCCACCTTCTTCACCGCCGCATCGATCGCCTGTTTCAACTCGTCCCTTATCGGCTCGCTCTCGCGCATCACGGCTTCGATCTTGAGGAAATCGAGTACGCGGAAGCCGGAAACCGGCGGGCGCAGGAAAATGGCCGGGCGCTGCCGCGTCAGCTTGTTGGCGATGATCGACTGCATCATCAGCTGACTGGCACCGAGCATCAGGTCGATGGAATTGGGGTTCCTGGAACTGCGACCGTGCGGTCCGCCGACCACGTCGATGGCGATCACGATGTCGGCCAGGTGCATCAGCAGGTCGTAGGGCACCGGATCGTAGATGCCGCCGTCGATCAGCAGGCGGCCGTCGCGGCGGATCGGCTTGAACAGCGCCGGTATCGCCGCCGAGGCGGCGAGCGCGGTGTAGAGATCGCCTTCCTCGTTCACCACCAGGCTGTGACCGAAGAAATCGGTCGCCGTCACCTTGAGCGGGATTTTCAGCTCGGCGAAATCCTCCGGAATTTGCGGCGGCAGCATGGCGCGCAGGATACGCTCGATATTGAACTGGGTCATGCGCAGGCCGCCGACGGCCTGGCGCAGATTGGTCGGCCTGAGCCGCCACATCCGGCTGGCGAGCGACGAGCCGTCGCCGAGCAGCGAACGGGCATGATCGTGGATTTCCGCGCCGCTCATGCCGGAGGCCATGCCGGCTCCCATGATCGCGCCGATCGACGAGCCGGAAATCGCCACCGGGCGGATACCGAGTTCATCCAGCACCTCGATGACGTGGATATGGGCGAGCCCGCGGGCGCCGCCGCCGCCGAAGGCAACGGCAAATGTCGGTCCGCCGCCGCTGGTCGATACCGGGCTGGCGCCCGCGACTGGTGCGGTCATCGGCGTTCAACCTCCGTCGACGGGATTCGGTCCGACGATCATAACCGACGGCTCGGCCGAAAACAGCCTTGCCGCCGCCTTGCGCGCCTGTTCCAGCGTCACGGCGTTGATAAGGCCGGCGCGGCGCTGGATGTAGTCGATGCCGAGATCGGAAAGCTGCAGTTCCACCAGCGTGCTGGCCACCGCGCTGGAAGAATCGAGATTGCCGACCGCATAGCCGCCGATAATGGTCTTCTTGGCCGCCTCGAGCTCCTCCTCGCTCGGCCCCTCCGCCGCCATGCGGGCGACCTCGTCGAGGATGATCCGGAGCGTCTCGTCGGCGCGGTCCGAACGTGTCGCCGTGCTGATGCCGAGGCTGGCGGCGTGATCGTAGTTGATCAGGTAGGAGTTTATGCCATAGGCAAGGCCGCGTTTCTCGCGAACCTCATTGTAGAGCCGCGAGGAAAACGTGCCGCCGCCGAGTACGTAGTTCATGACGTAGGCGGCGAAGAAGTCCGGATCCTTGCGATCAATACCGGGCCAGGCGAGGCGCAGCGAGGTCTGCGGCAGGTCGTAGTCGACATAGACGCGCCGGCCGAGTTTGAGCGCCGTCGTCTCGACGGGCACCAGGTCGGCCTTTTCCGGCAGGTCGCCGAACAGCAGATCGAGGACCTGGCGGGCCGTCTCCTCGTCGATCGCGCCGACGATGCCGACATGGAGATTGTCACGGGCAAAGACGCGGCCGTGAAGCGCCTTCAGTTCCGCCGGCGTCACGCGTGCGAGCGTTTCCTCCGTGCCCTGGTCGCGCCGTGCGTAAGGGTGGTCGCCGTAAAGCTCCTCGGCCCATTTGTAGGATGCCTGGGTCTGCGGATCGCGCTCGCGCGAGCGTATGCTGGCGACGATCTGCGAACGGACGCGCTCCATGGGTCCGGCGTCGAAACGCGGCTCGTTGATCGCCATGCGAACCAGCGCCAGCGCCTCGTCGCGCTGGTCGGCAAGCAGCTTGACGCTGCCGTAGACCGCATCGCGTTCCGCCGAAAACCGCATTTCCGCCGCCGCGTCGTCGATTGCTTCCTGGAAGGCGTCGCTGTCGAGGTCGCCGGCGCCTTCGTCGAACAGGCCGGTCATCAGATAGGCGAGCCCCTCCATGCCGGCCGGATCCTGCGTCGAGCCGCCCCGGAAGGCGAAATTGATGGCGATGAGCGGGATCGTGTAGTCCTCGACCAGCCACGCCTTGACGCCTTTCGACGACGTGATTTCGCGAATGTCGATTTCGGCGCGCGCCATTCCGGCCCACGCCGAAAGGACAGACGTCACGATGACCAGAAAGACCGCCGGCCGCTTCAACAATGTCGTCATGGTCACCATCCTCATCCCCGTTCCTGCTCGGCCGGCAGCAGATAGCCGGTAACCGAGACCCGCCGGTCCAGATATTTCCGTGCCGCCGCCTGCACCGCTTCGGCGGGGACCTTGCGGATACGGTCGGGCCATTCGGTCACGTCGGCCACCGTGCCGCCGGTGGCCAGTGTCGAGCCATAGATGCGGGCCATGCCGCTCTGGCTGTCGCGGGCGAAGATCATGCTCTTGACGAAGCGGTTCTTGGCCTTGTCGAGCTCGGCGTCGGAAACGCCGTTGTCGGCGATCTTCTCGATCTCGGTGAGGATCGCCGCCTCCACCTGATCGAGCGTCGCCGTGCCGCGTGGCGAGCCGTAGACGGCGAATGAGGTTTCGTCGAGCGCCGTGCCCAGATAGTAGGAGCCGGCCGAACTGGCGATGCCCTGACGAACGACGAGTTCCTGATAGAGCCTGCTTCTGAGCCCGCCGCCGAGGATCTCCGACAGCAGGTCAAGCGCCGCCGCTTCGCCCGATCTGTCGGTATTGTAGGACGGCACCACCCACAATTTGCGCAAGGACGGCACGCTCACGCGCGGATCGGAAAGCGTGACGGTGCGGCTGGTGTCGTGTTCCGGCTCACGCGGTCGCGTCCGCGGCGGCAGGTCTGGCCCGCGCTCGACCAGCCCGTAGGTCTGCTTTGCCAGTGTCAGCACCTCTTGCGGGTCGACATCGCCGGCGACGATCAGGATGGCATTGTTGGGCGCATAGTAGCGATTGTAGAATTCGATCGCGTCGGCGCGGTTCAACTGCTCGATCTCGTGCATCCAGCCGATCACCGGGATGCCGTAGGGGTGATTCTGGTAGAGCGTGGCGTCCATCTCCTCGCCGAGGATGGAACCGGGATCGCTGTCCACCCGCGAGCGCCGCTCCTCCAGCACCACGTCGCGCTCCGGTCCGATCACGTCGTCGGTAAGGATCAGGTTGCGCATGCGATCGGCCTCGTAGCGCATCATGGTCGCGAGCGCTTCGGGCGCCACCTTCTGGAAATAGGCCGTGTAGTCGCTGGAGGTGAACGCGTTTTCCTGCCCGCCGATCTCGGCCACCCGGCGCGAGAATTCGCCGGCGGGATGATTGCTGGTGCCCTTGAACATCAGGTGTTCGAAGAAATGGGCGATGCCCGACTTGCCGAGCTCCTCGTCGGCGCTGCCGACCTTGTACCAGACCATATGGGTGACCACCGGCGCGCGGCGGTCGGGGATGACCACGACCTCCATGCCGTTGTCGAGCCGGAAATTGGAGATGACGGGCTTCTGCGCCGCGCCGCCGGCCGTCGATGGTGCCGCCGACAGTATCAGCGCAAGAAGCGTGCCGATGAAAGCCATGGCCGCACGGCCGCTCGGGAGGGATGATCGCATGGTGCCACCTTCGGGATTCGCCTGTGCCTGCCCTCCATATAGGGGACGCGGACGGCAGGTCGAAAGTGAATTATTTGTCATCGTCCGGCGCCGTGCCGTCGCGCCGCGCCGCTTCGAGGAAACGCACCACGGAGCCGCCCTGCGCCAGCATGTCGACGAGGCGAAATCCGGTCGGCGCGTCGAATGCCGCCGCTCGCGCCTCTTCGGCCATGCACAGCGCGCCGTCGGCAAGCCAGCCGCCGGCAAGCGCCGAGGCAAGGGCGGCTTCGCCGAGGCCCTTAGAATAGGGTGGATCGGCGAAGACGAGATCGAAGGGCGCCATGGTGCCGATGCCGCCGAGGCGGGTCGCGTCGCGTCGAAACAGCTTGACGCGCCCCTGCAGGCCGAGCGCCTCGACATTGGCGCGGATCGCGCCGCGGGCGTCCGCCGCCATCTCGATGAACAGGCAGCTCCCGGCGCCGCGCGACAGCGCCTCCAGGCCGAGCGCGCCGCTGCCGGCAAACAGGTCGAGAACCCGCGCGCCCTTCAAGCGGCCCGCAAAGGCGTGCTGAAGCTTGTTGAAAAGCGCCTCGCGGGCGCGGTCGGTTGTCGGCCGGGTCGACCGTCCTGCCGGCGCGGTCAGCCGGCGGCCGCGCAGGTCACCGCCGACGATCCGCATTCCCGCTCCGGTTGCCGCGCGGCTTGCCCCGGCCACCCTTTCGATCGTCCGGCCCGTCCGCCTCGCCGGCCGGCCGCCGCTTCTTCGGACGCGCACCCGGCGCCATCCATACATTGGAGGCTCTCGAGCGCGGCGGCTCGGCCTCGCGTTTCCGGCCGGCCGCCGCTTCCCGCGAACGCCCCGGCTCCGGTTTCCTCGTCTGCAGCCGTTCCAGCGCGGCATCGCGTTGCGCCTGCCGGTCGCGGCGGCCGGCAGGCGGACGTTCGCCCTTGGCCGGTTCCGGCCGCGCCTTCCTTTCCGGCTTGTTGGAGAAGGGTTTGGCGATCGGTGCGTCGAAATCGGCGCCGGCCTCGCCGATCAGCCGCTCGCCGAGCTGGTCGCGCAGCGTGCGGCCCTTCAGCTCGACGATCTCGCCGGGTTCGATGGCGCCGAGCTGGAACGGTCCGTAGGAAATCCGGATCAGCCGGGTGACCTGCAGGCCGAGCGCGCCGAGCACCTTCTTGATCTCGCGGTTCTTGCCTTCGCGAAGCGCGACCGTCAGCCAGGCGTTCGAACCCTTCTCGCGTTCCAGCGATACCTCGATGGCGCCATAGAGCACGCCGTCGACGGCGATGCCCTCCTTCAGGCGGTCGAGCGCCGCCTCGTCGACCGTGCCGTGGACCCGGGCGCGGTAACGCCTCAGCCAGCCGGTCGACGGCAGTTCGAGCACCCGGGCCAGCCCGCCATCGTTGGTCATCAGGAGCAGGCCCTCGGTGGAGTAATCCAGCCTGCCGACCGTCATCAGCCGCGGCAGGCCGTCCGGCAGCACGTCGAACACGGTCTTGCGGCCTTCCGGGTCGCGGTTGGTGGTCATCGCGCCGGCCGGTTTGTGGAACAGGAACAGCCGGGTGCGCTCGCGCGCCGCCAGCCGTTCGCCATCGATCAGGATGACGTCCTTGTCGGTGACATTGAAGGCTGGCGAGGTCAGCAAGTTGCCATTCACCTTCACCCGGCCGTCGGCGATCATCGCCTCGGCGTCGCGGCGCGAGGCAAGGCCGGAACGCGCAATGCGCTTGGCGATGCGTTCGCCGGCCTTCGTCGCGTCGGCGTGCGGCCTTGCCGGCGCCGGCCGGGCGGACTTCGCGCGCCCGTCGTGGCGCTTGCCGGTCTTCGGGCCCGGTCTTGGCGGTTTTCGATTATCGGACATGTGGTCTTCTGCCTTCGAGCCGGGTAACTAACAGGTCCGCTCGCGGGTTGCGAGCGCAAATGCCAGACGGAAGGAAGGAAATGCCGGTGCGTGAAACGCCGATGGACAAGGCGCTGAACGAGGCTCGCGCCGCGGCGGCGCGCGGCGAGGTGCCGGTCGGCGCTGTGATCGTGCTCGGCGGCGAGATCGTCGCCAGCGCCGGCAACCGCACCCGCGAACTGAGCGACCCGACGGCGCATGCCGAGGTGCTGGCGATCAGGCAGGCCTGCGAGGCGCTCGGCAGCGAACGGCTGGGCGGCGCCGATCTCCACGTCACGCTCGAACCCTGCGCCATGTGCGCCGCCGCCATCAGCTTCGCCAGGATTGCCCGGCTCTATTTCGCCGCCGCCGATCCCAAGGGCGGCGCGGTCGACAACGGGGTTCGCTTCTTCGGCGCACCGACCTGTCACCATGCGCCGGACGTCTATTCCGGCATCGGCGGGCGCGAGGCAGCCGATCTGTTGCGCAGCTTCTTCGCCGGGCGCCGATAAGTGATGTCGCAATTCCGATAGACTTGCGACCCGCAAGCCGCTGACATGCGCCATCGCGACCGCAGGAGGACAATGTGGCCAGCACTTACGACGCGATCATCATCGGCGCCGGCGTCATCGGCGCGGCAACGGCCTTCGAAATGGCCAAGAACGGGTTGAAGACGCTCAATGTCGACGCCATGGGCGAGGCCGGTCACGGTTCGACATCGGGATCGTGCGCCATCATCCGTGTCTATTACTCGACCGTGCCGGGAACGGCGCTGGCCTACGAATCCTGGCACTACTGGCGCGACTGGGCCGATTATCTCGGCGTGACCGACGAGCGCGGGTTGGCGGAATACCGCAATCTCGGTTGCCTGGTGATGAAGACCGAGCTCAACCAGCACCTGGCGCGCCACATGGCGATCTGCGACCAACTCGCCATCCCCTACGAGGAGTGGGACGAGGCGAAGGTGCTGGAGCGCCTGCCGCACTACAACCTCGAGCGGTTCTGGCCGGCCAAGCGGCCGGACGATGACGGTTTCGGCCAGCCGAGCGGCGGGCGCATCGCAGGCGGCGTGTTCTTTCCCACCGGGGGCTATGTCACCGACCCGGCGCTTTCGGCCCACAATTTGCAGCGCGCCGCCGAGGCCCATGGCGCGCAGTTCAGGTTCAATGTCCGGGTTGCCGACATCCTGACCCGGGATGGCCGCACGAGCGGCGTGCGCCTGGCCTCGGGCGAGGAGATCGCCGCCCCGGTCGTCGTCAATGTTGCCGGGCCCGCCTCAAGCCGCATCAACGAGATGGCCGGCGTCACCGGCGACATGACGATTTCCACCAGGGCGCTGAAACAGGAAGTGGTGCATCTGCCGGCGCCCGACGGTTTCTTCGCCGGCAGCGGCGAGCTGATCGTCTCCGACAGCGATGTCGCCACCTATCTGCGCCCCGAAAAGGGCGGCAACATCCTGATCGGAAGCGAGGACCCGCCCTGCGACAGCCATGTGGTGGTCGACGATCCGCTGGCCGACGACTGGCGGAACTTCACCGGACAGTGGGACATCCAGGCGATGCGCCAGGCGCAGCGCGCGCCGACCATTGGCATTCCGGGCCGACCGAAGGGCGTCGTCGACCTCTACGACGTTACGGAGGACTGGATCCCGATCTACGACAAGACGTCGCTGCCGGGCTTCTACATGGCCTGCGGCACCAGCGGCAACCAGTACAAGAACGCGCCGGTGGCCGGAAAGATGATGGCGGCATTGGTGAATTACTGCGAGGCCGGCAACGACCACGATGCAAAGCCGCTGACCATCACCATGCCCTATACGGGCCTCGATCTCGACATCGGCTTCTTCTCGCGCAAGCGCGAGATCAATCAGGACAGCAGTTTCACCGTGCTTGGTTGAGACAACCCGATCAGGCCATCAGAGCCAGGGAACGAAGTCGCGCCAGTTCTTCTTGCCGGCCTTCTTGCGCGCCTCGGCCTTGCGGCGGGCTTCCTTCTTGTCCTCGTCTTCGCCGATATCGTTGACCGGCGCCGAGACGGCGGCCGCGCGATACTCGAGCGGCGGCTCGCTCAGATATTTCCGCACCGTCGGATCGCCCTGCTGATTTTCGGCCAGGCGACGGTTGAACTCCTCGCGTGCCCGAGCCGGATCCGGATCGACGGCTTCCGTATTCGTCAGCGCGCCGCCGCGATCAAACGCGGCCCGCGAACGGCTCCGTTTCGGCTGCGACAATGCCCGCCGACGCGATGCCTCGTCGTCGCCGCGATTGTCGAGCACCAGATTCGGGTTACGATCATACTGCGCCGCCGATCGGGTCTCGACATTCTCCGGCCCCTTGATCTTCGGGCGCCAGCCCAGTGTGTCGCGGTTTTCCGTCGCTTCGGCGCGCAGCCTGGCGCGCTGTTCTTCCGGCGATTCCGGCCACATGCTCCTGTCGACCGACGCCATCATGTCGTCCTGCGGTTCGGGCAGGGTCGCTGTTTCGGCAGGTTTGACCAGTTCCGGCCGCGGCTTGTAGTCGATGCGCTCTTGTTCTTTCGGTCCGATGGTCAGGATGCCGGTCACGTCCTCCAGCAACTGCTCGCTGGCGGGGGTGCCCGTTCCGTAGGTCGGTGATGAGACGCAGCCGCTCATTCCCGCCGCCGCGGCGACGAGGATGGCAACGCTACCCATCCGGACAAGGCCGGTACGCTCAACGCGGATATCATTCACGGAACAGGCCCTTTTCGCGATTCTACGGTCCCTGCGGCGACAATTCGCACGCTGTGGCAGCCAAGTGCCGGTCAAATCCGGCAACAACATGGCAATTTTCAAGTCCAGCAATACCACAACCGGCGTGTCGGGGGCAATCACGCCGCGCCGGCGATGCGGTGACAATTTGTTGCCGCCATCACGATACCGCGCCATCCAGCCGGCCGAGCGCCCGCAACTCCTTCAGCGCCGCGGCATCGCGCGCCGACACATCGGGAAAATCGGGATCGGCGCCGACATCGTCCGTGTAGCGCCACGAGCGGGCGCATTTGACGCCTGCGGCGCGGGCGAAGACCACGGCGACGCCGCGCACCTCGTCCATCGTAAATGCGCCTGCTGGCGCCGGCCTGGTCGAGACCTGAATGTCGGAGGTGATGGCGATCTCCGCCAGATCCAGGTCCTCGACGGCTTCGGCCAGCGCGGCATCGGTGATGTGGACGACCGGCGCCGCCTCGAGCGACGAACCGATGGTCTTTTCCTTGCGCTCGATCTCCAGTGCGCCGGTGATGACGCGGCGCACCTGGCGCACCTTCTTCCACCTGGCCGCCAGTGCGTCGTCGCGCCATTCGTCCGGGCAGGCGCGGAACTGTTCCAGATGCACCGAGCGGGCCTCGGGATAGCGTGCCAGCCAGGCCTCCTCCATGGTAAACGGCAGCATCGGCGCCAGCCAGGTCACCACGCGATCGAAGATCTGGCGGACGACCTGCAGCGCCGCCCTGCGGCGTGCGCTCGATGGCGCGTCGCAATAGAGCGCGTCCTTGCGAATGTCGAAATAGAACGCCGACAGGTCGGTGACCATGAAGTCGAGCAGGTGATGGGCGATGCGCTTGAAGTCGAAATTGTCGTAGCCCGCATTGACGATGCCGCTCAGCTCCCGCAGCCGGTGCAGCATCAGCCGTTCCAGTTCAGGCATGTCGGCGGGATCGACGTCCTCGCCCTCGTCATGGGCAAGCGTTCCGAGCATCCAGCGGATGGTGTTTCTGAGCTTGCGATAGGCGTCGATATTGGTCTGGATGACGTTCTGGCCGAGCCGCTGGTCCTCCCAGTAGTCGGTGGTCATCACCCAAAGGCGCAATATGTCGGCGCCCGATTTCGCCATCACGTCCTGCGGGAAGACCTGGTTGTTCAGCGACTTCGACATCTTGCGCCCGTCCTCGGCCATGGTGAAGCCGTGGGTGATGACGGTGTCGTAGGGCGCGCGGCCGCGCGTGCCGCAGCTTTCCAGGAGCGAGGAGTGGAACCAGCCGCGATGCTGGTCGGAGCCTTCCAGATACACATCGGCCGGCCATTTCAGGTCGTTACGGTCCTCCAGCGTGAAAACATGGGTGGAACCGGAATCGAACCACACGTCGAGAATGTCGGTGACCTGGGTCCACTTTGCCGGGTCGTGGTCGTTGCCGAGGAAGCGCTCTCCGGCGCCCTCGGCGAACCAGGCGTCCGCCCCTTCCGCCTCGAATGCTTCGAGGATGCGGGCATTGACCGCCTCGTCCTTCAGCACCTCGCCGGCCTCGTCGGCGAAGACGCAGATCGGCACGCCCCAGGCGCGCTGGCGCGACAGCACCCAGTCGGGACGCTCGGCGATCATCGCCCTCAAGCGGGACTGCCCGGCAGACGGCACGAAACGCGTCGCGTCGATGGCGGCGAGAGCCAATTGGCGCAACGTCGGACCCTCGCCCTTCGAGGCCGCCTGCGGCGGCGCCTCAGGATGAGGGTCCTGTTGCGCCTGCCCCTCATCCTGAGGTGCGAGCGCAGCGAGCCTCGAAGGGTCGAGGGATCTGTCCATGTGGACGAACCATTGCGGCGTGTTGCGGAAGATGACCGGCTTCTTCGACCGCCAGGAATGCGGATAGGTGTGCTTCAGCCGGCCGCGCGCGAACAGCATGTCCTTTTCGATCAGCGCCGTGATGACGGCCTGGTTGGCGTCGCCCTTCTTGCCCTTGTCGTCTATGACGCGCGCCGGCCCGCCGTCGCGGTCCGGGCCGAAACCCGGCGCGTCGGCGGTGAAATAGCCGGCATCGTCGACGGTAAACGGGATTTTCGAGGATATGCCACGCGCTTCGAGGTCGCGCGCATTGTCCATCCAGGCGTCGAAGTCCTCGCGGCCGTGACCGGGCGCGGTGTGGACGAAACCGGTGCCGGCATCGTCGGTGACATGCTCGCCGGCGATGAGCGGCACGGCGAACTCGTAGCCGCCGCCAAGTCCCTTGAGCGGATGGGCGCAGGTGATCGCCGCCAGTTCGTCGGCCGCAACACCGCGCAGGCGCGTGTATTCCAGCTTCGCCTTGGCAAAACTCTCCTCGGCCAGCGCATCGGCAAAAATCAGCCGCTCGCCTGGCCGTGGCCCGAAATCGTTCTCGGCCGCCGTTACCTCGTAGAGACCGTATTCGATACGCGGTGAAAAACTGATCGCGCGGTTGCCGGGGATGGTCCACGGCGTCGTCGTCCAGATGACGATCGACCATCCGACGAGGTCTTCGGATGGCGTGATCTGGATGGGAAACTTCACCCAGATCGTGTCGCTCTCATAGTCCTGGTACTCCACCTCGGCCTCGGCCAGCGCGGTGCGTTCCACTACGCTCCACATGACCGGCTTGGAGCCGCGATAGAGCTGGTCCGACATGGCGAATTTTATGAGTTCGCCGGCGATCCGCGCCTCGGCGTGGAAATTCATCGTCGTATAGGGGCTCTTGAAATCGCCCTCGATGCCGAGACGCTGGAATTCCTCCGTCTGCACGTCGATCCAGTGCTGGGCGAACTCGCGGCACTCCCTGCGGAACTCGTTGACCGGCACCTCGTCCTTGTTCCTGCCCTTGGCGCGGTACTGCTCCTCGATCTTCCACTCGATCGGCAGGCCGTGGCAGTCCCAGCCGGGTACATAGTTGGAATCGTAACCGCGCATCTGGAAGGAACGGGTGATGACGTCTTTCAGCACCTTGTTCAGCGCATGGCCGATATGGATGTTGCCGTTGGCATAGGGCGGGCCGTCATGCAGCACGTAGCGCGGCCGGCCGGCGGCATCCTCGCGCAGCAGCTTGTAGAGGTCCATCTGCTGCCAGCGCGCGACGAGCTCCGGTTCCTTTTTCGGCAGGCCGGCGCGCATGGGAAACTCGGTCTCGGGCAGGTAGAGGGTCTTCGAATAGTCGAGCTTGTCGGTCGTATCGGTCATCTTGTCCCCGTTCGGGATCGCCGCGGCGCGCGGCGTAGCTATCTATATCTGGAAAATACGCGGAATTGCGCTTGAGGCAGCGCCAACATCCCGGCCTCAACGCTTGGTGTCAGCGTGCGGCCGGGCCAATAATTCGGTTCGTGATCACGGTCAACAACGCGATACCCATCATGGCTGCGTCTTCTAGCCGAGGTCGCGGGCGGAATAAAGGGCTTAGTCGGCCACTGATCACCAGACCGGGCCACCAAGCTTCTCATAGACCAGCCGGCGCATCTGGCGCGCGGTGATCGCCGGGAACAGAACGCCGGCAAGCGCGAACAGTTTCGGGCCGGCGCCGGGAATGACGAGCCGCCTGCCGGCAAGCGCGGCAGCGACGATGGCGCGCGCCGCCACCTCCGGCGGCATGCGGCGGGCCTCGTCGGCGCCTTCGGGCGCGTGGCGCCGGGCGTGCTCGGTGCGCAAGGGCCCGGGGCAGGCGAGCGTCACCGAAATGCCCCGGCGCCCGAACGGTCCGCGGATACTCTTCGCATAGACCGCGAGCGCATCCTTGGAGGCGGCGTAGGCGGCAGCGCCCGGATAGCCGGTGAAATGCGACAATGACGAGACGAAGCACATGCCGGACCGGACGGCATCCTCGCGGACGAGCATCGATGCCAGCACCATCGGCGTCTCGGCGTTGAGCGTCATCAGCCGCGCCGCGGTTTCGGCCGGCAGGCCGGCAAACGCGCCCGTGGCGTTGGCGCCGGCGTTGAAAAACAGATGGTCGTAGGGCCCGGCGGCCAGGATGGCGGGCAGGGCGCGGTCGACCGCTTCGCGCCTTGCAAGGTCGCATTCGACATGGACCACGCCCCCGGTATGGTCAGGCGGCGTCCGGTCGACCGACACCACGGTGAAACCGGCGCCGGCGAGTTCGGCGGCGAGCGCGCCTCCGAGCCCGGCGGAGCCTCCGGTAACAAGCGCGCGCCGGGTCATCGTCGCCCCAGGAAGTAGCCGCCGAACAGGTAGCGGGCGTAGGATGCGGTGGCAGTCGGCTTCGAACCGGCCGCGGCGCGCTCGATCATCGCCGCCATCGTCGCCGTCGGCAGGAACAGGCGTCCGGCCCGCCCCGGGTCGTAACCCGCCTTGGCGTGCATGCCGCTTGCTGTCGGCCCGGGATGGATCACCCGCACCGCGACGTCGCCGCGCCATTCCTCGGCAAGCGCCCGGCCGAAACCGTGCAGCGCCGCCTTCGAGGCGGCGTAGGCGGCGAAACCGGACGCGCCGCGCCGGGCGACTGAGCCGACGAGCACCAGCCTGCCGCCGGCGGCGCGGAGAAGCGGATGCAGGCTATGCGCCAGCAGCATCGGCGCCACCGCATTGACGTCGAGCGTCTGCCGGATGGCTTGTGCGGTCTCGTCCGCCGGATCGGCGGCAAGACCGCTTCCGGCATTGAGTATGGCGAGATCGATACCGTCCCATCCGAGCCGTTTCACCGCTGCCGGAACCGCGTCTGCCGCCGCCCGCGGGTCGGTCTGGTCGATGCGCGCATAGGCTGCCTCGGCGGGTATCAGGTCGCGAATGTCGCCTTCGTTCCTGCGCCCGGTCAACAGCTGCCGGTCGCCGCGCGCCGCGTTGCGTGCGGCAAGCGCCAGCCCGATACCCGATGTCGCCCCGGTGATCAGGACGCGCCGGCTCACGGCGCAAACGCCAGCGTCCGGTCGAGTTGGCCGAGCGGCGTTGCCCCGGCGAGCAACGCGCGCGCCTCTGCCTCGTCGCGTCGCATCTGCGCGGTGAGCGCGTCCAGCCCGTCGAACTTCTCCTCGCCGCGCAGGAAGCCGAACAGCGACACCGCGCAGGTCTCGCCATAGAGATCGCCGTCGAAGTCGAACACATAAACCTCGAGCAGCGCCTCGCCATCGGCCTCGACCGTGGGTCGCCGGCCGAAACTGGCCACCCCGTCATGCAGGCTGCCGTCGGCGCGGCGCAGGCGCACCGCATAGATGCCCTCTTGGAGATCGCTTTCCGGCGCCAGCCTGATATTGGCCGTCGGATAGCCCAGCGTCCGGCCGAGCTTGCGGCCGCCGATCACCGTGCCAGAGACGGTGTAGTGATAGCCGAGCAGCCCGTTGGCCTCGCCAAGCCGGCCGGTCGCGAGGCAGTCGCGGATGCGGCTTGACGAGATCACCTCGGCGGCCTCGTCGCGAAAGGCGTCGACGAGATCGACGCTGAAGCCGAGGCGCCGGCCGGCATCCATCAGATAGGCCGGACCGCCCTGCCGGTCCTTGCCGAAATGGAAATCGAAACCGGTGATCGCGCCGACGATGCCGAGTTCGCCGATCAGGATGTCGGACACGAATTCCTCGGCGGTGCGCGCCGCGAACTCGCCGTCGAACGGATATTCGACGATCGCGTCAGCGCCGAGATGACGCAGCAGCAGCGTCTTCATCGGCGCCGGCGTGATGCGGTGGACCGGCTTCTCGGGATTGAAGAAGGTGCGCGGATGCGGTTCGAAGGTCAGCACCAGCGCGGGTGCGGTGAGCTTGGCGGCGGCGGCAAGAGCGCGATCGAGAACCGCCTGGTGGCCGCGATGGACCCCGTCGAAATTGCCGATGGCGACGACGCCGCCACGCCAGCGCTCGGGCAAGGGCATGCCGCCGGTCATGCGGCCCGGTCCAAGCGCCGTATCGTGCTGCCCGCCCATCGGCATGCCGCCTATCTCAGCCGCGTCATGAAGCCGACGGCTTCGTGACCGTGGGATTTCATAAAGGCGCAGAGCCGCTCCAGGTCGGGATTGTCGGCGTCGCCATACTCCGCCGCGTGGATGCCGGCGGAGATGTAGAGCATGTCGATACCGGCGCCGGCGGCGCCCTTCACATCCGTCAGCACGCCGTCGCCGATCGCCAGCACGTCCGTCGCCGCGACGCCGCGGCCAAGGACGTCGGCCGCCGCCGCAAGCGTGGCGTCATAGATCGGCCTGTGCGGCTTGCCGGCGATCAACGTGCGACCGCCAAGCAGTCCGTAGTCGCGCGCCAGCGCTCCGGCGCACCAGATCAGCCTGTCGCCGCGCTCGACGACAATGTCGGGATTGGCGCAGATCATCGGCAGGTCGCGCGACCGCAGCCGCTTGAGCATCTCGGCATAGTCCTCCGGCGTTTCGATATCGTCATCGAAAAGCCCGGTGCAACAGACGGCGCTTGCCTCGAACTCCTCCACCACTTCGATGCCGAGCCCGTCATAGATCGGAAGGTCGCGGTCCGGACCGAGATGGAATATGCGCCGGGCGGAAGCCGCGATGAGATCGCGGGTCACGTCGCCGGAGGTGACGATGCGATCCCAGCAGTCGCGCGGCACGCCGATCGTCTCGAACTGCCGTTCGACGCCGGCATTGGGTCTCGGCGCGTTGGTGATCAGGATCACCGCCTTGCCGGCGTCCCGCGCCCGGGCCAGCGCCCTGCAGGCGGGTGCGAACGCCCGAACACCATTGTGCACGACGCCCCACACATCGCAGAAAATGGCGGTGTAGCGGTCCAATAGCGTATCGAGACTGTCTATGCGCGGCGGCGGGAAAGGCATTGCTGCTCCGGTTGGTTGTTCGGCAGGGCCGCTCTAGAACATGGCGCCTTGCCTGTCACCCGCTTTCGAGGATGGTCCGGGACAACCGGCGGTATAACGGATGCGCGTCCACCCGCATTGTTGGTTTACCAACGGTTACCGCAAGCAGGGATTTTTAACCAGTAAATGAAATCGGCGCTTAGGGATTTTGTGGGACATTTCGGCACGTTTGGTTTCGAGTCGAGGGTAACACGACATGTTCCGCAAGTTTCTGAAGGATGTCCGCGGGAACTTCATGCTGTCCACCGTGGCGGCGATGATTCCGCTGATGGGCGGCCTGGCTTTCGCAATCGACTTCACCGAAATGAACCGCCAGAGGCAGGCGGTGCTGAACGCGCTCGACGCCTCGGGCATCGCCACCGGGCGCTATATCCAGTCCGGAGCGACCGAGGCGCAGGCCAAGGCCTATGCGCAGGATTTCTTCGACGCCAACCTGGAAACGATCATTCCCTCGACGGCAACGCTGAAAGTGGTCATGCCCAACACGGTCGAGGGCGGCGGCAAGCTGAAACTCTCGGCCAACCTGACCTACAATCCGATCTTCTTTCCGGTGTTCAACTATCTGCGCACGCATGACGACACCGGCGAGGACGTTGCGATCGCGTTTAGCGCCAAGACCGAGATCCGGTTGAAGAACACGGTCGAGGTGGCGCTGGTGCTGGATAATTCCGGTTCGATGTCGAATACCGGTTCGTCAGGCAAATCGCGCATGAAGCTGCTTCAGGAAGCCGCGACCTACCTGGTCGAGAAGATTGCCGCCGACGGCAAGAACATTCTCCAGGTCGACAAGCCGGTTCAGGTGTCGCTGGTTCCGTTCTCCGCCTCCGTCAATGTCGGACCGCAATTCGATACGGCAGCCTGGATGGATACCACGGGCATCTCGCCGATCCATCACGAGAATTTCGACTGGTCGACGATGACGGCGGCGGCCAATCCCGACAAATGGATTCAGAAGGTCGGCAGCGTCTATTACAAGCGCGGCTCGGGCTGGAACTATGTCGATGCCGACGGCAACGAGGTGATTTCCGAGAATACGCCGGCCACCCGTTTCTCGCTCTATCAGGACATGAAGGCGGTCGTCAGCCGCGAATGGGTCGAGACCGGCCGCGAGCGCGTCTGCAAGCGCTACCGCAAGAATGGCTCGTGCCGTAGCTGGGAATGGGTGACGACCGGCGAGTGGATCGAGACCACCGGCCGGTTTGCAAGCTGGCAAGGCTGCGTCGAAGCGCGTCCCTATCCCTATAATGTGACCGACGCGGCGGCGGTGTCGAGCAATCCGGAAACACTGTTCGTGCCGATGTTCGCGCCGGACGAGCCGGGTAACTTCTGGCGCGATATCGATGGCGACGGCAACAATGACCGCGTCAGCGCCTCCTGGGGCTATCCGAATAATTACTGGGTCGATTCCAATGACAGCCTGTCGGTCAAGGGACGCCAGCAGGACATGCGCAAATATTTCATGATCAAGCCCTACAACGCCGCCAATTCCGGCCAGGGCGACGGTCCCAACTACAGTTGCACCACCGAGCCGATTACGCCGCTGACCGACGTGGTCAAGCAGGAAGGTCTCGACGAGATCAAGGCGGCGATCAATGCGATGACCCCGACCGGCAACACCGATGTGCCGCAGGGATTCATGTGGGGCTGGCGGACCGTTTCGAGCGCCGCACCCTTCACCGAGGGACGCCTGGAAACCGAGAACGGCAACGACAAGGTCATCATCGTGCTGACCGACGGCGCCAACACCTACGGTGACATTAGCGATGACTCGAGCCTTGCCGACAACCAGTCGAGCTATGCAGCGCATGGCTATACCGGCATGGGCTACGACGGCAGCAGCACGACGCGCCTGTTCAAGGGCACGAGCAGCAATGTCGGCAAGTATACCTATACCTCGTCCAACTACACCAAGGCGCATGACGAGCACATGGACAAGGTGTGCACCAACGCCAAGGGCGAGAACATCATCGTCTTCACGGTGGCGCTCGATCTGCCGGAAAACTCCGGCGCGGCGGCGGCGATGCAGAAATGCGCTTCGGAATCACGGTTCCGCAGGGATGAGAACGGCAACCCGAAAAAGCTCTACTACAACACCAAGGGCGACGATCTGCTGAACGTGTTCAAGGAGATCGCCGACGAATTGTCCAACCTGCGTATTGTCGGATAAGACAGAAACGACGTCACTTCGACTGAACGCCCCGCGGCGACGCGGGGCGTTTTTTCGTTCGGCACCGGTACGAGAGCGCCGTTAACCCTGTTGGATCAGGACTCGCAAAGCTGCGCAATTTCCTTGACAGCGCCAGGTGCATTCCCTATCTGGTCCGCCATTGGCACTCAGGTTAGCTGAGTGCTAACAACGGCGTTCCGACAGGAGCGCCGTCTCATTTGAATGTTCACTTACTGCATCGAGGGTTCCACACATGGCCAAGATGAAATTCCGCCCGCTTCACGACCGCGTGGTCGTCCGTCGGGTAGAATCCGAGGAAAAGACCGCCGGCGGCATCATCATTCCCGATACCGCCAAGGAGAAGCCGTCTGAGGGCGAGGTGCTGGCAGTCGGTTCCGGCGCCCGCGACGACAGCGGCAAGCTGGTTCCGCTGGACGTCAAGAAGGGCGACCGCATCCTGTTCGGCAAATGGTCGGGCACCGAAGTCAAGCTCGATGGCGAAGACCTTCTGATCATGAAGGAATCCGACATCATGGGCATCATCGGCTGATCGGCCGGTTCAACGCAACAAACTAGGTATTGGGTCCGGCCGGACCGGACCCGGGAGCTGAGACAAGATGGCTGCTAAAGACGTAAAATTCTCACGCGACGCCCGCGAGCGCATGTTGCGCGGCGTCAACATCCTTGCCGATGCGGTCAAGGTGACACTCGGCCCGAAGGGTCGCAACGTCGTCCTTGACAAGTCCTTCGGCGCGCCGCGTATCACCAAGGACGGCGTCACCGTCGCCAAGGAAATCGAGCTTGAGGACAAGTTCGAGAACATGGGCGCCCAGATGGTGCGCGAGGTCGCCTCCAAGACCAACGACATCGCCGGCGACGGCACCACCACGGCGACCGTGCTTGCCCAGGCGATCGTGCAGGAAGGCGCCAAGGCGGTTGCCGCCGGCATGAACCCGATGGACCTGAAGCGCGGCATCGACCTGGCCGTCGGCGATGCGGTCGGCGCGCTGCAGAAGGCCGCCAAGAAGATCAAGACCTCCGAGGAAGTCGCCCAGGTGGGCACGATCTCGGCCAATGGCGAAAAAGAGATCGGCGACATGATCGCCAGCGCCATGCAGAAGGTCGGCAACGAGGGCGTCATCACCGTCGAGGAAGCCAAGACCGCCGAGACCGAGCTCGAAGTGGTCGAGGGCATGCAGTTCGACCGCGGTTACCTGTCGCCCTATTTCGTCACCAACCCCGACAAGATGGTCGCCGACCTGGAGGACGCCTACATTCTCCTGCACGAGAAGAAGCTGTCCAACCTGCAGGCGATGCTGCCGATCCTCGAATCGGTCGTCCAGTCGTCCAAGCCGCTGCTGATCATCGCCGAGGATGTCGAGGGCGAGGCGCTCGCCACCCTCGTGGTCAACAAGCTGCGCGGTGGGCTGAAGATCGCCGCCGTCAAGGCACCGGGCTTCGGCGACCGCCGCAAGGCCATGCTCGAAGACATCGCCATCCTGACCGGTGGCCAGGTGATCTCCGAGGATCTCGGCATCAAGCTCGAGAACGTCTCGCTGAACATGCTCGGCCGCGCCAAGCGGGTGTCGATCTCCAAGGAGAACACCACCATCGTCGACGGCGCCGGCAAGAAGGGCGAG
The DNA here is from genome assembly GCA_041397625.1 of Rhizobiaceae bacterium. Taxonomy (GTDB): domain Bacteria; phylum Pseudomonadota; class Alphaproteobacteria; order Rhizobiales; family Rhizobiaceae; genus JAWKWH01. Next base: position 277,899 of record JAWKWH010000001.1, read on the forward strand.
ATCCAGGGCCGCGTCGCCCAGATCAAGCAGCAGATCGAGGAGACCACCTCCGACTACGATCGCGAAAAACTGCAGGAGCGCCTGGCCAAGCTCGCCGGCGGTGTTGCCGTCATCCGTGTCGGCGGCGCGACGGAAGTCGAGGTCAAGGAGAAGAAGGATCGCGTCGACGATGCGCTGAACGCCACCCGCGCCGCGGTCGAGGAAGGCATCGTTGCCGGCGGCGGCACCGCGCTGCTGCGTGCCATCGACGCCATCAAGTCGAAGCCGGCCAATGCCGACCAGGAAGCCGGCATGGCCATCGTGCGTCGCGCGCTGCAGGCTCCGGCCCGCCAGATCGCGGCCAACGCCGGTGCGGAAGCCTCGATCGTCGCCGGCAAGATCCTCGAGCAGAAGAAGGACACCTTCGGCTACAACGCCCAGACCGGCGACTATGGCGACATGATCGCCATGGGCATCGTCGATCCGGTCAAGGTGGTGCGCACCGCGCTGCAGGATGCCGGCTCGGTTGCCGGCCTGCTGGTGACCACCGAGGCCATGGTCGCCGAGCTGCCGAAGAAGGAATCGGCCGCCCCGGCAATGCCCGACATGGGCGGCATGGGCGGCATGATGTAAGCCACCCGGCATATCCGGAAAAGAGAAGGGCGGTCCTGTCGGACCGCCCTTTTTTGGTTTTGCGTCTGTCGCGTCAGTTGGTGATGATCTCCGGTCCCATCAGCTCGGTCGGCAGCCAGGTCGACAGGATCGGTACATAGGTCACCAGGATCAGGAAGACGAACATGATGCCGACCCACGGCAGCGCGGCGCGCACCACGTTCATCACCGACATGTGCGCCACGCCGGCGGTGACGAACAGGTTCAGCCCCACCGGCGGGGTGATCATGCCGATTTCCATGTTGACCACCATGATGATGCCGAGATGGATCGGATCGATGCCCAGTTCGATGGCGATCGGAAACACCAGCGGCGCGACGATGACGATCAGGCCCGACGGTTCCATGAACTGACCGCCGATCAGCAGCAGCAGGTTGACGATCACCAGGAACATGATCGGCCCGAAACCGGCCGCCAGCAGCGCTTCGGTGATCGCCTGCGGAATACGCTCCTCGGTCAGCACGTGCTTGAGGATCAGCGCGTTGGCGATGATGAACAGCAGCATGATGGTGAGCTTGCCGGCCTCGAACAGCGTCTTGCGCGTGTCCTCGTGCACGAGGCCGGGACCGAGCCGGCTTGCCGTCTGCCACAATGCCCGGCCCCAGAACGGTAGGCCGGCGACCGCCGCGGCGGCGGCATTGGTGCCTTCGCGCCAGACCAGATAGACGACGGCGCCCGCAAGACCCAGGAGCCCGGTCACCGGCATCGAGCCGCCGAACCAGCCGCTGAACTTGTCGAGCGCCATGAGCAGACCGAACAGCAGCAGCCCGTAGACGACGGCGTAGTAGCCGTGGCGCGCCGGCGACCGGTCGCCGGCCTCGAACAGGCGCATGCCCTTCAGCGGCCCCATGTCGCGATAGATGAAGCACGCGGCGAAGAACGCATAGACGGCGGCCACCGCGGCGGCTTCCGTCGGTGTGAACGCGCCGCCATAGATGCCGCCGAGGATGATGACGATCAACAACAGGCCCCAAAGCGCGTCGCGCGCCGTGGCGAACATTTCGTTGACGCCGGCAAAGGGTTGCGCAGGCAGCCCGCGCACCAGCGCCACGGCGAGGATACCGCCCATCAGCATGAGACCGGCGACGATGCCGGGAAACACGCCGGCCAGGAACATGCGTCCGACCGAGACGTCGACCGACGCCGCATAGACCACCATGACGATCGATGGCGGGATCAGGATGCCGAGCGTGCCGGCATTGCAGATGACGCCGGCGGCGAACTCCTTGGAGTAGCCGACCTGACGCATGCCGGCGATGACGATGGTGCCGATGGCGACCACGGTCGCCGGCGACGAGCCGGACAGCGCGGCGAACATCATGCAGGCAAATACCGATGCGATCGCAAGCCCGCCCGGCAGATGACCGACGGTGGCGATGGCGAAGCGGATGACGCGCTGCGCCACGCCGCCGGTCGACATGAAGCTCGACGCCAGGATGAAGAACGGGATGGCGAGCAGCGTGTAGTGGCCGGCGAACGCCTCGAACAGCGTCTGCGCGATCGAGGCCAGCGAGGCGTGCGAATAGACCATCAGGAAGATCACCGACGCCAGGCCGAGGCTGATGGCGATCGGCACGCCGATGAACAGGAAGACGATGACCAGGACGAAGAGCAGGACGACCGACATGGATCAGCGCTCCCCGCCCGAGGTCGCCGCGGCGGCTTCCTCGACCATGTCCTCGGCCTCGTGGGCGGCGATGATGCGGTCCTGCGCGCCGGTCATGATGCGCCAGCCGGCCTCGACGAAGCGCCATGTCAGCAGCGTCATGCCGAGCGGCAGCGCGAAATAGGGAATGAAGCGCGGTAGTTTCTCCCAGCGCTCGCCCTCGTTCATCCAGTCCTTCAGGAACTGCAGGAACGCCGGCATCTGGATGTCGTTGACCTCGTACCAGGCGCGGTTGCCGGCAAACGGCAGCCAGTATTGCCAGGCGCCGATGGTCAGAAGCACGCAGAACGCCAGGCTGAGCGCCACCGCGGCAAGCCCGAGTGCCCGGCGCGGCCCCGGCGAAAGGCTGGCGACCAGCACGTCGACCCCGAGGTGGGCGTTGACCTTGACACAGTAGGACGCGCCGAGCAGCACCAGCCAGGCAAACAGGAAGACGGTGGCTTCCAGTGCCCACAGAATGTTCGAGTTGAAGCCGTAGCGGGCCACGACATTGGCGAACGTCACCAGCGTCATGGCGCCGAGCAGGATCGCGATCAGCGTTTCCTCTATACGGTCCATGACGGACCGTTTGCGCTCCTCACCCATCCGCGTTCCTCCCCTTGGTTCCGCCGCGATGCAGCCGGACAGGCAGGCCGCCGGGCATCGGCGGGCGGTGTCCGGCAGCGGTGCGAAGCGGCCGGGCGGCTCGCCCGGCCGTCGTCGTCAGTTGGTGGCGTTGTAGGTCAGCGCGGCATCGATCACATCGCGGCCGATGTCGCCCTCGAACTGGGCCCAGACCGGTTTCATCGCATCGACCCAGGCATCGCGCTGCTCCTGGGTCAGCGTGCGCACCACGCCGCCCGCCTCGATGACCTTCTGCTTGGCGGCCTCGTTGACGGCGGTCGATTCCTTGTTGCGCTCGTCGGTCACCTCGGCGAGGATGCGGGCCAGCGGATCGCGGATTTCCGGATCAAGACCCTGCCACCACTCGTCGGACGTCACGACCAGATAGTCGATGATGCCGTGATTGGTCTCGGTGACACCGTCCTGCACCTCGAAGAACTTCTGCCCGTAAATGTTGGACCAGGTGTTCTCCTGCCCGTCGACGACCTTGGTCTGCAGCGCGCCATAGACCTCCGAGAACGCCATCTTCTGCGGGCTGGCGCCGAGCGCTTCGAACTGCGCCACCAACACTTCCGACGGCTGGACGCGGAACTTCAGTCCCTTGGCATCCTCGGGCAGCAGCAATGGCTTGTTGGCCGAGATCTGCTTCATGCCATTGTGCCAGAAGGCGAGGCCGAGCAGGCCCTTGCGCTGCATGGACGTCAGCAGCTTCTGGCCGTCTTCCGACTGCTGGTAGCGGTCGACCGCGTTGATGTCGACGAAGACGAAGGGCAGATCGAAAAGCCGGAACTTCTTGGTGAAGGTCTCGAACTTCGACAGGGACGGCGCGGCAAGCTGCACGTCGCCGTTCAACATCGCCTCGAGAACCTTGTCGTCGTTGTAGAGGCTGGAATTGCCGAACACTTCCATGCAGGCCTTGCCGTTGAGTTCGGCGTTGACCCGCTCGGCCAGCAAGGACGCGGCGATGCCCTTGGGATGCTTGTCGGTGTTGGTGACATGGCTGAACTTGATGACCATCTCGCCATCGTCGCAATTCGCGGCCGCGCCCGTGGCGGTGATCGCAAGAATGCTGGCCGCGGCTGCGGCGATCTTCAAAAGACGCATGATGATTCCTCCATAGCTGCGCCGCGCCCTGTCCTCCCAGGGAACGGTAATGACGACATTAGGGCGCAGATTCGCACCGGCGACAAGCTTGTCCGGCCGGTGGAAGTCCAAATCCGGCCGGTTTGCGGCTTCAGATGGGTGGATTCGGTAACATCGGCGTCGTTTCATGGGCGGATATCGCCCCATCGACAACCGCTACCGGTCGTTTTGCTTGCCTCGTTCGGCAAAATCGGCCCGCTCGAGACCGTATTTCTGCATCTTCTCGTAAAGCGACTTGCGCGACAGGCCGAGCGCCTCGTGGGTTTCCTTGAGCACGCCGCCATGGGCGGCGAGTTCGGCGGCAATGAGCTTCCTCTCATAAGCCGCGACCCGCTCGGCCAGCCGGCGCGGCTTCTCGGCGTCGGCCGGCAGCTCGCCGTCCTCGAGACCCAGCACGTAATTGTCGGCGGCGTTGCGCAACTGGCGCACATTGCCGGGCCAGTCGCGGGCGGCGATTTCCGACAGCAGCGAGGCGGGTATGTCGGCGAAGTCGCGCCGGTAGCGCCGCGCCGCCTCGTTGGCGAGCTGGATGAAAAGGCGCGGAATGTCGTCGCGACGCTCCGCCAAGGGCGGCATCACCACCTTGACGCGGGCAAGCCGGTAAAAGAGATCCTCGCGAAACCGGCCGTCGCGCGCCGCCCGCTCCAGATCGGCCTTGCTTGCGGAAATGAAGCGCACGTCGAGCTCGATCGGTTCGTTGGAGCCGAGGCGCGTAATGGTACCTTCCTCGATCACCCGCAGCAGCCTGATCTGCAGGTCCGGCGGCATGCTCTCGATCTCGTCGAGAAACAGCGTTCCGCCGCGCGCATGTTCGAACTTTCCGTAGCGCGGCCTGAGCGCTCCGGGAAAGGCGCCGGCCTCGTGGCCGAACAGCTCGCTCTCGATCTGGTCGGCCGGCAGCGCGCCGCAATTGATCGCCACGAACGGCCGGCCGGCGCGCGGCGACAGCGCGTGCAACGCCCGCGCGGCGACTTCCTTGCCGGTGCCGGTCTCGCCGACGATCAGCACCTCGGCATCGGCCGATGCGATGGCGCGCAGCCGCCGGCGAAGGTCGATCATCACCTGCGTGCGGCCCGTCAGCCGGGTTTCGAGATCGTCACGCTTGGTCAGGCTCGACCTGAGTTCGCGGTTTTCCAGCGTCAGCCGCCGCTTGTCGATGGCGCGGCGCACCACCTCGATCAGGTGGTCGGGCGCATAGGGCTTCTCGATGAAGTCGTAGGCGCCGGCGCGCATCGCATCGACCGCCATCTGGATGTCGCCATGGCCGGTCACCAGCACGACGGGCAGCTCGAAGTCGATCTCCATCACGCTTTGCAGGAACTCCATGCCATCCATGCCCGGCATGCGGATGTCGGAGACGACGATACCGGCAAAGTCGCGCGTGACCTGCCGCAGCGCGGCTTCCGCCGACTCGAAGAATCCGGCTGTCAGGTCGGCGAGTTCGAAGGACTGCGCCGCCGCCAGGCGCAGGTGCTCCTCGTCGTCGACGAACAGGATTTCCGGTTCCGGGCGCGCACCGCTCACTCGGCAGCGCTCCTGACCGCGTCGGCGTCGATCAGCCGGATGGTGAAGACTGCGCCGCCGCCGGGATGGTTGGCAGCCTCGAGCCCGCCGCCGAAATCCTGTACGATGTTGAAAGAGATGGACAGGCCGAGGCCGAGCCCCTCATTGACCGGCTTGGTGGTGAAGAACGGATCGAATATCTGCTCCAGGATCGCCGGGTCGATGCCCGGTCCGTGGTCGCGCACCGCAATCTCCACCATGCCGTCAAGCGGGGTTACGGCGATATCGATCGTCGGCGCTCTGACGCCGGCCATGGCATCGAGCGCGTTGCCGATAAGGTTGATGATCACCTGCTGCAGCCGCACCGAACCGCCCATCACCTTGATGCGGCCGTGCATCGGCGCGATGTCGAGCGTCGCGCCGGACCGTTTCAGCCGCGCGCCGATAATCTGGCTCACCGCCGTGAATACGTCGGCCAGGTCGACCACGTCGATCTTCTGTTTCGGCCGGCGGGCGAAGTTGCGCAGATGGTTGCCGAGTTCGGCCATGCGGTCGACCATCTCGGAGATGCGGCCGATATTGTCGTCGGCGCTGTGGGCCTTGTCGCGCTTCAGGAAGGTGCGGGCGTTTTCCGCATAGGCCTTGATGGCGGCAAGCGGCTGGTTGAGCTCATGCGAGAGCGAGGCCGACATCTGGCCAAGCGCGGCCAGCTTTCCGGCCTGGATCAGCTCGTTCTGGGTCGAGCGCAACTGTTGTTCCGCATGGGTGCGCTCGCTGACCTCGCGCTTGAGCAGCCGGTTGGCGTCGCGCAGGTCGCGCGTGCGTTCCTCGACCCGCCGCTCCAGTTCCTCGCGGCCGCGGCGCTGCTGCTCGATATCGATGATCAGCCGTCGCCGCCTCTGCATGACGATGCCGGCTACCAGCGCCACCAGCAGCGCCGCGAGACAGGCGACCGCCATGGCGGTGACCGCCTGGCCGGTGGCCACCGCCGCCGGTGTCAGGACATGCAGGGTCCAGCCGGCCGCCGGCATGTCGCGCTCGCTCGACAGGAAGGTCTCGCCGCCTGCGCCCATGGTCCGCAGCACGGCGCCGTCTATCCCCGACGGCTCGACGCGCATGTCGAGCGCGCCCAGTTGCTCGACCGGGTACTGTCTGACGCTCTCGATCTGCCTCAGCGCCGCTTCGCCGAGCGGTTCGAGCGACTTGAACAGCCATGCCGGCTCGCTCGCCATGAAGATCACGCCGTGATCATCGCAGACGATGGCGCGTGCCTCGGCGCCGCGCCAGTTGTCCTCCAGCTCCTCGACCTCGATCTTCAGCGCCACCACGCCGATCGTGCGCCCGTCGTCGTGCACCGGCGCGGAAAAATAGTAGCCGCGCTTCAGCGAGGTCGTGCCGAGCGCGAAAAAGCGCGTCGGCTTGCCCGCCGCCGCGCCTGTGAAATAGGGCCGGAAGCTGAAGTTGCGTCCGATGAACGACCGGTCCAGGTCGAAATTGCTGGCCGCGATCGTCAGTCCGGCATGGTCCATCACATAGATGTCGGAGGCGCCGACTTCGGCGGCGATGCGCTTCAACTCGCCATTGACCGCCGATACGCCGTCGGTCCGCGCCGGGTCGGCCAGCATCAGCCGCACGGCCTGCTTGTCGGCGATCAACCCCGGCAGCGGATCGTAGCGACGCAACGACCCGTCGAGGCCGGCCTCGACCAGCCTGAGCGTGCCTTCGTTCTGGCTTGCCAGCCGGCCGAGAAAATAGCGCTCCACCGCGCCGAACGACACCCATGCCGCGGCCACCAGGACGGCGACGACCGCCAGTATCGAACCTGCCACTTTCGGCGATGTCGGCATCGACTCACACTTCCGTCGGCTTGACCTGCCGGGTAAGTCCGTCGTGACCGCCGGTTGCCGGGGGCACGCCCGGTCGGCCGCCTTCAGTCGACCGAGCCGACGAACGGGTTGTTGAATCCGTCAATCGTCACCCAACGGCCGGTGTGATTGACCGCCTGGCGCTTCAGGAACCAATAGTCGGTATCGTCCCACGGCTTCACCCGGTCGGTCAGGTTGTCGAGCACGAAATCGCCCTTGTCGGTGCGCACCGTCAGGATCGCGTGACCCTCCCCGTCGGGCTTGCGCACCACGGTGATCAGCAGGTTCGACAGCGACAGGCCGGCCGCGCTCAGCCGGCGGCGCTTTTCAAGAACGTAGTCCTCGCAATCGCCGGCGCCCTGCGGATAGGCCCAGACCTCGTCCTTGCCGTAGATGTCGAAATCGTTCATCGGGCTGACCGACCGGTTGACCGCGACATTGGTGCGCACGATCTGTCGCCACAGTTTCTGGGTCAGGTGCGCCGGTCCGCGATCGCGCGGATGGATGCGACATTCGCGGGGATTGCTCTTGCAGAATTCATAATGGCCGATCGGCTGGGATGTATAGCCGCCGGTGACCATGGGGCCAGCCGAATTGGCGGCGGTGGTCCCGCTCAGCGCCAATCCCGCCGCAGCTGCCAAAACGGCCTTCAACAACCTGCCCAACGCCGCCATGCGGTGGTCCTCCGCGTCCCCGATAAGTTAACAAAACGTTAACGAATGGGAGCGCGGCAAGTCAATCGCCAAGGACAACGCAGTCGAAACATGGTTACCGGGGGGGCGGTGGCTTCGGCCGGACCATGCCGGCGTCGCGGGTCGGTTCGGGCAGTGGGAGCTGTGGAAACCCGACTGTCGGTGCGGCTAGCCGTTCTTGACCAGCTTCAGCTTGCCGACCTTTTTCTGCGACCGGGCGTGCCTGTCCATGAACTCGACGATCAGCGGCGCGATCTCGGAGCGGAAGCGCGAGCCGTTGAACACCCCGTAATGGCCGACATCCTTCTGCAGGTGGTGGTGGCGCAGTTCCTCGGGCAGGTTGACGCAGAGATCGTGCGCGGCCCTGGTCTGGCCGACGCCGGAAATGTCGTCGTTCTCGCCCTCCACGGTGAGCAGCGCGACATTGCGGATCTCGGCCGGATCGACCGGTTCGCCGCGATGCCGCATCTCGCCCCTGGGCAGGGCGTGGTCGACGAACACGGTTTCGACCGTCTCGAGGTAGAATTCGGCGGTCAGGTCCATCACCGCCAGATATTCGTCGTAGAAGTCGCGGTGTTTCTCGGCCGAATCGCCGTCATTCTTCACCAAGTGCATGAAGAAGTCCTTGTGCGCGATCAGGTGGCGGTCGAGATTCATGCCCATGAAGCCGGAAAGCTGCAGGAAACCGGGGTAGACGTCGCGCATGAAGCCCGAATGCGGCCACGGCACCTGCATGATGACATTGTCGCGGAACCAGTCGATCCCCTTCTCCTCGGCCAGCTTGTTGACCGCTGTCGGATTGACGCGCGTATCGATCGGTCCGCCCATCAGCGTCATCGTCGCCGGCGCGAAGCGGTCGCCATGGCGTTCCATGACGGCGGCGGCGGCCAGCACCGGCACCGAAGGCTGGCACACGGCCATCACGTGGCAGTCCTTGCCCAGCGCGTGCAGGATCTCGATAACGTAGTCGATATAGTCGTCGAGGCCGAAGCGTCCGTCGGACACCGGCACCATGCGGGCATCGGCCCAGTCGGTGATGTAGACTTCGGCGTGCGGCAGCATGGTCTCCACCGTGCCGCGCAGCAATGTGGCATAGTGGCCGGACATCGGCGCCACGATGACCAGCTTTGGATCGGGCTTGCGGTCTGCCGGCAACTGGCGTTCGAAATGCAGCAGGTTGCAGAACGGCCGCGACCAGGCGACCTTCTCCACAACCGGCACGGTCTTTCCGTCGACGACGGTCTCGTGCAGGCGGAATTCCGGCTTGGCGTAGCGTCGCGTCGTACGCTCGAACATCTCGGCCATCGCGGCCATTGACCGGCCGACGGGCGTTCGCGATACGGGGTTGAGCGGGTTGGTATAGAACAGCCTCGTCGCGTCGGCGAATGCGCGGAAAGGCTGCAATGCAGCATGGTTCATTTCGTAGAATCGGTAAAACATCGTCATGCCTGCAATTTCCCCTTCTGAATCAACAAGATTCAGATCGCCCGTCGATGATAGGGCGGCAAGGTTAACAGGTTATCGGTCTATTGCAATGCACAATACGATGGAGGCGCAGGCCAGGTCGCTCGCCAAGAAAGATGAGATATTATGGATAGTTATGATGGCCGAAGCGCATTGCCGGCACTCCGGCGACGGCAATGCGGCGTTCAGTCGGCGCCTTCGACGACGAGCATTTCCGCCTCGGCCACTTCCTGACGGATAGCCTTGGCGGCCTGGTACTCGGCAGAGTTGTAGCAGTCGACGGCGTCCTGCAGCGAGGGGAACTCGATGACGACATTCCGCTTGCGGTGCGCGCCTTCCAGGGGTGCGATCGCGCCGCCGCGGGCCAGGAAGCGGGCGCCGTGGCGCTCGAAGGCCGGCTTGGCGGTGGAAATGTAGTCCTTGTAGCGTTCCTCGTCGCGCACGTCGACGCGGGCAATCCAGTAGCCTTTGGGCATCGTCCTACTCCCGGTTGTCTGTCAGGCCGCGGCCATCTCGGCGAGAATTGCGCCCGCGGCGGCGGTTCTGTCAACCGCCGCGACGATCGGCCTTGCGACCACGAGATGCGAGGCGCCGGCGCGGATCGCGTCGGCCGGCGTCACCACCCGCTTCTGGTCGCCGTGATCGGCGCCCGCCGGACGGATGCCCGGCGTCACCACCGCCATGTCGGTTCCGACGATGGCGCGCACGCGTTCGGCCTCCGCCGCGGAGCAGACGACGCCGCCCATGCCGGCCGCGCGTGCGTCGGAAGCGCGCCGTTCCGCAAGTTCGGCCGCCGTGGCGCGGTAGCCGGCCGCGGCGAGATCTGCATCGTCCATCGATGTCAGCACGGTAACGCCCAGCAGGCACAGACCGGAACCACGGGCGGCTTCGACGGCCGCGCGCATCGCCTTCGGATAGGCGTGGACGGTCAGCATCGTCATGCCCATTCCGGCGACGTTCTCGACGCCCCTGGCGACCGTGTTGTCGATGTCGAGCAGCTTCATGTCGAGAAAGATCTTTTTGCCGTCGCGCGCAAGGTCGCGGGCAAGCTCCAGCCCGCCGGCAAAGACGAGCTGGTAGCCGATCTTGTAGAAGGAGCAGGTGTCGCCGAGCTCCGCCACCGCCGCCTCGGCTTCCGCCACCGTCGGCAGGTCGAGACCGACGATCAGCCGGTCGCGCGTCGCGTCGTTCACGATTACCGCCTCGTCGACAACAACGCGGCGTGCTGGCAAAGCGTTCTGCATGTCTTCTCCATCAGGTTGCGCGAGCGCTCGTCGGTCAGTTCGCCGGCTTCGTCGAAGGCGTCCGCGGCGTTGCCGACCGAACATTGCGGCGTGATGACCTCGAGCCCGACATTCATGCATATCGGCCTCAGATGGGCGATGGCGCGGATGCCGCCGAACTTGCCGGTCGAGGACGAACAGAGCGCGGCGATCTTGTCGGCAAACGGCTTGAGCGGCTTGCCGCCGTCGCCGGAAATGCGGCTCAGCCAGTCGATCGTATTCTTCAGCAGCGGCGGTATCGAGGCGTTGTATTCCGGTGTCGCGATCAACAGCCCGTCCTGCTGCGCCACCATCCGGCCGAGGCGCATCGCATTGTCGGGAATGCCTTCCTCGCGTTCCAGGTCCTGGTTCATGAGCGGCATCGGATAGTCGGCGAGCGAGACGAACGTCACCTCGGCGCCGAGCCCGGCCAGCGTTCTGGCGGCGGCCTCCGCGGTCCTGACGCTGTAGGCGCCGGTGCGGATCGAGCCGGCAAAGACAAGGATTTTCGGTATCACGGCCTCCAGGGCGAAGCTTGGCGGGACGCGCCGGGGTTAGCGTGAAGCGTCCGGCAGGTCAATCATGGAGATTGCTCGCCATCGCGGTTGACGCAGGTGGCCGGCTCGGACAATCTCCCGCGACCCGGAACACAGGATCGAGCAAGGGGAAGCGACATGTCTCTGACCGGCAAGATTGCCATCGTCACCGGCGCGGCGCGCGGCATCGGTTACGCCGTGGCCGAGCGCTATCTGCGCGAGGGCATGAAGGTCGTCATCGCCGATATCGACAACGAGGCCGGCGAAACCGCCGAGCGGGATCTCGCCAATCTGGGCGATGTGCGTTTCGTCAAGACCGATGTCAGCCGCCGGCTCGATGTGCACAATCTGGTCGCCGCGGCGATCGACGCATACGGCGACATCGACGTCCTGGTCAGCAATGCCGGCGTGTCGCACGGTGCCGACTTCCTCGATCTGCGCGAAGAAGATTTCGACCGGGTTCTCGGCATCAACCTGAAGGGGGCGTTCCTGTCGGGCCAGGCCGTCGCCCGCTACATGGTCGACAAGGTCGGCAAGGGCGGCCCCGCCGGCGTCGTCATCAACATGTCGTCGGTCAACGCGGTCTTCGCCATCGCCAACCAGGTTGCCTATTCCCTCTCCAAGGGCGGCGTGAACCAGCTCACCAAGGTCATGGCGCTGGCGCTGGCGCCGCACGGTATCCGCGTCAACGCCATCGGCCCGGGCTCGATCATGACCGAGATGCTGGCAAGCGTGAACAATGATGAGGCGGCGCGCGAGCGCATCCTGTCGCGTACCCCGCTCGGCCGGATCGGCGAACCTGCGGAGATCGCCTCCATCGCCGCTTTCCTGGCATCCGACGATGCGGGCTATATCACCGGCCAGACGATCTATGCCGATGGTGGCCGCCTGCCGCTCAATTACACCGTGCCGGTGCGCGAACCCCGCGACTGACGGCTTCTTGACAGCGGCGGAAACGGTGCGTCTCGGGCGTTCCTGACACGATGTTGTCAGCAGGGGTGTGCAAATCTGGCTCCATGAAAGGAGCACGCCATGAACCCCTTGCACAATCGCGCCGGCCGCGCCGCGGTCCGTGTTTTCAACCGCTACCGCGAATATCGCCGTCAGACCATCGCCGCGCGGCTGATGGAGGATCTGCCGGCGCACACGAAGCGCGATGTCGGCTGGCCGCCATTCGGCGATCTCGACCGCCGCGCCCGCTACTGACAGAATGTTGTCAGGAGCCCTGTGCAATAAACCGGCAGTCGCAACCGACCGATGGAGACAATGATGACCGCAACAGCTCCGGCCAATGCCAGCGTCTGGTTCGAGATACCCGTATCCGACATGGCCAGGGCCAAGGCCTTTTACGGCGCCGTCGTGCAGGGAGAGCTGATCGACCAGAACGACGGCCCCAACCCTATGGCGATCTTCCCCGTCGCCGACATGAAGAACGCCGTCTCCGGCCATCTCTATCCCGGCAAGCCGGCGGCCGGCGGATCGGGCAACACCATCCACCTCGCCACGCCGGGCAGGCTCGAGGATACGATGAAACGCGTCACCGAGGCCGGCGGCACGGTGGTCTCGCCGGCAATCGACATTCCCGCGGGTCGTTTCGCCTATTGTCTCGATCCCGACGGCAATTCCTTTGGCGCGTTCGAGACCGCCTGAGGACGATAGCCGACCATGCGCCGTGCCGATCGCCTGTTCCAGATCGTCCAGCACATGCGGGGCGGACGCCTCGTCACGGCGCAACGCCTTGCCGAATGGCTCGAGGTTTCGGAGCGCACCATCTACCGCGATATCGCCGACCTTCAGTCGACCGGCGTGCCGATCGACGGCGAGGCCGGCGTCGGCTACATATTGCGCTCCGGCTTCGACCTGCCGCCTCTGATGTTCACCCGTGACGAAATCGTCGCCCTGGTGACCGGCGCCCGCATGGTCAGGGCCTGGGGCGGGGCCTCGATGGCGCGCGCGGCGCTGGAGGCGCTGGTCAAGATCGAGGCGGTGCTGCCGGAATCGGAGCGCGACCGCGTCGCCCGCACCGAAATCCACGTGCCTGGCAACGAGATGTCCGCCGGGGACCGCGAGCGCCTGGATTCGCTGGAGCGGGCGGTGGAGGCGCGCGACACGCTGTCGATCGCCTATACCGACCTGGAAGGTGCTGCGAGCCGGCGCGATATCCGCCCGCTCGGCCTCTGGTTCTGGGGCAAAGTGTGGACGCTGGTCGCCTGGTGCGAGCTGCGCGACGATTTCCGCGTGTTCCGGCTCGACCGGATCGCCGAAATGTCGCCTGCCGGCCGCCGCTTCAGGCCGGAGCCCGGGCGTCAGCTCGCCGATTTCTACCGGCGCATGGAAAACCGCGAGCGCGACGGCGACTGATCAGTCCTGCTTGTCGGCGTCCGCCTCGGGGGCCTTCAGCGATGTCAGCTTGGCGAACACCGCTTCGGCGTCGAGTTCCTCTTCCGCCTTGACCTCCGGTTCGGAGGACGAAACCTCCAGGTTCTCGGTCTCAGCCGCCGGCAGCAGCGTGTCGCCCGTCGGCGCGGCCGGCTTGGCGTCCTTCGATGCCCTCTGCACCTCGAAATCGAGATCGATCTGCGAGCACAGGCCCAGCGTCACCGGGTCGAGCGGCTGCAGGTTCGACGAGTTCCAGTGCGTGCGGTTGCGCACCTGCTCGATCGTCGACTTGGTGGTGCCGACCAGGCGCGAAATCTGCGCATCCTTGAGTTCGGGATGGTTGCGCACCAGCCACAGGATGGCGTTCGGTCGGTCCTGGCGCTTCGACAGCGGCGTGTAGCGCGGCCCCTTGCGCTTGGTTTCGGGCACCCGAACCTTGGGTTCAGACAGTTTGAGCTTGTGGCCGGCGTCGGCCTCTCCCTTGGCGATCTCCTCGCGCGTCAGCTGCCCGGTCATGATCGGATCCATGCCCTTGATGCCCTGCGCGGCGTCGCCATCGGCGATGGCGGCGACCTCCAGCGGATGCAGGGTGCAGAACTCGGCGATCTGGTCGAAGGTCAGCGCCGTGTTGTCGACCAGCCAGACGGCGGTCGCCTTGGGCATCAGCAGGCTATTGGCCATGGGTAAATTCCTCTTCGCTCGCCCGCGTCCCTTGCGCGGGCGGTGGACAAGCCACCAATTTGGGAAAATCAATCGCCCCTATAACCGCAAACGGCCCGCCCCGCAATGGCGGCTGTGCATTGTGATGGCGCGCACATCGTCCCATGCTGCCGGCGCGCTAGGCGCGGGGGAGAAATTGAAAGGCTTCCCCGAGATGAAACGACTTTTCCACGCCGTTAACGCCATCCGCGCAACCGCCGCGGACCATCTCTGCCGCGCGATACTGGCCTTGCGGCCACGAATGGGCGATCCTGCCCGCACATGGCTTGCGGCAGGCGAGGAGTTCATTCACGAATGACGGTCATCTACGCACTCGTCGCCGCCCTTTTCGGTGCTGCTGCTGGCTGGTTTGCCTCCAGTTTCCTGTTCTACGTCATCGCGGTCGCGCTCGGCGCGTCGGAGAGAGAGGGGGCGCTTGCCATGGGCGCCGTCTTCGGCGTCGGCCCGGTCGGCGCAATCGTCGGCGCCGTGGCCGGGGCCGGCCTTGTGATCTATCTGCGCCGCGGCAAGCAATCCAGCCCCGGCCGCGCCGCGCTGATCGTCCTGGCGATCGTCGCCGCCGCCTTCTATGGCGGCTACACATGGCTCAATGCCGGCACGTACCGGCCGCAGTTTCCCGAAGCCGGCCCGCGACCCGTGCTCAATTTCGAGATCGAGGTGGCCGATGCCGGCTGGCCGCAGCCCGCCGACTATGACGGCCGCATCGAATTGCACTCGTTCGACCGTTTCATCTATCCCGACAGGATCGACCAGCAGCACGAGGCCGGCTTGCACCGCGTGAGCGGCCGCATCCCGCTGCTGCACAAATACGAGCACCGCCAGTTCGCCTACTGGCTGTCGATGTCGGAGGTCTATTACTTCAATCTCAAGCTGCCCGCGGTACCAGACGCGCAGGACGATTTCGGCAACTGGTTCGTTGCCGACCATGTCGGTGATCGTAACTCGGGAACGTCGAAGCCGGCCGCGCCCGACAGCCCGGTGCGCATGCGCATGAGGATCACCTGGCAGTAGCAGGGCAGCAGGGACAGGGACTTGCAGGCGGCTCCCGGTCTACCAGAAGTCCGGCACCACCTCGGCAAGGCGTGGCCCCAGCCTGAGCGGCGAGATCTTCTCCGCCAGGCCGGTGCGGTCGGAAATCTCCACGGCCACGCCGGTGACGGTCGCCGGCCCGTTGGCGGCTTCGAAACGGCCCTTGGCGACCTTTGACAGGAACCGGTTGAGCGGTTCCTCCTTGTCCATGCCGAGCGAGGAATCGTAGTCGCCGCACATGCCGGCGTCCGACATGTAGCCGGTGCCGCCGTTGAGGATCTGGTGGTCGGCGGTCGGACAATGGGTATGGGTGCCGACGACGAGGCTGGCGCGGCCATCGACGAAATGGGCGAAACAGACCTTTTCCGAGGTTGCCTCGGCATGGAAGTCGATGATCACCGCATCGGCCTGCTCGCCGAGCGGGCAGGCGGCGAGTTCGCGCTCGCCGGCCTGGAACGGATCGTCGAGTTCGGGATGCATGAACACCCGGCCCATGATGTTGGCCACCATGACGCGGGCGCCGTTCTTCGCCACATAGACGCCGGCGCCACGGCCGGGCGTGCCGGCCGGATAGTTGGCCGGCCTTAGAAACCGTTCTTCGCGGCCGGCGAACTCCAGCGCCTCGCGCTGGTCCCAGACATGGTTGCCGGTCGTCACCACGTCGGCGCCGGCGTCGACGGTCCGTTCGAAGATCGCCTTGGTGATGCCGAATCCGCCGGCGGCGTTCTCGCCGTTGACCACGACGAAATCCAGCCCGTAATCGGAGATCAGCCCCGGCAGTCGCTCCCATACTGCCGTGCGCCCCGACCTGCCCACCATGTCGCCCAGAAACAGAAAACGCATCGGCGCGGTCTATCAGCGCGGGGCGAACCGGCGCAAGCCGGATTCGGTCAGTATTTCGCAAAGCGGCACGTCATGCGGCTCGGCCGGCACGGCGTCGACCCGCTGGCAGTCAAATGCGATGCCGACCAGCCGCGGCTCGATGCCCTTGGCGCCCAGGCGGGCGATCGCCCTGTCGTAATAGCCGGCGCCGTAGCCGATACGGTTGCCGGCCGCGTCGAAGGCCGCCAGCGGCACCAGCATGACCGACGGATCGAGCACCGCCGCTTCCGGGCCGGGTCCGGCGGTGCCGAACCCCATCTCGACCATCGGCGCGCCGCGCTTAAGTTCGCGAAACACGATCGTCGTCCTGTCGAGGATCGCAGGCAGGCAAAGCCGAGCGCCCTTCTCGCGCAGCGCAAACATCAGCGGCCTGACATCGACCTCCGAGCGCATCGGCCAGAAGCCCGAGACCACCGTGCCGGGTTCGATGGCGATCGCATCGGCCGCTTCGGCAAGGCCGAGCGAGGCTTCGATGCGCCAGCCGGCATCGAGCGCGTCGCGGCGGGCAAGTGCGGCAGCCCGTAGTTGCTTTTTAGAGGCCCTTGTCTCGGTCATGCGCAAAAGGAAAGGCCAGGTTTGGGGATGGTTGGTCGGCGAACCATGACGACCGGTGGAGATGTCGACCCCGGGAACCTACAAAGTAGGTGGGCGCCGTGTGAAAGGACCCACGGGTCCAGCCAGGGACAGCTCCCTTGGAAGTCGATAAGGCCCCGGGAGTAGTACCCCTGCCGCGAAGCACAGAACGCCGAAGGCCTATATAGGCGGTCCGGCGGGGCCGCGCCAGCGGGAATTTCCGGTTGCCCCGCGCGATGGCGCCCAATAGTGTCCGGCCTCGTTGCAAGCCTGTGGAGATGCGCCTTGACCATGCAGTTTACCGGAACCGACGCCTATGTGGCCGATAAGGACCTGATGGTCGCTGTCAACGCCGCCATCAAGCTGGAGCGGCCGCTGCTGGTCAAGGGCGAGCCGGGCACCGGCAAGACCGAGCTTGCCCGCCAGGTGGCCGAGGCGCTCGGCCTCGACCTGATCGAGTGGCACGTCAAGTCGACCACCCGCGCGCAGCAGGGGCTCTACGAATACGATGCCGTGTCGCGGTTGCGCGATAGCCAACTCGGCGACGAGCGCTTCAACGACATCAGGAACTACATCAAGCGCGGCAAATTGTGGGAGGCCTTCGCCGCGAACGAGAAGGTGGTGCTGCTGATCGATGAGATCGACAAGGCCGACATCGAGTTTCCCAACGACCTGCTGCAGGAACTCGACCGCATGGAGTTCTTCGTCTACGAGACCGGCGAGACGATCACCGCCAGGCAGCGGCCGATCGTCATCATCACCTCCAACAACGAGAAGGAACTGCCCGACGCCTTTCTGCGCCGCTGCTTCTTCCACTATATCCGCTTTCCAGACGCCGAGACGCTGACCCGGATCGTCGACGTGCACTATCCCGGCATCAAGCAGAACCTGGTGTCGGCGGCGCTGACCCAGTTCTATGAGATCCGCGAGCAGCAGGGCCTTAAGAAGAAGCCGTCGACATCGGAAGTGCTCGACTGGATCAGGCTGCTGGTCGCCGACGACATCTCGCCGGAGGACCTGCGCGGCGACGCCAGGAACGCCCTGCCGCGCCTGCACGGCGCGCTGTTGAAGAACGAGCAGGACGTGCACCTGTTCGAGCGCCTGGCGTTTCTGGCAAGGCAGCAGGGGCGGTAGCCGATCACGCGCCGGACCGTCGAGCCTTTGATCGATGCCGGCCTTCGCGGGAGAGCGACAAGACCATGACCATCCTGCGCACGCCTGACGAACGCTTTGCCGGGCTTCCCGGTTTCTCCTTCGCACCCCATTATCTCGACGATCTGACCTCGTTGGACGGTGTGCGTATCCACTATCTGGACGAGGGACCAAAGGACGCCGAACACACCTATCTCTGCCTGCACGGCGAACCGACCTGGTGCTACCTGTACCGCAAGATGATCCCGGTGTTCACGGGCGCGGGCGGCCGGGTCGTCGCGCCCGACTTTGCCGGCTTCGGCCGGTCCGACAAACCGGCCGATGACGGTGTCTACACGTTTCATTTTCATCGCGATATGCTGCTGGCCCTCATCCGGCGGCTCGACCTGAAGAACATTACCCTCGTCGTGCAGGACTGGGGCGGTCTGCTCGGCCTCACCCTGCCGATGGCCATGACCGAACGTTTCTCGCGGCTGATCATCATGAACACGGCGCTTGCCACCGGCACCACGCCGTCCGAAGGCTTCCTCCAGTGGCGCGCCTATGTTGCCGCCAATCCCGACCTTGCGGTCGGCGGTTTGATGAAACGGTCATGCCCGCAGCTGACCGATGCCGAGGTCGCTGCCTACGACGCGCCGTTCCCGGATATTTCGTTCAAGGCCGGCGTGCGCCGCTTTCCGGCGATGGTCATGACGGAGCCCGACATGGAGGGCGTGACGGAATCCAGGCAGGCGGCGGATTTCTGGCGCAAGGACTGGGTCGGCAGCAGTTTCATGGCCATCGGCGCAAGGGACCCCGTGCTTGGCGTGGATGTCATGCAGTCGATGCGTTCGTTGATACGCGGCTGCCCGGAACCGATGATCCTCGAGGATGCCGGACATTTCGTCCAGGAATCGGGTGACACCATCGCCAGTGCTGCATTGGACGCCTTTGCCGATTGACCCGCCACCATTGACCGCAATTGCGCTCGCGACTACATTCCGGCCCGTGGTGATTTGGCCGGCCGGCTTGCAGCCACGTAAAACAAGTCGCTAAAAGGGCCGCGGGCAAACCCCGATCGGAACCGGCAGCGGCTTATCCGTTGGCCGGTTTTGTTTTGGAGCGACACCGATGCCGATCCGCATTCCAGACGGTCTTCCCGCCCGCGACGTTCTCGTCGGCGAGGGCGTGATGGTCATGGACGAATCGGTCGCCATCCGCCAGGACATAAGGCCGCTGCAGATCGGGTTGTTAAACCTGATGCCCAACAAGATCGCCACCGAGACGCAGATCGCCCGCCTTGTCGGCTCGACGCCGCTGCAGGTGGAACTGACGCTGGTGCGCGTCGGCTCGCACCGGGCGCGGAACACCTCCGAAGACCACCTGATCAACTTCTACCAGACCTGGGACGAGGTGAAGCACCGCAAGTTCGACGGTTTCATCATCACCGGCGCGCCGATCGAGACGCTGCCGTTCGAGGACGTGACCTATTGGCGCGAATTGCAGCGCATCCTCGACTGGACCGAGACCAATGTGCATTCGTCCTTCTTCGTCTGCTGGGGCGCGATGGCGGCGGCCTACCATTTCCACGGCGTGCCCAAGCACCAGCTCGCCGAGAAGGCGTTCGGCGTCTACCGCCACCACAATCTCAACCCGGCCTCGCCCTATCTCGCCGGCTTCTCGGACGATTTCCAGATTTCCGTGTCGCGCTGGACCGAGGTGCGCCGCGACGACATCGACCCGGCAAGCGGGCTCGAAGTGCTGATGGAATCCGACGATACCGGGCTCTGCCTGCTGGCCGAGAAGCGCTGCAACCGGCTCTATATCTTCAACCATGTCGAATATGATTCCGGCACGCTGGCGGCGGAGTATTTCCGCGATGTCGACGCCGGCGTGGCGATCAAGCTGCCGGCCAACTACTTTCCCGGCGACGATCCGGCCAGACCGCCGCTCAACCGCTGGCGCAGCCACGCCTTCCTGCTGTTCGGCAACTGGATCAACCAGACCTACCAGACGACGCCGTTCGACCTCGGCGACGTCGGCGGCGACACCAGGCAGGCGGCGCAATGAGCGACGGCGTTGTCGTCCGCCCGCTTGTCGCCGCCGACGAGGCCGAATGGCGGCGGCTGTGGACCGCCTATCTGGAATTCTACGAGGCAGCCGTGCCGGAGGAAGTCTACCGCTCGTCGTTCGACCGCATGCTGGCCGGCAATGCCGGCGCTGCAAACGAGTTCCGCGGCCTGATCGCCGAGGTCGACGGCAAGTCCGTCGGCCTGGTGCACTATCTCTTCCACCGCCATGGCTGGCGGATCGAGAATGTCTGCTACCTGCAGGACCTCTACGCCGACCCGCAAGCGCGCGGCACCGGCGTCGGCCGGGCGCTGATCGAAGCGGTCTATGCCGCCGCCGACGAGGCGGGCTGTCCGTCGGTCTACTGGCTGACGCAGGATTTCAACGCCACCGCGCGCAAGCTCTACGACCGCATCGCGACGAAAACGCCGTTCATCAAATACCAACGGAGTTAACGCTTCCGCGAACCAACAGCCTGTGTGAGCGGCGGTGTGGGTTCCATAATTCTCTGACTTTCCTTCATGTAGGCCAAACCTGCGACAAACCACAGGTGCGCCGCCGGCCACTGATTGCTGTGCTTCTTCGTCCGCTTGCCTTTGAAATACTCACCGGAGAGAAATTCCGGCAAAGATTGTGTCCCCTTGGCCCGATTGCATTCAAGGCAGCACGGCAAGGTCAGCACGCCGATGGCGTAAGCGCGGGGAACGATATGATCGCGCGTCGCTTTTGTTGGTGACAGTGGCACTCCCGTCCCGGCCCGACGGCGCATCGGGATGCCGCAATAGGCACACCATCTCCTGCGATCGTCCTGCCACCACGAACCAATGATCAGCTCTGCGGATCGAATCACGGAATGCAACTGGTCTGTTTCCATGACATCTCATATATGAGAGACATTCCAATACTTCCCAAAAGCAACCGCTAAGATTCTAAGAAAGATGTTCATCCCGTTCTTCCTCGAACTGAAAGCCGCGCGCATTCCCGTGTCGCTGCGCGAATATCTGACCATGCTGGAAGGCATGGATGCCGACCTCGTCACCTATGACGTCGAGGGCTTCTACTTCCTGGCGCGCGCGGCCATGGTGAAGGACGAACGCCATATCGATCGCTTCGACCAGGTCTTCTCCCATGTCTTCCGCGGCGTCGAGGCGGTGTCGGGCGAGGGCGCGGTCGATATTATGGACCTGCCGGAGGAGTGGCTGCGCCGGCTGGCCGAGAAGCATCTTTCGGAAGAGGACAAGAAACTGGTCGAGGCGCTTGGCGGCTTCGAAAAGCTGATGGAAACGCTGAAAAAACGGCTCGAGGAGCAGAAGGAGCGCCACCAGGGCGGCTCGAAATGGATCGGCACCGCCGGCACCTCGCCCTTCGGCGCCTATGGCTACAATCCCGAGGGTGTGCGCATCGGCCAGCACGAGAGCCGCCACCGCCGCGCGGTCAAGGTCTGGGACAAGCGCGAGTTCAAGAATTTCGACGATACCGTCGAACTCGGTACCCGCAACATCAAGGTGGCGCTAAAGCGGCTGAGGCGCTGGGTACGCGAGGGCGCCGATGAGGAACTGGACCTCGGTGGTACCATCCGCTCGACCGCCGAGCACGGCTATCTCGACGTCAAGACCCGACCGGAACGGCGCAATGCCGTCAAGCTGTTGATGTTCTTCGATGTCGGCGGCTCGATGGACGATCACATCCGCACCGCCGAGGAACTGTTTTCCGCCGCGCGGGCCGAATTCCGCCAGCTTGAATATTTCTATTTCCACAACTGCCTCTACGAGCGCGTCTGGAAGGACAATCGCCGCCGCCATTCGGAGCTGATCCCGACCTATGACGTGCTCCACAAATACGGCCACGACTACAAGGTGGTGTTCGTCGGCGACGCGGCGATGAGCCCCTACGAGGTCGCCTATCCCGGCGGCTCGGTCGAGCACTGGAACGACGAGCCCGGCGCGCTATGGCTGCAGCGGGCGCTCAACCAGTGGCCGAACGCGATCTGGATCAACCCGACGCGCGAGAAGCACTGGGGCTACACCCATTCGGTCGGCATGATCCGCGAGATCTTCTCCGACCGCATGTTCCCGCTGACGCTGAAAGGGCTGGAAGCGGCGACCAGGGAACTGAGCCGCAAGCATTGAGCGTTGCGGCGCGGGCCTATCCGACCTGATGTGCGGCCAGCCACGCTTCCACGAATTCGACCCGTTCGGCGACCGAAACCCTGCCGGTTTGTCACACCATCCCGAGCGCGTTCTTGTAGAGGTCGATCATCGCTTCCTCTTCCTGGCGCTCGGCCTGGTCCTTCTTCCGCAGCCGCACGATGGTGCGCACGGCCTTGGTGTCGAAGCCGGTGCCCTTCATCTCGGCATAGACTTCCTTGATGTCGTCGGAAATCGTCTTCTTCTCCTCCTCGAGCCGCTCGATGCGCTCGATGAAGGCGCGAAGCTGGCCGGCGGCCACGGTCTGCGAGGTTTCGTCGGTGATGTCGTCGGCCAAGTCGGTCACTCCGCGTTGAAGGCGCCGCGGAATCGCCGCGGCATTTGACGGTCTGGTTGCCGCAGCGCCGGCCGGGCGTCAAGCCGGCCGGTCAATGCCCGTGTGGATTGTTGCGGTCAAACGCCTGCTTCTGCTCGGATGTGGCCTCGGTCTGGTACCTGTCGCGCCATTCGCCATAGGGCATGCCGTAGATGATCTCGCGCGCCTCGTCCTTCGACAGGTCGACGCCCGCCTCTTCGGCGGCGTCGCGATACCAGTTCGACAGGCAGTTGCGGCAGAAGCCGCCGAGGTTCATCAGGTCGATGTTCTGCACGTCGGTGCGGTTGCGCAGGTGTTCGACCAGCCGGCGGAAGGCCGCCGCCTCGAAGTCGCGCCGCTGGTTCTCGTCAAGTTGCTTCATCATTCGTCTCCCTTGCCGCGGCCTCGTCAGCCATGGGTGCGCGATCCGAAAAAGCGCTTGTGGTGGATATCGGCCTGCGCGTTGATGCCGTCAAGCACCGGCGCCAGCCGGTCGGCCCATTCGGCTTGTCCTTCCGCGGTGGCGACCAGGTCCTGGCGGATCTCGATCAGCACGTGCGGATAGCCGTCATGCATGGCATGACGATACATCGTGTCGCCCTTCAGCGCGCCGTCATAGGGTTCGTTGTCGCCGACGACGAACTCGCCGTCGCGCGTCAAGGCCTCGTAGAGCGGCCGCATCGCCCGGTCGTCGATGTCCCAGAGCAGCGAGACATGCCACGGCCGCGCCACGCCCTGCATGGTGGGCGTGAACGAATGGATCGAGATCAACAGCGGCGCAAGGCCGCTCGCGCGCGCCACCTTGTCGACCGCGCCGGCCACCTCCCGGTGATAGGGCCGGTACCATCCATCAAGCCGGCGTTCGCGTTCCAGCGGGTCGAGCGGGTAGTTGCCGGCGATCACCGCGCCGTCATAGAGCTGACGGATCAGCGTCGGGTCGTCCTCACCGCGATTGGGATCGATCAACAGCCGAGAAAACCCGCACAGCACCGCGGGAACGCCGAGGCGGGCGGCTATGCCCCGCGTCACCGCCTCCACGCCGATATCATAGGCGATATGGCGCTCGAATTCGGATTGCGCCAGGCCGAGCGTGCCGTATTCCGGCGGCAGCGCATTGCGTGCGTGGTCGGCCAGCAGCAGCATGCCGGCGGCGTAGTCGCCGTCGATGGCGATGAACGGGATTGGATCTGTCGTCTGTTGCATGCGCGGTGGGTCTTGATGACGGCGCCCCTTTTTCCACGCCCGCGCGCCGCGCGCAATGGACGTTCTGGCCGCACCGCCGATCATGATGTTGCCTGAATGCTGGTTCTGATAAGCATTGAACCGTTTCAGGCGATTTGTGATGGCGCGTTGACATGGGCCTGGACTTCTCCGAAAAGGATTCGGTGCAATGCGGTGCTTTGATCAGGGGGCGGAAAATGGCTAGGGCGACAGGCCCGTTGTCAATCGTGTCGGGTTTGTGCTTCGCCGCTGTCCTGTCCGGCACCTCCGCCGCCCACGCCGATTTCCGCGTCTGCAATGCGACGCAGAATCTCGTCGGCGTCGCCATCGGCTATCGGGCCAAGGCCGGCTGGATCACCGAGGGCTGGTGGCATATCGACGCCTCGAGCTGCAAGACGCTGATCGAAGGCCGCCTGTCGTCGCGCTACTACTACATTTATGCCGAAGATGCGGAGCGCGGTGGTCGATGGGACGGCCCGATCAACATGTGCGTGGCGGAGAAAGAGTTCAAGATCATCGGCACCAAGGATTGTTTCGCCCGCGGCTTCCAGCGTGCCGGCTTCCAGGAACATGATACCGGCGAACAACCGAGCTGGATGGTCCAGTTGACCGACGAGACCGCGCCGGACAGCACCGCCACCATCACCGGCGCGGGCGGCGAGACCCAATGAGGCGTAGCCGCAAGGTCAAGATACTCGCCACGCTCGGACCCGCCTCGTCGGAAGAAGCTCAGATCAAAGCCCTGTTCGAGGCCGGCGCCGATGTTTTCCGCATCAATATGAGCCATGCCTCGCATGAGCTGATGCGCACGCTGGTCGGGCGCATACGCTCCATCGAGCGTCAGACCGGCCGTCCGATCGGCATTCTGGGCGATCTGCAGGGACCGAAGCTGCGTGTCGGCATCTTCGCCGACGGGGCGGTCGAGTTGACGCCCGGCCAGACATTCACCCTCGACGACGACGACGCGCCCGGCGACAGGACGCGGGTGCACCTGCCGCATCCGGAGATCCTGAATTCGGTCGAACCGGGTCACCGGTTGATGATCGATGACGGCCGGCTGCAACTGGTCGCCGAGAAGGCCGACGGACGCGCGATCGCCTGTCGTGTCGTTTCCGGCACCTCGATCTCCGACCGCAAGGGCGTCAGCCTGCCCGACACCGACCTTCCGGTGGGTGCACTGACCGACAAGGACCGTGCCGACCTGCAGGCGATCCTCGAATCGGATTTCGACTGGGTCGCGCTCTCCTTCATCCAGCGTCCCGAGGATCTCGCCGAGGTGCGCAAGATCGCCCGCGGCCGGCTGGCCATTCTCGCCAAGATCGAGAAACCGCAGGCCGTCAAGCGGCTTGGCGAGATCATCGAACTGTCGGACGCGCTGATGGTGGCGCGCGGCGATCTCGGCGTCGAAATGCCGCTCGAATCGGTACCGGGCATCCAGAAGCAGATCGTGCGCGCCTGCCGCCGCGCCGGCAAGCCGGTCGTCGTCGCCACCCAGATGCTCGAATCGATGATTTCGGCTCCGGTGCCGACCCGCGCCGAGGTCTCCGACGTGGCGACCGCGGTGTTCGAGGGCGCCGACGCGGTCATGCTGTCGGCCGAATCGGCGGCCGGCGACTATCCGACCGAGGCTGTGGCGACGATGGATTCGATCGCCGTGCAGGTCGAGCGTGATCCCAACTATGGCGGCATCATCAACGCCCAGCGCACAGAGCCCGAGGCGACGGGTGCCGATGCGATATCGCTTGCCGCGCGGCAGATCGCCGAGACGCTGAAACTGTCGGCGATCATCAACTATACCGCGTCGGGCACCACCGGCCTGCGTTCGGCGCGCGAACGGCCGAGCGTACCGATCATCGCGTTGTCGCCCGTGGTCGGCACGGCGCGGCGCCTGTCGCTCGCCTGGGGTCTGCACTGCGTGGTGACCGAGGATGCGCGCGACCAGGACGACATGGTCGACCGCGCCTGCCGCATCGCCTTCCAGGAAGGGTTTGCCAGACCCGGCGACAGGGTGATCATCACCGCCGGCGTGCCGTTCCGCACGCCCGGCGCCACCAACATGCTGCGCATCGCCTATGTCGGCTCCGACGGCATGTCGGGCCACTGATTTCGGGCCACTGATTTCCGGCCTCAGCGCGCTGTCGCCGTCTTGGTGAAATCCGGTTTCTCGTCCGGGCAGCGCTCGATCGGTCCATAGCTGTCATCGGCAATCCGCGCTTCGAGCGCCGCTTTCTCCGCTGCGATGTCGGCGGGCTTGCCCGCCAGCCTGGCGATTGCCGCGACGACAAGTTGGCGTGCGATCCAGTCGGGCTTGTGGCCGAGGTTCTTCACCCAGACCAGTTCGGCGCCGGCGATGTCACGGGCAAGGCCGACCGAATGGATTTCCTCGTAGACCACTGTGTCGCGGTCGCCGGAAATCACCATCGTCGGCACCTTGATCTCGTGATAGTGCGGCGCGGTCCTTGACACATGGTCGAAAAGCCCCTCGACGTCCTCGGCATTGGCGCGGAAATTCTCCGGCCGCAGCACCAGCGCGACGCCGGTCCGCGCCAGATAGTCGTCGGGTGCATGGTTGGGCGCGAACACGCAGCGCACCGCCGCTGCCATCCGCAGGCGCGCGGCCGGCCAGGCCAGCGTCTCGGTGAAAAACCGGCCAAGCAGCGGCCGGTTCGACAATCGATAGTACCAGGAGGTGCCGCCGCCGGGCCATGGATGGCTTGCCGGGGACAGGAACAACAGGCCGGCAGTCTTGCCGGGGTGGCGCAACGCGAAGCTCGCCGCAACCGCGCCGCCGAAGGAGTGGCCGACGATGATCGCCGGGCCGATGCCGAGCTCGCCCATCAGCGCGGCGATCGTGTCGGCCTGTCCATCGGGCGTGCGGTTCGAGCGCGGTCCGCGCGCCGACCAGCCATGGCCGGGCCGATCGACGAACAGCATCTCGCCGCGGCCTTCCAGCACCGGGCGCAGCGGAACCATCTGGTCGTTGAGATTGCCGCTGGCGCCGTGCAGGAAGACGATCGGCGGCAGATCCGCCCCGGGTCCGGCCGCAACATGCACGTGGTGCATACGGGTGCCGTTGACGACGGTGAACCGGCCTGCCGCCGGATGGTCTCTCTCCACCAGCCACGTGCCGACGCGGGTCGCGCCGGCCGCGAGCAGGCCAAGGCCGGCGACGATGAGCAAGGCCGCGGTCGCAAGATTCATGGCCCGGCCGGCCTCGAGGCGCAGTCCGGCACGGGGTCAGATGTCGTCGCCGGCCAGTTCATCGGTCAACTCGGCTACCTCGGACTGGGCGTTGCGCATCATCGGATAGAATTCCAGCGCCTGCATGAACACTTTCAGCGCCTGTGCCTTCTGGCCGGTGTTCTTGAGGATCATGCCCCAGCCCGACAGCGCACCGAAATGGCGCGGTTCTAGCGCCAATGTCCGCCGGATATCGGCGAGCGACTTGTCGTATTCGTTCATCATGAAATGCAGCGTGGCGCGGCGGTTCCAGCCTTCGGCGAACTGCGGTTGCAGCGTGACGATCTGGTCGAGAAAGTCGAGCGCGACGCCGTATTTCTTTTCCTTGATGGCGTCCTGCGACCAGCTCATCATCAGATCGATCGAGGCGCTGCCCGACTTGAACCATTCGGCCCAGATTTTCTGGGCGATGCGTTCGGCCGCCCGCTCGTTGCGTTCCCGCTTGAGATCGCCGAACAACTGGTCGAGCGTCGAACCGGTCTCGGCCGTCTCGCCGCTGGCGGCCGGTCCTGCGGTCTGGGCGTATGACGGCGCACCGAGCAGAAGCGCGGTTAGAAGAAGAGCGCTTGAGAGCAGATGGTTCATCGCGAAGAAGCTAACGCGATAAATGTGATCGTCAAACTGAAATTCGCGTGAAACCGGTCATCGGCAACGCAAAAACCGGGCGCGCGGCGCGGGCCCGGTCGAACGGCAAAAGCGCAATGCGCCGGTCAGCCCTGGCGGGCCTTGAAGCGCGGATTGGACTTGTTGATGATGTAGATGCGGCCCTTGCGGCGCACCATGCGGTTTTCGCGGTGGCGGCTCTTCAGCGCCTTCATCGAGTTCTTGATCTTCATCGTATCTGTCCGTCGTTTGTCCCGGCCCGCCATTGTGGGCCTGCAACGAAAGACGCGCCCGAGGGCGCGCCGCAAACGTTGCGCGGTTCATAAGGGAGTCCGGATCGAAATGTCAAGGCCGCCCGGGCCTCGAACCGGGATTCCCTGCCTATGCCAGCAGCCAGCCGCCGTCGACATCGACGGTGGTGCCGGTAACGAAGTCGTTGCCGATCAGGAACAGGATGGCATCGGCCACCTCCTCCGGCGTGCCCGCGCGCGGAATCGGGTGGTTTTCTGTCGCCTTGCGGTAATGTTCGGTCCGCTCGGCACCCTGGAGCGCCACCATCGGCGTGTCGATCTGGCCCGGCGAGACGACATTGATGCGCCTCGGCGCCAGCTCCGGCGCAATGGCGCGCGCGAGCGCCTCCACCGCGCCGCCGACCGAGGAGAGCGCCACCTGGCCGGGCTTTGCCCTGCGCGCCGGCGTGCCGCTGACCAGCACGATCGAGCCGTCCTCGGTCATGTGCCCGGCGCCGAAACGCACCACATTGGCATAGCCCCACAATTTGTCGAACGAGGCCCGGTAGCCGTCCATGTCCATGGTCAGGAACGGGCCGATGGCGCGGTCGCCGCCGGTCGCGGCGCTGACCAGGATATCGAAGGGAGCGTGTTCGGCAAACAGCGCGGAAAGCGCCTCGCGGTCGCGCACGTCGCATTTGGCAAGCGTGACGCCGACCGGCACGTCGCCGGCGCGGTCGGGATTGCGGCTGACCGCGATGACATTTGCGCCCGCCGCCGCAAGCCGTTTCGCAGCCGCCAGCCCGATGCCCGACGTGCCGCCGAAGACGATCGCCTTCCTGCCGTTGATTTCCATCTACTGCCCTCTCGTTGTGCCCGTTGGTGCGCCGGGCGGCATTGGTAACGCCCGGCTCTCCACAGTCAAGCGCGGCACGGTCCGGAATTGGTTGGGTGGCGCGCCCGAATCCGCCTATAAGCGGGCCATGGCGATCCGCAAGCTTTCCGATACGATGATCAACCAGATCGCCGCCGGCGAGGTGGTCGAGCGGCCGGCGAGCGTGGTCAAGGAGCTGCTGGAAAACGCGCTCGATGCTGGCGCGACGCGTATCGAGATCGCAACCGCCGGCGGCGGGCTCAACCTGATCCGCGTTACCGACAACGGTTGCGGCATGGCCGCCGACGACCTGGCACTCGCCGTGTCGCGCCACTGCACATCGAAGCTTGAGGACGACATCAACAATATCCGCTCGCTCGGCTTTCGCGGCGAGGCGCTGCCGTCGATCGGCTCGGTGGCACGGCTGTCGATCCGCTCGCGCCCGGCGGATGCCGATACCGGCGCCGAAATCGAGGTCGAAGGCGGCAGGGTGATTGGCCCGCGACCGGCGGCAGCCAATATCGGCACGCTGGTCGAGGTGCGCGACCTGTTCTTCGCCACGCCGGCGCGGCTGAAGTTCATGAAGACCGAGCGCGCCGAGTCCGCCGCCATCACCGATGTGGTGCGACGTATTGCCGTCGCCTTCCCGCATGTGCGCTTCCTGCTGTCGGGCAGCGACCGCCAGACGCTCGAGATCGCCGCCACGGGCGAAGGCGGCGCGGCGCGGCTCGAACGCGTCGCCCAGGTGATGGGCGCCGATTTCACCGACAATGCGATGGCGATCGAAGCCGAGCGCGAGGGTGTTCGCCTTTCCGGCCATGTTTCCATTCCCGCCTTCAACCGCGGCAACGCCCAGCAGCAGCATATCCACGTCAACGGCCGTCCGGTGCGCGACAAGATGCTGTCGGGCGCCATTCGCGGCGCTTATGCCGACCTGCTGCCGCGCGATCGTCACGCGCTTGTCGCGCTGGCGCTCGAACTCGACCCGGCGCTGGTCGACGTCAACGTGCATCCGGCCAAGGCCGATGTCCGCTTCCGCGATCCCGGCCTCGTGCGCGGACTGATCGTCGGCGCCATCCGCCGGGCGCTCGCCGACAGCGGCGTGCGCAGTTCGACGGCAGGTGCGGCGGCGATGGCCGGTGCGTTCAGGCCGGGCGGTGGCGGATTGCGGCCGCAGCCATCCGCCTACCGGCCGGCGGCATCGCCGTTCCGCCCGCTCGACGGTTTTGGCGAGACCGGCCAGGCGGCCTTCGATGCCGGCCCGCTGGCGAGCGCCGACGCCCGTGATGCGGACGCCGATTCCGAGACATTCGGCGGCGAGCGGCTGGGTGCCGCCCGCGCGCAGGTGCACGAAAACTATATCGTTTCCCAGACCGCCGATTCGCTGATCATCGTCGACCAGCACGCCGCTCATGAACGCCTCGTCTACGAGGCGCTGAAACGGGCGCTCGACGAACGGCCGCTCGCCGCGCAGATGCTGCTGCTGCCCGAAATCGTCGACATGGCCGAGGACGACGCCGACCGGCTGGCGGCGGCGGCCGACACGCTGAAGCGCTTCGGCCTCGGCATCGAGCGTTTCGGCCCCGGCGCCATATGCGTGCGCGAGACGCCGGCCATGCTGGGCGAGACCGACGCGGCGGCGCTGGTGCGCGATCTTTCCGACGAACTCGCCGAGGGCGAGGCCGACGGTCTGCGCAGGCGCCTGCACCGTATCGCCGCCACCATGGCCTGCCACGGCTCGGTACGGTCCGGGCGGCGGCTGAAACCCGACGAGATGAACGCGCTGTTGCGCCAGATGGAAGCGACGCCAGGCTCGGACACCTGCAATCACGGCCGGCCGACCTGGATCGAACTGAAGCTCGCCGATATCGAGCGCCTGTTCCACCGCCGCTGAACGATGGCGCGGCACCGGCTTGACCGGCGGTCCGCATGAGGCTCCAATCGCGCCGATGAGCGAAGCGATTCCCCCGCCCCCCGCCGGCAACGTCGCCGAATACTCCGTCTCCGAGATTTCCGGCGCGCTGAAGCGCGTCGTCGAGGATACGTTCGGCCATGTGCGCATTCGCGGCGAGGTTTCCGGCTATCGCGGTCCGCACTCGTCGGGCCATGCCTATTTCGCGCTCAAGGACGAGCGCGCCCGCATCGAGGCGGTGATCTGGCGCGGCGTGTTCTCGAAGCTGAAATTCCTGCCCGAGGAAGGGCTGGAGGTGATCGCCACCGGCAAGCTCACCACCTATCCCGGTTCGTCCAAGTACCAGATCGTCATCGAGCAGATCGAACCGGCCGGCGCCGGCGCGCTGATGGCGCTTCTGGAGGAGCGCAAGAGGAAACTTGCCGCCGAAGGCCTGTTCGACGAGGCGCGCAAGCAGCTGCTGCCCTACATGCCGAGAGTGATCGGCGTGGTGACCTCGCCGACCGGCGCGGTGATCCGCGACATCATCCATCGTATCACCGACCGCTATCCGCTGCATGTGGTTGTCTGGCCGGTGCGCGTGCAGGGCGAGACGTCGGGCGCAGAGGCGGCGGCGGCCGTTCAGGGGTTCAACCGCTTTGCCCCGGACGGCCCGATCGCCCGGCCGGACGTGATCATCGTCGCGCGCGGCGGCGGCAGCCTCGAGGACCTTTGGGGCTTCAACGACGAGGCGCTTGCGCGCGCGGTTGCGGCGTCGGACATCCCCGTCATCTCCGCCATCGGGCACGAGACCGACTGGACGCTGATCGACCTTGCCGCAGACGTGCGCGCGCCGACGCCGACCGGCGCCGCCGAGATGGCCGTGCCGGTGCGCGCGGAACTGGAGGCGGAGATTTCCGGCATGTCGGCCCGGCTGAAGGGCGCGGTCTCCCGCCTGCTCGACCGCCAGCGCCAGGCTGTGCGCTCGGCTGCGCGCGCCCTGCCGTCGCCCGACCAGCTTCTGGCCCTGCCGCGGCGCGGTTTCGACGAACTCGCCGCCAGGTTGGCGCGCGCGCTGGCGGCCGGAACCGAGCGCAAGCGGTCGGGCCTTGCCGCGATCAGGCTCAACCCGACGCTGTTGGCGCGGCTGCTGCGCGAGCGGCGTGGCGGTCTTGCCGCCCTGGCGCAGCGCATCCGGCCGGAACCGCTTACCGAACGGCTCGGCGTGCGCCGCGAAAGGCTGGAACGGCTGGCGGTCAGGGCCGAGCGCGCGCATATGCTGGCGCTGGAACGCCGTCGCCGGTCCGTGGGTGAAACAAGCCGGCTGCTCGCCTCGCTCGCCTATCCGGCGGTGCTGAAGCGCGGCTATGCGATCGTCTCCGATGGCAGGGGCAGGACCCTGGTGCGCGCCGGCGAGGTCGCGCCGGGTGCTGCGCTGTCGCTCAAATTCGCCGACGGCGAGATTGCCGCCACCGCCGATGGTGGCGGTGACCGCAATCCGGCCGAAAGGAAACCCGCGAAGCTGAAACCGGCGAAATCCGGCAACGGGCAGGGATCGTTGTTTTAGGAGTTTAGTCGGGGATGGTACGGTTGGGTGGAGTCGAACCACCGACCTCAGGAGCCACAATCCTGCGCTCTAACCAGCTGAGCTACAACCGCATGTCCGTTTCCGGTCAGGCCCCGTGAAATACGGATTAAGCCCGGCAAATGCAAGCGTGATCTGGCGCGAAAATCCTGTCCGCGCCGCATGGCGGACACGAAAAAAGCCGGGTCGAACCCGGCTTTTCCCGCTTGGATCGTGTGTTACGCATCGATCCGCATCGGCCGGCTCGGCGCCCCGGGAGGAGGAATGGGCACCGCCGGCCGATTTGAGTTGGCGCCTGTTCAGGCAGCCTTGATCTCGGACATGGTCTTTGCGTAGGCGTCCTTGACCGGCTTGAAGGCATCCTCGAAAGCCTTGGTCGAAGCGGCCTGCAGCTCCTTGAGTTGCTCGGCTGCGGTTTCGGCCTGCTTGCGGGCGAAAGCGGTCTGCACTTCCACCAGCGCCGAGAACGAATTGACCCCGGCGAGCGCCTCGAGGTGATCGAAGCCCGCATCGGCCTGGGCGCGCATGGCGGCGATGGTCTTCAGCGACCACTCGTTGCCGGCAGCCTTGGCGGTCTCGAACGATTCCTCGATCGCCTTCTGGGCGGCTTCGGCGCGCTCCTTGAGCTGGGCATAAGCCTGGCTCGACTGCTCCATGCCCTTCTCGGCAAACTCACGCAGTTGGTCGGTGGCAGCGGAAGCGTCGAAAGCGGGGAAATTCACGACGTCGTCGGTCTTAGCGGTCTTGGCCATTTCATTCATCCTTCAGAGTTTGGTGCCCGAGCTTTGGGGAAAAATCGATCCCGGGCTGGATCGACCTCCATATAGTACAGGTTATTGTGCGTTGCAACAATTTTTTTTGCACTGCACAAAACCGGTGCTTGTTAACCACGCATCCAACTTCGCATGGCTGAAATGCCGGTGTTTGTGGACGGCGGGGCGGGTTCGATTTATTAACAAAGCGTAAAGACGGGTAGGGCCGCATGCCCGGCGTGGCTCGGGCGCGTATGTTGCGGTTCGTGCAAGCGTAGGGAACGGACGGAACGGCCGCATGACCACCGGCGGATTTTCCTTCATCGATATCGCGGTACTCGACGGCGTGCGCGAGCGTTTTGCCGCCGGCGACCCGCTGATTCTGCTGTCGTCCGACCTCGAGACCCTGCTCTGGGTCAATGGTCCGGGCGCCGCCCTGCTCGGCTTTGACGATATCGAGCAGGCGATGGGCGCCGAGCTCGACCTTCCCGTCAATGTCCGCCGCCAGATTGCCGCCACCGCCGGCTTTCCGGCGATTGACCGAGACCGTTCCGTGACCATCCGTCTCGACAACTGGCTCGAAAGCCGCGCCCTGTGGTGCCGGGGGAGCTCCATCCTGCTGCCCGACCGGCAGAGGGGCATCCTGCTGACCGTTCCGGGCAGCGCGCCGGCCGGCCTCGCCGCCGCCAAAATGGCCGCGCGATCCGTCGCCGGCATCGATGCGCCCGGACACTATGCGGCGCTGGTCGATGCCTCCGGCGCGGTCATGGCCGGCAGCACCGGCTTTGCCGATCTTGCCATCGCGCCCGCCACGATGCAGGCGCTGGTGCATCGCGTGGCCGGCGAGACCGACAGGTTGGTCAAGCGCATGGTGCCGACCGCCGCCGGCGAGGCCGCCGTCGGCATCGGCCGGCTTGTCGACGATCCGGCGTTGCATCTGGTGATCGCGGTTGGCGAACCGGTGGCCGGGACACCAGCCGCCTCCGTGGTCGCTGCTCCGGCGGAACATGCAGGAGATGCCGAACATGACGTGGCGGCCGATGACCCTTTGGCCGAGCCGGCCGGGGACGATGTCGAGCGACAGGTCGTCGATCGCCACGAGGCTGCCGAAGACATCGCTGCCGTGGCCGGAGACGCCGTGGGTGCCGACGAAATGCCCGAAGATGGCGGGTCGGGGGAAGACGAGCCGGCCGAAGCGCTTCGCCCGGCAGTCTTCGGTCGACGCGGCGTGGTGCCCGAAGAACGCGAACGGGAATCCGGTGACGGGGAGAAATCGCAGGCCGGTTTCGAGGCGGTGCGCTTCGTCTGGAAGACCGATGAAGACGGCCGGTTCAGCGAAATCTCGCCGGAATTCGCCGCCGCCGTCGGTGCCGCCAACGCCGATATCATCGGACGTTCCTTCGGCGAGGTCGCCGGGATGTTCGATTTCGACAGTACCGGCGAGATCGAGCAATTGCTCGAACGTCGCGATACCTGGTCCGGGCGCTCGGTGCTCTGGCCGCTGCGTGACACGGGAAAGCGCGTGCCGGTGGACCTTGCCGCGCTGCCGGCCTATTCGCGCCATCGCCATTTCGAGGGGTTCCGCGGTTTCGGCGTTGTGCGGTTGAGCGAAGCAGTGGAGGCCCAGCCGCTTCCTCGTACCGACGACGAGGCGGAGACAGCGGCCGCACCCGAGGAAGCGCCGGCGGATACCGATCGGCAAACCGCCGGCGACGAGATGATCGCGCCCGACGATCCGTTTCGAGGCGAACTGCCGGCGCTGGAACTGTCGCGGACACCCGAGCGGCGCGACAGCGACAAGGTGATCAGGCTTGCCGCGCATCGCGAGCGCGCCGGCGGACTGTCCGATCACGAGCGGACGGCGTTCAGGGAAATCGGCGAGCGCTTGAAAGAGGCCGATGCCGGCGACAGGCGGTCCGGTACCGCCAACGAAAATCCGCCGCCTTCGGAAAACGGCCTGCCCGAGGAGCCGTTGCGCGAGCTGGCGGCCGACAGCCCGGCGGGGGTCGGACCGGGCGGGGCGGACGGGAGCGTCGACGAACCCGTTCGCGATGCGACCGGCGGGCATGAAACCGTGTCCGGCGCGGAGACCGACGTTCAAACCGGATCGGATGCCGGCGAGGAGATCTCCGCTGCGGAACCGGATGAAGCCGGGCAGAAGGCTTCCGGGCCGGCAGCGGCGGATTTTCTGCCATCGGCGTTCGCCGAGCCGACGGATTGGCCCGAGGGCGGGTCGGACATCTCCATCCTCGAGCAACTGCCGGTCGCCGTGCTGATCCGTTCCGGCGACACGCTGCACTACGCCAATCCCGAATTTTTCAAACTGACGGGCTATCGGTCGACCGGCGAGCTCGCCGAGGCCGGCGGGTTCGACGTGCTGTTTGCCGCGCCCGACGGTCTGTCGGAGGAAAGCGACGAAACGGCGCGCCCGGCCATGCGCCTGATCACGCAGGACGGCAGCGAGAAACTGTGCGATGCTTATCTGCGCTCGGTGCGCTGGGAGGATCGCCTGGCGCTGATGCTCGCCATCCGGCCCTCGCCGCTGGCCGCGCCCGCCGCTGACGCCGGCGCCGCCGATGGCGGCCTGAGCGAACGGGTGCGCGAACTGACCGCCATTCTGGACACGGCGACCGACGGGGTCGTGCTGGTCACGCCGTCGGGCGATATCCGTTCGATCAACCGCTCGGCAGAGGCGCTGTTCGGCTTCGAGGCCGACGAGCTGGCCGGCAAGCCGTTCACCGTGCTGTTTGCCACCGAAAGCCAGCGCGCCGCCGCCGACTATCTGTCCGGACTGGCCGAGAACGGCGTGGCAAGCGTGCTCAACGATGGTCGCGAAGTGATCGGCCGCGAGGCGCAGGGCCGGTTCATTCCGCTGTTCATGACCATGGGTCGGCTGCCGGGCCCTGGCGGCTATTGTGCGGTCCTGCGGGACATCACCCAGTGGAAGCGCGCCGAGGAGGAACTGACCCAGGCGCGTGGCCAGGCCGAACATGCCTCATCGCAGAAAACCGACTTCCTGGCGCGCATCAGCCATGAGGTGCGCACCCCGCTCAACGCCATTATCGGCTTCTCCGAACTGATGCTGGACGAGAAGTTCGGTCCCATAAACAATGCGCGCTACCGCGATTATCTGAGGGATATCAACCGCTCCGGCAACCACGTGCTCGAACTGGTCAACGACCTGCTCGACATCTCCAAGATCGAGGCCGGCGAGCAGGACATGGACTTCGAATCGGTCTCGCTCAACGATGCGCTCGCCGACGCGGTGGCGATGATGCAGCCGGACGCCAACCGCGAGCGCGTCATCATCCGTTCCAGCTTCGCCTCGAACCTGCCGGAAGTGGTGGCCGACCTCAGAAGCGTTCGCCAGATCGCGCTCAACCTGCTTTCCAACGCCATTCGCTTCACGCCGGCCGGCGGCCAGGTGATCGTCTCCACCGTCTACGAGGCCGCCGGCGACGTGACCATGCGTGTGCGCGATACCGGCATCGGCATGTCGCGCTCGGAAATCGATCAGGCGATGAAGCCGTTCAAGCAGGTGAGCTCCGCCAAGGCGCGCCGCCGCGACGGCACCGGCCTTGGCCTGCCGCTCACCAAGGCGATGGTGGAGGCCAACCGCGCGTCATTCTCCATCGAGTCGAAGCCCGACGAGGGCACCATCGTCGAGATCGTCTTCCCCTCGACCCGTGTGCTCGCCGACTGAACCCGCGGGCACGCCATGCCGACGGCAAGCGCCCTTGACCATTGACCGGCGACCGGTCGCGGCTCTATCCATCTCAAACATGAATCGGGGTGGCACATGGCGGCAGCGCCGCTGAGATTGACGGCTTCGACGCCGCCGGTGCGCCCGGTTGGCCATCCGCTGCTGCTGGCGATCACCATCGTCATCGTACTCGTCGTCCTGGCGCCGATCCTGACGATCGCCGGCATCGCCTCGGCCGGCAGCGGCGATGCCTGGCCGCACCTGATCGAGAACGTGCTGCCGCGCTCGGTGCGCACCACGCTGGTGCTGATGGCGCTTGTCGGCCTGCTTACCGCGTCGATGGGCACGGTGAGCGCCTGGCTGGTGATGGCGTTCGATTTTCCCTTACGCCGCATCCTGGCCTGGGCGCTGGTGCTGCCACTGGCAATTCCGACCTATCTGGCGGCCTATGCCTTCGGCGAATTCTTCAACTTCACCGGACCGGTGCAGACGGCGATACGCGCGCTCTTCGGCTTCAGCAGCTCCCGCGACTACTGGTTTCCGGAGATCCGCTCGACCATGGGCGCGGCCGTCGTGCTGTCGGCGGTACTCTACCCTTATGTCTACCTCACCTGCCGCGTCGTCTTCATCATGCAGGGGCGCAACCTGGCCGACGTGGCGCGCACGCTCGGCGCCACGCCGATGCGGGTGTTTTTTCGTGTCCTGCTGCCCGTGGCGCGGCCGGCGATCGCCGCCGGCGTGGCGCTGGCGCTGATGGAGACGCTGAACGACATCGGCGCGGTCGAATATCTCGGCGTGCGGACACTGACATTCGCAGTCTACGCCACCTGGCTCAACCGCGGCAGTATCGAGGGTGCGGCCCAGATCGCGCTGGTGATGCTGGCGCTGGTCTTCGCCCTGCTGGTCGCCGAACAATGGGCCCGCCGACGCCAGCGCTACCATCAGGGCCGTGCGACCGAGCTCAAATCGCCGCCGTTGCGGCGCAAGCTCAGCGGCTGGCGTGCCGCCCTTGCCTTCCTGCTCACGCTGATGCCCGTCGCCTTCGGCTTCGCCATCCCGCTGCAGGTGCTTGGCGGCTACGCGCTCAAACGCATGGACCAGTTCTTCGAGCCGGCGCTGCTGAAAGCGCTGGCCAACTCGGTGCTGACGGCCTCGGCAGCGGCCGTCATCGCAGTTGCCGCCGTCCTGGTGCTGCTCAACGCGGCGCGGCTGTCGCGCACGCGCCTGCAATCGGCGTTGACGCGGTTCAGTGTGCTAGGCTACGCGCTGCCCGGCACCATTCTGGGCTTCGGCCTGCTCTATGCGCTGGCGGCGATCGATCGGCACATCGATGCGCTCGCCCGTGCGCTCACCGGCATGTCCACCGGCCTGGTGTTCTCCGGAACGGTGATGGCGGTCATCCTCGCCTGCTCCATCCGCTTCCTGGCGCTTGCCGACGGTGCCATCCGCTCCGGCCTTGATAAACTGCCGCCCAACCTGGACGAGGCCGCCCGCAGTCTCGGGCGCACCCCGGCCGGCAGTGCGTCCTCGGTGCTGCTGCCGCTGTTGCGTCCGGCTATCTTCACCGCCGCCATCCTGGTGTTCGTCGACACGGTCAAGGAACTGTCGGCAACCATCGTGCTCAGGCCGTTCGGCTTCAACACGCTCGCCACCCATGTCTACGAGAACGCGTCGCGCGGCGTGGTTCAGGACGGCGCGGTCGCCGCCCTCCTGATCATCGCCACGGCGCTGGTGCCTGTCATCGTGCTGTCGCGCGCGCTGATGCGCGACCGGGCCGAATAAAAAATAGGCGCCCCGTTTCAGGGGCGCCCAGTTCTAAATTGCTGTCACTTCGGGCTAGGGCTCTGAACGTTTCCCGCAGATTGTCGCAGGCGGGGCGTTGTTCGTGTGTTGCTGAAACTATCCATATGGCGGGTTAACAGAACCTTACCGGGAAAGCGCGATTTCTAGCCAAGTGTGCCAGTTCTGCATACTAGGTAAATTTTGGCGAAGGGATTTGTTAACCAGGCAAAACCCGCCGCGGTTCGCCACCTTAGCTTTGCAGCTCCGCCAGGCCGGCGAACAGGTCGAGCGCCTCCGGATTGGCCAGCGCTTCCTTGTTCTTGACCTCGCGACCGTGCACCACGTCGCGCACCGCAAGCTCGACGATCTTGCCCGATTTGGTGCGTGGAATGTCGGCAACCGCGATCACCTTGGCCGGCATGTGGCGCGGGCTGGCGCCGGTGCGGATACGATGGCGGATCGTCTGCACCAGCTCGTCGCTAAGTTCCACGCCTTCGGCCAGCCGCACGAACAGTACCACGCGCACGTCGTCGTCCCAGTCCTGACCGATGCAGATCGCTTCCGCCA
The DNA here is from genome assembly GCA_041397625.1 of Rhizobiaceae bacterium. Classification (GTDB taxonomy): domain Bacteria; phylum Pseudomonadota; class Alphaproteobacteria; order Rhizobiales; family Rhizobiaceae; genus JAWKWH01. The sequence goes on from JAWKWH010000001.1 coordinate 317,018, forward strand.
CCTCGTCGAGCTGCTCGACCTGGTTGTAGATCTCGGCCGTGCCGATGCGCACGCCGCCTGGATTGAGCGTCGCATCCGAGCGGCCGTGGATGATGAGGCCGCCATGGGCGGTCTTCTCGGCGAAGTCGCCATGGCACCAGACGTTTTCGAAACGGTCGAAATAGGCGGCGCGGTACTTGATGTCGTCCTCGTCGTTCCAGAAGCCGATCGGCATCGACGGAAACGCTCTGGAGCAGACCAGTTCGCCCTTCTCGCCGCTGACCGGTTCGCCGGCTTCGTTCCACACGTCGACCGCCATGCCGAGACCAGGCGCCTGGATCTCGCCCGACCAGACTGGAAGCACCGGCACGCCGAGAACGAAGCAGGAGACGATGTCGGTGCCGCCCGAGATCGACGCAAGATGGACGTCCTTCCCGATGCCGTCATAGACGAAGTCGAAACCTTCCGGCGATAGTGGCGAGCCGGTCGAGGCGACGGCGCGCAGCGAGCCGAGATCGTGGGTTTCAACCGGTCTCAGGCCAGCCTTGCGCACCGCGTCGATGAATTTCGCAGAAGTGCCGAAAAAGGTCATCTTCTCGCGCTCGGCAAGATCGAAGATCACATTGCCGTCGGGATAAAACGGCGAACCGTCATAGAGCAGCAGCGTCGCCCCGCAAGCAAGCGCCGAAACCAGCCAGTTCCACATCATCCAGCCGCAGGTGGTGAAGTAGAACACCCGGTCGCCGTCACGGATATCGCAATGCAGAACCTGCTCCTTTCGGTGCTGGATCAGCGTGCCGCCGGCCGAATGCACAATGCATTTGGGCACGCCCGTGGTGCCGGAGGAAAACAGGATATAGAGCGGGTGCGAGAACGGCAGCCGCTCGAAGCTGACGGGTTGTGCCGAAAACGCGGCGATGAATGCCGGCAACGCAACGGCGTTGTCGATCGTTGCCGCCACCTCGTCGGCGATACCGAGATAGTCGATGATCAGCGCCGCTCGTACGGTTGGCAGCTTGTCCAGCACAGCGGCGATCTTGCCGCCGGTCTCGATGCGCTTGCCATTGTACCAGTAGCCGTCGCAGCCGATGAACAACGCCGGTTCGATCTGACCGAAGCGGTCGAGAATGCCCCGTTCGCCGAAATCCGGTGAACAGGACGACCAGATCGCGCCGATCGAGGCGGCGGCCAGCATGCAGGCGACGGTTTCGGGCATGTTGGGCATCATGGCGGCGATGCGGTCGCCCGCCTTGACGCCGTGCTGCCGCATCGCCTGCTGCAGGCGCGAGACGAGCGCGTGCAATTCGTCCCATGTCAGCCGGCGCGACACCTTGTCCTCGCCCTGGAACACCATTGCCTCGGCGTTGCCGGTCCTCGACAGAAGGTTTTCGGCGAAATTGATGCGCGCATCGGCAAAGAACCGCGCGCCGGGCATGCGGTCGCCGTCAACAAGCCGGCGCTCGCCCTTGTCGCCGACGATTCCGGTGAACTCCCACACGAGATCCCAGAATGCCTCGCGATCGTCGATCGACCAGCGGTGCAGGTCATCATAGGAGGCGACGGATGCCTCGGACCGCTTTGCCGCGAGCGATGAAAAACGCGTGATCGCGGCGGCATCGACCACTGTTTGTGATGGCGTCCACAACGGGGCCTTCTCGTCCATCGCTTCCTCCCGGGCTCGTTCGCCGCTGTCTATGCATAGGCCCGCGCGCATGGCAAGGGTACGTCTTTCGCCGCATGCGCAAAATTCCGCCATCTGTCTGTGCCACGGACCGTACCGGTAAACCCTTGAATTGCCACAACGCTCAGGTAAACCGGTAACGCACGATCAAGGCGGCAGCCGCACCGGCCGTCAACACAGCGGGGCATGATGGCATCACGATTCGCCAAGCGCAGCATCACGGCGCTCGCCGGCCTGGCGCTGGCGGCGGTGGCGCTCGTCGCCGCCCTGCCATTCATCGCCTCGACCCAGATCGTTCGCGACCGCATCGCCCAGGAATTCAGCAACTGGAGCGGCTATCGCGTCACCGTGCACGGTGTGCCGAGGATTGACGTCTGGCCGTCCATCCGCGCCGAACTGCCCGATGTGGCGCTGTCGGGCTGGGGCGCGACCGACCAGCCGCCGGTACTGACCAGCAGGACGGTCGAGATCGACCTTTCGGCAATCGCCGCCTTGCGTGGCGACATCGTTCCCGTCAAAGTCCGCTTCGTCGATCCGGAACTTCGCATGGCGCGTGGCGAGGGCGGTCTGCCGGCGCTGCGATCGCCGGCTGGCGGCAAACTGCGCCGCGCGGTCGAGATGGCCCGGGTGGCCGTCGACGAGAATCCGGCCGATCCCGACCTTTCCGCCATCCGCTCGAGTGCCTTCGGCGTGGTTGAATTTTCCGGTGCGCGCATCGTCGAGACCGACGGTGCCGAAGGCGGGGAAAAGGAACTGCTGACCGGCCTGACGGGGTCGATGCAATGGTCCGCATTCGACCGCGGCCTGTCGCTCAACGCCACCGGCATGATGAACGACGAGGAGATCAGGATCGAAAGCCAGATCACCCAGCCGGTCCTGCTTTTGGCCGGCGCCACGGCGCAACTTTCGTTCTCGCTGCAATCCGCCCCGCTGCAGGTCTCCTACAACGGCGTGGCCGATATCGAGGCGCCGTTGTTCATCGATGGCGAGATACAGTTCGCCACGCCTTCGCTGAGCGACATGCTCGCATGGGCGGGTTACGACATCGGCGGCATGGCGGCCGTCGGCAAGACGGCGATATCCGGCCGCCTGCATGGCCAGGTCGGCGCCGTCAAGATCGAAGATGCGCGGATCACGATTGGCGACAATCCCGGCCGCGGCCTGGTCGAGGTGGCGCTGAGCGAGGGACCGCCGGTCGTTTCCGGCACGCTCGCCTTCGACGATCTCGACCTGGTCTCGTTCCTGTCGGCTTTCTCGGTGCTGCCGGCGTCCTCCAGCCTGTCGACCGAAACGCTCGAAGAAAGCCTTCTAGGAAAGTTCAACCTCGACATGAGGCTGTCGGCAGGCAATGCCTCGGCCGGACCGGTCCAGCTGGCCAATGTCGCCGCCGCCGTACAGATCAGGGACAATCTCGCTACCTTCGACATCTCCGACGCCACCGGTTTCGGCGGCAATATCTCGACCGGGATCAGGATTGACCGGGCGAGTGGCAGGCAGACGGGCGAGTTCCGCCTGCTCGCCTCGGGCATTGACAGCGCCGCGCTGGCCGCTGCGGCCGGATTCAAGCGCATGATCCCCCAGGCCAGAGCCAAGATCTCCGTCATACTCAACGGACCGCTGGCGACGCCCGACGCCTTCCTTCGCACGGCCAGCGGATCCATCGCCGCCACCTTCGACACCGGAACCATCGCCGACGTCGATCTTGCCGCCCTGCTCGAAAGAGCCAGGCATGGAGGCTTTTTTGCTCTTGACGACATCGGTGGGGGAACGCTGGCCTTCGAGCGTGCCGAGCTGAAGGCGACCATGGCGAATGGCGTGGCGACCGTGGAGAAGGCGGAGGCGCGCACGGCCAGACAGATGATCGTGCTGTCGGGGCTGATGCCCTATGTCGGCCGCAGCCTGGCGCTGTCGGGCCGCATCCTGCCGACATCCGGGCAGGACGGCGAAGCGATCGACATATCCTTCTTCGTCGGCGGCTCGTGGAACGCGCCCTTCATCTCCGCAGTGCTGCCACCGCGTATCGACGAATAGGTGCCGATCCGGGCGGATGACATTTCGCCGTGGCGAACGTACACTCCGGCGATTCGCAAAAGGGGATGCGGGTGTTCAGGATACTGTCGGCGGTCTTCAAGATCGCAGTGGCTTCCCTGATAACGGGCGCGGTGCTTTCCGCGCTCGACATCACCGCCGCGGAGGTACTTGCCGATCTCGGCATGACGCCGGAGCAGGTCCTGGGTTATGCCGAACGCGGCCTGTCCTGGGCGTTGCCGAATATCGTGCTTGGTTCGATGGTGATCGTGCCGATCTGGTTCGTCATCTACCTGCTGCGCCCGCCGCGCGGTTGACCGGTTTCGGTTTGATCAAATCGCCGTGCGGCGCGGCCGCCGCTGCCATGGGACGTCCGATCAGCTGTCGTTCCCACCGGGAAAGGCGGCGGCGCGGGATTTTGCGCTTGGGCAATCCAGTACGCTTCCTTTTTTTGATCAAATTTGCTATGGCCTTTGGACAAATCAACAATCGGTGATCCATGTCTTCGAAAATTCCGGCTGAACGGGCCGCCCGGCGTACGACCAAAAAATCCGTTCCCGCCTTCATCAAGAACCTGCGCGGCGTCAAGAACTGGAAACAGGCAGGCGAATGGCTCGCCTGGCGCGGCATCGAGGATATCGAGTGCATCACGCCCGACCAGGCCGGCGTTGCCCGGGGCAAGATGATGCCGTCGAACAAATTCACTTCCAACACGTCGCTGGCGCTGCCTTCGGCGGTGTTCATGACGACGATATCGGGGGGGTATCCGCCAAACGGTCACGGCTTCACCTACCCGGAAGACGATGGCGACCTGAAGCTGATGCCGGATCTCGCCACGCTCTCGACGGTGCCGTGGGAGTCCGACCCGACCGCGCAGGTGATCTGCGACCTTGTGCGCCAGGATGGCGGCGATGTCGAATTCACCCCGCGCAACGTGCTGAAGCGCGTGCTCGGCGCCTACGCCGACAAGGGCTGGCGCCCGGTGGTGGCGCCGGAGATCGAGTTCTACCTGGTGCGTAAGAACCCCGACCCCGACTATCCGCTGTCGCCGCCCGTCGGCCGCTCGGGCCGCGCCATTGGCGGAGGCCAGGGCTATTCGATCGCCGGCATCAACGAGTTCGACGAACTGATCGACGACATTTACCATTTCTCCGAGGCGCAGGGGCTGGAGATCGACACGCTTATCCACGAGGAAGGCGCCGGCCAGCTCGAGATCAACCTGCGCCACGGCGACCCGGTCGAACTGGCCGACCAGGTCTTCATGTTCAAGCGCACCATCCGCGAGGCGGCGCTCAACCACGACATGTATGCGACCTTCATGGCCAAGCCCATTCAGGGACAGCCCGGTTCGGCGATGCATATCCACCAGTCGATCGTCGATGCAAAGACCGGCGACAACATCTTCACCACCGCAGATGGCGGCGAAAGCGACCTGTTCCGCCATTTCATCGGCGGTATGCAGCATTTCGCGCCGATGGCTCTGGTGATGTTCGCGCCCTACGTCAATTCCTACCGTCGCCTGACCCAGTCCGCCTCTGCCCCCGTCAATGTCAAGTGGGGTTACGACAACCGCACCACGGCCTTCCGCGTGCCGCGTTCGGGCCCGGCGGCGCGGCGCGTCGAAAACCGGGTACCGTCCTCCGACGCCAATCCTTATCTGGCGCTGGCGGCGTCGCTCGCCTGCGGCTATCTCGGCATGGTCCACAATGTGGTTCCGGAGGATCCGGTCACCGCCTCCGTCAACGATTCGGAGATCGAGTTGCCGCGCAATCTCCTGGAAGCGGTATCTCGCTTCGAGGCCGAGGACAGGTTCCGCGAAGTCTTCGGCGACAGCTTCGTTTCCACCTACGCCGCGATCAAACGGGCCGAGTTCGAGACCTTCATGGAGGTCATCAGCCCTTGGGAGCGCGAATACCTCCTGCTCAACGTGTAGGCATAGATGACCGATCCGCATTATCAGAGCCCGATCTCGCCGGGTTGGTCCTGGTACGAGGCGACGGTCGGCGCGCGCCCCGAATATCCGCCGCTGAAGGGCGATGCGCGCACCGACGTGCTGATCATCGGCGGCGGCTTTACCGGCCTTTCGGCCGCCGCCCACCTGGCGGCCAACGGCGTCGATGTGACGCTGGTGGAGGCGCATCGCCTCGGCGACGGCGCGTCCGGACGCAACGGAGGGCAGATGGGCACCGGCCAGCGCGCCTGGGCGGAGGAACTGGAAGCGGAGTTCGGCCTTGAACGCGCCAAGGCCCTGCTCGCCCTCGCCGAGGAGGCCAAGGCGCATCTGATGGCGTTCATGCGCGAGCATGATATCGACGCCGAGTATCGCACCGGCCAGCTGTCCTTTGCCCACAAGCAGCGCCATGTCGACGACTATCGTCGCCATGCCGATATCATGGCCGAGCGGTTCGACTATCCGCATATCACCTTCCTCGACCGCGCGCAGTCCGAGGCCGCGGTCGGCTCCTCGTTCTATTATGGCGGTATCCGCGATGCGGGAACCGGCCACATCCATCCGCTGAAACTGGTGATCGGCATCGCCGCCGCCGCCGCCGGCCTCGGTGCGAAACTGTTCGAACAGACGGCGATCACCGATTTGGGCTCGTCGGCCGGCGGCGTGGTCGCAAAGACGGCAAGCGGCACGATCACGGCCGACAAGTGCCTGCTCGCGGTCAATGCGCATGGTGGCGCCCTCGAGCCGGTCAGCGCCGCCCATGTCATGCCGATCGGCTCGTTCATCGGCGCCACCGTGCCGCTCGGCGACGACAGCCCGGTTCTGCCGGGTTGGGAATCGGTCGACGATTCGCGTTTTGTCGTGCGCTACTTCCGCAAGTCGCCCGATGGCCGCCTGTTGTTCGGCGGGCGCGAAACCTACGGTCCGGGCACGCCGGCCAACATCAAGGCGCATATCGGCAAGCAGATCGCGGAGATTTATCCGGCGCTTGCCGATGTCGAGATCACGCATGCATGGGGCGGCAAGGTCGGCATCACTATGCCGCGCAAACCCTTTGTCCGCGAGGTCATGCGGAACGTCATTTCGGCCGGTGGCTATTCCGGCCACGGCGTCATGCTGTCCAACTATACCGGCCGGCTCTTTGCCGAGATGGTGCTCGGGCGCCGGGACAAGCTGAAACTGCTCGAGGACCTGCGTATTCCGGCGTTTCCGGGCGGTCGCCGCTTCCGAGCGCCGTTGCTGACCCTGGCACTCGGCTGGTTTGCCTTGCGTGACGCGATCTGATCTGCAGATCGCCCGGCGGAATCGCGCATCGTCGCGTTGACAATTGCCGAGCGCCCCCTACACGCTAGGCCAAACGAAAATGCGGCGGAGCGAACAATCCATGACCAATGTTGCGTTGACCGGTCTTGCCCGTGATCTCGCCCGGCGCGAAGACGAGGGCCGACCGGTCAGGATCGGCCTGATCGGCTGCGGCGAGATGGGCACCGATATCGTCACCCAGGTGGCGCAGATGCGCGGCCTCGTTGTCGCGGCAATCGCCGACACGCAGCCGGGTCGGGCAAGGGCGGCCATCGAGACCGCCGGCCTGCCGGCCGGCACCGCCGTCGAGGCGGCACGGTCTTCCGACATTCTCGCGGCGATCGAGGCCGGGCGGACGGCGATCGTCGCCGACGCGGCGCTGGCCGCCACCAGCGATCTGGTCGACGTGGTGATCGACGCGACCGGCAAGCCGGCCGTCGGCGCCGATATCGGGCTTACCGCCATGGAGCACGGCAAGCATCTGGTGATGATGAACGTCGAGGCCGACGTCACCATCGGCGCCTATCTGAAACACGCCGCCGAACGGCTCGGCGTCGTCTATTCGCTCGGCGCCGGCGACGAGCCGTCCTCCTGTATGGAGCTGATCGAATTCGTTTCGGCGATGGGTCATCGCATCGTTGCCGCCGGCAAGGGCAAGAACAATCCGCTCAACCACGATGCCGTGCCCGACGACTATCGCGAGGAGGCCGAGCGGCGCAACATGAACCCGCGCATGCTGGTCGAGTTCGTCGACGGTTCCAAGACCATGGTCGAGATGGCGGCGATCGCCAACGCCACCGGGCTGGTGCCCGACAGGCCGGGCATGCACGGTCCGGCGGCAAGCCGCGAGGAACTCGCCTCGGTGCTCTGCCCGGTTGCCGATGGCGGCGTGCTGTCGCGCAAGGGCGTGGTCGATTTCACGGTCGGCAAGGGCGTGGCGCCGGGCGTCTTCGTCATCGCCGAGATGGCGCATCCGCGCCTGCGCGAGCGCATGAACGACCTGAAGCTCGGCGCCGGACCCTACTACACCTTCTTCCGCCCCTATCACCTGACCAGCCTCGAAGTGCCGCTCACCTGCGCGCGCGCCGCACTCTACGGCAAGGCCGACATGGTGCCGCTCGACCGGCCGGTGGCCGAGGTCTGTGCGGTGGCCAAGCGCGACCTGAAACCCGGCGACCGGCTCGACGCCATCGGCGAGACGACCTATCGCTCGTGGATCATGCAGGCCGGCGAGGCGCGCGCCGCCGGCGCGGTCCCCTGCGGCCTGCTGGAAGGCGGCACCGTTACCGCGCCGATCGCCAGGGGCGAATTGCTGACCCGCACCAACGCCGAACCCGATCCCGGTTCGAGGTTGGTCGCATTGCGGGCCAAGCAGGACGCGCTGGTGCTCGAGGACGCCTGATCGTTTGCCTTAGCCGAGCTCGATCGAGCGCTTGCGCGCCGCGTCGACGGCTTCGCTGACGAGCGTCTTCAGCCGGTCCTCGCCCATCAGCACGGCAAGTGCGGCAGCGGTGGTGCCGTTGGGGCTGGTCACCTGTTCGCGCAGCCTGCCGGGCTCCTCGTCGCTCTCCCGGGCAAGGCTGGCCGCGCCATAGACGGTCTGGCCCGCAAGCATCGCCGCTGTCCCGGCGGGCAGGCCGGCATCAATGCCGGCGGCCGTCAGGCATTCGATGAAATGGAACACATAGGCCGGGCCCGAACCGGAAACCGCGGTCACCGCGTCCATCAGGTCTTCGTTCTCCACTGTCGCCACCTCGCCGCTGGCCGCCAGCAGGTCGGCCACGGTGGCCGCCGTGCCGGCATCCACATGGGCGTTGGCAACGGTCACCATCATGCCCCTGCCGATCGCCGCCGGCGTGTTGGGCATGCAGCGGATGATCGGCACGTTACCGCCAAGCCGTTGTTCAAAAAAGGCTATTCGCGTTCCAGCGATGATGCTGACGACCGCCGCGCCGGTGTCGGCAAAGCGCCGGTAGTCGTCGATCACCTCGCCGATCATTTGCGGCTTGACGGCAAAGATCACCAGTTCGGCAGCGGTTCCGGGCGCGATTTCGGCGGGGACAGCGACGGCCGTGACACCCAATACCGAGGCGCGGTCGCGCAGCGGCTCGAACGGCTCGACCACGATCACGTCGCTCGCCTCGACGCTACCGGCGCCGCACCAGCCGGCCAACATCGCGTAACCCATATTGCCGCAGCCGACCAAAATCAGTTTTGTCATGATCTGAACCCCAAAACGGTTTGTCGGCGCCGGTGTAGCCGTTTTCGCCGGCCATGCAACCGTGTCGGGCTTCCCGAAACCTTAAGGTCGATAAAGCCTCGGGTCCTGACCCTAGTTCTTTTCCGGCTCGCGATACTGTTCGTTGGCGTAGCCGAATTCCGACAGCACGCGGCCGAGCGCCACATGGACGGGATAGCTGGCGATCGCCGGCGAACCGGTCCGCACCAGCCCGATCGCGGCGCGGAACGGTGAGGCGCCGAGCAGGGCGAGGCTGTGAGCAAGGACGATCAGGCGGCCGAAAGGCTGTTTTGCGCGGCGGCGCTTTTCCACCATGGTCGAAATCACGCCATTGCGCAGGCCGCGGGCGCGGATCCATCGGGCCTCCACGCGTCGCGCCGGCACGGTCTCGTGCACCTCGGCCTCCGCGCACCAGGCAAGCCTGAAGCCGGCATGGCGCGCACGGCTCAGGAAATCGGAATCGCCGCCGCCGATGAAGTTGAACATCGGATCGAGAAATGGCGTTCCGAGCGCCTCGGGCACCCGGCGCGAGACCAGAAGGTTGCCTGACGAATAGAGCGCGCCGACCGTCCCGCTTTCGTCGTAGGGCGGGCGAAAGACCGGATGGTCGGCCCAGCGTCGATGGGCAGGGTTCTCGAACATCTGGACCTGCGGCCCGCCAATGATATCGGCACCGAAACGTTCTGTCGTATTCAACAGGTTCTCAAGCCAGTCCGGCGTCGCGATCTCATCGTCGTCGATAACGGCGATGTGGCTGAAATTGGGAAAATGGACGAAGGCGGTCGTCCAGCCGGCATTGTAGGCCGAGCAGTTGCCGCGGTCGTGGGCGACGATCACCATGCCCGGCAGTTCGCCGGATTCGATCAGCGGTCGCGCGGCATTGGCGCCCTCGCGCTTTTGGGCCTCGTTTTCGATGACGATGACGGCAAACCGCCGGTCGGTTCGCTGGTCCTTCAGCGAACGCAGCGTGCGCAGCAGCCATTGCGGTCGCTTGAAGGTCGGAACGGTGACGACGACATCGACCGCTTCCGGCACAAGTCTCTCGCTGCGAGCGACGACGGAGATGTTGTCGGAAAGTCTGGGAATCATCGAGCAACGACCTTTTGCCGGCATCAAAGCCGTTCCACTTTAAGGTCGCGTTAACACACATGCCGAAATCGCGCTTGCACGCGGCATTCAATCAGCGTTTGAAACCGCGCTTAATCAACATTTCATGCCTTGCTGCTAAAGGCTTTGCAACAGGAACCGCTCCGGCATGCATCTGGTTTTCGTCACTTCGCTCGTACCCGACGGTGCCCCGTCGACCGGATACGAGATCGCCAACGCCGCGATCATCGCCGCGTTGAGGCGCCGGGGCGTCCAGGTGACGGTGCTCGGTTATGTGCGCCCCGGCCGCAAACCGGTCGATCCGCAAGACACGATCGTGCTCGGCGAACTGGATCCGGCGACCGACAAGGCGTCACCCGCGCTGAAGCTGCGCTGGCTGGCGACATCGATGTCGACGGGACTCACCGTCTCCTCCGCCAAGCTTAGGGTCTTGAGCGACGATGATTTCCGCCGGGCACTGGCATCGGCCGGCCCGGCCGACGGCTATGTGCTCAACGCCGTGCAGATGAGTGCCGCCTATGAGGCGGCGCTACGCGACCGGCCGGCGATCTATGTGGCGCACAATGTCGAACACCTGTCGGCGCGCGAAAGCGCGCGCACGGCGCCCGGCGCGGTACGACGGCTGCTCTTCGCCCGCGAGGCGCGTCTGCTCGAGGCGATCGAGAACCGGCTCTGCCGTAACGCCCGTTTCGTGTTCACGCTCGCAGAAGACGACCGCCATGCGCTCGCAGTATCGGCGCCGGACCGCTCGGCCGTGCTGCCGCTGGTAACGCGCAGCCGCGCCGCCGCGCCCGCCGGCAAGAGGACAATCCGCCGCGATGCCGGCCTGATCGGCACCTGGACCTGGCAGCCCAACCGTATCGGACTGGAATGGTTTCTCGAGAAGGTGACGCCGCATCTGGCCGCCGGGTTTTCGGTTGCGGTTGCCGGAAGCACGCCGCGCGATCTGCCCGCCCGCTTCCCGAACGTTCGTTTCCTCGGCCGGGTCGAGGATGCCGACGAATTCGTCCGTTCCTCTGCCATGATACCGCTGGTGAGCCGTGCCGGCACCGGTGTCCAGCTCAAGACCATCGAGACCTTCGAACTCGGTATACCGGCGGTCGCCACCGCCTCGGCGCTGCGCGGTATCGCGATGGTGCCGGAAAACTGCATCGGCGCCGACGAACCGAAGGCCTTCGCCCGTGCGATGATGGACCTGGCTTGCCGCGACGACCGCGATGTCGACGGTTCCGTCTTTTTCCGCGCCCAGATGCATGGGCTCGATGCCGCCGTGGCCACCGGCCTCGAGGCGCTCGCGCCGGGCCGTCAGGCGGTGCCGGCATGAACGTTCAGACGCAGCCGCCGCGCGCTCTGCCTGGCGCCATGGACATCCTCGGCGTCGCCGTCACGGATGCCAGCCGGGCGGATGCGATCGCGCTGGTCGACGAGGCGTTGCAGCGCCGGCGCTACACAAAGGTCGCATTCCTCAATGCCCACAGCGCCAACACGGCAGCGGAAGACGCCGAATTTGCCGCGGTACTGAAGACCTTCACGGTGTTCCCAGACGGGATCGGCGTCGATATCGCGGCAAAAATACTCTATGGACGTCCGTTCGCCGACAATCTCAATGGAACCGATTTCGTGCCGGCGCTGCTGGCCGCGGTAAAACGGCCGCTGGTCGTCGGCATTGTCGGTGCCGTGCGCGAACATGGCGAGCGCGCCACCGCCGACCTGATGGCGAGAATGCCGCAGCACCAATTCGTCTATCTCAACGACGGCTATCTGACGCCGGAGGAAGAACCCGGCGTCATCCGGCGCATCGAAGAACTGCACCCCGACATCGTGCTCGTCGCCATGGGCGTGCCTCGCCAGGAGAAATGGATCCAGACCAATCTTGACGGGAATTCGTGCACCGTGCCGATCGCAGTCGGCGCGCTGCTCGATTTCCTCAGCGGCGCGGTGCCGCGGGCGCCGCTTTTGGTGCGCCGCATGCGGTTCGAATGGGTCTACCGGCTGTGCATGGAGCCGGTGCGGCTGTGGCGGCGCTATCTGCTCGGCAATCCCGTATTCGTGATGCGGATCTTGCGACAGAAGCTGCGCGGCGGGCGTTGGAGCGGGGTACGATGAACGCCGTTCCGTCTCCTCCGCGGGACACCGTCTCGGTGGTTACCGCCAGCTATGCGGCCGATTTCGAGCGCTGCCGGCTTTTGTGCGAGACGCTCGACCGGCGCGTCACCGGATTCGACCAGCATCTGATCCTGGTCGCCGGCCATGACGTGGCCCGGTTCGAGGCGCTCGCCTCCAAAAACCGCATCATCGTCGATGAGCGCGACCTGTTGCCGCGCTGGCTGCACGTGATGCGCGATCCCACCAGCCTCGCGCCGCGCCACATGTGGCTCAGCTTCCGCACCAAGCCGCTGCGCGGCTGGCATGTGCAGCAGTTGCGGCGCATGGCGATCGCCGACCATGTCCGCGCCGACGCGCTGCTTTATTGCGATTCCGACGTGGTGTTCCTGCGGGAATTCGACTGTGCCACGCTGTGGCAGCCCGGCGGGCTCCGCTTCCTGCGCCGGCCGGGCGCGCTTGCCGATCCGAAGCTGGCGCCGCAACGGTTGTGGTCGGCCAATGCCGGCCGGGCGCTCGGTATCGATGCCGACAGGACCTCGCTTGAAGACTATATCGCCACGGTCATCGCCTGGCGGCGGGACACGCTGGCGGGAATGTGCAGCCATATCGAGGCGGTTCATGGTCGCCACTGGGTCGAGGCCGTGGCCTCGACGCGCGATTTTTCCGAATGCATGCTCTACGGGCGCTATGTCGACGAGGTGCTCGGCGGCGCCGGCCACAGCGCCACCGCCGAGGAACTGTGCCACATCTACTGGAACGGGCCGCGGCTGAACGAGGCCGATCTCGACCAGTTCATCGCCGGTATGGCGCCGGGCCAGGTGGCCCTCGGATTGCAGAGTTTCGTCGGCACCGACCTCGGCAGCATCCGCCGGCTGATCGGCGCGGCCTGACGCCTACATCGGCCGTGCCGGACGCCTGAGCGCCGAGTAGGTCAGCGCCGCGGAAGCCAGATAGAGCAGCGCAAAGACACCGTTGAGCCAGGTCAACAGCGGCGCGGGGCCGCTGATCGTGGTGAGCAGCGCCACCAGCAATACCCCCTTGGCGCCGGCGAGCAGCGCCAGATTGATGGCGCGGAGCACCGTCTGCCCGCGGGCATAGAGCAGTTCGGCCTGGTACTCGACCAGGTTGCGGAACCCGGGGATCAGCAGCGCGAAACCGATGATTGGCGCCACCTCCGCGACATTGTCGCCGAGCAGGCCCGGATAGACGTGCAGAACGGCGACAAGGACGACAAGCGCGGCCACCGACAGGGCAAAGACGCCGGCCTCGATACCGATCTTCAACCACAGGCGGCGCAGCATCTCCGGTGAGCGCATCAGCGCCTGGACCAGCATCATGGAGAACACGCGGATCGGGATCGCGGTGAGGTCGACCAGCCGCATGACGATCGCGTAGACGCCGGCGAACTGCGGTCCGCCGAAGGCAAGCACGAGCAGCTTGTCGAGCTCCATCTGCAGGTAGAAAAGCACTTCCGCACCGGAGACGGCGATCGAATCGACCAGGCGTCTCCCGTAGAGCCGACCGGCAAAACGCAACCGTTGGCCCGGATAGAAGAAGACGACCGCAACGGCGAGCGAAGCGCCGTTGGCGGCGATGTAATACCATGCCCAAAGCTCGAGCGTCGCCGGCCCGGCGAAGGCGAAAACCAGCGCGGCGAGGGCGCGGAACGCCGTGCCGAGGATGACGAGGACGGCGGCGCGACCGAACCGGCCCATGCCGTTGTTGACGATGATGACCGCCTCGGTCAGCCGCCACAACAGCGCCTCGGCGGCGATGACGAGCGCAAACGAGCCGACCGGCATGTCGCCGGCGAAGACGGCGCGGTGGGCGATCCAGCCGGCAAGCGCCACCAGCGGCAGCGATACCGCCGCCAGCGCCAGGAAGCCGGCCGCGTAGACGCCGACCAGCCGTGGCTTGACCGTGGCGGCGCGATAGAGCGGCGAAACGAAACCGAATGCGAGTAGGCGGGACAGGACCACGCCGGTGGCCGAGGCGGTCGCGAACACGCCGAAATCGGCGATCGACAGCGTGTTGGCCAGCAGCACGAAATAGGCGAGTGAGAAGACAAGCCGGCCGAGCGAACCGCTGAGCGCCGAGCCATAGCCCATCAGCAGCCCGGCCCGTGCCGCCAGGAATTCAGAAATCTTTGCCATCCGTCCCTCGAGGACATTCGAGGCGGCCATCATTACGGTGCAATGCTTAAGCTATGGTTCAACCGTGGAGCGGCCTTGCAAACCCCGGTTTTTCCCCGCTGTTTTGCGTCCTTCGGCACGGAGAAATTAACCATTTGTTTCCCATGCCTGTTTAGCTTGGCTTAACCAAATGCGCCGCCGCATGCCGTCCTCGATGAAAGGCGGAATGCAAATCCGTGAAAACCGCCGTGCTCCGAGTCTGAAGCGCCGATGCCAGATCCTCAAAACACAAAGTCGGGCAAGCGCGGCGGATCATTGCTGTCGCTTGGCGGCGGTACTCGGCGCGAGGTGCCGGCACCAAGCGGGTCGCTCTTGTCGTCTGCCGCCAGGGAGACCGAGCGCGACCAGGCTTCGCACCGCCATCGCCTGGCGCGGTCGCGCCGCGAGGCCAGGCCCAATCCTCTGCTGCACGCGCTCGCCGCGAGGCCAGACCCGGCCGACGGGCATGACGACGACATTGACGCCGATTTCATCGCCGGGCTCGATGCCGAAATGCGCGAGAACGAGGAGAGGCTGCGCCGGCGCAGGCGGCGCCGCGCGCCGCGGCGCGAAGCATCCAATGCGATGGACGACGACCGCGACGAGCGCGACGACTGGGGAGCGACCGACGAGGACGAGGCGCCGGCGAGGCCCGCGCCCGATCCGGGTCCGCGCCCGCTGATCGATCCGCTGAACGTCATCAACGGCGTCTGGAACTCCAAGAAGCTGATTGCGGCGACGACGATCGCCGGCGCGCTGATCGGCGTGATGGTGGCGCTTGCAACCCCGAAGAAATACGAAGCGGTCGGCGAGGTGCTTGTCGATCCGCGCGACATCAGGCTGGTCGACCGCGATCTCATCAGGGCGGACTTCTCGCCCAACACCGCGATCGCCATCGTCGAGAACCAGGTTCGCATCATGGGTTCGAGCCGTGTGCTCACCGCGGTGGTGAACCGGCTGAATCTCGATGCCGATCCCGAGTTCAACGGAACCGGCGGCGGTTTCGGCCTGCCCAACATCATCGGCGAATTGCGCTCGCTTCTGGCCAGGAAGGACGGCGTCGCCCCGGCCGAACGCCAGCACGCCATCGCCACGCAGAACCTGGCCGAGCGGCTGGAGATCGGCCGCAGTGGCAAGACCTTCGTCGTCCTGGTGGCGGTGAAGACCGAGAGCCCGGAAAAATCGGCGCTGATCACCAACACGGTCATCGACGTCTTCATGGAGAACAGCGGCCAGCTCATGTCGACCGCCGCAAGCCGGGCGGCGAGCGAGCTTGGCGCCAAGCTGGACGAACTGCGCGCCGGCGTCCAGGAAGCCGAACGCAAGGTCGAAGCGTTCAAAGGTGAGAAAGACCTGATCGACGCCAGGGGCCACCTGATCGGCGACGACGAGATCATCAAGCTCAACGACCAGCTGGCGACCGCGCGCGCCAACACGATCGAGCTCAGTGCCAAAGCGGCCTCGGCGCGCGATCTTGATGTCGATTCGGCGCTCGGCGGCGCGCTTCCCGAAGGTATCAGCTCCGGGCTGATCGCCGAGCTTCGCTCGCAATATGCCGAACTGATGCGCCAGGCCAACGAGGCGGCGGTCAAATACGGCTCCAAGCATCCCAAGAGCCAGTTGGTTCGGGCGCAGATCGACGGAGCGCGCGAACAACTGCGCACCGAACTGCGCCGCATCGCCGCTTCGCTGCAAGTCGAAGTCAAGCGCGCCGTCGAACTTGAACAGAACCTGTCGGCGCGACTGGCAGCGCTCAAGGCGCGCCAGGTAAACATCAGCGACGACATGGTGACGCTGCGCGAACTGGAGCGCGACAGCGCCTCGAAACGCGCGATCTACGAATCCTTCCTGCTGAGGGCGCGCGAGGCCGGAGAGCAGACCGATCTCAACAACGCCAATATCAGCGTGATCACCACCGCCGCCGCGCCGCTCGACCCGGTCGGTCCATCGCGCACCATGATCTCCATCGGCGCCACGATGGCTGGTTTCCTGCTGGGTGTCGCGCTCGGCGGCATGCGCGGCGCGGCCGAAGGCCTGTTCGGGGGTGCGCCCGCAGCGCCGCCCGGCGCGCCGAAGCCGCGCGAACCTGCCCACCGGGACCGGGAAAGCCGTTCTGCGCGGTCGTATCGGCGCGATTCCCGGCATGACGATGCGACACGCCAGGGCACCGCGACGGTGGAAACGACCGCTGCGCATGCCGGCGACAGCGTCGATGCCAAGGCGCACCGACCGACCGAACCCGCTCCCGCCTATGCGGCCGCACCGCCGCAACCGTTTCCCGCCTGGCCGCAGCCCGTGGCCTACGCACCGCAGCCGGTTTACTATCCCTATCCGGCGCCTTATCCACCGGCGCCGATGGCTGTCTATGCCCCGCCGGCCTACCCGCCGACGGGTTTCGCCCCGCCCTTCTTTTCTCAGGCCGCCATGGCGCCCTGGCCCCCGCCGGCAACGGCATACCCGGCCGCGCCACCCGCTCCGCAACCGTCCGAACCGCCGCGCGCGGGCGAGACCGAGCGAAAGGCAAATGACACAAACCCGTCGCCGGCTGGCCGCAAGACCGGATCGTCGGTAAGTCCCGTCGACACCATCCGCGACGACCTGCGCGCCGTTACAGGCGCCTTATACGATCTGGCCGACCGGCGCGCGCGCCGGCGGGCGTGACCCGGCCGCCATGTTCCGTGGCAACATTTCGTGATTGCCGCCTTCCGGGCAGCGCTTCGTTATTGTAGAAGCGCCTGCCATGTCCGATGCGATTTCCCCCGGCCGACAGTTCGTTTTCCTACTGGTCGACAAGTTCTCGATGTTCTCGCTCGCAGCGGCGATCGACACGCTGCGGTCGGTCAACCGCGTGACCGGGCATGATTTCTACCAGTGGGTCACGGTGTCGCCGGACGGCGAATCGGTATTCGCCTCCAACGGCCTGCCGCTGAAGGTCGACTACGCCATTGCCGACATGCCGGCGGGCGACATCCTGTTCATCTGTGCCGGGCTGACGACGGAGTTTCCGGGCAAGAGCAAGGTGCTGGGCGCGTTGCGCGCCTGGGGCAGGCGCGGCGGCAGGATCGGCGCCCTGTCGCTCGGTTCCCACGTGCTGGCGGAAGCCGGCCAGCTTGAAGGCCATCGCTGCACCATTCACTGGGAAAACCGCGCCGGCTTCATGGAGCGTTTTCCCGAAATCGAATGCACGGGCAATGTGTTCGAGATCGACCGCAAGCGCTATACCTGCGCCGGCGGCACCACGTCGATCGACCTGATGCTGGAGATCGTGCGCGGCGATTTCGGCGTCGGTATTGCCAACGAGATCGCAAACCAGTTCCACCACGAGCGCATTCGAACCGCCACCGATCGCCAGCGCATCGGACCCGAACGCGATCTTACCGGCAAGTCCGACAAGCTGAGGAAGATCGTCGAACTGATGGCGGACAATCTCGACGAGCCCTATTCCGCCGTCGAGCTGGCCAAGTCGGCCGGCCTGTCGGTGCGCCAGGTCGAGCGGTTGTTCCTGCGCCATCTCAACATGACGCCCGGCCGCTACTACATGCGGCTGCGGCTCGAGCGTGCCCGCGAATTGCTGCGCCAGACCAACATGCCGATCCTCGACATCGCGGTTGCGACCGGCTTCACCTCGCATTCCTATTTCGCCCAGAGCTACCGTCTGCTGTTCGGCCGGCCGCCCAGCGAGGAGCGGCGGACGTCCTATTGACAGGCATGCGCGGGCAGGCCGATAGGATGTCCGGTCGCCGCGCGGCGCGACAGCCGTAGGGAGGCGGCCTTGGAAGACAGCGTCGGCATAGCGGTCATCATCGCCACCTTCTTCCTGGCCGGCACCGTCAAGGGCGTGGTCGGGCTCGGGCTTCCGGCAATCAGCGTCGGCGTGCTGACCGCGTTCATCGGCCTGACCGAGGCGATGACGCTCGCCACCATACCGGCCTTTCTCACCAATCTCTGGCAGGCCTATTCCGGCGATAACGGCGGGGTCATCGTCCGCCGCATCTGGCCGTTCCTCCTGCTCGCGACCGCGACGGTCTGGTTCGGCAGCCTGGCGCTGACGCGCATCGACCAGCGCTATCTCTCCGCGCTTCTCGGCGTCCTGCTGGCACTCTACGCGATGGTAAGCCTCGTCGGCCTGCGGCTGTTCGTGCCGGAAAGGCTCGAAATGCCGGTCGCCATCGCCGTCGGTGCGCTCAACGGCATCTTTACAGGCATGACCGGCGCATTCTCCTTTCCGGGCGTGCTCTACCTGCAGGCGCTCGGGCTCGGAAAGGACGACCTCGTCCAGGCCATGGGCATGCTGTTTGCGCTGTCGTCGGCCGCGCTCGGCCTGTCGCTGGCCGGCGGCGGTTTCATGGATGTCGGCAGGGCCGGCGCCTCCGTCCTGGCGATGGTTCCGGTTGCGGCGGGCCTCGCCGCCGGAACCCGCATCCGCAGGCGGCTGTCGGAACGGGCGTTCCGTCGCCTGTTTTTCTGGAGCCTGCTCGTGCTGGGTATCTTCATCGTCGCCGAGGCGATACGATGACGGGCCCGAACGGTGTCGATAGCCAGGTTTCGGACGCGGAGTCCGTCAGAAAACCGCAGCACCCATATCCGCCGGTCCGACGCGGCTTCTGAAGCCGGCAAATAATTCCTGCCCGAAGCCGGACCCGCTCAACGTCCTGCCGGCTTCGGCAGCCGGACGTGCATCGAGCTCGTCGGTGCCGACCAGCACCTCCAGCGAGCCGGCCCCGGCATCGAGTCGCACCATGTCGCCGTCGCGTACCTTGCCGATGGCTCCGCCGCAATAAGCCTCCGGCGTCACGTGAATCGCCGCCGGCACCTTGCCCGATGCGCCTGACATGCGGCCGTCGGTCACCAGCGCCACCTTGAAGCCGCGATCCTGCAGGATGCCGAGATAGGGCGTCAGCTTGTGCAGTTCCGGCATGCCGTTGGCGCGCGGCCCCTGGAAGCGGACGACGGCGACATGGTCCCGATCGAGCTTTCCGGACTTGAATGCATCCTGCAACTGCTGTTGGTCGTCGAAGACTACGGCCGGCGCTTCCACCACCCGGTTTTCGGGCTTCACCGCCGAGACCTTGATGATGGCGTCGCCGAGATTGCCGGTCAGCACCTTCAGGCCGCCGGTGGCCTGGAAGGCTTCGTCGAACGGTGCCAGAACCTTGGCGTCGCCGCTCGCCGCCGGTGCCGGTTCGCGGACGATGCCGCCGTTGGCGCCGAGCCGCGCCTCGACGGCATAGTCGCGAAGGCCGGTTCCCCATACGGTCTCGACATCCTCGTGCAGCAGTCCGGCATCGAGCAGTTCGCGGATGACGAATCCGAGGCCGCCGGCGGCGGCGAAATGGTTCACGTCGGCAAGGCCGTTGGGATAGACGCGGGCAAGCAGCGGCACGCGGTCGGAAATGTCGGAAATGTCCTGCCAGGTCAGCCGGATACCCGCCGCCGCGGCGATGGCGACCAGATGCATGGTGTGGTTGGTCGAGCCGCCCGTGGCGTTGAGCCCCACCACAGCGTTGACGATGGAACGCTCGTCGATCATGCGGCCGACCGGCGTGTGTTCATTGCCAAGCGCGGTGATCGCCAGCGCGCGTTTCGCCGCCTCCGCCGTCAGCGCGTCGCGCAGCGGCGTGCCCGGATTGACGAAGGACGCGCCTGGCAGATGCAGGCCCATCAGCTCCATCAGCATCTGGTTGGAATTGGCGGTGCCGTAGAAAGTGCAGGTGCCGGGGCCATGATAGGATTTCGATTCGGCCTCCAGGAGCTCATCGCGGCCGATCTTGCCCTCGGCAAAGAGCTGGCGCACGCGCGCCTTCTCGTCGTTCGGGAGGCCACTGGTCATCGGTCCCGCGGGGATAAAGACAGCCGGCAAATGACCGAAGGTGAGCGCGGCGATGAGCAGGCCCGGCACGATCTTGTCGCAGACGCCGAGATAGACGGCAGCGTCGAACATGCCGTGCGACAGGCCGACCGCCGTCGCCATGGCGATGACATCGCGCGAGAACAGCGACAATTCCATGCCCGGCTGGCCCTGGGTGACGCCGTCGCACATGGCCGGCACGCCGCCGGCCACCTGGGCGACGCCGCCGGCTTCGCGCGCCGCCTGCTTGATCAGCGCCGGAAAGGTCTCGAATGGCTGATGCGCCGACAGCATGTCGTTATAGGCGGTGATAATGCCGAGATTGGGCACAATATCGTCGGCGAGATCGGCCTTGTCGGCGGCGACGCAGGCGGCGAAGCCATGGGCGAGGTTGCCGCAGGAAAGCCGGCTGCGTTTCGGGCCGGCCTCGGCCGCAGCCTCGATGCGCTCGAGATAGCCGGCGCGATCGACCCTGGATCGCTCGACGATGCGTTCGGTAATGGCGGCGATATCCGCGGTAACGGTCATGGCGTCTCTCCGGGTGCCCAGTAGATGTCGATCGGGCTCGAGGCGTGTTCGATCATCGCGGCGACGGGCGGCCGGACATCGCCGGCCAGCACGTCGAGCAGCAGTTCCTTCTTCGGCAATCCCTCGATATGCAGGAAAATGCGGCCGGCCGACGCCAGCGCGGAAAGCGACATGGTCAGGCGCGGCTCGCCGGCATCGGCCGACTTGACCGCAAGCACGGCCGGCTCGCCTTCCGGGTCAAGCAGCCGGCCGAGATTGGGCGCATCGTCGAAGAAGGAGGCGGTGTGGCCGTCGGTGCCCATGCCGAGCACGACCACGTCGAAGGGGCGGCCGAGGGCGGCGAGATCGGCGGTGGCCACGGCGGCGGCCTGATCGATCGCACCGGCGTGGTAGAGGCCGAGAAAGCCGGCCGCCGCGGCGTCGGACTGCAACAGGTTGACCGTTACCAGTCGTTCGTTGGAGCGTTCCGACGAAGGCGGCACGAAGCGTTCGTCGACCAGGGTGACGGTGACCGGAGCCCAGTCGAGCGGTTCACGCGCCAGGGTGCGAAAGAACTTCGCCGGCGTGCTCCCGCCCGAGACGGCGAGCAATGCATTGCCATGGTCGTCGATCGCCATGCCCAGACGCGTGGCGACGGCGCTCGCCAGTTCCGCGGCGAGCAGCGGCGGGGCGGCGAATTCGTGCCAGTTCGCCTGATTCACGGTTCTACTCGCTTTCATGCCAGGTGCGGCCGTCGCGTTCGATCAGCGCGATCGCCGCCGATGGCCCCCAGGTGCCCGATGTATAGCCGCGGCTTTCCTGCCGCGTCTCCTCCCAGGCCGCCAGGATCGGGTCGATCCATCGCCACGCCGCCTCCACTTCGTCGCGGCGCATGAACAGCGTCTGGTTGCCGCGGATCACGTCCATTATCAGGCGCTCATAGGCGTCCGGATTGCGCACATCGAACGCTTCGGCGAAGCTCATGTCGAGCGGCACATGGCGCAACCGCATACCGCCCGGACCGGGATCCTTGATCATGATCCACTGCTTGACGCCCTCGTCGGGCTGCAGCCGGATGACGAGCTGGTTGGCATGTACCTCGCCGGCGCCCTGGCCGAAGATCGAGTGCGGAATCGGCTTGAACTGGATGACGATTTCGGAGACCCGCTTGGCCATGCGTTTACCGGTGCGCAGGTAGAACGGCACGCCGGCCCAGCGCCAGTTCTCCACCTCGGCCTTTATGGCGACGAAGGTTTCCGTGTCGCTGTCACCGTTGCCGAGTTCGTCGACATAGGAAGGAACGGCGCCCTCGGCCGACGCACCGGCCTGGTACTGGCCGCGCACGGTGGCCTTGGTCACGCTTGCCGTGGTGATCGGCGCCAGCGCGCGCAGCACCTTCAGCTTCTCGTCGCGCACATTGTCGGCATCCATCGACGACGGCGCTTCCATCGCCACCAGACACAGGAGCTGCAGCATGTGGTTCTGCACCATGTCGCGCAGCGCGCCGGCACGGTCGTAATAGCTCGACCGGCCTTCCAGACCGACGGTTTCGGCCACAGTGATCTGCACATGGTCGATATGGGCGGAGTTCCACAACGGCTCGTAGAGCGCGTTGGCAAAGCGCAGCGCCATCAGGTTTTGCACCGTTTCCTTGCCCAGATAGTGGTCGATGCGGAAGATCTGCTGTTCGTCGAATGCCGAACCGATCGTATCGTTGAGCGCCAGCGCCGACTGCAGGTCGCGGCCGATCGGCTTCTCGACAACGATACGGGCATTGCCGGTGATCAAACCGGCATTGGCGATATGACCGCAGATATCGCCGAACAGCGACGGGCCGACCGCGAGATAAAACGCCCGGACGCCGCCGCTGTCGCCGATCGTCTCGCGCAGGCGGTCGAACCCGCTGCCGTCCTTGGCGTCCACCGGCACGTAGGACAGTCGCGCCAGGAAGGTGCCGAGCTCGCCGTCGTCGATCTCGCCGGCGGCGACATGGTCGCGCAGTGCCCTTTCGGCAAAGCCGCGATACTCGTCATCGCTCATCTGTGAGCGTGACGCGCCGATGATCCGTGTCGGCTCGGTGAACTGGCCGGCGCATTGGCGGTGGTAAAGCGCCGGCAGCAGCTTGCGCTCGGCAAGGTCGCCCGTGGCGCCGAAAACGATGAAATCGAAAGCTTCGACCGGGATGATCTGGCTGGTCATTGACTGGATTCCGTTTCTCGCCGGTGCTTTAGTCTAATCGATTTAAAAATACCAGTCCCACTTTGCCGCAGTTTGCGATTGGCATAAACCCGGATAGTGGTAGTGCCGAACGCCGCGATGGCGATTGCCACGCCGGGCGCAGACATTGTCGAGCCGCTGGAAGGACATCATCCATGGGAATTCATCCGTCTCGCACCATCGCAGAGGGTATCGCGTTCACGCAATTTGTCGATGGCACGGGTTGCGAGGCGATCTCGGGCGAACGCATCGACGTCGCCTCGCCGTCCGACGGCCTGGTCTTCGCCTCGATCCCCGCGTCCAACGCCGACGATGTCGACAGGGCCGTGCGCGCGGCGCGGCGCGCCTTCGACGAGGATGCCTGGGGCCGCATGCCGGCGGTCGAGCGCGGCCGCATCCTCACCAGGCTCTGCGAGATGGTGGACCGCGAGGGCGAGGCGCTGGCGCAACTCGAATCGCGCGACACCGGCAAGCCGATCCGCCAGGGCATCGCCGACGTGGCGGCGGCGAAGCGCTACTATGAATATTACGGCGGCGCGGCCGACAAGATCCATGGCGACACGATCCCCTTCCTGCCGGGCTACACGGCGCTGACCCTGCGCGAACCGCATGGCGTTGTTGCCGGCATCATCCCGTGGAACTATCCGCTGCAGATCGGCGCACGCGTGATCGGCGCCGCGCTCGCCATGGGCAACACGCTGGTGATCAAGCCGGCCGAGGACGCTTCGCTGACGGCGATCCGCATCGCCGAGCTTGCTCATGAAGCGGGCCTGCCGGACGGCGTGCTCAACGTCGTGACCGGCTACG
Organism: Rhizobiaceae bacterium; assembly: GCA_041397625.1. Lineage (GTDB taxonomy): Bacteria > Pseudomonadota > Alphaproteobacteria > Rhizobiales > Rhizobiaceae > JAWKWH01. The sequence goes on from JAWKWH010000001.1 coordinate 340,961, forward strand.
GCAAGACCGCCGGCGCGGCGCTTTCGGCCCATCCGATGGTCGATTATGTCACCTTTACCGGTTCGCCGCTCACCGGCACGGCGATCCAGACGGCGGCGGCGGTCAACAATCGCGGCGTGACCATGGAGCTCGGCGGCAAGTCACCGCAGGTGGTCTTCGCCGACGCCGATCTCGACGCCGCCCTGCCGGTGCTGGTCAACGCCATCATCCAGAACGGCGGCCAGACCTGCTCGGCCGGCAGCCGCGTGCTGATCGAAAGACCGGTCTACGCGGACGTGGCCTCGGCGCTCGCCGACCGCTTTGCCAAGCTTGTCGCCGGCCCGCACGACGCCGATCTCGATCTCGGCCCGTTGATCAACGTCAACCAGCGCGACCGCGTCGCCGGCTTCATCGCCGCGGCGCGCGAGGCCGGTATCGACATGCTGGCCGAAGGTCGCGTAGCGCCCGACGCGCCCGAGGGCGGTTATTACCACCCGGCGACGCTGTTCGGCTCCGTCGACCCCAAGGCGGCGATCGCCCGCGAAGAGGTGTTCGGTCCGGTGCTGTCGCTGTTTCCCTTCGACGGCGAGGAGGAAGCCGTGCGGCTTGCCAACGACAGCGAATTCGGCCTCGTCGCCGGCGTGTGGACCGCCGATGGCGGGCGCCAGCACCGGGTCGCCAAGCGCATTCGCGCCGGCCAGGTCTTCGTCAACGGCTACGGTGCCGGCGGCGGCGTCGAACTGCCGTTTGGCGGCTTCAAGAAATCCGGCCACGGCCGCGAGAAGGGTTTCGAGGCGCTCTACGACATGAGCGCCACCAAGACGATCGTCTTCAATCACGGCTGACCACGGCCGACTCGCATCCATCGGGAGAATGTTCATGGGACGCCTTGAAGGCAAGACGGCAATCATCACCGGCGCCGCGTCGGGTTTCGGCGAGGGCATGGCGAAGCGTTTTGCCGACGAGGGCGCCAGGATCGTCGTCGCCGACCTCAACACGCGCGACGCCGAGCGCGTCGCCGGCGAAATCGGCAAAGCCGCCGTCGCAGTCACCGCCGATGTTACCAGCAAGGACGATATCGACGAGATGGTCGCCGCGGCGATGGCGATGTCGGGCCGCGTCGACATCATGGTCAACAATGCCGGTTTCACCCACCGCAACGGCCCGCTGGAAGAGGTCGACGAGCATACGTTCGACCTGATCACCGCCGTCAACATGAAGGCGATCTACTATGCGACGCTTGCGGTGACCCCGATCATGGAAGCGCAAGGCGGCGGTTCGATCATCACCACCGCCTCCACGGCAGGGCTGAGGCCGCGGCCCGGACTGACCTGGTACAACGCCTCGAAGGGCTGGGCGATCACCGCGACCAAGTCGATGGCGGTCGAACTGGCGCCGAAGAAAATCCGCGTCAACTGTCTTTGCCCCGTCGCCGGCGAGACCGGCATGTTGGCGCAGTTCATGGGCGAGGACACGCCGGAAATCCGCGAGAGGTTCAAGTCGGTCATCCCGCTTGGCCGCTTCTCCACCCCGCTCGACATCGCCAACGCGGCTCTGTGGCTCGCCTCCGACGAGGCCGAGTTCATCACCGGCGTTGCCTTGGAGGTTGATGGCGGGCGCTGCGTCTGATCAGATGGGCGCCATGATTCCTGCCACGCCCGCGACCCCGGGAACATGACCGGCGAACAACTCTTCCTGTTTGCGCTGCTCGGCCTGATGTTCGCCCTCCTGGTATGGGGGCGGATACGCTACGACATGGTCGGGTTCGGCACGCTGATCGTCGCGGTGATCGGCGGCGCGGTCGATCCGCATCACGCCTTTGACGGTTTCGGCCACGAGGCGGTGATCATCATCGCGCTGGTGCTGGTCGCCTCGCGCGCTCTGATCAATTCCGGCGCCGTCGAACTGCTCGCCGGCTATGTGGTTTCGGCATCGCGACCGTTGCCGGTCCACATCTCGATCATGGCGGTCGCCGGCGCGGCATTGTCGGCGGTCATCAACAACGTCGCCGCCCTGGTGATCCTGATGACGCTCGACATGGAGGCGGCGGAGAAGGCCAAGCGCGCCGTGTCGCTGTCGCTGATGCCGTTGTCGTTCGCCACCATCCTTGGCGGTATGATCACCATGATCGGCACGCCGCCCAATATCGTCATTGCGCAGTACCGAACCGGTATTGCCGGCGCGCCGTTCTCCATGTTCGATTTCGCCCCGGTGGGCCTGGTGTGCGCAACCGTCGGCATCGCCTTCGTGGCGCTCGTCGGCTGGCGGCTGATCCCGCAGCGCGGCATCGTCACCGCCGGCGCATCGGAAGACGATCCGCGCTTCCTGGCCGAGGCCAAGGTGCCGGAGAAATCGCCCGCCATCGGCCAGACGCCGCGCGATCTATATGAACTCGGCGAGGAGCACGACATCGTGATTGCCGGTCTGGTGCGGCGCGGCAAGCGCTTGCGCGGCTTTGCCGCCGACGAGGAGATCCGCAAGGGCGATTTCCTGGTGCTCGAGGGCCATGCCAAGGCCATCGAGGCCTTCGCCGGTGCCGCCAAGCTGGAATTTGCCGGTACCGAGAAACAGGGCGGCATGACCAGCAAGTCGCTGAAACTGATGGAGGCGATCGTGCCGGCCGGCTCGCGCGTCGAGGGGCGTACGGCTCACGACCTGCGCCTGCTCTACCGGCGCGGCGTCACGCTGCTCGGCGTGTCGCGTCAGGGCAGACGGTTCCAGGACCGGGTGCGCAAACTGCCGATCAAGGCCGGCGACGTGCTGCTGCTGCTTGGTACCGAATCCCGCGTCGGCGACGCCATCGAATGGCTCGGCGCGCTGCCGATCGCCGAGAAACGACATCCGGTCATCCAGCGCTCCAAGGCGCTGATGGCGATCGGGTTCTTCGCTGCGGCGATCGCCGCCTCGGTCATCGGCCTCGTCGACTTGCCGATCGCGCTTGCTGCCGCCGTCGGTGCCTATGCGCTCACCAACATCGTCGGCCCGAGGGAGGTCTACGAATCGGTCGAATGGCCGGTGATCGTGCTGCTGGCCTCGCTGATCCCGCTTGGCGCTGCGCTGGAGGAAAGCGGCGGCACGAAGCTGATCGCCGAAGCCATCGTCGCCCAGACCGGCGGGCTGCCCGTCTGGGCGGTTTTGACCATCGTCATCGTGGTGACGATGACACTGTCGGATTTCCTCAACAATGTCGCCACGGCACTGATCGCGGCACCCGTAGCCGTCGATGTCGCCAACGCGCTCGACGTATCGCCCGATCCGTTCCTGATGGGCGTCGCTGTGGCGGCATCCTGCGCGTTCCTCACGCCCATCGGCCACAAGAACAACACCATCATCATGGGACCCGGCAACTACCAGTTCGGCGACTACTGGCGCATGGGCCTGCCGCTGGAGATCATGATCGTCGCTGTATCGGTGCCGGCAATCCTGTTCTTCTGGCCGTTATAGGTAAGGATTTGTTGTGTCCCGGCATGGCATGGTGTCAGGTCAATCGGGCAACGACGAAGAGGGCGTCATGGCAAGCGTCGCCATTACCGGTACCGGCGTGTTCACACCGGAACTATCCGTTTCCAACGCGGAACTGGTCGAGGCGTTCAACGCCTATGCCACCAGGCAGAACGAAATCCACGCCGCCGAGATCGAAGCCGGCGCGCGCGAGCCGATTCCGATGTCGAGCGAGGAATTCATCGTCAAGGCGTCGGGCATCGAGCGGCGCTACGTGCTCGACAAGAAGGGCGTGCTCGATCCCGAAATCATGCATCCGGTGCTGCGCGAGCGTGGCGAGGACGAACTGTCCGTCATGGCCGAGATGGCCGTCGACGCGGCGAACAAGGCGCTGATCCGGGCAGGTCGTTCCGCCGCCGACATCGACGCGGTGATCTGTGCGGCCTCCAACCACGAGCGCGCTTATCCGGCGATCGCCATCGAGGTGCAGCAGGCGCTCGGCATTTCCGGTTTCGCCTTCGACATGAATGTCGCCTGTTCGTCGGCCACCTTCGGCATCCAGGCGGCGGCCGGCATGATCCGCGCCGGCAATGCCCGTGCCATCCTGATGGTCAATCCGGAAATCTGCTCCGGCCACCTGGAATGGCGCGACCGCGACTGTCATTTCATCTTCGGCGATGTCTGCACTGCGATCGTGCTGGAACCGGCCGAAAGCGCCGCCAATGCCCACGGTTTCGATATCCTGTCGACACGCTGCCTGACCGAGTTCTCCAACAATATCCGCAACAATAACGGCTTCCTGCGCCGCGCCCGCAAGGGCCATATGGAAGACCGCCGCGACATGCTGTTCCACCAGGAGGGCCGCAAGGTCTTCAAGCAGGTGGTGCCGATGGTGGCCGAACTGATCCTGTCGCACCTCGCCGACGAGGGCATCGAGACGGCTTCGGTGAAGCGCTTGTGGCTGCATCAGGCCAACAAGATGATGAACGACCTGATCGGCGCGCGCGTCATGGGCCGCACGCCGGAGCCGGGCGAGCAGCCCAACATCCTGCAGGACTACGCCAACACCTCGTCGGCAGGCTCGATCATCGCCTTTTCGCACTTTTCAGACGATCTCGAGCCGGGCGACATCGGCGTGATCTGCTCCTTCGGCGCCGGCTATTCGGCCGGCAGCGTCATCGTGCGGCGGCGCTGACACGCTCTGACCTACCGGCGCTTCTTCGCCTTCATCGCTTCGCGCACCATCTTGCCGAAACCGCGCTCGCGCTGCCGCCGTTCGGCAATGCTCTCGCGGTTATAGGCTTCTTCGGCGGTGAGCTTGTTCCAACGTTTCAGCCGGGCGGCGTCCAGCACCCCGTCGGTCATGGCTTTGCGGACCGCGCAGCCTGGCTCGTCCTCATGGCGGCAATCGCTGAACCGGCATCGCCGTGCCAACTCCACGATGTCATCGAAGACGGCGTCGATTCCGGCGCGGCTGTCGGTCAGTTGCAATTCGCGCATGCCGGGCGTGTCCATCAGCCAGCCGCCGCCAGGCAGCCGGTGCAGTTGTCGTCCGGTCGTCGTGTGCCGGCCCTTGGCGTCGTCCTCGCGGATGCCCTGCGTGGCGATGGTGTCGTTCCGTGTAAGGCTGTTGACCAGCGTCGATTTGCCGACGCCCGACGACCCGATCAGTGCCACCGTCGCCCCCCTGCCGCACCACGGCGCCAGCCGTTCCGCCTGGTCCGGCAGCCGGGCATCGAGCGCCTCGACGAAAAGGCCCGGTGACAGCGCCTCGGCGGCGCGGACATAGTCCGCCGGTTCTTCGGCAAGGTCGGCCTTGGTCAGCAGGATGACCGGCATCACCTCCGCCTCGCGCGCCAGCGCCAGGTAGCGCTCCAGCCGCGCGACGTTGAAGTCCTGGTTGCACGAGGTGACGATGAACAGCGTATCGACATTGGCGGCGATGAGCTGGATTTTCCGCCCGGTGCCGGCGGCACGGCGCTTGAACAGGCTCTTGCGCGCGAGCAGGCGTTGCGGCCGGTGCGTTTTCCGCTCGACCAGCAGCCAGTCGCCGACGGTCGCCGTGTCTTCGTCGTCTTCGCCGTCGCGGAAGGGCAGTGCGGTGTCGGTGAAATCGGCGCCATGCAGGCGAAGCCCGTCGCGGTGAACGGCGATCACCCGCGCCGGCGCGGTGGTTTCCAGGTCGTCGGAATCGAGTTGCGAAAGAAAGAAAGGACCCCAGCCGAGCTCGGCCAGGTCGATAAGGTCAGGTATCATTGATGTCTGCCAATGCTGCGCCTGCGTTGCATGCAGGCATGCCAATTCCTGCGAATGCGCCTCGGCACTTTCGCGTTTGCATCATTGGTGCGCCGTTCGCAGGCCGGCCGCTTGCTTCAGCTACGCAAGCCGAAACGGTCAGATCCTAGCGATCCGCCACACCGTACAGCCGGGAATCGATGACAGACAAAAAAGCTCCTGTTGGTTTGCATGCGCCGGCCGCACGTCAGGTGCGGCACCGGCAAGATAGGACAAGCGGGGTACGATTTCCAGAACATCCGTTGCTCTAGCCTGCCCGGCCGGTCAGGCGTCCGCCTCCGCCGTCGGCGGCGACATGTGCTTGGCGGAGAACGTCTTCTCGCCCAGCCGTGCCAGCAGGCCGAGCTGCAACTCGAGCCAGCCCTTGTGGCCTTCCTCGTCGAGCGCGATACGCTCGAACAAGGCGCGCGTGCCGACATCACCGGTTTCGAACGCGGTCTTCGCCGCCTCGGAATAGAATTCGATCGCCTCGGTCTCGTCGGCCAGATCGGCCTCGAACATGTCCTTCAGGCTCTGGGCACGCTGCGGCGCCTTGTCCATCTTCACCTCCGGCGAAGCGCCGAGAAACATCAGCCGTTCCATGTATTCGTCGCTGTGACCGAGTTCCTCGACCATCTCCTCGCGCATCTTGGCGGCCAGCAGGTCGAGGCCCCAGCCATCGAGTACATGGGCGTGCAACTGATACTGATGCATTGCGGTCAGTTCCATGGCCAGCGCCTTCTGGAGGTTTTCGGTGTTCTTCGACTTGTTCGCCATGTCCCTGCTCCTGACCGGTTGCGGCGGCCGATCGACCAACCCGCGAAACATAGTATTTCGTCTATATGACAAACATGGGTATGGTCCTGGTATCGGTCAAGCCCGGCCGGTCGGCAGATCGCGCGGGCGGATGAAATGGGTAAGCTGCGCCGCTTGCGGCGCAAGCGACACCCACGGCCCGTCGAAGGCGAGGCGGGCAAGTGCTGCCGTCGGGAACTTCGCCGCCATGCGCGCCTCGGCGGTTTCATCCGAGCCGGGCCCAGCAAGCAGCAGCGCCAGTTCCTCCATGCCCGGATTGTGGCCGACGAGGACGATGCCTTCCGCAGCCTCGTCCAGCCCGGTGACGAAACCAAGCATGGTCTGCGGCGTCGCCATGTAGAGGTTTTCTTCAAATTGCGTTGGCGGGACATCGGCGAATGCGGCCGAAACCAGCGCCCAGCTCTGCGCGGCGCGGGCCGCAGGCGACACCAGTGCCAGATCCGGCACCCAGCCGCGGGACGCCATCTCGCGACCCATCGTCGGCGCGGCCTTCAACCCGCGCGGCGCCAGCGGCCGGTCGAAATCATCAAGCGCCGGATCGTCCCAACTCGACTTGGCGTGGCGCAGGAGAAAGAGCACGGGCATGGGCCATAATCTCAACAGCCGCCGAAAGGCGCAAGCGGCCCGGCGGGCGCTTCGACCATGCTCCCGCAAAGAGGACGTCGTTCATTCCGGCTTCCCAGAAAGCGGTAATCGTGCATAACCGCCCCATGAAAGGCACTCGGGCAAAGGGCGTGGTGGCGGCCGGTCACCGGCTGACGGCGGAGGCCGCGGCGGGTGTGCTGCGTGAGGGCGGCCATGCTGCCGACGCGGCCATTGCCGCGCTCGCCATGGCCTGCGTCTGCGAGCCGGTGCTGGCCTCGCCCGGCGGCGGCGGCTTCGCCATGCTGCGCGACGGCGCGACGGGCCGTGCGACGCTGGTCGACTTCTTCCCGCACACGCCACGGAAGCGAAAGCTCGCCGACGATGCGGGCGTGGCCGAGGTGATCGCCGATTTCGGCACCGCAACGCAGGCCTTCCACATCGGGCCGGCGACGGCGGCCGCGCCCGGTTTCCTCGCCGGCTGCGAACGGCTCGCGGCGCTTGGCGGCGGGCGTCCGCTCGCCGACCTGTTCGCGCCGGCCGTCCGCGCCGCGCGCGACGGCGTGCGGGTCACGCCCTACCAGCACTATCTGTCGACGGTGGTGCTGCCGATCCTGACGGCGACGCCCGAGGCGGCGGCGCTGTTCGCGCCCGGCGGCGAGATGATCGGCGCCGGCGGGACATTCCGCAATCCTGGCCTTGCCAACGCGCTGGAAGCGATGGCGTCCGGCGGCCTGGCCACAAGCGCGGTCGGCAACGAGGTGGTCGGGCTGCAGGCCGGGCGCGGCCACCTGACCGCGGACGATCTTTCTTCCTACGAGGCGATCGAGCGCCGGCCGCTTTCGGTCGGCATCGGCGCGATGACAGCGCATCTGAACCCGCTGCCGGCGGCAAGCGGCGTGCTGATCGCCGACAGCCTGAACGGGATCGGCGATGTCGGCGGTGTGACGCTCGCCCGCGCGCTCGATGCCACCGACCGGGCGCGCCGGCAGGCGGGCCACGACCTTTCCCGCCTCATAGACCGGCCGCTGCGGCAGCGCGGCACCACCCATGTCTCCGTCATCGACGCGGCCGGCAATGCCTGCGCTGTGACAGTCTCAAACGGCGAAGGCAATGGCGAACCGGTCGGGCGGTTCGGTTTCATGCTCAACAACATCCTCGGCGAGGAGGACGTCAATCCCGCCGGCGCTTCCGCCTGGCCGGAGAACGTGCGGCTTGCCTCGATGATGTGCCCGGCAATCCTGGAAGCACCGGACGGCGCGATCGTCGCGCTCGGCTCCGGCGGATCGAACCGCATCCGCTCTGCCATCGCCCAGGTGATCGCGCATCTAGCGCTAGACGGTGCGAACCTTGCCGACGCGGTTGTCGCGCCGCGCCTGCATGTCGAGAACGGCCACCTTGATTTCGAGGATTTCTTCGATGCCGGCGCTCGCGCCGCGCTCGCTGCCGCCTTTGGCGATCATCGCGCCTGGCCCGAGCGCAACATGTTCTTCGGCGGCGTCCACGCCGCCAGCGTCGATGCCGATGGCCGCTTCTCCGGTATCGGCGACGCCAGGCGGGACGGCGCGGCGCTGTTGGTCTAAGCCGGTCGCGGCGAGCCGCCGTCGAGGCAGCGTTCGATCACCGGCCGCAGGTTTTCCATGGTCACCGGCATAGCGGCCACCGCAAAAAACGGATAGTCGAGTTTTCCGGCTTCGCCGGCGCCGGCGACGAGAATGACGGGCGGCACCCGGGTGGTTTCGCCCCGGTCCGACAGCCAGCCAAGCAGGGGTTCGATGCCGTCGGGCTGCTTGTCGCTGTCGAAGATCACGAACATGGGTGTTGCCGTTTCCACGATCTTTGCGAAGCCGGCTGGTGGCGTCGAAACCACCTTGATGCCACAGTCGCGTACGATTCCCGCGACAACCACCGTGTTGACCGGTGAAGCGCTGACCACCAGCGCGTAGCGTCCGCTGATCGTCGGCCCGCCGCCAACGGCCCGCATCGCCGGCGGCCGGCGGTTGGGATTTCCTATCATCATGTTAGGTCCTACCCGTCCCTTGTATTCAATGTATGGTTGTGGACGGTAGGGTGAAGCGATTAACAATAAGTTTAAACGGATAATGCGTTTCTAGATTAGGTTGCAGGTTGCGAGTTCGGTACTTCATCGCCGCCAAAGCAACCGCCGGCCGCTCGCCTTTTATGCGAACGACCGGCTATCCGGCCGGAGCCCGATTTGCGACTAACCGTGAGTGACGATGACGGGGATGAGCAGATCGCCCCAATTGCCGTCGCCGCCGTGATGGCGGGCCGAACGGACGAGCTCGACCGACACGCCGGCATCGACCGCCTTCATTACCGACTGGTTCAGCCGGTGCAGGTCGTTGGCGACCATGCGGATGACCGCTTGCTGGTCTGTCGTCATCGATGACGACTGTTCTTCCGCCCGCTCCTTGACGCGTGTCTTCGGTGCCATTTTCCGTTCTCCATCTCCCCGCCTGGTCCGCGGGGCCTGATCGGTTCAGGTTCGTCCCGGGACATAATGCCCCGGGACGGCGTTGGGCAAGCCCTATTCGGCGGCCGGGCGGAACTGGGCGGTCTCGGTCGATTCGCCCATGGCGGTCGTCGAGGACTGGCCGCCGGAGATCGCCAGCGATACCGCGTCGAAATAGCCGGTGCCGACCTCGCGCTGATGCTTGGTGGCGGTGTAGCCGTTGGCCTCGGATGCGAATTCGGCTTCCTGCAGCTCCGAATAGGCCGCCATCTGACGATCCTTGTAGCCGCGTGCCAGTTCGAACATGCCGTGATTGAGCTGGTGGAAGCCGGCCAGCGTGATGAACTGGAACTTGTAGCCCATCGCGCCGAGCTCGCGCTGGAACTTGGCGATCGTCGCGTCGTCGAGGTTCTTTTTCCAGTTGAACGACGGCGAGCAGTTGTAGGCGAGCAGCTGGTCGGGATGCTCCTTTCGCACCGCCTCGGCGAAGATGCGCGCCTGTTCGAGATCCGGCTTGGAAGTCTCCATCCAGATCAGGTCGGAATAGGGCGCCATGGCGATCGCGCGCGCGATGCACGGCTCCATGCCGTTCCTGACATTGTAGAAACCTTCCGGCGTGCGGCCGGCGTCATAGTCGACGAAGGGCTGGTCGCGCTCGTCGATGTCGGAGGTGATCAGCTTGGCGGCGTCGGCGTCGGTGCGGCAGATGATCAGCGTCGGCACGCCCATCGTATCGGCGGCAAGCCGTGCCGCCGACAGGTTGCGGATGTGCTGCGCCGTCGGGATCAGCACCTTTCCGCCCAGATGGCCGCACTTCTTCTCCGAAGCGAGCTGGTCCTCGAAATGGACGCCCGCCACGCCCGCCTCGATATAGGCCTTCATGATTTCGAAGGCGTTGAGCGGACCGCCGAAGCCGGCCTCGGCGTCGGCGACGATCGGCGCGAACCAGGTGTCGACCGAGAGCCCGTTGCCTTCCGCCGTCTCGATCTGGTCGGCGCGCTGAAGCGTCTTGTTGATCCGCTTGGCCAGTTCCGGTCCGGCATTGGCCGGATAGAGCGACTGGTCGGGATACATAGCCGAGGCGGTGTTGGCGTCGGCGGCGACCTGCCAGCCGGACAGGTAGATTGCGTTGAGCCCGGCGCGCACCATCTGCATCGCCTGATTGCCGGACAGCGCCCCCAGCGCGTTGACGAAATCCTCCTCGTGGATCAGCTTCCACAACCGATTGGCGCCCATCTCGGCCAGGCTGTAACGGATCTGCACCGAACCGCGCAGCTTCGCAACGTCCTGCGGCGTATAGGTGCGCGAAATGCCGTCGAAGCGGCCTTCGGGCGCGGATGGGACAAGGTTGTAAAAATCAGTCATGGTGGCTCTCCGTGATGTCACTTCGCTATGACCAGGAACACGACATACGTCGAATTTGCCGGTCAGGATGTGACTTGCTTTACATTGCGCTGCAAAATCAAACGAGAAAATTCAGCAAAATCAGCAGAAAATTCGGGTCAGCCTGTGCGTGTCTTGACTTTTTCATTCTGTAACGCTGTAAAGATTGTAAATCCTCGTCTGTCCGCAATTCGAGTCATATTTGTAAATTTTTGTAAAAATCCAAGCGCCGGGTACCGACAAAATGGCCGAGCAGAAAATCTTCGCGGGACCACGCATCCGCCGCATCCGCAAGGAGCGCGACCTGACCCAGGCGGCGATGGCCGCCGAACTCGGCATATCGCCGTCCTATCTCAACCTGATCGAGCGCAACCAGCGGCCGCTGACGGTACAGTTGCTGTTGAAACTGTCGTCCGTCTATCACATCGAACCGGAAGCGTTGCAGGGCGAAGCCGGCGCCGGCACCACAATGGCGTCGCTGCGCGAGGTGTTTTCCGATCCGTTGCTGGCCGGCGAACTGCCGGGCGGCGAGGAGGTGATCGAGCTGGCCGAAACCGCGCCCAATGCCGCGGCCGCCGTGGTCAAGCTCTATCGCGCCTATCGTGAACAGGGCGAGCGGCTGACGGACCTTTCCGACATCCTTGCGCGCGAGGGCCATGCGCCGGCATTGTCGGCGGCGCGCCTGCCGGTCGACGAGGTGCGCGACACATTCGCCGTCCGGCCGAACCATTTCGCTCGTATCGAGGACGAGGCGGAGGCCTTCGCCGCGCTGCTTGATGCGCGCGGCGACCTGCGCGGCGCGCTGGCCGGCTGGCTGCAGCGCGAACACGGCGTGACCGTGCGCGTCCTGCCGGTCGCCACCATGCCCGACTGGCGTCGCCGCTTCGACCGCCATTCGCAGCGCCTGTTTATCTCCGAGCGGCTGTCGCCCTTCGACCAGCTGCGCGAGATCGCCATGGAAGCGGTGATGATGCGCATGCATGTGGCGATCACCGCCGAGATAGAGGCGCTGCGCCTGTCGACCGACGAGGCGCGGCGGCTCGCCCGGTTCGAACTCGGTCGCTATGCCGCCCACGCGCTGATGATGCCCTATCGCGTCTTCCAGGCCGAGGCGGCGCGCGCCCGCTACGACATCGACGTGCTGAAGTCGCGCTTTTCCGTTTCCTTCGAACAGGCGGCGAACCGGCTGACCATGCTGGCCAGGCCCGGCGCCGCCGGTGTGCCGTTCTTCATGCTGGAAGTCGACAATGCCGGAAACCGCTTCCGCCGCGCCGGAGCCCAGGGCTTTCCGCAGCAGCGTTTCGGCGGTGGCTGCCCCAAACTGCCGATCCACGCGGCCTTCACCCAGCCCGGTCAGATCATGGTCGAGGCGGTGGAGATGCCGGACGGCGCCGAATTCCTGACCATATCGCGCACGCTCGAGGGCCCGCAGGGCGCTTTCTCAGAGCGTCCGCGCCGCACCGCCATCCTGATCGGCTGTGACATCGGCTTCCGCGACGAAACCGTTTATGGCGCGGCTTTGCCCGGCGTGGCGCCGGGAACGGCCGGCAAGACCGGCCGCGATGCCGTGCCGGCGACGCCCGTTGGCCCGGCCTGCCGTCTGTGCGAGCGCTCCGGGTGTCTTGCCCGCGCCGAACCACCGGTCACCAGGCCGCTCGGACTCGACGAGATGGTGACCGGACTTTCCGCCTTCGATTTCCGCTGACAGAGGAGAGCAGCATGGTCTACGCCTGGTTTTCGCCGAAAGTCGAAAAGCGCGTCAGCGCCATCGAGGGCAGGGGACTGTTCGCCGTCGAGCCGATCGCCGGGGGAGAGATGGTCGTCGTCAAGGGCGGCCATCTCTTCGACCGCAGGACTCGCGACGAGCTGGAACCGGTTCTGGGTCCGGCCGAGATCCAGATCGACGACGACCTGTTCATCGGGCCGATGCGCATCGAGGATCGCGAGACCGCGATGATGCACCTCAATCATTGCTGTGAGCCCAATGTCGGCGTCAACGGCCAGATCGCCTTCTTCGCCATGCGCGATATCGCCGCCGGCGAGGAACTGGCGATGGACTATGCCACGTTCGATAATGACGACTGGACCATGCAGTGCAATTGCGGCGCCGCCGCCTGCCGCGGCACCGTCACCGGTCAGGACTGGCGAAAACCGGAACTGCAGGAGAGATATGCCGGCTGGTTCTCGCTCTATCTGCAAAAGAAAATCGCCGCCCGGACCGAATGACGGCCCGGGCGGTGACCCGGATCATTGTCCTGAACCGCTCTAGCTGAAGAACTGTCCGCCATTGGCCGAGATGGTCGAACCGGTGATGAAGCCGGCCTCGTCGGAGGCCAGGAACACCACGCAACGCGCGATCTCGGCGGTTTCGCCGAGCCGGCCGACCGGGATCTGGGCGATGATCGATTCGCGTACCTTTTCCGGCACGGCCATCACCATGTCGGTGGCAATGTAGCCCGGCGCAACCACGTTGACGGTGATGTTGTTGCGGGCGCCTTCCTGCGCCAGCGCACGGGTGAAGCCGATGTCGCCGGCCTTCGACGCCGAGTAGTTGGCCTGCGCGAACTGGCCTTTCTGGCCGTTGACCGACGAGATGGTGATCACGCGGCCGAACTTGCGGTCACGCATACCGGTCCAGACCGGATGCGTCATGTTGAAGACGCCGGTCAGGTTGGTGTTGATGACGTCGTTCCACTGGTCGGGCGTCATCTTGTGGAACGGCGCATCGCGGGTGATGCCGGCATTGTTGACCAGCACGTCCACCGGGCCGAGTTCGGCCTCGACCTTGGCGATGCCGTCGACGCAGGCTTGGTAGTCGGCGACCGACCATTTGTAGGTGGCGATGCCGGTGTCGGCGGTGAATTTGGCGGCTGCCTCGTCATTGCCGGCATAGTTGGCGGCAACCTTGTAGCCCGCTTCCTTGAGCGCCACCGAGATGGCGGCGCCGATGCCGCGCGAACCGCCGGTGACAAGTGCTACTCTGGACATGATGACCTCCCGATAGGTGATTGTGGAGTTGTGCGCGGTGAGAGGAAGGTGATGGCCGGTGTCGGCCAATCACCATCGGCAATCTGCAGCTATCCGATGCTCACATCGCCTCGACGCACATGGCTACGCCCATACCGCCGCCGATGCATAGCGTGGCCAGCCCCTTCTTGGCGCCGCTGCGCTTCATCTCGTAGACCAGCGTGTTGAAGATGCGTGCGCCCGACGCGCCGATCGGATGGCCGATGGCGATCGCACCGCCATTGACGTTGACGATGTCGGGGTTCCAGCCGAGATCCTTGTTGACGGCGCAAGCCTGCGCGGCGAAGGCCTCGTTGGCTTCGACCAGGTCGAGATCGTCGATCGACCAGCCTGCCCTCTCCAGAGCCTTGCGTGATGCGGGAATGGGCCCGGTGCCCATGATCTGCGGATCGACGCCGGCCGTGGCCCAGGAAACGATGCGCACCAGCGGCGTGATGCCGCGTTTTGCCGCCTCGGCCTCGGTCATCAGCACCGCGGCAGCCGCGCCGTCATTGATGCCCGACGCGTTGGCCGCCGTCACCGTGCCCTCCTTGTCGAAGGCCGGCCTGAGCTTGCCGATGCTGTCCATGGTGACGCCGTGCTTGATATATTCGTCGTCCTCGACGATCACGTCGCCCTTGCGGGTCTTGACGGTGAACGGCGCGATCTCGTCCTTGAACTTGCCGGCCTTTTGCGCGGCCTCGGCCTTGTTCTGGGAGGCGACGGCGAAAGCGTCCTGCTGCTCGCGGGTCAATTGCCACTTCTTGGCGATGTTCTCGGCCGTGTTGCCCATGTGATAGCCGTAGAAGGCGTCGGTCAGGCCGTCCTTGATCATGGTGTCGATCATCTTGTAATCGCCCATTTTCACGCCGCCGCGCAGGTGCTGGCAGTGCGGCGCCATGGACATCGATTCCTGACCGCCGGCAACGATGACGTCGGCGTCGCCGGTGGCGATCTGCTGCATGCCGATAGCGATGGAGCGCAGGCCCGAGCCGCAGAGCTGGTTCAGGCCCCAGGCGGTGGCCTCCTGCGGCAGGCCGGCCGCCATGGCCGCCTGGCGCGCCGGGTTCTGGCCCTGGCCGGCGGCGAGAATCTGTCCCATGATGACCTCGTTCACCTCGGCGGCCTCGACGCCGGCGCGCGACAGCGCCGCCGAGATGGCGGCGGCGCCCAGTTCGTGGGCGGGTGTGGTGGCAAAGGCGCCGTTGAAGGAACCGACGGGTGTGCGGGCCGCGCCCGCGACCACGATGGCATTCGATGCGGACATGTTGATCTCCAGCTTATTGCAGGTGCGAAGGGTTCCGGAACGTGTATTTGCCCGATCGCACATAGGAGTCAAATGGGAAAATGGGCGAACAAGGCCGATATGCGATCGGCGCACGTCATTCCGCAATGCACAAAACAACTTTCTTTCGGTCGCCGTTTCGGACTAAGGTTCCAGCCAGCAAGCGGAAATCCATGCGGAGAGCCGGAACATGGCCCAGAAATCCGATCCCGTGACCATAAAGAAGTATGCAAACCGGCGTCTCTACAATACCGGCACCAGCACTTATGTGACGCTCGAGGACCTGGCCGAGATGGTCAAGAAAGATGAGGACTTCCTCGTCGAAGACGCCAAATCGGGCGATGACATAACCCATGCCGTGCTGACCCAGATCATCTTCGAACTGGAGAACAAGGACGGCCAGAACATGTTGCCGATCCCGTTTCTGCGTCAGTTGATCGCTTTTTACGGCGACCAGATGCAGATGGTGGTACCGAGCTTCCTGGAGCAGTCGATGACCGCGTTCTCGCGCGAACGGGAGCGTATTCGCGAACAGATGCAGGCGGTGCTGCGCGGTCAGCCCATGGGTTCGATGAGCGAACCCTTCAAGGTGATCGAGGAACAGACCCGCCGCAACATGGAGATATTCCAGCAGGCCATGCGCATGTTCTCGCCCTTTGGCACCCAGGAGGCTGCGGGCGGCGAGACGCCGGCTGCCGAGGAGCCCAAATCCGGTGGCGAGAAGGCCAAGTCCGGCGGCGAAAAGGCCGATGCCGGCGATCTGCAGGAACTGAAGGAGCAGATCGCCGCCATGCAGAAGAAGATCGATTCGATGGGCGGCTGAACTGCTTTAGGCTGCATCGACTTCAGGTTTCCGCCGCGTCCCTTCGGGATATGGGCAAAATCGCCCATTTCGGCGTCGCCAAACCTCGAAAGGGATCGGCCCTTCCATCGGTTTCGCTCCTGGAACTGGACGATTTTACCTCATACCGCGCTCCAAATCCTGAATGTCGGTACAGCCTAGAGTTTGATGTCGGCAGCCTTCTCCTTGGCCTCGGCCTCTTCCTGTTTGCGCTGTTTTTCGGTCAGAAGCCGGCTGTGTTCGGCTGCCACGGTGTTCGTGTCGATCAGCAGCGTGTACATGTCGTCGTCGACGAATGTCGTCAGCACGACGCCGCAGGTCTTCTTCAGTTCATAGACGTTGACGGACATGGATGTGCCGTCGAACAGGGTCGTGTTCCGCAACGGATAGAGCACGCATTCGTGACTTATGCCTTCGACCTGGATCAGCTTCTTTGTCACGTCCGTGTCGCCCCAGGCATTGTAGGCGCTGCCGCCGTTGTATCTGTAGGCGCCGTCGGGTGCTCCGTATTTCTCGGTGAACGCGTTGACAACCGCTTCCGGCGCGGCGCCATGGTCCGGGACGTAGCGCGATATGCCGATCACGCGCTCCACATCGTCGTAGGTCTTGGTGAAGAAGGCGATGTGCGGATAGTTCCCGGCCGCCTCGTCATAGAGCACCAATCCGTTGCCGAGCACATATTCCTGCGATGAGATGCGCTTGCGCTGCGTGCCCCGGTATCCGGCTTGCTTGACCGCGGCAACCGCCTCTTCCAGGCTCATGCCGATGCGGGCGCCGAGCACATCCATGGCGCTGACCGGATAACCGGATTCACCGCCGCTTTCGGCCGGCGGTACGTCATGGGTGAATTCATGCCCGTCCTGCGACCGGAACACGACCTTGAGCGGTTCGACCTCGAACACGATCGCATCGCCCGATCCGTTGTCGGCTAGATGG
This sequence comes from Rhizobiaceae bacterium, assembly GCA_041397625.1. Classification (GTDB taxonomy): domain Bacteria; phylum Pseudomonadota; class Alphaproteobacteria; order Rhizobiales; family Rhizobiaceae; genus JAWKWH01. The sequence continues at coordinate 357,977 of JAWKWH010000001.1, forward strand.
CGTGCCTCGTGCACTTTCAGATAAAGGTCGCCGCTGTAGTCGCCGGCCGATCCGCCGCGCAGCCCGGTGTCGATCGTTACCGAGAACCACGCCGGATTCGGCCGCAACGCAAGATAGGCTTTACCCCTGCCCGGGGTGCGGATCTGCCGATACCCGGCCGCGCGCGGATAAAGCGCTTTCAACTGCGCTTCGTGACCGGCGTCGCGTTCGCCTTCGTCGAAGACCGGATTGTCGACCCAGTGTCCGTATCCGAGCGTCCTGTCGAGCCGCAGGTTTAGAATGCCGTCGGTTCCAAGCGATCCGTTCAAACCTTCCGAATGGACCAGGATGGTAAAGTCGGCGCTCGCGGACAGGTTTTTCAAAAGTGCGGCGAACTTGTCGATGTCCGCCGTCTGCGCCTCCTCCTGACCCTCCAGGATCGGCGCCGGCAGAACGGGCGGAATTGGCGAGCGATAGCGTTCCGACCTTCTTTCGATTTGCTTGCGCGCCGCCAACTGCGCAATCAGAGCTTCGCGATCATCGACAAAGCCCGCCACATTGGCGGCCCGCCACAGCGTCGCTGTTTCCGCATCCACCCTCAGCGTCTTGCCCGACAGGGACAGGCTCAGGGTCCGCGGGTTCCAGCCATCGCCGATCTCGAATTCCCGTATCAGCTGCCGCAGGCCGGAATCTGCAAATAAGGCCAGGCGCTTGGGCGTCATTTCAAACAGCAACGCCCTCTCGCCCTTGCGGTTTCCCGTCCGCACGATTCCGGGCTCCGGCTTCCGCGCGTCGGAGAAAGCCGCGATGAACACCGCGCGCTTGTTGTTCATCTTCTTGCGGGTTGCGAGGATTTCCACCAATTTGCGCGCCTGATCGGGCGCCATTTCCAGCCGGTCGGGCAACGAGCGCAGCCCGGTCTCGACCCGCTCGGGCCGCCATTTGCCCCTGGCCTGTCTAAGTGCGGCGCCGTTCAGGCTCGATATGCCGGTCCGGTCCCGGTCATTTGAAAAAATCAGCGGAAAGGCGCCGGCGCCGTGGTCGTAGTCGCCAAGCGAAACCTGCGTGACATGCACGACCGGCAGCGGCCAGGCGGGGATATGGGCCTTGATCTTGTCCGCATATTCGTCGCGGAACGCCTGCATGACCTCGGGAAATTCGAACTCGTTGAAGGCGTTGCGCCCGTTGCGATGACCGGGCTCTGAGCGGTTTCCGCCGAAAAGCTCCTTTCCCTGCGAGGCGAACGCCTTCTCGCGGTTCGAAAGCACCATGTCGCCGAAGAACAGCGCGGCAGTGTCGTCGGCCAGCATGTCCGGATTGGCCGACAATTGGCCCATGTCGAAGAAATGGCGCCAGCCGCCGTCGCGGTAGTCGCTGTAGGAATCGTTTTCGAACACGGCGAGGTTCCCGCCGACCATGCGAATGCCCGCCCAACCGGCAAACTCCGCCGCAGACAGGCCGGCGACCGCCGGCGCTGCCGACCCGGACGCGACATCCCAGCGATAGAGAACATTCGGTTCGGTGATTTCCGAGTTGTGTCCGGGATACAAGACAAGCGCGACGCCGTCCATCGTGGCGTCGGTCAGCAGGTCGTTGCCGGAATAGCTGTCCTCGATCACCGCCGCGCCGACCTGGTTGATGGTCAGGTAGGTCTCGAGCCGAAGCTTTGCATATCGATTTCTACCCAGCAGCTCGGCGATCTCGCGCGCCCTCGTCTCGTCGGTGACGGGCAGATGGGCGATATCCGGCGGATTGTCGAACAGCATCTTGGCTGTGCGACGTATGTGAGACGTATAGATGCGATCGCCACCCAACGTCTTCTTCTGCGCGCGGATCACGCCGGCATCAAACAAAAAAACGGGAATGCCACGGGTCGGATCGAACTTCGCAGTATCCAGGCTGGCTTGGAAACTTCTGGTGATCTTCAGCGGTTCGTCGGTCGCCGTTGCACTGATCGTCCGGCGAAACTCGGCAATCACATCCTTCCTTTCGAAAGGCGTGCCCTGATAGTAGCGCCGCGCGATATCGGGGCCGCCTGCCTTATGACCGAGGCGCTCGGGATAAACCTCCTCGAACCAGTGGACCACCACGGCGTCGTCGTCGATGATCTGCGGCTGCGAGTGAATGGCGCGGCGCGCAAGCTCGAGTTCGAGATCGAAATTCTTGTCGGCCAGTTCCGGCTTGTAGGCATCCCAGCCTGTTTTGTCGATTTCCTCCCGCGTCGCCGTATCGTCCCGCGAAAATCCGTCAGCGACACTCTCCGAATTCGCGCCATCGAACACGGAAACCTCCGCCCCTGTTTCGCGCGGCGAAGAGGCGACCGTGGACCCTCCAGGGGCTTCCACTCCGGACTCGCGAACGACCATGGCGAGCGCATCCTGCGGCGAGGTCGTATAGGGATCGAAGCCGCGATCGCGAAGGAAGGCTGAGACCGCCTTGCCGGTGCGGCGCCCGGTTTTCCCGTCAGGGCGTCCCGTATCGTAGCCCAGCGCATTCAGGCCCCGTTGCAACGCAAGCACCTGGCTGCGGGTCAGTTCCTCCTGCGGCGCGGCGTTGTCGCCGGGCGAGGGGGCGGGCGCGGCGGTTGTGGTTCCGCCGGAGTTGAGCAAGGCGGCGAGTTGTTCACGGGTCAGATAACCGGTCGGCGCAACGCCGATCGATGCCTGGTAGCGCCGGATTGCCGCGCGCGTGCCGTTTCCGGCGACCCCGTCGGGATTGCCGGCATTGTAGCCCAGATTGTTGAGTGCGATCTGGGCCTGCCGTGTCTGGTTCCGCGAAAGGCGCGGCGTGTTGGAGCGCTGCTGTTGCTGGTTGCGGCGCTGTATTTCGCGCTCGATGATGATTTTCGCCCCGGTTCCGATCAATCCCTCAAGCAGCCGCCTGCCGTCATTTGCGGATGCCGGCAAAGAACAAAAGGCATTCAGGCAGATAGCGGTCGCGATTGCCGCTACGGCAAACAATCGGTGCAGTTTCACAAAATTTACCGGCATTCCGTCTTTCCGCCCTGTGTCTTGTTCTAGCCTGCATTCCCGTTCCAGTTCACAACGGGCGACGGTTGTCTTGCAAGCGGAAATTCAACCTCGGCAGCAGGTTCCGGGCCCTCGGCTTGCCGTTACCATCCTCCCGCGTGACCATCCTTGCGCGGATCGGAGCCGGCGACGAGGAAGCCGTTCTCCTCGTCGATCATGATCGCCTGTCCGCCGCCGATCGGCATGTCCGCATCGCGAACCTCGTGGCCGCGACGCCCCAGTTCGGTGCGGCAGGCGGCAGGAATGCCGGCCTCGGCATTGACGATGCCGTCATCGTTCCAGAACAGGCGCGGATGGTCGATCGCCTGTTGCGGGTCCATGCCGTGATCGACGATGTTGGAGATCACCAGCGCGTGGCCGAGCGGCTGGTAGGAGCCGCCCATGACGCCGAACGGCATCCAGGGACGCCCGCCCTTCATCGCCATGGCCGGGATGATGGTGTGCATCGGCCGCTTGCCGGGTTTCAGTTCGTTGGGATGGCCTTCCTCCAGCGTGAAACAGCCGCCCCGGTTCTGCAGTGCGATACCGCTTTTCGGTGTCACGACCTTCGAGCCGAAACCGGAATAAAGCGAGTTGATGAAGGAGACCGCCATGCGGTCGCGATCGACCACGGTCAGATAGGTTGTGTCGGAGTCGGGTAGCGGCGGCAGCATGAGATCGGCGTTGCGCTTGTCCGGATCGATGCCTCGCGCCAGCGCCGCCGTAAAGTCGTCGCAAAGAATCTGCGCAGTCGTCGCCGTCATTTGCATTGGATCGGCGACAAGCGCATCGCGCACCGCAAAGGCCGCCCGGGCGATCTCGATCTGCATGTGCAGCCGGTCGGCGCCATTGGCATCAAGCGCGCCGAACCCGGTCTGGCGCATCAGGTTCAGCATCACCAGCGCGATAATGCCCTGCCCGCTGGGTGGAATTTCCAGTACGTCGATATCGCCGTAGCGTGTCGAGATGGGCTCGATCCAGTCGGCCGAAACCCGCGCCAGGTCGGCCTCTTCGAGAAAGCCGCCCTGAGCCTGTATCGTTGCGGCGATCTCTTCGGCGATTTCGTCGTCATAGATCGCCCGCGATCCTTCCGCGGCGAAGCGCGCCAGCGTGTCGCCCAGCGCCGGAAAACGGAACCGCGTTCCGGCCGCCGGCGCCCTGCCGTCGACAAGGCAGTTCGCCGCGCCACCGGCATCTTTCGCCAGATCGCCGGCCGCCCTGGACCAGTCGAGCGCAACGCGGTGATGGACGGCAAAGCCGTCCCTCGCATAGGCGATCGCATCGCGGAACAGCCGCTCGAGCGAAAGCGTGCCGAAACGCTCGTGCAGCGCTTCCCAGGCCTTGGCCGCGCCCGGCACGGTGACCGAATGGGCGCCGGTCTGCGGCATGGCGGCAAAACCGTTGTCGCGGTACCAGGCCGCGTCGGCGTCGGCGGGCGCCCGGCCGGAGCCGTTCAGCCCGTGTATGGTACCGTCCGGTTCCGACAGAATGACGAAACAGTCGCCGCCGATGCCCGTCATTGCCGGTTCGACCACGCAAAGGACCGCGGAAGCGGCAAGGGCCGCATCGACGGCGTTGCCGCCTTCCTTGAGTACCGCCAGTGCCGACGAAGTCGCCAGCGGATGCGCGGTCGCCGCCATGGCGTTCTCGGCAATGACGGGCGAGCGGCCCGGAAGCTGTAGGTTCCGCATGGCTGTCTTACTGGAAATTGATGTCGCGGCCGGCGGCGCGGATCGATACGGTGAAGCCGGACAGCACGTCGAACAGCGACAGCGCCATCAGCACGAAGAACAGCGACGTCGCCGCACCCTCGATCAGCAGGAACTCGACCAGGAAGGCGACGAAGACGAAGGTGGACAACAGGTGGTCGATCACCGAGGCGCTGGACGTGCGCGTCGACTTGATGATCTCGACGAACAGCAGCACCAGGGCGATGACCACCAGAAGATCGGCAAGCGTCATCGTCCATGTACCGCCGGACATCATCGGAATGGAGAATATCTCGATGCTCCACGGGCCGGTCTCGCCCGATCCGAACACGCCGGCAAGGCCGAGATTGTAGAGGATGAACGGGACGATCATCAGCGGCACTTGAAACATCGGAATCATCCTGCGTGATTGGTTGCGCCGGCGCATAATGTGGTGTGTCGCCCCGAGGTCAAGCGCGGGCAACAAAAAAGGCCGGCGCATGACGCCGGCCCCCGTCGATTTCGGCTGTCGCCGGGGCGACTATTCCTTGGGTTCGAGCACCTGGCGGCCGCGATACATGCCCGACTTCAGGTCGATGTGATGCGGACGGCGCAGTTCGCCGGAATCCTTGTCCTCGACATAGGTCGGTTGCTTCAGCGCATCGGCCGAACGGCGCATGCCGCGCTTGGACGGCGTGGTTTTTCTCTTGGGTACAGCCATTTGTCCTGCTCCGGTCTGTCCGGCGAAAGCCGTTTTGCCCGCATGGCGGGCTGCAGCGCTTCACCGTCAAGTCATGAAAGTCGCGTGCCTATACACCGCCGGACCCCGGTTGACCAGCACCGGAACGGAATTTTTTCCGCCACGCCTACTTGAAGCAGGCAATGTGGCTCGACGCCTGCCGCACCCGTTTCTGGATGATCGAGGCGAGCTGGTTGAGCTTCCTCGTCGGCCTGGCCGGATTGCGTGCGATCGGGTTGGGCAGGGTGACCGCCAGAAGCGCCGCCTGCCTCGATGTAAGTTTCGAGGCTGGCCGGCCGAAATGGTGTCGGGCGGCCGCCTCCGCTCCGTAGACGCCCGGACCCCATTCGACAATGTTGAGATAGATTTCCATGATCCGCTTCTTGGAAAGGATGAGATCGAGCATCAACGCCATCGGCGCCTCCAGCGCCTTGCGCAGATAGGAACGGTCCTGCCACAGATAGAGGTTCTTGACCGTCTGCATGGGTATGGTGGAAGCGCCGCGCACCGGTTCACCATCGAGCGCGTCCCCGATCACCTCGTTGAGCGCGCCGAGATCGATACCGTGATGCGAGCAGAACTGACCGTCTTCCGACATGGTCACCGAATGGACCAGCACCGGCGCAATATCCTCAAGCTCGACCCAGCGCCGCTCGTAGTCGTTCATCATTACGGTGTCCTTGAGCATCAGCGTCGACACCGGGTGGACGAAAGGCAGGGCGTAGAGAACGGTAAGCAGTACCGGGAGGAAGGCCAGCGCGGCGACAAGGAAAACAAAACGCATCAGCCATTTGCGCGCGCGCGGAGACGGGCGGGATTTTCCGCCTGCCTTTGTCGTGCTGCGCGACCCGGCGGCCGCTTTGCGCGCTTTTGCCAAAAACCCGCTCCATAGTGGTCGCCCAAGCCCGGGTGCCGGACCGGCCGGTTGCCGGTCCCGTCTGGCGTCGTCAAGGCAATAATCGTACCGCGTCGCGCATGCAACCGCGCCGTCGGCCGCCGCTTCGGCTTGACCGCGATCGAAATTGCCGCCATCGAACCGGCGATGATCGCATATTCCGAATTCACGTCCCTGCTTGCCACCGCCGCCGAACGCACCGATACGCTGCTGGCCGACCTGTTGACGGCAAAGCCGTTGCCGGGTGAGATCGCCAGGCCCGACCGGTTGCTCGCGGCCATGCGTCACGGCGCGTTGGGCGGCGGCAAACGGTTACGGCCGTTCCTGCTGGTGGAGGCCGCAGCGCTTTGCGGCAGCGACGACACGGCGGTGTGGCGCGTGGCCGCCGCACTTGAATGCGTGCACTGCTATTCGCTGATTCACGACGATCTGCCGGCGATGGACGATGACGACATGCGGCGCGGCCGGCCGACCGTGCACCGCGCCTTCGACGAGGCGACGGCCATTCTGGCCGGCGATTCACTGCTGACGCTCGCCTTCGACATCATCGCCGCATCCGAGACCGAATTGCCGGACGACCGCAAGACCGCGCTGGTGTCCCTCCTGGCGCGCGCCGCCGGCGCGGGCGGCATGGCCGGCGGCCAGATGCTGGATCTGCAAGCCGCGTCCGAACGACCGGACGAGGAAGGGGTCATTCGCTTGCAGGCGATGAAAACCGGCGCATTGATCCGCTATGCCTGCGAGGCCGGCGCGATGGCCGCCGGCGCGCCGACCGAAAGCCGTGGCAGGCTGGCCGAATTCGGCTCGGCGGTAGGGCTTGCCTTCCAGCTGGCGGACGATCTGCTCGACGCGACCGGAAATTCCGAGGATCTCGGCAAGGCGGCCGGCAAGGATGCCGCCGCCGGCAAGGCGACCCTGGTGGCGATGCACGGGCCGGCCTGGGCTCGCCGCCAGCTTGACGGTCTTGTCGATCAGGCCGTCGGCGTGCTCGAACCCTTCGGCCCGCGCGCCGCCATGCTGGCGGCCGCAGCGCGCTTCACCGCCTCGCGGATGTCGTGAGGCTCGGGCCTCAGCGGCCGTTGATCACCCTGTCGGGAACACCGTTGCGATAGTAGCGGCGATGGCCGTAATACGGCGGATAAACGACTTGCGGTCCGTAGTAATAGCCCGCCATGCAGGCCTCGTATTGCGGCAATGGCAGGCCGTAACACTGCCGTCCGTGGCGATGGTAGCGATGATGGCGATGCGCCTGGCTCAGAGCGCCGGCGGTGAACAGGCCGAGTGCGATCGCCGCGGCGATGTCGCGGTCGTGCCGGCGATGGCGCTTGCCCGCCTCGGCCGATGCCAGAGGGGCGATGGCGATCGCGGCCGTTACGGCTGCCAGAATGGTGGTGCGGATTGGTCTCATTGTCCGATCTCCCCGTGGCCCGGAAGGTATGTTGACCGGGCGGCTTCGTGTTCGCGTCGCGAAAGGAACATGCTTAACGATCCCTTTCTGAACGCAAGCTGAACGGAAGACTAACACGCCGCAAGCCGGGGCTCGAGGGTCGACCTGTCACATCGCGTTACAATCGCGATGATCCGCCGCCGAAGCGGTTGTCTATATAGTCGGCCACCATCTGCTGAAACTCCTCGGCGATACGTTCGCCGCGCAGCGTCGCAGCCTTCCTGCCGTCGATGAAGACCGGCGCCGCCGGGCTCTCGCCGGTTCCGGGCAGCGAGATGCCTATGTCGGCGTGCTTGGATTCGCCGGGGCCGTTGACGATACAGCCCATGACGGCGACCGACAGCGCCTCGACGCCGGGATACTTCTCCCGCCATTCCGGCATGTTGTCGCGGATATCGGCCTGGATCTTCTCGGCCAGTTCCTGGAACACGGTCGAAGTGGTGCGTCCGCAGCCCGGGCACGCCGCCACCACCGGCACGAACTGCCGGAATCCCATCGTTTGCAAAAGTTCCTGCGCCACCTGCACCTCGCGCGTGCGGTCGCCGCCCGGCTCCGGCGTCAGCGAGATACGCACCGTGTCGCCGATGCCCTGCTGCAGCAGGATGCCCATCGCCGCCGACGAGGCGACAATGCCCTTCGAGCCCATGCCCGCTTCCGTGAGGCCGAGATGCAGCGCGTGGTCGGAACGCTCGGCAAGCATCGTGTAGACGGCGACGAGGTCCTGCACCTGGCTGACCTTGGCCGACAGGATGATGCGGTCGCGCGCAAGGCCGATCTCCTCGGCAAGCGCCGCCGACAGCAGCGCCGATTGCACGATCGCCTCATGCGTGACCTGCCGAGCGCTCAGCAGCGCGCCCGCTTCGTGATTCTCGTCCATCAGCCGGGTCAGCAGTTCCTGGTCGAGCGAACCCCAGTTGACGCCGATGCGCACCGGCTTGTCGTGTCGCATGGCCATTTCGACGATGGCGGCGAACTGCCGGTCGCGCTTTTCCCTGAATCCGACATTGCCGGGATTGATGCGGTATTTTGCCAGCGCCTCGGCGCAGCCCGGATGGTCGGCCAGAAGCTTGTGGCCGATATAGTGGAAGTCGCCGATCAGCGGCACGTCGATGCCGAGCCGGTCGAGCCGTTCGCGGATTTTCGGCACGGCGGCGGCGCTCTCGTCGCGGTCGACCGTGATGCGCACCAGTTCCGAGCCGGCCCGGTTGAGGGCCGCGACCTGCGCCACGGTGGCGTCGATATCGGCCGTGTCGGTATTGGTCATCGATTGCACGACGATCGGATTGTCGCCGCCGACGGCCACGCCGCCGACGGCCACGGCGATCGACTTGCGGCGCGGAAATGGCGAGGAATAATAACCGCTCAAGGCAGGATCTCCGGGCCCTTGGATATGGTGACGTCGGAGTGGACCGGCAGGACCGCTTCTGTCAACACCAGCGCCCGTCAGCCGGTCGCGACCGGTAGTCGCGTCAGGGCGCTCATGTCGAAGCGGCGGCGCCACGGAAGCGTATCCGGTTCCGCCGCCGAATGGGTGGTCGTCGGCCACGCCCAGCCGATGATCGGGATCTTCATCCGCACCAGCGGCCCCCGGCGGCGCAGCTCGGCGAAAACCGGAAACGGATCGCCATGGAAGGCCTGGCCGGTGAGCTGGTTCATGCGCATTGAGCGAACCTCGTTCACCCATGTTAAGGATGGCCGAAGAAAGTGTTCAAGGCATCTGATTCAATCGATTGAGTGCCCCGCCGCGCCATTCCGTTTTGCCGGCACTTCTGGTATTCGCGGCGCAATATTTTTCATCGGAGGCACGACATGAGCGAGCGCATCGAGGATATCGCCGCGGCGATGGTGGTTGAAGGCAAGGGCATTCTCGCCGCCGACGAGAGTTCGGCGACGATCAAGAAGCGGTTCGACAGCATCGATCTGGAATCGACGGAAGACAACCGGCGCGACTATCGCGAGATGCTGTTCCGCGCCGAGGACGCCATGAAGAACCACATTTCCGGCGTCATCCTGTTCGACGAGACGCTACGCCAGAAAGCCGCCGACGGCACGCCGCTGGCCGAACTGATCAAGGCCGCCGGCGCTGTGCCCGGAATCAAGGTCGACATGGGCGCCAAGCCGCTGGCTGGCCATCCGGGCGAGACGGTGACCGACGGCCTCGACGGCCTTCGCGACCGGCTGAACGAATATTACGGACTGGGCGCCCGCTTCGCCAAATGGCGCGCCGTGATCTCGATCTCGAGCGACCTGCCGAGCTGGGGCGGCCTCAGGGCCAACGCCCACGCGCTCGCCCGTTACGCGGCACTCTGCCAGGAGGCCGGCATCGTGCCGATCGTCGAACCGGAAGTGCAGATGGACGGAAAGCCGGGCGATCATTCGATCGACCGCTGCGCCGACGTGACCGAATGGACGCTCAAGACCGTGTTCGACGAGCTTTACGACGCCCGCGTCGCGCTCGAGGGCATGGTGCTCAAGCCCAATATGGTCATCGACGGCAAGGGCGCCCGCGTCGCCGGCATCGACGAGGTGGCAGAGAAGACCGTGCGCGTGCTGAAGCGCACCGTTCCGGCCGCGGTTCCGGGCATCGCGTTCCTGTCGGGCGGCCAGTCGGGCGAGGAGGCGACGGCGCACCTGTCGGCCATGAACGCCGCCTACGACATGCCTTGGAAGCTCACCTTCTCCTACGGCCGGGCACTGCAGGCCGCGGCGCTGGACGCCTGGGGCGGCAAGGCGGAGAACGTCGCCGCCGGCCAGCGCGCCTTTGCCCACCGCGCCCGCATGAACGGACTGGCGGCGCTGGGCCAGTGGCAGGCCGAACTGGAGAAGGCCGCCTGACGCGAGGCGAGACGATCCCGTATGAAGAAGATCGGCCGGAGGACATTTCGGCCGATTTTCTTTTCCGCCGAACTCCTGCAAAATCCGTCGCCATGGACCGACTGAAACTGCTTCTGACCTGGCTGGCGCTGCCGATCTACATCTGGCAGGGCATCGGCGTCCGGCTCAGGACCGAACGGCTGCTACCGCCCGACGGCTCGCTTACCGGCCGGCTCGGCGGCGAGGGCGAACCGCTGCAATTGCTGGTGCTCGGCGATTCGTCCGCCGCCGGCGTCGGCGTACGCTCCACCGACCACAATCTGGCGACCCATCTCGCCCGCAGCCTCAACCACAAGTCAGGCCGCCCTGTCGTGTGGCGCACGGCCGGTTTCAACTCGGCGACAAGCGGCCAGATCCGCGATTTCGTCGTGCCCAATCTGGCGCGAGAGCAGTGGACCCACGTCGCGCTGTCGATCGGCACCAACGACATCAAGAACGTCCACACCCTGTCACGCTTCAAGCGTGAGTTCGGCGGGCTGCTCTATGCGTTGAGGGCGCGGTTTCCACAAGCGCAGATCTATTGGACCGAGGCGCTCGACATGCGCCGCGTGCCGGCGCTGCCGCATCCGCTGTCAGCCCTGCTGGAAATCAGGGCGCGGGCGTTCAACCGGCTTGGCAACCGGCTGTGCGCCGAGCGCGGCGCTGTCGCCGTTCCGCGCTTGCCGGACGTCGAGCCCGAAGGCTTTGCCAGCGACGGGTTTCACGCCGGCGCCGATGGTTACCAGTACTGGGCCGAATATCTGGCCTCCGCGATCCTGGGCGAGCCGGCCCGTCGGCCGGCCTGAGCGCCGCGCCGGACACAGGGGCGGAGCGGAAAGGACGACAATGGCATCTTCGCTCGACGACCATCTGGGCGGCGAGATCGACGCGCTGAAGGCGCAGGGTCTCTACAAGGCGGAGCGGGTGATCACCTCGACCCAGTCGGCGCATATCGAGGCCGGCGGTGCCGAGGTGCTGAACTTCTGCGCCAACAACTATCTCGGTCTCGCCGACAACGAACTGGTGCGCGCCGAGGCGAAGAAGGCGCTCGACCGCTACGGCTACGGCATGGCCTCGGTGCGCTTCATCTGCGGCACGCAGGAGGAGCACAAGCACCTGGAGGCGCGGATATCGGCCTTTCTCGGCATGCAGGACACGATCCTCTATTCGTCGTGCTTCGACGCCAATACCGGCCTGTTCGAGACGCTGCTCGGCGACGAGGATGCGATCATCTCGGACGCGCTCAACCACGCCTCGATCATCGACGGGGTCAGGCTCTGCAAGGCGCGGCGCCTGCGCTACGCCAACAACGACATGGCCGATCTCGAGGCGCGGCTGGAGGAGGCGTCAGACTGCCGCTTCCGCCTGATCGCCACCGACGGCGTGTTCTCCATGGACGGGATCATCGCCAACCTGCAGGGCATCTGCGACCTCGCCGACAAGCATGACGCGATGGTGATGGTCGACGATAGCCACGCCGTCGGCTTCGTGGGTCGAAGGGGCCGCGGCACGCCGGAACATTGTGGTGTCGAGGGCCGGGTCGACATCATCACCGGCACGCTCGGCAAGGCGCTCGGCGGCGCCTCCGGCGGCTACACCTCGGCCTCGGCAAGGATCGTCGAATGGCTGCGGCAGCGCTCGCGGCCCTATCTGTTCTCCAACACGCTGGCGCCGGTGATCGCCGCGGCGTCGCTTAAGGTCTTCGACCTGGTCGAGTATGGCGATGCCCTGCGCGAACGGCTCTACGCCAATGCGGCCAGGTTTCGCGTCGGCATGGACAAGCTCGGCTTCACGCTGGTGCCCGGCGAACACCCGATCATCCCGGTCATGCTGGGCGACGCCAAGCTGGCCGGAGACATGGCGGCGCGCATGCTGGAGCTCGGCGTCTACGTCACCGGCTTCTCCTTTCCCGTCGTGCCCAAGGGCCAGGCGCGCATCAGAACCCAGATGTCGGCGGCGCATTCGCCCGACGACATCGACGCGGCGATCGAGGCCTTCGCCACGGCCGGCCGCGAACTCGGCGTAATTTCCTGAAAGGGTCGTCGCAATGACCAACATGATGAAGGCGCTGGTGAAATCGAAGGCCGAGCCCGGCATCTGGATGGAGCGGGTGCCGGTGCCCGAACCTGGTCCCACCGACGTACTAATCAGGATCGGCAAGACGGCGATCTGCGGCACCGACGTGCATATCTACAACTGGGACGAATGGGCGGCGAAGACGGTGCCGGTCGGCCTGGTGACCGGCCATGAATTCGTCGGCGAGATCGCCGAGGTCGGGTCGGCTGTGACCGATTACCGGCCAGGCCAGCGGGTTTCGGGCGAAGGCCATGTCGTCTGCGGCCATTGCCGCAACTGCCGCGCCGGCCGCGGGCATCTGTGCCGCAACACGCTCGGCGTCGGCGTCAACCGGCCGGGCGCATTCGCCGAGTTCCTGGCGATCCCGCAGCACAATGTGGTGCCGATCCCCGACGACGTGCCCGACGAGATCGCCGCGATCTTCGATCCGCTCGGCAACGCGGTACACACGGCGCTGTCGTTCGACCTCGTCGGCGAGGACGTGCTTGTCACCGGCGCCGGGCCGATCGGTATCATGGGCGCGCTGGTGGCCAAAAGCGTCGGCGCCCGCAAGGTGGTGATCACCGACGTCAATCCCGGCCGGCTGGAGCTTGCGCGTAATCTCGGCATCCACCATTGCATCGACCCGACCAAGGAGACGCTTGATCAGGTGATGGGCCGCATCGGCATGACCGAGGGTTTCGATGTCGGGCTGGAGATGTCGGGCGCCGCACCGGCGTTGCGCGACATGATTGCCTCGATGAACAATGGCGGCCGCATCGCCATTCTCGGCATTCCGCCGACCGGTTTCGAAATCGACTGGAACCAGGTGATCTTCAAGATGCTGCACCTGAAGGGCATTTACGGCCGCGAGATGTTCGAGACCTGGTACAAGATGATCGCGCTGGTGCAGGGGCCGCTCGACGTCTCCGGCCTGATCACCCACCGCATCGGCATCGACGATTACGAGGCCGGTTTCGAGGCCATGCGCGGCGGCACCGCCGGCAAGGTGGTGATGGACTGGTAGGGTGGGCGCTGTATCGGGATTCCTCTCCGCCGCGCAGAAGGATTGCGAAACCGGATCTCCCCCTGAAGGGGGGAGATTGGCGGTTGCGATATCCCGCCAAACCCACTGCGGTTTGCTAATGCTGGTGGAAGGCGACCGCCAGACGCGCGAAAAACCGTTGATGGTTGCAAAAACCCCCGCCAATCAGGCACAAATCCGACAAGCAGAGCCGGACGGGTTTCACCGATCCGGGAGGGAAGGACGGAAAGCCTCATGAAACTTGCCACGCTGAAAGACGGCAGCCGCGACGGCCGGCTGGTCGTCGTCTCGCGCGACCTGACCGAATTTACCGACGCGGCATCGGTCGCACCGACGCTGCAGCACGCACTGGACGACTGGTCAAAGGCCGCACCGGCGCTCGCCGACCTGGCCGAAAGCCTGGAACACGGCTCGGTGCCGAAAGAGCGCTTTCACGAGCATGACGCGATGGCGCCGATCCCGCGGGCGCATCTGTGGGCCGATGGATCGGCCTATGTGAACCATGTCGAACTGGTGCGCAAAGCGCGCGGCGCCGAACTGCCGGAGAGTTTCTGGACCGATCCGCTGATGTATATCGGCGCGTCCGACGCCATGCTGGGCGCACGCGACCCGATCCCGGCGCTGTCGACCGACTGGGGCATCGACATGGAAGCGGAAGTGGCGGTGATCACCGACGACGTGCCGATGGGCGTGACGCCGGAAGCGGCGCGCGGCCACATCAAGCTGGTGATGATCCTCAACGACATCTCGTTTCGCGGCCTCATTCCGGCGGAACTGGCCAAGGGCTTCGGCTTCTGCCAGTCGAAGGGGCCGACGGCGTTCTCGCCGGTGGCGGTGACGCCGGACGAACTCGGCGACGCCTGGGACGGGGCGAAACTGTCGCTGCCGATGCTGGTCGACTATAACGGCCAGCCCTTCGGCCGGGCCGAGGCCGGCGTCGACATGACGTTCGATTTCGGCCGGCTCGTGGCGCATGCGGCAAAGACACGGGCGCTCGGCGCCGGCGCCGTCATCGGCTCGGGCACGGTTTCCAACCGCGACCCCGACGGCTCGCCCGGCCGGCCGGTGGCCGAGGGCGGCAAGGGCTATTCGTGCATCGCCGAAATCCGCATGATCGAGACGATCAATGACGGCAAGCCGGCGACCGCCTTCATGGATTTCGGCGACACGGTGCGCGTCGAGGTCAAGGACAGCGCCGGCCGCTCTGTCTTCGGCGCCATCGAACAGACGGTGGAACGCGGCGGACCGGCCTGACAATGTCGTGGCTGGCGATCGTCGGCGGCGTCTGGGGAATTGCGGTGCTGGCGCTGTTCATCCCGGCGATCCGCTATTGCTACGCCGCTGAGAAAAGATCCTATCCGGAGAAGTTCGAGGGTCGGCTGCCACGCCGCGCCAACATGATCGCGGTGGCGTTCAACTTCGCCGGTATCGCGCGCGACGCCGAAACGCAGGCGCTGCGCTGGAAGATGAACCGGCTGTTGATTGTCATTCTCGCTTCCTACCTGGCGATGGGCATCGCGATCTTCGCCTTCGGCCCGGGCTGAGTTTCCGGCCGGCCGGCGTCGCTTTCCCGGCCACCGGTCTCGACGGCGTCGTCCGCCGTTCCATCCTGCTGTTCGCGCAACGTCTCGACAGCGGCGTGCTGGCTGAGGAAGATACCGCCCGACAGGTGGTCGAGCAGGTCGGACCGCTTCAGCCGGTCCATCACAGGGCCCTTGATCTCGGAGAGGTGCAGCTTGACGCCGATACCGGACAGGCGCTCGTTGATCGCCTCCAGCGATTCCAGCGCGCTCATGTCGATGGCGTTGACGGCCGGGCAGGCGAGCACCACATGCCTGATCTCAGGCCTGCCGGCAACCATGTCGTAGAGCCTGTCTTCAAGAAAGCGCGCATTGGCGAAGTAAAGGCTCTCGTCGACGCGCAGCGACAGGATGCGGTGATCGGTCTGCACCTCGTGGCGCAGCACGTTGCGGTAGTGCTCGGTGCCCGGTACCCGGCCGATGACCGCCATATGCGGGCGCGAGGTGCGGTAGAGATAGATCAGGATCGACAGGCCGACGCCCGCCGAAACGCCGGCTTCGACGCCGAACAATAGCGTGACGACGATCGTGGTGGCGACGGCGGCGAAATCGGCCTTCGAGTAGACCCAGGTCTTTCGCAGGATCGAGAAATCGACCAGCGACAGCACCGCGACGATGATGGTTGCGGCAAGTGTCGCCTGCGGCAGGAAGGCCAGCAGCGGCGTCAGCGTCAGCGTGGCGAACAGGATGCCGATAGCGGTAAACGCGCCGGCGGCCGGTGTCTCGGCGCCGGCATCGAAATTCACCACCGAGCGGGCGAAGCCGCCGGTGACGGGATAGCCGCCGGAAACGGACGAGGCGATGTTGGAGGCGCCGAGCGCCACCAGTTCCTGGTCGGGATCGATGCGCTGGCGCTTCTTGGCGGCAAGGGTCTGGGCGACGGAGACGGATTCGACGAAGCCAATGATCGAGATCAGCACCGCAGCGCCGGCAAGCTCGAGCCAGAGTTCGGGCGAAAAGGACGGGGTCGACAGTGGCGGGAGACCGCCCGGCACGTCGCCGACCAGTTGCACGCCCTGCTGGCCGAGATCGAGCCACCAGGCGATCGCGATCGTCGCCGCCACAGCAGCTACCGGGCCGCTGCGCGCCAAGAGCTTGGCCGCGCCCTGGGGCAGGCCCATGGCCTGAAGCAGCTTCTGCAGGCCCGAGCGCACCCAGAACAGGAAGAAGAGAACGGCGACGCCGATCGCAAGCGTCGCCATGTTGGTGTCGCCGAGATTTTCATAGAGCGAGGCGCCGACTTCCGGCAGCGTAATGCCGTGGGCCTTGATGCCGAGAATGTGCTTGGCCTGGCTGAGTGCGATCAACAGGCCGGACGCGGTGATGAACCCGGAAATCACCGGATGGGAGAGGAAATTGGCGAGGAAACCGAGGCGCAGCAGGCCGAGCGCCACGAGAAACAGGCCCGACAGGAAGGCGAGCGTGATCGCCGCGGCGATGAATTCCGGCGAGCCGGGATCGGCGATGCGGCCGATCGCGGCGGCGGTCATCAGCGAGACGACGGCGACCGGGCCGACGGCGAGCGCCCGGCTGGTGCCGAACAAAGCATAGGCGACCAGCGGCAGGATCGAAGCGTAAAGCCCCATCTCCGGCGGCAGGCCGGCGAGCAGCGCATAGGCGAGCGACTGCGGGATCAGCATGATGGTGACGATGACGGCCGCCACCAGATCGGCGGTGGCGTTCTCGCGGCTATAGGCGCGGCCCCATTCGAGCACCGGCAGGTGGCGGTGCAGCAGCGAGGTGTTCCTGTTCATCGCGGTTCATACCGGCGGCGGGTGTCGCCGGCTCCCTTGTTCGTGCCGAAGCAGCGAGGTTCGTCGTTTCACTTCCCGTCGGCCATTTCCGGCTGCGCCAGCCATTCGCGACCCTTGAGCATCGCCTTCCAGTAGATCGGCGGCAGGACCTTTTCCTTCAGCAGCCAGGCCATGCGCGACGGTTTCTGGCCGTTGATCAGCCAGGTCGGGAAGCTGGGCAGGAGCTTGCCGCCATAGCCGAACTCGGCGAGCACGATCTTGCCGCGCTCGACGGTGAGCGGGCAGGAGCCGTAGCCGTCGTAGTGGCCGACGGCGCCGGTGACACCCATGTCGTTGAGCACGTTGTTGGCGACCACCGGCGCCTGCTTGCGCGCGGCAGCGGCGGTCTTGGCGTTGGGCGCGTTCATGACGTCGCCCAGAGACCAGATGTTGTCGAACGACTTGTGACGCAGCGTGTCCTGGTCGACATCGACCCAGCCGGCGGCGTCGGCCAGCGGGCTGACGCGGATGAAGTCGGGCGCGACCTGCGGCGGCGTGACGTGGATCATGTCGAAGCCCGTCTCGACTTCCTCGCTGCTGCCGTCGGCATCGCTCTTGACGAACCAGGCCTTTTTGGCCCGGCCGTCGATGCGCGTCAGGTTGTGCATGAAGTTCAGCCTGGCGCCGTATTTGTTGATGTACTGTTCGAGAGCCGGCACGTATTCCTTGACGCCGAACAGAACGCCGCCGGCATTGTAGAACTCGATGTCGATATCCTTCAGGCTGCCGTTGCGGTACCAATGGTCGGCCGAAAGATAGAGCGCTTTTTGCGGCGCGCCGGCGCATTTGATCGGCATCGGCGGCTGGGTGAACAGCGCCCGGCCGGAGCGCAGGTTTTGAACCAGTTCCCAGGTATAGGGCGCGAGATCGTAGCGGTAGTTGGAGGTGACGCCGTTGCGGCCCAGTGTTTCGACGAGGCCGTCGACGGCGTTCCAGTCGAGCTTGAGGCCCGGCGCGACGATCAGGCGGTTGTATTTGACCACCCGGCAACCATCGAGGATAACCGCGTTGGCGGCCGGTTCGAAGGCGGCAACGGCGGCCTTGATCCAGTGGACCGGCGGCGGAATGAGGCTCGCCATGGTACGCGCGGTGACGGAGGCGTCGAACACGCCGGCGCCGACGAGGGTCCAGCCGGGCTGGTAGTAGTGCACGTCGGCGGGATCGATGATGGCGATGTCGAGATTGCTCTTGCGCGCCAGCAGGCTGGCGGCGACAGAAACGCCGGCTGCGCCACCGCCGACGATGACGATGTCGTGGCTGGCATCGGCGACGTCGGTCGGCGTCTTGCCGCCATTGGCGATGCGGCGCACGACGCCGTGCATGTCGTAGCCGGCGGACTTGGTGGCGGCCAGGATACCCGCGAGGTCGGCGCCGCGTTTACCCTGGTCGAGCGACCACAGCGTCGCAGAGCGGGTGCCGGTGCGGCAATAGGCGAAGACCGGTTTGGGCATTGCCGCGAATGCCTCGCCGAACCTAGCGACATCGTCGTCGCCGACCTTGCCGGCGACGATGGGCATGTAGGCAGTCTCGAGCCCGCGCTTGGTGGCCGCCTTCTCGATCTCCTTGAACACAGGCTGGTCGGCGCCTTCGCCGTCGGGCCGGTTGCAGATGATGGCGCGGAAGCCGCCCATGGCGATCTCGGCGACATCGTCGGCGGTGATCTGGCCGGAGACGGTGATCTCGGAATTGATCTTGTTCAGGTCCATCTGTTGCTTCCTTCCCGGTTTCTCATATTTATACATTCTAATTTTTCTATGTTTTTACGCCCATTGCACCGACAACGCAACGTCGGGGCAGCGCACGAAGTCGTGTAGAGGTCGGCGGTACGGTCTAGGCCTGGCCCCTCATCTGCTGGACGAGGAGGTAGAGGTTGGCGCAACGGGCGCCGGAGCGGCAATAGGCCAGAACCGGCTGTGGCAGTTCATCGAGCGCCTTGCCCATGTCGACCACGTCCTGCTGCGTCATCGCGCCGGAGACGACGGGGATGAAACGCCATTCGAGCCCGGCGGCCTTGGCCATGTCCTCGATCTCGCCATGGGCGACGGCGCCTTCCTCTGTGTCGGGCCGATTGCATACAAGGCTCTTGAAACCCGCCTGGGCGATCGCCTCGACATGCTGCGGCCCGATCTGTCCGGCCACTGCGAAACCATCGTCGATACGGCGTATTTCCATTCTGTTCATCCTCCAACCGGGACGTGGCGCCGCGCAAGCGGCGCCATATCGCTGCCGCGCTCAAAGCCCGTTGATCGGAACCTTGAGCTGCGGGTGACCATCCTCATCGTGCGGCAGATTACCCGCCCGCATATTCACCTGCAACGAGGGGATGATCAGTTTCGGCATGGCCAGCGTCGCATCGCGAGCCTCGCGCATGGCGACGAACTCGTCCTCGGTGATGCCGTCACGGACATGGATGTTGTTTTCGCATTCGGCGGCAACCGTGGTCTCCCACTGGATCTCGCGACCCTCGGGTCCGTAGTCGTGGCACATGAACAGCCGCGTCTCCCTCGGCAGCGACAGGACGCGCTTGATCGAGCGGTAGAGCTCGCGCGCGTCACCGCCGGGGAAATCGGCGCGGGCCGAACCGCCGTCGGGCATGAACAGCGTGTCGCCGACAAAGGCCGCGTCACCGACGACATGGGTCATGCAGGCCGGCGTATGGCCGGGCGTGTGCATGGCATAGGCGGTCATGGTGCCGATCCGGTAGCTGTCGCCGTCCTTGAACAGGCGGTCGAACTGCGAACCGTCGCGCTGGAACTCGGTGCCCTCGTTGAACACCTTGCCGAACGTGTCCTGCACGACGGTGATGTTCTCGCCGATGCCGAGCTTGCCGCCGAGCTTCTGCTGGATATAGGGCGCGGCCGACAGATGATCGGCATGGACGTGGGTCTCGATGATCCACTCGACCTTCCAGCCGTTTTCCCTGATCACGCGGATCAGTTCGTCGGCGTGGTCGTAGGTGATGCGGCCGGCGGCATAATCGATGTCCATGACGCTGTCGACGACGGCGACGGAATCGGAATTGGGATCCTTGACGATGTAGGAAATCGTGTTGGTGGCTTCGTCGAAGTAACCATGCACTTCCGGCCTTACCGAAAGATCCGGTGTGAAGGGAAGCGATTCAGACATGACTGGTCTCCTCTTTGGATTACGGGTGGGCGGTCAGGCGCGGGCAAGCAGCGCCGTTCTTGTCTTGAGAA
Organism: Rhizobiaceae bacterium; assembly: GCA_041397625.1. Classification (GTDB taxonomy): domain Bacteria; phylum Pseudomonadota; class Alphaproteobacteria; order Rhizobiales; family Rhizobiaceae; genus JAWKWH01. The sequence goes on from JAWKWH010000001.1 coordinate 378,256, forward strand.
AGCGTGCGGCAACGATGCCGGCGATCATGGCGGCCAGGAACAGCGGCGTTTCGCCATAGCCGAGGCCGAGCGCCGGAACCGCGCCACCGGGGCAGAAACCGGCAATGCCCCAGCCGATGCCGAACAGGGCCGAGCCGCCGACGAGCTGCCAGTCGATGACCTTCGAGGTCGGCACGGCGTAATAGTCCTCGAACACCGGCTTGGGCCGCGCGCCAAACACGATGCGGTAGCCGATGGCCGCCGTTATCAGCGCGCCGCCCATGACGAAGATGAGGCTGGGATCCCACGTGCCGGCGATGTCGAAGAAGTTGAGCACCTTGGCCGGATTGGCCATGCCCGAAATGGCGATGCCGACGCCGAAAACGATGCCGATGGCGAAGGCGGATATGATCTTCTGCATCGGTTCAGCCTCCGATCACGTGGCGTACGACGAACACGGTCACGGCCGCGGCCGCCATGAACACGACGGTGGCGGCGATCGAGCGCGGCGAGAAGCGGGCGATACCGCAGACGCCGTGGCCGCTGGTGCAGCCGGCGCCGTAGGTGACGCCGATGCCGACGACGAGACCGCCGACGATCAGCATGGCAGGCGAAACCGGTACCGCGAAGGCAACCTCGTTGCCGACCAGCACATAAAGCAGCGGACCGATCGCAGCGCCGGCGAGAAAGGCCGCACGCCAAGGCCAGTCGCCGGTGACCGGCGGGATAACGCCCGATAGAATACCGGTCATGCCGGCGATGCGTCCGTGCAGCGCCATCAACAGCGTCGCCGCAAGGCCGATGAGAACGCCGCCGGCCAGCGACATCAAGGGGGTGAATTCGGTCATGCTTCCGTCCTGAATTTTCTTCTCTGAGGTTCGTGTTGGGTCTTGCATTTGCATCTATATATGTATAGATATTCATATATGCAAACGAAAAATGCAATCGAATTCGACCTCGAACAGATCAACGCTTCGGCGAGCGAGGCAGCAGACCTGCTCGCGGTCCTCGCCAATGCCAACCGGCTGATGGTGCTGTGTCATCTGCTCAAGAAGGAAATGGCCGTCGGTCCGCTTGCGGAAGCCGTCGGCATGACCCAGTCTGCGCTGTCTCAGCAGCTCGCCAGGCTCAGGGCGCTGAAGCTGGTGGAAACGCGACGCGACGGGCGCACGATCTACTACCGCCTCGCCTCGCGCGAAGTGGCGATGATCCTGGAAACGCTCTACGACATGTTCTGTTCGGTCGATGGCGCCGACAGGCCGGCACCGCGCGAGACGATACCGGCCGCAACCGGTGCGCTAGCCGAATAGGCCGCCCATCGCCGCCAGCCGCTCCATGTGGTGATCGGCGTCGCCGAAGCTCTTGTCGATCATCGTCATGCGCTTGAAATAGTGGCCGATGGCGGTTTCCATCGTCATGCCGATGCCGCCATGGAGCTGGATGGCGTTCTCGCCGGCAAGCCGGCCGCCACGACCGATCTCCACCTTGGCGGCGGCCATGGCGCGGCCACGCTCGGCGGCATCGTCGCTGTCGGCCATCATGGTGGCATACATGGTGATCGAGCGGGCCTGTTCGAGCGCCACGAACATGTCGACCGCCTTGTGCTGCAGCACCTGGAAGGCGCCGATGGGCACGCCGAACTGTTTCCTGACCTTCAGGTATTCGACCGTCTGCTCGTGCATGACGGCCATGACGCCGACCGCCTCGGCGGCGAGCGCGGCGATGGCCTGGTCGGCGATGTGCTCGACCAGCGGCAACGCATCTTCCGGATCGCCGTAGACATCCTCCGCACGGACATTGTCGAGCGTTATCTCGGCGGCGCGGCGGCCGTCCTGCAGCGCGTAGCCGCGACGCGAAACGCCTTCGGCTGCGGCGTCAACGAGGAACAGGCCGATGCCCGACCGGTCACGCGTATCGCCTCCGGTGCGCGCGGTGACGAAGACCTTGTTGGCGCTGTCGCCGTCGAGCACGACGCTCTTGGCGCCGTTCAGCACATAGCCATCACCGTCCTTCGTCGCCGTGGTCTCGACGTGGTTCAGATCATAGCGGGCGTTGCGCTCGGTATGGGCGAGCGATAGCTTGAGAGAACCGTCGGCCACTTGCGGCACCAGGGCGGCGCGCTGCTCGTCGCTGCCGCCGAGCCTGAGCGCGGCGCCGCCGAGCACGACCGTGCCGAAGAACGGTTCCAGCGACAGCGCGCGGCCCAGTTCCTCCATCACGATCATCGTGTCGACCGGTCCGCCGCCAAGTCCGCCATCGTCTTCGGCGAAGGGCAGCGCCATCAGCCCCATCTCGGCGAGCTTGCCCCAAACGCCGGCGCTCCAGCCCTCGTCGCTCTTGAGCACCTTGTTGCGGGCCTCGAAATCGTAATTGTCACGCAGCAGACGCTGAAGCGCGTCCCTGAGCATCGACTGCTCTTCGGTCAGGTCAAAGTCCATTTGTCTTGTTCCGTTCCAATCTCGGGGTGCGGGTTTTGACCCCTCACCGCCTCGCTTCGCTCGGCACCTCTCCCCAGTGGGGAGAGGACGCCAGGTAGCTGGTTTTTTCGTCTTCTCCCCCTTGGGGAGAAGGTGGCCCGAAGGGCCGGATGAGGGGCCTACAACCCAAGCACGGCCTTGGCGATGATGTTCTTCTGGATCTCGTTGGTGCCGCCATAGATCGAAACCTTGCGATAGTTGAAATAGCCGGGCGCGGCATGGCCGGCATAGTCCGGGCCGATTGGCGGTTCGTTGGAGCCCTCCTCGGCCAGGTGCTGCAGCGGCATGGCGTAGGGACCCATCACGTCCATCAGCAGCGCGGTGGTCGCCTGCTGGATCTCCGAGCCCTTGATCTTGAGGATCGAGGAGGCCGGATCGGGCCTGCCGGTGCTGCCGCGCTTGGCATCGGCGGCGACCACGCGCAACTGCGTCATCTCCAGCGCCTTGAGTTCGATTTCCACGGAAGCGAGCTTCTCGCGGAACTTGCGATCCTCGATCAACGGCCGGCCGGACGACATCTCCTTGGCGGCCAGTTCGCGGATGCGGGCGATGCGCTGCTTGGAATAGCCGATGCGGGCGATGTTGGTGCGCTCGTTGCCGAGCAGGAACTTGGCGTAGTCCCAGCCGCGGTTTTCCTCGCCGACGAGGTTTTCTGCCGGCACGCGCACATCGGTGAAGAACACTTCGTTGACCTCGCGGCCGCCGTCGATGGTGACGATCGGGCGTACCTCGATGCCGGGAGACGTCATGTCGATCAGCAGAAAGGAGATGCCTTCCTGCTTCTTACCGTCGCTCGACGTGCGTACCAGGCAGAAGATCCAGTCGGCATACTGCGCCAGCGTCGTCCAGGTCTTCTGGCCGTTGACGACATAGTGGTCGCCGTCGCGCACCGCCTTGGTCTTGAGCGAGGCAAGATCGGAGCCAGAGCCCGGCTCGGAGAAGCCCTGGCACCACCAGTCGTCGAGATTGAGGATGCGCGGCAGGTAGTGCGCCTTCTGCGCCTCGTTGCCGAATGTATAGATCACCGGCCCGACCATGTTGGTGCCGAAGGGCAGCGGCGAGGGGGCGGGAAACTTCTGCAGTTCCTCAAGATAGATATACTGCTTCATCGGCCCCCAGCCGGTACCGCCATACTCGACCGGCCAGTGCGGCGCGCCCCAGCCCTTGGCATTGAGGATGCGCGTCCAGGTGATCATGTGCTCCTTGCTGACGAATTCGCCAGCGATCGCGCGCTCGTGGATGTCGGCCGGCAGGTTTTCGGCGATGAAACTGCGAACCTCATCGCGAAACTCGATTTCCTCAGGCGTGAAACGAAGGTCCATGAGACGATCCTCCCGTCAGTTGATCTCGAGCAGGCCGGCGGCACCCATGCCGCCGCCGATGCACATGGTGACGACGGCATAGCGTACGCCGCGGCGCCTGCCCTCGATGAGCGCGTGGCCGGCAAGCCGCGCCCCGCTCATGCCGTAGGGATGGCCGACGGCGATGGCGCCGCCATCGACATTGAGCTTGTCGGGATCGATGCCGAGCTTGTCGCGGCAGTAGATCACCTGCACCGCAAAGGCCTCGTTCAACTCCCAGAGCCCGATATCGTCGACCTTGAGACCGTGGCGTTCAAGCAGGCGCGGTACGGCGAAGACCGGGCCGATGCCCATCTCGTCGGGTTCGCAGCCGGCGACGTTGAAGCCACGGAAGATGCCGAGCGGTTGAAGCCCGCGCTTTTCGGCCTCCTTCGCCTCCATCATCACCGAAGCCGCGGCGCCGTCGGAAAGCTGGCTGGCATTGCCGGCGGTGATCACGCCGCCGTCGCGCACGGGCTTCAGCCCGGCAAGGCCCTCGGCGGTGGTGTCGGGGCGCGGACCCTCGTCATGGGCGAGCGTCACCTGCTTGTGGCTGACCTCCTTGGTCTCCCTGTCGATGACGGCCATCTCGGTCTCGATCGGCGCGATCTCGTCGTCGAAGCGGCCGGCCTCGCGCGCTGCCGCAACCCGGCGCTGCGATTCGAGCCCGTAGGCGTCCTGCGCCTCGCGCGAGATGCCGTAGCGCTTGGCGACCACCTCCGCCGTGTCGATCATCGGCATGTAGACGCCCGGAACCTTCTTCACCAGTTCCTCGTCGAGCAGGCGGAAGGTGTTGCGCTTGTCGTTCTGCACCAGGCTGATCGATTCGACGCCGCCGGCGATACCGGCGGTGACGCCGTCGTTGCGGATGGCATTGGCAAGCACGGCCATCGACTGCAGGCCCGACGAGCACTGTCGGTCGATGGTGGTGCCAGCGGTTGTCACCGGCAGGCCGGCGCGCAACAGGCCGCGGCGGGCGACGTTCAGTCCCGTCGTGCCCTCCTGCATGGCGCAGCCCATGACCACGTCCTCGATCTCGGCGCCGTCGAGGCCGGAGCGTTTCAGCGCGTGACCGATGGCATGGCCGGCGAGCGCCGAACCGTCGGTATTGTTGAGCGCGCCGCGATAGGCCTTGCCGATCGGCGTGCGGGCGGTTGAGACGATGACGGCTTCACGCATGGGCTTCTCCTCGGGATGAAAGTGTCACGATGCCTTGGCCGCGTCGCTGCGGGCGGCCTCTTCCTGTTTCAGTTCCAGCTTGGACAGTTTGCCCACCGGTGTGCGCGGCAGCGCGTCGCGGACTTCCAGCGCTGCCGGCATCTCATGCGGGCCGATACGATTTTTGAGGAATGCGCGCAACGTTTCCAGCGTCAGCGGTGCGGCGCCGTCGCGCAGCTTGACGAAGGCCTTGGCGGCTTCGCCGCGATAGGTGTCGGCAACGCCGATCACCAGCACCTCCTCGACATCCTCGTGCTCGTAGATCGCCTGTTCGATCATCTGCGGGTAGACGTTGAACCCGCCGGAGATGATCATGTCCTTGCGGCGGTCGACAATGAAAAAAAAGCCGTCCTCGTCCATATAGCCGATGTCGCCGGTCAGAAACCAGCCGTCGACGAAGCAATGAGCGTTCTCGTCCGGCCGGTTGAGATAGCCGGCGGTGACGTTCTTGCCGCGCACCGCCAGTTCGCCGGTCTCGCCGACCGGCATTTCGCGCGCCGGATCGGTCAGCGATACGACGCGCAGGAACACGCCGGGCAGCGGAACGCCGATGGAGCCGGCCTTGTCGGACCGGCTGCGCGGCAGGCCGGTGCCGGCGGGCGACGTCTCGCTCATGCCCCAGCCGCCGACCAGTTCGATGCCGGTGCGGCGTTGAAAGCGCGACGCCACCTCCACCGGCAGCGGCGCGCCGCCGGAAGCCGCCAGCCTCAGCGAAGAAAGGTCGCGCTTCTCGAAGCCGGGCACAGAAGAGATCGCGATCCACATGGTCGGCACGCCGGGAAACACGGTGGCGCCGGCCTCGATGTCGTCGAGCGCCTCATGCGGGTCGAAACGCGAGCGCAGCAGGATCTCGCTGCCGGCGTTGAGCGAGCGCAGCATCACGGTGACAAGGCCGTAGATGTGGAACAGCGGCAGATAGAGCAGGATGCGATCGGGCTGCTCGTCGGCAAGGTCCCAGCCCCGATACCAAAGCTCGTAGGACGAAAGCGCCGCCGACAGGTTGGCATGCGTGAGCATCGCCGCCTTGGGCAGACCGGTGGTGCCGCCGGTATATTGCAGCACGGCGAGCATGTCCTCGCCGATTTGCGAACCGTCGATGGCGGCCTCGCCCGGCTCGCGCCACACGGCGACGTCGCCGCCTTTCGGAATGGCGCCTGTCTCCGGGCCTTCGCCCCAATGCGCGTCGTCGCCGACCACCAGCCCTTCGATACCGCACTGGCGCGCCACGGCGGCTGCAAGGGTTGCAAGCTTGCCGAAATTGGTCGTCACCAGCAGTTTGGCGCCGCTGTCGACAAGCTTGTGGGTTTGGATGCGCGGTGCATCGAGCGGACTCAGATGCACGACGGTCGCGCCGGCCTTGAGGGCGCCGAAAAAGGCGACCGGATGCCACGGCGTGTTGGGCAGCAGCAGCGCGACCCGGTCGCCCGGCCCCACGCCGAGATCGGCGAGACGCGCGGCCGCGGCATTTGCTGCGGCGGCAAATGCGGCATAGCCGATCTTGCGGCCGCGGAAATCGAAGGCCGGACGGTCAGGCCACCGGGCAGCCGCCCGGTCCGGCAGGTCGTGCACCGGAAAGGTGGCGATCTCCGCATCGGCCGCCAGGCCGGGCGGATAGGCGCTCTCCCAGGGCGCGGCCGGCGCCATCCGGTCAGGCCTTGCCGGCCTGCAGATCGGCGAAACCGGCGCCCTTGCCGGCGAGATCCTTCAGCAATGCGGCCGGTTCGAACACGTCATTGCCGGTCCTGCCGTGCCAGTATTCGAGCCGCTCGACGATTCTGCCAAGGCCGACGCCATCGGCCCAGAACATCGGGCCGCCCTTGCCGATCGGGAAGCCGTAGCCGTTGGTCCAGACGATATCGATGTCGGAGGCGCGCGCGGCGATACCCTCCTGAAGGATCTTGGCGCCCTCGTTGACCATCGGATAGAGCGAGCGTTCGAGGATCTCCTCGTCGCTGATGTCGCGCCGGTTGACGCCGCGTTCGGCGGCCTTGTCGGCAATCAGCTTCTCGACTTCAGGATCGGAGACCGGAACGCGCGAGCCGTCCTCGTAGAGGTAGTAGCCCTTGCCGGTCTTCTGGCCGTAACGGCCTTCCTCGCACAGAGGATCGGCGATTGCCGCCGTCTTACCGAGCGACTTGCGGTTGCGCCAGCCGACGTCGAGGCCTGCGAGATCGGCCATCTGGAACGGCCCCATCGGCCAGCCGAAATCGGTGAACGCCTTGTCGACCTCCGCAGGCGTCGCGCCTTCCAGAAGCAAGCTTTCGGCCTCGGACGAGCGCGCGCCGAGCATGCGGTTGCCGATGAAGCCGTGACAGACGCCGGCGACCACCGGCACCTTGCCGATCCGCTTGGCGACAGTAAGCGCCGTGGCGATAACGTCGGGAGCGGTCTTGTCGCCGCGCACGATTTCCAGAAGCTTCATCACATTGGCCGGAGAGAAGAAGTGCATGCCGAGCACGTCGCCCGGCCGGCTTGTGGATGCGGCAATCTCGTTGACGTCGAGATAGGAGGTGTTGGAGGCCAGCACCGCGCCTGGCTTGGCGATGGTGTCGAGCTTGCCGAACACCTGCTTCTTGATGTCCATCTCCTCGAACACCGCTTCGATGATGATGTCGCAATCGGCGAGATCGTCATAGCTGGTGGTCGGCGTGAACATCTCTAGGCGTTTCTTCTTCACGTCTTCGGAAATCGAGCCGCGCGATACCGAGATCGCGTAGTTCTTGTCGATGGTGGTAAGGCCGCGCTTCAGCGCCTCGTCGCTCATTTCGAGAAGCGTGACCGGAATGCCGCCGTTGACGAAGGACATGGCGATGCCGCCGCCCATGGTGCCGGCGCCGATGATGCCGGCTCGCGCGATGGCGCGCGGCTTGTCGTCGCGAGTAACACCTTCGACCTTGGCCGCCTCGCGCTGGGCGAAGAACAGATGGCGCTGCGCCTTCGATTGTTCGCTGACCAGCAATTCGAGGAAGATTGCCAGTTCGGCCGCGCAGCCCTCGTCGAACGGCATGGTGACGGCGTTCCTGACCGACTCGGCACATTTGACCGGCGCGTCGAGGCCGCGCGCCTTCTTCGCCACCGCCGCGACCTTCTCGTCGAAGGCGGCGAGATTGGCGCGGGTTACCGCAAGCTTATCGTCGCGATCGCGCACCTTGCGGTGCGGACCGCCCTCGGCCGCCTTCCCGCGAGCGAAGGCTACCGCCTCGCCAACGAGATCGTCGGCCGCGATGGCATCGACCAATCCATCGGCGAGCGCTTCCCGTGCCGGCATGAAGCGGCCCGAGACGATCATCTCCAGCGCCTTGTCGGGGCCGACGAGCCTCGGCAGGCGCTGCGTGCCGCCGGCGCCCGGAAGGAGCCCGAGCTTCACTTCCGGTAGGCCGAGCACCGATTTCGGGTCGGCAATCCGGTACTGGCAGCCCAGTGCCAGTTCCAGGCCGCCGCCCAGCGCCGTGCCGTGGATGGCGGCGACGACCGGCTTGTCGAAGGTCTCAAGCGTCGCGATGAGGTCGAGCAGGGTCGGGTTCTGGCGCGGGCCGCCGAATTCCGTGATGTCGGCGCCGGCGACGAAGGTCCGCCCTGCGCAGGTCAACACCACTGCCGCCGCGCCGTCGTCGTCGCGCAGTTGCTGCAGCGCCGCATCGAGCGGCTTGCGCATGTGAAAGCTCAGCGCGTTGACAGGCGGATTATCGATAGTGACGACGGCGACATCGCCCTGCCGGGTCACGGTAACGTAGTCAGACATTCTTCCTCCATGGCGGCTTTGGCGGCCTGTGCTGGATGCTCGACCGCCCTGCCTACGCGGTAACGCGCAGGAAGCCGGAAATCAATTCCGCTGTTCTGGCGGGCTGTTCGATACAGGGCAGATGGCCGGCGTTCTCGACAATCTCGAAGCCGGCGCCGTCGATCAATGCGGCGGTGGAGCGCACCACGTCAGGCGTGGTCGCGCCGTCCTGGTCGCCGACGATGCACAGGACCGGCAGCGACAGCGCGCGCGACGATTCCGTCAGGTCGGCGTCGCGGATCGCCGCGCTCGTCCCGGCGTAGCCGTCGACGGTGGTGCGCGTCAGCATGGCCAGGTAGCCGACATAGTCGGGATTGTCGGGCGAACGGTATTCCGGCGTGAACCAACGCTCCATGATCGCATCGGCGATCGAGGCGATACCGTCACCGTTCACCGCCTCGATGCGCGCATTCCACAATTCTTCCGTACCGATCCTGTGGGACGTATCGCACAACACCAGTGCCGAAACGAGATCCGGCCTCAGTGCGGCGATGCCCTGCGCGATCATGCCGCCGACCGACAGGCCGACGATTGCCGCCCGCCGGACATCGAGATGGTCGAGCAGCGCGGCAAGATCTCCGACATGATCGGTCATCGCATAGGGCTGCGGCGGCGCCTCGGACAGGCCGTGGCCGCGCTTGTCGTAGCGGATGACGCGAAAGGCGTGGCCAAGGCGGGCGACGACCTCGTCCCAGATGCGAAAATCGGTGCCGAGCGAATTGGAAAAGACGATCACGGGCCGGTCTGCGCCGCCCCTGTCCTCGTAGTGCAATACAACGCCGTTGACACGCGCGAACGCCATTCAAACAATCCTCCCGAAACCATACTACCGAGTATGTTGCATCGGCGGGAACAGGTCAATTCTCGCCGGCGAAATAGGCCGTCAGCCGGTTGTCCGCGTGCGGCGCACCGCGTCTTTCCACCCGGTGACGAGCGCCTTGCGTTCCTTTGGATCCATGGAAGGCGCGAAGCGCCGCTCCAGCGCCCAGCTCTTGGCAAAGCCGGTCCGGTTGGGCCAAACGCCGGCTTTCGATCCGGCGAGCCAGGCCGCGCCCAGCGCCGTCGTCTCCAGGATGGTCGGGCGGTCGACCGGCGCGTCGAGAATGTCGGCCAGGCGCTGCATGGTCCAGTCGGATGCGACCATGCCGCCGTCGACGCGCAATACGGTCTTCGCGCCCTTGCCGCGCCAGTCGCGCTTCATCGCGTCGAGCAGGTCGTCGGTCTGAAAGGCAACGCTATCAAGCGTGGCGCGGGCGATTTCGGCGGGACCTGAATTGCGCGTCAGGCCGAAGATCGCGCCGCGCGCGTCGGCATCCCACCATGGTGCGCCGAGGCCGGTAAACGCCGGTACGAGATAGACGTTCTGACCGGGATCGGCGTTCGCCGCCAGCTTGCCGCTCTGACCGGCATCCTTGATCAGGCCAAGCCCGTCGCGCAGCCACTGCACCGCCGCGCCGGCGATGAAGATCGAGCCTTCCAGCGCATAGGTGGTACGGCCGCCGAGCCGGTAGGCGATGGTGGTCAGGAGCCGGTTCTTCGACGGCACAATGTCCTGGCCGGTGTTGAGCAGCGCGAAACAACCGGTGCCGTAGGTTGATTTCATCATGCCGGGCTTGAAGCAGGCCTGGCCGATCGTCGCCGCCTGCTGGTCGCCGGCAATACCGAGAATCGGGATCGGCACTCCGAACAGTTTCTTGTCGGTGGCGCCGAAATCGGCGGCACAGTCCTTGACCGCGGGCAGCATGGCGGCGGGGACGCCGAGGATCTTGAGAAGGTCCTCGTCCCAGCGATTGTCGTGAATGTTGTAGAGCAGCGTGCGCGACGCATTGGTGGCGTCGGTGGCGTGAACCCGGCCACCGGTCAGCCGCCAGACCAGGAACGTATCGATGGTGCCGAAAAGCAGTTCGCCGCGCTCGGCGCGCCGCCGCGCGCCACGCACCTTGTCGAGTAGCCAGGCAATCTTGGTTCCGGAAAAATAGGGATCGAGCAGCAGGCCGGTCTTGCGGGTGAAGACCCTTTCCAGGCCCTCTTTCTTGAGCCTTGCGCAAAGCGGCGCGGTACGCCTGTCCTGCCAGACGATGGCGTTGTGGATCGGCTCGCCTGTCGCCTTGTCCCACACAACCACGGTCTCGCGCTGGTTGGTGATGCCGATGGCGGTAATCGTCTCGAAGCGTTGCCTGGCCTTGCGGACGGCCGAACGGCACGACCAGAGCACGGTTTGCCAGATCTCCTCGGCATCGTGCTCGACCCAGCCCGAGCGCGGATATATCTGGCCGAACTCCTTCTGACCGGCGGCAATGATGCGCATGTCGCTGCCGAAGACGATCGCCCGGCTCGACGTGGTTCCCTGGTCGATGGCCAGAATTGTACCGCTCATGATGCCGCAATCTCCTCCCGTGGTTTCGCGACCGTTCCCTCCCGAATACGCGGATCGGCGCCGGTTGTCCAAGTTCACATTACCGCTGCAATTCCCGCATAGGAAAAATACGGGCGGAGACAGGCTTGCCGCCGCCTTCGCGATTGTCTTTAGTTGGGCGGAACCATTCGGGAGAAAGTTCGGGCGAGGGAAGCATGTCTGCGGGCCGATTGACCATCGACTGCAAATTACTGGCGCTGCGCGGAATGGCCGCGTTGACGGTTGTCCTTGCCTTGCTGCTGCCGGCGCGGGCCTTTGTCGACCCGATGCTGGACGTGCGCGTGGATGCCGCCGTCGCCGAACGCGAATTCGACGTCGCCCTGGCCGAGCTGCGGTCGGCGCAGGCCGATAACGACGATCCGCTGGTGGCCGAGGATCTCGTCAGGCGCACCGCCATGGTGCTTGAGGCGGCGGGCCTCCACGGCGAGGCGGCGGATACCTGGGTCGAACTGGCGCTTGCGGTCGGCGAGCGCGTCGGGACGCTCGATCCGGCCCTTGTGGAAATATGGTCCGATGCGGCGGCGGCCTACGAGGCTGCCGGCGACCCGCGGAAGGCGGCGGAAGCCTGCAAGGAGGCGCTTGCCGTACTGATTGCCGCCGGGCAGATGTCCATGGCCGACGAACTGCTCGAGCGCCTCGGCCGCATCGCCGCGGGCGACAATGCCGAGGCGGCGCAATATGCCCGCGAGGCGATCACGACCTTCGAGGAGGACGGCGAACGTGCCCGCGCAACGCCGGCCGGACCGGATGGCGGCTTCACCACCATTCGCATCTACTATGGCACGGACCGGGCGCGCAGCGGCAGCGAGTACCCATCGGAGTTCTATGGCGGCGGGCGCGGTCAACTCGAGATGGGAACGGCGCTTGTGAGCATTCCGGCCGTGCACAAACCGGGACAACTTGAGAAGCCGGACATCTGGACGCTCGACTTCAGGCTCGATCCCGAACGCCACATCGTGTTGCAGGAGATACATCCGGGTTCGCCCGACGAAGTGTTCGCGACAATGCGCAAACATGTCGAAAGCGCGAACGCGCCCGAGGCGTTTGTCTTCGTGCACGGTTTCAATGTCAGCTTCAACGACGCGGCGCGGCGTACTGCGCAGATGGCCTACGACATGAATTTCAGCGGCCTGCCGATCCTCTATTCATGGCCGTCGCGCGATTCGGTGTTGAGCTATATTTCCGACACCGCGGTGGTCAATCTGTCGGGGCGGCGTCTGTCGCGGTTTCTGGAAGATATCGTCAACAAGTCCGGCGCGACGCGCATCCACCTGATCGCCCATTCCATGGGCAACCGTGCCATGACCGACGCACTCGAGCTCTTCGCCCTGCGCAACCAGGGCAAGCCGCCGGCGTTCGACCAGGTGCTGTTCACGGCGCCGGATCTCGATGCCGGCCTGTTTGCCGAGATGGCCAAGACGATACGGCCGACCGCCAAGCGGCTGACGCTCTACGCCTCCAACAAGGACTGGGCGCTGGAAGTGTCGAAGCGGTTGCACGGCGACGCGCCGCGCGCCGGCCAGGGTGGCGACAATATCCTGCTGGAGCCGACATTCGACACGGTCGATATGACCATGATCGGCGAGGACATGCTGGCGCATTCCTATTTCGCCAACAACGCCTCGGCGCTGACCGACATATTCTCGCTTTTCTGGCGCGACGCCTCGCCGGCGCAGCGCTGCGGCATGGATCCGAGAAAAGGGCCGGAAGGGCAGGCCTACTGGTCCTATGATCCCAATCAGTGCGACGGTAACGCGCTGTTGTCGACGCTGGCGATCCTCAAGCGGGGCAGTGTCGCCTCGGTGGCCGAGGCGCGCGCCTTCTTCAATCGCTATATCCGTTCGCCCTCCGTCGATCCGAAGGACCGTTTGCGGCTGCTCGACGCACTCGGCAAGCTGTTCGGATCGTAACAAGGCAACGCGTAGCGCCATTGCCAGACTGCGCGCTTTTTGCCAATCATTCATGCCCGTTGTCCAGGGAGGGGATCATGTACAAGGCCGTCGGCTCGCCGGGATCGCGCATAAGCCGCGTGTTGTGGATGCTCGAAGAGCTGGAGCAGCCCTACGACATCGTGTTCGCCAAGCCGCAATCGGAAATCGCCCGCTCCCACAACGCATCCGGCAAGGTGCCGGCTTTGGTCGACGGCGATCTCGTGCTGACGGATTCGGCGGCGATCTGTGCCTATCTGGCCGAAAAGCACGCCGACAAGGGCTTCGGCCCGCGCGACGCGAGGGAGCGGGCCGAGATCGATAGCTGGCTGCATTTCGCCCAGTCGGAGCTGGAAGCACCGCTGTGGAACAAGCTGAAGCACCGGCTGATCCTGGCCGAGGAGCTGCGCGCCGAGGTCGGACCGTGGACGGCCTGGGAGTTCGCGCGCGAGATCAAGGCAATGGAGCGGCGGCTCGGCGACCGGGAGTTTGCCGTCGGCGACCATTTCTCCGCTGCCGATATCGTGCTCGCCCATTGCGGTAGCTGGGCAAGGGCCGGCAAGTTCGATGTCGCTTCCGACAAGGTCAACGCCTATTTCGACCGCATGCTGGCGCGTCCGGCACTGGCGCGGGCGCGCGAGCGTGAAAAGGCTGCCGGCTAACTCAGGCGGCCTTCAGCCTTTCGGCGATCATCAGCGCCAGCTTTTCGGCAACTTCGGCCTTGGTCATTTCCGGCCAGTCGTCGACGCCGGAATGCGAAACGATGCGCACCCGGTTGCGGTCGCCGCCCATGACGCCGGTTTCGCCGATACCGCTTGTCTGCGACACGTCGTTGGCGACGATGATGTCGGCGCCCTTGCGCTCGAGCTTGGATTTGGCGTTGGCAACGAGGTCGTCGGTCTCGGCGGCGAAGCCAACGACCAGCGCCGGTCGTTTTGCATGATGGCCGACGCCGGCGAGGATGTCGGGATTTTCCGTCAGATGCAGGATCGGGGTCTTGCGGCCCGGCGCCTTCTTGATCTTCCGGTCCGCCTCGGTGTCGGTACGCCAGTCGGCGACAGCCGCGACCATGACGGCGGCGTCGGCCGGCAATGCGGCTTCCACCGCGTCGCGCATCTGGCGCGCGCTTTCGACCCTCGTGACCTTCACGCCTACCGGATCGGCAATGGTGACCGGGCCGGAGACAAGCTCCACCTCGGCGCCGAGCCGGGCCAGTGCGGCGGCGATCGCATGACCCTGCTTTCCGGAGGATCGGTTAGCGATGTAGCGCACCGGATCGATCGGTTCGTGCGTTGGCCCCGAGGTCATGACGATACGGCGGCCGACAAGCGGTTTCGGTGCATTGTCCAGCATCGCCTCGATGGCGGCGACGATCTCCAGCGGTTCGGCCATGCGGCCTTCGCCAGCCTCGCCACTCTCGGCCATTTCGCCGCGCGCCGGCCCGACGAGGCGGATGCCGTCGCGACGGAGCGTCTCCAGATTGCGCCTGGTGGCGGGATGCGACCACATCAGCGGGTTCATGGCGGGTGCGATCAGAACCGGCTTGTCGGTCGCCAGCAGCACGGCCGTCGCCAGGTCGGAGGCAAGCCCGTTGGCCATGCGCGCCATCAGGTCGGCGGTGGCCGGCGCGACGACGACGAGGTCGGCCTCGCGCGACAGGCGGATATGGCCGATATCGTGCTCGCTGTCGCGATCGAACAGGTCGGAAAACACCCGGTCGGCCGTGAGTGCGCCGACACTCATCGGTGTGACGAAGGACTGCGCGGCCTCTGTCATCACCACTCGCACCGTCGCACCGCGTTCGCGCAGCCGGCGGATCAGGTCGAGGCATTTATAAGCGGCGATCCCGCCGCCGATGACGAGCAGGATGCGCCTTTCCGCAAACACGCCTCCGGCATGGCCGGCAACGGTGAGGGCGACATCTTTCTTCGCCCGCGCAGCGACGGCTTCGCCCGCCGGCACCGCCGAGGCGAGGCCCCCCTCGCGGTCGGCCAGCGTCTGGAGCACTGAGCGCAATTCCTGCTCCATCGACACGCCGTTGCGCGCCGCCCGCTCGCGCAGCTTCTGCTTGATGCGTTCGTCGATCTGGCGGATCGTCAGCGAAGCCATCACCGCATCTCCATGCCCATGCAATCACAGCAGTGTATGCAATGAGTGCGATGCAATCAACAGATTTAGGCGAGGTGCCAGCCTATCCAGAGAAGCGCGGCGGCGATAATCCACAACGCCACGCGACCCGAGCGCGTGTGCCGCGCCTCGGCGCGGCCGATCCGGTCGGCGGTGTCGTTGTCGAAGCGCAGGCCGTTCTCGGCCATGGCGCCGATCTCCTGCGACAGGCGTTCGGCACGGGCATGCAGCTCCGGCGCCTGGCGGGCGAGCGCGGCGATCGCCTTGAGCCCCTCGCCGGCATCATGCAGTACCGCCCGTGGTCCGAGATTGGCGAGAATCCAGTCGGACACCACCGGCTCGGCGGTTTTCCACATGTTGAAATCCGGGTCGAGCGTACGCGCCACGCCCTCGACCACGACCATGGTCTTCTGCAGCAGCAGCAGTTCCGGCCGGGTTTCCATGTCGAACAGTTCTGTGACCTCGAACAACAGCGTCAGCAGCTTGGCCATGGAGATCGTGGCGGCCGACTGGCCCTGGATCGGTTCGCCGATGGCGCGGATCGCCTGGGCGAAAGCGGTGCTGCCATGTTTGGACGGCACATAGCCGGCTTCTATATGCACCTCGGCGACACGGGCATAGTTGCGGGTGATGAAACCATGCAGGATCTCGGCAAGGAAGCGCTGCTCCTTGCGGCCGATGCGGCCGGTGATGCCGAGATCGACCGCCACCAGTGCGCCGTCGGCGTCGACAAACAGGTTGCCGGGATGCATGTCGGCGTGAAAGAAGCCGTCGCGCAGCGTCTGGCGCAGGAAGTTCTGCACAAGATCGCGGGCAATGCGTTTCAGATCGTAGCCGGCGCGTTCGAGCCCGTCGATATCGGATAGTTTGACACCATCGATCCATTCCAGCGTCAGCACGTCGCGACCGGTGCGCTGCCAGTCGACCGCGGGCACGCGGAAGCCCGGATCATCGGCGATATTCTCGGCCAGTTCGGACAGTGCCGCGGCTTCGAGTCTTAGATCCATCTCCAGCCTGGTGGTGCGCGCCAGCGTCTCGGTCACCTGCACTGGCTTCAGCCGCCTGGTCGAGGGGATGAAGCGTTCCTGCAGGCGCGAGGCGAGGAAATAGCTCTCCAGATCGTTGAAGAAACGGCGGCGCACGCCCGGACGGATAACCTTGACGGCGACCTTGCGGCGGTCGCCGTTTTCTTCGATTTCGGCCGGATGCACCTGGGCGATGGAGGCAGCGGCCACCGGCTCGCCGAAGCTGGCGAACAGTTCGTCGACCGGTCGGCCGAGCGAGGCCTCGATCGTCTTGCGCGATTCGGCCATCGGGAAGGTCGCCATACGGTCCTGCAGGCTGGCGAGGTCTCCGGCGATGTCGCGGCCGACCACGTCGGGGCGGGTGGCGAGGAACTGGCCGAGTTTGACGTAGGACGGTCCGAGCCGGTCGACGGCGGCCGCAAGCCGGCCGGCGCGGTCGCGGCCGCGCGCGCCGCCCTTGGTAAACAGCCTGGCCGCCCGCCAGGCAAGCCGCGCCGGGCCGTCGAGCTGGTCGCCCGGAACGGCGGCGACCACCCCCTCGCGGACCATGATCCAGCCCGCGCGCAGCAAGCGGAAATATGCGCCCAGTTCCGACATCCGCCCGTCAGAGCTTCCAGCCGGAATGGCAGGCGGCGATGCCGCCGGAATAGTCGCGCCATGCGACACGCTCGAAACCGGCTGCGCCGATCATGGCGGCGAACTCGTTCTGCCGGGGAAAGCGGGCGATCGATTCGACCAGATAGCGATAAGGCTCGCCGTCGCCGGTAACCGCGCGGCCGATCGCCGGAATGGCATTGAACGACCAGGCCTCGTAGAGCCTATCGAGCAGCGGCGCCTCCACCTCGGAGAACTCCAGACAGAGGAAACGTCCACCGGTCTTCAAAACGCGAAAGGCTTCCGCCAGCGCGCGGTCGATATGCGGCACGTTGCGAATGCCGAACGAGATCGTATAGGCATCGAAACTGGCATCGGCAAAGGGCAGTTCCTCGGCATTGGCCTCGACAAAGGTGCAGTTGGCGGAAAGACCGTTCCTTTCCGCCCGGTCGCGGCCGACCGAAAGCATGGACGGATTGATGTCCGCGATGGTGACGCCGGCATTGCCACCGCTCGCCTCGATGATGCGGAAGGCGATGTCGCCGGTGCCGCCGGCCATGTCGAGCGACTGCCAGCCCGGCCTCCGCGACGGATTGAGCCAGGCCACCATGGCTTCCTTCCACAGCCGGTGCATGCCGCCCGACATCAGGTCGTTCATCACGTCATAGCGGCTCGCCACGCGGTCGAACACGTGATCGACCATGGGCTGCTTCTCGCCCTCGCTGACCTGCCTGAATCCATAGGCGGTCTCCATGCCGCCTGCCGCGGTGGTACGCTTTACCGACAAAAACCCGTTCTCCGCCAATCGCCGCGCCGTTTTCGCGCCGGACCATAGCGGATCGCTTGCCGGCGCGCTATCGTCATGACCGTGCGATTTGTCGCGCCGGAGCGTGGAGGACACATGGTCTTGAAAGCTGAACTGCACTGTCATCTGGAGGGCGCCGCCTCGCCCGCATTGGTGCTCGCGCAGGCGGAGAAATACGGCGCCGACATGTCGGCCGTCATTGTCGACGGCGCCTTCGTCTGGCACGATTTCACCAGCTTTCTGGTCGCCTACGACGCTGCTTCCGCCCTGTTTCGCGACGAGGAGGATTTCGCGCTTCTGACGGAGGATTACCTCACCTCGATCGCGCGCGCCGGCGCCATCTATTCGGAACTGTTCACCTCTCCCGACCATGCGGTGAAATCCGGCCTGTCGCCGCAGGCCTATACCGATGCGATCGGCGAGGGCATGAAGCGGGCGCAGGCCAAGACCGGTATCGAGGCGCGCATGATCGTCACCGGCGTGCGCCATTTCGGCGTCGAGGCGGTGGAGGGCGCTGCCCGGTTTGCCGCACGCTGCGGCCACCCGCTGGTGACCGGTTTCGGCATGGGCGGCGAGGAGCGTTTCGGCGGGACGGAGGACTATGCCCGCGCTTTCGAGATCGCGCGCGAGGCGGGACTCGGCATCACCGTGCATGCCGGCGAGCTGGCGGGCTGGCAGAGCGTCGCCGATGCGCTCGACCACCTGCGGCCGGCGCGGATCGGTCATGGCGTGCGCGCCATCGAGAACCCCGACCTGGTGCGGCGCATCGCCGATGAGGGCATCGTGCTGGAATGCTGCCCGGGCTCCAACATCGCGCTCGGCGTGTTTGCGGACTTTGCCTCGCATCCGGTACCGGCCTTTGTCGATGCGGGCTGTAAGGTGACGATCAGCTCGGACGACCCGCCCTATTTCCACACCTCGCTCAAACGCGAATACGAGATCGCCGCCGAACATTTCGGCATGGACGAGGCGGCGTTGCTGGGATTGACGCGCACGGCGCTCAAGGCGGCCTTCGTCGACAAGCCGACGCGCGAACAGTTGCTCGCACGGCTCGAAAATCACCGCCCGAAATACTGATTCCGTCGGGCCCGACAAACTTGTGATTCGCCGGCCGTGGCGGTATCGGCATACGGAACCGGCGGTTAATCTCCGGCGGAAGGGATTTGCAGGAGACAATGCCATGAAGGGCGTGACCGTCGTCGACCATCCGCTGGTAAAGCACAAGCTGTCGATCATGCGCGACAAGGAGACCTCGACGGCCGGGTTCCGCCGGCTGCTGCGCGAGATTTCGCTTCTGTTGTGCTACGAGGTCACCCGTGACCTGGAGCTGACGACCAAGACCATCGAAACGCCGCTGGCGGAGATGGAAGCGCCGATACTGGAGGGCAAGAAGCTGGTCTTCGCCTCGGTGCTGCGCGCCGGCAACGGCCTTCTGGAGGGTATGCTCGACCTGGTGCCGGCCGCCCGCGTCGCCCATGTCGGGCTCTATCGCGATCACGACACGCTGGAAGCCGTGGAGTACTATTTCAAGGCGCCGACCGATCTCGCCAACCGGCTGGTGATCGTCGTCGATCCGATGCTGGCGACCGCCAACTCGGCCATCGCGGCTGTCGAGAAGCTGAAAGGCCGCGGCGCGTCGAATATCCGCTTCCTGTGCCTTCTGGCCGCCCCGGAGGGTATCGAGCGTTTCACCGCCGCACACCCAGACGTGCCGGTATTCACCGCGGCCATCGACAGCCATCTCAACGACAAGGGCTACATCGTTCCCGGGCTGGGCGACGCCGGCGATCGCATGTACGGCACCAAGTAGTCTGTCCGCGAAAATCCGGTCGAATCCGAGTGATCGCGTTAACCCTCGGTTGACCCTAAACCAGATTCGCGCCTCGGCTTAAGGCCGCGGTCACCAGCCCTTGCCAGACTGGCTCTTTCTCGTATCCGGTCAGGCAGATAGCGGCAGGGTCAATGTTGCGCAATCTTATCATCGTCGGCGCGGTCGTGGGCATCTCGGCATCGATTCCGATCTTCTACGAATCCAATCCGGATTCGGTCGACAAGCTGATCGACGATCTGCGGCCCAGGGAAAAGGTCACCGAGATCGTCGTGCCGGTGAAGCGCGCCAAACCGGAAGGCCCGAGGCCGGGCGAGGTGGCGCCTCTGGCCGGACGCCGTGTGCAGATGACGATGGATCGCGACGGTCATTTCAGCGGAAGTTTCAAGCTCAACGGCCGTCGGGTCGAGTCGCTTGTCGACACCGGCGCGACGCTGGTGGCAATCAACCGTTCGACGGCCAGGCGCATCGGCCTGAACCTGCTTCCGGCGGATTTCAAATATGAGGTGAACACCGCCAACGGCACGACCAAGGCGGCTGCGGCGAAGATCAAGAGCCTGCAGATCGGCCGCATCTACGTCACCGATGTCGAGGTGGTCGTGCTCGACGACCGGGCGCTCGACAATGCGCTGATCGGCATGAGTTTCCTCAAGCGGTTGAGCCGCTTCAACGTCGAAAACCGGACGCTCATTCTCGAGCAGTAGCGGCGTTCAGGCGATCCGACGGATCACCGGACGCCTGGTGCCCGGCTTTTCCGCATCGATGGCAATCGATGCCCTGACGCGTGCCTCCGCCGCATCGGCATCATCCTCGCTGCGCGCGTGGATGACGGCCAGTGTGTCGCCGCGTTCGACCTCGGAGCCGATCACCGGAAAGCCGGTCAGGCCGACGGCGTGGTCGACCGGATCCTGCGGCCGCGTGCGCCCGCCGCCAAGCGCGACGACGGCAAGGCCGAGATCGCGTGTCGCCATCGAGGCGACGAAGCCGGCGGAGCCGGCACGCACCTCCCGCCGTATCGGCGCCTGTGGCAGATAGTCGGCGTATTTGTCGACGAAATCGGCGGGGCCGCCGAGCCCCGATACCATGCGGCCGAACGCCTCCGCCGCGCGGCCCGATTCCAGCGCGTCAAGCGCCATGGCGGCGGCTTCGCGGTTGGACGCGGCGGCACCGCACAGATGGATGAGCTCGGCCGACAGCGCCATGGTCACCAGTTCCAGCCTGCGATCGCGGCGGCGACCGGTGAGGAAATCGAGCGCGTTGGCGACCTCGACGGCATTGCCGGCGGCGGACGCCAGCGGTTCATTCATGTCGGTGATCAGCGCGGATGTGGTCATGCCGGCACCGTTGGCAACCTCGACCAGCGTGCGGGCGAGTGCGGCGGCGGCGCGCGGCTTTTCCATGAACGCGCCGTTGCCGGCCTTGACATCGAGGACCAGCGCCTGCAGGCCGGCCGCAAGTTTCTTCGACAGGATCGAGGCGGTGATCAGCGGAATCGACTCGACTGTCGCGGTAACGTCGCGCACCGCATAGATACGCTTGTCGGCCGGGGCGAGATCGCCGGTCTGGCCGATGATCGCCGCACCGGCCTTGCGCACCGTGGCGCGGAACAGCGCGCTGTCCGGCTGAACCTGATAGCCGGGAATCGATTCCATCTTGTCGAGCGTGCCGCCGGTATGGCCCAGGCCGCGGCCCGAGATCATCGGCACGAACACGCCGCTGGCGGCGAGGAGCGGCGCCAGCATCAGCGAGACATTGTCGCCAACGCCGCCAGTGGAATGCTTGTCGGCGACGGGGCCGGGCAGGTCGTCCCATCGGAGCACGTCGCCGGAATCGCGCATGGCCAATGTCAACGCCACGGCCTCGTCGCGGCTCATGCCGTTGAAGAACACCGCCATGGCGAGCGCCGCGATCTGGGCATCGGTGACGCTGCCGCCGGTAACACCTCTGATGAAGGCGGCGATCTCGGCGGCCTGCAGCGCCTCGCCCTCGCGCTTGCGACGAATGATTTCCTGCGGCAGCAAGGTCATGGCGACGGCCCGTCCCGGCAATCAGACGCCGAACGGCGTCCAGACGGTCTTGATCTGGGTGGCGCGACGCAGGAACTCCTCGCCCTGGCCCTGGCCCGCATCATGCCAGTCGCGCGCGCGGCCATTGTTGACCCATGCGGGTTTGAGGTTGCCGGCCGAATATCCCTCGACCATGGCGCTGCCCTCGGCCGACCCGAAATACCAGATGGCATTGATGTCGTCGTGTTTGGCCATGGTGTCGGCCAGCGTGTCGCGGTCGCCGGTGACGATGTTGACCGTGCCGCCGGGAACGTCGGACGTGTCGAGCACCTGATAGAGGTCGCAGGCAGCGAGCGGATGGCGCGGCGACGGCGTGACGACGACGCGGTTGCCCATCGCGATCGCCGGCGCCACCAGCGATACGAAGCCGAGCAGCGGCGCCTCGTCGGGGCAGGAAATGCCGATCACCTCATAGGGCTCGACCAGCGCCAGCGACAGCATGCGCGGCTGCGGGCCACGCACCGCGCCGTCATATTTGTCGGCCCAGGCGGCATAGTGGATGATGCGGGCGACCGAGGCATCGATTTCGGCGTGGGCGGCCTCCGGTTTTTCGCCGGTCATCTGCGACAGCCGGGCGGCGAATTCGTCCGCGCGCAGTTCGAGGTTCTCGGCCAGGAAGTAGAGCACCTGGGCGCGGCCGTGACCGGTCATGGCGGTCCAGCCGCCCGCGCCGCGCGCCGCTTCGACCGCGTTGCGGATGTCCTTGCGATTGCCCAGTCCGGCCTCGGTGATGGTGTGACCCCTGGCATCGAGAACCGGATAGGAATAGCCGGAATCGGGCCGTGCCTGCTTGCCGCCGACATACATCTTGACCGTGCGGTCGAGGCCGGCCCCGGCGCCGTCGGGCAGCGGCACCGGCGCAGAAATCGGCTTCGATGCGGGTAGGGGTTTCG
The DNA here is from genome assembly GCA_041397625.1 of Rhizobiaceae bacterium. GTDB lineage: Bacteria > Pseudomonadota > Alphaproteobacteria > Rhizobiales > Rhizobiaceae > JAWKWH01. The sequence continues at coordinate 400,733 of JAWKWH010000001.1, forward strand.
CCTTCTTCTGCCACGCCGGCATCAGATATTCGTACATGCCCTCGCGGCCGCCCTCGCGGCCGTAGCCGCTTTCGCGGTAGCCGCCGAAGCCGGCCGCCGCGTCGAACAGGTTGGTCGAGTTGATCCACACGATGCCTGCCTTGACCTTGCGCGCGGCGTCGAAGGCCTCGTCGAGGTCCTGCGACCAGATGGAGGCGGCGAGCCCGTAGCGGCTGTTGTTGGCAAGCTCGACCGCTTCGCCCGGCGTGCGGAAGGTCATGGCGGCAAGCACCGGTCCGAACACCTCTTCCTGCGCCAGCGGCGAGGCCGGCGCCACCCCGGTAAACAGCGTCGGCGGAAAGAAGCAGCCGCCGGCCGGTACGTTCGCCGCCCAACTCGGCTGCCAGCATTCGGCGCCCGCCGCCTTGCCGGCCTCGACCTTGGCGGTGATGGATGCGATCTGCACCGGCGCCACCACGGCGCCCATGTCGATCGCCTTGTCGAGCGGGTCGCCGACGCGCAGCGTTTCCATGCGCGCCTTGAGCTTGGCGAGGAAGCGATTGGCGATACCTTCCTGCACCAGCGCGCGCGAGCCGGCGCAGCACACCTCGCCCTGATTGAACCAGATGGCGTCGACGACGCCTTCGACCGCCGCATCGATATCGGCATGGTCGAAGACGATGAAAGGCGACTTGCCGCCGAGCTCCAGCGACAATTTCTTGCCCGAACCGGCGGTCTGTCGCCTGAGAATGCGGCCGACCTCGGTCGATCCGGTGAAGGCGAGCTTGTCGACGCCGGAATGGGCGGCGATTGCCGCGCCGGTCTCGCCGCCGCCATTGACGATGTTGACGACGCCGGCCGGCAGTCCGGCCTCGGCGCAAATCTCCGCAAAGGCGATCGCCGTCAGCGGTGTGTGCTCGGCGGGCTTGAGTACCACGGTGCAGCCGGCGGCAAGTGCCGGTGCGATCTTCCAGGCGAGCATCAGGAGCGGGAAGTTCCAGGGGATGATCTGGCCACAGACGCCGGCCGGTCCGTAGCCCGGAAACTCGCTATCGCGCAGTTCGGCCCAGCCGGCGTGGTAGTAGAAGTGGCGCGCGGCAAGTGGAATGTCGATGTCGCGCGTCTCGCGGATCGACTTGCCGTTGTCGACGGTTTCCAGCACCGCCAGGAAGCGGGCGTGTTTCTGCAGGTGGCGGGCGATCGCGTAGAGATGACGCGCGCGCGCGGTGCCTGAGAGCGCCTGCCATTTCGTCTTGGCCCTTGTCGCTGCGGCAACGGCCTTGTCGACATCGGCCTTAGAACCGTTCGCCACGTCGGCGAGCTTGTCGCCATTGGCGGGATTGTGGACGGCAAAGGTCGCCTTGCCGGCCTTGGTGAACCCGCCGGCGATGAAATGGCCGAGGCGGTGCTTGTGGCTGGCCAGCCAGTCGGCGACGATCGCGTCGTCTTCCGGCGCCGGACCGTATTCCATCGTTTTCAGGATATCCTTGATCTCGTTCATAGGTCAGATCCCTCAGGCGATGCCGTGGCGGTTGGCGGCGGAGTAGCGCCCGGTGACGAAGTGCTCGATCTGGCGCTCGATGTCGCCGAGCAGCGAACTGGCGCCGAAGCGGAACAGGTCGGGCTTAAGCCAGTCGTCGCCAAGCTCTTCCTTCATCAGGAACAGCCAGGCCATGGCGTCCTTGGCGGTGCGGATGCCGCCGGCGGGCTTGAAGCCGGCGTAAAAGCCGCTGAACTCCAGATAGTCGCGCACGGCGCGTACCATCACCAGGCTCACCGGTAAGGTGGCGTTGACGCTCTCCATGCCGGTCGAGGTCTTGACGAAGTCGGACCCGGCCATCAGCGCCACCATCGACGCCTTGTAGACATTGGTCAGCGTCTTCAGTTCGCCTGTGGCGAGGATCGCCTTCATGTGGGCTTCGCCGCAGGCCTCGCGCATCCGGCGCAGTTCATCGTAGAGCGCGACCCAGTCGCCGCCCAGCACCTGGGCCCGGCTGATGACGATGTCGATCTCGGCGGCACCCTGGTCGACGGCGTAGCCGATTTCGGCAAGCCGTTGCGGCAGCGGCGTCAGGCCGGCCGGAAAGCCGGTCGCGACCGAGGCGACCGGTATCCCGGAACCGTCGAGCGCGGCAACCGCGGTCGCCACCATCGCGGGATAAACGCAGACCGCGCCGGTGGTCAGGCCGTAGTCGGAAAGCCCCAGCGCCTCGACGAGATCGGGACGCAGAGGCTGGCGCGCCTTGGCGCAGAGCCTGCGCACGCGCTCCTCGGTATCGTCGCCGGCAAGCGTCGTCAGGTCCATGCATTCGATGGCGCGTACCAGCCAGGCAGCCTGCCATTTCTTCTTCACCGTGCGCCGTGTCGTCAGCGTCGCGACGCGTCGCTCCGCGGCCGACAGGTTGACCGAGACGCGGTCGAACCATTCCGGCGTCAGCGCGGTGCCGTCGTTGCGGGGACGGTGCTGGCTGACCGCGACCAGGTGCGAACCGGTGGTCGTCGCGGCGAGCGTCGTGGAATCGGTCTTGGCGTTCATGCCATGTCTCCGATGGCGCGCGCGAGGATGCGCTCGAGCTTCCTGCCGCCCTCTGGCGCCACGTCCTTGGTTTCCTGATGCGACAGTTCGGCGCCGGTCATGCCGGCGGCGTAGTTGGTGATGATCGAGCAGGCGACGACGCGCAGTCCGCAGAAGCGGGCCAGGATCACCTCCGGCACGGTCGACATGCCGACCGCGTCGGCGCCGAACAAGCGCGCCATGCGAATCTCCGCAGGGGTTTCGAAGGATGGGCCGGAAAACCACATATAGACGCCGCGGCCGAGCGCGATGCCTTCCTTCTCCGCCGCCTTTGCAAGAGCCGCCCGCATGTCCGCGTCATAGGCCTCGGTCAGGCCGACGAAACGCCGGTCGCTTGGCTCGCCGAACAGCGGGTTGGAGCCGGAAAAATTGATGTGGTCCTCGACCAGCATGACCGAGCCGGGCCCCAGCGCGGGGTCGAGCGAACCGGCCGAGTTGGTGAGGATCAGCCGTTCGATGCCGATGCTGGCGAGCGTTTCGATGACCGGACGCATGGCGCCGGCGTCGCCGTGCTCGTAGTAGTGCACCCGGCCCGACAGCACCACGATCGGCACGCCCGACAGCTTGCCCGTCACCACCTCGCCGGCGTGACCGGAAACGCCGCCTTCGGGAAAGCCGGGCAGTTCGCCATAGGGAATGCGAACAGGCTCCTCGACCGCCCCGGCGAGCCCGCCAAGCCCGGAGCCGAGCACGATGGCGATCTTCGGCGACAGATCGCCAAGCGCCTCGTTCAACCTGGCAGTTGCGCTCATTTCAGCACCTCCGCCTCGAAGCCGCGCGGAAACAATGCGCCGAGCGTAGTCGTCTCGACGATGCCGGTCTCGTCGCACAGATGCAACTTCGCCTCGGGGCCGGCGAACTCGGCCAGCCGCTGCCGGCAACCGCCGCAGGGCGTGACCTTCGCCTTTTTCTCTGCGACGACTGCGATTTCGGCGATTTTGCCGCCGCCGCCCATGACAAAATGCGACAACGCCGTGGTCTCGGCGCACCAACCTTCCGGATAGGCGATCACCTCGATGTTGCAGCCCGAAAAGACGCGGCCGTCGGCGGTGCGGATGGCCGCACCGACGGGAAACGCCGAATAGGGCGAATAGGATTTGGCCATGGCCGCGCGCGCGGCTTCGAACAGATCATGCGACACGGGCCTACCGTTCCTTGACGTAGGGCACGCCGCCCGCCTTCGGCGGGATTGCCTTGCCGATGAATCCCGCCAGCAGGATGACGGTCAGTACATAGGGCAGCGCCTGGAAAACCTGCACCGGCACCTTGCCGATGAGCGGTAGCGCCTTGCCCTGCAGGACGATGGCAATGGCGTCGAGGAAACCGAACAGCAGACAGGCGAACATGGCGTTGACCGGCTTCCATTTGGCGAAGATCAGCGCGGCGAGCGCGATGAAGCCGCGGCCGGCGGTCATGTCTTTGACGAAACCGGCATTCTGGGCGACCGAAAGATACGCGCCGGCAAAGCCGCACAGCGTGCCGCAGCAGATGACGGCGCGGTAGCGCAGCCAGGTGACCGAGATGCCGGCGGTATCGACGGCGGCCGGATTTTCGCCGACCGCCCGCAGCCTGAGACCGAAGCGGGTGCGAAACAGTACCCACCAGGTGATCGGCACCATGAGGAAGGCGACATAAACCAGAATGGAATGACCGGAAATCAGGCCGGAATAGATGTGGCCGATGACCGGCACGTCGGCGAGTGCCGCCGCGCCCGGCAGGTCGATGGCCGTGAACCGGCTGCCCGCCGCCGACAGCGAAGGTGTGCGACCGCCCTGCTGGAACCAGGCCTGGCCGAGGATGACCGCCGAACCGGCGGCGATAAAGTTGATGGCCACGCCGGAGACGATCTGGTTGCCGCGGTGGGTGATCGAAGCGAAGCCGTGGACCAGCGCCAGGAACAGCGACGCGGCGACCGCTGCCAGAAGGCCGACCCAGGCCGAGCCGGAGACATAGGCCGCCGAAGCGCCGGCAAACGCGCCGGCGAGCATTTTGCCTTCCAGACCGATGTCGAAAACGCCGGAGCGCTCCGAATAAAGGCCGGCAAGGCAGGCCAGCAGCAGCGGCGCGGATACGCGCAGCATGGAATCGAACACGCCGAGCGCAACATTGAGGCTGAGGAAATCCATGGCTCAGCCCTCCGCATTCTTGGCTTCCAGTCCGACCGACTTCGGCCGGAGGCTGGCAAATGCGGTCTGCACCGCGGGCCGGAACATGTTTTCCAACGCGCCGGCGAACAGGATCACCAGGCCCTGGATAATGACGATCATGTCGCGGCTGATGTTCGGCATCTCGAACGCGATCTCGGCACCGCCCTGGTAGAGCATGCCGAACAGGATGGCGGCGGGGATGATGCCGGCGGGATGCGAGCGGCCCATCAGCGCCACGGCGATACCGACGAAACCGGCACCCGTGACGAAGTCGAGCTGAAGGCGGTGCTGGTCGCCCATTACCGGGTTGATGGCCATCATGCCGGCAAGCGCCCCGGAGATCATCATCGTGATGATGATGATGCGAACCTCATTGATGCCGGCATAGCGCGCCGCGGTCGGCGAGAAGCCCATGGTGCGGATTTCATAACCGAGCTTGGTGCGCCAGATCAGCGCCCACACGACGCCGCTCATCACCAGCGCCAGGATGAAGGACAGGTTGAGCGGAGTCGAGCGGATCGAGGCGCCGAACAATTCGAGCAGCCAGTCGAGTTTGGGCAGATGGGCGTTTTCCAGAAAGGTGCGGGTCTGCGGCGCCATGGAGCCGGCGGGCTTGAGCATGCCGACCAGCAGATAGACCATGACGCTGGCGGCAATGAAGTTGAACATGATGGTGGTGATGACGATGTGGCTGCCGCGCTTGGCCTGCAGATAGGCCGGGATCAGCGCCCAAAGGGCGCCGAGCAGGGCGGAGCCCGCTATCGCCAGCAGGAAGATCAGGTACCATGGAAGGAAGCCGTCGAGCAGAAGGCAGGGAACGGCGACGCCGAGACCCGCAAAATAGGCCTGGCCCTCGCCACCGATGTTGAACAGGCCGCAATGGAAGGCGACGGCGACCGCAAGGCCGGTGAAGATGAAGTTGGTGGCGTAGAACAGCGTGTAGCCGATGCCTTCGCCGGAACCGAAGGCGCCCTGGACCAGCAGGGTCGCCGCCTTGATCGGGCTTTCGCCGACCAGCAGCACCACCAGGCCGGCGACGAAGAAGGCAACGACGAGGTTGATCAGTGGGATCAGGCCGTAGTCGGCCCAGGCGGGGAGCTTTGCGTAAGGGGTGGCCATTATGCTGCTTCCTCCTCCACGCCGGCCATCAGCAGGCCGAGTTCGCCTTCGGTCGCTTCCGGTCCGCGCTCGCCGACGACGCGGCCGGCGAACATGACCAGGATTCGGTCGGACAGGCTGCGGATCTCGTCGAGTTCGACGGAAACCAGCAGCACCGCCTTGCCCGCATCGCGCATTTCGATGATGCGGCGATGGATGAACTCGATGGCGCCGACATCGACGCCACGCGTCGGCTGCGCCACGATCAGCACGGTTGGGTCCTGCTCCATCTCGCGGGCCAGCACGATCTTCTGCTGGTTGCCGCCGGAGAAGTTGGCGGTCTTGAGCCGGCAGTCGGGCGGACGGATGTCGTATTTCTCGATCTTGTCGCGAGCGTCATCGCGAATGGCGTCGATGTTCTGGAACAGGCCGGAATTGTAGAGGTCGGCGCCGTGATAGCCGAGGATCGAGTTCTCGTTTTCCTCAAACTGCAGCACCAGACCCATATGATGACGGTCCTCGGGCACATGGGCGAGGCCGCGCTCGCGCAATTCGGCCGGGTCGGCGCTGCCGGTGACGCGGATTGGCTGACCGTCGAGCAATACGCGGCCGCTTTCGGCGCGGCGGATGCCGCTGATCGCCTCGATGAGCTGCGACTGGCCATTGCCGGCGACGCCGGCAATACCGACGATCTCGCCGGCGCGCACCTCCAAAGAGACATTGTCGACCATCGTGACGCCGCGGCTGTCCCTGACGGTAAGTCCCTCGACGGACAACTTGACGTCGGCCGGACTGGCCTCGCCCTTGTCGACCCGCAGCAGCACGCGTCGGCCAACCATCAGTTCGGCCAGTTCCTCCACAGTGGTCTCCGCGGTTTTGCGCGTGGCCACCATCGTGCCCTGGCGCATGACCGACACATTGTCGGTCACAGCCATGATCTCACGCAGCTTGTGGGTGATCAGAACGACCGTCTTGCCCTGGTCCTTGAGCTGCCGGAGGATGCGGAACAGGTGGTCGGCCTCCGCCGGTGTAAGCACGCCGGTCGGCTCGTCGAGGATGAGGATGTCGGCGCCGCGATACAGCGCCTTGAGAATTTCGACGCGCTGCTGCAGGCCGACCGGCAGGTCCTCGATCAGCGCATCGGGATCGACCTCGAGCCCGTATTCCTTCTCCAGTCGCTCCAACTCGGCCCGCGCCCTGGAGATTCCGCCCGACAGGAGAGCGGCGCCCTCGGCGCCGAGGATGATGTTTTCCAGCACTGTGAAATTGTCGACCAGCATGAAATGCTGGTGCACCATGCCGATGCCGGCGGCGATGGCCTGATTGGGGGTCAGGATGGTTGCGGGGGCGCCGCCGACGAAGATCTCGCCGGAATCGGCCTGGTAGAAACCATAGAGGATCGACATCAGCGTCGATTTGCCGGCGCCGTTCTCGCCGATAATGCCGTGGATCGTGCCGCGCTCGACATCGAGGTCGATATCGCGATTGGCGTGGACGGAGCCGAAGCTCTTGTTGATGCCTTTCAACCTGATCGCCGATTGTCCGCCCGTCTCTCCCATTGTGCCGGTGCACCTTTTTTTATTTTTCGGTTAAAATTGGCACGGCCTGCATCCGCACCAATCCGACCTTATCCCTCAACGACACTCTCGACAATTTTTACCCGGCCTGCAACATGGGAATCACCATGGAAGACCGGATCGCCAATCTGGAAATGCTCGTTGCGGAGCAGGAGCGTACGATTGAGGATATGTCGGGCGTGATCGCGCGGCAATGGAGCGAGATCGAGACGCTCGGCCGCAAGCTGGAGGTTCTGACCAAGCGGTTTGCGGAACTGGAAGAGCAGGCCGCGCCGGACGTTCCGGTCAATCGTCCGCCGCATTATTGAGTATCAGGCCGCCGGCGGTTGCCACAGCTCGATCGGATTGCCCTCCGGATCGTGCACCCGGGCGAAGCGACCATATTCGCCGTCCCATTCGGCCCGCGTTTCGGCTTCGATGTCGGCCTCGGCCAACCGGGCGATGAGGCCGTCGAGATCGTCGACCCTCAGGTTGAGCATCCAGCCCCTGTCGGCGGCGAAATAGTCGCTGCCGGCGGCAAAGGGCGCGAACACGGTCGGTCCGGCGTCCTGGAGCCACGGGCCCGTGCTGACGGGATCGATGCCGAGATGATGCTGGTACCATTCGGCGAGCGCCTCGGGATCGCGACAGCGGAAGAAGAAGCCGCCAATGCCGGTGACGCGCGCCATGTCAGGCAAACAGCCGTAATTGCTGGCCCGGCATCGGCCGCACGCGCGCTTCCAGGTCGATCAGGAACTGCTTGGTTGCAAGGCCTCCGCCAAAGCCGGTGAGCGTGCCGTCGGCGCCGATGACCCGATGACAGGGTACGACGATGGGTAGCGGATTGCGGCCATTGGCGATGCCGACGGCGCGGCTGGCGGCGACGTCCTCGCCGATGGCGCGGGCGATGTCGCCGTAGGACACGGTCACGCCGTAGGGAATGTCGCAAAGCGCCCGCCAGACGGCATTTTCGAACGCGCTGCCGTGAAAGCCGATCGGCAGGTCGAATTCGGTCAGTTCGCCGGCGAAATAGGCATCGAGCTGCCGTCCTACCTCGGGAAAAAATTCGTTGTCACGCAGCCAGTCGGCACGCGGACGCAGCGCGGTGCGGCCTGTGGGAAAGGAGATGAAATGCAGCCTTGATGGCGAGCCGGCAAGCAGCAACGGCCCGACCGGGCTGTCGTGAAAGGTATAGCGCAGCGGTTCCATGGGCGCGATTATGGCCGATTTCACCCGGTTGGCCACCCGTTTCCTGCAACATGCTGACACCAGAAAGCCGCCGGCGTTTCCGCCGGCGGCTTTTTGGTCGGTATCGAAAATGCTGCCGATCAGTAAGGGCAGTTGTTGTCCGACATGTAGTCATGGACGGAAACCGCGCCGGAAATGATGTCGGCCTTCGCCTTTTCGACCGCGTCGATCATTTCCTGCGAAACCAGCGGCTTGTTGTTGTCGTCCATGGCGTAGTCGACGCCGCCTTCCTTCAGGCCGAGTACGTTGAAGCCGTAGGAGAAGGAGTCGTTCTTGGCGTCGTTGAAGGCGTTGAAAACGGCAACGTCAACCCGTTTCAGCATCGAGGTCAGCACCTTGCCCGGCTGCAGGCCGTTCTGGTTGGAGTCGACGCCGATGCCGAGCTTGCCGGCGTCGGCCGCCGCCTGCAGAACGCCGATGCCGGTGCCGCCGGCGGCCGCGTAGATCACGTCGGCGCCCTGCTCCATCTGCGACTTGGCAATCTCGCCGCCCTTGGTCGGATCATTCCAGGCCGCCGGCGTGTCGCCGGTCATGTTCTGGAACACTTCCGTGGCGCCGGCCGCCTTGGCGCCGCCGACATAGCCGCAACCGAACTTGCGGATCAGCGGGATGTCCATGCCACCGACAAAGCCGACCTTCTTGGAGGCAGACGCAATCGCCGCCATGATGCCGACCAGATAGGAACCCTCATGCTCGCTGTAGACCACCGAGCGCACATTCGGTGCGTCGACAACCATGTCGATGATGGCAAAATTGGTGTCGGGATATTCGGCCGCCACCTTTTCCAACGCCGCGGCCCAGGAAAAGCCGGCCATCACGATCGGATTGTTGCCGTCCTTGGCGAAACGCCGCAGTGCCTGCTCGCGCTGCGAGTCGTTCTGGATTTCGAACTCGCGATATTCAATGCCCGTTTCGGCCTTGAACTTCTCCGCGCCGGAATAGGCGGCTTCATTGAAGGATTTGTCGAATTTGCCGCCGAGATCATAGATGATCGCCGGCTTGATGTCGGCTGCGAAAGCCTGGACGGTCATCGCGGTCGCGGCCAAAAGGCCAAGAATGATACGCTTCATGAGATTTGAACCCTGTCGTTGATCTTGTTGTTCCCGCCAGGCCGGTGCCGACGGCATTGGACAGCGGGTGTGGCGAAGGGATGCCCTCCACTGGAAATACAGTCTTGCACGGAAAATCAGCGATTTCACGAAAAAATTTCGGCCGGTGCGACGAACGGCCAAACGTCAGCCCGGCGTCTGAATACGCCCGCGTCGCTTGCGCTTGTAGCCGAGCAGGTAGAACAGCAGCGACAATATCGCCATCACCGCGAAGCCGGGCTGATTCAGCACCCAGATCATGAACGGATCCCAGATCACCGGCGATAGGTAGCGCTGCACCACCGCCTGGGCCAGATTGAGCGTGTCCGGCGATGTCTCGTACCAGCTTACTCCGAGCGGCTTCAGCGTCACCGCCGAGGCGGCTATGGAACGGGCGCCGTCGAGCACCGCCATGATCACGGCGACGCAAAGCGCGATCATCGACAACAGGCGCAGCGCGAACCTGATCATCATTCCTCCACGTTTCGGTATTGCGGTGCCGGCGACTCATATTGCCTGATGTGGCCAAGCGCAATCGCCGGCCGGTCGCGATTGCGTGATCGGCAGCGCACAAGGGGAGGGCGCGCAACCCCTTGGCAACCGCCGATCAATCGACTAGATCAGCGGCTCCGGCCGGCCAAGGCGGCCTGGAAGTTCTCAATGCGTCCGCATTTGTCGATTTCCAGGGCGGTGCAGCGGCGTTGGCGACGGTGAGGTGGCCGAGTGGTTGAAGGCGCACGCCTGGAACGCGTGTATAGGGGAAACTCTATCGAGGGTTCGAATCCCTCTCTCACCGCCATTTATTCACTGTTTTCATACACTTAGTGAATTTCAATACCCCAAATCGCGCTGTTCTGCGCACTTGCGGGCGACGAACTCGAATGCCGAGAGCGCCGTATCGGCGGGGTTGGCGCGGAATGCGACCCTTGTTGTGAATCGGCATCCAATTGTGCCCCTATCGGCGTATGAACTGGCCGTCGAGGCTCTGCGGCGCACCACTGCGAACCGCAACCCCGCGCCTGGCGTGGTCCATCAGAGCGCTCACGGCGGTCAGTATTGCTCTATCGGCCACCAGGCCGAGCTCCGAATGTATGCGATCCTGATCTCGATGAGCGGCAAGGGGAACTGCTATGGCAACTCGATGGCCGAAACATTCTTCAAGACGAACCGGTCAGAGCGGATCTGGCCAGTCGCCCGGCAGACCCGCCGACAAGCCGAAAATGCCATCGCCGGCTACATCGACGGGTTCTACAATCCCGTCAGGCGGCTGATGAGAGCGGCCGGAAACGAGGGCTGTGAAACATCGGCATGATGCCGCCGGGATCTCGGGGCAACCTCGTCAATTCAGCCCCTGCTCACGATCCCGGATTTGTGTTCGCGGACCTGATTGGCGGTATGACTGCCGTGCAAAGGCCGGGCTCCGGATTTATTTGATCCCGCGCAACGACCGCAAGAATTGATGTCGTTTATCTAAATCGGGTGTTCAAGGCGATGAGACGCAATGCACACCGACTGTGACATCGATCTCGATCAACCGCTCGAAGAGTTGATGCGCCAGTGGCCTTCAGCGGTTCCCGTGTTCATCCGTCACAACATTCTCTGTGTTGGCTGCGCGCTTTCTTCTTTTCACTGCTTGCGGGATGCTTCGGCCCTGCATGGTGTCGATTCACGGATGATTGTTCGCGAAATCCTGGCGGCCGCACCGCCGCGCGGCTCCGACAGCGGCGAGCAACGGGACCGTTCGCCTGTATGAGATGCCGGGGTCAGGTTCTGCCTTCGGCAATCAGCAACAGCTGGTGGCCGGAGAGGATTTCGATCCGCTTGCGGCCCGAACGCACGATGTTGCGGCGCTCCCAGGCACTCAATGTCCGCGACACCGTGTGCAGGGTGGTTCCCGTCATCTCGGAAAGATCCTGCCGCGAAATCGGAAAGTCGATCAGAATGCCGTCGCTGGTCTTTCGGCCGCTTTGGTTTGCAAGGCGTAGCAGGGCGCTGGCTATTCTTTGCTCGACCTGCGCCGTTGCCATCTCCGCTATTCGGTCATGCGCCTCCTGCAGGCGGGTGCCGATTGTCTGACTGGCCGCTGTCGCAAACGAAGGATAGCGTCTGACGGTGTCGGCCCAGACGGAGCAGGGCCAGCCAAGCACGACACAATCGACCACGGCGACCGAATTGGCTGGATAGGTATCGCGGCCGAGCGCGGGCGCGATTCCCATCAGTTCTCCCGTCGAGGCGAATCTTACGATAACAACCTCGCCGTTCGGCCGTACCAGCTCGATCCGCACATAGCCGTCCAGAAGCAGATAGAACGCCTCGGCCTCCTGATCCTGGGAAAACACATGCTGGCTGCGAACCACGAGGCGCGATTGTCCCAGGCCGAGAAATTCGGCTAAAGCTTCCCGGTCGAAATCGGCGAAAAGCGGCATACTGGCAATCAGGGAAGGATCCGGCGTGTTCATGCAAACCCGTCTGCTGTTTGATCGCGCTCAAAGTTTCCAGGCGCCGCCGATGATATCGATCCCGAAAATTTAAGCCAGTCTTGGAGCACAATATGCGTATCGCAATCACTGTCCCGGCCATTCTGGCCGTCATTCTCTCCGCCGCGACCGTTCAGGCCGAAGAGTTTGAGGTCAAGATGCTCAACAAGGGCGAAAAAGGCACGATGGTCTTCGAACCCGACCTGGTCATGGCCCAGCCCGGCGATACTGTCAGGTTCGTTCCCACCGACAAGGGTCACAACGTGGAATCGATCGACGGCATGCTGCCCGAGGGTGTCGAGGCGTTCAAGAGCAAGCCGAACGACGAATTCGTGCTGACGCTGGGCGCCGAGGGCGCATACGGCGTCAAATGCACGCCGCACTACGGCCTTGGCATGGTCGCCCTCGTGGTTGCCGGCGAGCCGGTCAACCTCGAGGAGGCGATGGAGGTCAAGCAGAAGGGCAAGGCCAAGAAGCGCTTCAAGGAGATTTTCGAGGCCTACGAGGCGCAGTAGCCGCAATCAGCCGAAGCTGTTGAAATCCGCATCCCGGTATCGCGGGATGCGGATTTTTTTTAGTCACGAGGAAACGTCCAGCCGGTTTCCGCTGCGGTCGACCGCGATCGACCTGCCGCCTGGATATCTCGCCAGCGAACGAATGATCGCCCGCCGGCTCATGCCGCAGAAGGCGGTGGAGAGACCGTCGGCCACCGCGGCCGACGGATGGATCACGCTGACCCGCCGCCATCCGGTAACCGAGGCGCCCTTGGCCGGGTCGAGAATGTGACCGCAGTTCCCATCGACGCCGAAACGCATACCCGCCGGCGCCGAGGTGGCGATCGCCATATCGGTGAGCGCGATCTGCTCTTCGGCAGCGCCATCCTCCGTTTCGCTGATGCCGACGCGCCAGGGCCTGCCCGGTTCCGGAACGCCTAAGGCGGCGATTTCGCCGACCGAGACCAGAACGTTGCTCAGGCCTTCGCCGCGCAGCATCGCCGCGACCCGGTCGGTGGCATAGCCTTGTGCAATACCGTTCAGCGTCATCGCCATTCCGGCTTTCCGGAAGCGGATGGCATCCGGTTCGATCTCGACATGCTCAAAACCGATCAGGTTGCGCGCATGCCCGACAACGGCAGGGGCGGGAGCGCCGGACGATGCGGCAAGCGCCAGCCAAAGCGGCTGCACGGTCGGGTCGAACATTCCGCCCGTCGCCCTGTGTATGGAGCCTGCCAGCGACAATAGCCGGACAAGGTCGGCCGGCGGATTGTCGTGCCTGCCGGCGGAATTGAGCCTGACGAGATCGCTGTCGGGAAGATAGAGGCTGAACATCCGCTCAAGCCGGGCGATTTCGCGGCGAACCATGTCGGTCAGTCGGCGGAAATCCCTTTGATCGAGCCCGAGGATGGTGAGCGAGGCGCGCGCGCCCATGGCCTGGCCGGTCCAGTAGCGCGGTTTGGCGATCGCCTCGGTCATTGTTCCGGGTAGTACTGTGGCGGCAGCGGCGATGGCGATGAATCTGCGGCGGGTAAGGTTCATTGGATCACATGGCCTCCGTGACCGATATCTCCGACGTCCTGGTCACGAAGCCCGACGGCGTCCTGGTCTCCCGTCCGCTCGGGCTCGATTACCGGCGATATGTCGACGGGCGCAAGGACGTAGTCGTCGGGAATGTCCACCAGGCGCACCACATCACCGCCATTGCGCCCGGCAAACGCCAGTGCCTTCCGCTCGTCGCCGAACGGAATCGCCTCCGGCGCGCCCATGCCGCCCCGCAACCCGCTGCCGATGACAAACCACGCCGCTTTGGCGTCGATCCAGTTGTCGATTCCCGGCTCGGCCCAGTTCGGCGCCTCGCCCATGTCGCTTACATAGACGACGGACCATTCCTCGGTTTCCTCCGGCAGTCTGGTAAAGGCAATCGCGTCGCGAACCTGACTGAACCAGATCGGTTGTTCGAAACGCACCAGGTGAATCTGGGCTTTCGGGCCTTCGTGGTCGGCAAGGTTCATCTGGCAGTAATGACCAAGCGCGTCGTCGGTCATGGCGGCGGCTTGCGGTATCGAGACCGATTGCTGGTCCTGGCAGGCCGTCAACGCCAGAACAGTGCACGTCGCGATGACAAGTCTCCGCATCACGGTTCCAGTCTCCTCAACAGCAATGACGAGAATGCCAGAGCGGCCAGCGACCAGGCGGCAAGGCTGGCCAGGCCGGTCCAGGCCGGAAACGGCAGCGTATCGGCCATGCCGCCGGCCGGAGAACCGGTCCCGGTCTCCAACAGCGCCATGTTGAACACCCGGAAGGCATCGGCCGGGTTGGCGACCAGCAGCCAGGGAAAGACGGTCCTGGCAAACACCCCGTCGGCATCGGCCACGAGCGCACCGAACAGCGCAAGATCGTACAGGACCACCGCCACAAGCCAGATACCGACCGCAAGCGCCGCCGCCGTGCCGCTATGGCGCGTCGCGGCGCTTGCGACATAACCGAGCGCCAGGAAGGTTGCGCCGAGCCCGATGCAAGTCACCATCAGGCTCGCCAGTGCCGCCATTCCCGCGGTGGTTCCGCCGGCAAACACAAAGATGACCAGACCCGCGATTCCGTATCCCGCCGCAATGGCAACCGCCAGAACGGCCAGATGGCCAAAAAACTTGCCGGCGACAAGCGCGGTCCGCGAAACCGGGCTTGCGAAAGACAACTGGATCGTGCCGCGCTCCACCTCACCGGCAATGGCATCGAAGGCCAACAGCAGAGCCATGAGCGGCACCAGATATACCGACAGGGTGGCCAGGTTGGCGACGGCCACGGTCAGCGGATCGACCCGCACTGTGCCGGTGGGCGACGCCCCGACAAATCCGAGCACCAGCGCGAATACGGTCAGCACGCCTGTCGAGAGCAGCATCCAGCGGTTGCGCCGGCCAAGCTTCAGTTCGATCGCGGCGATTGTCAGAAGCCGGCTCAATTTGTTTTCTCCTCGGGTTCCGGCTGCGCCGAGTAATGGCGGTAGACATCATCGAGACCGGGCTGCAGGACATCGAAATCGGTGACAAGCGAACCCAGCGCGCTGATGGCGGCAATCCGCGCCATCTTTTCGGGCATCGCACAGGTCAGTTCGACCGATTGCCCGTTGAGCCGCCTGCCGCCGAGCCTGGCCGAAACCTCCGCCACGCTGTCCGGCCTTGCCTTGACCCTGATCCGCAGCGGCGCCTTCGACGCCGCCTGCAGTTCCTCAAGCGGAGCATTGGCGACGAGCCTGCCGTGGTTGAGGATGGCGACACGGTCGGTCCGTGCCTCGAGCTCGCTCAACCCGTGCGAAGACAGCACGATCGCGCTGCCGTTTGCCGCGGCCTCGTCGATCAGCGTGTAGAACTGCTGGCGCGACAGCGGATCGAGACCGCTGGTCGGCTCGTCGAGCAGCACCAGGCCGGGCCGGCCGGCCAGCGCCTGCGCCAGTCCGAGCCTCTGCCGCATGCCCTTCGAATATGTGCCGGCATAGCGGTTGGCCGCGTCCGCCAGCCCGACGCGGGCGAGCAGGTCGTCGGCGATCCTGGTGGGAAGGCCCTTCAGGCCGAGATAGAATGTGAGAACTTCGCGCCCGGTCAGCAGCTTGGGAAACGTAACGTTTTCGGGGACGTAGGCGACGTATTTTCTGGCCGCCTCGCTTCCGGGCCGGCATGCGGCAATGGAGATTTCGCCGCTGTCCGGTTTGGTGAAGCCGAGGATCAGCCGGAAGAGCGTGGTCTTGCCGGCGCCGTTATGGCCGAGAAGCGCAAGCCGCTTGCCGGGTTCGAGCGACAGGGAAATATCGTCCAGCGCGCATACGTTCCGGAACGATTTGCAGATGGCGTTCACGTTGAGCGGCGTGCCGGTCATGAATGACCTCTTTCCAGCGTTTCCAGCGGCTGTGACAGCGGCGCTGGATGCATCAGAGGAAAGGTGTCGACCACGCCTCCGGGCAGAAGTGCGGGAAACTCGCGCTGCGCCCAGCGCACCAGTTGGATTGCCGGACTGCCGAGCAACAGTTTCGCCACCGGTTGGGTCCACAGCACCTGGTCGATCAGGTCGTTCGGCCGGTACGGCTGATCGGCAATGCCATCGCCGTTCACGTCATAGGCGGCATGGTCGCTCCAATAGTTGCCGCGGCTGCCGTCGCTCCATTCATGGTGCTTCGAACCGACATATTTGACCTGTGTCCGGTTGGCGATGAAGGCGTTGCCGACAAGCGTGTTGCGCTCCGAACCGGCGGTGAAGTGTATGCCGATTGGACACCCCTCGAACCGGTTTCCGGAAAGCCGGTTCTTGTTGGCGTTGTACATGAACAGGCATTTTTCGCCGCCGCCCAGCACGAGATTGCCGCTAATCTGCGCATTGTTGGCGTAGTTGAGCATGATCCCGTGATCGCGATCGTCGACGGAGGCGTTGCCGACGATCCTGAGCCGGCTGGAGAACATCAGCGCATAGCCGAGGTGATTGCCGACCGAGACGTTGCCGCTGACTTCGCTGTCGTTGGCGTACATGTAATGGATGGCGAAGCGCAGCTTCTCAAACCGGTTGTCGCGAAAGATGTTTCTGCGGCTCGTATTGACGAAAATGCCGTCGCGGCCGAGCCGGACATTGTTGTTCTCGACAATCGAACCGGGCGCGTTCCAGACATAGATGCCGTTGCCGCGATCGTTCATGCGATGATCGCTGCGTCCCGTGATCGCATTGCCGCGAACCACCGCGTCGCGCGCGCCATGTATATCGATGCCGTGCAGGTTCCCGCGAACGATATTGTTCTCGACGACCGCGTTGCGCGCCTTCTTTGTCAGCTTGATGCCCGAATCCAGTGTCTGGTGATCCGAGCCGGACCCGGTCACCACCAGGCCCGAGATGGTCACATTCGGTGCGTCGACGGTTATGACGGTTCCGGTTCCATTCCCCCTTACTTCGGCATCGCCATCGCCGCGCAGCGCGATGCTGCGGTCGATAACGATATCGCCGCCATGGATGCCGGCGCCGAGCAGGAGGATGTCCCCCGGCTCGGCCGTGGCAATCGCCCGCGCCAGATTTGCTCCGCCCGGCTCGACGGCGATCTCGGCAGCGATTGCCGACACCGCCGCGAACAGGAGCGGGAACAAGAAGGAGATGGCGCGAGCGATCATGGTATCGGTCCGTCAGGCCGCCCGCGGCTCGACGAGCATGCGGCCGCGCATCTCCATGTGCAGCGCGTGGCAGAACCACTGGCAGTAGAACCAGTGCACGCCCGGACGGTCGGCGGTGAACGTCACCGAGGCCGTCGCCTGCGGCGCCACTTCCATCGCGACGCCGAAGTTCGACAGCGTGAAGCCGTGGGTCAGGTCGTCGATCTCGTCCAGGTTGGTGACATAGACCGTCACCTCGTCGCCCTGCTTCACGGTGAACTGCTCGATCGAGAACTGCGGCGCGACCGAGAACATGTAGACCCGCACCTTGTTGCCGTCGCGGATCGGCTCGTCGGCGCCGTCCTCGAGGACCACGCCGTCGGCCGCCGCCTGGCGTCGCGCTTCCTCCCACATCGGATCGTCTCGGTCCCAGACGATCTGCGGATTGACCTTCGAACGGTGCACGAGGATGGAATCATGCGGCTCGGCGAAGGTCGCCCCGTCGTGGACCACCTTCATCTCGTCCGACGAGATATCGATGAGTTGTTCGCATTCGGGCTTGAGCGGCCCGACATTGAGGAACCTGTCCTTGGAGAACTTGTTCATCGAGATGAGCCACTTGCCGTCGGCTTCCGCGGTCTCGCCCATCGAGGTCGAGTTGTGGCCGGGCTGGTAGTGCACGTCGACCTTGGAAATGATCGGGTCGACATTCTCGCCACTATAGGCCCGGATCGCCTTGTCGATGTTCCACTTGGCCACCTGGCTGTCGAGGAACAGCGTGGTGAACGCGTTGCCCTGGCCGTCGAAGGCCGTGTGCAGCGGACCGAGACCGAGTTCCGGCTCGGCGACGATGCACGAGCGCGGCTCGGCGTTGTCCGAAAACAGGGCGTCCACCTTGGTCACGTCGATGACCGAAACCGTCGGCGACAGTTTGCCGTTGATGACGACATGCTTCTTGTCGGGTGCGGTGTTGACGCCGTGGGGGGAGTTAGGGATCGGCACGTAGCGGGTATATTTCGAATGTGCCGACTTCCGCCCGTCCAGGACCTTGACGCCGTTCAGCTCCTGGTAGTCTCCCGCGGCAACGCCCGCCTCGATCGCCTTGATGTCGAAGATCACCACATGGTCGGTCTCCGAGGCCGTCATCTCGGCCAGGTTCATGCCCATCTCGGAATTGTAGGACGAGGCAAATGCGTATTTGCCCTGGTAGTCGCAGTCGACATTGTCGAGGTTGCCCGAGACGATCACCTGCCACGAGACGGTCATGGTGTCGCCGTCGATGGCCGTGAAGATGTTCACATACTTGTCCGGCTCGTCGAGGATCATGCCGTCATTGACCAGCGGCGCCTCGTGCTCGCCATTGGCGAAGATGTAGCCCGTGCGCGGATATTTCTGCGGCCGCATGCCGTGGATGTCCTTGGCATTGGGGATCTCGATGATCTTGTCGCATTTCATCACGTCGCACCGCACGCGCGCCACGCGGGTGTTGGCCTTGTCGTTCATGAACAGGTAGCGGCCGTCATAGGTGCCGTCGGTAAACGACATGTGCGGATGGTGCAGGTCGCCATTGTCGTAGGTCTTCTTGCCGTTTGCGGCGAGATAGGCCTTCGTCTCCGGCAGCAGGCCTTCGGTCAGGATCTTCAGCGACTCGTTGGTCTGTCCCCAGCCGGTCGCCGAACAGCGATTGAACACCGGAACACGCATCAGTTCGCGCATGGACGGTACGCCTAAGATACGCAGTTCGCCGCTCTGGCCGGACGACCAGAAGCCGTAATATTCGTCCAACTGGCCCGGTTCCAGATGCGACGACATGCCTGCCTGGGCATGGGCCGGCGTCACCAGCGATCCGGACAGCAACGCGCCTCCCGCGCCCGTGCCCGCGAGCACCGCGCCGGTCGCCGACGCCGTCATCAGGTCGCGGCGCGACAATCCTTTCAGTTTCTCTTTCGTCTTGCTCATCGGTCTCTCCTTTCTGGATCCGAGTCTTTCACTTCGCCGCCCCTGCCTCCGCGGCGGCTTCCCCAATCGGTCTGTTTCGCTTCTCGAAACGCGCCCGCTTCTCCGCCTTCTTGATGCAGACGGGGCATTTCGACGCGCTCTGGTAGAGCACCTGGCAATGCAGGCACTGGTGGCATTCGTTCGGGTTGATATTGCCTTCCGGGTGGATGGCCTGGACCATGCACTCCTTGGCGCAGCGCGCGCACGGATTGCCGCATTCGCGGTAGCGTTTCAGC
Source organism: Rhizobiaceae bacterium (assembly GCA_041397625.1). GTDB lineage: Bacteria > Pseudomonadota > Alphaproteobacteria > Rhizobiales > Rhizobiaceae > JAWKWH01. Next base: position 420,251 of record JAWKWH010000001.1, read on the forward strand.
CAGTCGAACATGCGCAACCGCGCCGGAATGGCGAGCGCGGCGCCGAGCGGGCACAGATAGCGGCAGTAGAACCGCTCGATGAACAGGCCAGCAGTCAGCAGCCCGACCGCGAACAGCACGTACGGCCAGTCGCGCTGGAACTTCAGGATGATCGCGGTCTTGAACGGCTCGACTTCGGCATAGCGTTCGGCCATCTCGAGCGAGTAGAGCGAAAGACCGAACAGGCCGAGGAAGATCATGTACTTGATCGGCCACAGGCGTTCGTGCAGTCCCCAGGGAACGGTGTATTGTGGAATGCGGGCGAGCTTGGCGAGCCTGTTTACAAGCTCCTGAAGCGCTCCAAACGGGCACAGCCAGCCGCAAAAGACGCCGCGGCCCCAGAACAATAGCGACGCCGCCACCGAGAACCACAGCACGAAGACCAACGGGTCCATGAGAAAGGCCGACCAGGAGAACTGGGTGGTGACGGCCGAGAAGAACGCCAGCACGTTGACCACCGACAATTGCGCATTGGCATACCAGCCGAGGAAGACGAGGGTGAAAGTCAGGAAGCCGATGCGAAACCAGAATGTGACGGGCTCGCTGCGCGTGAGCTGCATCTGGAAGAAGAATGCAGCCGTCAGCACCCCGATCGCGGCCAGCAATATCGAGACCTCGACTTTCTTCTGCAGCCAGATGCGCTGCCACAAATGGGTCAACTGGTCCGGCGGCGTATCCACCAATGCGCCGTCGATCGCGGGCGGAGCCGGATTCGGCGGCGGGTTGACGGCCCGCAGAAACCGGTCCGGCACCCGGTAGCCGAGATCAAAGGTCACGAAGACCTTGTCGATGGCGCCGACCGCGCGCTGCACCAGCAACTGCAGGCGGAACGGCTCGGCGGGGTCGAACGCCATCTCCGCCGGGATCTTGAAGATGTCCATCTCTTCGAACGACGGTGCGCCGGCGGCGGCGATGGCGCCCAGGCGGCGATGCTGATAGTCGAAGAAACGGGAAGAGGCGTCGCCCTGGATCAGCTGGATGCGGTCGAATATTCCGCCGCGCACATAGCCCGATCCCTTGAAGGAATAGCTGCCCCGTCCGGTAACGAGGATCGCGTGTTCGCCCTCCTTGAGCCAGTCGAGCAGGTTGGCGTATTCCGCCTCGCCAAGCAGGCTCGCTCCGATTTCCGGAACGCTGACGAGGGCGAGATTGAGGTCGATGAACGTCTGGTCGGCCGGCCCTTTTTCGGGTCGTGCGATCGCGCGCTCGTCGCCGGTCGCCGCAAACGCCTCGTTGATCTGGCTGTTGTCCAGCCTGAGCGACCTGATCGAACCGTCGCCGGCCAGCAACTGCCAGTCCGAGCGCGCGGGATCGGGATCGGCGATCAACTCCCTGGACGGACCGCTGTCGATTTCCTTGGTCAACCCGCCCAGGCCGAGCGCCCGCGCAACCTTCAGGCCGGCCCGGATGATCGAGTCGTCGATGATCATGATGGTCACCGTGGCGCCCGACACGATGTCGAGGTCATGGACCGATCCGTCGGCCTCGGCCTCCTTGATCAGGTCGACGCCGGCGTAGCCTTCGGTGACTGCCCTTATCTTCGCTTCCGGGATGCCGATCAGCACGATGGGCTCGGAATGCTTGACCAGCTTCACGCCGGTAATCCTGGCCTGCTTGTCGACGCCCATGACGATATGGATCGGCTTGCCGGAATAGCCGGTGGTCGTGACGAAATCGGAGGTCAGGAAGACATAGCCGATGATCTCGCCATTCTTCATGGCCGGCACGACGGGTACGTCGTCGAGCATGCGGCCGTAGGTCTCGGCGTCCGGCACGATCTGCGAAACCGGCGCGTCATCGAGGAACTGGTTGAGCAAAGGCTCCGCGCGGGCCGCGCCGGCGCCCGCGATCATGAACAATGTGACGATCAGTGCGAACAGTCGCATCAAAGAACCCGCGCTCCCATCCTGTGGAGCGGGATCCTAGAATTGCCGGCGGATGATATCGTTGCGCGTGAGCAAATTCAGGCGACAACGCCGTATGGCTGGATGGGTCCGAAACCTGACGCTAGAGTCCGGTCTTTTCCCTGATCCAGTCGCGATAGCGGCTGATACGCGTATAGACGCCGAATGCATTGCGGTGGCCGCAGGCGACATTCGAATCGAGCGGTCCATCGCCCCAGCTGACGATACCGACCTGCGCCGGGCCGCCGTCGTCCGTGGTGAACAGCGGCCCGCCACTGTCGCCGTTGCAGGCATCGCGCACGCCCGATTCGGTGCCGGCGCACAGCATATTCTCGGTCAGCGGGTCACCCATGTTCTGCGCGATCGCGGCGGTGGCCGTTTCGATGTCGTCGCCGCTGATGCGCAGGCGCGGCGAAAACTCCCGCAGCAGATTGGCGAGATCCTTCCGGTAGATTTCCTTCATGCCAGAATTGCAGCTGTCGTTCGGCTTGAGCTCGATTTCCGTCTGCATCAGGTTGGCAGGAAAATTGCCGTCTTCCATGCGGCCCCAGCCGATCACGGTCGCCGTGCCGTCGTCGGCGACCGCGTCGGCAATCCTGATGGCCGGCGCTTTTGCCGGCGAGGCGAGGCGGATCAGACCGATATCGTTGTCGAGCGTCCTCATCGAGTAGTTCGCGTTAACGATCACTTCGGCGGCGGGAATACGCGTACCATCCGTCAGCGCGGTGGCGCCGACAAGAACCGTGATCAGTTCGGCCGGAACCGGCTCTTCACCGTCGACCAGGCAGTGGGCGGCGGTCAGGACCCATTCGGATGAGATCAGGCTGCCGCCGCAGAACTGTGCGTCGAACTGCGATTCGTCGCTCTCGTCGAGCATCTCTGTTGTCAGCAGGGCTACCTGGAACGGCCAGGCGTCCTTGGCCGCCTGCGTGCCGCCGAACACGCGCGGCAGTTCGCCATTCATCGCCTGGCGCTGGGCACGGCGTGCTTCCGGTGTCTTGGCCATCGGCGACTGTACAGCCGCCGTTCCGGCGTTCTGCGCCGAAACGATTCCCGACGACAACGGCAGTATTGTCGCGGCTAGAAGCGTTGCGATGATTCCAGATTTGGTCCGGCCGGCATTTTTCATGGAGGTCTCCCGAGACTTTCCGCTGTCGCGATTCTTGGCGATGGGCGCATGAGTTTGACAAACATGCAATATGCCAGCGGTTTATCCGGAACAATGTGGAAAATAATTTGACGTCACGGCAATTTTGCCCGACCGTTCGACGGTGTCCCCTCTCGGGGTCCCGTCGGATATCCGATCGCGGCCTTACGGTGTCTTCGGCATGGTATTTTCATGTCGATCACGATGTGAACAAACTTCGCATTCTACCTGTGCCGCATCGTTGACTTTGGGCTTGATGAAATTGGGAGAGTCTCGAATGAAAGCCAGCTATCTTAATTGGTCGGTCTCGGCCGCCGCACTGTCGGTGGCCGCGGTCCTGCTTGCCGTGCCGGCTATGGCGCAGACGTCGGGCGGCAGCTCGGGCAGCGCCGACGCCGAATCGGCCAGGGCGGCGCCTGGCGGCGCCGAGTTGAGCCGCGACGCCACGCCGCTTGATCCGCCGAAGATTTCCGAAGACGAGGTCAGCCGCGGAGCACCTCCCGGCGATCCGGCTGAAATCTTGAAGGGCTTCGGCACGGTGTCTCGCGCCAAGAATGGCGAGGAGACGCGTGAGCCCCCAAGTGAGGAGATCAGGCGGGCGCTCGATGGCGCCGGGCTGGACCCGGCCTTCTTCGACAACGACAGCGAGACATCGAGGCAGGTGATCGACGGCGATGACCGCGTCCAGATCACCTCCACCAAGAAGTATCCCTTCCGGACCATCGGCCTGCTGCAGAGCGAGGATTCGCAGGGCAATTTCGGTACCTGCTCGGCGACGCTGATCGGCCCGAGGACGATCATCACCGCCGCCCACTGCCTCTACAATCATGACAAGGGCGGTTGGAACGCCGACTTCCTGTTTGCGGCCGGCCTCAACGGCATGGACGACGCGCCCTATGGCGTTGTCGGTTGGGAAAATGCCTACATCCTTCAGGGCTTTATCGACAACTATCAGGGCTATTACGGTTCGGTCGTTCCCTGGGATCTCGGCGTGGTCATTCTCGACCAGCCGATCGGCGACCAGATCGGCTGGTTGGGCTTCGGCCACGTCCCGAGTCTCGGTGATTTCACCGCCAATATCGTCGGCTATCCGGGCGACAAGCCAGCCGGCACGATGTGGCGGGCGAGCTGCGACGTCGGTTCGGCGGATGTCGAGGACATCAACCTGTTCTATGACTGCGACACCTATCCCGGTTCCAGCGGAAGCTCGATCTACATCTACAACTCGCAGAACAAGGATCGGCTGATCGTTGGCGTGAACGTTGCCGAGACGGAGACCTTCAATATCGGTGTCCGGCTGAACGAGGCCTACTTCAACTGGGTTCTCGGGCTGCGCAAATAGTTTCGGTACCGCTCCGGCGGGTCATCCGGCCGGTCCGCTTTGGCGGGCCGGCTTTTTTTATCGCTTCCGGTTCAGATAGGCCTCGATCGCTTCGCCCATTTTCGGTCGTCCACGCGACCTTTCACGGTCGATATAGGTCGAGAAATAGTCCCAGAACGATCGCGCATAGTCGTGGAAGTAGGCATCGGCGACCTCCTCGGAGCACAGGTCCGCGTCGACGCAGAACGACACCCGGTTGAGGAAATAGACGACCCGGTCGAACTCGTCGCGGAAATCGCCCAGCGTCATCTCCCCGCCGTTTTCGCTCATCGCCGCGAGTCCTAACCGGCCGCGATAAACGGCGAGTTCGGCTTCGGAAGGATTGTTGCCGAGCAGGTCCGAATGCTGGCTGTCGAGCGCCTCCAGCCGGTCGCGAACGGCGCGCTGGGCCTCCTGATAGTTCGGTTGCTCCCAGAGTTGCACCAGTTCCAGCGTTCTTTGAACCCGTTTTTCCTCGCGCTGCTGCATGTATTGCCAGACCGAGAAGATGCCGCCGGCGATCAGAAAAACGCGCACCGCCATGCCGGCCCAGGCATAGCCCAGCATGCGCACGTCGCTGGAGGTGAACGGGTTGCTCTCGGCCTTGATGTCGTGGACGCTCGTATCGGGAAACCCGGAGGTCGATTCGGGCAGGTTTTTGATCTTGCGCGGTTTCATTCACAATCTTCCAGGGCAATCCGCGCGGCGGGATCAAGCACCAGATTGTCGTCTTCCAGGTGCTGCTTGAGGCAGGCGAGTTGCGCGCGGGTGATCATGAATGTCACGTTGGGCTCTCCCACCGGCGCCTCCGGCATTCTCAGCGCCTCGACGACGCCGCGATCCTGCTCGCCGGGTTCGCCGGCCTGGGCCGGCAGTTCCGGGCAGTCGGTCAGATCGACGGCGATGGCGCTGCTCTGTCTGGTCTGGAGAACTTCGTACCTGTCGAGGAAACAGGCCGCCAGCCTGCGATCCAGCACCACTTCCCGGTCGCAGATCAGGCAATCCTTCTCCTGCGCCGCCGCCGTGACGGCCATTGCCGCGGCCAGAGCGGCCGCAACCGAACCCATCGTCACGATCACCGAGGTCATGATCCCGCGCATGTCATGCCTTCCCGAACCAGCAGGCCGCAGCCCTTGTGGGCGGCGGCAAGAGTTTCACAGTGCGGGGCCGGTCCGCAAGCCCAATTCCCTTGCGCGTGCCCCGGTTCGCCGATCAGTTCCGCGCCACGGTTTCGACCGGGAAGATCATCACCGCGCCCTTCGCGCCCTTCTTGGCGCTCAGCGACGTTGCCGCGCGGGTACTGGCAGACCTGCCCATGGCGTTGATCATCGCCATCAATCCGCCTTCCTCGCCGGTGCCCTTTGCCGTTTCCGCCGAGCGCATGCCGCCCTGCGCCAGGAACCGCAGGTCCTGGACGTCGGTTCCCGGCAGCGCTTCGGTGACCACCGCCACCAGCCGTTCGACGCCCAGCGTTTCGGTATTGACCGCAAACAGGCCGATTTCCTCTTCGCCCTTGCGCTCTATCCTCATGGGATCGACAGCCGAGATCGCATAGTCGGTGCCGATATGCAGCACGTTCAGGTCGATCGCGCCGGAGGCGTTGTTGGTCACGCGCACGTGTATTTCGTCGCCGTCGGAGACGAAGGGTATCTTGCCCGCCTCGATCGGTTCGAAATCACCGGCACCATCACGCAGGATCAGGAAGCTGAGTTCCACCTTGCCCCTGAAATCGGAGGCTTCCGTCATGCGCGCCAGGTTCGTCGCGCGGAAGATCTTGGTCAATCTACCGGCGAGCTGTTTTTCCAGTTCCCCTGGCTTGTCGCCGCCGCCGGAAAGCGTCATCGACGGCGCCCGCCGGCCCGGTAGCAGCGACGCTTCTCCCGAAGACGGCAGGAACCACAGCCGCGGCTCTTTCGATGCTCCGCCGCGCGTGGCGGCGACTTGGCTCTGATAGGCCGCAGCCGCGTCGGCCGACATGCGGGCCAGAATATCGTCCTCGCTTGCGACCGTCAGCGAAATGTCGGCGGGCTCGCCCGGTCCGACCAGCCTGATCCGGAACAACTGGCTCTCGTCCGCCGCCAGGTGTTCGAGCGCCGAATCGATTTCCGCCGCCGAGGGACCCGGCCGCGCGACGGTCATCTCGAAGCCGATCGACAGTTCGACCGGGCGCACCCAGCCGCCCTTGGCGAGTTCCTCCTCGCTGAGCGCCGGTTTGCCTTCATAGGCGATCGGCGCCAGCGTGCTCTTGAGGCTCTTGGCCGAGACGACCTCCAGATAGCCCTTGGCGTCTTCCAGCGTGTCCGCGGCATTTTCGAGAAGCGCCAGCTTCGTGCCCTTGTCGAGCCGGTGCAGTTGCCCGGCCTCGATCGTCGCCTTGCCGCCGTCGGGCTTGATGCGCCACTGCACGACCGGGTCGTCGATTTCCGTCCCGAAGACGCGGCCGTCCAGATCGCCCTCGAACAAAGGCGTCGGCGCCCGGCGATTCATGCCGGAGTAGGCCTGCAATACGGTCTGGCCGAGCTGGCGGTAGCTGATACCGGGATATTTGGCGATGCTCTCGAACAGCGTGTAGGTGAAAAGCCCGTAGCGGGTCTGTTCCTCCGCATCGCGCGGCAGCGGCATTTCGGGCGTGGTTTCCACGGTCTGCGCGGCAAAAAAGGCGACAAGCCCGCCCTTCTCGACCCCGTCATCGGTGTCCTCGACCGGGTTTTCGCGTTCCTGTCCGCCATCGCCCACCGCCCGTGTGGCGGCAAGCAGGGCGTCCTCCGGAGCCCCGAGCGCCGTCGGGTCGAGCCGGCGCGACACCTCCACCCCTTCGCCGGGCGCGGCGCGCGTCGCGCTCGACGAGTGGCAGGCGTCGAACACCGCCCAGACGAAGGCGCCCGCCTCGCGCAGCGCCGTGATGTCCGCGCCGATATCGTCGTCCACATAGGCATTGGGGAAGCCGTTCAACTGCCGGTCCCAGCCCTTCGTGTCGGCCGGAAGGAAGATTTCGTCCTTGCCGTCGTTTTCGTTGTCGTCGCTGCGCGCCGGCATCTGCGAGCCGTGGCCGGAAAAATGCAGGTAGACGAAGGAATCCTCGTCGCCATCGGCCTTGACCCGTTCGGCCAGCGCCTTCATCGCGCCGCGAATGTTGCCGAGCGTCGGCGTTGTCGCACCTTCGATGCCGTCGGCGAGCACGGTCACGTTTTCCGGTTTGAAGCCAGCCTGTCCAACCAGATAGTCCGAGACCAGGCGGGCATCGTTGTCGGGGCCGACGAGCCAGGTGTTTTCCGGCAGGTTCGGATATTTCGTCACGCCGACGACCAGGGCATAATTGGTGCGCGCGTCGGCCGAAAACGCCGATGCGCCGATCATCAGCACCGCGCCGGCGCTCAAGGACAATAGTCTGCCGATGATGAATCTGTTCATGAAACCAAGCTCCCGTTACCTGACGTCAGGTTGAATAGCAAAATGATGGCGGTTGTTTGAAATGCTTTTTGTCGCTGCCGGGCGCTTTGCGGTATCATGGCCTGTCGCCTGTCCGGTGCCTCTCGCCAATGGCGCCGGCCTTCGCTACATAGACCATTGACCGGGAGACGAAACCAGATGTCCGAAGCCAGGAAAACGCTTGTGCTGACCGGCGCCAGCCGCGGCATCGGCCATGCCGCGGTCAAACGGTTTTCCGCCGAGGGCTGGCGGGTGATCACCTGTTCCCGGCAGGAATTTTCCGAAGACTGCCCCTGGCCGGCGGGGCCAGCCGATCACATCAAGGTCGATCTTTCGGACGCCGAGGATGTCGGCACGGCGGTGGCTGAAATCCGTCATCGTCTCGCCGACGGCGGCGACGAATTGACCGCGCTCGTCAACAACGCGGCCATCTCGCCCAAGCTCGAAGGCGGTGGCCGCATGAACTCGCTGGATACGCCGATGCATGTCTGGCGCGACGTTTTCCAGGTCAATTTCTTCGCTCCGATCATGCTTGCGCGCGGCCTGTTCAAGGAACTCGCCAGCGCGCGTGGCTCGATCGTCAACGTCACCTCGATCGCCGGCGGGCGGGTCCATCCGTTCGCCGGCACGGCCTATGCCACCTCCAAGGCGGCGCTTGCCTCGCTGACCCGAGAGATGGCGGCCGATTTCGGACCGCACGGCATCCGCGTCAATGCGATCGCGCCGGGCGAGATCGACACCGCCATCCTGTCGCCAGGCACCGAGAAGATCGTCGAGACGATCCCGCTGCGCCGCCTCGGCAAGACCTCCGAGGTCGCCGACATCATCTATTTTCTCTGTTCCGGCCAGGCTTCCTACGTGACCGGCGGCGAAATCCACATCAATGGCGGCCAGCACGTCTGATTCTCCGGACAGGAATGAATTTCTCCGGATTCGAAACGGCGCCGAAAAGCGATTTCCTTTTCGTCGCCGTCTCGACTGGGCCATTTCTTCAGAATTAGGCGCCCCGTGGCCATATTTTCGGCTCCATCAGGGAGACCGGACATGGCGCAGCCAGCGGCAGCACTGGCAAAACTGAATGCCTTCCCCGCCTTTGTGCGGGTCGAGGACCGTTTGGTTGTCGTCGTCGGAGATGGCGAGGAGGCGCTCGCCAAGGCCAGGCTTGTTGCCCAGACCAGCGCTAGGCTGAAACTGGTCGCCGCCTCGCCCCTCGCCGATCTGGCCGCCTTCGCCGAGGCGAGCGGTGCCGAACTGGTCGCGGCTTCCTATGCACCTGAACTGCTGAACGGTGCCGTCCTGGTTTTCGCGGCTACCGGCGACCGCGCTTGCGACCGTCGAATTGCCGACGACGCGCGTGCCGCCGGCATTGCGGTCAACGCGGTCGACCAGCCCGAAGCCTGCGATTTCTTCGTCCCCGCCATCGTCAATCGCGCCCCGGTAGCGGTTGCCATCGGTACTGAAGGTGCAGGTCCGGTTCTGGCGCAGCTGATCCGCCGGCGTATCGACGCGCTGCTGTCTCCGGCGACCGGCCGGCTGGCCGAACTGGCGTCGGCATACCGCGAAACCGCGGCAAGATGGTTGCACGAAGGCGCTCACCGCCGCGCGTTCTGGCGTGTCTTCTTCGAGGGTGCCGTCGCGCGCGCCGTCGAGGAGGATGATGCGGATCTGGCGCGGCGGCGTGCCGACGCGCTCCTGCGCGCTCCGGGCGTCGGTGTCGGTCACGTCGCGCTCGTCGGCGCGGGCCCGGGCGCCGAGGACCTCCTGACCCTGCGCGCGCAGCGCTTGCTGATGTCGGCCGATGTCATCGTGCACGATGCGCTGGTGCCCGACTCGGTGATCGCCATGGGCCGGCGCGACGCGGCGCGCATCGCCGCCGGCAAGCGCAAGGGATGCCATTCCAAGAGCCAGGAGGAGATCAACGCGCTTCTCGTCTCGCTCGGGCGCGCCGGCATGCAGATCGTACGGCTGAAAAGCGGCGATCCGTTGGTCTTCGGTCGCGCCGGCGAGGAACTGGCGGCGTTGCGCGATGCCGGCATCTCCTGCGAGGTCGTGCCCGGCGTCACTTCCGCGTTTGCGGCCGCCGCCGATTTCGGCCTGCCGTTGACGCTGCGCGGGGTTGCGTCTTCGCTGGTGTTCACCACCGGGCACGATCTGAAGGGTCGCTCGCTGCCCGACTGGGCGAGGCTCGCGATCTCCGGAGCGACGGTCGCCGTCTATATGGGCCGCACCACCGCCGCCGACGTTGCCGGCAGGCTGATCGCCGCCGGCCTGTCGCCCGATACCGCCGTTGCCGTGGTCGAGAATGCCAGCCTCGCCCATCGCCGCCGCTTCCACGGCACATTGGCCGACCTGCCGGCGTTGCAGGATCGCGACGATCTTTCCGGTCCGGTGATGACCATCATCGGCGATGCGGTTGCAGGCGCCGATTTCGCCCGCTCGGTGCCGCTCGCCGCCGTCCGCCGGCCCGTTGCGGCCGAAACCGTTTGAACGAACACGAAGGAAGGAACTGAAAGCCATGAAGATACTGACCGCAAACCGGCTGACCGATGGCGAGGCCGTCTGGCTTTCCGGCGACCATTCCTGGGCCGTTTCCATCGAAGCCGCCGAAATTGCCCGCAACGAGGCGGTGGAAGAGAAACTCAACCGCGCCGGCCATGCCGCGCTGCTTAAGAACGAGGTGATCGACGTCAATCTCGTCGACATCGAGCTGGTTGACGGTCGGCCGGTGCCGCTGCGGCTGCGCGAGCGCATCCGCGCCGCCGGCCCGACCACGCGCCTCGATCTGGGCAAGCAGGCGGCCGACCGCATCGCTGCGGCCGCCTGAGCCGGACCCGCCGCCGACAAGGATATCCGCCATGTACCGTTATGACGAGTTCGATCACGCCTTTGTCGCAGCCCGTGTCGACCAGTTTCGCGACCAGGTCGAACGGCGCATGGCCGGTGAGATCACCGAAGACCAGTTCAAGCCGTTACGGCTGATGAACGGCGTCTATCTGCAACTCCACGCCTACATGCTGCGCATCGCCATTCCCTACGGCACGCTGAACAGCCGCCAGATGCGCATGCTCGCCCATATCGCGCGCAAATATGACCGCGGCTACGGCCATTTCACGACGCGCCAGAACATCCAGTTCAACTGGCCGGCACTGTCGGACACGCCGGACATCCTTCAGGAGCTGGCGACCGTCGAGATGCACGCCATCCAGACCAGCGGCAACTGCATCCGCAACGTCACCGCCGACCATTTCGCCGGTGCCGCCGCCGACGAGGTCGCCGATCCGCGCCCCTATGCGGAGATCCTGCGCCAGTGGTCGTCGGTCCATCCCGAATTCTCCTACCTGCCGCGCAAGTTCAAGATCGCCGTCACCGCGGCCGAGCGCGACCGCGCCGCCATCCAGGTTCACGACATCGGGCTGCAGTTGAAGCGCAACGAGGAAGGCGAGCTCGGTTTTGCCGTCTATGTCGGCGGCGGGCAGGGGCGCACCCCGATGATCGCAAAGAAGGTTCGCGACTTCCTGCCGGAAGCCGATCTTCTATCCTATTGCACCGCAATCCTGCGCGTCTACAATCTCCACGGCCGGCGCGACAACAAGTTCAAGGCGCGCATCAAAATCCTTGTCCATGAAACCGGGACCGAGGAACTGACGCGCCAGATCGAGGCCGAATACGCCGCGCTGGGCCAGTCCGAACTCAAGCTGCCCGAAGCCGACATTCGCGCCATCGAAACCTATTTCGCGGCGCCAGCGCTTCAAGACCGGCCCGATGGCGACACCATCCTGGCTGCCGCGCGCGCTGCCGATCCGGAATTCTCCGCCTGGGTCGAGCGCAACGTCAGCGCGCATGTGCGCGCCGACCATGCCATCGTCACGGTGTCGCTGAAAGCCATCGGCGAGGCGCCGGGCGACGCGACCGCCGAACAGATGGACGCCATCGCCACCATCGCCGAGGAGCTGGCCCATGACGAGATCCGCGTCAGCCACGAGCAGAACCTGGTTCTCGCGCATGTCGCCAAGGCCGACCTGAAGACGGTCTACGGCCGCTTGAAGGCGATCGGCCTCGCCACCGCCAATGCCGGTCTCGTCACCGATATTATCGCCTGCCCGGGGCTCGATTATTGCGCGCTTGCCAATGCCCGCTCGATTCCCGTCGCCCAGGCGATCGCCAGACGCTTCGCCGATCCGGCGCGCCAGGAGGAGATCGGCGAGCTGAAGCTGAAGATTTCGGGCTGCATCAATGCCTGCGGCCACCACCATGTCGGCCATATCGGCATTCTCGGCGTCGAGAAGAAGGGTGCGGAACTCTACCAGATCACGCTTGGCGGTTCCGGTGACGAGAACACCTCTATCGGCCAGATCATCGGCCGCGGTTTCGGTCCCGACGAAATCACCGACGCGGTCGAGACCGTCGTCGAAACCTATCTCGGCCTGCGCGGCGATCGCTCGGAGAGCTTCATCGAAGCCTATCGCCGCGTCGGCCCGGCGCCGTTCAAGGAGGCGCTTTATGGCGGTGAATCCAAGGCAGCCTGACGGCAACGGCGCATCGTCGCGCGCCGCCGAGGACGAAGCCGCCGCGCTCGAAGCCCGCTACGGCTGGCTCGAGCCGGAGACCGTCATCGAACTTGCCGTCGACCGGTTCTTTCCCGGCCAGATCGCGGCCGTGTCGTCCTTCGGCGCTGATTCCGCCGTGCTTCTGCACATGATTGCCCGGATCGACCGCTCGCTGCCGGTCCTGTTCCTTGACACGGGCAAGCATTTCGACGCCACGATCGACTATCGCGACGCCCTTGTCTCCGATCTTGGACTGACGTCCGTGGTTGCCGTCAAGCCCGATGCCGGAACGGTCGCCTCGGTTGATCCGGCCGGCGATCTGCACAAGACGAGCCCCGACGCCTGCTGCCATATCCGCAAGGTGGAACCGATGGCGCGCGCCGTCGCACCGTTTGGCGCGTGGTTTACCGGCCGCAAGCGCTTTCAAGCGGCTACGCGGCAGGGCCTGCCGACGTTTGAGGCCGCGGGTGAGCGCGTGCGTGTCAATCCGCTTGCGTCCTGGACCGTTGACGACATCAAGAATTATTTGTATACAAACAATCTAAGGCGACATCCGCTGGTTGCCTACGGCTATTTGTCAATCGGCTGCCAGCCCTGCACGTCGCCGGTCCGGCCGGGACAATCGGTCCGGTCCGGCCGATGGGCGGGAAGGGCCAAGACCGAATGCGGCATTCATTTCGCCGCTGACGGCTCGATCATGCGGATGTCGGGCGAGATCGGAGCAGGGTGACATGAACGACAGCAAGTCCGGCCCGGCGTATCGACTCTGGTCGCCGGAGGGGTTCTCCGACGACCCATGGGTGCGCTCCGGCTCGTTTGATCGAGATCAGCACGTCATTCTGCCGCTTGAGGTATTTCTGGCGCTTGATGAAGATACGCGCAAAAGCCGCGCCGGGACGATAGCCGTGGAACTGCAGCCGGGTGAGCAATTGGCCGAGATTGAGTCCCATCTTGATGATCTGCCGATGATCGCGCTGGCCTTTCCGGCCTTCAGCGACGGACGCAGCTTCTCGAAGGCCGAACTGCTGCGCAGCCGCCATGGCTACAAAGGCACCGTTCGAGCCACGGGCGAGGTGCTGATCGATCAGATTCCGCTGATGCTGCGCACCGGCGTCACCGAGTTCGAGGTCAGCGACGAGACGGCGCTGAGGCGCCTGACGGAAGGCCGTATCGGCGGTTTGCCGCACCACTACCAACCGGCCGCCAGGGCCACTCCTCAAACAGGCACTTACGCATGGCGGCGCCAGTCCGCCTGACAGATTGGGAAGAGATGCATGTCACAGCCAATTGAGACTGATGTTGTCATTGTCGGCGCCGGCCCTGTCGGACTGTTCGCCGTTTTCGAGCTTGGATTGCTCGATCTTCGCTGCCATCTGATCGACATTCTCGACCGGCCGGGCGGCCAGTGTGCCGAACTCTATCCCGAAAAACCGATCTACGACATTCCCGGCATCCCGGAGATTTCCGGGCAGGAACTGACCGACAACCTGCTCAGGCAGATCGCGCCGTTCAATCCGGAGTTCCACTATGGCGAAATGGTGACGGCCCTGTCGCGCCGTGACGATGGCGCCTTCGATGTCGAGACCGACCAGGGCAAGACGTTCAACGCAAAAGTGGTCGTCATCGCGGCCGGCGGCGGATCGTTCCAGCCCAAGCGCCCGCCGATCCCTGGTATCGAGGCCTTCGAGGGCAAGTCGGTCTTCTACGCCGTGCGCAAGATGGAGGCGTTCCGCGACGAGGATGTCGTCATTGTCGGCGGCGGCGATTCCGCCCTCGACTGGACGCTCAACCTGCAGAAAGTGGCCAGGTCGGTGACGCTGGTGCACCGGCGCCCGGAATTCCGCGCCGCGCCCGACAGTGTCAACAAGATGTGGGCGCTTCAGGAAGAGGGCAAGCTGGAATTCATCCAGGGCCAGGTGACCGAACTCAAGGGCGCGGACGGCCTTGTTTCCGGCCTGACGGTCAAGACATCCGATGGCGAGAAGGAACTGACCGCCTCGCGCATGCTGCCCTTCTTCGGCCTGACGATGAAGCTCGGTCCGGTCGCGGACTGGGGCCTCAATCTCGAGCAGAACCTGATCCCGGTTGATACCGAGAAGTTCGGGACCTCCGAGCCGGGCATCTTCGCCGTCGGCGATATCAACACCTATCCCGGCAAGCTGAAACTGATCCTTTCCGGCTTCCACGAAGCCGCCCTGATGGCTCAGGCCGCCAAGCGGATCGTCCATCCCGACCAGCGCGTCGTGTTCCAGTACACGACCTCGTCCACCAGCCTGCAGAAGAAACTGAAAGCTGCTTGAACCTCATGCATATCAATGTCATCGATCGCCAGGGTGTCCATCATCGCCTCGAAGCCCTGGAAGGGTTCCGGGTCATGGAAATCATCCGTGACTGGGGCCTGGACATAAAGGCGGAGTGCGGCGGTGCCTGCGCCTGCGCCACCTGTCATGTCCATGTTTCGCCGGACTGGATGGATCATCTGCCGGAAATACGCGATGACGAGATCGAAAGCCTCGACCTGGCATTCGACGTTAACCATAATTCCAGACTTTCCTGTCAGCTTATCATGACAGAGGAACTCGATGGCCTGACGGTGACGCTGGCGCCGGGCACGGAGACGGAGAATCGGGACGCCGCTTAGGCGGCCCGGCACCTCCGCGCAAACCCTGCCCGGAACCCGGCGAAACCGGCCGGATGCGGTTTCTCGCCACGTGTTGCGCGCGAGGCACAGGCTTTTGCCCGATTGGCAAGCAATTGTGCATTGATTTCAATAGTTTGCGTAAAGAGTTGAATCAACTGGAGAAATCGGTTGTGACCGCTTGTCTTATCCTTTAATTTCAGTGTAGGGGCGTGGGGTGTTCTGAGTAAATGCTGGTCTGTATGTCTCGCATGCGGGGAATTAGGAGACACCCATGGGATTATTTTCGCTGTTCTCGCGAAAATCCGTTGAAGAAAAAGAATTGGACGATGCGGATGCCGGTTCGGAAATCGAACTGGAACTGGACAGCGCGGATCTGATTTCGGAAGTCGCGGCGGAATCGGCAACCGGAACGATTTCGGCCACCACGGAAGCGGAAGACAGCGACACAACGTCGTTTTCGTCGATGCGGTCGCGCGAGCCCGTGCCGGTCAAAAGTCCGCGCATGCACGAATTCGAGAAATTCCATGGCGACTTCCGCAAGGTTGTCAGCAATGTCGAGGCATTGTCCGAAGCCCTGACCAAGGCGCGCTCCAGCTTGCACGATACTGGCGCATTCCTGCCGTCGGTGGAATCGGAGTTCCACCGCAACGCCATCCTCGAAAACGAAAATTCCAAGCTGGGCGAGGACAATCTTCGCAAGGACCGGCAGGTCAAGGTGATGGAGACGGCGGTTTCCGAAAAGGAAGCCATGCTGGAAGCGATGAAAATTCGCGAATCCGAACTGGCCTCGGAACTGGAGATGACCCGCAAGCGGCTCAACGACGGCCGCACCACGCTCGCTGCCAGCGAGGAGAATGTGCAGCGGCTCGAGCGGGAGATGGAAAAGGCCAGCGCCGCGCTCAACATGGCGACCGAGAACAGCCTCAAGCTGGAGCACGAAAACGAAGCCATTCGCGAGCGCAACACCGTGCTTGCCGCCGATCTGAGCAAGGCGCTCAAGCAGGAATCGGAAGTGCGCCGCCGCTATGACGAATTCGTCAACCGGTTCGATGCCGAAACGCGGCGCTACCAGTCGATGACCAGCGAATATGAAACGGCCAAGCGCGAGACCGCCAGGCTGCAGAAGGAGCGGGCGGACCTGAAGACCCGCCTCGATGCGCTGTCGTCGGAAAAGTCGCGTCTCGAGGAAGAAAGCAACGAGTTGGCCAACCGCCTGCGCGGCGAGCTTTATGCGCAGCGCTCCGAACTGAACAATCTGGAATCGCGTCTGCGCCTGTTCGAACAGTCGGAACGCGAGTTGCACGACCAGTTGGCCGAAGCCAAGCACACCGCGCAGAATGCCGAGCGCGAGAAGATTACCGTCCGCGCCGAACTGGAAAGCGCCCGCCGCGAACTGGATTCGGCCAAACGCGAACTGTCGGCCAAGACGGCCAATCTCTCCGAGGTCAATCTGCGCTACATGTCCGACCTGATGGGACTGGACTACCAGAAGCAGCAGAACGAGGAGTTGAAGAACTCGATCAAGGCGCTGTCGGCTGAAAACCAGCGGTTGGCGCAGTTCCAGGCCATGTACCGTGCGGCCGAGGAGCAGATTTCCGACATGCGCGCCAAGCTCGAAGCGGCAACCAGGACGCCGAGCAGCAGCGAAAGCGAGACGTCGTCGTCATTGCCCGACATTCCGGGCAGTTCTTTGAAGCACTGACCGGCAGCGCGGGCGAGGGCGTCTCACCCTGAGAAAAACAATGGCCGCGGATGATGTCATCCGCGGCCATTTTCTTGTTCGGCTATGCGGCAAGCGCAGCCTTACTCGTCGTCCTGCTTCTTCAGCGCCGCGCCGAGAATGTCGCCGAGCGAGGCACCGGAGTCGGTCGATCCGTACTGGGCAACCGCCTCCTTTTCCTCGGCGATTTCCAGCGCCTTGATCGACACGGCGATCTTGCCGGACTTCCTGTCGAACTGGGTGATGCGCGCATCGACCTTCTGGCCGACCGAGAAACGCTCAGGGCGCTGCTCGCCGCGGTCGCGGGACAGGTCGGAACGCTTGATGAAGGTCTCGATGCCGGATTCGACCAGTTTGACCTCGATCCCGCCTTCCTTGACGTCGGTCACCTCGCAGGTGACCACCGCGTTCTTGCGCACATCGCCCGAAGCGCCTTCGCCGGCAAGCTGCTTGATGCCGAGCGAGATGCGTTCCTTGTCGACGTCGACGTCGAGCACCTTGGCCTGGACGACCATGCCCTTCTCGTACTCTTCGATTACCTGCTCGCCGGGACGGTTCCAGTCGAGATCGGACAGGTGAACCATGCCGTCGACATCGCCTTCCAGGCCGATGAACAGGCCGAACTCGGTCTTGTTCTTGACCTCGCCCTCGACCACGGTCCCCGGTTTGAACTTCTCGGCAAAAGCCTCCCACGGATTCTCCAGCGTCTGCTTGAGGCCGAGTGAGATGCGACGCTTCTGCGGATCGACCTCGAGCACGACGACCTCGACTTCCTGGGTCGTCGACAGGATCTTGCCCGGATGGACATTCTTCTTCGTCCACGACATCTCGGAGACGTGGATCAGGCCCTCGATGCCCGGCTCCAGCTCGACGAAGGCGCCGTAGTCGGTGATGTTGGTCACCGTACCGGTAATCTTCTTGCCGAGAGGATACTTGCCGCCGATATCGCCCCACGGATCGGCCTCGAGCTGCTTCATGCCCAGCGAAATGCGGTGCGTTTCCTGGTTGATGCGAATGATCTGCACCTTCACCGTCTGGCCGATATTGAGGATCTCGGTCGGATGGTTGACACGACGCCATGCCATGTCGGTCACGTGCAGCAGGCCGTCGATACCGCCGAGGTCGACGAAGGCGCCATAATCGGTGATGTTCTTGACCACGCCCTCGACAACCTGGCCTTCCTCGAGGTTCTGGACGATCTCGGAGCGCTGCTCGGCCCGGCTTTCTTCGAGCACGGTGCGGCGCGACACGACGATGTTGCCGCGACGCTTGTCCATCTTGAGGATCTCGAAGGGCTGCGGATTGTGCATCAGCGGGGTTACGTCGCGGATCGGCCGGATGTCGACCTGGCTGCGCGGCAGGAAGGCCACGGCGCCGTCGAGATCGACGGTGAAGCCGCCCTTGACCTGGTTGAAGATGATGCCTTCAACGCGCTCGCCGGCCTCGAACTTCTTCTCGAGCTGGACCCAGCTCTCCTCGCGCCTTGCCTTTTCGCGGCTCAGCATGGCTTCGCCCAGCGCATTCTCGATGCGCTCGACATAGACCTCGACCTCATCGCCGACCTTCAGCGAACCGTCCTTGGCCTTGGCGCCGAATTCCTTGAGGGCGACGCGGCCCTCGACTTTCAGGCCGACATCGATGATGGCCATATCCTTTTCAATGGCCGTGATCGTGCCTTTGACGACGGATCCCTCGGCGGAATGCTCAGCCGAAAAATTCTCGTCGAGCAGCGCGGCGAACTCGTCGCGCGTCGGATTGGATTTTGACATTGTTTCTCCTGATGGAAGCCGCGTCTTCCCGCGGCTCGAATGCGCCCTGGTTGGTGTTGCGTTCGCCCGTCATTGCGATCCCGGCCCTTCGGGGCCTGTACGGCGCGGTGATGACCGGCCATGCGGCGCTGGGATGCGATGGCGGACCGTGTTTCAGTTCCGGTCCTTCCGTTCGGCCAGTTTCCTGTCGATCAGGGCGGCAGCCTCCCGGAAAGCGGTTTCTATATCCATTTCGCTCGTATCTAGCAAGTGGGCGTCGGCCGCCGGTTTCAACGGCGAATCGGCGCGTTCCATGTCGCGGGCGTCGCGGCGCCTGATGTCGGCGAGTATCGCATCGAACCGCGCCTCGCCGTTTCCGGCGTTGATCTCGGCGTGGCGGCGGCCGGCGCGCACCTCCGGCGAGGCGGTGACGTAGAGCTTGACCGCGGCGTCCGGGCACACCACCGTCCCGATGTCGCGGCCGTCGAGCACCGCACCCGGCTCGCGGGCGGCGAAATCGCGCTGCTTGTCGACCAATATGCGGCGCACCGCCGGCATCACCGCCACCTTGGAAGCGGCTTCGCCGATATGGTGGGCTGAAAGCACCTCGCGGTCGAGCCGGCCGAGGTCGACGTGTCGCGCCGCTTCGGCGGCGACCGCTTCGTCGTCGAGCGGCTGGCCTGCGTCGAGCAGCGTCTTTGCCACGGCGCGATAAGTCAGGCCGGTATCGAGGTGGTGAAATCCGTAAGCCCGCGCCAATCGCCGCGCCAGCGTGCCCTTGCCCGAGGCAGCCGGGCCATCGATGGCGATGGTAAACACCAAGGCCGTCACACGCTTCGCATGAGGCCGCCGTCGACGCGGAGCGATTGCCCTGTGATGTAAGCGGCTCCATCGGAGGCGAGGAAGGCGACAGTCGCCGCGATCTCCTCGACGGTACCGTAGCGCTGCATCGGCACGCTTTGACGGCGTTCCTCGGCGGCAGGCAGGCTGTCAATCCAACCCGGCAGCACGTTGTTCATGCGGATATTGTACGCCGCATGCTCATCTGCAAACAGCTTGGTGAACGTGGCAAGACCCGCGCGTGCCGCTGCCGATGTCGGGAACATGGGGCTCGGCTCGACGACCCAGGCCGTCGAAATGTTGATGATCGCTCCACCTTTCTGCGCAACCATGACCGGCGCGACGCACCGTACGGCACGCACGACGTTCAGGAAATAGACCTCGTAGCCCTCGTGCCATTGCTCGTCGGTGATCTCGAGCAATGGCCCCTTCGGTCCGTGGCCGGCGGAATTGACCAGCACATCGATCCGCCCGAACCGTGACATCGCTTCATCGGTGAAAAGGCGAAGGTCATCCGGATTGCGGTTGGAGCCCGTCATGCCGAAACCGCCAAGGCTCTCGCCAAGCGCTTCACCTTTGCCGGAAGACGACATCACGCCGACCGCAAAGCCATCCCGCGCCAGTCTGCGGGCGCATGCAGCGCCCATTCCGGAGCCGCCGCCGACAATCAGGGCCGATTTACGTTCAGACATGGTCATCCGCCTCCATTCCGATCTCTCCCCCCAATCCCCGCATCATCTCCACGAAGTCGGGAAAACTGGTGGCGATCATTGCCGCATCGTCGATCGTCACCGGTCTCTCCGTTGCCAGTCCCATGACCAGGAAGCTCATGGCGATGCGGTGGTCGAGATGGGTCGAGACGGTTCCGCCGCCGAGTCCCTTGCCGTCGGGCCTGCCGCGCACGGCAAGTGATGTCTCGCTCTCGGTACAGTCGACACCGTTAGCGTCGAGCCCGCGGGCAACGGCTGCGAGCCGGTCGCTTTCCTTGACCCTGAGTTCCTCCAGGCCGTCCATCACGGTCTCGCCTTCGGCGAAGGCGGCGGCCACGGCCAGTACGGGATATTCGTCGATCATCGACGGTGCGCGCTCCGGCGGCACGCAGGCACCTTTCAACTCGGAGTGACGGACGCGAAGATCGGCGACGTCCTCGCCGCCGGCGTGGCGCGGATTGACGATCTCGATTGCGCCGCCCATCTCCTGCAGCGTGGTGATCAGTCCCGTCCGCGTCGGGTTCATCAACACGTTCTCGATGGTGATGTCGGACCCCGGCACGATCAGCGCCGCAACCAGCGGGAAGGCGGTCGAGGAAGGATCGCCCGGTACGTCGATCGCCTGGCCGCGCAATGTACCCTGGCCTTCGAGGCGGACGTGGCGGATGCCGTTCTTGTCGGTTTCGACCTCGAGTTCGGCGCCGAAGCCGGCAAGCATCTTCTCGGTATGGTCGCGCGTCATCACCCGTTCGATCACCGTGGTCACGCCGGGCGCGTTGAGACCGGCCAGTAACACCGCAGACTTCACCTGCGCCGACGGCATCGGCACCTCGTAGGTGATCGGTATCGCGATTTTCGGCCCGCGCAGTGTCGCCGGCAGCCGGTCGCCCGCTTCTGCTTCGACCTGTACGCCCATCAGGCGCAGCGGGTCGAGCACCCGGCCCATCGGCCGGCTCTTCAGCGAAGCGTCTCCGGTGAAGGCGGTTTTCATGTCGTAGACGCCGGCAAGGCCCATGGTCAGCCGGCAGCCCGTGCCGGCATTGCCGAAATCGAGCACGTCGGTCGGCTCCAGCAGGCAGCCGTTTCCGGTGCCGATGACGCGCCAGGCGTCGCCGTCGCGCTCCACGGTCGCGCCCATGGCCGCCATGGCCCGGCCGGTCGCAAGCACGTCCTCGCCTTCGAGAAGCCCGGTGATACGGGTTTCTCCGGCGGCAAGTCCGCCCAGCATGAGCGCCCGGTGCGAGATCGACTTGTCGCCCGGCACGCGAATTCGCCCGCCAAGCGGGCGCGACCGTCGCGCCGTCGCCGGCTTTGGCCCTGCGTGGCTATCCATGATCTCGCATTGCCGTGTCGGACCCTAGTTTAAAATGGGCGGATGGCGGAGCCGGCGCAAACCGGGCCATCCGCGCCCGTCGCGCAGCGCTCTAGCACGGCTTTTCCGGACGGTCATCCCCGGTGGCGGAAGATCGGTGAATTTGACCTCCGGGCGCCCGGTGATAAGGCTTTGACAGCCGCCCGGCTTGAAGATAAGGGGACCGGGATTTCACGGTACGGTTGACGGCGCCGATGCGGCCGGGTCCGTGGCCGCCGCATACCGGACAGCACGAAGGAACAACCATGGCAAAACCCGAACTGGGCACCAAGCGTGTCGATCCCGAGACGGGGCAGAAATTCTACGATCTCAACCGCGACCCGATCGTCTCTCCCTACACCGGCAAAACCTATCCGCTTTCCTTCTTTGAAACCGACCTCAAGGCGGAAGAGGAAGACGACGCCGATGTCGAGGACAATGAGGACGAGATCGAGGACGATGATACGGAACTCGTTTCGCTGGAGGACGCCGAGGACGACGATGCCGAAACGACCGCCTCCGCCGACCCGAATGTCGACGACGATTCCGATGACGACGTGATCGACATCGAGGATGATGGCGACGACGACGACACGTTTCTGGAGACCGACGACGACGACGATGATGACGATGTTTCGGGAATCATCAAGGTCGGCAGCGACGACGAGGAATCCTGACCGCCGACACCCCGCCCGCCATTGGGCGCGAATTTTCTTGATCTTGCAGCGGCGCTTCGCTAAAGCCGCCATCGGCGACGCCGCGACGGGCCGTCGCCAGACCTCTTTGCCGGGACCGGTCCGGCGCGTGGGGCCATAGCTCAGTTGGGAGAGCGCTTGAATGGCATTCAAGAGGTCAGGGGTTCGACTCCCCTTGGCTCCACCAAAACTTTCCTGTTGCCTGAAATCGCTGCTAAAGCCTTGAAAGGCAAGGTCGTTTCGGCGGTTCGATAACCCTCATTTCGATGGTATTGAACTCGACCGCCAAAAGCGAGTTTCACGGCTGTCAGCCCGTCCCTGGTTCCCGCCGACCTCGTCATCCTGCACGGATCGCCTGCCGGTATCGGGTCGGACTGCAGCCCGGAGCTCGGTGCCGAGGTCCGTCCGCGACCGGTTCGCAGCGGTCGGCGCGAACCTTGCCGGAACCGAGATCCCGGTGGCGTGCGGGCCGGCCATGCACTAACAATCAGACCGGACCGGTCGGACAAGGCTGCCCGCCAAACCGGGTGGCTTACGACGACAGGAAAAGGAGCATCCCAAGCCATGAAAGATCACGGGCAGGTACAAACCAGGGTCACCACAAGCCATTGGGGCGCTTTCGAAGTCGATGTCGCGGATGGCCGGATTGTGGCAGCGAGACCGTTTTCATCCGATCCCGAGCCGTCGACGATTTCGCGGGTCGTTCCCGCCGCCGTGCACCACCGCATGCGGGTTGCTCATCCATCCATCCGGCGCGGCTGGCTGGACAAGCGCGGCGGAACGCAGCGCGGTTCGGACGAATTCGTCGAGCTGCCCTGGGACGAGGCGCTGGACATCGCTGCCGCCGAACTGGATCGTGTCAGGAAAAGTTACGGAAACGAGGCGATTTTCGGCGGATCCTATGGCTGGTCGTCGGCCGGACGATTTCACCACGCCCAGAGCCAGGTACATCGCTTTCTGAACTCTATAGGCGGTTATGTCGCCTCCTTTGGCAGCTACTCGACCGGCTGCGCGCAATCGATCATCCCGCATGTTTTCGGGGTGAATTTCCTCAAGCTGATCTATGAATGTCAGGACAGTTGGCAAACTATCCATGACCATACCGAAACGCTGGTGATGTTCGGCGGGATCAACCCGAAGAACTCGCAGGTCTCGATGGGTGGAATCACCGAGCACGGCACGGCCGGCTGGTTCGGCAAGTTCACCGAAAACGGAATGCGGTGCATCAATATCGGCCCGCAGCGCGGCGATGCGCCGGAAAATTGTGAATGGTTGCCGGTGAAGCCGGCCTCGGATACGGCACTGATGCTGGCGCTGGCCCATGTCATCGAGATGGAGGGGCTTGCGGATCGTGAATTTGTCGATCGCTGCACGACCGGTTTCGAGCGCTTTCTGCCCTATCTGACCGGCAAGGCGGACGGTGTGGCGAAAACGCCCGAATGGGCAAGCCCGCTATGCGGGGTCGGTCCCGAAACGATCCGTGCACTGGCGCGCCGGATGGCGACCACGAGGACGCTGATTACCGTCGCCTGGTCGCTGCAAAGAGCCGAGCATGGGGAGCAACCCTATTGGATGTCGGCGGTTCTGGCGGCGATGCTCGGCCAGATCGGGCTGCCCGGCGGGGGCGTGGGATATGGCTACGGCGCGATCGGAGGAATTGGAAAATCGCTGAGAACCATGGGTGGCATGACGCTGTCGCAGGGGACAAACCAGGTCAGCAAGGTAATCCCCGTCGCGCGTATCGGCGACATGCTGCGCAACCCCGGCCGGGACTATGATTTCAACGGTAGGCGCCAACCTTATCCCGATATCCGCCTCATCTACTGGGCCGGCGGCAATCCCTTCCACCATCATCAGGACCTGAATGCCTTCCACGAAGCCTGGCAGAAGCCCGAAACCGTCATCGTCAACGAGCCGTGGTGGACGGCGACGGCAAAACGCGCAGATATCGTCTTTCCGGCAACGACGCCCTATGAGCGCGAGGATATCGGCCGCTCCAGCCTGGATGATTACCTGTTCTATATGCCGCAGTTGATCGATCCGGCTGGAGAAGCGCGCGACGACTACGACATCTTCGCCGGCCTGGCGGACCGCATGGGAGCGGCTGGGACCTTCAGCGAAGGACGAAGCGCGAGTGAGTGGATCCGCCATCTCTATGGCGAGTTCGCCGCGCTTGCGGGTGAAGCGGGCATCGAGGTACCGGATTTCGAAACACTAAAGGAAAGGAACTGGGTCAAACTGCCGATCAGCATCGACGAGCCGGTTCCGACGCCGTTTACCCATTTTCGCGCCGATCCGGATGCTGCGCCACTTAGCACGCCGTCCGGCAGGATAGAGATATTTTCGGAGACGATCGACGGTTTCGGTTACGCCGACTGCCCTGGACATCCCGTCTGGCTGCCGCCGCGGGAATGGCTTGGCAACGCGACGCAGGCAGCGCCGCTGCATCTCGTATCGCCGCAGCCGGGCGACAAGTTGCACAGCCAGCTCGAATGCGCGCTGGCCGACATCGACGGCAAGCGGCCGATGGCCATCCTCATCCATCCGCAGGATGCGCAAAAGCGCGGTATCACGACCGGTGAGTTGGTGCGCGTATACAATGCGCGCGGCGCATGCAGGGCGCGCGCATCGCTGACCGAAGACATCCGGGCCGGAGTCGTCGCGCTGCCCACCGGCGCCTGGTTCGGTGATCCGGGCGAGAATATCGACCCGCATGGCAATCCGAATGTGCTGACGCGCGATGTCGGCACGTCCCGTCTCGCACAGGGCAGCAGCGCGCATACGGCACTTGTGGAGGTGGCGCGGTTGGAACGTTAGAGCCGCTGACATCACGCGGCCGCCGCGCTATGACGGCCGTGAAAGTCAATTGCGGACAGGCCAGGTCGATGAAGCGCCCGCAGGTCAACGAAATCGTCGGGCAGGCCGACCGGTTCATCGGTTCCTTCGGCTGTCGCCTGCCGCCGCATGCCTATCTTTCCGCCCGCGAGCCGGCCGATCGTTTCTCCACCATCGTGAAAGACGAGCAACCGCTGCATCTTCCGGTTTCCGACTGCGAAGGCTGGCTGCAGGCGTCTTGAACAGCACGCGCGTCATGCGTATGTGCCATTGACGAAAAGCTTGGCCGGCATGCGGCCCGATGGAGAGACGATGAGCACCGGCCTGACCCGCTTTCTGGGCGACACGCCCTTTCGGACGATCGTCAAACTGGCGGTCATCTCCTTTGTCGTCGGTGTCATCATGACGGCGCTCGACCTGTCGGTGTTCGACATATTCGACGGCGTGCGCGAATTCTTCATCCGCGTCTGGAATATGGGCTTTGCCGCGATTGAACGCTTTGCCGGTTATTTTCTTCTCGGCGCGGCGATCGTCGTGCCGGTATTCCTGATTATCCGCCTGATGAAATTCAGGCGCTGACAAGCCATGGAAAAGCCGGCCGCGACGCCCGCCATCCGGCCGTTTCAGGTCAGCCACCGGCTGATCCTGTCGATCGCCGTGCCGATGACGGTCGCCTATATGACGACGCCGCTGCTGGGCATCGTCGACACCGCCGTGGTCGGCCAGTTTGGCGACGCCGCGATGCTCGGCGGGCTTGCGACCGGCGCCGTCATTCTCGACCTCGTTTTCGCCAGCTTCAACTTCCTGCGCGCCGGTACCAGCGGTCTCGTCGCCCAGGCCTTCGGTGCCGGAGACGACCAGGAGGAGCAGGCCGTCCTCCTTCGCGCGGTCGCCGTGGCGCTGTCGATCGGGCTTGCGACGCTGCTCCTGGCACCGCTGATCATCGATATGGGTGGCTGGTTCATGGCCGCCGGCCCCGACGTGACGCATGCGATGGCGCTCTATCTGGGCATCCGTATCCTCGCTGCGCCACTGTCGCTCGCCAACTACGCCCTGCTCGGCTATGTGCTCGGCCGCGGCGAGGGCGGCACCGGCTTTGCCCTGCAACTGCTGTTGAACGGCACCAACATCGCCTTGTCCTTCCTGCTCGGTCTCAAACTGGGTTGGGGCATCGAAGGCGTTGCCTGGGCCACCGTGATCGCGGAGCTGGCCGCAGCGCTTTGCGGCTTCATCCTGGTCTTCCTCCGGTTTCGCCGCGCCCGGCGCCCAAACCTGGCGCGGCTTGTCGACACCACCGCCCTGATACGAATGTTCGCCATCAACGGCGACATCATGATCCGGTCGTTCGTGCTTCTGGCCGCTTTCGCGTTGTTCACGAGGGCCGGTGCCGCGCTGGGCGAGGTGCCGCTGGCGGCGAACGCGATCCTGATGAACTTCTTTCTCGTCGCCGGCTACATGCTCGACGGTTTCGCCACCGCCGCCGAACAGCTCGCCGGCCGCGCCATCGGCGCGCGTTATCGCCAGGCTTTCGTGCAAGCCGTGCGCATGACGGCTATCTGGGGGTTCGCCCTTGCCGCGCTGTTGTCGGCGGCGGCCTGTCTGGCCGGCGGTCTGATGATCGAGGCCGTCACCCCGTCACCCGACATCCGCGCAGCGGCGGTCACCTTCCTGCCATGGGCGGCGCTGACGGCGGTTAGCGGCGTCGCCGCCTTCCAGATGGACGGCGTCTATATCGGCGCCACCTGGTCGCGCGACATGCGCAACATGATGCTGCTGTCCTTTGCCGCCTATGCCGCTGCATTGGCACTGTTCGGCAACTGGTGGGGCAATCACGGCAATTGGGCAGCGCTGCACCTGTTCCTGATTGTCCGCGGCATCTCGCTCTATGCCATCTATCCCCACCGGCTTAACCGGTCGTTCGCCGATGTCGGCGCGAGCACGCGCACCGCGTGATATTGGTCGCCCGCCGGCTTCAGCCGGTGTTTTTGCGCGCCAGGATGGCTTCCCAGCTCAGCGCACCGCGGCAGATGCCGTCGAGATCGTCGTGTCGGGGCGACCACCCCAGTTCGCGGCGCAGGAGCGAGGCGTCGGCGACCACCGAATCGGCGTCGCCGGCGCGGCGACCGGCATGGTTGACGACGAAGTCGCTGCCATGGACCCGGCGGACGCTGTCGAGCACCTGCAGTACCGAAAAGCCGTGACCGTAACCGCAATTGGCGACGAGATTGCCGCCACCCTTGCGCAGCCGGTCGAGCGCCAGCGCATGTGCATTGGCGAGGTCGCTGACATGGATGTAATCGCGCACGCAGGTGCCGTCCGGCGTCCGGTAGTCGGTGCCGAACACGTCCATCGATGCTCGCTTGCCGAGCGCCGTCTCGCTTGCGACCTTGATCAGGTGAGTGGCGCCCGGCGTCGACTGGCCGGTGCGACCCTTCGGATCGGCGCCGGCGACGTTGAAGTAGCGAAGCGCGGTGAACCGCAGCTCGTGCGCCGCGGCGGCGTCCGCCAGCATCCATTCCGTCATCAGCTTGGAACGGCCATAGGGCGACAGCGGATCGAGCGGCGCATCCTCGGTGATCGGTTCCAACCCGGCCGCGCCGTAGACGGCGGCGGTTGACGAGAAGATGAAGTTGGAAACGCCGCATTCGATCGCCGTCTCGATCAGTGTTCGCGACTTGCAGGTATTGTTGTCGTAATAGCCGAGCGGGTCGGCGACCGATTCCGGCACCACGATCGATCCGGCGAAATGGATGATCGACTCGACGCCGCGAGACCTGATTGCGTCGGCCACCAGGTTGCGGTCGCCGATATCGCCGACGACGAGCTCGGCCTGCGGGGCCACGGCCCAGTCGAAGCCGGTCGACAGGCGGTCGATGACCACGACGTCCTCGCCGCGGTCGACAAGCTCCCAGACCATGTGGCTGCCGATATAGCCGGCGCCGCCGGTCACCAGTATCGTCATCGTTCGGTTCCTCTGCATGCGCCGCTTGGGCCGGGCGATACCTCATCGCGGCCTGCGACCAAGTTTACCCGGCAACCGATGTCGAAACTGTTACCGGCAACCGCGGTGCCGAAGCGCCCGTTCGCTGTTGCGGCCCGGGGCGAGGCCGGATTTCGGTCGCCGATTGATCTGGCGCAAGGGACGAGATCGGTGACCATGGTCGTTATGCACGCAGGAACGGTTGTGGCGACGTGTCAATTTGACCGATCGGTCGGTGATGGACGTACGGGCGATACAACCTTATTGTCGCGTCGAAGTTCAGGGGATTGAGCATGGACTACCAACGCTATTTCCAGGAGGCGATCGACCAGGTTCGCGCCGAGAAGCGCTATCGCGTGTTCGCCGACCTGGAGCGTATCGTCGGCCGGTTTCCGCGCGCCGTCTGGCGCTCGGAAGGCGAGACGCGCGAGATCACCGTATGGTGTTCCAACGACTATCTCGGCATGGGCCAGCATGTCGACGTGGTTGCGGCCATGCGCGACGCGGCGGCAAGCATGGGAACCGGCGCCGGCGGCACGCGCAACATTTCCGGCACCAATCATCCGCTGGTGGAGTTGGAAGCCGAATTGGCAGACCTGCACGGCAAGGAAGCGGGGCTGGTGTTCACCTCCGGTTTCGTCTCCAACGAGGCGACGATCTCGACCGTCGCCCGCCTGCTGCCCAACTGCCTGATCCTGTCCGACGAACTCAATCATGCCTCGATGATCGAGGGTGTCCGCCGCTCGGGCTGCGAGAAGAAGGTCTTCCGGCACAATGATGTCGGCCATCTGGAGGAATTGCTGCGCGGCGCCGGACGCGAGCGCGCCAAGTTGATCGTCTTCGAATCGGTCTATTCGATGGACGGCGATATCGCACCGATCGAGCAGATTGCCGATCTTGCCGGCAAATACAACGCCATGACCTACATCGACGAGGTCCACGCCGTTGGCATGTACGGCGCCCGCGGCGGCGGTATCACCGAGCGCGACGGCCTCGCCGGCCGTATCGACATCATCGAGGGGACTCTCGCCAAGGCATTCGGCACGCTTGGCGGTTACGTCACCGGGTCGCGCGCCATCGTCGACGCCATCCGTTCCTATGCGCCCGGTTTCATTTTCACCACCGCGCTGCCGCCGGCCATAGCTGCCGCCGCGGTCGCATCGATCCGCCATCTGAAGACTTCGAACGCGGAGCGTGAAAGCCAGCAGCGCCAGGCTGACCGCACCAAGCAGGTGCTGTCGGCTGCGGGTCTGCCGGTCATGTCGTCGGTAACCCACATCGTACCGGTTCTGGTCGGCGATCCCGAACTGTGCAAGGCGGCGACCGACCGGCTGCTGGAAAAGCACGACATCTATATCCAGCCGATCAACTATCCGACCGTACCGCGCGGCACGGAACGGCTGCGCATCACGCCGGGGCCGTTCCATACCGACGAGTTGATCGACGCGCTTGCCGCCGCCCTGCTGGAGACCTGGAACGCGCTTGGTATACCGTTCGCAAGCGGCGGCGCGAGCGAGATATCGAAAACGGAGCGCATCATACCGCTCGTCGTGCCCAAATCGGGCGGCTGACGAGACTCTCGACTGTCGTTCGGATTTCCGTCAGCGCGCGGCGATCCAGCCGCCAAGCCGCTCCATTGCGCTTTCCAGATGGTCGAGCCGGCGGTGAAAGCACAGCCGGAAATAGGGCGCTCCCGCCTCGCCGAAAGCCGTTCCCGGCGCCAGGCCGACACCCGCCTCGTCGATGATGTCGAACGTGGCTGCGGTCGTGTCGGCGACCCCGTCGATGCCGAAGAAGAGATAGAACGCGCCTTCCGGCCTGCCGAGCCGAACCCGCCCGGTCGCTTCCAGCGCCGAACAGACGAGATCGCGCGCCTCGGCCGCCCGCGCAACCTGCTCGACGATGAACGCATCGCCCTCGTCCAGCGCGGCTACGGCGCCCTTCTGCAGGAATTGCGGCACGCCCGAGGTCGAATATTGCACCAGGTTCTCGAACGCCTGCTGTAGCGACGGATGGATGGTGAGCCAGCCGACGCGCCAGCCGGTCATTGCCCAGTTCTTGGAAAACGTGTTGGCGAAGATGATCCGGTCGTCGTCGTCCATCACGTCGAGGAAGGATGCCGCCCGTCCCTTGCCGTAGTGGAACAGGGCGTAGGTCTCGTCTGCGATGATCCACAGGCCGTTGTCGCGGGCGATCGAAAGAACGGCCTCGAGCGTGGCGCGGTCTGCGGTCCAGCCGGTCGGATTGCTCGGCGAGTTGAGGAAGATCGCCCGGGTTTTCGGCGTGACGGCGTCGGCCAGCCGGCCCGGATCGAACGACCAGCCATCGTCGAAATCCAACGCGACGGGGACGGCGCGGCCGCCGGCGACCCCGAGCGCGGCAGGGAAGTTGGGCCAGGCCGGCGACAGGTAGAGGATTTCGTCATCGGCTCCGGCAATCGCCTGGATCGCCAGCACGATCGCCTGCATGCCCGACCCGGCGACGATATGGCGTTCCGGTTCGCCGGCGCGACCGAAATGGCGTTGGTGATAGCGCGCCAGCGCCTCCCTCAGTTCCGGAATGCCGCGGTTCCAGGTGTAGAAGGTTTCGCCGGCCCTCAGTGCCGCGATCGCCGGTTCGCAAATGAATTCCGGCGTGGGCAGGTCGCTCTCGCCTGCCCATAGCGGAATCACTCCCTGGCGATTGCGGCCATGGTTGACCGCTGCCATGATGCCGCTTTCGGGCGCGTTGCGACCGCCAGGGCCGGGCAGGCTTTCTCTGTTCACCCGATCACCTTCGTCGTGCAATCGCCCATGCCGCCGGCTTGAAAGCCTGTCTACTTCTTCTTCGCCAGGAGGTCGCGGATTTCGGTCAGCAACGTGATGTCGGCGGGCGGTGCCTCCGGCTCCGGCGCAGGCGCCGCCTCTTCCTCGCGCCGCATGCGGTTGACTGCCTTCACCATCAAGAAAATGATCCAGGCGAGGATCAGGAAGTTCAGCACCACCGTGATGAAGCTTCCGTAGGCCAGCACCGCGCCCTGTTCACGAGCCGCATCGAGTGAGCCCGCCGTCACGCTGTCCGCCAGCGGAACGAAGTAGTTGGTGAAATCAAGTCCGCCGAAAATCGCGCCGACGATCGGCATGATGATGTCGTCGGTCAGCGACTTGACGATAAGGCCGAATGCACCGCCGATGATGACGCCGACGGCCAGGTCCATCACATTTCCCTTGGCGATGAACTCCTTGAATTCTTTCAGCATAATACCCTCCTAGGAAGCATTCGCGGATTGGCGCGAATACAGGTTGTGTACCGCAGCGGCGAGAATAGCGAATAGGCCCGATAAGGGAAGCGGCAATTGTGCGTTGCCCCGTCGCCGATCTCCTGCGCAATCCGTAGAATGGACAGAACCGTCCGGCTGTGCTTGCCTGACGAACAAGGCGGCTGCAACCGGATGGGGAAGAACGCCCTTGCAAGGCTGGATCGTTGTACTGATTGCGCTGGCATATGTGTCGCTGCTGTTTGCCGTTGCAAGCCACGGCGACCGCCAGGCGGCGCGCGGACGGGTCAAGACGTCGCGGCCGTTCATCTACGCGCTGAGCCTTGCCATCTACTGTACGTCGTGGACCTTCTTCGGCTCGGTCGGCCTCGCTGCCGAGCATGGCATCGAATATGTTATCATCTTCATCGGGCCGATCCTGGTGTTCCTGTTCGGCTATCCCGTGCTGGTGCGCATTGTCCGGCTCGCCAAGGCCGAGAAGATCACCTCGGTCGCCGATTTTCTTGCCGCGCGCTACGGCAAGAGTTTCGCCGTCGCTTCCATCGCCGCGGTCATCGCCACCATCGGCACGGTTCCCTATATCGCGCTGCAGCTGAAGGCGATCTCCGGTTCGCTGCAGCTGATGACCGAACACTACAACGCGGCCGTCAGCGCCCTTCCGGCCGCCACTGGCGACGTCTCGCTGATGATCGCGCTTCTTCTGGCGCTGTTCTCGGTGCTGTTCGGCACGCGCCATGCCGACGCCACCGAGCACCAGGACGGCCTCATCCTCGCCGTGGCGGTGGAATCGGTGGTCAAGCTTGCCGCGTTTCTCGCCGTCGGCCTTTTCATCCTGTTTGCGTTCGACGACCGGTCCACCACCTTGATGTCGATCATCGCCCAGAACAGCCAGGCCCGCGCCGCGGTCGGTTATCAGCCGTCGCTTGCCACCTGGGTCGTGCTGACGGTGATCAGCGGCCTGGTGATCCTGCTGTTGCCGCGGCAGTTCTATGTCACGGTAGTGGAGAACCGCAGCGAGTCGGAGCTCAAGACGGCCGGCTGGCTGTTTCCGCTCTATCTTGTGCTGATCAATGCATTCGTGCTCCCGATCGCCATCATCGGACTGCATGTGATCGGCAACCAGACCAATGCGGATTTCTACATGCTGGCCTTGCCGCTGTTGGCCGATCACGACGTGTTCGCCATGATCGCGTTCATCGGTGGCCTTTCGGCGGCGACCGCCATGGTCATCGTCGCCACCGTGGCGCTGTCGATCATGATCTCCAACGACCTGATCATCCCGCTGTTCCTCAAGCGTTTCGCCAAGCCTGAACGCGACGAGGCCGAGGACTGGTCGAAGACCATCCTCAACATCCGCCGTGCCTCGATCCTGCTGGTGCTGCTCGCCGCCTATCTCTATTTCCGCGAGACGCAGAACAATATGCGACTCGCCTCCATCGGGCTTCTGTCGTTTGCGGCAATCGCCCAGTTCGGTCCGGCGTTCATTGGCGCGCTGGTCTGGCGCGGCGCCAATGCGCGCGGCGCCATCTTCGGCATGAGCGCCGGCATCGCGGTCTGGGCCTACACGCTGCTGCTACCGACCATGGCGCCCTCCTGGGGCGCCATCGTCTCCGACGGCCTGTTCGGCATCGCCGCGCTGCGGCCGCAGGCGCTGTTCGGGGTCTCGGCCGAACCGCTCAACCACGGCGTCATGTGGAGCCTCGGCGTCAACACGGTGTGCTTCGTACTCGGTTCGCTGTCGCGCATCGCCACACCGCTTGAGCGCATCCAGGCGGCGATCTTCGTGCCGCGGGATCCCGGACCGATACCGATCCACCGGCGCTTCCGCACCGCCGTTACCATCGACGATCTGAAGGACGCCATCGCCCGCTATCTCGGCGTCGAGCGCACCGAGCGCTCGTTTCACGCCTTCGCGCAGGAGGAAGGTCGTGAGCTCGCCGGCAACGAGCCCGCCGATACGCGCGTCATCCGCTTTTCCGAGCAGTTGTTGACCAGCGCGGTTGGAAGCTCGTCGGCGCGGTTGATCCTGTCGCTGCTGTTCAAGCGCCGTGACACCGATTCGAAGGGCGCCATTCGCCTGCTCGATGACGCGTCCGAGGCGCTGCAGCACAATCGCGACCTGTTGCAGATCGCCCTCGACCAGATGGAGCAGGGCATCACCGTCTTCGACGCCGATCTGCGACTGACCTGCTGGAACAAGCGCTTCCGCAAACTGTTCGACCTGCCCGACAACATGGGAACGGTCGGCCTGCCGATGACGGCGATCATCCACTTTCTGAACAAGCGCGGCGATCTTACCGAGAATGCCCAGGGCGAGGCGCTCGACCGCATGACCACGTTCGGCCGCTCCTGGCAGGTGACGCTGCAAACCAGCGGCCGCATCGTCGATATCCGCTCCAATCCCATGCCCGACGGCGGCATGGTGACCACCTATACCGACGTCACCGCCCGGGTGAGGGCCGACCTGGCGCTGAAGCAGGCCAACGAGACGTTGGAGCAGCGGGTTGCCAGCCGTACCGCCGAACTGACCCGCGTCAACGAGGAACTGGCCCAGGCCCAGGAGATCGCCGAAGAGGCCAATCTCGGCAAGACCCGTTTCCTGGCGGCCGCCGGCCACGACATTCTGCAACCGCTCAACGCCGCCCGGCTCTATTGCTCTTCGCTGATCGAGCGCACCACCGAATCAAGCGAGGTCGGCGCCGCGGCGAATATCGATTCGGCGCTTGAATCCGTCGAGACGATCCTCGGCGCCGTGCTCGACATCTCACGCCTCGATACCGGCGCCATGAAACCGAAGGCGTCGGTGTTCAGCCTCGATGGCCTGCTCGCCCGGATCGAATCCGATTTCGCTCCCGTGGCGGCGGAAAAGGGCCTGCTGTTGCGCGTCGTTCCGTCGTCGCTCGTCGTCAACACCGATCGCAACCTGTTGCGCCGCCTGCTGCAGAACCTCGTTTCGAACGCGATCAAATACACCAAAGCGGGAACGGTTCTCGTCGGTGTTCGCCGTCGTGGCGGACTGGCGGAAATTCAGGTGATCGACACCGGTATCGGTATCCGCGACGACCAGCTCAATACCGTGTTCCGCGAATTCGAGCGGCTCGACGAGGGGATGCGTGCCGCCGAGGGGCTGGGGCTCGGCCTGTCGATCGTCGACCGGATCGCTCGCGTGCTGCGGCTGGAACTCAGACTGAGGTCGAAACCGGGCAAGGGCACCCGGTTTGGCGTCGTCATTGACGTCAGCGACGCCTCGGCCACGCAGTTGACGTCCGTCGCGCCCGCAACGTCCGCCATCGGCCACTCGCTCTCGGGCCTGTCGGTGCTCTGCATCGACAATGACCGGCGAATCGTCGACGGCATGCGCGAACTGTTGCGGGGCTGGGGATGCACGGTGGCGTGCGCTTCCGGATCGAGCGAGGTGACGGACATGCTGGACGACCGGCGATACAGGCCCGACGTGGTGTTGGCCGACTATCATCTCGACAATGAAAACGGTCTCGAGGTCATTGAGCTGCTGCGCCGTCGCCTCGGCCAGGATCTCGCCTGCTGCCTCGTGACCGCCGATCGCTCGGCGGACGTGCGCGAGGCCGCCGAAGCGCTTGCCGTCGCAATCTTCAACAAGCCGGTGCGGCCGGCCGCGCTGCGACTCTATCTGTCCAATCACAAAGTAACGGCTACCGCCGCGGAATAGCGAGGAAGGCCGCCTATTCGACCGGAATTCCCGTATCGAGGCCGATCTTGGTAAGCTGGATCACGGCCTGGGTGCGGCTGTCGACGCCAAGCTTCTGCAGCACCGCCGACACATGGGCCTTGATCGTGGCCTCGGACACGCCGAGTTCGTAGGCGATCTGCTTGTTGAGCAGGCCTTCGGCAAGCATGCTCAACACCCTCGTCTGCTGCGGCGTCAGCGCGCGCAGCCTGCCGATCAGCTCCGAGATTTCCGGATCACCCTCGCTGCCGAGTTCCATATGGTCGGGGAACAGGATGTCGCCGGCGAGCACGGCCTTGATGCCCGAGCGGATGTCGTCGAGGCTGGACGATTTCGAGATGAAGCCGGAAGCGCCCAGTTCCAGCGAACGGCGAACCGTTTCGCTGTCGTCGCTGGCGGTTACCACGATGATCGGCACGTTCGGCACGATGCCGCGAAGCGACACGAGGCCCGAAAGCCCGCTCGCGCCCGGCATCCTGAGATCAAGCAGAACCAGGTCGAGATCGGGGGTGTCGAGCAGAAACGCCTTGGCCTGATCGAAGTCTCCGGCCTCGATGATGTCCGCTTCCGCGGAAATACCGCCCAGCGCCTGGCGCAAGGCGCCCCGGAACAGTGGATGGTCGTCCGCGATAAGGATCTTGAGATCGTCCGGCACATGCTCCTCCCACCGGCATTTGGGCCGTCCTGCGGGTATTCGAAAGCAGATGCGCAATTATGATTGCCGTTGCGATATTATCAAGTAATCAATCGGACGAGGCAGGCGTATCGGCCGCATGGCCGGTGCGCGCCCGTAGATGAAATCGATTTATCTTCCTCCATCAATAGGTTACAGCTTTTACCGATGGCAACGCAGGCAAATTGGCGATCGGGTGGCTCGGCGATGGCCGAACCCGTGGCCTATACGGCGATCGCAACCGCGCTGCTGGTGCTGGTCACCGCGACGCTGGAGAAAGCGGGCGTTCCGTCATTCATCCTGCGCTGGTCGGTGTTCGTCGCGATAATGCTGATGGCGGTTCTGGCGGCTAACGCCGTCTGGCCGGACCGACTCTCGCACTATGTCGTGTCCAGGCGCCGCGTGTCGCCGGTCATGGCCGGTATCGGCCAGTTGATGAGCGTTGCCCCTGCCGGTCTGGCGCTGGCTTATCTCGGCGGCGGCTTCCAAGCGGATGTCATGGAGATAACCCTGGTCGGTCTGGTCGCCGGCCTTTGGGTTTCGACCCTGCTGATCGGCATCCCCCTGAACCGCTCGGGCGCCTACAGCCTGCCGCAGTTTCTCGAAGTCCGTTTCCAGTCGCGGCTGATCCGTCTGCTGGCCGTGGTCCTGCTTGCCGTTCCAACGATGCTGCTTCTATGTGGCCAGTTGCTGGCCTTTGGTCATCTTGCGGCTCATCTGCTCGGTTTGGCGCCGAGAGCGGCAATCGTCATCTGCGCCGCCATTGCCTGCGCCGCCGTCTGGCTTGCCGGATCGCGCGGCGCGCTGATTGTCGGCGCCGTGATCTTCGCAACCCTCGTCATCGCTTTTGGCGCCTACTACTGGCTTGCCGGTGTCGATCTGGCGGCGACGCGTCCGGCAGGCGGCCTGCCGGTCGCCGTTGCCGTGGACCTGCCGAAAGCCGCGCTGCCATATCTTCCCCGGGAGGGCGCCCTGGCGCTTCCTGTCGACAATCCCTGGGTCGACCGGTTGGCCTTTGCCGCCGGCCTCGCCGCAGCGATGTCGGTGATGCCGGTTTTCACGCAGTTCCATCCGATGGCCGCGTCGGGCTTGAAAACGCTGCGTTCAGGTCTCGCGGCGACATTGCTGATCTTGGTCAGCGCGGCTGTCTTCGGCTCGATAAGGCCGGTCGCGCCGTTCCTGAATCCGGATGGCGCGTCGCAGGGCGCCTTCGCCGACCTCGCCGGCATCGCGCTGCTGGCGACAATCCCGGCAAGCGCGGCGTTTCTGCTGTTCGGTCTGGCCGGTCTGCTGTCGCTTGACCGGCCGTTGGGCCGCGCCATATCGGAAAACCGCAAGCTGATCGCCGCGCGACTGACGGTGCTGGTGCTTGCCGTCGTCATGGGCTGGCTGACGCTTGCCTGGCTGCAGCGGATGCTTGTACCGGCGGCGATCGCACTGTTCGCCTGTTCGGCGACGGTTTTTCCGATTGCCGTGGCGGCGGGATGGTGGCGCAAATGCGGCGCTCTCGCCGCGCTTGCGTCGATGCTCGCCGGCTGTATCGCCACCGGCGGTGTTGCGGTTGTGAGCTCCGGCCTGTGGGATCCGCGCGCGCTTTTGAACGAGCAGAGCCCGGTCATCGAGTTCCTGGTCGCCGTCTCGCCCGCCGGCGCCGGATTGCTTGGCCTTGTGGTGGCCGTCTTCGTGCTGGTGGTGTTTGCGGCGTTCTACCCGGAAAGGAACGAGCGCTCGAAGGCGCTTTTCGATGCCATCCACGGCGAGCGCGAGGAGCGCCCGCTCAACGAGATGGTTCTTTGAAGATGAACCGCTGCAGCGGGCAGCCGCGACCGTGAGATGTCCATGACCCGGTGGAGGGAAACGCACCGCGCTTTCGTCAATACCTGGGAGTGCGACGAGAACGCGCATCTGAACGTCCGGTTCTATCTGAAACGGTTCGACGAAGCGGCGCGCATTCACGCCGCAATGACGGGTCACGGTACGCCGGACGGACCGCTGCCTCGGACGAGGCATGTCCGTTATCACCGCGAACTTCTGCCCGGCGCGATGACCAGAATCCGCTCGGACTTTGTCGGCGACGGTCCGTTCCAAGGCTGGACCGTGCATTTGCTGGAAGATGTCGGCGGCAATCAACTGGCGGCGACCGCGCTGGACGCGCCCGCCGGAAAGCCGCTCGCCGGCGGTGTTTCCGGAAGCGAACTGGAAAATGCCTTGCCGCGCGGCCTGCCGCCGGATCACCTGGCGCCGCTGCCGCCGGCACACATCCTCGACAATGGCGGACTGGTCGCCAATCGCGGCATGGTTGTGCCGTCGGAATGCGACGCGGCCGGCCGCATGATGCAGCAATTCTACGTTGCCAGAATGACCGACGCCGCGCCCCATGTCTGGGAACATGCCGGCATCGGTATCTCGTGGCTCGACCGGCACGGTTACGGGCGGGTCGCCGCGGAGATGAAGCTTACGCACCATGACGGCGTTTCCGCCGGCGACATGCTGTTCCTGCATGGCCGCGCCGAGATTGCCGGCAGGAAGACGCTCAAGCTGCGCCACGAAATCGTGCGCTATCCGGACATGACGCCGGTCTTGTCAGCCGAGGTGCTTGCCCTGATCCTCGACCTGAAGACACGCAGGTCGGTGGCGCTGCCGGAAATCCTGTAAAGCCCGACCGCCACCCTTGATATCAGGTTCGGTCGGGCGCCTGACCGCCGCCGGGAGTACGGTCGAAATTCTCGA
Organism: Rhizobiaceae bacterium; assembly: GCA_041397625.1. Classification (GTDB taxonomy): domain Bacteria; phylum Pseudomonadota; class Alphaproteobacteria; order Rhizobiales; family Rhizobiaceae; genus JAWKWH01. The sequence goes on from JAWKWH010000001.1 coordinate 458,562, forward strand.
TGATATCCATGAAGCGGCGCATGAATTTCTCCATGAAGCCGAGCGTGCGCTCGAATTCCTCGTCGCTCGGCAGCTCATTGCCTGGCCGGGAGCCGCTTTCGAGCATCGCGATCCGCTTCTCCAGGGCTTCGATCGTGCGGTCCAGCCGGTCGATCTCTTCCTGGAATGCGGCGCGTTCCTCGGCCGCCGCACGGCAGACGAGCTGGCTGCCCTGCTTGGCGCAGATCGACATCTCGCCCGTTTCGGTATCGAGACGGACGAAACCGTCCTTCGACGTCTCGAGCTGGTAGCGGCCGTCATCGGCTGCCGCCGGCCATGCGGCAAACGATCCGATCAGGGTCGCGGCGGCCATTCGCTTCAACATGGGCTTTCTCCCGCATCGCCATGATGCAGCCCGTTTGCGCCACAATTGGGACAACGGTCCTCGCATCTATCTTTACCGGCTTGCACCGCTTATAGGAGCCGTCATGCCACACCTGATCTACAAGATTTGCGACGGCGACCTGTGGGCGGATGCCGTCAAGACAGGCTTCTTCGCCGGCGCGGCCGTCGATCTTGCCGACGGCTATATCCATTTCTCCACCGCCGATCAGGTGGCCGAGACCGCGGCCCGGCATTTCGCCGGCAGGAGCGGCCTCATCCTGGCCGCGGTCGACGCCGGCGCACTTGGCGGCGCGCTGAAATGGGAGCCTTCGCGCGGCGGTGCGCTGTTCCCGCATCTCTACGCCTCCATGCCGATATCGGCCGTCGCCTGGACCGTTCCGCTGCCGCTTGGCGAAGACGGCCGACATCTGTTTCCCGACCTTACGACGGGCGGTTCCCGATGACCCCGCTTCTGCGGGCGGGCCTGTTCCTGCTTGACCCGGAAGCCGCGCACCGGGCATCCATCCTGGCGTTGCGTTCGGGCCTGCCGCTCGGCCTGCCGCCCCGGCCCGCACCGCATCTGAAAACGACGGTTGCCGGCATAAACTTCGCCAATCCGCTGGGCATAGCCGCCGGCTACGACAAGAATGCCGAGGTGGCCGACCGGTTGATCGGCCTCGGTTTCGGTTTTGCCGAGGTCGGCTCGATCACGCCGCTGCCGCAGCCGGGCAATCCCAGGCCGCGCATCTTTCGCCTTGTGCGCGACCGTGCCGTCATCAACCGCCTCGGCTTCAACAATGACGGTCATCGGGCCTGCCTGCGGCGCCTTGAGGCGATGTGCCGCGACGACCGGGTCATCGGCGTCAATGTCGGCGCCAACAAGCAAAGCACCGATCGCATCGCCGACTACGAGGCCGGCATCGACACCTTCGCCTCAGTCGCCTCCTATCTGGCGATCAACATCTCTTCGCCCAACACCCCGGGCTTGCGCGACCTTCAGGCGCGCGAACATCTGGCCGAACTGCTGGTGAGGGCGAGAGCCAGCCGCGACAAGGCCGTCAAACGAACCGGCCGCCATGTGCCGCTGTTTTTGAAGATCGCTCCGGATCTCGGCGAGAAGGACATGGACGACATCGCCGAAGAGGTCGCCGCCCAATCGATCGAGGGTCTGATCGTCTCCAACACCACGCTGTCGCGAAACGGTCTGTCGGATGTGAAGGCGGCCGGCGAGGCCGGCGGTCTCTCTGGTCGTCCGCTGTTCGAGCGCTCGACGGCCGTGCTCGCCAGGATGCGCCGCCGTTGCGGCCCGGCAACCGCGATCATCGGTGTCGGCGGCGTCGATTCGGTGGAAACCGCGCTGGCAAAGATCCGCGCCGGCGCCGACCTCGTGCAGCTCTATACGGGTCTTGTTTACGCCGGCCCGTCGCTACCGGCGCGCATCGTCGACGGCATGGAGGCATTCGCCCGCGCCGAAGGGTTGGCGAGCATCGCCGAACTGCGCGACAGCGCGCTTGACGACTGGGCCGACAGGCCCATCGCCCCGGACTGAAAGGTAGTGCTCAGGCGCCGGCGCGGAAATGCTTGGACAGCTTCAGGCCCTGCGCCTGATAATTCGATCCGAGGTCGGAGCCGTAGAGCGCCTTCGGCCGCTCGATCATGTGCTCATAGACCAGCCGGCCGACGATCTGCCCGTGATCGAGGATGAAGGGAACTTCATGGCTGCGCACTTCGAGTACGGCGCGGCTGCCCGTGCCGCCGGCGGCGGAATGGCCGAAACCTGGATCGAAGAAACCGGCATAGTGAACGCGGAACTCGCCGACCAGGGGATCGAACGGCGTCATCTCGGCGGCAAAATCGGGCGGCACATGCACCGCCTCGCGCGACATCAGGATGTAGAATTCGTCCGGATCGAGCACGAGTTCGCGCTTTCCCCGGCCGTAAAGCGGCTCCCAGTAGTCGAGGACGGAATGGGCTTCGCGCTTGTCTACATCCACAAGTCCGGTGTGATGCTTGCCGCGATAGCCGATCAGCCCCTCGCCGTCGCCACCCAGATCGACGGTCAGCGCGATGCCGTTGCCGGAAATGCTCGGGCTTTCGGCCGCCACGAGCGTTTCGTCGCGATGCAGCGTCGCGAGCGTTTCCTCATCGAGCAGCGCCAGACCGCGCCGGAAGCGGATCTGGGTCAGGCGCGAGCCGGTTCTGGCGATGACCGGGAAGGTCCGCGGGCTGATCTCGATATAGAGCGGTCCGCGATAGCCGGCGGCGATCTTGTCGAACTCGTGCCCGTAATCGGTCATCACGCGGGTGAAGATATCGAGCCGACCGGTCGAGCTCTTCGGATTGGCGGAAGCGGAAATCTCGGCCGGCAGCGCCAGTTCTTCCAGTAGCGGTACGATGTAGACACAGCCCGTTTCCAGCACCGCGCCGTCTTTCAGATCGATCTCGTGCAGCTTCAACCGCTCCAGCTTGTCGGCCACTCGACAGTCCGACCCGGGCAGGAAACTCGCGCGCACCCGCCAGGCCTTGGCGCCGAGGCGCAGATCCAGGCTTGCCGGCTGAATCTGGTCGGGGGCGAGTTCCGCGGGCGTCGTCAGGACGCCGCTGTCGAAAAGCCCGGCAATGCGGCTGTCCGGCAGTATTCCCGTTTCGCGCAATGTCAAAATCCCGATCTTGGCCCGGCAGGAGTCTGCTCTACAGAACTCTCCGGTTGACGCAAGAACGCGCACGCTCTATTGAGCATTTATCCCGTGGTGATTTGGCCGGCCGGCTTGCAGCCACGTAAAACAAGTCGCTAAAAGGGCCGATTGCGGACCGGTTGGCGATTTCTCGCGGCCGGTTTTTTTGTGCGAAGGGATCGGCACAATGGGCAATCGACACCTGCGACCGCAGACACAACTGGTGCATGGCGGCATAAGCCGCTCGGCTTTCGGCGAAACCTGCGAAGCGCTTTATCTCACCCAGGGTTACGTCTACGAGACGGCGGAAGGCGCCGAGGCCCGCTTCAAGGGCGAAGAACCGGGCTTCATCTATTCGCGCTACGCCAATCCCACGGTCGACATGTTCGAAAAGCGCATGTGCCTGCTGGAAGGCGCGGAGGATGCGCGCGCCACCGCTTCGGGCATGGCGGCGGTCGCGGCTGCGCTGCTTTGTCAGGTCCACGCCGGCGACCATGTGGTTGCGGCGCGTGCGCTGTTCGGCTCCTGTCGCTGGGTGATCGAGACGCTGATGGCGCGCTACGGAGTCGGGTGCACGCTGGTCGACGGCCGTGATATTGGCGCCTGGGAGCGCGCCGTCAGGCCTGAAACGAAGGTGTTCTTCCTGGAAAGCCCGACCAACCCGACGCTGGAGGTGATCGATATCGCCGCGGTTGCGGCGCTGGCCAACGCCAGCGGTATCAGGCTCGTCGTCGACAATGTGTTTGCCACCCCGCTTTATCAGCAACCGCTCGATCTCGGCGCCCATGTGGTCGTCTATTCCGCCACCAAGCATATCGACGGACAGGGCCGCTGTCTCGGCGGCATAATCCTCTCCGACAAGGAATGGATCGACGAGAACCTGCACGACTATTTCCGCCATACCGGCCCGAGCCTGTCGCCGTTCAACGCCTGGACGTTGCTCAAGGGATTGGAAACGCTGCCGGTGAGGGTCCGCCAACAGACCGACAGCGCCGCGCGCATTGCCGATTTCCTGGCCGGTGCCGGAGCGAAAGTCAGCCGCGTCATCTATCCGGGCCGCGCCGACCATCCCCAGGCCGACGTCATCGCAAGGCAGATGAGCGGCGGCTCGAGCCTGGTGGCTTTCGAGCTTGCCGGCGGCAAGAAGGCGGCATTCGACTTCGAGAACGCGCTCGAGCTCATCGCCATTTCCAACAATCTCGGCGACGCCAAGAGCCTGATCACCCATCCGGCGACGACGACGCACAAAAACCTTGCCGTCGAGGCGCGCGCCGATCTCGGCATCAGTGACGGCATCGTTCGCCTCTCGGTCGGGCTGGAGGATGTCGATGACCTGATCGAGGATATCGATCAGGCCTTGAAGGTCATCGCCGCCTGAACGATGCGGGCAAGCGCGGTGTAGCAGCAGATCGCCGCAAACAGCCATGCCAGCGGCGCGAACCAGCCTGGGAACAGGCAGAATGCGGTGAATACGGCAATCGTCTCGGTCGCCTCGGCAAGCCCGGTGGTAAAATAGAGCGACTTCGAGCCGCGTGCCGCTGTTTCCAGGTCGCGTTTCTCGGCCATCACCGCATAAGCGAGGAAGCTCGCCCCGTTGATGTAGAATGAGAGGATCAGCGCTGCGCCGGCGACCGCGTTGGTTGCCGGGTCGGCCAGCACGAAGCCCATCGGGATCGCGCCGTAGAACACGAAATCGAGCACGATGTCGAGAAAACCGCCAAAATCGGTCTTGCCGGCAATCCGCGCCAGCGCCCCGTCGAGCCCGTCGCCGAGCCGGCTGGCGAGCAGCAGGAAAAGGCCGAGCCAATAGTGATGAAAGGCAATGGCGCCGGCGGCGGCGATACCGATCGCGCAACTGGCGACCGTCACCGCGTTCGGCGTCACGCCGCTTCCCGCCATCGCCGCGGCGATGGCGTTCAGCATCGGGTCGATTTTTTTCCTTGCCCAGCCGTCCAGCATGCATCCGTCCTTGTTTACGCTGCATCGCGCCTTCAGTTGAGCCGCGTGTCAAGCCGGTGGTAGGATCGCGGGCGGGAACCGGAAAGAAAGGCGGAACGATGTACAGGGCCGAAACCGAGGGGATCGAGGTTGTCGTCGAACCGTTCTATCTGGAAGACCGGTCGGATCCGACCGAATCTCATTATGTCTGGGCCTACCGGGTCACCATCGCCAACAAGTCGGACCTGCCGGCCCGGCTGGTCAGCCGCTATTGGAATATCACCGACGGCAACGGCCATGTCGAGGAAGTCGCGGGCGACGGTGTCGTCGGCGAGCAGCCCGAGCTGCGTCCCGGCGACAGCTATCAATACACCTCCGGCTGTCCGCTGGCGACGCCGTCGGGCATCATGGTCGGCCACTACACGATGACCGACGCCAACGGCCGCCGCTTCAACGTCGACATCCCGGCGTTCTCGCTCGACACGCCGGACCACATGCGCACGATCAACTAGCGCCTGGGGTGTGCCGGCGTTTCCCATTGGCCGTGCTTCCGGCCGCCGCGCGACCCGAAGACGATCCGGGTGGCGCGGCCGATATCGTCGCCGATACCGATCAGTACCGGCACCAGGAACAGCACCAGCAGGGTCGCCAGCGCCAGGCCGAACACGATCGTGATCGCCATCGGCAGCAGGAATTGCGCCTGCAGGCTCTTTTCGAACATCAGCGGCACCAACCCGCCGATGGTGGTGAGCGAGGTCAGCAGCACGGCGCGCAGCCGGTCGCGGCTGGCGCCGGTGGCGGCGGTAAACAGGTCCTGGCCGCTCGCCAGTCGTTCCTGCATCCGGGTGACCAGGATGATTGAATCATTGACGAGGATGCCGGCGAGGCCAAGCAGGCCGATCAGCGACAGCACCGTCAGCTGATAGCCGAGTACCCAGTGGCCGAAGACGGCGCCGACGACGCCGAACGGGATGATCAGCATGATCGCGATCGGCCGCCAGTAGCTGCCGAACACCCAGGCGAGGATGATGTAGATTACCGCCAGCGCCACCGCCGTGCCGATGGTTAGATCGGCAAATGCATCCCTCTGCTCTTCGGCGCGGCCGCTGAACTTGTAGCCGATGCCATAATTGGCCGCTATCCGGTCGAGCTTGCCCGAAGCTCGCAGTTCCTCGATCACCCCGTCCGTCGTGTTGATTGCGTTGTCGATATCGCCCGAAACCGTCAGTGTCGATTTTCCGTCACGGCGCTGGATCGCGGCGAAGCCCTGCGATTCCGACAGCTCCACCACCTCGGTCAGCGGCACGAAGTCGCCCTGCGGGCTGCGCAATTCGAGATTGCGCAACGCCGCCGAGCCCTCGTTGCGGCTGATCTGGCTGACGCGGATCGTGACCTCGTCGTCGCCAAGCGCGAAACGGCGCGGAATGGCGCCCTCGAACGAATTGCGCACCTGCCGGCCGATTTCCTCGATCGAGAAGCCCAGTGCCGCCCCGCGCGGCGACAGTTCCATGCGCAACTCGGGCTTGCCGTAGGGCAGGTCGTCGCTGACGCCGGAAACGCCGGAAATGCCGGACAACAGGTCGGTCACCTCCAGGGCTGCCTTCTTCAGCACGCCGGCGCTTGCACCCTGCAACTGCACCTCGATATCGCGCCCGGGTGGACCGCCACGCACCTCGACGACCGAGAAGCGACGCACGTCCGGGATCTTCGGAACCTCGTTGCGCCAGGCGCGAACGATCTCGGGCGTGCGCACGGTCCGCACCTCCGAGGAGGTCAGTTCCACGCGCAGTTCGGCGAGATTGTCGCCCCGGCCGCGGCCCGATTGGCCGTATTTGACGAAAACCGCCTGTATCAGCGGCTCGTTCTCGCCAAGCTTGTCTTCCGCCCGTCGCAAGGCCTTTTCGATCTCGGCGATCGCCGCCAGCGCCTCGCCTTCCGGGGTTCCGGCATTGAGCGTCACATAGCCGCGGATGTTTTCGGCCTCGGGCGAGGGGAAGAATACGAACTCGACCCGCTTCGAGCGCACCAGTCCGGCAACGACGACGACAACCAGGCCTATGGCGATCGCGATCGTCACGTAGCGCCAGTTGAACGACAGTTCGACCAGCCAGCGCAGCGGTCCGTCGCGGAAACGGCCGAACCAGCGGTCGAAAACATGGCGGAACCAGCCCTCGTCCTCCTCGGCCATGCCCTCTTCGTCGGCGTCCGGCAACAGCGCCGCATTGCGCCCGCGGCGGGCGAGGGTGACAAGCCCCTCGATCACAAAGGCGACCGCCAGCGCCAGCGCGGCGACGAGTAGGGAGAACAGCCACGCCGGATAGTCGTTTCGCCACGCCTCGAGGACCGTCACCGCCTGGCCTGCCAACGCCGGCAGGCCTTCGCCGGAAAGCCGCGCCGTGCCGCCGACGAGGAAGGCGGCGATCAGCAGCGCGATGATGAGTTGTCGCGTAAACGACCATTTCGGCCGGTTGCGCCGGTTGGCGAGCGAATGCGCCAGATGGCCGGGCAGGATGAAGAAACACTCGACCAGGCTGGCGACGACCACCGAGATCACCACCATCGGCAGCACGAACATGATCTGGCCGATCACGCCGTTGATCAGCATGATGGGGCCGAACGAGGCCATCGTGGTGGTCATCGCCGCCAGGATCGGCACCAGCATCATGCCGACGCCGTTTTCGGCTGCTGTCACCGGATCGTCGCCCATGCGCAGCCGTGTGTCGGTATGCTCGCCGACCACGATGGCATCGTCGACGATGACACCCATCATCATGATCAGGCCGAACAGCGACATCATGTTGATCGTCTGCCCGAACATGTACATCAGGCCGAGCGTTGCCATGATCGCCACCGGAATGCCGGCCGCGACCCAGAACGCAATGCGGAAGTTGAGAAAGACGAACAGGATGCCGACGACGAGCACCAGCCCGCCGACACCGTTCTTGACCAGCAGCAGGATGCGGTCGGCGAGGCTGTCGGCGGCGACTTCGTAGAGCTGTAACTGCAGGTGATCCGGCAGCAGCGGACGGATTTCCTCGACATAGTCCTTTAGGATGTTGGCCGTTGCCAGCGTGTCGGCGGTGGCGGCGCGCTGGATATAGAGCTCGATGGCGCGGTTGCCGTTGGAATAGCCTTGGACGCTATCGTCGTCGAATGCGGTATAGACGTCGGCGACATCGCCCAGCGTCACCTTTTCGCCGCTGGCGAACGATTTGACCTCGATCGCCCGCAGCGCTTCGGGCGTGTCCACGTCGGAAAGAGCGCGAACCTGGCGGTCGACGCCGCCTTCCAGGTTGCCGGACGGCAGGTCGAGACTATTGGACGAGATCGCCCGCGACACGTCGCTGACGGTGATGCCAAGCCGGCGCAGTTCACGTTCGGGAACGTCGACATGCAGTTCGCGGTTGCGCAGACCGGTGAATTCGATGCGGTCGATGCCGCGATCGACCAGATCGTCCCGGATGCGCTTGGCCCAATGGCGCAGCGACGCCTCGGGAATGTCGCCGCTTATCGAGATCTTGGCCACGCCGTCGAACCAGTGCGACCGCGACACCACGGGCGTCTCGGAATCGTCCGGCAGGTTGCCGATCGCCTTGACCGCGGTCTCGACGTCCGACACGGCCTGCTGCATGTCGGTGCCTTCCTCGAACTGCAGAATGACCGATCCCGTGCCCTCGCGGGCATAGGACCTTATCTCCTCGACATTGTTGATGAAGCGCACTTCCGGTTCGACGATCGCCAGGACGTTCTGCTCGACATCCTCGGCGCTGGCGCCCGACCAGGCGATCGAGATGGTGATGTTGGGCCGCTCGACGGTCGGGAAGAACTGTGTGTTGACACGCGCCAGCGCAAACGCGCCGAACAGCAGCAGCAGCGCCATCAGCAGATTGGCGGCGTTGGGATGGCGGACGAAGCTCTGGACAAGGCCCGCCGCTGAACCCAGGCGGCGCATCCGGCTAGCTGCCCGATTCCATGGAAACCGCGAGGCCGGCGCCGACTTCCGACAGCCTCGTGGTCATGATCATGTCGCCGTCGGCGATGTCGCCGTCGATGATCACATGGGCGCCGTCATAGGCAAGAACCCGCACGGCGCGAGGCTCAAGCTTGCCGTCGACCACCGCGTAAGCGGTTTTGGAATCGTAGACCGCGCTTTCTGGCAGTCGCGCCGAGTTGGGATAGTGGCGATCGGTGACGCTGATTTCCAGGAACGCGCCGGGGCGCATGCGGACACCGGTCTCCGGCGTGGTCAATGCCGCGAAAATCTCGACGCCGCCGCGGTCGGAGACGATGTCGGAGCCGACCCGCGCCACATTGCCCTCGAATGTGTGGTCGACATCGCCGATGGTCCAGATCGCCGAGACCAGCCGGCCGATCAGCGGATCGCTGTCGGTGACGATGCGCCCGTATTGCGCGTCGGTGAGCGTGAAACGGGCCTCGAGATTGTCGGCGCTGTAGATGGCAAACAGGGTCTCGCTGCTACTCACCGTCTTGCCCAGTTCGGCGGTGGTACTGCGAACGACGCTGTCGAACGGTGCGCGCAGAACCGTGTCTTTGAGCTTGCGTTCGGCCTGCTTGACCTTCCAGCCGAGCCGTTCGATGGCCACCATCTGCTGGGCCTTTTGGGCTTCTGCGACGAGAATGTTGTTCTCGCGCTGATTGACTGCCTGCCGGCGCTGGATGACGATCAGCATGCGGTCCTCGACGAACTTTTGCGTCACGGAACCGGTTTCGGCCAGCGCCTGGGCGCGTTCCAGGTCCTTTTCGGCCAGTTGCAGTTGTTCGCTGGCAATTTCCAACTGGTCGCGTTCGGTGGCCAGCTTTGCATCGATCTCAGCCACGGCAGCCTTGGTCTGCGCAAGGTTGGTCTGCGCCTCCGACAGCGCGATCTCGTAGTCGAAACGGTCGATTTCCAGAAGCTTGTCGCCTTCGGCGATGCGGGCGCCGGCGCGGACGGCCGGATTGACCCAGATGATCTCGCCGCCGACCAGCGCCTTCAGATCGACGGCACGCGCGGCGACCGCCTGCCCGAACACGCGGATCGTAGGCCGGTGGTCGGCGAGCCGAACCTCGGCGGCGTCGATGGGGTAGACGGTGGTAAACGGCGGCCTGCGCGGCCGTTCGGGCGTGGTGGCAACAAGCCAGTTCATCGCGTAGACGGACGCGCCCAGAATGCAGACCATGATCGCGAACTGGGCGATCGCGCGCACGACCGCCAGCGGCAGCGGGCGCCGATCCGTCGTCGCGGTTTCCGGTTGCAGTTCGAGCTTCTTCAGCATGGCATCATCCTGAACGCGCGATCAGGAATACAGGACGAACCGTTCAAGACAAGTTACAGTTTTGCAATGCAAACGCGCGCGCGCGTCGCGCCGGTACACAGTAAGGGCCTAACGGAACTCCGACGGATCGAAGTCGTAACCCGTCGAACAGAATTCGCAATTGACCAGAATGCGGCCGTCTTCGATGCAGGTCTCGATCTCCTCATCGGTGAAACCCGAGATGATGCCGGCGATCTTCTCGCGCGAGCAATTGCATCGATCTTCGACCGCGGCGCTTTCAAACACCCGCACCCCATGCTGGTGAAACAGCCGGTAGAGCAGTCTTTCGCTACCCACCGTCGGATCCACGAGCTCGGAGGTCTCGATCGTCCCCATGAGCGCAACAAGCTCTTCCCAGCTATCGTCGCGCTCGGCCCCGGCAAGTTTGTCGAAAACATCGTTGCCGCTGGGAAGATCGGCGCGCGGCATGCGTTCGGGTGCATCGGGCAGAAACTGGGCGATCATTCCTCCGGCGCGCCATTCCTCCGGCGCGCCGTCATCGTGCGATCGCACCAGCCTGGCAACACCGAGCCGGATTTCCGACGGTATCTGTTCCGACTGGCGGAAATAGGTGCGCGCGGCTTCCTCCAGGCTGGTTCCGTCGAGCGGCACCACGCCCTGATAGCGCTGGGTGTGCCGGCCCTGGTCGATCGTCAGGGCCAGGACACCCTGGCCGAGCAGGACGGCGGTCGACGACGAGCCTGCGGCCTGCGTTTCTACCAGCTTGTCCTCGTCGAATCGGGCATAGGCCCGCATCCGACCGGGCGTCGCGAAATCGACGACCATCAGGTTGACCGGTCCGTCGGTCTGGGTCTGTACGATGAAGCGGCCGTCGAATTTCAGCGACGAGCCGAGCAGCGCCGTCAGCACGACCGCCTCGGCGAGCAGCTGCGAGACCGCATCGGGGTAGGCATGGCGGCGGATGATCCGGTCCAGCATGGGACCGAGCTGCACCGACCGGCCGCGCACGTCGAGCGCTTCGACCGAAAAAGGCACGACCTGATCGTCGCCGGTGTAACCGAGGTCACCGAGTTGCTTTGCGGTCATGGGTTTTCGTTCACTTGCCCGACATGCACCATGCAAGGATGGCTTTTTGGGCGTGCAGACGGTTTTCCGCCTCGTCGAGCACGACCGATTGCGGTCCGTCGATGACGCTGTCGGTCACTTCCTCGCCGCGATGCGCCGGCAGGCAGTGCATGAACAGCGCATCGGGTTTGGCAAGCGTCATCAGCGCGTCGTCAACCTGGTACGGCTGGAACACATTATGGCCTCTGGCGCGATGTTCCTGTCCCATCGATATCCAGGTGTCGGTGACCACGCAGTCGGCGTCCTTCACCGCCATCTGCGCCGAGGGCATCCGCTCGATCCTGCCGCCATTGGCCTTTGACCATTCGACATAGCGGTCTTCGGGCTCGCTGCCTTCGGGAACCGCGTATCTGAGATGGAACCCGAACCGCGCGGAGGCCTCGAGCAATGAATGCAGCACGTTGTTGCCGTCGCCGGTCCACGCGAACATCTTGTCCTTTACGCTGCCGCGGTGCTCTTCATAGGTCAGTATGTCGGCCATGATCTGGCAGGGATGCGTATCGTCGGTCAGGCCATTGATGACCGGCACGGTGGCAGCCTCGTAAAGCTCCGCCAGCCTTTCGTGCTCGGTCGTGCGGATCATGATCGCGTCGACATACCGGGACAGGACCCGCGCCGTGTCGGCGATGGTCTCGTCTCGGCCGAGTTGCATCTCCTTGCCGGTGAGCATGATCGTCTCGCCGCCGAGCTGGCGCATGCCGACATCGAAGGAAACCCGCGTCCGCGTCGACGGCTTGTCGAAGATCATCGCCAGGAACTTGCCGGCGAAAGGACGCACCGGATCACCGGCGGCCTCGGCGGATTTGATGCGTTTTGCATCCTCCATGATACCGCGCAGATCATCCGCGGAAATGTCGGACAAATCGATGAAATGACGTGGTTTCTTCATGTCGTCGTCTCGCCGTGCCACAAATGCCGGTCAGTTGCCGGCCAGGGTCGCTGCCGCGGTCTCGATTCTGGCGATGGCGATAGCGATATCGTCGTCGCCGACAATGAGCGGTGGAAGCAGCCTGATCACATTGTCGCCGGCAGGAACCACCAGCATGTTTTCATCGCGCAGTGCCGCCGTAACCTCGGTATTGGGCGCCCGGCATTTGAGGCCGAGCATCAGGCCCTGGCCGCGAACTTCCTCGAAGACGGTGGGATAACTGTCCGCAACGGACGCCAGCTTCTGTTTGAAGATCAGCGCCTTGCGCTGCACCTCGTCCATGAAACCCGGTTCCAGGACAACGTCGAGCACGGCATTGCCGACCGCCATGGCCAAGAGGTTGCCGCCGAAAGTGGTGCCGTGGGTGCCGGGCGTCATGCTGGCGCAGGCTTCGTCGGTCGCAAGGCAGGCGCCGACCGGAAATCCGCCGCCGATGCCCTTGGCCGCCGCCAATATATCGGGTTCAACGCCAAGCCACTGGTAATTGAACAGTTTCCCGGTTCGCCCGACACCGGTCTGCACTTCGTCGAACAGCAGCAGCAGGCCGTGTTCGTCGCAAAGCGCCCGCAATCCCCTGAGGAATTCGGCCGGCGCCGTCCGGATACCTCCCTCGCCCTGGATCGGCTCGATCAGAACGGCGGCGGTCTCGTCGGTGATCGCTGCCCGCGCGGCCTCGAGGTCGCCGAAGGGCACCTGGTCGAAGCCCGGAACCCTCGGTCCGAACCCTTCGAGATATTTCTGCTGGCCGGCGGCGGACAGCGTCGCAAGGGTGCGGCCGTGGAACGCGCCTTCGAAGGTGATGATGCGTTGGCGTTGCGGTGCGCCGGCGGCATGATGATAGTGCCGGGCGGTCTTGATGGCGCATTCCAGCGCCTCTGCCCCGGAATTGGAGAAGAACACCTTGTCGGCGAAGGTGTTGGCGGCGAGGCGCTTTGCCAGCCTTTCCTGCTCGCCGATATGATAGAGATTGGACACGTGCCACAGCCGGGCAGCCTGCTCCTGCAGCGCCTTCACCAGATGCGGGTGGGCGTGCCCGAGGCTGTTGACGGCGATGCCCGATCCGAAATCGAGATACTTGCTGCCGTCAATGGCATAAAGCCAGCAGCCCTCGCCGCGTTCGAATTCGAGCGGCGCCCGCGCAAAGGTCTGAAAAAGTGCCGAACTGTCCATTCTGCTGTTCCGCTTGACTGGGCTGTGTGCGCCGGCCACGGCAGCGCATGCCATGAACGCAAAAACCGCCCACTGGGCGGTTTTCCGCATATTGAAGGTTTCGACCGATATGTCAACGTGCATGCGCCGGGCCTTGCCCGGTAGCCGCAGCGACGCCGTCGTCCACTTGTCTTGGCAAGTTGGGGAAAACTGGCAAAAGGCGAAACAGGTCTCGCGCCGACTCTTGTCAGCGAGTCAGCGCATATTGTAGCTTGCCGCGCAGTTGATTGCCAAATTGGTGCGGCAAACCCAATCACCCGGCAGCGTACGACGCAGCTTCGGAGCAATTCGGAGCCGCGGGTGGATTCCGGGAATTGTCCGCGAAGCCAGGAGAATACCATATGAGCTGGACCGACGAACGGGTGGAAATGCTCAAGACGCTTTGGGCCGAGGGGCTGAGCGCCAGCCAGATCGCCGCGCAACTGGGTGGGGTGAGCCGCAACGCCGTTATCGGCAAGGTGCACCGGCTGAAGCTTTCCAGCCGCGGTCGGGCAGCTTCGTCGCAGCCGCGCCAGAAGAAGGTGGCGCGCAGCGGCGGCGCGGGCCGCTCGGCCGGTCGCGGCGGTTCCTCCGGCCGCACGGTAACGGCGGTGATCGGCGCGACCGCGCTGCAGCAGCACTATATCGCCGATGCGGTTGCCGAACAGGAGACGAGGCCCTCCGAGGATGTCGTGGTGCCGATATCCAGGAAACTCTCGCTGATCGAACTGAACGAGAAGACCTGCAAATGGCCGATCGGCGATCCGCTGCACGACAGTTTCCATTTCTGCGGCAACGATAGCGGCGAGAGCGGTCCGTATTGCACCTATCACGCGCGACTGGCATTCCAGCCGCCGGCCGAACGCCGCCGGAACCGCTAGGCAGTATCGGCATTCAGGTTATCTGCCAGGTTATCTGCGCGGCATCAAACCGCTTCCATCCAGGGATGAACCGCTCTAGCATTTCGCTGACTTGTTGGAGTGCGCAATCATGGCCGAGCACGACCTGCCGGAACATCTTACAGACCTGGAACCGATATCGATCAGCGTTGCGGGCAAGCGGCGGCGCTGGAACATCAACGATCCCGAACTTCCGGACTGGATCACCGACGAAGCCATGGCTTCGGGCGGCTATCCCTACGACAAGCGGCTGTCGCGCAAGAAATACGAACGGCAACTGGAGGCCCTGCAGAAGGAACTGGTCAAGCTGCAATACTGGCTGCAGGAGACCGGCCAACGCGTCGTCGCCGTATTCGAGGGTCGCGATGCGGCCGGCAAGGGCGGCACCATCGCCCGGCTGCGCCAGTACATGAACCCGCGCTCGGCGCGTAATGTCGCGCTGCCCAAGCCGACGGATGCGGAGCGCGGCCAGTGGTATTTCCAGCGCTATGCGATGCATTTGCCGACTTCGGGCGAATTCGTCACCTACGATCGAAGCTGGTACAATCGCGGCGGCGTCGAACCGGTAATGGGCTTTTGCACCGACGAGCAGCACCGCGAATTCCTGATCGATGCGCCGGAGTTCGAGAAGATCATTGTTGGCGAAGGCATCAGGTTCTTCAAGTTCTGGCTCAATATCGGTCAGGAGATGCAGTTGAAACGCTTCCACGACCGCCGCCACAGCCCGCTGAAAATATGGAAATTCTCGCCGATCGACATTGCCGGCGTCGCCAAGTGGGACGACTACACCAGACGGCGCGACGAGATGCTGGCGGCGACCGACAGCAAACATGCGCCGTGGACGGTGGTTCGCGCCAACGACAAGCGCCGCGCCCGCACCGAAGTGTGCCGCCGCGTTCTTTCGGCACTGCCCTATGACGGCAAGAACGAGGATGCGATCGGAACCGCCGACAACAATATCATCGGGTCGGCGGGGGAGCTTCTGGGCGCGGGGTCCTGATGCCGCCTTCGACGGCTGCGCGCCACCTGCCGGCCGGTTTTGCCGCTGGTCGGCGGTGCGGCGTCTTTTCCCACAGGAACGGTTGCCGGTAGAGCTGCCAGGCCGCGCGCCATGCGGTCAGCGACATGATCAGCCAGTAGAAGGGTGTCGCCAGGACGACCTTCCAGAACCCCTTGCGCTCCAGCGTCAGCAGGGTTTTCCAGCCGAGCAGCAGGAATGCCGAAAGCCCGAGCAGTACGTTGGCGGTGTCGACCAGGAGAAGCGTGTAGTCGAATGGCGTTAGATTGCCGGTATGCGAGTATTTGTACGCAATCGATGCGATGACGGCGACGATGAAGATATAGGCCAGCGACGAGACAATGATGCCGAACAGCAATATCTGCGAAACCAGGTAGGAGCCCGCGCCCATCTGCCGGGACACGGCGACGGGGTTGCGGGAATGGACCAGGAAGGTCTGCATCCATCCCTTGAACCATCTGGTCCGCTGGCGCATCCAGATGCCGAGCCGGTCCGGCGCGTCCTCGAAGGTTGGACAGGTGATCATGTCGAGGCGGTAGCCGAAACGGGCAAGCCGCACCGACAGGTCGGCATCCTCGGTAACGTTGAACGGGTCCCAGGCGCCGATCCGCCTGAGTGCCGACACCCTGAAATGGTTCGATGTTCCACCGAGCGGAAAGAACAGCCGCTTTCGGGCCAGCATCGGCAGAAGCCCGCGAAACAGCGCCGCATACTCAAAGGCAAACAACCTCGTCAGCAGGTTCGCCTGCACGTTTCTCACGCAAAGCGGCGCCTGGACGCAGGCGAGGCAATCGTCGCCACGACTGAAAGCCCGCCATGCTTCGAGCAGCTGCGCCGGATGCGGTATGTCTTCTGCATCGTAGACCGTGACGAACTCGCCCGAGACCGCCGGCATTGCATAGGAAAGCGCTTTGGGTTTCGTGCGCGGACCGAGGCGCGGAACGGTCAGGATCTCCACATTCGCTCGAAGTTTCTGCGCCCTGACTGCTGCCAGCGTCTCTTCGTCGTCCTCTTCCAGAAGCAGCTTGATCTCAAGTTTGCTCCGCGGCCAGACGAGGCGGCTAAGCGCGACCAGCAGGCCTGGCACCATGTCCGATTCACGATAGAGCGCCACCAGGATGGTGTAGACGGGAAGCTCTTCGGCGGCGTGGTCGATATCGCGTTCGATAAGGGGCGGTTTCGCGCCAAGCGCAGCAATGAGCCGCAGCATCACGCATGCCAGGAAACACAATGAGAAAACCACATGCAGCAATGCGATGACCGTTGCCGGATCGAGGTAGAAACCGGTGGTGATCAGCGTCACCAGAAGCCCGAGGCCAAATCCCTGCACGGCATTGGCGACGATGCGTGCCGAGTACTGCGGATGGCGCTCGAACAGCCGTGAGGTGGCGCGTTCCGCCAGCAGCAATCTTGCCCGGGTCAGCAAAGCCTGCCGCAGGACCGCCGGTGCGACGATCAACATGCGCGCGGCAATCGCCGGATAGCGTTCAAGATAGCCGCGCAGCGCGTCGAGATCGAGATGTGCCGGCGATATCAGCACCGCGTTGTCGGCCTGTCGCGTCCGATACATGACAAGCGCAGGCCCCGCCGGCGCCGCGATGGCCGGCAGCAAGTCCCTGTCGCGGGCAACAAGCCGGTCGGGGTCGACGTGGCTGCAGAAGCGGATACCGAGCTCGGCCGCCAGCAGACGGTAGAACAGGCATTGGATGTCATGGCCGGATGCGGCCAGTTCTCCGTGAAATGAATTGCCGTTGCGGCTGGCCGCCGCCGCAATAATCGCTATCGGGCCCGTGTCGACGCCGCGTGAGGCAAATATTTCCCGCCATGAGCGGACGGCGTGGCGGATGGCGGGGTCGGCGGGCTCGCCGCCGATCGGCTCACCCGTTCCAATGGTACGCGCGACGTTCATTACCCTCAGGCTGCCAGCCGGGCGATCCGCGACAAGCGGCGCATGGTGCCTTCGTCCTGAAGGGCGCAGCGGAACAGTGCGATTTCATGGTCGATCCGGCCCTTCAACCCCGACCGGTCTCCGCGCAGCAATCCCCGTGTCTGAAGCAAGGAGTGCTGCGGCTTCCTCGCCAGTTGCCGCGCCGTGGCCGCGACGCGGCCGGCAATGTCGTTCGAATGAACCAGGTCGGAAATGATCGAACAGGAAAGCGCCGCGCTGGCATCCAGCGTGTCTCCCAGACAGAAGAACCGGAAGGCGTTGGCATAACCCATCCGCTGCGGTGCCAGCATGCTTGTCGCCGCGTCCGGAATCAGCCCGAAATCCACGAAAGGTACGCGAAACGTGCTGCGCTCGGAGGCGAACACCATGTCGCAGTGAAACAGGAGCGTGCAGCCGACGCCGATCGCGTCGCCATCGACGCTGGCGATCAGCGGTTTGGGAAATTCGGCAAGCGTGCGGAACAGGTCGGTCACCGTCGAGATCAGCAAGCCGTGCTTGGTCTTGTCGAGGAATTCCGACAGATCGCCTCCCTTGCAGAAACAGCCGTTGAAGCCGCGCAGCACGACCACCCGCACATCCGCATTGTCTGCGGAGTGGCGCAGCGTTTCGGTCAGGTGCGCATAGGCTTCGCGGTCGAGAACCGCCGGGCCCGGCCGCGATGTTACCGCGATCGTCTGGACATGGTTTTCCAGCGTGTTTTCAGTCGCATTCGTCATTTCAGCCCCCTGTTGTGGTCACGCTGCATTGCGCTGGCCTGGCCTGCCCGGGCGATCAGGACGCCAGGCGGTACCCCGCGGGCGCGGGCCGGTTCCTGGCCAGCACCGGAAGAAAATGGTTGCGGCGCTCGCGCACGGTCTGCAGCGTGTCGCCGTTAAACTGCAGCAGGGTTGCGACCACCTGCTGGCGCCCATAGGCGCGCTGATAGCCAAGCGGCGTGGCGAGGAAGTGCAGTTGCAACGCCCTGAGAACCCACATCGGCTGAAACTCGATGATGACCTTGTCGACGCCGATACCCATGCCCCATTCGATGAAACCGGCGATCAGTTCCGTGCCGACCGTCGACATTCCGCGCCGGCCGTCGCGATAGGCCGGCGCGACCGAATAGCGTGTAAGCTCGTAGATATCCGGTCCGCAGGGCGGCGTGCCGACGCAAAGGTCCTGCAGCACCTCGGTCAGGAGATGCGGCCGCGTCGTCGGCAGCATGCGCTGGTAGCCGGCAAGCTCGCCGTCGCGCAGCACCAGGTGGTGCACCGCCTCCTCATGGTCGAACTGGTCGATCTCCAACCGGTCCGGCCGGGCGAGCGCTTCCCAACCCATCTCGTCGACGAAGATGCGGTAGCGCAGCTCGTGAACGGCCTGCCAAAGCCGCGGCCGTTCCATCAATTCACCGGTCGAGAGCGCGAAAAACATGTCTCCTCCTCCTGCCAGACAGGAGAAGGGTATCCGTCATCGATTCGGGTCGATATTCCGCGATCGCGCAGTTGCGAGGCTAGTTGATATAGCCCAGTCTGATAGCTTCCGCCACGGCCTGCACCCGGTTGACCGCCCCCAGCTTGGCCTTGGCGTTGAGCAGGTGTTTCTCGGATGTATGTTCGGAAATGCCGAGGATCTGCGAGATCTCCCATTCCGATTTGCCGACGGCGGCCCAGCGCAGGCATTCCGCCTCGCGGTCGGTCAGCGGACGCTTGTCCGCATGGCGGCTGTCGATGGCACTGAGTTGCAGGGCGCGCCCGACGGCATAGGTGGAGACCAGCGATACGACGGAAACCTGTTCCGGGGAGCATTCAAAGGCCGGACCGCCCAGCGACACCATGATTGGCGTGCCTTCCAGCGTCAGAACTGGAAAGGCAAAGCCGTCATGCAGGTCGAAACTGCTGGCGTCCCCGATAACCTCCCGGCTGCCGGCGTCCAGTTCCTCCTGCGTGTTCGCATCGGTCCATCTGAACGATCCGGGCGCGCGCTTCATGTGGCGCACCACTGCGTCGTGGTCGACATAGTTGCGCTCCACATAGCGCTGCAGCCATCCCAGCGGCCAGTCGCAGAGCACCACATGTTCCTTTTGTCCGTCGAGCGGCGTGTCGGGACCGGGAACAGTGCCGGCCAATAAAGCATTGAGGCCGAAGCGCGACGTTACCGCCAACAACTCTGCACATACCTGTTCGACGGTAGTAGCCCGCTGGATTTTGTTGATGCACTCCAGTGTATCGTCAAACTGAACCATTAATACCGGCCCCCACCGTATCCTAATCATATGCCTTACTATGGTTCGGCCATGGGTTGCAATGTAATAAACCAATGGTAGCAGGAACAAGCGGCAATGTCGGCGATGATTTCGCGGTATCCTTTGTTGCCGGCCTGCGATAAAAGCCGCCCATGGCCCAGCTCAGACCTGCTGTTCGACGAATCGCTTCGCTAGGCGCAACGCGTGTGTTTGAGCGGACGCGCCCGGCCCTGGCGGCAATTCTGGCGGGGCTGTCTGCCCTTCTGGCCGGTTCGCCTGCGGCCCGGGCTGAACCGACGATCCCGAATTTTTGGGACACCAGGGAGCAGATGGCCAAACCGAGGTTCGAACAGGTCAATCGCATCCGGTTTTTGACGACGATCGATTTTCCGCCGTTCAACTACCTCGACGACAACGGGCGTCTTACCGGTTTTCACGTGGATCTCGCCAATGCGATCTGCGGCGAACTTGGTCTGCTCGATCGTTGCCAGATACAGGCGATCCCGTGGCGCGAACTGGAGACGGCGCTGCAGACTGGCGCGGGCGATGCGGTCCTGGCAGGCATCGCCGTCACGGCGCAAAAACGCGACAAGTTCCTGTTCACCCGGCCTTACATGCGCTTTCCTGCGCGTTTCGTGACCCCGAACGGCGGCGAGTTGTCGGAACCGGTGCATCTGTCGGTGGCGGGACGCCGCATTGGCGTCATGGCGGGCACGGCGCACGAGGCGATGCTGCGCGATTACTTTCCGGCCGCCAGGCCGGTCACCTACAGCCGGGCCGAATGGATGTATGCCGCCATGAGGGATGGCGATCTGGACGGCATTTTCGGCGACGGCCTGCAATTGTCATACTGGCTTGGCAGCAGCGCTTCCGCAAATTGCTGCAGCTTTTCCGGCGGGCCCTATGTCTCCGATCACTATCTCGGGCGCGGCCTGAGCATCGCCGTCGCCGGGGACAACCAGGTTCTGGTCGACGCCTTCGATTTCGCGTTGCGCGACCTGCAGGCGCGCGGCATCTATGCGGAACTTTATCTGCGTTACTTTCCGGTGAGCTTCTTTTAACCGGCGGCCGTATCGTCCATGCCGCCGGCCTTGTTGGCGGGTCTTCGCGTTGACGTCGGCTTGAACGGCACGGCGAGCGCCCAGGCCAGATTGCCCGTGTCCGCTCCGGCGTATTCGCTGAGGCCGATATTCATGTCCTGGTGACCGAGCCGCGGCTGGGCGCAATAGGTGCCGAACAGCCGGTCCCAGAAGGGGAAGTTGAAACCGTAATTGGTATCGGTCTCGCGCGGATCGGTCGAATGATGAACCCGGTGCATGTCGGGCGTGACCAGCACCATCCGCAGGAAACGGTCGACGCGTTTCGGTAGTTTGTAGTTGGAGTGATTGAACATCGCCGATCCGTTGAGCACGATCTCGAAGATCAGCACCGACAGTACCGGCGCGCCGAGGACCAGGACGATCGCCGCCTTCCATACCATCGACAGCACGATTTCGAAGGGATGGAACCTGAGCGCCGTGGTGACGTCGAAGCCGGCGTCGGAATGGTGCATGCGGTGGATACGCCACAGGATCGGCAGCTTGTGGCTGACGAGATGTTCGAACCAGACGGCGAAATCGAGCGCCACGAAGGCGATGATCCCGGCAATCAGCGGGTCGATGCCGAACCGGTGGAACAGGCCGAAGGAATTCGCCTCCGACCAGATCGCCCAGGCGACCGCCGCGCCCGGCATGATGATGCGCAGCACAACGGTCGACAGCACGACCATCGACAGGTTGGTGAACCAGCGCCGCCTTTTCAGCGACCCGGTCAGTTCCGGCCGCTGCAACCGCGGCAGGAACAGCTCCAGCAACGCCATCGACGCGAAGATCGCGCCGAACATGGTCAGCCGTATCGCCGCTTCGGATAGATTGCCGAATTCCATCGATGCCCGTTGTGCCGCTTCGTCGTTCGAAATCTCAAATGGCACAGCGATATGATTGGTCAAGTCACATTACGGTCATTGCGGCCGCGCCGAGCGTCTCAGATCACACGGTAACGTGCCCTGGCGCCGCGTTCGATCGCCGCGGTGGTGAGCTTGTCGAGGTCCAGCCTGTCGCGCAGCAATTGCAGGATGCGCAGCTCCACCTGGTTGACCGACAGATCGGCCGCCGCGATATCGATGGCGAGTGCATAGGCGGTGTCGTAGGCCTTTTCCGGCAGCGATGCCCGGACCGTCTCGAGTACCTTGTCCAGGCCGTCATCGGCCTGCAGCATCTGCTGGCAGTGGCGCGCCGCCTCCATCAGCCTGTCTTCGTCGAAGGATCGGAACGCGGGCAGGGTGCGCACCAGCGCGCCGATTCGCTTCAGTTCCGCGTCGGTCATGTCATTGTCTGCCGCCGACGTGACGATCATCACGTAGATCAGGGCTTCCTGCGGCGTAATCTCGGTCATGGCGTCTTCCTGTTCGTCTCGGGTCGCGTCGGACCCTATTGTCACGCGCCTGGCTTCTCAAGCCCATTTCGGCGTTGTTGACCTTGTTTGCGAGGCCGCATAGTTTCCGCCGCGACGCCCGAGAGGCGGGATCGTTCTCAGGAACTGCATGAATGACACAATCGGGTCTGACCGATGGCGGGATCACGCCCGCGCTTGCTGACGCTGCGCGCCAATGCCGCGCTTGGCCTTTCGAGGAAGCTGCCAAGATCGTCAAGCGCTATGGGAAGACCGGCTTTCCCGATACCGTGTTGTTCGAGACCGGTTACGGGCCGTCCGGCCTGCCGCATATCGGCACCTTCGGCGAGGTCGCCCGCACGACCATGGTGCGCCATGCCTTTCATGTGTTGACCGAAGACCGGGTGAAGACCAGGCTGCTGTGCTTTTCCGACGATATGGACGGCATGCGCAAGATTCCCGACAACGTGCCCGACCCGAAAGCGCTGGAACCGCATCTGCACAAGCCGCTGACGGTGGTGCCCAATCCGTTCGGCGGCGATTATGAGAGTTTCGGCCATCACAACAACGCAATGCTGCGCCGCTTCCTCGATACGTTCGGCTTCGACTACGAGTTCGCCAGCGCGACGGAATACTACAGGTCCGGCCGCTTCGACGACGTATTGCTGCGCGTCGCCGAGCGCTACCGGGCGATCATGGACATCATGCTGCCGACGCTCGGCGAGGAGCGCCGCGCCACCTATTCGCCGTTCCTGCCGATTTCGCAGAAGACCGGCCGCGTGCTCTACGTGCCGATGCAGGCCGTCGATGCGAAGGCGGGCACCGTCACCTATGTCGACGAGGACGGCGAGGAGGTGACGCAGGGCATCACCGGCGGGCAGGTGAAACTGCAGTGGAAGCCGGATTTCGGCGCCCGCTGGGCGGCTCTCGGCGTCGATTTCGAGATGTTCGGCAAGGACCATGGTCCCAACATGCCGGTCTACGACCGCATCTGTTCGGCGCTCGACGGCCGTCCGCCGGAGCATTTCGTCTACGAGCTGTTTCTCGACGACAAGGGCGAGAAGATTTCGAAGTCCAAGGGCAACGGCCTGACCATCGACGAGTGGCTGACCTACGCACCGACCGAGAGCCTGGCGCTCTACATGTACCAGAAGCCGCGGACGGCCAAGCGGCTCTATTTCGACGTCATCCCGCGCGCGGTGGACGAGTATTTCCAGCTGCTCGCCGCATATCGCCGCCAGGACGAGGCGCAACGCCTGAACAACCCGGTCTGGCATATCCATTCCGGCGCGCCGCCGGCCATCGACATGCCGGTCCCGTTCAACATGCTTTTGAACCTGGTCAGCGCCTCGAATGCGGAAAACCGCGACGTGCTGTGGGGCTTCATCACCCGCTATGCGCCGGGTGTGACGCCTGGGAACCATCCAAAGCTCGACGAACTCGTCGGATACGCGATCCGCTACTACGAGGATTTCGTCAGGCCGACCAAGGTGTTCCGCGCGCCCGACGACGAGGAGCGCTCCACGCTGAAAAGCCTGTCTGCGGCATTCGCCGCCCTGCCGGCCGATGCCGACGGCGCGGCGATCCAGGACGCGGTGCTCGACGTGGCCCGCCGCATCCCGCGCTACCAGGACGAAAAGAAGAAGAGCCCCGACGGCGGACCGGGCGTCTCCGTCGCCTTCTTCCAGATGGTCTATCAAGTGCTGCTCGGCCAGGAACGCGGCCCGCGCTTCGGCTCGTTTGCCGCGCTTTACGGGATTGGCGAAACGCGCAAGCTGATCGACGACGCTTTGGCGCGTCCCGCGGCCTGACGTTTCAATTCGCCCCCGCGAACATGCCGACGGCGTTTTCGCGCGCCGCCGTCTCCAGCGCGGCATAGGCGCTTCCGGCTTCCGCGCGCGCCCAGCCGTTCTCCACAAGCCAGGCGCCGGCATCCTTGCCGCCGAGGCTGCAGGCGGCGCGCAGCGGGCCGGTATCGGCGACCGCGCCGAGATTGCAGGTGATCGCCCGGCCGCGCAGCCAGCCGCGAAACGCGGTCAGCGCCATGCGCCCGCAGAAGCGGTTGCGGCCGGGCGCGTTCTCGCACTCCGCACTTGGCAAAAGTGGCTCGATGCCGGCAATGCGGATGCGGTATCCCTGCGCCTCGACAATGCCGGCGGCGATCGCAACGGGCCGATGCAGCAGCCGGATGCCTGTCTCCGCCTTCCTCGCTTCCGGCTTGCTCAGCGGCGCGCGCGGCGGCAGCCGTTCCAGGTTGGCGATGTCCAGTTCCGGCACCGCGATCAGGTCCCTGCCGACGATGCGGTTGGGCGGGCCGTCTGTCCGGTCGGGCGGTTGCGGCTTGACGGTCCGGCCGTCCACGTCATCCGCCGCCGCAGTTTCGGTGGTTTCGGTATCGGCCGGAACGGCCTGGTCCGCTCCTTTCGCGGTTGGCGTGTCTTCGGCGGTTCGCCCGGCCTGCAGCACCAGATAAGCGGCGGCGGTAACGAGCACGACGCCGACGATCATGAGCATGTTGCGCATCGCGGGCGGCGCCCGTTACTGGCTCGCCCAGACGATGCGGGCCAGCCATTCGATCTCGTGAAGTTCGAAAACCCGGTCGGGATGCTCCGGATTGAGCGACGACAATTCGACCTGCCTGGAAGTGCGTCGCTGCAGGATCTTGGCCATGATCTCGCCACCGCCGGTACGCGCCACAACCCGGTCGCCGCGGCGAATGCTCGCTTCCGGGTCGACGATCAGGATGTCGCCGTCGCGGTAAAGCGGCATCATGGAATTGCCCTGCACGGAAAGCGCATAGGTTCCCCGCTTGGCCCCCGACGGGATTTCCACCAGGTCCCAGCCCTGGCCGGCGGGAAAGCCGGCGTCGTCGAAGAAGCCGCCGGCGCCGGCCTGGGCGAAGCCGACGAGCGGGACCGACGAACCCTGGGCCGGCAGCGCGTCGGTTGCCCGTTGCACGCTGTTCTCGACCAGACCGGCGAAATCGCTCAACCTGGAATTGGTGGCCTCGACGATCTTCATCACCGATTCCATCGACGGCCAGCGCGGCCGTCCGCCGGCCGAGCGGCGCTTCGACTTGTTGAAGGCGGTGGAATCGAGGCCGGCCTGCTTGGCCAGGCCAGAGGGCGACATGGCATTGCGCGCCGCGAGCGCGTCAATGGCGGCCCAAACCTTCTCGTGTGACGAGTGATCCATCGCTTTGCCCGTGGGGGACAGGAAAAAAGTCCTGCCGATACTATTGGCGTGAAAACCGCAAGTCCAGCCTCGCGCCACGGAACATTCGGGCTCAGCCGCCGCGCTTGCCCTCGATGCGCAGGTTGGCGTGCGAGCGCATGAACGCCTGCTCCGCCTCGTCAAACGGGCGCGATCGTACCCTGTGGCCGAGCGCGGCCGCGACATCGACGATCGGCAGGAAGCGCCGGTTGCGGAAATCATAGACGCCGGCCGTCGTCATCAGGATTGCCGCCGTGCGGCCGTCGTCGAGGATGAAGCGGTGGCGGCCGAGGACTTGTGTTCCCTCCCACGCATCCATTGTCGATACGATCTCGAAGCCGCGCCACAGTTTGATCTCGCGTACATAGACCGACTGCAGCCCGCCCATCATCGGGCCCCAGCCGTTCCGCTTGGCCAGCGCCATCAGGCCGGAGCGAAAGAAGATGTCGAGCCGGCCCATGTCGGCCAGCATCATGTAGCGGGCGTTGTTGAGGTGCATGTTGGGGTCGATGTCGGTCGGCAGGCAGCGGAACCGCAGCCGGCTTTCGTCACCGACGCGAAACCGGCCGCGCCTGTGCCGGGTTGCCAGCACGCGCAGCATCCTGCCCCAGACATACATGGCTTGACCTCCGGATCGCCGCGATTGCAGTCCCGCGTCATACGCGTCATACGCGTCATACGCGTCGGCCGCGCGCCGCTCAAGGCATGGTTCCGGGAGAAGTAGAGACGCGGCTAGTTCGCCTCGTCGGCCGAGCGGCCCGGCGGCAGTTTGCGCAATGCCCGGCTTGCCGCTCGCGACCATTCGACCAGCGGATGGAGCATCAGCTTGACCGGGTCGTCGTGCGAAACCCCCTTGGCGCCCAGCGGCTTGTCGCATGTGCCGGGCATGTAATAGGTGCCGAACAGATAGTCGAACAACGGCACGATGTTGGCGAGGTTCTTGCCGTAAGCCGGCTTGTGATCGGCATGGTGCCAGCGGTGGTATCGCGGCGAGGCGAGAGCCAGGCTGAACGGCCCGTGGCCCCAGTCGAGGTTCATGTGCACGTAGATGCCGTGCAGCGTGATCAGGAAGGCGCCGATGCCGGCCGCTCCCGGCGGAAAGCCGAGCCAGCTCAAAAGAAAGATGTAGGAGACCTGCATCCAGATCGTCTCGAAGATGTGGACGCGGAACAGCGTCGCCCCCGTCATCGCCTGATCGGAATGATGGATGGCATGGATCGGCCAGAGCCATCGATGGTGCATCGCCCTGTGGTTCCAGTAATTGGCGAAGTCATGCGCGACGATGGCGGTGACGGCGAGCAACCAGGCCGGAAAGGCCTGCCACAGCGAACCCGGCAGGCGGGGTATGTTGAACGCGTCGTAGACGGCCTGCGCCGCTTCGGTTGCGAAATAGGCGACCGGCGCGAAGGCGATGTTGAGCAGCATGATGACGAAGGTCGCAAATACGCCGGTGACGGCCTTGCGCGACCAGCTTGGCCTGAACCGGCGACGGGTGAAGTCGACGAACAGCACCAGCGTCAGTGCCGCGAAGGCAAACAGCGTCTTCTCGCCAGTCAGCACCCGGCCGAACAGTCGTGCGAGATCCTGAACCGGAACCAGGGCCTGCCAGATGAGATCCATGACCATTGACACGTCACGCACAAACCGGCCGCGATTTGCCGCCACGCCACCCTATTTGATTTGCCCTTTGGTCATAGGCATGGCGGCTAAAGATTCGATTAACCGGCGGAGCCGGTGCCGGATGCAAAAAACCCCGGCCGAAGCCGGGGTTTTCATCGTTTGCCGGGTTTCCGGCCGGTCAGGCGGCCTTCTTGCCCGCGGCTCCGTACGGGTCGAAGCGCTCATAGAAGGTTTCGCCCTTGGCCGCCATGTCGACCAGCAGCTTCGGCGCCTTGAACTGGGCGCCGTATTTTTTCTGCAGGCCCTTGGCCATGTCGAGGAAACGCCCGGCGCCCATGCCGTCGATATAGGACAGCGCGCCGCCGGTATAGGGCGCGAAGCCGAAGGCGAGGATCGAACCGACATCGGCCTCGCGCGGATCGATCACGATGCCTTCCTCCATGACGCGGGCGGCCTCGAGCGCAATCGTCGCCAGGAAGCGCTGCTTCAGCACCTCCACGTCGACGTCATCGGGGTTCTGTTGCGGATAGAGGTCGGTAAGGCCCGGCCACAGATGCTTCTTGGCGGGCTTCGCCGGATAGTCGTAGAAGCCCTTGCCGTTCTTGCGGCCAAGCCTGCCGTGTTTGTCGACCATCGTGTTGATCAGCGCGAACTGGTCGGCATCGACGGCCTTCTCGCCAAGATCGCGAATCGTCTGCTTCATGATCTTTTGGGCAAGGTCGATCGCCGTTTCGTCGGTCAGCGCCAGCGGTCCGACCGGCATGCCTGCGAGCTTCGCCGCGTTCTCGATCATCGCCGCCGGAACCCCCTCGATCAGCATCTGGAAGGCTTCGGCCATGTAGCGCAGCACGCAGCGATTGACGTAGAAGCCGCGCGTGTCGTTGACGACAACCGGCGTTTTGGAGATGGCGCGGACATAATCGATCGCCACCGCCAGCGCCTTGTCGCCGGTCTTCTTGCCCAAAATGATCTCGACCAGCATCATCCGGTCGACCGGCGAGAAGAAGTGGATGCCGATGAAGTTGTCGGGGCGTTTGGAGTTCTTCGCCAGCCCGGTGATCGGGATCGTCGACGTGTTGGAGGCGAAGATCGCCTGGTCCGCCAGCGCCGCCTCGGCGCTCTCGGTCACGGTCTTCTTGATCTGCGAATCCTCGAACACCGCCTCGATCACCAGGTCGCAACCCTCGAGCGCGGCATAGTCCGGCGTCGGCGTGATCAGCGATAGCAGCTTTTCCTTGCCTTCTTCGGTGGCGCGGCCTTTCTTGATCAGCCCGTCCATCAGGCTTGCCGAATGGTCCTTGCCCTTGTCGGCTGCTTCCTGGTCGCGGTCGATCAGCACGACGGGGATGCCCGCCTTGGCCGTCACATAGGCGATGCCCGCGCCCATGAAGCCGGCGCCGACGACGCCGATCTTGGCAAACCTGGTCGGCTCGATACCCGCCGGGCGCCTCGCGCCTTTGTTGATCTCCTGCAGCGACACGAACAGCGAGCGCACCATCATGCGCGCCTCGGTGGTCTGCAGCACCTCGGTGAAATAGCGCTGCTCGACCAGCAATGCCGTGTCCATCGGCAGTTGCAGGCCTTCGTGGACGCATTTCACGATCGCGATCGCGGCGGGATAGTTGCCGTGGGTTTCGCGGCGCAAGATCGCCGTGGCGGCGGGCCACAGATTGGCGCCGGCCGGTGAGTAGACCTTGCCGCCGGGCGCCTTGAAGCCCTTCTTGTCCCATGGCCGGACCGGATCGAGTCCGTCGCGGATCATCGTCTTCGCCGCCTCGACCAGCTCATCGGCCGGAACGATCTCGTCGATCAGTCCCATGGCCTTGGCCTTCTTGGGAACCAGCGTCTGGCCGGTGGTCAGCATCTGCAGCGCTTCCTGCGTGCCGGTCATGCGCGGCACGCGCTGAGTGCCGCCGGCGCCGGGAAAGATGCCGACCTTGACCTCGGGCAGAGCCATCTTGACCTTGTTGCTGTCGACGGCGACGCGACCGTGGCAGGCAAGCGACAGTTCAAAGGCACCGCCCATGCACGTGCCGTTGATAGCCGAGACCCAGGGCTTGCCGCAGGTCTCCAGCTTGCGCCACAGCCACGACATGCGACCGGCCGCGTCGAACATCAGCTTGACCGCCTTCTTCGGATCGCTGGCGCGCTCCTTCTCGAAGGTCGCGAACATGCGGTTCAGCATGGTCAGGTCGGCGCCGCCCGAAAACGTCTCCTTGCCGGAGGTGATGACCGCGCCCTTGATCTTGTCGTCACCGACCACCTGGTCGATGATGGCGTCGAGTTCATCCATCACCTCCTCGGTGAAGACGTTCATGGTCTTGCCCGGCGAATTCCAGGTGACCAGCGCGATGCCGTCGGCATCGGTTTCCACGGTGAAGTTCTTGTAGGTCATTTGTTTCTCCAAATCGTTCCCTCGCCCTTCGGGGCTCGCTGCGTTCGCACCTCAGGATGAGGGAACGATTTCATTTGCGCGATCGCAGGCAGCATGCGTGTTGGCGTCAAACCCGTTCGATAATCGTCGCGGTACCCATGCCGGCGCCGATGCACAGCGTCACCAACGCGGTATTGAGGTCGCGCCGCTCCAGTTCGTCGAGCACCGTGCCGAGGATCATCGCGCCGGTCGCGCCCAGCGGATGGCCCATGGCGATGGCGCCGCCATTGACGTTGATTTTGTCGTGGGGAATGTCGAAGGCCTGGCAGTAACGCAGCACCACCGAGGCGAAGGCCTCGTTGAGCTCGAACAGGTCGATGTCCTCGATCTTCATCTTGGCCCGCTTCAAAAGCTTCTCGGTCACATCCACCGGACCGGTGAGCATGATCGCCGGCTCCGAACCGATATTGGCAAATGCACGGATCTTCGCGCGCGGGGTCAGCCCCATCGACTTGCCGCCCTTTTTCGAGCCCATCAGCACGGCCGCCGCGCCATCGACGATGCCCGACGAATTGCCGGCATGGTGCACGTGCTTGACGCGTTCAAGCTCCGGATAGCGTTGCACGGCCACCGCGTCGAAGCCGCCCATCTCGCCCATCATCACGAAGGACGGGTTGAGCGATGCCAGCGACTGCATGTCGGTGCCCGGCCGCATGTGTTCGTCATGATCGAGGATGGTCAGGCCGTTCTGGTCCCTGATCTCGATGACCGAGTTCTTGAAGTAGCCCTTCTTCCAGGCGTTGTCGGCGCGCTTCTGGCTTTCCACCGCATAGGCGTCGACGTCGTCGCGGGAAAACCCGTGCTTCGAGGCGATCAGGTCCGCCGAAACGCCCTGCGGCATGAACCAGCCGGGAAGGCCGACGGACGGGTCCATCGCCCATGCGCTGCCCGAAGCGCCCATGCCGACGCGCGACATCGATTCGACCCCGCCTGCGATAACGATGTCGTCGGAACCGAACGCGATCTTGGACGCGCCGAGATTGATGGCATCGAGGCCGGAGGCGCAGAAGCGCGAAATCTGGACGCCCGGCGCCTTCAGGTCGTAGCCAGCCTCGAAGGCCGAGGCGCGCGGCACGACGCCGCCAGCCTCGCCGACCGGGTCGACGCAGCCGAAGACAATGTCGTCGACCGTGCCCGTGTCGAGCCCGTTACGGTCGCGGATCGCCTCCAGCGCCCTGGCGCCGAGCCTAGCCGTCGGCACCTCGTGCAGCGACCCGTCGGATTTGCCCTTGCCGCGCGGCGTGCGTACCGCATCGTAGATGTAAGCGTCGGCCATCATTCTTCTCCTGGTTCAAAACGTTCCGGCTGGCGCCGGTTTCGATGTCATCCCATGCCCGGGGGCATCAGTTCTTCCGGCATCTCCCAGCCCGGCGCCGCAAAGCTCCGGTATCAGCGCCGCCTTGTAGGCGTTGCCGCTCTCCAAGAAACAGCGAGGTGCGAAGTCTGTCATTTTGCCCCTCCGTTGGCCGGCCGCTCAAACGGGCGCAACTTGGTGCTCGACGTGGCGCGCACGGCAAGTTCGCCGGTCTCGTCGTAGAGCTTGGCTTCCAGGAAGGCGACCGACCTGCCGGCGCGCACCACCCAGGCCTCCACGGTGACCGGTCCGAGCGGCACGGCCTTGAAATAATGCGTGTGCAGGTCGATCGTCGCCTGGCTGTTCCTCATCTTCAACGAGATGAAGCAATTGAAGCCCATCGCATCGTCGAGCATGGCGGCAAGAAAGCCGCCCTGCAGCACGCCGCCGAAATTGACCATCTCCGGCCGCGGCGAAAACGACAGTTTCGAATACATCCGGTGCGCATCGTGCTCGATCAGCTCCATGCCCATCCAGCGCGCCGACGGCGGCGCCATGTCGGGATTGAAGCGCACCGCAGAGAGGGAAGTCTTGTCGGCCTTGGTCGTCATCAGCGGCTTAGAGGCTCCGGGCGATCAGCAGTTTCATGATCTCGTTGGTGCCGCCATAGATGCGCTGCACGCGCGCGTCGCGGAACATGCGGGCGATCGGATACTCGTTCATGTAGCCGTAGCCGCCATGCAGTTGCAGGCACTCGTCGACCACCTTGCATTGCAGGTCGGTCGACAGGTACTTGGCCATCGACGCGGTCTCGGTCGACAATTCGCCCTTGATGTGCTGGCCGACGCAGTGGTCGACGAACACCCTCATCATGGTGGCCTCCGATTTCAGTTCGGCCAGCTTGAATTGCGTATTCTGAAATTCGATGACGGACTTGCCGAACGCTTTGCGTTCCTTGACATAGTCGATCGTCACCGCCAGCGCCCGCTCGATCATCGCCATCGCCTGGTTGGCGATCAGCAGCCGTTCCTGCGGCAGTTGCTGCATGAGCTGCACGAAACCCTGGCCTTCCTCGTGACCGAGCATGTTCGACGCCGGAATGCGAACGTCGTTGAAGAACAGTTCCGACGTGTCGTTGGATTTCAGGCCGATCTTGTCGAGGTTGCGGCCGCGCTCGAAACCCTCGACCTCGTCGGTCTCGACGATCATCAATGTCGTGCCCTTCGCGCCGGCCGACGGGTCCGTCTTGCTGACGACGATGATCAGGTTGGCGTGCTGGCCGTTGGTGATGAACGTCTTCGAGCCGTTGATGACGAAATGGTTGCCGTCGCGTTTGGCCGTGGTCTTGACGCCCTGCAGGTCGGATCCGGCGCCGGGCTCGGTCATGGCGATGGCGCCGATCAACTCGCCGGTCGCCATCTTCGGCAGCCAGCGCTGTTTCTGCTCCTCAGAGCCGTAGTGCAGGATGTAGGGCGCAACGATGGAGTTGTGCAGGCACAGGCCGAACCCGTCGGCGCCGGAATGGCCGAGCGCCTCGGCGATCACCGCTTCGTGGGCGTAGCTGCCGCCCGCGCCGCCATAATCCTCCGGCATGGAAGCGCAGAGCAGGCCGGCGGCGCCGGATTTCTCCCACGTCCGCCGATCCACCATCTCCTGCGCCTCGAAGCGCTCGTAGTCGGCGGCCACTTCGGCGTCGAAGAATTTTCGGCTCATGTCGGCGAGCATGACCAGTTCGTCGGTCATCCACGCCGGTGCGGGCAGGTCGAGTACTTCGCCAGGTTGCAGCGTCATTCTTTCCTCCGGGTCCGGCAGTCGCGGCGCGGCGCCCGAGGATGCCGCGCGCTATCTCAAACAAACTTAGAACGCTTCCTCGGAGAGTGCCATCAGCGAATCGGCGCCGGCCTGGATACGGGCGAGCCGGACGGCGGTCTCGGGTAGCACGCGCTCCATGAAGAAGGTCGCCGTCTTCAGCTTGTTCTCGTGGAACTCCGCTGCGCCATCTGCGCCCTCGGTGATCTTCTGCTGGGAGACCCGGGCCATCAACGCCCACATGTAGCCGAGCGATACCAGGCCGAAGAGATGCATGTAGTCCGTCGAGCCGGCGCCGGCATTGTCGGGCTTGGCGACCGCGTTCTGCATGAACCACATCGTTGCCGTCTGCAGGTCGTTGAGCCCCTTCTTCAGGGCCTTGGTGAAGGGGGCCAGCTGTTCGTCGGAGCGATGCTCCTCGCAGAGCTCGCCGACTTCCTTGAAGAAGGCCGTTATCGCCCTGCCGCCATTGGCCGGCAGCTTGCGTCCGACGAGGTCGAGCGCCTGGATGCCGTTCGCGCCCTCGTAGATCATGGCGATGCGGGCGTCGCGGACGAATTGGCTCATGCCCCATTCCTCGATGTAGCCGTGGCCGCCATAGACCTGTTGCGCCATCACCGCATTGTCGAAGCCCTGGTCGGTGAGCACGCCCTTGATGATCGGCGTCATCAGGCCGAGTAGGTCGTCGGCGGCCCGGCGCTCGCCGTCGTCGCCGGAACGGTGTGCCACGTCCGATTTCAACGCCGTCCACAGCACCAGCGCGCGGCCGGCCTCGTTATACGACCTGATGGTCATCAGCGCGCGGCGGATATCCGGGTGCACGATGATCGGGTCGGCCTTCTTGTCCGGTGCCTTGGGTCCGGTGAGCGAGCGGCCCTGCAGGCGGTCGCGGGCATAGGCGACGGCGTTCTGGTAGGCGGCTTCGGAGACGGAAAGTCCCTGCAGGCCGACGCCGAGCCGGGCTTCGTTCATCATGGTGAACATGGCCTTCAGCCCGCCATGCTCCTCGCCGATCAGATAGCCGGTCGCCTCGTCGTAGTTCATCACGCAGGTGGAGTTGCCGTGAATGCCCATCTTCTCCTCGATCGAGCCGCAGGAGACGGCGTTGCGCTCGGCCGGATTGCCGTCAGCGTCGAGCGAGAACTTCGGCACGATGAACAGCGAAATGCCTTTCACCCCTTCCGGCGCGCCTTCGATCCGCGCCAGCACCAGATGGATGATGTTTTCCGACAGGTCGTGCTCGCCGGCCGAGATGAAAATCTTCTGGCCTGAAATCTTGTAGCTGCCGTCGCCGGCGGGCACCGCCTTGGTTCTGAGCAGGCCGAGATCGGTGCCGCAATGCGGCTCGGTCAGGTTCATGGTGCCGGTCCAGGTGCCTTCGACCATTTTTGGCAGCCATGTCTGTTTCTGCTCGTCCGATCCGTGGGCGACGATGGCGGCGATCGCCCCCTGGGTCAGGCCGGGATACATCATCAGTGCCATGTTGGCCGAGATCATGTATTCGGCGACCGCCGAGTGAATGGTGTAGGGGAGGCCCTGGCCACCATGTTCGGCCGGAACCGCAAGGCCGGGCCAGCCGTTCTCGCAATACTGGCGATAGGCATCGCCAAAGCCCTCGGGCGTGGTTACCGAGCCGTCGTCATGGCGGGTGCAGCCCTGCTCGTCGCCGGTGCGGTTGAGCGGATGCAGCACGTTCTCGGCAAATTTGCCGCCTTCGTTGAGGATTGCCTCAACCAGGTCCGGCGTGGCGTCGGCAAAGCCTGGAACATTGTTGAAACGTTCATAGCCTAGCACGTCGTTGAGTATGTAGAGCGTGTCCTGAACGGGCGCCTTGTAGGTGGGCATGTCAATCCTCCAAAATTGGCTTGTCGGGCACTGCCGCTAGCAGCGTCGACCATGGTTCGCAGCCTCATAGCAAGAATTGACGTTTGCGTAAACGTCAATATTGACTGTGATGCGGGAATTTCACGGTGGCCGGCGCGAATCCGGAACGATTCAGGCGGCGCGCGATGTTGCGGTCGACAGTTTCCTGCGGATGACCTCCATCGTCGTGGTCAGTTCACCGATCGCGCCGTCGATGGCGGAGCGCTGCTTTCTAAGTTTATTCAACTGGCGCTCGGATTTTTCCAGCGTCACCTTCATCTGGCGGACATTACTGCCTTCGCGATCGTAGAGGTCCATCAACTGCTTGACGTCGCGTAGCGAGAACCCGATCCGGCGTCCGAGCAGCACCAGCTTCAGCCGGGTCTTGTCGCTGCGCGAATACAGTCTGGTCGTACCGACCCGTTTCGGATTGATCAATCCCTTGTCCTCGTAGAAACGCAGGGTACGAAGGGAGATGTCGAAATGCTTGGCCATTTGTCCAATGCGGTAGTAGGTTTCGCCCTCCTTGGCCGCATCATCGTCTTTCGGCGCAAAAGATTCGCCGGTCTTCGTCATTGCATCGTCCTCTCAAACGGCAATTTGACCGAAACGTTTTGGTTTCGATCAAGCCTTACGGTCCGCAATCGCGGATGCATGTCATGGATTCTTGATAAGCGCGGTCGTTGCCGTCAGCTTACGTTTACGTAACTGCGATATGGTCGGGGTTTGCGCGAATTTCAATGGATTTATGGTTTGGCCGCTACAAAGATTGTTAAAAATCGAAACAAAGGTCGATTGGCCGGTTTTCGGCCCCGCCCGAATCGCTGCGACCGCTCCGGAGGTCGGCTTTTGTCGCCCTGAAGGGCTGTTCTCGCCCAAAGCTTGAGCGAAACCGGCCGAATGCCGGCCTGGATGCCGATTGGTTAACGCCTTGTTTACCACGTTTGGGGAATTGTGTGCGCGTCATTCACCCGTGGCCACATTGTTCCGCGTTTCTCACGGTTGAGAGAGTTCAGGGAAGGGCGGAACCCGCCAGCGCAAGATCGACGAGAACGCACGACGTTCCGCACCCCTCCCGGAAAATTCCGAACGGCCGGTTGAACCGGTCGTTACTGGCGAACGGATTTGTCGATGCGCAAACACACTTCCTATCTCGATTCCCTCAACGAAGGGCGGCAGCGCCGTTCGCGCACGTCGCTGGACGATCTGGATCGGACCCTTCGCGGACTTGAGGAAAGGATTGGGTCGGGCAGGGGTGCGTCGATGCGCTCGGCCGGCGCCGCCGCGTCGCGGGACATGGCCGACCGGTTCCGCAATCTCGGTTCGGGCCGCCGCGATGAAGCGCGCGACAGGCACACGGCGGACCACGATCGCGTTCCCTCCAGCGCGTCGTTCAAGACGCTGGCGCACGACATCGAACTGGCCCGCGTTCAGGAGAAGAATGTCACGGCCGTCGAAACCATCGCCGCGGAACTGAAAAGCCTGCGCAACGAACTTCACAACAACATGGCGACCGGCCTTCAACGCGAATTCGATTCGCTTCGCGCCGACATCGCCGAAACCTACCGCGCCACCCAGTCCGGTGTGGCTGGCAAGGAATTGAGCGACGACATCGCCCGGCTTTCCGACAATATCAGGGCCCTGGCCCAGCGCAGCGACGACAGCGGCATCAACATGCTGCGACTCGAGCTCGAAGAGGTCAAACGGGCCCTGGGCGCGCTGGCCCGCGAGGAGACGATCCAGCAGTTCAACGAGCGCTGGGACGATCTCGATCGGCGCTGGGATGCGATGCGTGGCGGAGACCGGCACGACCTGGCCGGCGAACCGGAATTCCAGGCGCTGGCGGCCCGCCTCGAGGACATCGGCGATGCCGTCAACAATCTGCCGGGCTCGCTGCCGCTGGGTTCGCTGGACGACAAATTGCACATACTCGCCGAGGCCGTCGAGCATCTTTCGAGAAATCAGGAACCGGTAGCACCGCAGTCGCTGGACCTGATCGAACAGCGGCTCGACGAAATCTCCCGCGCCATCGTGGCATCTTCGGTTTCCGTGCAAGCGGCGGTGCCGAGCTCCGAACCGTTCGAGCGCATCGAGGCGCGCATCTCGTCCCTGGCCCGCCAGATCGAGGAGCTGACCGAGACCCAGGCCTCGCCATATCTGCTCGAGCGCATCGATTCGCTGGCGCAGCGACTCGAGCATTTCTCCGATGGTTCCGGTTCACATCCTGACGCCGTCGACAATCTTGCCGCCCAGGTCGCGGCGCTGGCCGAGAAGATCGACAGCGGCGCGGACGGCGCCGGATCCGAGCCGCTGCTGCGCGAGCTCGAGCACAGATATGCGCGCCTTTCCGAGATGTTCGAGCGCCAGCAGGACGCAACGGAACAGCAAGGCCGGGCATTGCTGCGCGATCTGGAGGACAGGCTGGACGCATTGGCGGGCGCCGCCGGCGAGACTGGCGTTTCGGCGGGCATCGGTCAGGAGACGCTGATCCACGCGCTCGATTCGCGTTTCGAGGAACTGGCCCGGCATCTCGATGCACGGATGTCCTCGCAAGGCGCCGACGGCACGGTCCTGCGTGGCATGGAAGAACGCCTCGCCGAAATCTCGGCGCGCCTCGACGGTTCGACATCGCCGGCCGCCGGTGTCGACAACGATCTCATACGCAGTCTGGAGGGTCAGATTGCCGGCCTTACCCAGCATCTGCAGCGCCCCGATTCGGTCATACCGGATCAGGACGATGTCGGTCCGCGCATCCGCGAGATCGAACAGGCGCTCGCCAACAATCGCGAGCAGATTGTCCAGGCGGCGCGCGAAGCCGCCGAGAGCGCGATCCGTGCATTGCCTGTCGATGCCGGCAGCGCGCCTTCAGTCCTTGCGCTGACCGACGATCTGAAAGCGCTCGAGCGGCTGACCCGGAATTCCGACGAACGCAATTCGCGCACCTTCGAGGCGATTCACGACACGCTGCTGAAGATCGTCGACCGGCTGGCGTCGCTTGAGAAGACCGCCTCCGGTGGTCTCGCAAAAACCGCCGGCGAATCGACGCAGCTCGACGAATATCAGACGCCATCCATCGAACCGGGTGAACATGATCACGCGACGTTCGACCGGCCGATCGAACCCGCGGACGCCTCGTCTCGCGACCTGGCCGGTGAAATTCCCGCCGGATCTGGCAGGAGGTCCATGCTGGGTGGTTTCGCGCGCGCGCTCAAGGGACGTGGCGCTGCGGACGAGCGCGTCGAACCGCAGGCCTTCGCCGCCGAACATCCCGTCGACGATCGGGACGAGGCCGTGGCCGAGATGGTTCTGGACGACGAAGACGCCAACACGCCGCTTGAGCCGGGTTCCGGCGCGCCGGATCTCGACGCCATCGTAGAGCGTGTGCGGCAGGACAAGAAGGGAAGTGCCGTCGCCGGAGCGGACGAAACCGGCAAGTCCGACTTCATTGCCGCAGCGCGCCGCGCCGCGCAGGCTGCGGCGGCCGAAGCGGAGACCACCAGAAGTCGCGCCAACAACCGTCGGTCGGGTGGCCATTCCACTGCGATGGGCGTCCTGCAGCGTGGCCGCAAACCGATCCTCATCGGCGCCAGTGTTCTGCTGATCGCCCTTGCCGGCCTGCAACTGGGCAAGGCCTTCCTGGGCAGTGACGGCGCTCGCACGGTCGCCGACATGCCGGCCATGGAAGACAGCACTGCCGCCGACGACACGGCCGCAGGCGACATGGATGCCGATGGCGAGGCGATTGCCGACGAGGATATTGCCGAAGCGGCTTCCGCCAGCTCCGATGTCCGGGTCGTCGAACCGAACGACACGGCCGCCACTGCCGATAGCGCTTCCGCCATGGCCCCCGGGCCGGACATGGTGGCGGAGAAGACCGACGACATGGCCGCCGTCAAGCCGGACTTGACGCCCGCGCCTACCGCGACGATTACCCAGGTGCCGGTCGAGGCCGGTCCGGTCGCCTTGCGTGAAGCCGCCGAAACCGGTGATGCCAAGGCACTTTACGAGGTCGCTTCGCGCTACGCCGAGGGTCGTGGCGTTCAGTCGGATCTCAAGAAGGCGGCCAAATGGTATCGGGCGGCGGCTGATCTAGGCTTCGCTCCCGCCCAGTACCGGATCGGCAACTTCTACGAAAAAGGTCTCGGCATCGAGCGCGACGCCGCCAAGGCGATGACCTGGTATCAGCTCGCTGCCGAACAGGGCAATGCCAGCGCCATGCACAATCTGGCGGTTCTGTTTGCGATGGGA
The DNA here is from genome assembly GCA_041397625.1 of Rhizobiaceae bacterium. GTDB lineage: Bacteria > Pseudomonadota > Alphaproteobacteria > Rhizobiales > Rhizobiaceae > JAWKWH01. The sequence goes on from JAWKWH010000001.1 coordinate 497,052, forward strand.
GCCGGCGGCCAGACCGACAATGAATCGGCCGCGCGCTGGTTCGGCAAGGCGGCAGAACTCGGGGTCAAGGACAGCCAGTTCAATCTCGGCATCCTGTCGGCCAAGGGCGTTGGGCTGAAACAGGATCTGGAAGCCTCCTACAAATGGTTCGCGCTCGCTGCGAACACCGGCGACAAGGATGCCGCCGCCAAGCGCGACGAGATCGCCAACGCACTTCGTCCAGAGCAGTTGGCCAATGCCCGCGCCGCCGTCGATCTCTGGAAGGCCAAGCCGCTGGTCGCCGACGCCAACACCGTGGTTGTGCCGGCGGAATGGACCGAGGACAGTTCACGCACCGCCGCCGTTGACATGAAGCAGGCGGTCAAGAACATCCAGCTTATCCTGAACAACAACGGCTATGACGCTGGTCCTGCCGACGGCATGATGGGCGAGCGCACGAGGAACGCGATTGTCGCGTTCCAGAAAGCTAATGACATGCCGGCCACAGGTGAGGTCGACGAGGCGCTGGTGAAGGCGCTGCTGGCGCTCAACGAGTGATCTGTCGCCGGGGCGCGAAGCGGCCCGGTCCTTGCCGCAGACGACCTGCGCGCCGATTGTAACCATCGCTGGCGATCATGGTTTGACAGGCGGCGTCGTTGGGCGCAAGACAGGTTGACAAGCCGTAACGTCGTCTCTTGTGCAACCAACGTCGAGTTTCCGGGTGGGCATCTATCTCCCCATCGCCGAGTTGTCGGCCAACATGTTCATACTGCTGGCGATGGGGGCGGCGGTCGGCTTTCTGTCCGGCATGTTCGGCGTCGGCGGCGGCTTTCTGATCACGCCGCTGCTGATCTTCTACAACATCCCGCCCGCCGTCGCCGTGGCCACCGGCGCCAACCAGGTCATCGCCTCGTCCTTCTCAGGCGCGCTCGCCCATATGCGCCGCGGCACGCTCGATTTCAAACTGGGCGGCGTGCTGCTCGCCGGAGGTATCGCCGGCTCCATTGTCGGTGTCTACATTTTCGCCCTGCTGCGCAGCGTCGGCCAGCTCGATCTCATCATTTCGCTGCTCTATGTCGGGTTTCTCGGCACTATCGGCGGTTTGATGCTCGTCGAGAGCGTGCGCGCCCTGCGCAAGGCCAGGAGCGGCCACTCGGCGAGCCTCAAGAAACCCGGCCAGCACAACTGGATCCATCGCCTGCCGTTCAAGATGCGCTTCCGTGCGTCGAAACTGTTCGTCAGCGTCATTCCGGTCCTGGCGCTCGGCGCGGTGATCGGCTTCCTCGCCTCGATCATGGGCGTCGGCGGCGGCTTCATCATGGTGCCGGCGCTGATCTACCTGCTCAAGGTGCCGACCAATGTCGTCATCGGCACCTCGCTGTTCCAGATCATCTTCGTCGCCGCCTTCACCACCATCATCCATTCCTCCACCAACCAGACAGTGGACGTGGTGCTGGCCTTCCTCTTGATGCTCGGTGGCGTGGTCGGCGCGCAATATGGCGCCAAGGCCGGTCAGCGGCTGCGCGGCGAACAGCTGCGCGCATTGCTGGCGCTGGTCGTCCTCGCCGTGGCACTGAGGCTTGCATTCGACCTGTTCGTCGAGCCGGTCGACCCCTATTCGATCACCTTGTCCGAGGCGGCCTGATGACACGGCTCGCCGCATGTCTTGCATGTCTTCTTCTGCTTTCGGTCGTGGCGAAGGCGCAGCAGGTCGATCCGGAGACGATCGAGATCGGCCTTTCCACCGACCAGATTGCGATCACCGCCGATTTCACCGGCGCCGATCTGACGATTTTCGGCGCACTCGACAATGCCGACCCGCTGGTGGCGCGCCAGGGTCGCTACGACATCATCGTCGTGCTGCAGGGACCGGCCGTGCCTACGGTGGTGCGCCGCAAGGAGCGCCTGTTCGGCATGTGGATCAACCGCCATTCGCTGGCATTCGAGAGTGTACCGATCTCCTATTCGCTCGCTACCAGCCGCGCGATCCAGGATATAGCCGATGATGAGAGCTTCCGGCGGCTTTCGCTCGGCGTCGATTACATTCACCTCAAGCCCCGCGAGAACAGCGACATCACGCTGGTCGGCGATTTCACCGAGGCGCTGCGCAATCGCAAGGAAAAGTCGGGCCTTTACAACGAGCGTATCGGCGGCGTGCAGTTCCTGTCGCAGAACCTGTTCCGCGCCTCGCTGTCGCTGCCGCCTAACGTGCCGGTGGGCACGCATCGCGCCCGCGCATTCCTGTTCAAGAACGGTGTCTTCCTGAAGGAGACCTCCGCGCCGCTGTCGATCCTGAAAGCGGGCCTGGAGGATACGATCTATCGCTCGGCCCATGATCACAGCTTCATGTACGGAATCGGCGCGGTGATGCTGGCGATGCTCACCGGCTGGCTCGGCCAGGCCATCTTCCGCAAGGATTGAACCTACTTTTCTAAGCCCGCCGCCGTCCCGTGCGCTCGAGCGTATTGCTGCGGTCGGGCACCAGCGCGTCGGCGGCGATCGGATAGACCCGCCGGTCGCCGAGCAACAGGGCACGGAACGCCCGTCGCGGAAACAGCCGGTCATAGGCTGGCGACAGCACGTTCAGCGAACCGGTGAACGCGCCGAAGGCCGGCATGATCATCCGCCTGTCGTCGACGGCGAAACAGGCGCGGCGCACCGAGCGTCCGCGCCGGCTGATGCGCGCCGCCGGATGCAGATGGCCGGCAACCTCGCCGCCCGCCATCGCGGCAAATGGTTCGTGGCGAAAAGTGACTGGTCCGACCGTCAGTTCGTCGGCCGAAAAACCCGGCAGGTTCACCGGCGCGTAAGGGTCGTGATTGCCGGCGATCCAGCACCAGTCGCGCCCGGCGGCAAGCGCGCCGAGCGCGCTCTCGATCTCCGCCGGCAGCCGGTCGTGGCCCTCGCTGTCGTGAAAGCTGTCGCCGAGGCAGACCACCACCGCCGGGTCGTATTCGGCGATCAGCACGTCTGCGCGCGCCAGCGTGTTGTGCGTATCGTAGGGCGGCACGAACGACCCGCGCCGGGCAAAGGACGAGCCCTTCTCCAGGTGCAGATCCGAGAACGCCAGCAGGCGGTGGTCGGGGAAATAAGCCGCGCCGCGCCAGTCGCATACCACCGCCCGCCCGGCGATCTCGACGGTCAGCGTGCTGTCGCCGTCGCTTGCGGCACTTGTCCGTGGCTGCGGATCCGCGGTCAACCCGTCTTCTCCTCCATCTCGGCTACCAGTTCCTCCAGCAATGCGTCATTGGCGTTGCCGGCTACCGTCTCTTTGCCGATCTCCAGCATCACCGGCACGGCGAGCGGTGAAATGTCGTCGAGTTGCTTATGCACGATTCGCTCCGGTATGCGCGAGAGCATGTCGGCAAGCCGGCGGATGTCGAGCAGGCCGGCCGCCGCATCCGCCCGTGTCGCCTGCAGCAATATATGGTCGGGCTCGTGGCTTCGAAGCACATCGTAGATCAGGTCGGCGGAGACCGTGACCTGGCGGCCACTCTTCTCCTTGCCCGGATGACGCTTCTCGATCAGCCCGGCGATCAGCGCGCAGTTGCGGAAGGTCCGTTTCAAAAGCCAGCTCTCGGCGAGCCAGGCCTCCAGGTCGTCGCCGAGCATGTCCTCGTCGAGCAGGTTGCGAAGCGGGTATTCGCCGCTTGCAAACATGCGGCCGAGATCGCGCAGCGCCCACACCGACAGCGCATAGTCGGTGGCGACGAAACCGAGCGGCCGCGCGCCGGCGCGCTCCAGCCGCCTCGTCAGCAGCATGCCGAGCGTCTGGTGCGCCAGCCGGCCCTCGAACGGATACATCACCATGTAGTAGCGCTCGGCGCGCGGGAATGTCTCGATCAGCAATTCGTCGCGGCCGGGCAGGCGTGAATGCCGATGCTGCAGGCTCAGCCATCCGGCCACCTGCGGCGGCAGCGCCCGCCATCGTTGCGGCTCGGCCAGGATCTCGCGCACCGTCTGTGCCAGGTAGGTCGACAGGGGAAACTTGCCGCCGGCATAATAGGGCACTTTCGCGTCCGCCCCGGGCGCACTCGACGCGTAGCATTCGTTCTCGCGGATACCCTCGAAGCGCAGCACCTTGCCGGAGAACAGGAACGTGTCGCCGGGGCTCAACGCCTCCAGGAACGTCTCTTCGATCTTGCCCAGCACCGGCCCGCCACGCACATTGCCGCCCTTACCGCGCTGGCGCGTCAGCCGCACGTTCAACATCGGCGCCTCGATGATCGTGCCGACATTGAGCCGGTATTGCTGCGCCACGTGCGGATTGGCGATGCGCCACAACCCGTCCGCGGTCTTGCGGATGCGGGCGTAGCGCTCATAGGTCTTCAGTGCGTATCCGCCGGTGGCGACGAAGTCGATAACCCGGTCGAAGGTCTCGCGCGCCAGCGCCGCATAGGGCGCGGCACTGGTCACTTCCTTGTAGAGCGCATCCGCGTCGAACGGCGCGGCGCAGGCGGTACCGAGCACATGCTGGGCCAGCACGTCGATGGCGCCGTCGATTAGCGGCGGCGTGTCCTGCGCGCCCTCGGTGCTGGCTTCCAGCGCCGCGCGGCACTCCAGCACCTCGAACCGGTTGGCCGGCACCAGGATAGCGCGGCTCGGCTCGTCCATGCGGTGGTTGGAGCGACCGATGCGCTGCGCCAGCCGGCTCGCCCCCTTCGGCGCGCCGACATGGACCACCAGGTCGACATCGCCCCAGTCGATACCGAGGTCGAGCGTCGAGGTGGCGACGACGGCGCGCAGGCTGTTGCTCTCCATCGCCTTTTCCACCTTGCGTCGCTGGCCGGCGTCGAGCGAGCCGTGATGCAGCGCGATCGGTAGGCCGTCCTCGTTGGCGCGCCACAATTCCTGGAACAGCAGTTCGGCCTGGCTGCGGGTGTTGACGAACAGCAGTGTCGTGCGGTGCGCCTTGATGGCGCGGTAGATGTCCGGCACCGCGTAGCGGGCCGAATGGCCGGCCCATGGCACGCGCTCCTTGGAATCGAGTATGCGGATATCCGGTTTGGCGCCGCCCTCGACCGTCACCAGCCCGGCGCGCGCGCCCTTCGGCGCCTGCGGCACCAGCCAGCGCCTCAGCGCATCGGGATCGGCAACCGTCGCCGACAGGCCGGTCGCCTGGAAGCCCGGCTGCAACGTTCTGAGCCGCGCCAGCCCGAGCGCCAGCAGATGCCCGCGCTTGGAGGTCACAAGCGAGTGCAGCTCGTCGAAGATACAGAAGCGCAGGCCGGCGAAGAACCGTTGCGCATTCTTCGACGCGATCAGCAGCGCGAGCTGCTCCGGCGTCGTCAGTAGTATGTCGGGTGGGTTGAGCTTCTGGCGCTGGCGCTTGTGCGCCGGCGTGTCGCCGCTCCTTGTCTCCATGGCGATGTCCAGGCCGATCTCGCTCACCGGCTCGGCGAGGTTGCGGTGGATGTCGACGGCGAGCGCCTTCAGCGGCGAGATATAGAGCGTGTGGACGCTGCGATGGGTTTCGCCCGGCCGCCGCTTCTGCCGGTTCGCCAGATCGACCAGGCTCGGCAGGAAGCCGGCGAGCGTCTTGCCGGCGCCGGTCGGCGCGATCAGGAGGGTCGAGTTGCCGGCCCGCGCTTCCTCCAGCAGCCGGCGCTGGTGTTCGCGCAACTGCCAGCCGCGCGCCGCAAACCAGTGGGCAAACGCGTCTGGCAGCAGATCGGGCGTGGCGGCTTGCCAAAGGTTCGTTTTTTGTTCCACATGGTACACCTACTGCGACGGGTCGGTTTCGCCAAGCCGAAACTGCCGGTCGCCACGGTAACCGCAAGCGAAGCTGGACCGGAGATCATGCGGGCAAGCGACCTGCTTCATCCAAGGCCCGAGGGGCTCTACTGTCCGCCCGGCGATTTCCACATCGATCCGGTGCGCCCGGTGGCGCGCGCGCTTGTCACCCACGGCCATGCCGACCATGCCCGGCCCGGCCACGGCGCGGTGCTGGCGACGGCGGAAACGCTCGACATCATGGCGATCCGCTTCGGCGGCGATCACGCAGCGTCCACGCAGGTCGCCGAACCGGCGCGTCCGGTCGTAATCGACGGTGTCGAGGTCACCTTCTTTCCCGCCGGCCATGTCCTCGGTTCGGCGCAGATACTGGTCGAGCACAAGGGCATGCGCATCGTCGCCTCCGGCGACTACAAGCGCCGCGCCGATCCGACCTGCGCGCCTTTCGAGGTCGTGCCCTGCGACGTCTTCATTACCGAGGCGACCTTCGGCCTGCCGGTCTTCACCCATCCCGACGATCGCGGCGAGATCGGCAAGCTGCTGCGATCGCTAACAACCTTCGGCGAACGCACGCATCTCGTCGGCGCCTATTCGCTCGGCAAGGCGCAGCGCCTGATACGGCTCATCCGCGAGGCGGGACATGCCGAACCGATTTACATCCACGGCGCCTTCGCCAGGCTCTGCGACTATTACGAAAGCCGCGGCGCGGCGCTTGGCCCGCTTTTGCCGGCGACGACCGACGATGCCAGGGCGGATTTCGCCGGCCGGCTGGTGCTCGGCCCGCCCTCGGCTTTCTCCGGTCCCTGGAGCCGGCGCTTCAGCGATCCGCTGGTCTGCTATGCGTCGGGCTGGATGCGCATCCGCCAGCGCGCCCGACAGCAGGGCGTCGAACTGCCGATGATCGTCTCCGATCACGCCGACTGGCCCGAACTGACCCGCACGATCCGCGACACCGGCGCCGGCGAGGTCTGGGTCACCCATGGCCGCGAGGAGGCGCTGGTGCGCTGGTGCGGGTTGAACGGCATCGCCGCCACGCCGCTCAACATCGTCGGCTACGAGGAGGAGAACGAGTAGCGTGCGCGCCTTCTCCGCCCTTCTAGACCGGCTGACGCTGACCCCGGCGCGCAACGGCAAGCTGGCGCTGCTCGACCGGTATTTCCGCGAGACACCGGACCCTGATCGCGGTGTTGCGCTGGCGGCGTTGACGGGCGGGCTCGACCTGCCCGGCGTCAAGCCGGCGATCATCCGCGCACTGATCCTCGAACGCATGGACGCGGAACTCTTCGCCCACTCCTACGATTTCGTCGGTGATCTCGCCGAGACCGTGTCGCTCGCCTGGCCGCCAACAGGCCATGGCGAAGAAGCGGAAAGCCCGACGCTCGGCGACGTCGTGGGCATGCTCGGCACGGCCTCGCGCGCTGATGCGCCGGCCATTCTGGGCGATCTTCTCGACCGGCTCGACGCGCCCGGCCGCTACGCCGTGCTCAAGCTGGTCACCGGCGGGTTGCGCGTCGGCCTGTCGGCGCGACTGGCGAAGACGGCGCTGGCGCGGTTCGGCGGTGTCGATGTCGTCGAGATCGAGGAGATATGGCACGGCCTGGCGCCGCCCTATGCGGAATTGTTCGCCTGGCTCGACGGCAAGGCGGACAAGCCGGCCAACATGTTTGCCGCGCCGTTCCGGCCCGTCATGCTGGCCAACCCCGCCGCCATGGACGATCTCGAAACCGTCGATCCGGCCGACTATCTCGTCGAATGGAAATGGGACGGCATCCGCGTGCAGCTTTCCTCGTCCGGCGGCCTTACCCGGCTCTATTCGCGCCGTGGTGACGACATCTCCGCCGCCTTTCCGGAGGTCGTCGAGGCGGCTTTGTTTGACGGCACGCTCGACGGCGAACTGCTGGTCGGCACGCCGCCGGACCATGTCGGCAGCTTTTCCGACCTGCAGCAGCGGCTGAACCGCAAGACGGTGTCGGTGAAGCTTCAGCAGAAATTCCCCGCCTTCATCCGCTGTTACGATCTGCTCTTCGACGGTGGCGCCGACCTTCGCGACCGGCCGCTTGCCGAGCGCAGGCAGCGGCTCGAAACCGTCGTCGGCCGGATGGACCCCTGCCGCTTCGACCTGTCGCCCCAGGTCGAGGTTGAAAGCTGGCAGGCGCTCGACGGTCTTCGCAACGATCCGCCGCTGCCGGTGATCGAGGGGGTCATGCTGAAGCGGCTCGATTCGCCCTATCTGGCCGGCCGGCCCAAAGGGCCGTGGTTCAAGTGGAAGCGCGATCCGCATGTCGTCGACGCCGTGTTGATGTATGCGCAGCGCGGCCACGGCAAACGCTCCGGCTACTATTCCGACTATACGTTCGGCGTCTGGACCGGCGACGCGGAAAACCCGGCGCTCGTGCCGGTCGGCAAGGCTTATTTCGGCTTCACCGACGAGGAACTGCGTGCCATCGACCGGTTCGTCCGTGAAAACACGGTGGAGCGTTTCGGCCCGGTACGCGCCGTTCGCGCCGAACCCGGCCACGGCCTCGTGCTCGAAGTCGCCTTCGAGGGCATCAATCGCTCGACCCGACACAAATCGGGCGTCGCCATGCGCTTTCCGCGCATATCGCGCCTGCGCTGGGACAAGCCGCCGGCCGAGGCAGACCGGCTGGAGACGGTGGAAAAACTGCTGCCCGAATGATCGGCTACCGCGTGATCGCCACACGGATTTCCTTGATGTCGAGCGACAGCCCGCTGTTGGAAACATCGGGATTGACGGCGATGGTCCCTGCGGCGCCGGGGTTGCGATCGGGCAGGTCGATCTCGAACAGGAACTCGCCCGGCGTCGGTCCGACCTCGTAGCGCTTGCGGCCGCAATCGCCGAGTTCGGCCAGGTCGCAGGCAATCGATATCTGCGTCGGCTTGCCTTCCTCGGCCCGCGCCAGGATGCTGAACAGCGCCCGCCCTCCGGCGATCCGCTCCAGCGTGCCCTCGCCGATGTCGAACAGGATTTCGGCGCCGCCGGCCGAGCTGATCCTCAGATAGCTTTCCCCGTCGCGCTCGACCAGATCGGCTCTCGCTCCGCCGGGCACCGTGACTTCGGTCGAGTTGGCCGGTTCGAAAATGCCGATCCAGTCGCGCACCTGGTCGGCGCCGTCTTCCGGGCCGTCCGGTACGTCCTCCGGGCGAAAATTCTCGCCGTCCAGTTCCGGCGGCGGGTTGGGAACCGCACCGCTGCGCTCGTCCAGCGACAGAAGGATACCGCTTTGCAGCGTCCACCAGACGCCGGTGCCGATTGCCGCCAGCAGCAGGGCCGCGACGAACAGCTTCGCGAAAGGCCGTCGCCGCAGCGTCGGATCGGCCTCGTAATCGTAATCGTCCTCATCTGGGCCGTCGGATGCCGACAGCCTGTCCTCCGCAACGAGGTCCGGCGCCCGCGATTCGACGACTTCGCGCGGCGCGGCGGGCGCAGCGACGTCCGGAACCGGAGCCGGTGTTTCGGCCTGCGGCTCTCTGCCCGCCGGAACGAACTCTGATTCGATCTCGGCGATCTTGGCGCGCAGGCCAATGCGCCGCTTTTCGGCCGCCTCGGGCGTTATCGTGTCGCGCGCGTTGAGCGCCCGTTCCAGCGCGGCGAAGGCGGAGTTGTAGACACGCTGGCGAAATGCCTCGTCGCCCGCGTCGCCCTTTTCAAGCGCGTTCCTGATCGCCTTTTCGATTGCGTCCAATCACGCATCCTCCGCATCGGAATACTGCTCTATCCCGTAGGCGGCGATCGATCAATGCGATCTGCGGCGTGCGCCGGATCGCAGGAAGACTCAATGCGCGGTATCCCGGGCCGCTTCTTCCAAAAAGTCAAACACATAAGGCGAGAGCGATCGCCAGCACTCGACGCGGAACGCGTCCTCGCCCGTTCGCCACAAAACCACCTCGGCCTTGCCGAAAATCGTCCGGCTACAGGCGCCGACCGGGAATTTGCGGCGGTCGAGATCCTGCGGACAGCCGGCCGACAAGGCGGTTTCCGCGCCCGGCCCCGACACGATCACCGCCGTGTTGCGGTGCGATACGTCAACCGCCGAATGCGAGACCCGCGAGCTTGCCAGCGCATCGGCCGGGTTGTTCTTTCCGGTGTCGATGATCAGCCATTCGTCGGGCCCCAGCCACAGGGCCGCGCGCGTTCCGCTTGCAGCCGCGCACTTCGGCTTGCGCGGCAGGCTCACGCCGAGTGCCCGCGACAGCGCGGCAAGCGATTTCTCAGGCGCGCGCAGCGACAGGCGGAAGGCGGGTTCCGCCGGCGCGATCTCGATATGCGGTCCGGCGGCGCGCCGGCCTGCCAGCGATTGCAGGCGATCAGCCGCCTTGCTTGCCTCAGCCATGAAGCCGCGCTCCTTCCTCGTCGACGAAGACGGTCGGTGTCACCGTCACCTCGATTGTCCCGCCGGGCATCGGCACGTGGAGCGTTTCGCCCAACCGGTTGTGGCCGCCTTCGACCAGCGCCAGCGCGATCGAGTGGCCGCAATTCTCCGACCAGTAGGATGAGGTGACGAAACCGATCATCGTCATCGGCACCTTCTGGTTCGGGTCGGCGACGATCTGCGCGCCTTCCTCCAGCACCACCTTCGGGTCGGCGGTCCTGAGCCCCACAAGCTGTCGCCGGCCAGGCGCCGTCAGGTCAGGCCGCTTCAGCCCGCGAATGCCGACGAAATCGGTCTTCTTCTTGCCGATCGCCCAGCCGAGCCCGGCATCGTAGGGCGTCACGGTGCCGTCGGTGTCCTGGCCGACGATGATGTAGCCCTTCTCGGCGCGCAGCACGTGCATTGTCTCGGTGCCGTAGGCGCAGGCGCCGTGCTTCTGGCCTTCGGCCCACAACGCCTCCCACACCGAACGACCATAGTCGGCGGGCACATTGACCTCGTAGCCGGCCTCGCCGGTAAACGACATGCGGAACAGCCTCGTCGGAACACCACAGATCCTGCCTTCGCGCACGCTCATATGCGGCATCGCCTCGTTCGACAGATCGATGCCTTCGGTGAGCGGCGCGACGATGTCGCGCGCCTTCGGCCCCTGCACGGCGATCACCGCCCATTGCTCGCTGGTCGATGTCAGCCACACGTCGAGTTCGGGGAACTCGGTCTGGAGATAGTCCTCCATCATGTTCAGCACGCGCGGCGCGCCGCCCGTCGTCGTCGTCACGTGAAAACGGTCTTCGGCGATCCGCCCGACCACGCCGTCATCGTAGATGAAGCCGTCTTCGCGCAGCATGACGCCGTAGCGGCAGCGCCCGACGCCGAGCTTCTGCCACGGATTGGTGTACATGATCTCGAGGAACGTCGCCGCATCGGGACCGACCACCTCGATCTTGCCGAGGGTGGAGGCGTCGAACAGGCCGGCAGCTTTGCGGACCGTCCGGCACTCGCGGTTGACGGCGGCGTGCATGTCCTCGCCGGCCTGCGGGTAGTACCACGCGCGCCGCCAGTTGCCGACGTCCTCGAACACCGCGCCGTGTTGTTCTTCCCAGCCGTCGATCGGCGTCTTGCGCAGCGGATCGAACAGATGACCGCGACCATGCGAGATGATAGTGCCGAAGGTCACCGGCGTATAGGGCGCGCGAAACGTCGTCAGCCCCACTTCGGGGATGTCCTTGCCGAGCGTCTCTGCGGCGATCGCCAGGCCGTGGATGTTCGACGTCTTGCCCTGGTCGGTGGCCATGCCGTTGGTTGTGAAGCGCTTGACATGCTCGATCGAGCGCATGCCCTCGCGTACCGCAAGGCGGATATCCTTGGCGGTGACGTCGTTCTGGAAGTCGACGAAGGCCTTGCCCGTCTCGCCCGCGCCGTCATCGCCGATCATGCCGCCGGTGCGGCTCTCGCTGCTTGTCGCCTTCAGCGACACCTTGCGCTTCTTCGTGCCTGCGATCTCGCGGCCGGCCGTTTCGCCCGCCGCGAGCGCCTCGTCGACCAGCGTCTCGAATGCATCGGTTCCGGCGCAGGCGCCGACCGACACGCAGGCCTGGGCGTAGGTGCCGGGCACGAAGCGCTGACGCTCGGCGTCCCAGGCTACTTTGCCGCGCGACTGCGAGAACAGGTGCAGCGACGGTGTCCAGCCCGACGACATCAACAGCGCGTCGACGGCGATCGTGCGCTTGGTGCCGCCGTCGCGCCTTTGGATCGTCATCGACGAGACCCGCAGGCGCCCGCCGGTGCCGGTTACGCGGTGGCCGGCAATAACCTCGATGCCGCGCTTCCTCGCTTCTTCGGCAAGCGGGCCTGGCTCGTCGCGGCTGTCGACGATGGCCGCCACATTGACGCCGGCGGCGGCAAGGTCGAGCGCCGCGCCGTAGGCGCTGTCATTGGCAGTGAAGACGCCGACATTGCGACCCACCGCCACGCCGTAATGGTTGAGATAGGTGCGTCCGGCCGAGGCCAGCATCACGCCTGGCCGATCGTTGCCCGCAAACACCATGTGCCGTTCGATCGCCCCCGTGGCGACGATCACGCGACCGGCGCGCACCTGCCACAGCCTCTCGCGCGGCAGGCCGGGCGCGGGCCGGGCCAGGTGATCGCTCACCCGCTCGGCCAGGCAGACGAAATTCTGGGCATAGTAGCCGAAGGCCGTCGTGCGGGTGAGGAGGCGCACATTGTCCATCGCTGCGAGCTTTGCTGCCGTCGCCTGCGCCCATTCCCAGCCGGGTTCGCCGTCAATCGTGGTGCCGGTCTCGAACCGCAGGCTGCCGCCGCATTCCGGTTGCTCGTCGCAGAGGATCACCCGTACGCCGCTTGCTGCCGCCGAAAGCGCGGCTGAAAGGCCGGCCGCGCCGGCGCCCACCACCAGCACGTCGCAATGGGCGTAGCGCGAGGCGTAGTGGTCGGGGTCAGGCTCGTCGGGCGCGACGCCGAGGCCGGCCGCGGCGCGGATGTTCGGCTCGTAGAGGCTCTTCCACGCCGCCTTCGGCCACATGAAGGTCTTGTAGTAGAAGCCTGCCGAGAACATCGGCGAGGCGAGATTGTTGACCTCGTTGATATCGAAGGCGAGCGACGGCCAGCGGTTCTGCGAGATCGCCTCCAGCCCGTCATAGAGTTCCTGCACCGTGGCGCGCACGTTCGGCGTCTTGCGTCCGCCGCCGCGCGAGATGCCGACCAGCGCGTTCGGCTCCTCGGCGCCGGCGCCGAGCACGCCGCGTGGCCGGTGATACTTGAACGAGCGCCCCATCAGGTGGACGCCGTTGGCCAGCAGGGCCGAGGCGAGCGTGTCGCCCTCAAGCCCCTGCATGGCTTCACCGTCGAAGGTGAACCCGATGCCCCTTGCCGGCACGAGCCGGCCGGCGCCGGCGATGCGGTTGGCTCCGCCGGTCATCGTTTCGCCCCCGTCTTCCTGGTCGCCTTCTTCTTCGCCGCTGCGCCGGCGCCGTCGATGTCCGGCCGGGGCTCGCCGGCCTTGTAGGTCATGACGAACCGGTCGGAAACCGTGTCGCGCACCGCGTTGAAGAAGCGCGCGCAGCCATGGATATGGCGCCAGCGCTCGTAATGCAGGCCCTTGGGATTTGCTCGGATGAAGAAGAATGCCTCGAAATCGACATCCGACTGCGCGGCGATATCGCGCGGCCGCGCGATATGCGCCTCGCCGGCATTGGCGAACTCCGTCTCCGGACGTTCCTCTTCGCAGTAGGGGCAGTGGATGAGCAGCATGGCCGGGTCCTCAGTGCGCCACGGCGGCGGCGGCGGCCTCGTCGATCAGCCTGCCGGTGCGGAACCGTTCGAGCGTGTACGGCGCGTTGATGACGTGCGGCTCGTCGCGGGCGATCGTGTGGGCGAAGACGTGGCCGGAGCCGGGCGTCGCCTTGAAGCCGCCTGTGCCCCAGCCGCAATTGACATAGAGCCCCTTGACCGGCGTCTTCGCCAGGATCGGCGAGCGGTCGGGCGTGACGTCGACGATGCCGCCCCAGGAGCGCAGCATCTTCATGCGGGTGAACATCGGGAACATCTCGCATATGGCTTCAAGCGTGTGCTGGATGATGTGCAATCCGCCGGTCTGCGAGTAGGAGATGTATTGGTCGGTACCGGCGCCGATCACCAGTTCGCCCTTGTCGGACTGGGAAATGTAGGCGTGCACCGTGTTCGACATCACCACGCAGGGAAAGCACGGTTTCACCGGCTCGGAGACCAGCGCCTGCAGCGGATAGCTTTCAAGCGGCATGCGCACGCCGGCCATGTCCATCAGCACCGACGAATGGCCGGCCGCCACTACGCCGATCTTCTTGGCGCCGATGAAACCGCGGCTCGTCTCCACGCCCTCGACGGCGCCGTTCTTCGACCGGCGGATACCGGTGACCTCGCAGTTCTGGATGATGTCGACGCCGCGCGCCGAGGCGCCGCGCGCATAGCCCCAGGCGACCGCGTCGTGACGCGCCGTGCCGCCGCGCCGCTGCAGCGCCGCCCCCATCACCGGGTAGCGCGCCGTCTTCGAGATGTTGAGCGGCGGGCAGAACGCCTTGGCCTCGTCCGGCGTCAGCCATTCATTGTCGACGCCGTTCAGCCGGTTTGCATGGATGTGGCGTTGCGCCACCTGCACGTCGTGGACATTGTGCGCCAGCATCATCACACCGCGCGGGCTGTACATGACGTTGTAGTTGAGTTCCTGCGACAGGTCTTCCCACAGATTGACCGCGTGGTTGTAGATCGCCGCGCTCTCGTCATAAAGGTAGTTGGAGCGGATGATCGTGGTGTTGCGGCCGGTATTGCCGCCACCGAGCCAGCCCTTTTCCAGTACCGCGACATTGGTGATGCCATGTTCCCTGGCCAGGTAATAGGCGGTCGCCAGCCCGTGGCCGCCGGCGCCGACGATGATCACGTCATAAGCGGATTTGGGCTCGGGCGAGGTCCACTGTTCCTCCCAACCCTTGTGCCCGCGCATGGCCTCGCGGGCGATGGCGAATACGGAATATTTGCGCATGGGCGACGTTCCGAAACCTCAGACCTGACAGTGCCCCGTGTATGGCAGAGGCCGTTACCACTAGACAAGTGCGACGACCGGTCATGCCATGAAAGCGACAGGCCGTGACGCTTTGCCCGACCGGTTTTCACGACCTTTCCGGCGACGATCCGCCCGTATGCCGGCTCGACAAGTTTCGGGCGGGCCATGTGGACATTTCATCCGGGTTCTGCTATTCGCCGCAACAATTCGCGCCGGACCACCGGCGCGGAGACGTTTTGGTATTGCCGGACGTCTCGCCGTTTAGAACCCGAACACACAGGAACCATTACGTGCAGGTACTTGTCCGCGACAACAATGTAGATCAGGCGCTTCGCGCGCTGAAAAAGAAAATGCAGCGCGAAGGCATCTTCCGCGAGATGAAGATGCGCGGCCACTACGAGAAGCCCTCTGAGAAAAGGGCCCGCGAGAAGGCGGAAGCCATCCGCAGGGCGCGCAAGCTGGCGCGCAAGCGGGCGCAGCGCGAAGGCCTCATCGGCGGACGTTCGGGACGCTAGCGTCACAAACCGGCGGCGGACGGCGTGTGGACGCTCCGCCGCTTTTTCGTCTTTATCGGGCAATAGTTCTCGGGCGGCGCGGCTCGCGGTCGGCGCCGCCTTTCTTGTGTGAAGACAGCAACCTGATCCGGGAACCAGAACGGGTGTATAGCGAAACAGCATCTCGCGGCACGGGACGGACGCTCCGCGGTCCGTCGCTGGCGCTTTTCGTGGCGATGGCGGCGCTTGCCGGCTGCCAGACCAGCGGCGGCGAGATCGCGACGATCGAGGTGGCGCAGGGGTCGGAGGAGAACATCGCTTCGCTGACCGCCGTCATCGAGCGCAGCCCCAGGGATCCGGAAGCCTACAATGTGCGCGGCTCCGCTTACGGCCGTGGCGGCAAGTATCGCGAAGCGCTGAAGGATTTCGACAAGGCCATCGAACTTAATCCGCGCTTCTATCAGGCCTACGCCAACCGTGCCCTGATCTGGCGCTTCCTTGGCGAGCAGGACAAGGCCGTCAAGGACTACAACCAGGCGATCAGGATCAACCCGTCCTACGACGCCGCCTATATCGGACGCGGCAACCTGTTGCGCAAATCCGGACGCGTCAACGAGGCGTTCCGCGATTTCGAACGCGCCATCCAGCTCGACACCACCGACGCCCGCGCCTACCACAATCGCGGCCTGATCTACCAGGCGCGGGGCCAGCACGCCTTCGCGATCGAGGATTTCTCCACCGCGATCTCGCTGTCGTCGGACGCACCAGAGCCTTATAATGGCCGTGGCGTGTCCTATTTGGCCCTGAAGGACGACGAAAATGCCTTCGCCGACTTCAACACCGCCATCAAGCTCAACGGCAATGTGGCCGAGAGCTGGGCCAATCAGGCCATCGTCTACGAATATCGTGGCGAAAAGGGCAAGGCGCGCAGGTCCTACGCCCAGGCGCTGAAGATAGATCCCAACTACCAGCCGGCGAAGGACGGCCTGAACCGCGTCAGGGGCGGTTGACGGGAAACCGGCGCCGGTCTGGACCGTGCATCAGTGGTCCATCGCCTTGACGATTTCCTCGGTCATCTTCTTGGCGTCGCCGAGCAGCATCATCGTGCCGTCCTTGTAGAACAGCGTGTTGTCGATGCCGGCATAGCCCGAACCGAGCGAGCGCTTGACGAACAGGCAGGTCTTGGCCTTGTCGACGTCGAGGATCGGCATGCCGTAGATCGGCGACGACTTGTCGTCGCGCGCCGATGGGTTGGTCACGTCGTTGGCGCCGATGACATAGGCGACGTCGGCCTGGGCAAACTCCGAGTTGATGTCCTCCAGCTCGAATACCTCGTCATAGGGCACGTTGGCCTCGGCCAGCAGCACGTTCATGTGGCCGGGCATGCGGCCTGCCACCGGATGGATGGCGTATTTCACCTCGACGCCGGCTTCCTTCAGCTTGTCGGCCATCTCGCGCAGCGCGTGCTGCGCCTGCGCCACCGCCATGCCGTAGCCCGGCACGATGATCACCTTCGATGCATTGGTCATCAGGAAGGCCGCATCGTCGGCCGAGCCCATCTTGACCGTGCGGTCGATGCCGTCATCGGTCGCCGCCATCGTCTCGCCGCCGAAGCCGCCAAGGATGACCGAGATGAACGAGCGGTTCATGCCCTTGCACATGATGTAGGACAGGATGGCGCCCGAAGAGCCGACCAGCGCGCCGGTGATGATCAGCGCCAGGTTGCCGAGCGTGAACCCGATGCCGGCGGCCGCCCAGCCCGAATAGGAGTTGAGCATGGAGACGACGACCGGCATGTCGGCGCCGCCGATCGGGATGATGATCAGCACGCCGAGCGCCAGCGACAGCAGCACGATCAGCCAGAAGACGACCGTGCTCTCGGTGGTCACCAGCATGATGACGAGGACGACCAGCGCGATGGCCAGCGCGGCGTTGACCGCATGGCGCATCGGCAACAGGATCGGCTTGCCCGACATGCGGCCATCGAGCTTCAGGAATGCGATGACCGAACCGGTAAACGTGATCGCGCCGATGGCGACGCCAAGGCTCATTTCCACCAGCGCCTGGCTGTGGATATCGCCGATCGTGCCGATACCGAAGCTTTCAGGCGAGTACATCGCCGCTGCGGCCACCATCACCGCGGCCAGGCCGACGAGCGAGTGGAAGGCGGCGACGAGCTGCGGCATCGAGGTCATGGCGATCGAGCGCGCGATATAGGCGCCAACCCCGCCGCCGACCGCCATGCCGACCACGATCAGCGCCAGTCCGCCGAAGCTCGGCGTCGCCAGCGCCAGCGTGGTGACGATGGCGATCGCCATGCCGATCATGCCATAAAGATTGCCCTGCCGGCTCGTCGTCGGATGCGACAGGCCGCGCAACGCCAGGATGAACAGGACGCCAGAGACCAGATAGAGGAAGGCAGCCAGATTTACGCCCATCCGTCAGCCCTCACTTCTCTTTTTTCTTGTACATGGCCAGCATGCGCTGGGTAACCAGGAAGCCGCCGAAAATGTTGACGCTGGCGAGCACCAGCGCGACGAAGCCGAAACCCGTGGCAAGCCCCGAAGCGGAGATGCCGACCGCCAGAAGCGCGCCGACGACGATGACCGACGAGATCGCGTTGGTGACGCTCATCAGCGGCGTGTGCAGCGCCGGGGTCACCGACCAGACCACGTAGTAGCCGACGAAGATTGCCAGCACGAAGATGGCGAAGCGGAAGATGAACGGATCGATGGCGCCGCCGCTTGCCGCATGCGCCGCGGCGCCGGCTGCGTCGGCCGCGCCGTCGCTGTTCTCGATGGCGGTGCGCACCGCGCCGACTGCCTTTTCCAGTTGCTCGAGGGCCTGCTCTACTGCGCTATCGGCCATCACGCGTCTCCTTTGGATTTCTTCGCCGCCGGCTTGGGCGTAGTGGTTTTGCGTGTGGCCGGCTTGCGCGCCGCAGCCGGTTTCGCACCGGCCTTGGCGTCCTTGAACGCCGGATGCACGATCTCGCCGCCATGGGTCAAAAGCGTCGCCTTGACCAGCTCTTCCTCGGGATCGATCGAGACCGTACCGGCCTCTTTGTCGACCATGGTCTCCAGGAACGCATAGAGGTTTTTGGCATAGAGCAGGGAGGCGGAGGCGGCGATGCGGCCGGGCACGTTCAGGTGACCGACGATCTTCACGTCGCCGACGGTGGCGACCTTGCCAGCGACCGCGCCCTCGACATTGCCGCCGCGTTCGACGGCGAGGTCGACGATCACCGAACCCGGTTTCATTGATTTGACCATGGCGGCCGAAACCAGCTTCGGTGCCGGCCGGCCGGGGATCAGTGCCGTGGTGATGACGATGTCCTGCTTGGAGATGTGGTCTGCGACGAGCGCGGCCTGCTTGGCCTGGTATTCCTTGCTCATCTCCTTGGCGTAGCCGCCGGCAGTCTCCGCCGCCTTGAACTCCTCGTCCTCCACGGCGATGAACTTGCCGCCGAGCGAGGCGACCTGTTCCTTGGCCGCCGGCCGCACGTCGGTGGCGGTGACGACGGCGCCGAGCCGGCGCGCCGTGGCGATCGCCTGCAGGCCGGCAACGCCGGCGCCCATCACGAACACCTTGGCCGCCGGCACCGTGCCGGCCGCGGTCATCATCATCGGCAGCGCCCGGTCATACTCGGCCGCCGCGTCGATGACCGCCTGGTAACCGGCGAGGTTTGCCTGCGATGACAGCACGTCCATCACCTGCGCCCGCGTGATGCGCGGCATGAATTCCATCGCAAAGGCCGAGATGCCGGCCTTGGCCATCGCCGCGACGTCGCCCTCGTTGCCGTAGGGGTCCATCGCCGCGATGACGGCAGCGCCTTTCCTGTAGTGCTTGAGTTCCGCGGCGGTTGGCCGCCGCACCTTCAACACCACGTCGGCCTTCGCCGCATCGGCGGCCTTGCCGATCTTGGCGCCGGCGGCCGAAAACTCCGCGTCGGGAATGCGCGAACCGGAGCCCGCGCCTGCCTCGACGATTACGTCGAGTCCAAGTCCCTTGAGCCGTTTGACCGTCTCCGGCGAAGCGCCAACACGCGGTTCGCTTGCGTCGGATTCACGGCTTACGAAAACGGTCTGTGCCACGCCCGGCATCCTTTCGGTTCAAATGCAACGAAGGCTTTAATCCACATGGCCGCCCCGCGGTCGCGGTGCGGACCGGCGACTATCGCAGGATGAAGGCGCCAACCGCGCAAATCAGCACGAACAGGATCAGGGCCGAGAAGAAGCCGGCGCTGGTGAAGAAGCCGAACGCCATGGCGGCCAGAAGGGCAGCACAGCCGAGCGAGCCGTATTTGGCCAGGTTGAGGAACAGCGCATAGGTATTGTCGTGCTCGGCGTAGTCCATTTCGGCGCCCAGTTCGACCGGACCGGAGGGTGTGTTGTCTGCCATGTTGCGTCGCTCCCGAATTGCTCAACCGCGACATAGCGAATCTGCCACACGAGAGCAATGGTGAGATTGTCGCGTAAGCCGGCCGACGGTCTTACGCCAGCCAGCGTTTGCGGCGCTTATAGTGCTTGACGTTCTTGAAGCTCTTGCGGCCTTCGCCGCCGACGCCGAGATAGAACTCCTTCACGTCCTCGTTTTCGCGCAACGCCTTGGCCTCGCCATCGAGCACCACGCGGCCGGATTCCAGGATGTAGCCGTAATCGGCATAGCGCAGCGCGATATTGGTGTTCTGCTCGGCAAGCAGGAACGACACGCCTTCCTCGGTGTTGAGCTTCTTGACGATCTCGAAGATTTCCTCGACCAGCTGCGGCGCCAGCCCCATCGATGGTTCGTCGAGCAGGATCATCGTCGGCCGGCTCATCAGCGCCCGTCCGATGGCGCACATCTGCTGTTCGCCGCCGGAGGTGTAGCCCGCTTGACTTGCCCGCCTCTCGCGCAGGCGTGGGAAGTAATCATAGACCATCTCCAGGTCCTGCTTGACCTTGGCACCGCCGTCACGTCGCGTGAACGCGCCGGTCAGAAGGTTTTCCTCGATGGTCAGGTGGCCGAAACAGTGGCGTCCCTCCATCACCTGGATGCAGCCGCGCTGCACCAGTTCGTTCGGCGACAGCGCCTCGACACGGTCGCCGTCGAAAACGATGTTGCCCTTCGTCACCTCGCCGCGCTCGGCGCGCAGCAGGTTGGAGATCGCCTTCAGTGTCGTCGTCTTGCCGGCGCCATTGGCACCGAGGATCGCCACAATGCCGCCCTTCGGCACCGTCAGCGACACACCCTTCAATACCAGGATCACGTGATTGTAGATCACCTCGATATTGTTGACCTGGAGCAGGTTGCGGGCGGGCTCGGCGGCGACGGCGGCTTCGGCCATGATGTTTCTCCGGGAAGGGAAACCGGCCCCGGCGGTGATCGCCGGAGCCGGAAAGGTCAGATCACTCGCAACTGCGCGGCGTGATGTTGTTTTCCTTGGCGAAAGCCTCGGAATCCTCCACGATCAGCGGATCGATGACCTCGCGGTCGGAAGCAATCCAGTCGGTGATCAGGTTCCATTTCTTGGCGCTGGCGTCCCACTGCTGCACCTTGCCAAGACCGGAACCGCCATGGTTGGCGCAGGTTGCCTTGAATGCGGCGGCAAAGTCCGGCAGGCCGATTTCCGCCAGCCGCTCCTGCGTAATGTCCAGCGCTTCCAGACCGTCGCGCATCATTTCCGGCGTGATGTCGGTGGTGTTATGGATTTCCATCGCCTTGCGCGCTGCTTCGACGGCCAGCACCGCGGCATACATGCCACGGCTGTAGAGCACCTCGCCGGCATGCGTTCCGTCGCCCGCTGCCTTGCCGGCGTCGAGCACGTATTTCTTCATGTCGGCATAAAGCGGATAGTCGGTGCCCGTGCCGTGCAGCGCAAGCGACTTGTATCCGTTGGCGCCATCGCCTGCGGGCACGACGTCGTTTTCGGAGCCTGACCACCATACGCCGATGAAGTGGTCCATCGGGAAGCGGATGTTCGCCGCTTCCTGGATCGCCACCTGGTTCATGACGCCCCAGCCCCACATCAGCACATAGTCGGGCCGGTCGCGGCGGATCTGCAGCCATGTCGCCTTCTGTTCCTGTCCCGGATGGTCGACAGGATAGAGACTGAGCTCAAACCCGTGCTTTTTCGCCAGTTCTTCCAGCGTCCGGATCGGCTCCTTGCCGTAGGCCGAGTTGTGATAGACCAGCGCGATCTTCTTGCCGCTGATATTGCCACCCTCCTGATCCATGATGTGGTTGACGGCAATCGACGCGCCATCCCAGTAGGAGGCCGGAAAGTTGAAGATCCACTCGAACACTTTTCCGTTCCTGGCCGAGGTGCGACCGTAGCCGGACGAAAGCACGGGAATGTGGTCAGCCGTCGCCTTGGGGATCAACTGATAAGTGATGCCGGTCGACAGCGGCTGATAGAGAAGGGCTCCCTGTCCTTTGGTCGATTCGTAGCACTCGACGCCCTTCTCAGTATTGTAGCCCGTTTCGCATTCGACGACCTGGATTTTCTGGCCTTCGATACCGCCGTCGCGTTCGTTGAGCAGGGTGAAATAGTCCGCGTAGCCGTCGGCGAACGGAATGCCGTTCGGGCCATAGGGACCGGTGCGATAGCTGAGCGACGGGAATACGAGGTCGGCGAATGCGGGTCCCGATCCCATCATGATGGCGAGCGCCGTGGCGGCGATCAGTCTCTTCGTCTTCATCAAATTACCTCCCTTTGATGATGGTCGATCTTCCGGATGGAAGCCCGGCGATGCCGGTTGAAGTCACTCTAGCCGTTAATAGGGGAACGGCCAAAGCCGAAGCTTTTCTTTCGTTAACCGCCAGATCTGCGCCAGTCCGTGCGGCTCGAAGATCAGGAAGAACATGATCAGCCCGCCGACGATCATGATCTGGAAATGTGCTGCCAGGTCGGTCGGCCAGCCGAGATAGTCGACCATCGTGACCTTCAGCAGCACCGGAAACAGCACGATGAACGCCGCGCCCAGGAACGAGCCCAGGATCGACCCGAGCCCGCCGATGATCACCATGAACAGCGCGCTGAACGACTTGTCGATGCCGAAGGCCTCGGTCACTTCCGCCGCGCCCAGATAGATGGCGAAAAACATCGCGCCGGCGATGCCGATATAGAAGGACGATACGGCGAAGGCGGACAGTTTTGCGGCAAAGGGCGATACGCCCATGATCTCGGCGGCGATATCCATGTCGCGCATCGCCATCCAGGAGCGGCCGATGCGGCCGCGCGTCAGGTTGCGCGCCACCCAGGCAAACACGAATACGACAGTCAGGCAGGCCAGATAGGATGCCCAGGGCGCCGCGTTCGGACCGGTCACGGCGATGCCGAAGATCGTCCTTTCCGGCGCGGTGATCTGGCCGGACGCCGAATAGTTGTAGAACCACGCGAACTTGTTGAAGAACCAGACAAGGAAGAATTGTGCCGCAAGCGTCGCTACGGCCAGGTAGAACCCCTTGATCCTGAGCGAAGGCAGGCCGAACAGCACGCCGACGCCGGCGGTGACCGCGCCGGACAACACGATGACGATCAGGATGTTGAGTTCCGGAAATGCCGTCATCAGCTTGTAGCAGGCAAACGCCCCCACAGCCATGAAACCGCCGGTGCCGAGCGACACCTGTCCGCAATAGCCGGTCAGGATGTTCAGGCCCAGCGCCACCATCGACCACACGAGCAGCGGCAGCAGCACCGACTTGGTCCAGTAGTCGTTGATGAAGAACGGCACGACGGCGAAAGCCACGACCATCGCCGCCCAGAACAGGTAGCGCTCCGACTTGATCGGAAAGGTCTGCTGGTCTTCCAGGTAGGACGTCTTGAAGTCGCCGGTCTCGCGATAGAGCATGGTCCGTCAAACCCTTTCGATGATCTTTTCGCCGAACAGGCCCTGCGGACGGAACAGCAGGAAGGCGAGCGCCACCACGTAGGCGAACCAGTTCTCAATCGCGCCGCCGACGATCGGCCCGATATAGAGCTCGGCCAGCTTCTCGCCGACGCCGATGATCAGCCCGCCGACGATCGCCCCCGGGATCGACGTGAACCCGCCGAGGATCAGCACCGGCAGCGCCTTGAGCGCAATCAGCGACAGCGAGAACTGCACGCCCGATTTCGCCCCCCACATGATGCCCGCCACCAACGCGACAAAGCCGGCGATCGACCACACAACCACCCAGATCGTTCTCAGCGAAATGCCCACCGACAGCGCCGCCTGGTGGTCGTCGGCTACCGCGCGCAACGCCCGACCCGTACTGGTATATTGCGAGAACAGGGTGAGCCCGACCACGAGCACCACGGCGACGATCGCCGCCACGACGTCGAGCTTGTCGATATACATGCCGAAATAGTCGGACCCTTCGGCCGCCCACTCGCGCGTCAGGTCCTCCCACCAGAACGAGCCGCCCGACGGAATGCCGATATCGAGCGTCTTGACGTCGGAGCCCCACATCAGGTCGCCGAAGCCTTCCAGGAAATAGGCAAGCCCGATCGTCGCCATGAACAGGATGATCGGTTCCTGGTTGACCAGGTGTTTGAGCACCAGCGCCTCGAACAGATAGGCGAACGCGATCATGATGGCGAGCGTGCCGAGCACGGCGAGGATTGACGGCAGTTCCCAGCCGAAATGGTTGACCTCCGTGCCGAAGATCGCATTGATCAGATGCGCAAACGGCACCTGGCCCGTCTGCAGGCCCACCAGCGTCAGCGCCGCGAACAGCGCCATCACCCCCTGGGCGAAATTGAAGATGCCCGATGCCTTGAAGATCAGCACGAAGCCGAGCGCCACCAGCGAATACATCACGCCGGCCATCAGGCCGTTCAGCACTGTCTCGATGAAATAAAGAAGGGCCGGGCTCATTGCTGAAGCGTCCTAATCGTGCGGGACGCCGAGATAGGCGTCGATGACATCCTGGTTCTTCGACACGTCCTCCGGCGTGCCGTCGCCGATCTTGCGGCCGTAGTCGAGAACGACGACCCGGTCGGAGATATCCATCACCACGCCCATGTCGTGTTCGATCAGCGCGATCGTCGTGCCGAACTGGCTGTTGACGTCGAGGATGAAGCGGCTCATGTCCTCCTTCTCCTCGAGGTTCATTCCCGCCATCGGCTCATCGAGCAGCAGCAGCGCCGGCTCGGCCGCCAGCGCCCGGCCCAGTTCGACGCGCTTCTGCAACCCGTAGGGCAGGCGGCCGACCGGCGTCTTGCGGATGTGCTGGATCTCGAGGAAATCGATGATGTGCTCGACGGCGCGGCGGTGTTCAAGATCCTCCTTCACCGCCGGTCCGTGCCACAACGCCTGCCAGAACAGGTTCTTCTTCTGCAGCGTGATGCGGCCGGTCATGATGTTGTCGAGCGTCGACATGCCGTGAAACAGTGCGATGTTCTGGAAGGTTCGCGAAATGCCCTGGCGCGCCGCCGCCGTCGACCGCATCGCCTTGCGTGGTTCGCCGCGATAGGTGATCGTGCCTTCCTGCGGGTGGTAGAAGCCGTTGATCACGTTGAGCATCGACGTCTTGCCGGCGCCGTTCGGGCCGATGATGGCGCGAATCTCGCCCTTCAATATGTTGAAGCTGATGTTCTGGATCGCCTTGACGCCGCCGAACGACAGCGAAACGTTGGCGACGTCCAGCAGCACGTCGCCGACCGGGATGTCGTCGCGGTGCGCCGACAGGGTGAATTCCGGTTCCGGAACGGCCAGCAACCGCGGATCGATCGGTGCGTTCATTCCGCTGCTTCCTTCACCGTTTCCTCGCGAGGTAGTTCGTGGAACCCGGCATCGCGTATCTTCACCGTCGCCCGGATCGAGCCCTTGCGGCCGTCCTCGAACATCACCTCGGTCTCGGTGTATTTCTCCGTCGAGCCGTCATAGAGCGCCTCGATCAAGTCGCCGTAGCGTTCGGCGAGGAACTTGCGGCGTACCTTCTGGGTCCGTGTCAGTTCGCCGTCATCGGCATCGAGTTCCTTGTGCAGCACCAGGAAGCGCTTGATCTGGCCGCCGGCCATCATCGGCTCGGCGGCAAGCCTGCGGTTGGTCTCGTCCACATGGCCGGCAATGATGTCGTAGACCTGCGGATGACCGGCCAGCTCCTGGTAGGAACCATAGGCGATATTGTTGCGTTCGGCCCAGTTGCCGACCGCCTGCAGGTCGATGTTGATGAACGCGCCGACAAAGTCGCGTCCGTCGCCGAAGGTGACCGCTTCCTTGATGTTGGGGAAGAACTTCAGCGTGTTTTCGATGTATTTGGGTGCAAACAGCGCACCCGAATTGAGCTTGCCGACATCCTTGGCCCGGTCGATGATCTTGAGCTGGCCGTCCTTGTCGAAAAATCCGGCGTCGCCGGTCTTCACGAAACCGTCGTCCGACAGGGTTTCCGCGGTCTTGTCGTCGTCCTTGTAATAGCCGGAGAACATGCCCGGCGACTTGAACTGGACCTCGCCGTCGTCGGAGATGCGGATTTCGACATTCGGTGCCGCCGGGCCGACCGTGTCGGCCCTGACGTCCTTGTCATTCTGTGCCGTGACGTAGAGAAACGCCTCGGTCTGCCCGTAAAGCTGCTTCAGGTTGATGCCCAGCGATCGGAAGAAGGAGAACAGGTCGGGGCCGATCGCCTCGCCGGCCGTATAGGCGACGCGGATGTTGGAAAAGCCGAGCGCGTTCTTGAGCGGTCCGTAGACGAGGATCTCGCCGAGCCAATAGGCAAATCGCCCGGAAAACGGGACCGGCCGGCCTTCCAGGATGGCCTCGCCATACTTTTCGGCCACGCCGCGGAAATAGTTGAAAAGGCGCCTCTTCAGCGGGCTTGCGTCTTCCATGCGGATCGTCACGCTTGTCAGTAGGCCTTCGAAAACGCGCGGCGGGGCGAAATAGAAGCTGGGGCCGATTTCCCGCAGATCGTGGGATACCGTTTCCGCGCTCTCGGGGCATGACATGCAGAAACCGGCGACATAGCCCTGCGCGAAGTTCAGGTAGTGGTCGCCGACCCATGCGAGCGGCAGATAGGCCAGCACCTCGTCATGCTCGTTCAGCCGGTCGAACGTCGCCGTGTCGACCGCGGCGTTGACCGCCGCCGATGCACGGATCATCACGCCCTTCGACTGGCCGGTGGTGCCCGAGGTGTAGAGCATGACAGAGATGTCGTCGCCGCTGGCCTCGCGGATGCCGCGCTCCCAGGTGTCCCTCAGCGACGGGTCGCCGGCGACCAGCGCTCGGCCGAGCTCCTGTACCGCGGCAAACGAGTGCAGCGTCTGGTGTTCATAATCGCGCATGCCGCGCGGCTCGTCATAGATCACGCGTTCCAGACCTGGGATGCGGTCGCGGAAGGCCTCGATCTTGTCGACCTGTTCCTGGTCCTGGACCACCGCGACCCTGACGCCGGCATTGTCGAGCACGAAAGCCAGTTCCTCGCCGACGGCGTCGGCGTAGACGGGCACGGGGATGGCACGCAGCGACTGGGCGGCCGAGAAGGTCCAGTAGAGCCTGGGCCGGTTGGCGCCGACGATGGCGACCCGGTCACCCGGATCGAGCCCCATCGACTTCAGTCCGATGGCAAAGGCGCAAACCTCTTCAAGCTGTTCGGCCCAGGTCCAGCTTTGCCAGATTCCAAAATCCTTCTGGCGCATGGCCGGCCTGTTGGCGAACCGATCCGCGTTCAAGAGCAGGTATTTCGGAAACGTATCTGGTGCTGCGCCTTTAACGCCAGGCATCACCCACGATCCTCCCGTTGTCCGTGTTGGTCACGGATCATGCGGTCATATTGCCGATCATCTATCGCAGTGCAAGTCCCCCTTTCGGACTAGGCGGCATCGCCTCGCCCCGTCGGAACCGAAATCCGTCCCGTGCAGTCCGCCTGCCTCCGGGCATGTCGAACTCCGCTGCCCGTGGGCGAGACCTGGAGGTCGGTAGGGTCTATGCGGCGTCCCTCAGCGACCGCGCCGTCGGCAGCACGGTCAGCGGCGCATCGGCTCCCGCCGACGGGCGATCGAACAGCAGTCGCTGCTCGACCGCAGTCGACTTGAAGAAGGGATAACGCACGAAGGAACGCTCCCGGATCGCTTCGACATCGGCCTGGTAGAGGCCGACCTTGCGGGTAAAGCGCGGATAGTTGCGCAATTCGCCGATCTGGCGTGAGCCGTAGACCCGGCGATAGAAAGCCGAGTGCTCCGGTCGGATCGTCGACAGGCAGAAGGGTGCGTCGAAATACATGCAGGCCATGCCGGCCAGACGGAGCGTTATGTAGGGGATCTCCGGCATTTGTGTCGACCAGTCGGGGTCGGAGGCAAACCGGCTGGGATCGATGAAGTGCTCGCCGGCGGCAAGCCGGGGCGCGACGACGTCCTCGTAGACCGCCATCGACGGTCCCCAGGGTCTTTCACCGGTCAGATGGTGGATCCGCAGCGTACTGACCAGCATGCCGTCGACATGGATGCTGAAATTGTGGCAGTTGGGCTTGAAGTCCAGATCGTCGCTGATCTTCTTCGGCCCGCCCGGCGGCAGCAGGCCGCTGGATTCATATGCCTTGTAGCGCAACCGGCAGATGGCTTCGAAATCCTCTCCGCGATCGCACCGGCGATACTCAACCCGGTCCAGAAATTTGAGAATTCCCAACGCAAAGGCCGACGATCCGAAAGTCGCCGCTTTTTTGTCCATTGAGATCGACCCCCATAGGCACCCACAACAACAATGTGCCCCGCCCCATGTACTGGCCCAGTAGAGTTCGTATTTGTCGCCATTGTAAATAATAAATTTGTCGCACCTGCGTTTACCCAGCGTTAACCTTAACGATTGGTTAACGCAAAACCGCTCTCCGCGGGGCTTGATTCGGATGTGACCTGCTTACGCTTCCCGGTGGATGCCGACCGCCTCGAACTGCGCGGCAAAGGGCGCTGCGGTGTTGGTCAGCGTCATGATGCCCGATTCCGACAACGCCGAACCGAACAGGAAACCCTGAAGCAGATCCGGTTCCGCCAGGCGGGTGATCAACTTCAATTGTTCGAAGTCTTCCACGCCTTCCAGCGTGATCGCCAGCCCGAGCCGGCGCGACAGCGTCACGATCCCCTTGAGCAGGTCGAGAGAACGCTCGTCGACGGTGATGTCGCTAAGGAATGCCTGATCGATCTTGACCTTGTCGAGCGGCAGTGTGTGCAGATAGCTCAGGCTTGAATAGCCGGTGCCGAAATCGTCGAGCGAAATGCGCACGCCCAGCGCCTTGAGCTCGTTGAGCAGGGCGATCGTCAGCAGCTTGTCGTCGAGAAGCGCCGTTTCCGTGATCTCCACTTCCAGCCGGTGCGGTTCAAGTCCGCTTTCCTCCAGCGCCGCGCGCACCAGTTCTACCACGTTGCGGCTGCGGAAGTCGTTGGCCGAAAGATTGATCGACACGCATGTGTCGTTCGGCCAGTTGAGGCAGGCGCGGCAGGCGCGGCGCAGAACCAGCCTGCTGATCTCCGAGACGATACCCATCTCTTCGGCCAGCGGAATGAACACGGCCGGCGACACCGAGCCGAGTTCGGGATGATCCCAGCGGCACAGCGCCTCGCAACTGGCGATCTTCATCGACTTGAGCCCGACGATCGGCTGGTAGACGACGCGCAGGTCGCCCTGTTCTACCGCCAGCCGCAGCTCGGCCTTCAGTGTCTGGCGTGCCCTGAACGCCGCATCCATGGTCGCCTCGAACAGGCGCCAGCGGTTCTTGCCGTCATCCTTGGCCTCGTAGAGCGCCAGGTCGGCCTTGACGATCAGGTTCTCGACATCGGAATCGCCCGCCCGCGCCTTCACCGCGCCGGCGCTTGCCTGGATGCGTAGCGCATGGCCGGCGACATCGACGTCGCCCCTCAGGCCGTCGAAGATGTCGTTCATCATCCGGCCGAGCTGATCGTCGCTTTCGACGTTGTCGAAATAGACGATGAACTCGTCGCCGCCGAAGCGGCTGACGCGGATGTCGTCGCCGAGGTTTTCCACCAGCCTGTCGGCAACCGCGTAGATCAGCCCGTCGCCCACCGGATGGCCGAGCGTGTCGTTGACGTGCTTGAAGTCGTCGAGATCGAGTACCGCCAGGGCGCAGTGCCGGTCGGGGTCGCCGACCGACAGCAGCTCGCTGACCACCTCGTTGAAATGCCCGCGATTGGGCAGCCCGGTCAGGCTGTCATATTGAGCCATGAAGCGGATCTTCTCTTCCGCCGTCACGCGTTTGGTGACGTCCTCGAAGGTTACGACACCCAGCTCCTCGCGCCCGGCCCGGGCGCTGAACTCGTAGTGCCGGCCATTGGCGAGGCTGACGAGAAGCTTGCGGTCCTGGCCGCTGCGCAGGCCCTGGTCGAGCTGTTCCTCGAGGAAATCGATCTCCTGCCGGGTCAGAAGCCCGGCGGCGACGGTGCGCAGCAGCAGCGAATGCAGCGTGCGGCCGACAAGCGATTCAGCGCCGTTGGCGGCCAGCAGATGCGCCGCTTCGCCATTGGCGACCGCGATGCGTCCGTCAGGGCCCAGCATGATCAGGCCGTGCGGCGTGGTGTTGAGCGCGCGGTCGAAGCGTTGTGCCAGGTTGCGTGATTTCTTCTGTTCGGAAAGCGCCGACGACAGCACCGCGCGCACGTTCTCCGCATAGCTCTGGATGGCGTAGAAAAACGGGATCGACAGCACGCCGAGAATAACGTGATAGGCGTCGGCGCGCAGGATGAAGCCGAGCGATATCGGCCCCGCCAGGGTGACGATCAGGATCATCACCATGCGTGGCGAGCCGTAATTGCGTCCGGCAATGCCGGTCGCCGACGCCAGCGTCACGCAGATCGACGCCGTTTCGGCAAACGTGTCCGGAACCCAGTAGATCGAGATGAAGCAGAACGATCCGAGCGCCAGCGTGTGGAAGCAGGCCAGAACGATGTATTCGTTCTCCCAGCGCATCGCGGTTGCACGCGAGTCGATCTCGCCGGCATTGTGGAACCGGCGGAAGCTGAAATGCCTTAGAACCCCGGCGCCCAGCAGCGCCAATGCCACACCCAGATAGGCGGTTTCGGAGGTCTTCCAGTAGACGAGAACGGCCAGTAGGGTCTGCGCGGCAATACCGACCGCGAGCGTCTTGCCATCCCGGAACAGTGTTTCCACGAATGGGATGTAGATGTCGGCAGGGATGTTGTTGCCTTGTTTGTTCATCGTCCATTGCCCACCGGTGAAGGCAAGCAATGGCATGGCGAACTTAAAAAAACCTTAGTTTGGCGCGGTTTAACCGCCGGATCACGGAGCCGATGGCGGCCTATTCGGCCGCTTCGGCCAGCGGTTTGACCGGCGCCGGTGCGCTCAGTTCGGCGACAAGCGCCTCGCGTTCCTTCAGCGCGGCCTCGGCATTGGCCTGCTTGATATGGCCGAAACCCCTGATTTTCGCCGGAATTCCGGCCAATCCGAGCGCTGTGTCGATGCGCGCCGGGTCGAATTTTCCGGCGATCAGCTCCAGATCGGCCTCGTAGTCGGCCAGCAGGCGCCGTTCGAGTCGCCGCTCGGCCGAGTGGCCGAAAATGTCGAACAGGCCGCCGCGCAGCCCCTTCATCGCGGCCAGAACCCCGAACAGCTTCATCGTCCACGGTCCGAAACTGGATTTTCTCGGATTTCCGGCCTTGTCGCGACGGCCGAGAATCGGCGGCGCCAGATGAAATTCAAGCGATTTCCAGTCGGAGAACTGGTTGGCGAGCTGGCGCTTGAACGAGCCGTCGCTGTAGAGCCGCGCCACCTCGTATTCGTCCTTGATCGCCATGGCCTTGAACAGGTTGCGCGCCACCGTTTCGGTGAGCGGCAGGATGTCGTCGCCCGATTTCGCCTCCACGGCGCGGATTTTCTCGACCCGGTCGCGGTAGCGGCGGGCATAGGCGGCGTTCTGGTAGACGGTCAGGTGGGCGGCGCGGCGGTCGATGATTTCGTCGAGCGACGATGACAATTGGCGGTCATCGAGCGGCCGGCGGCTTTTCAGCACCAGGTCGCGCACGAAGTCGGGATCATGCGCGGCCCGGCGGCCCCAGCGAAAGGCGCCGATATTCATTGGCACGGCCTGGCCGTTGAGTTCGATTGCCTTTTCGATCGCTTCGGCCGAAAGCGGCAGCCCGCCGTGTTGATAGGCGAAACCCAGCATGAAGATGTTGCTGGTAAGCGACGACCCGAACAGCGCCGTCGCCGTCGCGGTGGCGTCGAAGAAGAAGGCGTTGTCCTGGCCCGCGGCAGCGCGGATGGCCTGTTTCAGCCGTTCCACTGGCAGCGAGAACTCGATCGAGCGGGCAAAGTCGCCCGGCATCACTTCCGCCGTGTTGGCCACGAACATGGTGTGGCCTTCCCGCGTCGCGGCAAGTACGTTCTTGGCCCCGGAAACCACCAGGTCGCAGCCGAGCACGAGATCGGCCTTGCCGGCCGATACCCGGATCGAATGGATATGCGCGGGGGATTTGGCGATCCGCAGATGGCTGAAGACGGCACCGCCCTTCTGCGCCAGACCGGCCATGTCGATCAGCCCGCAGCCCTTGCCCTCAAGATGTGCGGCCATGCCGAGCACCGCGCCGACGGTGACGACGCCGGTGCCGCCGACGCCATCGATGATCGCCGACCACCCGTTGTCCCGTACATCGACCGGCGACGGCTGCGGCACGCCTTCGAGCGGGTCGGCGCTACCGGCGCTGCCCTCGGCCTTGCGTATCTTGGCGCCATGAACGGTGACGAAGGACGGGCAGAAGCCGTTGACGCAGGAAAAATCCTTGTTGCAGCTTGACTGGTCGATGCGCCGCTTGCGCCCGAACTCGGTTTCGACCGGCTGGATCGACACGCAGTTGGATTGCACGCCGCAGTCGCCGCAGCCCTCGCAGACGAGTTCGTTGATGATCACCCGCTTGTCCGGATCGGGAAAGGTGCCGCGCTTGCGCCGGCGGCGCTTTTCCGCCGCGCAGGTCTGGTCGTAGATCAGCACCGACACGCCCTTGATCTCGCGAAGCTCGCGCTGAATGCTGTCGAGATCGTCGCGATGGTCGATGGTCGCGCCTGCCGGAAAGTCGTACCGGCCGGCATATTTCTCCGGCTCGTCGGTGACGATGGCGATGCGTTCCACGCCCTCTGCGCGCACCTGGCGCGCGATCTCGTCCATCCTCAGGCCGCCCTCGTGCGGCTGGCCGCCCGTCATCGCCACCGCGTCGTTATAGAGGATCTTGTAGGTGATGTTGGTGCCCGCAGCGATGGCGAACCGGAGCGCCAGCGAGCCGGAATGGTTGTAGGTGCCGTCGCCGAGGTTCTGGAACATGTGGTCGCGCTTGGAGAACGGCGCCTGGCCGATCCATTGCGCGCCTTCGCCGCCCATCGCCGTAAAGCCGATGGTCGACCGGTCCATCCACATCGCCATGAAGTGGCAGCCGATGCCGGCGCCGGCGATCGAGCCCTCCGGTACCTTGGTCGAGGTGTTGTGCGGACAGCCCGAGCAGAAATACGGCGTGCGCACGGCGACGTTGGCTGCGTCGGCGAGCATCGCCTGGAACTGGCGCAGGCGATTGACCCTGGCCGATATTTCTTCCGACGGGCCGATGACGTTTAGCACCCGCTCGCCGATGGCGATCGCGATGTCGTTTGGATCGAGCGCGCCGCGTACCGGAAACAGCCAGTCGCCGCGTTCGTCCTTCTTGCCGACCACGACGGGCTGCATCTTGGTGCCGTAGAGATCTTCGCGCACCTGGACCTCGATCAGCGAACGCTTCTCCTCGACGACGATGATCATGTCGAGGCCGCGCGCGAAGTCCTTGATATGGTCGAGATCGAGCGGCCAGGGGCAGGCGACCTTGAACAGGCGGATGCCGAGCTGTTTGGCACGCGCCTCGTCGATGCCGATGTCGTCGAGTGCCTGGCGCACGTCGAGATAGCTTTTGCCCACGGTGATGATGCCGAGCTTGGCCTTGCTGCCGCCGGAGAACACGATCTGGTTGAGCTTGTTGGCGCGCACGAAGGCGGCGGCGGCGGCGCGCTTGTGGTTGTGCAGCCGCTCTTCCTGACCCATCTGGTCGAGTTCGTGGCGGATGTTGAGACCGCCGGGCGGCATGTCGAATTCGGGGATCTGGATGTCGAGCCGGTCGAGCGACACGTCGACGGAGCCGGTCGATTCGATGTTGTCCTTGACGCATTTCATCGCCGCCCAGGTGCCGGCAAACCTGGAAAGCGCGTAGCCGTAGATACCGTAGTCGATCAGCTCCTGCACGCCGGCGGGATTGAAGATCGGGATCATCGTATCGACGAACAGGAACTCGGTTGCGTGCGCGTTGGTGGAGCTTTCGGCGGTGTGATCGTCGCCCATCAGCGCCAGCACGCCGCCATGTTTGGAGGTGCCGGCAAGATTTGCGTGCCGCAACACGTCGCCGGAACGGTCGACCCCCGGCCCCTTGCCGTACCAGAGGCCGAAGACCCCGTCGAACCTGCCCTCGCCGAGCAGTTCGGTCTGCTGCGAACCCCAAAGCGCCGTCGCCGCCAGCTCCTCGTTGAGGCCGGGCTGGAACACGATGTCGGCGACGCTCAGTTCCCGCTGCGCCTGCCAGAACTGCAGGTCGAGCCCGCCGACGGGCGAACCGCGATAGCCCGAAATCAGCCCGGCTGTGTTCAGGCCGGCGCGCCGGTCGGCTTCGTGCTGCATCAGCAGCATCCGCACGATCGCCTGTGCCCCGGACACGAAAATGCGTTCCTTGGACAGGTCGTATTTGTCGTTGAGCGTGACGTCGTGGAGAGTCATGGAAAGCTTCCTCCGGCGTTCTCCGGTTGGCGGAACGCCTTTTCCGCCACAGTTTTTCCTTGAGATGGCGCTACGTCAAATGAATTCCAGTGGCGGGTCGAAATCCACAACGCTCTTGCCGCGCTGTTGAATCACAAGTGATTTTATGTCCGTGGATTGCCATGAGACGCATGAATATGACCGGCGTGGCGGTAGGGCGGATTGTCGTCGGGACGCGTTATTGGTAAAAAAAATTTACCAGTAGAACGATCTCGTTTATGGGCGGGTAGCTGCGGTTGGTGCGAGTGGTGATTGGCAAGCTTCGATTTCTTCGGGTAAATGCAAACGGGAACTGCCGGGACAACAAATCATAATCCGGCGCGGGAGGAACTCAGGCACAATGATCGAACAGATCGCTTCCTATCAGCCGACCACGCAAATCTATCTTTTGCTGGCCGTGGCCGCGGTGGCGGCCGCCATTTACACTGTGGTTCGGGACCGGGAAATGACACTGCTGCTTCGCCTGTCCGGCGTCGTGGACGCGATCAACGGGTTCGTCGGCCGCCACGTCTCCTGGCTCATCCTCGTCGCCGTGCTCATCAGTGCCGGCAACGCCATCGTCCGCAAGGCCTTCGACATCTCGTCCAACATGTGGCTGGAGCTGCAATGGTACCTCTACGGCACCGTCTTCATGCTTGCCGCCGCCTACACGCTGCTCAAGAACGAGCATATCCGCATCGACGTCGTGTCGAATCGCCTGACGAAGCGTATGCGCGACCGTATCGATCTGTTCTGCCACGTGTTTTTCCTCATGCCCTTCGTCCTGCTGATGGTCTGGCTGTGCGTGCCCTGGTTCTTCCTGTCCTATCGCAGCGGCGAGATCTCGGCCAATGCCGGCGGCCTGGTGATATGGCCGGCCAAGATGATGGTGCTGCTCGGCTTCATCCTGCTGGTGGGGCAGGGGATCTCCGAGATCATCAAGCGCACCGCTGTCATCGCCGGCATCATCGACGATCCGACGCCGCAGCACCATTTGCCGCCCGACGCCGAGGGCGCGCTCGAGATCGAGGGCAAGAACGATGCTTGATCTGATTGCCCACAACATCGCGCCGATCATGTTCATCAGCGTGATGGCGCTTCTGCTGCTTGGTTATCCCGTGGCCTTCAGCCTTGCCGCCGGGGGCCTGTTCTTCTTTGCCGTCGGCGTGGAGCTTTCGCATCTGTCGAGCGAGATTCGCCTGTTCTGGCCGCTGCTGCAGGCCCAGCCCGAGCGCATCTACGGCATCATGTACAACGACACGCTGCTGGCGGTGCCGTTCTTCACCTTCATGGGGCTGATACTGGAACGTTCGGGCATGGCCGAGGACCTGCTCGACACGATCGGCCAGCTTTTCGGTCCGATCCGCGGCGGCCTTGCCTATGCCGCGGTGCTGGTCGGCGCGCTCCTGGCTGCGACCACCGGCGTCGTGGCGGCCTCGGTCATCGCCATGGGCCTGATATCGCTGCCGATCATGCTGCGCTACAATTACAACCGGCCCTTCGCCACCGGCGCCATCGCCGCCTCGGGCACATTGGCGCAGATCGTGCCGCCGTCTCTGGTGCTGATCGTCATGGCGGACCAGGTCGGCCGCTCCGTCGGCGACATGTATGTTGGCGCATTGCTGCCGGCGCTGATCATGATCGGCGCCTACTGCCTCTATGTCTTCATTGTCACGATGGTCCGGCCCGGCTGGGCGCCGGCGCTGCCGCCCGAGACGCGCACGCTCGGACACGGCGTGGCGTCGCTGATCATCATCCTGCTCGCGGCGCTGGCAATCCATTTCGCCGCCTATCATTTCGTCTTCGAGGAGATGCGCTACGAGGTCCGTTTCGTCTGGTCGGCGACCACGGCGGTGCTCATCGCCTACGGTTTCGCGCTCGCCAATCGCTTTTTCAATCTCGGCGTGCTGTCGCGGCTGGCCGAGCAGGTCGTCATCGTGCTGATCCCGCCGCTGGCGCTGATCTTCCTGGTGCTCGGCACCATCTTCCTTGGCATCGCCACGCCGACCGAAGGCGGCGCGATGGGCGCCACCGGCGCGCTGGTCCTGGCCATTGCCAAGCGCAGGCTCACCATTCCGGTGCTCAAGCAGGCGCTCGATTCCACCACCAAGCTGTCCGCCTTCGTCATGTTCATCCTCATCGGCGCGCGCGTTTTCGGCCTCACTTTCTACGGGCTGAACGGCAATGTCTGGATCGAGGAACTGCTGCTGCAGCTTCCGGGCGGCGAGACCGGCTTCCTCATCACCGTCACCATCATCGTCTTCATCCTCGGCTGCTTCCTCGATTTCTTCGAGATCGCCTTCATTATGGTGCCGCTGCTGGCGCCGGTCGCCGACAAGCTCGGCATCGACCTGATCTGGTTTGGCATCATTCTCGGCATCAACCTGCAGGCCTCCTTCCTCACTCCGCCCTTCGGCTTCGCGCTGTTCTATCTGCGCTCCATCGCGCCGGTCGGACAATGGAAGGACGAGGCTTCCGGCAGGATGCTGGCCGGCGTCAAGACCACCGAGATCTACAAGGGTGCGGTGCCGTTCATCGCCATCCAGTTCCTGATGATCCTGCTGGTCATCGCCTTTCCGCGGCTCGTCACCCACTACAAGGACGACGAGAAACCGTTCGATCCGAATGTCGAGATCAACCTTCCCGAGCTCGGCGGCGGAACCGGTGGCGAGAGCAATGGCGGTCTGCCCGGCCTGCCGGGCCTTGGCTTGCCGCCGATCGGCGGCCCGACCCCGCCGGCGGAAAACGGCGGGCTGCAACTGCCGGGCCTGGGCTTGCCGCCGCCCGGCGAAACGACGTCCGGCGCAGGCGCCGAGGGTGCCGGCTCCGGCGAACCGCCGGTGATCGACCTGTCGCAGCCGCCGAAGATCGAGTGATGCGCCGCGCTATTTCTTGCGCCCGTAGAGTTCCAGCCGGTGGTGGATGATCTCGTAGCCGAGTGACTTGGCGATCTCGTCCTGCAACTGCTCTATCCTTTCGGAATGGAACTCGATCACCTGGCCGGTGTCGATGTCGATCAGGTGGTCGTGGTGTTCTCCGTCGGCCGGCTCGAAACGCGACGGCCCGCCCTCGAAGGCGTGGCGCTGGATCGCGCCCTTGTCTTCAAGAAGCTTCATCGTGCGGTAGACAGTCGATAGCGAGATGCTGTCGTCGAGCCTGACGGCGCGGCGAAAAATCGCCATCGCATCGGGATGGTCGTCATGCTCGGCGAGGATTTTCAGGATGATCCTGCGCGGTCGCGTGATCCTGACGCCGGCGTTGCGTAGCAACCCCTCGTAGTCGGGTCGCGCGCTGCTCCCGCTTTCGGTTTTGCTCGCCATCATGGCCGCTGCCACTACTCCAGATGAGAAGCGTTTGCAAATCAGAAAGCGGCCGGATCGATGGTTTGCCACCCTGCGGCGGGGCACGCGGACCGTGCTTCGCCGGAAAGCTGCACCGTCTTAGTTGCAAACGATTTGCATTTGCATTGACAAGGCTGCAAAAGTGAACGATACGAGGATGCAATTTTCTCCCGGAGCCCCCGATGATCCGCAACATCCTTGTCCTGTGGACGTTCGCAGCGTTCGTCCTGGTGTCCGCTCCGGCATTGGCGGCGGGCAAGTTCAAGGTCGTCACCTCGTTCACAGTCATCGCCGACATGGCGCGGAACGTCGCCGGAGACGCCGCAGTGGTTGAATCGGTCACCAAGCCGGGCGCGGAGATCCACAACTACCGTCCGACGCCGGGCGACATTCTGAAGGCCCAGGACGCGGACCTGATCCTGTGGAACGGGCTCAACCTGGAACTCTGGTTCGAGAAGTTCTTCGCCAATCTGAGCGGCGTTCCGGGCGTCGTCATCACCGAAGGCATCGAGCCGATGGGCATCGGCGAGGGTCCCTACGAGGGCAAGCCCAACCCGCACGCCTGGATGTCGCCGTCTGATGCCCGCATCTATATCGGGAATATCCGCGACGCGCTGATGCTCCACGATCCCGCAAATGCCGCCACCTACGAAGCCAACGCCAAGCGCTACATCGAGGAGATCGCCGCAGCCGTCGATCCGCTGCGCGCCGCTCTGGCGTCGATCCCCGAGGACCGCCGCTGGCTGGTCACCAGCGAGGGGGCGTTCTCCTACCTGGCGCGAGATCTGGGCCTGAAGGAACTCTATCTGTGGCCGATCAACGCCGACGCGCAGGGTACGCCGCAACAGGTTCGCAAGGTTATCGACGCGGTGCGCGAGCACGATATCCAGGTGGTCTTCTCAGAGAGCACCGTGTCGGACAAGCCGGCCCGCCAGGTTGCGCGCGAAACTGGCGCGCGCTACGGCGGCGTGCTCTATGTCGATTCGCTGAGCGCTGAAGACGGGCCGGTGCCGACCTATGTCGATCTGCTGTCCGTCACGGTCCGGACCATCGCCGAAGGCCTACGCAGTGAATCTTGAGGTCACCGCCCCGGATAAGACAGCGGCGGCGGGCGTCGGGCTCGCCGTCGAAGACGTCACAGTCACCTATCGAAACGGCCACACCGCCCTGGTCGATGCGCGCTTCTCCATCCCGCGCGGCACCATCACCGCGCTCGTCGGCGTCAACGGGTCCGGCAAGTCGACCCTGTTCAAGGCGATCATGGGCTTCGTACCGCTGGCGCGCGGCCGCGTCGAGATCCTCGGTGGCCGGGCCGAGGCGGCGCTGAAGAACAATCTCGTCGCTTATGTGCCGCAGTCTGAGGATGTCGACTGGAACTTCCCCGTCCTCGTCGAGGACGTGGTGATGATGGGTCGCTACGGCCACATGAACTGGCTCAGGATTCCGGGTCGCCGCGACCGCGAACTCGTCGATGCCGCCCTGGAGCGGGTCAACATGACCGCCTACCGCAAGCGCCAGATCGGCGAACTGTCCGGCGGGCAGAAGAAGCGTGTCTTCCTGGCGCGCGCACTCGCCCAGGAGGGTCAGGTGATCCTGCTCGACGAACCGTTCACCGGCGTCGACGTCAAGACCGAGGAGCAGATCATCGCGCTTCTGAAATCGCTGCGAGACGAGGGTCGCGTCATGCTGGTCTCGACGCACAATCTCGGCAGCGTGCCGGAATTCTGCGACCGCACGGTTCTGATCAATCGCACGATCCTGGCGTCCGGCCTCACCGGGGAGGTGTTCACGCGCGCCAACCTCGAACTTGCCTTCGGTGGCGTGCTGCGCCAGTTCACCCTCGGCGGTACAGACCTGCACGACGACGAGGACAGCCGCCAGGTCACCGTGCTCACCGACGACGAGCGGCCGTTCGTCATCTAT
The DNA here is from genome assembly GCA_041397625.1 of Rhizobiaceae bacterium. Taxonomy (GTDB): domain Bacteria; phylum Pseudomonadota; class Alphaproteobacteria; order Rhizobiales; family Rhizobiaceae; genus JAWKWH01. The sequence goes on from JAWKWH010000001.1 coordinate 536,194, forward strand.
GGCGAAGACGGTGAGGGCGACCAGCCGGAGAAGGCCGACGGTGCCGAGCGCGATGGCTGAGTTGCTCGAGCCCTTCGCCTATGGCTACATGGTCAACGCCATGTGGGTCAGCGCGCTGGTCGGCGGCGTCTGCGCCTTCCTCTCCGCCTATCTCATGCTCAAGGGCTGGTCGCTGGTCGGCGACGCGCTGTCGCACTCCATCGTGCCCGGCGTCGCCGGCGCCTACATGCTTGGCCTGCCGTTCTCGCTCGGCGCGTTCTTCGCCGGTGTGCTTGCCGCGGGCGGCATCCTGTTCCTCAACCAGCGTACCCGGCTGCGACAGGACGCGATCATCGGGCTGATATTCACCTCTTTCTTCGGGCTCGGCCTGTTCATGGTCTCGCTCAGGCCCGCCGCGGTCAGCATCGAGACCATCGTGCTCGGCAACATTCTCGCCGTCACGCCGGCCGACACGCTACAGCTCGCCATCATCGGCGGCGTCACCTTCCTCGTGCTGCTGGCCAAATGGAAGGATCTGATGGTCGCCTTCTTCGACGAGAACCATGCCCGCTCCATCGGCCTCAATCCCGACCGGTTGAAGGTTCTGTTCTTCACCCTGCTCAGTGCCTCCACCGTTGCCGCGCTGCAGACGGTCGGCGCGTTCCTGGTCATCGCCATGGTGGTAACGCCGGGAGCGACCGCCTATCTCCTGACCGACCGCTTTCCGCGGCTCATCGTCATCAGCATCGCCATCGGCGCGACGAGCAGCTTCGTCGGCGCCTATCTGAGCTACTTCCTCGACGGCGCCACCGGCGGCATCATCGTCGTCCTGCAGACGCTGCTCTTCCTCGTGGCTTTCGTCCTTGCGCCCAAGCACGGCTATCTCGCCGCACGGCGCAAGGCCCGGCTCGCCCTGGAGGCGGCGCGATGAGCGACCTGGCCGACCTGCTGCTGCAACCCTTCGCCTTCCCCTTCATGCGCCAGGCCTTTGCGATCGCCGTGCTGGTGGCGGTGCCGGCGGCGCTGTTGTCCTGCTTCCTGGTGCTCAAGGGCTGGTCGCTGATGGGAGACGCCGTCTCGCACGCCGTGCTGCCGGGCATTGCCCTTGCCTACATCGCCGGCATTCCTGTCGCCATTGGCGCCTTTGCCGCCGGCATGGTCTGCGCCCTGTCGACCGGCTTTCTGACCGAGAACAGCCGCGTCAAGCAGGACACCGTCATGGGCGTCGTGTTTTCCGGCATGTTCGGCCTTGGCATTGTTTTGAACACCTCCATCCAGACCGGCGTGCACCTGCACCACATCCTGTTCGGCGACATTCTCGGCATCACATGGCGCGACGTTGTCGAGACCGGCGCCATTTCACTCGTGGTGACCTTGATGCTGGCGACCAAGTGGCGCGACCTGCTGCTGCATGCCTTCGACAGCCAGCATGCCCGCGCCATCGGCCTGCCGGTCAGGCTGCTGCATTATGGCCTGCTGGCGCTGCTGTCGCTGTCGATCGTCGCCGGATTGAAGGCCGTCGGCATCATCCTCGTTATCGCGCTGTTGATTGCGCCCGGCGCAACCGCCTATCTCGTTACCCGGCGGTTTGGCGCCATGCTGCTTGCGGCGGTGGCGGTCGCCGTCGGCGCATCCTTTGCCGGCGTCTATGTCAGCTTCTTCATCGACAGCGCGCCGGCGCCGACCATCGTGCTGGTCATGACCGGCCTGTTCGTCATCGCCTTCGTCTATGCCGGATGGCGGGACCGCGCCGCCGGTCGACCCACCGGCGGGACGGCGGCGCTTGCCATCATTGAAAAACCCCGGGAGTTCTGAATTCCCGGGGTTCTGTCTCGTCAGATGACGCTCGACCGGCTCAGAGCTTGCCGGCCCGCTGCTGGATCATCATGAAGGTGTCGAAAGTGTATTCCGACAGCTGCATCCACAGATAGGCGTCCTTCTTGAACTCCAACTGGTTGTCGTAGATCTTCTTGAACATCGGGTTCACGGCATTGATCTCCTCGTAGGTCGCCTTGGCGGCCTCGTAGGATGCCTCGAGGATCTGCTGGCTGAACGGCCGCAACTGCGCGCCGGCCTGCACCAGGCGCTTCAGCGCCGCCGGGTTTTTCGAGTCGTAGTTGGCCATCATGTCCGAATTGGCCGCGCGGCACGACGCCTCGAGGATTGCCTGGTAGCTCTTGGGCAGTTCGTTCCACTTCGCCTGGTTGATGAAAGTGTGCAGGACCGGCCCGCCTTCCCACCAGCCCGGATAGTAGTAGTACTGGGCGACCTTGTTGAAGCCGAGCTTCTCGTCGTCATAGGGGCCGACCCACTCTGTGGCGTCGATCGTGCCCTTTTCAAGCGACGCGTAGATGTCGCCGCCGGCAATCTGCTGCGGCACGACGCCCAGCTTCTCGATGATCTTGCCGCCCATGCCGCCGATGCGCATCTTCAGACCCTTGAGGTCGTCGAGCGTATTGATCTCCTTGCGGAACCAGCCGCCCATCTGGGCGCCCGTATTGCCGCAGGGAAATGCCACAATACCTTGCGTTGCGTAGAACTCGGCCATGAGATCCTGTCCGCCGCCATGGTAGAACCAGGCGTTCTGCAGGCGCGCATTGAGGCCGAAGGGGATCGCGGTACCCAACGCATAGGTCGGATCCTTGCCCCAGTAATAGTAGGACGCGGTGTGGGCCAGTTCGACCGTGCCGGCCGAAGCGGCGTCGGCTGCCTGGAGACCCGGAACGATCTCGCCGGCGGCGTATACCTGGATATCGAAATTGCCGTCGGTCGCCTCTTTGACGAAACTGGCCATCGTTTCCGCGGCGCCGTAGATCGTGTCGAGTGCCTTGGGGAACGACGACGTCAGCCGCCATGTCACTTTCGGCATCGACTGCGCGACGGCCGGCGCGGCCAGTGTCGATGCGGCAGCGGCGCCGGCACCGGCCAGGCCCGCTTTTTTGATGAATGAACGACGATCCATTGAACAACCTCCCGTAGTAGCGACGTTCCGGCAACCGTCCGGCTTTGGTCTTGGTTGATACCGGTCGGAACCTGGGCGCAATGAATACACTTTGATACGCGCCTGTCTAGGGTCAGGACCCGCCAATGGCCGGCGAAATGGTCGGCCGGCGCCTCTCTGTCGCCACGGCCCTTACCTGCCGTCGCGGCAGGCTGTTCTTCCGGAGGTTGTCAAGCCCCGCAGCGGCCCGATCCGCGGTATCCGGTGCCATCAAACCGGTTGGAACCAAATCCCGAACGCTGTAAGAGGAGCACGGGAAGAAACCTGTTCACGCGAGGACAGACCAATCATGGTGCAGCCCCTTGTCGCGGTACCCGCCGATATCCGCCGGTTCGACGGCTATGTCTGGCACGCCGTGCCGCAACCCTATCTCGAAGCTGCGGTTTCCGTGTCGGGGGTGCTCCCGCTCACGGTTCCCGCCTTCGGCGCCGAGCGCGTCGACATCGACCAGGTGCTCGGCGCCGTCGACGGCGTCATGCTCACCGGCTCCAAGTCCAACGTGCACCCCTCGCTCTATGGCGAGGAGGCGACGGAAGCCAACGGTCCCTACGACCAGGGCCGCGATTCGACCACGCTGCCGCTGATCCGCCGTGCAATCGAACGCGGCGTGCCGCTGCTCGCCATCTGCCGCGGAATCCAGGAGCTCAACGTGGCGCTCGGCGGCACCTTGCAGGCCGAAGTCCAGGACCAGGACGGCATGCTGGATCACCGCGCCGCCGACAGCACCGTGCAGGATGAGCGCTTCGCTATCCATCAGCCTGTCAAGGTCAGGTCGGGCTCCTGCCTTGCGTCGATCCTCGGCGCCGGCGAGGTTACCGTCAATTCGCTGCACCGCCAGGCGATCGGCCGCCTGGCACCGGGGCTGGAGGTGGAGGCCGAAGCGCCCGATGGCGTCGTCGAGGCCGTCGCCGTGTCGGGCGCCAGGGCGTTCGCCGTCGGCGTGCAATGGCACCCCGAATACTGGGCGGCAAGCGACGAGACCTCGTCGCGCATCTTCAGGGCGTTCGGCGATGCGGTCCGCGATCACTGGGCGGCGCGCGCCGGGGCCAGGCAGGCAGCCGAGTAGTTCCATGGGCGGCGATCACCGGCATCAAGACCATTCGCATCTGCCGGAGACGGAACTGCGGGTCAGGACGCTGGAATCGCTGCTCGTCGAGAAGGGCTATGTCGATCCGGCGGCGCTCGACCTCCTGATCGAGACCTACGAGACCAGGGTCGGTCCGCGCAACGGAGCCGCCGTCGTCGCCAGGGCCTGGACCGATCCAGGGTTCAGGAAATGGCTGCTCGACGATGCCACGGCGGCGATCGCCTCGATGGGCTTCATCGGCCGCCAGGGCGAGCACATGGTGGCTCTGGAAAATACGCCCGACGTCCACAACATGGTCGTGTGCACGCTCTGCTCCTGTTATCCGTGGCCGGTGCTCGGCCTGCCGCCCGTCTGGTACAAGTCGGCGCCCTACCGCTCACGCGCCGTGATCGACCCGCGCGGCGTGCTCGCCGATTTCGGCGTTGTTTTGCCCGAGGGCAAATCGGTCAGGGTCTGGGATTCCACCGCCGAGGTCCGCTATCTGGTCGTTCCCGAGCGGCCGGACGACACCGGGGAACTCGACGAGGCGGCGCTTGCCCGTCTCGTCACCCGCGATTCCATGATCGGTACCGGGCTGGCGCTTTCGCCGGATCAGGCGCCATGAACGGCGCGGCCGATCTCGGCGGCATGATGGGCTTCGGCCCGGTCGAGCCTGAGGCCTGCGAGCCGCCATTCCACGCCGAGTGGGAACGGCGTGCCTTCGCGATCACGCTTGCCATGGGCGCAACCGGTTCATGGAACATCGATCAGTCGCGCTTTGCCCGCGAGAGCCTGCCGCCCGGACAATACCTGACGTCGAGCTACTATCAGATCTGGCTGGCGGCGCTGGAAAAGCTGCTGGCCGAGCGCGGGCTGGTCAGCGAAGTCGAGATGGCGTCGGGCGGGGCTGAGCCGGGTACTGCGTCGGCGCTGCGCGTGCTGAAAGCCGCCGATGTTGAGGCCGTGCTTGCGCGCGGTGGCCCGGTCGACCGCGAACCGGCATCGAAGCCGGCCTTTGCGGTTGGTGACAACGTGGTTGCGAGGAACATGCACCCGGAGGGCCACACGCGGCTGCCGCGTTATCTGCGCGGCCGTCCCGGCCAGGTCGCCGCCATTCACGGCTGCCATGTGTTTGCGGACGCCAGTGCCGCCGGCCGCGGCGAGGAGCCGCAATGGCTTTATTCGGTCGCGTTCTCGGCCCGTGACCTCTGGGGCCGGGATGGCGCGAAGGACGACCTCGTCATGGCCGATTGCTGGGAGCCCTATCTTGAGCGCGGCTGAGGCGATCCCCGGCCTGCTGCTCGGGCGTGACGGCGAACCGGTGTTCGACGCGCCATGGCAGGCGCAGGCCTTCGCGATGACCGTCGCGCTGCACGAAAAAGGCGTTTTTACCTGGTCCGAATGGGCGGCGACGCTCGGCCGGGAAATTGCCGATGGCGGTCACGGCGACGGCAATGACGGATACTATGCCGCCTGGCTGGCGGCGTTGGAAAACATCATGGCGCAGAAGGGCGTGGCCACTGTTTCCGAGCTTCAGGACCGCAGGGACGCCTGGCGCCGCGCCGCCGAAGCCACGCCGCACGGCATGCCGATCGAGCTTCAGACCATTGAATCGTGATGGATGCGGTCGGGTCGCGGCCGGGAAGTGGCGCCCCAACAGGTTGTCCACTGCCATGAGGCCTGTGCCGATTGTACATGCGGTCCAGACCGGGACGATCGGGAGATGGCGGCGCGTTGAGCTGAGGAGCGATGGGCCCATGCCGGCAGCGCCTATCCCGATCTGAAGGGACCGTTCCCGCATCGCTGGGATTATGCCGGCACCGCCCGTCGCATCGAGATCGGCGGCGACCACAAGGTCCTGACGATCGGCGAGGAAAAGGACGAGGATACGCTGATCGTCGCAGCCGAAAACCACGGCCGCGTACGCTTCGTCATCGCACTTGACGGCGGCGGTGAACCGCCGTTTCAGTTGCCGGGCGAGATCGAAAAGGGATCTTGAACGCGACCCGACCCGTGCCGGGTCAATCTACCGGTTGCGCTTCGGGGAACTTCCACTTTCCGTCCAGAATGTCGGCACTCGGTACGTAGAGGCGCACCATGTAATTCCAGCCGGCCATGATCGGCAGGCAGTTCGCCATGTTACCGTCGCAGCCACCGAACCGCACCTCGATCGAGCCATCCGCCTCCTTCTTGGCGGTGATGTTGTTCAGATTGTATGCGTTCAACGCATTGGGCTCATAGTAACCCTTCTCGTTATAGACGCTGATCGACCAGAACCCTTTGACGGGCACATCCTTGACCTTGAGGGTGTAGACAGTTTCGCCATCATTCCTCGCAGGCACGACGTTCAGGTAGAGCGTATCCTTCTCGGGGATGCCGCCCCACGCCGAGGCCGTGCCGATGAGCCGCCGAACGGGATCGACCTCGCCCTCTCTGCCAAACATGCGCTTGGTGTCCGGCAAAGTCGATGCGAGCACGAGCAGTGCGTCACGAACCTTCTTGTGGCTGGCCCGGTCCCAGTTCGGTACGCCGAAATCGCCCGGGCCGCCTTCCTGCCCGACTGCGATCGCATCCTGCACACGATGGGCGGCATCGATGTCGTCATCATCCGCCGTATCGATCAGCGTACGAATGACGACCATCGCATAGCGGGTCCCGATCTGCTTCCTGGTCAGCGTATGGGTGCCGCTGCCGTAAAAAACATCGTGGGTATAGTGATCCTCATCGATGATCTGCATCGAGATGTAGCGTTTGCCCGCATCCGGCAGCGTGACCGTCACCGGTCCGGCGTCGAGATCGAAGATACCCGCAGAGTAAAGCGTATCGCGATTCAGTCGAATGACGGATTGATTTTCGATCCGTGCGGGTATCCGGCGATGATTGAGCTTGCCGAAGCCGTTGTCCTTTGCCACCCGGGAGAAATAGAGATCGCTCTCTGCGCGCGGAAAATTGTCCGGCGTCACGGCAATGGCTTCCGTGTCCGAGGCAGCGCGGGCTTGCGCTCCCGCAACCAAGCTGGTCAGGGCAACAGTCGCCAGCAACAGAATTATGGAAGATATTTTTTGCATCCGAACTACCTCTGCTTGATCTTGGAACCTGTCGAATATCGCGGCCCGGCGCCGAAGGGGCCGGGCCGAAATTGCTCTAGCTTGCCTGAACGGCTGGCACTTGATAGCTGCCTTCGAGAAGCGCCACCTTCGGCAGATAGGCTCGCAGAATCAGCACGAAGTTGCCCTCAGCCGGTGACGGCAGCCAGTTTGTCGCGGGGTCGGACGGCGGCTCCTCACGCGACATGACGATGTTGAACGAGCCGTCGGAAGCGCGCTTCAGGCCGGCCGTGCGGTCGCCGATGGTGTAGCGGTTGATCGGGTTTTCCGCAAAATAGAGCCTGCCATCCGGCATGAGCCGATACATCGACAGCGACCAGAACGAACCGACAGGCGGCAATTGATCCGCCGCGAAGGCCAGTTTCCATGATTTCGAGCCGTCAAATCCCTTGCTTTCCGGCCCGCCCGCGCGAAGATACATCGCCTCGACGCGCGGCAGGGCCGCGAGTCCGCCGATGGCGACGGCGCCTCGATAATCGTAGTCCTGCCCGAAATCGCCGATACTGTAGTGCGGAAACGCCCAGCCGTTGCGCACCAGCGTTTCCCTGCGGATCTTAAGCAACCGGCTTCCATAGTCTTTAATTCCGGCCTCGATCTCCGCGATCTGGTCCGGCGAAAATACTGATGGATCGAAAGTTTTTCCGAACTGAAGAAGCGGCGAGATGCTTTCGAGGATGCGCGAGTCCGTCACCGGCGGCGGGTTCTCGTTCATCAATTCCTGCACGGCGGCGAAATATTCGTTCCACGGTGCGTTGCGCTGGACGTAGCTTTTCGGATCGGCGGCGTCCGGCCCCTTGATCGTCCATGCGTCCTGGAAGGCATGGGCCTGAGCGAGATCGCTGTCGCCATCGACAAGCGTGCGGCCGAGAAGCCACACCGAGTTTGTTGGCGCGCGGATCGCCTGCGGAATGTCTGCCGTCTCGTTCGGCCCGATGACGGTGAACTCGCGTGCACTCGAACCGGACGTGCGGGTGCCGACGATGGCGAAATTGTTGGAATACATGTCCATCAGCGGCAGGCAGTAATACCGATCGCCGGACGCGGGCACGGAGATCACGACGGGGCCGTTCTCAAGGTTCAGCCAGGCCTGCGAATACAGGGTGTCGTTGTTGGGCGTCGTGACAAACTGCCCCTTCGCAGTGATGAGCGCCCGTTGGTGCTGGAAGGTGTTCGGCTTCACGCCCTCAGCAAAGCGCGCCGCCCGCTGCGCGGCCATTTCGATGAGCGGCAGTCCCCAGATCCAAGCGTCGCAGGCGGATACACGCAAACTGCCCCCGGTCGCGGCCTGCGGTGTCGCCGATTGGGCGTGGGCCTCGGAATAGGCGCGGCCCGCAGCCAGCGCCGCGGTCGTCCAAGCCAGAAAATGTCGCCGATTCATACTGTCCTCCTTTACTTCGGTTACCTACGAACGGTGTAAGCGAGACGTAACGCCGATACCACTCTCAACCGCAACAAGTGGTTGAGACTGAAAATTCATTCATCCTGAATTTTGCAGAATGTCGACATTATGAACGACACTGAGCCTGACCGGTATCGCCGCTTCCCTCCCTGAATTTTTATTGTCCCTGCGGGGAAACTTAGGCGCGTGTAACACAAGGTGTCAATTGACGTCGGCAGAAAATCCGCTGCGATCGCATCGGCTTAACGGCAAAGCGTTTTTGGACGAGAACGTGGCTCACGGGGCTTTGTTCGCTCGGGGTTTTCCAGACGGTTTTCACATTCGATACTCGATCGCTTTTCGGCCTCGTTCAGACCTTCGGCATCCCGCCGGCTTCTCGCCGCGCTTGCGGGTCGAGCCCCCATGTTCACGCGGTCGTCCAGAGGTTTTTGGCTGAAATCTCCGGGCCGGTCGCGGCGATGCCCGCAACCGTTGCAACAAGCTGTCGAAATCAATTCGCCGGGAGAACGGCTTTTATGCCGCCGCTGCCGCTTCGAGCATCAATGCCTTCTTTTCCACCGGACAGTCATCGCCTCCGCAGGCGACGGCGTCACAAAGACGGCAAATCTGCTCCGACTCAAGCCGGCTTCCGGTCATCTCCGACAGGATGATACCCGCCGCTTGCTCGATGACCTGTCTGTCGGTGTCGGAGATCTTCGAAAGGACGGGCTCGATTGCCGAACGTCTTGCCCGCAGGATCGTGTCCCGCATCTCATAGCCCTCGGCTGTCAGGCTGACATGCACCTCCCGCCGGTCGGACCGGGCGGCAACCTTGCTGACGTATTGCGACTTCTCCAGTCTTTCCACGAGCCTGACGGCAGCCGAATGGGAGAGGCCGCAGATTGCCGCGATATCGCTGATCGTCTGCGCCGTTTCCTGATGGGCGATGCTGATCAGACAGGCACAAGCGGTCGGCGACATACCGCTTGCGCCAACAGTGGCATCCATCTGAAGATCGTGAATCTTCAGCGCAAGGGTTCCGATCAAGTTAAGGCCGGCGTTCTGTTCGGACATCATTGCATGCATCATACATGGAAAGCTGCATTATACCAATTCGTTCCTTCGCGTGAAGAACGAAAAGAAAAACGTCATTAACAAGGAGATGACTCATGACTGTGATAAATACAACTTCTTTTGTGCCGACTTTGCCTGCCAGTACGTATTTTTGCGAGAAACGGTATCAGGAGGAGTTCGACAAAATATTCAAGAACGAGTGGATTTATGCTCTGCATGAATCCCAGATTCCGGATGCGGGATCCTACGAAACATTCGAGCTCGGACCGGTGCCGCTACTGATCGTTCGCGGGCAGGACGGTGTCGTGCGCGCATTCTACAATGTCTGCGTGCATCGCGGCCACATCCTGGCCAGCGGCAGCGGAAAGGCCAGTCGATTCGTATGTCCGTATCATGCATGGACCTATCAAACGGACGGTACGCTGCGCGGCGCTCCCGGCGCCCGGGTGTCCAACATGCCCGATTGCACCCGTTCCCTGCGCCAGGTCGAGACCCGCATTCGCGACGGCTTCGTTTTCGTCCGGTTGGAAGAGGGCGAGGATGATTTCGACGAGAAGTTTGCGGGCTTCTTCGAGGAGCTGAACCGCACCTTGCCCAATCTGTCGCGCATGCGTTTCGTGCGGCGCTTCAAGGCACCGGTTCAGTGCAACTGGAAGATCATGGTCGAGAATTACCTGGAGTGCTACCATTGCTCGGTGACGCACCCCGCCCTGGCGGAGCTTATCGATCTCGAGAACTTCAGGATTTTCCAGAACGAATACTATCTGACGACCACGGCACCGGCGGGTTCGCCGGACAACGCGGCATTTCGCTATACGCCGCGCGAGGACATGCAGACGCGGTTCACCGGATGGGGCCTGTGGCCGAACTCCAGTTTCAACATCTTTCCCGGACAGGACAACATCCTGATATTCCACATGGTGCCTTCGTCCGCCGAGGAAACCTATGGCTATTGCGACTTCTTCTTCCTCGACGGAAAGGTCGACGAGGAGGCGGATGCCCTGATGGCCTGGGAGGTCGACATTCTGGAGAGCGAGGACAACGATCTCATCATGTCCGCCCACAAGGGCATGAAGTCCGGCGCGCTGGACCACGGAACGTTCATCCTCGACACGGCCAATCACACGATCAGCGAGGAGCCGCTCGCCCATTTCAACACCATGGTCGAGCGGGCATTGAACGGCCGGGCCTCGACGCAGGACTACTGGCAGATGTCGGAGCGGCTGGCCGCGGGAAGGGGCGGCCGGTGATGCACCCGTCCCAAAAGGGGGTGGCGGCAGCCACCCTCGCTTCCCTCTGCTGGGGCAGCGCGACGGTGATGTCGAAATACGCGCTTGACGATGTCTCGCCGGTCGCGCTGCTGACGTTGCAACTGGCGGCCAGCACGGCTTGCCTCTGGCTGGTCGTCTGGCTCCGGCAAGTGAGCGTGCCGCGTCTGATGGCGCTGGCGCCGATTGCAATTCTGGGCCTGTTGGAGCCCGGACTTGCCTATCTGCTCGGCCTGATCGCCCTGACGGATGTCGGCGCCGGGTCGGCGACGCTCATCCTGGCGTCCGAAGCGATCATGATCGTCATCGTGTCGGCCGTGCTGTTCCGGCAGTTGCCCGGCGCCCTGTTCGCGGTGCTGTCGGTCATCGCCTTTGCCGGCCTCGTCATGGCGCTGGGCCTGTGGGACGCCGGCAACGAAGAGAACGGCGTCTTCGGCGTGGTGCTGATGTTCCTGGCCACGGCGAGCGCTGCCTTCTATGTCGTGCTCAGCGGCCGGATCGCCGACACGCAGGACCCGGTTGTCGCGGTCACCGCGCAGCAGACCGTGGCGCTGGCGGCCGTGCTCGTCATCCTGCCGCTCGAGATCTTCGGCCGAGATGCCGGCGTCTCGATGCCGAAAAGCCCGGAAACCTGGTTCGTGGTGATCGCCTCGGGCATCATCCAATACGGCATCGCGTTTTCGCTCTACATGTATGCGCTGTCGAAGATCCCGGCCAATCTCGCCGGCAGCTTCCTCAACCTCATTCCGGTGTTCGGGCTCTCGATCGCGTTCGTGGCACTCGGCGAGGCGCTTTCCATGATCCAGCTGACAGGCGCGGCGATCACCATCCTGGCGCTCACCGTGATCAATCTCAAAGCCGAGGCGGTCGTCGAGCCGGCTGAAACCGGGCACCCGGACATGCCGGCCGGCGCGGAGGGCGGAGGTGAATGAGACAGGCTGGCGGATGGAATTGCCGTCCATTCCCCTCATCCGCCCCTTCGGGGCACCTTCTCCCCGCAGGCGGGGAGAAGGGGGTGAGGCGACAAGCTGGGATTTTGGGCTATTGGGGGAGATCGAACGAGTTTGTGGTCACCGGGCACGGCTTCGCCTTCCCGCGATGCCTCCATCCGGGGTGAATTTTCGGCGAAGAAGGACGCGCCTATGGCGGTTTGAGACCGCAGTCGCGCGCCAGAAAGTGGCACTCGCGCAATATGTCGTCGACTACGTGGCGGGGCCGCTTGCGGTGGCCGGGCGGCGGTCCGGGGCGGAGAGGCCCGACGCCTCCCTGACCCGGTTCGGCTTTTGACCGCCGCGCCATCAGCTTGTTGAGACGTCTGGCCTGCCGGGGCAGGGTTTTCAGCGCAAGCTCGAACTTCTCGATGCGGCGCAGGATCGCGCCCGCGTCAAACGCCAGCTCCGGCGGCCTTGGCCTCCGGTCGAAAACGCCCGGCACGGAGATGCGCGGCGGCACGCGGATACGGCCGGCGCTTTCGCTCCAGGCGCGCCGGGGCGGATCGGTGAGGCGGAAGCAGGCCGGGCGGTTGCCGCGGGCGAAGGCGGTAAAATCCGGCAGGGGTTTAACGTACGTACCCAACCTCCCCCTTGAGGGGAGGTCGGCGACTGGCTCGCAATGCGAGACAGAGCCGGGTGGGGGTAATTCATTTCCATCCCGCCTCTCCGTCACCCCCACCCGTTCGACCGTCGTTTCACTCGGTCTCACGTGCCTCCCCTCAAGGGGGAGGCGGGTTGTCGCTCTTGCCTGCAATGCCGCCGCGACGATGACGATCAGGCGCCGCAGCGCCGCCTCCGCCGGGCGCAGGATGCGCGCGATGAAGCGGTGAAGCGGGCGCGGATCGGCCCTTCGAGGCCCATTGCCTTCATCCTGAGGTGCGAGCAAAGCGAGCCTCGAAGGGACGGGCAATGGGCGCCTCAGGGTGAGGGATTGCATCATTTCCGCCAGCGGCACGAGATCGGCGATGACGGCGACCAGCGCCGCCCGGTTTCTCTCGATTGCCAGCTTCCAGTCCATGGCCCGTTTCCCGTTCGACCGGGCAGGATAGGGGAGGGCGAGGGGGTGTGGATGAAGTCCGTCGCTGGCGGTCGGCAGCCGGTCGTGAAATCAATGCGTTGGTCGCCATGGTTGCGCATTTTGTCCACGTGAACGCGCGCGCTTCATCATCGTTATCGCGCCCGGCGGCGGCAAGCTGCCGATCAGGCTAGTGGGGGAGATTGGGCGGGAACTTAGACAACGACATCGCCCGTGCGGGTTGAGCCATTCGGGCGGCATCTTCGTAAATGTGGGCATTTTCTTCCGTTCGCGCCGTCGGTACGTGAACCGTGAAAGACTGCGCCCAGTGGTAAATTCCATCGGCACTAATCTCCGCCAAGATACCGACGACATTCGGAGCTTTAAGGGCCAACGCACCTGCACTGGCCTTCTCATTTACCTTTTTCCAATCGATTTCATGGTCGTGGCGTTGAAGCCAGACGAAAAGCGGTTTGCCGTCCCCAACCAGAATAAAATAGCGCGCGGGATGCTGCTTCATGGATTCGCGAAGATCGGACAGCATCTTGGCCAAGTTTTTTCGACCCCCTTCTCCCAAATCACGGACATGGCTCTCCGCTGAAAGCCACCCGGGCGCTCGGGTTGCATCGAGCGCCCCAAGCAGCTTTAGCACTTCTTCCGGGAAGTCCTGCGTCGGAAACGGTACGCTTTCCCAGTCTTCACCCTCGAAGCTTCTGTCGACGATATCGCTCATACCGTCCCAGATAAGCATGTTCACCTCGCCGCCCTTCAGTTGCTCGGCAAGATCCTGATCGAAACGGTTCTTCTTCAGGTACGCGCCTAGGTGGTCGAACTCGTCGAAGAGATGAGCGCGGCGTATTCCCGCCACCGCCTGCCGCACCTCCATGTAGTGAACGAACTCGCCGGGTGTGGGCAAAAGACGCTTGAGCACGAATAGGTCGTCGATGGACAGCGAGACGAAGGCATGCCTTCCAAGTATTGGCTCAACCTGCGGCAGCTCCTTGCAGTATGTAGAAAAGGGCGAGAACGACTCGACCGTCAGCCCAATCGGCACCATCACGCGGTAGTCGGAGCGGCGGACGCGGCCGCACTCTTCGTATTTACCGTCTACCAAGTGGTAGAGTGGCACTTCATCCGCCGAGTTCAGATAATTGAAAAAGCGCTCACATTGCTTGTAGGCTTTGAGTACCAAGTCCTGCACGGACTGGGCGTGGCGGCTGAAATCAAGCGCTGGCGATGCGATAGTCGCAGCCGCGCCCGCCTTGGCTTCAACCAGGAACAGCACGTCATCGACTAGGATGAGAGTGTCGTTTTCGGACCACTGCTTGCTTGCGGGGTCTTTATAATAGACCTCCCGAAAAACTGTGGCTCCGGGAAGCTGGGCGGCCAGAATGTCGGTGAAGGCAGCTTCGCTCATCGTCTTCTGCCGCCCCTCAAAAGTTTTCTTGTAGTCCGGCTTTCGCTGCAGGAGGTTGTAGAGAAGCGCACGATACCCCGCGTCGCGGGTGAAACACGGGTCGACGGCGTAGTAGTCCGATCCAAGCTGGATCAGGGGCTTCTTCCGGGCAGGCAGTGTCCGGTAAGGCGTCCCCGAAAAATCGCCCGCCGCGAAGAACTCGATTTCTTCTCCGCGCCGGTACGCCAAGTCCGCCAACAGTGTCGAGGGCAGCGTCGTGTGACGGCTCACGTTGGCGATGCCGCCCCGAAACATGTCATCCATCGCCCGCCCGGCGGCTTTCGACTGTTCCGGATTGGCCGCAACCCATGCCTCCACGGCGTCTTCCATACGCTTGTCCTGTGCCGCAGCGAAGGCCTGTGCTGCCTCAAACTGCTTCATCATCTCCATGATAGCGTTGGCATGCCCAGAACGGGTGGCGTCGGCCATAGCCTGGAAGCCTTCCGCGATATCGGCGGCACCGACACCATAAACTTCTTTCAAGACCTCATTATGAGGCGCCAAAACGTAGCTGTAGAACTCGCCTTCCAAGACTTGGTAGCGGTTCCCACGTAGCATGACCCAGGTCGATTTCGCGCGGAATTCGATGTCGGCCGTGTCGGGACCAAAGACGCCTTCCTTGGTATCGGCGGACGTGACCATGGCGAAAAGCATGGCCTGCTCTCGCAGTTTGCGGCCAAGTTCAAACAGCTCGGCGCATCGGGCTTCGTCGAATGTCACGTCTGCAGGGGCAGCGTCTGACGCGAGCACCGCGTGAACATACTCCAGCAGGAACTGGTTTTCGTTGATCAGGTCATCTGGGCCGTCCGCTTCGAGGTGCTCCTCGGCGGCACTTCGGTCTGCCATCGCTTTAATCATATGCTGGGCGTAAATGTAGCCAAGCAAATCATGCGCGGGCATGGCGACAATCAGTGCGCGCATCCGAATTGCGGTGGCTTCCATATCCTTCAGCAAGGAAGCAGCGACCTCTTTTCGCGTTTTCTCGTCCATCAGTACAATTTCCCGAATACTCAGAATTCACTGCGGACGTTGGTCGTGAGCTATTGCCTAGTCAAGATTATTACATATATTTCTCAGGAATTTGATCACTAAGCATCTGTAGTTTCAGCTAAGCTGCGGCGGGGTTTGTTGACATTCGTCTTAAGCGTCATCCCTATTTGGAGTTTCCCGGATAGGTTGTGAAGATTTGCTTTCGTGGGTGCCTCCAGGGCAGCCCACTCTCCCCCCTCACTCCCCCGCCAACCCCCGCAACCTGTACAGCGCCTCCAGCGCCTCGCGCGGGGTCATGGAATCCGGGTCGAGCGTCTCGACCGCTTGCTTGAGCGCGTCTGATTTCCGCGCCGGCGGCTGGGCGCGTTTGACCTCGGCGGTAAACAGCGGCAGGTCGTCGACGAGGCGGCTCGCCTTGCCCGACATCTCGCCCTGTTCGAGCTCGGTCAGCACGTCGCGGGCGCGCGCCACCACCGCCTCGGGCAGGCCAGCGAGTTTTGCCACCTGCACGCCGTAGGAACGGTCGGCGGCGCCATGCGCCACCTCGTGCAGGAACACCACGTCGCCGTCCCACTCCTTGACCCGCATGGTGACGTTGGCGAGGCGGTCGAGCTTCTCGGCCAGCGCCGTCATCTCGTGGAAATGGGTGGCGAACAGCGTGCGGCAGCGGTTCTTCTCGTGCAGATATTCGACCGTGCCCCAGGCGATCGACAGCCCGTCGAAGGTGGCGGTGCCGCGGCCGATCTCGTCGAGGATGACCAGCGAGCGCTCCGTCGCCTGGTTGAGGATCGCCGCCGTCTCGACCATCTCGACCATGAAGGTCGAGCGCCCGCGCGCCAGGTCGTCGGACGCGCCGACGCGGGAGAACAGCCGGTCGACCACGCCGATGCGCGCCGCTTTCGCCGGCACGTAGGCGCCCATCTGGGCCAGCAGGACGATCAGCGCGTTCTGGCGCAGGAAGGTCGATTTTCCCCCCATGTTCGGCCCGGTCAAGAGCCAGATGGCGCCGGCACCGCCGCCCGGCCCCGGCGACAGGTCGCAATCATTGGCGACGAACGGGCCGGTCGCGTCGCGGCGCAGCGCCTGCTCGACCACCACGTGGCGGCCGCCCTCGATCACGAAGTCGAGACTGTCGTCGACATGCGGCCGGCACCAGTCTTCCGACTGCGCCAGGCGGGCAAGCGCGGTGGCGACGTCGAGCGTTGCCAGCGCCGCCGCGCCGGCGCGGATGGCGCCGGCCTCGGCCACGGTCTCGGCGGCGAGCCCGGCGAAGATGTCGAGCTCGATCTCCAGCGCGCGGCCGGCGGCGTTGGCGATCTTCGTTTCCAGCTCCGACAGTTCGGTGGTGGTGAAGCGCATGGCGCTGGCCATGGTCTGGCGGTGGATGAAGCGCGATTTCGCCTCGTCGGTGCCGGTCATCACCGCCTGGTGGTTGGCGGTCACCTCGATATAGTAGCCGAGCACGTTGTTGTGGCGGATCTTGAGCGAGCGGATGCCGGTCTCCTCGGCGAGATCGGCCTGCATCTGCGCGATGACGCGCCTGGAACTGTCGCGCAGCGCCCGCATCTCGTCGAGCTCACCGTGACAGCCCTCGCGCACGAAGCCGCCGTCGCGTTTGAGCAACGGCAACTCGTCGGCGAGTGCTGAACCGAGATGGTCGCCGAGTGCGGCCGGCAGCGCGTCGAGCGCCGCGCGCGCGGCGGCAAGTTCTAGTGGCAGGTCGGTTTGGCCGAGAAGCGCGGCGATGTCGCGCCCGGCGGCAAGGCCGGCGGCGATGGCGCCGAGATCGCGCGGTCCGCCGCGCCCGAGCGCCAGCCGCGACAGGGCGCGCGGCATGTCGGGGGCGGCCTTCAGCCGCTGGCGCAATTCGCCGGCAAGCCGGCTTTCGGAGAGCGAAAACGCGATCGAATCCTGCCTTTCGCGGATCGCCGCCGCGTCGGTCAGCGGCGCCATCAGCCGTTCGGCGATGAGCCGCGCGCCGCCGCCGGTCACGGTGCGGTCGATGGCTTTGAGCAGGCTGCCGTCGCGCTTGCCCGAGAGCGTCCGCGCCAGCTCCAGATTGGCGCGCGTCGCCGGATCGATGAACAGCGCCGAGGCGCCGTCCTCGCGCGCCGGCCGTTCCAGCTCGGGCCGCTCGGCCTTCTGGGTTTTTTCCACATAGGCGATGGCGCCGGAGATCGCGGCAAGCTCGGCGCGCGAGAAATCGCCGAACCCGTCGAGCGTCGCCACGCCGAAATGGCGGGTGATGCGGTTTTCGGCCGTGGCCGAATCGAACAGGCTCGCCGGCTGCGGCGACACCGCCCGGCCGGCGAGGTCGAGTACCGGCTTCAGCACGTCGTCGCGCAAAAGCGGCTCCGGCACGATCAGTTCGCGCGGATCGACGCGGGCGATGTCGGCGGCAAGCCTGTCGGGGTCGGAGGCGGCGACGCGGAAAGCGCCGGTGGAAATGTCGATCCAGGCGAGCGCCAGGGCGCGGTCGCCGTCGGCCTTCACCCGGCCGAGCGCCATCAGGTAGTTGGCCTCGCCCGGCGCCAGCAGTTTCTCCTCGGTGATCGTGCCCGGCGTGACGAGCCGCACCACGTCGCGGCGCACCACGGCCTTCGAGCCGCGTTTCTTGGCTTCCGCCGGGTCCTCGACCTGCTCGCACACGGCGACGCGGTGGCCGAGCGCGATCAGCTTCTGCAGATAGTCGTCGGCGGCATGCACCGGCACGCCGCACATGGGGATGTCGTGGTCGAGGTGTTTTCCCCGCCTGGTCAGCGTGATGCCGAGCGCGCGCGACGCGGTCTCCGCGTCGTCGAAGAACAGTTCGTAGAAATCGCCCATGCGGTAGAACAGCAGGCAATCGGGATTGGCGAGCTTGATCTCGATATACTGTTCCATCATCGGCGTCGCCGCCGCCAGGCTTTCCGGCGTGGCGAGCCTGGCCGTCGAAAGGCGTTCGGGCGCTATCGGCGTTTCGTCGTTCAACCGCTCTTCCTGGAAACAGTTTATCGCAAAAGTGGATTGGCTCTTTTACTGCGCCGAGTGTAGCCTTACAAATACCGGTCCACAAAGAAGTGTTATCGTATCGCGTATCGGGGGGAACATGCCGGCAACGGATAAAGCGGACCGCGGAGGTCCTTCGGTCAGCGACGCGGAAGCGCTGGAATTCCACGCGACGGGCCGCGCCGGCAAGCTGGAGATCAACCCGACCAAGCCGATGGCGACGCAGCGCGACCTGTCGCTGGCCTATTCGCCGGGCGTGGCGGTGCCGGTCAAGGCGATCGCCGAGGACGCGTCGCGCGCCTACGACTACACCACCAAGGGCAACATGGTCGCGGTGATCTCCAACGGCACGGCGATCCTCGGCCTCGGCAATCTCGGCGCGCTGGCCTCCAAGCCGGTGATGGAAGGCAAGGCGGTGCTGTTCAAGCGCTTCGCCGACGTCGATTCCGTCGATCTGGAGGTCGATACCGCCGACATCGACGAATTCATCAACTGCGTACGCTTCCTCGGGCCGTCCTTCGGCGGCATCAATCTGGAGGACATCAAGGCGCCCGACTGCTTCATCATCGAGCAGCGCTTGCGCGAGGTGATGGACATTCCGGTCTTTCACGACGACCAGCACGGCACCGCCATCATCGCGGCGGCCGGCCTGATCAACGCGCTGCACCTGACCGGCCGCGACATGAAGGACGCAAAACTGGTCTGCAACGGTGCCGGCGCCGCGGCGATCGCCTGCGTCGAGTTGGTGAAAGCCATGGGCTTTTCGCCGAAGAACGTCACGCTCTGCGACACCAAGGGCGTCATCTACCAGGGCCGCAAGGAGGGCATGAACCAGTGGAAGTCGGCCCATGCGGTGAAGACCGACGCGCGCACACTCGCAGACGCGCTCGACGGCGCCGACATCTTCTTCGGCCTGTCTGCCAAGGGCGCGCTCACCCGAGCGATGGTCAAGTCGATGGCCGCCAATCCGATCATCTTCGCCATGGCCAATCCCGACCCGGAGATCACGCCGGAGGAGGTGGCCGAAATCCGCGACGACGCCATTATGGCGACCGGCCGGTCGGACTATGCCAACCAGGTCAACAACGTGCTTGGCTTCCCCTACATTTTCCGCGGCGCGCTCGATGTCCGCGCTTCGACCATCAATGAAGCCATGAAGGTCGCCGCCGCCCATGCGCTGGCCGAACTGGCGCGCGCCGACGTGCCCGACGACGTCGCCGCCGCCTATCGCGGCAACCGGCCGAAATTCGGCCCCGGCTACATCATCCCGGTGCCGTTCGACCCACGGCTGATCTCTGCCATTCCGGTGGCGGTTGCCCGCGCGGCGATGGATTCGGGCGTCGCCCGCCGGCCGATCCTGGATTTGGAGGCCTACGCGCGCGAACTGGCCGGGCGCCGCGACCCGATCGCTTCGACCCTGCAGCGCATCTACGACCGCGTGCGCCGCCAGCCCAAGCGCATCGTCTTCGCCGAAGGCGAGGAGGAGCAGGTGATGCGCGCCGCCGTCGCCTACGTCAACCAGCGCCTCGGCACCGCCATCCTGCTCGGCCGCGAGGAGCAGATGCGCGAAACGGCGCGCGCCGCCGGCGTCGATATCTCCAGGCCGGGCATCGAGCTGATCAATGCACGCCTGTCGCGGCGCAACCAGGCCTATGCCGATTTTCTCTACGAGCGGCTGCAGCGCAAGGGCTACCTGCTGCGCGACTGCCAGCGCATGATCAACAACGATCGCAACTATTTTGCCTCCTGCATGGTGGCGCTGGGCGACGCCGACGGCGTGGTCACCGGGGTCACACGCAACTATTCCACCGTGCTCGCCGATGTGCGCCGGGTCATCGACGCCAAGCCCGGCCACCGGGTGATCGGCGTGTCGATTGCGCTCTGCCGCGGCCGCACCGTGCTTGTGGCCGACACCGCCGTCCACGACATGCCCGACGCGGTGGAACTGGCCGATATCGCCGAGGAGGCCGCGGGCCAGGCCCGGCGCATGGGCTACGAGCCGCGTGTCGCCATGCTCGCCTATTCGACCTTCGGCCACCCGCCGGGCGAGCGCTCCGAACGCGTCCAGGAGGCGGTGAAGATTCTCAACAAGCGCCGTGTCGATTTCGAGTTCGACGGCGAGATGGCCGCCGACGTGGCGCTGAACCCGAAACTGATGGAGCAATATCCCTTCATCGGGCTTTCCGGCCCGGCCAACGTGCTGGTGATGCCGGCTTTCCATTCCGCCTCGATCTCGACCAAGATGCTGCAGGAACTCGGCGGCTCCACTGTCATCGGCCCGCTTCTGGTCGGCCTCAACAAGCCGGTGCAGATCGTCTCGCTCAACGCCAAGGATTCCGATCTGGTCAACATGGCGGCGATCGCCGCCTATAATGCGGGGGTGTGAGGGGAAGGTCGTTTCCCTCCAGCCTTGCTCCCTCCATCGCCATCCCACATACTCGCGCGACATTTGCGGGCCGCGCCCGCGGGGAGGGGCGATACATGATGATCCGCGCAATTCTTTTCATTGTAGGGCTTCTGGCCCTGTGCGCGCCGGGCCATGCGCGCGTGGTCGAAAGCTTCCGTTCCGGCGGCTGGAACGGTGATGCCTTCGTCAACGATTCGACCGGCCTGTTCAACTCCTGCGTGGCGATCGCGCGTTATCGCAGCGGCATCTCCATGAGCGTCGAGGTCGATTCGGTCTACAACTGGTGGATCGGCTTCTCGTCGGAAAGCTGGACGATGACCACCGGCGAGAAGATCCCGCTCACCTACCGCATCGACGGCGGCGACTGGCAGAACGGCGTCGCCACCGCGATATCGCCGCAACTGGCGCGCATGGCCATGCCCGCCGACGGCTACATCGTGCGCCGCTTCCGACGCGGACGCACGCTCTATGTCAGGGACAAGAGCTACAGCTAC
Organism: Rhizobiaceae bacterium; assembly: GCA_041397625.1. GTDB lineage: Bacteria > Pseudomonadota > Alphaproteobacteria > Rhizobiales > Rhizobiaceae > JAWKWH01. Next base: position 557,409 of record JAWKWH010000001.1, read on the forward strand.
CAGTTCCGGCTCACCGGCACCTCGCGGATGCTCGCCCGCCTTGCCCGTTGCGTCGAGCAGAACTCCGCCCGCCATGGCGCCGGCCCCGCCCTGTCGCGCGACGAGGGCGACGCGGACACCAAGACGCCGGCGGTGCAATCGCCCGAACCGGCCGCCCCGGCGGCGGCCGATGTCGCGCAGTTGCAGGTCGAGGCGACGCAGCGCCTGTTCAACCTGATGGCGGGAACGGGGCTGACCGATCTGAAGCTGATCGCGGAGGCCGACCGCGACGATGGATTGAAGAAACTGCACGCCGTCGCCGCCAACGATTCGCGGACGATCGTCGCCCATGTCTATCCCGAGGGCTCGTTCGACAGCGAGACCGACATCATGGCGCGGCTGATCTTCGAGGCCGCGAAATCCTGCGAGGGCGATTTCTCCTCCGGTTTCAGCGCCGATTCCATCGGTGGCGACGGCCTGTTCGCCGGGCGTGCCTCCTGCGCCGCCGGCGATGCAGAATTGCTCGAACGCTATGCCATCGCGCCACGCGGCGCCGGCGGCGTGCTGGTCTTCGGCGTCGCCGACACGTCGGTGGGCGAGGGCGGCGGCGCGGCTTCCGCGCCTGCGACTGAGCTGACCGACGACGCCTTCCATCGCGCCGCCGTCGAAGCGGTCAGATAGGCAGGCCTGCCGGAAAGGTCGCCGCCGATTGATTGCGGCCGCCCGTCTGCGCTACACGGGAAGAAAGAGCGTTCATCTCGAGACCGGAAACCCGTCCATGAAGCCTGTTTTCCTCCAACTGCAATGCGCGCCCGGCAAGACCTACGAGGTCGCCGATGCGCTGTTCGAGCGCGAAATCGCCTCCGAGCTCTATTCGACCAGCGGCGACTACGACCTGCTTGCCAAGATCTATATCGAGGAAGGCCAGGATGTCGGCAAATTCATCAACGAGAAGGTGCTGGACATTCCCGGCATCGTGCGTTCGCTGACGACGATGACGTTCACGGCCTTTTAGCACCACTCAAAACAGGGCGCGCAGTTCGTCGAGCCGGTCGTTAACCAGCCAGCCATAGTAGTTTTCCTGCGGCATACGCGGTTGCTCGCCCTTGGCGATGCGGTCTTCGTTCTCGGTTTTCAGGGCACGCGCCCGTTCTTCCGGATTGCCGAGATTGTAGAGCGTCGCGGTGATTCCCGGATTGGCGGAAATGTCGTAGCCGGCGATATCGCGATAGGCCTCGATCGACTTGACGATCGTCGCCGCCACGTAAGGCAATGTCAGGTCGGGATCCATGATCGTCTTGTAGACCTTGCCTGGATCGCGGTGGTCGAGGCGCGGGAAGCCCGAGACTTTCGCCACGATGTCGCTCATCTGCAGGGCGGTCAGCGGATTGAGCTGGCCAATGCCGAAGGTCTGGCCGGCATAGAAGGGCTGGAAGAACACCGCCGAAAACCGGTCATTGGGATAGGCGGTGCCGCCGACGACCCGGCCGCGGAAGCGAGTGTTCCAGACCCGCTCGCGGCAGATCCACAATTCGTAGCTGCCGGCAAGCCCGTGACATGGGGCAAATTGCGGCCGCTCGACGAAATCGCCGACGCTTTCGTTTTCATATTCGAAGCGGAGGCCGGAATTCACATAGGCGACCGCCTTGACGTAATAGGTCTGCAACCGGTCATAGGCGTCGACATTGTAGGTGTGCTCGCCGACGATGGCGCCGACGATATGCATCGGGTCGATGCCGTAGTCCTTTGCCGCGGCGGCGATCTTGCGACGCAGCGCCCGGTCGCGCTTCAAAAGCGCGACCACCTTGGCGTATTTGGCGTCATAGGTGGTCTTGAGCGCCTGCGTGCGCCGGGCCGAGGCGCCGGGTACCGCTGGCTGCTCGACATTGCGGTTGCCGGGCGGAACCTTGACGGTCGCATGGGCAGCACCGGCGCAAAAGCACAATACCGCGACCGCGGCGGCCCGGGCCGCCGTCCGAAATCTGTCTGCGGAGAAAACGCCGTTGCCCACCGCGCCCTGTTCCTCGTCTGCCTACGATCCATATGCACCGATCGGGCGGCGCGATAAAGGGCAGGACGGCTGCACGGCCGCCCGCCAGGCACACGTCTACAGGATAAATCGCGACAAATCTGTGTTTTTCGCCATGTCGCCGACATTCCTGGCCACATAGTCGGCGTCGACTGTGACTTTTTTGCCCGCCTTGTCGGGGGCGTTGAACGAGATGTCGTCGAGTACGCGTTCCATCACCGTCTGCAGACGCCTGGCGCCGATATTCTCGACACTGGCGTTGAGATCGACGGCGATGCCGGCGAGACTGTCGATGGCGTCGTCGGTGAATTCAAGCGTCACGCCTTCGGTCGCCATCAGCGCCACATATTGCTTGATCAGGCTTGCCTCGGTCTCGGTCAGGATGCGGCGGAAATCCTCCTTCTCCAGCGCGCGCAGCTCGACGCGGATCGGCAGCCGCCCCTGCAGCTCCGGCAGTAGGTCCGACGGTTTCGACACGTGAAAGGCGCCCGAGGCGATGAACAGGATGTGGTCGGTCTTCACCGGCCCGTACTTCGTGGCCACCGTGGTGCCTTCGACCAGCGGCAACAGATCGCGCTGCACGCCTTCACGGCTGACGCCGGCACCCATGCTACCGTCGCGCGCGGCGATCTTGTCGATCTCGTCGAGAAACACGATGCCGTCATTCTGCGTCGCGGTCAGCGCCTCCCCGGTGATCGCCTCCTGGTCGAGCAGTTTCTCGGCCTCGTCATTGACCAGCAGTTCGTGCGAATCGCGCACCGTCATCTGACGCGTCTTGGTGCGCTGGCCGAGCGCCTTGCCCAGCATGTCGTTGAGGTTGAGCACGCCAATATTGGCGCCGGGCATGCCGGGAATCTCGAAATTCGGCATGCCGCCGGTATCGGCGACCTCGATCTCGATTTCCTTGTCGTCGAGTTCGCCGTTGCGCAGCTTCTTGCGGAACGAGTCGCGCGTTGCCGGGCTCGCCGTGTTGCCGACCAGGGCATCGAGCACCCGTTCCTCGGCGTTGATGTGGGCGCGCGCTTTCACTTCCTCGCGCTTCCTGACCTTGATGAGCCCGATGGCAACCTCGACGAGATCGCGGACGATCTGCTCGACATCGCGGCCGACATAGCCGACCTCGGTGAACTTCGTCGCCTCGACCTTGATGAACGGCGCGCCGGCGAGCTTGGCCAGGCGGCGCGAAATCTCCGTCTTGCCGACGCCGGTCGGGCCGATCATCAGGATGTTCTTCGGCATCACCTCCTCGCGCATGTCGCCTTCGAGCTGCTGGCGGCGCCAGCGGTTTCTGAGCGCGATCGCCACGGCGCGCTTGGCGTCTTTCTGGCCGATGATGAAGCGGTCGAGTTCGGAGACGATCTCGCGCGGGGAGAATGTCGTCATGTGCGTGTTCCGTTTTCTGCGGTGGAAACTGGTGTGGCTGTCGGCGCTACGGACCCGGGCGATCGCGATGCGGAGCCGGCCGCGTCAGGCCGCATCGAGCGTTTCGACCACGAAGTTCGAATTCGTGTAGACGCAGATCTCGGCGGCGATCTCCATCGCCTTGCGGGCGATCGTCTCGGCGTCGAGATCCGAATCCTGCAGAGCCCGCGCCGCGGCAAGGGCAAAATTGCCGCCCGAACCGATGGCCATGACGCCGTGTTCCGGCTCGAGCACGTCGCCGGTGCCGGTAATGGCAAGGCTCACATCCTTGTCGGCGACCAGCATCATCGCTTCCAGCCGGCGCAGATAGCGGTCGGTGCGCCAGTCCTTGGCGAGCTCCACGCAGGCGCGGGTCAGTTGCCCGGGATACTGCTCCAGCTTGGCCTCCAGCCGCTCCAGGAGCGTGAAGGCGTCGGCGGTGGCGCCGGCAAAACCGGCAATCACCGCGCCATCCTTGCCGATGCGGCGCACCTTGCGCGCATTGCCCTTCATCACCGTCTGACCGAGCGAGACCTGGCCGTCGCCGGCGATCACCACCTTGCCGCCCTTGCGGACGGTGACGATGGTTGTGGCATGCATGGAGGGGGGCGACGAGTGATCGGCCATGAAAAGCTCCTTTCGGCGATACCGGCGGCGCTCGCAAGCCGCAGCGCCGGAACCCCTTTGAATGCGGTCTTATGTATGAAGGCCGGCGCGGATTGCAAACCGGAAAAATATCGCGGTTAACGCTGGCGGAGCCGGGCAACTGGCAATAAGGAGACGGTGTTGCTAGAAACCCAGCGCTTCCAGCAGGGAATTTCCGCCATGAGCGAAAACAGGATCGGCCGGCGCGCCGAGGTGAGCCGCAAGACCAGCGAAACGGACATCGCCGTCGCCATCGATCTCGACGGCACCGGCTCGTTCGAGATTTCCACCGGCGTCGGCTTTTTCGACCATATGCTGGAACAGCTGTCGAAACACGCCTTGATCGACATGCGCGTCAACGCCGCTGGCGACCTGCATATCGACGACCACCACACGGTCGAGGACACCGGCATCGCGCTCGGACAGGCGGTCGCCGGGGCGCTCGGCGAGCGGCGCGGCATCAACCGCTACGCCTCCATCGACCTTGCCATGGACGAGACCATGACCAAGGCGGCGGTCGACGTTTCCGGCCGGCCGTTCCTGGTCTGGAACGTGGTCTTTCCAACCGCCAAGATCGGCACGTTCGACACCGAACTGGTGCGCGAGTTCTTCCAGGCTTTCTCGCAGCATGCCGGCATCACGCTGCATGTGCTGAACCACTACGGCGCCAACAGCCACCACATCGCCGAAACCTGTTTCAAGGCGGTGGCGCGCGCGCTGCGCCACGCCGTCGAGGCCGATCCGCGCAATGCCGGCGCGGTGCCGTCGACCAAGGGCACGCTGAAGGGCTGAACGCTGATGGCCGCCTTCGTGGTAATGGACCGAAACGAGGCCGAAGCCGGCGCGAATGCGACATTCGTGCGCGACGGCTTTTCCGTCATCGCGCTGATCGCGCCGGTCATCTGGCTGTTGTGGCACCGGCTGTGGATCGAGGCGTTTGTCGCCCTTGCCGCTGCCGCCGGACTGGCGGCGCTCGGCACGGTGGCGGGTTTCGAGAACACAGCGCCGCTTCTGTCCTTCCTGGTGTCGGTCTTCGTCGCGCTCGAAGGACCGCAACTGCGCGTCGCCGCGCTGGAACGGCGCGGGCTGCATCACGCGGCGACGGTTGAGGCCGACAATGCCGCCGACGCTGAGCTGAAGTACTTTGCCCGCGCTCCCGCTACGGCGGCCGGTAGACCGGTCGTTCCTCCGGGCCGTCCGGCGCTTCCGGCGCCCGTGATGAGGCCGGCGGCCATGTCTGGCCCGGCGCTCGGGCTCCTCGACTATCCGGGCGCGCGCTGATGCGGGTGGCGATCATCGACTACGGCTCGGGCAACCTGCGCTCGGCGACCAAGGCCTTCGAGCGCGCCGCCCGCGAAAGCGGCATCGATGCCGAGATCGTGCTGACCGACGATGCCGAGACCGTGCGCGGCGCCGACCGTGTCGTGCTGCCGGGCGTCGGCGCGTTCGCCGACTGCCGCGCCGGTCTGGACGCGGTCGCCGGCATGCGCGAGGCCATCGACGAGGCGGCGGTGCGCCGCGGCCGGCCGTTTCTCGGCATCTGCGTCGGCATGCAGCTGATGGCGGCGCGCGGGCTGGAAAAGGCCGTGACCGAGGGTTTCGGCTGGATCGCCGGCGACGTGGTCGAAATGCAGCCCGCCGATCCGGGCCTGAAAATTCCGCAGATCGGCTGGAACACGCTCGATCTCAAACGAGACCACCCGCTTTTTGCCGGCATCCCGACCGGGCCGGAAGGTCTGCACGCCTATTTCGTCCATTCCTACCACCTGGCGGCCGAGAACCGGGCCGATGTCGTCGCCACCTGCGACTATGGCGGGGCGATGACGGCCGCCGTCGCCCGCGACAATCTCGCCGGCACCCAGTTCCACCCCGAAAAGAGCCAGACGCTCGGCCTGGCGCTGATCGGCAATTTCCTGAGATGGGCGCCGTGAACAAGCAGAAAATCCTCTTTCCCGCCATCGACCTGAAGGCCGGCAGATGCGTCCGCCTCAAGCTCGGCGACATGAAGACCGCGAAAATCTACAACAAAGACCCGGCCGCGCAGGCGAAAGCCTTCGAGGAGCAGGGCTTTTCCTGGCTGCATGTGGTCGATCTCGACGGTGCCTTCGCCGGCAAGTCGAAGAACGGCAGCGCGGTCGAGGCGATCCTGAAGGCGACGAAAAACCCGGTACAGCTCGGCGGCGGCATCCGCACGCTCGAGCACATCGAAAACTGGCTCGAAAAGGGCCTTGCCCGCGTCATCCTCGGCACGGTGGCGGTGCGCGACCCCGACCTGGTGAAGCAGGCCTGCGAGGCGTTCCCCGGCCGCATCGCCGTCGGCATCGATGCCAAGGGCGGCAAGGTGGCGGTCGAGGGCTGGGCCGAGGCCTCCGAACTCGGCGTGGTCGAACTGGCGAAGCGCTTCGAGGGCGCCGGCGTCGCCGCCATCATCCATACCGACATCGACCGCGACGGCGTGCTTGCCGGCATCAACTGGGAGGCGACGATCGATCTCGCCAATGCGGTGTCGATCCCCGTTATCGCTTCCGGCGGGCTTGCCTCGCTGGCCGACGTGGTGCGCATGACCTTTGCCGACGCGGCGAAGCTGGAAGGCGCGATTTCCGGCCGCGCGCTCTATGACGGCCGCATCGATCCGGCCGAGGCACTGGCGGTGCTCAGAGGCGACAGGCCGGAAACGGCGCTGTTCGAGGAAAAACCCCGGTAGCGGACGTCACCAGGACCGGATTTGGCAAGCGTTTGAATCACTTAGCGGTCTTGTGTGTAAGATATTGAAAGCATTGAATCTTACCTTCCGAAATAGTATATTGTTATCAAATGGATTGGGATTTCCCGGTCGGCGCTAGGCCTCGGAGTAGTCCGAGGCCTTTCGCTTTTCCGGAATATGTATGCCGCGGCTCGGCCTGGAGAATTTTCGGTTCCGGTAGATCTTCTTCACAATCAGATCAAATGCCCTGTTCGGCTGTCCGGGCCTGAACATTTTCAGGCCGATCGGTCTTGCCGTCAAATCGGCAATCTGCATGCCGGTGGAGTTCGCCCGCTTGTCGGAGAAGTGAATGTTGAACCCTTCCAGCGGCATACCCAGATCATTTTCACCATCGACGAGCCTTCTGAATTCCAACTCCAGATCGGCATCCTCCCGAGCACCGCGTTTCTCGAACACGAAATAGGTGCGCTTGCCGACTTCGTTCCGGGCGCTTAAGAAGCGGAAAGCCTGTTGAAGGCAAATCCGAAGCGAGATCGCATATGGGTTTTCGGGAAACAGGTCCTGCCGCAACTCCGGTTTGTAGATGACGGTTGCAGATATCCTGAAGGGCGACGATTCAAGAGCGGTCGACAGATCCCGCATGAATGAAGCTCGAACCTCGGAATTGTTGAGAATCCGAAAGTCGCCGACCTGTTTGCGGATATCCCTTTCATGCAACACCGTGGCGTCATGTCCAAAATAGGCAAACTTGAGGCGCTGAAATTTTGGGACAATACGAGAACAGTAAGTTGACTTTGAGAATCCGCAGAGTGCCAGAACAAATACAGGATAGGTCGGATCGACCGACGTCAGCGAATGATCTCCGCTTTCGTCGGCGTAGAATATGTACTTCCCTTCGTTTTGCCGGAACATCGATTACCATTTTAAGCCTGCAGATCGCCGGTTAGAAGAAGAAATATGCTGAAAGCCCGTGTCATTCCCTGCCTCGACGTGCATGACGGCCGCGTCGTCAAGGGCGTCAACTTCGTCGACCTCGTCGACGCCGGCGATCCCGTCGAGGCGGCCAAGGCCTATGACACCGCCGGCGCCGACGAATTGTGCTTTCTCGACATCACCGCCAGCCATGAGGATCGCGACACGATCTACGACGTGGTGGCGCGCACCGCCGAACAGTGCTTCATGCCGCTGACCGTCGGCGGCGGCGTGCGCGCGGTCGCCGATATCCGCAAGCTGCTGCTTGCCGGCGCCGACAAGGTGTCGATCAACACCGCGGCGGTGAAGAACCCGGAATTCGTCGCGGAAGCCGCCGACAAATTCGGCAACCAGTGCATCGTCGTCGCCATCGACGCCAAGAAGGTGTCGGGCGAGGGCGAGGCGGACCGCTGGGAGATCTTCACCCATGGCGGCCGCGAGCCGACCGGCATCGACGCGGTCGGGTTCGCGCGCCGGGTGGTCGATCTCGGCGCCGGCGAGATCCTGCTCACTTCGATGGACCGCGACGGCACCAAGATCGGCTACGACCTGGCGCTGACCCGTACCATTGCCGATGCGGTATGCGTGCCGGTGATCGCGTCCGGCGGCGTCGGCGATCTCGAACATCTGGTCGAGGGCATTCGCGACGGCCATGCCACCGCCGTGCTGGCGGCCTCGATTTTCCACTTCGGCACCTATACGATCGCTGAAGCCAAGCAACACATGGCCGCCGCCGGCATACCAATGCGGCTCGCCTGACAGCGAAAGACGAAGGATGAGCGACTTTTCCCTGGCCGATCTCGAAACGATCATCGCCGAGCGCGCGCGCTCCGGCGACGCCGGTTCGTGGACGGCGAAACTGGTCGCCGGCGGCATGCCCGGCGCGGCCAAGAAGCTGGGCGAGGAGGCAGTGGAAACGGTGATCGCCGCGACGGTCGGAGACAACGAAGGTCTTGTTTCGGAAAGCGCCGATCTCATCTATCATTGGCTCGTCGTGCTCAACATGGCCGGTGTCCGTCTCGCCGACGTGGCTGCCGAGCTTGAACGCCGCACCGCCCGGTCGGGCATCGAGGAGAAGGAATCGCGCGCCGCCAGATGAGGCCGCGAGGATGCGCCCATGGACCAGTTCGCGCTCGATACGCGAAAGTATTCGCCCTACCGCTTCTTCTCGGTCGAGCACTGGGCGAAGTTCCGCGCCGACACGCCGCTGACGCTGAGAGAAGACGAGGTCGAGCGCCTGCGCTCGCTCAACGATCCTGTCGACCTGGAAGAGGTGTGCCGCATCTACCTGTCGCTGTCGCGCCTGCTCTCGGCCCATGTCGAGGCGAGCCAGCTCCTGTTCCAGCAGCGCAAGGAGTTCCTCAACGTCGACGACGCCATCAAGACGCCGTTCATCATCGGTATCGCCGGCTCGGTCGCCGTCGGCAAGTCGACCACTGCGCGCGTGCTGCAGGAACTGCTGGCGCGCTGGCCGTCGAGCCCCAAGGTCGACCTCGTCACCACCGATGGCTTCCTGCATCCCAACGCCGTGCTGCGCGAGCGCGGGCTGATGGAGCGCAAGGGCTTTCCCGAAAGCTACGACGTCGGCGCCGTGCTGCGTTTCCTCTCCGACATCAAGTCGGGCCAGGAAAGCGTGCGCGCACCGCTCTATTCGCACCTGACCTACGACGTGCGGCCCGGCGAGTTTACGACCATCGACCGTCCCGACATCCTGATCTTCGAGGGCATCAACGTGCTGCAGACCCGCGACCTGCCTGAGGACGGCGCGGCGGTGCCGGTGGTTTCGGATTTCTTCGACTTCTCGATCTATATCGACGCCGACGAGGCGCTGGTCCATAAATGGTATGTCGACCGCTTCATGCGGCTGCGCGAGACCGCGTTCCGCAATCCCGAATCCTTCTTCCACCGCTATTCCCAACTGTCCAGGGATGCCGCGCTGGCGATCGCCGAGGGGCTTTGGGCCAACATCAATCTGAAGAACCTGCGCGAGAACATCCTGCCGACCCGGCCGCGCGCCGATCTGATCCTGACCAAGGGCGCCGACCATCTCGTGCAGGAAGTGGCGCTGAGGAAGCTGTAGCGGGCGACCATCCCCTCAGGTCGCCGGCCTCGTTACCCGCCGCAAGGTCAGATTGATCCGGCCGCCATTCTTCAGCAGCGCCGATGTCGCCGGATAGATTCTGTCGACGCCGTGAAAGCAGAGCCGGCCCGGCCCGCCGAGCACGACGACGTCGCCGCTTTTGAGCTTGAACGAGACCGTGCGGCCGCCGCGCGTCGTTTCGCCGACCCGGAACAGGCAGGTGTCGCCGAGCGATATCGAAACCACCGGCGCGTCGAAGTCCTCCTCGTCGCGGTCCTGATGCAGTCCCATCTTCGCCGATTCGGCGTAGAAATTGATCAGGCACGCTTCCGGCGGGTGCCCATAGCCCGACACCGCCTGCCAGATGTCGAGGAGACTTGCCGGCATGGCGGGCCACGGCCTGCCCGTTACCGGATGGGTCGCCTGGTAGCGATAGCCGCGTTCCCTGTCGGTCACCCAGCCGAGCGGGCCGCAATTGCTCATCCTGACGCTCATCGGCTTGCCGGTTTTCGGCATGGCGGGCGTATAGAGCGGCGCCGCGGAAATGGCGACGCGGACCCGGTCCACCAGTGTCGCCTGCGCGGCGGCGTCGAGAAAACCTGGAATGTGGCGGACGCCCTTTGGAAGAACTTGCATGCGCGCACCATAGCTGGTTCAGTTGCCTGGCCATAGCGTCGACGGGAGCACGGCGCAAACGGGAGGTTTGGCAATGGGAAGCAGGTTGGTTGCAGCGGCAATCGTGTCGCTTTGCCTGACGGGCACGGCCGTCGCGCAGGACCCGGTGGCCGAGACATGCGAGTTCGCCGGCGTTCTTGACAAGGGCACCGACGTGACGATCGGCCAACTGCTGAAGCTTGCCCGTCTGTGGCCCGATGCCGATCGCGCCAAGCTCGACGCCATCTTCCGGCCGGAGCTCAAAGATTTCTCCATGAGCAAGGGGGAGGTCTACCACATCGCCGATTTCGGTGATTTCGCCCAGGAGTTCCTGATCGTTGCCGCCGACCGCAGCCGCGCCTCGAACATCTATTTCCGCATCATCTTCCAGACCTACGAGAAGGGCTACTTCTTCAAGAACGTGAAGTTCAATTCCGACTTCTACAAGATCACCGATCCGGCCTTCGCGATGGCGCCGAAGAAGGTCGATTGCGGATAGGGCCTGTCGCGATGCGACGATGAGACCGTCGGCGCAATGTGAACCGACGGAGAAACTTTTCGCCGGCCACCCTCGTATCCCCATGGAGATCGGAGGGAACGTTAATGGACAAGGCACCCAACACATTTCGCATCGTCACCCGCTGGACGGTCGAGGCGACGATCGACGAGGTTGCCACGATACTCAATGACGCTGCCGCACTGCCCGACTGGTGGAGCGACGTCTATCTTGCGACCGAGATCATTGAGCCCGGCGATGCCGACGGCATCGGCCGCAAGGTCGCGGTCCATTCCAAAGGATGGCTGCCCTATCACCTGAACTGGACCGCCACGCTGTTGGAGAGCCGGAGGCCGCACGGCTGGACGATCGGTGCGGAGGGCGATCTGGAGGGAAAGGGCGTGTGGACGCTAACCCAGAACGGGCAGACGGCCGACATCGAATATGACTGGCAGGTCAACGCCGAGCGGCCGGTGCTCCGGCTTTTGTCGCCGGTCCTCGGGCCGCTGTTTGCCTGGAACCACCGCTGGGCGATGGGAAAGGGCGAGGAAGGGTTGCGCCGCGAGATTGTCCGGCGGCAGCAGACTGCCGCCTAGAAGCCGAAGATCGCCCTTGGCGCGCCGTAGTCGTCCGGCCAGGGCTCGTAGGCGACGTCGGTCGGTCCCGTCACCGAATCGATCAGATTCCAACGCGAGCCGCTTTTGCGCACAAGCGCGTAGACGGTCAGCCCGTCCATGAATTCGGCATCCGCCGCGTGGATCGTGTCGTAGATGTTGATCGGCCGTCCGCCCGGGCGCTGCGGATCGAGCACCGCGAAAGCCCAGCCGTTCATGACGTTGAGCACGCGCACGACGAACTCGACCGGCCCGCGCGTCTCCGCCTCGATGCGCGGCCGCACGGCGTCGAGGATCGCCTTTCGCTCCGGATCGCCGCGGCCGGGTGTGTAGACCGATGCGGCGGCCGCCGGAAGCGCAACCGCCGCGCCCAAGCCGCAAAGCAGGGCGCGGCGGCCGATCCGCGTCGCGAGATTCATGTCAGTTCGGGGATCCGCAGTACCTGGCCCGGATAGATCTTGTCGGGGTCCGACAGCATCGGCTTGTTGGCCTCGAAAATGACCGTGTACTTGGCGCCCTTGCCCTTGCCGTATTCCTTCTCGGCGATCTTCCACAGATTGTCGCCCTTGGCGACGGTGTGGAAGCGCGGCGCCGCCGGCGGCGGGCCGGAGGCGGCGACGAGCGCCGTCATGTCGGCGCCGGCATCGAGCTTGAGGCCGGAATCGGGTGCGACCACCTTCAGTTCCGACGCTTCGACCTTGGAGATTCCCAGCGTGTTGCCGACGGCGACAATCGCCTTCTCGAAGATCGACTGGTCGGCGACCACGCCCTTGACCACCGCCTTGTCGCCGATGACCTCGACCTCGACGTGATCGGTGCCGAGCTTGTAGGAATCGAGCTCTTTCTTGAGCGCCTCGGCCTCCGGGGGCTCGTCGTCGCCGATGCCCAGCTTCTTGCCCACGGATTTCACGAAATCAAATACGCCCATGTCAGTTCGTCTCCCTGTACCGGCATTCAATTGCCGGCGCAGATTGGCACGGAGGCGGCAGAATTGGAAGAAAAGTTTGCCTTCTCCGCTCAGTCGTCGGCGACGCGGCCGCGCATCTTCTTGATCTGCGAACGGCCGGCTTTCGCCTTCAGGCGGCGTTCCACGGCGCCCTTGGAGGGCCGGGTCTTCTTGCGTGGCGGCGGTGGTGGTTCGGATGCCCTTGCGAGCAGCGCGGCGAGCCGCTGGCGCGCGTCGGCGCGGTTGCGCTCCTGGGTGCGGTGGCGCGACGCCTCGATGACGATGACGCCTTCCTTGCTGGCGCGCGAGCCGGCAAGCCGGATCAGCCGGTCGCGCACCGGTTCCGACAGGCCGCGGGCGTTTGCCGCGTCGAAGCGCAACTGCACCGCCGTCGCCACCTTGTTGACGTTCTGGCCGCCCGGGCCGGTCGAGCGGATGAAGCTCTCGTGAAGTTCATCGTCGAAAACCGTCTGGTCGCGTATCTCGATGTCGGGTTGGCCGGGCATGGCCAAGATTTGGCATCGTGCGCGCCAAAATGAAAGGCCCGGCGACCGGGCCGGGCCTTTTACCGCATGCGGGCCGGAATGTCGGTCGCCTCAGGCGGCTTCCGCTACCTGATCGGCCATGCGGCCCTTCTTGGTCAGTTCCGCCCACCAGGCCAGATTGTCGAGCATGGTTTCGGCGCCCGCGAGGATCGAGCCCTCGATCGCCGAGATCGGCTCGTTGCTGCCCATCGGATGGACCTTGAAGAAATCGCCGCCGGAGATATGGACCGCCGAGCGCACCGGCACCATCTGCAGTTCGATGGCGATCGTGCGCAGGTGATCGGCGGCAAACGCGCCGCCGACGGCACCGTAGGCGAGGATCGCCGCCGGCTTCTTGACCCATTCCTTGTAGGCCTGGTCGAGCGCGTTCTTCAGCGAAGCCGGGATCGAGCGGTTGTATTCGGAGGTCACGAAAATAAAGCCGTCGAAGCCGGCGATCGTCTCCTGCCAGCGAACCGCATTGGGGTCCGAACTCGGCATCCACAGATTCGAGGCCGGCTCGTTGAAGAACGGCAGGTCGAAGTCGCGGATGTCGATCAGTTCGACCTCCATGTCGGTCCGCTTTCCGGCCAGCTCGAACAGCCAGTTGGCAGGCTTGTCGGCAAATCGTGTCTCGCGTGTCGAGCCGATGATGATACCGATGCGCGTCATATACAATCTCCTGTAGTGCTGGTATCTTCTAGAAACCAACGCTACATGGGACACCGAGAGAAACAGCGCAAGGAGGCACTTTTTTGAAACCAGCATCCTTTCATGAAACCGAGGATTGCCGCGCCATATCAGAGCTGCTGTCGCGCGTCGGCGACAAGTGGTCGGTGTTGATCGTCACCAGCCTCGGGCGCGGAAAGATGCGCTTCAGCGACCTGCGCCGCGTGATCGGCGGCATCTCCCAGAAGATGCTGACCTCGTCGCTGCGCAATCTCGAACGCGACGGGTTCGTGGCGCGCACCGTGCACGATACGCGGCCACCGCAGGTGGATTACGAACTGACCGATCTCGGCCATGCGCTGCTGGTGCCGGTGGCGGGGCTGGCCGACTGGACGCGCGCCAACCAGCACCGCATCAATGCGGCGCGCCAGGCCTTCGACGGAGACGGCTCGTCGGCGGGCGGCGGGCGGTAGCGCAAACGAAAAGGCCCGGCGCATGGCCGGGCCTTGCCGAAACCCCCGCCGTGACTGTCTATTCGGCCGCGATCTGTACCGCGGGCGCCGCGCTCAGCACCGCGGCGTCGACATGAGCCTCGAACTTGGCAAAGTTGTCGACGAACATGCCGACCAGCCTGGCCGCCTGCGCGTCGTAGGCGGCCGCATTGTCCCAGGTCGAGCGCGGATCGAGGATGCCGGCATCGACGCCGGCGACGCTGACCGGCACTTCGAAACCGAAATTGGCGTCGGCGCGGAACTCGGCGCCTCTGAGCGAACCGTCGAGCGCCGCCGTCAGCAACGCCCGCGTCGCCTTGATCGGCATGCGGTTGCCGGTGCCGTAGGCGCCACCGGTCCAGCCGGTGTTGACCAGCCAGCAATCGACGTCGTGCCGGTCGATCAGGTCGCGCAGCAGGTTGCCGTATTCGGACGGATGGCGCGGCATGAACGGCGCGCCGAAGCAGGTCGAGAACGTCGCCTCCGGCTCGGTGACGCCCTTCTCTGTGCCGGCGACCTTGGCGGTGTAGCCGGACAGGAAGTGGTACATCGCCTGCGCCGGCGTCAGCCGCGCGATCGGCGGCAGCACGCCGAAGGCGTCGGCCGTCAGCATGATGATGTTCTTCGGATGCGGCGCGCGCCCCGTTTCGCTGGCATTGGGAATGAAGTGGAGCGGATAGGCGCAGCGCGTGTTCTCGGTCAGCGAGCCGTCATCGAAATCCGGCACCCGGTTGTCGTCGAGCACGACGTTTTCGAGGATGGTGCCGAACCGCCGCGTCGTGGCGAAGATCTCCGGTTCGGCGTCCTCGGAAAGACGGATTGTCTTGGCGTAGCAGCCGCCCTCGAAGTTGAAGATGCCGTCCTCGCCCCAGCCATGCTCGTCGTCGCCGATGAGCGTGCGCGCCGGATCGGCCGAAAGCGTCGTCTTGCCGGTGCCCGACAGGCCGAAGAACACCGCCGCGTCGCCCTTGCCGCCGAGATTGGCCGAGCAGTGCATCGGCATCACCCCGGTTTCTGGCAGCAGGTAGTTGAGCACGGTGAACACCGACTTCTTGATCTCGCCGGCATAGGAGGTGCCGCCGATCAGCACGATCATGCGGCTGAGGTCGACCGCGATCACCGTCTCGCCGCGGCAGCCGTGGCGTGCCGGATCGGCGCGGAACGACGGCAGGTCGATAATGGTCAGCTTCGGCAGGAAGGTGGAAAGTGCCTCGCGCGCCGGCCGGATCAGCAGGTTGCGGATGAACAGCGAGTGCCAGGCATATTCGGTAACGATGCGCACCGGCAGGGCATTGTTGTCGTCGGCGCCGCCGACCAGGTCCTGCACGAACAGGTCGCGGCCTTCCACATGGGCGGCGAAATCGGCATGGAGCGCGTCGAAGGCGGCCGGATCCATCGCCTTGTTGTTGTCCCACCACAGACGGTCTTCGGTGTTGGCGTCGCGCACGACGAACTTGTCCTTCGCCGATCGCCCGGTGTGCAGGCCGGTCAGCGCCACCAGCGCGCCGTGGGCAGTGATTCTCGCCTCGCCGCGACCGACGGCCTCCTCGTAGAGTTCCGGTTCGACCAGGTTGTAGAACACCCGTGCCGGGTTCGTCAGGTTTGCCAGTCCGGTATTGCAATCGGGATTGCGTGTGCCGCTCTCGATCATTTGGCGCTCCGTGATGATCTGCCGTCAAATAAAGTTCGCAAACATCCTGGCGCGCCTGGCGCAACCGGATCGGAGTGGACAATCAGATTAATCGTTTGATATCAAATCATTAATCGATTTAAAAATTTTCAAATCCGATTTAATCGTTTAGAAGCTGTTAAAACCGGGCAATTTTTCTTCGCCGCCGCGACATTTTTCCCCAAAGGAATGCTGTGGCAGCGGCACAAATCGACGGGTGCAGCGCACGACGGCGGGCCGAACCCTGTGACACGGACATCGTTCTGTGCCACAATTTGTACTCAATTTGTCCGTCACTAGCCCTTTTTTGGATCAACCGAGGAAGGGACGCCCGTTGATGAGGGAGAAATTTGACATGGCAACGATTGCGCTTGTTGACGACGACCGCAATATCCTGACTTCGGTATCGATTGCGCTGGAGAACGAGGGCTATCGGGTGGAAACCTACACCGACGGTGCCTCGGCATTGGAAGGCCTGCAGACCCGGCCGCCGAATCTGGCCATCTTCGACATCAAGATGCCGCGCATGGACGGCATGGAGCTTTTGCGCCGGCTGCGCCAGAAGAGCGATCTGCCCGTCATCTTCCTGACTTCGAAGGACGACGAGATCGACGAATTGTTCGGCCTGAAGATGGGCGCCGACGACTTCATCAAGAAGCCGTTTTCCCAGCGTCTGCTGGTCGAGCGCGTCAAGGCCGTGCTGCGCCGCTTCATCGCCCGCGAGGCCGGGCCGAAGAGCCAGGACCAGAAGCAGAAGTCGATCGAGCGCGGGCAACTGGTCATGGACCAGGAGCGCCATACCTGCACCTGGAAGAGCCAGGCTGTGACGCTGACCGTGACCGAATTCCTCATTCTTCACTCGCTGGCCCAGCGGCCCGGAGTCGTAAAAAGCCGTGACGCGCTGATGGATTCGGCTTATGACGAACAGGTTTATGTCGACGATCGCACCATCGACAGCCACATCAAGCGGCTGCGCAAGAAGTTCAAGGCGGTCGACAACGACTTCGACATGATCGAGACGCTTTACGGGGTCGGCTACCGGTTTCGCGAAGCGTAGGCGATCCGCGACACTCCCGGGAGTGGCAAACGGACCATGCTTGCGAGAAACGAACCGCCCCGCAAACCGGGCGCCAAGGCGAAAGAACCGGCACGTTCGCTGCTGGGCGCCTTGGCGTGGCCGTTTCGCCGCATCCTCGGGCATTATGTCTTTTCCAACCTCACCCGGCGCATCCTGTTCCTCAACATGGCGGCGCTGGCGGTGCTGGTGTCGGGCATCCTCTATCTCAACCAGTTCCGCGACGGGCTGATCGACGCCCGCGTCGAAAGCCTGATGACCCAGGGCGAGATCATCGCCGGCGCGATCGCCGCCTCGGCGACCGTGCAGACCGATTCGATCACCATCGATCCGGAGAAGCTGCTGGAACTGCAGGCGGGCGAAAGCATCGCGCCGGGCTCCAACCAGCTCGACAGCCTCGACTTTCCGATCAATCCGGAGCGGGTGGCGCCGGTGTTGCGGCGACTGATCTCGCCGACCCGCACCCGGGCGCGTCTCTACGACCGCGATTCCAACCTGCTGCTCGATTCGCGCCATCTCTATTCCGGCGGCCAGATCCTGCGCTACGACCTGCCGCCGGTCGAGGAGGACGATCTCGGCGCGCTCGACCGGGCGTTTAAACTTGTCTCCGGCCTGTTCCGCCGAACCGACCTGCCGCTCTATCGCGAGCAGCCCGGCGGCAGCGGCGGCGCTTATCCCGAGGTGATCACAGCGCTCACCGGCAGGCCCGACACGGTGGTGCGCATCAGCGAGCAGGGCGAGATGATCGTCTCGGTCGCCGTGCCGGTACAGCGCTTCCGCGCGGTGCTCGGCGTGCTGATGCTGTCGACCCAGGGCGGCGACATCGACAAGATCGTCGCGGCGGAACGCCAGGCGATCATGCGAGTCTTCGGCGTCGCGGCACTGGTGACCGCCATCCTGTCGATGCTGCTCGCCTCCACCATCGCCAATCCGCTGCGCCGCCTGTCGGCGGCGGCGGTGCGCGTGCGCCGGGGCATCAAGAACCGCGAGGAGATTCCCGATTTTTCCGATCGTCAGGACGAGATCGGTAATCTGTCGACCGCGCTGCGCGACATGACCAACGCACTCTATGCTCGCATCGAGGCGATCGAGAGTTTCGCCGCCGATGTCAGCCACGAACTGAAGAACCCGCTGACCTCGCTGCGCAGCGCCGTCGAGACGCTTCCCAAGGTGAATAATCCGGAACTGCAGGCGCGCCTGCTGGCCGTCATCCAGCACGACGTCCGCCGCCTCGACCGCCTGATTTCCGATATTTCGGACGCATCGAGGCTCGATGCGGAGCTCGCCCGCGAGGACGCAGGACGCATCGACATGACCCGCTTCCTCAAGGATGTGGTCAATGTTTGCCGGCTGACCGGCAACCAGGCGCGCCCGGTCGACATCTCGCTGCGCCTCGACGAACCGTCGCAGGGGCCGCGCAAGTTCGTCGTCTCCGGCCACGAACTGCGGCTGGGCCAGGTGATCACCAACCTGGTGGAGAACGCCCGTTCCTTCGTGCCCGACGATGGCGGCCGCATAGCCATCACCCTGTCGCGAACGGCCCGCAACATCATCGTCACGATCGAGGACAACGGACCCGGTATCCGCGCCGAGAACATCGACCGCATCTTCGAACGCTTCTATACCGACCGGCCCGGCACCGAGGCCTTCGGGCAGAATTCGGGCCTTGGCCTGTCGATCAGCCGCCAGATCGTCGAGGCCCATGGCGGCACGCTGCGCGCCGAGAACATCGTCGGCGGCAAGCCGGGCGACATTCGCGGCGCGCGCTTCACGGTCGTCCTGCCGGCCGAACGCTGACCCGCGACCGCGATTTTACCGAAAATAGACCCTTCGGTATGATTTATGGGCTTGTCTTTGCCGGCCGCCCTGACAAAAGTGCGTATTTGCCCAAAAAACGGGCGGCTCGATCATTGGGTAACGGCGGTAGGCATGACTGGAGTTTTTAGCGGATGATTGGACTCGTGCTCGTGACGCACGGACGCCTGGCCGAGGAGTTCCGCCACGCCTGCGAACATGTGGTCGGTCCGCAGGAAAATTTCGAGACCGTCTCCATCGGGCCGGAAGACGACATGGAACAGCGACGCCGTGACATCGTCACCGCCGTCGCCCGGGCCGACGACGGTTCCGGCGTCATCATCCTGACCGACATGTTCGGCGGCACGCCGTCGAACCTGGCGATCTCGGTCATGGAGGCCGGCAAGATCGAGGTTATCGCCGGCGTCAATCTGCCGATGCTGATCAAGCTGTCGAGCAGCCGCGTCGCCGGCGACATGAAAACGGCGCTCGAGGATGCCCAGACCGCGGGCAAGAAATATATCAACGTCGCCAGTCAGGTGTTGGTCGGCAAATGACGGGCGGCGCGACCGCGCCGGCCATCGTCCGGCAGTTCTCCATTGTCAATCAGCGCGGCCTGCACGCGCGCGCCTCGGCGAAATTCGTCGAGACGGTCAACGGTTTCGATGCCGAGGTGCGGGTGAAGAAGGACGACATGGTTGTCGACGGCGGCTCCATTCTCGACCTGATGATGCTGGCCGCCAGTCCGGGCTGCTTGATCGAGATCGAGGCGCGCGGCGCCGAAGCCGCCGAGGTGGTCGAGGCTCTCGAACGGCTGGTCGTGTCGGGCTTCGGCGAGGGAAACTGACGGGCATATTCAGGAATAAAGATTTCTTTATGTGTGATTGCCCGTAGCGGCGAAATCTGGTAATCAGCGCGCCCAGCGAACCGGATAGCCGGCCAGGAGCCGGCGCTTTGGCCGGAATCCCTCAATCGACATTCGACTGGACAGACCATGCCCGAAAAACACGACTATCATGTTGCCGACATCGCCCTTGCCGAATACGGACGCAAGGAACTCGACATCGCCGAAACCGAAATGCCGGGCCTGATGGCCTGCCGCGAGGAATTCGGCGACAGCCGGCCGCTGAAGGGCGCGCGCATTTCCGGCTCGCTGCACATGACCATCCAGACCGGTGTGCTGATCGAGACGCTGAAGGCGCTTGGCGCCGAGGTGCGCTGGGCCTCGTGCAACATCTTTTCCACCCAGGACCACGCGGCCGCGGCCATCGCCGCCACCGGCACACCGGTCTTCGCCGTCAAGGGCGAGACGCTGGAGGAGTACTGGACCTACACCGACGCCATCTTCCAGTGGCCGGACGGCGAGCCCTCCAACATGATCCTCGACGACGGCGGCGACGCCACCATGTACATCCTGCTCGGCGCCCGCGCCGAGGAGGGCGAGGACGTGCTGTCCAATCCCGCTTCGGAGGAAGAGGAAGTCCTCTTCGCGCAGATTGCGAAACGCATGAAGGCGAGCCCCGGCTGGTTCGTCAAACAGCGCCACGCCATCCGCGGCGTGTCGGAGGAGACGACCACCGGCGTCAACCGGCTTTACCAGCTCATGGAGAAGGGCCGCCTGCCGTTTCCAGCCATCAACGTCAACGACAGCGTCACCAAGTCGAAATTCGACAACAAATACGGCTGCAAGGAATCGCTGGTCGACGGCATCCGCCGCGCCACCGATGTGATGATGGCCGGCAAGGTCGCCGTGGTCTGCGGCTACGGCGATGTCGGCAAGGGCTCGGCCCAGTCGCTGCGCGGCGCCGGCGCCCGCGTCAAGGTCACCGAGATCGACCCGATCTGCGCCCTGCAGGCGGCGATGGACGGTTTCGAGGTGGTGCAGCTCGAAGACGTGGTCTCGACCGCCGACATCTTCATCACCACCACCGGCAACAAGGACGTCATCCGCATCGAGCACATGCGCGAAATGAAGGATATGGCCATCGTCGGCAATATCGGTCACTTCGACAACGAGATTCAGGTCGCCTCACTCAGGAACCTGAAATGGACCAACATCAAGCCGCAGGTCGACATCGTCGAGTTTCCCAAGGGCAACCGCATGATCCTGCTGTCGGAGGGCCGCCTGCTCAATCTCGGCAATGCGACGGGCCATCCCTCCTTCGTCATGTCGGCGTCGTTCACCAATCAGGTGCTGGCGCAGATCGAGCTCTATACCAAGAGCGAGACCTACGAGAACCGCGTCTACATCCTGCCCAAGCACCTCGACGAGAAGGTTGCGCGGCTGCATCTGGCCAAGCTCAACGCCGATCTGACCGAGCTCAGCGCCGAGCAGGCGGCCTATATCGGCGTCGAGACCACCGGCCCCTACAAGCCGGAGCATTACCGCTACTGATCGCCGGTGCGATTTAAGAGGAAATCCGGGCCGGATGGTTGACATTCCATCCGGCCCTCATTTTTGCGGCCTTGGTTCTTCACGCCGATTCGGCGCTCAGGTACAGTGCACTGATTCGGGTGGCTGATCGCCGGGGAATATGTGCGTACGCCACCTGCAAAGGGCGGTCTTGCCATTCAGCGGCGGAGAGGACCAAGACATGCCGGCAGAATACCCGTCGGGCGCGGGTCGGGGCAGCAAGATCAGAAACGGCTGGCGGCGGGAGGCGAGAAGCCTTCTGGCGACGGATCGCTTTCGCGATCCGGTCGTGCTCAGGGTGGCAGCGCTCGGCGCGACGATCGCTACCTGCCTGGCGCCCGCAAGCGCGCGCGCCCAGGGCTCGCTGCTCGACATGCTGCGCCTGCCCGCCGACCTCGCCATCGCGACCTCGGATGTCATCGAGATGGCGATCTTCACCGGCGCCATGGGGTCGGCGCTGGTCTCCGCCATCTGGCTCATCCGCGAACGGGCGCGGATCGCCGCCGAGAATGTCGAACTGCGCGGCCGCATCGCCGAACTGGATGCCGCCGTCCAGCGGTCAGACGCGTTCTTGAACCTGCGCGACCAGAAACTGGTCATATGGGGCCGCGACGGCGACCGTCCGGAAGTGGCCGGATCGTTGGCGCCGCGCGCCGGCGCGCCCGAAGAACGCTCCGCCTTCCTGGCGTTCGGCCGCTGGCTGTCGCCGCGCTCGGCCGCCGAACTCGAACATGCCATCGCCGCGCTGCGCAGCGAAAGAACCCATTTCGACCTGATCACCGAGACCCGCCGCGGCGAGCTGCTCGAGGTGCAGGGCCGTGTTTCGTCCACCCACGCGATCGTCCGTTTTCTCTCGGTCAGCGAGGCGCAGCGCGCCCATGCCGACCTGAAGATCGCCCATCGCCAGCTCGTCAACGAACAGGCGGTGCTGCGCGGCCTGATCGAGGCGCTGCCGATGCCGTTCTGGCAGCGCAATGCCGACAACGAACTGAGTTGGGTCAACCGCGCCTATGTCGAAGCGGTCGACACCGACGATGCCGAGGCGGCAATCGAGGCGCGGCGGGAATTCCTCGGTACCCAGGCCCGCGACGCCATCGCGGCGCGCCATAGCGAGGACCCGGTATTCCAGGACGCGCTGTCGACCGTGATCGGCGGCGACCGGCGGATGTTCGCGGTGACCGACGTGCGCGGTTCGGCCGGTTCGGCGGGACTTGCCGTCGACATCAGCGAGACCGAGGCGTTGCGCGACGAAATGCGCCACCTGCAGAAGAGCCATTCGGAGACGCTCGACCAGTTGACGACGGCGGTCGCCATCTTCGACAGCGACGAGAAGCTGCGCTTCTACAACCAGGCCTTCCAGAAGCTCTGGGACCTCGACACCGGCTTTCTGGAAAGCGCGCCCGACAACGCGCTCTTCATCGACCGGCTGCGCAGCGACGGCAAGCTGCCGGAACAGCCGGAATGGCGGCGCTGGCTCGAAAACGTGCTCAGCGCCTATCGCGCCGTCGATCCGCAGGAACACTGGTGGCATCTGCCCGACGGCCAGACCCTGCGCGTCATCGCCAATCCGCATCCGCGCGGCGGCGTCACCTGGGTATTCGAGAACCTGACCGAGAAAATCGACCTGGAAAGCCGCTACAAGACGGCGGTGCGCGTCCAGGGCGAAACGCTCGACAACCTGGCCGAGGGCGTGGCCGTCTTCGGCTCCGACGGGCGGCTGCAGCTTTCCAATCCGGCCTTTGCCAGCCTCTGGGGCCTGGTGCCGGATCTGACCGCCGAAAAGACCCATATTTCGGCGATACGGACGGCTTGCGACCCGCTGGCCAAGGACAGTCCGTGGGAGGAATTCGTCGCCGCGGTCACCGGTTTCGACGACGAGCGTCGCGACCGCTACGACCAGATCGAACTGAAGAACGGCACCGTGCTGCGCTCCGCGCTCAACCCTCTGCCCAACGGCCAGGTGATGCTGACTTTCGTCGACGTTACCGACAGCGTCAATGTCGAGCGGGCGCTGAAGGACAAGAACGAGGCGCTGCAGCGCACCGACCGGCTGAAGAACGATTTCGTCCAGCATGTGTCCTACGAACTGCGCTCGCCGCTGACCAACATCATCGGTTTCACCGAACTGCTCGACATGGAGAGCACCGGTCCCCTCAACGAGCGCCAGCGCGACTATGTCGGCCATATCGGCGCCTCGTCGGCCGTGTTGCTCACCATCGTCAACGATATTCTCGACCTGGCCACCGTCGATGCCGGTATCATGCGGCTGGAGATCGGCGAGGTGCAGGTAGAAGAGACGATCAACGCCGCCAGCAAGCTCGTTGCCAAGCGCATGGCCGAGCATCGCATCGCGCTAGAACTCGACGTCGAAGAGGCGCCGGCGACCTTCCTGGCCGACGGCAACCGCGTGCGCCAGGTGCTCTACAACCTGCTGGTCAACGCCGCCAATTACGCGCCCGAGGACAGTACTGTCACGGTCGGCTGCAGGCAGGTCGGCGAGGTGGTCGAATTCAACGTGCATGACGACGGCCCGGGCATTCCGGCTGAAGCGCTGGAGGCGGTGTTCAAGCGTTTCGAGCCGGTCGCCAATGGCGGGCGCCGGCGCGGCGCCGGGCTCGGGCTCTCCATCGTCAAGGGTTTTGTCGAACTGCATGGCGGCAGCGTGGCGATCGAGACGTCCGAGGATACCGGCACCACCGTCACCTGCCGGTTCCCGGTCAATCCGGGCATGCGCGAGGCGGCAGAATAAGCGCCAGATGAGCGGCGAAACCCTCACGCTCGACCTGGCGGATGAAGCGGCGACGATCCGGCTGGGCGGAGACATCGCCGCAGCACTCGCCCGCGGCGATCTGGTGGCGCTCACAGGCGATCTCGGTGCCGGCAAGACGACGCTAGCCCGCGCACTGATCCGCGCGCTTGCCGCCGACCCGGACCTCGAAGTGCCGAGCCCGACCTACACGCTCGCCCAGGCCTATGCGGCGAAGATGCCGGTCACCCATTTCGATTTCTACCGCCTGTCGGATGCATCCGAGGTCGCCGAGCTCGGCCTCGAGGAGGCGCTTGCGGACGGCGTCGCGCTGGTCGAATGGCCGGAACATGGCGGCGACGCCTTGCCGCCGGCCGCAATTGCCGTCAGCCTGGCCGAAACGGCGGACGGCGGCAGGCGGGCAACGCTGGTCGCGACCGGCGACGCGGACACGCGGTTGCGACGGTCGCTGGCGATCCGGGCGTTCCTCGAAAAGGCCGGATGGGGCGCGGCGCTTCGATCCCATCTGGCCGGCGACGCCTCGACCCGGTCGTTCGAACTGGCGCGAATTGCCGGAGAGCCCGACCGCATCGTCATGGACGCGCCGGAGCACGCAGGCGGCCCGCCGGTGCGCGACGGCCTGCCCTATGGCGCTATCGCCCATGTCACGACCGCGGTGACGCCCTTCGTCGCCGTCAGCCACAGCCTGCGCCGGCAGGGCTTCGCCGCGCCGGAGGTCTTCGCCGCCGATCTTGAGGCCGGCATCCTGCTGGTCGAGCATCTGGGCAGCGAGGGCATCCTCGACGCCGAACGCCGGCCGATCGCCGCCCGCTACGAGGCCGCGGTCGGGCTTCTGGCGGAAATCCACCGCCGCAGGTGGGCTTCAACGATCGAGGCGCCGTTCGGCGCCCGCCACGATCTGCCGCCCTATGACCGCGACGCGATGATGATCGAGGTCGAACTGCTGCTCGACTGGTATGTGCCGGCGATGACCGGCAGCACGCCCGGCGAGACCGACCGCCGGGCCTTCGTCGCCGCCTGGGACGAGGTGTTTGCCCGCGTCGCGGATATGGAAAAGAGCCTGGTGCTGCGCGACTTCCACTCACCCAACATCATCTGGCGCGACGACCGCCAGGGGCTCGACCGACTTGGCCTGATCGACCTGCAGGATGCGCTGATCGGCCCGGCAGCCTATGATGCCGCGGCACTCGTCCATGACGCGCGCGCCACCGTGCCGGCCGCTCTGGAGACGGCGCTGATGGCGCATTACTGTTCGATTCGCGCGGCGGACGTCGGTTTCGACGAGGAAGCATTCAGGATGGCATTCGCGATCATGTCGGCACAACGCTGCTCGAAGATCCTCGGCATCTTCGTGCGCCTCGACCGTCGCGACGGCAAACCCGCCTATCTCGCCCACCTGCCGCGCATGCGCGACTATCTTCGTCGCACGATCGCCCACGAGGCGCTGGCGCCGGTGCGCGCGCTCTACGAGCGCTGGCACCTGCTCGACGAGACGCCGGCGTGACGGGGATCCGGCACGCCATGGTGCTTGCGGCGGGTCTCGGCAAGCGCATGTTGCCGCTGACCGAGACGCTGCCCAAGCCGCTGATCGAGATTGCCGGCAGGACGCTGCTCGACCGCGGGCTCGACATGCTTGCCGAGGCCGGCGTTGCGCAGGCGGTTGTCAACGTCCACCACCTGCCGGACCAGATCATCGCCCATGTCGCGGCGAGGACGGCGCCGGTGGTGATCGTCTCCGACGAGCGCGATCTGTTGCTCGATTCGGCCGGCGGCATTATCCGCGCGCTTCCTTCGCTCGGCGACCGGCCGTTCTACGTGCTCAATGCCGATACGTTCTGGATCGACGAGGACGAGGCCAACCTGCGCCGGCTCGCCCTTGCCTGGGATGACGCGGCGATGGATATTCTGCTCATGCTGGCAAGACCGGAACATGCAACCGGGCACTCGGGCGGCGGCGATTTCCACCTTTGCGCCGACGGCCGGCTGGCGCGGGCGCGCGGCGAGCCCGGCGCGCTGATCTATGCCGGCGCGGCCGTGATCGCGCCCGGCATTTTCGCAGGCGCCGGGCCGGAGCCGCAATCGCTCAACACCTATTTCGATCGCGCGATCGATCAGGGGCGGCTGTTCGGCATGGAGATGAATGGCCACTGGGTCACGGTCGGCACGCCCGACGCCATCGCGCCGGCCGAAGCCGCGGTGAGAGCCCGCGGCGGCCGGTGAACGAGATGGGTCGCCGGCCGAACCTGTGGTCGATCCCCGCCGGCTTGCCGTTCCTGCCGGCGCTTGCCGATGCGATCGGCGGCAACCGGTTGATTGACGGCGTCGACACGGGCGGTGAGGAGATCGCCGCGCTCACCGTCTACGTGCCGACGCGACGCGCAGCGCGCATGCTTCGCGGCATCTTCGTCGAGCGGGCCGGCGGCCGCGCCGTCATCCTGCCGACGATCAGGCCGCTCGGCGAGTTCGACGAGGAGGCCGACCTGTTCGAGGCCGGCGGCGCCGATATCTTCGACATGCCGGCGCCCGTCGACATCCACGAGCGCATCCTGGCGCTGGCGCCGCTGGTGCGCGCCTGGAAAAGCCGCCTGCCTGCGCATATCGCCTCGATGTTCGAGGAGGACGTGGTCGTTCCGGTCTCCGCCGCCGACGCCATATGGATGGCGCGCGATCTCGCCGCCCTGATCGACGAGGTCGAGACCGAGGACGCCGGTTGGGCCGCGCTTGCCGGCCTCGTGCCCGCCGATCTCGCCCGCTGGTGGCAGGTGACGCTCGACTTCCTCGAGATCGTCACCGGGCACTGGCCGGGCATTCTGGCCGAGAAGGGTCGGTCCGATCCCGCCGCCTGGCGCAATGCCCGCATCGCCGCCGAGGCGGCGCGGCTGGAGCGCAATCCCGCCGCCGGACCGGTCGTCGCCGCAGGCTCGACGGGCTCGATCCCGGCGACGGCGAGGCTCCTGTCGGCGATCGCGCATCATCCTTCCGGCGCCGTCGTCCTGCCCGGGCTCGACCGCGAACTCGACGAGGGCTCCTGGCAGCTGATCGGCAAGGCGGAAGCCGCACCCTCGGTGTTCGGCCATCCGCAATACGGGCTGAAGAAACTGCTGCAGACGATCGGCGCCGGCCGCGATGCGGTGGCGGAGCTCGGCGCGGCGGCGCCGGCGCTCGCCGCGCGCGCATGGCTCGTCAACGAGGCGCTGCGCCCGGCCGAGACCACCGATCTTTGGGCCGGCCATGCCGACAGGGCCAAAGCGGCGATCGCGGCCGGCGCGCTCGATCGCGTCAGCCTGATCGAGGCGGCGAACGAACGCGAGGAGGCGCTGGCGATCGCCATAGCGCTGAGACAGGCGGTCGAGGCGCCGGGCCATCGCGCCGCGCTGGTCACCGGCGACCGCAACCTCGCCCGACGCGTCTCGGCCGAACTGCTGCGCTTCGGGATTACCGCCGACGATTCCGGCGGCAGGCCGCTTGTCGCGACGCCGCCCGCTACATTGCTGTCCCTGATCACCGAAGCGGTGTTCCGGCCCGGTGATCCGACCGTGCTGCTCGACCTGCTCGCCCATCCTCTGCTCGCCTGCGGCCTTGCGCGCGCCGAGGTGCGCCGGCTCGCCGCGCTCGCCGAACTGGTGCTGCTGCGCGGCGGCACGGGCAGGCCGGACATCCGACATGCGATTGCCGATTTCGACGAGCGCCTCGCCATGCTCACCGCTGACCGCCATCCGCCGTTCTGGCTCGGGCGCATCAGCGAACGGGAGATTGCCGGCATCCGGCAACTCCTCGCAAAGCTCGTCGCGGCGGTCGAGCCGCTCTGCCGGCTGCGCGGAAGCGCCGACCTGGCGCTCGGCGAGGTGGTGATGGCGCTGGTCGGCACGCTTGAGGCGGTTGCCCGCGGCGGCGACGGGTCGCTTGCCGAACTCTATGAGGGCGATGCCGGCGACAAGCTTGCCGCCACGCTGCGCTCGCTGATCGCCGCCGGCCACGACATGACCTGCCGCGCCGACGAGGTGCCCGATGTCGTCGCCGCGCTGCTGGCGCCGGAGATCGTCAAGCCGACATCGACCGGCGACGGTCGCGTCGCCATCTGGGGCGTGCTGGAGGCGCGCCTGCAAAGCGTCGACACGCTGGTCGTCGGCGCGCTCAACGAGGATAGCTGGCCGCGCAAGGTCGAGACCGGGCGCTTCATGTCGCGCGTGCTGGCCGGCGGTCTCGGCCTCGAACCGCCGGAGCGGCGCACCGGCCAGGCCGCGCACGATTTCCAGATGGCGCTGGGGGCCGAAACCGTCATCCTGTCGCGCTCGCAACGAGCCGGCGACGCGCCGGCCTCGCCGTCGCGCTGGCTGCAGCGGCTGCTGGCGGTCGCAGGCGAAACCGCGGCGAAGGCGATGCGCGCGCGTGGCGAAGCCTATCTGCGGCTGGCGACCGCAATCGACGAGGATGATCGCGCCGAGCCGGTGCCGGAGATCAGGCAGCCATGCCCGACCCCGCCGCTCGAGGCGCGACCGACGCGGTTTTCGGTAACCGAGATCGAGACGCTGCGCCGCGACCCCTACGCCGTCTACGCGCGGCGCATCCTGCGGCTGGAGCCGGTCGAACCGCTGTGCCGCGATCCGGGCGCGGCCGAACGCGGTTCGCTATTCCACGACATCCTGCACCGCTTCACGGCTGAGGACATCGATCCCGAAGCGCCCGACGCAGAGGCGCGCCTGCTCGACATCGCCGCGACTTGTTTCGACGAGGCGGCGCTGCCCGGCGACGTGCGCGCCGTGTGGTGGCCGCGTTTCGCTCAACTCGCGCCGGCACTGCTCGACTGGGAGCGCAAGCAGTCGCGGGGCGTGCGGCGGAAATTTACCGAGATCGCCTCGAGCCGCGTTGCCGTCGGCGCCACCGGCGTGGTGCTGTCGGGCCGGGCCGACCGCATCGACCTCAGCGACGGCGGCGAATTCGCCGACATCCTCGATTTCAAGACCGGCGACATGCCCACGAGAATGCAGGCGCGCACGCTGCTGGCGCCGCAACTGGCGCTGGAGGGCGCGCTGCTTGCCCGTGGCGCATTTGCCGAGCTGGGCTCGCTGACGCCGGCCGACCTGCTCTATGTGCGGCTGAAGTCCGACGGCACGGTCAGGCCCGAATCCGTACCTTCAAGCGGCAAGAAGGACGAGTGGACCACGGCCGAAGCGCTCGCCGACGAGGCCTGGGACAAGCTTGAACGACTGCTCGCCTTCTATGCCGATCCGGCCAACGGCTACAGATCGCGCGCGCTGCCGCTGCGCGAGCAGGACATGGACGGCGACTACGATCATCTGGCCCGCGCGCTCGAATGGTCGTCGGGCGGCGACGGGGCGGAGGGCGGCGGCGAATGAGCGACTCCTTCGTCATCCCCGCCGAGACCGGACGCAAGCAGGCCGAGGCCGCCGATCCGGCCAATTCGGTCTGGGTGGCGGCAAATGCCGGGTCCGGCAAGACGCATGTGCTGTCGCGGCGTGTCATCCGCCTGCTGCTCGACGGCGTCGATCCGTCGCGCATCCTCTGCCTGACCTATACCCGCGCCGCCGCCGCCAACATGGTCAACAAGGTGTTCGACGAGCTCGGCCGCTGGGCGGTGATGGGCGGGGACGACCTGTCGGCGGCGATCGAGGCGCTCGAGGCGCGCCGACCCGACGCCGCGCGCCTGGCGCTGGCGCGGCAGCTCTTCGCCCGGGCGCTCGAAACGCCGGGCGGGCTGAAGATCCAGACCATCCACGCCTTCTGCGAGGCAGTACTGCACCAGTTTCCGCTCGAGGCCAACATCGCCGGCCATTTCGAGCTGCTCGACAGCCAGATGGAACAGGCACTGGTGGCGGAAGCCCGCCGCGACCTCCTGACCGGGGCGGCCGATGACGAGCGCTCGGAACTGTCGCGTGCCTTCGCCACGGTGCTGGCGACCGCCGGCGAGAAAGGGCTCGACAATCTGCTCGGCGAGATCGTCGCCAGGCGCGACGGATTGCGCGCTTTTCTCGACCAGCTGTCGGGCACCGGCGAGCGGCTCGAGCTCATGAAACGCGAATTCGGCTTCGATGCCGCCGAGACGGAGGAGACGATCGCCGCCACGGTGTGGCCGGACGATTACTTCACACCACAGCTTGCCGCGGCTGTCCATGCTCGTGGCGAGGCCGCCGGCAAGACCATCGCCGCCGAATTCGGCGCCGGGTTGAAGGCCGCATGCGCGCTGACGGAGACGACCGCTCGCCTGAAGGCGCTGTCACGCCTCTTTTTCCGGCTCGACAAGGGCAACTGGGTGGTTCGCAGTTCGAAACAGATCATGTCCAAGGGCGTCGGCGAGCACTTTGACGCCTTCGCCGAGGAATTCGAGCGCTACGCGGAGGTGCTGCGCGCCGCAAACGACCGCGTCACCATGCTACGGCTCGTCGAGGCGACCGACGCGGCGCTGACGGTGGCCGACCGGCTGATCGCCCGCTATTCGCGGCTGAAGAGCGCGCGCGGCTTTCTCGACTTCAACGACCTGATTACCCGCACCGCCTACCTCTTGGCGCGCGGCGACGCCGGCGCCTGGGTGCAGTACAAGCTCGACCGCGGCCTCGACCACATTCTCGTCGACGAGGCGCAGGACACCAGCCCCGGCCAGTGGGAGGTGATCCGGCGGTTGGCCGAGGAGTTCTTCTCGGGCGAGACCGCGCGCTCGAACGTCAACCGCACCATCTTCGCCGTCGGCGACGAGAAGCAGTCGATCTACTCGTTCCAGGGCGCCGAGCCGGCGGCGTTCGCCGAAAGCGGCTTCGCCTTCGCAAAGAAGGTCAAAGCTGCCGGCGCGACATTCAAACCAGCAAGGCTGACCTATTCCTTCCGCTCCGTCGGCGACGTGCTGTCGGCGGTCGACCTGGTGTTCGCGCAGGCCGAGGCGCGTGAGGGCCTGACGGTCGATCCCGAGGAGATCGAGCATGCCGCGGTGCGCGCTCATGACCCTGGCTATGTCGAACTCTGGCCGATGATCGGCGCCGAGAAAGTCGACGAGCCGGAGGACTGGACAGAGGCGATCGACCATGCCTCGCAACCGGCGGTGCGGCTGGCCGAGGCGATCGCCGGCCGCGTCAGGACGTGGATCGACAGCGGCGAGATCATCGAAGGCAAGGGCAGGCGGCTGCGCGCCGGCGACGTGATGGTGCTGGTGCGCAAGCGCGGCAGTTTCGTCCATGCCCTGTCGCGGGCGCTGAAGAACCGGCAGGTGCCGGTCGCCGGCGCCGACCGCTTGAGGTTGCGCGACCATATCGCCGTCAAGGACCTGATAGCGCTCGGCCGTTTCGCGCTGCAGGCCGATGACGACCTGTCGCTCGCAGCACTTCTGAAAAGCCCGGTGTTCAACCTGGGCGACGACGACCTGTTCGCGCTCGCCCACGGCCGACCGCCCGGCGTGTCGCTGTGGCAGAGCCTGAGGCAGGCCGCCACGGACGACAGGCGCCTTGCGGCGGTCACCGAGCGGCTTGCCACCTGGCGCGACGAGGCCGGTTTCCGGCCGGTGGTCGAGTTCTACAACACCGTTCTCGGTCGTGACGGCGTGCGCGCCGCCATGATCGCTCGCCTCGGTCACGAGGCCGGCGAGATCCTCGACGAGTTCATCGGCTACGCATTCGCCTGCGAACGGACCGGCATTGTCGGGCTCGGCGCCTTTGTCGAGACGCTCGACGGTGCCGGTCCGGAGATCAAGCGCGAGATCGCCCAGTCGCGCGACGAGGTGCGCATCATGACCGTGCACGCGGCCAAGGGGCTGGAAGCGCCGGTCGTCTTCCTGGTCGACGGCGGATCGGCGCCGAGCGTCAGCCAGCACCTGCCGCGGCTGATGCCGTTTTTCTCGCGCCGCAGGCTGTGGCCGGGAACCGGCTTTCTGTGGCGGCCGGGCGCCGATCTTAAGACGGATTTCGTCGGCGAGCTGGAGGCGGAGCAGAAACGCAAGGCCGAGGAGGAATACCGCCGGCTGCTCTATGTCGGCATGACGCGGGCCGAGGACCGGCTGATCGTCTGCGGCCACTACAATCTGCGCGAACCGGCCGACGGCACATGGCACAAGTTGGTTTCGACGGCACTTGCGCCGGCGGGCGAGGTGGTGGAGGCCGGCCTGCCGGGCATCGACGGCGACGTGCTGCGCTACCGGTCGACCGATGCCCCGCCTAAACCTGCAAAGGACGAGGCCGGAGAAGCAGAACCCATGGCGGCTGCGTTTCCCGAAGCGCTTCGCCGGCCCCTGCCGCCCGAAGCGCCGCTGCCAAGGCCGTTCTCGCCGTCGGGCGCCGCCGCGCTGGTGGAACCGGCGCCGGAACTGGCCGACGCGTCTCGCTCGCCGGTGCTGGACGATGCCCGTGCGCCGGGCCTGGCGATCGAGCGCGGTATCGCCAT
This sequence comes from Rhizobiaceae bacterium, assembly GCA_041397625.1. Taxonomy (GTDB): domain Bacteria; phylum Pseudomonadota; class Alphaproteobacteria; order Rhizobiales; family Rhizobiaceae; genus JAWKWH01. Next base: position 589,713 of record JAWKWH010000001.1, read on the forward strand.
CCACCGCATGCTGCAGGTTATGCCCGACATTTCCGATGCCGGGCGCGAGGCAGCAGGCCGGCGCTTTCTCGACCGTTTCGGCGTCGGCTGGGATGCCGGCGAGCGAGAGGCGGCGCTCCGATCGGTGCTGAACGTCCTCGCCGACCCGGCGTTTATGGCGGTGTTCGCTCCGGGATCGCGCGCCGAGGTGGCGATTGCCGGACATCTGCGGGTCGCCGGCGTCTCGCGCGCGGTTTCAGGCAAGATCGACCGGCTGGCGATCGGCGACGACGAGGTTCTGATCGTCGATTACAAGACCAACCGCGCGCCGCCAACCGATCTCGACGGTATCCCCGCCGCCTATGTCGCGCAGATCGCCGTTTATTCGGCGCTGCTGCGCCAGCTCCATCCCGGCCGCCGGGTCATTGCCGGCCTGCTGTTCACCGAGACGCCCCGGTTGATCCGCATACCCGACACCGTCATCACGCAAGCGCTTGAGCGACTCGCCGTCTCATGACAAACAAGTGACTTGAATCGTGGCGGGCAAGCGCCCACATGGCAGGCGAAACGCCATTTTGAAAGGATCCGCAAATGGCTACCGTGAAGATTGACAACAGCAATTTCGACACCGGCGTGCTCAATGCGGCCGAACCCGTCGTGGTCGACTTCTGGGCCGAATGGTGCGGTCCCTGCAAGATGATCGCCCCGGCGCTCGAGGAGATTTCGGCCGAGGTGGGCGACAAGGTGAAGATCGCCAAGGTCAATATCGACGAAAATCCGGAGATCGCCGCCCGTTTCGGCATCCGCTCGATTCCGACCCTGATGATGTTCAAGGGCGGCGAAGTTGCCGACATGAAGGTGGGCGCGTTGCCCAAATCCGCGCTGTCGTCCTGGATCAACGGCGCCGCCTGAGCGAATTCGATCTGGAAGCATCGGAAAGCCCGGCTTGCGAGCCGGGCTTTTTTCTGGCGCAATCGATTTCTCCCCGCGGACCTGCCGGCGCACGCCGGGATGCGGCAATCTCCTGCGTACAACAGGCAGGAGACGCTGCAATGTCGGGAAGCGCCATGGCTGAAGTCGTCATCGACAATGAGCGTGTGCTCGTCACCCGCTTCGATTTTGCTCCGGGAGACAATACCGGCCGGCACCGCCACGAGCGCGACTACGTCATTGTGCCGGTGGTCGACGGCAGGGTGCGGCTGGACACGCCGGAAGGCGAGGCGTCGGCCGAGATGCAGGCCGGCATCGCCTATTTTCGCAAGGCCGGCGTCGAGCACGACGTTATCAATGCCGGCGACGACGCTCTGTGCTTTGTCGAGATCGAGCTGAAATAGCCTAAGCCGGCGCCGTGCCGTTCAGCCTCAGCGCCTCGCCGGCCTGGTAGAGCGATCCGCCGATCAGGATGCGCGGCGGCGTCTCGTCGGCGCTCCAGGTATCGCGCAGCAGGTTGAGCGCGTTGGTGATCGAGGCGACCGGCTCGGCCGACAGTCCGGCATCGATCGCCCGCGCCGCCAGTTCGTCGTTCGGCGTGCCGGCGTCGCTGGTGACGATGGGAACCGTGTAGACATGGCGCGCCATGCCCTGGAAGGCGCGGAAATAGCCCGACTGGTCCTTGGTGGTGAGCATGCCGGCGATCAGGAACAGCGGCCGCGACTGACGTTCCTCCTCGCCGGCAAGCGCCTCGGCGACCACCAATCCGGCATCGGGATTGTGCCCGCCGTCGATCCAGATCTCCGCATGCGCCGGCGCCGCCTCGACCAGCGCGCCCTCGCCGATCCGCTGCAACCTGCCGGGCCATTCGACCTCCGTCGTCGCCCTTTCGGCTTCCGACTGGCCGATTGCAAACCCTGCGGCGCGTACCGCCGCGATCGCCGCTGCCGCATTGGCGAGCTGGTGCCGGCCGGCGAGCCGTGGCAGCGGCAGGTCCATCAGCCCGGCATGGTCCTGGTAGACCATGCGTCCGTGTTCTTCAAAGGCAAGAAAATCCTCGCCGTAGACGAAGCAGTCATTGTCGTGGCGCATGGCCGTGTCGCGCAGCACCTCGCGTGCTGCCTCGTACGCCTGCGCGCCGATCACCACCGGAACGCCGGGCTTGATGATCCCGGCCTTCTCCGCCGCGATCAATTCGATGCGGTCGCCGAGATAGGCCTCGTGATCCATGGCGATCGGCATGATCACCGACACGGCCGGCTTTTCGATCAGGTTGGTGGCGTCGAACCGGCCGCCGAGCCCGACTTCGACGATGGCCGCGTCGGCGGGCTGCTCGGAAAACAGCACGAACATCACCGCGGTCAGGATCTCGAACACGGTAATCTTCCGCCCGCCATTGGCCTCCGCCACGCGCTCGATCGTGTCGGCAAGCAGCCGGTCCTCGACCAGGCGACCGCCGCCGGCGGCGCCGATGCGGTAGCGTTCGTGCCAGTCGACGAGATGCGGCGAAGTGTGCACATGCACGGCAAGGCCGGCGGCCTCGAGCAGCGCACGCGAAAACGCGGCCGCCGAGCCCTTGCCGTTGGTTCCGGCGATGTGGACAACCGGCGGCAGCCGGTCCTGCGGGTTGCCGAGCGCCGCCATGAGCTCGCCGATGCGGTCCAGCGAAAGATCGTAGCCCTTCGGGTGCAATGCCGACAGGCGTTCGATCGCGCGCGCCGCTGCGGATATCTGGCTGACAGGTTCGGTACCCATTTTCTGTCCGGGATGTTGCCGGCATCCGCCATCGCGCGAATGCCGGTGAAAAATCATGATGGCCGGAGACGGATCAGTCGGCGGCTTCGGCGGTCTCCGCCTCTTCGGCATTCGCCGTTTCCGGTTCCGCCGGCTCTTCGGGTTCCGGCTCCTGTTCGGGCGGGACTTCCGGTTCGACCGGCACGTTGAGCAGCAGCTTCAGCAGCCGCGCGATGGTCGACCGCAGCTCCTGGCGCGGCACCACCATGTCAACCATGCCGTGCTCCATCAGGTATTCGGCGCGCTGGAAGCCTTCCGGCAGCTTCTCGCGGATGGTTTGCTCGATGACGCGCTGGCCGGCAAAGCCGATCAGCGCGCCCGGTTCGGCGATGTGGACGTCGCCGAGCATCGCATAGGAGGCGGTGACGCCGCCGGTGGTCGGATTGGTCAGCACCACGACATAGGGCAGGCCGGCCTCCTTCAGCCGCTCGACGGCAACCGTGGTGCGCGGCAACTGCATCAGCGACAGGATGCCTTCCTGCATGCGCGCACCGCCCGAGGCGGCAAACAGCACCAGCGGCCGCTTCTTGTCGATTGCGGCCTCGAACGCGGCGATGATCGCTTCGCCCGCCGCCATGCCGAGCGAACCGCCCATGAAGGCGAAATCCTGCACCGCGGCGACAATCGGCACGCCCTCGATCTCGCCGAGCGCGCCGGTGACCGCGTCGTCGCGGCCGGTTTTGGTACGGTTTTCCTTCAGCCGGTCGGTGTAGCGTTTCTCGTCGCGGAACTTCAGCGGATCGGCGGCGACCTTGGGATTTTCCAGAACCTCGTATTCGCCGCTGTCGAAGAAGTAGTTGAGCCGGTCCTTGGCCGAAATCTTCATGTGATGGCCGGAGGCCGGAATCACATACTGGTTTTCCTCCAGGTCCTTGTGGAACACCATCTCGCCGGTCTCCGGGCATTTGATCCAGAGGTTCTCCGGCATGTCGCGACGCCCGAGCATCGAGTTGATCTTCGGGCGGACGTAGTTGGTAATCCAGTTCATCGCACCTGATTCCAGTGGGGATGGTAAGATGGGGTTTTCAGGCCGGCTGCGCAACCCGCGCCCGGCGCACGCCGCCGGCCAGTTCGCCAACCAGTTTTGCAACCGCGGCGGCCGGATCCTTGCCGTTTTCCGTCGCCTTGGCGATGACATTGACGATCGCGGTGCCGACCACGACACCGTCCGCGCCTGCGCCGATCGCTTCGGCCTGCTCGGCCGTCTTGACGCCGAAGCCGACGCAGACCGGCAGGTCGGTGTGACGCTTGATCCGCTCCACCGCCGCGCCGATCCTGGTCGTGTCCGGCAGGGCGGAGCCGGTGATGCCGGTCATCGATACGTAGTAGACGAAGCCGGACGTGTTCTCCAGCACCTTGGGCAACCGCTTGTCGTCGGTCGTCGGCGTTGCCAGGCGAATGAAGTTGATGCCGGCGGCAAGCGCGGGCAGGCAGAGCTCCGCATCCATCTCCGGCGGCAGGTCGACGATGATCAGCCCGTCGATGCCGGCCTTGACCGCGTCTTTCAGAAACCGCTCGACGCCGTAGATGTAGATCGGGTTGTAGTAGCCCATCATCACGATCGGCGTCTCGTCGTCGTCGCGGCGGAAGTCGCGCGCCATCGCCAGCGTCTTGACCAGCGTCTGCCCGGCCTTGAGCGCGCGCAGGCCGGCCGCCTGGATCGCCGGACCGTCGGCCATGGGGTCGGAGAACGGCATGCCGAGCTCGATGATGTCGGCGCCGGCCTTCGGCAAGGCCTTCATGATGGCAAGCGAGCGCTCGTAGTCGGGATCGCCGCCCATGAAGTAGGTGACGAACGCGGGCCGGCCCTCGTCTTGCAGCCTGGCCATGCGGGTATCGATACGGGTGGTCATGCGCTACAGCTCCACGCCCAGATGCTTGCCGACGGCGAACACGTCCTTGTCGCCGCGGCCGCAGAGGTTCATGACGATGATCTGGTCCTTGCCCATGTTGGGTGCGCGGCGGATCACCTCGGCCAGCGCGTGGCTCGGCTCCAGCGCCGGAATGATGCCCTCAAGCCGGGTCAGCAACTGGAACGCCTCGAGCGCCTCGGTATCCATGATCGGCACATATTCGACCCGGCCGCTCTCCTTCAGCCAGGAGTGCTCCGGCCCGATGCCGGGATAGTCGAGGCCGGCCGAGATCGAATGGCCTTCCTTGATCTGTCCGTCGGAATTCTGCAGCAGGTATGTGCGGTTGCCGTGCAGCACGCCCGGCTGGCCGGCGGTCAGCGAGGCGCAGTGTTCCTCGCCGTCGAGCCCCTTGCCACCGGCCTCAACGCCGACAATGCGCACGGAGCGGTCGTCGAGGAAGGGATGGAACAGGCCGATTGCGTTGGAGCCGCCGCCGACGGCGGCGACCAGAAGGTCCGGCAACCGGCCTTCCGCCTCGAGGATCTGTTCCTTGGTCTCCTTGCCGATTACCGACTGGAATTCGCGCACCAGTTCCGGATAGGGATGCGGGCCGGCAGCGGTGCCGATGATGTAATAGGTGCTCTCGACATTGGTCACCCAGTCGCGCAGCGCCTCGTTCATCGCATCCTTCAGCGTACCGCTGCCCGACGTGACCGCATTGACCTCGGCGCCGAGCAGCTTCATGCGGAATACGTTGGGCGCCTGGCGCTCGATATCGGTCGCACCCATGTAGACGATGCACGGATAGCCGAAGCGGGCTGCCACGGTGGCCGATGCGACGCCGTGCTGGCCGGCGCCGGTCTCGGCGATGATGCGCGTCTTGCCCATGCGCTTGGCGAGCAGGATCTGGCCGAGGCAGTTGTTGATCTTGTGCGAGCCGGTGTGGTTGAGCTCGTCGCGCTTGAAGTAGATCTTGGCGCCGCCCAGATGCTGGGTGAGCCGCTCGGCGAAATAGAGCGGCGACGGCCGGCCGGTATAGTGCTTGTTGAGGTCGGCGAGTTCCGCCTGGAAATGCGGGTCGCGCCTGGCTTCGTTCCAGTGCCGCTCCAGGTCGAGGATCAGCGGCATCAGCGTTTCGGCGACGAAGCGGCCGCCGAAAATGCCGAACATGCCTTCATTGTCGGGGCCGGCGCGGAACGAATTGGGCTCTGCGGGCTTGTTCATGGTTCCTACTCCCGATCGGGTCGCGGGCGGGCCTACCGGTCGGCCGGCCTCGCCCTGCCCAGCGCCTCGAAGAATGCCGCGATCAGTCCGGTGTCCTTGACGCCCGGCGCCGTTTCCACCCCCGAGGAGGCATCGATCCCCGTCGGTCTGGTGCGGGCAAGCGCCTCGGCGATGTTGGCGGCGTTGAGCCCTCCCGAAAGCATGTAATCGACATCGTCGTCAAGCGCTTCGAGCAGCGACCAGTCGAAGGCGACACCGTGGCCGCCCGGCACGTCCGATCCCTTCGGCGGCTTGGCGTCGAACAGGAGCCGGTCGGCGACCTCGCGCCAGGCGTCGATCTTCGCGATGTCGCCGGCCTCGCGGATGGCGAGCGCCTTCATGACCGGCAGGCGGTGGCGGGTTTTCAGCTCGGCAACACGCTCCGGCGTCTCGGCGCCGTGCAGTTGCAGCATGTCGGGCCGGACCCGGGCGACGATCTCGTCGAGATAGCGGTCGTCGGCATCGACGGTGACGGCGACAAGCTGCGCGCGACCGTCGATCGCCGGCCTGAGGGTCTCCGCCTGTGCGATTTCCAGGTGGCGCGGGCTCTTTTCGAAGAAGATGAAGCCGCAATGGGTGGCGCCGCCGTCGAGCGCCGCGCCAATCGTCTCTTCGGTCTTCAGGCCGCAGATTTTCACGTCGAGTGCCATGGCCCGCGCAATTGGCACGGATGAGGGGCGGAGTCGAGGCGGATTGTTTCTTTCGCCCGCTTCCGCGGCGGTCACGATGTCGCGTCGATCAGCTTCCGGCGGGCGATGCCGAGATGGTCGCGCATGGCCGCCGCCGCCGTGTCGGGATCGCGCGCAGCGACCGCGTCGTAGATCCGCCGATGCTGTTGGTTGTATTCGCCCGCCAATTCGGGATTGTGGGTGATCTGCCGGACCTTGCGCCAGCACGGACCGGAACGCAGTTCGTTGATCATCCGCATCGTCCAGATCAGAAGCGCGTTGTGGCAGGCATCGGCGAGCCGCTGGTGAAAAACCCCGTCGCGATCACCGAACTGGTCGGCATCCCCGACATTCGTGTCCATATCCTCAAGGGCGCCGGCAATGCGCATCAGATCGATCTCGTTGGCGTGGAGCACCGCGAGCCGGACGATCTGCGGTTCCACGGCCATGCGCGCTTCGATCAGCTCGAGCGGGCGCATGGATTCGGCGCGCGGCCGCGACATGCCTTCCCTGGCGCGGCAAACATAGGTACCGCTGCCGGCGCGCCGCTCGACCAGCGCCAGGTCTTCCAACCCCTTGAGCGCCTCGCGCACCGTTCCGCGGGCGACGCCGAACTGTTCGGCCAGCGCACGCTCGGGCGGCATCCGCTCTTTGTCGAAGAAACGGCCGGCCATGATCTGCCGGCGAAGCGCGGCCATGATCTCGCCCGATCCGGGCTTTCGCGAGGAGCCGATTTGGTTTGCCACTGCCGCCCAGCCTTTCCGACGTCATGTCTCCTGCCGACCGTGCCTGCCATGCACGCACCCCATGAATGGCCGGCAATGGGTGCTCCGGTCAACAGGATTGGTCAAAATCGGCCGGAAAGTGGTTAAAAACTGGACCGGCGGCGGCGGGCGGCTGTGCCCGGTCGAGATTGCCTTTCAACTGCGGTCATCAAGCCATCCGGTGACCGGTCTTTCCGGTTGCCTCATGCTTCGTATCTGTTAGAACAGCTCGGATTTCTAACGTTTACGCAAACGTCAACGGAGCGACGCGACATGGCCCTGCCGGAACTGTTACGAAACAATCTGCGAATTCCCGTCGTCGGCGCGCCGCTGTTCATCATATCGCATCCGCCGCTGGTGCTGGCGCAGTGCAAGGCCGGCGTGGTCGGTGCCTTTCCGGCGCTGAACGCGCGGCCTGAATCACAGCTCGACGAGTGGCTGGCCGAGATCACCGAGGAACTGGCCGCCCACGACGCCAGGAACCCGGACAGGCCGGCCGCGCCGTTTGCCGTCAACCAGATCGTGCACAAGTCCAACACCCGTCTCGAGCACGACCTGCAGATGTGCGTGAAGTACAAGGTGCCGATCGTCATCTGCTCGCTCGGCGCGCGCGAGGAGGTCTATCAGGCGGTCCATTCCTATGGCGGCATCGTGCTGCACGATATCATCCACGATGTCCATGCCCGCAAGGCGATCGACAAGGGCGCCGACGGACTGATCGCCGTCGCAGCAGGCGCCGGCGGTCATGCCGGCACGCTGTCGCCGTTTGCGCTGATCCAGGAGATCCGCCAGTGGTTCGACGGGCCGCTGCTGCTGTCGGGCGCCATCGCCAATGGCGGTGCCGTCCTTGCGGCCGAGGCCATGGGCGCCGATCTCGCCTATATCGGCTCACCCTTCATCGCCACCCGCGAGGCGCGCGCGGCCGACGCCTACAAGGACATGATCGTCCAGTCGCGCGCCGCCGACATCGTCTACTCCAACCTGTTCACCGGCGTGCACGGCAACTATCTGCGCGGTTCCGTCGTCAATGCCGGCATGGACCCCGATAACCTGCCGGAAAGCGACCCGTCGAAGATGAATTTCGGCGGCGACAAGACCAAGGCATGGAAGGATATCTGGGGCTGCGGCCAGGGCATTGGCGCCATCGACAAGGTGGTATCGGCCGCCGAACTGGTCGACCGCCTTGCCCGCGAGTACGAAGCGGCAAAGGCAAAACTGGCCGCCTGACCGAAGAGAATTCCGCCCGAAAAAAGAACGCCGCGCGGATCGCTCCGCGCGGCGTTTCGACTTTCAGGCTGCCAACGCCCTACTGGCGGGCGACTTCCTTGAAGACACCGTTTTCAACCACCGAGATGATGATCAGGTCGGCGCCCTTGTGGTCTCCCGGGCCGTATTTGACGTCCGCGTCGGCGATCGGGTCGTGGAATTCGAGCGACTCCATACCGGCCTGCAGGCTTTCCGGCGTCAGGTCCTGGCCGGCCGCCTCGATCGCCCTGACCAGGGTTTCAGCCGCGCCATAGCCAAGGATCGCCGCCATGCCCGGCTCTTCGCCGTCGAATTTGGCCTTATAGGCGTCGTGCCAGGCCTTCACTTCCGGATCGTCCATGCGCGGCTTGTAGTCGGCCCAGCCGGCCGCAGCGTAGTAACCGTCGGTAATGCCGCCCGGCTGCGACGCGATCGCCTCGTGAAACGCCGCCGACGAACCGATGAAGGCCACATCGGTCCAGCCGAGTTTCTTGGCCGTCGCCACGGTGACGATGGTCTGGCGCACGCCGAGGGCGGTGGCGATGATGTCGCAGCCGGCCTCCTTCAGCTTGGTCAGCGCCCCGACAAAGTCTCCTTCGTCCGGCTTGTGGGTCGTTTCCGCCGCCCAGGTCTTGCCGAGTTCCTCGGTCTTCTTCATGGCGCCTTCCTGAATCTCCTTGCCGAAGTCGGAAGGAATGTACATCGCGCAGATCTCATCGCCGCCCTTGTTCTTGATGAGATAGTCGATGCCCGCCAGCATCTGGTCGTAGTATGACGATGCGCCGGCATATTTGTAGGTGATGTCGCCTTCCAGGATCTGGCGAGCCGCGGTCAGCGGTCCGATATTGGCGACCTTCTTCGCCTCCATCAGCGGGAAGCCGGCGATGTTCATCGGCGTGCCGAGATTGAGCACCATGGCGAACACGCCGTCCGAGTTGATCAGCTTGTTGAAGTTCGCCACGGCCTTCGGCATCTGATAGGTGTGGTCCTCGACGATGAACTTGATCTTGCGGCCATGGATGCCGCCCTTGGCGTTGACGTCGTCGAAGATCATCTGCGCCGCCTTGATCGCCTGTACGTTGAACGGCGCGAAAATGCCGGACAGGTCGCCGTTCGAGCCGATCAGGATTTCCGTGTCGGTCACGCCCTGCTGGGCATGTGCCGCGGTCGCCATCGACCCGGCGACGCCGGCGGCAAGGATGGTTTTTACTATGGTCTGTTTCATTCGGTTTTCCTCCCGTTTGAGCTGTTGATTATTTCGTTTCGGTTTCAGGCATACATCGTGTCGATCAACGGCTTGTGCTTCTTCTCGACGAAGCCGCGCTTGAGCTTCATCGTCGCCGTTAGTTCCTCGTCTTCCGCCGTCAGCAGCGTGTCGATCAGGCGAAAATCCTTGATTTGCTCGACGCGCGCGAACTCGGCATTGGTCTCCGCCACGACGCCCGCGATCAGGTCCCTGACTTCCTGCGCCGCGCACAGCGACTTGAAGTCGCCGAACGGCACGCGTTTGGACTGGGCGTATTTCTCGACATTTTCCTGGTCGATCATGATCAGGCAGGTGAGATATTTGCGCTTGTCGCCGATCACCACCGCATCGGCGATGTAGGGCGAGAACTTCAGCCTGTTCTCGATCTCGGCCGGCGTGATGTTCTTGCCGCCGGCGGTGATGATGATGTCCTTCAGCCGGCCGGTGATCGTCAGATAACCCTCATTGTCGAGATGGCCGACATCGCCGGTCCTGAGCCAGCCGTCCTCGGTGATCGTTTCGGCGGTCTTTTCCGGCTTTTTCCAGTAACCCTTGAACACGTTGGCGGCGCGGTACTGGATTTCGCCGTCCGGCGCGATCCGCACTTCCGATCCTGGAATGGATTTGCCGACCGTGCCGACCTTGTTGAAATTGTGCGTGTTGATCGAGATCAGGCCCGAGCTCTCGGTCATCCCGTAGCCTTCCAGAAGGTCGACGCCGACGGCCTTGTACCATTTGAGCAGCGCCGGCGAGATCGGCGCGGCACCCGTGCCGCCGCGCCTGATCCGGTCCATACCCAGCATGCGCCGCATGTTGCGCAGCACGAGGAACTCCCAGATCCGGTAGGCGAACATCGTCGAGGCGGGGACGGGGTCGCCGTTGAACTCGTACTCGGCCTTCTTCATGCCGGTTGCGATGGCGCGGGCATAGGCCCATTGCTGCAGCCGCGTCGCGTCGCCGAGCAGGATGGCGACGCGCGAATAGATCTTCTCCCACACCCGCGGCACGGCGACGAATGTGTGCGGACTGACCTCCTGCACATTGTCGAATACGGTTTCCGGGCTTTCGGCGAAATTGAGCTTGGCGCCCGAGACGATCGGCGCGAAGCCGGAAAACAGCCGTTCGAGGATGTGGCAGAGCGGCAGGAAGCAAACCTGTTCGTCGGTACGGAAGGTGGGCACTTCCTCCGCGCCAGCCGACAGCGAATACATGATGTTGCCGTTGCTGATCATGGCGCCCTTCGGCGGGCCTGTGGTTCCCGACGTATAGACCAGGATGGCCGTGTCCTCGGGTTTGGATCTGGCGATTTCCTCGTCGAAGCGCCCCGGATCGGCCTTGAGGAATTCGCGGCCCGCCGCGTAGAGTTCGTCGAGGAAGATCACCTTGTCGTCGGCAAAATCGTGCAGGCCTTCGCGATCGTAGACGATGACGCGGGCAAGGCCGGGTACCTCGTCCCTGATCTCAAGATATTTGTCGAGCTGCTCGTCGTTTTCGACGAACAGGAAGCGGCTGTCGGAATCGTTGATCAGATATTTGAGCTGGTTCGCCGAATCCGTCGTGTAGACCCCGGAACCGACGCCGCCGACGCATTGCACGCCGAGATCGGTGTAGAGCCACTCCTTGTTGTCTTCCGACAGGATCGACACCACCTCGCCGCGCTTCAGTCCCAGCGACAGAAGTCCCATGCCGATCATCCGGGCCCGTTCCAGGAACTCGTTCCACGAGTAGGAAAGCCAGATGCCGTATTCCTTCTCGCGATGGGCCGTGAGTTCGCCAAGCTCGCCGCAGCGCTGGCGGAACAGCTTTACCAGCGTGTCGCAACCGTCGATCAGATAGGGACCACGGGTCAGGTCGGCATTGTAGGAAACGCCGTTGACCGTCTTTTGCGGAACGATGGCCTCACGAACCGTCATGCGTTTCTCCTCCCTTTGACCTGCGGTCTCTAGCGCCAGGTCTTTTTCTGTTTCCAGCGCTTCTGTCCGCGTTGCGTCTCGGCCTGGACGCCGAGATAGAATTCCTGCACGTCCTTCGATTCCCTCAGCCGGCTCGCCTCGCCCTCCATAACGATGCGCCCCAGCTCCATCACGTAACCGTAGTCGGCGACATCAAGCGCCACTTTGGCATTTTGTTCAACCAGCAGCATGGTGACGCCCTGTTCCCGGTTCAAGCGCTTGATTATAGAGAAAATTTCCTTGACCAACAGGGGGGAGAGCCCGAGGCTCGGCTCGTCGAGCAGCATCAGCTTCGGCCTCGCCATCAGGCCGCGTCCGATCGCCAGCATCTGCTGCTGTCCGCCCGACAGCGTGCCGGCGGCCTGTTTGTGTCGTTCACGCAGGATCGGAAAATAGGAAAACACCATCTCCTTGTCTGCGGCGATGCCGGCGCTGTCGCTGCGCGTGTAGGCGCCCATCGACAGGTTCTCATCGACGGTCAATAGCGGGAACACCTCGCGGCCTTCCGGCACATGCACGATGCCGGCTTGGACCACCCGGTCGGGCTCGGCGCCGGCCACGTTCTCGTCGGCGTAGAAGACCTGGCCCTTCTCCGGATCCATGACGCCGGAAATCGTCTTCATCAATGTCGTCTTGCCGGCGCCGTTGGCGCCGAGCACGGTGGCGATCTGGCCCTGCCTGACCGACAGCGACACGCCGCGCAGCGCCATGATCGGCCCGTAATAGCTCTCCAGGTTGACGATCCGCAGCAGCGTTTCGCCGACAGTCGCCTCGCGTTCCTTTACCGCCATGCTCATGCCGCTGCCTCGTCGTCTGCGCCGATATAGGCCTCGATCACCGCCGGATGGTTCTGCACGGCCTCCGGCGTGCCCAGCGCAAGCTTCTTGCCGTCGGCCAGCGCCAGCACCCGGTCGGACACCGAGGAGACCAGATGCATGTCGTGCTCCACCATGAGCACGGTGATGCCCATCTGCTTCTTGATGTCCTCGACCCAGAAGGCGACGTCGCGTGTTTCCTCGACCGAAAGGCCCGATGCCGGTTCGTCGAGCAACAGCAGTTTCGGCCTGATGGCGAGTGCCCGGCCCATCTCGACCACCTTGCGCACGCCGTAGGGTAGGCCGGCGATCGTCTTCTCGCGATAGGCGTGCAGGTCGAGGAAGTCGATCACCTCTTCCACCGCCGCGCGGTGTTCGAGTTCCTCCCTGCGCACCTGCGGCGTGAACAGGATCTCCGACAGCAGATTGGTCTTGCGATGCCGGTGGCGGCCGACCAGGAGGTTCTGCAGCACGGTCGCCTGCTCGAAAAGTTCGATGTTCTGGAAGGTGCGGGCGATGCCGAGCTTGGCGATGTCGTGCGGCGGGTGGCGCAGCAGGTTCTCGCCGTCAAAGACGATCTCGCCCTCCACCGGATCGTAGAAGCGGGAAATCAGGTTGAACAGCGTCGACTTGCCCGCCCCGTTGGGCCCGACGATGGCGAACACCTCACCCTGTTCGACGGAGAATGACACGTCGTCGACGGCATAGACGCCGCCGAACGTCAGTGTCACGTTTCGCACATCGAGCAGGCTCATCGCATGCGCTCCGTCTTCAGGTAGCTCTTCTGCCGGCGGAACATGTCGCGGCGGTAGAACGGGAACAGCTCGAAATAGGTTCTGATCTTGAGCCAGCGTCCGTAGAGGCCGAGCGGCTCGAACAGGATGATCAGGATGAGGATGCAGCCGAAGACGGCCGATTCCAGTCCCGGAATGACGATCGCGCCGACGCCGGTGACGTCGCCGATCCATCCGCGCAGGATCGCCAGGACCTGGGGCAGGAAGACGACGATGATCGCGCCGACAAAGGCGCCGTGGATGAAGCCGAGCCCGCCGACCACGATCATCAGCAGGAGCTGGATCGAGATCAGGATCAGGAACGCCTCGTGATTGACGTAGCCGATGAAATGGCCCATCAGCCCGCCGGCCAGGCCGGTGACACCGGTCGACAGCCCGAAGGCGATCGCCTTGGTGCGCGCCACGTTGATGCCCGTCGCCTGGGCGGAAATCTCCGAATCCCTGACCGCCGCGAAAGCGCGGCCCATCGGCGAGCGCAGCAGGTTGCGATAACCGAGCACCACCAGGATCGTCACCGCGAGCGTCAGCCAGTAGAACTGGGAGGGATGGACGTAGCGGTTGATCGTGTAGCCGAACAGCGAGATGTCGGGCGCGGTGATCCCGGCCACCCCGCCGGTCAGCGGTTCGGCGATGACGATCAGATCCTCGATCAGGATCGACACGGCCAACGTGGCGATGGCGAGGTAGATGCCGTGCAGCCTGGTCGTCGGTATCGCCAGCGCGACACCCGCCAGCCCGGCGACGATGCCGCCCGCCGGAAACGAGATCAGGAACGGAACGCCGAGCCGGTTCTGCAGGATGATGTTGGTGTAGCAGCCGATGGCGAGAAAGGCGGCGTGGCCGAGCGAGGCCTGGCCGGTCTGGCCGACGAGGATCATCAGGCCCATGCCGGCGATCGACCAGATCAGCACATTGATCATCTCGCCGAGCAGGAACGAATCGATCAAGAACGGCAGCATCAGCGTGATTGCCAGCAGCAGCAGGTACCAGAACGCCTGGTGGCCGTGCTTGAAGACCCGGATGTCCTGTTCGTAGGAGGTCTTGAAAAGGACGCGCATCGTGCTGTCAGACCTTCTTGCGATGCACTTGGGCAAGGATGCCGTGCGGACGGAAGACCAGGACGAGGAACAGCAGCAGGTAGGGCGCGATCTGGCTGTAGCCGGCCGCGATGTAGCGCGCCGCGAACGGCTCGATCAGCCCGATGATGATACCGCCGAGCAGCGCCCCCGGCAGGCTGCCCATGCCGCCGATGACGGCCGCGGCGAACGCTTTGATGCCGAGCAGGCCGGCGGTCGGATCGATGGAGCCCTTCGACGCGTAAAGCACGCCGGCGACGGTGGCCATCATGCCCGACAGCGCCCAGATCAGCGACTGCACCCGTTTCACCGGAATGCCCATATAATAGGCGGCGAGCTGGTTCTGGCTCGACGCCTGCATGGCCACGCCCAGGCGGGTATTGTTGAAATAGAGGTAGAAGCCGACAGTCAACACGATGGTGACGACGATGACCAGCACCTCGTCGAGACCGAGCACCACGCCGCCGAAGGCGAAATCCATGCCGGCATAGGGCGTTTCCAGCGATTGCGGTTCATGCCCCCAAATGGTTCCGGCGGCAAAGCGCATGACGAAACCGATGGCGATCGTCAGGATGACGACGGCGACCTGGCTCTGGCCGAGCATGCGGCGCAGGATGACGATGTCGAGCAGATAGCCGAGCACGCCCATGATCAGAATTGCGACCGGCACCGCGATCCAGAAATTCCACCCCAGATATCCGGAATTGGTGAGCCCCAGCGTGACGAAGGCGCCGAGCATCATCATGTCGCCCTGGGCGAAGTTCACCGCCTCGGTCGCCTTGTAGATCAGCACGAAGCCGAGCGCGATGATCCCATAGACGCAGCCATTCGCCAGCCCGCTGACGAGCAATTGCAAAACGTCCAAGAAACTCCTCCCGATCCTTGGCGACGGTTCTTTGCCGTCTTTGACCTCGACTATAGCTGCCCACTTGGGGCAGGCAACCGTAACTTGTCATTCTCCCGGCTTGATGAACACCTTGCCGTTCGGCTCGTTTGCCTCGTCGGCCAACCTTTCGACAGCCTCCGACATCGGAACGATCGCGGTCACGTCGGTATTCCAGCGGCCGCCGGAAAAACGGTTCTGCACTTCGCCTATCGCCTGCATGCGGCGCCCGGGCTCGGCGTTCTGCATCCAGGCGGTCAGCCAGAAGCCCTCGATCCGCTTGCGCATGAAGATCATCTGGCCCGGCTGCAGCACCGGCATGACAGCCGCATCGAGCTTGCCGTAGATGATCCAGCGGGCGCGGTTCGGCATCCGGTCGAAGATCTTCGCCGACAGCGGGCCGGCGACGGCGTCAAGGAAAATGCGCGGTTTCTCCGAACGCATCACCTCGGCAAGCCTCTCGTCGAAATCCGCCGCTTCGCTGTTGAGCACATGGGTCGCGCCCGCGGCCCGCAGGATTTCGGCCTGGTCGTTGCGGCGCACGATGGCGATCGGCCGGAACCCCTCGTCGCGCGCAACGCCCATCATCAGCTTGCAGAGCTGGCTTGCCGCCGCGCTCAGCACGAACGCCTTGTCGCCGGTCTCGCGCACGATGTCGAACATGGCCAGCGCCGTCAGCGGATTGACGATCAGCGCGGCGCCGTTCTCGTCCGACACGCCGTCGACCAGCGGAATGCAGGAGCGCGTATCGGCAATGGCGTATTCGGCCCAGCTTCCCCAGTTCGAGACGCCGGTGGCGAAGGCGACGCGCCGGCCGACAAGGCTGCTTGCGCCATCGTCGCCGACGGCGATCACCTTGCCGACGCCCTCGAAGCCTGCGGGCCGGCCCTTGACGCGCGGCTGGCCGTACATGCCCTTGATGAACATCACATCCGACGGATTGACCGACGCGAGCGCCACCTTGATCAGCGCCTGGCCCGGGTTCGGTCGCGGCACCTCGATCGTGCCGGCGGTCACATAGGGCGCGAGCGCCTCCAGCGCGGTTCCCGACGGTTGGCGCGTATAGCCTTCGCCGTTCAGCAGCAGTGCCTTCATCTGTTGGGGTTGGGTCATCGACAACTTTCTAAGGTTCGAGGATCAGCTTGCCGGTGGCGCCGCGCCCGAGCACACGGGCGAGCACCTTGGCGGCATCGGCAAGCTTGTAGCGGCCTTCGATCACCGGCCTCACCTTGCCCTCAATGTACCAGCCGATCAGTTCGCGCATGTTGTCGGCGTAGACCTCCGGTTCCTTGCGGGTGAATGTGCCCCAGAATACGCCGACCAGGCTGTAGCCCTTGACCAGCGCCAGGTTGACCGGGAAATTCGGGATCGTGCCCGAGGCGAAGCCGATGACCAGCAGCCGGCCGTTCCATGCCATCGACCGCGACAGCACGTCGAAGGCCTCGCCGCCGACTGGATCGAAGCCGACATCCACGCCGCCGCCGCCGGTCGTCTCCTTCAGCGCGTCTTTCAGGTTTTCGTAGCCGAGCGCTGTGTCGGCGCCGGCGTCTTCGGCGATCCTGCGCTTCTCCTCAGACGAGGCGACGGCGATCACTTTTGCGCCCATCGCCTTGCCGATCTGGATCGCGGCGATACCCGTGGCGCCCGCCGCGCCGAGCACGCACAGGGTTTCGCCGGGCTGCAGGTTGGCGCGCTGCTTCAGCGCGTGATGCGAGGTGCCGTAGCCGCACATCAGCGCGCAAGCATCGGCGCCGTCCATGCCGTCGGGCAGTTTCATCACCATCGCTTCGGGCAGCGCGACCTTCTCGGCGTAGGTGCCCATCATCGCCATCGCCGCGACGCGGTCGCCGCGCTTGATGGTCTTCACCTTGTCGCCGACTGCCGTCACCGTGCCGGCCACCTCCATCCCGGGCACGAAAGGCAGGGGCGGCTTGACCTGGTAGAGGCCCTGGACCAGCAGCCCGTCGGGATAGTTGACGCCGATGCTTTCGGCCTCGATGACAACGTTGGAGCCGCTGGCTTTCGGTTCCGGCCAGTCGGCGTAGTCGAGCTTGTCGAGCGGGGCGAAGTCGCGCGCGATAACGGCCTTCATCGGCTCACACCTTTTCCTGGGTGTGTTTTTTCAGCTCCGCTCGTGCGATCTGGCGGCGGTGTACCGCGTCGGGTCCGTCGGCGAGCCTGAGCGTGCGCAGATGCACCCAGGACGAGGCCAGCGGCGTGTCCTGGCTGACGCCCTGGCCGCCGAACATCTGCACCGCCTCGTCGACCACTTTCAGCGCCATGCGCGGCGCCACCACCTTGATCTGGCTGATCCAGGGTGCTGCGGCGCGGGCGTCGCCCCGGTCCATCATCCAGGCTGCCTTCAGGCACAAAAGCCGCGCCATCTCGATCTCCATGCGCGCTTCGGCGATGATGTCGTAATTGGCGCCGAGCTGCGCCAGCGGCTTGCCGAAGGCCTCGCGCCGCATCGCGCGCTGGCACATCAGTTCGAGCGCCCGTTCGGCCTGGCCGATCGCCCGCATGCAGTGGTGGATACGGCCGGGGCCGAGCCTCCCCTGGGCGATCTCGAAACCGCGGCCCTCGCCGAGCAGCAGGTTCGAGGCCGGCACGCGCACATCCTCGAAGCGGATGTGCAGGTGGCCGTGCGGTGCGTCGTCGTGGCCGTAGACGCTCAACGCCCTGAGCTTGGTGATGCCGGGCGTGTCGGCCGGCACGAGGATCATCGAATGACGCTGGTGCTTGGGCGCATCCTCGCCGCCGGTCCTGACCATCGTGATGTAGATGGCGCAGCGCTCGTCGCCGGCGCCCGACGACCACCACTTCTCGCCGTTGAGAACATAGTCGTCGCCGTCACGCACGCAGCTCATCGAGATGTTGGTCGCATCCGAAGAGGCGACGTCCGGCTCGGTCATCAGATAGGCGGAGCGGATCTTGCCGTCGAGCAGCGGCGCCAGCCAGGTCCGTTTGTGCTCGTCGGTTCCGTAGCGCTCCAGCACTTCCATGTTGCCGGTGTCGGGCGCCGAGCAGTTGAACGTCTCGGCGCCCAGATGCGCCTTGCCCATCTCTTCGGCCAGATAGGCATATTCGACGGTCGAAAGCCCGTAGCCGCGCTCGGAATCGGTCAGCCAGAAGTTCCACAGCTTGCGTTCGCGCGCCTTGGCCTTGAGCCCGTCGAGGATCTCGATCTGGCGCCCGGTCATGCGCCAGCGGTCGCCATCCTTGCCCACTTCGGCAAGGAACTCTTCGTCGAGCGGCACCACCTCCTCGCGGACCATCCTGGCCACCGCCTCGTGGATGGGTTTCAACCGCTCGGTCATACCGAGGTTCATTTGCGGATTGCTGCTCATGAGGTGATGTCTCCCTGATAGCCGAGACCGCGCATGGCGAAGGTCACGACCTGTTCAACCAGATTGTCGATGGTTTCCCCGCTGCCGGCGTCGCGTGGCGAGTACCAGACGATCGGGGAATTGAGCGCGGTGAGCATGACCTGATTGGCGATCGACAGATTGTCGAATGTCAGGTCGCCGGCCCTGCCGGCCTCGTCGAGCGTGGCCTTGAACAGATGCTCGTAGGCGTCGCGGCGCCTGGTCAGCTCGGCGAGCGTGGTGCGCTGCTCGGGCGTCGTGGCGCCGCGCAGGTGCAGTTCGACGCCCTCCCACACCGCGCGCTGGTAGGCCCGCGTCTCGATCATGTTGCGCGTATGCGCCCTTGCCATCGCGATCAAGCGCTCGGCCGCGTTCCCGCCATGGCGCGTTAGCGGCAGAACTATGCGGAAATTGAGGTCCATGGCGGTCCTGAACACGCCGGCAAACAGATCCGCCTTCGACGGATAGTGATGGTAGATACGGCCCTTGGTCGAACCCAGCCGCCGCGCCACATCGTCGATCGACGTGGTCGAATAGCCCCGCTCCATGAAACAGTTGGCCGCCGCGTCGAGGATTTCGCGGCGATTGCCCCCGACGGGCGCCTCGGCAGACCCTGCCAGATTTTCTTGAACGTCTGACGCCATAACCTCCCCGGGCGAGCCGTGCCGGCAAAGATGCGTTGCTGTCTGCTCGCATGGTCTTTACCTTCGGCAAAAACATGAACATACTACCGGGTATGTTGTCAACGCGGCCGCGGATGTCGAAGCGGCCCGACCCGGGAGGAAACATGGCCTATCTGGACGAAATATTCGGGGTTGCCGGCAAGACCGCGCTGGTCACGGGGGCGGCGACGGGGATAGGCCGCATGGTTGCCACCGCGCTGGTGCATGGCGGCGCCCGGGTCCTGATCGCGTCGCGCAAAGGCGAGGATTGCGCCCGGGTGGCGGGTGAACTCAACGAGCTCGACGCGTCCGGATCGGCGGAAGGCTTTGCCGGCGATGTCGGTTCGGAGGACGGCATCGCGGCGCTGGTCGGCGAGATAAAGGCGCGGACCGACAAGCTCGACATACTGGTCAACAATGCCGGCGTCACCTGGGGCGAGCCGCTCGAGACCTTTCCCTATCACGGCTGGGCGCGCGTGCTGAACGTCAATGTCACCGGCCTGTTTCACCTGACCCGCGAATTGCTGCCGCTGCTCGACGCCGCTGCCGGCGACGAAGACCCGGCCCGCATCATCAATCTCGGCTCGGTGATGGGCACGCAGCCGATGGCCGACGGCGCCTATTCCTATACCGCGTCCAAGGCGGCGGTACATCACCTGACGCGGACGCTCGCCAACGAGTTCGCCGGCCGCCGCATCACCGTCAACGCCTTTGCGCCCGGCCCGTTCCAGAGCCGCATGACCGCGTTTGCGACCGGCACCGATGAAAAGGCGGAGTTCGTCGGCAGCCGCGTGCCGCTCGGCCGCATCGGCGCGCCGAGCGACATCGCCGGCGCGACTTTGTTTCTTTGCGGACACGGCGGTTCCTATGTTACAGGCGCGGTGCTGCCGCTGGATGGCGGCCAGTCGGTCCAGCACGGCATGTCCCTGTTCAAGGAATAAGTCTGTATGTCCATCGACAGGAGCGGAAAGCCGCCGGTCACGCTGGACGAACTCCAGCGGCATGTCGGCGCCGAGATCGGCGCGTCGCCCTGGCGCGAGGTGACCCAGGCGATGATCGATCGGTTCGCCGAGGTCACAGACGACTTCAACTTCATCCATGTCGATCCCGAAAAGGCCAGGGCCGAAACGCCCTTCGGCGGAACCATTGCCCATGGTTTCCTGTCGCTGTCGCTGCTGTCGGTGCTCGCCTACGAGACCATCCCGGCGCTGAAGGGCCGCAAGATGGGCATCAATTACGGTTTCGACAAAATACGCTTCGCCGCCCCGGTCAGGAGTGGCGAACGGGTACGGGCGAAATTCACCCTCGCCGAGGTCAGGATCAGGCCGTCGGGCTATGTGCAGATCGCCTATGACGTGACCATGGAGGTCGAGGGCTCGCCCAAGCCGGCCTTCACCGCCCGCTGGCTGACGATCGCCGTGATGGAAGAAACCGCGGCGGCCGGCGGGGAGGGTTGACATGGATGATCCCAACGCCCTCGATGCCGCCGCGCTTGCGCCCTATCTTGAGAACAATATCGCCGGCTTCTCCGGGCTGAGATCGATTGAGAAATTCGGCCACGGCCAGTCCAATCCGACCTATCTTCTCACCGCCGACAGCGGTCGCTATGTGTTGCGCGCCAAGCCGCCGGGGCGGTTGCTGAAATCGGCCCACCAGGTCGACCGCGAATTCAGGGTGCTGCGGGCGCTCGCCGGCAGCCGCGTCGCCGTGCCGAAGGCGCTGCACCTTGCGCCGGAGGATTCGCCCATCGGCCGGATGTTCTACGTGATGCAATTCCTCGACGGCCGCGTGCTGTGGGATCCAGCGCTCTCCGAGGTCGACACCAACGAGGAGCGCTCCGGCATCTATGACGCGATGAACGCGACGCTCGCGGCCCTGCACGATGTAGATGTCGAGGCAGTCGGGCTTGGCGACTTCGGCAAGCCGGGCAGCTATTTCGCCCGGCAACTGTCGCGCTGGAGCGGCCAGTACCGGGCTTCCGAAACCGAAACCATCGCCGACATGGACGCGCTGATCGCCT
This sequence comes from Rhizobiaceae bacterium, assembly GCA_041397625.1. Lineage (GTDB taxonomy): Bacteria > Pseudomonadota > Alphaproteobacteria > Rhizobiales > Rhizobiaceae > JAWKWH01. The sequence goes on from JAWKWH010000001.1 coordinate 611,022, forward strand.
GGCTGGAGCGCGAAATGCCGGCCGATGACGGCGTGGTGTCGCTGGTGCATGGCGACTACCGGCTCGACAATATGGTGTTTGCCCACGATCGGCCGGTGATCGTCGGCGTTCTCGACTGGGAACTCTCCACGCTCGGCCATCCCTATTCCGATCTCGCTTATCAGTGCATGCAATGGCGGCTGCCGCATACGTCGGGTTTCCGCGGGCTTGGCGGTGTCGACCGTGCTGGCCTCGGCATTCCGGGCGAGACGCAATATGTCGAGCGCTATTGCGACCGGCGCGGCATCGGCCGCATCGACAACTGGGCGTTCTATGTCGCGTTTTCCTTTTTCCGTCTGGGCGCCATCCTGCAGGGCGTCTACAAGCGCGCCCTTGACGGCAACGCCTCCAATCCCGAAAAAGCGCGGCAATACGGGCAGGCGGTGCCGCTGCTGGCCAGTCTGGCCGTGGCATCGATCGACAAGGGGTAGCGAACGGCATGGGTCATCTTGAAGGGCTGAGCGTCCTGATCTCGGGCGCAACCGGCGGGTTCGGCATGCGGGTCGCCCGGCGCTACGCCGAGGCCGGCGCCAATCTCGTGCTGACCGACATGGACGAGGCGAAGCTCGCCGCGTTCGCCGACAGCCTGCCGGCGGAGACCGCCTTGCTTGCCGGCGACGTCGCCGACGAGAGGCTGGCGAAACATCTGGTCAAGCTGGCGACCGACCGCTTCGGCGGCCTCGATATCGCTGTCAACAATGCCGGCGTGGCGCAGAGCTTCGTCAAGCTGCACCAGGTGCCGACGGCAGAGGCGCGCCGCATCGTCGAGATCGACCTGCTCGGCGTGTTCTACGCGATGAAATACCAGCTCCGCCAAATGGAGCGGCAGTTCCGGCTCGAAGGCCGGCGCGGCATCATCGTCAACATCGCCTCGATTGCCGGCCTCGGCGGCGCGCCCAACCTGTCGGTCTACGCCGCCGCCAAGCATGGCGTCGTCGGGCTGACCAAATCGGCGGCTGCCGAATACGCCACCAAGGGCATCCGCGTTAACGCCGTTTGCCCGTCATTTGCCCGCACCGACATGGCGCTCGACTTCCTGCGCGCCTCGCCGGACGGCGAGGATGCGGCGACCGCCCATCTGGTGCGCGGCGTGCCGATGAAGCGGCTGGCCGAGATCGACGAGGTCGTCGAGGTCATCATGTTCGCCGGCAACCCCGCCAACTCGTTCATGACCGGCCAGACGCTCGCCGTCGACGGCGGCATCGAGGCGATCTGAGCGAACCCTGTCTATCGGCCGCCGCCTGCGGCTGTCAGCCGGCGCGCAACGCAAAGATCGAACAGGTTTCGGTGCCGACGGCAAGCAGCTTGCCGTTCATGTCCTTCAGCGTCGCTTCCGACACCGCCATGGTGCGGCCGCGGTGGATCACCTTGCCTTCGCAGACCACCTCGCCGGTGTCCGGCGTGATCGGCCGCACCAGGTTTACCTTGAATTCGGCCGTCGCATAGGCCTCGCCCCTGGCAAGCGTGGCGTGCACCGCGCAGCCGAGCGCCGAATCGAGCAGCGTCGCCGCCCAGCCGCCATGCACCGTGCCCGATGGGTTCAGATAGTCCTCGACCGGCGTGCCGCGAAACACCGCGCGACCTTCCGAAACCTCCGCCAGGTGGTAGCCGAGCACGATGGAGATCGGTGCGACCGGCAGGTCGCCGTCGATGATCTTCTGCAGCAGTTCAAGGCCGGTGTGGTCCGCGAGTATGTCGGGCGGAATGGCGCCGACCTTGCCGTTTGCATTGTTCAAGGCGTGTTTCCTTTCATCCCGTCGGTTTCAGGGCGCGCGCCACAGCGGCAAGGAAGCCGGCACGCTCTGCCGGCTCGCCGGTTCCGCGCGGCATCCAGACATGGCGGTCGAAGAAATGGCCCGTCATCGCGAAGGCGGTGGCGATCGCCTCGTTGTCGGCGCGTCCGTGCTCGTCGGAAATGAGAAAGGCGGGCAGCGCCAGCATCCTGTCGGCCCAGGGCGCGCCCGCCTGGCGCGACACGGCGCGACCCGATTTCGGCGACACATAGGCCAGGTCGCCCGCCGAACCGGTGGCGGCACAGGATGTCAGTTCCAGCCCGAAGCCCAGCTCCTCCAGCATCAGCACTTCGAACTGGGCCAGAAGCTCGGCTGCCGCCTGCGGTTCGTCGAGATGGTCGATGACCTGCTTGACCGTCCGGTAGAGCCCGTCATGCGGATCGCGCTCGGGCAGCAGCCGCAGATGCGCTGCCAGAAGCTGCAGACCGTAGATGGCGACGGCGGAATCGAACAACCGCGCCGCGTTGAGCGCCACCGGCTCGGCCTGGAAGGTGCCGAGATGTTCGTCGAGCCGCGCCCGCCATGTCAGGCCGACCTGGTTGCCGGCCTGCAGCACCGCCTGCATGCGGCGCGAGCGGCCGCCGCGCACCAGGCCCAGATGGCGCCCGTGCCTGGCGGTGATCGTCTCCAGGATCACGCTGGTCTCGCCGTGGCGGCGCGTGCCGAGGATTATGCCTTCATCGTGCCATTGCATCGGGCGGAGTTTCGCCACTCATCCGGGGAATTCAAGTCCCATTTCGCGGTAGCGCTCGGGGTCGCCGCCCCAGTTTTCGCGGACCTTGACGAACAGGAACAGATGCACCGGCTGTTCGATGATCTCGGAAAGCTCGCGCCGCGCCGCCGCGCCGATGGCCTTGATGGTTTCGCCCTTGCGGCCGAGTACGATCTTCTTCTGGCTGTCGCGCTCGACATAGATCACCTGCTCGATGCGCACCGAGCCGTCCTTCTTCTCCTCCCACTTCTCGGTCTCGACATGGCTGGCATAGGGCAGTTCCTGGTGCAGCCTGAGCGTCAGCTTCTCGCGGGTGATCTCGGCGGCGAGCTGGCGCAGCGGCAGGTCGGAAATCTGGTCCTCGGGATAGTACCACGGTCCCTCCGGCAGGGCGGAGGCGAGATGGTCGACAAGGTCGTCGCAGCCGGACCCCTTGAGCGCCGAGATCATGAATGTCCGCTCGAATTCCACCGTCTCGTTGGCCTCGGCAGCAAGCGCCAGCAGCGTTTCCGGTTTGACCCGGTCGACCTTGTTGAGCACCAACACCTTGGGCTTGTCGACCTGCTTCAGCCCGTCGAGGATCGCTTCGGTCTCGCCGGCGAGCCCGCGCTCGGCATCGATCAGCAGCAACACGATGTCGGCATCCTGGGCGCCGCCCCAGGCCGAACGCACCATGGCGCGGTCGAGCTGGCGCCGCGGCTTGAAGATGCCGGGCGTATCGACCAGCACGATCTGCGCATTGTCGTGGATGGTGATGCCGCGCATCACGGCGCGCGTCGTCTGCACCTTGTGGGTGACGATCGAAACCTTGGCGCCGACCAGCCGGTTGACCAGCGTCGACTTGCCGGCATTGGGCGCGCCGACCAGCGCGACGAAGCCGGAGCGGGTGGGGGCTGGCGCGTCGTTGTCCGCCGTCATCGCCGTTCTCCGGCCCACACGCCCTCGCGCACCAGCAGCGCGGTTGCGGCGGCCTGTTCGGCCTCGCGCTTTGAGCGCCCCTTGCCCTGTTCCGGCGCGTGGCCTTCCACCACAGCCTTCACGGTGAACACCGGATCATGATCCGGTCCGGCGCGGTTCTCGGTCTCGTAGAGCGGGGCGGGCCTGCCAAGGCGATGTGCCCATTCCTGCAATTCGGTCTTGGGGTCGCGCCGGCCGGCATCGGTGGCGTGGGCGCGTCGGCGCCAGTGGCGTTCGATGAAGCGGCGCGCTGCGTCGAGCCCGCCGTCGAGATAGATCGCCGCGATCACCGATTCGATCACGTCGGCGCGCAGGTTCTGGCGCTTGCGGCCCTTGAGCGACTTGATCTCGGTTCCGGTGACGATGAACGTTCCAAGCCCGATCTCCTCGGCGACCTCGGCGCAGGATTCGCGGCTGACCAGCATGTTGAACCGGCGCGAAAGCTCGCCCTGATCGGCATCGGGAAATTCCGCATGCAGCATCTCGGCGACGACCAGGCCGAGCACCCGGTCGCCGAGGAATTCCAGTCGTTCGTAATTGCCGTCGGTCGCGCCTTCGGCGCTCGAATGGGTCAGCGCCCGGACAAGCGCGTCGGTGGAGGTGAATTCATGGCCGACAATCCGGCCGATCTGGCGGCCCGTTTCGGCCGGATCGGCCGGCTTTGTCATTCCGTGTCAGTCCACCCAGTTGAACAGCCGCGACGGCCGCGCCAGCGACGGCCATTTCCAGATCTCCAGCGGGCTTGCGCCGCCGGCGATCGAGAAGAAGATGATGTTGGCCTTGCCGACGAGATTGTCGGCCGGCACATAGCCGACATTGAAGCGGCTGTCGGTGGAATTGTCGCGGTTGTCGCCCATCATGAAGAAATGGCCTTCGGGCACGGTGAACTCGCGCGTGTCGTCGCCGAGCGTGCCCTTGGTCAGGTCGAGCGTGTCGTAGGAAACGCCGTTGGGCAGCGTCTCGCGGTAGACGTCGACCGGGCCGATGCGCTCGGTGATGTCCTCGTCGTCGATCTGGCCGACCAGTTCGCGCTTGACCGGAACGCCGTTGATGTGCAGCAGGCCGTCCTTGACCTGGATCGTATCGCCCGGCAGCCCGATGACCCGCTTGATGTAGTCGACCGACGGATTGGGCGGGAACTTGAACACCACCACGTCGCCGCGCTCCGGATCGCTGCCCCAGATGCGGCCGGAAAACAGGTTGGGCGAGAACGGCAGCGAATAGCGCGAATAGCCGTAGGCCCATTTGGTCACGAACAGGTAGTCACCCTCAAGCAGGGTGGGGCGCATAGAGCCCGACGGAATCGAGAACGGCTGGAACAGCAGGGTGCGGATCACCAGCGCCAGCAGCACGGCCTGCACGATGACGCTGATCGTCTCGACCAGACCGCTTGATTTCTTCTCTTTGCTGTCAGTCACGCCCATCTTGTCCTCATTGTCGTCCACCCGCGCTCTCATAGACCTTTGCAATGGCGCCCGCAACGCAATAGGGCGCGGCGAAACGGCGAATGGGCAGCAAAATCGGGCTATTGTTCGACGACCAGCGCCTCGATGATCACAAAAGCCTGGGCCAGCGGGAAATCGTCGGTGATCGTCAGATGGATCAGCGGCTCGTGGCGTTCCGGCATCATCTGGTGCAACCGCGCCAGCGCACCGCCGGTCAGGTTCATCGTCGGCTTGCCGCCGGGCAGGTTGACCACGCCCATGTCGCGCCAGAATACGCCGCGCGACAGGCCGGTGCCGAGCGCCTTGGAACAGGCCTCCTTGGCGGCGAAACGCTTGGCGTAGGAGGCGGCCCGTTCGCGGCGCCGGTCGGATTTGGCCTGTTCGATGTCGGTGAAGACGCGATTGACGAAACGGTCGCCGAAACGTTCCAGCGACCGCTCGATGCGGCGGATGTCGATGAGATCGCTGCCGAGCCCTATGATCATTGTCCGGCCGCCGCGCCCTTGATCGCCGGCGCGGCGCGTGCCTGCCGCTCGGCGCGTCGGCGCGCCCGTTCGGCCAGCCGCTTGCGCCGCTGCTCGCGCACTGTCTGCGTCGCCTGCCGCGTCAGAAGGTAGAAGCATATGCCGACGCCGATGCCGATGGGGATCGAACCGACCGTCATCGGCTTGAGCAGCGGTTCCCACAATTGCGAGAACTCCAGATGGCGCAGCATGGCGCCAACCCTCATCCCGTCGCCGGGATTGTGCGGCGCGTGCAGGATGAAGCGGCCCGCCTCCAGCGTGGCACCCCAGATGAAAGGAAAAGTCAGTGGATTGCCGATGGCCGTTCCGAAGGCCGAGGCAATGACATTGCCGCCGATGATCCAGGCGATCGCGGCGGCGATGACGAAATGGAAGCCGATGAACGGCGTGAACGACGCGAACACGCCTGCAGCCACGCCGGCGGCGATCGCATGGGGAGTGGCTGTCAGCCGCAACACGCGTTTGATGAAATACTGTGCGGAGCGCCAGAAGGAGCGCCTCGGCCACAGGGCCGTGCGGATGCGCTCCGTGATGTCGGCCGGCTTTCTCCGTCTGAACAGCATTAACAACCCCAACCAAGACCGCCAGGCGGTCCGTGACGCCCATACCTACCGCATCGATCTTAAGCAAAGATTGGCGCGGTGCGCCAAGCATATTGTTTATGCGCCAAGATTGGCTGACCGCAAGTCCGGCGTGGCCACCACGCGCATTGCGGTCCGGCCTGCCAGTCGCACGACAAATTTGTCGCCATTGCGGCGCGCGGCCGGATATTGCCGTAGCCAGGCGCATATGGCGGTATGCGGCCGGTTCCGGAGGCGGCGCGTCGTCGCGCGTCGGGCGCCGCCGCCGTTTCCTTCAGCCGTTGGCGCGCTTGACCTCGGAGACGCTGCCGTCTTCGCGAAGCTGCGAAATCAGCCGGTTGAGGTGTTTCAGGTCCCAGACTTCCAGGTCGATCAGCATCTCGGTGAAGTCGGGTGCGGTGTTGATCATCGACAGCATGTGGATGTTGGCGTCGTTGGCCGCGACGGTCTGCGCGATATTGGCGAGCGAGCCCGGTTCGTTGATCGCGATGACCGAGATGCGCGCCGGAAAGCGCTCGCGGTTTTCCTCGTCGATGTCCCAGCGCACGTCGATCCAGCGCTCCGGCTGGTCGTCGAAGGCGGTCAGCGCCGGCGATTGGATCGGGTAGATGGTGATGCCGGCGCCCGGCTGCATGATGCCGACGATGCGGTCGCCCGGAACCGCGCCCTCGGCCGCGAAGCGTACCGGCAGGTCGCCGCTGATGCCACGGATCGGCACCGCGCCGTCCTTGCCGTTGTCGCCCTTGGAGGCGCGGGTGCGCCGCGACCGCCGGCCGGGGATCTGGAACAGCATGCCGGCGGCGTTGCGCAGGTTGAACCAGCCTTCCTCCCTTGGCTTGGGCGGATAGCTGCTGCGTTCATCCTTGTGGTCGGGATAAAGGGCCTTGAGCACATCGGGCGAGGTCAGTTCGCCCCGGCCGACGGCGGCCAACACGTCGTCGACATCCTTGCGCGCCAGGCGGTGCAGCACGGGCTTGATCAATTCCGGCTTGAACGGGTGGCCGGCGCGCTCGAAGGCCCGTTCGAGGATGCGCGTCCCGAGGCCGGAATATTGCCTGCGGATCGCCGCCCGGGATGCCCGGCGGATTGCCGAGCGCGCCTTGCCCGTCACCACCACCGATTCCCATGCCGCCGGCGGAACCTGGTTGGCCGAACGGACGATTTCCACCTCGTCGCCGTTCTTCAGTTCGGAAACCAGCGGCATGACGCGGCCGTTGACCTTGGCGCCGACGCAGCTGTCGCCGACGTCGGTATGGACGGCATAGGCGAAATCGATCGGCGTGGCGCCGCGCGGCAGCGCGATCAGCCGACCCTTCGGCGTGAAGCAGAACACCTGGTCCTGGAACAGTTCCAGCTTGGTATTTTCGAGGAACTCCTCCGGATTGTCGCCTTCCGACAGCGCCTCGATGGTCTGGCGGAGCCAGGCATAGGCATTCGTGTCCTTGGAAACCGCATGGCTGGTCGCCTTGGTCGAGCCGTTGAAATCCTTGTAGATCGAATGGGCGGCCACGCCGTACTCGGCCACCTGGTGCATCTCGCGGGTGCGAAGCTGCAATTCGATGCGCTGGCGCGACGGACCGACGATGGTGGTGTGGATCGAGCGGTAATCATTCTGTTTCGGCGTCGAGATGTAGTCCTTGAACCGGCCCGGCACCATCGACCAGGTGGTGTGAACGGCGTAAAGCGCCCGGTAGCAGTCCTCGACGGTGTCGACGATGATGCGGAAGCCGAAAATGTCGGAAAGCTGCTCGAAGGACAGCGTCTTGGCCTCCATCTTGCGGAAGACCGAAAACGGCTTCTTCTGCCGGCTGGTGACGGTGGCCTTGATCTCGTGTTTCTTCAGCAGGTTCTTCAGCGCCGTCTCGATCTCGCCGATGACGCCGCGATTGCTCTCAAGAACCTCGTCGAGCCGCTCGGTGACGGCACGATATGCCTCCGGGTTGATGTGCATGAAGGCAAGCTTTTCAAGCTCCTCGCGCATGTCCTGCATGCCCATTCGACCGGCCAGCGGCGCATAGATTTCCATCGTCTCCTCGGCGATGCGCTGCCGCTTGGCCGGCGGCACATGGTCGAGCGTGCGCATGTTGTGCAGCCGGTCGGCGAGCTTGACCAGCAGCACCCTCACGTCCTGCGAGATCGCCAGCAGCAGCTTGCGCAGGTTTTCCGCCTGTTCCGCTTTCTTGGAGACGAGGTCGAGCTTCTTGAGCTTTGTCAGACCGTCGACGAGCTCGCCGATCTCGGCGCCGAACATCTCGTCGATCTCGGCGCGCGTCGCGTCGGTGTCCTCGATCGTGTCGTGCAACAGGGCGATCGCGATCGTTGCCTCGTCCAGATGCATGTCGGTGAGGATCGCGGCCACTTCCAGCGGATGGGAAAAATAGGGATCGCCCGATGCGCGCGTCTGGTCGCCGTGCTTCTGCATGGCGTAGACATAGGCTTTGTTGAGCAGCGCCTCGTTGACGTCCGGCTTGTAGCGCTGGACACGCTCGACAAGCTCGTACTGACGCATCATGGGCCGGACACCTTCACGCAAAAGAAAAGGCGTGCCGCACGATCAGATGCGGCACGCCGGTTCAAATAGCACGAATCGGTCGGTTGAGAAGCGATCCCGCCGCCTAAAAATCGTCGCTCTTTTCCGGTGGAACCAGGCCCTCGATGCCGGCGAGCAGCTCTTCTTCCGACATGCGGTCGAAGGATACGGTTTCCGGCGCGTCGGCGGCTTCCTCGACCGGCAGGTCGCTTGCCGCCTCGATCAGTTCCTCGGCCTCCGGCTCGTCGACCTCGACATGGCGCTGCAACGAGTGGATCAGGTCTTCCTTCAGGTCGCCGGGCGACAGCGTTTCGTCGGCGATCTCGCGCAGCGCGACCACCGGGTTCTTGTCGTTGTCGCGATCGACGGTGATGTCGGCGCCCTGCGAGATCTGGCGGGCGCGATGGCCGGCCAGCAGAACCAGGTCAAATCGGTTGTCGACTTTGTCGATGCAGTCTTCGACAGTGACGCGGGCCATGGCTGTGCCCCTTTCTTGCCAGTCTGTTCAGGAAATCGAGCGCGTCCATACCGCGATCGCCGCTACAATTCAAGCCGGTCTCGCGCAGGCGCGCGCCACAAGCGATTGTGAAGGCCGAATCTGCCGTTTGCGGCTTGGAAAATGCCGCTCATATCTTTATTTCTTTGATTGGATACCCGTGACACATCATGTCGCGCCTGTTTCAAGGGTATCGCAGATTTTGAGCCGAACCATTGCAGATGAGGACATTGCCCGATGTTTGATCCGCGAGAAAAGATCGCCCTGTTTATAGACGGCGCCAATCTCTACGCCGCATCCAAATCGCTGAATTTCGATATCGATTACCGCAAGCTGCTGAAAAGCTTCCAGGGCCGCGGCTATCTGCTGCGCGCCTACTACTACACCGCGCTCGTCGAGGACCAGGAATACTCCTCGATCCGGCCGCTGATCGACTGGCTCGACTACAACGGCTACAAGGTCGTCACCAAGCCGGCCAAGGAGTTCACCGATGCCAGCGGCCGGCGCAAGATCAAGGGCAACATGGACATCGAACTGACCATCGACGCCATGGAACTGGCCGACGTGGTCGACCACTACGTGATCTTTTCCGGCGACGGCGATTTCCGCTCGCTGGTCGAGGCGCTGCAGCGCAAGGGCCGCAAGGTCTCGGTGGTGTCGACCATGCAGTCGCAGCCGCCGATGATCTCCGACGACCTGCGCCGCCAGGCCGACCATTTCATCGACCTGTCGACGCTGAAGGGCGAGATCGGCCGCGACCCCTCCGAACGTCCGCCGCGCCGCGAGCGGGAGGAAGAGGAAGAGTTCGAGGACGACGAGAACTACTGATCGCATGGCGGCCGCGCACGAAATCCTGGCCGATCCGCACCGCGATTGCACGCTTTGTCCGCGGCTGCACCAATTCATCGCCGGCTGGCGCGTCCGCGAACCCGGCTGGTTCAACGCACCGGTGCCGACATTCGCACCGGTCGACGGCGACGATACGGTGCGCCTGCTCATCGTCGGCCTGGCGCCGGGGCTGAGGGGCGCCAACCGCAGCGGCCGGCCGTTTACCGGCGATTATGCCGGCGACCTGCTCTATGCCACGCTGGCGCGCTTCGGCTTGTCGCGCGGAACCTTCGACGCGCGGCCCGACGACGGCGTCGAACTGGTCGGCACGGCGATCACCAACGCGGTGCGCTGCGTGCCGCCGGAAAACCGGCCGGTCGGCGCGGAGATCAACACCTGCCGCCGGTTCCTGGCCGCCACCATGGATCGTTTCGCCAATCTTGAAGCCGTACTGACGCTCGGCACAATCGCCCACCAGTCGACGGTAAGGGCGCTCGGACTGAAGGTGAAGGACCATCCCTTCGGCCACGGACGGCGGCAGCGCGCCGGACCGGTGACGCTGTTTTCCAGCTACCACTGCTCGCGCTACAACACCAATACCGGCCGGCTGACCGAGGACATGTTCGTCTCGGTGTTCCAGGATGTGGCCGATCATCTGGGCGCGACCGCCAGCGGCCGGTCCGGCCGCTGACGCCGCTGCCGATCGGTGGTAGGATAAGGCGTATCCGGCACGGACGAGAAGATGAAAGACGTTGAGGTTCTTCGGCGACCGAAAACCCGTGTAAAAACGGAAAAGCCCCGTCTCTACAAGGTGTTGTTGATCAACGACGACTTCACGCCGCGCGAATTCGTGGTTCGCGTGCTCAAGGCCGTGTTCCGCATGACCGCCGAACAGGCCGAGCACGTCATGCTCACCGCGCACCGGATGGGAAGCTGCGTCGTCGTGGTGCTGACCAAGGACGCGGCTGAAACCAAGGCCGGCGAGGCGACCGATCTTGGCCGCGGCGCCGGATATCCGCTGCTCTTCGTCGCCGAACCCGAGGACTGACGGCAACCGCGCCGGTTGCGCCTTATTGTTCGGTAGGCGGATACCAGTAGCGCACCGCCGATGCGTCGCGGTCGATCACGATGAAATTGTTGGCGAAGACCCGGTGTCCGGCGCTCCAGTCGCCCGACGGCCAGCGGATGCGGATTTGCGCGCGTTCCGCCGTGCCGAGACCGATATGGACGAAGCCGAGGTGACCGGAGGCATGGCCGCCGCCCACCTGGATAGTGCGGGCGCGGGTCTCGTTGCCCGATTTGACCGAGATCGTCGCGCCGATGGCGTCGCGGTTTCCCCCGTCCTGGCTGAGCCTGATCGCCAGCCAGTTGCCCATGCGCCGCGTCCGCGCACCGAAGCGCGCACCGGTATTGCGGAAAAGGCTGACCGGCTCGGCGCGATTGACCACAAGCAGGTCGAGCATGCCGTCGAGATTGAAATCCTCGATCACCGCGCCGCGCCCGCGCCGCTGAAGCGCGATGCCCGCCATTTCGCCCGTCTCGGTGAACGTGCCGTCGGCGCGGCCGAGCATCAGATTGTCGGGATCAAAGGCGGCAAAATCGGGCATGCGTTCCACGTTGCCTTTGGCGATGAACAGGTCAAGCCGGCCGTCATTGTTGAAATCGGCGAACTCCGTGTGCCAGCCGGTCGATGGTTTCAGGTCGCCGCCGGCATAGGGTCGGTGCGCCGTCGCGCCCTTCTCGTACGCGATGTCGGAATAGGCCGGCCGGCCGATCTCGCCGTCATCGTCGAGCTTCTGCAGCTTGGTGTCGCCCATCGAAGTCAGCGCATATTCGGGAAAGCCGTCGGCATCGAGATCGGCCTCGGCGATGCCCATGCCCCATATCGCCAGGTGCTTCCAGCCGTCGGCCGTGCGGTAGGGCCGCGCCGGCCGACCGGGCTCGATGCGCCACAACTGTTCTTCGCCGCCGCGATAGTATTGCCGGTCGTTGGTGATCCTCAGCGACGGGGTTCCCGACCGGTTCCAGTCGGTAAACAGCATGGACAGCGCGCAATAGCCGGGCGACAGCGCCTGCGCGTCGGAATAGTCGGGCGCCTCGCCTTCGCGCGGCCTTGCCAGCACGTTGTCGTGGCAAGTGCCCCATGGCGTGCCCGGCGCCGAGCGGTCGACATAATTGCCGAAGGCGAGTGTCGGAAAGCGCTGGTCCTCCTCGAAGATAGCCGAGAACGCCGTCGTCCAGGCCCGGCCGCCGTCGAAGGCGAATTGCTGGTTGCCCGGTTTGAAGCTGCAATCCGGCCCGCCCTTCAAAATCTGGTTCTCGCCGACGCGCAGCGCCACCAGATCCTTGATGCCGTCGTCGTCTATGTCGATGGGGTAGAAGCCGGTTACGTTCTTCTCGGCGGCCGCCGGGATCGCGCCGGGGCGCTCCTCGAATTTCAGTGCGCCGCCGGTGCTGCTGCGGTTGACGTAAAGTTTTGCCGGTCCGGTGCCGCCGGCGATCGCCAGATCGGCGAAACTGTCGCCGTTGCAATCGAAGGCGGCCGCACCGCCGCCGACGAAGAATTCCCACGGGCCGACATATTGGTGGTTGATACCGGCGGCACCGGCCTGTTCGACCATCACCGGCACGTCGAGCGGCGGCTTTTCGTCATTGGCCGATGCTGTTGTGGGCATGGCGACGAGAACCGCCAGCGCGAGTGCATATGCCAATGGATGCCAAAATCGTGTCATTGTTCGATCACCAGCGTCTTGAGGAAGGCGATGAGCGCGCTGCGGTCGGCGTCGGCGGCATCCACGTAGCGGTCGCGGGCCTGGCGCGCGTCGCCGCCATGGGCGCGGATCACCTCGTCGAGCGTCGTCATGTCGCCGCGATGGCCGTATGGCGCGGTCGATCCGATGCCCCACAGCTCCGCCGTCTGGAACACGTCGCGCTCGACGAAACGTTGCGACAGCAACTCGTTGCCGAGCGCCGAGACCTGCAGGTCGACCATCTTGTGGCGCTTCAGGTCGCCGAACAGCGGCACCAGCCAGGCACCGTCATCATTGCGTTTGAGCCCGCCATGCCAGTCGAGCAGCGCCAGGTCGTAGACCGCCGCATCATCCACCTCGGCGGTGCTCAGCGTGCCGGCCGTGTCGTACGGGCCGGGATCGGTGAAGCGCAGGCTTTCGAGCGGCAATGCCCGCATGTGGCACGAGGCGCAGCCATAGCTGTCGAACAGCGTGTCGCCTCGAGCCGCTGCCTGCCGCCATCCGGCATCGTCCGGTACCTGTTGCAGCGGCGGTGGCCGGCTTGCCTGCCAGGCGACCATCGCCGACACGTCGCCCGCCGTAATCTCCTGCGTCACGCCATCGCCGTCGAAATCGGCCTCGTCGGTCCAGCGCGGGCCGAAGCGCTCGCTGGCCTCCATGCCGTGATGCTGGTTGAGCGCATTGATGGTGAACTGTCTGAGCGAGGTCATCACGCCTTTCTGGCTAAACGGGCGGATCACCAGGTCGGCATCGACGCCGTCGACGCCGTCGAGACCGACGGTGCCGTCGGCATGGGCAGTCAACCGGCCGAAATCGACGCCCTTGGTGGTCAGCGCGACCTCCACCGTCTCGCCGCTGGCGCGCGCCTTCTCGATCGCCTGCCGGCGCTGCGTCTGCAGTTCGGCGGTCATCTCGCGCGCGAGCAGCTCGACCAGCCCGGACCCCATCAGGTGATTGGTGTTGCGCTCATTGGAAAATTGCTGGTCCGTCGAATCCAGGTCCTCGAAGGTGAATCCCTCCGACACGAACACGTTGACGGGAAAGTCGCCCGCACCGCCGGGAACCGGATCATTGTGGCAGCTCGAACAGGCATTGGCGTCGAGCCCGGCAATGCGCTGGAACCGTTTCGTCGCCGTGCGCTTGCGCTTGGTCGGCAGGATGGCAAGCGTTGCCTCCGGCCGGCCGGCGCCGTCGCCGAGCGTGAACTTGGCGGTAAAGAGCTGTTCGCCGCGCGCCACCAGTTCATCGAGCAGCGCGCGCTCGAGCACGCCTGTGTAGCGGGCCTGGTCGACATGCTCGGCCACCTCGCGCTCGGTCCACGGCTCGCCGGCGGCCGACGGAACCGCCGGAACCGCGCAGGCAAGCGCGGCGATTGCAGACAGCAGATGATGGACCTTACACGAGCGCATCGGCTTCCCTTCCCGGTGCAAATGAGACGGATTGGCGGTCGACCACCTCCAGCGCGTTGATGGCGCAGCCATTGTGGACGATCGGCATCTCGTCGGGATAGCAGGTAATCTTCACCGCCGCACCTGGTTCGCCCGTCATGCTGTTTCGAAGCGCCTCGCGCATCGCCTGCTCCAGAAGCTCGAAGGCGCGCGCGCCGGAGCCGACCAGCGCCACCGGCAGCGGATCGGTGAGCGCGAACAGGTTGGCAAGTCCGGTGCCGAGCGCCGCGCCGGCCTCGGTTATCGCCTTTTCGGCGTTCTTATCGCCGGCACGCGCCGCCTCGAGGATCGCATCTATGCCGCCCTGGCCGCCGTCTGCCGTCGCGCCGCCGGCGCGATCGCGGATGGCATAGTCACCGGCATAGGCCTCGATGCAACCGCGATTGCCGCAGCGGCAGGGCGCGCCGTGCGGAATGTAGGTCATGTGCCCGAATTCCATGCCCGAGCTGTGCGAGCCGTTCATCGGTTCGCCGTTCTGGAACAGTCCCATGCCGACGCCGTAGGACAGCAGCACCGCTGCGAAATCGGAATCGAATTCTTCCGGCTCCTGCCAGTGCAGTGACTGGGCGATCATATTGCAATCGTTCCACACTTGCACCGGTACGTCGAGATCCGCGCTGAGCCAGGCGGCTATCGGCAGGTCGCGATGCTCGGTGATCGGCGACCACAGCATGGTTTGCCCGTCGATGTCGGTCGTGCCCTGCACGCCGACGACGATCCGCTTGAGACGCGCCTCGGTGCCCGACCTGGCGAGCGCCTGCCTGATGCTGTCGGCGAGCAGCGCGCGGATGTCGGCCACGCCGAGCGACGACGTGTCGGTCACCAGTTGATGTTCGGAAACCGTCTGGCCTGCATAGTCGAACACCCGGCTCGACAAGGTGTTCATCTTGAACACGGTCGACACCACGACAGCCATGGCCGGATTGATCGACAGCGCGACCTTGGGTCGCCCCCGGCCGAAGCGCCGGCTTTCGTCGCCATCCTTGCGGATCAGCACGCCGAGCTCGACAAGCTCGGCGGCGATCGCGGTCACCGTCGCGGCGCTCAGGCCGGTGCTCCGGGCGATGTCGATGCGCGAGAGGCTGCCGGCGCGGCGGATCGCCGTCATCACCCGGTGACGGTTGCGGATTCTCAGATCATCCGACCGCGCAATTGTCGTCATGCGGCGCCGGTCCTCCTGCCTGGCGGCTTCGGGCCCGATTTCAGCCAATCGGACGATGCCGCTGATTCAATCTTGACATATCTTCCGGATTGAGTCAGCATTTTTTTCGAGGCTCGAATTAAAGAGCTTTCCCGATCGCCTTGTGGGAGTGAAAGACGATCGAGGGCATTCTCATGCAAGCCCAGGGAGGAAATACGATGAAACACATGATCGGCACTTTGCTGGCCGGCGCCGCATTCGCCATGGTCGCCACCGGTGGCGCTTACGCAGCCGACAAGATCATCGGCGTGTCGTGGTCCAACTTCCAGGAAGAGCGCTGGAAGACCGACGAGGCGGCGATGAAAGCCGCCATCGAGGCCAACGGCGACAGATACATCTCCGCCGATGCGCAGGGTTCGGCGGCCAAGCAGCTGACCGATGTGGAATCGCTGATCGCGCAGGGCGCCAACGCCCTGGTGATCCTGGCGATGGACAAGGACGCGATTGGCCCGGCCGTCGACAAGGCCGACGCGGAAGGCATTCCGGTGCTCGGTTATGACCGTCTGATCGAGGACGCCCGCGCCTTCTACCTGACCTTCGACAACAAGGGTGTCGGCCGCATCATCGCCGAGCAGGTGACCGCGGCGAAGGGCGAGGGCAACTTCGCCATCATCAAGGGCGACAAGGGCGATCCGAACGCCACCTTCCTGCTGGAAGGCATGATGGAAGTGATCGGCGACAAGGTGTCGGCCGGCACGATCAATATTGCCTGCGAAACCTTCACCGACGGTTGGAAGCCGGACAACGCCCAGAAGAACATGGAGCAGTGCCTGACCTCGCAGGACAACAAGATCGACGCGGTGCTGGCCGAAAACGACGGCATGGCCGGCGGCGTGATCGCGGCACTTACCGCCCAGGGCATGGCCGGCTCGGTTCCGGTCGGTGGCCAGGATGGCGATCATGCCGCCATCAACCGCGTTGCGCGCGGCACGCAGGTCGTGTCGGTGTGGAAGGACAGCCGCCAGCTCGGAAAGGCTGCCGGCGACATCGCCGCCGCGCTGGCCGGCGGCGCGGCGATGGATGCGATCCCGAATGCGGTCAAGTGGTCGGGCGGCGCCAAGGGCGTCGAGATGAACGCCATCCTCCTTGAGCCGACGCCGATCACCAAGGACAACGTCAATGTCGCGATCGACGCCGGGCATATCGCCAAGGACAAGGCCTGCGAAGGCGCCATGGACGGCGTGAAGGGCTGCGAGTAAGCGCCGCCACTGTCTTACCGGACCTGAGATGATCTGAACCGCGCCGGTTCGCTGATGACGAACCGGCGCGATTTTCATAAGATCGGGAAAAAGACCGTGCGGGCGTCGGAGCGGCTCCGGCCGTGTCCGCCAGCGCGAAAACCATGAGCCGGGGGAGGCGTCCATGGCAAATACCGACACGCTTGCAAATCAGGCGCGGCACCACGATGACGGCGCGTTCACGCGTTTCCTGCGCGCCACCGAGATCGATTCGCGCCTTCTCGGCATGGTCGGCGCCCTGGTACTGATCTGGATCGGTTTTCACCTCTACGGTCATTTCGTCAACGGTTTCGGCGCCTTTCTGACGCCGCGCAACCTGTGGAACCTGTCGGTGCAGACCGCGTCGATCGGGATCATGGCGACCGGGATGGTGCTGGTGATCGTCACCCGCAATATCGATCTTTCGGTCGGTTCGATCCTCGGATTCTCGGCCATGGTCATGGCCATCACGCAGGTCTGGATCCTGCCGCCGATCATGGGGCTCGGTCATCCAGCCATCTGGATCATCGCCGTCGCCATCGGCATCGGTACCGGTGCGCTCATCGGCGCGCTGCACGGCTGGTTGATCGCCTATCTGAGCATTCCCGCCTTCATCGTCACGCTCGGCGGGCTTCTGGTCTGGCGCGGCGCCGCCTTCCTGCTTGCGCGCGGCGAGACGATCTCGCCGGTCGACGCCAATTTCGCCCTGATCGGCGGCGGCCCCTTCGGCTCGGTCGGTGCGGTGGCAAGCTGGATCATCGGCCTCATCGCCTGCGCCGGCGTCGTGCTGCTTCTGGTCTCCGGCCGGGCACAGCGCAAGCGTTTCCGGTTCCCGCTCAGGCCGGTCTGGGCCGAGGTTCTGCTGGGCGTTGTCGGCTCGGCGCTGATCCTCGGCTTCGTCGTGTTGGTCAACGCCTATCCCTGGCCGAGCGGCATCGTGCGCCGCTTCGCCGAGGAGAACAATATCGACATACCCGACGGCGGCCTGTTCATCTCGCACGGCTTCGCCATCCCGGTCCTGATCCTGATCGCGGTCGGCATCTTCATGACCTTCCTGACCACCCGCACCCGGTTCGGCCGCTACGTCTTCGCCATCGGCGGCAATCCGGAAGCGGCCGAACTCGCCGGAATCAACACGCGCTGGGTGACGATGAAGATCTTCATCCTGATGGGCGCGCTCTGCGGCCTGTCGGCGGCCGTCGCCTCGGCGCGGCTGAATTCGGCGACCAACTCGCTCGGCACGCTGGACGAGCTCTATGTCATCGCATCGGCGGTGATCGGCGGCACGTCGCTGTCCGGCGGCATCGGCACGATTTACGGCGCGATCCTCGGCGCGCTGGTCATGCAGTCGCTGCAGACCGGCATGGTGCTGATCGGCTTCGACGCGGCGGTGCAGCAACTCGTCGTCGGTTCGGTGCTGGTGATCGCGGTCTATATCGACACCGTCTACCGCAAGCGCGCCAGGTAAGGGAGGCAATCATGGCACAGGCACAAACCGCAGCCGCGCTTCGCGAAACCGGCGCCACCCCGCTGGTCGAGCTCTCCGACATGTCGATCGCGTTCGGCGGCATCAAGGCGGTCGACCATGCCTCGGTCGATCTCTTCCCCGGAGAGGTGGTCGGCCTGCTCGGCCACAACGGCGCCGGCAAGTCGACGCTGATCAAGATCTTGTCGGGCGCCTACCGGCGCGACACCGGTACCATCCAGATCAACGGCGACGTGGTGGAAATCCACAATCCGCGCGACGCCAAGGCCTACGGCATCGAGACGATCTACCAGACGCTGGCGCTCGCCGACAATGTCGACGCGGCGGCCAATCTCTATCTCGGCCGCGAGCTGCGCACCCGCTGGGGCACGCTCGACGACGTGGCCATGGAGGCCGAGGCGCGCAAGGTGATGGGACGGCTCAATCCGAATTTCCAGCGCTTCAAGGAACCGGTGAAATCGCTGTCCGGCGGCCAGCGCCAGTCGGTCGCGATCGCGCGCGCCATCCTGTTCAACGCCCGCATCCTGATCATGGACGAGCCGACCGCCGCACTCGGACCGCAGGAAACCGCGCAGGTCGGCGAATTGATCAAGCAGTTGAAGGACGATGGCATCGGTATCTTCCTGATCGAGCACGACATCCACAACGTGTTCGATCTGTGCGACCGCATCTGCGTGATGAAGAACGGCCAGGTCGTCGGCACCGCGAAGATCGAGGACGTCACCAAGGATGAGGTTCTCGGCATGATCATCGCCGGCAAATGCCCGCCCGGAGCCGTTGCGGGTCCCGGCGCGGTCGCGGGCTGACGGACCCATGTATATCGGCCTCGACCTCGGCACCTCCGGCGTCAAGGGGCTGCTCATCGACGCGGACCAGAAGGTCGCCGCGTCGGCGACCGAGGCTCTGGAGGTGTCGCGGCCGCACCAAGGCTGGTCGGAACAGGATCCGGCCGAATGGGTGCGTGCTGTCCGCGAGGTTCTCGCCACGCTGGCCGGTCCCCGCGGCGACGGCCTCGCGGCGGTGCGCGGCATCGGTCTGTCGGGCCAGATGCACGGTGCGACGCTGCTCGACGACGAATGCGCACTGCTGCGTCCCTGCATGCTGTGGAACGACACCCGCAGCCACGTCGAGGCGGCCGGCATGGACGCCGATCCGCGCTTCCGCGCGATCACCGGCAACATCGTCTTTCCAGGCTTCACCGCGCCGAAGGTGGAATGGGTGCGGCGCAACGAACCGGACATCTTCGCCGAGATAGCCACGGTGGTGCTGCCCAAGGACTATATCCGCCACTGGTTGACGGGCGAGTTCATCTCCGACATGTCGGACGCCACCGGCACCGCCTGGTTCGATACCGCAAGGCGCGACTGGTCGGACGAACTGCTGGCCGAATGCGGCCTGTCGCGCCGGCAAATGCCGCGCCTGGTCGAGGGCAGCGAGGCCGGCGGGCATGTGCGCCGCGAGCTTGCCGCGCAATTCGGCATGGCCCCAGATGTGATCGTCGCCGGTGGCGCCGGCGACAATGCGGCTTCCGCGATCGGCATGGGCACGATCGGCGAAGGCCAGGCCTTCGTCTCCATCGGCACGTCCGGGGTGCTTTTCGCCGCCAACGACGCCTATCTGCCCAATCCGGCAAGCGCGGTGCACACATTCTGCCATGCGCTGCCGGACACCTGGCACCAGATGGGCGTGATCCTGTCGGCGAGCGACGCGCTCAACTGGTATGCCGGCATCGTCGGCGCGTCGGCCGACGAATTGACCGCCGAACTGGGCGACACGCTGCGCGGACCCGGTTCGGTGACCTTCCTGCCCTATCTTTCGGGCGAGCGCACGCCGCACAACGATGCCGCCATCCGCGGCGCCTTCGCCGGGCTGGAACACGCCACAGACCGGGCGGCGCTGACCCGTGCCGTGCTCGAAGGCGTGGCCTTCGCACTCGCCGACAGTCTCTTCGCGCTCGGCCAGGCCGGCACGACGCTCGACCGCGTCACCGCCGTCGGCGGCGGGTCGCGCTCGCGCTACTGGCTGAAGCTCATTGCCACCATCCTCGGTATTCCGGTCGATATCCCCGGCGAGGGCGATTTCGGCGCCGCCTTCGGTGCGGCCCGGCTGGGGTTGATCGCCGCCGAGGGCGCCGATCCGCGCGCGGTGTGCACGCCGCCGGCCATTTCTCGAACGATCGAGCCCGAGGCCGAACTGCGGCGGGCCTATGACGACGCCTATGCGCGCTACCGCGCGCTCTATCCCGCCATCAAGGGGGCAACCACATGAGCACCGGCTTCTTCGGCGATATCGGCAAGATCCCCTTCGAGGGACCGGACAGCGCCAATCCGCTCGCCTTCCGTTTCTATGATCCCGACGAGATGGTCATGGGCAGGCGCATGGAGGATCATCTGCGCTTTGCCGTGGCCTACTGGCATTCATTTGCCTGGCCGGGCGGCGATCCGTTCGGCGGCCAGACCTTCGACCGTCCCTGGTTTGCCGACCGCATGGGCGACACGATCAAGGCGGCGCGGCTGAAGGCCGATATCGCCTTCGAGATGTTCTCGCTGCTCGGCGTGCCGTTCTACTGCTTCCACGACGCAGACGTCAGGCCCGAGGGCGCGGACTTCGCCGAAAACACCGCCAATCTGAACGCCATCGTCGACTACCTTGCCGACAAGCAGGCGGCGACCGGCACGAAGCTGCTGTGGGGCACCGCCAACCTGTTCGGCCATCGCCGCTACATGGCCGGCGCCGCCTCCAATCCGGACCCGGACGTGTTTGCCTTTGCCGCTGCCACGGTGAAGACCTGCATGGATGCCACCCACCGCCTCGGTGGCCAGAACTACGTGCTGTGGGGCGGGCGCGAGGGCTACGAGACGCTGCTCAACACCGATTTGGCGCGCGAGGACCGGCAGCTCGGCCGTTTCATGAACCTCGTCGTCGACTACAAGCACAAGATCGGCTTCGACGGCACGATCCTGATCGAGCCGAAACCGCAGGAGCCGACCAAGCACCAGTACGATTACGACGTCGCTACCGTCTACGGCTTCCTGAAGCGCCATGGTCTGGAAGGCGAAATCAAGGTCAATATCGAGCAGGGCCACGCCATCCTGGCCGGCCATTCCTTCGAGCACGAGATCGCGCTCGCCCGTGCACTCGGCATTTTCGGTTCCATCGACATGAACCGCAACGACTACCAGTCGGGCTGGGATACCGACCAGTTCCCCAACAATGCGGCCGAGGTCGCGCTCGCCTACTACCACATCCTGGCGGGCGGCGGCTTCACCTCCGGCGGCACCAATTTTGACGCCAAGCTCCGGCGCCAGTCGCTGGAGCCCGACGATCTGCTGATCGCCCATATCGGCGGCATGGACACCTGCGCCCGCGGCCTGAAGGCCGCCGCCCGCATGCTCGAGGACGGTGTGCTCACGACCTTCGTTGACGGACGCTACGCCGGCTGGGGATCTCCCGGTGCGAAGAAGATGCTCGACGGGGATATGGCGCTCGACGAGATCGCCGCCCATGTCGAGGCGGCGGACGTGAACCCGCAGCCGCGCTCCGGCCGCCAGGAACTGCTGGAAAACATCGTCAACCGCTATGTCTGAATTTCTCCGTGGCGATTGCGGCTTGCCGGCCGGCCGATCCAAACATATAAAAGTTTGAATGTTTAGCGCGGTTCTGCGCTGGGCCAATGGGTTGACCATCGCCGAGCCGCAACGGGAGGACGGCGATGGCATCGGACCGCAGGCAGTTTATGGCAATCATGGGCGCGGCATTGCTGGTGCCGGCGGCCGGTCGTGTACGGGCGCAGGCGCTCGGCGACAAGACCGTCAGGACCGTCAGCGACGGCAATCTCGTCCTGCCGGTCTCCTTCATCCTGCCGGACATGCCGGCCGCCGAGCGCGAGGCGCTGTTTGCCGAGCACGGACTTCCGACCGACCGGTTCGAACCGGAGTGCAACCTGACCCTTGTCGAGGACGGCGACCGCACCGTGCTGTTCGACGCCGGCGCCGGACCGAATTTCATGCCGAGCGCCGGCAAGCTCGGCGAGACGCTGGCGGAAGCCGGCATCGAGCCGGAAACCATCACCGACGTCGTCTTCACCCACGCCCATCCGGATCATCTTTGGGGCATCATCGACGATTTCGACGAGATCGCCTTTCCCGAGGCGCGATTGCATATGGGTCGGGCGGAATGGGATTTCTGGCACGCCTCCGACGTTCTCGACAAGGTCGGCGAGGCCCGCCAGGCCTTCGCCGTCGGCGCGCGGAACCGCATGGCCGTCATGGAGGACCGCGTGCAGCTGTTCGAAGCCGGCACCGAGGTGCTGCCGGGCATCGAGGCGGTCGCGACCTTCGGCCACACGCCCGGCCACATGTCGTTCGCCGTCCATGGCGGCGGCGACTACCTGATGGTGATCGGCGACGCGCTCACCAACCATGCGCTGTCATTCGCCAAACCGGGTTGGCATTACGGCAACGACCAGGATCCGGAGACCGCCGCGAAGACCAGGCCCGCGCTGCTCGATCGGCTCGCCGGCGACAGGGCGGAGATCGTCGGGTTCCATCTGCCGGATGGCGGGCGCGGGCGCGTCGAGCGTGACGGCGTGGCCTATCGCTTCGCCCGGGACGGCTGACCGGGAACCCTATTCGGCAAAGCGGCGAAACGGCGCCGTCACCGACCCTTCCAGCAACCAGGCAAGACCCATGCGCGCGCCGACGGCGATCGACAGCATGGTGACTGGCGCCGAGACCGCCAGCAGCGAGGCGGCGCTGACGCCTTGACCGATCGTGCAGCCGAGCGCCAGCACGCCGCCAAAACCCATCATCGCCGCACCGATGATGTGGCGGCTGAGCTCGGCAGCGTCGTCGCAGGCCTCCCAGCGCATGTCGTCGGCCTGCTGCGCCGCAATGAAGGCGCCGAGAAGCGTGCCGACGACGAGGCCGACGCCGTAATCGGGCGCCGTGCCGGTGTAGGCGACGAACTGAAGGATCGTGTCGGAGACCGGTGTGACGTAGCTTGCCGATTCGACCTGCACCGGGTCGAACGACAGTTCGCGCAGCGCCGAGGTGACGATCCAGCCGAATGCGATCACCGCGCCGATCGTGACGCCGGTGGCGATGGCCTTGGCGTTGGAGCGAAACCCGCCATCCATGAAGACCCATGCCGCGGGCAGGCCGATCGCCGCCGCCGTCACCACCAATGTCAGGTCAAGTCCGGTCAGCGCGTTGACCAGCGAAGGAAGCGACTGGTCGCCGGCAAAGGAAAGATCGAATTCCAGCGGCTCGAGTATTTCGGTGCGGCCGAGCGCCAGCAGGCCGCGCTGGGTCGACATGGCGACGAGGCCGAGCATAAGCACCGCCATCAGGCTCTTCAGGCTGCCGCCGCCGAGGCGCACCAGCGCGCCGTAGCCGCAGGTGCCGATCAGCGCCATGCCGAAACCGAAGGAAAGGCCGCCGATGACGGCCGCGGGCAGGCCGAGGGAGGGCGTGAGATAGAAGCTGGCCGTCGGGTCGACGAAACCCGCGGCCGCGGCGATCTGGGTGAGCGTTGCCGCGGCCACTGCCGCCAGCACCCAGGTTCTCACCCCGTCGGAATTGCCGCCATACCAGTATTGTTCCAGCGCCGACAGAGTGCAGAAGAAGTTGCGCCGCGCCACGTAGCCGAGCACCAGCCCGGCAACGAGGCCGCATAACGGCAACGCTATCGAGACACGGTCCATTGCGTGTCTGACACTCCTCCCTCGGCGCCGGACGCCGCCGGCGCTATGTTCATTGTATCAGGGCAGCCTTCCTGCCACTACAACCGGCGAACCCTGGGCTCGCGCACCGGCGTGCAGAACATGTCGTAGAGCTGGCCGACAATGGCCGATATGTCCTTGCTGGCGATGCTGTAGTAAATCTGCCGGCCTTCGCGGCGTGTCGCCACCAGCCGGTCGAAACGCAGGCGCGCCAGTTGCTGGGATACCGCGGCCTGCGGCATGGACATGATCGCTTCCAGTTCCGACACGGATTTCTCGCCCTCGGTCAGCAGGCACAGGATCAGAAGTCGCGTCTCGTGCGACAGCGCCTTCAGCAGATCGCTTGCCGCGCGCGCCTGTTCGAACAGTTCTTTCAACTCCTGCGGAGAGGCGTCGGGTTTCAGTTTGGGAAGCGCCATCTTGTCAGACCGGTGTTTCCAAAGTTGGCTTGATCATAACCGTTCAGCCGGAAGTGTCCAAGCCGTTGGGCAGTTTTCGCAGCATCTCGTCGACCAGGAACCAGAAGAACTGGTCGCCGGCATAGCCGCGCAGGCGGTCGATTTCCTCGCCGTCATGGACCAGGACGAAGGTTGGCGTGACATGCTCCCGGACGATGTTCTCCAGGTCATCGGGCCATTCCCCGTCGAGATCGATGCGCCGCAACGGCGCCACCGCGCCCTCCCTGGTCTTCGCGTAGATCGGACCGATTTCTGCGTGCCAGCGATCGCACCAGACGCAGCCGCGGCGCTCGAGCATCAGCAGTTCGGCGGCATTTGCGGTCGATTGGAAAAGTCCCGCCAGGCCGGCCGCGAGCACGCTCGCCTGCACTGCCAGAAGAACCGGTTTCCAGATTGCCATTTCGCCTCTCCGCGAAAAGCGCGTTGCCGCCGCGCCAAAGTTATATATAGTAATTCCCGAATATTTTAAACTGCCGACCTGTTTGTGTCCATCCGCAATTGACGGACAGCCACGGCAGGTTCAAGCGGCGGGTTTCGGTCTCATGTTGGATATCGGCATCGGTGCGGCACTTCTGGCGGGACTGCTTTCCTTCGTCTCGCCCTGCGTGCTGCCCATCGTGCCGCCCTATCTCGCCTATCTCGCCGGCATCAGCTTTTCCGAACTGTCCGGCGATGACATCGAGCCCGGCACGTCGCGGCGCATCGTGCTCGCCTCGCTCTGTTTCGTGCTCGGCTTCACCACCGTGTTCGTCGCCTTCGGCGCCACGGCAAGCATCGTCGGCCAGGCGGTGTCGCGCTATTTCGACACGCTGTCGATCATCGCCGGCGTCATCGTCATCGCTATGGGCCTGCATTTTCTCGGCGTGTTCCGCATCGGGCTGTTGTACCGGGAGGCGAGGATCGACATCGGCACCCGGCCTGCCGGCTATGTCGGCGCCTATGTGATGGGGCTTGCGTTTGCCTTCGGCTGGACGCCCTGCGTCGGCCCGGTCCTCGCCGCCATCCTGTTCGTCGCAGGCGCCGAGGATACGGCACTGCGCGGCGCGATGCTGCTGGCGGTCTATTCGCTTGGCATCGGCGTGCCGTTCCTGCTGGCAGCCGCCTTCGCCAGCCGGTTCCTTGGCTGGGCCAACCGGCTCAAGAAGCGGATGGGAGCGATCGAGAAGGCGATGGGCGGCCTGCTGGTCATCACGGGCGTTCTGTTCATCACCGGTTCCATGTCGCTCATTGCCCAGTGGTTGATCGACGCGTTTCCGGCATTCCAGACAATCGGATAGGAGGAAGAGATGAGACGTATGGCACTGGCCGCCCTCGTTGCGGCGATGTGGATCCTGCCCGCTTCGGCCGTGGAGATCGGCGACGACGGCCTGCACAAGCAGGAATGGTTCTCCATCACCTTCCGCGATATCGCCGAGGATATCGAGGCCGCTTCCGGAAGCGGCAAGCGCCTCGTCCTGATGTTCGAGCAGCGCGGCTGCATCTATTGCAAGGAGGTGCATGAAACCGTGCTGACCGATCCCCAGGTCCGCGACTACATCAAGGCCAACTACATGGTTGTTCAGTACAATCTTTATGGCGACGAGGAGGTCGTCGACAGCGACGGCGAGGTGCTGACCGAAAAGACGGCGGCGCGCAAATGGGGCATCCTGTTCACCCCGACGATGATGTTCATGCCGGAAGCGGCGTCCGGCGGCGAGAACGCCAAGAACGCCGCCGTGGCGATCATGCCCGGCGCCTTCCACAAGGGCACCTTTCTCGACATGTTCACATGGGTGCGCGAAAAAGGATATGAAACCGACGAGGGTTTTCAGCAGTATCATGCTCGCCGCATCCGGGAGCGGCAGGAGGCGGGAGAGGTCAATACCGACTGACGACAAACATGGACACATTCAAATAATACTATTTATTGCTTGATCGCGGCACCAATCGCGGTTAGCGTTGCGCAAAAATCGGACTGGAATCCGATAGGGATGGAGGAGAATTCGATGCGCCTTTCGCGGTTCAACCTGATCGTTGCGGCATTTGCGGGAGTGGCGGTCGCATCGCCGTTGCATGCCGAGCCGGTCGCGCCCGACGCGGTCAAGTTCGAGGACGGCACGGTGGCGATATCGCTCACCGGCGCCCCGGGCAACGCCGAGGAAGGCGCAAGCGTCTTCAAGAACAGGAAACTTGGCAACTGCCTCGCCTGTCATGCCAACTCCGACCAGGAAAACGAGCTTTTCCACGGTGAGGTCGGGCCGCCGCTCGACGGCGTGGGCAGCCGCTGGGAGGAAGGCGAAATCCGTGCGATCGTGGTCAACTCCAAGCAGGTTTTTGGCGAGGAAACCGTCATGCCGGGCTTCTACAGTCTCGATGTCGGCAAGAACGTTCGCGAGGACCTCGTCGGCAAGACGATCCTCACCGCCGAGCAGGTCGAGGACGTGGTGGCGTATCTGACGACCCTGAAGGACGAATAACAGGTTTGCAGCGAGGAGAATTCGCATGAACATGAACCGACGCGATGCCCTTGCCCTTGGCGCGGGAGCGGCCGCTTTCGCTCTGACCGGCCTTGCGGGCGGCCAGGCATTCGCCAGCGCCGAAGACGTCGACAAGAAGCTGATGGAGATCGCCGGCGGTTCCATGCCCGAAATGGGCAAGGTGATGCTGGCGACGCCGGAGATCGCCGAGAACGGCAACACCGTGCCGGTGTCGGTCAGCGTCGAGAGCGCCATGGCCGGGGGCGACATGGTGGAATCGATCACGCTTTATGCCGACGGCAATCCCAATCCCGAGGTGGTCACATTCCATTTCACCGCCCTCAGCGGCGCGGCGCAGGCAAATACCCGCATGCGGCTTGCCAAGACGCAGAACGTGGTTGCGGTCGCCAAGATGGCCGACGGTTCCACCTATATGGACAAGAAGCAGGTCAAGGTGACCATCGGCGGCTGCGGCGGCTGATCGGCAGGAGAAAACGGCAATGGCATCCAAACCAAGGGTCAAGGTACCCAAGAAGGCGGCGCCCGGCGAGGTGATCACCATCAAGACGTTGATCAACCACAAGATGGAGTCCGGTCAGCGCAAGGACGGCGACGGCAACCTCATACCGCGGATGATCATCAACAAGTTCACCGCCGAGTTCAACGGCCAGCCGGTTTTCTCGGCCGACATGCACGGCGCGATCTCCGCCAATCCCTATATGGAGTTCACCGCCAAGGTAGAACAGAGCGGTACCTTCAAGTTCACCTGGGTTGACGATGAGGGCAGTGTTTACACGACCGAGAGCGAGATAACGGTCGGCTGAGCGCGGGACCGGCGTTTCGCCGGGTGCCGCGCAATATTGTGGAGGAGAGAACGTGAGAAAAGCACTTATGCTGTCCGCCTTCGGCGCGGTTCTCGCTGCCGGCCTCGCCGGCTATGCCGGCGCCGAGCCGGTCGACGAGAAGCTGGTGATCGACGGCGAGATCGAGATGATCACCAAGGCGCCGGCGCCGGAAGGTCATCCGTTCGACGAGGTGCTCTCGGGCTGGCTTTTCAGGACGGTCGAGACCCGCGCGCTCGAAGCCGACACGTTCCAGAATCCCGGCATGCTGCGCGTCGAGGAAGGCGAGGCGATCTGGAACACGGTGGAGGGTACCGAGGGCAAGTCGTGCGCAAGCTGCCATGGCGAGGCGGCCGACAGCATGAAGGACATCGGCGCGCACTATCCCAAGTGGGATCCGGATGCGGCGCGGCCGATCAACATCGAGCTGCAGATCAACAAGTGCCGTACCGAGCGCATGGGCGCCGAGGCCTACAAGTTTGACAAGGGTGGCCAGAAGCCGTTGACGGCCTACATCAAGCACCAGTCGCTCGGCACGCCTGTCGCGATCGATCTTTCCAAGGGCGAGATGCAGAGCTGGTGGGACAAGGGCAAGGAACTCTACTACACCCGCTTCGGCCAGTTGAACCTCTCTTGCGCATCCTGCCATGAGCTCAACAGCGGCAAGTTCATCCGCGCCGACCATCTGAGCCAGGGCCAGGTGAACGGATTTCCAACCTACCGGCTGAAGCAGGCCGATCTCGTGTCGCTGCACAATCGTTTCCGCGGCTGCATCCGCGACACGCGCGCCGAGTTTCCGGCAGCGTTCTCCGACGAGCTGATGGCGCTCGAGGTCTATGTGACCTGGCGCGGCAGCGGCCTGTCGGTCGAGACCCCGGCGGTGCGCCAATAGGCCTGATCCGGCGGCCGGGCGGCCGCCGACCTGACGAAATGAAACGGTCCGGCGGGCGGGAACGCGTCTCCGCCCGATACCGGCGGGCTTTGCGAAAAATGAGCTGACGACGATGTTCTCACGCCGCGATTTTCTTCAGTTTGGCGCAGCAGCGGGACTGGCGGCGGGTGCGGCATCCGGCTTTGGCGGCAACCTGTCGCGCGCGCTTGCGCAGCAGCGGCTGACCCAGGACGACCTGCTGAAGTTCGACGCGAAGGGGCAGGTGACGCTGTTGCACTTCACCGACGTGCACGCGCAGCTCAAGCCGGTCTTTTTCCGCCCGCCGGACACCAACATTGGCGTCGGCGCCTTCGAAGGCATCCCGCCGCACCTCGTCGGCGAGGCCTTCCTGGAGCATTTCGGCATCCCCGCCGGATCGCCGCTCGCCTATGCCTACACCATGCTCGACTATGTCGACCTGGCGAAGAGCTACGGCCGTATGGGCGGGCTCGACCGCGTCGCCACCATCGCCAAGGCGGTGCGGGCCGAACGCGGCGACGACAATGTACTGTTCCTCGACGGCGGCGACACCTGGCAGGGTTCCTATACCTCACTCAAGACCAACGGCCAGGACGTCGCCGACTGCATGAAGCTGCTCAGGCCCGATGCGATGGTCGGCCATTGGGAATTCACCTTCGGCGAGGAGCGGTTGCTCGAACTCACCGAGCAGATGGGTTATCCGTTCCTGGCCTCCAACATCGTCGACAGCGAGTGGGAAGAGCCGGTCTTCGAAAGCACGGCGATGTTCGACAAGGGCGGCCGCAGGATCGCCGTGATCGGTCAGGCCATGCCCTATACGCCAATCGCCAATCCGGGCTGGATGATCCCCAACTGGTCGTTCGGGATCCGCCCCGACGTGCTGCAGAACAATGTCGATGAGGCGCGCGCCGGCGGCGCCGAGGTGGTCGTGCTTTTGTCCCACAACGGTTTCGACGTCGACCGCAAGCTCGCCTCGGTGGTCAGCGGCATCGACGTCATCCTCACCGGCCACACCCACGACGCCACGCCGGAGGCCGTCCGCATCGGCAAGACGTTGTTGTTGGCGTCGGGTTCGCACGGCAAGTTCGTCGGCCGTGTCGATCTTGAGATCGACGGCGGCGAGGTCAGGGACTTCTCCTCCAGGCTGATACCGGTCTTCGCCGATGTCATCGAGCCCGATGCCGAGATGGCGGCGAAGATCGACGCCGTGCGTGCGCCCCACGAGGCGGAGTGCAACAGGGTGATCGGCAGCACCGACGGCTTGCTCTATCGGCGCGGCAACTTCAACGGCACCTGGGACGACCTGATCTGCCAGGGCATCATGGAAGAGCGCGACACCGAGATTTCGCTGTCGCCCGGCTTCCGCTGGGGCACGACGCTGCTGCCCGGCCAGGACATCACCATCGACGATCTCTACGCCCAGACATCGATGAACTATCCGGCGGTCTACCGCCTGGAGTTCACCGGCCGGCAGCTGAAGGACATTCTGGAGGATGTCTGCGACAATCTGTTCAACAAGGACCCGTTCCTGCAGCAGGGCGGCGACATGGTGCGCGTCGGCGGCATATCCTACGTCTGTACGCCGCGAAACGATATCGGCGGCCGCATCTCCGACATGGTGCTGCTGCGTACCGGTGAGCCGATCGACCCTGCGCGCAGCTATGTCGTCGGCGGCTGGGCGTCGGTCAACGAGGGCACCGAGGGGCCGGCGGTCTACGACCTGATGGAAAGCTACATCTCGGCCCGCGGCACCGTGAACATGATCCCCGGCCAGAGCGTCAGGATCGACGGCATCTAGCGCGGTCCGGTCGGTCGGCGGCGGCGTCGGAATCGGCCTTGATATATATAAATATTTGAATGTAATATGATCGCCAGTGGAGGAGACCATGGCGGACCAGGAAAGAGCCCAACAAAAAGCACCCGTCGATCCTGCGCGCCGGCGCCTTCTGACCGGGGCGCTGACGGCGGGCGTGGCGGCGTCGACGATGGGAATGGGCGCGAGAGGCGCCAGGGCCGGCGGCGATCCGGCCATCACCGAGATACAGGACTGGAACCGCCATCTCGGTGAAGGCGTCGACGAGCGGCCCTACGGAACGCCGTCGAAGTTCGAGGCCCATGTGGTGCGCCGCAACGTCGCCTGGTTGACGGCCGATCCGAAATCCTCGGTCAACTTCACGCCGCTGCACGAGCTCGACGGCATCATCACCCCCAACGGGCTCTGCTTCGAGCGCCACCATGGCGGCATTGCCGAGATCGATCCGGCCGAGCACCGGCTGATGATCAATGGCCTTGTCGACACGCCGCTGGTCTTCACCATGGCCGACCTGATGCGCTTTCCGCGCCACAACCGCATCCACTTCCTCGAATGCGCCGCCAACTCCGGCATGGAGTGGCGCGGCGCGCAGCTCAACGGCTGCCAGTTCACCCACGGCATGATCCACAACGTCATGTATACCGGCGTCAGGCTGGCCGACCTCTTAAACGAGGCCGGCATCGGGAGTTCGGCCAGGTGGCTGCTTGCCGAAGGCGCCGACGCCGCAGCCATGAGCCGTTCGATCCCGCTCGAAAAGGGATTGGACGACTGCCTTGTCGCCTTCAGGATGAACGGCGAGGCGCTGCGACCCGAACAGGGTTATCCGCTTCGCCTCGTCGTGCCCGGCTGGGAAGGCAATATGTGGATCAAGTGGCTGCGCCGCATCGAGGTCGGCGACGAACCGTGGCATCAGCGCGAGGAAACCTCGAAATACACCGACCTGCTCGCCGACGGCAGGGCGCGGCGGTTCACCTGGGAGATGGACGTCAAGTCGGTCATCACCAATCCGAGCCCGCAGGCGCCGATCATCCATGGCCGCGGCCAGACCGTTCTGACCGGCCTTGCGTGGTCGGGCCGTGGCCGCATCGCCCGCGTCGACGTGTCGATCGACGGCGGCCGCAACTGGCAGACCGCCAGGCTCGACGGGCCGAGCTTCTCCCGGTCGGTGCATCGCTTCTACCACGACTTCCAGTGGGACGGCTCGCCGCTGTTTTTGCAGTCTCGCGCCATTGACGAGTTCGGGTTTGTCCAGCCGACCAAGGACGAGTTGCGCGCCGCCCGGGGCGTCAACTCGATCTATCACAACAACGGAATTCAGACCTGGCATGTCAGGGAGGACGGAAGTGCCGAAAATGTCGAGATTTCGTAGCCTCGCCTGGCTGGCGGCCGTGGCGCTCTCATGGCCGGTCTCTTCCGCGTCGGCGCAGGATGTGGATGCCGGGGCCAAGGTGTTCAAGAAATGCAAGGTCTGCCACGCCGTTGGCGACGGGGCGACGAACAGGGTCGGCCCCTTTCTCAACGACGTGTTCGGCCGCACCGCCGGCACCGTCGAGGGGTACAGATATTCCAGGGCGATGATCGCGGCCGGCGTGGACGGACTGGTCTGGAACGACGAAACAATCGGCGCCCTGGTCACCAAGCCGCGCGACTTCCTCAAGGGAACCAAGATGACGTTTGCCGGCCTGACGAAGGAAGAGGACCGGGTCGACCTGATCGCCTATCTGAAGACCTTCTCGTCCGCCGGCGACGCGGAGGCCGAAGACGACAAGGCGGATGCGACGCCGCCGGCGTCCGACGAGGAAGGCGAGGTGGTGCTGGCCAAGGATGCCGTCATCCCGGAGCATGGCGTGTTCCATCTCGGCCGCCGCGCCGGGAACGAGGAGATCGCCGCCTGGGACATCGACATCCGCCCCGACGGCGTTGGACTGCCGAAGGGCAGGGGCACGGTCACCGAGGGCGAGGCGTTGTTTACCGAGCGGTGCGCCATCTGCCATGGCGATTTCGGCGAGGGGCGCGACCGCTGGCCGGTGCTGGCCGGCGGCCAGGGATCGCTGACCGACGAGCGGCCGGAAAAGACCATCGGCTCCTACTGGCCGTATCTCTCGACTGTCTACGACTATGTGCGTCGCGCCATGCCGTTCGGCGATGCCCGCTCGCTCACTGACGACGACGTCTACGCGCTGACGGCCTATCTGCTCTATCTGAACGATGTGGTGACAGACGAGGATTTCGAGTTGTCCGACGCCAATTTCGGCGACATCCGCCTGCCCAACGAGATGGCCTTCATCGCCGACGACAGGGCTTCCGAGTCCCACTATGCCGAAAAGGCCGAACCCTGCATGAGCGATTGCATTCCCGGCGAAGCCAGGATCACCAAACGCGCCCGTGTTCTCGACGTGACGCCCGAGGAGGAGGACGCCGGTATCGGCGCGATCGAATAGTCGGGCGAATCGCTATTCGGCCGGCATGACGTGCGTATTGCGCCAGGTGCTTTTCGTGCTGTCGAGCAGCCGGTGCGTTGCCGCCGCCGCCGCGATCATCGACAACAGCGCCAGAAGCGACGCCAGCGCCAGCACCGAACCGCCGGTGAAGCCGGCGCCGATCGTGCAGCCCGCGGCCATCACGCCGCCGAGCCCCATCAGCAACCCGCCGGCAACGTAGCGCCACAGCGGCGCAGCGCCCCGGGAGGCGAAGGTCTCGACCGAGAACGAGCGACTGGCAAGCGCGGCGGCAAGCGCGCCGATCGCCGTGCCGGCGACGAAGCCCGTTTCCGCCGTCAACAGCCGCGAACTGTCGCCGTCGGTGGCAAATCCGGCGAGACCGGCAAGCGGCGCGATATAGGTCAGGCTCATCGCCTGCACCGGCTCGAACACCTGCTGCGACAGCGAATAAGTGAGATACCAGCCGGCCGGAATGGTGAGCCCGATCGCGACGCCGGCGGCTGAAGCTGCAAGGCCGAAACCGGCACGCACCGACAGGACGATTGCCGCCAGCGCCAGCACCGCGCCGACGATCAAGCCCGATTGACCGGTGAAACCGGCGAGCATGGCGATATCGTTGCCGCCCGCCCACGCCGTGGACCACAATCCGTTGACGGCAAAGCGCAGCGGCGAAGCGAAGCCCTCGATCGCCGCCCAGGCGGTGGCCGCCAGGATCGCGACCGTGACGATGGCGCGGATATTGCCCGACGCGCCGAGAACGACGAGCCGGCTGGCGCAGCCGCGCGCGAGCATCATGCCGACGCCGAACAGCGCTCCGCCGGCTGCAGCGCCGGAGAGGCTTTGCGGCGTGGCGAAGAAACGGGTCTCCGAAAGGTCGACCAGGCCCGTGGCCAGAAGCGCCTGGCTGCCGGCGAGCGCAACCGCAAACGCGATCAGCCACAGCGACAGGGTCGCGCGGTTGGTTCCGTCGACCAGCGCGATGACGGCCGAGCGCGTGCAGAAGCCGGTGCGCTGGGCGAGCATACCGAACACCAGGCCGATGACCATGCCGCAAACCAGCAACGTTTCGGCCTCGCCGATCAGTTCCAGCAACCAGACCAGGTCCATCCGTCCGCACCTTCTTTTTAAGCAGGCGGCAATTCTAGCCTTGATGAAAGGCGCTGTTAGCGCACTGGATTGCGCCGATCGCGGCTCAGGGGAAAAATGGTTCTACGGCGGAGCGCCGGCGGCGATTATTCATCTCAATGCGCGGCGGAAAGGCGGGTGCAGGACACCGGCGAACGAAATCGTCCTGCACCCTGCAACTGCGTCGCCAGGTGATTTCATTTTGCGTTCAACGGCCTTAGGTTCGTCGTCAAAGGCGTGGCGCAACGATCTGTGTCGGACACCGGCATGGGTGAGGGGTGCAGGGGAACGACAATCGCATGGCCAAGGCGAAGAACATCCTTTTCATCATGTTCGACCAGCTTCGCTGGGACTATCTGAGCTGCTACGGCCATCCCCACCTGCACACGCCCAATATCGACCGGCTCGCCGCGCGCGGGGTTCGTTTCACGCGCGCCTATATCCAGTCGCCGATCTGCGGCTCGTCGCGCATGTCCACCTATACCGGCCGCTATGTCCACAGCCACGGCGCGTCATGGAACGGCATTCCGCTCAAGGTCGGCGAGATGACCATGGGCGATCACCTGCGCGCCGCCGGCATGGGCTGCTGGCTGGTCGGCAAGACGCACATGAAGGCCGATGCCGAGGGCATGGCGCGGCTCGGCCTGGAGCCCGACAGCCTGATCGGCGCGCGTGTCGCCGAATGCGGCTTCGACGTGTTCGAGCGCGACGACGGCATGCGACCCGAGGGGCCGGACGGTTTCTACGACGATCGCGGCGCGCTGAAATACAACGACTATCTGCGCGGACGCGGCTATGGCGGCGACAACCCCTGGCATGACCACGCCAATTCCGGTGTCGACGGCGACGGCAACGTGCTCTCCGGCTGGTTCCTGAAGAACTCCGCAGAGGCGGCCAACATCGCCGAGGAAGACAGCGAGACGCCCTATCTGACGCGGCGCGGCATCGAGTTCATCGAACAGGCCGCCGCGCCGTGGCTCTGCCATCTTTCCTATATCAAGCCGCACTGGCCCTATGTGGTGCCCGCACCCTATCACGACATGTATGGCCGCCAGCACGTGCTGCCGCCGGTGCGCAGCCAGGCCGAATACGACGACGCCCATCCGGTGCTGAAGGGCTTCATGGAAAGCCCGATCGGCAGGACCTTCGCCCGCCGGGACGTGCGCGATGCGGTGATTCCCGCCTATATGGGCCTGATCAAGCAGTGCGACGATCAGATGGGCGTGCTGTTCGAATGGCTCGACGAGACCGGCCGCATGGACGACACCATGATCGTGGTGACATCGGACCACGGCGATTTCCTCGGCGACCACTGGATGGGCGAGAAAATGTTCTTCCACGACGCCTCCACCAGGGTGCCGCTGATCGTCTACGACCCGTCGCCGGAGGCCGACGCGACGCGCGGTACGGTCTGCGACGAACTGGTCGAGTGCATCGATCTGGTGCCGACCTTCCTGGAGGCCGCCGGCACCGACCCGGCCGCCGTATCGCACATTCTCGAAGGCCATTCGCTGCTGCCGCTGCTGCACGGCAGGGCAAGTGCGCCGCCGCGCGACTACGTCATCTGCGAGTACGACTACTCGGCCTCGCCGCTGGCCGAGAAGCTCGGCGTTTCGGTACGCGAGGCGGTCATGTTCATGATCGCCACCAAGCGCTGGAAGCTGGTCCACTGCGAGGGCGGCTTCCGGCCTATCCTGTTCGATCTCGAAAACGATCCGCAGGAACTCGTCGATCTCGGCGACAGTCCCGGCCACGAGGCGGTGATCGCCGAACTCTACGACATGCTGTTTACCTGGGCGCGGCGCCCGTCGCAACGCACCACCCGCAGCGCGGCGCAGCTTGAGGCCATGCGCGGCGCTTCGCGCGGCCGCGGCGTCGTCATCGGCGTCTATGACGAGAACGACATGCCACTGGAACTGACGGTGAACTATCGCGGCCGCAAGGCGCCCGACCTGAGGCGAAAGGGCGCCGGCGCGGAAGATTAGGCTTTTTGCCGATTGACCGGGTGGTGCCCCCCGCCGGAATCGAACCGGCACTCCCAAAGGGAACCAGATTTTGAGTCTGGCGCGTCTACCAATTCCGCCAGAGGGGCACATGCGCCGGCCGCTGCGGGCCGGGCGCGGCGGACTATAGTGTGAGCCGCCATGGCGTCAACCGCGTTTTGCGCCGCCGGCGCGCGGCATGCGCCATTAAACAACATTGAACGGGTTTGAGATACCGACTAGACAGATCGCCCACCCGAAGGACCGCCCACATGCTTCGCCGACTCTACGACTGGACCATGGCGCTAGCCTCGACCCGTTATGCCGAACGGGCGCTGGCCGGCGTGTCGTTCGTCGAGAGTTCGGTGTTTCCGATGCCGCCGGATGTGCTGCTGATCCCGATGGTGCTGGCCGAGCGCGCCAAATGGCTGCGTTACGCCGTGATCTGCACCGTCGCCTCGGTCGCCGGCGCCTATCTCGGTTACGCCATCGGCGCATTCCTCTACGAATCGATCGGTCGGCCGATCCTTGCCTTCTACGGCAAGGAGAACGCCTTCGAGCAACTGTCGGCCTGGTACAATTCGAGCTGGGGCGCCTGGGCGATCCTGTTCGCCGCCATCACGCCCTTTCCCTACAAGGTGCTGACGATCTTCTCGGGGCTTACCGGTTTCAACCTGCTCGCCTTCACCGCGGTCAGTATCGTCGGGCGCAGCCTGCGTTTCTTCCTGGTCGCCTGGCTTCTCGGCCGCTACGGCGAGCCGATCCGCATCTTCATCGAACGCCATCTGGGCCTTCTTTTCACCCTTTTCATGGTGCTGCTGATCGGCGGCTTCGTCGCCGTGCGCTATCTGTTCTGAGGAACCCGCAACATGTCCGGCAAGCGACTGAGATACCATTCCATCGGCGCCGCGCTCGTGCTCGTCGGCATGGTCCTTGCCGTCGGCACCGCGCTCGGCTTCGAACATATCGGCGGCTATATTCCCTGCAAGCTCTGTCTTGAACAGCGCATTCCCTACTATATCGGCATTCCGCTGATGGCGGTGACGCTCGGCGCGGCCTGGCTCAACGCGCCGGGCATTCTCGTGCGCCTGCTGCTCGTTGCCGGCGGCGCGCTGATGGTCTGGGGCCTGGTGCTCGGCGTCTATCATTCCGGCGTCGAGTGGCACTGGTGGGCGGGTCCGGCCGACTGCGGCGCCGTCGCCGGTGCGCCGGAAACCGGCGGCGCCGGCGTGCTCGACATGCTCGACAAGGTGATACCGCCCTCCTGCGACGAGGCGGCCGGCCGCTTCCTTGGCCTCTCGTTTGCCGGCTGGAACGTCATCGCCAGCATCGGCCTGGCGGCGATTGCGTTCCGCGCGGCGATGTCACGCGAATAGGCGCGTTCGAGAGAAGCCTACGGCTCCAGCTCGACATCCCAGTAGAGGAAGTCCATCCAGCTTTCGTGCAGATAGTTGGGCGGGAACTTGCGGCCGTTGTTGTGCAGGTCGTGGACGCTCGGCCGGAACGGCTTTTGCAGCGGCCACATCTTGGCTTGCGCCGGCATCAGGCCGCCTTTCTTCAGATTGCACGGCGAACAGGCGGCGACCACGTTTTCCCAGGTGGTCACGCCGCCGCAGCGTCGCGGAACCACGTGGTCGAAGGTCAGGTCGTCGTGCGAGCCGCAATACTGGCACTCGAACCGGTCGCGCAGGAACACGTTGAAACGGGTGAAGGCTGGATTGCGCGATTGCCTGACATAGCTCTTCAGGCTGACCACGCTCGGCAGTTTCATCGAGAACGACGGCGACGACACCGCGTGCTCGTACTCCGCCACGATGTTGACCCGGTCGAGAAACACCGCCTTGATCGCGTCCTGCCAGGACCAGAGCGACAGCGGATAATAGCTGAGCGGCCGGTAGTCTGCGTTCAGCACCAGCGCGGGAAGACCGTCGGGTGAAACCGCAATCGTCAAGTCCTGGTCCCCCGACGCATGGCGGAGACACGCCTCGACGCCGAAGCCCTGCCGGGCACGGCCCGCGCCGAAACATTACCTGTCGGGCGCATTGACGCCCGGCAGCACCTCCTTTCAGCAAACGGATATGGTTTCATATCGGTTTGGGCTGCTCCTGTTCTGCCGCGATATACTATGCCGCAGGTGACGGTAATGTGAAGCGGGAAAGATTTTTTGTCATTCAGCCGCTCTCTAAAACCCTGCCATTTCAACAGCTTTGCGGTATCTGCCGGCCAAGCGCCGCTTCACGCCCGCGCATCCGGCTGTAGAAGGCCCAGAAAAGCCGCGAGGCGACGCCCCGCCACGGCGCCCATGATTCGGCGATGGCGTAGAGCTCGCGCTCCGTCGGCCGTGCCGCGTGGCCGAACGCCTCGGCGACCGCCGCCTGCAGGGCCACGTCCCTGGCCGGAAATATGTCGGGATGGCCGGCCGCAAACAGCAGGTAAACCTCCGCCGTCCACGGGCCGATGCCGCTGACCGCCGTCAGCCGCGTCATCGCCTCGCCGGCATCCGCATCGCACAGGTCGTGAAGATCGAGGCCGTCCCCGTCCACCGCGTTGGCGACCGCCAGCAGCGTCTTCTGCTTGGGTCGCGACAGGCCGGCCTGCCGGAACACCTCGTCGCTGGCGCCGAGCACGGCCTGCGGCGTCAACGGATCGATGAGCCCGGTGAAGCGCTCGAAGATCGCCTCGGCGCTGGCCTTGGAGACCTGCTGCGAGACGATGATCGACGCCAGGCTTTCGAAACCCGGCGGCGAGCGCCTGAGCGGCACCTTGCCCGCCGTCTCCCGCACCGCCACCAGCCGTGGGTCGGCGCGGCAAAGCGCATCGAGCCCCTCGTCGATATCGGCGTCGCAGTCAATGCGCTTCATGGCGCGATCGCCCCTTTTCTCACGCTGCGGAAAACAGTAGCAATCACGCCATGCAGGTTCCAGCCGGGAAAATCGGGATTGAGACCGGATGAGCGCGCGGATCTTCCGTTTCGCGCCGAGCCCCAACGGTTACCTGCATCTCGGCCATGCGCTGTCGGCGCTGATCAACCGGCGTCTCGCAGACGAGGCGGACGGATTGCTGCTATTGCGGATCGACGATATCGATCTCGATCGCGCCCGGCCCGAATTCGAACGGGCGATCATCGAGGATCTCGGCTGGCTCGGCATCCGTTTCGACGGCGGCATCCGCCGCCAGTCGGACCATCTCGACGACTATACCGCCGCCCTGGAAGCGTTGAGCGGGGAGGCGTTGGTCTATCCCGCCTTCATGAGCCGCGGCGACATCCGCCGCCATATCGCCGACGCCGAGGCTTCCGGCAGGCAGTGGCCCCGCGACCCGGACGGCGCGCCGCTCTATCCCGGCATCGACAAGCATCTCGACGAGGTCGAACGGCGCCGGCGCATCGATGCCGGCGCGCCCTTCGCCTGGCGGCTCGACATCGACAAGGCGGCGCAACTTGCCGGTACCGCCCTGTGCTGGCGCGAGGACGGCAGCGGCCCGAATGGCGAAAGCGGCCGCGTGTCGGTCGATCCGAAACGGTGGGGCGACGTGGTCCTGGCGCGCCGCGACGCCCCCGCCAGCTACCATCTGTCCGTGGTCGTCGACGACGCGATCCAGAACGTCACCGACATCGTGCGCGGACGCGACCTTTTCTACTCGACCGGTCTGCATCGCCTGCTGCAGGAGTTGCTGGGCCTGCCGGTGCCGCACTATCACCACCATCGCCTAGTGCTAGGCGACGATGGCCGCAAACTGTCGAAAAGCCGTCAGGACACGGGCATAGCCGCTTTGCGGGCGGCGGGCATGACGCCGGCCGACGTCATCCGCCTTGCGGGAACGGATTGAGACCGGTGTTTGTTCAAAGGCGGGCGAGCACGGATTTGGTGACGGCGAGCATGGCCAGCGTCACGAAGGAACCGCAAAGACCGGTCGTGATCGCCAGTTTGAGATCCTTCAGATAGATGCCGTACATGTTGGCCAGGAATATCCCCAGGAAAAATCCGCTGGTAATGACGATCATGTTGCCGACCGCTCCGAAACCGTCGTCGCCCATGACGCCGTCCAGGGCCATTCCGAGCAGAAACGACAGGATGGAAACCACGGCGACAGCCATGAGAAGCCAACTGACATCGAGATTCCAGATCATGTCCTGGTCCTTTCCGCCACCCGTTCAAGCAACGAAAACCGCGTTCATGGCGCCACACTGGCGAAAACAATAGGTCGTTGGCGTTTAGATTTCCTTATCAAAACATTACCGATTCGATAAAACCATGCGGGACAAATCCGGCTCATGACACTGTTGAAATTCGCTCCGGCGCTGTTCGTCTTCCTCTGGGCGTCGGGATTCGTCGGCGCACGCTACGCCATGCCCTGGGCCGAACCGTTTTCGTTTCTGGTGGTGCGTTACGTGCTCGCCATGGTGTTCATGGCCGTGCTGATCGGGCTCGCCGGGCGCAGCCTGCGCTGGAGCCGCGGTGCGATCGTCCATTCCGCGATCGCCGGCATCCTGTTGCACGGCGTCTATCTGGGCGGCGTCTTCTGGTCGATCGATCACGGCATGCCGGCCGGCCTGACCGCGCTTCTGGTCGGGCTGCATCCGCTGATCACGGCGCTGTTTGCCGGGCCCTTGCTGGGCGAGGCGGTCTCACCGCGCCACTGGATAGGCCTGTTCGTCGGCTTTGCCGGCGTGGCGCTGGTGCTGTCGCCGGGCTTTGATGCCTTCGTCGATGGCGTCGACGCGGCGACGTTTTCGGCCGCCTTCATCGCGGTGTGCGGCCTGAGTTCCGGCTCCCTTTGGCAGAAGCGCTTCGTGCGCCAGGACGATCTGCTGACCGGAACCTTCTACCAGTATCTCGGCGCTCTGCTGTTCACCGTGGTGCTGGCTGCGCTTTTCGAGGACCAGGTCTACACGCTGACCGGCGAACTGGTCTTCGCCATGTTGTGGCTGCTCCTGGTCCTGTCGATCGGCGCCATCCTGCTCCTGATGCTGCTCATTCGCGAGGGCCAGGCCTCGAAGGTGGCGTCGCTGTTCTACCTGGTGCCGGCGGTGACCGCGGTACAGGCCTGGATCCTGTTCGGCGAGACCCTGACGCTCGTGCAGATGGCCGGCATGGCGATTGCCGCCTTCGGTGTGGCGCTGGCGCTCGATCCGTTCAGCGGCCGGCGGCGCGGGCCCGCGCATCCCGATAGCGCCGGATCGCCGCGTTGAACTCGCCGCCGAGGATGAAGATCGCCGAGACGATGTAGAGGAAGACGATGGCGATCATCATCGAGGCGAGCCCGGCATAGGTGGCGGCATAGTTGGAAAACCGGTCGAGATAGAAGGCGAACAAAAGCGACCCGGCAAGCCAGGCGACGAGCGTCATGCCGATGCCCGGGATCACGTGGCGAAAGCGGCGCTTGCCGGCCGGCAGCCAGAAATGTACCGCCATCAGCGCCGCGATGACCACCGTGGTGGCGATCGTGTAGCGCCACAGCACCGTCGTCTGCAGGTGCGGCTCGAGCCACGGCATGTATTTGCCGGCAAAGGCGGCGACCAGCGGCGCCAGCACCAGGAGATAGCTGACCGCCAGGAACGACCCTGTGGCGATCAACACGAAGAACAGGCTCTGCACGCGGCGATAGACGAGGCTTCGGGTCTCGGTGACCCGATAGGCCCGGTTGAGCGATATCCTGAGCGCCTCGACGCCGTTGGAAGCGAAGAACGCCGTCGCGATCACGCTGAGCGTCAGGAAGCTGCCGCGCTGCACCGTCAGCACGTTCCGCACTTCCGCCGCGATCGGCGCGGCGATCTGATCGGGCCAGGTATCGAATACCAGGTTGACGACGGCGCCGGACAGCGCATCGGCGCCGAGGAAACCGGCCAGGCTGGTGACGAAGATCAGGAACGGGAACAGCGCCATCAGCGCGCTGATCGCCAGATGGCTGGCCATCGCCCAGCCATCATCGTAGTTGAAATGGCCAAGGGCATCGTGGAGTACCCGTCTTACCGCAACGATTTTCCGCAGCATTTGCCAGGCCCTTGGGGAATCAGCGCGCGCCGAGATTGTCTCGGCATGACGAATATGGAAAGGATTGCGCCCCATTGGCAAGTTGGCGGGCCGCGCACCCCATGGACGACAGAAGGACAATCATCGTGACGGGCGCCTCGTCGGGCATCGGCGCCTGGTGCGCGCGGGCGCTCGCCCGCGACGGCTGGCGCGTCTTCGCCACGGCCCGCAAGCCCGAGGATATCGCCGCGCTCGAGGCCGACGGGATCGAGGCGTTCTACCTCGACTACACCGAGCCCCGCTCGATCGAGGCGCTGGCCGCCTCGGTGCTCGAGCGCAGCGGCGGCAGGCTCGATGCGCTCTACAACAACGGCGCCTACGCCCAGGCCGGCGCGGTGGAGGATTTGTCGGTTGAGGCCCTCAAATCCCAGTTCGAGGCCAACTTTTTCGGCTGGCACGACCTGACGCGCCGCATCGTGCCGGTCATGCGGGCGCAGGGGCATGGCCGCATCGTGCACTGTTCCTCGATCCTCGGCCTGGTGCCGCACGCCTATCGCGGCGCCTATTCGGCGTCGAAATTCGCGCTTGAGGGGCTTATGCTCTGCCTGCGCGCCGAACTGGCCGGGGCGGGCATATCGGTCAGCATGATCGAACCGGGCCCGGTCCGCTCGAAGATCGCCACCAACGGCCTGCCCTGGATCCGCAAATATATCGACCTGGAGGGCTCGGTGCATCGCGAGGCCTACAAGGTGCAGCTCAACCGCCTCAGTTCCGGCGGCAGCAAGTCGCGGCTGAAGGGCGAACCCGAACATGTCTACCGCGCGCTGCGCCACGCATTGACCTCGCCGCGGCCGAGGCCGCATTATGTGGTCACGCTTCCGGCGCGGGCCGGTGCGTTGCTGAAGCGCATCCTGCCGGCAGGCTTGCTCTATCGTCTCGTTGCCATGCGCGATTGACGATCCACCATTTCGACGGGGCGGCGATCCGGCGCTTGCAACCGCCCGGCCAGACCCCAGATAGATTGCAAACCGGCACGGAACCGATCGATGTCAAACCTCTTCATGATCCTCGCCGTCATCGTGATGGCCGCCGTTGTCGTCGTGCTGCTGCGCGGACTGCTCAACATGATGCGCGGCGGGTCCGGCAACAGGTCCAACAAGCTGATGCAGGCCCGTGTCGCGCTGCAGTTCGTCGCCATCGTTCTCGTGCTGCTGACCGTTTACTTCATGGGCGGGAGGTAGGGCCTTGGTCGTTCTCAACAAGATCTACACCCGCACCGGCGACGACGGAACCACCGGCCTTGGAAGCGGCGAGCGGCGACCGAAATTCGATTTGCGCGTCGAGGCCTACGGCACGGTCGACGAGGCCAATGCGTGCATAGGCCTGGCGCGCATCCACACCGCCGGTGCGGATGCGGAGCTCGACCGGATGCTCGGCCTGATCCAGAACGACCTGTTCGACCTTGGCGCCGATCTCGCCACACCCGATGCGGGCAGGGCGCAAGGCCGCGACGCGCTGCGCGTCACGGCGGCGCAGGTGGCGCGGCTGGAGGCCGACATCGACCGGTTGAACGAGGCGCTCGAACCGCTGCGTTCCTTCGTGCTGCCGGGCGGATCGCCCGCCGCCGCGGCGTTGCACCAGGCCCGCACCGTCGTGCGCCGGGCCGAGCGGCTGATCGTCGAACTGGCTCATCGGGCTGGCGAGACCGTCAATGCCGAGGCGGTCAAATATGTGAACCGGCTATCGGATTTCCTGTTCGTATCCGCCCGCCGCGTCAATGACAATGGTGGCAGCGACGTGTTATGGGTACCGGGGCAGAACCGCTGACGTGAACCGGGATTTTCCCGGTGCGCCGCTGCGGTGGGTGGGGAAATAGCCGGCAATGTTCATACCGCTTCACGATGCCAACAGCCTGAATCATATTCAGCGGCAATATGTGACGCTCGGTCTGATCGCTCTCAACGTCGTCGTCTTCGTCGTCACGGGGCTCGGCGGTCCGGCCTATCTGCAGGCCAACGCCTAT
This sequence comes from Rhizobiaceae bacterium, assembly GCA_041397625.1. GTDB lineage: Bacteria > Pseudomonadota > Alphaproteobacteria > Rhizobiales > Rhizobiaceae > JAWKWH01. The sequence continues at coordinate 654,773 of JAWKWH010000001.1, forward strand.
GGCCTCGGCTACACCCCGGTCGTGCTCTATGACGGCCAGCCGACGCCGCCCTTCGTCTACGTGCCGGAACTGGCGACCTACGTCACCTACTCCTTCCTGCACGGCGACTTCTGGCATCTGGCCGGCAACATGCTGTTCCTGTGGGTGTTCGGAGACAATGTCGAGGATGCGCTCGGCCATGTCCGTTTCCTGGTCTTCTATCTCTGCTGCGCGGTGGCCGGCGCCTGGTTCCACGGTTTCGTCCAGCCGGGTTCCGACATCCCGCTGATCGGCGCATCGGGCGCCGTGGCCGGCATCGTCGCCGCCTATCTGATCCTGCATCCGCGCGTGAAAGTATGGGTGCTGGTGCTGATGCGGCTACCGCTGCGGCTGCCTGCCTTCGTTCCGCTGCTGTTCTGGATCGGCTTCCAGGTCGTGATGTTCCTGGCGACCGAGGGCGACCTCGTCTCCTGGCCGGCGCATCTGGGCGGCATCGTCGCCGGCGCCATCCTCGTCGTCCTGCTGCGCCGTCGCGGCGTGCCGCTGTTCGATCGCAGCGTGGTCACGCCCAGGGCGGCCGAGGTGGCCGCGGGCGAACCGGCCGAAACGCAAAAGGCACAGCCCTCCATGCGGTGGGGACGGCAGTAGAAAAGGCGGCATGACGCCGCGGGGAACCGGCCCTATTTCATATTGACGGCGACAATCCGCTTAAATAGGTTCCGCGCGGCTTCCGCGAAGCAGAATGCGGGGTTGCCGAATATTGCCCGGCGAGGGGTTCTGACCCCGGAAAACGCTTCGAAACGGTTTCTTTCAGAAAGGTTGAGCGCATGAAAGTCCTCGTACCGGTCAAACGGGTCGTCGATTTCAACGTCAAGATCAGGGTCAAGGGCGACGGGTCCGGCGTCGATCTGGCCAATGTCAAGATGTCGATGAATCCGTTCGACGAGATCGCCGTCGAGGAGGCGATCCGCTTGAAGGAGAAGGGTACGGCTACCGAGATCGTCGCCGTATCCGTCGGCCCGCAGCAGGCGCAGGAGACCATCCGCACCGCGCTCGCCATGGGCGCCGACCGCGGTATCCTGGTCAAGGTCGACGACCTGACCGAGCCGCTTACCGTCGCCAAGATCCTGAAGGGCATCGTCGAGGAAGAGAAGCCCGATCTCGTCATTCTCGGCAAGCAGGCCATCGACGACGACGCCAACCAGACCGGCCAGATGCTGGCCGCACTTCTGGGCTGGAGCCAGGGCACGTTCGCCTCGAAGATCGAGATCGATGGCGGCAAGGCACGGGTCACGCGGGAGGTCGATGGCGGCCTGCAGACGATCGACATCACCATGCCGGCTATCGTGACGACAGACCTGCGCTTGAACGAGCCGCGCTACGCCTCGCTGCCCAACATCATGAAGGCCAAGAAGAAGCCGCTCGACGAGAAGTCGGCCGGCGATTACGGCGTCGATCCGGCGCCGCGGCTGAAGGTGCTGAAGACCGAGGAACCGGAGGGTCGCAAGGCCGGCGTCAAGGTCGCCGATGTCGCCGAACTGGTCGACAAGCTCAAGAACGAAGCCGGCGTGCTGTAACGGTTGGAAGGATCGAGAATATGACCACTTTGCTGATTGCCGAACACGACAACCAGTCGCTCTCCGACCAGACAGCCAAGGCGATGGCGCTGGCTACCCAGCTCGGCGGCGACGTTCACGTGCTGGTGGCGGGCTCGGGCGCCAAGGCGGCGGCCGACGAGGCGGCCAAGCTTGCCGGCGCCTCCAAGGTGCTCCTGGCCGACGCGCCGGAACTGCAGGAGCGGCTGGCCGAGCCGATGGCGGCGCTGATCGTCTCGCTCGCCGGTAACTACGATGCGCTGGTCGCGCCGGCCACCACCATGGGCAAGAACGTCATGCCGCGCGTGGCGGCCCTTCTCGATGTCATGCAGATTTCCGAGGTCATCGGCGCCGACGGCGCCGACACGTTCCGCCGCCCGATCTACGCCGGCAACGCCATCCAGACCGTGCAGTCGAGCGACGCCAAGAAGGTGGTCACGGTGCGCACCGCCGGCTTCCAGGCCGTTGCCACCGACGGTTCGGCGCCGGTCGAGACGATATCGGCCGCCGCCGATCCCGGCCTGTCGAGCTTTGTCGAGAACAGGCTGTCTGAGAGCGATCGTCCGGAACTGACGTCTGCCCGCGTGATCATCTCCGGCGGCCGCGCACTCGGTTCCTCGGAGAAGTTCCAGGAGGTTATCCTGCCGGTCGCCGACAAGCTCGGCGCCGCCGTCGGCGCCAGTCGAGCCGCCGTCGACGCCGGTTACGCGCCGAACGACTGGCAGGTCGGCCAGACCGGCAAGGTTGTCGCGCCCGAGCTCTACATCGCCTGCGGCATCTCGGGCGCCATCCAGCATCTCGCCGGCATGAAGGATTCGAAGGTGATCGTCGCCATCAACAAGGACGAGGAGGCGCCGATCTTCCAGGTCGCCGACTACGGTCTCGTCGCCGACCTGTTCGTCGCCCTGCCGGAACTCGAAAAGGCGCTTTGACAAAGCACCGTCGTCGCTGAATTGCAGACCGGGACGGCGCCCGCCGCCCCGGTTTTTCCTTGCCGCGGTGGCGCGGCACCTGTCCCGCGATTGCGCGCCGCCGCGACGGCCGCGCCATTCCCTTCCGCCGAAATCTATTCTATCGTGCAGTGCAACATCAAACGGGATGGGCCGAAACCGGCCCGCAGCGGTCGAAAGAAGGTAAATGAGCAAGAAGTTCAAGGTTGTCGGCATCGTCGGCGCCGGGCAGATGGGCAGCGGCATCGCCCATGTTTCCGCACTTGCCGGATATGATGTGCTGCTGCACGACGTTTCCGAGGACGCCATCCAGAAGGGCATTGCCACCATCAACGGCAACATGGCCCGCCAGGTGAGTTCCGAAAAGCTCGAGGAAGCCGAACGCGCTGCGGCACTCGCCCGCATCGCGCCGGCGCCGACCATGGAAGCCCTGGCCGGCGCCGATTTGGTAATCGAGGCGGCGACCGAAGACGAGACCGTCAAGCGCAAGATCTTCGCCCAGCTCTGCGCCAACCTCAATCCCGAGGCGGTCATCGCGTCGAACACCTCGTCGATCTCGATCACCCGGCTTGCCGCCCAGACCGACAGGGCGGAACATTTCATCGGCATCCACTTCATGAATCCGGTGCCGGTGATGAAACTCGTGGAACTGGTCCGCGGCATTGCCACCGAGGACACCACTTTCGAGGCGGCCAAAGCGTTTGTCACCAGCCTCGACAAGACGGTGACCGTGGCGGAGGACTTTCCGGCCTTCATCGTCAACCGCATCCTGCTGCCGATGATCAACGAGGCGATCTACACGCTCTATGAAGGCGTCGGCTCGGTGGAGGCGATCGACACGGCGATGAAGCTCGGCGCCAATCATCCGATGGGACCGTTGCAGCTGGCCGACTTCATCGGCCTCGACACCTGCCTGTCGATCATGCAGGTGCTGCATGACGGCCTGGCGGATTCGAAATACCGCCCCTGTCCGCTGCTGGTCAAATATGTCGAGGCCGGTTGGCTCGGCCGCAAGACCGGCCGCGGCTTCTACGATTATCGCGGCGACGAGCCGGTGCCTACGCGATAGCGCCTATTGCCCAAGCGCGGTTCCGATCAACCGCCTGGCGTCATCGCCGTCCCATTCAGCCGGTCCGTTCATGTTGGCAAGCAGGCAGCCGTCCTTGTCGACGACCAGCGTCACCGGCAGGCCGAGCACCAGCGCCCGCGATTTCAGCTCGTTGAACACGCCGAGCGTCGCATCGCGATAGAACGCCAGATGCTTAACGCCGATCTCGTCGAGAAACGCCTTCGGCTTCTCGTCCGAGCCCTTTTCCACGTTGATCGCCACCACCTCGAAAGCCTCGCCGCCCATCTCCGCCTGCAGCCGGTCGAAGGCGGGCATCTCCGCCCGGCACGGCGCGCACCACGTGGCCCAGAGATTGACAAGCAGGGTCTTGCCGGAGAGGTCGGCGAGCGTCATCGCCGAGCCGTCAGGTCCCTTGAAGGAAAGGCCGCCGAGCGATTGCGGCTTGGCCGCCATCAGCGCCGCCACATCGCCGGTCGCCGCCTCGCCGACCGCCTTGGCCAGCGCCTCGCGCCCGTCGCACGCGCCGGCAAGATCGCCGCCGTTGTTGCCAGAGGGCCGGTTGCTCACGTATACGGCAACCGCACCGGCGACGAGTCCGGCGACAACCGCCGACGCGATGAATTTCGATGCGGAGCGGGGTTTGGATCCGTCGGACATTTTCACTCTCGATTCCCAGGCAGCCCGATAAACACGATGAGCGACAAAAACACCAGTAACCAGATGTGGGGCGGCCGGTTCGCTTCCGGCCCCGCCGCGATCATGGAGGCGATCAACGCCTCGATCGGGTTTGACCGCAGGCTGTGGCGCCAGGACATCGACGGCTCGCTCGCCCATGCCCGCATGCTGGCCGAAACTGGCATAATTTCGGCGGAGGACCACGAAAAGATCGCTCACGGCCTGAACACGATCGCGTCAGAGATCGAGGCGGGGAATTTTGCGTTTTCCACCCGGCTGGAAGACATTCACATGAATGTCGAGGCGCGGCTACTGGAACTGGTCGGCGCGGCCGCCGGCAGGCTCCACACCGCCCGCTCGCGCAACGACCAGGTCGCCGTCGATTTCAGGCTCTGGGTCAAGGCGGAGTTGCAGAAGACCGCAGCCGCGCTCAAGCGCCTGATCGAGGTGCTGCTGGAACGCGCCGCCGAGCATGCCGCGACGGCGATGCCGGGCTTCACCCACCTGCAGACCGCCCAGCCGGTCACTTTCGGCCATCACTGCATGGCCTATGTGGAGATGTTCGGCCGCGATCTCGGCCGGGCAAAGGACGCGATCGAACGGCTCGACGAGTGCCCGCTCGGCGCCGCCGCCCTTGCCGGCACCGGCTTTGCCATCGACCGCCACATGACCGCCGAAGCGCTCGGTTTCCGCGAGCCGACGCGCAATTCGATCGATTCGGTCTCCGACCGCGATTTTGCGCTCGAGTTCCTGTCGCTGGCAGCGATCTCGGCCACCCACCTGTCGCGCATGGCCGAGGAGATCGTCATCTGGTCGACGCCGCAATTCGGCTTCGTCAAACTGTCGGATTCCTTTTCCACCGGCTCGTCGATCATGCCGCAGAAGAAGAATCCGGATGCCGCCGAACTGATCCGCGCCAAGACCGGCCGTGTCAGCGGCCACCTGGTTGCGCTCCTGACCGTGATGAAAGGCCTGCCGCTTGCCTATTCCAAGGACATGCAGGAAGACAAGGAAGCGGTGTTCGACGCCGCCGAGACGCTGGAGCTGATGATCGCCGCGATGACCGGCATGGTCGGCGACATGGCGGTCGACGCAAGGGCGATGAAACGCGCCGCAGGCTCCGGCTACGCCACCGCCACCGACCTTGCCGACTGGCTGGTGCGCGAACTCGGCCTGCCGTTCCGCGAGGCCCATCACGTCACCGGCCGCGCCGTGGCGCTCGCCGAAGCCAGGAACTGCGCCCTCGACAGGCTGTCGCTCGACGATTTCAGGTCGATCCATCCGGATATCGGCGAGGAAGTCTACTCGGTGCTGAGCGTCGCGAACTCGCTGAAAAGCCGCTCCAGCTATGGCGGCACGGCGCCGGCGCAGGTGCGCAGGCAGATACGCGGCTGGAAGAAGCGCCTGGCGAAGCTGTGACGGGGGTGCAAAGCCCGCTTTTTTTGGCTATGGAGAAGCCCTTGTCCGGAAAGTGGAACGGGTGATGAGCGCACGGTTTGGTTTTTTGCTGTTCTTGCTGGCCGCCCTGTCGGTGACGGTGACCGGCTGCGGGCGACGCGGATCGCTGGACACGCCCTCGCAGGCGGCGGCCGAGGCGCGCGGCGAAAAGCCCGACGACAAGGCGCCGGAGCCGGAGGACAAGCGCTTCATCCTCGACGGCCTGATCGAATAGACACCCTCCGATGAACCATTTCGAGTATCGCGAGGGCGTTCTCCATGCCGAGGATGTGCCCCTGTCGGCCATCGCCGAGGCCGTCGGCACGCCGTTCTACTGCTATTCCACCGCCACGCTCGCCCGCCACTACCAGGTGTTCGCCCGCGCCTTCGAGGGACTTGATTCGCTGATCTGCTACGCGATGAAGGCCAATTCCAACCAGGCCGTGATCAAGACGCTTGCCGGGCTCGGCGCCGGCGCCGACGTGGTGTCGGAGGGCGAATTGCGCCGTGCGCTTGCCGCCGGCGTCGCACCCGACAAGATCGTCTTTTCCGGCGTCGGCAAGACGGCGGCCGAGATCGACTTCGCGCTGTCGGTCGGCATCCGTTGCTTCAACGTCGAATCCGAGCCGGAGCTCGAACTGTTGTCGGCGCGCGCAACCGAGGCAGGCCGAACGGCCCCGGTTTCGCTGCGCATCAACCCGGATGTAGACGCCGGGACGCACAGGAAGATCGCCACCGGCCGGGCCGAGAACAAGTTCGGCATCGCCTATGACAAGGCGCGCCAGGTCTATGGCCGCGCCGCCGGTCTCCCCGGGCTCAAGGTGACCGGCATCGACATGCATATCGGCAGCCAGATCACCGAATTGCAGCCCTTCGACGACGCGTTTGCCATCCTCGCCGAGCTGGTCGGGTCACTGCGCTCCGACGGCCACGACATCGAGCATGTCGACCTCGGCGGCGGTCTCGGCATTCCCTACCGCGACGACAATTCGCCGCCGCCGCTTCCAGACGCCTATGCCGAGGTGGTACGCCGGCACGTCACCGAACTCGGCCTGAAGGTCGTGTTCGAGCCCGGCCGGCTGATTGCCGGCAATGCCGGCGTCCTGGTTTCTTCGGTGATCTATCTGAAAGAGGGCGACGCGAAGAACTTCGTCATCGTCGATGCGGCGATGAACGACCTGATCCGCCCGACGCTCTACGAGGCGTTCCACGAGATAAGGCCGGTGCACCAGAAGGCGGCGACCGAACCGCGCATAGTCGCCGACGTGGTCGGACCCGTTTGCGAAACCGGCGACTATCTGGCGCTGGATCGCGACCTGCCGCGGCTGGAGGCGGGCGACCTGATCGTGTTCGGATCGGCGGGCGCCTATGGCGCTGTGCAGTCGAGCACCTACAACACCCGCCTTCTGGTTCCGGAGGTGCTGGTCAGGGACGATGCTTTCCACGTCATCCGCCCGCGACACAGCTATGATGAACTGATCGGCCTCGATTCGCTGCCCGATTGGCTCTGAAAACCGGCGGGGGCGTGCGGGAGCCGCCATCACGATTCTGCGAGACCGCCTCGCCTTTGCCGTGTTTGATGCTATTCTAGTGGAGGCGCGCGATTTGCACGCGCGGCCGCCCAAGCGGGGTGCCCACGTCGGACATGACAGAAACCGCAACCACGAGCGACATACTCCAGCGATTGCAGCGCACGCGCGCATATGCCTTTGGCGCCATATCCTTCGGCCGGCTTTGGCCGCTGATGCTGCCGTTCCTTCTCGTCGTCGGCCTCTATTTGTCGGTTTCCTGGTTTGGCGTCTTCCGTCTGGTACCCGACTGGACGCGCATCGCGCTCGCCGCATTGTTTGCTGTCGCGGCATTGATCGCGCTGGTGCCGCTGATCCGCTTCAGACGACCTTCGACGGCGGAGATCGACCGCCGCATCGAACAGGTCAACAAGCTTGCCCATACGCCGGTTCGCGCCCAGACCGACCGGCTCGCCAGCGAGCACGATCCGTTTGCTGAGGCGCTGTGGCGCGAACATCAGCGCCGCGCCGCCGCCGGTCTTGGGCGCCTGGCGGCGGGCATGCCGCGCACCGGCGTGCCCGAGCGCGATCCCTGGGGTCTGCGGGCTCTCGTCGCCCTGCTGCTGGTGACGGCCTTTGCCTGGTCGTTCGGCGGCGGCGGCGGCAGCATCACCGATCCGCTGCGCCAGCATGTAGCCGGCGCCGCCGTTCCGCCCCGCATCGACGCCTGGGTCACGCCGCCCGCCTATACCGGCAAGGCGCCGATCTTCCTGACGGCCAGCGCCAATGCTGGCGAGCCGCTGTTTTCCGTTCCGGCCGGCAGCGTCGTCACCTTGCGGGCAACCGGCGCTGACCGCGTGCTTGAACTGGCTTTTTCCGACGCCGGCGGAGCCGTGACGCCGGTCGCGGCTAAGAACGAAATCGATCCGGAGCGGCCCGCCGCGCCGCAACAGTTCGAGACCGAACTCGATCGCGATGGCGTATTGGCGCTCAGATCCGGCGATGAGGTCATCGATGACTGGTCGTTCGCCGTCATTGCCGATCTGCCGCCGTCGATCCGGTTTGCCGGCGAACCCAAGCGGGCGGTCAACGGTACGCTCGATATCGAATACGTCATCGAGGACGACTATGGCGCCGCCGGGGCCGCGACGCATTTCGAGCAGGCCGCCGCGCCGGACGAGGACGCCTATCCGCTCTACGAGGCGCCGGAATTTCCGTTGCGCCTTCCCCGGCGCGGTGCCGATGCGACGGCGACCAAGGCCAGTCGCGACCTGACCGAGCACCCCTGGGCCGGCACCGAGGTCGTCGCCCGCCTGTCGGCGACCGACGATGCCGGCCAGCAGGCGTTCAGCGAGGAAAAGCGGTTCGTTCTGCCCGAGCGGCCGTTTTCCAATCCGCTTGCGCGCGCGGTCATCGAACAGCGCCGCATCCTGGCGCTCGACGCCAACAAGAAGAGCCGCGTGCTCGAGCTGATGGAAGCCGTCACGCTCAGGCCCGAAGACACGTTCAAGACCATGTCGCACTATCTGGCGCTGGTCTCGGCCATGGCACGGCTCAAGATGGCGCGCACCGACAACGAGTTGCGCGATGTGGTCGACTATATGTGGGAAATCGCGCTCGGCATCGAGGACGGCGATCTCACCGCCGCTGAGAAGCGGTTGCGCCAGGCGCAGGAAGCCTTGCGCCAGGCGCTGGAAAACGGCGCCAGCGACGAGGAAATCGAGCGGCTGATGGACGAATTGCGCGCCGCCATGAACGAGTTCCTGCGCGAGTTTGCCGAGCGCGCCATGCAGGACCCGAATTTCAGCCAGCAATCGGTCCCGCCCGGCCAGCAGATGCGCCAGAGCGACCTCCAGCGCATGCTTGACCAGATCGAGGAACTGGCCAAATCCGGCGCTCGCAACCAGGCGCAGGAATTGCTGTCGCAACTTCAGGACATGATGAACAACCTGCAGGCCGGCCGCCAGCCGGGCCAGCAGAACGGCCAGGGCCAGGGTCAGATGCGCGAGCAGATGAACCGGCTCGGCGAGATCATGCGCCGGCAGCAGGAACTGATGAACGAGACGTTCCGCATGGACCAGATGCAGCGCGGCGGCAATGGCGAGCGCGGCCGGCAGTTTGGTCAGGGCCAGGGCGGCCGCGAGCGCGGACAGTCAGGCCAGGGAGGCAATCGGCCTGGCGAGGGCGGATCCGGTGGCATGACGCCCGACGAGCTCGCCGAGGTGCTGCGCGGATTGCAACAGGGGCAGGGCCAGTTGCAGGGCGATCTCGGCCAGCTCATGGAGGACCTTCGGGGTCTCGGCATCAAGCCGGACGAGAATTTCGGCGAAGCCGGCCGCGAAATGGGCAAGGCGGGCGACGCGCTTGGCGACGGCAACGGCGAAGAGGCGCTCGGCAATCAGGGCGCGGCGATGGAGGCGCTCAGGCGCGGCGCCCAGGACATGATGAACCAGATGCAGCAGGCGCTGGGCGATGCCGGCGGCACCCAGCTCGGCGGCCAGAACCGCGGCGATCGCGATCCGCTCGGCCGTCCGAAGGCGACCACGGGTCCCGATTTCGGCGACACCGTCAAGATTCCCGACGAGATCGATGTGCAGCGCGCCCGCGAAATCCTCGAGGCGATACGCAAGCGCCTCGGCAATGCGCTGTCGCCGGCGCAGGAAAAACAGTATCTGGAAAGGCTGCTGGAGCTGCAGTAACCGTGCAGCGCCAATCCGCTACAGCCTGAGCGCGTGCTCGACGGACTTGCGCAGATCGGTCAGCGTGAACGGCTTGGCGATCACGTCGACGATGATCTCCTGCAGGTCTGCGGCCCGTTCGCGCTGCTCGGCATAGCCGGTCATCAACAGGATCTTGAGATCCGGATAGGCCGAAGCCGCCTGTCTAGCCATCTCGATGCCGTCCATTACCGGCATGCGGATGTCCGACAGCACCAGGCCGTAGTCGCCATCCGCATTGCTCACCTGTTCGAGCCCGCTGTCGCCGTCGTCGGCAGTGTCGACCGAATGTCCCGACGCGCGCAACGCCCGCGCGGTGAAGTCGCGCACCGAATCGTCGTCCTCGACAACCAGTATCCTAGCCATGTTTCCCCATCTTCCTGTGCCTGGTGCGAAAACCGTCAGGCGTCTCCCGTAACCACGCCCACATAGGGCAGTTCGCGAAATGCGTGCGCGACATCCATGCCGTAGCCGACGACGAAATAGTCCGGACAGTCGAACCCGATATAGTCGGGCTCGATATCGCTCGTCCGCCGCATGCGCTTGTCCAGAAGCACGGCGATCGACACGCTCCGCGCTCCGCGCGACAACATCAGTTCGCGCACGAATTTGAGCGTCTTTCCCGATTCCAGGATATCGTCGATCAACAGCAGGTCGCGGCCTTCGACATCGCTGTCGATGTCGCGCAGCAGCTTGATCTCGCCACTGGTCGTCCCCGCGCCATAGCTGGAGATCATGATGAACTCGACGTCGGGTTCGGCACCGGCGTCGTGCATCGCCCTGATCAGGTCGGCCGCGAAGATGAACGACCCCTTCAGCACCGAGATCACCAGCAGGCCGTCATTGGCCTTGCTTGCTATTTCCTTGGCTAGTTCGAGATTGCGCCGCGCGATCGTCGATGCGCTGAACAGTATCTCGATCTCCTTGCCTCTTACCTGCGGCATCAGTTGATTTCCTGGATTACGACCTTGACGTTCTCAACCCCGGTCTGCGGCGTAGCAAGCCTGCTGGTGAATGCATAGCGGCCTCCTGCCGTGATGGTCTCGCCGCCGCCGGCGATGCGATAACGGGTAACCGATCCGTCGCCGGATTTCACGTGGATAATCAGGTCGGGCAGCGATCGCCGGGTGTTGCCCAGATTGACCACCGTGCCGTTGACCAGCAGGAACGAGCGGCCATCGCGGTTTTCGACCCGCGAACTGACCTCGTGAATCTTCAGCGGATTGCTCGCCACTGCGGCGACCCTGGTGCTGCTGTCCCAGACGACGGCATGGCCGCCGGAGATCCAGAACGCCGCTCCCACGGCGATCGCGCCGGCGATCCAGAATGCGGGACCCGCAGGACGGCCGCGCGGTTCGCGCTCGCCGCCGGTCAGGATGCTGAGGCCCGGACCGGGCGTCTCGGCGCCGGCCGCGGCCCCGACCGCCCGGTTCAGTTTCTCGTGCCGGCGAACGACGGTTTCGTACTCCGCCTCGACGATATCGCGTTCGCTGAGGGTCTCGGTTTCACCGCGCGCCGGCCGCTCTGTCAAAATCTCGCCCGAAACGGGACGTGAAACCGGATGGCGGGCCATTTCGCACTGGCGTCCTTTTGCAAATCAGGATTACGGGGTAAACCGAAATGGTTAATGCTTCGCGACCCGCAAGGCTTTCGCGGCGGGCGGTTGCAGGGCGGCAATCCGGCGGCGTGCAAGAGAATCGGACAAAAGGGTTCGCAATTGATTCGGTTTGAAAACGTCGGATTGCGGTACGGGATGGGGCCGGAAATCCTGCGTGATATCTCCTTCCACCTGCCCGACCGGTCGTTCCAGTTTCTTTCAGGCCCGTCCGGCGCCGGCAAGACCACGCTCTTAAGGCTGCTGTTCCTCTCGCTGAAGCCGACGCGTGGCCTGATCACCTTCTTCGGCAAGGACCGCTCGCAGATCACGCGCAGGGAACTGCCGGCGCTGCGCCGGCGCATCGGCGTCGTTTTCCAAGACTTCCGGCTGCTCGACCACATGACCACCTACGAGAATGTCGCGCTGCCGCTGCGGGTGAGGGGACGCGATGAGGCAAGTTATCGCAACGACGTGCTGGAACTGCTCAAATGGGTCGGGCTTGGCGAGCGCTCGCACGTGCTGCCGCCGGTGCTTTCGGGCGGCGAGAAGCAGCGTGCCGCGATTGCCCGCGCGCTGATCGAGCAGCCGGAAATCCTGCTTGCCGACGAACCGACCGGCAATGTCGACCCGCCGCTCGCCCGCCGCCTGCTGCGCCTGTTCATCGAACTCAACCGCTCGGGAACCGCGGTGGTTATCGCCACGCACGACCTGGCCCTGATGGATCAGGTCGACGCCCGCCGCATGATCCTGGCCAACGGGAGGCTGGATATCTATGAGTGATGCGCCGCGACCCAATCGGGCATCGGCCCGCCTTGCCGGGTTCAGCGTCCTGCGCGCAAGGACCGGCCGGCCCAGGCGCGCGCCCATCGTGCCGCCGCAGAATGTCGCCAGCACCGCGCTGGTCTTCGTCATCGCGATCATGACCTTCCTGTCCTGTTTGACGCTCGGCGCCGTGACGCTGGTGCGCAACACCGCCAATGTCTGGCAGAGCCAGATTTCGCGTGAGGCCACGATCCAGATCAGGCCGGAGGAGGATTTCGACATCGAGGCCGCGCTGCAGGCCGCGCGCGCCATCGCAATCGAGTTCACCGGCGTGGTATCGGCCGAGATCGTCGATCGCGAGGCGACCGCGCGCCTGCTCGAACCCTGGCTCGGATCGGGGCTCGATATCGATCAGTTGCCGGTTCCTCGCCTGGTGATCGTCACCATAGACGAGGACAATCCGCCGGATTTCGCCGCGATGCGGGACCGGCTGGTCGCGGAGATACCGCAGGCTTCGCTCGATGATCACCGCACCTGGGTCGACCGGCTGATCACCATGGCCCGCACCACCGTGTCGCTCGGCGTCGCCATTCTGGTGCTGATGCTGTCGGCCACGGTCCTGACTGTCGTCTTCGCCACCCGCGGCGCCATGGCCGGAAACGGCCATATCATCGAGGTGTTGCATTTCGTCGGTGCCGAAGCGCGCTTTATCGCCCAGGAATTCCGTCAGCATTTCCTGATTGTCGGCATGAAGGGCTCGGCGGCCGGCGGGCTTGCCGCCGTCACCGTCTTTCTCACTTTCGGCTGGTGGTCGGCCCGCAATCTGGCGACGCCGGAGGCCGACCAGGCGACGGCGCTTTTCGGGCGGTTTTCGCTTGGTTATCCGGGCTACGCCATGGTCGCGATGATCGTCATCATCATCGCCGGGCTGACGGCGATCACCACCCACATGACCGTGGTCACCCGATTGGGCGCGCTCGACAACGGCTACAGCGAACTGACCTGACGTCACCGCGATCGTACGCAAAAAGTGGGGGAAGTATGTCGGATCACTGGAATCTGCCCCAATTTGGGCCATAGATTGTTGCATGGGGGGCGAATGCGGGCACTACAGAGCAACATGACCACCGGACACGAGCCTGACATGGGTCTGACGGCCGTCGACGGGCCGCCGCGGCCCCGGGTTCGGCCATATGGCGGCGTGATCCTGCGTTGGCTGGGTTTTGCCGGTATCGTCGCGCTTTTCGCCGCCGCCGCGTATCTTGCCGGTTTCGTCCTGTTCGCCAGTCACGTTGCCGGGTTGAAGACGCCGGCCTCGCTGCCCGCCGCCGATGCGATCGTCGTGCTGACCGGCGGCCAGTCCCGCCTGGAGGCGGCGGTCGAGCTGCTGCGCTCGGGCAAGGGCAAAAGGCTTCTGATCAGCGGTGTGCATCCGGCGGCGCGCCGGCCGGCGCTGCAAAGGGCGACGGGCGCCGAGGCGAGCCTGTTTGCCTGCTGCGTTGATATCGACCGCGCCGCGCTCGATACGACCGGCAATGCTGTCGAGAGCGCCAAGTGGCTGACCAAGAACGGTTTTTCCAGTATTATCGTGGTCACCAACAACTATCACATGCCGCGCAGCCTGCTTGAGATGAGCCGAACCACGGAGGGCATCGAACTGATCGCCTATCCGGTGGTCAATGCCGATCTCGGCCATGGCGGCTGGCTGACCAAACCCGCCGCGCTGCGCGTACTGTTCACCGAATACGGCAAGTTCGCCATGGCGCTCCTGAGGGGGTCGTAGAGCCCGTTCGGGGTTGCGGCGCCACGCCGGCCATTCCCTCACGCGCGCGCTTCGTGTAACGACGGGTCGTGAAACGAATTCCAGATCGACCCGCCTGCGCATGATTGCCTTCAGATCGTTCCTGTTCAATGTGGCGTTCTACGCCTGCATCGTCATCGAGATGATCGTGTTCACCCCGTTCTATTTCCTCGCCCCGCCGCGCCAGGCTTGGTGGGTGCCGAAATTCTGGGCGCGGTCCAACATCTGGCTGCAGGAGAAGATCGTCGGCACGAAATTCGAGCTGAGCGGTCTGGAGAACCGGCCGGAGGGCTCCTACATCCTGGCGCCCAAGCACCAGTCGTTCTTCGACGCCTATGCGTTCCTGCCCTGGGTGCCCGACGCGCTCTACATTCTCAAGCGCGAGCTGATGTGGATACCGCTGTTTGGGTGGTATGTCGCCAAGATGCACATGATCCCGATCCATCGCGGCAGCCGGTCTAAGGCGCTGAAGCGGGCGCTCAAGCTGGCGCGGCAGCGCATGGCCGAGCGCGGGCGCCAGCTGATCATCTATCCTGAAGGCACGCGCCGGCCGCCCGGCGCCGAACCGGCCTACAAATGGGGCATTGTCGAGATCTACAGCGAACTGAACCTGCCGGTCGTGCCGGTGGCCCATGTCGCCGGTCTCTACTGGCCGCGGCGCAAGTTCCTGCGCTATCCCGGCACGCTGAAAGCCAGGTTCCTGCCGCCGATCCCGCCAGGCCTCGACAAGCAGGCGTTTCAGAAACGGCTGATCGCCGAGACTGAGGCGGCTTGCGACGAACTGCTGCTCGAGGCCGCCCGCTCGCCCAGTCCTCCGCCGATGCCGCCGACCGCGGCCAGACGCCTGAGGGAACTCGGCGCGGACATCTGATACGTCAGCGCGGCGGCCAGTTCAGTTGCTCGGCGACGCTTTCCAGCCAGTGGTCGCGAATGCCGAGCGCCTTCAGATGCTCCACCGTGCTGACGACATATTCTTCGTTGGGCCCGGACTGTCCGACCGCGCCGGTCACCCGCCGAACCGCCTCGTCGACATGCAGGGCGCCGGCATATTGCCGGTGCGAACGGTCGACCACGAAACCTATCGCCGTGGCCCGCTCGCCGGTCTCGAGCCGAACCGCGAGCTCGCGCTCGCGGTAGACATTGGTCACCAATTCGCGTTCGCGCAGATAGGCGAGGACCTCGTCGCGCAGTTCGCCGGGAACGCGAAAGGCAAGCCCGGTGCAGGAGCCGCCATGATCGAGCCCCAGCACGAGGCCCGGCCTCTGCTCGGTGCCGCGATGCACCCATGAGCGGATGCACAGCGCCCGCCGGTAACCGTAGAGATGGGCGCGTTGCGTTTCGGTATGCGCAAATCCCGGTCTCCAGATCAATGATCCGTAGCCAAACACCCAAAAATCGCTCATAGCTCAGCCCATCGCTCCGGCCGTGCCGGCCGCTTTCGGCGGAGAGCTAGAGGCTTTTCCGCCCGATTGGAAGTGGCATTGGGCATGGTTGCGCGGAAAGGGCGTCAAACCGGCATGTCGCAGCAAACAGGAAAGCCGTCGAAACGGCGCTGGCCGGCCCGGGCCATGATCGTGCTTGCCGCGCTCGGCGTGGTCCATTCGGCCGGTTGGTATGTTCTGGCGCGTTATGCCGAGAGCCGGGCGGCGCGCGCGATCGCGTCGGTCAATGACGGCAGCGGCATGCGGCTCAACTGCGAAAACGCCAGGGCCATCGGTTATCCGCTCGGTCTCGGCCTGCGCTGCGATACGCTGCTGGCCGAAAACGCCGGCGAGGGCGTCTCGCTTTCGACCGCTGCCCTGCAGGCAAGGATCGATCTCTACGATCCGACGTTGCTCGTCGGCGAGTTCGACAGCGGCGCGCGGCTGGTGGCTCGCGGGGTGCGGCCGCTGGTTTTCGACTGGCGCAGGTTTTTGACAGAAGTGCGCATGGCGACACCGCTGCCGAGGGAAATCAGGACCACTTTGAGCCGGTTGAACGCCTATCTGGCCGGCGACAGCGGCCTTGAGGCGTTGCTGCTGTCGGCCGACGACCTTGCCGTCAGCGCCCGGCCGGAGGGTCCAGCGCTCGAAATTGCAGCCGATGCGCGCGGAGTGCTCCCTGACCGGTCGCTTGCCGGCGTTGACGGCCTGCCGCCGCTCGATGCCGCCGTCGATCTTGTCGTCGATGACGGCGCTCGGCGGATCACATCGGGTACGGACAGCCTGCGCGGCGCAAGCGGGACGCTGCGCCGGGCCCGCATATCGCCCGGCCCGCAGGGCGAGATCGTCCTGGAGGGCACGTTCAGCGTGAGTGGCGACGGTTTGGTCGACGCCAATCTCGCAATCTCGGTGCGCGGCGCAAAGGCCCTGTCGGAGATCGCGATCAGGCTTTTTCCCGATGCCGCCGGCGACATTTCGAGCGCCGCGGCCAGCCTGGAGGCACTGGGCGAGAATACCAGACTGCCGCTGCGCATCGTCGCAGGCAGGGCGAGCTTTGGGTTCATCGAGCTCGGCGATATCCCGCCGCTTCCGTAGCCTTCGTCCGTCAGGCGGAAGCTGGCTTGAAGTTCAGCGCCACGCCGTTGATGCAGTGGCGCTTGCCGGTCGGCTTGGGACCGTCGTCGAACACATGGCCCAGATGGCCGCCGCAGCGCCGGCAATGCACCTCGGTTCGCCGCATGAACAGCGAGTTGTCCGGCCTGGTTTCGACCGCGTCGGGCAGGGCCTCGAAAAAACTCGGCCAGCCGGTGCCGCTGTCGAACTTCGCCGCTGAGGCATAAAGCGCCAGGTCGCAACCGGCACAATGAAAGGTCCCTTGCCGTTTTTCCTTGTTCAGCGGGCTTGAAAACGGCCGCTCGGTGGCTTCCTTGCGCAGAACGCTGAACTGCGCGTCCGTCAGCATCCCGCGCCATTCGGCCTCGGTTCGGGTAATCTCGAAGCCGCTGTCCACGGCATTCGTGGTCATCGGGTCGACCGTCCTCTCGTTCCTCTGCGCCCGACCCGTGCGAAATCCGGCAGCGGTTATCACGGCGCCGGCGCCAATCAACAGAAATTCCCTGCGAACCATCGTTCTTCTCCTTCGCCGTCATATGGAATGCGCCGCCCGCTCCCGGCAAGGGCGCGGGCGGTCACGACTGCTCACGATGCCGGCAACAGCACCTTGTCGATGACATGGATGACGCCGTTGGACTGGACCACGTCGGCGATCGTCACATTGGCGACATTGCCCTGGCCGTCCTTGATCATCACCGTGCCGTCCTTGTACATGGCGGTGAATTCGCAGCCGCCGACGGTCTTCACCGGATGCATGCCGCCATCGTCGGCGACCATGCCCATGATCGCGTTCGACAGCGCCTTGGCGGCGACGACATGGCAGGTGAGAATCTTGGTCAACTGGTCCTTGTTCTCAGGCTTCAGCAGCGTCTCGACCGTGCCGTCGGGCAGGGCGGCGAACGCCTCGTCCGTCGGCGCGAACACCGTGAACGGGCCTTCGCCCTGCAGCGTTTCGACCAGGCCGGCGGCCTTGACCGCGGCGACCAGCGTCTCGTGATCCTTGGAATTGACGGCGTTGGAGACGATGTCCTTGGTCTCGTACATCGGCGCGCCGCCGACCATCGGGTTGGAGGCGAGCGCCGTACCGATCGAAAGCGAGATCGCCGCGGTGGCTGCAAGCATGCGTTTCAGGGCTGAAGTCATGGAAGTTCTCCTCTGGTTTTTGCAATCCGCGTTGGCGGACAGGAGGAGAGACGGGAGCGCGCGCCGAAAAGTTTCAGGCCGCCTGAAAAAAGTTGATCGTCAAATCTCGACCACCGTGCCGGCGGCCAGAACCGCGCCGGTCGGCTGTCCCGTCGGCGAGCCGCCCTTCGGCTCGTCGCTGATGGCGAGCACGGCGCCCGAAAGCCTGGACGTCAGGTCTTCCGGCACCTCGTGGCTGGAGCGTGCCGCGCCCGGCAGCACGCCGAGCGATACCGGGGCGTTGCTTCCCTCGATCAGCCACAGCTCGAAGTCGCGTCCGCTTTCGGGTACGCCCTCGGTCCGGTTGATCCGGATCACGCCGGCTTCCGCGTCGACGAAGGCGACGAGCTTGAGCGCGCCGTTCTCGCTGGATATTTCCGCGACATAGGATGGCTGCTCTGGCCGCGGTCCGGGTGTCGAAGCAAGATAGACACCGGCCAGCACCAGGGCGGCGAGCGAGGCGACGGCAAGGCCGCGCCAGAACGCCAGGCTCGACCACCAGCCGGCTTTGGCGGCCTGCGCCGGAGCGAACAAGCGGGTTTCGAGTGCGTCAAACACCGCCGCCGGCGGCTCGACCGCCTCGGTCTCGTCGGCAAGCGGCGAAAGCTGTTCGGTCCAGAAGCGCACCTCGTCCTGCAGCGCCTCGTCCTCGTCGAGCCGCGCGGCAAAGACCCGGCGCTCGGCATGCGGCAGCACGCCGAGCACATATTCGGCGGCAAGCGCTCGGTCGGACCGTTCCATGTCGTGCTCGTCGCTCATCGCTCCAGACACTCTCTCAGTCTGATCAGGCTGCGGCGCAGCCAGGTTCGCATCGTGTTGACCGGCACGTCGTGGCGCTCGGCCAGTTCCGCATAGCTGTAGCCGTCCACATAGGCGCCGCGCACCGCATCCGCGCGCGCCTGTTCCAACTCGTCGAGGCAGGCCTCGATGCGCCGGCCCTCGCTGCCGGCGATCGCCAAGCGCTCGGGATCGGGCGCATCGTCGGAAAGGTCCGTCGCCTCGTCGATGTCGACGGTCTCGGGCCTGCGCGCCCTGATGCGGTCGATCGAATGGTTGCGCGCGATCGCAGCCAGCCACGAGATCGGGCTGTAGCGGCTGGCGGCATAGGTCGGCGCGGCGCGCCATATCTTCACGTAGATTTCCTGCAATGCGTCTTCCGCTTCGCTCCTTTCCCTGAGGATACGCAGGCAGATGCCGAAAAGTTTCGCGGATGTGGAACCGTAGAGCCGGCGAAACGCCTCGCGGTCGCGCAGCGCAACCCTGGCAATCAGCGTGTCGATGTCGTCCGGCGTATCCATGGTCGGGATACAATAGCGCAGCTCCGCCATTGTGCCAGTGGCCGCGATGATCACATCGCTCTGAGCCGCATCATCGCCATGATGCCGAGCGCCGGTCCGAGCGCCATGATCGCGAAGACGGCGGGCCAGCCGAGGGTTTCGGCCGCCAGCGGCGTCACCTGGACGGTAACGAATGTCAGCGCGAAACCGAGCGCGGTCTGGAACGTCATCAGGCTGCCGGCCTGTTCGGGTGGCGAGGCGTCGGCGACCAGTGCGGAGAACTGTGCCGAATCCGGGATGACGGCGATGCCCCAGATGACGACGATGGCAAAGGTGATCCAGGCGGGGCCGCCGAACGCGACGGCGGCGGCAATCGCCGAAAGGCCGCTTGCCGCCATGGCGATGGCCGCGACCTCGGCCTTGCCGATACGGTCGGCGGCAAGGCCGGCCGCCACGCACGCAACAGCGCCCGCGCCAATCGCTGCAAAGGCGGTTACCTTTGATAGATGGACGGCGTCGGCTTCGGCCATCGAGGCGCCGTAGGACGCCGCCGTCGCGGCACCGATCCAGGCCCACATGGCGAACAGTTCCCACATGTGGCCGAAATAACCGAAATAGGCGAGGCGGACGCGCCGGTTGGTCCAGGCGACGGTGATGACGCGCGGATCGAAGCGCCGCGCGACGCCGTGGAAGGGGCCGAGGCCGACGGCAAGGCAGACAAGCCCGGCGGCGACCGACAGTGCCGAGGCGACCGCGACGGTGAAGCGCCAGTCGGCGCCGCCGCCGATCGCGATCAAGTGCGGCAGCGCGCTGCCCAGCGTCAGCGCGCCGACAAGCGCACCCACCAGCAGCCCGCGGTCGCGCTCGCCCCAGCCGACGGCGATCTTCATGCCGACCGGATAGACGCCGGCGAGCAGGGCCCCGGTTGCAAACCGTGCGAGGATGGCAAGCCCGCTCCCCGGCGCGGCAACGAGCAGCATCGCATTGGCCAGCCCCGCCAGAACGGCCGAAACCGCAAATACCCGCCTGGGATCGTAGCGGTCGGCTATGCCGAGAATGGCCGACGCCAGCGCGCCGGCGACGAACCCGGCCTGCACCGCGCTCGACAGCGCCGCCTGGCGGAAGGGCGTGACATCGGCCTCGCGCAGCATCTCGGCCAGGATGGCTGCGGAAACGAACCACAGGCTCATCGCCGCCACCTCGGCCGTCATCAGCAATGCCAGTGACCGGAATTTCATCGCCGGAGTAAAGCGCGAAACCGCCGATATGGGAATGCGGCGCTATTCGTCCGGATGCTCGACGACATGGCGACCGAAATCCGGCGCGTCAATTTCCTGGCCGGCCTCGATGATCGAGCGGCGGATGGCCCGGGTATGGGTGAACAGGTCGAAAAGCTTGTCGCCGTCGCCCCAGCGGATCGCCCGCTGCAATGCCGACAGGTCCTCGGAAAACCGGGCCAGCATCTCCAGGATGGCGTCGCGGTTGGCAAGGCATACATCGCGCCACATGGTCGGGTCGGAGGCTGCAAGACGGGTGAAGTCGCGGAAGCCCGACGCCGAATACTTGATGACCTCGGACTTGGTCACCGCCTCCAGGTCGTCGGCCGTGCCGACGATGTTGTAGGCGATGATGTGCGGCAGGTGCGAGACGATGGCGAGCACCATGTCGTGGTGGTCGTGGTCCATCGTGTCGACCCTGGAGCCGCAGGCCTCCCAGAATGCCGTGAGCCTGGCGACGGCCTGTGCGTCGGTACCGGGCGGCGGCGTCAGGATGCACCAGCGCCCCTCGAACAGCGAGGCGAACCCCGCATCCGGCCCGGATTGCTCGGTGCCGGCGATCGGATGGCCGGGGATGAAATGCACCCCGTCGGGTATGTGCGGCGCCACGTCGCGCACCACCGAGCCTTTGGTCGATCCGGCATCTGTCACGATCGCGCCGGGGGCGAGCGCGGATGCGATCTGCGCGGCCACGGCGCCGGACGAGCCGACCGGCACCGACAGGATAACCAGGCCGGCGTCGCGCACGCATTCGGCCGCGTCCGTCGTGTAGCTGTCGCCCAGTTGCAATTGCTCGGCCCGGCGCAGCGTTTCGGCGCTGCGCGTCGTTATGGCGATATGGCCGGCCAGCCCCTCGCGGCGGATCACGCGAGCCAGCGACGAGCCGATCAGCCCTATCCCCACCAGGGCGATTTTCTCAAACATAGGTTCGGGCATGGATCAGGCCTTCGTGAAATCTTCAAGCGCGGCAATGACGCCGCGATTGGCCTCTTCGCTTCCCACCGACATGCGCAGCGCGTTGGGAAAGCCGTAGGCGGTCACGCGGCGCAGCACAAAGCCGCCTGCGCACAGATAGGCGTCGGCGGCTTCTGCGGAGCGTGCGTCGTCGCCTTCCGGAAAATGGACGAGGATGAAATTGGCCACGCTGGGCGTTACCCGCAGCCCCAGCGCCGTCAGCGCCTTGGTCAGTTCCTCCAGCCAGTGGCCATTGTGTTCGACCGCCGCCTCGACATGCGCCCGGTCGCGGATCGCGGCGGCGCCGGCTGCGATCGCGCCGGCATTGACATTGAACGGCCCGCGCACCCGGTTGACCGCGTCGGCCACCGCCGCCGGCGCGTACATCCAGCCGATCCTCAGGGCCGCCAGCCCGTAGACCTTGGAAAAGGTGCGGGTCATGACGACGTTGCGGCACGACGATACCAGCTCGATGCCGGCCTCGTAGTCGTTGCGGCGTACATATTCGGCGTAGGCCGCGTCGAGCACCAGCAGCACGTTGCCGGGAAGGCCGGCATGCAGGCGGCGTACCTCGCCGAACGGCAGATAGGTGCCGGTCGGATTGTTGGGATTGGCCAGGAAGACGATCTTCGTCCGCTCCGTCACCGCCGCCAGGATGGCGTCGACGTCGGCGCGCTCATCGGTTTCCGGCACGACGACCGGCATGGCGCCCGCCGCCAGGATCTGGATCCGGTAGACCAGGAAACCGTGCTCGGTGATGATGCCCTCGTCGCCGGGCGCAAGATAGGTCTGCGCCACCAGCGCCAGCAGGTCGTCCGAACCGTTGCCGCAGACGATGTTCGCCGGATTGAGGCCGTGCACGTCGCCGATGGCCTGCCTGAGATCCATCGCCTGGCCGTCCGGATAGCGCTCCAGATGCGTCGATATGTCGGCAAGCGCGGCCACCGCGGCCGGCGACGGACCGAGCGGCGTTTCGTTCGACGACAGTTTCCACACCTTCGCCACGCCGGCCACGCTTTCGCGGCCGGGCACGTAGGCGGCGATATCCATGATGCCTGCGCGCGGCTGAGGTATGGTCGGTCGGTTCATCGGGCAATCTCGGAAAATCGGTCGGCCGTCGCCGGTGTTGTGCCGGCTGCGGTTTCGCGCCCGGCTTTAGAGCATTTTCAGGCCGATTGGAACCTTGGCGCTAGCGCGTCACCCGGCGCAGGAATTTCTCCACCGCCGCCGTCGCCGCGTCGCCCTTGCGGCCGAGGCGGGCGGCGATCGCGCCGTGCGAATAGGCGGTGCCGTGGAAGACCGAGACCCTGACGCCGCGACTCTTCAGCACATTGGCATAGCCAAGCGAGATCGAGCGCCGGCGCTCGCCCTGGCTGCGCGAATACATGATCAGGTGCGGCGGCAGTCCGGAAGCCCGGCGCGCATAGGTGATCGGCGACCAGCGCACCCAGTTCCTGGGATTGTCGGTAAAGGCGCGGCCGAACATCGGCCCGATCGTGCCGCGCTTGGTCACATACGCCACCAGATCGTAGGCCTGCACGTCGTCGGGGATGACGCCGCGAACATTGCCGGCCTTGCCCTGGGCTGCGGCCAGCGCCACCAGGTGGGCTCCGGCCGAGTGGCCCATGATGACGATGCGCCTTGGATCGCCGCCATAGCGCTTGATATTGCGCTGGGTCCAGGCGATGGCGCGGGCGACGTCGTTAACCTGGCCGTCGATATTGGTGGTCGGAACCTTGCGGTAGTCGATGGCGACCAGCATGTAGCCGCGCGAGGTGAGCCACTCGGGCAGGCGGTAGACCTTCTTGCGGCTGCCCTTCACCCAGCCGCCGCCATGCACGTAGAGCACCACCGGCGCCAGCTCGCCGGTGCGCACGAACAGGAACCGCTTTCCCGCATCGTCCGGCGCGTGGATGTCGAGCTTCAGGCCGCGCGCATAGGTTACGCCTTCCGTCAGCTTGACCGCCAGTGCCTCGGCCGGCGCCAGTACGAGCATGAGAAGAAAGGAGAACGAAACGAACAGGCGCCGGCGCGCCGCTGTGGATATCACTTTCTTTACCACCCTGCCCTTTGCCCAAACCCGGGATTTGCCAACCGGCTAAAAAAACGCATCATGACATTGGCACAATTTGATGGCTTTTTTGAAGGCCCCGCCGCAAGCTTCCTCGCGGCTTATCGGATATTTGTTGAAGGAAAACAAACATGACCGCACGCTTGCGCCACCTAACCACCCCCGTCGCCGGTCTTGCATTGGCAGTCGGCCTTTCCTGCCCGGCCGTCGCATTCGAGGCCAGCGATGTCGCCGCGCGCCTGGCCGAGTCGCTTGGCAAATCCGGCTATCAGGTCGCCTGGTCGGCAATGAACGTCAACGGCGACATGGTCGTGCTGGAAGGCGTTACCGCAAGCGTGGTCGGCGTTGACGAGAAAATCGAAGTCGGCGCCGTCGTGCTCGACGGCGTCGGAGAGGACGGCAACGGCGCCTATGTGATCGAGACGGTCTCGCTTCCGGACTATTCGAAGGAGAAGGACGGTATCAAGGTCTCGTTTTCCGGCGCCTCGCTGCAGGGGCTGGTGCTGCCGCCCGAGGATGCGGAGAAGACGCTGCGCTCGATCCTGCCCTATTCGGCCATGGCGCTCGCCGCCGTCAATGTCACCGGTCCCGGCGGCGAGATTTTCAGCATGAGCAACTTCAAGGCGAGGATGGATGTTCCCGACGATGGCTCGCAGGCCGACTACACGACGACCATCGAGGCCTTTACGCTCAATTCGGCCGCCTTTCCCGAGGCGCAGGCGCGCGCGACATTCGCGGCGCTGGGCTACACCACGCTGGAAGGATCGCTTGATTCCTATGGAAAATGGACGCCGGAAGACGGCCGCATGACCATCGACAAGATGGCGCTCACCGTGGAGGACGCCGGCACGCTGGACATCAATCTCGACATCGCCGGCTACACCTACGAGTTCGTCGAATCGCTGCAGGCCATGCAGAAGAAGATGATGGAAGAAGGCGAGAACCAGAATACCGGCCTGGCGATGCTCGGCCTCATGCAGCAGATCAGCTTCAATTCGGCGAGGATTCGCTTTGACGACAATTCGCTGACCAACAAGGTGCTCGAGTTCGTCGCCATGCAGCAGGGGATGAGGCCGTCGGACATCGCCAACCAGGCCAAGGCGGTGCTGCCATTCGCACTCGCCAAGCTGAACAATCCGGAGTTCGCCACGCAGGTGACGCTTGCCGTATCGGCCTTCCTCGACGATCCGAGGAGTATCGAGATCGTCGCCAATCCCGGCATGTCGCTGCCGATCGCGCTGCTGATCGCCGGCGGCATGAATGCGCCCGAGCAGTTGCCGACCCAGCTCGGTGTCAAGGTGTTGGCGAATAAGTAAAGCCCCGGACGGATCGTGTGGAACGGGCCGCTTAGAGCGGTTCATTTTTGGATGGAATCGTTTGAACGCCAGCTTTCCGCGCCTGTTGCCAGGCCGGCACGTCGAGTACCATGCGCGTCGCCGAAACGAAGCCGAACACATGGCGAAAGGGGCCGAGCTGTTCGGTGGATTGCGCGACGAAGCCAAAGCGCTCGTAGAGCGCGCGGGCGCGCGGATTGGTATCGATGACATCGAGCCTGACGCCGGCGAGTTCACGCTCGGCGGCTTCGGCGATGATCGCCTCCAGCAGCGCGGAACCGACGCCCATCCCCCTTGCTTCCGGCACCACCGCGATGCCGTCCATCAGCAACTGGCCGTCGGTGCGGTCGCGTTCGAGCAGCATCAGGATCGGCGTGCGCCACAGCGTGCCGAACCAGCCGTAGACGGCCGCGACGTCGGACAGGCTGCCGCCGGTCATGGCGCCTCCTTCGGTCTTGAAGCCGGCGATGCCGAGCAGTTCCTTCTCGTCGGCCGTTACCGCGGTAAGCGCGAATTGCGGATCGAGCACGCGCTCGAAAAAGCGCACGCCGCGCCCGTCGCGACCCAATAGCCGGCCGAGCTTGCCGGAGAACGCTTCGAAATAGAGCCTTGCCGCCGGCGCGCGCAGATGATCGGGGAAGCCGCGCCTGATGGTCCAGTCGGGCGTCCGGCTCATCTCAATCCTTCTTCGGTTCGGCCACCACCCTGAGCGACAAGTCGCGCAACTGCGCCGCCATCACGTCCGACGGCGCGCCCATCAGCAGGTCCTGGGCCTGCTGGTTCATCGGGAACATGGTCACTTCGCGCAGGTTCCTGGCGCCGACCAGCAGCATGATGATGCGGTCGATACCGGCCGCCATGCCGCCATGCGGCGGCGCGCCGTACTGGAAGGCACGGTAGAGGCCGCCGAAGCGCTCCTCGACCACCGCGCGGTCCATGCCGGCGATCTCGAACGCCTTGACCATGGTCTCGGGCAGATGATTGCGGATGCCGCCGGAGGCAATCTCGTAGCCGTTGCAGACCAGATCGTACTGCCACGCCTTGATCGTCAGCGGGTCTTCGCCCTCCAGCGCCTCGACGCCGCCCTGCGGCATGGAGAACGGGTTGTGCGAGAACTCGACCTTCTTGGCCTCCTCGTCCCATTCGTAGAACGGGAAGTCGACGATCCAGCAGAGCTCGAACCGGTCGCGGTCGACGAGGTCGAGTTCCTCACCGGCGCGGGCGCGCGCATCGCCGGCAAAACCGGCAAACTTCTTCGGATCGCCGGCGGCGAAGAAGCAGGCGTCGCCCGCTTCCAGCTTAAGCTGGGTGCGGATCGCTTCCGCGCGTTCCGGCCCGATATTCTTGGCGATCGGCCCGGCGCCCTCGATCGCGCCGCCTTCCTCGCGCCAGAAGATGTAGCCGAGCCCCGGCTGGCCCTCGCCCTGCGCCCACGAGTTCATGCGGTCGCAGAAGGCGCGCGAACCGCCGGTTTTTGCCGGTATGGCCCAGACCCGGTTTTGCGCGCCGGCGTCGAGGATATTGGCGAACACCTTGAAGCCGGAGCCGCGGAAGTGCTCCGACACGTCCTCCATGACGATCGGGTTTCTCAAGTCCGGCTTGTCGGTGCCGTATTTGGCGATCGCCTCGTCGTAGGGAATGCGGCTGAAGGTCGCCGTCACCGGCTTGCCGTCGGCGAACGCCTCGAAGGTGCCGCGGATCACCGGTTCCATCGCGGCGAACACGTCGTCCTGCTCGACGAAGCTCATTTCCACGTCGAGCTGGTAGAATTCGCCTGGCAGCCGGTCGGCGCGGGGATCCTCGTCCCTGAAGCACGGCGCGATCTGGAAATAGCGGTCGAAGCCCGACATCATGATCAGCTGCTTGTACTGCTGCGGCGCCTGCGGCAGCGCATAGAACCGGCCCGGATGCAGCCGCGACGGCACCAGGAAGTCGCGTGCGCCCTCGGGGCTCGACGCGGTGAGGATCGGCGTCGAATATTCGGTGAAACCGGCCTCGGCCATGCGCGTGCGCATGTCGGCGATGATCTTCGTGCGCATCACGATGTTCTTGTGCAGGGTCTCGCGGCGGAGATCCAGGAAGCGGTATTTGAGGCGGATATCCTCGGGATAGTCCGGCTCGCCGAATACCGGCAGCGGCAGTTCCCTGGCCGCCGATAGCACTTCGAGGTCGCGCGCGAAAATCTCCACCTCGCCGGTCGGCAGGTTCGGGTTGACGGTCTCGTCGGTACGGGCCTTGACCTCGCCGTCGACGCGGATCACCCACTCGCCCCGCACCGTCTCGGCGGTCTTGAAGCAGGGCGAATCCGGGTCGGCGACGATCTGGGTGACGCCGTAATGGTCGCGCAGGTCGATGAACAGCAGGCCGCCATGGTCGCGGACCCGGTGAACCCAGCCCGACAGGCGCACGGTTGCGCCGACATCGGATTTTCTCAGTTGAACGCAGGTATGACTGCGGTAGCGGTGCATGGTTTTGACAATCCGGTTGAAGATTTCGGAAACGGGAAGGGCGGCCAAATCAGCCGCCGCCAAATTCGCGCGGAAAAGCGCACGGGTTCACCGGTTTGTCAAGGATCGGCGGGCGATGGCTCGGTCGCGCCGGTTCCAGCCTTCGTCCGCACGGTGATGAAACGCACCGCCGCCGCCAGGCCGACCAGCGCCAGCGGCAGGCAGGAAAGGAACAGGACCCGCGCCACATGGGCGGTTTCGGCGGCACCCCGCGCCTCGGCGAAGCCCGCCGCGTTGGTGACAATGCCGATATAGGCGGCGCCGACCGCATAGCCGATGCGCTGCACCGTCGGAATGGCGCCGGAGACGCGGGCGTTCTCGCCGTCGGCCGCCAATGTGGTCATGCGGCGCAGAATGAAGGTCCACGCAAGGCCGAAGCCGCCGCCCTCCATGAAGGCGAACACCGCCACCAGCCAGACGGGTCCGGCCGGAACGCTCCAGACAAAGCCCGGAATGCTGGCGACCAGCATAGTGACGCCGCAGCCGATGATCAGCGGATCGTGGCGTTCCGGCATGCCCGACACGGCGATCGCTGTGATCGTCCAGCCGATCGACGAACAGGCGACGACGTAGCCGGCGGTCAGTGCGGATATTCCGTGCAGCGCGGTCAACAGCAGCGGACCGTAGATGACCACGGCGATCGTGGCCGACGAGAGGAAAAACACCATGGTGAGGCCGGCGCCGACGGGATCGCGAAAACTGATCACCGGATGCGGCAACAGCCGGTTTGCGCCGCGCCGTGCGTCGATGGCGAGGAAGACGGCGAGACAGAGCAGGCCCGCGACGACGAGGAGCGGCGTGCGTCCGGGTGACACGTTGATGCCGGCGAACGCGATCGCCAGCACGCCGGCCGACAGGAGCGCCAGGCGCAGCGCCGGAAACGCGCCGCCGGCCGCTTCGGTCGGCCGGGCCTGTTCGCGGCCTCTGAACGAAAACAGGATCCACAGGCACAGCGCCAGCGCCTGCGCGGCGAAGAACCAGAAGCCGCCGCGCCAGGTGCCGTATTCGACGAACAGGCCGCCGACCAGCGGACCGAGAAAGGCCGAGACGCCCCACAGCGCCGAAAGGGCGCCCATCGCCCGCGCCAGGAGGCGCCTCGGAAACAAAAGCCCGACCGCCACGAAGGCAAGTGCGGTCAGGCCGCCGCCGCCGACGCCCTGGAACAGCCGGCCGGCCAGAACCACTTGCATGGATGGCGCCAGCGCGCTGATCGAACAGCCGACGCCGAACAGCGCTGCGGCGGCGGCCATGGGCAGCCGCAGGCCGAATCGCGTCGCCATCAGGCCGCTGGCCGCGCCGGCGGCGATCGAGCCGATTTCGTAGAGCGCCAGGTTCCATGAGACCAGTTCGGCGCCGCCGATCTCGCCGACCATGGCCGGCATCATCGTCGCCAGCAGCAACTCGTCGGCCGCGTGCAGCCATACGCCCAGGCAGACCAGCGCCAGCGGCAGGGCGTATTTCGCGTTGAGGATTTCGCCCCACCGCACCAGGCCCTCGTCAGCCTTGCTCATACGGTCGAAGACCGGTCCCGGCCCGAAGCCACGCCCTGCGGCGCCAGCGCCGGCACGAAGACCCGCCTGGAGGCGCGTGCGGCGACCGGTCGTCCCTGATAGAGCCGCTTCTGCGCTTCGACCACGACGACGCCGGCGAAGATCGGCCAGAAGCGCCGGCCGAAGCGCTCCAGACCGTTATAGAAGCGCAGCAGCGATCGCCGCCTAGTCGGCGGGAAATGAAGCGCATCCGCCCACAGGCCGGGGGTGAAATTGGTCTCGCGCAGCAGGTCGGTGAGCTGCGCCCTGGAAAACGGCCGGCCGGTTCCGAAGGGCGTGTGCTCGAAGCGGGCCCACACGCCGCGCCGGTTGGGAACGACGATCACCAGCCGCCCGCCCGGCGCCAGCACGCGCCAGGCCTCCATCAGCGTCTCGCGCGGATTTTCCGAGTGCTCCAGCAGGTGGATCATCAGGATGCGGTCGATGCTCGATTCGACCAGCGGCAGTTCCTCCTCGAACACCAGCGCGGCTGCCGAGGGGCCGCTTGGCGGCCAGTTCACTGCGCCCTGTCCGGCCGGCATGAAGGCCAGCACGCGCTCGGCGTCGGCGCCGAACCGCTCCAGCCACGGCACAGCATAGCCCATGCCGACAAGGCGTTCATTGGCGAGCGTTGCCCACACCGTCGACAGCGCCACGGCGATCGATCGTTCGGCCAGCCGGCCGAGCACCGAACCGTAGAAGTTCCTCAGATCGACGATGTCGCAATACATGGCCGGAACGTAGCCGTGCGGCGTATCCACTTCAAGAATGGGTTGAAGCCGCCGCCCGCGTCGTGACAAGCCGCGGTGATCGCCTTAGTCTTCCGGCTTGCAAGCAAACGGAGAAGCCACCGATGGTGTTGCAGATCGACCAGTTCACCTGCCGGAGCGACAATTACTGCGTTCTCGTCCACGATCCCGAAAGCGACGAGACGGCGATCATCGACGCGCCGGACGAGGGACCGATCCTCGCCGCCGTCGAACGTACCGGCTGGACGCCGACCCATATCCTGACCACCCACCATCACGGCGACCATGTCGCCGCCAACGAGGCGCTGAAGGCGCGCTACGGGCTGAAGATCGTCGGTCCCAGGGCGGAAGCGGCGAAAATACCCGGCATCGACGAGACCGTCTCGGGTGACGACGTCTTCCGCGTCTGCGGCGAGGATGTGCGGGTGATCGACACGCCGGGCCATACGGCCGGCCACATCGTCTACTTCCTTACCGGCAGCAAGGTGCTGTTTGCAGGCGACACGCTGTTTTCGCTCGGCTGCGGACGCCTGTTCGAGGGCTCGGCCGCCGACATGTATGGGTCCTTGACCCGATTGCGCGCCCTGCCGGCCGAGACCAGCGTCTATTGCGGCCACGAATATACCAAGGCCAACGCCGATTTCGCGCTGTCGGTCGATCCGGAAAACGACGCGCTGAAGGCGCGCGCAGCCGAGGTGGCCGAACTCCGCGCCGCAGAAAGGCCGACGCTGCCGACCACGATCGCCCGCGAGATCGACACCAACCCGTTCCTGCGCTGGGACGACAAGGCGATCCGCACCCATCTCGGCATGGCGGATGCCGACGACGTCGCCGTCTTCGCCGAGATCAGGAAGCGCAAGGACCGGTTCTGACATGGCCGCCACCGCAGGCGAGGCCGAGGCGATTATCGCAGCGCTCGGGCTTGAGCCGCATCCGGAAGGCGGCTGGTATGCCGAGACCTTCCGCGATCCCGAAGGCGGCGCGCGCGGCCATTCGACCGCGATCTACTTCCTGTTGAAGGCGGGCGAGGAATCGGCCTGGCACCGGGTGCGCGACGCAGCAGAGGTCTGGCATCACTATGCCGGTGCGCCGCTGCGATTGCAGGTGTCGGGGGATCTGGCGGAAGTCCACACGCTTGTGCTTGGAACCGGCCTCGAGGCCGGCGAGCGCCCGCAGCACGTGGTTCCGGCGGGGCAATGGCAGCGGGCGAAAAGCTTCGGCGAATGGACGCTGGTTGGCTGCACCGTGGCGCCGGGCTTCGACTTCGCCGCCTTCGAAATGGTGACCTGACCGACGAGAACTAGAGAAGGAATCCGAGCGCGATCGCCGCCTGTCCGCCATAATAGAGGCTCCAGACGCCATAGGGCGCCCATTGCCGGTGCGGAGAGTTTTCGGCAAGCAGGAAGCGCTCCGCTGCCAGGATCGTGTCCGAGGCGATGAACATGAAGGCGCCGACGATCGCCATCGGCCGGTCGAGCGTCAGCACGGCAAGTCCCATCGCCAGGATGGCGGTGATATAGGCCATCACCGGAACTTTCAGCGCCGGTTCCACCGCCACGGCCAGCCGCCGCGCCATCAAGCCGCCGAAGGCGAGCAGGACGGCGCCGAGGGCGAGGCGTGCCGGATCGGCCATCAGTGTCGCCGCCCCGCCGCCGGCCTGGAAGAACAGCGCCACATAGGCGATGTGGGCGGCGAGGAAACTGCCGAGCCCGCCCAGAAAGGCCTTGTCGCCCTCATGCGCGAGAAAGGCGTCGCCGGCCGCGCCGAGCGCCAGCGCGGTCGCCAGCAGCGCCGGCCCGCCTTCCAGCCATGCAAGCAGCGCCAGAAGCGCCGTCGACAGCGTCTTCACCGCCGTGCGCCGCGGCGACGGCGGCCATGTCACCATGAACAGATAGGCGATGGCCGCGACGGCGGAGAACAGCAGCGTTCCGTTCGCAAGCGTCGTCGGGCCTCCGGCAAACGGCATCATCGCGCCTTTGCCGCGCCGGCGCGGCGCCCGGAAAACAGCATCGATTTTGCCGCCAGCACCGCCCCGCCGGTGATCAGCAGGCAGGCTGCGGCAAGCGTCGCGGTCGGCTCGGCGCGGCCGGCGGCAACGAGGATCAGCGTCGAGAGCAGCGGCGCGCCGTAGCTCGCCGCGCCCAGCACCTGGATGTTGCCGTGCTTGACGCCGTGATCCCAGGCATAGAACGCCGCGCCGACCGGCATCAGTCCGAGGCCGCTCACCGCCAGCCATTGCCCGGCGGTCTGCGGCCACACTGTCTGTTCGAGCGCCAGGTGGCAGACGAGCGAAAGCGCCGCCGTGGCGAGGCAGAACCAGGCGACGACATGGGTCGGCACGGCGCTGAAGCGCCGCGACAGCAGCGAATAGGACGACCAGACCAGCGCGCACACCGCCGCCATGGCGTAGCCATGGGCGTAGCGGCCGTCGAAACCGAGCTTGCCGCCGCCGGTGATGATCAGCGCCGAGCCGGCAAGGCCCAGCACCGCACCGGCGACGTGGTGCCATCCAAGCCGTTCGCCCGGCATCAGCGCCGAGCCGAGCACGATCAGAAGCGGCCACAGATAGGCGATAAGGCTTGCCTCGGCGGCCGGCGCGTTGCGCAGCGCTGTAAAGTAGAAGAAATGGTAGCCGAACAGGCCGGCGATGCCGACCACCCAGGCGGCCGGCGGCACGGGCGCCGCTTGGCGCGGCGGCGGCACGACGAGGCGGACGGCAAAGCCCGCCGCCGCGCCGATGGAAAACGCCATTGCGGAGAGGAGGAACGGCGGCACCGCGCCCGACGCATCGGTCAGCAATGCGAGCAGCGCCCACATCGCAACCGCCGAAAACCCGATGAGTGTCGCTCGCGCCATGAAAACCCGTCCTGCCGGCGCGTATCGCGCGACCCTAACGCCGCGCAAATTGCACCGGCCGGCCGGACCTCGTCAATCGGCGGCGGAAAACCTGATGGCGTAAAGTCTGAGCGTGCCGACCTGCGTGCCGATGGAGGCGGTCACCGGCGCATAGACATTGGTCGCGCCCACCGGGGCGAACGCGATTTCCATGTGGCTCTTGTTCTTCATGAAATCGAGCGCCCGCCGGCCCTTGCGATA
Organism: Rhizobiaceae bacterium; assembly: GCA_041397625.1. Taxonomy (GTDB): domain Bacteria; phylum Pseudomonadota; class Alphaproteobacteria; order Rhizobiales; family Rhizobiaceae; genus JAWKWH01. The sequence goes on from JAWKWH010000001.1 coordinate 687,373, forward strand.
GCCCGAAACGGGCTCGAACCTGGCTCTGCAGCGCACCACGTCGCCCTTGAACCCCTTGGTGGAGAAGGGTTTCATCCCGGCATAGCCCAGCTTCAGGTTGACGCGCATCTCGCCGTCATAGGCGCGGATGGTGCGGTTGCAGACCGCGCGCGGCGTGTCGGCGCGGATCATCGCCGCCGTCAGCGGATCGAACACGGCGGCGAGGTCGCCGGCGCCAAGCGGCACCCAGTCGGCGCCGCGTTTCTTGAGTGGCGGCACGTTCTCGGTTTCCACCACGTCGCCGTTGTGGAAGCGGATCGCGGTGCGCTGCCGCTTGTTGCCGGAAGTGTAGTTGAGCTCGTAGCCGAGCGGCTCGACGCCGTCCTGGGCAAGCCTGCCGGAGACCCTGGTATGGGCCACCGTCCTGTCGAACATCCGCGCCAGCCCGGCGCTTTTCAGGGTGCCGTCCATCACGAAGGTGTCGCCGGAAAAGCGCGAGACGAAAGTCGACCTGGCGATCGGGAAACCCAGGAAGGAAAGCCGGTATTCGGCCTGGTGGGCGCTGGGCTTTTCCAGCGCGCCCGCGGGCGGCGGCGCCAGCACGCAAAGCGTAACAGCGGCGATGGCGACTGGTCGGATGGCCATGTCGGGCGGTTCCCTCTCCTATCACGGCGATGCTGGCCGGCAATTCCGGCGATCTTATGGACCGGATTGCATGAATACATGCTGAACGGTCTCCCGGCAGTGCCCGACAGGCGCTTGACGCTTCCGGTAAATGACACTATGGAGACGCGACTTTTCCGTGAGGCAGTCCGATACGATCGCGCGTCCCTTGATGAGGCGTCGTGACGAGGGCCTTTCGCCCACGGCAATACCGCGATGTAGAGAAGGTTGTTTCAGATGTCCCGCGCTTGTGAGCTGACCGGCAAGGCCGTCATGTCCGGCAACAATGTAAGCCACGCCAACAACAAGACCCGCCGCCGCTTTCTGCCCAACCTGGTGCAGGTGACGTTGATGTCCGAGGCGATGGGCCAGAGCTATCGTTTGCGCATCTCTGCCGCCGCCCTGCGCACGGTGGAGCACCGTGGCGGTCTCGACGCGTTCCTGGCCAAGGCCGATGCGAGCGAGCTGTCGCAGCGCGCGCGCCTGCTGAAGAAGCAGATTGCCGCCAGGCAGGCCGAAGGCGCCACCGCCTGATCGGCAAAATCACCGGTGTCGCGCGCCATGGCGCCGGCACCTCGTCGCTGGTTCCATCACCCAGGATAAAAAAATGACTTCATCGAAAAACGTACTGCCGTTTGTCGCGGCGATGGCGGCGATCGTCGTCGCGTCCAATTTCCTCGTGCAGTATCCCTTTGCCCATTTCGGCATGCAGGACCTGCTGACCTGGGGCGCGTTCACCTATCCGGTCGCCTTTCTGGTCAACGACTTGACCAACCGCCGTTTCGGTCCCGAAGCGGCGCGGAAGGTGGTCTACGCCGGATTTGCGCTTGCCGTTGTTCTGTCGACCTGGTTGGCGACGCCGCGCATCGCGATCGCATCCGGATCGGCGTTCCTGACCGCCCAGTTGCTCGACGTCGCGGTCTTCGACCGTCTGCGCGGCAATGCCTGGTGGCAGGCGCCCTTCGTCTCCACCCTGATCGGCTCCGTGCTCGATACGGTGCTGTTCTTCTCGCTCGCCTTCGCCGCCGCCTTCGGCGTGCTCGACACCGTGTTCGGCATGAACGACGGCTCGTTAGGCTTTCCGGTAGCGTTCATGGGCGGCGAGGTGCCGCTCTGGATGTCGCTCGCGGCGGGCGATTTCTGCGTCAAGGTGCTTGTCGGTCTGGCGATGCTGGTGCCCTACGGAGCGCTGCTCTCCATCCTCAAGCCCGTCCCGGTGGCGCGATAGCAAGGGCCGCGCGCCGAGATCGCTCAGTTCCCGGTCAGTATGAATTCCAGGTAGAGATTGCGCTGCAGGATCGAGTGGTTGTCGTCGGAGATGATCGAGATCCGCTGCCTGCCGTCGCCGTCGACCCAGGCGTCCAGGCCTTCCATATTGTCGATCTGGTAGTTGAGATCGGCCTCGAACAGGAATTCGCCATCAATCGTGCGCCCCTTGCCGATGGTCGAGCCGTCGACGCGGCGCAGGCGCATCTTCACGCCCTCGGCCATGTTGAAGCTACGCTCGAGCAACAAAAGATCGCCGTCGGCCAGGAACACCCCGTCGGTGATGTCGAACGTTCCATGCCGGACGACCTTGAAGATGCCCTTTTCGGGGCCTTCCAGCACGGCTGCGAAAATATTGCCCTGCCGGTCGATGCTGCGCTCGGTTATGGCGATGCGCGCGCCGGCCAGAGGTGAATTCTCCGGCGCGTAGGCGATTGTCTCGAAACCCTTGTTGCGCCTGAGCTCGTCGGCGGGAACGAGAAAGTCGAGACGGCCTGTTTCGGAGGTCATCGCGCCGGGCCTGATGTCGAAAGTGGCGATGCGGTGCTCGCGCTCGAAACCGACCGTGGCCTCGTCTCCCCGAACAGCCAGCCCTTCCGCGTCGGTATGCCACTTCTCGGTTGTCACGACACCATCGGCGTCGACCATCGGCTGCATGGTGAAATCCGCCACACCCGTCGGCCGGCCACCGCCGTCGCGCACGATCCGCCCGAAATACCAGAAACCGCTGTCGGTGACGCCGATGAAGCGCGATCCCGGATCGAGGAAGCGGAAACCCGACATCGAGGCGAAATGGTCGAGCGGCGCGCGCATCTCCATGCCGCCGACGAATTCCAGCGGACCGAAGCGGGTTTCCGTCGAGCCGATGCGGAAGTTGCGGATCGGGTAGCTTCGGACCTCCGTGCCGATCGCCCCGTTGTTGCCGGCCGGGGCGGCTGACGTCAGCGCGAGCGTCGCGGTGATCAGCAGGGCGCACGCATTTGCCGTCGTTTTGAACAAGATCAGCCCGCCCGGCGCAGCCGCGCCGTCGGGCCGCCTTCGCCTTCTTCGGTAAACAGCGCGGCAAGCTGTTCGGTCATGGCGCCGGCAAGCTCCTCGGCGTCGACGATCGTGACCGCGCGACGGTAGTAGCGGGTGACATCGTGGCCGATGCCGATTGCCAGCAGTTCCACCGGCGACCGGCTCTCGATCAGCTCGATCACGGCCCGCAGGTGCCGCTCCAGATAGTTGCCGGGATTGACCGACAGGGTAGAATCGTCGACCGGCGCGCCGTCGGAGATCATCATCAGAATCTTGCGCTGTTCCGGCCGGCCGAGCAGGCGGCGGTGCGCCCATAAAAGCGCCTCGCCGTCGATGTTCTCCTTCAACAGCCCTTCGCGCATCATCAGGCCGAGATTGCGCCGCGCCCGCCGCCATGGCGTGTCGGCGGATTTGTAGATGATGTGGCGCAGATCGTTGAGCCGGCCGGGATTGGCCGGCTTGTTCTCCTTCAGCCACCTTTCGCGCGCCTGGCCGCCTTTCCATGCCCGGGTGGTGAAGCCGAGGATCTCCACCGATACGCCGCAGCGCTCCAGCGTGCGCGCGAGAATGTCGCCGCAGGTCGCCGCCACCGTGATCGGGCGGCCGCGCATCGATCCGGAATTGTCGATCAAAAGCGTTACGACCGTGTCGCGGAACTTGGTGTCGCGCTCCTGCTTGAAGGACAGCGAGGCGAAGGTTCCCTTCATCTCGTCGATCACCAGCCGCGGCAGGCGGGCAGGGTCCAGATAGCCTTCCTCCAGGTCGAAATCCCAGGAGCGGTTCTGCTGTGCCATCAGCCGGCGCTGCAGCCGGTTGGCAAGCCGGCCGACGACGCCCTGCAGATTGGCGAGCTGCTTGTCGAGGAAGGCCCTGAGCCGTTCCAGTTCCTCCTCCTCGCACAGTTCCTCGGCGCCGATGATCTCGTCGAATTGCGCGGTGTATATCTTGTAGTCGAAATCGGGCGGCAGGTCGGCCAGCGGGTGTTCGGGCCGCCGCGCCTCGCCCGGCGTCTCGGCGTCCTCGTCGGTATCGTCGTCGCTGACATCCTCGGCATCGGCCTCCGAGGCCTCCATCTCGCCGGTCTGGTCCTCGTCGCTGTCGCCTTCCGATTCCTCGGCCTCGGTCTGCTCGGAGCCCGATTCGCTTTCGCCGTCCTCCTCGGACCGGTCGTCGCCCTCCTCCTGGTCGTCGTCGCTGTCCTCGCTGTCGTCGTTCTCCTCGTCGCCGAGTTCCTCGGCCATCTCCATGGACACCAGCATATCTCGGATCAGCCGGCCGAAGGCGTCCTGGTTGTCGAGGCTCGCTTCCAGGTTTTCCAGTTCGCCGCCGGCCTTGTCGGTGATCCACTCGCGCCACAGCGAGACGACGTTCTCGCTGCTCTTGACGGGTGCTGCTCCGGTCAGCTTCTCGCGAACCATCATGGCGATCGCCTGCTCCAGCGGCGCGTCGGCCTTGTCGGTGACCGCGCCGAGATTGGATCGAGAGAACCGGTCTTCCAGCATCTCGGCCAGGTTGGTGGCGACGCCCGGCATCGCGCGCGCGCCGATGGCCTCGACGCGTGCCTGTTCCACCGCATCGAAGATCGCGCGCGCCTGGCGGCCTTCCGGCGCCAGCTTGTGGTGCAGGGCGGTGTCGTGGCAGGCACGCCTCAGCGCCAGCGAATCGCCGACGCCGCGGGTAACCGAAATATCCGTTGCCGTCGGCTTGCGCGGCAGTTCCGGCAGGCGCACCAGATTTCCCGCCATGGACGGCCGGTCCTTGGAAAAGCTGACTTCGACCTCGTGGTCGCCGGCGATTGCACGCACGCAGGTGGTTACCGCTCGCTTGAACGTGTCGGCGTCGGCGCCGATCTTGAGGCGGCTCCTGGAATTGTCGCCCGGGCCTGCCATCGCGGGCCCGTCAGGCCAGCACGACGTTGACGGCGCTTTCGGACAGTTCTTCGCCGAAAGCGCGCTGGTAGAACTCGGCGACCACCGCGCGCTCCAGTTCGTCGCACTTGTTGAGGAAGGTCAGCCGGAAGGCGATGCCGACATCGCCGAAGATCTCGGCGTTCTCCGCCCAGGTGATCACCGTGCGCGGGCTCATCACCGTCGACAGATCGCCGTTCATGAAGGCGCTGCGCGACATGTCGGCGACACGCACCATCTTGTTGACGATGTCGCGGCCCTTGTCGTTCTGGTAGTGCTTGGCCTTGGCCAGGACGATCGCCACCTCGTTGTCGTGCGGCAGGTAGTTGAGCGTGGTCACGATCGACCAGCGGTCCATCTGCGCCTGGTTGATCTGCTGCGTGCCGTGGTAGAGCCCGGTCGTGTCGCCCAGGCCAACCGTGTTGGCGGTGGCGAACAGCCGGAAGGCCGGGTGCGGGCGGATCACCCGCGACTGGTCGAGCAGGGTGAGACGGCCCGACGATTCCAGCACCCGCTGGATGACGAACATCACGTCCGGCCGGCCGGCGTCGTACTCGTCGAACACCAGCGCGACATTGTGCTGATAGGCCCAGGGCAGGATGCCGTCGCGGAACTCGGTGACCTGCTTGCCGTCCTCGAGCACGATCGCGTCCTTGCCGACAAGATCGATGCGGCTGATGTGGCTGTCGAGGTTGACGCGCACGCACGGCCAGTTCAGCCGCGCCGCCACCTGCTCGATGTGGGTCGACTTGCCGGTGCCGTGATAGCCCGACACCATGACGCGGCGGTTGTAGGCAAACCCCGCCAGGATCGCCATGGTGGTCGCCTGGTCGAACAGGTAGTCAGGATCGATGTCCGGCACGTGATCGTCGCGAACCGAATAGGCCGGAATGACCATCTTGGTGTCGAAACCGAAGGTTTCCCTGGCCGAGACCGTGGTGTCCGGCAGATTGGCGATGTCGCGTTCAACCTTGTTCATGATGCCTCCGGGGCACGACCTGCGCCGGCATGCCCGTCGTAGTACTGACTATCCGGGGTCTTTAACACTTGCCGCGATCAACACAACCCCGCCTGTTTGAGCAGGCGGTAGGCGTGCAGCACTTCGCGGAACCGTTCTTCCGATTCCCGGTTGCCGCCATTCGCGTCGGGATGGTGGCGTTTGACCAGTTCCTTATAGCGCGTCTTGATTTCCGCGCCAGTCGCCTTCAGGCCGAGGCCCAATGTTTCCAGCGCCTTGGCCTCAAGCGGCTTCGGTCTGCGCGCTGCCTGGGTTTCGGCGTTTTCCTGCGTGAACAGGTTGTAGGGATCGCGGATGCGTTGATAGTAGCCGGCCCGGCCCGAACGTTTCACCGCCACGTCCGGCGCCACCCGGGCGCCGCCGGCTGCGCCGATCTTCCATGTCGGGCGATGGCCGGTCAGAGCCTCTTTCTGGAAGCGGGCAATGTCGGAATTGTTGAGGCCTGAAAAGTAGTTGTAACCCTTGTTGTATTCGCGCACGTGATCGACGCAGAAGCGGAAATACTCGCCCTCCTTATGGCGGCCGACCGGGGCGCGGTGAGTGCCGGGATTGGTGCATCCGTCCCACTGGCATTCCGGTTCGCGCTCGTCGCGCGCCGTCTCGGGATCGGGGCGGATGCGTATCCGGTCGAAATATTTCGAAAAATCGTTCATCGCCGCTGATTATGGGTGCTTTGTCCCGTCATACAAGAATTGACATTCGGCCGATTTGGCGCGTTACCCCTGAATCGAACCGAACAGGCGCATATGAAGCATGGAGAACCGGATGTCCATAAAGCAGGCAATCGAGACCGCACTTGAAAACGGCTTTGCGCCGGAACGGCTGGACGTGATCGACGAGAGCCATATGCATGCCGGCCATCAGGACCATTTCGACGGAACCGGCGAGACCCATTTCCGCGTCAGGCTGGTTTCGGCCGCCTTTTCCGGTATGAGCCGCATCGAACGCCACCGCGCCGTCAACGAGGCGCTGGCCGACGAGCTCGCCGGCGGCGTGCACGCGCTGGCGCTGGAACTCGCCGCCCCCGGCGAGAGCGTGAGATGGTGACACCGGCTGCCGGGCTCAGACGTCGCTGGCCACGTTTTCGATCGGCTTGATCCTCAGCGTCACGATACGGTTCTTCTCGCGCTTCATCACCACGAAACGCATGCCGTGGAAGGTGAAGGCCTGCTTTTCCTCGGGGATCGACTGGGTCTCGTGGATCACCAGGCCGGCAATCGTGGTGACGTCGTCGTCGGGCAGTTTCCAGTCCAACGCTCTGTTGAGATCGCGGATCGGCACCGAACCGTCGACCACCACCGATCCGTCGGCCTCCTGGCGCACGCCCTGCATGTCGACATCGTGCTCGTCGGCGATCTCGCCGACGATTTCCTCCAGAATGTCCTCCAGCGTCACCAGGCCCTCAACCTCGCCATATTCGTCGACGACGATGGCGATATGCGCCTTCTGGCGCAGGAAGGCGTTGAGCTGGAGCTGCAGCGACGTCGTGTCGGGCACGAACCACGGCTTGGTCGCCACCTTGCGGATGTCGATCTTCGACGGTTCGTTGCCGACATCGTTGAGCGCCCGCAACAGGTCCTTCGCGTGCACGACGCCGACGATGTTGTCGGTCGAACCGCGCCAGACCGGTAGCCGCGTATAGGGGCTCTGAAGGATTTCGCGTACCACGGCCTCGGGCGGATCGTCGGCGTTGACCATCTGCATGTTGGTGCGGTGGATCATCACGTCGGAGACTTCCAGCTCATGCAGGTCGAGGACACCGCCGACCCGGTCGCGGTCGGCCTTGAAGAAGGTGCCCTCGCGATGCAGCACTTCGACCGTGCCGCGCAGTTCCTCATGCGCGCTCAGCATGGAGCGGCCTTCCTCGAGATTGATGCCAAAAATGGCCAGGATCAGCCGCACGATGCGGTTGGCCAGCGATGACACGGGTCCCACGAAAAACAGGAATACGCGGATCGGCTGCGCCATGGCCAGCGCGAAGCGGTCGGGATTGGAGATCGCCCAGGATTTCGGCAGGATCTCCGAGAACACCACCAGCAGAACGGTCATGGTCAGCGTGGCGTAGATCACGCCGGCCTCGCCGAACAGCGTCAGGAACAGCGACGTCGCCAGCGCCGAGCCGAGGATGTTGACCAGATTGTTGCCGATCAGCAGCGCGCCGATCAACCGGTCGCGCCGGTCGATCAGCCGGTTGACGATCGTGGCGCGGCCGTCGCCGGCCGCCTCCAGCGAATGCATGCGCGCCCGCGAGGCGGCCGTCAGCGCCGTCTCGGAACCCGAGAAGATGCCCGAAAGAATGATGAGCGCCAGGATGGCGGCGCAGATGATCCAGATGGAAAGGGTCATCCGGAAAGGGTCTCCTTCAAGAATGTCAGCACCTCCGACGCCGGAACGTCGCGTGCGATGAACGACTGCCCGATGCCGCGGGTCAGGATGAAGGTGAGGCTGCCGCGCGACACCTTCTTGTCTTGCGCAATATAGGCCAGCAGCGCGTCCGCGTCAGGCAGTTCGCCGGGAATGTCGGCGGGACGCACCGGCAGGCCGACCGCCGTCAGATGCGCCTCCACCCGTTCGGCGTCGTCGGGGCTTGCCAGGTTGAGCCGGGTGGCGAAGCGGTGCGCCAGCGCCATGCCGATCGCCACGCCCTCGCCATGCACGAGACGGCCCGGATCGTACCTCGTCGCCGCTTCCAGCGCGTGGCCGAATGTGTGGCCGAGATTGAGCAGCGCCCGCTCGCCGGCCTCGCGTTCGTCGCGGGCGACGACCTCGGCTTTGGCCCGGCAGGATTGCGCGATTGCCTCGGCGCGGGCCGCGCCGCCTGCAAACACCGCCTGCCAGTTGGCTTCCAGCCAATGGAAGAAGTCCGGCCGGTCGATCAGCCCGTATTTGACCACCTCGGCGTAGCCGGCGCGGAATTCGCGTTTCGACAGCGTGTCGAGCGAGCCGGTATCGGCCAGCACCAGGCGGGGCTGGTGGAAGACGCCGACCAGGTTCTTGCCGAGCGCGGTGTTGATGCCCGTCTTGCCGCCGACGGAACTGTCGACCTGTGCAAGCAGCGTGGTCGGAACCTGCACGAAGTTCATGCCGCGCAGCGCAATGCCCGCGGCAAAGCCGGCGAGATCGCCGATGACCCCGCCGCCGAGGGCGATGACGGCGTCACCGCGTTCGAGCCGGGCTGCGAGGACGTCGTTCACGACGACCTGCAGCGCGTCGAAACTCTTCGTGCGTTCGCCGGCCGGCAGCGTGACCGGCACCGTTTCGATCCCGGCATCGGCAAGCGAGGCCTGCAGCCGTTCCAGGTAGATCGCGCCCACCGTCTCGTCGGTGACGATCGCCGCGCGAATGCCGGGCAGGCGGCCGGCGATCGCCTTGCCGGCGTCGTCGACCAGCCCGGGCCCGATTAGGATGTCGTAGGTTCGCTCGCCAAGCTCCACCTCGACACGCGTCGTCGCGATGCCGTCGACAGTCATCGCCCCTTCTCCCGGCTTTCGGCGTCCAGATAGGCGCCGACCGCCTCGACCGCCTCGGCGGTGATCACTTCCTTGCGCTCGTCGCGCGATATCACGGTGATGTCGGCCTTCGCATAGACCGGATAGCGGGTCTCCATCAGACCTTCCATGACCGCTCGCGGATCGCTGTTCTTCAAGAGCGGCCGGTTCTGCTTGCGCATCACCCGGGCCATCAGCGTATCGAGATCGGCTTTCAGCCACAGCGAGATTCCCTTGCGCTTGATGGCGCGGCGCGTCGAATCGTTCATGAAGGCGCCGCCGCCCGTCGAGATCACTGCGGGGCCGCCCTTGAGCAGTCGGGCAAGAACCCTGCGTTCAAGCGACCGGAACTCCGCCTCGCCGTATTCCTCGAACAGTTCGGGTACGGTCATGCGCGACACCCGTTCGATCTCGTGGTCGCTGTCGAAGAACGGCAGCCGCAGCGCCTGCGCGGTGGCGCGGCCGATGGCGGTCTTGCCCGCGCCCATCAGCCCGATGAACACGATCGAGCGCCGGTCCAGGCGTTGCGCGACCCGGCTCGGCGGATCGGATGCTTTCTCGGCGCGGATCGGTGCTTCCATCATGTCCTCTGCTTTCCGGCCGGTTCGACATCAAAATGTCCCACCCGTCAAGAACATGGAATTGAACGGGCCTGCCTTGCAATGGCGCCGGCCGGGTTCCATAACGGGCCGCCAAGCAGTCGACGGATCGACCGGATGCCGACTTTGTTCAAGTTCCTGACCGTTCTCGCCATCCTGGCGGGCATCGCCTATGGCGGCATGTTCGCGCTCGTCACCCTTGTCGAGCCCAAGCCGGGCGAGATGACCGTTCGCATTCCGGTCGACAAGGTCAACCCGCCGCGCGAGTAGGGCTTATGGCGGGCGGTGCGATGCTTGTCGAGGCGTTCTTGGAGATGATGGCGGCGGAGCGTGGCGCCAGCGACAACACGCTTTCCGCCTATCGCCGTGACCTGGAAGACGTCTCCTCGTTTCTCGGCGGGGCCCTTGCGGAGGCCGATACCGTATCGCTGCGCGGCTATCTTGCCGACCTGGCCGGCCGCGGCCTGTCGCGTGCCACCCAGGCGCGGCGCCTCGCCTCGCTGCGGCAGTTCTTCCGCTTTCTCTATGCCGAAGGCCGTCGCGATGACGATCCGACGGGCGAACTCGACAGTCCCAGGCGACAGGCCAGCCTGCCGAAGGTGCTGGGCGTCGACGAGGTCGGCCGGCTGATCGACCGGGCGGCGGCGGAGGCCGGCGCCGGTGACGCGCCGTCGGCTGCGGCGCTTGCCGCCCGGCGCCTGCACGCGCTTGTCGAAGTGCTCTACGCCACCGGCATGCGGGTTTCCGAACTCGTGTCGCTCCCGGTCGAGGTGGCGCGCCGCGACGAACGTTTCTTCGTCATCCGCGGCAAGGGCGGCAAGGAGCGCATGGTGCCTCTGTCGCCGGCCGCCCGCGAGGCGATGGCCGTCTGGCTCAAGTCGCGCGACGCGGTGGAGGGTTGGGCCGACAGCCGCTTCCTGTTTCCCGCCGCCTCGCGCAGCGGCTGCCTGCCGCGGCAGGTGTTTGGCCGCGAGTTGAAGGCACTTGCCGCGCGCGCCGGCATCGCCGTGGCCAAAATCTCGCCCCACGTGCTTCGGCACGCCTTTGCCAGCCATTTGCTGCAGAACGGCGCCGATCTGCGCTCGGTGCAGCAGCTTCTCGGTCACGCCGACATCTCCACCACGCAGATCTACACCCATGTGCTGGAGGAAAGGCTGGGCAAACTGGTCAACGAGCACCATCCGCTTGCCGATTAGCACCGCTATGTTTATGTGAGGACGGGCGGAGGGCTGGCCGACGGTCCTCGGCTGTCCGGCGCCGCATGTGAGGGCGTCAAGTCGTTTTGGTTCAGCGGTTTCAGCGGTCCATGTATCATTATCTCGAATTCGAAAAGCCCGTCGCTGACCTGGACGGCCAGATTCTCGAACTGAAGAAGATGAACGAGGCGGGCGAGGCTGTCGACGTCGCCGACGAGATCGCCCGCTTGGAGAAGCGGTCGCGCGAGGCTCTGCGCGAGGCCTATAAGAGCCTGACCCCATGGCAGAAGGCGCAGGTTGCCCGTCACCCCGACCGCCCCCATTGCCTCGACTATGTCGAGCGCCTGTTTACCGATTTCACCCCGCTGGCAGGCGATCGCTGCTTCGGCGAGGACCATGCGGTGATCGCCGGGTTCGGCCGTTTCCGCGGCACGTCCGTGGCCGTCATCGGCCAGGAGAAGGGGTCGGATACGGCAAGCCGGCTGAAACACAATTTCGGCATGGCGCGGCCGGAAGGCTATCGCAAGGCGATGCGCATCATGGAGCTTGCCGACCGCTTCGGCCTGCCGGTCATCACCCTGGTCGACACCACCGGCGCCTATCCCGGCGTCGGCGCGGAGGAACGCGGACAGGCCGAGGCCATCGCGCGGTCGACCGCCGCCTGCCTGGCGGTCAGGAGCCCGGTCATCTCCGTCGTCATCGGCGAGGGCGGTTCGGGCGGGGCGATCGCGATTGCAACGGCCAACCGCGTCTACATGCTGGAACATTCGATCTATTCTGTGATTTCGCCGGAGGGCGCCGCCTCGATCCTGTGGCACGATTCCACCAGGGCGCGCGATGCCGCGACCAGCATGAAAATCACCGCGCAGGACCTGCTGGGCATGAAGGTTGTCGACGGCATCATCGCCGAACCGCTGGGCGGCGCGCATCGCGATGCCGAGGCGGTCATCGAAGCGACGGGCAGGCAGATCGGCGAGGCGATGGACGAACTTGCCGGCACCAACCAGGATTTTCGCGAACACCGGCGCGAGAAGTTCCTGGCGATCGGCCGTTCGCTCTGACGAGAGCCGGTTGGCGCAATGTGACGCCGTTTGACAAAATTTTGACTGAATCCGGGCACGAAATGCCTTATTCTTGCCGCGACGATGCAGCAATGGCGGCAGGCTGACGGGCTGGGCAAAATCGATCGCGAGGCTCGGCCGCGTCTGAACGGTAATGATTTCTCAAGGTTAACCGGCCTTAGATGACTTACCGACGGATGGTGCATTCGGCGTAGCCGGCACGGCTTCGATTGAAGGTCAGGGGACGACAGCTTTCCGATGAAGGCGAAAATCAGAGCATTGGCTTTGGCGGCGGCGCTTGCCGCTCTGTCGGCCTGTCAGGCCTCTCTTGAGGATATCGCGCCGAAGGCCGAGAAACGGCTTCCCGAGAAGGTCATCATGGCGATGAAGGCGAAGGGCATGACCCGGTCGTCGCCGATCATGGTGCGCATCTTCAAGGAAGAGGGCAAGCTGGAGGTCTGGAAGCAGAAGGACAACGGCCGCTACGACATCATCGCCGACTACGACATCTGCAAATGGTCGGGCAAGCTCGGACCGAAATTCCGCGAGGGCGACCGCCAGGCGCCGGAGGGCTTCTACACCGTCAATCCGGCGCAGATGAATCCGGATTCGAAATACTATCTGGCCTTCAATATCGGCTACCCCAACGCCTATGATCGCGTCCACGGCCGCACCGGCTCGCATCTCATGGTTCACGGCGCGTGTTCGTCGGCCGGCTGCTACTCGATGACCGACGAGCAGGTCGGCGAAATCTACGCATTTGCCCGCGACGCGTTTCGCGGCGGCCAGACCGCGTTCCAGGTCCAGGCCTTTCCGTTCCGCATGACCGCCGACAACATGGCCCGCTATCGCGGCGATTCCAATTTTGCGTTCTGGCAGATGCTGAAGGAAGGCTACGACCACTTCGAGATCACCAAGGTGCCGCCGAAGGTCGATATCTGCAACCGGCGCTATGTCTTCAATCGCATTGCCGAGGAAGGCACGGCCTTCTCAGCGGCGAGCGCCTGCCCGCCGACGACCCAGCCCGAGAACCTGTCGCTTGCCTATTCCAGCTTCAAGGCGAGCTACATGACGGCGTTCACCTCGGCGCTCGACAAGAAGAACCTCGCCGCCCGCAGCCCGTCCATCGCCGGACCGAAGGAAGCAGCCTTGGTGTCGAAATGGTCGAAGGCGCGGGCGCGCGGCGAGCGCGTGTCGCGCGAACCGCCGTCCCTGTCGACCGCCGTGGTGCCCGATGTCGCTCCGGTTCCCGTGCCCAAGCCCGAGATCGTGACAGCCGCTCCGGCGGAGAAGCCGGAACGCGTCAAGGCCAAGGCCGAGAAGGTCGAGGAGGCTGCCGCTACGGAGACGGCCGCCGCTGCCGAGCCTGCCGCGACGGAGACCGCCGTACCGGAAGAGAAGGGCGTGCTCGGCAAGATCTGGGACAAGCGCAAGCGCCTGAAACTGTTCGGCGACTGATCTTGAAGCGCTTCGCCACATGAGCGACGACATCTACGATCTGAAGGGGCTGAACTGTCCGCTTCCGGTGCTCAAGGCGCGCAAGCGGCTCGCCGGCATGACCCCCGGCGCCAGGCTGTGGCTGGAGACCACCGATCCGCTGGCGGTCATCGACGTGCCGGCCTTCTGCCGCGAAAACGGCCATCGCCTGCTCGAAACCGAGACGGTCGAGGGCGGCCACCGCTTTCTCGTCGAGCGCGGCGGCTCTTCCTGACGGTCGTTACCCCGTTCCCGGGATTGCCAGCGGGTTGTTCTCCAGCGCGGCCCGGTCGGGCGTGTCGGCGCGGATCTCGCCGATGAACGCTCCGAACAGCCGGTCGATCTCCTCGCCGTTCAGGCCTTCGCCGATGACGACCAGCGTCGTGCCGCGCGCCGACCGTTCGGGCCAGCGTTCAAGCCGCGTTGCCGGATAGAGCATCCGGCGCACGCCGTGCACCACCAACGGTCGGCCCGGATCGTCCGCCGTTTCCACCAACCCCTTGATGCGCAGGATATTGAGGTCGGTTCGGCTGCGCAGCAGATCGAGAAAACCTTCGACCGCATGCCGGGCGACCGGCCCGGCGCGAGTGATGACATGCGCCGAGACGTCTGCTTGGTGCGAATGGTGGTGATGGCCGCCGGCATGGAGCCGGTTGCGTCCGGGCGCGGACAGCACGTCGATCTCCAGGAGCCGTGTTGCGTGGCCGTCCGGCGCGCCCGCATCGAGGATCGTGGCCGCCGATCTTTCGGCGATCCCGGCGCGCAGCTCGGCAGGCTGCGCCGCTTCCGCGACGTCGGACTTGGTGATGACGACGATGTCGGCCGCGGCGATCTGCAGTCGAGCCTCGTGATGTTCGCGCAGCGTCGCTTCGGCCATCGTGGCGTCGACGGTGGCGATCACGCGGTCGATCCTGAGCGCCTGCCGCAGCATGGCGTCGGACTGGATCGCGTGCAGTACCGGCATCGGGTCGGCAAGCCCGGTCGTCTCGACGATGATGCGGTCCAGCTTCCGGATGCGGCCGTCGCCGACCCTTTCCACCAGGTCGGCCAGCGTTTCTGCCAGTTCGCCGCGTACCGTGCAGCACAGGCAGCCGCCGGCAATCTCGATGATGTTCTCGCTGGTCTTTTCCACCAGAAGATGGTCGATGGCGATCTCGCCGAACTCGTTGACGATGACGGCCGTGTCCTTCAGCGCCGGATCGGCCAGCATGCGGTTGATCAGCGTCGTCTTGCCCGATCCTAGAAACCCGGTGACGACGGTAACCTCGATCGGCGCCATCGCGGACCCTATTGCACGATGCCCGGACGCGGTGTCGGCAACGGAATTCCCATCCTGATCTCGATCTCCGGCTCGATCGGAGGTGTCAGCGCCAGTGCTTGCGGCGCGTCGTCCGGCCGGGGCGTCGGTATCGGCACGTTCGCACGGATTTCCGGCGCCGGCCCGCTGGCGCCGCCGAGACCGACCGCAACGACGACGGGCTCCCGGCTCATCGGTTTCAGGTAACGCGTGCGGATGATCATCCGCCCTTTTGAATCGCGTGCGTCCCATCGTTCGGCCTGCGCGCCCTTGGTACAGATCGTCGAGCGCATGTCGGGTGCCTTGTCGCGCGAGGCGCCGTAGGGAGCAAGATCGCCGACGCGCGTACCGGCTGACCGGCGCTTGTCGAATCCCCTGGCCAGCAGCTCCGCGGCTTCCTCGGCCCGCTGCTGCTGCGATTCCGCGCCCAGCACGACGGCGATCAGCGTACGGCCGCCGCGGGTCGCCGATCCGATCAGGTTGAAGCCGGATGAGCAGATGAACCCGGTCTTCATGCCGTCGGCGCCTTCGAACCGGCCGAGCAGGATGTTGTAGGATCGCAACAGCTTGTCGCCGGCTTTGATGCCCTCGATCTTGAAATAGTGCGCATATTGCGGGAACTCCCGCCTGACCGTGGCCGACAGGAGCGCCAGGTCGCGGGCGGTCGAATATTGTCGCCTGTCATACAGCCCGTTCGGATTGACGAAATTCGATCCCGTCATGCCGATCCGCCGCGCTTCGCCGTTCATCCGCCGGGCAAACCCGGCTTCCGAGCCGGCCAGGCTCTCGGCGATGGCGACGGCCACGTCGTTGGCCGATTTGACCAGCAGCATCTTCAGGGCGTTGTCGAGCGTCATCGTCGAGCCCGGCTTGTAGCCCATCTTGCTTGGCGGTTCGCCGGCGGCGTTCTTCGACATGCGCACCGGCGAATTGAGCGTCACTTCGCCGGCCTTGATGGCGCGAAACGCCACATAGGCGGTCATGATTTTCGTGAGCGATGCCGGATACCAGCGCTGAAAGGCGTTCTCGTGCGAAAGAACGCGGCCGCTTCCGGCATCGATCACCACCGTGGCGCCGGCCGACAACGCATTGCCCGACAACGCGGCAACCACGGCGCAGGCCATGGCGGCGGCGAGCGCAAACCGTTGAAATGCCTTTCCGCAAGCCATGCCCTATCCCGCCGTAAGTTATCGCCGTGACGCCTTGCGCGACCAGCGGTAATGGTCTCCCTTTTGCCGGTTTCGGCGCATGGGAGCCGGTGATCGCGCCTGCCATCGGCGCCAAACTTCCATTTGCTATCTAGCCTATGTGATCCCTTCATGGCAAAACCCACAATAATCAATTTGCCGGTATTCCGCCGGTTTTTCACGGCATGGTGAACGCAGCAATCCCCGGGGAAGACAGATAATGCCCATTCTCAACCGAGCCGCCGAACTCCAGGACGAGGTCGCCGGCTGGCGCCGTCAGATCCATGAGAACCCGGAACTGCAGTTCGACCTCTACAAGACCTCCGCCCTGGTCGAGGAGAAGCTGAAATCCTTCGGCCTCGACGAGGTGGTGACCGGTATCGCCAGGACCGGCGTCGTCGGCATCATCCGCGGCAGGCTCGGCGACGGACCCACCGTCGGGCTGCGCGCCGACATGGACGCGCTGCCGATCAACGAGATCACCGGCAAGGAATGGGCCTCGAAGACATCCGGCAAGATGCACGCCTGCGGCCATGACGGCCACACGGCCATGCTGCTCGGTGCGGCGAAATACCTGGCCGAGACCAGAAACTTCAAGGGTTCCGTTGCCGTGATATTCCAGCCTGCCGAAGAAGGCGGCGGCGGCGGCAATGTCATGGTTCAGGAAGGCATGATGGAGCGGTTCGGCATCGAGAAAGTGTTCGGCATGCACAACATGCCGGGCCTGCCGGTCGGCCGGTTCGCCACCCGCGTCGGCCCGCTGATGGCGGCGACCGTCGAGTTTACCATCAAGATCAGGGGCCGCGGCGGCCATGCTGCCCTGCCCAACAGCACCATCGATCCGATCGTCATCGGTTCGCAGATCGTCGGCGCCCTGCAGTCGATCGTGTCGCGTACCGCCAACCCGGTCGACGCACTCGTCGTCTCGGTGACCAAGTTCATCGCCGGCAGCGCCTACAACGTCATCCCGGAAGACGCGCTGCTTGCCGGCACCTGTCGCTATCTCGACAAGCAGGTGGGAGAGATGGCGATCGAACGCCTGACCGCGATCGCCACAGGCATCTGCGAGGCCCATGGCGCGAAGGCGGATGTCGATGTCGACTGGAACTATCCGGTCACCGTCAATCACGAGGCCGAAACCGTGTTTGCCGGCGACATCGCCGCCGCGATCGCCGGCGACGGCAATGTCGAGCGCGACGTGCGGCCGCTGCTCGGCGGCGAGGATTTCTCCTATATGCTGGAAGCCAGGCCCGGTTCGTTCATCTTCATCGGCAATGGCGACACGGCCAACCTGCATCACCCCGCCTACGACTTCAACGACGAGGTCATTCCGCACGGCATCAGTTACTGGGTGAAGCTGGCAGAGACGGCGCTGGCGGTGCGCTAGGCCGTATCGACAGCCAGCCGAAAGCCGGCCTTGCGGCCGGCAATCACCCAGTAGACCAGGCCCGATATCGCGCCCGCGGCGGCGAAGACGATCGTTTCGGTGAGGACCACAGCGTCGAAGCCGAACACCGTTCTGGGCGAAAGATGGAGGTAGACGCCGCCGGCGAGAGCGGCGGCGGGAATTGCGTAGAACCAGGGTGCGCGCAGGGCGAACCATTCGGTCAACAGCGCGGCGATCGCCATCGGGACCGCGCTCAACACTGCGGCGGTCAACACGACGAAGAGCGCCGCGAGAGGAGCCGTGAACGCCAGAACCGGCGAGACGCCCGCAACGGTCCAGGCGCCGATTTCGGGATGGATCTTCGCCGCCACGGCGAAGAGCAGCGCCAGAGCGAGAAAAAAGCCGACGAGCGACGAGACATAGCCGACAACGTCCAGCAACAGCCGCTTTGCCACATGCATCGCCCCGCGCCCTTTCCCCGATCGCCGGTACCGACGGTTTTCGGCGGAGTTAAGCCCGCGCCCGGCGGAGCGTCAATGAGCACGGCAATGTTGTCGAGCATGTCGTTATGTTTCGCCGGCGCCGTCTTTGCCGTCGGGCCGAACAGGCCGGTTGTGCGTTTCAGGCGTCCTCCCGTGCATGCCGGACCGTGGCCAGTCCCGGCCAACGCGGCTATAGGGTAGTGCGAAGTCCGGCAATCGCCTCGCGCGCCAAGGAGGTGCAGATCCGGTTTGCGGACGGCGATGCGAAAAGGGAGACCGTTAGATGACCGGACGGCCGCAACTGGGCCTGATCGGCCTTGGCACGATGGGCGCCAACCTGGCGCTCAATATCGCCGAGAAGGGCTTCGCCATCGCCGTGTTCAACCGCACCGTGGCGACGACGCACGCTTTCCATGCGGGCGCCGGCGACCTGGCCGGGCGCATCGTGCCGTGCGACACGCTCGCCGACCTCGTCGCCGCCACGCAGCCGCCGCGCGCCATCATCCTGATGGTGCCGGCAGGCTCGGTCGTAGACAGCCAGATCGAGGCGCTGCGCCCGTTGATCGACGAGGGCGACCTGATCATCGATGCCGGCAACGCCAATTTTCGCGACACCGAGCGTCGCGCCGCCGCCGCCCGCTCCAATGTCGAGACATTCGTCGGCGTCGGCGTCTCGGGCGGCGAAGACGGCGCCCGCCACGGCCCGTCGATCATGGGCGGCGGCGACGCCGCCGGCTGGACCCGCGTCGCGCCGGTGCTTGAGGCCATCGCCGCCAGATACGAAGACACGCCCTGCGCCGCCTATATGGGCGAGGGCGGCGCCGGCCATTTCGTCAAGATGGTCCATAACGGCATCGAATATGCCGACATGCAGATGATCGCCGAGGTCTACGGCCTGATGCGCGACGGGCTCGGCATGACGGCCGACGCGATCGCCGACGTGTTCGGGCGCTGGAACGAAGGCCCGCTCAAATCCTACCTGATCGAGATATCGGCGATCGTCGCCCGCGCCATCGATCCGGAGACCGGCAGGCCGGTGCTCGACATCATCCTCGACAGCGCCGGCCAGAAGGGCACCGGCCGCTGGACGGCGATCGAGGCGCTGCACCTGGCAACGCCCGTCACCGCCATCGACGCGGCGGTTGCCGCGCGCAATATCTCCGCCCTGTTGCGGGATCGCCGCGCCGGCGAGGCCCTGTTCGGCGCGGCACCTGGGCGTATCGATCCCGGTGCGCTGACGCCGGAGATGATGGAGCGCGCGCTGCTTGCCGGCAAGATCGCCTGCTACGCGCAGGGTTTCGATATGCTGCGTGCCGCTTCCGCCGAGCACGGCTGGTCGCTGCCGCTGGCCGAGATCGCCAAAGTCTGGCGCGCCGGCTGCATCATCCGCTCCGCCATGCTGAACGACATGGCCGACGCGCTGGCCGCCGACCCGGACGCCAATCTCATGTTCGCGCCGGCCTTCGCCGGGCGACTTAAGCAGGCCCACGGCGATCTCAGGCAACTGGTAAGCCTTGCCGCGCTCTCGGGCAACGCCGCGCCGGCGCTCGGCGCGGCGCTTTTCTATTTCGACATGATCCGCACCGGCCGTGGCACCGCCAACATGATCCAGGCGCAGCGCGATTTCTTCGGCGCCCATTCCTTTGCCCGCATCGACGCGGACGGCGCGCATCACGGTCCGTGGGGCGACGAGCCGCACTGACGCCCGCGAATCGCCGCCGGACCGGCGGCGCCGGAGCAATAGATGTGAGCCTGGATATTTTAAGCTTGAAATAAATTTGCCTTCTGCCTTATGATCCGCTTGCGGTTTGATGGAAATACGTCCGTCATCCCGCGACGGGAGGACTTTCTTGTGGTTTCCACGCGACATGCCCTGGTGACCGGCGGCGGCACGGGCGTCGGTGCGGCGATCGCCGCGACCCTGCACGAGGCGGGCATGCGCGTCACCGTCGCCGGTCGCAGGCGTGAGCCGCTTGAAGCGCTTGCGGACGGGCGCGAAGGCATGTTTGCGGTCACCTGCGACGTCACCGACGAGGCCGCCGTGGCGGCGTGCTTCGAGACGGCGCGCGAACTCTCGGGCGCCGTCGACATCGTCGTCGCCAATGCCGGCGCTGCGCTGGCCAAACCGTTCCTCAGCCAGTCCGCCGATGATCTCAACTCGATGCTCGACGTCAACCTTGCCGGCGTGTTCAATGTCTGGAAGGCGGCCGCCGCCGACATGAAAAAATCCGGCTGGGGCCGCCTCGTCGCCATCGCGTCGACGGCCGGAATCAAGGGCTACCCCTATGTCTCGTCCTATTGCGCGGCCAAGCACGGCGTCGTCGGCCTGACCCGCGCCGTGGCGCAGGAACTCGCCGAAACCGGTATCACCGTCAACGCCGTCTGCCCCGGCTACACCGAGACCGAACTGCTCGACGACGCGCTCGCCAACATCACCGCCAAGACCGGCATGAGCCGCGACGAGGCAGCCAGGACGCTGAAGCGCAGCAATCCCCAGGGCCGTTTCGTCCAGCCCGCCGAGGTGGCCGATGCGGTGCTGTGGCTCTGCGGCGACGGCGCGGCCTCGGTAAACGGCGTCGCCCTGCCCATCGCGGGAGGCGAGGCATGACCATGGTGCGCGACAAGGCGACGACCGCCGGCGCGGCCTCCAAGGCGCGGCTGCGGCTTTGGATCAGGCTGCTGAAAGCTCAGCGCCGCGTCGAGGCCGAACTGCGCGAGAGGCTGCGTACCGAATACGGCTCGACGCTGCCGCGCTTCGACGTGCTGTCGGCGCTCCACCGCTCGAAAGCCGGCCTGCGCATGAGCGAGCTTTCCGACGTGCTGATGGTGTCGAACGGCAACGTCACCGGCATCGTCGACCGGCTGGTCGAGGACGGCACCGTGGTGCGCGAGCCCGTCGACGGCGACCGCCGGGCGATGCGCGTCCGCCTGACCGATACCGGCCGCAGCCATTTCCGCGAACTTGCCGCTGAGCACGAGGATTGGGTCTCCGGCCTCTTCGCCATGTTCGACGAATGCGAGGCGGAGGAACTGGCCTCGAAGCTGCACGCGGTAACCGAAACTTCCGGCCGCGAAGGAGAAACCGGTAAATGAGCCCTGCGCCGACATCCCCGAAGCATTTCCTTTTGAGGCGCGAGGGCGACGTTGCCATCGTCGCGCTCGACCGCCCGGACCGCAAGAACCCGCTGACCTTCAGTTCCTACGCCGAGCTGCGCGATTGGTTCCGCGCCCTGCATTACGACGACGACGTCAAGGCGGTGGTGTTCACGTCGAACGGCGGCAACTTCTCGTCGGGCGGCGACGTGCACGACATCATCGGCCCGCTGACCAAGATGTCGATGAAGGAGCTGCTGCGCTTTACCCGCATGACCGGCGATCTGGTCAAGGCCATGGTCAATTGCGGCAAGCCGGTCATCGCCGCCGTCGACGGCATCTGCGTCGGCGCCGGCGCCATCGTCGCCATGGCGTCCGACATGCGCATCGCCACGCCCGAGGCCAAGACCGCGTTCCTGTTCACCCGCGTCGGCCTTGCCGGTTGCGACATGGGGGCGTGTGCCATCCTGCCCCGTATCATCGGCCAGGGCCGGGCGTCCGAACTGCTCTATACCGGCCGCTCGATGAGCGCCGACGAAGGCGAGCGCTGGGGCTTCTTCAACCGTCTCGTGCCTGCCGGAGAACTGGAGGCCGCCGCGGTCGAGCTTGCCACCCGCATCGCCGCCGGTCCCAACTTCGCGCACATGATGACCAAGACCATGCTGGCGCAGGAATGGTCGATGAGCATCGAGCAAGCGATCGAGGCCGAGGCGCAGGCGCAGGCGATCTGCATGCAGACCGCCGATTTCGTCCGTGCCTACGACGCCTTCGTCGCCAGGCAGAAACCTGTTTTCGAGGGCGACTGATGGCTGACCGCTCCTTTCTCGACTGGCCGTTTTTCGAGGACCGGCACCGGGCGCTGGCCGACGCGCTGGAGGCCTGGGCCGAGGCCAATCTCGGCTATGTCGACCACGACGACACCGATGCCGCCTGCCGCGACCTCGTCGCCAGCCTCGGCCGCGACGGCTTTCTCGTTCACTCGGCCGTCGATCCGGCCGACGACAATTCATCGCTGGATGTGCGTTCGCTTTGTCTGATCCGCGAGACGCTGGCGCGCCACGACGGGCTCGCCGATTTCGCCTTCGCCATGCAGGGGCTCGGCACCGGCGCGCTCTCGCTGTTCGGCTCGCGCGACCAGAAGCGCGAATGGCTGACGAAGACGCGCGCCGGCGAGGCGATTTCCGCCTTCGCGCTGACCGAGCCGCAATCGGGCTCAGACGTCGCCAACTCGGCCATGACGGCGGAGCTTTCAGGCAACGAGTTCGTTTTGAACGGCGAGAAGACCTGGATCTCCAATGGCGGCATCGCCGACATCTATACAGTGTTCGCCCGCACCGGCGAAGCGCCCGGCGCCAGGGGTCTGTCGGCCTTTCTCGTTCCCGCCGGCACGCACGGCTTCGAGGTCGCCGAGCGGCTTGAGACGATCGCGCCGCACCCGCTGGCGCGGCTGAAATTCGACAATTGCCGCATCCCGGCCTCCGCCCTGATCGGTGAGCGCGGCGCCGGCTTCCGCGTCGCCATGGGCGTGCTCGACACGTTCCGCACCACGGTCGCCGCCGCCGCGCTCGGCTTTGCCCGCCGGGCGCTTGATGAAGCCGTGTCGCGCGTCACCTCGCGCCGGGTGATGGGTGCGCCGCTGTTCGATCTGCAGATGGTGCAGGGCCACATCGCCGACATGGCCGTCGACGTCGATGCCAGCGCACTGCTGGTCTACCGCGCCGCCTGGGTGAAGGACATGGGCGCGCCGCGCGTCAGCCGCGAGGCGGCGATGGCGAAGCTTTTTTCCACCGACCAGGCGCAGCAGGTCATCGACAAGGCGGTGCAGCTTCACGGCGGTGACGGGGTCAGGAGCGGCCACATCGTCGAGCGCCTCTACCGCGACATCCGCGCGCTGCGCATCTACGAGGGCGCCTCCGACGTGCAGAAGGTCATCATCGCCCGGCAGACGCTCGCCGGCCAGGGAGGAATGGCATGACATCGCTCGGACCGACGGCGCATACCGATACCTTTGCGCGCGACAACCTGCCGCCCGAAGACCAGTGGCCGGATTTCCTGCTCGACCGCTTCGCCTATCCCGACCACATCAATGCCGGCGTCGAGATGACCGACCGCATGGTGGAAAAGGGCTTCGGCGACCGCACTGCGCTGATCGGCAACGGCCGCCGCCGCACCTACAAGGAACTCGCCGACTGGACCAACAGGCTGGCGCACGCGCTCGTTTCCGACCTAGGCGTCAAGCCGGGCAACCGCGTGCTCATCCGCTCGGCCAACAACCCGGCCATGGTTGCCTGCTGGCTGGCCGCCACCAAGGTCGGCGCCGTGGTCGTCAACACCATGCCGATGCTGCGCGCCGGCGAGCTTGCCAAGATCGTCGACAAGGCCCAGATTTCGCACGCGCTCTGCGACACCCGGCTGATGGAGGAGCTTGTCGCCTGCGGCAAGGACAGCAAGTTCCTGAAGACCGTCGTCGGCTTCGACGGCACCGCCAATCACGATGCCGAGCTTGACCGGCTGGCGCTGGAAAAGCCGGTCGTCTTCGAGGCCGTCCGGACTGGCCGCGACGATGTCGCGCTGCTCGGATTTACCTCCGGCACCACCGGCGCGCCTAAGGCGACCATGCATTTCCACCGCGACCTGCTGATCATCGCCGACGGCTATGCCAGGGAGGTTCTCGGCGTCGTGCCCGACGACGTGTTCGTCGGCTCGCCGCCGCTCGCCTTCACCTTCGGCCTCGGCGGACTGGCGATCTTTCCGCTGCGTTTCGGCGCCACGGCAACGCTGCTCGAAACCGCCTCGCCACCCAACATGATCGAGATCATCGAGAAGTACAAAGCCACCGTCTGCTTCACCGCGCCGACCGCCTACCGCGCCATGCTGGCGGCGATGGAGGAGGGCGCCGACCTGTCGAGCCTGCGCGCCGCGGTTTCAGCCGGCGAGACGCTGCCCGCCCCGGTCTATGACGACTGGATGGCCAAGACCGGCAAGCCGATGCTCGACGGCATCGGCGCCACCGAGATGCTGCACATCTTCATTTCCAACCGGTTCGACGATCACCGCCCGGCCTGCACCGGCAAGCCGGTCGCGGGCTACGAGGCCATGGTCGTCGACGAGGACGGCGCCGAGGTGCCGGCGGGCACCGTCGGACGCCTCGCCGTGCGCGGGCCGACCGGCTGCCGCTACCTCGCCGACGATCGCCAGAAGGGCTACGTCGTCGACGGCTGGAACATCACCGGCGATTCCTTTTCCATGGACGAGGACGGCTATTTCCATTTCGCCGCGCGCAACGACGACATGATCATCTCGTCCGGCTACAACATTGCCGGCCCGGAAGTGGAGGCCGCCTTGCTGTCGCATGCCGATGTCGCCGAATGCGCGGTCATCGGCGTGCCCGACGAAGCGCGTGGCGCCATCGTCGAGGCCCATGTCGTGCTGAAAGCCGGCGTCGAGCCGTCCGACCTGCAGGTCAAGCGCCTGCAGGACCACGTCAAGGCGGTGATCGCGCCCTACAAATATCCGCGCTCGGTCAGGTTTTGCAGCGAACTGCCGAAAACCCAGACGGGCAAGATTCAGCGCTTTCGCTTGCGCGAGGATGCCAAGCCGTGATCGGATAGGGAACCGGGGAAGTATCCGGGACGAAAGTCCCGGCCGACTTTGACGACGGTTGAACAACAACGGGAGAGAAGCTGATGAACAAACGCAAACTGATCGCCGCCGCCGCGGCGCTGCTGATGGCCACGGCCGCCAATGCGGCCGATGTCAAGGTCGGCATGATCACCACGCTTTCGGGCGGTGGTGCCGGGCTTGGCATCGACGTGCGCGACGGCTTCATGCTGGCGGTCAAGCAGAATGGCGAGGGCAAGGTGGAAGTGGTGGTCGAGGACGACCAGCGCAAGCCCGACATCGCCGTGCAACTGGCCGACAAGATGGTCCAGTCCGACAAGGTCGACGTGCTGACCGGCATCATCTGGTCGAATCTCGCCATGGCCGTCGTGCCGGCCGTAACCGCGCAGGGCAAGTTCTACCTGTCGCCCAATGCCGGCCCCTCGGCCCTCGCCGGCGCCGGCTGCAGCGCCAACTATTTCAACGTGTCCTGGCAGAACGACGCCATGTCCGAGGCTGCCGGTAACTATCTGTCCGAGCAGGGTGTCGGCAAGGTGTTCCTGATGGCGCCGAACTATCCGGCCGGCAAGGACATGATGTCGGGCTTCAAGCGCTTCTACAAGGGCGAGGTCGTCGAGGAGGTCTACACCAAGCTCGGCCAGACCGACTATGCCGCCGAAATCGCCCAGATCCGCGCGTCGGGCGCCGACATGGTGTATTACTTCCTGCCGGGAGGCATGGGCATCTCGTTCATGAAGCAGTATGCCGATTCGGGCGTCGACGTGGCGGTTATGGGCCCGTCCTTCAGCCTCAGCCAGGACGTGCTCGGCGCGATCGGCGATGCGGCGATCGGCGCCAAGAACACCTCGCACTGGTCGAAGGACATCGACAACGAGGCCAACAAGAAGTTCGTCGAGACCTTCCAGGCCGAGTATGGCCGGCTGCCGTCGATCTATGCGTCGCAGGGCTACGACACGGCCAACCTGTTGATCTCGGCCATCGGCAAGGCCGACGTCAAGGACGCCGACGCCTTCCGCGCGGCATTGAAGGAAGCCGACTTCGCTTCGACCCGCGGCAAGTTCAAGTTCGGGCCCAACAACCACCCGATCCAGGACATCTTCGTGCGCGAGGTGGTCAAGGAAGGCGACGTGGTGACCAACAAGATCATCGGTGTCGCCGCCACCGATCACACCGACGCCTACGCCGCCGACTGCAAGATGTAGGCGGAAACCGATCGGGCCGCCGTCACCGGCGGCGGCCCGGCTTTGCGACGGCGGGCTCTTCATGTCTCTGATCCTCCTTATCGAGCAGGTGCTCAACGGTCTGCAGTTCGGCATCATGCTGTTTCTGATGGCGGCCGGGCTGACGCTGATCTTCGGCGTCATGGGACTGATCAACCTGGCGCACGGCTCGCTCTACATGGTCGGTGCGTTTGCCTGCGCCGCCGTCGCCGCGGCCACGGGTTCGTTCTGGCTCGGTCTCGTCGCCAGTCTCGTTGCCGCCGCCATGGCCGGCGTGATCGTCGAGATGCTGGTGATCCGCAGGCTCTATGACCGCGACCACCTCGACCAGGTGCTGGCCACCTTCGCGCTGATCCTCGTCTTCTCCGAGGGTACGCGCTTCGTCTTCGGCTCGTTCCCGCTCTACCTCAACGTGCCGTCGCTGCTGGCCGGCCCGGTAACGCTGCCGGGCGGCATCGAATATCCCGCCTATCGCTTCGCCATCATCGTCGCCGGCCTCGCCATCGCCGCCGGCCTTTTTCTCCTGATCGCCAGGACCCGGCTCGGCATCCGCATCCGCGCCGGCGAGAACGACCGCGAGATGATCGCCGCCCTCGGCGTCGATATCTCCATGCTCTACACCATGGTCTTCGCGCTCGGCGCCGCGCTCGCCGGCTTTGCCGGCGCGCTGGTCGGCGCCATCCAGTCGGTGCAGGTCGGCATGGGCGAGCCGGTGCTGATCCTCGCCTTCGTCGTCATCGTTATCGGCGGCATCGGCTCGATCAAGGGTGCGCTGGTCGGCGCCATCCTCGTCGGCCTCACCGATACGCTCGGCCGCGTGCTGCTGCCGCTCTTCTTCGGCGGTTTCATGAGCGCGTCGGCGGCAACGTCCATCGGCGCGGCGCTGGCCTCGATGCTGATCTACATCCTGATGGCGGCGGTGCTGATCGTCCGCCCGCAGGGCCTGTTCGGAACCGCCTGACATGCGGCGCGAAACCATCGTCAACATCGTCCTTGCCGCCGGCTTCCTCGCCGTACCGCTGGTCGCCTGGTTCATCGACGAGCCCTTCATCGTCACGCTGGCGACGCGCGTCGCCATCCTGGCGCTTGCCGGCGTCGGCCTGAACATCGCGCTCGGCTATGGCGGCCTGGTCTCCTTCGGCCACGCGGCGTTTTTCGGCCTCGGCGGCTATGCGATGGGCGTGCTTGCGAGCCACGCCCAGAACTTCGAGCCGCTGGCGACATGGCCGTTCGAGGTTTCGGGCACCAAGTCGATGCTCGTCATCTGGCTCGTGGCGCTGATCGTCAGCGGTCTTGCCGCCGCGGTCATCGGCGCCCTGTCGCTGCGCACCGGTGGCGTCTATTTCATCATGATCACGCTTGCCTTCGCGCAGATGCTGTTCTTCTTCACCATTTCCTGGCCCGCCTATGGCGGCGAGGACGGCCTGTCGATCTATGTGCGCAATTCTTTTCCCGGCCTCAACACGCTCGATCCGATCCAGTTCTTTGCCGTCTGCGCGGCGGTGCTGTTTGCCGCCATCTTCCTGTCCGGCCGGCTGGTGCGGTCGCATTTCGGCCTGGCGCTGCAGTCGGCGCGCCAGAATGCCGAGAGGGTCGAGGCCGTCGGTATCCGGCCCTTCGACGTGCGCCTTGCCGCCTTCATCGCCTCGGGCATGGTGACCGGCCTTGCCGGCGCGCTGTTCGCCGACTTGAACCGCTTCGTCAGCCCGGCGATGTTTTCCTGGCAGACCAGCGGCGAGATCATCGTCTTCGTGATCCTCGGCGGTGTCGGGCGGCTGTTTGGTCCGCTTGCCGGCGCCGCCCTGTTCATCCTGCTGGAACACTGGCTCGGCGGATTGACCACCTATTGGCAGTTCCTGCTCGGCCTGCTGCTGCTCGGCGTCGTCTTGTTCTTTCGCGGCGGGTTGATAGGCACGTTGGCGGGTCGCGAGGTGGCGCATGACTGACGTCGTCATCTCGGTCGAAAACCTGTCGAAACAGTTCGGCGCGCTGAAGGCCAGCGACAAGGTGTCGCTCGATCTGAGGCGCGGCGAGATCCATGCGCTGATCGGCCCCAACGGCGCCGGCAAGTCGACGCTCATCAAGCAGATCGCCGGCGGTCTCAGGCCCGATACCGGCGCTGTGCGTTTTCTCGGCCGCGACGTGACCGCGCTCGACACGGTGGCCCGCGCTCGCATGGGCCTCGGCCGCTCGTTCCAGGTGTCGTCGGTGATACCCGAACTCACCGTGTTCCAGAACGTGCTGCTCGCCGCGCAGGGCCTGCACCGCCGCACCTTCCGCTTCTTCGGCGCGGCAATGGACGACCCGCTGTTGCGCCGGTCCGCCGAGCGCCAGGTCGAGCGCACCGGTCTCGTTGCCCGGCAGGCCGTGCGAGCCGCCGACCTCGCCCATGGCGAGCGCCGCAGGCTGGAGATTGCCATGGCGCTGGCGCTGGAGCCCAAGGCCTTCCTGCTCGACGAGCCGATGGCCGGCATGGGGCCGGACGGCTCGAAGGAGATGACCGCCATACTGGACGATCTGCGCCACGAGGCGCCGATCCTGCTGATCGAGCACGACATGGATGCGGTCTTCGCGTTGGCCGACCGCATTTCCGTCCTCGTCTACGGCCGCGTCATCGCCACCGGCACGGTCGACGAGATCCGCGCCAATGCCGAGGTGCGCCGGGCCTATCTGGGAGAGGAAGACGAAACGTGAGCGCGCTGCTCGAACTGTCCGGCGTCACCGCCTTCTACGGCGACAGCCAGGCGCTGTTCGGCGTCGATCTGGCGGTCGCGGAGGGAGAGGTTGTGGCGCTGATGGGTCGCAACGGCATGGGCAAGACGACGACGATCAGGACGATCACCCGCATGATGCCGCATCGCGAGGGCGAGATCAGGCTCTCGGGAACCTCGCTAGCCCGCATTCCCTCGCACAAGGCGGCAAGGCTCGGGCTCGGACTGGTGCCCGAAGGCCGGCGCTGTTTCGTGACCCTGACGGTTGAGGAGAACCTGGTTGCCGCCGCCCGGCCCGGCGACTGGGACTTCAAGGCCGTCGCCGACCTGTTCCCGCGCCTCGCCGAGCGCCGCGCCCAGAAGGCCGGATCGCTGTCCGGCGGCGAGCAGCAGATGCTGGCGATCGGCCGGGCGCTGATGACCAATCCGAAGCTCCTCATCCTCGACGAGGCGACCGAGGGGCTTGCCCCCGTGGTGCGCCACGAGATCTGGTCCGCGATTTCCAGGTTGAAGGCCGAGACCGGCCTGTCGATCCTGGTCGTCGACAAATCGCTGAAGGAGCTGTCCCGCATCGCCGACCACGCCGTCATCCTCGAAAGGGGCGCCACGGTCTGGGCCGGACCGACCGCCGGCCTGACGGCCGAACTGACCGACCGCTATCTCGGTGTCTGATACGTGCAGGGAGAACGAACACATGGGTCATGAAATCATCCAGCCGGAGGGTTGGCTTCCGGCAAAGGGCTACGCCAACGGCGTGCTCGCGCGCGACGGCACGCTCTACATTGGCGGCCAGATCGGCTGGAACGGCCGGCAGGTGTTCGAAAGCCACGATTTCATCGGCCAGATGACCCAGGCGCTGCGCAATATCGTTGCGGTGGTGGAACAGGCCGGCAGCCGCGTCGAGGACATCACGCGGCTCAACTGGTACGTCACCGACAAGAAGGAATATCTCGCCCGGCAGGCCGAAGTCGGCCAGGCCTATCGCGAGGTGATGGGACGGCACTTTCCGGCCATGACGATGGTGGTGGTGGCAGGCCTTGTCGAGGACGAGGCGCTGATCGAGATCGAGGCGACGGCGGTGCTGGCGCGCTGAGTTGCCTGACTCCCGTCGAGATGGACTGCCCTACTCGCAGTGCCTTGCAGCGTTGAGCGCGGCCATGCGCCGTTGCGGATCGAGCGCGCCGATGCGTTCGACCGCCCGGTAGAAGCGCTCATAGTCACCGCGGCAGATGTCGAGCAGGCGGGTGAATGCCGGCACGTTGTCGTTGTAGACGGCGATCGTTGCCAGCTTGGCATTGTTGATCGGTCCGTCGAACCACTGGTCGTAGCCGGCAAAACCGTTCCAGCGGCCGTCGCGCAACCGCCGGTAGCGGGTGCGCAGTCGGGCGATCGCCGCTTCCTTGGCGGCGCGTTTTTCCGCATCGCCGCCATGGCCCGCATAGATAGCCCCCAGCTCCTTCTGGGTTCGGGCGACAAGCGCGACGAAATCCTTCGAGCGCCGCCGCGACGCCCGGTATTCGCGCAGGTCCGCGCCATTGCCGCGGCTCTCCAGCCAGGCGACCGTACCGGTGCGTTCGACCGCCATGGCGAAGGATTCGTTGAAACGTGAATCGCCTGCGACATAGACCCGTTGGTGGGTGAGTTCATGGAAGATCACTTCCGCCAGATAGGTCTCGCCGTGGCGCAGCATCGTGTTCAGCAGCGGATCGGCGAACATGCCGAGCGTCGAATAGGCCGGAATGCCGCCGACATGGACGTCGAAACCCTCGGCGCGCACGTCCTCGGCGAACTTTTCCGCCGCCTCCTTCGAGAAATAACCGCGATAGGGCACGCAGCCCATCACCGGAAAGCACCATGTGTGCGGCTCCAGCGACAGTTCCGGCGCTGCGAACACCGCCCACGAAACAAAGTCGCGGCCGGTATCGACATAGTTGCGATAGCTGGCATTGTCGGGAAGCGCCAGTTCCTCGGTGGCAAACGCGCGGATGTCGCGTGCCAGCGACAGCCGGTCCCTGAGCGGCTTCGGCTGCCTCGGATCGTCGACCAGCCCGTCGATCGGCCGGCCTGCGGCGACGATGTTGAGATGTCCGCTGATCGACTGCGCGTAGTAGGAAACGGCCGTGCAGCCGCCGAGTGCCGGCAGGCAGCATACCGCGATCACCATGACCCAACGCCCGATCGTCATGGCGCGGACGTTAGAGGTTTTGTCGTGCAAATGGAATTGTCGGGCGGTGGAATCAGCCCGCAAGCGCCGCCATCAGCGCGCTGTCGGCCCGCTCCAGCCCCTCGATGACGTCGAAATGATGCCGGCCCTCGTCGTGGCGGGCCGAAATCTCGGCGCCAAGCCCGGTCCAGACATTGGCGAGCAGGTCATTCTGGCGCACGAACTCCGGCCGTTCGAGCGAGCCGACCCAGCAGACGATCCGCTTGCCTGGGAGCGGCTCGTTGAGCGCGGCGCTCTCGGCCCGCGCCTCGTCCGCGTCGAGGTGCAGCGTGTCGTTCATCGCCGTCTTCATCAGCGGGCGCAGGTCGTGCAGGCCGCTGATCGAGACGATGCGTTGAAGCCTGTCCCGTGCCGCCGGCGTGAGCGGCGTGTCGATACACGCCATGCGGCTGACCAGATGGCCGCCGGCCGAATGGCCGGCAATGTGGATCGGTCCCGCCACCCGCTCTGCCGCCGCCTCGATCGCGCCGCCGATCTGCCGCGTGATCCCGCTGATATGGATCGCCGGCGCCAGGTCGTAGCTCGGCAGCGCCGCCGTCCAGCCGGCCTCCACGCCGCCGCGCGCCAGATGCGAGAAGCTGTCGCGGCCGAACTTCATCCAGTAGCCGCCATGGACGAAGACGATCAGGCCCTTTGATGGTCCGTCCGGCCGGTAGAGGTCGAAACGCTCGCGCTCGCCTTCGCCATAGGCAATATCGAGCTCGGCGCGGCCGGCTTTCGTCATCTCGTCGCGAAACGCCGCCGCCGCCGCTGCCCAGCGCGGCGGATAGGTTTCGGCGCGCGCGATATGGCCGCCATTGTTGTAGGCGTCGTCCCAGTCGGCGATCATCGCGCTTCTCCTCAGGCCGCTTCGCGCCGGCTGGCCGCCTCTGCCGCATGTTTGCCGGGCGCCGCCTTCACCTGCAACTCCATCAGCTTTTCGCGGGTCTTTTCCTGTTCGCGCATCGCCTGCTGCGCGCCGGGCAGATAGGGATCGGCCCAGGCCGCGCCATTGCCGACGCCGTACCAGGCGGCCGCCTGATGGGTGAAATAGGGGTTCCACAGATGCGGCCGGCCGAGCGCCACCAGGTCGGCGCGCCTGGTGTGCAGGATCGTGTTGACCTGGCCCGGTTCGGTGATCGCGCCGACGGCCATGGTGGCGATCTTCGGCACGTTGCGCACGGCCTCGGCGAACGGCACCTGGAACATGCGGCCATAGACCGGCTTCTGGTCGGGTACCGTCTGGCCGGCTGACACGTCGATCAGGTCGGCGCCCGCCTCGTGAAAGGCTTCCGAAATGGCGAGCAGGTCGGCTTCGCTTAAGCCCCCGTCCTTCCAATCCGACGCCGACACGCGCACCGACATCGGCTTTTGCTCCGGCCACACCGCGCGCATCGCGGTGAACACCTCGAGCGGATAGCGCAGCCGGTTTTCCACCGCCCCGCCATAGGCGTCGTTACGCAGATTGGTCAGCGGCGACAGGAACGAGGCCAACAGGTAGCCGTGGGCGCAGTGCAGTTCGACCATGTCGAAGCCGGCCCGCTCCGCCCGTTCCGTCGCCTGGACGAAATCGGCCTTCACCCGGTCCATCATCGCCCGGTCCATCTCCGCCGGCATATCGCTGATGCCGTCGAAATAGGGGATCGGCGAGGCCGACATCAGCGGCCAGTTGCGCGCCTTCTCCGCGATCGGCATATCGGCTTTCTCCCAGCCGAGCTGGGTCGAGCCCTTGCGCCCGGCATGGCCGAGCTGCATGCAGATCTTCGCCTCGGTGTTGGCGTGCACGAAGTCGGCGATCTCCTTCCAGCGCCGCTCGTGCTCGTCGGTCCACAGTCCCGGACAGCCCTCGGTGATGCGCGCGTCGGGCGACGGGCATGTCATCTCGCAGAACATCAGCCCCATGCCGCCGAGCGCGTGGCTGCAATAGTGCACCTTGTGCCAGTCGGTCGGGTTGCCGTCGGTGTCGGCCTTGTATTGCGCCATCGGCGACATCACCACGCGGTTCTTCACCTCCATGTCGCGCAGCCGGAAGCTGGTGAACATCGGCGTCGGCCGCGTGTCGCGCACGTCGATGCCGGTCTCGCGCAGATAGCGTTCGTACCACTCGCTGTCGGCCTTCTCGACGAAGCCGGCGTCGCGGATCAGCAGATTGTCGTAGGTGATCGACTTCGCCCGGCACATCAGCACCATGGCGAACTGCATCGGCTCCATGTCGAAGGAGCGGCCCATGTGCTCGAACCAGGCCAGCGACACGTCGGCATTGTGCTGGATGACCTGGCAGGGCGTGCGCCGCTCCTTGTCATAGGCGCGGAAGGCACTCTCGACGTCGGTCTCCGCGTGCTCGAGCAGCGCGTCCGACAGCGCGATGGCGCACTCCATGGCGAGCTTTGATCCCGAGCCGATGGAAAAATGCGCCGACGCCTTGGCGTCGCCCAGGATGACGATGTTGTCGGTCCACCAGTTCTCGCAGAAGATGCGCGGGAACTTGCGCCAGTGCGAGCGGTTGAGCAGCAGCGGATGGCCCTGCAGCTCCTTGGCGTAGATCGCCTCGAGCTTGGCCTTCGAGCCTTCTTCGTCGAATTCGGTGAAACCGTGACCCTGCCAGCAGGCCTCGTCCATCTCGAACACCCAGGTCGAGCGGTCGGACTGGTACTGGTAGGTGTGGGCGCAGATGACGCCGTGTTCGGTCTCCTTGAAGAAATAGTTGAACTCGTCCATCGGCCGCGACGAGCCCATCCAGCAGAAGCGGTTGGCCTTGACCTCGACCGACGGCTTGAAGGCGTCGGCATGGGCGTTGCGGATCGCCGAATTGATGCCGTCGGCGGCGACGATGACGTCGCTGTCGGCGAATTTGGTCCTCAGGTCCGCCGGATCGACGATGGCGCTGAAATTGAGTTCGACGCCGAGCTCGCGGCAGCGCTCCTGCAGGATCTTCAGAAGCGTGTGGCGCGACGTGCCGCAAAAGCCGTTGCCGCCGATGCGGATCTCCTCGCCCTTGTAGTGCACGGCGACGTCCTGCCAGTAGGCGAACTCGTCGCGGATGCGTTCGAACACCGGCAGGTCGCGGTCGAGAAACTCGTCCAGCGTGTCGTCGGAGAACACCACGCCGAAGCCGAACGTGTCGTCGGCGCGGTTCTGCTCATGGATCTCGACTGTCCAGTCGGGCCTGGCCTTCTTCGTCAGCAGCGCCAGATAGAGCCCGCCGGGCCCACCGCCGATGATGGTGATCTTCATGGGCCGTTCTCCTCCAACCCGATTTGAAAAATGGTATTTATGTGCTATAACATCTATCATGCAATCAAATGCAACGCAATAACCACTTGCATCGCCGGTCTCGATCGGTAGTGAAGAGGCCGGGAGCGGCAACGGACGGGACAGCGGAGCGGAACATGGCCGAGGCGGCAGGCGATCTGGACGGAACGGAACGCGACGATGCGCCGGCGGCGGAGCGCTCGATACTCGATGCGCCCGAATACTATCTCGCCTCGCTCGACCGGCAGAACCGCGAGAACATGAATGCCGCGCTGCGCCCCCATGGCCTCAAGGTCGCCGATTGGCGCATCCTGTCCTGCCTGGCGCATATTCCGGCGCTGGCGGTCAGCGATCTCGCCGAACTGACCGTGGTCGAGCGCTCGGTGGCAAGCCGCCTGGTCGACCGCCTGATCGAGCGCGGCCTGTTGAGCAAGACGGCGAGCGAGGCCGACAAGCGCTTCGCCGAGGTGTCGCTGACGGCCGAAGGCCGTGCGAAACTGCGCGAGGCCGAGGCCGCGGTCGCCGACCTTCGCGACCAGCTTTTCGGCGGGCTGACGACGGAGGACCGCGAGAACCTGTTGCGCATGCTGCGGGTTCTCAGGCGCAACGCGCTTTCCTACCGCAGGCTGGCGGCGCTGCTTCCATAGGCCGGACCCTTCGCCAGCCTTGGCGCGGCCGCCACAATGTGGCAATGATCACGGTGAGGTTGGAGTGTTCATCGTGCCCCTTTGTCGCTTCCCGCTTGTCTGGCGAACCGTGCTTGCTGCCGTCACGCTGCTCGCGCTGGCGACCGGCCAGGCTTTTGCCAAGCGCGTCGCGCTGGTTGTCGGCAACTCCGCCTACCGCTACGTGCCCGAACTCGCCAATCCGAGGAACGATGCGCAGGCCGTTACCGCCGCTCTTGCCGCGCTCGGCTTCGAGGTTGTCGGCGGCTTCGATCTCGACCGTTCGGCGCTCGAAGGCAAGGTGCGGGAGTTCTCCCAGGCCACGCGCGGCGCCGAACTGGCGCTGTTCTACTATGCCGGCCACGGTCTTCAGGTTGCCGGCCAGAACTATCTGGTTCCCGTCGACGCCGAACTTGCCGACGAGGCCGATCTCGACTTCCAGACCGTGTCGATGGACGCCGTCATGCGCACCATGGAGCGCGAGCGGCGCACCAATCTGATCATCCTCGACGCCTGCCGCAACAATCCGCTGGCGAAAAACCTTGCCCGCTCGATGGGCACGCGCTCCGCCAATGTCGGCCGCGGCCTGGCCCCGCTCGAGACCGGCGTCGGCACGCTGATCTCGTTCGCCACCCAGCCCGGCAATGTCGCGCTCGACGGCGACGGGGCCAACAGCCCGTTCACCACCGCGTTGCTGCGCCACATCGACACGCCCGATCTCGACGTGGCGTTGATGATGCGCCGGGTACGCCGCGACGTCATGGACGCGACCGCCGGCCAGCAGGTGCCGTGGAGCAATTCCTCGCTCACCGACGCCGTCTTTCTGAGCAGCGGCGGTGCCGCCGCCGCCGCGCCTCCGGCCGTCTCCTCGCAAGCGCCCGATCTGGAGGCCTGGACGGCGATCCGCGACAGCAACAGCCCGGCGGTGCTGGAAGCCTTCGTCAAGCGCTTTCCGGACAGTCTCTATGCCGATTTCGCCAAGGCCCGGCTGGCGGAGATCGGTCGGCAGGAGGCGGCGCTCGGCAATTCATCGCTCAACAGCGACCTGCAGTCCGGTCTGGCGGAAACCTTGGGCGAATCGCTGAGAACCGTATTGGCCGAAAACTGCCATGAAACGGGATCTGGTGGTGCAATCTGCGCGACATCTGCCCTGAAATCGCAAGGCAGCAACAGCTATCAGGTCGGCAATCTTGCCGATGGCGACCGCAGCACCGCCTGGGTGGAAGGGGTCGATGGCGACGGCGTCGGACAGAGCGTGGTGTTGGTATTTGGCGGTCCGAGGCCGGTCGGATATCTGGAAATCGTCAACGGCTATGCCAAGAACGCGGACATTTTCAGGAAAAACGGCCGGGTGCGGGATATCGAAATCCGCGCCGACAAGAACAAGAAACGCGTGAGGCTCGACGATACCGACCGGGTGCAGCGGATAGACATATCGGACCTCGGCGACGCATCGGCGGTCGAGGTGAAGATCATGTCCGTCTATCCCGGCTCCAAATACGACGACACCGCGATCAGCGAACTCAGGGTCTACAATTGATCCGCCTGAGATCTGCCGCCCTTTTCCTTGCCATCCTCCTGACGTCCTTCGATATGCCCGCATTCGCCGCCGACGGCCTGCCGGATGGCTTCGTTCGCCTGCGTTCGGTCGACCCGACCGTCAGGCAGGCGATCCGCTATGCCGGTTCGTGGAACTTTACCGGAAGACCGGTGCCGGGCTACGCCACCGCCGAGTGCATCCTGACGAAACCCGCCGCCGAGGCGTTGCGCCGCGTCCAGGCGGCGCTGAAAGGAGACGGGCTCGGCCTCAAGGTCTTCGACTGCTATCGCCCGGCCCGGGCGGTGGCGGCGTTCGTGCGCTGGGCTCGCGCTCCCGGCGGCGATGCAGCGCTGAAGCGGCGCTACCACCCGAAATATCACCGGCGCGAACTGCTCGGCGGCTATATCGCTACCCGCTCCGGCCACTCGCGCGGCTCCAGCGTCGACCTCACCATTGTCGATCTGCGGCACCTGCCCGAAAACGAGGATGTCCTGCGCGACGGTTGCGGACCGCATGACGGCGGCGCAGAACGCGATATGGGCACTGGTTTTGACTGCTTCGACCCGCTGAGCCGGACGGCCAGTTCCGCGGTGGCCGAGACCGCACGCGCCGATCGCCGGCGTCTGCTCGATGTCATGCGCGCCCACGGCTTCCGCAACTATGCCGGCGAGTGGTGGCACTTCACCCTGCGCGGCGAGCCGTTCCCGCATTCCTATTTCGATTTCGAGGTGACCGCCGCGCCTGAGACCGAATAGCCGCCGTCAGAGCAGCCGTCCGACGCGCCTGCCGTCGTGGATGGCATAGGGCGCCTGGCGGGCGGCGAGACAGTCGCCGATCGCGGTAAATGCGATGCCGCGCGCCTCCAGTTCGCGTGCCAGCTCGTCATTGGCCATGTTGGCGGTGGCGAACACCAGCGCATCGGCCTCCATGATCGTCTCGCTCTCATCGAGAAACGAGACGATGCGGGCGGCCTTGCCGGTCCATTCGAAGATGCCGCTGTCGGTGATGAAGCGCGCGCCGAGTGTCTTCAGGTTGCGCCTGAGCGGAAAATCCGCCGCCGTGCGCTGCAGTTCCTTGCCGATCATCGGATCGGGCGTCACGATCGTCACCTCGTGGCCGGCCTCGGCCAGTTTCCACGCCGTGCCGCAGCCCTTCCAGTTGCCGCCCTCGTCGACCACGATGACGCGTTTTCCGGGCCGCGCCTCGCGCGCCATCACCTCCTCGGCCGAGAACACGTTGCCGTTTTCCAGCCCCGGCAGCGTGTCGAACTGCGGCAGCGCCTTCTGGAAGCCTGTGCCCGGCGGCAGCGAGCCGGTGGCGAGCACGATCTCGTCGGCGCCGAACGCCGCCACCTCGTCGGCGTCGAGATAGCAGTTCAGCCGGAGTTCCGCCTGCAGCTTCATCAACTGCCGCTCGTACCAGTCGATCAGATCGGTGATCTGGGCGCGGCGCGGCTGCTCGCCTGCAAGGCGGAAATTGCCGCCGAGCTTTGGCCCGGCTTCGGCAAGCGTCACCTTGTGGCCGCGCTCGGCCGCAACCCGCGCCGCCTCCAGCCCCGCGACCCCGCCGCCGACCACCAGCACGGTCTTCGGCTCGGCGGCGGGCGCAAACCGGTCGCCGTCCCATTCCCATTCGCGGCCGACCGATGGGTTGACCACGCAGGAAATCCAGTAGTCGCGCGAGCGCCGGCCCCAGCACATCTGGTTGCATGACAGGCAGCCGCGTATGTCGTCTGCCCGGCCTTCCCTGGCCTTGTTGGCAAGGTGCGGATCGGCGATCTGGCCGCGCACGATGGACACCAGGTCGCATGCGCCCTCGCCGAGCACCGTCTCGGCGTTTTCGGGCGTGCGGATATGGGCTTCGGCCGTCACCAGAGCGTGTTTCACCGACGATTTGATGACGCCCGCCAGATCGGCGCCGAGTTTCTCGGCATAGAGCGCCGTCGGCATCAGCGGATAGAAGTTGAAATAGGAGCCGAAGCCGCAGGTCACGTAGTCGATCAGCGCGTCGCGGTCGTGAAGGGCGACGATCTCGGCCTGCGCCTCGCGCGACAGCGTCACCGAAACCTCCGGGTCGTCGCTGATCGCCAGCCCGACGATGAAATCCTCGCCGCACAGCCTGCGGATGCGCGTGATGATCTCGCGGCTCATCCGCGTGCGGTTTTCGAGGCTGCCGCCCCATTTGTCGTCGCGGCGGTTCGACCACGGCGTCCAGAACTGGTCGACCATGCCATGATAGGCCGCCCACACCTCGACCCCGTCGAAACCGGCTTCGCGGCAGCGCCGCGCCGCCTGCACGAAACCGTCGATCGTCTCCTCGATCTCGGCCTCGCTCATCGCATGGCTACCGTCGGAATCGTGGTAGCTCGGCAGGCCCGACGGCGACCATCCGGGATGGTAGGACAGGTCGGCGTCGGAATGCTGGCCGACATGGTAGAGCTGCTGGATGGCGACGGCGCCGTTGCCCTTGATCGCCTCGGTCACCTTGCGGAAATGCGGGATGACGGCGTCGTCCGAATGGCGGAAATTACCCCGCGTCAGCACCGCGGCGGCGTGCACCGGCATCGGTTCGACCACGATCATCGCCGCCCCGCCGATGGCGCGTTCGGCATAGTAGGCCGCATGACGCTCGGTCGGCAGGCCCTCGACCGCCATGTTGGCGGTATGGGCGCCGAAGACGATGCGGTTTCGGAGCGTATGACCCCTGAGGTCGATCGGCGAGAACAGCTTCGGAAATGTCCGCCCCTGCAATTCCGTCATCTCCGCGACAGGCAAACCTGGCGGCGACATTCGTCGCCGTCGCCGGCCATTGTGCACATTCGCCGGCGCGGTGCATGGCGGGATGCGTCACGCTTTGTTGCGATAGCGCAGGCGGTATCAGTAGAGATCGCGCAGCTTCACCCACTCCATCGGATAGGTGAGCCCGTCCTCGTCGCGGCCCTTCGCCGTCATGTCGAGAATGTTGTAGGCCGCGTTGATGATGTCGAGCCCGCGGCTGTAGGCGGAGTAGGTGTGGTAAACGCTGCCGTCGGCATCGCACGAGAAACAGCTTATGCCCGGCGCTTCGTCCGACGGAAGCGCCTTCTTGCGGTAATTGTATTGGGCGGTACCCGCGTCCAGCTCTTCCTTGCGGAACGATACGTGGAAATCGAAGTTGAAATCCGACCCTGCCGACGAAACCCATGGAAAGCGCCAGCCCATGCGGTCGCGGAAGGCGGTAAGCGTGGCGAGCGGCGCGCGCGAGACGGCCACCAGCCGCGTGTCGCGCTGGCGCAGGTGCTCGCCGATGCCGTTGAAACCGTCGGCCCAGTACGAGCAGCTTTTGCAACCGACCTCCCAGTCCGGTCCATACATGAAATGGTAGACCACGAGCTGGCCGCATCCGTCGAACAGGTCGGCGAGCGACCGTTCGCCCTGTTCGGTGTCGAAACGATAGTCCTTGTCGACCCTGACCCTCGGCAGCTCGCGTCTGGCCGCGGCAAGCGCGTCGCGTTCGCGGGTGAACGCCTTTTCCTGTTCCAGCAGCGCGATGCGCGCCTTCAGCCATTCGTCGCGCGAAACGGTGGTTGCTGTCGTCATGGTTCTCGCTCCATATCCTGAATATCGATACAGCCTGGCCCTGTGATCTTACACCATGACGTGCGGGTGAGGCGGAATCAGACAGGCCCGGGCGAAATCGATCCGGTATCCGGTATCGGCATTTGTCCCTGCCGCTCATGCTCGAAACAGTCGAGCGCAGGCCCGAACCCGGTTGACACTGGTAGCCTGGTGGTGCCGTTTGGCGACAGCGAAACGAAGAACTGGCGTATCGATGTCCAAATGCAGATTGCTTTTGTTCCGTTGCCTTGCCGCACCGCTGGTGCTCGCCGCCCTGCCGGCCGTCGCGCAGGCCGGAGAGATGCGGTTCCGCTTCACCAGCCATGCGCCGTCGCCGGTGCTCGTCAGGCTTTTCTC
The DNA here is from genome assembly GCA_041397625.1 of Rhizobiaceae bacterium. Lineage (GTDB taxonomy): Bacteria > Pseudomonadota > Alphaproteobacteria > Rhizobiales > Rhizobiaceae > JAWKWH01. The sequence goes on from JAWKWH010000001.1 coordinate 727,657, forward strand.
AGGCGACCGCCTGCAAAGCTGGCCCGACGATGGCGGCCTGTTCATCCTCGCCGACCGGTCGCCGAGGAAGTTCTCCGTTTCCTGTAAGACCGGCGAACGCATCTGCTACGGTGCCTGGATCGAAGGCGACATCACGCGGTTCTGGGGCGCCGGCGACGAAGGCAGGCATGACTGCGACGATTGCTGCCACATTTGCGAACCGGCCGGCAAATCACCGCGCCATCAGGTGATTTTCGACTGAACCGCGTCGCAATCGTCTCTTCCTCACCCGTTGCTTTGCGGCTAGACAACCGGTCTGATGCTGAAGCGCGACATTCACGATCCAATACTGTCCGAGACCGGGGAAAACAGTTCTCCGCTGCTGCTCGGCATCGACACCGGCGGCACCTATACCGACGCGGTGCTGTTCAGCGAGGAGGCCGGCATCGTCGCCAAGGCCAAGGCGCTGACCACGCGCCACGACTTGTCGGTCGGTATTGCCGGCGCCGCCGAGGCGGTCATCGCCGAGACCGGTGTCAGCGCCGCCAGGATTGGCCTTGTCTCCATGTCGACCACGCTTGCCACCAACGCGCTGGTCGAGGGCCAGGGCGGTCGTGTCGCGCTGGTCATGATCGGCTTCGACGAGGGCGATCTTTCGCGCGACGGGCTGCGGCAGGCGCTTGGCGGCGACCCGCTGATCGTTTGCGCCGGCGGTCACGACGTGCACGGCAATCCCCGCCTGCTCGATCTTGCGCCGCTGCAACAGGCGCTTGAAGGTCCCGCCGGCGATGTCGCCGGCTTCGCCGTCGCCGCCTACTTCGCCGTGCGCAATCCCGCCCACGAGATCGCGGCCCACGACATGATCCGCCAGGCGACCGGCCTGCCGGTCACCTGCAGCCACGCGCTCTCCACGCGGCTCGGTGGTCCGCGCCGGGCGCTGACCACCCTGCTCAACGCCCGCCTCGTGCCGATGATCGACCGGCTGATCGCTTCGACGCGGCGGTTCATGGACAAGCATGCCATCGCTGCGCCGCTGATGGTGGTGCGCGGCGACGGCGCGCTGATCGCCAGCGAGCTGGCGGTCCACCGCCCGATCGAGACCATCCTGTCCGGCCCCGCGGCAAGCCTTGTCGGTGCGCGCCACATCACCGGTCTCGACAATGCCGTCGTTTCCGATATCGGCGGCACCACGACGGATGTCGCGGTGCTTGATGGCGGCAGGCCCAGGCTCGACCCCGAAGGCGCGATTGTCGGCGGCCATCGCACCATGGTCGAGGCGGTGGCCATGCGCACCTACGGGCTTGGCGGCGATTCCGAGGTCATGAGCGAGGAAGGCGCGCTCGAACCCGATATCCTGCTCGGGCCGCGCCGCCTGGTGCCGCTGGCGCTTGCCGCCGCGCATCACGGCGCCGCGGTCACCGAGGTGCTGGAGCGCCAGTTGCGGGCCGCCAATCCGGGGCGCCTCGATGGCCGTTTCGCGATCAGGACCGGAATTCCCGGACACCACGCCAGTGGGCTGGCCGCCTCCGAGGCGAAGCTCTATGCCGGGATCGGCGACGCGCCCACACCGCTCGACCGCCTGCTGTCGTCGACGACGCAGAACGCCACCCTGTCGCGGCTGGTGGCGCGCGGCCTCGTGCATGTCATCGGCTTCACGCCCTCCGACGCCGCCCATGTGCTCGACCGCCAGCGGACCTGGAACCGCGATGCCGCCGAACTGGGCGCGCGCCTGTTTGCCCGGCGCAGGACCGGGCGCGGTCTGCCGCTTGCCGCCGACGCCGCCGAAATCAGCAAGCGTGTCCTTGCCACACTGACCCGCCGTTCCGCCGAGGTCGTTCTCGAAACGGCGCTTTGCGAGGGCGGGCTCGATGGCCCGGCGCTCGTCGCCGGCCCCCTGGTGCAGCGCGCGCTCGACCGCCGGGCCGGCATCGTGCGCAGCTTCCTCGCCCTGGACCGGCCGGTGGTCGGGCTCGGCGCCTCCGCACCGCTGCACTATGCCGGCCTCGGAGCGCTTCTGGGCGGCGAATGCGTCGTGCCGCCGGATACCGACGTCGCCAATGCCGTCGGCGCGGTGGCGGGCAGGGTCCGCGTGTCGCTGACCGCCGTCATCAGCCAGCCCCGCGAGGGCCTGTTCCGCGTTTCGGTCGGCGAGGAGGTCCGCGATTTCGCCGACGAGGACGCGGCGTCCGAATTCGCCGAGGAGCGGCTGCGCGAGCTTGTTGCGGCAAGGGCGGTCGAGGCGGGCACCGACGCCGCCGTCATCGGCATGCGGCGCGACGACAAGGCGGCCACCATCGAGGGCCGACGCATGTTCGTCGAGGCGCGGCTTGTCGCGACGGCAAGCGGCCGGCCGCGCGTCGCCGTCTGATCCGGTATTGCCGGCCGATAGCCCCTTTGGTCGATTGACCTTGCCGCATTGTTTGTGCTCTTACCTCACGGTCGAATTTTGCGTTGCAATATCCGCAGGGAAAGCATTCGGGAGAAATCCATGGCCGACCTCATCGAAATCGAGGGCTTGTCAGTCGACCGGCAACTGCACGATTTCATCGTCAACGACGCCATACCCGGCACCGGGGTCGACGCGCGGCAGTTCTGGGTCGGCTTCTCTGCGATCGCCCACGATCTCGCCCCGAAGAACCGGGCGCTCCTGCAAAAGCGCGACGATCTTCAGGCCAGGATCGACGAATGGCACCGCGCCCGCCACAACGCGCCGCACGATCACGAGGCGTATAAGGCATTCCTCGAGGAGATCGGCTACCTGCTTGCCGAGGGTCCGGATTTTTCGGTCACCACGGCCGACGTCGATCCGGAGATCGCAACGGTTGCGGGTCCGCAGCTTGTCGTGCCGATCACCAATGCGCGCTACGCGCTCAATGCCGCAAACGCGCGCTGGGGTTCTCTCTACGACAGTTTCTACGGCACAGACGTCATGGGTCCGCTGCCCGCCAGGAAGGGCTACGATCAGGGTCGCGGCGCCCGCGTCGTCGCCCGCACCCGCGTCTTCCTGGACGAGACGTTCCCTATCGAGGGCACCAGCCACGCCGACGTGCGCCGCTATCATGTCAGCAAGGGCGCGCTATTGTGCGACGACCTGCCTCTGGCGCGGCCGGAGAAATTCGTCGGATATCGCGGCAACCCCATGGCGCCGGATTCCGTGCTTCTCGTCAATAACGGGCTCCATGTCGAACTGATCTTCGATCGCGCCCATCCGATCGGCAGTCGCGACCAGGCCCTTCTGGCCGATGTCGTCATCGAGAGTGCGCTTTCCGCGATCATGGACTGCGAGGATTCCGTCGCCTGCGTCGATGCCGAGGACAAGGTTGCCGCCTATGCCAACTGGCTCGGCCTGATGAAGGGCGACCTGGAAGCGACGTTCGAGAAGGGCGGCAAGACGCTGGCGCGGCGGCTCAACGAGGATCGCACCTGGACGGCGCCGGATGGCGGAACGGTGACGCGGAAGGGCCGGGCGCTGATGCTGGTGCGCAATGTCGGCCACCTGATGACCAATCCCGCGATCCGGCTTTCGGACGGGTCGGAGATTCCCGAAGGCATCATGGATGCGGTCGTCACGGCGCTGGTCGCCCTGCACGATATCGGTACGAACGGCCGCCGGGCCAACTCGCCCGCCGGCTCGATGTATGTGGTCAAACCCAAGATGCACGGACCGGAGGAGGTGGCCTTCGCCTCGGAACTGTTCGGGCGGGTCGAAAAGCTGCTCGGCATGGCGCCCAACGCGATGAAGATGGGCATCATGGACGAGGAGCGCCGCACCTCGGTGAACCTGAAGGAGTGCATTCGCGCCGCGAGCGAGCGCGTCTGCTTCATCAATACCGGATTTCTCGACCGCACCGGCGACGAGATCCACACCTCGATGGAGGCGGGCGCCTTCAGCCGCAAGGATTTCATCAAGCGCAAGTCCTGGATCATCGGCTACGAGAACCAGAACGTCGACATCGGGCTGGAATGCGGCCTGTCCGGCCGCGCCCAGATCGGCAAGGGCATGTGGGCCATGCCCGACCTGATGGCGGCGATGCTGGAACAGAAGATCGAACACCCCAAGGCCGGCGCCAACACCGCCTGGGTGCCGTCGCCGACCGCCGCGACCCTGCACGCGCTGCACTACCACAGGATCGACGTCTTCGCCGTGCAGAAGAAACTCGTCGCCGGCGGCAGGAGGGCCTATGTCGACACGCTGCTCGACATCCCGCTCGCCGCCTACCGCAAGTGGACCGAGCGGCAGGTGGTGCGCGAGGTGGAGAACAACGCCCAGGGCATCCTCGGCTATGTCGTGCGCTGGGTCGACCAGGGCATCGGCTGCTCGAAGGTGCCGGACATCAACGATGTCGGCCTGATGGAGGACCGCGCCACGCTGCGCATTTCCTCCCAGCACATCGCCAACTGGCTGCGCCACGGCATCGTCACCCGCGATCAGGCGATGCAGGCGATGAAGGACATGGCGAAAGTCGTCGACGGGCAGAACGCCGACGATCCCGCCTACCGGCCGATGGCGCCGGATTTCGAAAAATCACTGGCCTTCCAGGCCGCGTGTTCGCTGGTGTTCGAGGGCAGGGAGCAGCCGAACGGCTATACCGAGCCTTTGCTGCATCGGTATCGCCAGCGCGTGAAGGCGACAGGATAGAGCGGTTCATCTTTAGCTGGAATCGTTTGAACGCCGGTATTTCGTGTCCTGGCCAGGAGCGGAAGGCGACGCGGTATGGTTACCGTTAGCATTCCGCGACACCGCCGGGGCGCGACAAGACCAAGTTGAAACGATTGCGGTTTATTATCTGATTTCAGCGATTTGCAGCATTGGACCCAGCCATCGACCCCACCTCCCCCTTGAGGGGAGGTCGGCGATTGGCTTGCGTGAGCCAAGACAGAGCCGGGTGGGGGTAAGGGCGAAGACCGAGCTTCCTTGATACCCCCACCCAATCGGCTGCGCTGCGCTTGCCTCTTGCGCCTTCCCTCAAGGAGGAGGCGGGGGCCTGATGCTGCGGTGTTCTCCTTGCCGGCACGAACGCCATCAAACCGCTTCCATCTAAAGACGAACCGCTCTAGGAATCTTTCGCCGCCATTGCGGCGCGGCCCCGGCGGCTGTACATGGTTCGCCATGAAGCTGCTGGCCATCGACACCGCCGCAAACCTTTGCGCCGCCTGCGTTTTCGACAGCGGGTCCGGTAACGTCGCCGCTACCCGGTCGCTGGATGTCGGTCGCGGCCATGTCGAGCTTCTGATGCCGCTTGTCGGCGAACTGATGGCCGAGGCGGGCTGCGCCTTCCGCGATCTCAGCCGCATCGCCGTCAATGTCGGTCCCGGCTCGTTCACCGGCGTGCGCGTCGGCGTTGCCGCCGCGCGCGGTTTCGCCCTGGCGCTCGACATCCCCGCCGTCGGCGTCTCGGCGCTCGAGGCGATTGCCGCCGAGGCGCGGACGGACTTTCCCGGCCGCCCGGTGCTGGTGGTGCTCGATGCGCGGCGCGAGGAGGTCTACAGCGCGCTCCACGATGCTTCGGGCGCCCGTGTCGACGGGCCGGAAGTCTCGACGGTCGAAGCCTGCGCGGCAATCGCCGGCCGGCATCGGGCGGTGCTTGCCGGCAGTGCCGCCGCGGCGGTCGCGCAAGCCGCCGGCGGTGCCCACGATTTCGGTCCGCTCGGTGCGACGGCGGCGATCGAGACCTTTGCTCGACTCGCCGCGACGGCCGAAGCGCCGTCAGCCGCACCGAAACCGCTCTATCTGCGCGCGCCCGACGCCAGGCCGCAGACCGGCTTCGCGGTCGCAAGGGCCGGCCGCTGATGGTCCTGGGTCGCATATTCTCCCGCCAGGGCGGCTACATGATCGAGCCGCTCGGCCCCGATGACGCGGTCACCGTCGCGCGCCTGCACGGCGACGGTTTCGGCCGGCCCTGGGACGAAAGCGAGTTCGCCGCGCTTCTCGAACAGAAGACGGTGTTCGGCTTTGCCGCCCGCCAGGAAGGTCGCGGCAGCGCCCGGCCGGACGGTTTCGTGCTGGCGCGACTTGCCGCCGGCGAAGCCGAAATCCTCACCATCGCCGTCGCCAGGCCGAAGCGGGGCCGGGGGCTTGGCCGGGCATTGATGGAAGCGGTGCTGCGGCACCTGCATGCCGAGCGCGCCGAGGCACTGTTCCTCGAAGTCGGCGAGAACAACCAGCCGGCGATCGCGCTCTACCGCCGGCTCGGCTTCCGCGAGGTTGCGCGTCGCGCCGCCTATTACGGCGGCGAGGGCACCGCAATCGTCATGCGCCGCGACCTGGGCCGGACCGCGCCATGATCGGGCGGCTGCGCATCGCGCTTGGCCTGTCGGTGGCGGCCGTCACCACCTTTCCGCTCGCCGCGGCGCAGATCGTCGTCATGCGCACCGGCCTCGGCAACGAGGCGGTATTGCCGAAACTGTGGCACCGGCTGGTGACGAAGATCCTCGGCTTCAGGCTGCATGTGGTGGGCGAACCTGCTTCCGGCCGACCGCTGCTGCTTGCCGCCAACCATGTCTCGTGGACCGACATCATGGTCATCGGCGCCGTCGCCGACGTGCATTTCGTCGCCAAGTCCGAGATGGGCGGCTGGCCGATCATCGGCAAGCTGTCGCGCCTGCAGCGCACGATCTATGTCGATCGCGAACGGCGCCGCCAGTCCGGAAGGCAGGTCAGCGAGATCGGTCAGCGCCTGTCGGAGGGCGATGCGATGGTGTTCTTCGCCGAGGGGTCGACGTCGGACGGCAATATCGTCCGCCCGTTCAAGAGCACGCTGTTCGGCGCCGCCCAGATCGCCCTGCGCGAAAGCGGCACCGGCGAGGTGCACGTCCAGCCGGTGGCGATCGCCTACACCAGGCTGCACGGGCTACCGATGGGCCGTTTCATGCGACCGCACGCCGCCTGGATCGGCGACCGTGAGCTGGTGCCGCACATCCTCCAGCTTCTCGCCGACGGCGCGGTGGACGTCGAACTGCATTTCGGCGAACCGGTGGTGTTTACCGCCGGCGGCGATCGCAAGGAACTGTCGAGGGCGGTGCAGGGGCGGGTGCGTGACATGATGGCCGCGGCGCTCAGAAATCCGCGCCGGCGCGCGTGAACGCCGCACGCGACGGCTTGTCTTGCGCGCCGGATTGGCGCTAAGAGCCCGTTCATGAGCCTGGAAGACATCGAAAATATCGCTTCGCAAGCGGCAGCCGGCGCGGCCTCGCCTGTGCGCAGGGTTTTCGTCAAGACCTATGGCTGCCAGATGAACGTCTATGACAGCCAGCGCATGGCCGATGCGCTGGGCGTCGAGGGCTATCAGCCGACCGACGATGCCGAGGATGCCGACCTGGTGCTGCTCAACACCTGCCATATTCGCGAAAAGGCCGCCGAGAAGGTCTATTCGGAACTCGGCCGCATCCGCCGGTTGAAGGCGGCACGCCGGGCGCGCGGCCGCGAGACGCTGGTCGGCGTCGCCGGCTGCGTCGCCCAGGCCGAGGGCGCCGAGATCATCGAGCGCGCACCGGTGGTCGACCTCGTGGTCGGGCCGCAGACCTATCACCGGCTGCCCGAGATCGTGCGCCGCGCCCGCTCGGGCGAGCGGGTCGTCGATACCGATCACGCCGTCGAGGACAAGTTCGACCATCTGCCGCAGCCGCAACGCGCCGCGCTCAGATCGCGCGGCTTCACCGCATTCCTCACCGTCCAGGAGGGCTGCGACAAGTTCTGCACCTTCTGCGTCGTGCCCTATACGCGCGGCGCTGAAGTATCGCGTCCCGTCGACCGCATCGTCGCCGAGGCGCAAGGGCTGGCGGCGGCCGGCGTGCGCGAGATCACCCTGCTCGGCCAGAACGTCAACGCCTGGCACGGCGCCGGCGAGGACGGCCGCGAATGGGGCCTCGGCGAACTGCTCTTCCGCCTGGCCGACATCGAGGGCCTCGACCGGCTGCGCTACACAACCAGCCACCCGCGCGACATGGACGATGCGCTGATCGCCGCCCACCGCGACCTGCCGAAACTGATGCCCTATCTGCATCTTCCGGTGCAGGCCGGCTCCGACCGCATCCTCAAGGCGATGAACCGGCGTCACACGGCTGACGAATATCTGCGCTTGATTGACCGCATTCGCGCCGCCCGGCAGGATATCGCCATGTCCGGCGATTTCATCGTCGGCTTTCCCGGCGAAACGGAGGAGGACTTCCAGGCCACCATGCGGATCGTTCGCGCCGTCGGCTATGCGCAGGCCTATTCATTCAAGTACAGCCCGCGTCCGGGCACGCCCGGCGCCGAGCTTGACGGCCAGGTCGACGACGCCGTCAAGAGCGAGCGCCTGCAGCGCCTGCAGGCACTGCTGAACGAGCAGCAGGTTCAGTTCATGCAGGGTCTGGTCGGCAGCACCATCGGCGTGCTGCTCGAGAAACCCGGCCGCAAGCCCGGCCAGCTCGTCGGCCGGTCGCCGTGGCTGCAGCCCGTGATAGTGGATGAAAAAGCCGGCAGAATCGGCGACATTGTCGATGTGCGAATCGCGCGGGCAGGCGCCAACAGCCTGTTCGGCGAGGCCGCGCAGATTAGCCAACAGGGAGATGCGATTGTCCGCCGCAACTGATCCCGTCGCCGCCGCCGACATGTCGACCCCGGCCCGCATCGTCCTGACCTTTGACGACAACAAGCTTGCTGGCGCCCTTTACGGCCAGTTCGACCAGCATCTGGCGCTTGTCGAGCAGAAGCTCGGCGTCGACCTGCATTCCAAGGGCAACCAGCTCACCATCAGCGGTCACGCCGACGAGGCCGAGCAGGCGCGCCGGGCGCTGGAATATCTCTACGGCATCCTGCAGAAGGGCGACGAGATCACCGCGTCGGATGTCGAAGGCGCCGTGCGCATGGCGGTCGCCGCCGACGACCAGCTCACCTTGCCGACGCTCGACGGCGACAGGGCCAGGATGTCCGCCGCCCAGATCGCCACGCGCAAGCGCACCATCTACGCCCGTTCGCCCAACCAGGATCGCTACATGCGGGCGCTCGACGCCCGCGAGATGGTGTTCGGCATCGGGCCGGCCGGAACCGGCAAGACCTATCTCGCCGTCGCCCATGCCGCGATGCTCCTCGAGCGCGGCCTGGTGGAGCGCATCATCCTGTCGCGGCCGGCCGTGGAGGCGGGCGAGCGGCTGGGCTTTCTGCCCGGCGACATGAAGGAGAAGGTCGATCCCTATCTGCGGCCGCTCTACGACGCGCTCTACGACATGATGCCTGGCGACAAGGTGGAGCGCGCGATCGCCGCCGGCGTCATCGAAATCGCGCCGCTCGCCTTCATGCGCGGACGCACGCTCGCCCATTCGGCCGTCATCCTCGACGAGGCCCAGAACACCACGCCGATGCAGATGAAGATGTTCCTGACCAGGCTCGGCGAGGATGCCCGCATGATCGTCACCGGCGATCCGAGCCAGATCGACCTGCCGCCCGGCACGCGGTCGGGACTGATCGAGGCGCTGCAGGTATTGAAGGACGTGACCAGCATCGCCCGCATCGATTTCACCGACAAGGACGTCGTGCGCCATCCGCTGGTCGCCGAGATCGTCGCCGCCTATGACAGGCATTCCAAGGCGGCCCGCTGAACGTCTCACCGATGACCGACAATTCACCCGTCGACATCCAGTTGTCCGTCACCGCCGATGGCTGGCCGGATGCAGCATCGCTGGAGCGTCTTGCGGCTGTCGCCGTTGCCGCGACCTTCGCCGAACTGGAGATCCAAGCGGATGGGCGCAAGGAACTCAGCATCCTTTTTGCCGACGACGAGGCGATCCGGCAGGTCAACGAGCGCTGGCGCGGCATCGACAAGCCGACCAACGTGCTCTCCTTTCCCGCAGCCGGCGGACCCCTGGCGCCGGTGCTGGGCGACATCGCCCTGGCATTCGAAACGGTGTCCCGCGAGGCCGGACTGGAAGGCAAGCCTTTCGATCACCATCTGAACCATCTCATTGTTCACGGTTTGCTTCACATTTTGGGCTATGATCACCGGTCGGACGAAGAGGCCGACGAGATGGAGGCGATCGAAATTCGGATTCTGGAAAGACTTGCCATTCCCGATCCCTACGGCATGATGAAGCACGATGAATGAACATCCGATGATCAGCGGGCAAAGCCCGGCGGGCGGTTCCGAGAAGCGCGGCGACGGCGAAGCGTCCGACGCGTCCCCGGAAGGCCAAAGTACCGCCGCGGCCGCGCCGGCTGCCCGCCCCTCGCTGATGTCGCGCATCAGGCAGTTCTTCGGCCCGAAAAACGGTTCGACCCTGCGCGAGGACATCGCCGACGCGCTGTCGGCCGACGCCATGGATGCCGCGTCCTTTTCCGTCGCCGAAAAGGCGATGCTCAACAACATATTGCGCCTGCGCGAGGCTCGCGTCGACGACGTCATGATCCCGCGCGCCGACATCGAGGCGATCGAGCAGACCACGACGCTCGGCGAACTGCTCGACGTGTTCGAGAAATCGGGCCATTCGCGCATGCCGGTCTATCACGAGACGCTGGACGATCCGCGCGGCATGGTCCACATCCGCGATGTCGTCGCCCATCTCACCCGCACCGCCCGCCAGCGCAAGCGCGCGCGGCGCACGGCGGGCGACAAGCCGGCCAGAAACGGCGGCGGCAAGGGACGGACCTCCGCCGCCGCGATCGATCTCGGCAATGTCGACCTCGACAAAACCATCGGCGACCTGAACCTCACCCGGCCCGTCCTGTTCGTGCCGCCATCCATGCTCGCCGCCGACCTGTTGAGCCGCATGCAGGCCGCCCGCATCCAGATGGCGCTCGTCATCGACGAATATGGCGGCACCGACGGGCTGGTCTCGCTCGAGGATATCGTCGAGATGGTCGTCGGCGACATCGAGGACGAGCACGACGACGACGAGGCGCTGGTGTCGAAGGCCGGCGAGGGTGTCTACGTGGTCGACGCCAAGGCGGAGATCGAGGAAGTGGCCGAGATGATCGGCGATGCGTTCAATGCCGGCGAACATGCCGACGATGTCGACACGATCGGCGGCATGATCTTCAACACGCTCGGGCGGGTTCCGGCCCGCGGCGAGGTCGTGCAGGCCGTGCCGGGTTTCGAGTTCCATGTGCTCGAGGCGGATCCGCGGCGCGTCAAGCGCGTGCGGATCGTGCAGAGCCGCACCGCCGACCGGCGCCGGCGCGTCAGCCGCCAACCCGGCGAATAGGAGCGGCGCGTTCCCATATTTGAGATGAACGGCCCCATCTGCCCTGTGATATGTCTTTGGTGTTGATTCGCCGGGGGAGTACAGGCCCTAGATGGAGAGCGTTGCGGGCAGGATTGTTCTGCTGTGGGGGTGGCGGCGCGCGGCGGTCGCCTTCGTGGCCGGGGCGCTGGCCGTTCTGGCGCAGGCGCCGTTCGACTTCTTCGCCGTCTGCTTCATTTCCTTTCCCGTTCTGGTCTGGCTGCTCGACGGTGCCACGCCGGAGGGACGGCCCGGTCTGATCCGGCGTCTTTGGCCCGCATTCGTCACCGGCTGGTGGTTCGGCTTCGGCTATTTCCTCGCCGGCCTCTGGTGGATCGGCAATGCGGTGCTTGTCGAGGCGGAGGAGTTCGCCTGGGCGCTGCCGCTGGCCGTGCTCGTCCTGCCGGCCCTGCTCGCCCTCTTCTACGGCTTTGCGACGGCCGCCGCCCGCCTCGTCTGGGCCAACGACATCGGTCGCATCGCCGCCCTGGCCGCCGGGTTCGGTTTGGCCGAGTGGCTGAGGGCCGTCCTGTTCACCGGCTTTCCGTGGAACGCGATCGGCTATGCGGCCATGCCGGTGCCGCTGTTCATGCAACCGGTGGCGGCGATCGGACTTTACGGTGTCAATGCGGTCGCGGTGTTCGTGTTCGCGATGCCGGCGCTGATTGCCGCACGCCGCGGCCGGCTGGCGGGACTGGTATCGGTCGTGGCGATTGTCGCCGCCGCGACCGGCTTCGGGCTGTGGCGCCTGGGCTTGCCGGCCGAGGCCGGACGCACCGTTTCGGTCAGGATCGTGCAGCCGTCGATCGACCAGGCCGGCAAATGGGACGCGACGCTGCGCGACGAAATATTCGCCAGGCAGATCGGCCTGTCGGGCGAACCGCCAGCTGAAGGCGCGCCCGAGCCGCGATTGATCGTCTGGCCGGAAACCTCGGTCCCCTTTCTGTTCACCGACCGGCCGGACGCGCTGGCGGCGATCGGCGAACTGCTGAGCGACGACCAGGTGCTGCTGGCTGGCGCCGTGCGCGTGGAGGCCGGCGCCGGCGGCGCTGAACGCTACTACAACTCGGTCATCGCCATCGACGGCGGTGGCGAGATCGCTGCCGCCGCCGACAAGGTGCACCTGGTGCCGTTCGGCGAATACCTGCCCCTCGCCGACCTGCTCGGTTCGTTGGGTCTGCGGCAGTTCGTCAACGCGCCTGGCGTGTTCTCGCCGGGGTCGAGCCGCAGCATGCTCGAGGTCGCCGGCGGCGTCCGTCTGTTGCCGATGATCTGCTACGAGATCATCTTTCCAGGTGAGTTGGACGAGGCGGACAGCGCCGACGCGATCGTCAACATCACCAACGACGCCTGGTATGGCGACACGCCCGGCCCCTATCAGCATTTCCGCCAGGCACAGGTGCGCGCGGTGGAGGCGGGCCTGCCCTTGATCCGTGCCGCCAACAACGGCATTTCGGCGGTGGTCGACGCGCGTGGCCGCATCGTCGACGCCTTCGGGTTGAATGTGGTCGGCAATATCGACGCCTCGGTGTCGGTTGGCCGCTTCCCCGTCCTGCCCTACAGGGGTTACACTTTTATTGCGATTTTGTTGATATTTGCAACCATAGCATGTACAAAGCAGCTGTTGAGTAAGGTCGGGTCGAATTGACGGTACCGAATTCCAACATCATACTGTTTTGACCCGTACACTATAGGCACGGGCAACGCCCGATTCCGTCTGCCGCTCTATGATGATGGAGGAGGGGAACCAGAGAAGCCGCGCCAAGCGGCGAGGAAAAATGATCGCGAACAAGAAGAAACCAAATCCGATCGACGTGCACGTGGGAAGCCGAATCCGATTGCGCAGAAACATGCTGGGAATGAGCCAGGAAAAACTTGGCGAAGGGCTCGGAATAACGTTTCAGCAAATCCAGAAATACGAGAAGGGTACGAACAGGGTCGGGGCAAGCCGCCTGCAGGCGATTTCCGCTGTTCTGGGAGTGCCGGTCTCGTTTTTCTTCGAGGATGCTCCGGGGCAGCAGGCTGAAAGCGGTTCGGGATTGGCAGAAGACAGTTCCACCACCTACGTCGTCGATTTTCTCAACAGCGCTGAGGGTTTGCAGCTCAATCGCTCGTTTGTGAAAATCAGCGACAGCAAGGTCAGGCGCAAGATCATTGATCTTGTAAAGGCGCTCTCCGCCGACGCCGACTGATCCGGGGCGAACACCCCGGACCCGATGCCGGTCTTCCGTTGAACCCGCCTCGGCGCGGGCGAAGCGAGATTGTGCAAAATCGGTTCCGCCAAGCTTGGCTTGACGGGAACGGTTGCGCTTGGCTAACAGGTGCGCACGGAGCCGTCCTGGTCCGGTCCCGGGCGGACCGGGCGTTGACGGTGGGCCTTTGTTTACCGTTTTTCCATTGGCATCGGCGGTTTCCAGCCGGATTCAACGGATTGATCGAATTTTGCGAAAGGGAACCCCGTGGCGCGTGGCGACTATTTCTTCACCAGCGAATCCGTGTCGGAAGGCCATCCCGACAAGGTGTGCGATCGCATTTCCGATGAGATCGTCGATCTCATCTATCGCGAGGCGCAGAAGACCGGCGTCGATCCCTGGTCGGTGCGTGTCGCCTGCGAAACGCTGGCAACCACCAACCGTGTCGTCATCGCTGGCGAAGTCCGCGTGCCGCCGTCGCTGATCAAGACCGACAAGCGCGGCAAGGAAGTCATCAATCCGAGCCGTTTCCGCAGCGCCGCGCGTCGCGCCATTCGCAAGATCGGCTACGAGCAGGACGGGTTTCACTGGAAGAGCGCCAAAATCGACGTCCTGTTGCATTTCCAGTCGGCGCACATTGCGCAGGGCGTCGACAATGCCGCCGACCGCCAGGGCGAGGAAGGGGCCGGCGACCAGGGCATCATGTTCGGCTATGCCTGCACGGAAACACCGGAACTGATGCCGGCGCCGATCTATTACAGCCACAAGATCCTGGAACTGCTCGCCGCCGCCCGCCATGCCGGCGAGGGCGACGCCGCCAGGCTCGGCCCCGATTCGAAAAGCCAGGTCACCGTGCGTTACGAGGACGGCCGGCCGGCCGAGGTCACCCAGATCGTGCTGTCCACGCAGCATCTCGACGAAAGCTGGGAGTCAAGGGACGTGCAGCGCGTCGTCGAACCCTATATCCGTGAAGCCTTGAACGGCTTGAAGATCGCCGACGACTGCAACTGGTACATCAACCCGACCGGCAAGTTCGTGGTCGGCGGTCCGGACGGCGATGCCGGCCTGACTGGGCGCAAGATCATCGTCGATACCTATGGCGGCGCCGCGCCCCATGGCGGCGGCGCCTTCTCCGGCAAGGACACCACCAAGGTCGACCGGTCCGCAGCTTACGCGGCGCGTTATCTGGCCAAGAACGTGGTTGCCGCGAAGCTTGCAGAACGCTGTACCATCCAGCTTTCCTACGCCATCGGCGTCGCCCAGCCGCTGTCGATTTTCATCGACCTGCATGGCACCGGCAGGGTCGACGAGGCAAGACTGGAAGAAGCCATCCGCCAGGTGATGGACCTTTCGCCCTCCGGGATCAGAAAGCATCTCGACCTGAACAAGCCGATCTACGCCAAGACGGCGGCCTATGGTCATTTCGGCCGCAAGGCCGGCCGCGACGGCTCGTTCTCCTGGGAGCGGACCGACCTCGTCAAGCCGCTGAAACAGGCGCTCGCCGGCCCGAAACAGGACAGCAAGTCCAGCACGCTGGAATTCGGCCAGGCCGGCTGACAAAGATGGCCGGCAGGCCTTCCCGGGCAACCGAAGCGTTTTTCGGACGCCGCCGCGGCAAGACGTTGCGGGCGAACCAGCAAGCGGCGCTCGAACATTGCCTGCGGTACCTGGCGCTCGACCTGGGCGCGCCGCCGCCTGTCCCGATCGCGCAATTGTTCGAAGCGCCGGTCGAAAGCGTCCGGCTCGAGATCGGCTTCGGCGGCGGCGAGCATCTGCTGCACCGGGTTGTTCGCGAGCCCGCCGCCGGCTTCATCGGCGTCGAGCCCTTCGTCAACGGCATGGCCAAGCTTGCCGCCGCCATCGGCGACGGCATGCCGGTCAACCTGCGCCTGCATGACGACGATGCCACCGTGCTGCTCGACTGGCTGCCCGAAGCGTGCCTCGAGGGCATCGACCTTCTATACCCCGACCCCTGGCCCAAGAAGCGTCATTGGAAGCGCCGTTTCGTCAATCGCGCCAATCTCGACCGCTTCGCCCGCGTGATGAAACGCGGCGCCGTCTTCCGCTTTGCCTCCGACATCGACACCTATGTCGACTGGACCCTTGTCCATTGCCGCAATCATCCCGCGTTCGACTGGATCGCCGCGTCCGCCGACGACTGGCGCAAACCCTATGACGACTGGCCCGGCACGCGCTACGAGGCCAAGGCGCTGCGCGAAGGCAGAACGCCCGCCTATCTGACGTTTTTGCGCCTTTGAATGGTAGGTTGGCCTTGCGCAGGCGCCGATTTGCGCCTATATCGAAATCAAATTCTTGGTCTTTAGACGAAGAGTGGGTCCGGCCGGTCCCGCTCTTTTTTGTTACCGCCGGGCCGCTATCGGCCAAACGGAGACACGGTTTGAACCAATTGGCGTCGCAAACGGCTGCCACCGGACAAACGGGCGGGGAGCGCATCGTCCGCGAAACCGGCATCGACGCGCGCATCGCGGCAATCGTCGAGCCGGCGCTTGGCCCGATGGGGTTTCGCCTGGTGCGGGTGCGGCTTTCCGGCCAGAACGGGCTGACGCTGCAGATCATGGCCGAGCGCCTCGACGGCTCGATGACGGTCGAGGACTGTGAGGAATTGAGCCGTGCCTTGTCGCCGCTGCTCGATGTCGAGGATCCGGTCGACCAGGCCTATCACCTGGAGGTCTCTTCGCCGGGCATCGACCGGCCGCTGGTGCGCCGGTCGGATTTCAGCGACTGGCAAGGTCATATCGCCAAGCTGGAGACCAGCGTCCTGATCGACGGCCGCAAGCGTTTTCGCGGCCGCATCGCCGGGGTCGACGGCGACGGTATCGTCATCGAGCGCGATACGGCGTCCTACGGCGACGAGCCGACCGCGCGCATTGCGTTCGACGCGATCGCCGAGGCTAGGCTGGTGCTGACCGACGATCTCGTCCGCGATGCGCTGAAGCAGGACAAGAAGCTGCGCCAGCAGCGAAAGAAGGCAAGGCGCAAACCCGCCGCGCCGGATGGTGAAGAGCGGGATTTGAGTTAACCGAACCTATGCCGTCGCCCGCGGGGGCGCGGCGGATTGCCGGGGAGATGACAATGGCAGTTAGTGCAAACAGGCTTGAGCTGATCCAGATCGCCGATGCCGTCGCACGCGAGAAGTCGATCGACAAGCAGATCGTCATCGAGGCGATGGCCGACGCGATCCAGAAGGCGGCGCGCTCGCGCTACGGCCTGGAAACCAACATCCGCACCGACATCAATTCCACCACCGGCGAGATCAAGCTTCAGCGCCTGCTGGAAGTGGTCGAGACGGTCGAGGAACCGGCCGTGCAGATTTCGCTCAGGGATGCGCGGCTGCGCAATCCCGATGCCCAGGTCGGCGATTCCATCGCCGAGCAGCTGCCGCCGATGGATTTCGGCCGCATCGCCGCCCAGTCGGCCAAGCAGGTGATCGTGCAGAAGGTGCGTGAGGCCGAGCGCGATCGCCAGTACGAGGAATACAAGGACCGCATCGGCGAGATCGTCAACGGCACGGTCAAGCGCGTCGAATACGGCAATGTCATCGTCGATCTCGGCCGTGGCGAGGCCATCATCCGCCGCGACGAGATGATCCCGCGCGAGAACTTCAAATATGGCGATCGCGTGCGCGCCTATGTCTACGACGTGCGCCGCGAGCAGCGCGGCCCGCAGATCTTCCTGTCGCGCACGCATCCGCAGTTCATGGTCAAGCTGTTCACCATGGAGGTGCCGGAAATCTACGACGGCATCATCGAAATCCGTTCGGTCGCCCGCGATCCCGGTTCGCGCGCCAAGATCGCCGTCATCAGCCGCGATTCCTCCATCGACCCGGTCGGCGCCTGCGTCGGCATGCGCGGCTCCAGGGTGCAGGCGGTGGTCGGCGAGCTCCAGGGAGAAAAGATCGACATCATCCCGTGGAACGACAACGCCGCTTCCTTCATCGTCAACGCGCTGCAGCCGGCCGAAGTCGCCAAGGTCGTGCTCGACGAGGATGCCGAGCGCATCGAGGTGGTGGTGCCCGACGAGCAGTTGTCGCTGGCCATCGGCCGGCGCGGCCAGAACGTGCGTCTGGCCTCGCAGCTCACCGGCTGGGACATCGACATCCTGACCGAGGAAGAGGAATCGGCCCGCCGCCAGAAGGAATTCGTCGAGCGGTCCGCCCTGTTCATGGACGCGCTCAACGTCGACGAGATGGTCGGTCAGGTCCTGGCATCGGAAGGCTTCTCCTCGGTCGAGGAGGTCGCCTATGTCGATGCCGACGAAATCTCCTCCATCGACGGTTTCGACGAGGAGACCGCCGAGGAGATCCAGACTCGCGCCCGCGAGTATCTCGAACGCATCGAGGCCGAGCTGGACGCCAAACGCAGGGAACTGGGCGTCGAGGACGAATTGCGCGACATTCCCGGCATCACCACGGCGATGATGGTGACGCTCGGCGAGGACGGCGTGAAGACGGTCGAGGACTTCGCTGGCTACGCCGTCGACGACCTTGTCGGCTGGAAGGAGCGCAAGGATGGCGAAACCACCTTCTTCGACGGCGTTCTGACCGGCCATGGCGTATCGCGCGCCGACGCCGAGCAGATGGTCGTCGCCGCACGGCTGAAGACGGGCTGGATCACCGAGGAAGACCTCGTTGCCGATGACGAGATCGAAGCCGGCGAAGAAGCCGCTTCGGTCGACGCGGCTTAAGGTCGAGAGCGGTGTCCGTCCGGGATGAACGATCGTACCTGCATCGTTACGAGGCAAAGCGGTGATCGCGACCGCTTGATCCGCTTTGTCGCCGGACCGGACGGCGCCGTCGTCCCCGATTTGAAGCAGACCTTGCCCGGGCGCGGTTGCTGGGTTACGGGAACGCGCGCCAATGTCGACATCGCCGCGCGCAAGAACCTCTTTGCCCGCGCCCTGCGCGCGAAGGTGACGGCCGATGGCGATCTGGGCGCGCTGGTCGATGCCTTGCTGGCGAAATCGGCGCTGGGTTCCATCGGCCTTGCACGCAAGGCCGGCGAGGTCGCTCTCGGCGCCACCAAGGTCGAGGCGGCCATCCGCAAGGGAGCGGCGGTCGCCGTACTCCATGCCGTCGAGGCGTCCGACGACGGCGTGCGCAAGATGGACCAGGCGCGCCGGGCCGTTCTGTCGGTCGGCGGGCCGGAGATTGCCGCCGCCAAACTCTTTCGCGAAGACGAAATGAGTTTGGCATTGGGCGGTACAAATGTGATACATGCAGCCCTGCTTGCCGGTCCGGCGGGCAAGGCGGCGTTGAAGCGCGTGGCGGCGCTTCTGGAATACCGGAGAAATTCCGGCGCGGATCGAGGTTGAATTCGGACGCGCCGAACGCGATGGCGTCGCAAGAAGGACTTGGAATGAGCGATACGAAATCTGGTGAAGACAAGACGCTCAGCGTCAGTACGAAGAAGACCCTGACCCTGAAGCGGTCCGGCGTCGAGCAGGGCACCGTGCGCCAGAATTTCTCGCACGGCCGGTCGAAATCCGTCGTCGTCGAAACCAAGAAGCGCAAATTCACCAAACCGGGCGAGGCCGAGGCGGCACCGCAGGTCGTGTTGCGCAAGCGCGCCGCGTCGCCCGCTCCGGCGCCCCAGCAGCCGGCCAGGCCGAAGCCGGCCGAAACCACCGGCATGGTGCTGAACGAACTCTCCAACGAGGAGATGGAGGCCCGCCGCCGCGCGCTCGAAGGCGCCAAGGTGCGCGAGGTCGAGGAGCGCGAACGGGCGGCGATCGAAGCCAAGCGGCGTGCCGAGGAAGATGAGCGCCGCGCCCGCGAGCGCGAGGAGTCCGCCCGTCGCCAGGCCGAGGAGGATGCGCGGATCGCGGCGGAGGCCGAAGCGCGTCGCCGCGCCGAGGAAGAAGCGCGCCGGCGGACGCCGGAACCGGAAGCCGCGGGCGCCGAAGATGCGGACAGTCGCGGCCGGCCCGGCGCCGGCAAGCGCAGCACGCCGGCCAAGCCCGATGCCGGCCGTCCGGCCACGCGGCCCAGGACCGAGGATCGCCGTCAGGGCAAGCTGACGCTCAACCGCGCGCTTTCCGGCGAGGAGGCGCGTGGCCGTTCGCTGTCGTCGATGCGTCGCCGCCAGGAGAAGTTCAAGCGCGCCCAGCATCAGGAGCCGCGCGAGAAGATTTCCCGCGAGGTCAGGCTTCCCGAAACGATCACCGTTCAGGAACTGGCCGGCCGCATGACGGAACGCGCCGTCGACGTGGTCAAGTTCATGATGCAACAGGGCCAGATGCTCAAGCCCGGCGACGTGATCGATGCCGACACCGCCGAGCTGATCGCCTCCGAATTCGGTCATACCGTCAAGCGCGTGTCTGAATCCGACATCGAGGAGGGCCTGTTCAACATCGAGGACAAGGCCGAGGACCTGAAGCCGCGTCCGCCCGTGGTCACTATCATGGGCCATGTCGATCACGGCAAGACATCGCTGCTCGACGCCATCCGCGAGGCCAATGTCGTGGCCGGCGAGGCTGGCGGCATCACCCAGCATATCGGCGCCTACCAGGTCGAGAAGAACGGCCAGAAGATCACCTTCATCGACACGCCGGGCCACGCCGCCTTCACCGCCATGCGCGCCCGCGGCGCCCAGGCGACGGACATCGCCATCCTGGTGGTCGCCGCCGACGACAGCGTGATGCCGCAGACGATCGAGTCCATCAATCACGCCAAGGCTGCCGGCGTGCCGATCATCGTCGCCATCAACAAGATCGACAAGCCGGAAGCCGACGCCAACAAGGTCCGCACCGAGCTTCTGCAGCACGAGGTCTTCGTCGAATCGATGGGCGGCGAGGTGCTCGACGTCGAGGTGTCGGCCACCAAGGGCACCAATCTCGACAAGCTGCTGGAGACGATCCTGCTGCAGGCCGAACTGCTGGAACTGAAGGCCAATCCCGACCGCACGGCCGAAGGCGTCGTCATCGAGGCCAAGCTCGACAAGGGCCGCGGTTCGGTTGCCACAGTGCTCGTCCAGGTCGGTACGCTCACCACCGGCGACATCGTCGTCGCCGGCGACGAGTGGGGCCGCGTGCGCGCGCTGGTCAACGATCGCGGCGAGCAGTTGAAGGAGGCCGGTCCGGCCATGCCGGTGGAGGTGCTCGGCCTGCAGGGAACGCCGCAGGCCGGCGACCGCTTCGCCGTGGTCGAGAACGAGGCCCGCGCCCGCGAGATCTCCGACTACCGCCAGCGCAAGGCGCGCGAGATGGCGGTGGCCAGGCAGGCCGGACAGCGCGGCTCGCTCGAGCAGATGATGAGCCAATTGCAGACGGCAGGCGTCAAGGAGTTCCCGATCGTCATCAAGGGCGACGTGCAGGGTTCCATCGAGGCGATTACCGGCGCGCTGGAGAAGCTCGGCACCGAAGAGGTCCAGGCGCGGATCGTTCATTCGGGCGCCGGCGGCATTACCGAGAGCGACGTGTCGCTCGCCGCGGCCTCCGAGGCGGCGATCCTCGGCTTCAACGTGCGCGCCAACAAGCAGGCGCGAGAGGCGGCCGAAGCCGCCGGTGTCGAGATTCGCTACTACAACATCATCTACGACCTGGTCGACGACATGAAGCAGGCGATGAGCGGCATGCTCTCGCCGGAACGCCGCGAGACCTTCATCGGCAATGCCGAGATCCTCGAAGTCTTCAACATCACCAAGGTCGGCAAGGTTGCCGGCTGCCGTGTGACCGAGGGCAAGGTCGAGCGTGGCGCCGGCGTTCGCTTGATCCGCGACAACGTCGTCATCCACGAGGGCACGCTGAAGACGCTGAAGCGCTTCAAGGACGAGGTGTCGGAGGTGCCGGCCGGACAGGAGTGCGGCATGGCGTTCGCCAATTACGAGGATATTCGCGAGGGCGATGTCATCGAGGCCTTCCGCGTCGAGGAAGTGGCAAGGTCGCTGTAAGAAGGCGAATAGGGAACGGCGAATAGCGAATAGGGGTTGCCGCGCTTAAATAGCACTGGCGCTTTATACTCGCTACTCGCTACTCGCTACTCGCTACTCGCTACTCGCTACTCGCTACTCGCTTGGTCGTCGCCATGTCCCGCTTTCAATCCTCCAGAGGCCCTTCCCAGCGCCAGTTGCGCGTCGGCGAGCAGGTGCGTCATGCGCTGGCCGAGCTGATCGGCCGCGGCGACATCCGCGACGATGTGCTCCAGCACACCGTGGTCTCGGTTTCCGAGGTGCGTATGTCGCCGGACCTGAAGATCGCCACGGCCTTCGTCTCGCCGCTCGGCGACGGTGATGGCGAAGCCATCGTCAAGGCATTGGCGAAGAACGCCAAATTCATCCGCGGCCGGCTGACGCCGATGCTGCGCCAGATGAAATACATGCCCGAGTTCCGCTTCCGGCTCGATACCGCCTTCGACAATTTCGACCGCATCGACCAGCTCCTGCGCTCGCCGGAAGTCGCGCGCGATCTCGATCATGACGACGGGGGGGAAGCCGATGGTCACTGATCATCAGGCTCTTGGTTCATTCCCCGTGCGTCTGGCCGGACATCTCCCCCTCACCCGGCCCTTCGGGCCACCCTCTCCCCAGCGGGGAGAGGACGAATTTCCGTCGCTTCGCGGGTCGAAGTCGCCAGCATCGCGATCGGGTTCGGCCGTCGAAGCAGGATTTCGCTGCCGGCGTCCTCGCCCCATTGGGGAGAGGTGCCGAGCGAAGCGAGGCGGAGAGGGGGGCATTCGCCTGCCCGGCCGCGATCTACCGGGGAGCCTCTGATGGCTCGTCAGCGCAAGAAGAAGGGAAGGCCGGTCTCCGGCTGGCTGATCCTCGACAAGCCGGTCGGCATGGGCTCGACCGAGGCGGTGTCGAAGATCAAGTGGCTGTTCGACGCGCAGAAGGCCGGTCACGCCGGCACGCTCGACCCGCTGGCTTCCGGCATGCTGCCGATCGCGCTCGGCGAGGCGACCAAGACGGTGCCCTACGTGATGGATGGCGCCAAGATCTACCGCTTCACCGTCGCATGGGGCGAGGAGCGTTCCACCGACGACCTGGAAGGCGAGGTGACCGGCCGTTCCGACGCCCGGCCCGACCGCGCCGCGGTCGAGGCGCTGCTGCCCGCCTATACCGGCGTCATCATGCAGGTGCCGCCGCAGTTCTCGGCGATCAAGATCGGCGGCGAGCGCGCCTACGACATCGCGCGGGAAGGCGAGGCGGTCGACATTCCGGCCCGCGAGATCGAGATCGGCCGGTTGCAGATCGTCGACATGCCGGCGGGCGACTTCACCACCTTCGAGGTCGAATGCGGCAAGGGCACCTATGTGCGGGCGCTCGCCCGCGACATGGGGCGCGATCTCGGCTGCTACGCCCATGTCAGCGACCTGCGCCGCACCGAGGTCTCGCCGTTCACGCAAGCCGACATGGTGCGGTTGCCGGACCTGGAGGCGGCGAGCCCGAAATCGAAGGAAGCCGAAAGCGCCGTTGCCGACGAACCCTATGCGGCGATCGACGCGTTTCTGGTCGGCACCGCAGCCGCGCTCGACGACCTGCCGCATGTGGCGCTCGGCGACGACGCGGCGCACAAGGTGCGGCTTGGCAATGCCGTTATCATCCGTGGCCGCGATGCGCCGGTCGAGGCCGACGAGGCCTATGCCACAACCCGCGGCAGGCTGCTCGCCATCGGCGAGATCGAGGCCGGCCAGTTCAGGCCCCGGCGGGTGTTCAAGGGTTAGGTTCCCGCAGCTTTGCCGGCGGGGCTGTTCGCGGCCGCATGCGCCGTGCGATATTCACCGGCAAACCGAATCTGGCAATGAGCGGATCGATGTCCGGAAAGAAGAAGCGGAAAAGCGTTTCCATCGTCTCGCGCAAGCGCGCGCCCGTCGGCGCATCGCCCGGCACGCTGATTGCCGATCCTTCGGGCCAGCCCTCGGTCCTCAACATGATCGCCTATGACGGCGAGACGTTCGAGGAAACGGCCGGTCCGACGCTCGATGAGGTCGAGGCCGAGATCGGGCGCAAGCGCACGCTCTGGCTCGATGTCACCGGCGTCGGCGACGCCGAATTCATAGCCCGCATCGGCGCACTGTTCAGGATCGATAATCTTGCGCTGGAGGACGTCATCAACGTCAACCAGCGGCCGAAGACGGAGCCCTACGATGGCTGCGTCTATATCGTCACCCACATGTATGATGGCGAGAATGCCGCCTCCAAGGAGCAATTCTCGCTATTCCTCGGCAACGGTTTCGTACTGACCTTTCAGGAACGTCCCGGCGACTGCCTCGAACCCGTTCGCAAGCGGCTGAGGGCCGGCAGCGGCCGCATGCGCAAATCGGGCGCCGATTATCTCGCCTACGCGCTGCTCGACACCCTGTTCGACGCCTATTTTCCGATGACCGAGAAACTGGGCGACGAACTGGAGCGGCTGGAAGACCTGATCGTCGCCGCGCCCGATCCCGCCCAGCTTGCCGAACTGCACCGGGTGCGCCGCGAACTCGTCGCCATCAAGCGATCGCTGTGGCCGTCGCGCGAGGTGCTGGCGGCGCTGATGCACGACGATGGCGGCTATGTCGGCCAGGATACCGGGCGTTTCCTGCGCGACACCCACGATCACGTCATGCAGCTCGTCGACATCGTCGAGACGTATCGTGATTTCGTCACCGGCCTGGTCGAATTCTATTCCTCCAGCGTCGCCAACCGGATGAACGAGGTGATGAAGGTGCTGACCATCATCTCGACGATCTTCATCCCGCTTGGCTTCCTCGCCGGCATATGGGGCATGAACTTTACCCACAATTCGCCTTGGAACATGCCGGAACTGGAATGGGCCTACGGCTATCCCGCAGCACTCGCCCTCATGGCGGCAATCGCGCTCGGCCTTCTGGCGCTGTTTCGCTGGAAGCGCTGGCTGTGAGCCTTTTTATGCCCGCCATTTCAGCAGGTATTTCTCTGCCAGGTTGATCAGACCGTTCACCGACAGCCCCAGCGCCGACAGCACCAGCACGCCGGCCACAAGCTGGTCGGTGGCAAACAGCGACCCGGCCATCTGGATGAACGCGCCGATGCCCTTCTGGGCGGCGATCAGCTCGGCGGCGACGATCAGGATGATGGCGATCGCCGCGGTGATCCGCATGCCCGACAGGATTGCCGGCAGGGCGCCGGGAAACAGGATCTTGCGCGCGATCTCCCAGCGGCTCAGCCCGAACGACTGGCCCATGCGGATCAGCGTGCGGTCGACATTGTCGATGCCGCCATAGGTGGCGATCACTGTCGGAAAGAAGGTGCCGAACAGGATCAGCCCGACCTTCGAGCCCTCGCCGATGCCGAACCAGATGATAAACAGCGGCAACAGCGCGATTTTGGGGATGGGGAAGATCGCCGCGACCAGCGGCGCTGCGCCCGCCCGCACAACGGAGAACAGGCCGATGGCGAAACCGACGGCGATACCGAGAATGGTGCCGAGGACCCAGCCGCTGGCGACGCGGGCGAGGCTGGCGCTCAAATGCAGCCACAGATTGCCCGACCGCCACAGATCGTAGAAGGCGGAGCCGACCTCGCTCGGCGCCGGCAGCACCAGTTCGGAGATGATGCCGGTACGGCTGCCCGCCTCCCAGACGAGCAGCAGCGCCAGGAACACGCCGAGCGAGACGAGCCGCATCGGGCGATGGGTAAACCCGCCGCCCCTGTAGGGCACCTCGCCGCGGGTCGTAATCGTTGCGTCGGTCATCTGGCTCTGGGTCCTATTTCATCAGTTGACGGTCGGCCTCGCGCGCCTCGTCGTGGATCTGCCGCCACAATTCGCCGCGGATCTGCGACAGTTCGGCGCCGTCGGGTGTCCGTTTGTCCAGTTCGCCGGGCACCTCGATGATGGTGCGCACGCGCCCCGGCTGCCGCGACAGGATGGCGATGCGGTGGCCGAGCCGCACCGCCTCATCGAGATTGTGGGTGACATAGACGGCGGTGAACCGCTCGCGCAGCCACAGGTCCACCAGGTCCTCCATCAGAAGGTCCTTGGTCTGCGCGTCGAGCGCCGACAGCGGTTCGTCCATCAGGAAGATCGCCGGCCGCACGGCGAGCGCCCTGGCGATCGCCACGCGCTGCTTCATGCCGCCGGAAATCTGGCGCGGATAGGCGTTGCGGAAATCGCTCAGCCGCGTCCGCTCCAGCACGTCGGCGACAATCCGTTCGCGCTCGGACGCCGAGGCGAGATGGCTTTCGAGTGGCAGCGCCACATTGCCGGCGACGGTGCGCCATGGCAGCAGGGCGAAATCCTGGAAGATGAAGGTCAGCGGATTGAGCGAGCCGGCCGGCGGTTCGCCGAACTGCAGCACCCGTCCTTCGCTCGGCCGCTCCAGCCCGCCGAGCATGCGCAGCAAAGTGGACTTTCCGCAGCCCGACGGTCCGACAATGCAGAGAATCTGGCCCGCACGGACGTCGAGGTCGATCCCCTCAAGCACCGTCAGGTCGTCATAGCGATGGGTCAGGGCGTCGACCTTGAGTTCCACGTCGCCGATCCTGCCCGGTCTGCGTCGTCCGCCCGCGCGCCTATTCCATCGCCGCGAAGCTCTTGTCGACGAGCATGTCGATCGTTATCGCGCCGTCGACCAGCCCCTCGGCCTTGAACCAGTCGAGCTGGTGCTGGACCGATGCCAGGTTGAGCTTGCCGTTGGGCTGCAGGCGCATGGCGCCCGCCTTGATCGGGCCGGCCGCCTTGTCGTAGGGCCGGTCGGTATAGACATATTTGTGGATCAGCATGGTCATGGCTTCGGCGGCCTCCTCGCCCTCGGTCTTGTCGACGAGCGCGGCGTTGTACTGGGCGATGCCTTCCGAATAGGCGGCCATGAACCGCTTCACCAGTTCCGGCTTGTCGGCGACATTGGCCGCCGAGGTGAAGATCGTCGTCACCTGGTAGCCGTCGATATAGTCGGCAACGTCGCCGATGATCTTGGCGCCGCCGGAGCCGTCGAGACCCCGGGCGATATGCGGCACGATCGACCAGGCATCGATCTGGCCGGATTTCAGCGCGCCGATGATCGCCGGAACCTTCTGCAGCGGCGTCAGTTTCACGTCCGCCGTCGAGAAGCCTTCCTTGGCGGCGATCTGCGAGATCATGTAGTGGAACGACGAACCGGTGCCGGTAATCCCGAAGGAGTGGCCTTTCAGGTCGGCCGGCGTCTTCACGCCGGCCTCGTAGGCCGCGTTCGACGCCAGTATTTTCTGCCCGTCGATGCCCTTTTCCTCCACCAGCGCGCCGCCGATCACCTTGACCGAGCCTTTTTCGGCCAGGTTGATCAGCGCGCCGGATATCGCGGTGACGCCGAAATCGATGTCGCCCGAGGCAATGGCGACGGCCATCGGCCCGGCCGCCTGGAACATGACCAACTCCGCGTCGAGGCCGTGCTTCTCGAACAGGCCGCGCTCCTTGGCGACGAAGGCCGCGGCATGCGAGGTCAGGCTGAGC
This sequence comes from Rhizobiaceae bacterium, assembly GCA_041397625.1. Taxonomy (GTDB): domain Bacteria; phylum Pseudomonadota; class Alphaproteobacteria; order Rhizobiales; family Rhizobiaceae; genus JAWKWH01. Next base: position 754,428 of record JAWKWH010000001.1, read on the forward strand.
ACGCCGACCTTGACGCTGTCGGCCGCCGCCGCGCCCGCAAATGTCAGAGGCAGCGTCGCCATGCCGGCAAGGATGGCAACGGCTGTGCGGCGAGTGATGCAACGGATCATGTTTCTCTCCCTGGAGGTGTTTTTTTAAGCTGGGAAATTGGCCGAGACCCGTTTCGATTGCAAGCATGCCGGCAGGCGCAATGCGGAACTTTGTACTGGCAATTGCCCGCGACTTCGACTATATGCGGCGCAGCAATCGGCGATTGACGATTGTGTGCGGCCCCTGCTGGACGACATCCCGGCTGTGGGCGACCCGTTTCCTGACAGTTTGAGAGAAAGGAAAAGCGCGATGTCGATCACTGCTGAACGCAAGCAGGAACTGTTGAAGGAATTTGCGACCGCCAAGGGCGATACCGGTTCGCCGGAAGTCCAGGTTGCCGTGCTTTCCGAACGCATCAAGAACCTGACCGAACACTTCAAGGACCACAAGAAGGACAACCATTCCCGCCGTGGCCTCCTGAAGCTCGTCTCGCAGCGCCGCCGGCTTCTGGACTATCTGAAGTCCAGGGACGAGGGCCGCTACCAGACGCTGATCGGAAAGCTCGGCCTGCGTCGCTGACAGTCTGCCGGCGGGTGTTCAAACAGCACCCGCCGCAATCATGTTCGGGACCGGTTGGTCCGGTTCCCTAAGTACGGTTTTCGTTCCGGATGGTCCGGGCCCGAAAACCACCCATGGACAGGTCATGGGGCAGGATTGACGGCTGCTTGACCGCGATAAGAAGCGGCGATCGAAGCATCCTTCTGTCTTGCCCATGGCTCGTCCGACAAGAAGCCGACGGAATGAAAGCCGCCGCGGATGGGCCGCGACGGGGCTTCCGTCCATGACAAGGACAAGACATGTTCAATCATCACAAGGTCGAAATCGATTGGGGCGGCCGCCCGCTGGTGCTGGAGACGGGCAAGATCGCCCGCCAGGCGGACGGTGCCGTGCTCGCCACCTATGGCGAGACGGTCGTGCTCGCCACCATCGTTTCAGCCAAGGAACCGAAGCCGGGCTTCGATTTCTTCCCGCTGACCGTCAACTACCAGGAAAAGACCTTCGCCGCCGGCAAGATTCCAGGCGGCTTTTTCAAGCGCGAGGGCCGGCCGAGCGAGAAGGAGACGCTGACGTCGCGTCTGATCGACCGCCCGATCCGCCCGCTCTTCGTCGACGGCTACAAGAACGACACCCAGGTGGTGCTCACCGTTCTGCAGCATGATCTGGAAAACGATCCGGACATCGTTGCCATGGTGGCCGCCTCGGCGGCGCTGACCCTTTCCGGCGTGCCGTTCATGGGTCCGATCGGCGCGGCGCGCGTCGGCCATATCGACGGCGACTATGTGCTCAACCCGCATATCGACGAGATGCCCGAGTCGAAACTCGACCTCGTCGTCGCCGGCACCGGCGAGGCGGTACTGATGGTCGAATCGGAGGCTCAGGAGCTCTCCGAGGACGTCATGCTCGGCGCTGTCATGTTCGGTCACAAGGGCTACCAGGCCGTGATCGACGCCATCATCAAGCTTGCCGAGGTCGCCGCCAAGGAGCCGCGCGACTTCACGCCGCCGGACCTGTCGGCGCTGGAAGCCGAGATGCTGAAGATCGTCGAGGCCGACCTGCGCGAGGCCTACAAGCTGACCGACAAGCAGGAGCGCTACGCCGCCGTCGACGCGGCCAAGGCCAGGGTCAAGGAAGCCTATGCGCCCACGGAGGACGAGGATCCGACCTGGACCGGCGAGCAGATCGGCACCGTTTTCAAGAGCCTGCAGGCCAAGATCGTGCGCTGGAACATCCTCGACACCGGCAGCCGCATCGACGGACGCGATCTGGAGACCGTGCGTCCGATCGTCGCCGAGGTCGGCGTCCTGCCGCGCACCCACGGTTCCGCGGTCTTCACCCGCGGCGAGACCCAGGCGCTGGTCGTCGCCACGCTGGGAACCGGCGAGGACGAACAGTTCATCGACGCGTTGACGGGGACCTACAAGGAAGCCTTCATGCTGCACTACAATTTCCCGCCCTATTCGGTCGGTGAAACCGGGCGCATGGGTTCGCCCGGCCGCCGCGAGATCGGTCACGGCAAGCTCGCCTGGCGCGCCGTCCACCCGCTGCTGCCGGCGGCCGACCAGTTCCCCTATACGCTGCGCGTCGTCTCCGAGATCACCGAATCGAACGGCTCGTCCTCCATGGCCACCGTCTGCGGCACCTCGCTGGCGCTGATGGACGCCGGCGTGCCGCTGGCCAAGCCGGTCGCCGGCATCGCCATGGGCCTGATCAAGGAAGACGAGCGCTTCGCCGTGCTCTCCGACATTCTCGGCGACGAGGATCATCTCGGCGACATGGACTTCAAGGTGGCCGGTACCTCGGACGGCATCACCTCGCTGCAGATGGACATCAAGATCGACGGTATTACCGAGGAGATCATGCAGGTGGCGCTCGGCCAGGCCAAGGGCGGCCGCCTGCACATCCTCGGCGAGATGGCCAAGGCGCTGTCGCAGAGCCGCGGCGAGCTCGGCGAGTTCGCGCCGCGCATCGAGGTGATGAACATTCCGACCGACAAGATTCGCGACGTGATCGGCACCGGCGGCAAGGTCATCCGCGAGATCGTCGAGAAGACCGGCGCCAAGATCAACATCGAGGACGACGGCACGGTCAAGATCGCCTCGTCCAACGCCAAGGAGATCGAGGCGGCGAAGAAGTGGATACACTCGCTGACGGCCGAGCCGGAAGTGGGCACGATCTACGAGGGCACGGTTGTCAAGACCGCCGATTTCGGCGCTTTCGTCAATTTCTTCGGGCCCAAGGACGGCCTGGTCCACATTTCGCAGCTCGCGTCGGAGCGGGTCGGCAAGACCACCGACGTCGTCAAGGAAGGCGACAAGGTCTGGGTCAAGCTGATGGGCTTCGACGAGCGCGGCAAGGTGCGCCTGTCGATGAAGGTCGTTGACCAGGAGACCGGCCAGGAGATCCCGCGCGAGCCGCGGCCGGAAAAGCAGGACAGCTGATCCGGCCTCGGCTTCCGAGCTTGAAAGGCGCGGGACCCGGTCCCGCGCTTTTTTTGTCGGCTGCAATTTCCGCCGACACCGGCTATCGGTGACGGATGCAGGACGACCCGCATATCGAAACTCTCAGCTACCCGTTTGAGGCGGGTCTGCTGCCCTGGCCGGAGAAATCCCGCCGCGTGGTCTGTTTCGACCTGGCGGAACCGTTTGCCGTTCTCGAAAGGTCCGGTGCGGCGGTCACCCATGTGCAGGGGTTCCGCCCGTCCTATCTTAAGCTCGAACGGGCAGGTTGCGCCGTGGTTGCGACCGCGCCGCACAGCACGGAGTTCGACTGGGCGTTTGTCAGGCTCGGCCGCCACCGCGGCCGCAACGAGGCGTGGATCGCCGCCGCCCTGCGCGCGGTCAAGCCCGGCGGATACGTTGTCGCCGCCGGCGGCAAGACCGATGGCGCCGCGAGCCTGCGAAAGCGCGTCGCCGGGCTCGGCGCCGATATCGACCATGCGGCGCGCAATCATGGCGTGGTGTTCTGGCTCGATGTCGGCGACGATCGAGCCGAGCTGGCCGACCGCCTCGAGCCCGCGCCGGCGGCACGTGTCGACGGCCGCTTTCGAACCGCGCCCGGCATGTTCTCGCACGGGCGCGTCGATCCGGGTTCCAGGCTCCTTGCCCGGCATTTTGCCGGCCTCGACGTGGAAAGCGCCGCCGATTTCTGCGCCGGCTGGGGCTACCTGTCGGCGCGGCTGCTGGCGGAATGTTCCGGGCTTCGGCGGCTGCACCTCTACGAGGCGGACCATGCGTCGCTTGAGGCTGCCAGGGCCAATGTCGCGGCGACCGGGCAATGCGCGCCGCAATTCCACTGGCACGACCTACTGGGCGAGCCGGTCGAGGGCGGCCACGACCTTATCGTGATGAACCCGCCATTCCATACCGGCCGCAAGGCGGAGCCGGATATCGGCCGCGAGATGATCGAGACGGCGGCGACGGCACTCGCTCCGCGCGGCCGCCTGTTGATGGTCGCCAACCGGCAACTGCCTTACGAAAGCGTGCTGGCCGTGCGTTTCCCGACGCACCGCTTGCTTGCGGAGGAGGGCGGTTTCAAGGTGTTTGCGGCGATCAGGTAACCGTCGCGCCGGTGCTAGAAGGTCAGTGGACGGTCTTGGTTTTGGGCTCGAACGCCGCCTCGTCCTCGGGCAGCAGCGCCAGCGGTTCCGGCCTACCGTAGAAGAAGCCTTGCACCACGTCGCATCCGGCGGCGCGCAGCAGCGTTGCCTGGTCCTCGTTTTCGACGCCCTCGGCGATGGTGTTCACGCCCAGCGCCCGGCTGAGGCCGACGATGGTCGACACCACCGCGCCGCCGGTATGCGAATCCTCGTCCAGCCGGCAGACGAAGGACCGGTCGATCTTCAGCTTGTTGAAGCGGAAATCGATCAGGTAGCTGAGATTGGAATAGCCGGTGCCGAAATCGTCCACCGCGACCGAAATGCCCAGTTCGCGGATTTCGTTGAGAATGTCGGCGGCCTTCTGCTTGTCCTGCATCATCGCCGTTTCGGTGATTTCCAGCTCCAGGCGGCGTGCCGGCAGGCCGGTCTCGGCGAGCACGCCGCGCACCATGTCGGTGAAGTTGCGGGTCATGAACTGGACCGGCGAGATGTTGACCGCGACGAAACAGTTGTCCGGCAGCTTCAGTCCGTCGGCGCAGGCCTTGCGCAACACCCATTCGCCGATCTCGATGATCATGCCGGTTTCCTCGGCGACCGAGATGAACTCATTCGGCGGGATCATGCCGAGTTCGGGATGGCGCCAGCGGATCAGCGCCTCGTAGCCCACCACCTCGTTGGACGCGAGGTTCATCTGCGGCTGGTAGTGCAGGTCGAAATCGCCGCGCCGGAATGCCGGGCCGAGTTCCGATTCGATCCACTGCCGGTATTCGGCCACCTTGCCCATCTCGGGATGGAACGCCGACCAGTTGCCGGAGCCCGAGGCGCGGGCATGCTGCAGGGCGAGATTGGCGCGACGCAGCAGGGTGATCGGGTCGGTGCCGTCGGCGGGCATCGAGATGACGCCGGCGGAGATGTTGAGCGTTTGGGTGTGGGTGGCGAGCGGGAACGGTTCCGACATGCCCGCGACCATCCTGTCGAGCAGCTTTTCGATCCTGCCGTCGAAACGCAGTTCATCGATCAGGATCACGAACTCGCCGGCGCCGACGCGCCCGATTTCTGCACCCTCGGGAATGTGGCCTTTCAGCCGCTTGGCAAACGTGGTGATGAGCATGTCGCCCTGGCTGTAGCCGATGGCGTCGTTGATCTGCTTGAACCGGTCGATATCGATGTCGACGAGATAGATCGGCCTGTTGGTGCGCTCCGAAAGGATCGCCGCCTCGGCGATCTTGCCGATCATCGCGGTGCGCGAATTGAAGCCGGTCAGCTTGTCGACCTGGGTTTCGTTGAAGACGTATTCGGCAGATTCGTCGACACCGGCGAAGAAGGAGATGACGCCGCCGGCCGCCGCGAGCGTGCACAGGGCCGCGATCATGGCGCCGACCGCATCGGCCGGCAGCCCGGCGAAATCGTTCCCGAAACTGAATTTCAGCCCCCACAGCACGAGCAGGAAGCTCGCCAACCCGACAGATGCGATGGTTATCAGCCGGAAGGCCGGTGTCCGTGAAGGGTTCGTGTTGATCCGCGTCGGCATGATCGTTCACCTGGTTACAGGTGACCATACCGCCGCATCCGTTAACCCGCGGCTCCGTAATCCGCTGCAATTTTAACTGTTTGGCCGATTTCCGCCGCAACCGGCGGCGAGCTCAGTCTTCCGTCGAGCGCTTCAGTTCGTCCAGCCGTGGCATGGAGACGATATTGTAGCCCGAATCGACATAGTGAATCTCGCCGGTGACGCCGGACGCCAGGTCGGACAACAGGTAGAGCGCCGAATTGCCGACCTCCTCGATCGTCACCGTGCGCCTCAGCGGCGAGTTGCGCGCCTGATAGGCGAACATGTGCCGCGCATCGGAGATGCCGGCGCCGGCAAGGGTGCGCACCGGGCCGGCGGAGATGCCGTTGACGCGGATGCCGCGCGGTCCGTAATCGTTGGCGAGGTACCGCACGCTGGCTTCCAGCGCCGCCTTGGCCACGCCCATCACATTGTAGTTCGGCATCACCCGCACCGAGCCTGCATAGGTCAGCGTGATCATCGAGCCGCCTTCGCCCATCAGTGCGGCGGCTTTTCGCGCCACCTCGGTGAACGAGAAGCAGGAGATCAGCATGGTGCGCAGGAAGTTTTCCCGCGACGTGTCGGCGTAAAGGCCCTTGAGCTCGTTCTTGTCGGAAAAACCAATGGCATGGACGATGAAATCGAGCCCGCCCCATTCGGACTCAAGCTGGTCGAAACAGCCATCGACCGAGGCGGTGTCCTCGACGTCGCAGGGAACGATGATCGACGCGCCGGCCTTCTCTGCGAGCGGTTTCACCCGCCGCCCGAATGCCTCGCCCTGGTAGGTAAACGCCAGTTCGGCGCCCTGGCCGGCGAGTTTCTCGGCGATGCCCCAGGCAATCGAGTGGTCGTTGGCGACCCCCATGACGAGGCCGCGCCGGCCCTTCATCAGTCCGCTCATGGTCGTGTTCCCTCAGGCCTCGTAGCGCTGGAACACCAGCGTCGCATTGGTTCCGCCGAAGCCGAACGAGTTCGACAATGCGACGTCGAAAGGCTTGTCGATCCTCTGGCGCACGATCGGAACGTCCGCGAATTCCGGATCGATCGTTTCGATATGGGCGCTCTCGCCGATGAAGCCGGCCTGCATCATCAGCAGCGAATAGATCGATTCCTGCACGCCGGCGGCTCCAAGCGAGTGGCCCGTCAGCGACTTCGTCGAGGCGATCGCCGGCATGTCGTCGCCGAACACCTCGCGGATGGCGCCGATCTCGGCCACGTCGCCGATCGGCGTCGATGTGCCGTGGGTGTTGATGTAGTCGACCGGAGCCTTCACCGACGCCAGCGCCTGCCGCATGCAGCGCATGCCGCCTTCGCCGGACGGCGCCACCATGTCGTAGCCGTCCGACGTGGCGCCGTAGCCGACGATTTCGGCGTAGATCTTCGCGCCGCGCGCCTTCGCGCGCTCCAGTTCCTCGAGCACCAGCACCCCCGCGCCGCCGGCGATGACGAAGCCGTCGCGGCTCGCATCATAGGCGCGCGAGGCGCTCGACGCGGTGTCGTTGTATTTCGACGACATCGCGCCCATCGCGTCGAACAGGTCCGACATGGTCCAGTCGAGATCTTCGTGCCCGCCGGCGAACACCATGTCCTGCTTGCCCCACTGTATGAGTTCGGCGGCATTGCCGATGCAGTGCGCCGAGGTGGAGCAGGCCGAGGAGATCGAATAGTTGACGCCGTGGATCTTGAACCAGGTGGCAAGCGTCGCCGATGCGGTCGACGACATCGCCTTCGGCACGGCAAAGGGGCCGATCCGCTTCGGCGAGCCCCTTTCGCGGGTTATGTCGGCCGCCTCGACGATGGTACGCGTCGAAGGTCCGCCGGATCCCATGACGATGCCCGTTCGCTCGTTGGTGATGTCGCTTTCGTCCAGCCCGGCATCGTCGATCGCCTGGCGCATCGCCACATGGTTCCATGCGCCGCCCTGGCTCAGGAACCGCATGGCGCGCCGGTCGACCAGCTCCGTCGGATCGAGTGAGGGACGGCCCCAGACCTGGCACCTGAAGCCGTGGTCGGCGAATTCCTGCGAGAAACTGATGCCCGAGCGCGCTTCGCGCAGGGATGCTGTCACTTCGTCGGCACTGTTGCCGATGGACGACACGATGCCCATGCCGGTCACGACGACGCGTCTCATTTCCTGCTCCTCAAGACGTGGCGGCGGTCATCATGCCGCTGATTGCTTGGCCAGGCCGACCCTCAGATCGGTCGCCTTGTAGATCGGATCGCCGTCGGCCTTCAACCAGCCGTCGGCAATCCCCAGCACCAGTCGGCCGCGCATCACGCGCTTGAAGTCCACGCCATACTCCACGAGTTTGGTTTTCGGCGTCACCATGCCCTTGAACTTGACCTCGCCCGTCGACAGCGCCATGCCCTTGCCGACCTCGCCGAGCCAGCCCAGGAAAAACCCCGTCATCTGCCACAACGCGTCGAGGCCGAGGCAGCCGGGCATCACCGGATTGCCGGGGAAATGGCACGGGAAGAACCAGTGATCGGGCTTGATGGCGAATTCGGCGCGCACATAACCCTTGTCGTGCTCGCCGCCTTCCTCGCTGATGTCGGTGATGCGGTCGAACATCAGCATCGGCGGCGCTGGCAGCTGCGCGTTGCCAGGACCGAACAGTTCCCCGCGGCTGCAGGCTAGCAGCTCGTCATAGCCATAACTCGATTTGCGTTCCGCCATACGGTATCCCTTTTGCCCTGCCTATCTGGAGCATCCCGCCTGTCGTCCAGGTCGCCAATCCCCTAACACAGCTTGTTTCCCACCGGAAACCGCAGATTGCGCTTTCATACGTCAAAATACCGCCGATTCCGACTATTGATCGATATTGGTCGAGCGAATATATTCCGGCTTGCGTCGCACGGGTCCGCTCGGGCGGCGGCGCGTTTGTCGACAAGAGGTTCAGGAACCGGCCAGGCAATGCTGACGGAATGCAAGGATGCGCCGAAGATGGCGGAGGATCTCGTTCGCGATGCCGGATTGCGACCGACCCGGCAGCGCGTGGCGCTCGCAGGCCTTTTGTTTGCCAAGGGCAACCGGCACCTGACCGCCGAGGAACTGCACGCCGAGGCGGAGACCGCCGGCTACCCGATGTCGCTGGCCACCGTCTACAACACCCTGCACCAGTTCACCGAGGCAGGAATGCTGCGCGTATTGGCGGTCGAGGGCGCGCGCACCTATTTCGACACCAACACATCCGATCACCATCATTTCTTCGTCGAGGGCGAAAACGCCATCTACGACATCGAGGGTGGCCCGTTCTCGATCCTCAACCTGCCGCGACCGCCGGAAGGCATGGAGATCACCAATGTCGACGTGGTCATTCGCCTGAAGCGCAGATAGGCCGGTCGCCGCCGCCCGGCGGTCAATCCTCGTAGGTTTCGCCCGGATAGGCGCCCCAGACCAGTGCTTGCCTGATCCAGCCCTTGTGGCCGGCAAAGGTCATCTCGCACCATTCGCCGTTGCAAAGATGGATGCGTCCGATGGCGCCGGGCTCGATCACCGCGACGACCCTGGCGTCCTTTTCCGGCTCGGTCTGCAACGGGATATTGGCATCTTTGCCCTTGTTCCACGGCGCCGCCATGCCGGTGCGGCGGCCGGAGAGCAGCGACTGGTATATCCAGCCCTCCGTGCCTTCCGAATCGCGCACCCGCCGCCAGTTGTCGTATTCCTGGATGATCTCTAGCGGCAGGCCCGGCTTCAGATAGAGCCAGTCGACCGCATAGTCGCGGCCCGGTCCGATACGCAGATTGACCCTGCCCGATTTCAGGCTGACGAAGCGGGGCAGCGGCAGCCCGCTCTGGCCGTGCTGGATCGCGCCGGTGGTCTGCGCCATTGCCGGTACGGCTGCAAGCGGCGAAACTGTTGCCAGCGGCACGCCGATGGTGAGAACAAGCGCCGCGGTTACGATTTTGCGAAGGAGCGGGCGTAACACTTCCAGGGTCCTTTTCGTGCCGATACGGTTCGCGATCCTGCCGTTTCGCGCCGGCAGCGGCAGGTGCTTTTTCTTTGTCAACCGGCTGCCGTCTTGGTAGACAGAAACAGTGCCGGGACGGAGTTTCAGTGTCGCCTGTTCTGGTTAATGAGGTCTCAACGGGACGATCTTTTGAGGTGTCCATGCCCGGCAGAAAGAAGCCCAAAGTCGTCATCACCCGCAAGCTGCCGGACCCGGTCGAAACCCGCATGCGTGAACTGTTCGACGCGGTGCTGAACGTCGACGACACGCCGATGACGCAGCCGCAGCTCGTGGCGGCGATGAAGGAAGCCGAGGTGCTGGTGCCGACGGTCACCGACCGCATCGACCGGGCGATGATCGACCAGGCCGGGCCCGACCTGAAGATGATCGCCAATTTCGGCAACGGCGTCGACAATATCGACGTGGCGGCGGCGGCCCGCAAGGGCATCACCGTCACCAACACGCCCAACGTGCTCAACGAGGACACCGCCGACATGACGCTGGCGCTGATGCTGGCGGTGCCGCGGCGGCTGACCGAGGGCGCCAACATCCTGAGCAGCGGCGGCAAATGGTCGGGCTGGTCGCCGACCTGGATGCTCGGCCACCGCATCTGGGGCAAGCGCCTCGGTATCGTCGGAATGGGTCGCATCGGCACGGCGGTCGCCCGCCGCGCCAAGGCCTTCGGCCTGTCGATCCACTATCACAACCGCAATCGCGTGTCGGAGGCGACCGAGGAGGAACTGGAGGCGACCTACTGGGATAGCCTCGACCAGATGCTGGCGCGCATGGACATCATCTCGGTCAACTGCCCGTCGACCCCGGCAACGTTCCATCTTCTGTCGGGCCGGCGGCTCGAACTCGTCCAGCCAACCGCCTATATCGTCAACACGGCGCGCGGCGAGATCATCGACGAGGATGCGCTGATCGCGCTGATCGAGAAAGGCAGGATCGCCGGCACCGGCCTCGATGTCTACGAGCACGAGCCGGCCGTCAATCCCAAGCTGGTCAAGCTTGCCAACAAGGGCAAGGTGGTGATCCTGCCGCATATGGGCTCGGCCACGATCGAGGGCCGCATCGATATGGGCGAGAAGGTCATCGTCAACATCCACACGTTTTTCGACGGTCACCGCCCGCCGGACCGGGTTCTGCCGTCGCTGGTCTGACCACCCCTCTTCAGCCGGACGACGTCCGGATCGTCCCGTCTTCCACGGTCACCGTCTTCCCGGCGAATTGGCCGTGCAGCGCGCGGTCGAGCGCCAGCGCCGGCGGGACGGCAAGCCCCATTTCGCGCGCCGCCACAAGCCCCAGGAGCAGGATCGCATCCGGCTCGTGCAACACGATCGCCGCCGGAGCGCGGCCGACATGAACCAGTTCGAGCAGGATCGTCGAGGCGGTGGACGAGCCGGCGGTCGCCGGCACGAACAGCACGGTACCGGCGGTTCCCGCGCCGTGTTCGGGATGGCGCACATCGATGATCGTCCCGGTTTTCGGGTCGACCCCGCCCCAGAAACTGATCGGTGCACCGAGCACCAGCGCCTTGCCGGCAGCCTTGCCGCCATCGATGATGATCCGGGCCTGCGCGGCGGTCATGACCGTGCCTCGCCGAGCATCGGCCTGCCGGCAACCGCGCTTTCGACGCAGTCTTCCAGCGCGCCATAGAGCACGCCGTAGCCGGTATTGCCCGGCGCGTAGTGGGCGAACTTGCCCGAATTGGTCATCAGCACGCCGCCCGCCATTTCCGGCAGCATCGGCGTCACCACGATGCAGGTATCGGCAACCACCGTGACGCCGAGCGTCTCCAGCCGCTTGCGGGCGCCGCTGTCCTCCAGCGTCGACAGCACGTGCCGGCCGGTGCAGGCATAGACCGGCACGGCGACCCGCCGCCCGCCGAGCATCCGCTCGAAACGCTCGAACTCTGCGGCCGACAGATGCGGGCTGCCGATGGCGACCGCGTCGATCCGGTCCGCCGTCTCGGCCGTCGACAGGCGCTGCTGCGCGTCGCGCACCATCGCCTCGGTCACGACAATGGTCTCGTCCGGGCGCGCGCCGCCACCCGCCGCCTCCAGCGTCGGTGCTTCCGGCGTGACGCCGGCAATGTGGAACAGGCCGACGGCGCCGGACGAGGCGGCCGCCGCGCCGAAGGCCTTCAGCCGGTCCTCGTCGTCGGTTTCAAGGCCGTCGATCACCCCGACCCGGTCGCCGGCAAGCCGTCCATAGAGATTGCCGAGCACCGGCCATGCCACCTCCGACGAACGGAAATCCGCCGCAAGGCCGGCGACGTCGAAGACGAAGCGCGCCACGCGGTTTTCCGGCCGATGCAGGCCGCAGTCGGGCGCCTTGCCGGTGATCGCGCAGGCGATGTCGAGCAGGTCGCCATAGCGGTTGGTGCGCGCGCCGAGTACCGAATTGCAGAACACGACGGCGTTGGATTCGCCCCAGGCGACGTCCGCGCCTCTTTCCGGGCGGTGGCCCGCCTGGTAGGGCGCGCAGGTCCAGGTCGCCTGGCAGCCGAGCGCCAGATAGGCCTGCATCATGCGCCTGGCCATGTCGCGGTCGTGGCCGGCGAGGCGCTGCATGGAGCAACCGGTCAGATCGAGCCCGCCGACATTGAGCGTCGCCGGCACGGCGACCTTGGCGCCGCGACCGGCCAGCGTCTCGGCGAACAGGACGCCGGCATCGCCGTGATAGACCGCGCCGTCGATATGCGCCGAGGCGATCGGGATCAGCCGCGATGCGCCCAGAAGCCTCGCCGCCTCGGCGACGATGCGCATGGCCATGGCCGAACCGTCCTCGCCGGCGGCGACGGCGCGCTCCTCAGCTGTCAGTCGCGCGGTCATCGTCTCGCCCGCCAAACGAAGCGGCTCGGTAGCGGATGGTCTCGAACCGCGCGTCGAGCGCGTTGTAGAGCAGCAGGCGGCCGACCAGCGGTTCGCCGGCGCCGGTGACGAGCTTGATCACCTCCATGGCCTGCAGCGTCCCCATCACGCCGGTAAGCGCGCCGAGCACGCCGGCTTCGGCGCAGGACGGCACGGCGCCCGGCGGCGGGGCGGAGGGAAACAGGTCGCGATAGGACGGGTTTGGCGCGCCGTCCGCACCGGTCTCCCAGGGCTTCAGCACGGTGAGCGATCCGTCGAACCGGCCGACGGCGGCGGCCACCAGCGCCACCTTCCGCCGGGCGGCCGCGTCGGCCACCGCGTAGCGCGTGTCGAAATTGTCGCTGCCGTCGACGACGATGTCGTAGCGGCCGATCAGCTCGTCGGCATTGTCTGCATCGATGCGCAACCGGTGCGTCTCGACCGCCACATGCGGGTTGACCGCGGCGATCGCCCGCGCCGCGCTTGTCGCCTTGGCCTCGCCGATCGCGGCGGTGGAATGGATCACCTGGCGCTGCAGGTTGGAGAGCGAGACCGCGTCGTCGTCGACGATGCCGAGCGTGCCGATGCCGGCGGCAGCAAGATATTGCAGCACCGGCGCGCCGAGCCCGCCGGCGCCGATCACCAGAACCCGGGCGCGTTTCAGCCGTTGCTGGCCGGCGCCGCCGATCTCGGCGAGCACGATGTGGCGGGCATAGCGCTCCAGTTCCTCCGCCGAAAGCGGCGGTTGTTCGTGGCGTGTCATGCGTCGATCATAGCCTCGCGGTCGATCGTTGTCAGTCGGCTTCATGCCGCGTCACTGTGCCGCCGGCGACGGTGAAAAACTGCGCGTCGGCACCGATCGGCTCGAACAGCGTCGCATCGGTGCCGGTCATGAAGGCCTGGACGTTCAGGTCGTCCACCAGTTCGAACAGCGCCGAACGCCGGTGGACGTCCAGATGGGCTGCGATCTCGTCGAGCAGCACGATCGGCGCCATGCCCGCCAGCTCGCCGGCCAATCGCGCATGCGACAACACAAGGCCGACCAGCAGCGCCTTCTGCTCGCCGGTCGAGCACAGGGCGGCCGGCATGTCCTTCGGCGCATGTCGGATCAGGAGATCGCTTCGATGCGGTCCCTCCAGCGTCCGCCCCGCGGCGCGGTCGCGCATCCGCCCGTCGCGCAGCGTGCGCCTGAAGTCCTCCTCCACGTCGCTGGCCGCGTCTTCGCCCAGCATGGCTTCCAGCGAGCCGGCAAGCGTGATCGCCGCGGCGGGGAAGGGGCCGTCGTCGCGCGCCGCGCCGATCGCGACGGCAAGCAGGCGGACGAGTTCCAGCCGTGCCGCGGCGATCGCCGTGCCGGTCTCCGCCATGGTCGCCTCGATTGAATCGAACCATGCGCCGTCGGACGATCCGTCCGCCAGCAGGCGGTTGCGGCCGCGCATCGCCTTTTCATAGTCGACGGCGCGCCGGGCATGGCCGGGGTCGATCGCCAGCACCAGCCGGTCGAGAAAACGCCGCCGGTCGCCGGCCGGTCCCGTGAACAGCCCGTCCATGGCCGGCGTGATCCAGATCACCCGCACCCATTCGAGCAGCGCGTCGACGGTTCTGGCATTGGCGCCGTTGATGCGCACCCGGCGCGTGTTTTCGCCGCCATTGGCCAACGCGTTTCCGGTGCCGATCTCCACCGCGCCGAGCGGACCGTCGAGCGCGACGTGAACGGCAAAGCCGTCCGCCGCACCGTGCCGCGCCACGTCGGCAAGCACGGCCCGCCTGAGGCCGCGACCGGGGGCGAGAAAGGAGACCGCCTCCAGAAGGTTGGTCTTGCCGGCGCCGTTCTCGCCGGTCAGCACAACCGGGCCGGGGCCAAGCGCCAGCGCCAGGCTCTCATAGTTGCGGAAATTCGTCAGGCTGAGCCGGTTGATCGAGACGCGCGGCGGTGCGCTTCTGGAATTGTTGCCGGTCACCTCCGCCATGTCATTTTCGGGCGCTGCCGTTCGCCGCTAGACGCGCATCGGCATCAGCACGTAGAGCGCATCCTTGTCGGCGGCATCGAGGATGACCGTCGGCGAGCCGGAATCGGCCAGCATGAAGCGCGCCTCGTCGCCAGTAAGCTGGCCGGTCACGTCGAGCAGGTAGCGCGCATTGAAGCCGATCTCGATCGGATCGGCGTCGTAGCCGGCTGCGAGCTCTTCCGTCGCGCTGCCGGAATCGGGATTGTTGACGGCAAGCGTCACCTGGCCGTCGCCGATCGACAGCTTGACCGCGCGTCCGCGCTCCGACGAGATGGTGGATACGCGGTCGACGGCCTGCGAGAAGGTCTGCCGGTCGATGACCAGTTCCTTGTCGTTGCCGGTCGGAATGACGCGCTGATAGTCGGGAAACGTGCCGTCGATCAGCTTCGACGTCAGCACGACGCTGCCGATGGTGAAACGGATCTTGGTATCCGACAGCTCGATCGTGACCTTGACGTCGGGATCGTCGACCAGCTTCTGCAGTTCGCCGACCGTCTTGCGCGGGATGATGATGCCCGGCATCTCCTCCGATCCGGCCGGTGCCTCCATCTCGGCGCGGGCGAGCCTGTGGCCGTCGGTCGCTACCGCGCGCAGTTTCAGCGCGCCGTCGTTTTCGACCGTGTGCAGGTAGATGCCGTTCAGGTAGTAGCGCGTCTCCTCGGTCGAAATGGCGAACTGCGTCTTCTCGATCAGGTTCTTCACATCCTCCGAATCCAGCCGGAAGATATGGCTGAACGTTCCGGCCGACAGTTCCGGAAAGTCCGATTGCGGCAGGCACTGGAGCCGGAAACTGGCGCGGCCCGAGATGACCGACATCGATCCTCCGTCCTCGTCGGTCTTCAACATCACCTCGGCGCCCTCGGGCAGCTTGCGCACGATGTCGTAGAGCAGGTGCGCCGGCACGGTGGTGGCGCCGGTCTGCTCGACCTGCGCCGCCGTCGCCTCGGTAACCTCCAGGTCGAGGTCGGTGGCCTTCAGTTCGAGGCTGGCGCCGTCGGCCTTCAGAAGCACGTTCGACAGGATCGGGATCGTGTTGCGGCGCTCGACGACGCGATGGACGTGGTTGAGGGCCTTCAGGAGGTTGGAGCGTTCCAGTGTTACACGCATGTCTGACCGATCTTGCCTGGTAGGTCGCGGATGGAACGGCGCTACGGGAAAATCGCCGCCATGCCCCGCAGAATCGCTGCAAAATGACAGGAAAACGCCCGAAAACGCAAGCCCGCCAAGCGGCCGGAGTGCCGCCTGACGGGCTTGCTGGGGATAACGTCCGTCCCCCGGGACGTCAGGCCCGCCGCCCTCCGATTTTTTTGGCCGTTCCCGGCTCGTTCAACCGGCTTCCGGCCTTCGCCGCCGTCATGTCTGTTCGTGGATCAGGCGCTTGAGCAGTTCGATCTCGCGCGCCAGCATCTTGTCG
Organism: Rhizobiaceae bacterium; assembly: GCA_041397625.1. Classification (GTDB taxonomy): domain Bacteria; phylum Pseudomonadota; class Alphaproteobacteria; order Rhizobiales; family Rhizobiaceae; genus JAWKWH01. The sequence goes on from JAWKWH010000001.1 coordinate 770,391, forward strand.
CTCTCCGACAGGCCTTCGATCTTGCGCACGGCATGCAGGACAGTGGTGTGATCGCGGCCGCCGAAGCGCCTGCCGATCTCCGGCAGCGACCGTGGCGTCAGCATCTTGGCCAGATACATGGCGATCTGGCGCGGCCTGACGATGGTGCGGGTGCGCCGGTTCGACAGCAGTTCGGTGCGCGACACGTTGTAGTGGCGCGACACGGCGCGCTGGATATCCTCGATGCGGATGCGCTTGGGTTCGCCGGCGCGGTAGATATGGCCGAGCAGGTCGTCGACGCGCTCGACGGAGAGCTGCGGCTCGAACGACTGCCGGAAGATGAGCTGGTTGAAGGCGCCTTCCAGTTCGCGCCCGCTTCCCGTGACCACCCGCGCCACGTGCTCAAGGATCGCGTCTGGAATGTCGAGCGAATGGTCCTCGGCCTTGGTGTCCGCCAGGCGCTGGCGCAGCATGGAAAGCCGCATCTCGTAATCGGGCGCCATGATTTCCAGCGCCACGCCGCCATTGAGCCTGGAACGCACGCGCGGCTCCAGCGATTCCAGCTCCGAAGGCGGCCGGTCGGCGGCCACAACCACCTGCTTGGCGCTGTCCAGCAGCATGTTGATCAGATGGCAGAATTCGTGCTGGATCGATTTGCCCTGCAGGAACTGCATGTCGTCGATGACCAGGAGGTCGATGTCGCGCAACTGCTCCTTGAAGGTCAGCGCGTTGTTGTCGCGGATCGCGGTGGCGAAGCGCCACATGAAATATTCGGCCGTCAGATAGACGACGCGCGACTGTGGGTTGCGCGCCAGCGCCTCGGCGGCGACGGCCTGCAGCAGATGGGTCTTGCCGAGCCCGACGGAGGCGTGGACGAACAGCGGGTTGAACCGTACCGCGCTCGAAGCCTGCTCCGCCACGGCGCGGGCCGCGGCAAACGCGACGCGGTTGGACGGACCCTCGATGAACGAGGCGAAGGTGTAGCGCCCGTCGAGCGGCGAGCCGATGACCGTCGAGCGGCTGCGGGGCCGTTCCTGCCGTTGCGGCTGGATGCCGGGATTGTGCTTGCCGTTTGCGGATTGGCGCCTGTCGCCGACGGTCTGCCTGGCAGCGGCGGGCGCCGCCTCGCTTCGCCGCGTCGCGGTTGCCTGGCCGTCGACCGGCGGATGGCTGTTGCGGACGGCGCTGCGAACCACGATTTCGATGCGCAGCACGCTGGGCACGTCCGCCTTCCACAGTTCCAGCACGAGGTCGAGATAGTGGCTGCTGATCCAGGACCGCAGGAAGGTGGTCGGCACCGAAAGGCGCACGATGCTGCCATTGGCGTCGACCAGTTTCATGCGCTCGAACCAGCTCGCATAGACCTCGTTGCCGAGCCGCGCCTTCAATTGCGCCCTTACACGATCGAATGTCTCCCTTGCATCGCGCGAAGTCATGTCCGCTCCCCCTGACCGCCCTCTAGGTGAACTGGCGCCAGTCGACTGCACCAATGCCGTGTTGCCGTGAATATTCATGTCGGATCGCCGCCATCCCTGATTTGTTATCTCTCCGTTACGGCTGCGATATTCCCGTCGCGCCGCCAAACATCTCTAGTCAATGTCTTGATATATATCGAAGTATCTTCGCCTCTCCTTTCCGTTGGCGCCCGTAAACGGCACAAAAAAGAACCCGGTGCGGTTTGTTTGTACTACACAGTCGGCGAACTAACCGTTGCCTGTACAATAGACCGCATCAAACTCTTGCTACTGCAATGAACCGGACACCGGAGACCCGACGCCGCGAAACAGACAAAGTCCACCCCTCCGCCGGCACGTGTACCGGCGCCAGAACCACTGACTTTTAGCTAGGACCGTTGGGCCCAAGGCCCGTCCGTTTCGATGACGGACACTACCCAATCCGCTGTGGAAAGTGCAAGCCCGCCGGTAATCGTTTTTTAACGAATCGGGTCTCGATTCGCTGGCCGGCCCGCAGTAACAAGTGGGTCGCGGCGTGATAAATCTTTCTGATTCAAACGCTTTCCCGACAGGCGGAAAATATGCCTCGCCGCGAAAAAAAATTCAGAAAAAAGAGCTTGACAGCAAACTGTTTTGCGCGGCGCGGAAACAGGCTTCCGAGCGGCAGCAAAAAACCGTCGTAACTTATTGAAAAATCAAGACTAGCGGCGCTGGAAAATTCGCGTTATCCACAGGCTAGACGTCTGTTTTGTAACGCTTTTTCAGCGGCTGCCGGGGACCGGTCAGGGGCCGCTGCTCTTGTGCGTCGCAGCGAAAGGATTGTCAATGCGCGCACAAAAGAGCCGGCCGCGGTGGCCGGCTCCCGAAAGTCTTTTTGGTCGTCCGGTCAGGCGCCGAGCGCCTTGACCCTGCTGGCCAGCCGGGAAACCTTCCTCGACGCCGTGTTGCGGTGCAGGACGCCCTTGCCGGCGGCGCGCATAAGTTCCGGCTGCACGGTCTTGAAGGCGGCTTCCGCGGCGGCCTTGTCGCCGGCGGCGATCGCCTCTTCCACCTTGCGCACGAAAGTGCGGACCCGCGACATGCGGTTCTTGTTGACCGCGGTGCGCCTGGCGATCTTGCGCGTTGCCTTCTTGGCCGACGTAGTATTGGCCATATTGTCTCTCTCTTCTTGTACTGGCCCGGCTCACGGTTGGCGCTCGCCGGAAAGGGCGATTGACGCTTCTGATGGCCGAAAAGCAAGCGGGCGGCCAACCGGCCGCCACGAACTGGCGCGCTTATAGTGGCAAATGCGGACCGCGTCAACGCGGTTGCGGCCGGAATTGTCCTAGCGATTCCTGAAACTCGCGCTGCGCTTTTCGACAAAGGCGCTCATGCCCTCCTTCTGGTCCTCCATGGCAAACAGCGAGTGGAACAGGCGGCGCTCGAATCGCAATCCCTCGGCCAGCGTCACTTCGTCGGCGCGATTGACCGCCTCCTTGGCCATCATTACCGCCGGCATCGAGAATTCGGCGATCTTTCCGGCCGCGTTCAGCGCTTCCTCGATCAGCTCGTTGTCGGGCACGACGCGCGACACCAGGCCGCTGCTCTCGGCCTCGCGCGCGTCCATCATCCGCCCGGTCAGGCACATGTCCATCGCCTTGGCCTTGCCCACGGCGCGGGTGAGCCGCTGCGAACCGCCCATGCCCGGTATGACGCCGAGCGTGATCTCCGGCTGGCCGAATTTGGCGCTCTCGCCGGCGATGATGAAATCGCACATCATCGCCAGTTCGCAGCCGCCGCCGAGCGCATAGCCGGCGACCGCGGCGATGACCGGCTTGCGCACACGGGTGAGCTGCTCCCAGCCGGCGAAGAAATCGCCTGCATAGGCATCGGCGTAGGAAAGCGGCTGCATCTCCTTGATGTCGGCGCCGGCCGCGAATGCCTTTTCCGAACCGGTAATCACCATCGCGCCGATCTTCGCGTCCGCATCGAAAGCCGCGCAGGCTTGCGTGACCTCCCTCATCACCGTCGTGTTGAGCGCGTTGAGCGCCTTCGGCCGATTGAGCCGGATCAGCCCGACCTTGCCCTTCGTTTCAACGACGATCGTCTCGTAACCCATAGTGCACCGGTCCTTTGTTCTGGAAGCTGATCCTGATTGGTTTGGCCTGCGGCCGAACCTATCGCAACCCGGTTTCGGCTGCCATTAAACTATCGCTGGCAGGCCGGACAGTGGAAGCTCGAACGGCCGGACTGAACGATCCGGCCGATCGTACCCTTGCAGCCGTCGCGCGGACACGGCTCGCCCTCGCGGTCATAGACGCTGAACGCATGCTGGAAATAACCCAGCGATCCGTCGGTTTGCATGTAGTCGCGCAGCGACGATCCGCCGGCGGCGATCGCCTCGGCGATCACGTCGCGAATGGCGGTCGCCAGACTTTCGCGCTGATCGCGCTCGCGCTTTGTCCCGCCGGCGATCGAGCCGGCCGCCCGGCGCGGGTCGAGGCCGGCGCGCCACAGCGCCTCGCAGACATAGATGTTGCCGAGGCCGGCGATCAGCCGCTGGTCCAGGAGCGCCGCCTTGAGTGGCGCCTTCTTGCCGTCGAACAGCCGCGTCAGCGCGCGCTCGTCGAGCGCGTTGCCGGTCGGTTCCAGGCCGAGGCCGGCAAACAGCCGGTGGCTTTCCAGCTCGTCGCCGCGGCCGAGCAGCATGAAGCCGAAGCGGCGCGGGTCGTTATAGATGATGCGCGCGCCGGTTCCGTCCGGTGCGGTGACGTGGAACACGACGTGGTCGTGCACCTCGTCCTTCGACCGCGCGCGGGCAAAATTGCCGGGCAGGGCGGTATCGTCCTGCGTGTCGATGCGAAACGACCCCGACATGCCCAGATGGCTGATCAGCACTCCGCCGTCGTCGAGATGGCCGAGCAGGTATTTGGCCCGACGGGCAAGCGCCGTCACCGTCCGGCCCTCCAGGCGGCGGACGAACCCGGGCGGAAAGGGAAATCGCAGATCCGGCCGCCGCCGTTCCACCTTCAGGATCGTTGCGCCTTCCAGCACCGGCTGCAGGCCACGGCGAACGGTCTCCACCTCGGGCAGTTCAGGCATCGGCGGCGATCTGGCGATAGAAGGATTTGCCGTAGGGGCCGGGCGGCAGGCCGAGATGCTCGGCGACGGTCTCGCCCATGTCGGAGAAGGTGGAGCGCACGCCGACCGAGCCGGAGGTCAGTCCCGGCCCGGCGCCAAGGATCGGAACCCGTTCGCGCGTGTGGTCGGACCCATGCCAGGTCGGGTCGCAGCCATGGTCGGCGGTCAGCATCAGAAGGTCGCCCGGCCTCAGCATGTCGAGCGCTTCGGGCAGGCGACGATCGAAGGCCTCCAGCGCCGCCGCGTAGCCCGGCACGTCGCGCCGGTGACCGTAGAGCGTGTCGAAGTCGACGAAATTGGCGAAGACAAAATCGCCGTCGCCGGCATCGGCCATGGCGCCGAGCGCGGTATCGAACATCGCCATGTTGTTCGGCGCCTTGCGGGTCTCGCTCATGCCGCGATGGGCGAAGATGTCGCCGATCTTGCCGACGGCGATGACCTTCGATCCGCGGTCGCTCAGGCGGTCCAGCAGGGTCGGCTCGTGCGGCGGGATGGCATAGTCCTTGCGGTTTGCCGTCCGGTTGAAGGTTTCCGCCGTTTCGCCGACGAAGGGGCGCGCGATCACCCGCCCGATGCGCAGCGGCGCGACGTGCCGGTAGACCGTCTTGCAGAGCGCATAGAGCCGGTCGAGGCCGAAATGCTCCTCATGCGCCGCGATCTGGAACACCGAATCGGCCGATGTGTAGAAGATCGGCTCGCCGGTGCGGATGTGCTCCTCGCCGTACTGGCGGATGATCTCCGTTCCCGACGCATGCACGCCGCCCAGGAAGCCGGGGAGGCCGGCGTCGGAGACGATGGCGTCGGTGAGTTCCACCGGAAAGCAGGGATCGGTATCGGGAAAGTAACTCCAGTCGAACAGCACTGGCAGGCCGGCGATCTCCCAGTGTCCGGACGGCGTGTCCTTGCCGCTGGAGCGTTCGCTGGCGGCGCCGAAGAAGGCGCCTGCCAGGTGATCCGCCGGCAGGGCGGTTTCCGTTCCGCCCGCGGCAAGCGCCAGCGCGCCGCCAAGGCCGAGCCGGGTCAGGTTGGGCAGGGCGAGCGGACCGGCGCGCAGGCCTTCGCTGTCGCCGCCGCCGGCGGCGCAGCGCTCGGCGATGTGGCCAACCGTGGTAGCGCCGAGATCGCCGAAACGATCGGCGTCGGGCGCGCCGCCGATGCCGACCGAATCCAGGACAAACAGGAATGCGCGCGCCATGATCGACCTTCCGGACCAGCGAGAAATACCGTTTCACAGATAAGCCCGATGATGCGGCTTCGCAATTCGGAAACCATATTGAAACCGCAATCGCCTATTCATTTGGCCACACGCTGGCCATTCCGGAAGACCGAATCGGATGAAACCCTCCAGAAAGACCGGACCCGCCCTTCTTGCGGCAGGCCTCGCCATTGCCTTCGCGCAGGCGGCGCATGCGGGCTGGCGCGAGGATCTCGGCACATTCCGCATCGGCATGCTCGCCGATCCGGGCACCGGCCGGCTGGTCGCCGGCCTGTCGGATATCCGCAAGGCGTTTTCAGCGGCGCTCGGCATGCCGGTCCAGGTCTTCGTGGCGCGCGACTACGCCGCGCTGATCGATGCCCACGCCACATCGCGCGTCGACTACGCGGTCTATTCCGCGACCGCCTACGCGACGGCGCGGCGCCTGTGCGATTGCGTCGAACCGCTGGTGGCCAGGCAGGGCACCGACGGCGATATCGGCATTCGCGCCGTCCTCATCGTCCGCAAGTCGGCGCTTGACGGCGACGGCGGTGTCGGCAAGGCGCGGATCGCCCTTCCCGGCGGCGACAGCGTTGCCGGGGCGCTGCTGCCGGCCGTCGCGCTCGACGGACCGGGCGGCGTGGCCGGGCTGAGCCGGGACCGGCTTATCGAGGCATCCGGCGACGGCGATGCGGTCGACCGGCTGGCGAAGGGCACCGCAGACGGCCTGTTCGGCTGGTCGAGCGCCGGCGAAACCTCCGACGTCATGACCGGCACGGGCACGTTTGCGCAGCTCGCCGAGGCGGGCATCGAGGCCTCGGACCTGAAACTGGAATGGCGGTCCGACCTGCTGCGCTACGGCCCGCACGCGGTGCGCAGCGATCTCGACGGCGAGGCGAAGGCGCTGCTGCGCGCATTCCTGACCGGTCTCGTCGACGACAAGCCCGATATCCAGGAGCTGCTGAGCGGTTCGCAGGACGATCGTTTCGTCGCGGTGACGGCCGATGACTACAAGCTCGCCGACGACATGGTCGGCAGCATCGCCGCCAACTGAAAGAGCCCGCCGATGGCGGGCCCTTTCGAGGCGTCCAGCTTCGTGCTCAGCAATCGTTGCAGGGTATCTGCGAACTCTGGCGCGGACGGAGATAGTAATGCTCCGCCATGTTGATGTTGTCGAAGGCGGCCATCAGCCCCAGCCCCTTCTTCTGTTCGGTCGTGTAGGTGATGACCGGCCGGTAGTCGAGCTTGCTTTCCACCTTCACAAGGAAGGAGTTGCGGATCTTGAGCTTGGTCGGAATGGTCGTCGGCGTACCGGGCGCCAGATCGCGGCTGGCATTGCCGCTCTTCATCTTGCGCGACCAGGCGACCAGCACCTTGGGCGAATCCTCGTCCGTGATCTGGATCGCCGTGACGATGAACTCCGGATCGGTGCGGTTATAGGGCTGCAGGACGGACGTGCCGATCTCCATGATCGCGTCGACCTCGTCCTTGGTGATCGTCTGCTGCTGCGTGATCAGGTCGGCGATCATGCTGGCCGAGCGCGCCACCTTCTTGTTCGATTCCACCGCCTGCGCCACTTCCATCGTGACGAAGTAGAGCGACAACAGCAGCGGCGCGATGAAGGCGAACTCGATCGCCGCGACGCCGCGCTCGTTGCCGACGAGCCGCACGAGCCCGTCATGCAGTTTCCTGGCCTTGCCTCTTATCGTTCCGATCGCACTCATCTGCCTTTGCCCCGATTCTATCCGTCGCCCATTGCAATCCGCATCAATCGTCAAACGGCTCGTTCTGCCACGTCACCGACGCGAAATGCAGCGTCGTTCCGCCCTTGAGGTTGGACAGGCGCTTGCGCATGATGTCGGTCATGATCGGCCAGCGGTAGAACACGCGCAGCATGTTCTTCGACAGCGACTTGCCCGGTGTCACGGCGAAATCCGACGTGTCGATGTCGCGATTGTCGCCCGAACCCGTATATTCGATCTTCACGGCTGCGGCCGCCTTGAACGTGGGAAATTCGCGCAGGTCCACCTCGAGCTCCGGACAATCCTTGGCGACGATGACCTGGATGTAGTCGCAGATCTCCTTGCGCAGGCTCGTCTCCGTGATGTCGGCGGCCTTGAACTGGCCCGTCCTGATCTGCCGCGCCACCGTGTCGGCGGCGTTCGACAGCAATTGCTGCCCGGCAAACGAGATGCAGCTTTCGAGGATCGCGAAAATAAGGAAGGTGAACGGCAGCGCCAGCATCGTGAACTCGATTGCCGTCGCGCCGCGCCGATCGTCGGCGAATTTGCGGGCCTTTGTCCGGCCCGGCTTCCACAAACCCTTGGGAAATGAGAGATATCTCAGCATTTCAGTACCCTGCGCGCCATAAGAGAAGCATTTGCAAGACACATTAGACCAACCGTGTTTAAATCCGGTTTGGTCAATCGCTAAAGATGTCGTCTCGGGATTTACGAGCCGGAAACCACGTTTGAACGGTCGTTTGCCGGTGGCTCCGGCGCGGTTTTCCTACTGCGAACCGATTAGGCTCGCATCCGATTCCTCTTCGGCCTCGGTCTTGTGCGCGGCCTCGCAGCGCGGCGAGCACGACAGTGTCTGCAGCGACGCGCGCCGGTAGACGCGAACCGAGCGGGCATCGCTGCGCGTGACGAAAAGCTGCTCGTCGATGATCGGCGCGCCGTCGGAATCGAGAATGACGAGATTGGTGACGCCGAAACCCTTGCCGGTCAGCACGATGGTCGATGCGCCCTGGACGGTGGCATCGGCGATTTCGGGATTGCCGACCACGATCGTGTCGGCCGGCCTCGCCAGTTTGACGATCTTGGCTTGGTTGACGACGAGTTCGATGCCCTTTTCCATCGCGGCGGCCGGGGTTGTCGCCATAGCGGCGGCGGCAAGGGCTGCCGACATGCAGGTGCCTGCAATTGAATTCAATACGCGCGCCATGTCGGCTCTCCCGTGCAATACGAACTGGCCTCAAAATGCATCGCAATGGTGAATGATCGGTTAAGCGCCGTCAGCCTGCGGGCGCCTCCGACCGTCGAATTGCGCGGGCGGGGTGCGTCGCGGACGCCGGCGTCGGCCTGCCCGTGACGCATTATCTATATAGGCGGCGTCCCGACACCCCGCTGACGGCGGTTTGTCCCGCAATCGCGCCGCAAGCTTAGCACCGCGCTAACCATAGGGACGCGTCGCGAGGGGTAACCTTTGATTAGGTCTGTTTCTTAAGTCGATCGAAAGAGCTCAAAGGTAGATTGCGGCAATCCGATCAACAACCAAAAACCGTTGACGGGTTGTGCTGTAAACACGGAGTAAGGAGTTCTCTCATGTCCAAGATTGTTGCACGTTTTGTGAAAGACGAGTCTGGTGCGACCGCCATCGAGTATGGCCTGATCGCTGCGCTTATCGCTCTCGCCATCGTTGTTGGCGCCGGCGCTCTGGGCAACAGCCTCGACAACAAGTTCGACGACCTGGCGAGCAAGCTGGATAGCGCTGGCACCTAATCGCCTGGGTCTGGATACCGGCGATCGCGCCCTGGCGTGATCGTCTCCGGTATCTCGAGACTTCCGGCTCTGCCGGAGAAGAACCGCCCTCCTCGGAGGGCGGTTTTTTCTTGCCGTCGGCCGGCGCGATCCGCCGGTATCGCTTCACGATTGATTAAATCGCCGGCGCTAGAGTGCTGGCGTCAGGCAGAACAGCGGTAAGGACCGATGCTTCCATCCATCATCTTCGTCGTGTTTCCGTTCTGCATGGCCTTCGCGGCCATATCCGACGTGTTGTCGATGACCATCGCCAACCGGGTGTCGGTCATCCTGGTGCTGACCTTCATGGTCGTGGCGCCGATGACGGGGATGGGCTGGGACACCTACCTTTGGCATCTGTCGGCCGGCATGCTGGTGCTTGCGGTTACCTTCGGCCTGTTTGCCATCGGCGGCATGGGCGGCGGCGACGCCAAGCTGCTGTCGGCCACCGCGGTCTGGATGGGCATGGGCATGGTGCTGCTTCAATATGTCGTCTACGCCACGCTGTTCGGCGGCGCGCTGACGCTGGCGATCCTCATCTACCGCAACTCGCCGCTGTCCGTTTATACCGGTCACATGATGTTTCTGCGCCACTTCGCCAACGAGAAGGCCGGCGTGCCCTACGGTGTCGCGCTCGCCGCCGGCGGCATGATCGCCTTTCCGTCCACCGAACTTGCCATGTGGGCGATGAACCAGTTCTGATCGCCGTCCGCGGTCACGCGATCCGCCTCTTCCCGCTTGATGTTCGACTGTCCTGAACGCGCATCTACCTGCGGTCGCGCGCCGTCCTGACGCACAAAATCCGATTGTAAGGATTGCATTAACCATAATTTGACGATTGCCGCTGCAAAGTCACCCAAGTTCAGCGGTTTGCGGAGTGCGAGGTTCGGGCAAATGAACACATCCCGACTGATTATTCTGGGTGTTGCGGTCACGACGGCCATCGGCGCCGGTTACGTGGCCAAGAAGATGTCGGCGGCGCCGCCGCCGGTGATCGTCGAGAACACGCCCACAGCCCCTGCGGTTCCCCTGGCCGACGTGCTGGTGGTGCAGAGGGATATCGGCGTCGGCGGAGTCATCCAGGATCAGCTGGCCTGGCAGGCCTGGCCCGAGGAGGGCGTGCGCGAGGGGTTCATCACCCGCGACGTCGAGCCGGAGGCGCTGAGCACGTTTGTCGGCGCCGTCGCCCGGCTGCCGATGTTCGCCGGCGAGCCGCTTCGCCGCACCAAGCTGATCGACGCCGGACAGGCGTTCATGTCGTCGATCCTGCCGTCGGGAAAGAGAGCCATCGCCACGCAGATTGCGCCTGACACATCGGCCGGCGGTTTCATCCTGCCCAACGACAAGGTCGACGTGATCATGACCCGCCGCTCCTCCGATGCGTCGACGGAAGGCTTCGTTACCGAAACCATCCTCGAAAACATCCGCGTCCTGGCCATCGACCAGACGATCCAGGAGGACGAGGAAGGCCGCAAGGTCAAGGTCGGCGAGACGGCGACGCTGGAACTGACGCCGCGTCAGGCGGAGATCATCACCGTGGCGCAACAGATGGCCGACCGGCTGACGCTCGCATTGCGCGCGACGGTGGACGCCGAGGAAACAGCCGGCGCGGGGGCGGAATACCTGGTCTCCGGCGACGGCAACAAGGGATCGGTGCGCATGATCAAGGCAGGCGTGCCGTCCGAACAGGCGGCCAGGAAATGAGAAGCGATATGGTGGGGAATATGCCAGATTCCGGGCAGGTGCGTATGAAATCACTTCGTTACACGACGACGTTGCTGGCGGCCTGCGCCGTCATCGCACTCGATGCCGGGACGGCGGATCTTTTCGGGTCCGGGGCCCGCGCCGAAAGCGCGACGGTGAGCAAGTCGGTCAACAACCAGCGCGTCAAGCTTGGCCTGAACAAGTCGATCGTCGTCGACCTGCCGCGTGACGCCTACGACATTCTCGTCGCCAATCCGGCGGTCGCCGACGCGGTCACCAGGACGGCGCGGCGCATCTATCTCTTCGGCAAGCAGGTCGGCGAGACCAACATCTTCGTGTTCGGACCGAACGGCGAGCAGATCGCCAATATCGACCTGGTCATCGAACGCGACGTGTCCGGCCTGAAGGAACATCTGGCGCGGTTCATTCCCAATTCCGACATCGAGGTCGAACTGCTGAACGACAACGTCGTGCTGACGGGTACGGTCGAAACGCCGCTCGACGCCGCGCGTGCCGCGCAGCTGGCGCAAATCTTCCTGACCGGCGGCGAGGCGACCACCGGACAATTTGCCACCACGGCCGCTTCCGGCGCCGACGGCGGCGGCGTCGCCATCGACAATCCGGATTCCGAACGGCGCACCAGCCAGATCGTCAACCTGATCAAGATCATCGGCGAGGATCAGGTGACCCTCAAGGTCACCGTCGCCGAGGTGACCCGCTCGGTGATGAAGCAGCTCGGCGTCAACATGATCGGCAACGGCACGTCGAACGGTATCACCTACGGCGCGATCAGCGACAATTTCTTCGGCCTCGGCAAGCCGCTCTCGCCATCGCAACTGAGCCTTGGCGGCGCCATCGGTTCGGCCACCATCAATGCCTATCTGAACGCCATGGAACAGGCCGGCGTGATGAAGACGCTGGCCGAGCCGACGCTCACCGCGGTGTCCGGCGAACCGGCGACGTTCCGCGTCGGCGGCGAGTTCAGCCTGATCACCGGCCAGAACGTCGACAACGACTCAGGCGGGCTGACCTACGAGATCACCAGGCTCGAATACGGTATCGGCCTGGAATTCCTGCCCGTCGTGCTGTCGCCGGGGCGTATCAGCCTGAAGGTCCGCACCTCGGTTTCCGAGCCGACCACGGAAGATTCGGTCGCGCTGTCGGCCGGCATCCAGCGCTCCGGCGCCAACCTGCTGTCGATCCGCAGGCGCCTGGCCGACACCACCGTCGAACTGCCGTCGGGCGGCTCGATGATGATCGCCGGCCTGGTGCGCGATGACATCCGCCAGGCCGCTTCCGGCCTGCCGGGCCTGTCGAAGCTGCCGGTGCTCGGCACGCTGTTCAGGAGCCGTGATTTCGTTCGCAACGAAACCGAGCTGGTCATCATCGTGACGCCCTATCTGGCGCGGCCGGTTGCCCGCAACAAGCTGGCCAAGCCGGACGACAACTTCAATGCGCCGAGCGACGGGGCCGGCATTTTCCTCGGACGGGTCAACAGGGTGTACGGCACCATGAAGACCGATCTGCCCAACGGCCGCTATCACGGCGTTGTCGGCTACATCTACAAGTAATCGGGAACCGGCAAGATGTTTCAGTCAGTAAACCCAACACGCCAGACCGCTTCGGGCCGTGCGGCGACATCGCCTTCGACCGTGACGCTGCGCATCGCGGCGGCCGTGCTCGCCGGCTCGCTGGTCTCCGGCTGCGCCTATCTCAAGCGCGATCACGTCGAGGTCGGATCGGTGCCCGACGATTACCGCACCAACCATCCGATCGTGATCTCCGAGAAACAGGAAGCGATCGACATTCCGGTCGGCGCATCCGACGAGAGCGTCACCAAGACCCAGAAGGCCGCGATCATGGGCTTCCTGGACAAGTACGAACCGGCCGGCGGCGCGGTGGTGCAGATCCTGGTGCCGTCGGGTTCGGCCAACGAGGCGGCGGTCGCCGGCATGTCGTACCAGATCATCGATCTCGTCGCCGAGGCCGGTGTACCGCGGCACAAGATCATCATGGTGCCCTACCATGCCGACTCTTCCGAATTCTCGGCGCCGATCAGGTTGTCCTACACCACGATGGCGGCATCGGCCGGCCAGTGCGGCAGGTGGCCCGACGACATTCTCAAAACGTCGGAAAACAAGCACTACGCCAATTTCGGCTGCTCCTATCAGAACAACCTGGCCGCCCAGGTGGCCAACCCCGCCGATCTGCTCGGGCCGCGCAAGCCCAGCGAGATTGACGCGGAACGCCGGGTGAAAGCCATCGAGGACTATCGCGACGGCGACCTGAATGTGCGCGGCGACACCAACTATGGCAACCCGTAAGAAGCTGGACCGAACGACATGAGCAATCTCGCCTACGACAACGAGCACGCCCTGGATCAGCACTCCGGCGCGACGGATGCCGACGGGTTGAGCGAGCTGCGGCCGATCCCGCGCATCTCGGTGCAGGCCTTCTGCGAATCCGACGGCGTCGCCAAGCCCATCGAGCGTGCCGGCGAGGACCGCCGCATGGCCAAGGCGCATCTGAAGGTGCATATGGGCGGGCTCGATACCGCCGTCGATTTCTACCAGAGCGCGCCGACGCCCAACCTGATCATCCTGGAATCGCGGCTGGAACCGAAGGAACTGCTTTCGGCGCTCGAAAGCCTGGCCAATGTCTGCGATCCCTCCACCAAGGTGGTGATCATCGGCCATTACAACGATGTCTGGCTCTACCGCGAGCTGATCAAGGCCGGCATTTCGGAATACATCGTCGCGCCGGTTACGCTGGCCGACATCATCGGCGTCATCTCGACCATCTTCGTCGACCCGGAAGCCGAGCCGCTGGGCAGGACCCTGGCCTTCATCGGCGCCAAGGGCGGCGTCGGTTCGTCGACGATCGCCCACAATCTCGCCTGGAACATCTCCTCGCTGTTCAACTCGGAAGTAGTGGTCGCCGATCTCGACCTGCCGTTCGGCACGGCGAACATCAATTTCGACCAGGATCCGACCCAGGGCATCGCCGAGGCGGTCTTTGCGCCCGAGCGCATCGACGAGGTCTATCTCGACCGCCTTCTGGCGCAATGTGCCGAAAACCTGTCGATGCTGGCCGCGCCGTCGACCCTCGACCGGGTTTACGACTTCGACAAGGATTCCTTCAACCACATCATCGACACGGTGCAGCGCTCGGCCCCTTACGTGGTGCTCGACGTGCCGCATGTCTGGAATGGCTGGACGCGCTCGGTGCTGACCCAGGCAGACGAGATCATCATCACCGCGACGCCGGAACTGGCCAATCTGCGCAACACCAAGAACCTGGTCGACACGCTGACCAAGGCGCGGCCGAATGATTCGGCGCCCAAGCTGATCATCAATCAGATCGGCATACCGAAGCGGCCGGAAATCTCGGCGGCCGAGTTCGCCGAGCCGCTCGGCCTGACGCCGATGGCCGAGATCCCGTTCGACCCTCAGCTCTTCGGCAACGCCTCCAACAACGGGCGCATGCTGGCCGAGACCGAGAACCAGCACGCCATCGTGCTGGCGCTCAACGAGGTATCGCACATGCTGACGGGACGCAGCGAGTTGAAGGCCCCGAAGAAGAAGGGTTTGGACAACCTGCTGGGGCGGCTGAAGTTCAAGAAGAAGTGATATTAGGCAGCAGGACTGGTTGATCCGACATGTTTGGTAAAAAGGGTAGCAACACCGGCGGACCGCCGAAGCCTGCGGCTCAGCCGGCCGATCCGGCGCCGGTTGCCGTCGAGGCGGAGGAGACCCGCGTCGAGGCGACCGAAACGGCTGTCGCAACGGCGGAAGCACCGCCGGCGCCGGCAGCCGCCAAGCCCGCGGCCGCCACAAAGCCGGCGATGCCGGTCGAGCCGCCACCGCCCATGCAGCAGCCGACCGTTGCGGCTCCGCGCGAGCGCGGCGAATCCTACTACGACACCAAAAGCCAGGTATTCTCGGCGCTGATCGACACGATCGATCTGTCGCAGCTCGCCAAGCTCGAACCCGATGCCGCGCGCGAGGAAATCCGCGATATCGTCAACGACATCATCGCGATCAAGAACTTCGCCATGTCGATATCCGAGCAGGAGGAACTGCTCGAAGATATCTGCAACGACGTGCTCGGCTACGGGCCGCTGGAGCCGCTGCTCGCGCGCGACGACATCGCCGACATCATGGTCAACGGCGCCAAGCGCGTGTTCATCGAAGTCAACGGCAAGGTCGAGGAAACCCCGATCCGTTTCCGCGACAACCAGCAGCTCCTGAACATTTGCCAGCGCATTGTCAGCCAGGTCGGCCGCCGCGTCGACGAATCGAGCCCGATCTGCGACGCCCGCCTTGCCGACGGCTCGCGCGTCAACGTCATCGCGCCGCCGCTGGCCATCGACGGCACCGCGCTCACGATCCGCAAGTTCAAGAAGGACAAGCTGACCCTCGACCAGCTCGTCCGTTTCGGCGCGATTTCGCCGGAAGGCGCCGAGGTTCTCAAGATCATCGGCCGCGTGCGCTGCAACGTCATCATCTCCGGCGGTACCGGTTCGGGCAAGACGACGCTGCTCAACTGTCTGACCGGCTTCATCGATCGCGACGAGCGCGTAATCACCTGCGAGGACTCGGCGGAACTGCAACTGCAGCAGCCCCACGTGGTGCGGCTGGAAACCCGCCCGCCCAACCTCGAGGGCGAAGGCCAGATCACCATGCGCGACCTGGTGAAGAACTGCCTGCGCATGCGTCCCGAGCGCATCATCGTCGGCGAGGTGCGCGGCTCGGAGGTCTTCGATCTCCTGCAGGCGATGAACACCGGCCACGACGGTTCGATGGGAACGATCCACTCCAATTCGCCGCGCGAGTGTCTCAACCGTGTCGAATCGATGATCGCCATGGGCGGCTTCAGCCTGCCGCAGCGCACGGTGCGCGAAATCATCGTCGGTTCGGTCGACGTCATCATCCAGGCCGCGCGCCTGCGCGACGGTTCGCGTCGCATCACCCACATCACCGAGGTGATCGGCATGGAAGGCGACGTGATCATCACCCAGGATCTGATCACCTACAACATCACCGGCGAGGATTCGGCCGGCAAACTTTCCGGTCATCATTCGTCGACGGGTATCGGCCGGCCGCATTTCTGGGACCGCGCCCGCTACTACGGCGAGGAGGCGGCGCTGGCCAACGCGCTGGAGGCCATGGAAAGACGAGACGGCGAATGATTTCAGTTCGGTAAGAAGTAAGCTGATGTTCGGAATTGACACGACGGTTTTGATCTTCATCGCCCTGGCCGGCCTGAGCGCCGGGGCGATTGCCTATGTGTTTCTGTTCGGCCGTATCGAAAACGAGAAGTCGGCCGGCCGCCGCCTCGAGACGATCAAGAGCGCCGACACCGACCGTGCCGTCAAGAAGGCCAAGCGCGACAAGGCGCTCGATGCCGCCAAGCGGCGCAAATCCGTCCAGGATTCGCTGAAGGATTTGGAGGAGAAGCAGAAGAAGGCCGGCCAGATCTCCAAGAAGCCGCCGCTGAAGATACAGTTGCGGCAGGCCGGCATGACGACCACCGTGCGCCAGTTCTACATTTTTTCCGCCGTCTGCGGCGTCCTGATCACCATCGTCGCCTTCTTCGCCGGGGCGCCGTTCTACACCCTGCCGGGCGCGCTGCTCGCCGGCACCGTCGGCCTGCCGCGCTGGTTCGTCGGCTTTCGCCGCGCTCGCCGCGTCAAGGCGTTCCTCAACGAATTTCCCAATTCGCTCGACGTGATCGTGCGCGCCGTCAAGTCGGGCCTGCCGCTCAATGACGGCATACGCCTGATCGCCAACGAGGCGCGCGAGCCGGTCAGGAGCGAGTTCCGCCGCATCATCGAAGCCCAGCAGGTGGGCATGTCGATCCCCGAGGCGGCGATGCGCATGCAGGAAACCATGCCCTGTTCGGAAGCGAGCTTCTTCGGCATCGTCATCCAGATCCAGCAGCAGGCCGGCGGCAACCTCTCCGAAGCGCTGGGCAATCTTTCGCGCGTGCTGCGCGACCGCAAGAAGATGAAGGCCAAGGTGCAGGCGCTTTCCATGGAAGCCAAGGCCTCGGCCGTGATCATCGGCATCCTGCCGTTCATGGTCGCCTTCCTGGTCTATCTCTCCAGCCCCGGCTACATCATGCCGCTGTTCACGACCAGCACCGGCCAGATGTTGCTCGGCATCGCCGGCGTGTGGATGTCCATGGGCATCTTCGTGATGAAGAAAATGATGAACTTCGACGTCTGACGTCCCGCAAGGCGCAGGCATAGCCGTTCAGGAAACACGCAAATGACCGACCTGATTGTCAAAACCGTTTTCGACCCCGCGTTCCTTATCGCGCTGCTGGTCGGCGTGTCGGTGTTTGCGACCATCTTCACCGCGCTGCCCTCTTTCGGCGGCAACGACCTGAAAACCCGCATGAAGACAGTGGCGCTGGAGCGCGACGAACTGCGCGCCAAGCAGCGCGCCCGGCTTGCCGCCGAGGCCGACAAACGCCGAGGCCGGCTGCGCGAGGAACAGTCGACCGGCATGAAGAACATCGTCGAGCGGCTGGACCTGCGCAACGCGCTGGTCGACGAGGGTACGGTCGCCAAGCTCAGGACCGCCGGCTTCCGCGGCGAGAATCCGATGACCCGGTTCCTGTTCTTCCGGCTGGTGCTGCCCTTTGTCGGCCTGGTACTGGCTGTCGTCTACGTCTTCATCCTCGACAGCATTCCCGACCAGCCGTTCTTCGTGAAGATCTTCGTATGCATCGGCGCGGCCTATGCCGGCTTCTATGCGCCGGTGTTCTACATTTCGAACCGCGCCACCAAGCGCAAGACGAACATCCAGCGCGCCTGGCCCGACGCGCTCGACCTGCTGCTGATCTGCGTTGAATCGGGCATGTCGATCGAGGCGGCGCTGCGTCGCGTGGCCGAGGAAATCGGTTCCCAGTCGGTCGAGCTGGCCGAGGAGTTCGTGCTCACCAACGCGGAACTGTCGTTCCTGCAGGAGCGCCGGCAGGCCTATGAGAACCTGGCCGAGCGCACAGGGCTGGAATCGGTCAAGAGCGTGTCGCAGGCGCTGATCCAGGCGGAGCGCTACGGTACGCCGGTGGCCCAGGCGCTGCGCGTGCTGGCCGACGAAAGCCGCGACATGCGCATGAACGAAGCCGAGAAGAAGGCCGCCGCCCTGCCGCCGAAGCTCACCGTGCCGATGATCCTGTTCTTCCTGCCGGTGCTGTTCATCGTCATCCTCGGCCCGGCCGGCATGCAGTTCAGCGAGCGCGGCTTCTTCTAGAGCCTCGAGAATCCGGCAAGCCTGCAATCAAATCCGTCAACCGACGACACGAAATAAGCCGGGGAGGGTGGTCCGTCCCGGCTTCTCTTTCCGTCCCACGTGATCGACACCGGCTTTGTCGCCGGCACCGTCTTCGCTTGTCAGTTGGTGTTCTTGGAGTCGTCCTTCTTCAGGTCGTTCCAGGCATTCTGCTGCGACAGGATGCTGCGCAGATAGGCGACGTTCGCCTCGGCCTGGTCGCTCGAAAGCTCCTGGCGCGCGATGTCCTCGGCTTCCTTGAAGCGGCCCTGCAGGCCGACCACGAGGGCGAGGTTCTGTCGCACCCGGCTGTCGGCCCCGGGCGCCGCCGCCGCCGAGCGCATATAGGTCTCGGCGGTCTTCAGATCGCCGGCAAGCACGTAGGACATGCCGAGATTGGACAGGATCGACGGTTCGTTCGGCTGCATTTCCAGCGCGCGCCGATAGAGTTCACGCGCCGATTTCTGGTCGCCGAGCTGGTCCAGGATCGCGCCTTCGGCCGAAATCAGCTTCCAGTCGGGATATTCCGGCGTCTGCGCCCGCCGGATCGCGTCGAGCGCCGGCTCGAACTGCCCCTTGCCGGCCAACGCCTTGCCGTAGGCGGCCAGCACCTTGCGGTCCTCCGGGAAGTCGATGGCAAGCTTGCGCATCACGGCGAGCGACTGGTCGCTGCGCCCGTTCATCGACAGCACGCTGGCATAGCGGATCGCCAGTTCGCGGTCCTTGGGGTTCTTCGCGTATCTCTCGCCGAGGCTTTCGGCGGCGCTGGCAAGCTCGCTTGTCGACATCTGCTCGACCGGCTTGCCGGACATGCGGTGGACGGAGCCGGTCGTCATGTTCCTGTTGGCGCAACCTGCAACGGATGCGGCAAGCAACAGCGCAAGCGCCGTCGTCGTCAAACCCTTGAAGCGCGATCCCCTTCGCCGAACGCTCGCCATGACGATATGTTCTCCCGATTGCCCCTCATCCGAACGGGGCCCTTCACCTCGAGAAATATTCTGTTAACCCTAACGGTTCGTTAATGCCGACATCCCCGACCGGAGACTTCTTCCATGCCGATTGAACTGACAAGCCGGCCGACCGCCCGTTCGCGCGCCGTGACGATGGTCAGACCGGGTACCCTGAGCGAAACCACCGCCGGCGAGATCGCCTGTCGCTGGGCGGTCGACAACGGTTTCGACGGGCAGGCGGGGCGCGTGCTGGTGGTTCCGGGCGCCGACGGCGCCGCCGCGGGCGCGTTGCTCGGCATCGGCGACAGGCAGGGGGCGGAGGCCGCGCTACTGGCCGGCGGACTTGCGGACAAGCTGCCGGAGGGGCACTGGCATTTCGCGGAAGCGCCCGACGATCCGGAGGTCGCCGCGCTGGCGCTGCTGCTCGGCGGTTACCGGTTCACCCGCTACGGCGCCAGGCCGGCCGCCGACATCCGATTTGCGGTTCCTTCGACGAAATTGCGAGCGCAGGCCGGACGCGTCGCCTCCGGCGTCTGCCTTGCGCGCGATCTCATCAACACGCCGGCCTCCGACATGGGGCCGCAGGCGCTGGAAGCGGCGGCAAGAACGCTTGCGCGCCGGTTCAGGGCCGAGATCAGCGTGGTCAAGGGCGAGGCGCTTTTGAAGAAGAACCTGCCGATGATCCATGCCGTCGGCCGCGCCTCGGCGGAAGCGCCGCGGCTGATCGACATGCGCTGGGGTCCGAAAAGCGCGCCGAAGGTGACGCTGGTCGGCAAGGGCGTGTGTTTCGACACCGGTGGCCTCGACATCAAGCCGGCAAGCGGCATGCTGATGATGAAGAAGGACATGGGCGGCGCCGCCAACGTGCTCGGCCTTGCCTCGATGCTGATGGAGGCGATGGTGCCAGTCAGGCTGCGCGTTCTGGTGCCGGCCGTCGAGAACGCCATTTCGGGCAACGCCTTCCGTCCCGGCGACGTGCTGGCAAGCCGCAAGGGAGCGACGGTGGAGATTGGCAATACCGACGCCGAAGGCCGGCTGGTGCTCGCCGACGCGCTGGCGCTCGCGGACGAGGAAAAGCCGCAGCTGCTGGTCGACATGGCAACGCTGACCGGCGCGGCGCGGGTGGCGCTCGGCCCCGACCTGCCTCCGTTCTACACCGACGACGACGAACTGGCGGACGCGCTTGCCGGCGAATCAGCGCGGCTCGCCGACCCGATGTGGCGCATGCCGCTCTGGCGGCCCTACGAGAAAGACCTGAAGTCGAAGATCGCCGACATCAATAATGTAACCTCCGGCGGCTTTGCCGGTTCGGTGACCGCCGCGCTGTTCCTGTCGCGTTTCGTCGAGAAGGCCGAAAGCTGGGTCCATTTCGATATTTACGGCTGGAACCCGTCGGCCAGGCCGCACGCGCCGGTCGGCGGCGAGGCGCAGTGCATCCGCGCACTCGATCAGGTCATCCGCGACCGCTACGGCGCATGACGCTTGCGCCGGTCGCCGAAAACCGGTTGAATGAAACGGCACCGAAACAAGCCAGAGCGCATTTCGCTCTAAGCAAGGATTGGCGTCATGGGCGTGTCGCTACGGGCGAGCCAGGCATTGCGGCTGTGGCAGCAGGTTTGCCTGGCCGAGGTGCAAGCGGACGGCCCCGACCTGTCGGAGCGTCAGATGGCGATCCTGTTGACCATTTATCTCGATCCGCCGCCGCACACGGTTCGCGGTCTCGCCGCCAAGCTGGGAGTGACCAAGCCTGTGATTACCCGCGCTCTCGACTTCATGGGATCGCGCGGCCTGGTCTCGCGCCATCGTGACGAACGCGACCGCCGTAACGTGCTGGTCAAGCGCACGGTCGAGGGCGCGCTCTTCGTCGAGCGCCTCGGCGACGTCATCATCGATCGGGCGACGGGCCTGCCGCTATGAGCGACCTCGACCCGCGCCTCAACGCCTACCGGCCCGACCTGGCCGATCTCGGCCTGAAGGGCAAGGTCGAGGCCGAGCGCTTCGTGGCGCCGGTCCAGGCCCACATCGCGGTTGCCGTGGCGGCGCTGCGGCGCGAGCCCGACCATGCCGCCGGCGTCGACACCGAGGCGCTGTTCGGCGATCCGGTCAAGGTGTTCGAGCGCGACCGCGGCTGGGCCTGGGTGCAGACGGAGTTCGATGGTTATACCGGCTATGTCGACGAGACCGGCATTGCCACCGTGACGGTCAGGTCGACCCATGCGGTCGCCGTGCCGCGCACCTTTGTCTATCCGCATGCCGACCTGAAGGCGCCGCACCTGATGGCGCTGTCGATCGGCGCCGAACTGGCGGTGACCGACTTCACCGAGGTTCGCGGTACGCGCTATGCGGCGCTGGCCACCGGCGGCCACGTGATCGCCCGCCACCTGCGGCCGCTCGGCGAGCATCCGCAGGACTATGTGGCGATCGCCGAACTGTTCGCCGGTACGCCCTATCTGTGGGGCGGCACCTCGGCCTTCGGTCTCGACTGTTCGGGCCTGGTGCATCTCGCCATGCGCATCTGCGGGCGCATGGCGCTGCGCGATACCGACATGCAGGCGGCGACGATCGGCAAAGCGATCGATCCGGCCGCCGGATTGCAGCGCGGCGATCTCGTCTTCTGGAACGGGCATGTGGCTATCCTGCGCGACGGCGAAAACACCATCCACGCCAACGGCCACACCATGCTGACCTCGTTCGAACCGCTGACCGAGGCCGTCGAGCGCATTCGCCCGGTCTACGGCGAGCCGACGCTCTATCGGCGGCCGTGAACCGTTCAATATCCTGCGTCGCGATCGACCAGGTTCTGCAGCGGCTCGCCGCGGTCATGCGCGTCCATCTGGTCGAGCATCGGCGGGATCAGGAACCGCGGGTCGGATTCGGCCGCGGCATGCGGCGTGATGAAGATACGCGGATGCGGCCACAGCGGACTTGCCGCCGGCAGCGGTTCGGTCTCGAACACGTCGAGGCTCGCCTCCACAAGCGTTCCGTCGTCGAGCGCGCGCAGGATGTCGGCCTCTTTCTGCAGGCCGCCGCGCCCGGCATTGACCAGCACCGGTCCGCCGAGCGCTCCGTCTCGCTTCAGCCTCGACAGCAACGCGTGGTCGACGATCCCGGTCGTCTCCGGCGTCAGCGGCAGCAGCACGACCAGGATGTCGGCCGCGGAAAGAAACGCGTCGAGACCATCCTGGCCGGCATGACAACTGACACCCTGGTGGCTGTGCCGCGAACGGCTCCAGCCGCTGACCGAGAAGCCAAGCGCCAGCAGCCTGTCGGCAACGGCTCTGCCGAGCGTGCCGAAACCCATGATGCCGACATTGACCGCATCCGCCGTCGCCTGCGCCTCGCCTTTCCAGGCCTTCCGCGCCTGGCGCTCACGGTAGATGCGCCCGCGCCGGTGATGGTCGAGCACGCGCCAGCACACATATTCGCACATATGCTGGCTCAGATTGGGATTGACGACGCGCACCAGCGGCACGTCGGGCAGCGTCGGGTCGGCGATCACATGGTCGACCCCGGCGCCGATGGAGAAGATCGCCTTCAGGTTGGGAAGCTTCGACAGCATGCCCGACGGCGGCTTCCACGCAACCGCATAGGTGATCGACGGATCGGCGTCGCCGTCGGGCCGCAGGACCGCTTCGCGCCGGGCGGCGAGGACCGGCAGCCAGTCGCCGGTATCCATGCCGGTCACGGCCAGAAGAACGCGTCCCTTCGTCGTCGCCACCGTCCGCCTCCGCTACTCGCTGACCACGCCTTCCGGCGCGGTCTCTATGTCGAAGGCAGCCGCGATCAGCGCCTTGGTGTAGTCGGTCTTCGGCGCCTCGAAGATCTGCTCCGACGGTCCCTGCTCGACCACCTTGCCGTTGCGCATCACGATCACCTCGTTGGCGAGCGCGCGCACCACCTTCAGGTCGTGGCTGATGAACAGATAGGCAAGGTCGTGCCGCTTCTGCAGGTCGCGCAAGAGGTCGACGACCTGCGCCTGCACGCTCATGTCGAGCGCCGAGGTCGGCTCGTCGAGCATGACGAAGCGCGGGTTGAGCACCATGGCCCGCGCGATGGCGATGCGCTGGCGCTGGCCGCCGGAAAACTCGTGCGGGTAGCGGAACCGGGTCTCCGCGTCGAGCCCCACCTCGTCGAGCGCCGCCACCACGCGCTTGTCGCGCGCGTCCGCGTTCAAGCCCGGCTCGTGGATCTTAAGCCCCTCCTCGATGATCTCGGCCACCGACATGCGCGGGCTGAGCGAGCCGAACGGGTCCTGGAACACGATCTGCAAATCGGACCGCAGCGGCCGCATCTCGGAAAACGAGAACCGGTCGATGTCGCGGTCCTCGAAGCGGATCCTGCCCTTTGACGAGATCATCCGCGCCAGCGCCAGGCCGAGCGTGGTCTTGCCGGAGCCCGATTCGCCGACGATGCCGACCGTCTGGCCGGCGCGCACGGTGATGTCGATGCCGTCGACGGCCTTCACATGGTCGACCGTCTTGCGGAAGAAGCCCTTCCTGATCGGAAACCAGACCTTGATGTCGTCGCCGTGCATGACCGGCGCGGCGCCCTCGTCGAGCGCCGGCGGATCGCCCTTCGGTTCGGCGGCCAGAAGCTTCTTGGTATAGTCGTGCCGCGGGTTGTCGAAAATCTCCGTCGTCGGCCCGGCTTCGACGATGCGGCCTTTGGTCATCACGCAGACCCGGTCGGCGACCTTGCGCACGATGCCGAGGTCGTGGGTGATGAACAGCATCGACATGTGGTTCTTCTGCTTCAGTTCGCCGAGCAGCTTGAGGATCTGTGCCTGCACCGTGACGTCGAGCGCCGTCGTCGGCTCGTCGGCGATCAGCAGTTCCGGCTCGTTGGCGAGCGCCATGGCGATCATCACCCGCTGGCGTTGGCCGCCTGACAACTGGTGCGGATAGGCGCCGAGGCGCTTTTCCGGGTCGCGGATGCCGACCTCGCGCAGGCGGGCAAGCGTGGTCTCGCGCGCCTGTGCCGCACCCATGCCGCGATGCAGCCTGAGAACCTCGCCGATCTGCTGCTCGATCGTGTGCAGCGGGTTGAGCGAGGTCATCGGTTCCTGGAAGATCATGGTGATGTCGTTGCCGCGTACCCGGCGCAGATCGGCCTCGTCATGGTCGAGCAGGTCCTCGCCCTTGAAGCGGACATGGCCGGAGGGGTGGCTTGCCGCTGGGTAGGGCAGCAGCTTCAGCACGGAGAGCGCCGAGACCGATTTGCCCGAACCGGATTCGCCGACCAGCGCCAGGGTTTCGCCACGGGCGATGTCGAAGGATACACGGTCGACGGCCAGCGTCTCGTTCCTGCCCTGGCGGAACAGGACCGACAGATCGCTGACGGAGAGGAGCGGTTCGGTCAAAGCGCCGGCTCCACGTCGGTGCGGCGGAAGTCGTCGCCCTTGAACAGGAGCGGCCCGCCGCGCGCCTTGGCAAGCGCATAGGCGAAACAGTCGCCGAGATTGAGCCTTGCCTCGTGATTGCCCTTGCCGAATTTCTTGTAGGCTTCGCGGGCGAGATGGGCCTGTTCGGCGGTGACGGGCACTATCTCAAGTGACAGGCTGTCGATCAGCTTGTCGAATTCGCCTGACTTCCGATCAGATCCCAAACGGTCCACCCGAACAGCAGCCTCGAGAAAATTGACTGCCGAGATATCGTTTCTCTGCCCGGCGGCAAGCAGCGCTTCCTCGAAAGAGTCGCTTTCAGGCTCCGAAAACAGGATTGCAAGCACCGCCGACGCGTCAACGATCACTTTGGCAAACCCCACTCGTCGTAGAAATCGGAGTGGTCGCTGGTCAGACCCTCCGGCACGGGGCCAAAACGTTTTTTGATCTCCCTGATCCTGGCTTTCCGGGTCGCGTAGTCGCTGTCCCTCTTCTGCCGTTCGATGGCTTCCTCAAGCGCCTTTTCCACCGCAGCCGTCATGCTCAATCCGGTCGCCGCGGCCAGTTGCCTGGCCAGCCGGTGCGCCTTCTCGCTCTTGATGTTCATGCCCATGATCTGACTCCGCGGTAGAATATCGGCATTTTTCTACCATCTTTCCGGTTTCACGAAAACGTCTTCCTCGGATCGAAGGCGTCGCGCGTCGCCTCGCCGATGAAGATCAGCAGCGACAGCATGATCGAGATCACCGCAAAGCCGGTCAGTCCGAGCCATGGCGCGCGCAGATTGTTCTGGCCCTGCTTCAGGAGTTCGCCGAGCGAGGCGGAGCCGGGCGGCAGGCCGAAGCCGAGGAAGTCGAGCGAGGTCAGCGTGGTGATCGAGCCGTTGAGGATAAAGGGCAGGAAGGTCAGCGTCGCGACCATGGCGTTGGGCAAAAGGTGGCGGTAGATGATCGTGCGGTTGGGCACGCCGAGCGCGCGCGCCGCGTTGACATATTCGAAGTTGCGCGCGCGCAGGAACTCCGCCCTGACCACGCCGACGAACGCCACCCAGGAAAACAGGAGCATGATGCCGAGCAGGATCCAGAAACCCGGCGGCAGCACCGCGGCGATGATCAACAGCAGGTAGAGCACCGGTATCGCCGACCAGATCTCGATGAAACGCTGGAAGATCAGGTCCGTCCAGCCGCCGAAATAGCCCTGTATGGCGCCGGCCGACACGCCGACAATGGCCGAAAAGAAGGTGAGCGTCAGGCCGAACAGCACCGATATGCGGAAACCGTAGATCACCCGGGCGAGCACGTCGCGGGTCTGGTCGTCGGTGCCGAGCCAGTTCCAGTTGCCGAGCGTGCAGTTGGGGTCGTCGACGCCGGCATCGTAGTTCTTGCAGCGCTCCTCGACCGAGTAGAGCCAGGACGGCTTGGCGGGTGCGGCTTCCGGAATGTCGTTGTTGACGGTGCGGTAGGAATAGCGGATCGGCGGCCACAGCATCCAGCCATTGGCCTCGATCTCCTCCTGGATCACCGGGTCGCGATAGTCGGTCACCGCCAGGAAGCCGCCGAACTTCTCCTCCGGATAGTCGACCAGAACCGGAAACAGCAGTTCGCCCTGGTAGGAGGCGAGGATCGGCTTGTCGTTGGCGAGGAACTCGGAAAACAGCGACAGGACGAACAGGACGAGGAAGATCCACAACGACCAGTAGCCGCGCCGGTTGGCCTTGAAATTGTGCCAGCGCCGCCGGTTGAGCGGCGACAGCCACGGCCGTTTCACCGGCGCTTCGGCCGTTGTCGCGGTGACGTCCGCCATCTCAGACATCCCTCCGCTCGAAATCGATGCGCGGATCGATCAGCGTGTAGGTGAGGTCGGAGAGCAGCGTCACGAACAGGCCGAGCAGCGAGAAGATGTAGAGATTGGCGAACACGACGGGATAGTCGCGGTCGAGGATCGACTTGAAGCCGAGCAGGCCGAGCCCGTCGAGCGAGAAGATGTTCTCGATCAGCAGCGACCCGGTGAAGAAGGCCGAGATGAACGCGCCGGGAAAGCCGGCGATGACGATCAGCATGGCGTTGCGGAACACGTGGCCGTAGAGCACCTGGCGCTCGGTCAGTCCCTTGGCGCGTGCCGTGATCACATATTGCTTGCGGATCTCGTCGAGGAACGAGTTCTTGGTCAACAGCGTCGTCGTGGCGAAGGCTGACAGCACCATGGCGGTCAGCGGCAGCGCGACATGCCAGAAATAGTCGAGGACCTTGCCGCCCAGCGACAGGTCGGAGAAGTTTTCCGATGTCAGCCCGCGCAGCGGAAACCAGTCGTAGAACGAGCCGCCGGCAAACAGCACCATCAGCAGGATGGCGAACAGGAAGCCCGGAATGGCGTAGGCGACGATGACGACGCCCGATGTCCAGATGTCGAAGGTCGAGCCGTCCTTGACCGCCTTGCGGATGCCGAGCGGGATCGAGATGGCATAGGACAGGAAGGTGATCCACAACCCGAGCGAGATCGACACCGGCATCTTCTCGACGATCAGCGCCAGCACCGATATGTCGCGGAAATAGCTCTCGCCGAAATCGAAGCGCGCATAGTTCCACAGCATCAGGAAGAACCGCTCGAGCGGCGGCTTGTCGAAGCCGAACTGCTTTTCCAGTTGCGCGATGAATTCCGGGTCGAGGCCCTGGGCGCCGCGATATTTGGACGCTTCGCCACCGCCGCCCTGGCCGCCCTGGTCCTGGCCGCCGAACTCGCCGCCGCCGCCCGACAGCCGGTCGCCGGCGCCGCCGCCGATACCGCTGATCTCGGCGATCACCCGTTCCACCGGTCCGCCCGGCGCGAACTGGATCACCGCGAACGATACCGCCATGATGCCGAACAGCGTCGGGATCATCAGCAGCAGACGCCTGAGAATATAGGCGCCCATCAGGTGCCGGCCTCCGTGGGGTTGTTCAAATCCGCCCTATGCCTTGCCAATCGCGCGAGCCTTCGCCTCGTCGAACCACCACAGACGCTCGACGGGAAAGCCGTAATCGGGTTTCGGCTCGTCGAAGCCGAACATGTCCCAATAGGCGGCGCGGTGATTCGCCGAGTGCCAATTTGGAATCCAATCGAGCCGCGCGCGCAAGACCCTGTCGAGCGCCCGCATGGCAACCGTGAGATCAACGCGGTTCCGTGCCGCGCCCACCTTTTCGACCAGCGCATCGACCGCAGCATCCGCGATGCCCGGCAGGTTGCGCGAGCCGGGCACGTTGGCGGCGCGCGAATGGAAGAACTGCTCCAGCGCGTCCTCCGTCGGCGTGGCGCCGAACGAAAAGGCGATGCCGACCATGTCGAAATCGAAATCGGTCATGCGCGACTGGAATTGCGCCGCATCGACAAGGCGGACGGAGGCATCGATGCCGACGGCGCGCAGGTTTTCCACGAACGGCGTGTCGACGCGCACGAAGACCGGCGCGTTGACCATGATCTCCAGCGTCAGCCTTTCGCCGGCCGCGTCCTCGAAAAAACCGCCCCTGCGCGTCCAACCGGTCTCGCGCAGAAGCTTGACGGCGCGGCCGAGCAGCTTGCGGTCGCGGCCCGAGCCGTCGCTTTGCGGCAGCATCACCGCTTCGCCCAGCGCTTCCGGCGGCACCTCGCCGTGCAAGCTTTCAAGCAGGGCGCGCTCCGCTTCGGACGGCAGCCCTTCGGCGCGATAGGGCGAGCGCTCGAACAGCGAGTGCGAGCGCTCGTAGGAGCCGTAGAACATGTTGTGCCGCGTCCAGTCGAAGTCGAAGCACAGATTGATCGCCTCGCGCACGCGCCGGTCGGCGAACCGCTTCCGGCGCGTGTTGACCGCCCAGGCCTGCATGGCCGGCCGCAGCTCGCTCGGAAACTCGCGCTTGATCACCTTGCCTTCCAGCAGCGCCGGAAAATCATATTCGGTCGCCCAGGTCTTGGAGGTGAACTCCTGGCGGTAAGTGACGTCGCCCTTCTTGAACGCCTCGAAGCCGGCCTGCCGGTCGCGGTAGAAATCGATGCGGATCGAGCCGAAATGATTGAGACCGCGATTGACCGGCAGATCGGCGGCCCAATAATCGGCGACGCGGTCATATTCGATGTAGAAGCCGGCGGAGAGCCTGCCGACCTTGTAGGGACCGGAGCCGAGCGGCGCCAGCACCTGCGAACTGTCGAACGGATGAGCCTCGAAATGCGCTTTCGAAACGACCGGAAACGCCACCACGGTCAGGATCAGCCGGTCGGACTGCTTGCCGGTGAAGCTGAGGCGCACGGTGCGGTCGTCGATCGCCTCCGCCTTTTCCAGTTCGCGCAGCGGCAGCAGCAGGCCGGGATGGCCTTTCTCGCGGTAGAGTTCGTAGGAATGGGCGATATCGATGGCCGTGACCGGCGAACCGTCGTGGAACCGCGCTTCGGGCCTCAGGCGGAAGGTGAACGCGTTGCGGTCCTCCGCGATCTCAACGCTTTCGGCCAGCAGCCCGTAGACCGCGTCGGGCTCGTCGAGCGCGCCGACCATCAGCGAATCGAAACACAGTTCCATGCGCGGCGGCGCATCGCCCTTGGCGACGAACGTGTTCAGCGTGTTGAACGTCATGACGTTCTGGTTGAACACCCAGTTGGGCGGCGAGAAATTGAAGCTGCCGCCCTTTGGCGCGTCCGGGTTGGCATAGTCGAAATGGTCGAAATCGGCTGCGTATTTCAGGTCGCCGAACGCCGACAATCCGTGCAGCGGGACATCGGTCGGCGTTGCCGCAAAACCGTATCCGGCGCCGAGCGCGCATGTGGCCGCAGCACCGGCGCCGGCGATGAACGTTCTTCGCGATACGGACAGGCGTTCCGTCAATTACCCGTGCCCCGCCTGGCCTCGAGCACCGCCGCCTTGTCGGCGTCGATCCACCAGGAATCGATGTCGACGCCGATATAGGCCGGCTGTTTTTCCGGTATGCCGAACTTGTTCCACCATGCCAGCCAGATATCCGGGTTGTGCCATTGCGGCACCACGTAGAAGTTCCACAGCAGCACCCGGTCGAGCGCATGGGTGGCCGCGACGAGCTCTGCACGGTCCCTGGCGAAGATCACCCGGTCGACCAGTTCGTCGATCACCGGATCCTTGATACCGGCAGCGTTGCGCGAACCGACCGCATCGGCCGCCGCCGAACTCCAGAACTCGCGCTGCTCGTTGCCGGGCGACTGCGATTGCGCCAGCACGACGGTCACGGCGTCGTAATCGAAGGTGCGGAACCGGTTGATATACTGGTTCGGATCGATCACCCGCAGCGAAGCATCGATGCCGAGCTTGCGCAGCTGCTCGATATAGGGACCCATGACCCGCCCGTCGCTGGGGTCGCGGCCGAGGAACTCGATCGTAAACACCTTGCCGTCCGGCCCGACGAGCTGCGAGCCCTTGCGCTCGTAGCCGGCCTCCTTCAGCAGCTGGAAGGCGCGCGAAAGGTTTGCCCTGTCCTTGCGGTTGTCGCCGGTATAGACCGGCAGCGTGAACGGCTTTTCGAACACCTCGTCGGGTATGCGGCCGCGATAGTCCTCCAGGATCTCCAGCTCGCGACCCTCCGGCAAGCCGCTCGACGCCAGCTCGCCGCCCTCGAAATAGCTGTCGGTCCGCTTGTAGAGGCCGTAGAACAGCGTGCGGTTCATGCTCTCGAAATCGAATGCCCAGGTCAGCGCCTCGCGCACCCGCCGGTCGGCGAATTTCTCGCGCCGCGTGTTCAGCGCAAATCCCTGCATCGGCTCGCCGGATTCGGTCGGGAATGCCTTCTTGAGCACGTCGCCGGCTTCGAAGGCGGGAAAATTGTACTCCGTCGCCCATTTCTGCGCGCGGTTTTCAACGCGGTAGTCGTCGAGACCGCCCTTGGTGAACCCCTGCCAGGCGGCATTGTCGTCGAGGAAGTAGGTGTAGCGGCGCTCGCCGAAATTGTTGCGGCCGATATTGACCGCGAGATCCTTGCCCCAATAGTCCGGCACAAGCTCCCACGTGATCTCCGCCCCCGCCTTGAAGCTCTTGATCCGGTAGGGGCCGGAACCGAGCGGCGGCTCCAGCGTCGGCGCCGAGATGTCGCGCTTCTTGCCGTTGGCGTCGGTGCCCTCCCACCAGTGTTTCGGCAGCACCGGCATGTCGCCCATGATGTGCGGCAGTTCGCGGTTGTTCTTCTGGTCGAAGCGGAACTCCACCTCGCGCTCCGACAAGATCACCGCCTCGGTAACGTTGTGGAAGTACTGGTTGTAGAGCGGATGGTTGGCCTTCAGCGTCTCGAACGACCAAACCACGTCCTCGGCGGTCACCGGCTCGCCGTCATGGAAGCGGGCGCGCGGGTCGATCCGGTAGGTGGTCGAGGAATAGTCGTCGGGATATCTGAACGCCTCGGCGATCAGCGGATAGCTGGTGCCGGCTTCCTCCACCGATTGCGCCATCAGCGTGTCGTAGGGCAGCCCGCCGCCAAAGGCCCTGAGCCCGGCCGCCGCCGTACCGCGGACGATGAAAGGGTTGAAGCTGTCGAAGGTGCCGGTTGCGATCGAATTCAGCACGCCGCCCTTGGGCGCCTCCGGATTGACATGGTCGTAGCGCGTGAAACCGGCCTCGTATTTGGACTTGCCGATCAGCGAAGAGATCGTTCGCCATTCGTCCTCGGCATCGGCGTTTGTTGCGGCAGCGATCAGAAGCGCTCCGGCTGCGAGGCTGAAAAGACGGCGTCCGATATGCAGCGTCACGAAACATCCTCCTGCGGGTCGGTGGTTGAATGTTTTAGCCCCTTGGCAGGGTCTTGGAAGCGAAGATAGCGCGAATGTGCGCCAAAACATGGTCATTTCGCACTCCGGCCAACAAAAAACCGGGCCAGAAGCCCGGTTTTCGAGATGATGGAGATCGCAAGACGGCCTATTGCGACGCCGCTGCGTCCTCGCCCGCGGCCGCCTCCGGCAGCGGCGCAGGGCTGTCGGACAGGGTGCGCAGATAGGCGATGATGTTGGCCCGGTCGTCGATCTTCTTCAGGCCGGCAAAGCCCATCGCGGTGCCTTTGACGAATTTCTTCGGCGCCAACAGGAAGTGGCTCAGGCTCTCATAGTCCCACACGGCCGAACCGCCCTGGGCGTGTTCCTTCATCGCGCTCGAATAGGAAAAGCCTTCATGGCTGGCGACGGGCCGGTTGACGATGTTCCAGAGGTTGGGACCGACCTTGTTGGCGCCGCCATTGTCCGCTGTATGGCAGGCTGCGCACTTTTTGAACACCGCCTGTCCCTTGCCCACGTCGGCGGAAGCCAGAAGCGGTCCGATCGGCTCGGGTCCGGCCTCTTCCTTGCCGCCGCCGCCTTCGCCGGCTTCGGCCGCCTCGATGAGGAAACCCGGATTCTCCGGCGCGTGGACCGAGAAAATCGCGTCCGACACGATCGAGATCGAAAACGCGATGAAGACCGTGCCCAGTACCGCGCCGATGATCTTGTTGAGTTCAAAAGAATCCATGAAACCCGAGGCTCCCTCGTCCATTCGAGAATACGGCGCCCTGCGTCTGGTCCCCGCCGCGGCGCGTCGCGACCGCTGTCCGGTCGAATTTCGCCGGAAACTAGGTCTTTTGCTCCGCCGTTGCAACACATATAAGGGCGGTTTCAAGTGAGACTTTTTGCCACCGTTCGAGGCGCGTTTTCAAGGCACCTTCCGATGTCCGCGATCATACTCATCCCGGCCCGCATGGCCTCCGTCCGCCTGCCGGGAAAACCGCTGGCCGACATCGCCGGCGCGCCGATGATCGTTCAGGTTGCAAGGCGGGCGGCCGAGAGCGGGGCCGGGCGCGTCGTCGTCGCCACCGATACGCCCGAGGTCGCCGGGGCCGTGCGCACCGGCGGTTTCGAGGCCGTGATGACCCGCTCCGACCACCAGTCCGGCTCCGACCGCATCTTCGAGGCGCTGCAGCAGCTCGATCCCGACGGTGCGATCGACACGGTGATCAACGTGCAGGGCGACCTGCCGACGATCGCGCCCGAGACCATCCGTGCCTCGCTCGCCCCGCTCGCCGACCGCCGGACCGATATCGCCACCCTTGGCGTCGAGATCGCCGAGGAGGCCGAGAAGACCAGTCCCAACGTCGTCAAGATCGTCGGCTCGCCGATCGCGCCGGACCGGCTGAGGGCGCTCTACTTCACCCGCGCCACCGCGCCGTGGGGCGAGGGGCCGCTCTACCACCATATCGGCCTCTACGCCTACCGCCGCGCGGCGCTCGAGCGGTTTGTGAAGCTTGGCCCGTCGGCGCTCGAGCGGCGCGAGAAACTGGAGCAGTTGCGGGCGCTGGAGGCCGGCATGCGCATCGACGCGGCAATCGTCGACGCGGTGCCGCTCGGCGTCGACACGCCGGACGATCTGGAACGGGCGCGCCGCGCGCTCGCCGCAACAGCCTAGCAAAGCAGGGAACGAACCATGGTCTACCACACCAACAAAATCGCGTTTCAGGGCGAGCCGGGCGCCAATTCCGACACCGCCTGCCGCGACGTCTATCCCGATCTGGAACCGCTACCCTGCGCCACCTTCGAGGATGCGTTCATGGCGGTGGAGAACGGTTCGGCCGACCTGGCGATGATCCCGATCGAGAATACGATCGCCGGCCGCGTCGCCGACATTCACTACCTGCTGCCGGAATCGAACCTGCATATCGTCGGCGAATACTTCCTGCCGATCCATTTTCAGTTGATGGGCCTGCCGGGCACGACCAGGGACGCGATCCAAACCGTGCACAGCCACATCCACGCGCTTGGCCAGTGCCGCAACATCATCCGCAACAACCGCTGGAAGCCGATGGTGGCCGGCGACACGGCGGGCGCGGCACGGCTGGTCGCCGAAGCCGGGGACCGGTCGATGGCGGCGCTGTCGCCGCGCCTTGCCGCCGAGCTCTACGGCCTCGATATCCTGGCCGAGAATGTCGAGGACACCGACAACAACGTCACCCGCTTCGTCGTTTTGTCGAAGACCGAGAGCCGGCCGGAACGGGCCAAGGTTTCCGGCCTGATCATGACCACCTTCATCTTCCGCGTGCGCAACATTCCCGCCGCGCTCTACAAGGCGATGGGCGGCTTCGCAACCAACGGCATCAACATGACCAAGCTGGAGAGTTACCAGACCGGCGGCAAGTTCTTCGCCACGCTGTTCTATGCCGATATCGAGGGTCATCCCGACGATGAGAACGTGCGGCTCGCCTTCGAGGAACTGTCCTTCTTCTCGCGCGACATGCGCATTCTCGGCGTCTATCCGGCGCATGAATTCCGCGCCACCCAGGCCGAGGATGTCGACTAGGCAGGTCGGATCGATCCCCCGGCGGGCTCGGGGGATGAAAACTGTTCCGGCATGGTCCGCTTCGCCTCGGTGCCGGAAGAAGAACGCGAAAGCGGGAAGACGGGCGGTCGAATGGATCGCTCATCGAGGCAGTGCGGTGCGGTGCCGTGACCGCCCGTCGGCAATCTCCGCTTTGAGGAGAGACCGCCGCCGCCCCGCCGGGCCCGGTTCTAGACCCGGCTTCCCATGGGACGACGGGGGAGTTTCGCACAGGCTCGGCCAGCGTGGACAAAAGCGTTGGCTGATTTCAGCGATTTGCGGCATCGGGCCCAGCCATCGACCCACCTCCCTGGCGGGGGCGGTGCAGCGGCGTTCTCTTCGCCGGTACGAACGCCATCAAACCGCTTCCATCCCAAGGTGGATGCTCTACATCCTGGCCGCGGCATCGAGCAGGGGCGCGACGGCCTTCTTCCAAGACGGCCGCGCCTCCAGCCTGGAAATCCATCCCGACACATGCGGCACGTCGGCCAGGGAGATCTTCGCCGGATCGCGATAGGTGAACGTGCTCGCCACGGCGAAATCCGCGACCGAAAGGTCGCCGGCAATCCACTCCTTGTCGGCAAGGTTGGCATTCAGCACCGGCAGCAACTGGGCGATGTCCTTCAACTGGCCCTCGATCGCCGTTTCGTCGGGATCGCCCATACCGAATTTGGGCTTCAGGAGGCGTTCGAAGGTCACGCGCTGCAGCGCCGGCCCGAGATGGATCGCCTGCCAATACGACCACTGGTCGACGATCGCCCGCTTGCGCGGCTCCTCGGGATGAAGCCCTCGTTCCGGCCTCATGGCCGAGAGATAGCCGTTTATGGCGCGGCTTTCCCAGATGACGAGGTCTCCGTCGACCAGAACCGGCACCTTGCCGTTCGGATTGAGCGCGAGAAATGCCTCGGTCTTGTTTTCTCCCTTGAAGACGTCGACGTCGACAATTTCGAGATCGATGTCGAGTTCGTGGGCGACGGCACGCACGCGCAGCGCGTTGGGCGACAGATTGGCGTTGTAGAGTTTCATCATCGGGTTTCCCGGAAGGTTACGCCTTTTCAGTTTGGCGGGTCAGCGGTTTTCCGTCCGCCTAGCCATCCTCCGCCCAGGCGCGGATGATGTGGGAGGCGATGGCGCCGGACGGCGGGATGTTGATCTCGCCATGCTCGCCGGCTAGCGCCGCGCGCACCTCGGCGCGCGAGAACCAGCGGCAGTCCTCCAGTTCGTTGCGATCCATGGCGATCTCGGTCGACACCGCCTCGCCATAGCAGCCGATCATCAGCGAATAGGGAAACGGCCAGGGCTGGCTGGCATGATAGACGACGCGGCCGATGCGGATGCCGGCCTCCTCGAAGGTCTCGCGCCGCACCGCATCCTCGATCGTCTCGCCGGGCTCGATGAAGCCGGCGAGGCACGAATACATGCCCGGCGCGAAATGCGGGCTGCGGCCGAGCAGGCAGCGCTCGCCGTCGACCGCCAGCATGATCGCCACCGGATCGGTGCGCGGAAAGTGTTCGGCGCCGCAATTCGGGCAGACGCGCTTGTAGCCGCCGGCGCGCATCTTCGTCGCCGTGCCGCAGCGCCCGCAGAAACGGTGCGAGCCGTGCCAGGCGAGCAGGGAGGCACCCTGCGCCAGGGCGCCGAGATCGTCGGCGCCGAGCAGGCGCTGCACCATAATCGAGCGGTAGTCGATCGCCTTTATGTCGTCGGGCAGGTCGTCGGGCTCGATACCGGCCGGCGCGGCGATGACCGGATCGCCGTCGCGATAGCCGAGCAGCACGCCGTGTTCGAGCTTCGCCCCGAGGCTTTGCGCCTGGCCGGGCGCGTGGCCGGGTTCGGCAGCGCCGTTGTCGAAGCGCAGATAGAGCCGGCCGCCGCGCATCAGAAGGACGCGCGCCCGCGGATGGCCAAGCGCGGTTTCGACGGCGTCGTCGGCGCGGTTCTCGCTCTGCCGGTCGATGGTGCTGCCGGCAAAGCCGACGAGCCGGCCGGGCTCGCTCCACGCCGTCTCGAACAGGCGAAAGCTCATGCGTCGTCCCTGATCTGGCTGGTCGCCGCGTCGAAGGCCGAGCGAAGCGCTTCTGTCATCTCCTCCAGGCCGGCGACGTCGTAGGCGCGGCGCTCGCCATGGCCCCACACCGGACCGGGCCAGTTCTCGTCGCCCTGGTTGCGCGCCACCACGTGGATGTGAAGCTGCGGCACGACGTTGCCGAGCGCTCCGGTGTTGATCTTGTCGCAGCCTGTCATCGCCTTCAGCGTCGCAGCGGCGAGGTTGGTCTCGAATGTCAGCATCGCCTGGTCGAGCGGCGTCAAATCGTGGATTTCCTCGATTGTCGGGCGCTGCGGTATCAAAAGCAGCCACGGCCAGCGCCGGTCGTTCATCAGCCTAAGTTCGCACAGGCCGAGCCAGAGCACATGTTCGCTGGCCCAGGAGAGCCGCGAATCGAGCCGGAAGGTTTCGTCGTTTTCCTCGGACATGGCGCCGTCTTTTCCGCGCAGCAAGCTATGGCCAATCGCGCACTGCGGCAAGCGCATTGCTGGCCGACGGCGCGAAAGGCGTCATCGCGCGCTTGCATTTCAGCCCGCAATTCCCGATATGGGGGCGGGAGGCTGGTGGTGGACGTGCCACTCGCCAACCGGGTCAGGTCCGGAAGGAAGCAGCCCTAACGAGATTCGGCTGCGGGTCACCGTGCCGGCCTCCCGCCTTTCTTTCATCGATCCCCGGCCAATTTGCCCCTCACCATTGACGGCGGGAAGCCATGCGGGCGAAACTCGCGGGCGCCGGCCGGAACGACATGGCAAGCGGGGCCGGGCGAGCGGACTGACGGATGCAATGAGCGGCGAAACCGGCGACACACACGGCAATTACCGCGTTCTGGCGCGCAAGTACCGTCCGGGCGACTTCACCGACCTGATCGGCCAGGAGCCGATGGTGCGCACGCTGACCAACGCCTTCGAATCGGGCCGCATCGCGCAGGCCTGGATGCTGACCGGCGTGCGCGGGGTCGGCAAGACCACGACGGCGCGTATCCTGGCGCGCGCGCTCAATTACAAGACCGACGACATCGACAAGCCGACCATCGCGCTCGACAAGCCCGGCGAGCATTGCGAGGCGATCATGGAAGGCCGCCATGTCGACGTGATCGAGATGGACGCGGCCTCGCATACCGGCGTCGACAACATGCGCGAACTGCTCGACCAGGTGCGCTACGCGCCGGTCTCGGCGCGCTACAAGATCTACATCATCGATGAAGTGCACATGCTGTCGGGCGGCGCCTTCAACGCCATGCTGAAGACGCTGGAGGAACCGCCGCCGCATGTGAAGTTCATCTTCGCCACCACCGAGATCCGGAAAGTGCCGATCACGGTTCTGTCGCGCTGTCAGCGCTTCGATCTGAGACGCGTCGGCGCCGGCGAACTGACCGCGCATCTGAAGAAGATAGCCGGCCTCGAACAGGTCGAGGTCGCCGACGAGGCGCTGGCGATGATCGCGCGGGCGGCGGAAGGCTCGGTGCGCGATTCGCTGTCGATTCTCGACCAGGCGATCGCCCACGGCGCCAACCGGGTCGACGCCGACGCGGTGCGCGCCATGCTGGGGCTTGCCGACCGCGCCCGCATTATCGACCTGTTCGAGACGCTGATGGCCGGCGACATCGCCGCCGCGCTGACCGAGCTGCGGGCGCAATACGATATCGGCGCCGACCCGGCCGTGGTGCTCGCTGATCTTGCCGAATTCAACCATCTGGTCACCCGTCTGCGCTTCGTGCCCGAGGCGGGGTCCGACGCGTCCCTGACCGAGGATGAGCGCAGCCGCGGCGCCGATTTCGCGTCCAGACTGTCGGTGCGCGTGCTGTCGCGAAGCTGGCAGATGCTGCTGAAGGGCATGGAGGAGGTGCAGCGCGCCAGCCGGCCGCTGAGCGCCGCCGAAATGGTGCTGATCCGCATCGCCCACGCAGCCGACCTGCCGACGCTGGACGAAGCGCTGAAATCGCTCGCCGACGCACCGGCCGGTGGGGGTGCGAAGGTATCCGCAACGCCCGCGCCGGCACCTGCGCCCAATGGCGGTGCGCAGGCCGTGTCCCGCGCCGCCGTCGGAAACGGCGGCGGTGGCGGCCGGACCATGCGCCTGGTCGAGGCCGCGCCGGAAACGGTGCCGCTCGGCGAGACCGCGCCGCAGCCCGTCGTCGAAACCGTGCCGGTCGCCTCGCTCGCCGACATCGCCGCGCTCGCCGACGCCAACCGCGACATGGCCTTCAAGGTCATGCTGAAGAACTTCGTGCGCCTTGTCGCCATCGTGCCGGGACGGCTTGAGATCGCGCTTGCAGAGGGCGCGCCGCGCACGCTTCCGGGCGATCTCGGCAAGCGCCTCGACCATTGGACCGGCGCCAAGTGGATGGTGGCGGTGAGCCGCGAGGAAGGCGGCCCGACGCTGGCGGAGGAAGAGGCGCGCGCGCGCGACGACCGCATCGGCGACGCAAAGGCCGACCCGACGGTCGCCGCCGTGCTCTCGGCCTTTCCCGGCGCCCGGATCATCGACGTGCGCATGGGCACGGAAGCCGGCGCGGAAGAAGACCTGCCGGAGGCACCGCCGGCCGAGGGCGATGACGAATTCGATTTCTGAGGATCACGGAGAACGCGATGAAGGACCTGATGGGCCTGATGGGCAAGGCCAAGGAGATGCAGGAGAAATTCCAGGCCATGCAGGAGGAGATCGCCAACATGGAGGCGAGCGGCACCGCCGGCGGCGGCCTGGTGACGGTTGTGCTCACCGGCAAGGGCGAGATGAAGTCGCTTTCGATCGACCCGTCGCTGTTCAAGGAGGACGATGTCGAGATCCTCGAGGACCTGATCCTCGCCGCCCACAACGAGGCCAAGGCCAAGGCCGAGACCGCCATGCAGGAAAAGACCCGCGAACTGACCGCCGGCCTGCCGCTGCCGCCGGGCATGAAGCTGCCATTTTAAACGAGCGCGCGGGTCCGGACCGGGCCGTGCCGCAATCGGCGGCGCGCGCGCATTTCGCGGTACCTCCTTGTCGACGGCATGGTCGCAGGTCCAATATCTCCCGATGAAAGACAAGGAAGACACGCCGGGGTTCCGCATCCGGGTTGTATTCGGCCCCGGCGGAATGATCGGTCCGGGCAAGGCCGAACTGCTCGAACGAATCGACAGGACAGGCTCCATCGCGGCTGCCGGCCGCGAGATGCGCATGAGCTACAAGCGGGCCTGGCAGCTGGTCGAGACGATGAATGCCATGTTCCGCGATCACGTCGTCGAACGCACGCGTGGCGGCGCGCGTGGCGGCGGAGCGCGCCTGACCCCGGCCGGGCGCGCCGTCCTGCACGAATACCGCGCGCTCGAAGCCGAAGCCCGCGGCGCCGCCGAACGCCACATCGAGCGGTTGCAGGCGATGCTGACCGATATTCCCGATCGAAAATAACGCTTGCCATTCGCCGCCGCCATCTGCGATATCTCCGGAGAAACATATCGCCTTGAGGGAGACGGTCGCATGGTGCGCCGGCATTCCGCCCGCCATGTGCGGGCGATCATCGGCTCCGCATGTCTGGCCGCGACGGCCGCCATGCCGTTTGCCGCTGCCGCCGACGAGATCACCGTTTTCGCGGCCGCCAGCACGGCCAGCGCCATGGCCGAGATCGAAAAGCGCTTCGAAGCCGCAAGCGGTCACGACGTCGTGGTCTCGCTGGCCGGCTCCTCGGCGCTGGCGCGACAAATCCAGCACGGCGCTCCGGCCGACATCTTTATCTCGGCCAATCCGGACTGGATGGACGCGCTGGAGCGGGACGGGCTTGTCGAGGCCGGCACGCGCTTCGACCTTCTGAGCAACTCCATCGTGCTGGTCGCCAGCGGGACCGGCGTCCCGCCGGTCGAGATCGGCCCGGACATGGACCTGGCGGGCCTCCTCGGCGGTGGGCACCTTGCCATGGCGCTGGTCGATGCGGTGCCGGCCGGCATCTACGGCAAGGCGGCGCTGCAAAGCCTCGGGCTGTGGGACGATGTGAAGGCGCGGGTTGCGCAGACCGACAACGTGCGCGCCGCGCTCGCCCTGGTGGCGACGGGCGAGGCGGCCTACGGCGTCGTCTACGCCACCGACGCCGTGGCTGAGGACCGGGTGACGGTTGTCGGCACGTTTGCCGCCGACACCCATCCGCCGATCGTCTATCCCGCCGCCGACCTTGCCAATCGCGATTTCGCCGCCGAGGCCGAATTCCTCGAATACCTTCGCGGCCCGGAGGCGCGCGAGGCCTTCGAGCGCCAGGGCTTCTCGGTTGTCCAAAGGTAGTATCGTTCGATGAACTGGCTCGGTCCCGAAGAATGGACGGCGGTCGCGCTTTCGCTCCAGGTCTCCTTCTGGGCAACGCTCGTCAGCCTGCCGTTCGGCGTGCTCGCGGCCCACGCCCTGGCGCGCTGGACCTTCCCCGGCAAGCAGCTCCTAAACGGCATCGTCCATCTGCCGCTCGTCCTGCCGCCGGTGGTGACGGGCTATATCCTGCTGCTGGCTTTCGGCATGCACGGCCCGGTTGGCGGTTTCCTGTCGGAGGCCGGTATCGTCTTCGCCTTTCGCTGGACCGGAGCGGCGTTGGCGGCCGGTGTCATGGCCTTTCCGCTGATGGTGCGCGCAATCCGCCTTTCCATCGAGGCGGTCGACCCGAAGCTCGAACAGGCAAGCGCGACGCTCGGCGCCTCGCCGCTCTGGGTGTTCCTGACCGTCACCCTGCCCATGGCGCTGCCCGGCATTATCGCCGGCGCCATTCTCGCCTTCGCCAAGGCCATGGGCGAGTTCGGCGCCACGATCACCTTCGTGTCGAACATCCCCGGACAGACCCGCACCATCCCGTCGGCGATCTACGCGTTTCTCCAGGTGCCGGGAGGCGAAGGCCCGGCCATCAGGCTGGTTTTGGTGTCGGTGGCTGTGGCGATGGCCGCACTGCTGTTGTCGGAGGTGATCGGCCGCCGCGTCGCCGCCCGGGTGGGAGGCCGATGATGCTCGAGATCGCCGTGCGCCATGCCTTCCACGGCTTTTCGCTCGACGTCGCATTCGATGCGCCGCCGGGTGTCACCGTTCTCTTCGGCCGCTCCGGATCGGGCAAGACGACGATCGTCAACGCGGTGGCCGGCCTTCTTACGCCAGATGCGGGCCGCATCGTGCTGGGGAAGCGGACCCTGTTCGACAGCGAGCGGCGTATCGGCCTGCCGCCGCATCGCCGTCGCCTCGGTTACATCTTCCAGGAAGGCCGGTTGTTTCCACATCTGACCGTCCGGCAGAACCTGCGCTACGGCGCCTGGTTCGCGCCCGGCAGTTCGCCGAGCGACGGCATCGATCGCGTCGTCGATCTTCTGGGCATCGGGCATCTGCTGGACCGTCGGCCCGGAGCGCTTTCCGGCGGGGAGAAGCAGCGTGTCGCCATCGGCCGGGCGCTTCTGGCGTCACCCGGTCTGGTCCTCGCCGACGAACCGCTCGCTTCGCTCGACGAGGCGCACAAGGCCGAGATCCTGCCTTACTTCGAACGGCTGCGCGACGAGACTTCCGTCCCGATCCTCTATGTCAGCCACTCCGCCTCGGAAGTGGCCCGGCTTGCCACCACGGTGGTGGCGCTGGAGGCGGGACAGGTGATCCGGCAGGGAAGTGCCGCGGACATTCTCGGCGATCCCGCGATCCTGCCGACGGGCGCGCGGGAGGCCGGCGCGATCCTGACAGCGAAGGTGTCGGTCCACCATCCCGACGGCCTGACCGAACTCGACGCCGGCGGTACGCCCATGTTCCTGCCGCGCATTGCACAGCCGCCCGGCAGCGCGGTCCGGATACGTATCGCCGCCCATGACGTAATCCTCGCCCGCGCGCGTCCACAGGGCCTGTCGGCGCTCAACATCCTTTCCGGCACCGTCAGGGAGGTGCGGACCGGCGAAGGGCCGGGCGCCATCGTCGCGCTCGACACCGACGCCGGCCGCCTGCTTGCCCGCGTCACGCGCCGGTCCGCCGATACGCTCGGCCTGTCGGCCGGCGCCGCAGTCCATGCAGTCATCAAGGCCGTCTCGATCGCGCCTGCCGATATCGGGTCGGGATTTCCCGACGCCTAGAGCGGCGTGCATGATCGGGTTTGTCTGTCGGGCTATTTTCCGAGTTCGACCAGTGGCGCGAAACCGCCGAGGATCAGCCGCTTGCCGTCGAACGGCATCGGGTTCCTTGCCGGGTCCATGCGCGGATCGACCTTCTCCGGATTGTTCATCCACTCGGTCATTTTCGCGAAGGCCGCGTCGCGCGTTTCCTTGTCGGGCCATTCGATCCAGGAGAAGACAACGGTCTCGTCGTCCTTCGCCTGCACGGCCTTGCGGAAGTCGGTGACCTCGCCGTCGTTCACCTCGTCGCCCCAGCATTCGACGACCCGGCTAGCGCCGAGGTCCATGAACACGCTGTCGCCAAGATCGGCGTGCTCCTTGAATTTTTGCTTGTTCGCCGTCGGCACGGCGATGACGAATCCGTCGATATAGCTCATTGCATCTCTCCTTCAGTTTCCTTCGACCGCCGCCTCGATCGCGGCGATATCGATCTTCTGCAT
This sequence comes from Rhizobiaceae bacterium, assembly GCA_041397625.1. Classification (GTDB taxonomy): domain Bacteria; phylum Pseudomonadota; class Alphaproteobacteria; order Rhizobiales; family Rhizobiaceae; genus JAWKWH01. Next base: position 812,833 of record JAWKWH010000001.1, read on the forward strand.
CGTCATCATCGCGTCGAAGGCGCGCTTGGCCTCGTCGCGGTCGGCGCTCGTCGTCAGTTCGAGCAACCGCCGCGGCGTGATCTGCCAGGAAAAGCCCCAGCGGTCCCTGCACCAGCCGCAGGCGCTCTCGGCACCGCCATTGCCGACGATCGCGTTCCAGTAGCGATCGGTCTCCTCCTGGCCGTCGGTGACGACCATGAAGCTGACCGCCTCGTTGGGCTTGAAGATCGGCCCGCCGTTGAGGCCGACGAATTTGCGTCCGAGCACGGTGAACTCGACTGTCAGTTCGTCGCCTTGCTTGCCGCTGGGAAAATCGTTGGGAGCGGCGTTGATGCGACCGGCATGGCTGTCGGGAAATGTCGCGGCATAGAATTCCGCCGCCTTGCTTGCTTCGCCGCGGTCGAACCACAGACAGGTTACGAGTTCGGTCATCGAATCTTTCCCTCGGGTTTGTTGTCTAAACGTCTTCGCGGTCGTTTCGTTCATTTCAGCCGGCGCGCGCCTACTGCGTCCTGATCGGGAAGACCGCCCGCAGCTTCGGGTCGCGCAGCCACAGGCCGCCCCACATGAACAGGCCGAGATAGATGCTGAAGAGGACATGGCTGAACAGCGGGCTTTCGATGCGCACCTGCGAGGCCATCGCGCCTCCCAGCAGGCCCATCAGGATGACGGCGCCGAGGACGGCGGTGCGGGGTATGGCGTAGAGCAGCGTGCCCGCCACTTCGATGACGCCGATCATCAGCGTGTATTTCGTCGGCCAGCCGAGCTCGTTCATGATCGGCTCTGTGACACGGGGCATGAAGAATTTCGGCAAAGCCGACGCGCCCAGCATGAAGACGATGAACAATCCGCTCATCACCCGTCCCGTCCAGACGGCGGCCGAGGCGCTGCGCCAGCTGCTTTGAGTTGCATCGCTCATTTTCATGTACCTTTCCTCGGTCTATGCGTGTTGGCAGTATGCGCTCGACGCACGCGATTTCAGTCGAACCAGCCCTTTGGCGCCTTGCCGGCCAGGAACGGGCCGATGAACGCCATCATAAGGTCAACCTGGCCGATCACCGCGGTGTGCGAGGTGGCGGGCAGGATGGCGAGCCGCGAGGCGGGCAGCGGCTTGCCCATATCGCCCATGCCGCCGCCGCCGAGCAGGCGGAACATCGCGACGCTGTGTTCGAGCGTCGAGACGTCGGCATCGCCGGCGATGATCAGCACAGGCGTCTTCAGTGCCGCCACGTCTTCGCCCCAGGCCATGGGCTCGTGTTCGAGCGCGATCAGCTTTTCGACCAGCGCCGGGAAACCGTCCGGATCGGCGGCGAGCCTCCTGTAGTCCTCCGCCATCGGCATCGCGGTGAACATCTCGACGGTCATCTGCGGTATGAAGTCGCGGAACGCCGGCTGCCAGCCGTCGAAGTCGTAGGCGACGGAAGCGGCGATCAGCTGGTCGACCTTGTCGGGAAAGTCGATGGCCAGCCGCAGTCCGGCCGCCGCGCCCATCGAGTAGCCGAAGACATCTGCCTTCTCGATTCCGACCGCGTCCATGAACGCCGCGACATCACCGGCAAGATTGGGATAGGTGATCGGCCGGTCGATATCCGTCGTCCGCCCGTGGCCCTGGAATTCCAGCGCATAGACGCGATGCGTCTTCGCCAGCCGTGCGACGATCTCGCCCATGGCGGGTATGTTCATGTAGGCGCCGTGCAGCACGATCATCGGATCGCCCTTGCCGGAGACCTCGTAATACATCTGCATGCCGTTGATTTCGACCCGCTTTCCTTCGGGCTTGTCCTGGGCGATCGCGGCGCCGGCTGTGGCGAGAATGAAAGCGGTCAGTAGAATGCGAAACATCGTCGTTGCTCCTGTAGTCTGGGCGTCTGTTCAAAAAGTTCCGGTCCGCAGCGGCCCGGCATATCGATAGGTGTTCATCAGCACGCCCGAGGAGGCAGCCTTGCTGCCGACGAGCGCGAGTTCGCGCGGATCGGCACGATCCGAAAACAAGCGCTTGCCCTTTCCCAGCAGCACCGGAAAGACGAGCAGCAGCACTTCGTCGGCCAGTCCCGCCTCGAGCAGCACGGGCGTCAGCGTCGAACTTCCCCAGACGATCAGGTCCGGGCCGTCCTTTGCCTTCAAATCGCGAACGCCCTTTGCGATATCCGCGCCGAGATCCTCGACCGGACCCCATGCGAGACTGTCCGGTCGATGGGTCGCGACGTATTTCGCCGCCGCGTTGAGCTTGTCCGCCACCGGGCCGCTCTGCCTCGGCCAGTAACCGGCGAAAATGTCGTAGGTGCGCCGTCCGAGCAGCAGGTCGAAGCGCTTGCCCTGCGCCGCGTCGATAGCCTCGCCCACGGCCTGGTTGTGATGCGGCACCGCCCATCCGCCATGTTCATAGCCGGGGTCTTCATCCGGTCCCCCGGGCGCCTGGACGATCCCGTCCAGCGAGATGTGTTCGATGATCCTGATGGTCCTCATGTCCGGTTCCCCTGTCTGATCCAAAAACATACCGACCAGTTGGTATGCTGTCAAGTGAGTTGAATTGCATGAGCCATTTTTACCGGCAACAGCCGCGCCGTTGGTTCAAATTTTGAATCGAGAATGTCGCGGAACGACCGTTTTCGCGATTGTCGCGCCGGTTCGTGGCGATCGCGAAGGCGGCCGGAACAGCTGTCTGCTACGCCAGCGTCCGCTCCATCAGCAGCGCCGGGAAGGCGGCTTCGCCGCCGATCATGATACTGACCTCGTCCACCGGCTTGAAACCGTGGCGGGCATAGAAGGCCTCGCCGGGCAGGCTGGAGAAACATTTGAGCGAGGCAAGCCCCTCGGCGCGCGCCTCGGCGATGCAGCGCGCCAGGATCGCCGAGCCGACGCCCTTGCGCATGCAGTCGGGATGGGTGGCGAAATGGCGGATATGGCCGCCCTCGGCGCGCCTGTCGCCGCCCGGCGCCGACACGCTCCAGCCGCCGCATCCGGCAAGCCGCCCGTCGACATTCGCGCGGAAGTAGCGGCCCGATTCGAGCAGTCTCTCGTCGATGCGCAGCATCGCCGGCAGCGCGTCGGTCAGCAGTTCCTCGTCATACCAGCCCGGATAGATCACCGAGTAGCAGGCGTCGATCAGCGCTTCCAGCTCGTCGCGATCGGCGACGGTGGCGACGCGGACTGCGGGTGCGGCCATGGCGGTTCTGCCTTCTGTCGAAGCGGTGCGGCCGATCATGGTTTACGAATGGTTTACGCACGATTAAGCGGCGGCATCGGCGGGGCTGTAAAAACCGCGGCCGCTTCGCTATCAATCTGGCGATGTCGAAGCGAATCACCGGGCCGGAAATCGAACGCCTGATCCAGTTGCTGGCCAAGGTGCCGGGGCTGGGGCCGCGCTCGGCGCGCCGCGCCGCCCTTCATCTGATCAAGAAGAAGGACCAGCTTCTGATCCCGCTTGCCGGCGCCTTTGCCGAGGCCGCCGACAAGGTGCGCATCTGCTCGGTCTGCGGCAATGCCGACACCGCCGATCCGTGCACCATCTGCACCGACGGGCGCCGCGATGCCTCGCTGATCATCGTCGTCGAGGAAGTCGGCGATCTCTGGGCGCTGGAACGCGCCGGCGCCATGAACGCGCGCTACCATGTGCTCGGCGGCACGCTGTCGCCTCTGGACGGTGTCGGCCCCGACCAGCTGGCAATCGCACCGCTGGTCGCCCGCGTCGCCGAAGGCGCGGTCAAGGAGGTGATCCTCGCCGTCAACGCCACGGTGGAAGGCCAGACCACGGCGCACTACATCACCGACCAGCTCGCCGGCCTCGACGTCAAGGTGACGCGGCTGGCGCACGGCGTGCCGGTGGGCGGCGAACTCGACTATCTCGACGAGGGCACGCTTGCAGCGGCATTGAAGTCGAGGACGGCGTTTTAGCCCCGCGTTCCGGATTGTTCCGGTTTTTGCCGGATTCCGGTGCCAGAACCGCCGATTGACACAGGAGACGAAGCCATCGCCAGAACCCTGATCACGGCTATGCTGTCGCTGCTCGTCGCGGCCGGTTGCGCCCATGCCGCAAGCCGCGCCGAAGCCGAGACGCTGTTCCGACAATGGCTCGCCAACGATCTGTGGCCGGACGCGAAGGCCAACGGCGTGTCGAAGCGCATATTCGACAAAGCTTTTGCCGGCGTGACGCTGAACTGGAAACTGCCCGACCTCGTGCCGCCCGGCACCAAGGCGAAAACGCCGAAGAAGCAGCGCCAGGCCGAGTTCGGCTCGCCCGGCAACTACTTCTCGCAGAAGACGCTGGGCGGCATCGCCGCCTCCGGCCGCGCGTTGGCCAAGCGCTACGCGGCCACGCTGAAGACGGTCGAACGCCGGACCGGCGTGCCGGGCCATGTCATCATCGCCATCTGGGGGCGTGAATCCGGCTTCGGCCGGGTCAAGATCCCGCACAATGCCTTCGAGGTGCTCGGCACCAAGGCCTTCATGTCGACCAGGAAAGACCTTTTTCGCAAGGAGCTGCTGGGCGCGCTGGTGATGGTGGAGAAGGGCTATGCCTCCGTGCCGGCGATGAAGTCTTCCTGGGCCGGCGCGCTCGGCCAGCCGCAGTTCCTGCCGACCTCGTTTCTGAAACACGCCGCCGACGGCGACGGCGACGGCCGCCGCGACATCTGGGGTTCCGACGCCGACACGCTGGCCTCGATCGGCAATTATCTGAAAGACTACGGCTGGGCCGCCGGCCGTGACTGGGGCTTCGAGGTCACCGTGCCGGCCTCGGTCTCCTGCGCGCTCGAAGGGCCGGATCGCGGCCGCAGGATTTCCGACTGGGCGGCGATGGGGATCAGCCGCGTGTCGGGCAAGCCGTTTCCCGAGCACGAGGCGCGCGGCGAGGGCTATCTGCTGATGCCCGCCGGCCGCCACGGGCCGGCCTTCATCGTCACGCCGAATTTCTATGTGCTGAAGGAGTATAACGAGAGCGATCTCTACGCCCTGTTCATCGGCCATGCCGGCGACAGGATCGCCTACGGGTCGAAGCCCTTCAGCGGCGCCTGGGGCAAGGTCGGGGGGCTCTACCGCTCCGACGTCGCCAAGATGCAGCGCGCGCTCGAAGGCAGGGGCTATGATGTCGGCGGCGCCGACGGCCTGCCGGGCTACAAGACCCGGCGCTCGATCGGCGACTGGCAGGCGAAGAACGGGCTGAAGCCGACCTGCTTTCCCGATGGCGGGCTGGTCAAGGCGATCAGGTGAGGCGGACGGGATGAAACGGCGACTGGCGAAAAAGCGCGAGGCGGGCCGGGGGCCGCGCCTGTCCGGCCTGGCCGCTGCGCTTCTCGCCGTCGCCTTCGGCCTGCCGGCCATGGCGGCCGGCGCCAGACACATCGAATGGAGCGATCTCGCCAATCCGGCCGGTGTCTTCGGGCTGATGATGAAAGCGGACAGCGAGAATGCCGGGCAATCCGGCGGCGCGGTCCTGCAGGGCGAGATGGTCGAAATCGCCGGCTATCTGCTGCCGGCCGACCAGGAGGGCGATCTCGTCTATTCCTTCCTGCTGGTGCCCGTCTATGGCGGCTGCATCCACACGCCGTCGCCGCCTGCCGACCAGATCGTTCTCGTCGTCCCGACCGAGCCGTTCAGGGCCAGGGAAATCTATCAGTCCGTGTCGGTGACGGGCAGGCTGGCGTTCGAACGTGAGAAGACCCAGCTCTTCGTTCTCGACGGCGTCAAGGTGATCGAATCGGGCTATTCCATCGCCGGCGCCGTCGTCGGCCCGGCCGACCTGCCGTCGGGTGGCCAGTCGGGGTCGGCCAATCCCTGGCGCCGGCTGGCGCCGGCAAACAGGTGAGCATCCGCCTCCTTGCCGCGCTGGCGACCGCGGCGGTGGCCTGGGGCGCGCTTGCGCTGCAGGCGGGCCTTCTCGTCGATCGGATGACGGGCGAGGGCGCCAGTGTCGCGGCGGCGCTCTGGCGCTTTTTCGGCTTCTTCACCATTCTGACCAATTGCGCCGTCGCCATCGTCGCCACCGCGATGGCGTTCTTTCCGGGGAGCCTGCTTGCCGGCGCGCGCATGCGACTGACGGTGGCCGCGTCGATCCTGCTGGTCGGCGTCGTCTATTCGCTGGCCCTGCGCGCGATCTGGAACCCGACCGGTTGGCAGGCGGTGGCCGACCATGCGCTGCACGACGTCACGCCGCCGCTGTTCGTGGTCGCCTGGCTCGCCTCGGGCCATGGCGGGCTTGGCTGGCGCGACGCGCTGGTCGCGGTTACGGCGCCGCTTGGCTATTGCGTCTACGCATTCGCCCGTGGCGCCGCCGAAGGCTGGTATGCCTACTGGTTTCTCGATCCGACCCGGCTCGGCGCCCTGGAGATGGTCCGCAACATCGTGCTGCTGACGATCCTGTTCTGGGCCTTCGCCCTGGTTCTTGTCGCCGTCGACCGTTGGATTGCCCGACGGCGGGAGGTGCGGCGGTAGCCGGGATGGCATGCATCCCGGCCCCGTCGTTCTTCAGGCGTTCAATGCCTGCGTTTCCGTGCCGCGCTGCAACAGCAGGTGCAGGACGCCGCCGAGCACCGCGCCGATCACCCAGCCGTAGCCGGACAGTTGCGACAGCGCCGGCATCCACACCGTTGCGACCGAGAAGATCGCGGCAATGGCGAAGGCGGCGATCGCCTTGCGGTTCCAGCCATCGGTGTAGTGGTACTTGCCGGACGGGTCGGAGTTGAACAGATCGTCGATATCGATCTGCTGCCGGCGCACCAGATAGTAGTCGGCGACCAGGATGCCGTAGAGCGGCGCCAGGAACGCGCCGAGCGTGTCGACAAAGCCGGCGATGCCGATGTTCTGGATCACCGCCACCCACAGCGCGCCGATGAAAAACGCCACCACCGCCGTGATGATGCCGCCGGTCCTGGCCGAAATCTTTTCCGGGTTCAGGTTGGCGATGTCATAAGCCGGCGGAATGAAGTTCGCCACCAGGTTGATGCCGACGGTCGCGGCGAAGAAGGTGATCGCGGCGATGACGGTCAGGAACACGTTGTCGACGCGGTCGACGATGTCGGCAGGGTTGATCAGCCGCTCGCCGAACAGCACGACCGTTCCGGCGGTTACGAACAGGGCGATGAACGAGAACACCGCCATGGAGACCGGCAGGCCCCAGAAATTACCCTTCCTCATCGCCTTTTCGTCGGACACGAAGCGCGAGAAGTCGCCGAAATTGATCACCACGGCCGCGAAGTAGGCGATCATCGTGCCGATGACGGCGAAGAAAGCGGCGACCGGGCCGCGCGGATCGCTCGCAACCCCACCTTCGAAGATGGCGCCGAGCTCCGAGAAGATACCGTTGCCGGCCTTGTACCAGATCACCAGCATGAGCGCGATCATGACGATGTAGACGAACGGTCCGGCCCAGTTGAGAAACTTGCCGACCCAGTCGATGCCCTTCATGAACAGCGCCACCTGGAAGACGCAAACGATGATGTAGGACAACCAGCCGATCGCGGTCATGCCGAGGAATTCCCCGCCGCCTTCGATGCCGAGCAGCGTGTTGAGCAGAAGCGCAACCGCCGTCGAGGCGAAGTAGGTCTGGACCCCGTACCAGAAGATCGCGACGATGCCGCGGACCAGCGCCGGGAACTTGGCGCCCTGCACGCCCATCGAAGCGCGCGCCATCACCGGATAGGGTACGCCGTGCTTGACCGACGGGCGTCCGGTCAGGTTGACCAGGATCATGACGAAGAAGCCCGCCACCACGATGGCGGCGAAGACGGCCCAGCCGTTCAGCCCGTAGGTGATGAACAGCGACGCGGCCAACGAATAGCCGAACAGGCTTTGAATGTCGTTGTTCCAGACGTTGAAGATCTCGAACGCGCCCCATTTGCGTTCGCTATGTGGGATCGGTGCGAGATCCTCGTTGTAGAGCGCCCCGTCGCGTGGAACGTCATGCGTGGACAATGTGGCCATTTTCTCTCCTCCCTGACCGCTCGACGCCGAAGCGTCACAATGGAATCTTGTAAAATGTTATCTACAATGTTATCTGACATTGGCTGCTGATATTACTAAAAATTTTACACATGACTTTCAAGGAAATCAGATGAAATCGAAGGACGGCGTATTGTGGACGAACGCATAGAAACCGGATCGAGCGCGCTGCGCGCGCAGGCGGCACTGTTTGAGGCGCTGAAGGCCGGCCGGCTGCGCAGCGGCCAGTTCGTGTCCATGCCGCAACTGATCGAGACGCTCGGTTTCCCGATGGCCTCGGTGCGCGAGGCCGTCAAGCACGGCTGCTCGGTCGGCCTTCTGGAAACCCTGCCGAAACGCGGCCTGCAGGTCATGGATGCGGGCCCCGAGATCACCCGTCATTGCATGGATTTGCGCGCCATTCTGGACCAGGAAGGCGCGCGGCGCCTGATCGCGTCCGGACGGCCGCTCGACCTGCCGGCCCTGCGTCAGACGCATGTCGAGCTGCGTGATGCGGCCAGGCGCTCCGGCGGGCTGGAACTGTCGTCCCGCGCGATCGAGACCGATCTGTCGCTGCACAACCATCTTTCGACCGGTCTCGCCAATCCGCTCGCCGAACAGGAATACGAAGTCAATCGCATCCGCATCGCCATCATCCAGAACACCCGGCCGTTTCTTCCAAACCGGATCGTATCGGCCATGGAAGAGCATCTGGCGATTATCGACGCGCTGGAGGCGGGCGATGCCGAAAATGCCTGCGTGGCGATCCGCGAGCACTACCGCAACACGCTGATCTGGTGGGGTATCCCCGTCTGAGAGTCGATATGGCCGAGGGGAGGGCAGCCGGCGTGTTGGCCGCCCGGTCACATCCGCAGCACATGGCCGATGTCGGGTCGCTGACGGCCGGCCGCCAGATCGCTCCAGGTCTGCACGGCGCCGTCGAGCCCTGCGGCGGCCTCGACGGCGAGCCAGTCGCCACTCGACCGGGCAATGCGCCGCCATGCCTCGCCGATCTTCTGCTGCACGACGCCCGGTCCCCATTCCTCGCGGCGCTTCGCGATCTGCGCCGGCGCGAAGAAGAACACCGGTTTGGCGCCCGGCAGGTCGCCGGTCGGCGCGAACTTGTCCCAGTGGCTGGTGCCGACGGCCGAGCTGTGTTTCATCTCGTCGCCGAGATGTTCGTGCAGGGCGCGGCGCACCGTGGCGTTGCCGGCCATGTCGACATAGACCGATGGTATCTTCGCTATGTCGGCGGCGACCGCATCATAGGTAACGACCTGGTCGCAGGCCTTCAGGCCCTCGACGAAGGCCCGGTTGGCGGGCGACGTCAGGCCGGCGATGTGCGGGGCGTCGGGTTTCGCCTCGGCGAGGAACTTGGCGAGGCCGAGCCCGGTCTTGCTCGACGCGCTGCCGATGATGATCTGCTCGGCGCCGAACCAGTCGTTGTCGGCGAGGAAATCGTAGAGCAGCCACGAGGTCGCCAGCAGCGGCTGCAACAGGCATTGCAGGTCTTCCAGCGCGGCGTCGTGGTCCGCCATGCGCGACACGCGCTGATAGTCGTTGTAGACCGCCGGCAGGTCGGCGCGATGCGGCATCGCGTCGGTCAGCCCGTGTTCGCGGAGGCGGTCCGGCCGCAGCACCGCATGGCTCGCCATCGGCAAGAAGCCGTAGAGGCGTTCGCCCGTATCGATGCGGGGCGCGTTCGATTGTTCGACGCGGGCAAAGCCCCAGACCGGCACGATGCCCCAATCGGCATCGTCGGCGGGAAAGAACTTCCAGTAGCCGAGCTGCCCGCCCGTCGCGGCATAGGTGACGTTGTTGGTCGTCAGCGCGTATGTCTCGATCGCCAGCAGGATCTCGCCTTCGCCGATCGCGGGCGGATCGGAGGCGACGAGCCTTGCCTTGCGAATGTCGGCGCGCCTGACCTCGACATGTCCGACCCCGATCATGCGCCGGGCTCCCCGCCGACCTTGACGACCAGCTTGCCGCGGTTGCGGCCGGTCAAAAGGCCCTGGAACGCCTCGACAGTGTTCTCGAAACCATCGACGACGTCGATGCGGTACTTGACCTCGCCGGATTTCAGCCAGCCGGCCATGTCGCGCACGAAATCCGCCTGCAGGCTGATGTCGTCGAAGACGATGAAGCCGCGCACCGACAGCCGCTTGGTCAGGATCATCCGCCATAGCATCGGCATCCGGTCCGGCCCCTCCGGCGCCGCGTTGTCGTTGTAGTGGGCGATCATGCCGCAGACAGGTATGCGGGCGAAGTCGTTCAACAGCGGCAGCACCGCCTTCAGCACCTCGCCGCCGACATTCTCGAAATAGATATCGATGCCGTCGGGGCAGGCTTGCTTAAGTTTTCCGGCGAAATCCGGATCGCGATAGTTGACGCAGGCGTCGAAGCCGAGTTCGCCGGTCACATAGTCGCATTTGTCGGCCGCGCCGGCGATGCCGACGACGCGGCAGCCCTTGATCCTGCCGATCTGGCCGACCACCTGGCCGACCGCGCCCGACGCCGCCGAGACGACCAGCGTGTCGCCCGCCTTCGGCCGGCCGTGGGAGAGAAGGCCGATATAGGCGGTATAGCCCGGCATGCCGAGCACGCCGAGATAGTAGGGCAGGGGTGCCGCCGCCGCATCGAGCTTTATCAACCCGATTCCGTCGGAGACCGCATGGGTCTGCCAGCCATTGCCCGACAGCACGATATCGCCGGCGGCAAAGCCGGGATTGCGGCTTTCCATGACTTCAGCGACCGTGCCGCCGACCACCACCTCGCCCGGCTTGACGCCGGCGGCGTATGATTTTGCCGGGCTCATGCGGCCGCGCATATAGGGGTCGAGCGACAGGTAGATGGTGCGAAGCAGCACCTCGCCCTCGGCAGGCTCGGGGATCGGCACCGACTGGAGTTTCAGTACCTCGTCGTCCGGCATGCCTTCGGGATACCGGGTCATGATGATGCGCCTGGCCTTGCCGTCCGTCATGGCTTTCTGCTCCTTGGGGTCATTGCCGCTGTGCCGACTATAAGATGCCGTCGTCAGCGTGCAATGCGATATGTTCCGGGCGTGAAGCGTGATAGAAGCATGCCGGTAAAGATCGCCGGGAACCATGAGCCAGATCGATCACAGGGTCATCATCGCCGGGCTGTCGGCCGCCGACCGCGCCGACCTGACCGGGCGCGAGGACGGGCCGGCGCTCGTCAGGCTTGCCGTTCACGGCGGCCTGATCGTGGCGCTGGGCGCGGCGATCGCCTTGGGCGTTCCCCTCTGGTGGCTGCTTATCCTGCCCCAGGGCATCCTCATCGTCTTCCTGTTCACCCTGCTGCACGAGGCGGTCCACGAGACCGTATTCAAGACCGGTTTTCTCAACCGCGCCGCGGCGCTCGTCAGCGGTTTCCTGGTGTTCATCCCGCCGGTCTGGTTCCGCTATTTCCATTTCGCCCACCACCGCCACACCCATGATCCCGAGCGCGATCCGGAACTGGCAAGCCCCAAGCCGGCGACGCTGTGGCAATATGCCGGATACCTGTCGGGCGTGCTGTTCTGGCGCTCGATGGCGACGGTCCTGATCGTCAATGCGCTGGGGCGGGGCGGTGATGCCTATGTGCCGGACAAGGCGCGCGGCCGGGTGGTGAGCGAGGCGCGCCGGTTTCTTGCCGCCTATATGGCGCTCGCCGCGATTTCGGCTGCCGCCGGATCGGCGCTGCTCTTTTGGGTTTGGGTGTTGCCGGCGCTGATCGGCCAGCCCTTCTTGCGCGCCTATCTGCTGGCCGAACACGCGCTTTGTCCGCATGTCGCCAACATGCTGGAGAACACGCGCACAACGTTTACCAACCGCATCATCCGCTTCATCGCCTGGAACATGCCCTACCATGCCGAGCACCATGCCTATCCGGCGGTACCGTTTCACAAACTTCCGCGCTTCCACGACCATGTCCGCGCCCATCTGGCGGTGACCGAAAACGGTTATGTGCGATTTCACCGGCGCATGCTGGCGTCGCTTGAATGAGCAGGCGGTGAAGAACGGGCAATTCCCTTTGCCTTGGCGCCAAATCCGAATTATGACCGGCGCCGGAACGCTGTAAAAGACAGGGGCGGACAGCCATGTCACTGGAATCATCCAAACTGGTCACCGTGTTTGGCGGCTCCGGCTTTCTCGGTCGCCACGTGGTCCAGGCGCTTGCCCGGCGCGGCTACCGGGTGCGCGTCGCCTGCCGCAGGCCCGATCTCGCCGGACATCTGCAGCCGCTCGGCAATGTCGGCCAGATCAAGGCCGTACAGGCCAATCTGCGCTACCGCTGGTCGGTCGACCGTGCCGTCGAGGGGGCGGACGTCGTCATCAATCTCGTCGCCATCCTCTTTGAGTCGGGCAGGCAGAAATTCGATGCGGTGCACGATTTCGGCGCCCGCGCGGTGGCCGAGGCGTCGCGCGCCGCCGGTGCCAGGCTGATCCACGTTTCCGCCATCGGCGCCGAAGAGGACGCCACCTCCGACTATGCCCGCACCAAGGCACTCGGCGAGAAGGCCGTGCTGGATACGGTGCGCGACGCGGTGATCTTCCGCCCGTCGATCATGTTCGGACCGGAGGACGGCTTCTTCAACAAATTCGCCGATCTGGCGCGTTTCTCGCCGGCGCTGCCGCTGATTGGCGGCGGCCGCACGAAATTCCAGCCGGTCTATGTCGGCGACGTGGCAGAGGCGATCGCGCGCGCCGTCGATGGCGGGGCGAAGCCCGGCACGATCTACGAACTCGGCGGGCCACAGGTGCTGAGTTTCCGCGAATGCATGGAGAAAATGCTGGAGGTGACGGGCCGCAAGCGCTGGCTCGTCAACCTGCCCTTCGGCATCGCGCGGCTCAAGGCCCGGTTTCTGCAATTGCTGCCCAACCCATTGCTGACCGTCGACCAGGTGACGCTGCTGGAAAGCGATAACGTCGTCTCGGACGCGGCCTCCGGCGACAAGCGCACGCTCACCGGCCTCGGCATCGCACCGCACACGCTCGACGCTATCCTGCCGAGCTATCTCTGGCGGTATCGCGAGGCCGGTCAGTTCACCGCCAACAAGCCGGCCTGAGGCCGGTTTGGACGCGATCGGCCTCCTGCTGCCGGACGGGTTTTCGCCGCTGGCGGCACTGCTTCTGGTCGCCGCCAGCTTTTTCACTTCGGCGCTTACGGCAGCCTTCGGCGTCGGCGGCGGCGTCGCGCTCTTGGCGCTGATGGGCCTGTTCCTGCCGGTGGCGGCCTTGATCCCGATCCATGGCGCGGTGCAGCTCGGCTCCAACAGCGGCCGCGCCTGGCATCAGCGCACCTCGATACGCTGGCCGATGCTGTGGCCGTTCCTGGCCGGTTCGGTGGTCGGAGCGGCCGCCGGGGCGATGACGGCGATCGAACTGCCCGACGCGGCGTTGAAGATCGTGCTCGGCGCCTTCGTGGTCATCGTCACCTGGGCGAAGATACCCGGCCTTGATCGGCTGTCGGCTGCGGGTCTCGTGGTCGGCGGCGCAGTCATTTCCGCGCTCACCATGGTGCTCGGCGCCACCGGTCCGCTGATCTCCGCCTTCTTCGGCCAGGTGATCCACGACGACCGCAAGGCGCTGGTCGCCACGCAAGCGTCCGGCATGACGATTTTGCACGCGCTGAAGATCGCCGCCTTCGGCGCGCTCGGCTTTGCATTCTGGCGCTGGCTGCCGCTGGTCGCCGCCATGATCGCAACCGGCTATGCCGGCACGGTCAACGGCACGCGCATCCTGCATGCACTGCCCGAAAAGACGTTCAGAACCGGCTTCAAATGGCTGCTGACGCTTCTGGCGCTCGACCTGATCAGGCGAGGCCTGGCGGCGGGTTTCTAGGGCGGTTCATCTTTGGCTGATTTCAGCGAGTAGCGGCTTTCGACCCGGTAGTCCAACCCACCTCCCACTTGAGGGGAGGTCGGAGAAGCGAGCGAAGCGATGCTGATCCGGGTGGGGGTAAAGGGCGAAGACAGAGCTTCCTTGCTACCCCCACCCAATCGGCTGCGCTAACGCTTGCCTCTTGTGCCTCCCCGCAAGGGGGAGGCGGGGGTCCGGAGCTGCTGCATTTTCCTCACCGGAACGCGTCATCAAAAACCGCTTCCAGCTAAAGATGAACCGCTCTAGCCGAGGACGAGCAGGCCGATCAGCCCGGCGATGCCGACGATCAGCCGCCACCAGCCGAACAGCCGGTAGCCGTGTTTCGACACGTAGTCGAGCAGATATCGCACCACGAAGACGGCGGCGATGAAAGCCATGACGAAGCCGGCGGCTATGATCGGCAGGTCGGCGGCCGACAGGATGCCGCGGTTCTTGTAGAGATCGAAGACGAAGGCGCCGGCCATTGTCGGCATGGCCAGGAAGAAGGAGAACTCCGCCGCCGAACGCTTGTCGGCGCCCATCAGCAGCGCGCCGACGATCGTCGAGCCCGAGCGCGACGTGCCGGGAATCAGCGCCAGGCACTGGAACAGGCCGATCTTGAAACAGAGCGACAGCGGATAGTCCATCACGTCGTGATGCTTCGGTTCAATCGCCAGGCGATCGACCCAGAGCAGGATCACCCCGCCAATGATCAGCATGATGCAGATCAGCATCGGCGTTTCGAACAGTACCGACTTGATGAAGCCGTGCGCCGAAGCGCCGATGACGGCCGCCGGCAGGAATGCGATCAGGATGCCGAGCACGAAACGCTGTGTGCGCCGGTCGCGCGGCAGGTCCAGCAGGATGCGCCACAGGCGGGAGAAATAGACGGTCAGGATGGCGAGGATCGCACCGAGCTGGATCAGCACCTCGAACGCCTTGCCGGTGGATCTGAAACCGAGGAAATGCCCGGCAAGCAGGATGTGGCCGGTCGACGAGACCGGGATGAACTCGGTAATTCCCTCCAGCAGTCCGAGCAGCAACGCGCCGGTAATCGTCTGGTCTTCCATCTGCTCTCCCGCACCGGTTGCCGCCGCCGGTTCTTGTCAGCGCGCCCGCGCATCCCTATAGCTTCGGGCGCAGGCCGTCTGCGCCGTCGAATCAGGCGAATGAGACTTATCGGCCCGGCCGCTAAATATCCATAACGTTCGTTTCTCGAGTTCGCATGCTGGCCCTATATCATCATCCGCTTCTCGCTTCCTGCCGCTTCGTCCGCCTGATCCTCGGCGAATATGGCGAGGAGCCGGAACTCGTCGAGGAAAAGCCGTGGGAGCGGCGCAGGGAATTTCTGGCACTCAATCCGGCCGGTTCGATGCCGGTGCTGGTGGCCGAGGGCGGCACGCCGATCTGCGGGTTTTCGGTGATCGCCGAATACCTCGACGAGACCCGCGGCGCGATGATGCGCGATCGCCGCCTGCTCGCCGACGATCCGATGGAGCGGGCCGAGATTCGCCGGCTGGTCGACTGGTATCTGGTCAAGACGGAGAACGACGTCACCCGCTATCTCGTGCGCGAGCGCGCCTTCAAGCAGGTGATGCCCGGTTCGCTGGGCGGCGGCGCGCCCGATTCGGCCGTGCTGCGCGCGGCGCGCGCCAATGTGCGCCAGCACCTCAAATACACCGCGTGGCTTGCCAACCGCTCCAACTGGCTCGCCGGCGACCGCCTTTCCTACGCCGACATGGCCGCCGGCGCGGCGCTGTCGTGCCTCGACTATCTGGGCGAGATCGACTGGTCGGCCTATCCGGTGGCGCGCGAATGGTACCAGCGGCTGAAGTCGCGACCCTCCTTCCGGCCGATCCTCGCCGACCGGGTGCGCGGCCTGCCGCCGGTCTCGCACTATCCCGACCTGGACTTTTGATGCCGACAACGGCGCCGCAAGCCAGCGACGGGTTGCGCGACTGGATCGCCGCGGAAGCAAGAATGCACGGATTTAGCGCCGTGGCGCTCGCCGATCCGCGCTCGATGCCGGGAAAGTCGGCCGATCTGGGCGCCTATCTCGACAAGGGCTATCACGGCACGATGGCGTGGATGGCCGAGACCGCAATGCGGCGCGGCGATCCGCTGGCGCTGTGGCCGCAGGTGCGCGCGATCATCGTGTTTGCGATGAATTACGGGCCGGAGACCGATCCGCTTGCCCTGCTGGAACGGCTCGACCGGGCGGCGATCTCGGTCTATGCGCGCAACCGCGACTACCACGATGTGATCAAGGGCCGGCTGAAGACCATAGCCGGACGCCTTGCCGCCCGCACCGGCGCGGCGGTCAAGGTCTTCGTCGATACCGCGCCGGTGATGGAAAAGCCGCTGGCGCACGCCGCCGGCATCGGCTGGCAGGGCAAGCACACCAATCTCGTCAGCCGTAAATTCGGTTCCTGGCTGTTCCTGGGCTCGATCTTCACCGATCTGGCGCTTGCGCCCGACGCGCCGGAGACCGACCATTGCGGCTCGTGCCGCGCCTGCCTCGACATCTGCCCGACGGATGCCTTTCCCGCGCCCTATCGGCTCGATGCGCGGCGCTGCATTTCCTATCTCACCATCGAGCACAAGGGGCCGATCCCGGCCCGCTTCCGCAAGGCCATCGGCAACCGCGTCTATGGCTGCGACGACTGCCTGGCGGTCTGCCCGTGGAACAAGTTCGCCGGTGCGGCGCGCGAGGCCAAGCTGAAGGCCCGCGAAGACCTTGAAGCGCCGAAGCTCGACGCTCTGCTCGGCCTTGACGACGCCGCTTTCCGCAAGCTGTTTTCCGGCTCGCCGGTCAAGCGCATTGGCCGCGACCGCTTCATCCGCAACTGCCTGATCGCCGCCGGCAATTCCGGCTTGCCGGAGCTCGCAGCGCCATGCCGAACGCTTGCCGGCGATACCTCGCCGCTGGTGCGCGGCGCGGCGGCATGGGCTCTGTCGCAACTGCTCGATCGCGACGGGTTCGACACCGTCCGCGCCGATTGTCTCGCCGGCGAGCAGGATGAATCGGTGCGCGCCGAATGGAACGGCGCGGGGGAGGCGCGATGAACGTCTTTATCTTCGGCGCCGGCTATAGCGGCCTTGCCCTTGCGGACCTTCTTGCCCCGCGAGGCATCGCCATCGCCGGGACCACGCGCAGCAAGGCGCGGTTTGCGGAACTGAAGGCGCGCGGCGTCGATCCCTATCAGTTCGACGGCGATCTCGACGAGGCGATCGGAGATCGGTTGCGATCCGTGACGCATCTGGTCGTCTCCACCGCGCCCGGCGAGGAGGGCGATCCGGTGCTCGGCGCGGCAAGCGCGACGATTTGCCGGGACATGCCGGCGCTCGAATGGATCGGCTATCTGTCGACCGTCGGCGTCTATGGCGACCACGACGGCGCCTGGGTCGACGAGGACAGCGCGCCGAGGCCGGTTTCGCGCCGTACCCAGCGCCGGCTGGTGGCCGAGCGGCAGTGGCTCGACCTCGGCGAGAAGGCCGGCATCGCCGTCGCCGTGCTGCGCCTTGCCGGCATTTACGGTCCCGGACGCAACCCCTTCGTCAAGCTCGAACAGGGCACGGCGCGGCGGCTGATCAAGCCCGGCCAGGTGTTCAACCGTATCCATGTCGACGACATCGCCCGCGCCATCGAGCATCTGGGCGAGGGCCGGACCGGTGGCGTCTTCAATGTCACCGACGACGAGCCGGCGCCGCCGCAGGATGTCGTCGCCTACGCCGCCCGGTTGATGGGCATCGAGGTGCCGCCGGACATTCCCTTCGACGAGGCGGAACTGACGCCGATGGCGCGATCCTTCTACGGCGAGGTCAAACGGGTTTCTAACGCCAGGCTGAAGGCGACGGGCTTTCAGTTCCTGCATCCCGACTACCGCAGGACGCTGGAGGCGATCTGGCGGGCCGGATCATGGCGCGGCCGAGCGTCGTAGCATTGCCGCATCTGGCCGCCTGGACCGGGGGTGCTCGTGGCGGCTTTGCTTAACGAACCGTTAACCGCGGGCGGCGAATGTGGTAGTGACTGGGGTGCGGCGTGAAAGACCGGTGGAACTGGCATGAGAGCATTCGGCAGACCGATCGCCCTTCTCGCGGCAGCGATGGTTGCGCTGTCGGCGCCCGCCTTGCCGGCAGGCGCCAAGGAACCGCTGGCAAAGAACCTGTTTGGCCACAAGAAGCTGCCGGCGGCGAGCGAGGCGAAATCCTACGGCTTCTATTCCAAGGGTTGTTTTTCCGGTGGCCTCGCGATTGCCACGGACGGACCGAACTGGCAGGCGATGCGCCTTTCGCGCAACCGGCGCTGGGGCCATCCCGAGATGATCCGCCTGCTGGAGCGATTGTCGCGCGATGCCGCCGCCGACGGCTGGAACGGCTTGCTGATCGGCGACCTGTCGCAGCCGCGCGGCGGGCCGATGCTTTCCGGCCACGCCTCGCACCAGATCGGGCTTGACGCCGATATCTGGTTCACGCCGATGCCGGCCAAGCGCTTCTCGGTCGCCGACCGTGAAAAGGTGAGCGCCGTCTCCATGCTGAAACGTGATTCGCTCTATGTCGACGATCGCAAATGGACGCCGGCGCACGAGGCGGTGCTGCGTCATGCCGCAAGCTACCCCAATGTCGAGCGCATCCTGGTGCATCCGGGCATCAAGAAGAAGCTCTGCGACACGGTGAAGGGCGACCGTTCCTGGCTGCGCAAGGTCAGGCCGTTCTGGGGCCACCACTATCATTTCCACGTCCGTATCGGTTGCCCGGCCGGGTCCACCGGTTGCCGCAAGCAGGCGGTAACCCCGAGGGGCGACGGTTGCGACAAGTCGCTTGCCTGGTGGTTCACCGAGGAGCCGTGGCGTCCGGCCAAGGGACCGAAGAAGCCCAAGGCGCGCGACATCATGACCATGAAGGATCTGCCGCCGGCCTGCCGTACGGTTCTGGAGGCGCCCGCTCCGCCTTCCGAGGCGGCGGTGACGTTCACCGGAAGGGAGGGCGCCGCCCTGCCGGCGGAGGTGCGTGCCTTTGCGCCGCCCGAAGCCGAAAAGAGGATTCCCGTTCCGGTTCCGCGTCCCGGCAGGTGACATTTCCGCCCGACTGTTCCATACCAGCGCCGTGCGCCCCAAATCGATTGAATTCATGATCGGGGCATCGATGATCGTGTGCTAGCGGGATGATCGCCAATGGAAGCCGTTGCTTCCCCAATAACGGGACTGCAGTATCCGATACTGGTCGGTGACGTCGGCGGCACCAATGCGCGCTTCGCCATCCTGAAGGATTCGCTGTCCGAGCCGCTCGAGTTTCCCGTCACCAGGAACGCCGAGCACGAATCGCTCGAACAGTCGATTCAGAACATCGTGCTCGACCGCACGTCGATCCAGCCGAACAGCGCCATCCTCGCCATCGCCGCGCCGGTGTCGGGCGACGAGGTGCCGCTGACCAATCTGGGCTGGACCATCCGCCCGGCGGAGCTGGCGCGCTCGCTGCGGTTTCGCCAGGTGGCGCTGGTCAACGATTTCGAGGCGCAGGCGCTGGCTGTGCTGGCGCTGGCTCCCGAACATATGCGGCAGATCGGCGGTGGCGAACCGAAACCGGGCGCGCCCTGCGTGGTGCTCGGTCCAGGCACCGGTCTCGGCGTTGCCGGGCTGGTCAGGGTCGACGGCGTCTGGATCCCGGTGGCCGGCGAGGGCGGCCATGTCGATATCGGGCCGCGCAGCGCGCGCGAGGCGGCGATTTTCGAACACCTGCAGCGGCTCGAGGGCCGGGTTTCGGCGGAGGAGGTGCTGAGCGGACGTGGTCTCGCCAATCTCTACAGGGCGGTCTGCAAGGCGGACGGCACGCAACCGGGCCTGGTGGAGCCGGCCGACATCAGTGCCGCCGGCCTTGCCGGAACGGAAACTGCGGCGACGGAGGCGCTCGGCCTGTTCGCGGCGCTGCTCGGGCGGCTTGCCGGCGACTTGGCGCTGATCTTCATGGCGCGGGGCGGCGTGTTCCTGACGGGCGGCATCGCCCAGAAGATCCTGCCCGCCCTGACGGCGGGACCGTTTCGCGCCGCTTTCCAGGACAAGGCGCCGCATTCGGCACGCATCGCGGAGATTCCGGTCATGGTCGTCACCCATCCGCTCGCCGCGCTCGCCGGGCTTGCCGCCCTGGCGCGCACGCCGCAGCGTTTCGGCATCGATCTGGCCGGCCGCTGCTGGCATCGGGACGGTTGAGACCGTTGTCAAATAGCCGTCCTGTTGCCGAAGGGCCATAGGCAACCGGCCCGCCGCACGGTATGACGGCAGCGCTCGCCCGGCGCGGGGCGACAAGCAGCAGAAGGTGATCGGCGACAAGTGAATTCGATGAACGCCACCATCGGGAACACGCAATCGGGAGCAGGCGACATCGTCGCCGTTATCCGCCGAGTGTTCCGGGAAAACGGCCGCCGCTACGTACGCGATTACGTGCTGGCGGCGGTGTGCCTGATGCTGGTGGCTGGCACCACCTTCTTCATCGCCTGGATCATGAGCCCGGTGATCAACAACATCTTCGTCGAGCGGCGCGTCGACCTGATCGCGATCACCTGCGCGGGTATCGTCGCAGCGTTCCTGATCCGCGGCGCCGCCGCCTACGGGCAGGGCGTGCTGCTGGCCAAGGTCGGCAACAATATCGTCGCCCGCTACCAGAAGCGCGTGTTCGACCACCTGATGCGGCTGGGCGTCGGCTTTTATGGAGAGGAGCGCTCCGGGCAGCTGGCCGCCCGCATCAACGAAAACATCAACGGCATTCGCGACCTGCTCAATATCACGCTGAACGCGATTGCCCGCGACGCGTTCATGCTCGTCGGCCTGTTGGCGGTGATGGTCTACCAGGATCCGCTGCTGTCGGCGATCGCGCTGGTGATCGCGCCGCCGATGATCTGGTCGGTCAACTATCTGATGCGGCGCGTGCGCACGGTCGCCCGGGAAGCGGTGGTGTTCAATTCGCGCGTCGTCGGCGCCATGCAGGAGGCGACCCAGGGGATCACCGTCATCAAGGCGTTCACAATGGAGGAGCAGCTCTCCGGAAAGATCGCCGAGGTGATCCGCAACGCGGAGGCGCGCGCCAACAAGATCGCCCGCGTATACGAGCGCACCGCGCCGATCGCCGAATGGCTGGCCGGGCTCGCCATTGCCGGCGTCGTTGCCTATGGCGGTTACCGCGTCGCCGTCTACAACGTGCCGCCCGGCGACCTGTTCTCCTTCCTCACCGCCTTGATGCTCGCCTACGATCCGGCCCGCCGGCTCGCCAAGATGCAGGTGACGCTGGAGCGCTCGCTGGTCAATGCGCGCATGATCTACGAGATCCTCGACATCGTGCCGCAGCAAGGTGACGTCGAGGGCGCTGCGGAGCTGAAGGTCGGCGCCGGCGAGATCCGCTTCGACGAGGTGCGCTTCGCCTACGCGTCGGACCTGCCGGTGCTCGACGGTGTGTCGTTTACCGCCGGCGCTGGCCAAACCACCGCGATCGTCGGCGCATCGGGCGCCGGAAAGACCACGCTGATCGCGCTCCTGCAGCGCTTTTACGATCCGGCTTCGGGCACGATCGCGATTGACGGCCAGGACATCGCCACGGTGACCAAGCAATCGCTGCGCGGCTCGATCGCCTATGTGTCGCAGGCGCCCTACCTGTTCGAGGGCTCGATCGCCGACAACATCCGCTACGGCCGGCCCGACGCCTCGATGGACGACGTCAGGCGCGCCGCGCAACTGGCCCAGGCCGAGGAATTCATCCTGCAGCAGCCGCAGGGCTACGACACGCCGGTCGGCGAGAGCGGCTCGACGCTTTCGGGCGGCCAGCGCCAGCGCCTGTCGATCGCCCGTGCGCTTCTGCGCGATGCGCCGATCCTGCTCCTCGACGAGGCGACCTCCGCGCTCGACAATGAATCGGAAAAGGCGGTGCAGGCGGCGCTTGAATCGGTGATGAAGGACCGCACTACGATCGTCATCGCGCATCGGCTGTCGACCGTGGTGAAAGCCGACATGATCGTCGTGCTCCACGACGGGCACCTGATCGAGCACGGCACCCATGACGAGCTTGTCGGCCGCAAGGGCGGTCTCTATGCGCGCCTCCACCGTCTCGGCGGCGGTACGGCGCTGGAACTGGTCGACGATGTTGACGGCGGGGCGGATACGGGCGGAAAGCGCGCCGGCGGCGCAAACGGCCGGCCGGTGCGCCGGGCGGTGGGAACGGGACGATGAGCGAGATGAAACTGGTCGTGGTCGGCGCCGCCGGCCGCATGGGGCGGGCTCTGATCCGCGCCATCGGCGAAACCGACGGCGTGGCGCTTGCCGGCGCTGTGGAACGCGAGGGCGCCGAGAAGCTCGGCGCCGATGCCGGCGAGGTCGCCGGCCTCGGGCGGCTCGGCATCGCGATCACCGCCGACCCGCTGCCGGTCTTCGCCCATGCAGACGGCGTGCTCGATTTCACGTTGCCGGCGGCCAGCGTCGCCTTTGCCGGCTATGCCGCACAGGCACGCATCGTCCATGTCATCGGCACGACCGGCTGCGCAGTCGAGCACGACGCGGCGATCGCCGCCGCCGCCCGTCACGCCGCGATCGTCAAGTCCGGCAATATGAGCCTCGGCGTCAACCTGCTGGCGGGCCTGGCCGAACAGGCCGCCGCCGCGCTCTCGCCCGAGGCCTTCGACATAGAGGTGCTGGAAATGCACCACCGCCACAAGGTCGACGCGCCGTCGGGAACGGCCCTGCTGCTCGGCGAGGCGGCGGCGAAGGGCCGCGGCATCGCGCTCGCCGACCGGTCGGTCCGGGTGCGCGACGGCCACACCGGCCCGCGGCCGGCCGGCGCTATCGGCTTTGCCACGCTGCGCGGCGGTTCGGTGATCGGCGAGCACTCGGTCATCTTCGCCGGCGCCGGCGAGCGCATCACGCTGACCCACCAGGCCGAGGACCGCAGCATCTTCGCGCGCGGCGCGGTGACCGCGGCGCTGTGGGCGCGCGGCAGAAAGCCGGGCCTCTATTCCATGCGCGACGTGCTCGGCCTGACGCGCTGATTTTCGCATCCGATCCCGAAAGGAACATCATGTCACGCACGCTAGTCCTCGTTCGCCACGGCCAGAGCGAATGGAACCTGAAGAACCTGTTCACCGGCTGGCGCGACGCCGACCTGACCGAGAAGGGACACGAAGAGGCGAAGGCGGCGGGCCGGCTGTTGAAGGCGCGCGGGCTCGTTTTCGACGTCGCGTTCACCTCGGTGCTGCAGCGCGCCGAAAAGACCTGCGTCCACATTCTCGACCAACTCGGCCAGACCGGGCTTGAAACCATCCGCGACCAGGCGCTGAACGAGCGCGACTATGGCGACCTCTCCGGCCTCAACAAGGATGATGCGCGCAAGAAATGGGGCGAGGAACAGGTGCATGTCTGGCGCCGCTCCTACGACACGCCGCCGCCCGGCGGCGAGAGCCTGAAGGACACCGGCGCGCGCGTCTGGCCCTACTACCTGCACGTCATGCAGCCATATGTGCTGCGCGGTGGCACCGTGCTGGTCTCCGCCCACGGCAATTCGCTGCGCGCGCTGATCATGGCGCTCGACGGGCTCACCGGCGAGGAAGTGGTCAAACTGGAACTCGGCACCGGCGTGCCGATCGTCTACGAGCTCAACGCCGATTCGACGGTCGCCGGCAAGGAGGTGCTTGCCGCCTGAGCGACCGGCGGGCGGGCGACGCCGCGTTTCGCGGGACAGTCGTGTTTTCCGCGTTGACAGCCCCCGCCCGCCCGCTTACATGAGCCTCGCGATTGCCCAGGTGGCGGAATTGGTAGACGCGCCAGCTTCAGGTGCTGGTACTGGCAACGGTGTGGAGGTTCGAGTCCTCTCCTGGGCACCAAATCCTTTTCATAGAGCGCCCCGGCGGCACAAGGCTCCAACGCCTCTGGCGGACGGCAATGACGTTGCCGCTTGTTGTCCACACCGTTTTTTCCGGGAATGAGGGCGGGCCCAGTTCTTCGGCGGGCTGTCGGCGGTCGAACGCACCATGCGCCAAGGGCTTGTCACGCACCAAGGCTCACCGAATGCCGTATGCCGCTGTCATGCGGTGCCGCCGAGGGGTTGAAATCGGACCGTAAAAACAGCGCGGAAACGCTGGCCGGAACGTCCGGCATCCTCATCGCATCGCGCCTGCTCACCCGGGGTTTTGCCGGGAGCATCCTGCCGGGCGGCGGGAGCGGGCAACCCGGCGCGGTGAACCGGGAAGCGTGCTTGACAGGGGTAAAAATATATGCACTTGAATATAAATATCTGCTGCTGATCGCTGGGATCAGCGCAAATCGTCGGGGCGATCCTCACGTCTGGAAGCATCCGCATCGTCTAACGGATATCGGGAGGGTTCCATGAAATCAGTAGTAATTTCCGCGCTTTGTGCAGGTCTGATCGCGAATTTCGGCAATGTCGCGGCGGCAGAGACCCTGCGAGCCGCCAGTGCTTTCGGGCTGCAGCACATAAATGCCCGCGTGACATATCCCGAGATGATCAAGCGCCTGGAGATGTATACCGACGGTCGGCTGACGATAAAGGATTTTCCAAGCGGCCTGGTCGGGCCAAAGGATATGGTGAATGCCATCCAATCCGGAACCGTTGATATGGGCACGATCATTATGCTCTATTTTGCGGCCGACTATAAGGACAGCCTGCTTCCGGGCGAGCTTTCGCCGTTGAGCAGTAATCCGATTGCCCTTTCCAGCGCCGCGACCGAGTACATCGTAAACTGCAAGGACTGCCAGGCGGAGTTCCGCAAAGTCGAGCAAGTGTATCTCGGGAGCGGTTCTACGGCGCCTTCCGAGATCATGTCGACGGTTCCGATAAGGCAGGTGTCGGACATGGAGGGCCTGCGCATACGTACCGGCGGCGCCCTGTTAACGATGTTCATCGAGTATATGGGCGCCGAGACAATTCAAATCCCGTCATCGGAGGCATTCGAGGCGTTGTCTCAGGGGATTGTCAAAGCGCACTTTGGTTCAATTCCCAATCTGCTGACGTTCCGTCTAATCGATGTGGTCAAATACGTCACGCTGATCGATTTCGCTCCATTCATATCGGACAGCTCATTCAGCACGAATGCAAAAACCTGGGCATCTCTCAGTGCCGCGGACAGGGTAAGTCTCGCCAAGGCGACAAATGACGGCTATGCAGCCGCCCTCCTCAGTTGGCAGGAAACGGCCGCTCAGGCGACGGAAGAAGCGCAGGCCAAGGGAATTGAATTCATTACGCCCGCCCCCGATTTCGGCCAGAAGACCTCCGAGTTTGTGGACACCCACCTGAAGGGCCTCGTGGCGGCGCTGCAGGAAAAAGGCGTTGGCGATCCGGAGGGGAAGATCGAAACTTTCAAGGCGCTGGTCAAGAAATGGGATGGCCTGGTGGCCGGTCTGGACGAGGTGACCGTTGAGTCGGTCGCAAAACTGCGCTGGGAAGAAATCTGGTCGAAAATCGACTTCGAGACCTACGGCAAGTAAGCCGTCCTGCCCACAGAACACGTTGGATGCTGCGGGCGGTGTTTTACCGGAGGCGCCGTCCTCCGGCCCGATCTCAAGTTCAAGATGCCGGTAGTGCTGTGCTGCGCGGGCGCTCCGGCACGCGGTATCCGGCGCAGGGCCGCCATGAACGGCAGCGGGGCGATGCCTTGCCGCCGAGGGGTTGAAATCGGGCCGTAAAACAGCGCGGAAACGCCGGCCGGAATGTCCGGCATCCTCATCACATCGCGCCTGCTCACCCGGGGTTTTGCCGGGAGCATCCTGCCGGGCGGCGGGAGCGGGCAACCCGGCGCGGTGAACCGGGAAGCGCGCTTGACAGGGGTAAAAATATATGCAATTGAATACAAATATCTGCTGCTGATCGCTGGGATCAGCGCAAATCGTCGGGGCGGCCCTCACGTCTGGAGGCATCCGCATCGTCTAATGGATATCGGGAGGGTTCCATGAAATCAGCAGTAATTTCCGCGCTTTGTGCAGGCTTGATCGCGAATTTCGGCAATGTCGCGGCGGCAGAGACGCTAAGAACAGCCAGTGCTTTCGGGCTGCAGCACATAAATGCCCGCGTGGCATATCCCGAGATGACCAAGCGCCTGGAGATGTATACCGACGGTCGGCTGACGATAAAGGATTTTCCAAGCGGTCTGGTCGGGCCAAAGGACATGGTGAATGCCATCCAATCCGGGACCGTTGATATGGGCACAGTTGTGATGCTCTATTTTGCGGCCGACTATAAGGACAGCCTGCTTCCGGGCGAGCTTTCGCCGTTGAGCAGTAATCCGATTGCCCTTTCCAGCGCCGCGACCGAGTACATCGTAAACTGCAAGGACTGCCAGGCGGAGTTCCGCAAAATCGAGCAAGTGTATCTCGGGAGCGGATCCACAGCACCCTATGAGATCATGTCGACGGTTCCGATAAGGCAGGTGTCGGACATGGAGGGCCTGCGCATACGTACCGGCGGCGCCCTGTTGACGATGCTGCCCGAGTACATGGGCGCCGAGACAATTCAAATCCCGGCATCGGAGGCATTCGAGGCGTTGTCTCAGGGGATTGTCAAAGCGAACTTTGCTTCGGTTCCAAATCTACTTTCGGACCGTCTAATCGATGTGGTCAAATACGTCACGCTGATCGATTTCGCTCCATTCATATCGGACAGCTCATTCAGCACGAATGCAAAAACCTGGGCATCTCTCAGTGCCGCGGACAGGGTAAGTCTCGCCAAGGCGACAAATGACGGCTATGCAGCCGCTCTCATCAGCTGGCAGGAAACGGCCACCAAGGCGACGGAAGAAGCGCAGGCCAAGGGAATTGAATTCATTACGCCCGCCCCCGATTTCGGCCAGAAGACCTCTGAATTTTTGGACATCCACCTGAAGGGTCTCGTGGCGGCGCTGCAGGAAAAAGGCGTTGGCGATCCGGAGGAGAAGATCGAAACTTTCAAGGCGCTGGTCAAGAAATGGGATGGCCTGGTGGCCGGTCTGGACGAGGTGACCGTTGAGTCGGTCGCAAAGCTGCGCTGGGAAGAAATCTGGTCGAAAATCGACTTCGAGACCTACGGCAAGTAAGCCGTCCTGCCCACAGAACACGTTGGACGGTTCCGGGGGTTGCTGGAGGCTGGAGGCGGCGAATGAGATACGAGCGGATCGTCGAAAAAGTTACCCTGACGCTCGGCACCGCCGTTTTGGTTGCCATGGCGGTGTTGATTGCGGCGGACGTGCTTTTGCGCCAAACGATGGATGCCGGAATACCTACGGTTCCGGATTTCGTAAGCTTCTATTTGATGGTGGCCATCAGCTTTATCCCGATAGCCTATACGCAAGTTTACCGTTCCCATGTGGAGACGACGGTATTGTTTCAGGTACTACCCCCGGCGCTGAAGAAAATTCTCCTGTGGCTTAACGCAGCAATCGGCATAGGCATGTTTTCCCTGTTAACATATCTGTCTTTGGTCGAAGCGCTAAACCAGACAGAAAAGAGATCGTTCATCGAGTCGGGAAAGGTATTGTTTCAAATCTGGCCGAGCTACTGGCTCCTGCCAATTTCCTTCGGTGCGATGCTGTTTGTTCTTTGTCACCAAATTTGGATGGCGAGGGTCGAAACCGAAATATCCCTTCCATATGCGTCAGGCGACAGCGAGACCAGCCAATGAGCGATCAGACGATAGGATTGCTTGCGCTGATCGCCGTCCTGGTGATGATCGCACTTCGCGCGCCGATAGCTATTGCGTTGCTAACAGTAACATTTGCCGCCATCTGGCACATAGCAGGTCTGCAACCGGCTATCAGTATATTGACGTCCGTACCGTATAATTTCACATCCAGTTGGACGTTGTCTTCCATTCCGATGTTCCTATTCATGGGCTACATAGCCTACCATTCCGGTATGACCAAAGGTCTGTTCCAGGCAGCACGGGTCTGGCTTTCCTGGCTGCCGGGCGGCCTAGCCATATCATCGATCGTGGGCTGTGGCGGCTTTGCTTCCGTAACCGGTTCAAGCATGGCGTGCTCCGCCGCAGTCGGACGTATCGCAGTTCCGGAAATGACGCAGCGTGGCTATGACATTCGCATCGCCACCGGAGCCGTGGCAGTGGGAGGGACATTGGGTGCTCTAATTCCACCCAGCTTGCTGCTCATCCTGTATGGCATCTATGCGCAGGTATCGATAACCGACCTATTTTACTACGGCCTGTTGCTGGGTATCAGTTCAATATTTATGTATACCGCAACGATACTGGTTCTATACTATATATCTCCTGGCAGGATGCCCATGACAGAGAGTTTTTCCTGGCAGGAGAGGGCGTCGTCCATCTATGGAATTTTGCCGGCCGGGTTTCTGGCTGCAAGCGTATTCGGCGGCCTGTTCTTGGGAATTTTTACAGCGACAGAAGCGGGCGCGATAGGCGTTGTATTGGCGGCGGCCATTTCTCTGTTGACTCGCAGTTTGACCTGGGAAGGCTTTATCGAAAGCTGCAAGGACACATTGATGAGTTGCGGCAATATCTTTCTGATCGCAATTGCCGCAAATAGTTTCACCCGCATGATAGCGCTTAGTGGAATTTCCTCCGACCTTGGGATGTGGTTGGAAAGCACCGATCTTGGACCGAATCAGATCCTGCTGATAATATTTGTCATGTATCTGATACTCGGCATGTTCATCGATCCGCTTGGCGCCATGCTGCTGAGTCTCCCGATTATTCTCCCAATTCTTCCCGATCAGGGCATAAGCGTGATTTGGTTTGGAATGTTTCTGGCGAAGCTACTGGAGATGGGCATGATTAGCCCTCCTGTTGGCCTGAATGTATTTGTTATACATGGGATATTTAAGGAAACAGTAAGATTGGAGCAGGTTTTTTACGGCATACTTCCGTTTTTCATAGCGGATATTATTCTTGTGTTTGTGTTGATGGGTGCGAGGAGCGTCCTGTTTTAAGGTGTCCGATATTTGGGGAAGAAGAAACTGGATCACAGTGCTTTCGGCCCGGTTATTTGGAGATGTACGAATGAATGGGCTGGTTTATACCGCTGCGCTCTCAAGTAAAAATCGTTGAAAAATTCAGAAGATACATATTTGGGAAATATGGAATAGGAATTATTGGGGAAGAGGTAGACTGTGCCGGGCCTGGAATTTGATTATATTGTTATCGGCGCGGGGTCGGCGGGCTGTGTGATCGCGGACAAGCTGAGTGAATCGGGATCGAAGAGCGTGCTTGTTCTCGATGCGGGGCGGCGCGGGCATCCTTTCGAGAGAATGCCGGCCGGCGTAATCAAGTTGCTGGGAAACCCCCGGGCGGACTGGTGCTACGCCTCCGAGCCTGAAGAGAACCTCAAGGGACGCAGAGTTCCGGTAGCGCGAGGCAAGCTCGCGGGTGGATCAAGCGCCATCAACGGTATGATTTTTGCCCGCGGCCAAAGGGAGGACTACGACTCGTGGAAGAAGGAAGGGAATTCCGGCTGGGGATATGAGGATGTCCTGCCGCTTTTCAAGGACCTTGAAGCCTACTCCGAGGGTGACGGAGCATATCGCGGGCGCACCGGGCCGCTGGCCGTCACCAAGGTCGAAGGAAAGGGCCGATTCTACGACAGTTTCTTTTCCGCCGGTGAGGAGATCGGCATAAACCATAACCCCGACTACAACGGCGCAAGTCAGGAAGGGATGGCGCTTACCCAGGCCAACATCAAGAACGGCAGACGTGTGAGCGCGGCAAGAGCATTCCTTCGACCGGCGATGCGCCGGAAGAACCTGACGTTTCAGTCGGGGGCCGTCGTCAATCGACTGTTGTTCGACGGCCATCGGTGCATCGGTGTTGAATATGCCCTGTCCGGTACTGTCCGTCGCGCTCGTGCCCGGACCGAGGTCATCTCGTCTGCCGGGTCGATAAATTCGCCGAAACTTTTGGAGCTTTCGGGCATAGGGGATCAATCGATACTTCGGAAGCTGGAGATAAAGTGCCTCGTTGACCTGCCCGGCGTTGGCGAAAATCTCATAGATCATATTGGTCCGCGCCTCACGGTGAGGAGCTCGTCGCCGGATGTTTCATTCAACACCCGGTCTTCAGGTCTGTGGCTTGCGAAAAATTTTCTGGAATATGCCTTGCTTGGCAAGGGGCCGCTGGCAATGCCGGTCGCGCCTTTGCGAGCCTACATAAAAACCGATACGTCGCCGGACCGCCCCAACATCGGATTGGGCTTTTGCCCCTACTCGGTAGCCGAAGACGGCCAACTCGATCAGTTTCCCGCAATGCTGGCGACCATCCATGTTCTCAGGCCGGAGAGTCGGGGGAGTGTCCATATTGTCAGCGCCGATCCGGGTGCCGCCCCGCGAATACGGTTCAACTTCTTTTCGGCCGAAACCGACAGGACCGACCTGTTGGAAGGTTTTCGTGTTCTGCAGCAATTACTGGCCAGCCGAGCCATGTCCGCAATTGCGTCGAGCGTACCGTTTTTGCCAATCGAGGAATACTCGTCGGAAAGGATAATGGAGTGGATCCGAGAAACCTCGCTGACCAACTATCATCCGGTTGGGACATGTAAGATGGGAAGTTCGGATGACGCTGTCGTCGATGAACAACTGCGAGTGCGTGGCGTGTCCGGCCTCCGGATTGCCGACGCTTCGATAATGCCGACCATCACCTCCGGAAATACGAATGCCCCCAGCATGATGATCGGCGCCAAGGCCGCCCAGCTCATTATTCAGAGCCAATGACCGATCTCGACCCCAACATCGGCGAAACAAACACGAGCAGTGGAAGGTGCAATGGCTTTCAATGAACTGACGCTCAATGAGCAACCCGGAGAGGTCGGCGTTACCAGCGATCTCGCCCGATATGTCGCTGACTTGAGCCTGTCTGACGTGCCCGAGCGTGCAAGGCGTATTGCACGCCTTGCCTTGCTGGACTTGTACGCAGTCAGTCTGGCGGGCTCCCGCGAAGAGCCGTTGCGCATACTCGCGGCACAGATCCTTGAGGATGGCGGCGCACCACGGTCCACCCTGATCGGCTTGCCTGGAAAGGCTTCGCCTGCGCAGGCGGCGCTGTTCGCGGGCACAGCCAGTCATGTGCTGGACTACAACGACATCCACATGCTGGTGCCCCATCCCTCCATCAGCGTGGTGCCGGCGCTGTTGGCACTGGGGGAAGCGACCGGCGCAAGCGGCGAGGCGGTGCTCGTCGCCTATATCGCAGGTTACGAGGCAATCTGCGGCATGGCGCAACTGCTGGCTCCCCACCTTTACGACCGGGGCTGGCAGGCATCGGCGGTGGGGGCGATCGGATCCGCCGTTGCATGCGCCAAGCTTCTGGACCTCGATGCGCACGGTATCGAACAGGCGATGGCTATCGGCGCGGCACAGTCGTGCGGTATCCAGGGCAATTCCGGCAGCATGCTCAAGCCTCTGAATGCCGGGTTTGCGGCGCGGGCCGGCGTTACCGCGGCCAGCCTGGCCGCCCGTGGGTTTGTCGGCAACCGCGCAATTCTCGAGCGCAAGAAGGGTTTCATCGAGCTGTACGCCAATCTCACTTTGCCCGATGCACGCCTGGCCGGGGCACCAGAGGGCTGGCACCTGTACCGCTCCCTGTTCAAGCGCCACGCATGCTGCTTTATGAACCACGCCCCGCTTGAGGCGTGGGATGAACTGCGGCGTCGACACCATCTGCACGCCGACGAGGTCGAAAGTGTACGCGTCACCGTCGAAGGTACAATGCACCGCATCGTATTCACGCCGCCGCCGACCACCGGGCTCCAGGCCAAGCTCAACTTGCGTTTTTGCATGGCGATGGCGATGCACGGGGTTGAGACGTCGTCACCTGCGTCCTTCGATCAGGCGGTGGTGGAGCGCAGCGAGCTGCATGCGAGCGCCGAGCGGGTTAGCATCGATATTGACGACACCCTGCCTCCAACTCAGGCCGGCGTGCTGGTAGCGTGCCGCGACGGACGGCAACTGCAGGCATCGGCCGACGTCGGTATTCCTTGCGAAGACCTCGATTTGCTGACACGTCGGGTCCACGACAAGGCGCGCCTTCTGTTGACCGGGTTGCTGGCGGACCAAACGGAACCCCTGATCGAACGCTTCGGAAATTTGCACCGGCTCGCCAAGATTGCGGATATCCACCCACAGATCGGCGCTACCTGAGGGCCTCGGACTCCCGCCGCCTCCCAAGGCGCCTCCAATTGCCGACGCCTGCTGTCCGGGAGCGTGCTTTCCGCAAAGCCGTGGACCTGTGATGCGATAAGGATGCCGGGTTCCCGGGTCGACGATCACCTGCCGGCCCTCGGACATCACGCAGCCGCCGGCCCAACCTGGAGAAGGCCGACTATATGTATGCATATGAATATAATATCTTCAACATGCCCAATCCAGGAGATTAGCGATGGCCGAGCGTTCATTTGCGAAGGAAGTACAGCAACTGAAGATCGGTCAGGGCGAGGAGTTTCGCGGCGAAGGAATCCTCGCCATTACCAAGGCTCTGCTGGAATGCGGCGTCGGCTATGTCGGCGGCTACCAGGGTGCGCCGATCAGCCATCTGATGGATGTGCTGGCCGACGCGCAGCACATCATCGGCGAGCTTGGCGTCCGCTTCGAGGCAAACGCCTCGGAGGCCGCGGCCGCGGCCATGCTGGCGGCTTCTGTCCATTACCCCATTAGGGGTGCGGTCGCTTTCAAGGGCACCGTCGGCGTCAACGTCGCCTCCGATGCTCTCGCCAACCTGTCGTCTGGCGGCGTTAGCGGCGGCGCTCTGGTCATCGTTGGAGAGGACTACGGCGAAGGCTCCTCCATCATGCAGGAACGCAGCCATGCCTTTGCGATGAAGTCGCAGATCTGGCTTCTGGATCCGCGTCCGAACCTGCCGTCGATGGTCAAGGCCGTTCGCGACGGTTTCGAACTTTCGGAAGCTTCCAATACGCCCGTCATGCTGGAGTTGCGCATTCGCGCCTGCCATGTCCATGGCCGGTTCATGGCGCAGGACAACAGGCGTCCGCCCCTTTCCGTTGCCGATGCCCTCAAGAACCCTCGCCGCCAGATCGACAGAATTGTGCTGCCACCGGCAGCGTTCGCACATGAGCACGAGAAGATCGCCAAGCGGTTGCCGGCGGCAATCGATTTCATCCGCTCACACGGTCTCAACGAAAGGTTTGGCCCGAACGAAGGCAAAGTCGGGCTCGTGCTTCAGGGAGGCATGTACAATACCGTTTTGCGCGCCCTTCAGCATCTCGACCTTGCCGACATCTACGGCGACAGCCAAGTCCCCCTATACGTCCTCAACGTCACCTACCCGCTTGTCGACGCCGAGTTTCTGGAGTTCTGCGAAGGCAGGGACGCCGTGCTCGTTATCGAGGAGGGGCAGCCGAACTACATAGAGCAGGCGTTCGGTTCCCTGCTTCACAGGGCCGGCAAATCGACCCGACTGCTTGGAAAGGAATACCTTCCTGCGGCCGGAGAGTATACGGGCGCCGTCATGCGCGACGGTATCGTCGCATTCCTGAGAGATCACTCCGCCGGTCTGTTGCCTGCCCGTCACCGGGTTCCGAATCGTTCCGCCGTGGATGCGCCGACGGTCGATCTTTCCGAGATCGTACCGCCGCGTCCGCCCGGTTTCTGCACGGGTTGTCCCGAGCGGCCCATATTCGCTGCAATGAAACTGGTCGAGAAGGAGAAGGGGCCGCATCAAATCGCCGCGGATATCGGCTGCCATCTCTTTTCGGTCATGCCGCCCTTCGAGATTGGAGGGACGACGATGGGCTTCGGCCTCGGTCCAGCCTCAAACGCCGCCTTCGACGGGGGTGGTCAGAAGCGACCTATCTCCATACTTGGCGACGGCGGTTTCTGGCACAACGGGCTGACATCGAGCGTCGGCAACGCGGTTTTCAACAGGTCTGACGGCGTCATCATGATCGTCGACAACTACTATGCCGCAGCGACCGGAGGACAGGACGTGCCATCCTCGCGCGCCGCGAACAGATCCAAATCGACCAACAACTCGATTGCCGACGCCGTCAGAGGGGTTGGCGTCAAATGGATTCGCCAGATCGATCGGACCTATGATGTCGGCAAGGTGCGCGACACGCTCAAGGAGGCGCTGGACACCGACGTCGAAGGACCAAAAGTGATCATCGCCTCGTCGGAATGCATGCTCAACAGGCAGCGTCGCGAAAAGCCGCTCAAGGCGAAAGCAGCAAAGGAGGGCAAGCGCGTCGTCAATCCGAAATACGGTGTGGATGAAGATGTGTGCACGGGGGACCATGCCTGCATGCGCCTGTCGGGATGTCCGTCGCTCTCGCTCAAGAAGCTGGACGATCCTCTTCGCGACGATCCAGTTGCTTCCATCGACCAATCTTGCGTGGGCTGCGGCAATTGCGGCGAGGTGGCGGACGCGGCCATACTTTGCCCGTCCTTCTACCGCGCCGACATGGTGGAGAATCCATCGCGGTTGGAAGCCGCGCTCGCGCGCGCCTCGCGCCGCTTGATCGGTTTCCTGCAGGCGCGCCGTGCGGCAAGAAGACTCGATTTCGGGAGACGGCCCGCATGAACGGTCAAGCGTCGCCTTCCGCCTCCCGCCAGCCGCCGCACGGCGGCGATGGCCTCGTTAAACTTGCCATCCTCGCCGTCGGCGGGCAGGGCGGTGGCGTCCTCTCCGACTGGATCGTCGACGTTGCAGAGCGTAGCGGCTATCGGGTTCAGGCCACCTCCGTCCCGGGTGTCGCGCAACGCACGGGCGCCACTATCTACTATATCGAGATGATGCCGGATCGCGGGCGCGAGCCCGTCTTCGCGCTCATGCCGACCCCCGGCGATGTGGATATCGTCGTTGCCGCAGAACTCATGGAAGCAGGGCGCGCCATCACCCGCGGCTTCGTCACGCCGGAACGCACGACCCTGATCGCTTCTAGGCATCGCATGTTTGCCGTCGCGGAGAAGATCGTGCCGGGAGACGGTCGGGCCAAGGGTGAAACCGTGGCAGCGGCCGCCGCAGAAACAGCACGGCGTTTCATATGTTTTGATATGGAGCGGATTGCGGCGCGCAACGGCAGTCACATTTCAGCCTCTCTCCTCGGCGGTCTTGCAGGCTCTGGCGCACTGCCATTTCCTCGCGAATGCTACGAGGAAACGATCCGCCAGTCAGGCCGCGGGGTAGGGCCGAGCCTGAAAGCTTTCAAAGCCGCATTCGACGCTGCCATGACCGGCGAAACGGGCGAGAGCGGTTTAACCCCGCCCGCACCGGAAGCGCAGGCGGTTTCCGGACCCGAAAGGCTCCTGCGCGAATGGCGGGCTGCCCAAGCGCGGGTCTCGGCTTTGCCGCCGCAGATCCGTGATATGGCAGGACGTGGCCTGGAGAAAGTGGTCGACTATCAGGATCTCGCCTACGGCGAGGACTATCTGCGCGCAATAGAGAACGCCGTGGCCGACGATCGCGCGGCAGGCGGCGAGGACCGTGGCTTCGCCTTCACGCAGGCGCTTGCCAAGCATCTCGCGAACGCTCTGTGTTACGACGATGTCATCCGTGTCGCCGATCTCAAGACCCGCGGCGCACGGTTCCGGCGTGTGCGGGAAGATGTCGGGGCGGGTCCCGATACACTGCTCAAGATTACGGAATTCATGCATCCGCGGGCGGAAGAAATCTGTGGCATGATGCCGGTCCGCCTTGGCCGCTTCGTCGAATCCCGTCCAAGGCTGTTCTCATGGATAGACCGCGTTTTCAACCGCGGCAGACGCATCCGTACGGACCGGCCTCCGTCATTCGCCATGCTCTACATGCTGGCCGGCCTGCGCCGCTTTCGTCGGAGGCTCTGGCGCCATGCCCAGGAAGCGAAACATCGAAACGCCTGGCTTGCCGAAGCATCTCGCTGTCTGTTAAAAGACTATGATTTAGCGATCGAAGTCATTGAATGCCGTAGACTCGTCAAAGGCTACGGCGACACCCATTCGCGAGGGCTTTCCAAATTCGATCGGGTACTGAAATGCGTTCACATCGTTTCGGGAAGGCAGGATGCTGCGATATGGATTCGCCGTCTCAGGGAGGTGGCGCTGCGTGACGAGACGGGCACAGAGTTGGACGGCGCAATGGCGACGGTTCGCTCCTTCGCGCTGGAAGCAACGGAGCAGAACAGGCATTGAGACTGCCCGCAGATGTCTGGACTGACGTGCGGAGCGGCGATACCAGACTCGATCGACAGCAGGAATGTCATGGACGAAAGCTCGAGCAGTAAGAAATCCGGGGCAGGCCAAACGGGCGCGGCGGACACGAAACCGGATGGAAAGCCCGCCGGCGGTATTGTGCTGGAACGTATCCTGCCCTACCTCGCCAACCGCTTGACCTTCCGCATGAACCAGCTCCTAAGCAAGGATCTGCACAAGCACGGACTGACGATCTCCAACTGGCGGGTTATGGCTGTGCTCGCGGATAATGAAACAGCCTCGGTAAACGACCTTGCCGACTACGCCATGATCGTGCAGCCCACGTTGAGTCGCCTTATCACCAAAATGGAAGCTGAGGGGTTGTTGCGCCGAGACCGCGTGGAGTCGGACGGGAGAGTGCGCTCGATCTCGTTGACGCCGAAAGGGTGGGAGAAGTTCGAGACCGTCCGGGCTCTCGTGCTCTCTCACACAGAGCGGGCCACGCGGGGTCTGACCGATAGGCAGAAGCTGGAATTCGAGCGCACCATCGTTGCAATGAGGAAGAACCTGCAGACGCAGCGTCTGCGTTAGAGCGGTTCATCTTCGGATGGAAGCACCTGTCGGCTTTCCTGCCGGCAAGGAGAACGCACAAAGCCGGATAGGCGAGGGGGATCGTCCCTTCGCCGTGGCGAGTTCGTCCTGTGAATGTTTGTTCTCCGGCAAACCCGGGCGGTTCAAAGTGTCCCATGTCTTTGGTCGTATTCGTCCGACGCCGCGACCAGGGCATCGATATCCTGGCCGGCGATATGCTTCCCCAAGGCAGAAAACTTCTCTTCATCCCAAGCATATATGCCCAGCTCCAGCAACCTCGCGACCGCAGCCGTCGGAAAGCGCGGACGAGTTGGAGTGGCGGGGTTGCCTGCCACGATCATGTAGGGCGCGACATCCCTGGTTACGATCGCCCCCGAAGCGACAACGGCGCCCTCGCCAATCGTGATTCCCGGCATGATCATGGCCCGCATGCCGATCCAGGCGCCGTCACCGATTCTGGTGTCGCCCTTGCCGATATAGGCGTCCCCGATGACTTCGGGGAAAGGGTAGAGACTAAACCAGTCCGTCCGATGGGTATGGTTTCCTCCCATCAGGATGACAGCCTCCGCGCCGATGCATACATAGTCGCCGATGTAGAGCTGGTCGATGGGCCACATCGGCTCCCATGTCTTGAGGCTGTATTCGTCGCCGTAATGGTAGCGCACGACACTTTCCTCGAACGAGCCGGTCCATGCCGCGCTGTAGTAGCTGTGCGTCCCGCGAAGATGAATGTTGGGATTCCTGACCGTTTCGTGCAGCAGCTCGATTTTCGACCAATGCTTCGTTTGTGCGTTCCCGAATACCATTGTAGCCAAGCCTCGATTTCCGATTGCGGAATTGAAATGACGCCGGTCAGGCGAGCCACTCTCCCGGGGTCCCGGTCATTTCGACGCTTCGGCAAGAAGCCGGTTGATCAGCGTAAGAGTGGTTACCGCTCGGACGATGTTTGGATAATTCCGGTTGGCGAGGACCACGACGCCGATGTTTTCATCCGGCACCATCGCCACGTAGGCACCGAAGCCTTTGGTCGAGCCGGTCTTGTTCAGGAAAACAGGGCCGTTGAGAGGCCCGTTGCGAGCGGTAAGCGGGTGTGGCTTCGTGATCATTTCGCCACCGTTGCCCGCTTCGAGCTGATCGGGCGTCACCGGCCAGCGGTATTCCTCCCAGATCATCGCCTGGGCATAATGTTCCGTATCGTAGCGGGCCTCACGGGTCTTCCTCAGGGCAGACGCCAAGTCCGGCGAAATCGCGACATTCCCCAGATGCGCATCGAGGAAACGCACCATGTCGGAGATCGAGGATTTCACGCCGTAGGCTTCCGCACTGAGAATACCGGGATTGACGCGGACCGCGCGGTCGTCGGACCTCGAATAGCCGAAAGCGTAGTGCCGCATTGCCTCGCCGGGCACGGAGATATAGGTGCTTTCAAGGCCGAGTTCGGGCAGAAGACGGTCGTTCAACGCAATTTCGTATGCGCCGCCGTAATATTGACCCACAATCCGGCCGAGAAGGCCGATACTTATGTTCGAATAGGAGCGGACGGTTTTGGGATCTGCCGCAGGGGTCCAGTCCGCCAGCCAATCCGTGAGCTGTGAATCGCTGGTAATCACGTTGGGGACCTGCAGCGGCAGGCCGCCATTGGCGTGCGCGGCGAGGTCGTAGAGCGTGATCCGCTCGAAAGCGCTGCCTCGCAGTGCGGGCATGACGTCTGCGACATTCTCATCGAGCGACAAGATGCCTTGCCGGTCGGCCAACGCCGCCAAGGTAACGTTGAACAGCTTGCTGACCGAGCCCAGTTCGAAAAGCGTGTCGGTGTCCACCGCGACGGCGGGAGCACGAGAGGCAACGCCTTCGGTAAAATAGTGTCGCTCTCCGTTCAGGCTCACCCCGATTGCGATACCGGGAATGGCAAACTCCCTGACGATCGGCCCGAAGACCTCCTCGGTGATTGCCGCAAACCGCTCTTCGGAAAGCGGCCCGGCATAGGCGGGAGCGGCGAACATGGCCACTGCGAGCCCCAAGCATCGGAAGCTTTTCATCTCTTTGATTGTCCGTATCTGCGCGACAGGCGTTTCGTCGCCTGATATGCGCCATCAAATGGTGTGGAACCTCTCCTCTATCCCAAAGCGGCCG
Organism: Rhizobiaceae bacterium; assembly: GCA_041397625.1. Taxonomy (GTDB): domain Bacteria; phylum Pseudomonadota; class Alphaproteobacteria; order Rhizobiales; family Rhizobiaceae; genus JAWKWH01. The sequence continues at coordinate 851,432 of JAWKWH010000001.1, forward strand.
GCGCAACAAAGCGTCAATTCCGGACCGCTCATTTGAAAGATTTCACGGCTTGCGAATGGACGGGACCAATATCCCCCGCGGCGCCTTTCGAGCTTTCGACGCCATAGGGGCGTCGACAAGCTGGCCGGGGTTACCGCAGATCAAAGCAGCACGAGAACAAGGCTGAGCGCCGAGATCTGAACCGATGCCAGAGCCCCCAATGCCAATGGCCTCAGACCTTTGACCCTCAATTGCCTGATGTCGGTTTCCAGCCCCATCGCCGACAATGCGACCGCTAGAAGAAAACCGGTGATCGCGGCCACTGCGCCGTGAAGCTCCGGCGGAAGAGCAAAAAAACTGTTCAGGACAATCACGGCTAGAAAACCGAACACGAACCAGGGAACCGGCGCCTTGCCGGCATTGGTTCGGTCGGCGCGGGTCTGCATCGCGATCAGGCCCAGAACGAGAATCAACGGAGCCAGCAAGATCACTCTGCCGAGCTTGACGATCGTTCCTGTCTGACCTGCCGCGTCGCCGCCCTGGAATGCGGCTGCGACAACCTGGGCGACTTCATGAATGCTGGCTCCCACCCAGAAACCATAAGCATCCGCGTCCATGCCGATACCTGTCCCTATGAGCGGCGCGAGTAGCATGGATATCGACCCAAACACCGTAACGCAGCCGATCGCATAGGCGACGTCCTCATCACGCGCGCGCGTCACCGTGTTCGTGGCAATGACTGCGGACGCGCCGCAGACCGAGGTTCCCGCCGCAATCAATTCCGCAAGCTTACGGTCCACACCGAGCAGCTTGCCGATCCATTTTGTGAAGACGAAGGTCGCGACCAGTATCACGACAATGGATACGATCCCTCTCCCTCCGACCGACACGATCTGCGTGAGCGTTAACTGGAACCCCAGCAGAATAACGCCGATGCGCAGGATTCTCTTCAGCGAGAACGCAACACCGGGCCGTATTGCCTCTACCGGACCGACGGTGTTGCGAAATGCCATGCCGAGCACCATGGAAACGACCAGAGGGCTGAGCGCCGCAAGTCCGGATAGATGCTGAAAGGCGGTCCCCAAACAGGCGATTCCAATCGTCAGCGCCAATCCCGGAGCGAGGTGGGACGCTGCAAGAAGGAATCTGCTGTTGCCGCCATCCACGGCACAGTGGCTTGCCGCCAAACTCTTTTCGATCAGCTTTGTCCGCATTCCACGCCTCCGTGCGCCGACAAAGATATGATTGCTTTCAATTAATCGATCTACTAGATAATTTTTCTGAAAATGATCGATTCTAACGATTGATTTGCGATGACACTCGAGCAACTCCGTATCTTCCTGGCAGTGGCGGAAAGGCGGCATGTCACTCGCGCCTCCATAGCGCTCAACCTGTCGCAATCTGCGGTCAGCGCCTCCATCGCCGCTCTCCAGGAACGGCATGGCGTGAAGCTCTTCGAGCGTGTCGGACGACGTATCAAGCTGACCGATGCCGGCGAACGATTTCTCAAGGAAGCCCACGCCGTGATGTCCCGCGCCGAAACTGCGGAGCTCTTTTTGGAGGACCTTGCTCAGGAAACGCGCGGACGTTTGCGCATTTACGCCAGCCAGACGGTCGCGAGCTATTGGCTGCCGGCCAGACTGGTAAGATTGCACGACGCCAATCCGGGAATAGAGCTTTGCCTGACGGTCGGAAACACCGCGCAGGTTGCCGGCGCGGTGACGGAAGGCTCGGCCGATATCGGCCTCATCGAGGGAGAGATCGTTCAACGGGGTCTGGAAGTCCAGATCGTTGCGCATGACGAACTGGTGATGGTCGTGGCGCCTCACCATCCCCTGGCCAAGCACAGCAGAGTTGCCCTGACCACCTGCCCCAAGCAGAGTTGGATACTGAGAGAGCCCGGCTCCGGCACTCGTTCAGAATTCGCAAAATACCTCGAACGGGCCGGCTACTCCCTTGCCGACCTGAACGTCGTCATGGAACTGCCATCAAACGAAGCGGCGCTTGCGGCGGTCGCCGCTGGAAACCATGTCAGCGTGCTTTCCCGGCGTGCCGCGGAAGGTGCATCTGCAAGCGGTCGCGTTCATCTTCTCCGTATCGGGGAAATGAAGCGCGTATTCTCGGTGCTGATACATCCCGACCGCCACCGTACACGGTCGGTGGCCGCCATGCTCCAAATCCTGTCGAACCCACACTCAGGCGATGTTTCGAACGTCACCGGGAAGCAAGCGCCGCAATAGCCGCATTGCCGGAAAGGTTCCTCCCGACCGGTTCAATTCCGCGGGTTATGCTGCAAGCTTGTTCCTCGATTCTGTCCGCTTGGACTGGCACAGCAACGCGCCCGAGAGGTGGACCTCTATTTCCCATCCAGGAGGGACGACAGTCGTACCGCCAAACTCCTCGATGACAGCAGGACCGGAGATATGGGGACCAGACGGCAGCTTGTTGCGGAAATACACCGGGCAATCGTGCCAAGCATCGCCGAACCAGACCTGACGGTTCTCCAGCAACATGTCGCTGTCATCCTCCGATCTCGATTTTCCGATGTCCACGAGATCCAAATCCCTCGAGCCTTCATCCGAACCACGTGCCGATATCCTCATTGCCGTCACCTCGACGTCGTTGTCCTCGTCGGCATATCCGAACGTCTCTTCGTGACGCCTGGCGAACTTTGCGCGCAGTTCGCCAAAGTCGTCCTTCCACGGATTCCAGTCGACAGGGAGCGTAAAGGACTGGCCCGCATACCGCGCGTCGACGCTGAAGGACATCGATCGAAAATCCTGGGGGACCGACTCACTGCCGAGATAGTCGTTACCCATCCGCATGAGCTGATCGGCAATGTCGCGAGCGTCTTCGATGGTCTGCTCCGAAATACGCCCGTTCCAGGGCAGGACAAAATCGCGCCGGTACTCTGCCATGATCTGGCCGAGAGCCGAGAAATGCCCGGGGAACAGCGGTACGACAACGGTATTGATGCCGAGTTCATCTGCGACAAACAGCGCATGCATCGCGCCGGCGCCGCCAAACGCGACAAGCGCGAAGTCCCGCGGATCAAAGCCCCGATAGACCGATACCTCGCGAACCGCTCCGCTCATCTTGGCGATCGAAATATCGAAAGCCGCCGAGGCCAAATCGGTGATCTGGGACGTGTCGCCACCCATCTCTGCAATGATCTTCTCAAACGCACGCACCGATCGCTCGCGCGATAATTTCAGCTCGCCTGCGATTGGCCTGCGGGTCGAGAGCCGCCCGAGTATGAGGTTGGCATCCGAAACGGTGGGCAGTTCGCCCCCTCTACCGTAGCACGCCGGGCCCGGAAAAGCGCCGGCGCTCCGCGGTCCCACCGCAATTGTCTTGTCATTATTGAGGTAGATGAGGCTGCCGCCGCCGGCACCAATGGTATGGATGTCGAATTGCGGCACCCGAAGCGGATAGGAGTGCAGCCTGTTGTCGAATGACATTCTCGGCTCGAGGTCCCTTGCCAGCAACACATCCGTACTCGTACCACCCATATCGAAGGTGATGATGTTCCGGATTCCGATGAGGTCGCACAGCTTGACTGATGCCGTAACGCCACCGACAGGTCCCGACAGGAATGTGCCTACCGAAAAGCCGCGCGCCCGTTCAAGCGACATCGCACCACCGTTGGAACCCATGATATCGACCGATGCCTCAATTCCACGATCGGTAAGCGCATTGTCGACACGATCCAGATAAGACACCATGCCAGGTGTAAGGTAGGCATTGACCGCCGCGGTCGACATACGCTCGAACTCGCCGCGCTCGCGGACCAGCCTCGAGGACACGCTTACCGGCACGTCGCCGAGAACGCTCTCAAGAATCTCCGCTATTTCCTCTTCGTGCTTGGGATTGACGTGAGAGTTGATGAGGCAGACGGCGACGGCCTCGTACCCCTTCTCCTTGAGCGTCAATGCCAGCGCGCGAACGGCGTCCGGATCGACACCGACCAGCGGCACGCCGTCGGCACCCATCCGTTCGTCGACCTCGTAGCGATGTGTACGGCCCACAAGCGGTTCGTTGCGAACGAACTTCATGTCGAAAAGACCGCCGACCAGTCGCTTCGTCTTGCCGATCTCCAACGCGTCGCGGAACCCCTTGGTCGTCACCAGGCCGCAATGGGCGCCGGCCCCCTCAAGCAGGACATTGGTGGCGACCGTTGTCCCGTGCGCGAAACGAATGATCTCGTCGGGATTGACTTTGAGGATGTCTATCGATCCCAATACACCTTCCCATTGCTTGCCCGGGGTCGACGGTACCTTGGCAAAAGTGAAGGTCTTCTCCTGAAGATCGTAACCGATCACGTCGGTAAAGGTTCCTCCGACGTCCACACCGATAATGTTCTTCTTTTCCAAGTGATTCTCGTTCATCTTGTTACGCACCATATCGAATTTCACGAATCTCCACCTGGCTCCCAGCTTCGCCGTGAAACAGGGTCAGCATGTCCGAATCGACGCCGATCGTGCCGTCGCATGACGGATTGATCGCAGTCCAACCTCTGACTGGAATTCCATCACCGGATACCAGTTCAATCAGTTGGCCAGGCTTAAGCGAATTGCCGGCCAACATCCGTTCGGAGAACCTGAACATTCGTTTCCGGACGCCGGAGTACTGATCGTCGACAACCGCAAGCGGCGCGAACATTCGCGCTTCGCGAATTGTTCTTCGAAGCGCTTCGGACGCCTCCTGGTCGACACCGTCGTTGGTTAGAATGGCACCGTATCTGGCTTTTGCCTGCTCGCGGGAGAGGTATCCTCTCTCGCAATCCTTCTCGATCAGGGCATAGTCGCGATCCAGCGGATCGCCGAACCCGCCGCCACCGGCGGTCTCGATCCGCACCACATCATTTGCCTTCAGGGCAAAACCCGACACTTTCCCGGGCACCGGCGAAGTGGTGACGGTCTCGCCGTCCCGCAAAACGGTGAATGCATTGGGATAGCCGCTTTTCCCGCCGGCCACCCCATAGGGTGGAATGACATTCTTGTCGGACAGGACGGAAAGCTTGGCGTCCTCGCAGAGAATGCGCAGGTCGCGTCTCAGACCGAAGCCGCTACGATATTCTCCATCACCGCAGCATCCCTCACGAATCTCGTTGCACTCGACACGCAACGGGAACATGCTTTCGATCACCTCCACGGATTGGATCGAATTGAAATCTCCCTCGGTATAGGCGCGACAGGCATTGTTGCCATCGTTGGAATTGGTCGCCCCTGTGCCGCCAGCAGGATATTCGTAGTAGAGGAAGGTCTCGTTGCTCTTGGATTGCGGACCCGAAATGTAGATGTGGTTGCCGCCGCCCTTGAGGTCTCCCACTTTCTTGTCCGGCATCGCCTGTCCCATGGCAAACGCGACCAGCGCATCCAACATGGCCTTCACTTCCACGGACCCACCACAGGGCACCGGCGGTACCGCATTGATGAACGTACCTCGGGGCGCGCGGACTTCGATCGGCTTGAATGTGCCATGGTTCATCGGGCTGTGGGGATCCAGAAAGGCCTTGATGATGGTTCCGCTGGAATTAATGGCCATTGCGGGCCCGACATTGGTCGGACCATCGGTTTGTGGAGAGGCTTCCCAGAAATCCACGATGATGCTGTTATCGGTTATCTCCAGGCAGAGTTTTGCAATCAGCGGCTCGGCCACATGCCCGTTGCTTTCGACGTAGCCCTCGGCGTAGAACTTTCCCTTGTTGGGGCAAGCGGCGATCTTGTCGCGCATAACCTGCTCGGAACGCTCGATCAGCGTCTGGGTGCCGTCGAGCATCGTCCTGAGACCGAAACGGGCCAACAGCCTCTTTGTGTGCTCCTCAGCCTTTCGGCTCGCGCCGAGCATCGTGTTGAAGTCGCCCTTCCGCTCGGATTCGGTACGCATGTTGTTGAATAGAAGCTGGAGGATTTCCTCGTTCATGACGCCCTTGCTGCAAATCCGGATGGGCGCAATTCTAATTCCCTCCTGGAAAATCTCGGTTGCCCGCCCCGACAGGCTGCCGGGCAGCATGCCGCCGACATCTCCCCAATGGCATCGGATGGCGACGAAGAGCGACAACTCGCCTTCGAAAAACACCGGGGTGAGCATCAGGATGTCATTGAGATGTGTTCCGCCGCTATAGGGATCGTTGTGCAGGAACACATCGCCTTCGCTGATGGAATCCCTATACTTCTCCAGCACCGCCCTGGCGGAAAAGGGAACGCAGAAAATATGGATGGGGTTGTCGTCGAGCGACTGCGCGATCAGGTTCCCGTGCTTGTCCAGCAGACCGCATGAGAAGTCGTGCCCCTCATAAATGATCGACGAATAGGATGCATAGATAATATTCGCACGCATCTCGCCAACAACAGATATAAGTGATTCCCTGATAAGCTCCAGTTCACCCACTTTGCTCATAGCACCACCCGTTATTACCTCTGTGAAATGGAGACGGTTTACGCAGGTATCTTTTCGTAGACGTTGGAAAGCGTCCTCAGCGGATACTGCCGATACCCATATTCAAGTATCTTTTCCTCGTTCATGGAGATTCCGAGACCGGGCTTCTCCGGAAGAACGATATAGCCATTCTCCACCGTCAGGCTTTCGGTCGTCAGATCCCGACCCAGCTGCTCGAACGGGAGAAAATATTCCGTAATCAGGAAGTTCGGCATGGTAGCCGCTGCCTGAACCGTAGCGGCGAGCGCCAGCGTCGTGGAATTGTAGTTGTGCGGCGCGATCGCTACGAAATGGGGCTCGGCCATGGCTGAAATCTCCTTCAGCTCCAGAACGCCGCCAACATTGGCGACATCTGGATTCAGGATGTCGGCCACCCTTGCCTCCAGGAGCGGACGAAACTCCGATTTCGTGTAGACGGCCTCGCCGACGACCAGCGGAACATTGACCTTCGCCCGAACCTCCTTCATCGCTTCGATGTTGTGTGGCGGGCACGGTTCCTCAAACCAGAAGATGCCGTGCTCACGGTAGCGATCGGCAAGCTCGACCGCGTGCATCGGCGCCAGCCGGCGGTGATTGTCGATCAGAAGATCGACATCCTTGCCGACCGCACTGCGGATTTCCTTGAGAATGCTGGCGGCGCTTTCGATATGCTCCTTCGGCACGAAGGTGCGCCAAGGCTTCGGCATCGGGTCAAACTTCAGCGCCGTGAAGCCTTGGGCAACGACCTTCTCGGCAGCCCTGGCAAAGTCCGACGGCGAGGAAAGCCCGTAACTCCAGCCATTGGCATAAATCCGAATCTTTTCTCGGCATGCACCGCCAAGCAGGTTGTATACTGGCTGGCCGGTGATCTTTCCGACCACATCCCACATCGCCTGCTCAATACCGCTCAGTGCGGAGTAGAATTCGAGCGAGCCGCGGCGCTGTGCGTATTCGTCAAAGGCGATCTGCGTGAATTCCTTGATACGGAAGGGATTCCGACCGACAAGATACCGCTTCAACTCTTCAACATGCGAGGCGAACGTTTGGTCCCGATCATATTGCGTGTAGGATTCACCCCAACCTGAAATACCTTCGTCAGTCTCGACTTTAATAAACAGAAGGTTCTTCCGCCATCTTGCGTGTACTAAATAGCATTTAATATCAATGATTTTTACCATTTCTCGCTCCATGCATATCGCTATTTCACATCGTTGCTCTCGATCGAGGCAAGGAACCTGTCCCTTCCGCGCACGATGTGGTTTTCAAACAGTCGCCCGGCCGTCTCTGCGTCCCTGGAGCAGATGGCGTTGAGCACATCATGGTGCTCACTATTGGAGACCTTGATTCCACCGCCGGACCGCAGTCCGCGCAAACGGAACAGGCGCAATTCCTTCCCCAGATCGGTATCCAGCTTGGCCAGCTTCTTGTTGCCGCTGATGTCGAAGATCTTTTGGTGCAGTTGCAGATTAAGTTTCAGATAAGCTTCGGCATCCTCCTCATCGGCAACCTCCTGCAGTTCCGCAACGAGGTCCTGGAGAGCGGAGATCTCACTTTCGCTGATTCGCCGCGCGGCTTCGTACGCCGCAAGACGCCCGAGCGCCGCTCGAATGTTGAAGATCTCGATGACCTGGCCGAGGTTAACGCGCCTTACAAAAACGCCTCGATTATTGATGATCTCGACGAGACCTGCCTGCTCAAGCGCGCGCGATGCTTCCCTAATCGGCGCGCGACTAACCGAATACCTTTCCGCCAATGCTTTTTCGTTGATCTTATCGCCGGCGTTCAACTTGTTTGAGAAGATGAGTCGCTCGATCTCCTCCCGAATTACATCTGTCAATGAACGCTCACGTATAAGGGTCAGATGAGACTGCGGTTCATTTTCGATGTTACGATCGATAGTTTCCATTATATTCACTCCAATGCCGATTGTCGGCATAGACATCGCCCAATTCAGCCCGGATTGCAATATCCGCAACCGGGGCGAGCCGGATCGATCGCATCCCAATCAAGTCGGCGATTCGCACTCCATCCCGGAGACGAAACCGGTCGCTTGCAGCCGGGAAACTTTCCAAACCTTCAGCATGGCATTTGGATCGATATGATCGCAACGGTATCGACTTGACATTTTGCCGATTGTCGGCAATATGTCAAGTCCCAATGACGGGAGTGAGTACGGAAGGTTTCATGATGCGAATAGAAAATATTAAAGCTGATATATATAGATTTGAGATTCCTATTCCCTATACAAAAAATGAAATCGACTATCGCGTCATAGTCATATGCCGGATTGATACTGACGATGGGCAGGTCGGATATGGGATGGCCGATGGCTTAATCTTGGGAAGGTCAACAAAAGTTGCCTTGGAACATGACATTCTCGATACCATCAAGGGGATGGATCCCTATGACACGGAAGCGATTCACGACCGCATCTGGTGGAAGCTCAACCCCCGGTCGGTTACCGGCGTGATTTTCTCGGCCATTTCGGCACTCGACATCGCATGCTGGGATCTCAGGGGGCGTGCCGAGAACAGATCCATCGCCTCGTTGCTCGGTGGGCACAAGGACTTCGCAAACGCTTATGTTACTTTCGGCTTTCCCCAGTACGATTTCGATCAACTGGTCGAGGCGGCCCGCGCCCAGGCGAAACTCGGTACTCAGCGGCTCAAGATGGTCGTTCCGGCGGAACTTGGCTGGCGTGAGAATGTCCGCCGGGTTCGCGCCGTTCGTGAAGCGATCGGGGACGATGTCGACCTCATGATCGATGCCAACCAGAAGTTCACACCCAATCTGGCGCGTCAGCTGGTTCGCGAGGTTGAGGAATGCCGGATCACATGGTTCGAAGAGCCGGTCTATCAGAATGACGCCGAGGCATTGCACGAACTCAAGACGCATACCCGAATCCCGCTCGCGGCGGGGCAGGCCGAAGGCCATCGTTGGAGGATGCGCGAATTCATGGAGCGCCGCGCGCTCGACATAATCCAGCCCAATGTCTGCAATGACGGCGGCTATACCGAGGCGAGAAAAGTGGCGCATATGGCCCAGGCCTTCAACATGCCGGTCGCCAATGGCGGTGGCTGGGGCATATTCAACATGCACCTTATCGCGGCGATGATGAATGGGATGTGGGCCGAATTCCCGCTGGGTATGGTGGAAGTCGCCCGCCGCGCCTTCAAGAATCCGCCCGAACCCGTCAACAACGTCGTCAAGATTCCCGATGCGCCGGGGCTGGGCTTCGAGCCCGACTTCGAGCAACTGGCCGACTACGTTCTGAAAGACTAGTGGTTTGTTTCCGATAATCGCGTTCAGGTCGCGTCGGCCGCGAGTGCAAATGTCGGAAACGGAAAAACCACCGGCAGATCCAAGGCCCGACGAGACGGTCGGAGATCACCTTTTGCGATGATAGACCACCGTCGGGCCGCAGACTGTGTTTTTGGAGGTTGAAAATCATGCGTAGCTTTCGCCATGCGAAGGCAGAGATTACCCGACAGGTTGCGGATTTCATAACCGGCCTGAACTACGAGGATCTCGGTTCGGATCTGGTTCAAAGAGCCAAGCTGTCCATTCTCGATGGCTTAGCCGTTGCCGTTGCCGGGTCCGTACGTCCAGGAAGCGGCATTGTCCGCGATTATGCCAGCGGCTTTTCCTCGAGCGGCCCCCAAGGCACGGTGATCGGCAGCAAGCTCAAGATTCCGCCCCGCTTCGCTGCTCTTTGCAACGGAACCTCGATGCACGCCGACGATTGGGACGACGTCTATCACGCCGCCGACGACCGCCATCTCGGATTCCATTCCACGGCTGCCGTCCTTCCTGCCATCCTTGCCTCCGCCGAAACCTCCCGCATCAGCGGAAGGGAGCTTCTGGTGGCTTATCTCGCGGGAATCGAAGTGGGGTGCAAGATCTTCGACGCCACCGATCCATCGCACGTTCTCGAAGGCCTGCATTCTCTCGGCACCTGTGGTCCTATCGGGGCCGCGGCAGGCGTCGCCAAGATTTGCGGCCTCTCGCGCGAGCAGGTGCTCACGTCTCTTGGAATTGCTGCCAGCCATTCTGGCGGATTGCGCGAGAACTTCGGAACCCACATGAAATCCTACCATGCGGGCCGCGCGGCCGAATGTGGATTGCTCTCCGTCGAGCTCTGCCAGCGCGGCCTCACCGCCGCCGCCAATATTCTGGAGGCCAAACGCGGATTTTTCCGGGCACTTGGCGGCACGGGAAGTCTCGACCGTTTCGATGGCCGTCTGGGCAATCCATGGTCTATCGTCGACCGTGGGTTCAATCTCAAGCCCTGGCCCTCCGGAGGTCTCTCGCATGCCGCCATCACGAAAATGCTGGAGCTTGTGGAACAGGCCGACCTGCAGGCCGGATCGGTCAAGGAAATAAGGATCGAGACCTCCCAGAGCGTTTACAATACGCTGTTGCAGCACAGTCCTGAATCGGCCCTTGAAGCCAGATTCAGCCTGGAATTCTGTGTGGCCGCTCCGGTTGTCGCCGGAACCCTTGATGCCAGTCATTTCTCAGACGAGTTCGTTCGTCGGCCGGACGTCCGGCAGATGATGGGAAAGGTCAGATACAATACCTTTTCCCAAGAGAAGGCGCGCGAAATCGATGCGAGTCTGACGACCGCGTTGATAGATGTCGAACTCACCACCGGCGAGACTATTTGGACCCGTGCCGATTACGGAAAGGGCAGTCCGCAGCTTCCTCAGACTTTCGACGACATCGCGGCAAAAATGGAAACTGCCGCTGGGCTTGCAGGTCGACCGCCAGCTTCGTGTCGACCGGTAATCGAGATCGTCGGTGATCTGGAAAGGCTAGATGACGTTCGCTCGCTGATGGAGCGACTGAAGTGGTAGGATGACCCGCGGAAACATGCCTGTCGCCGTATTTCGCTGACGTTTGCAGTCGGCAAGAGACGTGGTCGAAGAGGAAGACCGCTATGTCCTGCATGAACTATCCTGTCGGAAAGTCGCCAGTCTGCGGGGCCCTTCGTCGCTGACAATCCACCAAGGTAGCCCGTGCGAATCCGCCCGATCCGAAGGACGGTCGAGCTGACGTCGACCTGCCGCGTCAAAGCCCTCGACCGGGATTGGCCCCGCTCGTCGGGATTTTCCTCGCATCGCTCGTCATCTCGAACGCCATTGCAGTCAATGTAACGAGTACGGACCCTAATCCGACGACGCGCTCCGCGCGTCGTCTTTTCGTCAGACCGTAGGCTCTATCCGGCTGATGGCGATATCCACGTCGCCAAGGATTTCGCTGCGGGTCAGACCTCCGCTGCACACGCTGACAGCCTGGTCGAGAAGACGACCTCCCGCCTGCTCGAGGCTCTCGCCCCCCAGCATGGCGGACACATCGACATCAACATTGTCCCTCAGTCGTTCGGCCGTAAGGGGGTTGCCGGTTACCTTGATCGTCGGGGCGATCGGATTGCCCATGATGTTCATCTGCCCGGTGGAGAAGAGGATTAATTGCGCACCGGCGGCCGCCAGGCCGGTCATCGATTCCGCAGCGGGAGCCGCTGTGTCCATCAGGTACAATCCCTTGCCCGGAGCGGGATCGGCATAATCCCGCACCCCCTGAATCTCGCGGGTTCCGCCCTTTATGATCGCGCCGAGCGATTTCTCCTCGATTGTCGTGATTCCGCCCCGGATATTGTCGGGTACCGGATTTGCGCCGCGTATATCCACTCCGCGCTCATAGGCGCTGTCCTCGACGCGCTTGACTGCTGCCCAAATGCTCTCGGCCACATCGCCGTCCTTGGCCCGCTTGGCCAACACCTGTTCGGCGCCCATCCATTCAGACGTCTCGGAAAGATATACCGTGCCACCAGAGTCGACGACCCGATCGGCTACATAACCCAGGGCCGGATTGGAGGCGATCCCCGAACTCGTGTCGGTACCGCCGCATTCCACCCCGAGAACCAGTTCGGAGAGGCCTATCTCGCTGCGCTGTTCGGAACTTGCCCTGAGAACCATCGGGATGAGCTTGCGCATGCCGGTGGCGATCGCCTCGACAGTACCACCAATGTCCTGAACGGACAGATGCTCGACGGGAATGCCCTTCTCGGCAATGCCCTGAGCCACCTTTTCGGCGGACACCTTTTCAAGGCTCACCACGAGAACCGACGAAACATTGGGGTTTGTTGCCAGTCCGATCTGTGTCCGGCGAAACAGGACATCGTCCTCGCCGAACTGACCGCGCCCATACCAGACGGTGACCGGCAGACTCGGCGAAACGAGCTGGGCGAGATGTCTGACAATGCCGTTGACATTGTCCATGACGGCCAGGATGACCACATGGTTGCGGACGCCGAATGTTCCGTTGCTTCGGCGATAACCCCAGAAACTCAACTCACCCATTGTCACTTGGCCCCTTTGTCTCCGCGTCCGCGTTCACTTTCCAGATTGTGGACATGCACGCATGCGCCGATTGCGATATCGTTCTTTGCAATCCCGATGGGCTCGCCGTATTTGATGACTTTCGCCCCCTTCTTGATCGGCTGGATCGCGATCTTGTGGCCAAAGGGAATATCTTCCAAGGTCATTACCGATGAAGGAGACTTGATAATCTCCTCTCCTTTGCGAATGACAGCCATGGCTGTGGCTACATTGTCGTTTTCCTGAAGTATTATTACTTGTTTTGACATTTTAATAACTTTCAATGTTTGTTATTTGGAATTTTCCTTATTTTGATAAGTTATCAATTTCCAATATTACACTTCTTATTCTTTCAAACATTATTTCAATTTCTTCGGACGAGATAATCAGCGGCGGCGACAGGGCAATGCGATTGCCGACGGCGCGAAGGATGATTCCGTTCTTCATGCCTTCTTCGATGATACGCTCGCTGATCCGGAAATCGGGGCTGAACCCTTCCCCGTTGCGGTGCTCCAGCTCAATGCCGCCGATCAGGCCGACGCCGCTAGCGTCGCCAACGATCGGCAGTTCCTTCATCTTCTCCATTCCCGCCAGGAAATGACGCTCCATCTTCTTGACGTGACCGACAATGTCGATCTCCTCGTAGATGTTCAGGACCTCCAAAGCGACTGCCGATGAAACGGGGTGGCCACCATAGGTGTAACCGTGCACGAATGCGCCGAACTTGTCGCTCTGCTCCGCGACGGGCTCGAACACCCTCTCGCTGATCATCACCGCCGAAATCGGAAGCATTCCCGCCGATAGGCCCTTTGCGCAGGTCAGGATGTCGGGCCTCATATTGAAGGTCTGACTGCCCCACATATTGCCAGTCCGGCCGAAACCGCAGATGACCTCGTCGGAGACGAACAGGATTCCATGCTGATCCAGAACCTTCTGAATCCGCTCGAAATAGCCCCCAGGCGGAGCCACCGCACCGGCATTTCCCTGAACCGGATCGGCCCAGAACGCAGCGATCGTATCGGCCCCTTCTTTCTCGATCAGCGCCTCGAGTTCCGCAACGAGCCTGTCAACGTAGGCTTCCTCGGACTCGCCCTTGCGGCCGTACTTGTAGAAGTTGGGGCTGGAAAGATGAAGAAACCCCTCGAAAGGCAGGCCAAAGCCGGCATGATACTGGGAATTGCCGGTCATGCTGATCGCCACGCATGTCGAGCCGTGATAGCTGCCCTGCCGGCTGATGATCTTCCTTCTTTGCGGTTGGCCTTTGGCGTTCCAGTAGTACCAGACGAGTTTCACGGCCGTGTCGTTCGCCTCGGAGCCCGACGACTGAAGCATCACCTTCGAGAATTTTGACGGTGCGATCTCCAGGAGCTTCGATGACAACCGAATTGCAGCTTCATGCGACTGGTGCCTGAACAATGAAACGTATGGCATCCTGTTCAGGGCATTGAAGGCGGCCTTCGCAATTCTCTCGTTTTTTCCGCCCAGCGAATTACACCACAATCCGGCGCCGCTATCGAGGAACTCGTTACCGTCCAGGTCGTAGGCGTAGATACCGTCTGTGCTGTCCACCAGACTTGGGCCAGTCAGCATATGCGTTCGCGGATTTGTTTGGGGATGAAAAACCGTATTCTTGTCCAACACCGTCAATTCTTCGGACAAACTACTCATTTTCGACTCCTATCCCGATGGAACCGCTGACCGGTTGAAAGCGTTCAGGTGAAAAACAGGCAAACCGCGCACATGATGCGGAGCGGAAAGCAGTTCGCTTTTCAAATTTCCCGCGCCCTTGTTTTTTGCCGATTGTCGACATACTGTCAAGAGGTCATGCGATCGCATGAGGTGTCGTTTCAGCGACACCCGTCTTGTCCTTGTCGGTTGCCGCGGTATCCCCAGGATATACCATTGGTAATTTCCCCTCCGGCATGAATGCAACGCCTGAGGGAGAAAATGCGAAGATTGCGAGGCATCGTGGTACGTATTGCCGAGATACTTTGTATTTATATATGGGGCGTGGGCATCGGGTATCTGTTGAATTCCATCAGATTCCCAATGCCGTTCCTTCTCGGGCCGCTGTTCTGCACGATGTTTTGGAATATTTTATACCAAACCGGAACAAGAATACCGGTTGCGACCCGGTCGGCGAGCCAGCTTCTCATCTCGTCGGCTGTCGGATTGAATATAACATTGGACCATCTCCTCATGCTTGCCGGCTTCCTCGTGCCGATGGTCATCGTCACGCTTCTGACCGTTGTCGCCGGGTTCTGCGCGGCGGGGATCCTGGTGAAGCTGACACGTATCGACGTTGTAACCGCCAGCCTGTCCAGCGTGCCCGGCGGGCCTGTAGAGATGTCATCGCTCGCGCAGAAATATGGCGTACACCCGGCGCCGGTGGCCTTTGCCCAGACGCTGCGGATCATGCTCATCGTCGTGTTTATCCCACCGCTGCTTTTCAGCTTTGCCGGGATGAGCGGTCAGGCAGGATATTCGGCCGCAACGGCGGGCCAGGGTGGCGTCACCGACGTGCTGTTGCTTCTGGCGATCGCTTCGGTAGGCGCGCTCACATTCGTGAAAGCCCGTATCTCCACGCCCTTCTTTCTAGGCCCGTTGGCGTTCTGCGGCGTGGCATCCGTCGCGTCGCTACCGATCGCTGCCCCGCCCTTCTGGGTTGTCGCCGGCGCACAGGTCATGATGGGTGTTTGGTTGGGCTCGGTATTTGACGGCGATACGCTCGTCAAGTTCAGGACATTTGCGCTTGCCGCGATTGTTTCGACAATGGTGCTGATTGCCATGTGCGGCCTGGTCGCGCTGACGGTGAGCGAATTGTGGGGCATTCCCCTTCCCACGATGATCCTCGCCAGCGCGCCCGGAAGCCTGACCGAAATGGTCATGACAGCCAAGATCCTGAACGAGGGGGTGGTTATCGTAACCGGCTTTCATGTGATCAGGCTGTTCCTGATCCTGCCATCTGCACCTTACCTGTTTTCCGCAACCGCCAGGCTCGCCCGCAGGCTCGGGACAACCGAGTAGACGCGGCGGACCGTCGTCCCGCCGGTGCAGAGGGCGAGCGGGGGAACAACGGCTCCGTGGTCAAGGCCGGTGGTCAAGGTCGGTAGCGGAGCTTCTCGCACCGACCCTGTTCATGCGGGCTGTTTCCGGAAAGCAGGCCGCTACAGAACCAGGAACCTCTCCTGAGTCATCGCGCGGATCGAATCGTGCGGGCTTTCACGCCCATATCCGCTGCCGCGCAATCCACCGTACGGGATCTGATCGGGCCTGAACGTGCATGTGCCATTGACGACGACGGAGGCGCAAGGCAACTGCCTCACGGCCTCAAGCGCAACGGCATGAGCTTTCGTGAACAGACCGCAGTTCAATCCGAGATTGGACGCCTGGATCCATCGATAGACGTCCTCGAGCGCCTCATACGGCCGGATGACGATAACCGGACCGAACACCTCCTCGCAAACCACCTTCATCCCTTCGGTGGCTCTGGAAACAAGCGTCGGCTCCACAATGTTGCCCTCGCGCGTACCGCCGCAAAGAATTTCCGCGCCGGCATCCCTGGCTTCCTGTACCCAACTCACAATCCGTTCAGCCGCCTGCGAATTGATCACCGGCCCTATATCGGTGTCGCGCGACAAGGGGTCGCCCGTTCGCAGCTTCCCGACCAGCGCAAGTATGCGATTGGTGAAGTCGTCGGCCCGGCTCTCATGGACAAAGAGGTTCTGAACGGATGCACAGCTCTGACCAGCCAAGCGAAAGCCGGCCTGCGTGCACATCTGCGCCGCGAGATCCAGATCCGCGTCGCTGTGAACGATCGTGGGTCCCACGCCCCCCAGTTCCAAAATGCAGCCCCGCAATCCGGTGACTGCCTTGATCGCGACTCCCGTACGCGGCGAACCGGTAAAGGAAATGAAATCCACCGCTGCATCGGTTACCAGTGCCTCTCCGACCGAGCCATCGCCGTGAAGCAGCGCGATCGATCCTTTCGGAAAGCCCGCTTTGGCAAGAACCTCGACAATCAGCTGCGACGTTCGCGGCGCCTGCGGCGGCGACTTGATGATTGTCGTGTTCCCGGCCGCAAATGACGGGCCCACCTTGTGGCAGGTTAGGTTCACCGGCGCGTTGAACGGTATGATGGCGGCAACCACGCCGACCGGAAAACGCAGGCCAATGGCGACCCTTTCCGCGCCGACCTTACTCGCATCCAGCGGGACATGCCGTCCCTCGATGCGAACAGCTTCCTCGGCACAGAGGTCAAGCACCTCGGCGGCGCGCACCAGCTCCTGATCGCAGTCCCGGATCGTTTTGCCGGTCTCCGAGGCCAGCGTCCACGCTATCTCCGCCGAGCTCTCGCGCAGCAGAGCCGCGGCGCGCCGCAGGATGGAAGCCCTTTCAAAGCCGGCGAGCGCTGCCACCCTTTCCTTGGCGTTGACGGCAGAGCAAATCGCTTCCTTGACGTCCGACAATTCGGCCTGGAAGACCTTCGTGACAATCTCGCCGGAGTAAGGACTGGTTACTTGCCCGGGCCTTTCCGTTTTGCGCCAGGAGCCGTCGATATAGCAGAGGGCTTCCTCTGCCTGGTTATTCTTCATGTTTACACCTCGTACATTCACTTTATTGCGCGCGCCGAAATTGCGCGCGGGAATCTTTCCTAAATAAAATCCCGAAAAGGATAACTGAAATCATGACTATTATGCCAAATATATTAAAGTATATATTTGGAATCAGGAATAATGCCGTTGGAGCCAGCATAATTGCCCGCTCATACTTGTTCAGGACGCCAAACATGTAGCCCGTGATGGTTGATGCAAATGCAAACATCGACAAAAGGGTCAGGAGGGCAGATTTTGCGAGCAGGATCGGTTCTGCCACATTCAGCAGGTCACCGTAGATGAACATGACAGGAACGATATACAGGAAAAGCCCCATTCGAAACGCCATCCAGCCCGATCGCCACGGATCGGCGTCGGCGATTGCGGCCGCGGCAAATGTCGATACGCAAACGGGTGGCGTGATGTTTGATGTCTGGGTGTACCATATGATCAGCAGATGCGCGGCCAGAACCGGTGCTCCAAGTTGAGTGAGCGCCGGTGCGATCAGAATGGAAAGCAGGAAATAGTCCGCGGTCACGGATGAAACGCCGAGTCCAAGTACAGTTGTGGCGACCGCGGTGAGAAGAATCCCGATCAGCAGTTCGCCCATCGAAAGGTCGACGACCAGATAAGAGAGCTTGGTCGCGAGGCCGGTCTTTGTCACCAGTCCGATTATGATGCCGAGACAGCCGGCCAGGGCGCCAATTGTGAGCGACGCCTTGACGCCCTTCTCGATGATTCCCATCCAGTCCGATATTGAGAGCCCCCTGGGTTGCAGGATAAGGCTCACGGCGATAACGGAAGGAATCGCCCAGAAAACAGCATTGTCCGGGCTTCTTCCGGCCATCATGAGGAATACAATAATAAGTATTGGGAAAATAAAAAGCCCGTATTTTTTTATTATTTCCTTGGGATTTCCAATATACTCCGTAGTCACCCCGGAAATACCGTGTCTTCTTGCATAACCATCGACGATAAACATGATCGAGAGGCAGAAAACAATGGCGGGTACTACTGAAATTTTCACGATCTCCCAATAGGGGGTCTGCGTGATGTCAGCCATTATGAAGATTGCGGCGCCCATCAGCGGCGGCATGACGATGCCGACGCTCGATGCCGTTGCCTCGACCGCCGCCGACACATGTCGCGCGAAGCCGTTTCGAATCATCAGCGGGATTGTGAGCAGTCCCGTCGATACGACGTTGCCGGTGGCGCTGCCGGAAATCGTGCCGAAAAGCGCGCTCGCCACGATGGAAACCTTGGCGGAGCCGCCCGTCATGCGACCGATCAAGGAAAGAGGCAGTTCGAGGAATAGGTGCCTGCCGCCTGTCGACTGGACAAGCGTTCCAAAGACCACGAAAAGAAAAATGTAGCCGGCGAAAACCTGCGTGATCGATCCGAATATCGACTCGGACGAATAAAGCCAGGTGACCAGATCATAAGGGGTGATTCCAGGATGGGATATCGCCCCCGGCAGTTCATTTCCCAAAACCGAATAGAGCCCGAGGGCGACGCAAATTATGGGTATGTGCAGCCCGACGACGCGCCTGCACGCTTCGATGCTGACCACGATCATTCCGATTCCGAATACGATGTCGCTCTGGTCCGCAACGCCCCAGCGTTCGACAAAACGGTCTTCGTAAGCCAGGGAATAATGCGTGCAGGCAAGAATCGTCAGGACGATCATCGAGAAGTCGACAATCTTTCCCCAAGCCTGGTCACTTTTTAGAGGGTAGTAAAAGAAAATGAGAACGAAGGTGAGTCCAAGGTATGTCGTCAGGTAGCTTTCCGGACTGAAATATCCCCAGCCAGCGAAATACCAATACAACGCGGCAAATACGACGCACACCAGCTTTGCTATTCCATTGAGAAAGGACGGCCCTTTTTGGGAGGGCTCGGCATCGCCGGCTTCTTTTTCATACTGCTTGATCGCAGCCTTTTTCTCTGAGCCAGACATTGGGCTTCTTCCACAAATAGCGTTCTACGGCGACTTTGAGCGAATGCCCCTGACCCGGCCGAATACGCGTCGGCCGGGTGTTGAATTCGTCATGATTTCGTCGGGCAAACCAATGGTTCACTGCATGGTTTCGATTGTCGGCACGCCGTCCGTTGCCAGGCCGATCTCTTCCCAGTAGCGCTTTGCACCCGGATGAAGCGGAATAATAACGCCTTCCAGCGGATTCTTTTCGCCCATGCGTTTCAAGCCCGGATGGCTTCCGATCGCCTGTTGCACGCACTTGTCGCTGTAGAGGACCTTCGTGATCTCATAGACCGTTTCGTCCGGTAGGTTCTTGTTGGCGACCAAAAGTGCCGAAAGGCTGAGTGTCTTTACGTCGGCATCAATGTTCGGGTAGGTGCCGGCCGGTACGTTGGCCAAGCTTAGAAAAGGATAATCCTCAAGGAAGCCCGTGCGCTCGACATCCTCGCCAATATCCAGAAGCTTGACATCGCCACTGAGGGAAACTTCGGTCAGGGCCGGACTTGGCAGGCTGCTGGTAAGCACGAAGCCGTCGATTTTTCCGTCCTTGATGTAGTTCATCATATCGGAATGCGTGAGATTTACCCGGTCGAATTTCTCCGAGATTTTTTCACGCGAAAGCAGATCCATCACCATGGCAACGGTCGTTCCGGCCAGCGGCCCCGGGGAAAAGCGCTTGCCTTCAATATCGGCGAGAGAGTCGATGTCTGCATCCTTGCTGACCACAAACTGTAGGTAATTCGGCGATTCAGCGACGCCTATGGCACGCAGGTTCTGCATCTGCCGTCCCTCGTAGGCGCCCTTGCCAAACCACGCCGGATACAGGTCACTCTGGAACTGAAAACCGATGTCACCTTTCTCCTGCAGGCGCATATGGGCCTCAAGGCCGCCCTGCGAGGGCAGGACGGTGGCATTGAAGTCGGTACCGGTGCGGACGCATTCACTAAGAGCACTCAAGCCGCGATACCAGGTTCCTTTGGCATTCCCCGCCTGGAATATGATCTGATCGTCCGCCAGGCCCTGGGCGGGAGAGCCGATGATGCATGTGGCGCTCAGGAGAGCTGCGGCGCAGACGCGGCCCCCGGCATTCTGGAACTTCGAAAGAAATGACATTTTCGCTACCTCCTTGGCTGTCGCCGCTACCTCCCTAGCGGTTACAAGCAAGTTTGCCGATTGTCGACACAATTGTCAATGGTTCGCATCTTGTCCGGCTGGGAGCGTAGCCTATCCCGTCTTTACACGCGGGCGTCGGTACATTCGCGCCCGTCTCGAACAATTCGCGCAGGGCTGCGGGTTCCGAAATGGATGCCTGATCGTATCGTTTTCGGCGCGGAGGCGTTGGGCTGCAAGGCGCTTTACCCGGCGTGCCGGCAGCCGGTGACACGCGTGTCCAGATGATTCCATCCGTCGATTGCAGGTCCTTCGAGCAGGCATGGCGAAGAAGCAGGCGGGGCTTTGATCCGCATGTAACTGTTTGGGACGCGACATCCGTGTGCCGGGGCTGCGGCGGTTGGTATGGTGCGACTAAATCGGGGAGGCGGCGGGAAGCGTAAGAAGGATACTCCGCAAGTGGGGGCACGGCTTGGCTGCGGGACGCCAGCGGAGGGCTCAGGGGAGGGGAAAGACGGGAATGAAGCGGCAAAGATGAGCTTCGCATGCCTGGTCGACATAGGCGAGCGGGAGCGGACCTTCTGATGATTGATAGGCCTGATGGTTGATCGGCGCTGTGTTCCAATGTGATGATTGTTGAAAGACGAGGCTTCAACCCGGGGCTTTTCTCGACATTCGGGATTTGGAGTGCCGTATGAGGTAAAACCGTTCAGTTCCAGGAGCGGATCGATGGATGGGCTGGCCCCTTCCGAGGTTTCGCGACGCCGAGACGGGCGATCTCGCCCTTGTCCCGAAGAGGCGCGGCGGGCTTCGGCCCTTGCTCTTCGGGTGTTCGGTTGGCGAAACGCCACCGGACCTTTCGCCGGGTGCCCACCCGATGGGCCGGGCCTTACCGTCGAAAATGCTCGAAAGCGGGCCAGGTTTCCTTGCGCTCTTCTCCCGCTCGGAACCCAAATCCAACGCGCGCCGTCCGCCTGCGTTCGGGCTTGCCGTTCGGCAAGTTCCTCCCCCGGGGGTCGAAACCCGAATGTCGATACGGCCTTGAACGGCATCTGCCCGGGGGGGCTGTCATTTCCAGGTTTTAAAAGTAGCAGTATTGACTACTACTAACTTTGGTATATGGTTATTGTCGGCATTCGAGGGCGAGCTTATCGTCGTTCGGCTTTTGCCGTACGGCATCATGGCGCCGAAACAGGCCGGATGTCCGGTTGGGGTGATGAATTTGCTTGAAACCTGTCGGAACAGACTTTCAGGAACGGTTGCGATCGTAACTGGCGCGAGCAAGGGTATTGGTGCGGCGATCTCCGGGGCGCTGGCGGCGAATGGCGTGAAAGTGCTGTGCTTCGCCAGAACCGGAGCCGATGTGGAAGCTGTCGCCACGCAGATCAATGCTGCAGGCGGCACGGCAATCGCACATGCCGGCGATGCCACGTGTCCCGACGATATTGCTTCGGCAGTTGAGAAGATCGAAAGCGAGTTTGGCGAACTCCACATCGCATTCCTCAATGCCGGTGGTGACGTGTACCAATCCTCCATTGTGGATTCGGATGTCAGCCTGTGGTCCAGAGGCATAGAAACGAACCTGCATTCCGTGTTCTACGGTATTCGCGCCGTTGCGCCGTTGATGATCCGATCCAAGGGTGGGCGTATTATTCTGACCGGCTCGGCAATGGGCCATTATCCTCAGGCGGATCATTCCAACTATTGTGTCGGGAAAGCCGGCGCACGACTTGTTGCGCGCACAGCCGCCCTAGAGTTGGCGGCGTTCAACATATCGGTGAATGAGTTCATTCCCGGGCCCACGGAAACGGAGCAGGCACTGCTGGCGGCGGCCGGCAAGGTGGATTCTCCGTTCAAGAACCCAAACGAATGGGTGAAGAAACCGGAAGACGTCGTTCCGCTCGCCCTCCTGCTTGCCGGCTATCCGGGCGCAGGGCCGACGGGGCAGGTCTTCTCCCTGGCGCGGCGGTAACGAGATGGACGACGCACTGAGCCCGCATGTCGGTTGCAAATTTGTCGATTGTCGGCTATCAATTGACATCAAGCGTGCCAGAAGGTGCTGTGCCTGTCGTCGCCCATATTTCATCGGGAGTAATCGATGAGATCTGTATCCGGCCCGGGAACCGTTTCCCAAATGCTCGTCGAGCGGTGGCTCGAACTCCCCGCAGCGGAGATTCCGCCGCATGCGAGGAAACGGGCCATACTCTGCATCAAGGATACGATCGGAATATCGCTGGCGGCTGCCGCGCTCGATATCGGAACTGCCTGCGGCAAGCTCGCTCAAGCGGTCCCGGGGCCTGTGTCTTTGTGGGGAACCGGCACGGCGAGCACGGCTACGGAGGCCGCGTTCGCGAACGGAATGCTGGCCCATGCGATGGATTTTGACGATCTGCATCCGGCGGCAATCATGCATTCCAGTGCCGTTATCGTCCCGGCGGTGGTGGCTCTTGCCGAACGGCAGCAGCTTTGCGGCACGGAAATGCTGGCGGCTGCGGTCGTGGGATACGAGGTGGCCGCATGGCTCGGATGTCTCGCTCCTGGCGATTTCCAAAGGCAGGGCTTCCAGTCCACCGCCGTTCTGGGCCCCTTCGCAGCCGCGATCGTTGCGGCCAGAATACTCAAGCTGACGCCGAAGCAGGCGGTCCATGCGCTCGGTATCGCGGGCAGTATGGCCTCAGGTCTGATGGAGTTCCTGGCCGATGGAAGCGACACGAAGCAGATGCACGCAGGATGGGCTGCGCAAAGCGGTGTTCGCGCAGCCGAGCTTGCTGCCGTAGGGTTTACAGGCCCAGCCACGGTTTTCGAAGGCAGGTTCGGCGTGTACGGGTCGTTTGTCGGCAAGCAGATCGATCCGCATAGCAACGAGCCGACGAGCGCGGAAACCTGGGCGGTCGAGGAAATGTGTCCAAAGCCGTATCCGGCCTGTCTGTGTCTGCATGCCGTCGTGCAGGCAGTGCTGGAGATCCGCGCGCGCCTTCAGCCGGGCGATCTTGATCCGGTGGATATCGTCTCGATCATGTGCGAGGTTCCTTCATTCTATACGGGCCTTGTGTTCGATCCTCCCGAGAGGAAGATGTCACCGCAGACCTCCTACGAAGCCCGCTTCTCGGCGCATTATTGCATGGCGAGAGCCTGGATCGACGGATCTCTGGAGGTGGAGAGTTTCTCCCCCGACCGGCTGTCGGAGCCGGAGGTCGCTTCACTTGCTGCCAAGATCAGCTACGCGGTCAAGGAACTGCCGGAGTTTCCAGAGACATTTCCGGCGAAGGTTACGATCAAGCGGTCGAGCGGCGAGACTTCAAGCGCTTATGTTGCCGCCAATCTCGGCAGCGCGCGAAACCCGATGACTGATGCCCAGCTCGATGACAAGTTTATGCGCTGCGCCGGGGTCGGGCTTGGCCATGAGCGGGCGACTGCCCTGGCCGCTTCGATAGACGGGCTGATGGAGCGCGACGGGAGCCATCGCTTCTTTTCCGCCTTGAGATCGGCGAAAGTCTGCAGGGATACCGTAGGCGTCGGCCAGGCTGAGGACGCCTTTCTAGCGGCCTCCGCCTGATGCAGGGACGCACAGGACAGTTCATGGCTATAAAATTGTCGACAATCGTCAATATATAGTAGTAAATAGTAAATGAGAAACAACACCGTAGAAATTCATATTTATCAGTAAAAAATATACCTTAGATCGCAGTCAGGCATCGGAAATCAAATGGAATCGGTCAAAATGAAAAATATAGAAATTACCGATACAAAGACTCCTATGGTAATGATTGAAAATCTTCAGAAGAACTACGGCGCTCTGGAGGTTCTGAGGGATATCAATATCACTGTCAACAAGGGCGAGGTGGTTTCGATAATTGGCCCTAGCGGCTCGGGAAAAAGCACGATGCTAAGATGCATCAACTATCTCGAGCAGCCAACAGGCGGATCGATATGGCTCGACGGGCAGCCCGTCGGCTTCGAAGAGGAAGGCGGCAAGCGCCGGCCGATGAAGGCGGCGAAATTGAACGAGATCCGTGCCGAGATCGGAATGGTGTTTCAGCATTTCAATCTGTGGCCGCACATGACGGTGCAGCAGAACCTCATCGAGGCGCCCATGATCGTGCGCGGGAAGCGCCGCGACGAGGCGATTGCAGTCGGGCGGCGCCTGCTGGAGCGTGTCGGCCTTTCCGACAAGGAACACGAATACCCGGCAAGGCTTTCGGGCGGTCAGCAGCAGCGCGTCGCTATTGCGAGAGCGCTGGCCATGGAGCCCAAGCTGATGTTGTTCGACGAGGTGACTTCGGCGCTGGATCCGGAACTGGTCGGCGAGGTGCTGCAACTGATGCAGGCTCTCGCAGGCGAGGGGATGACGATGATCGTCGTCACGCATGAAATGGATTTTGCGCAGGCCGTTTGCGACCGTGTCGTTTTCATGGATCAGGGCAAAGTTGTGGAGCAGGGACCCCCGAGCGATGTTTTCAACGCGCCGAAGGATCCCCGGACAAAGAAATTCATCACCAGCGTGCTAGACCGGCTGGATGGTTGAATTGATCAAGAAGTAATCTGGTCTAAAAAAGGGGTATTATTATGGGAGTAATTACTTGTAGGGCTGGCAATGCAGTAGTGTATATTACTGCTTTGTTTTGTATGACTGCGACAGTTTCGAATCCGGCTTCGGCTGCCGAGCAATGCGTGACTATCGATCAGGTTCGAGAGAGAGGCGGTTGGGACATCGTGACCCAAACGCCAGTCTTCGAGCCATACTGGTTCGCCGATGAAAACGGCAACTTCCAGGGTATGGATTTCGATCTCCTGGTCGAGGTGAACAAGATCCTGGATATTCCGGAAACGCGCTATAGTACCGTCCCCTGGGCCGGTGTGCTGCCGGCGTTGCAGACGGGCAAGAGTGATTTCACGCCGGAGGCGATCGCTGTTACGGAAGTCAGGCGCGAAACCTTCGCGTTCTCCTTTCCGGAAGGCGACAACTCGATCATGATCATGACGCGGCCGGACACCGACATCAAATCACCCGAGGACCTTGCCGGGAAAACCGTCGGCATCGAGACGGGTTCCGCCGGCGAAGCGGCTGCTCTAAGGCTGTCTGAAGAGAACAAGGCTGCCGGGAAGGAGCCTTTGAGCCTGAAATCCTATCAGCACAATGTCGATATCTTTCTCGACCTGGGCAACAGGCGGATCGATGCGCTGTTGATGAATATCGCTCCGATCTCCTCCTACATGAAGAAGCATCCGGGGATCTTCTACAATGCCGGGTTGGTTGGAGAGCCGCTGTATGCGGCTTGGGTGTTCCGCAAAGAAGACATGGGCGGCCCGGG
This sequence comes from Rhizobiaceae bacterium, assembly GCA_041397625.1. Classification (GTDB taxonomy): domain Bacteria; phylum Pseudomonadota; class Alphaproteobacteria; order Rhizobiales; family Rhizobiaceae; genus JAWKWH01. Next base: position 877,206 of record JAWKWH010000001.1, read on the forward strand.
ATGCATCGGAGTCGAAGTCAACAAGGCGCTCTATGAGCTGCGGAAGAACGGCACGATCAAGAAGCTCCAACTGAAATGGTTCGAGCGCGAGATGGAACTGCCTGACTATGATACCTGGGTCAGCGTCAAGTAAGGGCTGTGTTGGGTCTGCATGAGGGTTGCCCGAGATGACCGTCGACTATAACGCGTTGTTCGATCTATCGCAGGTCTACGACAACTGGCGGCTGTTGGTATCCGGCGCCCTCATGACGATCTCCATCGCGCTAACCGCGACAATCCTGGCGGGAATTCTCGGCATCGTGATGTCGATGCTGCTCAGTTCCCGCCGCCGGTGGGTCGCCGTGGCGACGAGAGGCTATGTCGAGGTGATCAGAGGCACGCCGCTGCTGATCCAGATGTACATTCTCTACTATGGGCTTCCGGCACTGGGAATCGTGCTTTCCGGGTTCTGGGCCGCCGTCATCGCACTTGGAGTGAACTCCGCCGCTTATGTGGGGGAGATATCCAGAGGCGCGATCGGTTCGATCGATCGGGCCCAGCGCGAGTCCGGTTTCGCGGTTGGTATGAGTACGTTCACGACCTATCGTCGGATCGTGTTGCCCCAGGCGTTTCCCGTGGCCTTGCCGTCGCTGGTGGGTGAGGTGATCGACATCGTCAAATGGAGCTCCTTGGCAACTGTCATCGCGGTTCCCGAAGTAACCCAGATCGTCTATCAGATCGTTTCGCAGAGCTTCCGTGGATTTGCGATACTGTTTCTCTTGCTTGCCGGCTTCTATTTCACTCTGACTTGGTCTCTCTCGATAATGTCAAGGGCATTGGAGAGCAGGCTTACAAGTTACCGAGCGAGGTAACGCCCGTGCTTAACCTGAATTTCACCCCCGTCATCGACAGTCTGGACCAGCTTCTTTGGGCTGCGACAGTGACCCTCGTTCTCGGCTGGATCGGCATGGTCGTTGCCATTACGGTCGGGGTCGTCGGCGCGGCGCTTTCGCAGATGCCCGGCAGATTCTACAGGCCGGCGGTCCAGGCTTTTGTGGACATCTACCGCGGTACGCCTCTGCTGGTGCAGATCCTGCTGTTTTTTTTCGTGCCGGCGGCACTGCAGATCGATCTGTCGCCGTATTTCGTAGGCGCTCTGGCGATCGGGCTCTATTATGGAGCCTATATAATCGAGATACTTCGCGGCGCTTACGAGGCGGTTCCGCGCGGACAAATCGAGGCGGCTCGATCGCTGGGTATTCCCGCCTTGAATATCTTTATCAGAATCCGGCTTCCACAGGCGCTGGCGATCGTGATTTCGCCGATTGCAGGGCAGTTTGCCAGGCTTCAGAAGGCGACGTCGCTGCTGTCGGTCATCGGGGTGGCCGAACTCACTCTCCGGGGTCAGTTCATCATGACCCGGACGTACAGTCCGATCGAGACATGGCTGGTGATTGCGGGAATCTATCTTGCCATGTATCTGGTGATCATCACCGGAGCAATTTGGCTTGAGCGGCGACTGTCGGTCGGTAGGCGATAGGCAGTCCAATTCGTGCTGGCAGATGCGGAGTTGACCGGTGCGGCTCAAGGTTCCCGTGCTGTCAGCCGGAATCGCCCTCGCCTTGCTGTTTCACTGCGTTTTGAAGTTTCGCAATGTTGCGCCGAAAGGGTTCCAGCTGTTCCTTGGTGAACATCTGCTGGCGCAACGTACTCAGATGCGGACCGAAAATCTCGTCAACTTCGCCGCCCAGCCGTTTGAATATCTCGGCCATGTAGACATCGTGGCGGATGATCGTCTCCGCCATCGTCACGACAGGCGGGCTGGCGGTGTGGGCGCCGATATACTCATCCGTCATTCTCGCCGTCAGCGCTTCCTTGTAGTCGATCGTCAGCGTGAACAAATTGTCGGCAACCCCCGTACGAATGCCGTCTCCTTCATGCAGGTAGATGTCCACATCGGCGGAGAACTGGAACGGGGTCGGATCGTGGCCGAAAAGAACAATGAGAATCTTGACGCCCCGGCGGCTGGCGGCGCGCAAGGCCGATGCGTGATCGAGCAACACGTCGTCCGCGGCCTTTATCCAGATATGCTTGGTTGCCCGGTCCAGCATGTCATCAATTCTGGAGCTTACCCGCGCTTCGCCCTTCAGCGTCCACACGACGTCTTGCTGCTTGCCCGGGTGCGCGTTCTTCAAAAGGTCGGACAGTTCTTCGCACCGTCGGGCGGTCGACTTCTTGATGGAATTGAGAAGCTCCGTCGGCGGTACAGCGACATAGCGGGCCGGACGCTCATTGACCGGTTGTATGGCGCCTTTCTTGGTCAAGTTCTCCAGCGCGTTGTAAACGTTTGGCCGGGGAATGCCGGTCGACTTGCTGACTTCGTAAGCGGTTGCGGGGACCGAGGTGACGAGGCTGAGATAACTTCTGGCTTCGTAGTCGGTGAAACCGAGCGCCTGCAGACGCGTAACCATTTCCGAGGTAACGGCCAGAGGGGAACGGCTATCTTTCTCGGTAGCTTTCTTGTTCGGCTTCATAGCCTTCTATGGTTCCGTCCTCGTCACGCGATACCTACTCCTTTTTCGCAGGGCGGAAAAGGCTGGCGCGACAACCAATGCCGCCCATTGCCTGACGGATCCCGGTCCTAGGCAGTATCGACTTCAGGTTTCGCCCTCCGGTGTCGCCGTTCGGCAAGGCCGAGCACAGGCGGACGGTGCGAGTCGGATTCCGGCCCTGACAACGCGAAAAGCGCGAGGAAGCATGATCCGCCGTCGAAATCCTCGCGCGATGTTCACATCGCGGCTCGGGTATTCTCCTTGCCGGCACAAACACCATCAAACCGCCTTCACCCGGGGATGAACCGCTCTGACATCCGACCACCTATACAAGATCGGCATGATGACGTTCGATGAAGCCCGTGTGGATATCTCCACGAGCGAAGCTCTCGTGTCGCAGGCAGGCGATCAGGAAATCGCGGTTGGTCTTGATCCCCTCGACCCGCGTCTGGTCCAGCGCGGAGATGGCCGTCTCGACGGCTGCCGAGCGCTCCTCTCCCCATGCCACGATCTTGGCAATCATCGGATCGTAGTATGGCGTGATCGTATCGCCCTGCCGATAGCCGCTTTCCACACGGATATTCGGCATGTCGACGGGTGTTTCGAAAACGGTCAGTGTGCCCGATGACGGAAAGAACTTCTTTTTCGGGTCTTCCGAATAGAGACGACATTCGATCGACGCGCCGCTCATAGCGGGGGTCTCCGCGTCGAAGGTCTCGGGTGCGGCAGCCATTCGGAGTTGCATGCCGACAAGATCGGCTCCGGTAATCATCTCGGTAACCGGATGTTCCACCTGAATGCGGGTGTTCATCTCCAGAAAGAAGAATTCCAGCGTCGTTGCGTCCACTATGAATTCGACCGTGCCGGCGCCGACATATTCGGTCTCGCGGCACAATGCGAGCGCCGCCTCGAACATCTGCCGCCTGAGGGCGTCCGGCAAGCCGGGGGCCGGAGCCTCTTCGACTACCTTCTGAAAGCGGCGCTGCAGGGAACAATCGCGCTCGTGCAAATGAATCGCCCGGCCGTCACCAAAGCCGAATACCTGCACTTCGACATGTCTCGCCTTGGGCAGAAATCTTTCCAGATAAATGTCGCCATTGGCGAATGTCCGCGCCGACCGTTCTTGAACCGATGCCGCAATCGCTGTGATTTTGTCGGGCGTATCGACCAGTTGCATTCCGATACCGCCGCCGCCGCCGACCGATTTGATGACAAGAGGAAACCCGACGGCCGCCGCTTCCTTTTCCAGTTCGTCGAGATCGCCCTGCGAAAAACGCCTGCTGCCTTTGACGACCGGTACTCCCGCGCGTATGGCCATTTCGCGCGCCGCCTGTTTGTCGCCCATAGTCCTGATCGTCTGTGGCCGCGGTCCAACCCAGATCAGCCCGGCATCGGAGACGGCCTCGGCAAAACCGGCATGTTCTGACAGGAACCCGTAGCCTGGATGAATTGCGTCGGCCCGGCTTTTGCGGCACGCGGCGAGAATGTTGTCCACCGCCAGATAGCTCTTGGCCGCGGGCGCTTCGCCGACACAATGGGCTTCATCACACTCCCGAACGTGCAGCGCGTTGCGATCGGCGTCGGAATAGATGGCCACGGTTGAGATACCCAGCGTCCGCGCACTACGGGCGATGCGGCAGGCGATTTCGCCCCGATTGGCGATCAGAAGCTTACGCACCTAGGCCTCCAGCCGGAGGACAATGTCGCCGTCGGCGACCATGTCGCCTTCCTTGACCAGGATCTCGGACACGCGGCCGGTATCGGTCGCGATCACCGGGATCTCCATCTTCATCGCCTCGATGATGATGAGTGTGTCGCCTTCCGATACTTCCTGTCCGTTTTCGACCAACAGCTTCCAGACCGAACCGGTCATTTCGCTTTGAATTTCGATCTTCGCCATGAAAGCCACCATGCCTGGGGAGAGGTTGGAGGAAATGCCGCCGTGGCGATGCTCGCAACCGCTCGAAACAGTCTCTAGACAAGCAAGCTATCATTTAGTAGTTATGATAGCAACAACTATTGTTCAAGGGAAGGCCGATGGCGAAGGCGAACGTGATGGATGAAGTCGCAGAGGCAGTTGAAGACCTGACCAAGCGCGAAGAGCGGGCGCTGGCGATGGGTAGTCCGAAGAATCTCGAAGCACGAAAAGAAGCGCGCATTTTGAATGCGCGCAGCAGATTGGATTACCTGCTCGATTCCGAATCGTTCTTCGAGGTAGGCCTGCTGGCGACCTCGTACCGGCCGGAGGTCCGCGAGCGCACCCCCGCTGATGGCAAGGTCGCTGGATTCGGCAAGGTCAACGATCGGCAGGTGGCTGTCGTTTCCAATGATTTTTCCGTCCTGGGCGCTTCTTCCAGCGTGATCAACGGAAAGAAGATCAGATATGTGAAAGAGATGGCGGCGAAGCGCGGCATGCCGTTGGTGATGCTGGGCGAATCGTCCGGCGCGCGCATGCCCGATCGCATGGGAGCTTCGGGCAGGGCGATACTGGGGCAGGATCCGCTGGAATTTCGCAGGCTTCGCGAAATGCCGTTGGTGTCGGCCCTGCTGGGTGACTGCTACGGGTCGTCCACCTGGTATGGCTGCATGGCCGATTTCGTGGTGATGCGGAAGGGCGCAACAATGGCGGTCGCCAGCAGCCGTGTCACGTCGATAGCCATTAATCAGGAGGTCGATCCGGAAGAACTTGGCGGCTGGAAGCTGCACACCGAGAAAACCGGATTGGTGGACTACGCTGTCGACACGGACGAGGAAGCGCTGGAACTTCTGCGGTCGTATCTCAGCTATCTGCCGCAGAGCAACCGCGAACCGCCGCCTCGTGCCGAAGTGCCGGAAATGCCTGATTCCGATGCCGCTTCCATACTCGACCTGTTTCCATCCAGGTCGACGCAGGTGTACGATTCCAAGAAGATCATCGCTTCGATAGTCGATACCGGCAGCATGTTCGAACTGAAACCGAGGTTCGGACGCTCTTTGGTGACGGCGCTCGCGCGTGTGGATGGGAGGAGTGTCGGCATCATCGCAAACAATCCGATGTCGCGTGGCGGAGCGATCGACGTCGATGCGATGCGCAAGGGCACGAGCTTTCTCGTATTGTGTGATTCCTTCAACCTGCCGATCGTTTTTCTGGTCGACCAGCCTGGCTTTCTGATCGGTATCGAGGGAGAAAAGCAGGCTGCCCCAAGCCGCATTATGAATTGGATGAATGCGCTCTCGCAGGTGACCGTGCCGCGGATCGCCATTACCATGCGCAAGAATTACGGCCAGGCTTATCTCAATATGGGCGGCGGACGGCATTCGGATATGGCGGCCGCCTGGCCGACCGCCAATTTCGGATTCATGGACCCCGGTACGGCCGTCAATGTTCTGCACGGCGTCAGACGCGCCGATGATCCGGAAGAGTTCGACCGTCTTGCGAAAGAAGTGAATCAGGACAATTCGGCATTCGCACTTGCCGGTCTCTTTGAAGCCCAGGTCGTGATCAAGCCGTGCAAAACGCGCAGCTTTCTTTCGTCCGCGCTGGAAATCCTCTGCAGCGAAAACGGCGCAATCGGAAAACACCAACTGGCCAACTGGCCTACCAGCTACTGACCATATGGTGGACGCAACGGTGCAACCTTCTTCCTCGTGTTCTTCCATGGAAATAATCGAGCGCGCCTTCGCCTCCGGAGAAGGCGCGCTCGATGAAAACGCTGCCAAGACCATACTAAGCAATCTCGGCATAAGCGTTCCGCGCGGTATTGTTCTCGACAAGGGTCATAGCGGCGCAGAAGCGCTCTCTCGGCTCAAGCCGCCTTATGTCCTGAAAGCCTTGTCCAGCGAGGCGATTCACAAATCCGAAATCGGTGCGGTAAGGCTGAATCTCGACGATGCGGAGTCGGTTGATCGCGCGATGGAGGAGATCAGAGCGCAAATGGCCAAGGCGGATTTCCCTCTCACGGGTTTCCTGCTGGAGGAAATGGTCGCCCCGGGCCATGAGATCATCATTGGCGGAACGATCGACGCCACCTTCGGACCCATGCTCATGCTCGGAGCCGGTGGGATATTTGCCGAGATCTTTCAGGACGTTGCGTTTCGCCTCTGCCCTGTCGATCGGCGTGATGCACGCGAAATGCTCGAAGATCTGAAAATGGCACCGATCCTCAAGGGAGCGCGTGGTCGCGAGGCGGTTGATCTCGACTTGATCGTGAATGCGCTCGTTGTGCTTGGCGGAGAAGACGGCTTTTTCACGAACAACTACCATTGGCTGCGCGAATTCGATCTCAACCCGTTGATCTGCGGGCCGAATAGCCTGATCGCCGTCGATAGCCGAATGGTTCTCGGCAAGGGGCGGAAATGAGCGACATCCAATCACGGGCCGGCGACAGGATCGGCAACTTCCGGGCATTGTTCGAACCGAAGTCGATCGCGGTGGTGGGCGCTTCCGGGAATGGCATCACCGCGGGCAACCGCTACATTCGTATTCTGCAGTCGCAAGGCTTTCCAGGGCCCATCTTTCCGGTTCACCCCAGAACGGCAACAATCGAGGGATTGCGGGCCTATCCTTCCATCGCCAGCCTGCCGGAGACGGTCGACTACGCTTATCTGACCATTCCAGCCGAGCGTGTCGAAGGGGTTTTGTCCCAGGCATCCGGCAAATTGCGGTTCGCGCAGATCATGGCGACCGCAGAGCCCGACAAGGCCAAGGACTGGGAAAGACGGCTTGTGAAACTTGCACAGGAGGGCGGCTTCAGGATCATCGGTCCCAACTGCATGGGTACCCACTCGCCACGCAGCAAATGCACCTTCATCGAAAACGTGCCCACAGTCTGCGGAGATGTCGGTATTGCCTGTCAGAGCGGCGGCCTGGGAGTGGACATACTTCGCCGCGGTCAGGAACTTGGTTTGCGGTACAGCGGCCTGGTAACGCTCGGTAATTCAGTCGATGTCGAACCGTCGGACCTTCTTGAGTTCTATTTGAATGACCCTCAAACGAAGGTGATTGGTCTTTACGTCGAAGACATCAAGGACGGGCGCCGATTTCAGCAACTTGCGCGCGAAAGGCGGGGCGGAAAGCCTGTAGTCGCGCTTGTCGGCGGCCTCACGAAAGACGGACGCAAAGCGGCCTCATCGCATACCGGTGCGATGGGCGCTTCCGACGTCGCTTGGAAAGCGCTTGCCCGGCAGACAGGTATCATCCTGACCCAGACCCTGAACGAGTTCCTGTATGCATTGCAGGTCTGCAGCGCGTTCCAGCCGAAGGACGGGTCGTTTCCGCCCCGTGTGACACTGTTTGGAAATGGCGGCGGCACAAGTGTTCTTGCGACCGATGCCATCAACCGCGCTGGTCTGGAATTGGCCGTACCGAACCTCGAAGCCGCTTCAGAACTCGGCAAGATCGAAATGCCACCAGGAGCGAGCCTGAGCAACCCTTTCGATCTGCCGGCAAGTGTTCTCAAAACCGACAATGGCAGGATAGCGAAGCGTATACTTGATATAGACAGGAAGTATACAAATCCATATGCAACAATTATTCATATCAATTTATCAGTAATAATGGAGTATAGACATATTCCAGGATTTATTGAGAATCTTATTGAATCTATCCTGTCGGGCGCGCCTGACAATGATAGCGCGCCGCATAAACTGCTGGTAATCCGAAGCGATCGTAGCGAAGAGGCTGATCGCTGGCGTCGCATCATAAAGGATGCCGCGATTGTGCACAGGGTTCCCGTCTTCGACGAAATACCCCAGGCCATTCAATCGCTTGCCCTTTATCGCCTTTATGAGACCTTTCGCTCGAATATTGCCGACCCGTCTTGAGCGGCAACGAGGCAAGCGGGAAGAGATATCCGGGTTGATCCTTCCGGACCGGTGTGCGTCCAGAAATGAACGCGCGCGGCATGGCAGGTTGCGTATTATTTTGATTTGCTTATAAATCAGAAAGTTTCTTTAATTTGTAGAAATAGTGTGGACTGCTCTACGTTCTGCGGGAGATTTGAACGCAAGGGACCAGGCGATGAGCACGACAGGCGACCAGAATTCATTCCTCACAGCGAACAGGGAGCGGCCGGTGCTGCTCGCCGGCGGCCGGATTGTCGCCTCGAACGGGCAGGCGGAAAGAGCGGATATCGAGATCGGCGCGGACGGCAGGATCAATGCGGTCGGTCGCAATCTGGAAGTGTCGCCGGAAGCGTTGCGCATCGACGTTTCCTCAAACCTGATTTCGCCCGGTTTCGTCGACATGCATCAGCATCTCGACAAGACCGGCGTACTGCGGTTCACGCCGAACCCGTCGGGCACCCTGCAGGGCGCGCGCGAGGCATTTGCGGCATATGCCAGGACCGCGGGGCCGGAGGACATCGCGCTGCGCGCGTCGCGGACGATGGCGCGCTGCCTGTCGCGCGGCACCACGGCGATCCGCAGCCACGTCAATGTCGACAAGGATGCCGGCTTCAACGGGATCGAGGCGCTCGCCCGGCTGCGAGAGACGTGGAGCGATCGCATGACGCTTCAGCTCGTGGCATTCATGATACCGCATCCGGGCCAGGATCTCGACTGGCTCACGGCCAATGTCGATCAGGCCGTCGCCATTGCGGACGCCGTCGGGGGGACGCCGGCGGTCAGCGAGGATTGCGATCGCTACATGGACATCCTGTTCGCCGCGGCGGCGCGCGCGGGCAAGCCGGTCGATCTGCACCTGGACGAGCATCTCGATGCGGAAAATCAGCACCTGCATGCGGCGCTGGACCGGGTCGAGCGGTTTGGAATGCAGGGACGGACGGTGTTCAGCCATATTTCGGTGCTGAGCGCGATGCAGCCCGACGCCGCCCGGCAGGTCATGGACAGAATGATCGAGCTCAGCGTCGGGGCGGTAACGCTGCCGGCGGCCAACCTCTATCTGCAGGCGCGTGACCGGCCGGTGCTGCCGCCGCGCGGGCTGACCCGTGTGGCCGAATTGCTGCGCAGCGGCGCGCAGATCGCCACCGCCTCCGACAACATCCAGGATCCGTTCGTTCCGACCGGATCCGGCGACATGCTCGAAATCGCCCGCTGGACACTGCTGGCCGCAAACCTGATGGCGGACGAGCTGAGCGACGTGCACCGGATGATCTCGCACATTCCGGCGGGGCTGATGGGGTTGGGCGACGACTACGGCATCCGCGCGGGGGCCTGGGCAGACCTTGTCCTGACCGATTGCGAAACCACCGATACGCTGGTTGCCGGCGGCCCCGTGCAATCGCGCGTTCTGGCGCGGGGGCGGCTGGTGTCCGAAACGGCGAGCGTTCTGACGCAGGTCGAGGTGCCGCCCGCCGCCGAAACCGCATAGCAGGGGAGCGGGCCGCCAAGCCATGAACGTGACGTTTCGCCAGGTCCGAGCTTTTCTCGCCGTAGCGGAACTGGGACGTTTCAACCTGGCGGCAAGCGCGCTGGGCCTGACGCAGTCGGCGGTAAGCCTGCTGATCAAGGATCTCGAGGCGGAACTCGGCGTCCGCCTGTTCGACCGCCATACGCGCAAGGTGCGTCTGACGGATGTGGGAAGCGATTTTCTGCCGCAGGCGCGCAAGGCGATGGAGGATCTGAACATCGCCACCCGCAACGTGCGCGAACGCGCGCAGTTGAAGAAGGGCAAGGTGATCATCGCCAGCTCGATCATCTTCTCGGCAACCACCATACCCGATCTGATCGCCCGGTTCCTCGATCGCCATCCGGGCATCTCCGTCGAGCTGCGCGACATGCCGGAGGAGGAAATCCGCCCGGCGCTGACCCGCAACGAGGCCGATATCGCGCTGGGCACGATCCTGGACGACGACCCCGAAATCCTGTCCTACGCGGTCAGTCAGGACCGGCTGGCGCTGACCTGCCGGTCCGATCACCCGCTTGCAGCCCGGCAGCGGATCGGTTGGAAGGACCTGAAAGGGCAGAACGTCATCGTGCTTGCGGAAAAAAATCCGCTGCGCCAGATCGTCGAACGGACAATGATCCAGGTCGCGCCCGACTTCCGCCCGGCATATGACGTGCGGTTTTCGACCACCGCGATCGGAATGGTGGCGGCCGGGTTGGGAGTGACGGTGCTGCCGGAGAATTCAAGGGAACTGACGTCGACGACGCGGGTTCGCACGGTGGCGCTCGTCGATCCGGTCATCACGCGCGATATCTGCATCATGCAGCACAAATGGCGCAGCCTGTCGCCGGCCGCCGGTCGCCTGAAACAGATGATCCTGGCCGGATTCCCGGCCTCGGGGCCGAAGCCGCATGGCCGGTCCGGGAACGCCAAAGGCGATGATTGAGAACTGCGCTCAAATTGGCGGCAAACCAGGAAAAGGCTCAAGCGGTGACGTCCGGCCGTAGACTATCCCCGACTTCTGGTCGCGGCGCGCAGAAGACCTCCCAAAGGTTTTCAGGCACCTGCCGCCATCGACTTGGACGGCGCAGGGAGAGTTCCCGACCTTATCGGCGCCGTCCGATTACGGCATGAATACGCTTTCCCGCCTGAAAACGGACCGCTGGTGACGCGTCGGCACGCGGTCTAAATCGGCCAAGTGGGAGCGTGAACGGAGCGCGTGCAGACGATCGACGGCCTAGCCGCCGGCATTTACCGGCAGGGTTACGATGATCCCTGAACGGGTCCTCGCCCGCGTCGCAACAGCGGCGGTGCCGCCATGGGCTTCGGCGATCTGGCGTACCAGCGCCAGGCCGAGCCCGTAGCCGTCGCTGTTTTGGCGCGCCGGATCGCGGTAGAACGGCTCGAACACCTTGTCGCGGTTCTCCTCCGCGATGCCGGGGCCGCAGTCGCCGACGGTCAGACGCACAATGTCGCCGGCGGCCTCCACCTCGGCCTCGACCGGCGGCGCGCCGTGGTCGACGGCATTCTTCAGCAGATTGCGCACCAGCCGGCGCAGCAGATTGGGATCGCCGGTGATGTCGGGCGCCCTGCCGGAAACCGAACAGTGGTCGAAACGGGCGCATTCCTCGGCGATGAGCGCCACCAGGTCGACGGCTTCGGCGTGGCCGCTCCCGGCACCCGCCTCCAGGCGGCTCATCAGCAGGATCTCGTCGATCAGCATGTCCAGTTCGCCGATGTCGCGCTTCAGCGCCTTGCGCCGTTCCGGATCCTCCTTTTTCTCAAGCATCTCTATGCCGAGACGGATGCGCGCCAGCGGGGTGCGCAGCTCATGCGAAGCATTGGCGAGCAGCAGCCGGTTGGCTTCGACGAGCTGCTCGATCTTCGCCGCCGCCTCGTTGAAACTGTCGGCCAGCGCCGCCACCTCGTCGCGCCCTTCCACCTCGACCCGCGTTGACAATTCGCCGCCGCCGATGCGCTCCACGCCCTTCTGCAACCGCTCAAGCCGCCGTGTCAGCCGCCTGACCAGCGGATAGGAAGCAAGCACGACGCTGACGGCGATGCTACCGAGGAAGAGGACCAGATTGACCAGCGGATGCAGAGCTCCGGGGCGGGTCAACTTGACTACCAGCCAGCGGCGATCGGGCAGGCTCAGCACCAGTTCGGGTCCGGCGCGCCGGCTGCCGCCCGCGAATCTGGACGGCGAACGGACGGGGCGGCCGAAGGAGGCGATCAGCCGCAGGTCTTGGTCGAACAGGCCGACATCGGCCCGTAGCCTGCGCCCAAGCGCGATCACGGCCTCGCGCTGCGCCGCCTCCGGCGCGCTGGCAACGGGCAGCGTTTGCATCGCCAGTTCGCTGGTGATCTCGAAGACCTCGCGGTTGAAGTGATCGCGGCCAAACAGGTTCCATAACAGGCCCGACAGCACCGCCACCAGGATGATGGAGCCGATGATCGTGGCGTAGATCTGCAGGTAGAGCCGGCGCTTCAGCACGGCGTCCGCCTGCCGGCGGCAAGCGCCGTTTCAGTCCTGCGCGCGGGCGAACACATATCCGGCACCTCGTACGGTGATCACCCGGCGCGGGTGTTTCGGGTCGTCCTCGATCTCGGCGCGGATGCGCGAGATATGCACGTCGATGGAGCGGTCGAAGGCTTCCAGATTCTCGCCGGTCAACCGGTCCATCAGCGTTTCGCGGGAGAGCACCCGGCCGGCGGCGCGGGCCATGATCTCCAGAAGCTTGAACTGGTGGGCGGTCAGCTCGCAGCGCCGCCCGTCGATGGTCGCTTCCATCGCCTGCGGGTCGATTTCCAGCCGGCCGAAGCGCAGCGCGCCGCTGCTCCTGCCGGAACGGCTGCGCCGCAGGACTGCGTTCAGCCGCGCGAGCAGTTCACGCGGTTCGAATGGTTTGGGCAGATAGTCGTCAGCTCCAAGCTCCAGCCCGACGATGCGGTCGGTCGGGTCGCCCTTGGCCGTCAGGATGACGATGGGGATCGTGTTGCCGGCGCGAATTGTGCGGCAGACGTCGAGCCCGCCGATATCCGGCAGCATCAGGTCGAGGATGACGGCGTCGAAATGTTCCGCCTCGTGCAGGGCAAGGCCCCGGCTGCCGGTGCCGGCGACGGTCACGTCAAAACCGGACTCGCCGAGATAGTCCCTGACCATCCCGGCGAGCCGTTCGTCGTCTTCGATCAACAGGATTTCGTCCGCCATAGCCTGCCGTTCGTTACACTTCGCTCAGCCCCGGTGCCAGCCGCCGCGCATGCCGCGGAACTGCTTGATGCGCTCATCCAGCACCTTGCGCTGCTCCGCGGTGAGCACGTCGCCGACATCGGCGAGCGCATTGACCAGATTCTTGCTGATGCGATCGGCTTCCGCAAGCCGCTCGGTGCGGACGCGCTCCAGCGCCTGGCGGTCGATCGTCTCGGCCAGCAGCAGTTCATGCACTTGCTCACCCGCCGCGCGCATCTGGTCGCGCACGGGTTTCAGGTCCTTGGCGACCGCGGTCAGCAGTGCAGTGATCTTTTCGCTTTGAACGTCGGTGGCGTCGATTTCGATGGCGACATGCCTGACCATCCGGGTGATCGCCGCCTCGATCTCGGCGTCGCTCATGTCGGCAAAGCGGCCGGGACCGTCCGGACCGCCGTGGCGCCCCCAGCCATGATGCCGGCCGTGCCAGCCACCGCCTTCGGAGGCGGCGAACTCCTTCATGTGGGCATAGGTCTTGCTTTGCGCTAAGGCCTGCATGCCGTAGGCGCTGCCCAGCAGCACCGCGCCGGCGGTGGCGAAAGCGATTGCCCGGCGGCGGCCTGACGACTTGCGGTCGGCATCCTTGCGGGCCGTGTCGTTCCGTCCGCTGTTTTCGTGACGTTCGTCCATGACAATTCTCCTTGCTCGGGTGGGACGCGTTGGCGGCGATCCTGTCGTTCCGCCTTGTCCGAACCTATGCACCGGCTGTTGCTGGTGCTTCTCTGCAATGTAAAGAAATGTAAAGCTGCACCGCCGCGCCGCGGGCCTCACCAAACCATCCGGACGGAGCCACCAATGGAGTTTTCAGCGACCTTCCACGACCTTGCCGGCAGAAGCGTTTTCATCTCCGGCGGCGGTTCGGGCATCGGCGAATTTCTGACCGAGGGCTTTGCCGCCCAGGGCGCGAAGGTGGCGTTCGTGCAGCGCTCCGACGCGACTGCGATCTGCGACCGGATTGAGCGCGCCCATGGCAACCGGCCGCTCTTCGTCGAATGCGACGTCACCGACATCGAGGCACTGCGCGGTGCGATCGCAACCGCGGCCGGAGCGCACGGGCCCGTGACCGTGCTGGTCAACAATGCCGCCTGGGACAACCGCCATGCGCTCGACGGATTTTCGGTCGAGGAGTGGGATCACATGCAGGCGGTCAATCTGCGCCACCATTTCTTCGCCGCCCAGGCGGTGGCCGACGGAATGCGGGCCGCCGGCGGCGGTACGATCGTCAATTATTCGTCGATCTCCTACATGATGGGCAATGCCGGCTATCCGGCCTATGTCGCGGCCAAGGCGGCGATCACGGGGCTGACGCGCGGCCTGGCGCGCGAGCTCGGTCCCGACAACATCCGCGTCAACGCGCTGATGCCGGGCTGGGTGCTGACCGCGCGTCAGCGCCGACTGTGGGTCGACGAGGACGGCGGCAACCTGCAGGCCCATCTTGAGCGCCAGTGCCTGAAGCGCGAGATCGAGCCCTTCGACATGGTCGAGCCGACCCTGTTCCTGGCGTCGAACGCCTCGCGCGTGATGACCGGCCAGGCGCTGGTGGTCGACGGTGGCGTGGTCGTCACCGGCTGAGCGGCGGGTTGGCGTCCACTGCAGCGCTTTCGGCTATCAGGCTGTCGATCATCGGATCGACCAGCGACCGGTCGCGGTCGCGCCGCACCAGGCCCCATGCCGGCAACTCGAACCTGGGCGCCCCCGGAACCAGGTGAAGTTTGCCGGCCGCAAGCCCGGCCTCGACCAACCTGTAGGGAAAGTATCCCGTGCCGCCGCTGAGCAGGAGGCTTTGCAGTCCGAGCCAGCCGATATTGACGGACAATGCAGGGCTCGGCATCTCCGGGAACATGGCGGCGAACTGGGCCTGGAATTCCGGCGCCCAGTCGACATGGATATAGCTTTCGTCCGTTGCCGACAGGCCGGGCGCACCCGACACCATGACGAGGTGGTCGACAAACAGTCCGATCAGCTCGAGCCCGGGCCGATGTTGCGGCGTGTAGAGACAGGCAATGTCGACGCGACCCTCGATCAGTCCCTGCATGATCTCCGGCTCGAACCCGATCTCGGCGCGGAAGACGATGTCGGGGTGAGACTGCCTCAGCCGCGGGAACCAGGCCAGCAGGAGTCCGTCCCAAAGCCCGATGCGCGCAGCGATCGTCAGCCGCGAACGGATGCGCTTCGGCAACCCGATATCCTGTCGTGCATGTTCATAGGCCCTGACCATCTGGCCGGCCGGCCCGAGAAAGCGGGTTCCCGCCGCCGTCGGCGTGGCGCCGGTCTTGTTGCGGATGAACAGCGTACTGCCAAGCTGCTGTTCGAGCGCGCGGATGCGGGCGCTGACCGTGGACTGGGTCACGTGCAACCGCTCTGCCGCGGCAACGAAACTGCCGGTCTCGGCGATGGCAAGGAATGTCCTGACATGTTCGATGTTCATGATCGATTTATTTTATATCGCATAATTCGATATTATCGAGAAATTAAATTCGCTTTACCAATATGAAACAGCTGGAGATAATTCCCTCAAGCAGGAAATTGCACGGAGGCGGCGATGCGGGCCGACATGTCTGCGGCCGACATTCTGACATTCAGTTTCGCGCCAGGAGAAACGGTGTCGCTCGTACCTGGTTCGGCCGCGCATCTGGAGGAATGCGTCGCCGACCTGGTGCCCCTCGTGCTGCGGCAGAGCGGCCGTTACGACGACGCGAGGCTGATCAGCGCACTGATCGCCATCGCTGTCGAGATGGCGGCAGAGACCCACGACAACCAGCGTGTCGCGATGCTGCTGCACAACTGTGCCCGCATCCTGGAGCTGGAGGCCGGCACAGCGTCGGCCTTCCGGCATCCTCCGGTACCAATGTGAGCTCGCCGACATGAACAATTCCACCCCGTCATCGCCGCCCTGCTTCGCGCACGAGCTCGTGCCCGGCGATATGGGTTTCGAGGTTTGCGACGCGCAAACACGGCTTGACGTCGCCCGATGGCGCAAAGGCGAACGTCAGCGCCTGATCGCCGCCCGCCTTGCTGTGCCGGTCTCGCGGCGGGCGGCGGTCGCAAAACAGATCATTGCGACGCTCGACCAACTGGTCGACCCTGGGGCCGGTCCGGTCATCGGCCTCTACTGGCCGTTTCGCGGCGAACTCGATCTCAGGGGCTGGATGCGAACCATGTCGGACAAGGGCGCGCAGGTGGCGCTGCCGGTCGTGGTGGAAAAAGCAAGGCCGCTGGTATTCCGACGCTGGAGCCCGCAATGCAAGATGGAACGCGGCGTGTGGAACATACCGATTCCGGCGGACGACCAGCGGGTCATTCCCGACATCGTCATCGCGCCGCTGGTCGGCGTCGACCCGGCCGGCTACCGGCTCGGCTATGGCGGCGGCTTCTACGACCGCACGCTGGCGGCGCTGAACAACGATCCTCTGGTGATCGGCTGCGGCCATCCGGTCGCCCGCATCGACACGATCTTTCCGCTGCCGCATGATGTGCCGATGAACCGCGTCCTGCTCGGCGATCCGGAATGATGGCATCCCGGCCGGATCCATCGCCTGGATCGGGATAAAGCCGCCAATTCGAACCACCCGCCCGTCCGTCCGAACGTCGCGCCGGCTTGACTCCTTGCCGTATTCTTCGCCAGCCTGTCGTTTCCCGAAGGAAGCCGGCAATGGCCGGTTGGCCGGGGGAGCGACCGGGAGGGCGACATGCGCAAGATACAGGTCCAAGGCCTTCACCACGTGACGCTGACCGGCGCCGACCGGCAGACCTCGATTGATTTCTGGGAAGGCCTGCTCGGCATGCCGTTCATCTTCGAGCAGCCCAATCTCGACAATGCGTCGGAAAGCCATATCTACTTCGATCCGGGTGACGGCCGGCTGATCACGGTGTTCACCAACGAGGACCGCAAGCCCGACCCGCGCCGCACGCCGACGGAGCCGGGCTGCGTGCACCATGTCGCCTTCTCCGTGTCGCGCGCGTCGTTCATGCAGATCGTCGAGCGGCTCGACGAGCGCGGCATCGAGCACACCGGTGTGCGTGACCGCAACATCTTCGAATCGGTCTATTTCAAGGACCCGCTCGGCCTGCTGATCGAACTGGCCTGCTACAAGTTTGAGCCGCCCGCCGGATTTACCCACGGCCAGGTGCTGCTGGAGGCGCACAGGCTGCGCGTCGAGCGAGGCGACTACAATATCCAGGAGATCCATCTCGCCGACGCCATCGAGATGATGACGGCCCGCGCCACGGGCAGCCTGTCGGACGACCGCGGCCCGAAGGACCCCTACGGCAAATAGCGCCTTTCAGAGCCTATCCGGCCCTGGCGACCGGTACCCGGCGTTGCAGCCCGCCGGTGTCGATCAGGAAGTCGACGACACGACCGAGGCCGGCGCCGCGCTTCAGGTCGGTCATCACATGCGGCCGACCGGCGCGGTTCTGGCGCGCATCGCGTTCCATCGCCTCCAGGTCGACGCCGACATGCGGCGCAAGGTCGGTCTTGTTGACGATCAGCAGGTCGGAGCGGGTGATCGCCGGGCCGCCCTTGCGCGGAATGTCGCCGCCCTGGCAGACCGAGATGACATAGAGCGTCAGGTCGGCGAGATCGGGCGAGAAGGTGGCGGCAAGATTGTCGCCGCCCGATTCGATGAAGATGATGTCGAGGTCCGGGTGGCGGGCGTTCAGCGCCTCGATGGCGCGCAGGTTGATCGAGGCGTCCTCGCGGATCGCCGTGTGCGGGCAGCCGCCGGTCTCGACCCCGATCACCCGGTCGGCGGGCAGGGCCTGCATACGCATCAGCGCTTCGGCGTCCTCGCGCGTGTAGATGTCGTTGGTGATGACGCCGATGGAGAAATCCTCGCGCATCGCCTCGCACAGGCGCGCGGTGAGTGTGGTCTTGCCGGTGCCGACCGGCCCGCCGATGCCGACGCGAAGCGGTCCGTTTGGGTTGGTCATGTCAGGCATAGGCTCCGAGATAGAGAAGGGTGGCGAAGGCCGATCCTAGCAGCAAACACAGCGGCGAAAAGTATGTCCGGTCGAGCGAGGCGAACGGCTCTTCCGGAAAGATCGCGCGGAAAGCCGATGTGTATCCGGCAAGGCCGCGCAGCAGGAAAACGGCGGTCAGAACCACCATCCCGAGCCAGACCAGCATTTGCGGTACCGGATAGGGGATCAGGGCGGTCCACATCAGCGGAAACAGCGATGCGGCAAACAGCAACAGGGCGACCATGGCGGCCGAGGATTTAGCCGGCATGCGTTTGATGTCGCGCGCGCCGACGAAGGCGCGGGCCTGCGATTGTTCGTCATGGCCGGGCAACACGCCGCCAAGGGCCCAGAAGGCGTGGAGCGCGGCGATTGCCGCAAGCACGACCGCCAGCGGGACCGCGATCGCCATCATGACAGGAACAGCCTCGGCTGAAGGGTCTCGTGGTTCATGGCGGCGATTTCGGCGGCGAGTGCTGCGCTGCCGAGATCGTCGAGCATCGATTGGGCCGCGCGGCTGGCGGCTTCGTCGATCGCCGGTTCGAGTGCGGCCAGAATGCGCGCCGCGCCGTCCTGGCCGGTGACCGACAGGCGGATGGCGCATTGCAGCTGGTTGGAGACGAACGTGTTGAGAAAGGCGCCGAGCGCCGGCCGGAGCGGTATGCCGGCGCGGCGGCAGGCAACGCCGACCGCCACCGGCAGCGGCAGGGCGTCAGGAAGCATGTCGTCCTCGCCGAACCAGTGTCGCGCCGCGGCGGCGAAAGCCTTGCCCTGATCCATAACCTCGCAGTAGCGCTCGGCCGAGCCGGCGAGTGCCGCGGCGAGTTCGGCCAGGTCGGCGATGGCGGCGTCGTCCTCCGCTTCGCGCCAGCCGGCCGCCAGCAGCACCGCGTCGTTCCGGGACGAACCGTGGGCGAGGAGAGTGCCGAGCCAGGCTTCAAGATTGTCCGCGTCGCGCACGGTTCCTTGTGCAACCGCCTGTTCCAGCCCGGCCGAATAGGCGAACGAGCCGGTGGGAAACACCGGCGACAGCCATGACATCAGCCGGATGAGCGAGGCGTCAGTCATGGTCGTGGTCATGGTGGTGATCATGATGATGGCCGTCGCCGTGATCGTGCGAATGATGCGTTTGGTGCGCGCCGCCATAGGCGCCGCCTTCCGGGTCGAACGGTGCCTCGATTTCCGTGACGGTCGCGCCGAGGCCTTCGAGCATGGCGCGGATCACGTGGTCGTGGCGGATCAGGATGCGGTCGTCGAATATCTGGGCGGTCAGATGGCGATTGCCGATCTGCCAGGCGAGCGCCAGCAGGTGGCGCTTGTCGCGGGCGGTAACCTCGTAGAGCGCTTCCGGCTCGGCGCGCACCTCGATCACCCGGCCGTCGGAGAGTACCAGCCCGTCGCCATGGCGCAGCAACCGTGCTTCGGGGAGGTCGAGCAGGAAGGCGATGCCGTTGTCGGATGTCATCGTCATACGGCGGCGATGCCGCGCGGTCTCGTCGAGCGTGATCGTGCCGGCGGGATCGGTAAAGTCGCGGGTGATGGCGGAGGAGACGGGTCGGGTCATGCAATATCACCAATGAACTTGCCAGTGACAACGGCACCGTGGACAACCCGCAGGATTGCCACCCGATCGCCGCAGACCTGGTAAAAGACCGAATACGCGCGGTGAGGCATGCGCCTTACCGGTCCGCCCGGAAGGTTCTTGACTGCGGTAAATCGCTCGGGATTGTCTTTCAAACTCTCGCACGCGGCCCTCAACTCACCCACGAATGATCTGGCGCGTGCCGGATTGTCGCCGGCAATAAAAAGACCGACCGACCTGAGATCGCTTCTCGCCTGCGCAGTGAATTCAACCCGCATCTTTCAGGCGATCCATGGAATCGATCTCGGCCAGAAGCTCATCGAAGACCTCGTCCATGTCGTAGACTCGGCCCGCGGCGATGTCTTCAAGTGCCGGCTCGAGCAGGGCATCCAGCGCCTTGGCCCGCGCCTCGCGCTCCTGCACCAGCCGAATGCCTTCGCGCAGGACTTCTGACTTCGACCCGTAGCGGCCGGATTTCACGAGTTGTTCGACGAACTCTTCCAACGGTTTTCCGAGGTCGGCTGAGATGGCCATCGTGGTCGTGTCCTGTTTTGAAAGCTGGGTTTAATAACTATTATTGATCAGTAAGGTTGGAATGTCCATCTGCTGGCTACAGCACCTCGACCTTGCCGTCCTCGACGATCTCGACCTTGCGCGCCGTGATGAAGGGCGCGCCGGCCTCGCGCCAGGCCTGCAGGTGCGGCGCATTGAAATGCGCCTCCAGTGCCGCTCGATTCTTCCAGCGCTCGACGAAGACCAGTCGCGTATTGTCGGTAACGTCCATGTTGAGGTCATAGGAAATGCAGCCCGGCTCCTCGCGCGTCGCCTCGAGGCATGGGCGCGCCGCGTCGACCACTTCGTCGAGCGATCCCGGCTGGATGGTGAGCGTGGCGATGACATAGAGCATGATGGTTTCCAATATAATTTAACGAACGTTCATTTCTTTATTGTCGATGGCAGGTCAAAACAGAAAATACCGCTGCGCCATCGGCAGCACCGTTGCCGGTTCGCAGGTCAACAGCTCGCCGTCGGCGCGGACTTCATAAGTCTCCGGGTCGACCTCGACCTCGGGCGTGGCGTCGTTGAGCACCATGGACGCCTTCGAGATGCCGCCGCGGGTGTTGTCGACCGCCACCAGCGCCTTCTCCACACCGAGCGTCTCGCGCAGGCCATTCGACGCGGCGGCCTTCGACACGAAGGTAACCGACGAGTTGACGAGCGCCTTGCCGAAGGCGCCGAACATCGGCCGCATGTGAACCGGCTGCGGCGTTGGGATCGAGGCGTTGGGGTCGCCCATCGGTGCGGCGGCGATCGATCCGCCGATCAGCACCATGGCCGGCTTGACGCCGAAGAAGGCCGGATCCCAGATCACGATGTCGGCGCGCTTGCCGACCTCGATCGAGCCGATCTCGTGGCTCATGCCGTGGGCGATGGCCGGGTTGATCGTGTATTTGGCGACGTAGCGACGGACGCGGAAATTGTCGTTGTCGCCGGTCTCCTCGGCCAGCCGCCCGCGCTGGCGCTTCATCTTGTCGGCGGTCTGCCAGGTGCGGATGATCACCTCGCCGACGCGGCCCATGGCCTGGCTGTCCGACGCGATGATCGAAAACGCCCCCATGTCGTGCAGGATGTCCTCGGCGGCGATCGTCTCCTTGCGGATGCGGCTTTCGGCAAAGGCGATGTCCTCGGGGATCGACGCGTCCAAATGGTGACAGACCATCAGCATGTCGAGGTGTTCTTCCAGCGTGTTGACCGTGTAGGGCCGCGTTGGGTTGGTCGATGATGGCAGCACGTTCTTCTGGCCGCAGACCTTGATGATGTCGGGCGCGTGGCCGCCGCCGGCACCCTCGGTGTGGAAGGCGTGGATGGTGCGGCCCTTGAAGGCGGCGATCGTGTTCTCGACGAAGCCCGATTCGTTCAGCGTGTCGGTGTGGATCATCACCTGCACGTCGAGATCGTCGGCGACCGACAGGCAGCAGTCGATGGCGCCCGGCGTCGTGCCCCAGTCCTCGTGCAGCTTGAGCGCGCAGGCGCCGCCCTCGACCATTTCGACCAGCGCGCCGGGCAGCGCCGCGTTGCCCTTGCCGGACAGGCCGATATTCATCGGAAACGCGTCGAGCGACTGGATCATGCGGCCGAGATGCCAAGGGCCCGGCGTGCAGGTGGTCGCCAGTGTGCCGTGCGCGGGACCGGTGCCGCCGCCGAGCATGGTCGTCAGCCCGCTCATGAGCGCCTCTTCGATCTGCTGCGGGCAGATGAAGTGGATGTGGCTGTCGAAGCCGCCGGCGGTGACGATCTTGCCTTCGCCCGCGATCGCCTCGGTGCCGGGACCGATGATGATGTCGACGCCCGACTGGGTGTCGGGATTGCCGGCCTTGCCGATGGCGGTGATGCGGCCGTCCCTCAGCCCGATGTCGGCCTTGACGATGCCGGTCACGTCGACGATCAGCGCATTGGTGATGACGGTGTCGACCGCGCCGTCGGCGCGCGTCACCTGGCTCTGCCCCATGCCGTCGCGGATCACCTTGCCGCCGCCGAACTTGACCTCCTCGCCATGGGTGGTCAGGTCCTTTTCCACCTCGATGAACAGTTCGGTGTCGGCGAGCCGCACCTTGTCGCCCGTGGTCGGGCCGAACATGGCGGCATATTCCGCGCGCGAAAGGGTTGAGGGCATAAGGTCACTCCATGTCGAACACGTCGTCGACCGGCACCTGAGTCGCCGTGGCGAGCGCGTTGGTCTGGTTGGCCATGGCGATCACCGCCATCAATTCGCCGTGCTGTTCGGCGGTCATGCCCTTGGCGGTCGCCGCCGCCGTGTGCGAATGGGCGCAATAGCTGCAACTGTTGGCGACCGAGACGGCGATGTAGATCATCTCCTTGGTCAGCGGATCGAGCGCGCCGGGCGCCATGACCACCTTCAGCCGCTCCCACGTGGCGCGCAGCAGCGCCGGGTCGTTGGCCAGCACGCGCCAGAAATTGTTGATGAAGTCCGTGCCGCGTGTCGCGCGGATATCGTCGAAAACCTCCCGCGCCTCGGGCGCGGCCTCGCTATCCGACAGCAGCGGTACGGTCGCCATCACAATCCTCCCATGACTTTCTGGTTGAACCCGTAGACCGCGCGCCCGCCGCCGAGCGGCACCAGGGTCACGTCGCGCGCCTGGCCAGGCTCGAAGC
Organism: Rhizobiaceae bacterium; assembly: GCA_041397625.1. Taxonomy (GTDB): domain Bacteria; phylum Pseudomonadota; class Alphaproteobacteria; order Rhizobiales; family Rhizobiaceae; genus JAWKWH01. The sequence goes on from JAWKWH010000001.1 coordinate 900,023, forward strand.
GCACCGCCGTGCCCGGCGCGATGTCGAGGCGGTAGCCGCGCGCCTTCTCGCGGTCGAAATCGAGCGCTTCGTTGGTCTCGTGGAAATGGTAGTGGCTGCCGACCTGTACCGGTCGGTCGCCGGTATTGGCGACATGCAGCGTCACCGTCTCGGCACCGGCGTTGAACTCGATCTCGCCCTCGGCGGCGATGACCTCACCGGGGACCACGGCGCCGGCTCCCTGCCTTGGCGGTGACGCCGAGCGGAATGATGATCAGCGCCGCAAGCGCACCGAGCGCCAGCAGCGCCGCGATCGTGTAGCTCCAGTCTGCATGCGGATGGGCATGGGTATAGGGCGCATCGTGCGCCGCCGATGCAACCGTTGCGATAAGCAGGGCGGCAGTGGTCAGAACAGATCGTCTCAACATGGCGGTTTCCTTCAGATAGGGGCGTCACCGGATCGGCTGATGCACGGTGACCAGCTTGGTTCCGTCGGGAAAGGTCGCCTCCACCTGGACGTCGTGGATCATTTCGGCCACGCCCTCCATCACCTGGTCGCGGGCGATCACCTGGGCGCCGGCGGCCATCAGGTCGGCGACGGACCGGCCGTCACGGGCGCCCTCGACGACGAAATCGGTGATCAGCGCGATCGCTTCCGGATGATTGAGCTTCACCCCGCGTTCCAGCCGCCGCCGCGCCACCATGGCGGCCATGGCGACGAGCAGCTTGTCCTTTTCGCGCGGTGTCAGGTTCATTGCGGTTTCCCGTCTAATGTGCCCATGCTTTGGGCAGCGTTGCCGCCGGATTAAGCAGCGTCATCAGCGGGATCAGACATCCGCGAAGCCGGTATCCGTCCCGTGCGGTGAGCCGTGCAAGAAGCTTGCCATTCCAGAAGGACGCGCCGCCATGGGTACCGATGAGTTTGCGGGCTTCGTCCAGCCGGTGCTCGGCCGTAGGCGAGATGTAAAGCACGGTGGCCATCGCGCCCGCGCCGTCGCCGATCGCCGGCCGGGCGAGCAGGGCGTCGATTTCGCCCGCAAGCGCGAATGCCTCGGCATGGACCAGCCTGCCGTCCTGCCGGATGCGCCAACTGTCGCGGAAATCGCCGTTGGCGACCGCCTCGCCCATGAGCCGCCGGCCGAAAATCACCGCCTCGACCAGCAGCAGTTCGGCCGATGCGTCGAGATCGGCGTCGATACGGCGGCGAAAGCGGCTTTCGTCGAACAGGATCGTCTCTTGCGGCAGCCAGGCGAGCTTTGCCCCCGCGCCGGCTTTCAGTGTGACATCGGTCTCGGCCACACCTCCCGCCGACCGGTAGACGCGCTCGCAGGTCTGCGTGGTTATGGTGAGCGTGCTGTCGCGGCCCGCCTCGAAGGCCCAGCCGATCCGGTCGCCGCCGGTCATGCCGCCGGCGGTGTTGATCATCACCGCCTCGAGCGGGCGACGTTCTCGGGCGGCCGGGATCCTGAGCTTGGCGCAACCCTCCTGAAAGAGGTCGGCGATGCGGGTTCGCCCGCCGGTGGAAGTGACCGAAAGTCGCCCCGTGCCACGGCTGCGTTGCAGCGGCGCCCGGACTTCGCTGTGCTGTTCGGCGAGTGCGTCCATGAGATCCTGTTCTGCGTCGCGACGGCGGCGCGCCGTTGGCAAACCCGGAAGAACGTTGAGGTTAGCGACATTTGCCCGGATGTCCACGCGCATCGGCCGCACGGCCCGTTTGCGGGCTGTCCGTCGACCGCGCCCGTTTGTCCGCGGGCAGGGTCGACAGCGGCGAGCGGCTGAGATTGTTGCCGCGGTCGGTCAGCTTTTTCAACAGCGTCAGGAACTGCTCGCGCTCGCTTTCGTCGAGGCCGGTCAGGATGTCGGCCTGCAGCGCCAAGACGATCGGCCGCAGGTCTTCCAGCATCCGTTTGCCCTCGGCGCTGAGGCCGAGCGCCTTGGCGCGGCGGTCCTTGGCATTGGTGCGTCGCACCACCAGCCCCTTGCGTTCGAGCCGGTCGATGACGCCGCCGATTGTCGCCCGGTCATGGGCGATGGCGCCGGCAAGCGTCGCCTGGTCGATGCCAGGCTGCATCTCGATCGTCGCCAGCGCCGCATATTGCACAGGCGTGATGTCGAAGCTTTCGCGCTCCATACGGTCGAGGAAAACCGCGGTGGATATCTGGTTCAGCCTGCGGATATGGTGTCCCGCCATGTCCCGGATGCCGGACATGCAGCCTCCTGTCTGCGCCGTGTCCCCGTAGCAAGATTAGGACGGAATGGCGGTTGTTGACAAGTATACTTATAGTAAGTATGCTTTCTATTATCAGGAAAAGGGAGCGAACCCATGGCCGAGCAGTTGGGAACGTTGGAGGATCTGCCGGAGGATTATCGGCAGGCGATGTCCGAGATTGGCGTTGCCCCTTTGTGGCCGATGATGCGCAACGTGCTGCCACACGGCGCGCCCAGGCCCGTGACAAGGCCCGGCGTATGGGACTATGAGGCGCTAAGACCGTTGTTGCTGCGCGCCGGCGAACTGACGCCGGTGGAAAAGGCGGAACGGCGTGTGCTGGTGCTCTCCGACCCGGGCCGTGGCGCCGGCGCCATGCAGGCCACGGCCTCGATCTATCTCGGCATGCAATTGCTGCTGCCGGGCGAGACCGCGCCTGCCCACCGCCACACGCCGTCCGCGGTGCGCATCATCGTCGAGGGCAGGGGCGGCTACACGGTCGTTGACGGCGAGAAACTGCCGATGGAGGAAGGCGACCTGGTGCTGACGCCCGGCGGCGAATGGCACGACCATGGCCATGAGGGCAGCGAGCCTGTCGTCTGGCTCGATGCGCTCGACCTTCCGCTTTTCGTCTATCTGGAGGGCTCCTACGCGGAGGAGGCCGAATTGCAGGCGCAGCGCAACCGGCCCGACGCCAGCCATGTCGAATACCGCGCCTCGGGCCTCGTGCCGTCGCGCCGCCACAAGCAGGGCGCGCGCCGCTATCCGATGATGCGCTATCCATGGGCGCGTACCGAGGCAGCGCTGCGCGAACTGGCCAAGTACGGCGACACGTCGGCTGCCGAGATGGACTATGTGAACCCCGAGACCGGCGACGACGTGCTGCCGACCATGGGGTTCACCGCGATGATGCTGGAAAAGGGCGCGAAGCTGGCGCCGCCGGCGCGCTCGGCTTCGGCCGCCTTCCACGTCATCTCCGGCCGCGGCAGGACCACTGTCGACGGCGAGACGATCGAATGGCGGGCGAAGAGCACCTTCACGGTGCCGGTGTTCACGAAGATCGTCCACGAGGCCGACGAGGAATCCTTCCTGGTCCGCATTCACGACAGGCCGCTGCAGGAAAAGCTCGGCTATTACGAGGAGCGCGCCTGATGGCAGCCTATCTGTTCGATCCGCCGGCGGTACCGGCGGTTCCGGTTCGCGGCGAGACCGCGACCTACCCGGTGCGGCGCATCTTCTGCGTCGGCCGCAACTATGCCGCCCACGCCGCCGAAATGGGTTTCGAGGTCGACCGCGAGGCGCCGTTCTATTTTACCAAGTCTCCCTCGTGCGCCCAGCCGAGCGGTACGACGATCGCCTATCCGCCGGGCACCGGCGACTTCCACTACGAGATGGAACTGGCGCTTGCCATCGGCGCGCCGGCCTTTCGCGTGCCGGTGGCGGAGGCGGCTGCGAAGATCTTCGCCTATGGCTGCGCCTTCGATATGACGCGGCGCGACCTGCAACTGGCCTCGCGCGCGAAGCAGCGACCGTGGGATCTCGGCAAGGATGTCGAGCAGTCGGCGGTGTTCGCGCCGCTGGTGCGCGCCGGCGAGGTCGGCACCATCGGGCCGCAGCGCATCCATTTGTCGGTCAACGGCGAGGTCAGGCAGGACGCGCATCTTTCCGACCTCATATGGAAGGTTGAGGAGATCGTCAGCGATCTGTCCCAATTCTACCATCTCGGTCCCGGCGACATGATCCTGACCGGAACGCCCGCCGGTGTCGGTCCGGTCAATCCCAGGGACCGCCTTGAAGGCGGCATCGACGGGCTCGAGCCGATCACGCTTGCCATCGGTGATGCAGAGTGACGAGCGGGAGTCCAGCAATGGCTTCCGGACAAGCGAGGGCGACATGAGCGCGGACAGGGTCGTCATCGCCGGCGGCGGCATCGGCGGCCTCGCCGCGGCCATCGGCCTGGCGCAGAAGGGCGTGCGTTCCATCGTCCTGGAGAAGGCCGACGAACTCGGCGAGATCGGCGCCGGCATCCAGCTTGGCCCCAACGCATTCCATGCCTTCGACTATCTCGGCGTCGGCGATGCGGCGCGCGACATGGCCGTCTACATCGACAGCCTGCGGCTGATGGATGCGCTGAGCGGCGACGAGATCACCCGCATTCCGCTCGACGAGCGCTTCCGCAAACGTTTCCGCAACCCCTACGCCGTCGTGCATCGCGGCGACCTGCACGGCGTTTTCCTGAAGGCATGCATCGACCACGACCTGGTGGAACTGCGCACCAGCGCCGCGGTTGCCGATTACGAGCAGGACGGCTCGTCGGCCACGGCCGTTCTTGAGAGCGGCGAGCAGGTGCGCGGCAGGGCGTTGATCGGCGCCGACGGCCTCTGGTCAAATGTCAGGAAACGGCTGGTCGCCGACGGCGCGCCGCGTGTCTCGGGCCACACCACCTATCGCTCAGTCATTCCAACGGAGGCGATGCCGGAGGATCTGAGATGGAACGCGGCGACGCTGTGGGCCGGGCCGAAATGCCATATCGTCCACTATCCGCTGTCGGGCTGGAAGGTGTTCAACCTGGTCGTCACCTATCACAACGACGCGCCGGAACCGGTTGCCGGCAAACCGGTTTCCCACGACGAGGTCCGAAGGGGTTTCGAACACGTCAATCCGGTTGCCCGGCAGATCATCGACAACGGCATCGACTGGAAGCTGTGGGTGCTGAGTGACCGCGAGCCGGTGATGAACTGGGTTGACGGCCGCGTGGCGCTGCTCGGCGATGCCGCCCACCCGATGCTGCAATACTTCGCCCAGGGTGCCTGCATGGCGATGGAGGATGCAGTGGCGCTGTGCGCCGAGTTCGAACGCCATGCGGGCGACATGGAGACGGCGCTCGTCGAATACCAGAACCGCCGCCGGCTGAGGACCGCGCGGGTGCAGTTGCAGTCGCGCGAGATCGGCACCCACGTCTATCACCCGGCCGGTGCTCATGCGGCGCTGCGTAACAAGGTGATGAGTGCCAAGAGCGCCGACGACTGGTATGACTCGATCGAATGGCTCTACGGCGGTACCGGGCTCGAAGGTGCGGTTTCACCTGAAACGCGGTCAGACGGATAAGATCAATTCTGCGTTGCATTATTTTGCAACATATGCATCTTGTGAATTATAGTGCACTAACCCAATGATCACATCGGAGGAGAAGATGATCCAACGTAGAAAAGTCCTTGCCATGCTCGGCGGTGTCGCGATGGCCGCGATGGCCTGCGGGCTGTCGGCGACCGGGGCGCTGGCGCAGGAAGTGACGCTAAAACTGCACCAGTTCCTGCCGGCACAGGCCAACGTGCCGCGTCTGGTCCTGGATGTCTGGGCCGACAATGTCGAAAAGGATTCCGGGGGCAGGATCAAGGTCGAACGCTATCCCTCGATGCAGCTCGGCGGCAAACCGCCGGAACTGATTGACCAGGCGATTGACGGCATTGCCGACATCGTCTGGACCGTCGTCGGCTACACGCCGGGCCGGTTCCCGCGCACAGAGGTGTTCGAATTACCCTTCATGATGACCGATGCGCGCGCCGCCTCGCATGCCTATTGGGAGATGTTCGAAGAGCACATGAAGGACACCGAGTTCGCCGATGTGCATATTCTGGGTACCTGGGTGCACGGCCCCGGCATGTTCCACACGAACAAGCCGGTGAAGACGCCCGAAGATCTGAGCGGTATGAAGATTCGCGGCGGTTCGCGGCTGGTCAACTCGCTGTTGGAGAAGACCGGCGCCACCCCCGTCGGTATGCCGGTTCCGGCAGTCTCCGAGGCGCTGTCGAAGGGCGTTCTCGACGGCACCACCATTCCGTGGGAGGTGACCACCGCGCTCAAGGTTCCCGAACTCGTCCACAACCATACCGAGTTCTCGGGGCAGGCGCTTTATACGCTCACTTTCGTGCTCGCCATGAACAAGGACGTTTACGAAGGCTTGCCGGATGACCTGAAGGCGGTGGTCGACAAGAACTCCGGTCTCGACTTCTCGGTTTTCGCCGGCGGCACGCAGGCCGACGCCGACGGCCCGGCCCGGCAGAAAGCCGTCGATCTCGGCAACAACATCATTACGCTGACCGAGGAGGAAGGTGCGCCGTGGCGGGCCGCCGCCGAACCGATCTATGCCGAATGGGTCGCCGACATGAAGTCCAAGGGCATCGACGGCCAGGCGCTTATTGACGAAGCCCGTGCCAAAATGGCCGAATACGCCAAGTAGAGCGGAGATCTTGTGCCGACGACGCCGCGCCTGCAAGGCGCGGCGTCGGACGCATGGCGTGTCGGGGAGGCGAACGCATGCACCGGTTGTTCATGATGCTGGCGCGCGCCATGGCCATGTCGGGCGGTCTGGTGCTTTCCGCGCTGATCGTCCTTACCTGCCTTTCCATCGTCGGGCGCATGCTCAACACCGCCTTTCACGGCGCGCTCCTGCAGGCGTTGACACCGGGTTTCGCGCACTGGGCACTGCAGGCCGGCGTCGGCCCGATCAACGGTGACTTCGAACTGGTTGAGGCGGGTATCGCCTTCGCCATCTTCGCCTTCCTGCCGCTGTGCCAGATCACCGGCGGTCATGCGACGGTGGATATTTTCACCTCCAGGCTGTCGCCCCGCGCCGACCGTCTGCTGCGCATGGTGATCGAGGTGGCGTTCGCCATCGCGCTGGTGGTGATCGCATTGCAGCTCTACCACGGCATGGCGAGCAAGATGCGTTCGGGCCAGACGACGCTGTTGTTGCAGTTTCCCGAATGGTGGGCCTACGCCGCCAGCCTGTCGGGGGCGGTGATTGCCGCGGTCGTTGCCGTCTATGTGGCCGGCGTGCGCGCCGTCGAGTTTTTCACCAATCGCATGATCTTGGCCGATGTCGGGGAGAGCGGCCATTGACCAGTCTCGAGATCGGCCTGGCGTCGTTTCCGGCCCTGCTGGCGCTCATCTTCCTGCGGGTTCCGATCGGTCTGGCGATGTTCATGGCGGGTTTCATTGGCCTGTGGCTGGTGACCGGCGGCACCAACGTGCCGCTCGCCAAGCTGAAGTCCGAAACCTACACGACATTTTCCTCCTACTCGCTTTCCATCGTGCCGATGTTCCTGCTGATGGGGCAGTTCTCGACGCTCGGCGGCATTTCCAGCGCCTTGTTCAAGGCGGCCGAAAGCTGGCTCGGCCATCGCCGCGGCGGCATCGCCATGGCCGCCGTCGGCGCTTGCGCCGGTTTCGGCGCCATCTGCGGCTCGTCGCTTGCGACCGCGGCCACGATGGGCCGCGTGGCACTGCCGGAGCTGCGCCAATACGGCTATGCCGGCGGATTCTCCACAGCCACGCTTGCCGCCGGCGGCACGCTCGGCATCCTCATTCCGCCGTCGATCGTGCTGGTGATCTACGCTATCCTGACCGAGCAGAACATCGCCAAGCTGTTCCTCGCCGCCTTCATTCCGGGCGTTCTGGCGGCGATCGGCTACGTGATCACCATCTCGATCTATGTGCGGCTCTATCCCGAAGCCGCCGGCGTCCGGGAGCCGGTCGCCTATCGCGAGCGTTTCAAGGCGCTCGTCGATGTCTGGCCGGTGCTGCTGGTCTTCGGCCTGGTGGTCGGTGGCATCTATCTCGGCTGGTTCACGCCGACTGAGGGCGCGGCTGTCGGCGCGCTCGGCACCGGCGTGATCGCCTGGCTCAACGGCGGATTGAACGGCAAGACACTGCTGGAAAGCTTCCTCGTCACCGCCCGCACTTCGGCGATGATCTTCTTCATCGTGCTGGGCGCGGCGTTCTACAACGGCTTCCTGGCGCTGACCCAGGTTCCGCAGGAGATTTCCACCTTCGTCGTCGAGCAGGCGTTCAGCCCGTGGGTGGTGCTGTCGCTCATCCTGCTGCTCTATCTCGTCTTCGGCTGTTTCATGGACAGCCTGTCGATGATCCTGCTGACCATTCCGATCTTCTTCCCGGTCGTCAGCGCCATGGATTTCGGCATGGATCCGGAACATCTGGCGATCTGGTTCGGCATTCTGGTCCTGATCGTTGTCGAGGTCGGCCTGATCACGCCGCCGGTCGGCATGAACCTCTTCGTCATCAACGCCATGGACCGCACCACTGCGCTGGTCGAGACCTACAAGGCGGTGCTGTTCTTCGTCGCCTCCGACATCGTCAGGGTCGTTCTTCTGGTCCTGTTTCCGGCGATCACGCTGTTCCTCATTCCATAGACGCGTTCGAAAGAGGTTGTTCGCGATTTAGTTATTTCATATAACAAAGTTGGACACCGCGCCCGCTATGCCGGCGCCACCCGCTTCGAACAGGAAATTGCGCATGTCTCTCGTCCGCGTCGACACCGACGGTCCCGTCGCTACCCTGACCATGAACCGCCCCGACAAGCGAAACGCCATGTCGGACGGCCTGCTCGCGGCGATCGATGCCTTCTTCCGCGATCCACCGGAGGGAACCAGGGCGGTCGTGCTTGCCGGCAGCGGCGGGCACTATTGCGCGGGTCTCGACCTTGCCGAACACGTTGCCCGCGACGCCGAAGCGACGATGCATCACTCCCAGGGCTGGCAGGCGGTGATGAACCGGATCCAGTTCAGCGGCCTGCCGGTCGTCTCGGCAATGTTCGGCGCGGTCATCGGCGGCGGTCTCGAGCTGGCGACGGCGACCCATGTACGGGTCGCCGAGCCGTCAACCGTATTCCAGTTGCCCGAGGGCAGCCGCGGCATCTTCGTCGGCGGCGGCGCCAGCGTCCGCGTCGGCCGCATCCTCGGCGCCGACCGCATGATCGAGATGATGCTGACCGGACGCAAATACGGCGCCGAGGAGGGTCTGAGCCTCGGCCTTGCCCACTACGTCGTCGGCCAGGGCGAGGCGATCGCCCGCGCCGCGGAACTGGCACGCGGGATCGCCGCCAACGCGCCGCTGTCGAACTTCATCATGATACAGGCGCTTTCCCGAATCGAGGACATGTCGAAACAGGATGGTTTCTTCACCGAGAGCCTGTGCGCGGCGATAACCCAGACCAGCCCGGATGCGCGCGAGGGTCTCGCCGCGTTTCTGGAAAAGCGGTCCCCGAACTTCCGTTGACGGCATGACCAAGGCGGACAGGACGCTTCGCAGATTTTCCGGCTACCTGATGAAACGCGCGTTCAACGCGGTGCAGGCCGACGTCAACGCCACGCTGCATCCTTTCGGCCTGCGCATGGTGACGTTTTCGGCGCTGGTCGTAATCGTCGACAACGCCGGCCTGAGCCAGTCGCAACTGGCCGAGTCCCTGTCGATCGAAAGGCCGAATCTCGTCCTTGTCGTCGACGAACTGGAGAGCCGTGGGCTCATTTTGCGGCAGCGCGACAAGACGGACAGGCGCGCCTACCGCTTGGTGCCGACCGCGCCGGGACGAAAGCTGTGCGCTTCGGCGCTTGCCGCGATCGATGACCACGAGGCCCGCCTGACCGCCGGCATCGATGCCGGGGACAGGGCGGCGCTCGTCGCGGCGCTTGGCCGCATAGAAAGCAATGGGAGGAACGTGCATGAAGGACGGCATGTGGCTCGATCATGAGGTGACGCGGGAGGATCGGGCCGACGGAACCATCGTTCTCGGCTCGGGCCTGACGCTCGACCACGTGGCGCGCAACACCGGCGAATGGCTGCACCGGTGGGCGGCGGAGACACCCGATCGCGTCTTCATCGCAGAGCGCAGCGGTGGCGGTTGGCGCGAAGTCGCCTATGGCGAAATGCTCGCCGCCGTGCGCGCCGTTGCCGCAAGCCTGTTGGCGCGCGGCTTCGGCCCCGGCAAGCGCATTGTCATCCTTTCCGGCCCGTCCGTCGACCATGCGGTCCTGGCGCTCGCCGCCCAGTATATCGGCGCGCCGATCGTTCCGCTTGCCGAGCAGTATTCGCTCATTCCCGCCGCCCACCCGCGTCTGGCCTACTGCGTCAACAAGGTCTCGCCCGCCATGGTCTATGCCGGCGACGGCGATGCCTTCGGCACGGCGCTTGCCCTCGACATCTTCGACGGAGTCGAGAAGGTGGTGTCACACAATCCGGCCGACGGCATGACCGGTTTCGAGACGCTGCTTGCCGGCGAGGCGGATGCGGCGGTCGATGCCGCCCATGCGAAGGTCGGACCGGAAACGCTGGCGAAAATCCTGTTCACCTCGGGCTCGGCATCGGCTCCCAAAGGCGTGCCGCAGACGCAGAAGATGATGTGCGTGAACCAGGCGCAGTACCAGGCCTGCCTGCCGATCCTGAAGGCCAGGCATCACAAGATGCTGGACTGGCTGCCCTGGAACCATGTGTTCGCCGGCAACTCCAATTTCAACATGATGCTCGCCAATGGCGGCTCGCTCTATCTCGACGACGGCAAGCCTGTCGGGCCGCTGGCCGCCCGCTCGCTGGAGAATCTACGCGCCCATTCGGGCACGCTGTCCTTCAATGTTCCCGTTGCCCACGCGATGCAGGTCGCCGCGATGCGCAACGACGCCGATCTGCGCCGGCGTTACTTCGAAGGCCTTGACATCTTCTTCTATGCCGGCGCCTCGCTGCCGGCCGATGTCTGGGCGGCGATCGGGCGGATGGCGCGCGACGAACTCGGCGAAATGCCGATGATGATGTCGAGCTGGGGCATGACCGAGACGGCACCGTCGGCCCTGATCTATCACGAGAAAGGCGCGGCCTCGGGCATGATCGGCGTGCCCGTGCCCGAACTTGAGGCCAAGCTGATCCCCGTCGGCGACAACCGCTACGAACTGCGCGTGCGCGGTCCCAACGTCATCGACTGCTACTACGAGGACGCCAAACGGTCGGCCGAGAGTTTCGACGACGAGGGCTTCTTCATGACCGGCGACGCGGTGACGCTGGTCGATCCCATGGACGCTTCGCGCGGCGTGCGCTTCGACGGGCGCATCGGCGAGGATTTCAAGCTCACCACCGGCATCTGGGTGCAGGCAAGCAACCTGCGCCTCACGGTACTCGCCGGGCTTTCCGGCCTGGCGCAGGACGTCGTCATTGTCGGCGAAGGAAGGGACGAGGTCGGCCTGCTGGTCTTTCCGCCGCCGGCGCGCGGCCTGAAGGGCGGGGGCGGGGTGGTCGTCGATCCGCACTACGCTTCCGAAATCCGCGAGGTTTTGGTCGGGATGGCGAAATCGGCTACCGGCTCGTCGAATCGTATCGTCAGGGCTATCGTCCTGGAGGAGCCGCCGCATGTCGGCGACGGTGAGATCACTGCCAAGGGCAGCCTGAACGTCCGCACCATCCTCACCCGCCGCGCCGCTTTCGTCGACCGGCTTTATGACGATGCCGACACCGCAACAATCAGGATTTGAGAATCCCATGGTCGACATTTCCAAGGTCCGCGCGATCGACATCCACACCCACGCCGAAGAGCCCTGCGGCAACCACGCCGATGACGGTTACGACCATTTGCAGACGACGATGGCGAAATATTTCGGCGCGCCGTGGGAGCATCCGCCGACCATTCCGCAGACTGCCGAGCACTACCGCGAACAGAATATCGCCGCGGTGATCTTCCCCGTCGATGCCGAGCGCGAGACCGGCTATCGGCGCTACAAGAACGAGGAGGTGATCGAGCTTGCTGCCGAATATGACGATGTGCTGATCCCCTTTGCCTCGATCGATCCTCACAAGGGCAAGCTCGGCGTGCGCGAGGCCAGGCGGCTGATGCGCGATTTCGGCATTCGCGGCTTCAAGTTCCATCCCACCATGCAGGGCTTCTATCCCAACGACCGCATGGCCTACGGCCTTTACGAGGCGATTGCCGAAGAAGGCGGCATCGCGCTGTTCCACACCGGCCAGACCGGCGTCGGTTCCGGCATGCCAGGCGGCAACGGCATGCGGCTGAAATATTCGAACCCCATGTATATGGACGACGTGGCGGTCGACTTCCCCGAGATGAAGATCATTCTCGCCCATCCCTCCTTTCCCTGGCAGGAGGAGGCGCTGTCTGTCGCGCAGCACAAGCCCAACGTCTATATCGATCTGTCGGGCTGGAGCCCGAAATATTTTCCGCCGATCCTGGTGCGTTACTGCAACTCGATCCTGCGCAGGAAAGTGCTGTTCGGTTCCGACTGGCCGATGATCTCGCCGGAGCGCTGGCTTGCCGATTTCGACAAGATCGACATCAAGGACGAATTGCGGTCCGACATCACCAAGAACAATGCCGCCAGGCTCCTCGGGCTCGGCGGCAGGTGAGTCGCAGTATTGCTTATGAATTATCTTGCATGATTGCTTGATTTACGCATTATAACGCATATACGGATTGGATGAGGCCATTGGCGGCGGAACCGATATTGCGCAACCGCCGCCTTGGCGGGACAATGTCGCCTGCGGAAAACCGGCGATCAACGATCCGCACCGAGGGAGGAAACATGTCGGACACCAACGGCAATGCCGCGATCCATTTCGTCGACCGGCACGCGAACGGAGCGGCAAGGGACAAGCCGGCCTTCATCGAAAGCGAAACCGGCCGCGAGATCACCTATTCCGGCCTCGCGCGGGAATCCGGCCGCATGGCAGCACTCTACGAGCGCCACGGCATCCGCCGCGAGGAGCGCGTGGCCATGCTGGTGTTGGATAGAATAGACTTTCCGGTCGCCTTCTGGGGCAGCCTCAAGGCCGGCGTCATTCCGATCGCGCTCAACACGCTGCTGCCGACCGATGTATACCGCGTCATCCTTGAGGACAGCCGCGCCAGGGCGTTGATCGTCTCCGAGGAGCTTTATTCCGTGGTGGAGCCGCTTCTCGCCGGCCATCCGTGGCTGGAAACGGTTTTCGTCGTCGGCGACGGCGTGCCCGACGGCTGCCTGTCGTTTCGCGACGAACTGGCGAAATCGGACAGCCGCGAGCCGGTCGCGGTCTCGCCGAACGAATGCGCCTTCTGGCTCTATTCGTCCGGGTCTACCGGCCAGCCCAAGGGCGTGCGCCACGTCCATGGCAGCCTGAAGGCGACCGCCGACACCTATGGCGACCAGGTGCTCGAGATCGAGGCGGGCGACACGGTGTTCTCGGCCGCGAAAATGTTCTTTGCCTATGGGCTCGGCAACTCGATGACCTTTCCGATGTCGGCCGGCGCGACGACGGTGCTACTGGCCGGCCGGCCGACACCGGCATCCGTGTTCGATGTGCTCAACCGCTGCAAGCCGACGATCTTCTGCGGCGTGCCGACGCTCTATGCGGCACTCGTCGCCGAACTGGAGGCGGGCAGGGCCGAGCTTGACGCGCCGCTGCGCCGCTGTATTTCCGCAGGCGAGGCGTTGCCGGAGGAGGTTGGGCGGCGCTGGGAAGGCCTGGCGGGCGCCGAGATCCTCGACGGCGTCGGCTCGACCGAGATGCTGCACATCTTTCTGTCCAATCGCGGCGGCGAGGTCGAATACGGCACGTCGGGCGTCGCCGTACCGGGTTATGAAATCCGCCTCGTCGACGAGCACGGCAACGAGACGGCGCAAGGCGAGGTCGGCGAACTGCTGGTCAGGGGCGCGTCGTCGGCCAGCGACTATTGGAACCAGCGCGACAAGAGCCGCACGACGTTCGAGGGCGAGTGGACCCGTACCGGCGACAAATATGAGAAGACCGCCAGCGGCCGCCTCGTCTATTGCGGCCGCACGGACGACATGTTCAAGGTCAGCGGCATCTGGGTGTCGCCGTTCGAGGTCGAGCAGGCGCTGGTCTCGCATCCGGCGGTGCTGGAGGCCGCGGTGGTCGCCGCCCGCGACGGCGACGGGTTGGAGAAACCCAAGGCCTTCATCGTGCTCAAATCCGATGCCGACGAAGGAGGCCTCGCCGAGGCGCTGAAGGAACACGTCAAGGACAGGATCGGTAAGTGGAAGTATCCGCGCTGGATCGAGATCGTGTCCGACCTGCCGAAGACGGCGACCGGGAAGATCCAGCGCTTCAAGTTGAGGGCGTGATCATGGCGCCGACGTTTCGATGGGCGACGGGCGGGATGTCGGCGGTCGAGGCCGGCGGCAAGCGCTTGGAGGCTGTCTGTTACGGCCCGCCGCCGGACCGGGCGCCGACCATCGTCATGTTGCACGAGGGGCTCGGCTGCGTGGCGCTGTGGCGCGGCTTTCCCGAGGCGCTGGCCGAAGCGACGGGCTTTGGCGTGTTCGTCTATTCGCGCGCCGGCTACGGCGGTTCCGATGCGGCCGAGCTGCCGCGTCCGATCGACTACATGAGCCGCGAGGCCATCGACGTGCTGCCCGACGTGCTCGAGGCGATCGGCTTCGAATACGGTATCCTGCTCGGCCACAGCGACGGTGCCTCGATTGCCGCGATCTATGCCGGCGGCGTCGAGGACTTCCGGGTCAGGGGGCTGGTGCTGATGGCGCCGCATTTCTTCACCGAACCGTCAGGGCTGGCGGCGATCGCGCGGACCAGGACCGCCTATGAGGACGGCGACCTGCGTCCCCGGCTCGCCAAGTATCACAAGGATGTCGATGCCGCCTTCCGCGGCTGGAACGACGCCTGGCTCGATCCGGGCTTTGCCGACTGGAACATCGCCGAGGCGATCGACTATCTGAGGATTCCCGTGCTCGCCATCCAGGGCAGGGACGACGAATACGGAACGGTGGCGCAGATAAGCGAGATCGAGAACCGCATCTATTCGCCGCTCGATGTCGAGATGATCGCCGGATGCCGGCATTCGCCGCATCTGGAAAAGCCGGAGGCGACGCTTGCCGCGGTGGCCGAGTTCTGCGCCCGCCTCGATCGCATCGAGCGCCAGGTGGTGAATGTCACATGAGCTTGAACCCGTGTCGCATGGCCTGCCGCTTCGCCGGGTAGCCGGCGGCGGTGCGAGCGATCCGGCAGCCGCGCTGGCGTTGCCCGAGCGGCGTTATCTGCCGGGCAAGGGCGAACGCCATGCCGAAGATGCCTTCGACTCGATCAAGGCGCTCTGTCCGCGGCGTACCGACGACGCCGGCGCCAGGGCCAATGTCGCCTGGCGCTACGGGCTGCGCCTCGTCAACGCCGGCTTCCACTGGGAGGCCCACGAGGTGCTGGAAACTGTGTGGATGCGCGCCGCGCCCAACAGCCGCGAGCGCAGCCTGGTCCGGGCGGTAATCCACATCGCCAACGGCGCGCTGAAAACGGCGATCGGGAAGCCGGCCGCGGCGGCACGCCTGGCGGGGCTGGCGCGGGAATGCGTTGCGGACGCCTTTGCCGGCGAGAGGCTTTTCCTGATGGGGCTTCAGGCGGTCGATCTGGAAGCGCTCTGCGACGCGCTTGCCGCCGGCGAGACGTTGCCAGCACTGAAAGAGGAATATGAAATATAGTGCATAAGTGAGGAAATTTAGAAGAAAAATCAGGATAAAGCATTGAATCTTATTGAAAAAATTGGATGAAATGTTTTATCGACAGATCAGTTGCAAAACTCCAGATAAGCAATATAATGCACAAACAAGCGAGAACACATGCGGAGGGAAGAGCCGTGGAAAAGCGCATCGACTTTCAGACCGATCCGTCGAAATACCGCCACTGGCGCGTCGAATATGACGGCCCGGTGGCCAATCTCTACATGGACGTCGACGAGAACGGCGGTCTGTTCGACGGCTACGAGCTGAAGCTCAATTCATACGATCTGGGCGTCGATATCGAGCTTGCCGACATCGTGCAGCGCATGCGCTTCGAACATCCGGAGGTCGGCGCCGTAGTGCTGCGCTCGGGTAAACCGAACGTGTTCTGCGCCGGTGCCAACATCCGCATGCTCGGCGGCGCGGCCCACGCCCACAAGGTCAATTTCTGCAAGTTCACCAACGAGACCCGCAACACCTACGAGGCGGCCGGTCCGGAATCGGACCAGCAATATATCGCCGCGGTGAAGGGCGCCTGCGCCGGTGGCGGTTACGAGCTGGCGCTTGCCTGCAACCACATCATCCTCACCGACGATTCCTCGTCGTCGGTGGCGCTTCCCGAGGTGCCGCTTCTGGCCGTGCTGCCGGGCACCGGCGGGCTGACCCGGGTAACAGACAAGCGCAAGGTGCGCCGCGACCTCGCCGATGTGTTCTGCTCGGTCGAGGAGGGCGTGAAGGGACGTCGCGCGCTCGACTGGCGGCTGGTCGACGAAGTGGTGCCGAATTCCAAGTTCGACGAGAAGGTGGCCGAGCGCGCCCGCGAGTTCGCCGCCCGCGCCGATGGCAAGGAGGCGGCGAAGGGCATTGCGCTGAACCCGATCACGCGCAGTTTCAACGACGACGGTTCGGTGACCTATTCGGCGGTCGAACTGCATGTCGACCGCGACAAGGGCATCGCCACGGTAACCATCTCCGGTCCCGATGCCGAAGCGCCGGCCTCGGTTGAGGAGCTGCACGCGCAGGGCGACAAGGCCTGGGCGCTGCGCCTGGCCCGCGAACTGGACGACGCGATCCTGCATTTGCGTTTGAACGAACTCGAACTCGGCGTCGTCGTGTTCAAGTCGAACGGCGATGCGGCAGCGGTGCTCGCCCACGAGAAGATGCTGCTCGACAATCGCGATGCCGACTGGCTCGCCCGCGAGATCCTGCTCTACTGGAAGCGGGTGCTCAAGCGCATCGACCTGACCTCGCGCTCGCTGGTCGCGCTGGTTGAGAACGGCTCCTGCTTCGCCGGCTTCCTGGCCGAGATCCTGTTTGCCTGCGACCGCAGCTACATGATGGAAGGCGACTTCGAGGGCGACAACCGCCCGGTCGCGGCGATCACGCTGAGCGACGCCAATTTCGGCCCGATGCCGATGTCGAACGACCTGACGCGGCTCCAGACCCGGTTTCTCGGCGAGCCGGAGAAGGTCGACGAGGCGGCCGCCGAGAAGGATACCGCGCTCGAAGCCCATGATGCCGGCCGGCTCGGCCTCGTCACCTATGCCTATGACGACGTCGACTGGGAGGATGAGGTGCGTATCTTCCTGGAGGAACGCGCCAGCTTCTCGCCCGACGCCATGACCGGCATGGAGGCCAATCTGCGCTTTGCCGGTCCCGAGACCATGGAAACGCGGATTTTCGGCCGCCTGACCGCCTGGCAGAACTGGATCTTCCAGCGTCCCAACGCCGTCGGCGAGAAGGGTGCGCTGCAGCGCTACGGCACCGGAGTGCGCGGCGAATACGACATGAGGCGCGTCTGACCGGAACCCGGCGGACGCCGCGAGTAACCAGACCTGAGGAGACCGAGAATGCTTGACCTGATCAATGTCAGCTACGACACGCTGATCCCCAACAACGTCAACCTGTCGTCCGACAAGCGCGTTCTCAAGGCGCTGGAGAAGTGGCACCCCGGCTACATCAGCTGGTGGAACGACCTGATCCCGCAGAACTTCCAGGAAAGCCTGGTTTATCTGCGCACCGCCGTCAGCGTCGATCCCAAGGGTTGGGCCAAGTTCGACTATGTGAAGATGCCGGAATACCGGTGGGGCATCCTGTTGGCGCCGCAGGTCGACGACCGCAAGATACCCTGCGGCGAGCATGCCGGCGAAGCGGCCTGGCAGGAGGTGCCGGGCGAATACCGCGCCATGTTGCGCCGGCTGATCGTCATCCAGGGCGACACCGAGCCGGCTTCCGTGGAACAGCAGCGCTTTCTCGGCAAGACGGCGCCGTCGCTCTACGACATGCGCAATCTGTTCCAGGTCAATGTCGAGGAAGGCCGTCACCTGTGGGCGATGGTCTATCTGCTGCACAAATATTTCGGCGCCGACGGCCGCGAGGAGGCTGACGACCTGCTGCGCCGCTCGTCCGGCTCTGAGGAGGCGCCGCGCATGCTCGGCGCGTTCAACGAGGAAACGCCCGACTGGCTCTCCTTCTTCATGTTCACCTACTTCACCGACCGCGACGGCAAGATGCAGCTCGAAAGCCTGGCCCAGTCCGGCTTCGATCCGCTGTCGCGCACCTGCCGTTTCATGCTGACCGAGGAAGCGCATCACATGTTCGTCGGCGAGACCGGCGTCAGTCGCACCATCGAGCGCACCTGCCAGGCGATGAAGGAGGCCGGCATCGACGATCCCTACGAGGTCGACAGAATCCGCGCTCTCGGTGTCATCGACCTGCCGACGATCCAGAAGAAGCTCAACCTGCACTACACGCTGTCGCTCGATCTCTTCGGCCAGGAAGTCTCGACCAACGCCGCCAACGCCTTCAACGCCGGCATCAAGGGTCGCTACATGGAGCACAAGCTCGACGACGACCACCGGCTCGCCGGCGCCACCTATCCGGTCTGCCAGTTCATCGACGGCGAGATCAAGGTCACCGACGTGCCTGCGCTGACCGCGATCAACATGCGGCTGCGCGACGATTACACCCGCGACGCCTCCGGCGGCGTCGGGCGTTGGAACAAGATTATCGAGAAGGCAGGCGTCGACTTCCAGCTGAAGCTGCCGCACGAGGGTTTCAACCGCAAGATCGGCGTCTTCGCCAACCAGCTCATCGATCCGGATGGCAAGCTGGTCAGCGGCGCCGAGTATGACGAGGGCGCGAGGAAGTGGCTTCCGAGCCATGCCGACGGCGATTTCATCCAATCGCTGATGGTGCCGTGCTATGAACCGGGCAAATATGCCGGCTGGATCGCGCCGCCGAAGGTGGGTATCGACAACAAGCCCGGCGACTTCGAATATGTGCAGTTGCACATGGCCTGATCGCTGGCGGGTCGCCGCCGGCGAAGGCGGATTGCTCGGAGATGCGCGATGCTCGATTCGATCGAGAAACTGGTAAAGATCCTGTCGACCATCGCCATTCCGGTTGTCCTGCTGGTGGTCGGCAACTGGTATTCTGCCTCGCAGAAGGACAAGGATCTCGGCCAGAAATATGTCGAGATCGCCATCCGGATCCTCTCCGAGGAACCGACGGATGACAACCAGCAGCTCAGGAAATGGGCGGTGGAAACGGTCAACCGCTACGCCGAGATAAAGATAGACGATGATCTGAAATCGATTCTGGTCGAGAAGGAGGCGATCCCGGTCGACATCGTCGATGCCCCGCAAAGAGGGTTCAGGGAGTTTGTCGGCGAACGCCTCGTCAAGAGGATCATTGTTTCCGACTCGCAAGGCGAGGACATGGACAGGGAACTGGCGGCTCTTAAGCAACTCGGTGTCAGCTACCATTATCTTGTCGGCCTCGACGGTGAGATCCTGCGGCTTGTGGACGAGAACGACGTCGCCTTTCACGCGGGGCGCAACAACGGCGACTCGATCGGTGTGGGCCTGCTGCATGTCGGCGGCAAGGCCTATCCGGACGCCCAGGTCGAAGCGCTAAGAACGCTCATCGGCGAAATTGCCTCGCGCCATGGGCTGAAACGGCGGGATGTCGTGTCGCGGCAACAGGTCGATCCCCGAAAAGCCTCCGATTTCGGCACGATCGCCGATCGGGTTCTGGCGGGACTTTGATAGGAAGAAGTGATGGGCCAACCGGTCAAACAGCACCTGATCGATCCGGAAATCTGCATCCGGTGCTACACTTGCGAGGCGACCTGCCCGATCGAGGCGATCGAGCATGATGACGCCAATGTCGTCGTCGACTACGACAAGTGCAATTTCTGCATGGAGTGCATCCCCGTTTGTCCGACGGGCTCGATCGACGAGTGGCGGGTGGTGACCAACCCCTATTCCCTGGAAGACCAGTTCTCCTGGCAGGAGCTGCCGCCGCAGGAGGAGTTTTCGGCCACCGCGCCCGAGGCCGATACCTCGATCGAGGCGCTCGACGCGGAAATGGCCGCACTTCTGGCCGAGGCCCATTCGGGCGCCGGCGGCCGCGCCAGGGCGCCGGCCTCCGCGTCGAAACCGAGCATCAACCTCTACACGCTTGGCAAGCCGGCCGAGGCGACGGTGCAGGGCAACTACCGGCTGACGGCAGAGGGCTCCGACGCCGATGTCCGCCACGTCATTCTCGATTTCGGCGGCCTGCCGTTCCCGGTTCTCGAAGGCCAGAGCATCGGTATCATCGCGCCTGGCGAGGACGCCGACGGCAAACCGCATCTACCGCGGCTCTATTCGGTCTCCAGCCCGCGCGACGGCGAGAGGCCCAACTACAACAACGTGTCGCTGACCGTGAAGCGCGAGCCGGAAGGCGTGTGCTCCAACTATGTCTGCGACCTGAAGCGGGGCGACAAGGTCAAGGTCACCGGCCCGTTCGGCGCCACTTTCCTGATGCCCGGCGATCCGGCCGCCCGCCTACTGATGATCTGCACCGGCACCGGCTCCGCGCCGTTTCGTGCCTTCACCATGCGCCGTCAGCGCATATCCGGCGCCGACGGGCCCGGTACGATGACCCTATTCTTCGGTGCCCGCACGCCCGACAGCCTTCCCTATTTCGGCCCGCTCAAGAAAGTGCCTGAAAAGGTACTGCGCAAGCATCTCGTGTTCAGCCGCATCAAAGGCGCGGCCAAGGAATATGTGCAGGACCGCATGCAGGACGAAGAAGAGGAGGTCGCCGGCCTTCTGGGCGATCCGAATTGCCACATTTACATCTGCGGTTTGCGCGGTATGGAGGAAGGCGTTGAAAAGGCGCTCACCAACATCGCGGAAAGCATCGGCATTCAGTGGAACGCGCTGCGCGATGCGATGCGCGAGGATGGCCGCTACCACGTCGAGACTTATTGATGGAACAGCGAACGGATCACCAGCCGCCGGCCGCCGATACCGGCTTCGTCCACGAAATCCATGTCCGCTGGGCCGATTGCGACCCGGCGCGCATCGCCTATACCGGCAGGATTCCCTATTTCGCCTGCGAGGCGATCGATGCGTGGTGGGAAGCGGTTGTGGGACAGGACTGGTACCACATGAACATCGACCGCAATGTCGGAACGCCCTTCGTGCATCTCTCGCTGGATTTCCGTTCGCCGGTCACGCCGCGACACATCCTGCGCTGCACGGTCAGGCCAATCCGGCTGGGGTCGAGTTCCATCCGCTTCCGTGTTGAAGGGCGCCAGGACGACAAGCTCTGTTTCGAGGGCGAATTCGTCGAGGTCTTCGTGGTGGCCGACCGGCACGCCAGTGTCATCACGGTACCGGAGGACATCCGCGCCCTGATCGAGGCCCATATGGTTCGGTAGGCGGTTTTCCGGCGCCTGCCGAAGGTTCTGGAACTATATTGCATGTAATTTGTGCCTGCCATACTTTGTGAAATATGATTCACGGTGTCGGCTGACATGAACGAGGTGACCAATTTCCGCGGCGACGTTCTGCTCGACCAGACAGACGCCGGCTCGGGCGAGAGCACCGAGGTCTTTCTGGGCCGGGTCGGCGACCGCGTGCGCAAGGCGCGCGAACGCAAGGGCATCGCCCGGCGGGTTCTGTCGGAACTGTCGGGGGTGTCACAACGCTATCTGGCGCAACTGGAAGCCGGCGAAGGCAATATCTCGATCGCATTGCTGCATCGCATCGCCCATGCGCTCGACCACAGGGTCGAATGGCTGGTTGGCGAGGAAGACCCGTGGAGTTCCGAAACCGCCCGTGTCGCCGAACTGTTTCGCACCGCCGCCACAGAGCAGCGGCGCAAGGTGGTCGGCATTCTCGATCCCGAAAATCCCGCGCAACTGCGCCGTCAGCGCGTCTGCCTGATCGGCCTTCGCGGCGCCGGCAAGTCGACGCTGGGCCGGATGCTGGGCGCCGAGGTCGACATCCCCTTCGCTGAGCTCAACCGCGAGATCGAGGAACAGAGCGGCATGCCTGTCGACGAGGTCATGGCGCTCTACGGCCAGGAGGGTTACCGGCGCCTGGAGCGCCAGGCCGTCGAACGGGTGGTGGCAACGACGGATTCCGTCATCCTTGCCGTGGCCGGCGGCATCGTCTCTGAACCGTCCACCTACAGCTACCTGCTGCGCAGTTTCCACACGATCTGGCTGAAAGCGACGCCGGAAGAACACATGAGCCGCGTCCGCCGTCAGGGTGACGAGCGGCCGATGGCCGGAAACCCCAAGGCGATGGAAGAGCTCAAATCCATCCTGACCAGCCGCGAGACCCTGTATGCACGGGCCGAGATCATGATCAACACGTCTAACAGGATGCCGGAGGAGGTTCTCGGGGAGCTGAGGAAGGCAATCAGGGATCTCGGCATCACCTGATGAAATCCTCATTCCGGCCCGGTGTTGCCCGGGTGCGTGACGGGGTCACCGTTCCTCGAACGCCGAACCGAGCCTGCCGATCTGCTCGAGCATGTCGCGCAGGTTTTCCGTGATGCGTTCATGCAGCCGGGCCGCCGTATCGGGATATTCCTCCAGCATGCGGCGGAAAAGCTTGCGGTTGAGGCGCAGCAACTCGCAATCCGTCTCGGCGACCGCGCCGGTAAGCCGGTTGCCGCTGGTGATCAACGCCAGCTCGCCGAGCAGCGCGCCCTCGCCGACGCTCGCCACCGTTTCTCGGCGGCCGTTCAACACCTGCCACAGCGCCACTCGGCCGTCGACGATGATGAAGGCACAATCGGCGGGCGCGTTTTCGCGATAGAGGTCGCGGCCGGCTTTCAGGCGCACCGACTCGGCGCCGAACGCGAGCAGCCGCAACTGATCATTGTTCAGATTGCGGAACAGCTCGACATTTCCGAGAACCCTGATGTCGCTTTCGAGGCTCATGCGCCGGCGGTGTTCCCCACGTCACGGTCCCGCCGGCATACACGAAATATCGCAGGCTAAGGAACCAGTTTGTACCCGCCGCTTTCTGTCACAAGAATTTCCGCATTGGAAGGATCACGCTCGATCTTCTGGCGCAATCGGTAGACATGGGTTTCCAGCGTGTGCGTGGTTACGCCCGAATTGTAGCCCCATACCTCCTCGAGCAGCACGTCGCGCGTCACCACTTTCTGGTCGGCGCGATAGAGATATTTGATGATCGAGGCTTCCTTCTCGGTAAGCCGCAATTTGGCGCCGCGCTGGTCGGTCATCAGCTTCTGGCTTGGCTTGAAGGTGTAGGGTCCGACGGTGAAGGTGGCGTCCTCGCTCTGCTCGTGCTGGCGCAGTTGCGCCCTGATGCGCGCAAGCAGGACGGCGAAGCGGAACGGCTTGGTGACATAGTCGTTGGCGCCGGCTTCAAGGCCGAGAATTGTGTCGGAATCGGTGTCCTGGCCCGTGAGCATGATGATCGGTGCCTTGAAACCGCTCTTGCGCAGCAGCTTGACCGCCTCGCGACCATCCATGTCGGGCAGGCCCACATCCATGATCAGGAGATCGATCATACCGTTGCGCGCCGTATGAACGCCCTTGGTGGCCGTTTCCTCCAGCAACACCTGGAATTCCTCGTAGAGCGACAACTGCTCGACAAGCGTGGAGCGCAGGTCGGCATCGTCGTCCACAATCAGGATTGTTCTCGCGGTCATGGTGTGTTCCGTTGTGTTGTATTCGTCATTGTCCGCCGAATCTCGGCCTTGCGGGCGTATCTATATCTAGGCTTGGCGCCGGAAAAGTCGATCACCATCATTTGCAATAGCGCTTGATCATATTCCGGAAAACGTGAACGCAATGGGGCAATGGGAAAAAAATCATCCAACCGACCGGTCATGACGGTCAGGGCGCGGCCCGGCCATCCCGCGTCGGGCATGCTGCGTTTCGGCGCGCTGACGATGCGCTGCGCGCTCGGCCGGTCCGGGGTCACCGCGTGCAAGCGCGAAGGCGACGGCGCCACGCCTCTGGCGCGCATGCGCCTCTGCTACGCCATGTCGAAGCCGCGTAGCGGACTGCCGGTCCGTACCCGCCTGCCGCATCGCTCCACCCGCGCATCGGACGGCTGGTGCGACGCCGTGTTCGACCGCAACTACAACCGCCCGGTGCGACTGCCCTATGCGGCCAGCGCCGAACGCATGCTGCGCGACGACCGGCTCTACGATGTCTGCATCGTACTCGACTGGAACATCGGCTGCCGCGTGCAGGGCCGTGGCAGCGCCATCTTCCTGCATGTCGCAAGGCCCGGCTATCCGCCGACGGAGGGTTGCGTTGCGCTGGGGCCGCGCGACATGGCGCGCCTGTTGCCGTACCTGACGGCGCGAACTGTCATCCACATTGTGCGCTGAACATCTGGTCAGGCGGCGAAGCGGGACGCGTCGGCGCCGAAATGGTCGATATAGCGCTGCGAGATCGAGGCGCGCGGCAGGATCATCATCACGTCGATCGTGTTGAACTGCCGGTCGATCACGCAGCCGTCGCCGGTCATGGCGCCAAGCCTGACATAGCCCTTGATCAAGGGTGGCATGGCCATGAAGGCAGCCTTGGGATCGACCGCCTCGGCCGGCATGAGGTCCATGGCGTTGTAGCGCGAGGCCAGGGCGCGGACATCCCAGCCGCTGTCGGCGCGGCGGAAATGCGCCAGAAACGACAGCGCTTGTGCATGACGGGCGGGAACCGTTCCGGGAAACGAGGCGCAGCCCGCCATCACGTCGACGGAATGCTGGTTGCAATAGGCCCATATGCCCTGCCACAGCACTTCGATGGTTCGCTTGCTGCGGTATTGCGACAAGACACAGGAGCGACCGAGCTCGAGAAAACGCATGCCGGCATGGCGCTCGGTGAGTGCGCTCAGCTCGAACTCGCCGTCGGAATAAAAGCCGCCGGCGCGGTGCGCGCGATCGTGCAGAAGCAGGCGGTAGGTGCCGACGATCTGCCCATCGCCGGCGCGCGACCGGTCGACCACGATCAGGTGGTCGCAGATGGAATCGATCTGGTCCTTGTCCTGCCGGGCAGGCGCTATCGCCGGATCGCCCGTCGCGCCCAATTCCTCGTAGAAAACCTTGTGGCGCAGTGTCAGCGCGGCGGCGATTTCGCGCGCGCCCCGCGCCAGCCGTACCTCCAGCGAGCCGATTCGCCCGAGCGGCCCGGCATCTGACCCGGATATGCCGGAAATCATGGAAACGGCTGCGTTGCGCTGTCTTTGCGCGCGATTCGTCGAGGCCTGCATCGCGATGTTCCCGAGCTTCGGTTTGGCGTCATCTACCGACGCACTGCAACGTTAAGATGACATAACATGATCGCGGCGCTTAGGAAAACCGCCGCCGAATTCCACAAAGCGTTTGGGAAACAGGGTCTTGGGCCCGGCCGCGCCTCAAACGGCGCATTTCTCCTCGATCGTCGCCACCAGCACCGCCGGATCCAGCGGCTTGGTGATGAAGCCGTCGGCGCCACACGCCAGCACGGCATGGCGGGTACTTTCCTGGCCGTCGGCGCTCAGCACCAGGATCGGCACCGGCACAAGGCCCTTTGCCTCCTCGCGGGCGCGGATAGCGGCGATCGCATCGATGCCGTCGAGCACCGGCATGTGCAGGTCCATCAACACGATGTCGTAACCGACGCCGGGCGCAAACAGCGCATTGACCGCCGCCTGCCCGTCGGTGACCACGTTCACCTCGTGTCCGGCCTTCTCCACCGCCGCGCGCGCCAGAAGCGCGTTGACCGGATTGTCCTCCGCCAGCAGGACCTTGAGCGAGACGGTTTCCTTTCGTCGGCTGCGGTTGGCGGTCCTTGCGGACGCGCGGTCCGCCGGCTGCGTTTCGGTCGCGTCCACTGCCGATGAAAGGATGCGAACGAGTGTTTCGCCGCGCACGGGTCGGGCGAAAAACGTGCCATAGCCCGCAGCGCGGAACTCCGGCAGGCTGCCGCGATCGGTGGGCGCGATCAGCGTGATCGGTTGCGGCCTGGGCGCCTCTTTCGGACATGCGTCGACCAGTTGTTTCAGCAGTTCGCCGTCGTCGGTCTCAAGCGCCGCGTCGACCAGCAGCGTGTTGAACCGCTGTTCGCCTTCGGCCAGTTTCTCGAAGGCCGCCTCGGGATGCGCCGCAACTACGGCATGGCCGCCATGGGCGGAGACGGTCTTGGCGATCGCCTTCGCCTCGATCGTGTTGGCCGAAACGATCAGCACCGAGCGCCGCGCCAGCTCCTCGAAGGGGTGAAGCCGTTTCGGCGGCGTCGGTTTCAGCGGAATGTCGACCTTGAAGACGGCGCCGCGCTCCGGGCTGCTCGATACGTTGATCTCGCCATGCATGGCGGTGATGATGCGCTTGGAGATCGCCAGGCCGAGACCGGCACCGCCATGTTCGCGCGTCGATGTGCCGTCGGCCTGCTCGAACTCGCCGAAAATGCGCATCAGGTCGTTTTCCGCCAGCCCCGGCCCGGTGTCGCTGATGGAGAAACGCACGATGTCCTTCTCGCGCGACTTGCAGATCATGACCGAAACCAGCACACCGCCCTTGTTGGTGAACTTGATGGCGTTGCCGACGAGGTTGATCAGCACCTGCCTCAGCCGCCCGGGATCGGAATTGACCGAGGCCGGCACGTCGGGCGAGATGTAGCAGCCGAACCCGATATCCTTGGCATAGGCGCGCGAGGCCAGCAATTCCACCACGTTGTTGACCAGTTCGCGCAGCGATACCGGCTGGATATCCAGATCGAGCCGTCCTGCCTCGATCTTCGAGAAGTCGAGCAGGTCCTCGATCAGCGCCATCAACGAGTTTGCCGAGGTCGAGACCGAATCCACATAAGTCCGCTGCTCCGGCGTCAGCCCGGTGTCGGCCAGAAGCTTGGCGAGCCCCATGATGCCGTTCATCGGCGTTCGTATCTCGTGGCTGACGGTCGCGAGAAACCGCGATTTGGCCTGGTTCGCCACCTCGGCGCGCTCGCGTTGCGCGATCATTGCAGCTTCCGCCTTCTTGCGCGCCGTCATGTCGCGGGCGATCGCCCGGTGCGAGACCATGCCGGTCGTCTCGTCGCGCACCGACAGCTCGACCCAGGAAAACCAGCGCGTACCTGCCGCGGTCTCGATCGGCACGTCGCGCGAGCTCAGCACCTCGCTGCCGGCCAGCCCGGCATCGGGCAGTCTGCCGATATCGATGGCGAGTTCCTCGAGGGTCTTGCCCGAAAGGGCGCGCGGCTCGCAGTCGAACAGGCTGGCGAAGATCCGGTTGGCGTAGACGATCCGCCCGTCGCGGTCGCGGTGAACGACGAGGTCGCCGAGCGCATCGATCAGTCCGCGCAGCCGCTCCTCGCTCTCCTGCAATTCCCACATGCGATCGGCGAGTTGTTCCATCTCCTCGCGACTGCGCTCCGCGGTCTCGCCGAGCGCGGAGGCGAGCGACGCGTCGTCGCGGATGATCTTCCAGCCGAGCACCAGCGCCAGCATGCCGAGGCCGGCGCTGCCGGAGGCAAAAACCATCGGCAGCGAGAACAGCATGGCGAAACCGGCGAGCGCGAAGGCCGACACCGCGATCGCCATGACCAGGCGCCGCGGCGCCGGCCGTTGCGTGTCGTGTGCAATCGATGGCGGGGAAACGACGAGACGCGCCGGGGATTCCTCCCCGGCAGGTTGCGTGAACCGCACGGCCCCCTCGGCCGGTGTCGCCTGCTCCACCGTCATCGCGCCAGTATAGCGCCGCGATGCTTAGGGAAGGCTGAGAACAAACGTTAGAGTTTTAACCAACTGGCACTGAAAACAGCCCGATTCCGGGCCGTCCGGTCACATATCGACCACGACGCGGCCGCGCACCCGTCCGGCGACGATATCGGTCGCCGCGCCGACAATGTCGGCGAAGCCGATGGTCGTCGACAGCGCCGCCAGCTTGGCCGTGTCGAGATCGCTGCCGATACGCTTCCAGGCCTCCATGCGCAGCTCCTTCGGCGCCATGACCGAATCGACGCCGAGCAGCGACACACCCCTGAGGATGAATGGTGCTACGCTCGCCGGCAGGTCCATGCCCTGCGCCAGTCCGCAGGCCGCCACCGCGCCGCCATAGCTGGTCATCGACAGCACGTTGGCGAGCGTATGGCTGCCGACCGCGTCGACGCCGCCGGCCCAGCGCTCCCTGGCGAGCGGCTTGGCCGGTTCGGAAAGCTCCTCGCGCGCGATGATTTCGGCCGCGCCGAGCTGCTTCAGATACTGTTCCTCCGACGCGCGACCGGTCGATGCGATGACGTGATAGCCGAGTTTCGACAGGACGGCGATGGCGACCGAGCCGACACCGCCGGCGGCTCCGGTGACGACCACCGGACCGCGGGCCGGCAAAATACCGTGACGCTCGAGCGCCATCACGCACAGCATCGCCGTGTAACCGGCGGTGCCGACCGCCATGGCGTCATGTGCGCTCATGCCCGACGGCAGCGGCACCAGCCAGTCGCCGTCGAGGCGGGCAACGCCGGCATAGGCGCCATAATGGGTCTCGCCGACGCCCCAGCCGTTGAGTACCACCCGGTCGCCCTCCTGCCAGTCGGGATGTTCCGAGCGCACCACGGTGCCGGCGAGGTCGATACCCGGTATCAGCGGCCAGCGGCGGATGACCGGCGCCTTGCCGGTGATTGCAAGTCCGTCCTTGTAGTTGACCGTCGTCGCCTCGACGCGGACGGTGACGTTGCCCTCCATCAGGTCGTCCTCGCCCATCTCGACGATGTTGACCGACTGTTTCTTGTCTTCGTCGCGCGAAACGAGGATGGCTTTGAACGTCTCGGACATTGGCGGGCTCCGGGTTTTGCGGGTGGCGGACCGGTTTCACAAACCGTGCGCGCGAGGTGCTGTCAAGTACGGCTTTCGGCTGCCTTGCGCCAGTCGACGACCTCCTGCAGCAGCACCAGCCCGGCGCCCACGGTGATGAAGGCGTCCGCGAGGTTGAAGATGGCAAACGACCAGTCGCCGAGATGGAACAGGATATAGTCGACGACATGGCCGAGCATGACGCGGTCGATCAGGTTTCCGATCGCGCCGCCGATGATGAACGCGAAGCCCAGGCGCGCGATCCACTGGCCGGGCTCGGTGCGCCGGGCAAGCCATAGAACGAACACGATGATCGCCAGCGGTATGGCGATCAGCCAGCGGTCGTCGAGCCAGTCGAACATGGAAAAGGCGATGCCCGTGTTGTTGGT
This sequence comes from Rhizobiaceae bacterium, assembly GCA_041397625.1. Taxonomy (GTDB): domain Bacteria; phylum Pseudomonadota; class Alphaproteobacteria; order Rhizobiales; family Rhizobiaceae; genus JAWKWH01. Next base: position 928,989 of record JAWKWH010000001.1, read on the forward strand.
GCGGAAGATCGCCAGAAACGGCAGAAGGTCCATCGGGTCATGCATCGCGAAACTGCTCTCCACGAAGCGCTTGACCACGTAGTCGACGGCCACGGTGGCGATGGCGACGGTGGAATTGAGCAGCAGGGACCGCATCAGCGTGCCTGCCGGTCTTGTTCGAGTTTCAATGCCTTGCGGCGGATTTCGAACAGCATGATACCGGTCGAGACGGCGAGGTTGAGCGAGTCGGCGCGGCCGGCCTGCGGAATCCGCGCCAGCACGTCGCACGCCTGCGCCAGCCGCTCGGTAAGCCCCTGCTGCTCGTTGCCCATCAGCAGCACAACCGGCCGGCCGGCATAGTCGATGCGGCGATAGTCGACGGCGCCGGCAAGATGGGTGCCGGCGACGAGGCCGGCAAAGCCCGTCCGCCAGTCGAGGAAGGCCTGTTCGTCGCAGCGCACGACCGGCATCGAGAACACCGATCCCATCGTGGCGCGCACGGCCTCCGGCGAAAACGGGTCGGTGCAGTCGCCGACCAGCATCACACCCTTCGCGCCGGCAGCGTCGGCGGTGCGGATCACCGTGCCGAGATTGCCCGGATCGCGCACCCGGTCGAGTGCCACCCAGACATCGTCGCCGCTCGGCCTGACCGACGACAGCGCATCGAGACGCTGTTCGAACACGCCGATGATCATCTGCGGATTGTCGCGACGGGTAATCGCCGAGAGCAGCTTCTCGGGCACGATGAGCACGTCGCCGCCCGCTGCCACCGTGCGCGCGGCGAGGTTGACGGCATGGTCGCGCGCGGATTTGGCATGCACCAGCGTTCGGATGCGCCAATCCTGGTCGAGCGCGTCGACGATCAGCTTTTCGCCCTCGGCCAGGAACGCGCCCTGGCGATCGCGGTGCTTTTTCAGGAACAACGCCTTGAGGTCCTTGATCAGCGGATTGGCGGCGCTCGTCACCTCCTTGACCCGGCCGGGCCTGGCGATCTCCTGGCGCGCGCCGCTCATGATCCGGCGACCCAGCGCGAGAACAGCGACGTGGCGAGCGCGCGTCCGGCCGAACGCTCGCGGATGACCAGTTCGCCCGATTCCACCGTTCCGCCCAAGCCGGCAAAGGCGTCGCGCATCAGCGCATGGGTGGTGAAGAAGGAGGCGCGGATCGAATAGGCCGTCAGCACCACGGCGAGCGGTTTCGGCATCAGGATCTGCCGACAGAGCGCCATCATCTCGGGCAGGTTTTCGAACAGCTGCCATTTCTCGCCCTTGGGACCGCGCCCGAAGGCCGGAGGGTCGAGCAGGACGATGTCGTAGCCACGGCCACGGCGTTGCTCGCGCTGCGCGAATTTCAGCGCATCCTCGCAGATCCAGCGGATCGGCTTGTCGGAAAGGTCGGCCAGTTCCTGGTTTTCGCGCGCCCAGCCGATTGCCTTCCTTGACGCGTCGACATGGGTGACTTCGGCGCCGGCCCGCGCGGCGACCAGCGAGGCGAGCCCGGTATAGCCGAACAGGTTGAGCACCCTGACAGGGCCGCGTGCGGCACCGATCAGCGTCTCCATGTGGCGCCAGTGCGATGCCTGCTCGGGGAACACGCCGACATGGCGAAACGAGGTGAAGCGGCCGAGATAGTCTATGCCGTCGTGGCGCATCGGCCAGGTCTCGCCGAGCGGACCCTTGGGGAAGTGCCAGCGGCCCATGCCTTCCTCGTCGGTGTCGCCGGTAAAGACCGCATCCACATCGGCCCACTGGTGCGCATCGAGCGCCGGCTGCCAGATCGCCTGGCCCTCCGGGCGAATGATCCGGTAGGGGCCGTATTGCTCGAGCTTGCGCCCGTCGCCGCTGTCGAGCAGCGCGTATTCGGCGTTCGGTGAAACCTCGAGGATGAGCGGTACATGCTCGGCGGGCAGGCGGGCGCTAAGACCCGGCGCGGCCGCCGGCCGCGGTTGGCGCGTGTCGTCCTGCCGGTGTCGCCCGGCCCGCCTTGCCTTCGTCATGTCGATTTCGCCGTCCGGCATGGTTGCATGGCGGGGGAGTAGCAGGATTCGAAGCGCGTCACACCCTCATTCGGGCGATGCCGTCACTCGCCGGGTGCCGGCAGGGCGTTTCCGACCTCGGGTTTGGCCTTGGCCTGCTGGCGCAGCGTGTCGGCCTGGCGCTTGTTTTCGCGCGCCGCCCGGCGGTAGCTGCCCTGTTTGAACCATGTCGTGGCCGAACCGATGAGCACGCCCAGCGCGAGGGCGGCAAACAGCCAGACGAACAGCGGCAGTTCCATCGTCAGCGCCGGGTTGCCCGGATTGAACGGATCGATGGTGAACGGCGCCAGGCCGCGATTGGCGACGGCCAGCGCAATCAACACGATCGCGATCGGCAAGAGAATGAGTACGACGACCAACCTGTTGATCATGAGGGAATTTCCGGTTTGGGACCGCTAGGAATCCGAGTTGAGGCGCATGCGCAATTCCTTGCCCGTCTTGAAGAACGGTACCCATTTCTCCTCGACGGAGACGGTCTCGCCGGTGCGCGGGTTGCGACCCGTGCGGGCGGGGCGGTTCTTGACCGAGAAAGCGCCGAAGCCGCGCAGCTCCACCCGGTTTCCGGCCGCCAGCGCCTCGGTGATTTCGTTGAGGATCGCATTGACGATGTTCTCGACGTCGCGCTGAAACAGATGCGGATTGCGATTGGCGATTATCTGCACGAGTTCCGATTTGATCATCCTGCGCCTCCGCTTTGGAATTCCTTGGCCGCCAGCTCTGGAATTCTCGATTATTATCAATAATTCAGATCAATTTTTAGGGTGCCAGACCGATACCAAACCGTCAAGGAATATGCGCTCGAGGCCAAGCTCCTCTATCAGGCTGTCATTGGCCGCGGGCACGCCGAACAGACGCGCTGCAAGCGACGACGACGCCAGCGGTGAAAACAGGCCGATCTCCTGCTTCTTCTTCCACTCGAAAACCTCCAGCTCGGCATCCAGCCCCTTCTCCTCCAGCCATTTGAGTGCGGCCTTCTCGCCGCCGAGCGAATCGACAAGCTTGTTCTCGACCGCCTGGCGTCCGGTAAACACCGAGCCGTCCGCCACCGCCAGCACCTGGGCGCGCTCCAGCGGCCGCCGCTCGGTCACCAGATCGACGAACCAGTCGTAGGAATCGAGGATCATGCGCCGGATCATGGCGCGCTCGGCCTCCGTCGTCTCGTTGAAGGGCGACGGCTCGGCCTTGAGCGGCGAAGACTTGATTTCCTCCAGACCGATGCCGATCTTCTCCATCAGCCCGGTAAACTCGGGAAACTGGACCAGGACGCCGATCGAACCGACGATCGACGATTGCCGTGCCACGATGTGGTCGGTGGCGGTCGCCACCATGTAGCCGGCGGAAGCCGCCAGCGTGCCCACCTGTGCGACCGTCGGCTTGGAAGCGGCGATCTCGCGGATGGCCTCGAAGATCGCCTCGCCGCCGGCCGTCGTGCCGCCGGGGGAATCGATAGCGATGATCACGCCCTTCACCCGCTCCGATTCGGCAATCTGGCCGAGCCGTTCGAGCAGTTCTTCGTCCTCGGTTATCGTGCCCTCGATACGGACCTTGGCGATATGGTCCGACGAATTGCCGCCGATTTGCCCGTCGAACAGCCGCCAGCTCGCCGCGACGATGGCGATTGCGGCCACCGCCAGCGCCACGACGCGCCAGAAGGTCAGCTTCCTGCGCAGCCGCCGCCGGTCGATGAATTCATCCGCGGTCATAGACATGAGCTTCCTCCGCTCCATGTTCGAAATTGCCGCCTACTTAAAGGATCATTCGACAGCCCGCCACCGCTATCGCGCAGGCCGGCGGCGATTGGCCGTGGGGCGCGCTGCATTTCACCCTATAATAACCATATTGGCATGTAATCGGGCTCCGGCTTTCCGCATCAGAGCCGCGGACTTTTGCCGGGGGAATGCCGGTTGACTTGTGTGGTAAAAAACGAGCCGGTAGTGGCGCCGTATGACGATTGACAGCGACAAGGCCTCACCCCGTCCGCAGATGCCGGCGGGAAGGTCGGACGAAATATTCGACCGTGCGCGCAAGCATTCGCGCCGCGTCGGCCTGTTGAAGGTGGGGCTGCCGGCAGGTACCCTGCTGCTTGTCGTCATGTTCGCCGGTTGGGCGTGGCTCGCCACGCCGGAAGGGTTCACCGCCAACGTGACGGGTTCGGCGATCTCCGACGGAAAGCTGGTCATGGCCAACCCGAAGCTGAACGGTTTCACCAAGGACGATCTTCCCTACACGATGACGGCCGACCGGGCGGTGCAGGACCTTTCCAATCCGTCGATCATCACGTTGGAGAACATTGCCGCGCGGTTGCCGCTGGAAGAGAAGAACTGGGCCGACATAGACGCCGAAACCGGTGTCTTCGACAACGAGAAGAACACGCTGGACGTAACCAGCCCGATGAACATCAGGACCACCTCGGGCCTGCTGGCGGAGCTGAAATCGGCGTTCGTCGACATGAACTCCGGCGGCATCACGTCAAAGGAGCCGGTGCGCGTCAGCATGGACGGTTCGACGCTCGTTGCCGACCGGATGTCGGTAGTCGATCGCGGCAGTATTATCGTATTTGAAAACCGTGTCCGCATGACCGTACTGCCGGACCGAATGAAATCCGCAGACAGGAAGCAGGAATGAGTAGGTTTTCCAAGGTTTTGGCCGGTATCGGCGTGGCGTGTCTGGCATTTGGCGCATCGGTCGTGTTCGGTGCCGCGCAAGACGGTTCCAGCCGGCTGACCGGCATCAAGCTTTCCGGCGACGAGCCGATCCAGATCGAAAGCGACCGGCTCGAGGTGCACGACAAGGATCGCCAGGCGATCTTCACGGGCAATGTGAGCGTTGTCCAGGGCAAGACCCTTTTGAAATCGGGTCGCATGATCGTCTACTATTCCGATGGTGAGGGCTCGGTGGCCACCGGATCGTCGGATATCGAGCGGCTGGAAGTCGACGGCAAGGTCTATGTCAAATCCGAATCGCAGGTCGCCACCGGCGACCGCGGCACCTTCGACATGAAAACCGAGGTGCTGGTGCTGACCGGCGATGAAGTGGTGCTGACCGAAGGCGACAACATCATCGTCGGATGCAAGCTCACCGTACAGATGAAGTCGGGCAAGGCGCGCTTTGACGGCTGCGAGAACGCGCAGAACAAGCGCCGCATCATCATGCAGATCGATCCGAAGAACCGTGACAACTGAGCCGCCAGCCGTTTTTCAAGGAATTCAGCCATTTCCACCGACACACAAGCGCCTGACGATCAGGACGCCGATCCCCGGCCACAGAACGTACCCGACCTGAAGGGCACGCTGATCGCCCGCGGCCTGGTTAAGAGCTACAAGGGACGCCGCGTGGTCAACGGTGTCTCGTTCGGCGTCCGCGCCGGCGAGGCCGTGGGCATTCTCGGTCCCAACGGCGCGGGCAAGACCACCTGTTTCTACATGGTGACGGGCCTGGTTCCCGTCGACGAGGGCACAATCGAGATCGACGGCCACGATGTCACCGGCATGCCGATGTATCGCCGCGCCCGCCTTGGTATCGGTTACCTGCCGCAGGAAGCGTCGATCTTCCGCGGCCTGTCGGTGGAAAACAATATCCGGGCCGTGCTGGAAATCGCCGTGCGCGACAAGACCGCGCGCGAGGAAAAGCTCGACGGCTTGCTGGAGGAGTTCCACATCGCGCATCTGCGCAAGGCGCCGGCGATCTCGCTTTCCGGCGGCGAGCGGCGGCGGCTGGAGATCGCCCGGGCGTTGGCCAGCGATCCGAACTTCATGCTGCTGGACGAGCCCTTCGCCGGTGTCGACCCGATCGCCGTAGCCGACATCCAGGAACTCGTCCGCCACCTGACCGCGCGCGGCATCGGCGTCCTGGTCACCGATCACAACGTGCGCGAGACGCTCGGCCTGATCGACCGTGCTTACATCATCCACGCCGGCGAGCTGCTGACCCATGGCCGACCGGGCGAGATCGTCGACAACCCCGAGGTTCGCCGCCTTTACCTTGGCGAGCGTTTTACCCTTTAGGAAACATCTTCCCTGTACTATCCTGTCCGACAAGCAAGGATCGGGCCAGTTTCCGGCGCTTGCAACCAGAACCGCGCAGGCGGCGATTTCAGGTAAACGGGAAGGCGGTTTTCGGGTTCATGGCGCTTTCGGCCAAATTGCAGATGCGGCAGTCGCAGTCGCTGGTGATGACGCCGCAACTGATGCAGTCGATCAAGCTGCTGCAGATGACCCATCTCGAACTGTCCCGTTTCATCGACGAGGAGATCGAGCGCAATCCGCTGCTCGTGCGCGACGAGACCGATGACGCCGCGTCCGGTCCGGTCGAACGGCGCGGGCAGGGCGATGGCGAGGCCGGGAGCGAGGCTTCAGGCGGCGCCGAGGGCGACGATTGGATGGCGCGGGACCTGGCCGGCGATGCGGAGACGATCGCCGGCAGGTTGGACACGTCGCTGGAGAACATGTTTCCCGACGATCCCGGCCGCGGCGAGACCCTGTCGCCGGACCTGCAGGCGCAGTGGCGCTCCGCGCCGGCAGGCGGACAGGCACCGGGCAGCGACGGCAATGCGCTGGAGGCGATCGCCGCCGCCAGGCCGACGCTGCGCGACCATGTCGGCGAGCAGATCGCGTTCACGATCCGCGGCCGCGCCGATCTTGCGATAGCCGCTGAACTTGCCGACACGCTGGACGAGGCGGGTTACATGCGTGGCAACTGCGCCGAGATCGCCGAAAGGCTGGGCGTCAGGACGGCCGACGTCGAAGCGGTGTTGGAGCGGTGTCAGACCTTCGATCCCGCCGGCCTTTTCGCTCGCGACCTGCCGGAATGCCTGGCCATCCAGCTTGCGGCGCGCGACCGGCTTGACCCGGCCATGGCCGCGCTCGTCGACAGGCTCGATCTTCTGGCCAGGCGCGATTTTGCGGCCCTGAAACAGATCTGCGGCGTCGACGAGGAGGACCTCGTCGACATGCTGGCCGAGATTCGCTCCCTCGATCCCAAGCCCGGCACGGCATTCACCAGCGACACCGCTTCCCAGATCGTTCCCGATGTCGAGGTCAGCCCGGCGGCCGACGGTTCGTGGACGATTGAACTCAACGCCGATGCGCTGCCCAGGGTGCTGGTGGACCAGCCCTATCTGAAACGCGTATCGAAGACCTCGGCCTCGCAGGAAGATCGCGAATTCCTGTCCAACTGCCTGCAGAATGCAAACTGGCTGACCCGAAGCCTCGACCAGCGCGCCAAAACCATCCTCAAGGTCGCGGGCGAGATCGTGCGGCGGCAGGATCAGTTTCTGCTGCACGGCATCGCGCATCTCAAGCCGATGACGCTGAAGACCGTGGCCGATGCGATCCAGATGCACGAATCGACGGTCAGCCGGGTGACGGCCAACAAATACATGGCCACGCCGCGCGGCGTGTTCGAACTGCGCTATTTCTTCTCCGCGGCAATCGCGGCCAGCGACGACGGCGACGCCCATTCTTCGGCGGCGGTGCGCCACCGGATCAGGGAACTGATCGAGGCTGAGTCGCCCGAAACCGTGCTCTCCGACGACGCCATTGTGGATATCCTGCGCGACGGAAACATCGATATCGCGCGCCGCACGGTTGCCAAGTATCGCGAGTCGATGAACATCCCTTCATCGGTCCGGCGCCGGCGCGAGAAACGGGCGCTTGCCGCGGCCGGACGGTAGCGAAAAGCAGCTAAACCATCAACTTTTCAGGTCTTTTTAGGGTTTGTTGACAAGCCGTCGCGGGCCGACTAGAAGCGCGCTCGCTGCGGTTGGCCGGCTATGTGACGTCGGCATGAGCGACCGGCGAGCGGGAAGATCAGCAATCACATATTGATGCAATCCGGCAGCCGCCCCTTTTCGCGGCGACATGACATCGATAAGCTTCTGCCCGGGTTTCAGGCGGTGAAGAAAGTACAATCAGCATGAATTTGCGCGTATCCGGCAAGCACATGGAAATCGGCGATTCCTTTCGCGTCAGGATCGAGGATCGCATCGGTGAGGCGGTCGACAAATATTTCGATGGTGGTTACTCCGGCCACGTCACGGTGGAGAAATCGGGTTCGCGGTTTTCTGCCGATTGCGTGGTTCGGCTGGATACCGGCATAACCCTTCAGGCGACCGGCAGCGCCCACGCGCCGGAAGGGGCATTCGACGCTGCCGCGGAGCGGGTCGAAAAGAGGTTGCGGCGCTACAAGCGGCGCCTGAAGGCGCACAATCTGGAAAATCGCGGCGCGGCGACCGATGTGGTCTATACGATCATGGCGGCGGTCGGTGAAGACGAGGGCGAAGTGCCGGAGGATTACGCTCCGGCGATCGTAGCCGAAACCACCATGGCGCTGGAGACCATGTCGGTCGCCTCGGCCGTGGTGGAACTGGATACCAAGGACGCGCCGGTGTTCGTGTTCAAGAGCGCGGCCAATGGCGAGGTGAACGTCGTCTACCGCAGGCCCGACGGCAATATCGGCTGGATCGATCCGTCGGCGGTGGCAAAAGGCGGCTAACGGGCGACGGGACGAGCGTCCGGAACGACAAAGGGAAATTGGGATCGATGGATCTGAGTGATTTGATCGGCGTGAAGGCAGTCATGCCGGCGCTGAAGGCAAAATCCAAGAAGCAATTGCTCCAGATGATGGCCGAACAGGCCGCCAAGCTGACCGGGCTTGTGGAGCGCGACATATTCGAGACGATCCTGCAGCGCGAACGGCTGGGCTCGACCGGCGTCGGCGGCGGAGTCGCCATTCCGCACGGCAAGCTGCCCGGCATCGACACGATCACCGGCGTCTTCGCCCGGCTTGAAACGCCGGTCGATTTCGAGGCCGTCGACGACCAGCCCGTCGATATCGTCTTTCTGCTGTTGGCGCCCGAAGGCGCCGGGGCCGATCACCTGAAAGCGCTGTCGAGGATCGCCCGTGTATTGCGGAACGCCGACACGCTGTCGAAAATCCGCGGTACGTCCGATGCGGCCGTCATCCACGACTTTCTCGCCCAGACCGAGGCGCCGCACGCCGCCTGAGCTTTGCATCCGTGCTGCCTGGATCGGGCTTTGCCGCCTCAATGCAGCGACACTGGCACCAGCGAGTTTTCCGCAGCGCCGGCAAGGGCTGCCTGGCGTTCGCCGGTCAGCAGGATCGGTTGTCCGTCGGCGGCAAACAATGCCCAAAGTTCCATGCCCGGCGCCAGTTCCGGCAGGCCCGGATAGCGACCGATCAACTCGTCGCTCTGGATCTTGCGTACATAGGCAACGTGGCCCTCGCCCAGGTGGGCGAACTGGTCCTCGCTCATGACGCCAATGGTTTCCTCAGTGTTCATTCCAAGCCTCCTTTGGCTTCGGCGCTCCGTTCTGGCCGCGCCGGCAAGGTGCCCTTCAAGTCGTCCCGAAACGTCGATTCCGGTCTGAACCCGTTCAGTCTTTGACCGAAATGTTGATTTTCCGTATCATTTTTTCCGGCTGCGGACGGTCGAGGGTTATCGACAACAACCCGTTTTTCAGTTCCGCGCCGATCACGCGCATCCCGTCGGCCAGGACGAAGGAACGCTGGAACTGTCTGGCGGCGATGCCGCGATGCAGATATTCGCGCTGTTCCTCGTCGGATTGCTTACCGCGGATGACAAGCTGGTTTTCTTCCGTCGTGACGTCGAGATCGTCTTCGCCGAAGCCGGCCACCGCCAGCGTGATGCGCAGCTTGTCGCCACCGTCGTCGCCGTTGGGCCTGATGCGCTCGATATTGTAGGGCGGGTATCCGTCTCCGGACTTCGCCACGCGCTCAAGCGCTTTTTCCATCGACTCGAACCCCAAAAGCAGCGGGCTCGAAAAGGGCGCCATTCTCGTCATGAGCAGTCCTCTGTGAGCGACTTGAAATCGCGAAACCCGTCTGGCATTCCGCGTCACGCTCCTGATATGGTTCGCTTTCGATCGCGGTTCAAGATGAGGGGTATTTCACGGCAATGACGGCACAACACAGGATCATCATCGATACCGATCCCGGCCAGGACGATGCAGTGGCCATTCTGCTGGCGCTGGCGAGCCCGGAAATAGAGGTTTTGGGCATCACTGCGGTCGCCGGCAACGTGCCGCTGTCGCTGACCAGCCTGAATGCGCGCAAGATCTGCGAACTGGCCGGCCGGCCCGATGTCAAGGTCTTTGCTGGCGCGGTGCGGCCGCTCTGCCGCCAACTGGTGACCGCGGAAGAGGTTCATGGCCGTACCGGCCTCGACGGACCGGTCCTGCCGGAGCCGAAAATGTCGCTTCAGGATACGCATGCCGTTGATTTCATTGTGGAGACGCTTCTGAAAGAACCGGGGGGTTCGATTACCATCGCCGCCCTCGGGCCGCTGACCAACCTTGCCCTGGCGCTCAACCGGGCGCCGGAAATCGCCATGAAAATCAAGCAGATCGTCCTGATGGGCGGCGGCTATTTCGAGCAGGGCAACGTGACTCCGTCGGCCGAGTTCAACATCTATGTCGATCCGCAGGCCGCCGACATCGTGTTTCGCTCGGGCGTCCCGATCGTCATGATGCCGCTCGACGTCACCCACAAGGCGCTCACGACGCAAGCCCGCGTCGGCGCGGTCCGCGCACTCGGCACGCCGGTGGGCGATGCCGTCGCTCAACTACTTGATTTCTTTGAGCGTTTCGATGAGGAGAAATACGGCACCGATGGCGGCCCGCTGCACGATCCCTGTGTCATCGCCTGGCTGCTGAAGCCGGAACTGTTTTCCGGTCGTCACGTGAACGTCACGGTCGAGACCATGTCCGATCTGACCATGGGTTCGACAGTGGTCGACTGGTGGTATGTGACCGACCGACCGAAAAACGCCGAGGTGATGCGCGACATCGACGCCGACGGGTTCTTCGCACTGCTGACGGAGCGGCTCGGCAAGCTTTGAGGCGGCGCCCGAATCCGGCGCAAAGCACCGTTTCGCCGCCGGATCCGCAATGAAACCGCCTTGTTTCGTGATAAGCTGCGCCCCGATCAACGGAGAGCGTGAAGGATGACGACGGACGGCATCACGGTTCTCGTCGGCACCACAAAGGGTGCCTTCCTGGTTTCGGGCGGCGGCGATCGTGACGGTTGGGCGGTGAAGGGGCCGTTCTGCGACGGATGGCCGATCAACCACATCGTCGGCGATCCGGCCACGGGTACGTTATGGGCCGGCGGCGGCGGCGACTGGCACGGCGCCGGGGTCTGGCGTTCGTCGGACGGCGGCGAGACCTGGCGGGTGACGCGGCTCACCAGGGGCACGATGGACGACTGGGCCGCTAACGATGCCGATTTTGCCGCGATGATCGGCTGGACCGATGAGCCGCTGCCGTTTGCCGACGAGTTCGCCCAGATATGGTCGCTCGGCCATGCCCACGGAACGCTCTATGCCGGCACTAAGCCGGCGAGCCTGCTGGCAAGCCATGATGGCGGCGAGACATGGACGCGTTTGCAGGGGCTTAACGACCATCCCTCCGCCGAAAGCTGGAACCCGGGCGCTGCCGGGCTGGTACTGCACACCATCGTCTCCGATCCGCAAAACCCGGAAAAGATGTGGATCGGCATATCGGCGGCCGGCGTCTTCGCCACCGAGGATGGCGGCAAGACCTGGGAGCGTCGCAACCGGCTTTCCAACGCCGAAGCCTGCGGTGACCACGATCATCCGGCAGCACCCCGCGATGGCGAGATCGGCCATTGCGTCCACAACATGATGCGTGCCTCCGGCAGCGGCGATCTGCTCTACCAGCAGAACCATCACGGCGTCTGGCGGTCGTCGGATGGCGGACGGAGCTGGGACGACATCACCGCCGGCCTGCCGTCGACCTTCGGCTTTCCGATCCGCGTCCATCCGCGCGATCCCGACACGGTCTGGACACTACCGCTGAACGGCGACAGCGCCGGCCGCTACCCGCCCGATGCCGCCGCCGCGGTGTGGCGGACGCGCGATGGCGGCAAGACCTGGCACGACCTGCGCGAGGGGCTGCCGCAACAAAGCTGCTTCTTCACCGTCCTGCGCCAGGCGATGGCCGGGGACGGACGCGATCCCGCCGGCATCTATTTCGGCACCAATAGCGGATCGGTCTTCGCCAGCATCGACGAAGGCGAAAGCTGGCGGGAGATCGCGCAACACCTGCCGACCATCCTGGCCGTCGAGGTGCTCGATCGCGACTAGTTGAATCCGTGTGGGCTGATCTGGTTGCGGGCGGTGCGGTCCGATCCATGCTATAATCATGAATGCCGAATGAACCTGCCTGCAAGCACAGGTTCAGTCGGCAACCTCCAAAATCAAGCGACAAATTGCCAAGGAGGATGACAAGATGCCCATTTCCGGTTCTACATACGCAAAACTGACGAACGGTGCCGCCGCCGCCGCGCTATCGGTGATGGCAGTGCTGGCCGCGCAGAGCAGCGCCAGTGCCGAGAGCTATCTCAACGGACAGCATTCGGGCCTGCAGAAATGCGTCCGCGCCATATTGGGTGGCTACGAAGTCAAGCACGTTCAGATCCTTGGCCACGACTTCAACTGCAAGGGCATGAAGAAGGGCAGCAACGGCAAGCGCACCTTCCAGGTCTCGCATGACCAGTTCGGCAACGACGATCAGGTCTATGTCAGTTTCAGGGTCAATTCGCTGAATGTCCTCAGGCCGAAGACGCTGGACTACCATCTTGATGAGGGCTTTAACCCCGGCATCGCCGAATTTCACGGCAGGTATGGCCTGCCCAATACTTATGAGGACACGGTCGATCGTGCCCGCAGGGAGAGGGCGCGAAAGCGCCGTGACGCCAATCATTGGTTTGAAGCCGTGGCCGGTGTCATTGCCGTAACGGTCGCGGAACTCGGCAATCCCGAAAACCGCGGCACCGCGCCGAAGCAGGTGAGCTGCAAACTGCCGACATTCCATGTCTATGACAATTTCGGCGGCCGCGCCTACACCGCAAAACGCGGCGAATACGCCAACATCCACAAGGACAGCCGTTTCCAGGGCCTTGGCGATGCGATGTCGTCGCTTTGCATCCCGCGCGGATTTGTCGTGCACTTTTTCGAGCACGACAATTTCAGGGGCAGGATGTGGGAAGTCGCCGGCGGAAAGACCGGCAAGGAATACTACGATCTCGGGCGGCAGAAGCGCGACTTCCAGGACACAATCAGCTCGTTCAAGGTGTTCGAGAACACCAGGATCACCGGCGGAGGCTGATCCTTCCGGCCGCGATGGTGGAAGACTGGACTTGCAAGGCGGGAGCGACTGGTCGCGCCCGCCTTTTCTTGTCGACCCTAAAGTTCATCCAACCTCGGTATCGCCGGTTGTGCGCCGGGTTTCAGGCAGGCGGCGGCACCCGCCTTCGCCGCCCGCGCCATCGCCGCCGTGATGTCCATGCCTTCGGCAAGCCCGGCGGCCAGATAGCCGCAGAACGTGTCGCCGGCGCCGACCGTATCGACCGGCGTGATCTTCGGCGCCTCGGCGCGCGCCGTGCCGTCGGGCGCGGCGGCCACAGCGCCGTCGCCGCCAAGCGTGACGACGATGGTGCGGCCGGTTTTGGCGACGAAGGCGGCCGCCTTCTCTTCGCAGGTCGACCCGGCAAGGCCGAGCGCGGCTGCCGCCAGGTCGAATTCGGTTTCATTGGCGACGATGATGTCGGCAAGCGGGATCAGCCGCGCCCAGTCGTCGCGCCAGGGCGCGGTGTTGAGGATCGACATCGCGCCGGCCTCGCGCGCCGCATTGAGCGCCGCTTCGACCGTTTCGAGCGGAATCTCCTGCTGCAACAGCACCACGTCGCCCGGATCGATGACCACCGCCTCGACATCGCCGGGCAGAACCGTGTCGTTGGCGCCGGCGATGACGGCGATCATGTTCTCGCCGTCGCTCGAAACCAGGATGAGCGCGATGCCGGTCGCCGCCCGGCTTTGGCGCACGGCGGCAAGCTGCACGCTGTCCTCGCGCAAAAGCGCCAGCGCCTCCTCGGCGAATGCGTCGTCGCCAACGGCGCCGATCATCTGCACCTCGGCGCCGGCCCTGCGCGCGGCAAGCGCCTGGTTGGCGCCCTTGCCGCCGGGCGCCGTGGCAAACGCGTCACCGGGTACGGTCTCACCCGGTCCGGGCAACCGGCCGACGGTGCCGGTGAGGTCGAGATTGATGGAGCCGATAACGGTGATCATCGCCTGTTTTCCGCTGGGCCGGTGTTTCGCTGGTCGCGGCGACAGGCTAGCGCGTGCGAGGAACCGGAGCCAGACCCAAGTTTCCGCGTGCGGGGGGAACTTTTCTGTCACATTTCCCGCCGCCGTTTCGTCAGGGGTGTAAAAGGACATGACGATGAAAAGGATGATCCTCGCCATTCTCGCCGCCTGGCACGGCTTCAACGGCCTGTTCATGCTGGCATTGCCAGGGCGCTGGTACGAAACGGTTCCCGGTGTCGAGCACACGGGTCCGTTCAACGGCCATTTCGTCAACGATATCGGCCTCGCCTTTCTGGCCGCGGCGGCGGGTTTGGCCCTCGCCGCGTTCCGGCCGGGCCGGTCCCGGGCTTTTCTCGCCGCGCCGGCGGTTTTCCTCGGCGGTCACGCCTTGCTGCATCTGGCGGAGTTCCTTCACGGTCATTCGGGCGCGGCGGAGATCGCCCGCGACACTTTTCTCATCCTGGTTCCCGGGCTTCTGCCGGCATGGTTGCTGTGGCAGGATTCGCGGGCCGCAAGAAACGGAGCAACACCATGATCACCGCCTGGCTGAAACGCAGGTTCGACCGCATGGGCCGCGCGTTCGACTACGACGTCGGCTACATGCACGAGCTGATCGACGCCGACCCGGAAGCCGGGCGCAAGTTCGCGCTCGCCATGCCGTTCTTCTCGCAGCCACCCAAGGTGGCGAAGAACGCCTTCTGGGCGGCCAAGCTCGTTGCCTGTAAACATGCTGATTGCGGCCCCTGCCTGCGCCTCGTGATCGAGATGGCCCGGCGCAGCGGCATCGAGCGGGAGGTGATCCGCGACACGCTGCTCGCCACGCCCTTGGACACCGACGCCGCACTCGGCCAGGCCTATGCGAACGCGGTGCTGAACAATACGCCCGAGCTTGCCGGGCTGATCGACGAGATCGACAGGCGTTGGGGCAGGAAGGGGCTTGCCAACATGTCGACGTCGGTCATGTCGGGCCTGTTCTATCCGACGTTCAAGCGCGGCTTCGGCCACGGCATCGCCTGCGAGCCGGTGCTGAAGGAACTGGAACTGGAGCGTGCCGCTTGAGCGACGGCGCCAAACTCGACGCGTTCATGGCCGAGCGGCCACGCCTGTTCCGGCTCGCATATCGTTACCTGGAAACGGCAAGCGACGCCGAGGACGTGCTGCAGGACACGTGGATCCGATTTTCCGGTGCCGAGACGGTCGACAACCCGCCGCGATTTCTCTCCACCGTGGTGACCCGGCTGGCGCTCGACCGGTTGAAATCGGCGCAGCGGCGGCGCGAGACCTATGTCGGCCCGTGGCTGCCCGAACCGCTGGTCGACACGGGCGGGCTGATCGAGACCGGACCGTCCGACGCCGCACTCGACCTGTCGTTCGCGGTGATGCGCTGCCTGGAGGCGCTGTCGCCGGCCGAGCGGGCCGCCTTTTTCCTGCACGATATCTACGATGTTCCCTTCGACGAGGTCGCCCGCGTGACCGGGGTTAGCCCGGCTGCGGCCCGCAAGCAGGCCGAGCGCGCGCGCCGGGCGCTGGCCGAGGCGAGGCCGCGTTTCAAGCCGGAACTGCAGGACATCGCGCGGTTGGAAGCGGCGTTCCGGGCCGCAAGCCAGCTCGGCGATGACGGGCCACTGCGCGCGCTTTTGTCAGAAGAGGTCGAGTTTGTCTCCGACGGCGGCGGCAAGGCGGTCGCCGCGCGCAACATCGTGCGCGGCCTCGACAATGTCGCGCGCCTGTTCATGGGGCTGATCCGGGGCTACGAAAAATATGCCGTCCGGCTGGAGCGCGCCGCGATCAACGGCGAACCCGGCCTGATCGCCTTCATGAACGACGAACTGGTCCAGACCGTCGCCTTCCGGCTCGATGACGAGCGGCGGATCTCCGCTTTTTACGTCGTCCGCAATCCGGACAAGCTGGCGCGCGCCGGTCAGGCGGTCTGACCGGCTTCCCAGCCGAGGATGGCGCGCTTGCGCGTCATGCCCCAATGGTAGCCGGTAAGCGCGCCCGACTTGCCGAGCGCCCTGTGGCACGGCACCACGAACGAGATCGGGTTGGCGCCGACCGCCGCGCCGACCGCGCGGCTCGCCTTTGGCGCGCCGATCGACTGCGCGATATCGGAATAGGCGACCGCCTTGCCCATGGGAATTTTCATCAGCGCCTGCCAGACCCGGACCTGGAAGTCGGTGCCGATCATCACCACGCGCAGCGGCTCGTCGGCGCGCCAGCGCGCCGGGTCGAAGATGCGCGCAGCATAGGGCTGGGTTGCTCCCATGTCCTCGACGTGGGCAGCGTTGGGCCAGCGCGCCGTCATGTCGGCAAGTGCGGCCCGTTCGCCGCCGGCGTCGCAGAAGGCAAGGCCCGCCAGCCCGCGTTCGGTCACCATGACCAGCGCGATGCCGAAGGGCGAGATGTGGAAGCCGTGGCGCATGGTCAGGCCCGCGCCGCGCGTCTTGTAATCGCCGGGCGACATCGCCTCGTGGGTGACGAACAGGTCGTGCAGGCGTCCGGGGCCGGAAAGTCCCGATTCGAGCGCCGTCTCCAGGAGCGGCATGCCCTCGTCGAGCAGTTTCCGCGCATGGTCGATGGTCACCGCTTGCAGGAAGGCCTTGGGCGACAGCCCGGCCCAGCGGGTGAAGAGTTTCTGCAGGCCCGTCGGCGTTTCGCCGACCTCGCGGGCGAGATCGTCCAGCGACGGCTGGTCGCGGAAATCAAGGCTGATCTTCTCGATAACCCGACGCACGGTCTCGTAGTCGCCGCCGAGTTCGTCGGTGATGTCCTGCTGCAGGATTGCCGTCTGCGCATTCATGTTTCCGTCTCCGGATCGGTTCGTTTCATGGTGCGTATATTGCGCGCCGGCAGCGGCCATCGCCACCCGATTCTTGCAGACCTGAAACGGGCTAGCGTCGTGCCGTCGCCAGCGCCCGTCCGAAGGCGGTGGCGAAGGATTCGCGATCGTCGGGATTGAGGAAACCACCGATCCCCACGGTCTCGCCACGGCTGCTGACCGCCATGGCGGTGATGCCGATCTCGTCATGCCGGGCGACATTGAACCGGGCCCAGAACGGGTTGAACAGGTGGCGGCGCGACCTGCCCGAGGGGGCGACTTTCAGGATTTCGAGCGCCGTGCGCGATACCGTCACCTCCTCGCGGGCACGCGCCGAGCGGTAGGACAGGCGAAAGGCGACATAGAGCGCAAGGACATCGAGGCCGAAGAAACCGAAAACCGGCCACGCGCCCTTGGCCAGGAAGAAGGCGCCGGTTCCGAGCCACATGGCCGACACGATCGCCATCAGGATCAGGAAGCCGCGCCGGTCGAGCGAACGATAGGGCGTCAACAGCGCCCGGAAGATCGGCTGCTCGCCATCCGTTTTCGGGTTTTGTTCGTCCATGCGCCCGATTATAGAGGCACCATGCCAAAGCCCAAGCCCAAAAAGCTCGCATCTCCGGTCAAAAAGAAGCGAACGCCGCCTCGCCGGCGCACGAAATACACTGAGGCGGAAATCCGCGAGATCTTCCGCCGTTTTTCGATCCAGCGCCCGGCGCCGAAAGGCGAACTGGAACACGTCAATCCGTATACGCTGGTGGTCGCGGTGGCGCTGTCGGCGCAAGCGACCGATGTCGGCGTCAACAGGGCGACGAAGGAACTGTTCAAAATCGCCGACACGCCGCAAAAGATGCTGGCGCTCGGAGAGGAACGGCTGGGCCACCACATCCGTACCATCGGGCTCTGGCGCAACAAGGCGAAGAACGTCATCGCGCTGTCGCGGAAGCTGATCGAGGATTTCGGCGGCGTGGTGCCGCAGACCCGCGAGGAACTGATGACGCTGCCCGGCGTTGGCCGCAAGACCGCCAACGTGGTGCTGTCGATGGCTTTCGGCGAGGCGACCATGGCGGTCGACACCCACATCTTCCGCATCGCCAACCGGCTGGGGTTGGCGCCGGGCAAGACGCCCGACGAAGTGGAAGCCGCGCTGATGAAGGTGATCCCGCAGGACTATCTCTACCACGCCCATCACTGGCTGATCCTGCACGGGCGCTATGTCTGCAAGGCGCGCAGGCCCGACTGCGAGGCCTGCGTCGTCGCCGACATCTGCAAAGCGCCCGACAAGAGCTGCGACGTGCCCGCGGCCCTGGTGGAACTGCCGCCGCAGGTGCTCTGAGCTACCTCACGCGGCCCTGCGCATGCCGATTTCCGGCGTAAAGTCCGGGTCGCGGGCGGAGATCAGCTTGTGCAGATGCACCATCATGGCGGCGGCGAACAGCGGCGTCGCCAGGTTGATGATCGGCAGCGACAGGAAGGCGGCGATGATCAGCCCGGCGAGAAACACGGTGCCGGCATGCTTGCGGCGCAACAGCTTGGCCTCCCGCTCGGGCCGGAAGCGCATGGCGGCGAATTCGAAGAATTCGCGTCCGATCAGGTAGCCGTTGACCAGAAAGAAGGCGGCGATGTTGACGCCCGGCACCAGCAGCAGAAGAAGCGCGATAACGTTGCCGAGGATGACCACGCCGAAGAACTTGATGGCGAGCATCAGCGAGCGGATGGCCGGCACGGCCTCGCCCGGCGGATCGGCCGGGAAATCCTGTTTCTCGACCACTTCGGCGATGTCGTCGAGGAATAGGCCCGCGACGATCGCGGTCACCGGCGCAACCAGAAGGGCAAGCGCCAGCGCCAGTCCGACGCCGGCGATGATCAGGCCGACGAGGCCGAACCAGCCGGCCCAATCCGGCAGGCCGGGCAGCAGAGCATCGATCCATGGCATGGCGATCAGATCGAAAAGTTCCCTTGTGCCGAACCACAATCCGACCAGCAGCAGCAACGTCAGTCCGATGGTCTTGATCAGCACCCAGCGGAACTCGGGCGTCGGCAGGCGGGTGATTGCGGCGCGCGCGGCTTCGATGATCATTGGCAGTCCTTTCGAGGCGTTATCGAAATAGGAACCGGACCCCGCCGCCGCAAGGGCGGTTCGCAGGCGAAAGGGCGCCGGAATGCTAGGCTTTATCCGCCCGATGGCTTCCATTTCGACCGCAGAAGCTCTAAACCGCCGGTAATCATCCGCTCTCAAATAACTTCCAAACTTTCCGGAGATGTTCATGGCCGACTACGATGTGCTGTGCATCGGCAATGCAATCGTCGACATCATCGCGCGATGCAGCGACGACTTCCTTGTCGATCACGGCATCGTCAAGGGCGCCATGAACCTGATCGATGCCGAGCGCGCCGCGCTTCTTTACGATCATATGGGACCGGCAATCGAGGCATCGGGCGGCAGCGCCGGCAACACCGCCGCCGGCGTAGCGAGCTTCGGCGGCAAGGCGGCCTATTTCGGCAAGGTCTCCGCCGACCATCTCGGCCAGATTTTCACCCACGATATCCATGCGCAGGGCGTGGCGTTCGCCACCCGGCCGCTCGACGGCGATCCGCCGACCGCCCGGTCGATGATCTTCGTCACGCCCGACGGCGAGCGGTCGATGAATACCTATCTGGGCGCCTGCGTCGAACTGGGGCCCGAGGACGTCGAGACCGAAAAGGCGACCGGCGCCAAAGTCACCTATTTCGAGGGCTATCTGTGGGATCCGCCGCGCGCCAAGGAAGCCATCCGCATGTCGGCGAAGCTCGCCCACGACGCCGGTCGCGAGGTGTCGATGACGCTCTCGGATCCGTTCTGCGTCGACCGCTATCGCGACGAATTCCTTGAACTGATGCGCTCGGCTACCGTCGATATCGTCTTCGCCAACGAGCACGAACTGATGTCGCTCTACCAGACCTCGTCGTTCGACAGCGCGCTGGAAGCAATCAGGAACGACTGCAGGATCGCCGCTGTCACCCGTTCGGAAAACGGCTCCATCGTCGTTCGCGGCGACGAGACGGCATTGGTCCAGGCGATCGAGATCGACGAGCTTGTCGATACGACCGGAGCGGGCGATCTCTACGCGGCCGGTTTCCTGTTCGGATACACAAACGGCCGATCGCTGGAGGATTGCGGCAAGCTCGGCTCGCTTGCCGCCGGCCTCGTCATCCAGCAGATCGGCCCGAGGCCGTTCGCCGATCTTGGCCAGGCGGCCCAGCAGGCGGGTCTTCTCTAGGCTGTATCGACTAAAACAGCTCGTCGGGATCGCGCCCGGGTCGTGATTTGTAGAGCGGAAAGCTCCAGCCGAAAATGAGCGCCCCGCCGCGTACGGCAAACGCGACCGTGAAGGCGGCCAGCGCCGCCACGGCCGGCGGTGCGCCTGCAAGCTGCAGGCCGGTGAATGCCGCAGCCCCCGCCATCGCCGCGGTGACATAGATCTCCGGTCGCAGCAACACGGAAGGCTCGCCGGACAGCAGATCGCGCAGAATGCCGCCGAAAGTCGCGGTCATCATGCCCATGACGATGGCGATTGTCGGCGATCCGGTCGCCGTAAGTCCCTTGGCGGCGCCCATGACCGAGTAGGCTGACAGCCCGATCGCATCGAACCACAGCAGCAGCCGATAGCGGCTTTCCACCAGGTGAGCGCTGAAATAGACGAGGCAGGCGACCGCCGCGCAGACCAGCACATAGGTCGAATTGGCGACCCAGAAGACCTGCGGCGCGCCGATGAGGAGGTCACGCAGCGTGCCGCCGCCGATACCGGTGATGCTGGCGAAGAACAGGAAGCCGATGATGTCGAGCTGCTTGCGCGACGCCGCCAGCGCGCCGGTCGCCGCGAACACGGCGACACCGGCATAGTCCATCAGCAGCAAGAGGTTCATGCATCCTCCGGCATACGCGGCGAGCCGACAGCCCGCCGCCGCCGGCTACGGGTTGTTCCCGGTTCCGGCGTCTTCCGTGCCGGCCTCGGCGGCTGTTTCTTTCGGTCCGCCCTTGGCGACGCCGACCATGGCCGGACGCAGTACGCGCTCGCCGATAACATAGCCTTCCTGCATCACCTCAACCACGGTGTTGTTGGGCACGTCCGGATTGGGCACCTCGAACATGGCCTGGTGGAAATGCGGATCGAACTTCTCGCCCTTCGGCGTCAGTTTCTTGACGCCATGGCGCTCAAGCGCGCTCAGCATATCGCGCGCCGTCATCTCGACGCCTTCGGCCAGCCCCTTGAGGCCGGCATCGCCAGCTTCCATCGCGTCGGCGGGAATGGCGTCGAGCGCGCGGCGCAGATTGTCCGCCACGCCGAGCATGTCGCGGGCGAAATTGGCGATCGAATAGGATCGCGCATCGTGCACGTCGCGCGCGGTGCGCTTGCGCAGGTTCTCCATTTCGGCCGCGAGCCTGAGCGACTGGTCCTTCAACTGTTCGTTTTCCGTCGCAAGCCGCATAAACGCCTCGTGATCGGCGGAAAACTCACCGGCTTTGCCCTCGGCTTCCGGCGGCGCGGCGTCGTCATTGGCCGCCTCGACCTTCTCGGTCGCGGTTTCGTCTGTCCCGTTTCCGGTCGACTGGTTTTTCTCGGGATGTTCGTCCATCGCCTGTCACTACCCGAATTATGAATGAAAGTTGGGCCGGATATCGATGTTCGGGCCAATAAAATCAAGGGGTCAATTGCATCAACCGGTCATCGCAGCATGCGCGAGATGAAATGCGCGGTGTAGTCGACCATCGGCACGATGCGCGCATAGTTGAGCCGGGTCGGGCCGATCACGCCGAGCGCGCCGACGACGCGCGAATTGGCGTCGCGATAGGGCGCCACGACAAGCGACGAGCCCGACAGCGAAAACAACTTGTTTTCCGAACCGATGAAAATGCGCACGCCCGAGCCTTCCTCGGCCAGGTCGAGCAGTTGCAGCAGTCCCTCGCGGGTTTCCAGATCCTCGAACAGATGTCTCAGCAGTTCGATGTCGTCGGCGGCGGTGACATTTTCCAGCAGATTTGCCCTTCCGCGCACGATCAGCCGTGCCGGCAGGCCGTCGCCCTGGCCGGCCCAGACCGCAAGCCCGCGGTCGACAAGGTCATTGGACAATTTGTCGAGCGCGGCACGCGTCTCGTCGGTCAGCTTGGAAATCTCCGTGCGCGCCTCGGCGAGCGTGCGGCCGCGGATATGGGCGTTGAGGAAATTCGTCGCCTCGATGAGCTGGGAGGCCGTGGTGCCGATCGGCAATTCGATGATGCGGTTTTCCACATCGCCGTTCTGCGACACCAGCACCGCGAGCGCCTTGCGCGGTTCGAGCTGGATGAACTCGATATGTTTGAGCGGCACCTCGCTCTTGGCGGCAAGCACGAGGCCCGCGCCGCGCGACAGGCCTGAAAGCATGGTGCTTGCCTCGGTCAGCATGTGTTCGAGCGAGGCGTCGCTGCCCGAGGCGCGAATCTGCGATTCGATGGCCTCGCGATCCGCGCCGGAGATGTCGCCGAGTTCCATGAAGGAGTCGACGAAGAAGCGCAGGCCCGACTGGGTCGGCAACCGGCCGGCCGAGACATGCGGCGAAAAGATCAGCCCCAGCGCCTCCAGGTCGCTCATCACGTTGCGCACCGTCGCCGGCGATACCGACACCGGTAGCATGCGCGCCAGGTTGCGCGAGCCCACCGGCTCGCCATCGGCCAGATAGCTCTCGACGATCGTGCGGAAGATGTCGCGTGAGCGCTTGTCGAGAGACTGCAGGGTCTGGTCGATGATCGGCTTGGTCATGGCATCACCGTTTCGCTGCCGGAATATAGGGTCAGGACTCTTTGATGTCATCCATTCAGCGAGAGCGGATCTGGTTTGTGAACAGGAGGGAAGGCGTAGGAAATGTGCCTCGTTTTCAAATCCATCCCGATGCATTCACGAGCCTGATCCGCCTCGCCCTGCGGGTCCTGGTCCTGGCAGCGGCCGGGTAGAAACAACGCTGCCCGTTCGTCGCCATTGCCGGTCCGCCCGCTGCTCCCTCTGTTTTCCTTTGCGCCGTCCGGCAACAAAAGCTAAGACCGCCGCGACCGAAACTCACGCAAGCGCCATCGCGAAAGGCTCCCCATGCGCCCATCCAAACGGCAACCAGACGAGATGCGGGCGGTTTCATTCGAGCGGGGAATATCCAAACATGCCGAAGGCTCGTGCCTGGTCCGCTTCGGTGATACACATGTGCTGTGCACCGCGAGCCTTGAGGAAAGGGTGCCCGGCTGGATGCGCAACTCCGGTCGTGGCTGGGTAACCGCCGAGTACGGCATGCTGCCGCGCTCGACCACCGAGCGCATGCGCCGCGAGGCGTCGAGCGGCAGGCAGGGCGGCCGCACGCTGGAAATCCAGCGCCTGATCGGCCGCTCGCTGCGCGCGGTCGTCGACCTGGAAGCGCTGGGCGAGGTGCAGATCACCGTCGACTGCGACGTCATCCAGGCCGATGGCGGCACGCGCACCGCGGCGATCACCGGCGGCTTCGTCGCGCTGCACCAGTGCGTGCAGTGGATGGAGACGCGCGGCATGACCAGCGTGTCGCGGGCGCTGAAGGACCACGTCGCGGCGATCTCCTGCGGCATCTACGAAGGCCAGCCGGTGCTCGACCTCGACTATCCGGAGGATTCCACCGCCGGCACCGATGCCAACTTCGTCATGACCGGCAAGGGCGGCATTGTCGAGATCCAGGGCACGGCGGAGGGCGAACCTTTTTCCGACGACGAGTTCGCAGCGCTCGTCGCGCTCGCCCGCAAGGGCATCGCGCGGCTCGTCGACCTGCAGAAAATGGCAATCGGATAGGCGATGCGGCCCGCCGGCATTCTCGAATCGGCGCTCTATGTCGACGATCTTGCCGCCGCACAGGTCTTCTATGCCGACGTTCTGGGCCTCGACGTGATCAAGCCGGCCGACGGCAGGCAGGTCTTCCTGCGCTGCGGCGATGGCGTTGTACTGATCTTCGATGCGACGGAGACCGCCAGGCCGGTCGATGCCGAGGCGCGCTTTCCGGTCCCGCCGCACGGGACGACAGGCCCCGGCCATCTGTGCTTTCGTGCCGGCGCCGAGGAAATCGAGGCATGGAAAACGCGGCTTGAAGGCCATGGCATCGTCATCGAGGCTGACTTCACCTGGCCGTCGGGCGGCCGCTCGATCTACTTCCGCGACCCGGCGGGCAACAGCATCGAATTCGCCGAGCCCAACATCTGGGGGATCGCGTGAGGAAGTTCGAGGGAAACGAGTTGGTCGTCGCCACCCATAACCAGGGCAAGGTGCGCGAGATCGCCGGCCTGATCGGCCCCTACGGGCTCGCGGCGAAATCGGCCGGAGAACTCGGCCTTCCGGAGCCGGAGGAAACCGGCACCACCTTTCGCGAGAATGCCTATATCAAGGCGTTCGCCGCTGCCGAAGCGACCGGCCTGCCGGCGCTTGCCGATGACAGCGGGCTCTGCGTCGAGGCGCTTGGCGGCGAGCCTGGCGTCTACACCGCCGACTGGGCGGTCCAGCCGGATGGTTCGCGCGACTGGCTGTCGGCGATGACCAAGGTCGAGCGGAAGCTGGAGGCGCTGGGCGCCACCGAACCGGAACGGCGCAGGGCGACCTTTGTCGCCACGCTCTGCCTGTGCTGGCCCGACGGCCATGCGGAGTACTTCGTCGGCGAGGCGCCGGGCATGCTGGTCTGGCCGCCGCGCGGCGAGCACGGCTTCGGCTACGATCCGGTGTTCAGGCCCGACGGCCACGAACGCACCTTCGCCGAAATGCCGACGCAGGAGAAATACGCCCGCGGCGTCGGCGCCGACGGGCTCGGCCTGTCGCACAGAACCCGCGCGTTCGAACTGTTTGCGCGTGCCATGTTCGGGCGATGAAGATGGAACCGGCCGCAGACCCGGGTTTCGGCATCTACGTGCACTGGCCGTTCTGCGCCGCCAAATGCCCCTATTGCGATTTCAACAGCCACGTGCGTCACAAGACGGTCGACCAGCCGCGCTTTGCCGCCGCCTTCGCCCGCGAACTGGCGAGTTACCGCGCTCGCACCGGCCCGCGCGAGGTGACCAGCATCTTTCTCGGCGGCGGCACGCCGTCGCTTATGGAACCGGCGACGGTGGGCGCCATCCTCGACGCGGTTGCCGCCAACTGGCATGTGCCGGACGGCATCGAGATCACGCTTGAAGCCAATCCGTCGTCGGCCGATGCCGGACGTTTTGCCGGCTACCGCGCGGCGGGCATCAACCGCTGCTCGCTCGGCGTGCAGGCGCTGAACGATCGCGACCTGCGCTTTCTCGGCCGGCTGCACGATGTCGCCGAGGCGCTTGCGGCGATCGAACTGGCGCGGAACACGTTTGCGCGCCTTTCCTTCGACCTGATCTATGCCCGGCCCGGCCAGACGCCGGAAGAATGGGCCGGCGAACTTGAGACCGCGATCGGTTACGCCGCCGATCACCTGTCGCTCTACCAGTTGACGATCGAGGAGGGCACGCCGTTCAGGGCGCTTGCTGCCGTCGGCAAGCTCGTGGTTCCGCCGGCCGACGAGGCCGCCCGGCTCTACGAGGTCACCCGGGAGGTGACGTGCTCGCGCGGCCTGCCGGCCTACGAGATTTCCAACCACGCCGAGCCGGGGGCGGAAAGCCGGCATAACCTGACCTATTGGCGCTATGGCGAATATGTCGGTGTCGGTCCCGGAGCCCACGGCCGCTTCGTCGACACCGGTCGCAGGGTGGTGACCATGGCGGAGAAACATCCGGAGACCTGGCTGGAAAAGGTCGAGGCGGACGGCCACGGCATGGCGGAGGGCGAGATCCTGTCGCGCGAGCAGGAGGCCGACGAGATGCTGCTGATGGGTTTGCGGCTTGCCGAGGGTATCGACCTGGCGCGCTGGAGCGAGCTTGCCGGCCGGCCGCTCGATGGCGCGGTGCTGGCCGGCCTTCAGGAGGAACGGCTGATCGAGCCGCTGGGCAACAGCCGGCTGCGCGCCACGCCGGCCGGCATGTTGGTGCTCGACGCGCTGGTCGCCGACTTGGCGCGCTAACAGGTTCAGGCCGGGGGCAGGTCGTCCTCGATATAGATCTTGACGATCTCGCCGAAATCCTTCTCCGCCTCAAACCCCAGCTCGATTGCCCTTGCCGGGTCGAAATCGCGCGGCCAGCCATTGACGATGCGCGAGATCGTCTCGTCGGGCTGGTACCTGATCAGCCGGACGATGTCGTTGCCGGCGGCCGATTTCAGCGCCTCGATCTGCTCGGCCACCGTGCACGACACGCCCGGCATGTTGAGGCTGAGTCGGCCGTCGAGCGCCGATGTGTCGAGCTCCGCGGCATGGGTCAGGAAACACGCCGCCGAGCGCGGCGAGGCATGCCAATGCCGCACTGTTTCGGACACCGGCAGGATCGCTTCCTGCCCGTTGAGCGGCTCGCGGATGATACCGGAGAAAAACGAGGAGGCGGCGAGGTTGGCCTTGCCCGGTCGAACGCAGATCGTCGGCAGCCGGATTGACAGGCCGTCGATCATGCCCTTGCGGCTGTAATCGGCGACAAGCAGTTCGGTCATCGCCTTCTGCGCGCCGTAGGAGGTTTGCGGCGCGCACAGGAAATCGTCGCCGATCCGGTCGGGAAGAGGCGGTCCGAACACGGCAATCGACGAGGTGAACACAAACCGCGGCACATAGGTTCCGCCGCTCTCCTCGTGCTGGCGCCTGAGCGCTTCGAGCAGCAGCCACGAACCGCGCGCATTGATGTCCCAGCCGCGATCGAAATTCTGTTCCGCGTCTCCCGAAACAATCGCCGCTAGGTGAAACACCATGTCGGGACGGTCGGCCGCCAGGCGGTCGCAGGCCTCGGCGTCGGCAAATGATCCGGTAGCGGCGCGGACCGGAAATTCGGTGGCCGGCAACGGCGCTTCGAGGACATCGAACAGGACGAGTTCGGAAATCCTGGCGGCCCAGGCATCGTCGGCGGCAAGCCTGCGCGCCAGCTTCTGGCCAACCATTCCCGCGCCGCCCACGATCACTATGCGCATTGTCGACCTTCCTTCCCGGCTGCGGTACGAGCATTACCCGCCGCCGCGGCGAAGCTCAATCGCCACCGTGGGTTCGCCGGGATGCAAAATCCGACCCGGACAAAAAATCGGACTGTCGGCATTGATCATTGCGCACCGCGACCGTTACATCTGCCCGGCGCCTTCCTGTGGCTGGCGGTAAAGACAAATGGCCCCGCTGTTTCAATCGGGACCGTGGAGGGGAGATCGATCCGTTGAAAAGGGATTTGCTGGTTATCGGAGGCGCCACGCAGCGCATGCTGGATCGCTTTGCGGAGAACTTCACCATTCACCGCGCTGCCAAGATCGACGATCTTGCCGTCTATCTCGCCGAACATGGCCACAGGTTCGAGGCGGTCGCCACCACCGGTTTCGACGGCATCAGCCCCGAAGTTATGGACGCGCTGCCGTCGCTGAGGATCATTTCGTGCTACGGCGTCGGCTATGATGCCATCGACGCGGTGACCGCCGCCAGTCGCGGCATCGTCGTGACCCACACGCCCAATGTGCTGAATGCCGAGGTTGCCGACACGGCGATCCTGCTGATGCTGGCCGTCAGCCGCAGGCTGATACGCGATGACCGGTGGGTGAGGTCGGGCAATTGGAAGGCCAAGGGCCCCGCGCCGCTCACCCGCACGGTCGAAGGCAGACGGGTCGGTATTCTCGGCCTCGGCCGCATCGGCGAGACCATCGCCGAAAAGCTCAAGGCCTTCGATTGCGAGGTAGTCTACCATTCGCGCAACGAAAGGCCGGATGTAGAATGGCGCTATTATATCGATCTCGTCGCCATGGCCCGCGACGTCGATTTCCTCGTCGTCATCACGCCCGGCGGCGCTGCGACCAGAAAGCTGGTCAATCGCGAGGTAATCGACGCGCTCGGTCCGCAAGGCACGCTGATCAACGTGGCGCGCGGCTCCGTGGTCGACGAGGCCGAACTGGTCTCCGCGCTCCGGGATGGTAGGCTCGGCAATGCCGGGCTCGATGTGTTCGAGAACGAGCCCGAGGTTCCCGAGGCGCTCTTCGGCATGGATAACGTCGTGTTGCTGCCGCATGTGGGTAGCGCCACGGTCGAGACGCGCCAGGCCATGGGCGACCTGACCGTCGACAATCTCAACGCTTACTTCGCCGACGGCAGGGCGATCAGCCCGGTTCCCGAATGCGCTGATCTCTAATGGCAACCGGAACCGTCGACGACATGGAGGCCGACAGATGAGTGGGAGTGACAGCGGGCGGCTTGTCGGTAAGACGGTGTTTATAACAGCGGCCGGCCAGGGGATCGGCCGGGCGAGCGCCGAAGCCTGCGCAACCGAAGGCGCAGCGGTTATCGCCACCGATATCAACGAGGCGGCACTTGCCGAACTGGACGCAATCGACGGTGTCACCGCGCGTCGCCTCGACGTGACCGACCAGGCGTCCGTCGACGGCATTATGGCCGAGACCGGACCGCTCGACGTGCTGTTCAACTGTGCCGGTTTCGTTCACAACGGCTCAATCCTCGACTGTGACGAGAAGGCCTGGGACTTCTGCTTCGATCTCAACGTCAAGGCGATGTACCGGACCTGCCGCGCCGCCATTCCCGGCATGCTGGAAACCGGCGGCGGTTCGATCATCAACATGTCGTCGGTCGCCTCGTCGCTGAAGGGCGTGCCCGGCCGTTTCGTCTATTCGGCCTCCAAGGCCGCCGTTATCGGGCTGACCAAGTCGATCGCCGCCGATTTTGTCACCAGGGGGATCCGCTGCAACGCCATCTGCCCGGGTACGGTCGACAGTCCGTCGCTGCATGACCGGCTGGCGGCGACCGGCGACTACGATGCGGCGATGAAAGCGTTCATCGCCCGCCAGCCGATGGGTCGCCTCGGCCGCGCCGGCGAGATCGCCGCGCTTTTGGTCTATCTCGCCAGTGACGAAAGCGCGTTCACCACCGGCCAGACCCACATCGTCGACGGCGGTTGGGGCATGTAGGCGGTTGCTGTCAGCTTCCGCGCCGGAACGCTTTCGGCGCCGGACTGACGACCCTGGTCGTGCCGTCGGAAACCTCGTAGACGGCGAGGCCGCGCTCATTGGTTCCGTCGGGCAGGAAGCGGAAAATGCCCGCATAGCCGGAAAAGCCGACAGGGTTTTCGAGCGATCGCGATGTCAGCCCGGCCACTCCGTCGCGCTTGACGATGCCGGAGATCAGGGCCACTGCGTCATAGGCGAGCGGCGCCACCGCCGATGGCGGCTGGCCGAACTTGGCCGAATATTTCGCCTTGAACGCGGCGATGGATTCCTGGTCGGCATCGGCGAACCAGGCGCCGGCGAGCGCCGGGTTCTTCAGGTCGGAACTGGCCCATTGGCCGGTGCCGAGCAGTTTCTTTCCGCTGATCGAGATGCCGCGCCGGCGCAATGTGTTGACGATGGCGCCCGGCGTGCTGCCTCCGTCCGGAATGAAGATCGCCTGCGCCTCGGCGATGTTGGGTGCGATCGCCTCGATCGCCGCCTCCACAGAGGCGTCGTTGTAGTCGTAACGGGCGATGCCGACGACGCTGCCGCCGGCGCGGGCCAGTGTTTTCTTCAACTGCGCCTCGGCCAGGTTGCCGGTCGGTCCGTTGGGCAGGATCGCCGCCACCGCGCCGTAGCCCGACGCCACCGCGTAGGCGAGCGTTCGGTCGATAACCGTTTGCGGCAGGTAGGACACCAGATAGACGCCCCGGCCGGCGACGGTCGAATCCGACGAGAAGGCGATCATGGTCTTGCCGGCCGGGCGCAGCACGCCGGTGGCCGCGCTGACGCTGCCCGAAAACAGCGGTCCGAGCACCAGCGATGCCCGCTCCGTCGATACTTCCGACGCCGCATCGACGGCGCCGTTGGGCGTGCCCAGCGTGTCCTTGATGACCAGTTGCAGCGTTTCCATGCCCCAGTCTTCCATCGCCATCGTCGCGGCGTTTTTGAGCTCACGGGCGATGATCGAGGCATTACCGGGCGCCGATGTCGGCAGCATCAGGGCGATGCGCACATTGCCGCGGCCGATCACTTCGCCCTTGGGCGTCGGCAGGTCCGCCTGCGGCGGCTCGCCCGGTTCGGGTACGGGAAGTCCGTACTGCACGCCCTGACAGCCGGCCAGCGCCAGCGCGGCAGCAAGCATCGTGGCGCGCGCGCGCATCCAACGAGATGTTGTCATGTTTCGGTCCCCGCCTGCCGTGAATTGTGGCCGCCGCCTTTTCACATTTTTCAATCAGCGATTTTGCAACCCGTGCACCGGCGTGTCAAAGAGTCGTTGAAGCGATGGCATGCGACCACGGGTTCCAACTGTGCAAAACCGATCGAAAACCTTTCTTGTTTCCGGCCACGTGGTTACCGCGCCGCCGCTGGAGCCGGGCCTCTATCTGGTGTCGACGCCGATCGGCAATCTGGGCGACATCACCATCCGGGCGCTGGAAACGCTTGCCGCCGCCGACACGGTGGCGGCCGAGGACACGCGGGTGTCGCGCGTTCTGCTCGACCGCTACGGCATCCGGCAGCGGCCGGTCGCCTATCACGAACACAACGCCGCCAGGGCCGGCCCGGCGCTGATCGAGGCCGTCGCCGCCGGCGGCAGCGTGGCGCTGATCTCTGATGCCGGCACGCCGCTCATCTCCGATCCCGGCAGCCGACTGGTGCGCGAAGCGGTTGCGCGCGGCCTGCCGGTCGTCCCGGTACCGGGCGCTTCAGCCCTGCTGGCGGCGCTGACAGCCTCCGGGCTCGATAGCGAAACCTTCCTGTTTGCCGGGTTCCCGCCGTCGAAGACCGGCGCGCGCGCCAAGCGCCTTGCCGACCTTGCCGGTATCGATGCGACGCTGGTGTTCTACGAATCGCCGCACCGGCTTGCGGCGAGCCTTTCCGCCATGGCCAACGCGCTCGGCGGCGGGCGCGAGGCGGTTGTCGCCCGCGAACTGACCAAGCGTTTCGAGGAACACCGGCGCGGCAACCTGGCCGAGCTTGCCGAGGCCTATGGAGAAGCCGGCGCACCGAAGGGCGAGATTGTCGTCTGCGTTGCGCCACCCGCCGAGGCGGAGCCGATGCAGGCCGTCGACGTCGATGCCATGCTGGAGACGCTGGCCGGGACGATGCCGGCGTCGCGGGCTGCGGCCGAGGCGGCGAAGCGGACGGGCATGCCGAAGAACGAGCTCTATGCGCGGCTGGTGGCGTTGAAGGAAAGCTCCCGGTGAACCGGCAGCGGGGCCGGCGCCGCGCCGTCAAGAAGGGCCATCGCGGCGAATGGCTTGCGGCCGTGGCGCTGGCGTTCAAGGGCTATCGCATCATCGCCCGCCGTTATCGTACCAAGCTTGGCGAGATCGACCTCATTGCGCGGCGCGGCGATCTGGTGGCGATTGTCGAGGTCAAGGCAAGACCGACGCTTATCGAGGCGATGGAGGCTGTCGGCCGCACCGCCGAGCGGCGTATCGAGGCGGCCGCCGACCTATGGCTGTCGCGCCAGCCCGACCATGCCCGCCTGTCGATCCGTTTCGATCTGGTCGCCGTGCTTCCATGGCGCTGGCCGGTGCATGTGGAAAACGCCTGGCAGGGCGGCAACTGACGGGGACTTGCCAATCCCGCCCGCGAGGAGGAGGATTTGATCCC
Organism: Rhizobiaceae bacterium; assembly: GCA_041397625.1. Classification (GTDB taxonomy): domain Bacteria; phylum Pseudomonadota; class Alphaproteobacteria; order Rhizobiales; family Rhizobiaceae; genus JAWKWH01. Next base: position 960,608 of record JAWKWH010000001.1, read on the forward strand.
GGGGAAGGCGGGAAGAACAAGGGAGGAAACGATATGTGCCATCATTGCGTCACCGAAAGCGTCAAGCAGCGCATGCTGAACCGGCGCGACCTGTTCAGGGGTGTCGCCGCCACCGCGGGAGCCGCCACGCTTGCAGCGGCATCGACGGGTTCGGTTCACGCGGAAGGCGACATGAAGGTCGAGGACCTGACCCACGAACTGAGTGAGACCTTTCCGACATTCTTCGGCGAACAGCAGCTCTTCATCGAGCCCAAATTCAACTACGCCGAACACAAGTTCAATTTGAACGAATGGCGCGTCAACGAGCATACCGGTACCCATATGGACGCGCCGATGCATTTCTCCGAGGACGGCAAGTCGGTCGGTGAAATCCAGGTCAGCGACCTGGTCTGTCCGCTGGCGATCATCGACATCCGCGCCAGGGCGGCCGACAACGCCGATGCGCAGGTCACGCCCGACGACATCGCGGCATGGAAGTCGGCCAATGGCGACCTTCCCGAAGGCGCCTGCGTGGCGATGCTGTCAGGCTGGGGCGACCATGTCGCAACCGACAAGTTCCGCAATGTCGGCGAAGACAAGGCTATGCATTTTCCAGGTTTCCACGTCGAGGCCGCGCAGATGCTGATGGAAGAGCCGTCGGTGAAGGGCATCGCCGTCGATACGCTGTCGCTCGACCACGGACCATCGCCGGATTTCGCGGTGCACTACGCCTGGCTGCCGTCGGGACGCTGGGGGCTCGAATGCGTTGCCAATCTCGAGCAACTACCCGCCGTCGGTGCCACCATATTCGTCGGTGCGCCCAAGGTGCGCGGCGCGACCGGCGGTCCGGCACGCATCTTCGCGATGGTCTGACCCGGAAGGGTGGCGGCGCTCAGCGCGCCGTTACCCGCATCGGCAGGCCGCCCTGCGGCTGGGTGGTCAGCTTCTGCACCGGCCACGGATTGGTCTGCTCCGTGCAGTCGAAGCGGAAACGCGACAGCAGCACGCCAAGCGCGATGACCGCCTCTTGGAGCGCGAATGTCGCGCCGATGCAGATGCGCGGGCCGGCACCGAACGGCAGATACTGGAACCGGTCGATCCTGCCCCGGTTCTCGGGCCAGAAGCGCTCCGGCATGTAGGCTTCCGGTTGGTCCCACAGAAGCCGGTGGCGGTGCAGGGTCCATGGCATCATCAGCACGGTGATGCCAGCCGGGATCGGCACGCCGTTCCACTCGTCGTCGGCGATTGCCGCCCGGTTGATCGACGGCGCCGGCGGATAGAGCCGCATCGCCTCCTCGAAGGCGGCGCGGGTGAGCGGCATCCGCTCCAGCCACTCCTGCGGCGGCGGCTTTCCCGCCAGCACGCGGTCGATCTCCGCTTCGACCAGGGCGCGGTCGCGCGGCGAATTGGCCAGGCAATAGAGTGTCCAGGCAAGCGCCCGGGCCGTGGTCTCGTGCCCGGCTCCGATGAAGGTGATGATGTTGTCCTCGATCTCGCCGGAGCTGAGACCGTCGGCGCCTTCCAGGCGTAGCAGCAGGGTGAGGAAATCGTCGGGCACGTCCTCGCCGGCGTCGATGCGCGCCCGCCTGGCATCCATCGTGTCGGCAACGATCCGGCGGAAGAAGGCCATCGACCTGCGGCCGCGCAGCCGCGTCAGCCGGGGCAGCCATGACGGCGCTTTCAGCAGGTCGAGCGGGTCGACGCGTCCCATGGTCGACAGCAGCCGTTCGACCTCGTCGGCGAAATTCGTGCCCGGCGACACGATGTCGCCGGAGAACAAAGTCTGCGACAGGATGGCGAAGGTAAGCTCTGTCATGTCGACGGAAATGTCGCGCTCGACCAGGGCGGCTTCGCCCGATTCGTAGCGCGCCGCAAAGGTTTCGGCCTCGGCGAGCATCACTTCGGCAAAGCCGTCGATATGCCGCGGCGTGAACACGGGCGCCATCGCCTTGCGCGAGCGTTTCCACACCTCGCCTTCCGCCGTCAGCAACCCGTCCGCCAGGATCGGGCGCAGGATGAGCTGGCGGATCGTGCCCATGCGGTAGTTCTTTGCATTATCGACCAGCACATGGCGGATGAGGCCGGGATCGTTGGCGATCAGCGTGCGCTCGTTGAAGAAACGCGTATGGATCCAGCGTTCGTTGTAGGATGGCTCGCCCCACAGTTCGAGCGGATTGCGGTGGACGGTGCGGATGACCTCCAGATAGCCCGGAATATGCGTGCGCGGCCTGGGCGCCGGCGGCACGAAGGGGGTTGGCGTCGCGTCCATCTGCAAAGCGTCCTGTGCGGTGGCCTTTATGCAAGGCACCACGGCAAATCTATGTCACTACGGACGACGGTTCAATGACGTGCGCGGCGCGACGTCGGCGATGGATTGGTAGCGGCGATCATTTGGCCAGGCGGAACGATTCGTGGCATCGCCTGCAGCTCTGCGCCATGCGGGCGAACTGCGCCGACAGGTCGTTTGCGCTTTCGGCCCTCCTGGCCGCGGCGGCGAATGTTGATGCGCCGTCGCTCAGTTGAAGCGCAAGCGCCTCGAAGCGCTCCCAATCGGCCCAGATCTCCGGAAGCGCCTCGCTCGGTCCTTCAATCGAACCTTCCGGAAAATGTCCGGGGATCCGCCTGGCGTGTTCGGAAATGGCGATCGCGATTTCGTGCGCCTCGTCCGGATCGAAATCCGTCTTGCCGCGCATCATCCCGCCAAGGCTCTTCATGCGCTTGGACAATGCGCCCATGGCATCCATGCGGGTCTTGACGATGCCGGCCGCACCGCTGTGGGCGGCGGCCGCAAACGCGACGGTTGTGGCAATCAGGACGGCCGGGATTGTCAGCGGAATTTTTCTCATGGTCTTCCTTTTGTTCGCCGCAATGCAACGGAGAGCACCGATCCGGGCATCGATTCGAGATTGACTGGATCAGTTGATGCCGTTCGCGCGCTGCAATTCGCGCACATAGGTAACGATCATGGCGATTTCGCTGTCGTCTACGCCGCCGATCGGCGGCATGTCGCCGAAAGGCCAGTGGTGTTGGCGAACACCGCTTTGCGCAGCGCGGAAAAACGCGCCGTCGCCGTGATGGTTCGGCTCGTAGATCCTGTGTACCAGCGGCGGCGCCTTACCGGCCCGGCCCGCCGCATTGGCACCATGGCAACCGGCGCAATTGTCGTTGAACAGCGCTTCGCCGCGCTCGGCGGTATCGGTCAGCGTCGGCATGGTCACCGCAACAAGCGCCTCGCCGGATGCCATGCCGGACGCCAAGTTGCGGCCCGGATTGAAGCGCATGTGCAGGCCGTACGCCGCGCCAATCGCGACCACGCCCGCCACTGCCAAGAAGAGTGGAATCCTGTTCATTGCATCGTCCCAGCCGGTGTCGGGAATTGAGTGGATAGGGCTTCCACCCGGTGGAAGGTCAAGCCTTCGATCCACCAGGATTTTCCGCGGCACCGGGACGTCCTGTGGATGAGGTGCGCGTGTCGAGCGCAGAACGACTGCAAACATGGCTGATCATTTGGAAAAACCGCGCGAAAACCCTATATTGAGGGTTCATTCGGGCTCGTGATTCGCGGGGTAAATGCACGAGCCTTCCCGGCGGCATCGGAAGCAGGAATTTATGAGCGAAACGCCTGAAAACGAAATCGGCGGCGGCGCTGAGTATGGTGCCGATTCCATCAAGGTTCTCAAGGGCCTGGATGCCGTACGCAAACGCCCGGGCATGTATATCGGCGACACCGACGACGGTTCCGGCCTGCACCACATGGTCTACGAGGTGGTCGACAACGCCATCGACGAGGCGCTGGCAGGCCACGCCACGCTGGTGACGGTGACGCTGAATGCCGACGGATCCTGCACGGTGACCGACAACGGCCGCGGCATTCCGACCGACGTTCACCAGGGCGAGGGCGTGTCGGCCGCCGAGGTGATCATGACGCAGCTCCATGCCGGCGGAAAGTTCGACCAGAACTCCTACAAGGTCTCCGGCGGCCTGCATGGCGTCGGCGTTTCGGTCGTCAATGCGCTGTCGGTCTGGCTGAGGCTCAAGATACGCCGCGCCGGCAAGGTGCACGAGATGGCGTTCACCAACGGTGTCGCCGACGGCGCTTTGGCCGTCACCGGCGATGCGGACCGGGAGACGGGAACGGAAGTCACCTTCCTGCCGTCGCCCGAGACCTTCACCATGACCGAGTTCGACTATGGCACGCTGGAGCATCGACTGCGCGAACTGGCCTTCCTCAATTCCGGCGTTCGCATCGTGCTGACCGATGCCCGCCACGCCGACGTGAAGCGCGAAGAACTGGTCTATGAAGGCGGGCTGGAAGCGTTCGTGCGCTATCTCGACCGCGCCAAGAAGCCGCTGATCGAAACGCCGATCGCGATTTCCAGCGAGCGCGACGGCATCACGGTCGAGGTGGCGATGTGGTGGAACGACAGCTACCACGAGAACGTTCTGTGCTTCACCAACAACATCCCGCAGCGCGACGGCGGCACCCATCTGGCCGGCTTTCGCGGCGCGCTGACACGCCAGGTCACCGGCTATGCGGAGAGTTCGGGCCTGACCAAGAAGGAGAAGGTGACGCTGACCGGCGATGACTGCCGCGAAGGGCTGACCGCGGTGTTGTCGGTCAAGGTGCCCGATCCGAAATTCTCCTCCCAGACCAAGGACAAGCTGGTGTCGTCGGAGGTGCGACCGGTGGTCGAGAGCCTGGTCAACCAGGCGCTGGGCGAGTGGCTCGAGGAACACCCCGCCGAAGCAAAGACGCTGGTCGGCAAGGTGGTCGAGGCCGCCGCCGCGCGCGAGGCCGCCCGCAAGGCGCGCGAACTGACCCGCCGCAAGGGCGCGCTCGACATCACCTCGCTGCCGGGCAAGCTTGCCGATTGCCAGGAACGCGATCCGGCCAAGTCGGAGCTGTTCCTGGTCGAGGGCGATTCCGCCGGCGGATCGGCAAAAAGCGGCCGTTCGCGCCAGAACCAGGCGATCCTGCCGCTGCGCGGCAAAATCCTCAACGTCGAACGCGCCCGTTTCGACCGTATGCTGTCATCCGATCAGGTCGGCACGCTGATCACCGCGCTCGGCACCGGCATCGGCAAGGACGAGTTCGACGTCGACAAGCTGCGCTACCACAAGATCATCATCATGACGGACGCCGATGTCGACGGCGCCCATATCCGCACGCTGCTGCTGACCTTCTTCTTCCGCCAGATGCCGGAACTGATCGAGCGCGGCCACCTCTATATCGCCCAACCGCCGCTCTACAAGGTGACCCGCGGCAAGTCCTCGCAATACATCAAGGATGAAAAGGCGTTCGAGGATTTCCTGATCGACAGCGGCATCGAGGATGCGGCGCTCGAATTGGCGTCGGGCGAGGTGCGCGTCGGCGCCGACCTGCGCGAGGTGATCAAGGATGCGCTTGCCGTCCGTTCCCTGATCAACGGGCTGCACACCCGCTATTCGCGCACCGTGGCCGAACAGGCGGCGATCGCCGGCGCGCTCAACGCCGATATCTTCTCCGACTTGTCGCAGGCGGCCGGGGCAGCCGACTATGTTGCCCGCAGGCTCGATGTGATCGCCGAGGAATCCGAGCGGGGCTGGGAAGGTCGGGTCAACCCGGCCAATGACGGCGCCGGCGGTTTCGTCTTCGAGCGCACCGTGCGCGGCGTCAAGGAAGCCGCAATCCTCGATGCGGCGCTGATCGCTTCGGCCGACGCGCGAGCGCTCGACCGCTACGCCGGCCGCTTGCAGGACATCTACGGCAAGCCGCCGGTGCTCAAGCGCAAGGACACGTCGGTTGCGATCTCGGGCCCGGTGGCGTTGCTCGACGCGGTGTTCGCCGCCGGCCGCAAGGGGATTTCACTGCAGCGCTACAAAGGGCTCGGCGAGATGAATTCCGACCAGCTCTGGGAAACGACGCTCGATCCGAATGTGCGCTCGCTGCTGCAGGTCAAGGTGACCGACGCCACCGACGCCGACACGCTGTTCTCGCAACTCATGGGCGACGAGGTGGAGCCGCGCCGCGCCTTCATCCAGGAAAACGCGCTGAGCGTCGCCAATCTCGATATCTGACCGCATTTTCGGGTGGCCGGCGCGGTGATTGCGAATAATCTGCGGCCATGACCGCGCCCGCCTCACCCTTGCGACTGGCTCTCGGCGGCATGATCGCGATGGCGGTGGCCATGGGGATCGGCCGCTTCGTCTACACCCCCATCCTGCCGGGCATGATGGAAGGGCTCGGCCTGTCGGCCGGCGATGCCGGCCTGATCGCCTCGGCCAACTATCTGGGCTATCTCGTCGGCGCCGTTGTCGCCTCCGGCGCCTGGGGACAGGGGCGCGAGCGGCTGGTCATGCTGGCCGGCCTCGGTGCTTCGGCGGTTCTCGCCGCCGCCATGGCGCTGACCGACAGTCTCGCCGCTTTCCTCCTGATCCGCTTCCTTGCAGGCGTCGCCAGCGCCTTCCTGATGGTGTTTTTGTCGACCATCGTCCTCAACCGGCTGATGGCGGTCGGGCGAGAAGACCTTCAGGCCGTGCATTTCGGCGGTGTTGGCCTCGGCATCGCCACGTCCTCGCTGATGACCGGCGCGCTGGTCCTTGCCGGCGCCGAATGGCCGGCAAGCTGGCTGTGGGCGGGCGCCATATCGGCGGCCGGCTTCGTTGCCGCCTGGTTGATGGTCGACCGCGGGCCGGTTTCAGGCGGTCCCGCCAAACCGGAGCCGCCGCTGCCGAGATCGCCGCGCCTGACCCGCGTCATCATCGCCTACGGCCTGTTCGGCTTCGGCTATGTGATCACCGCCACCTTTCTCGTCGCCATCGTGCGCCAGGGCGAGGGTGGGCGCCTGTTCGAATCGGCTGTCTGGCTGGCCACCGGCCTTGCCGGCTTCCCCTCGGTGTGGCTGTGGAACAAGGCGGTGCGCCGTATCGGCCTTGCCAGGACATTCGCCATCGGCTGCCTTGTCGAAGCTGTGGGCGTGGCGGCGAGCGTCGGCATCGGCGGCCATGCCGGGCCGCTGATCGCCGCCCTGCTGCTCGGCGGTACGTTTATCGCGGTTACCGCTCAGGGCCTGCAGGCCGCCCGCCGGCTGGCCCGTGACGCGCCGCGACGCGCGCTGGCGCTGATGACGGCGTCCTTCGGCACGGGCCAGATTGTCGGCCCCATCGTCGCCGGTTATCTGGCCGACCATTCGGGCAATTTCGTTTCCGGCAGCGCGCTGGCGGCGGTCTTCCTGCTCGCCTCGGCGGCGATCATGCCGCGCGATACCGCTCCCCGGTAACGGCGAGTTTACCGGCCGTATCGCAACGAGGCCCGATTTTGTGTATTAGCCGCAAACGGTTTCTATCAAACGGGTGACCTACCGTGTTCTCTTTCTTTCCAAGGCCCAAGCTCTATTTCCTCTCCTTCGCGATTTGGGCGCTGGCCTGCGTGCTGGCATGGTTCTTCTTCTTCATCGACAAGGGGGCATCGCTCAGCCTCGGCGGGCTGGTCGGACTGGGCTTTCCCGACGCGCTTGGCGCTGATGCGGAGGATACGGCGAAGACGGCGTTCGCCGCTGCTCAGTCCGCAGCGGAAAACTTCTGGTTCTACGAGTACTTCCTGATCGTAATCGGCGCTTTCGTCGGTTTCTGGATGTGGTTTTCGCCCCATCGATGGCAGCGCTGGTCGGTGGCCGGGTCGGCGCTGATCTTCTTCGTCAACTGGTTTCTCGTCCAGCTCGACGTGATGATCAACGAATGGTTCGGGACATTTTATGACCTGGTTCAAAAGGCGCTTTCTGCACCGAATGCAATCACGCCATTGGAGTATTACAACGCGATCTGGACATTCCTGGGAATCGCCATGACCTATGTGTTTGTCGCCTCCCTGTTCGACTTCTTCGTTCAACACTACGTATTCCGTTGGCGTACGTCGATGAACGATTTCTATACGAGCCACTGGCAGCGGCTACGCCACATTGAGGGCGCATCTCAGCGAATTCAGGAAGATACGATGCGTTTCGCCGACATCACCGAAGATCTCGGCGTCAACCTCCTGAATTCTCTTATGACGCTGGTAGCTTTTCTTCCACTTCTATGGGGGCTGTCACGGCACGTGACCGAGTTGCCGATAATCGGAGCAGTTCCACATTCATTGGTTTTTGTTGCGTTGGTTTGGTCTGCTCTCGGAACGGCGCTTCTCGCTGTTGTGGGAATCCGGCTTCCGGGTCTTGAATTCCGAAATCAGCGTGTGGAAGCGGCATATCGAAAAGAACTGGTATACGGTGAGGATGATACCGCCCGGGCTGCCCCCCCAACTGTTCTGGCGCTCTTCGCCAATGTTCGGAAGAATTATTTTCGGTTATATTTCAATTATTTATACTTTAATTTGGTCCGAATATTCTATCTGCAGTTCGGTGTCATGGTTCCCTACTTGGCATTGGGCCCGACGATCATCAGCGGGGCGATAACCCTCGGTGTTATGCAGCAGACGGTTCGTGCATTTAGTCAGGTAGAAAGCTCATTCCAATACCTCGTCCGCGCGTGGAAGACGATTGTCAAACTTCTATCGATATACAAGCGCCTGAAAGCCTTCGAGGCCGCGATCTACGGCGACGAGCTTCCCGATATCGACAAGGAGTTCCTGGCGAGGCAAGGCGAACCGGCAGAGTAGTCGACAACCATGGATCGGCGGTTGGTCAACCGCCGATCTGTTCGCCGTCGATCCGGCCGAGATAGTCGCGGTAGGTGATGCAGTCGACATCCGGCCTGGCGCACACTTCGCCGGCGAAGCGTTCCAGCGCGTCCCAATAGGCGCCGTGGTTCATCAGCGTGAAATGGAAGCCGAGCGACAGCGGCCGCCTGGCGCCTGAATATTCGCGCTCGAACGCCGCCATGAACGCCTCATGGGCGCGTGCGGAGAATTCCGCCGCCCTGGACGGCGCCTCCAGCCCGCCCGAATGGCGGACATAGAGATTGTAGTCCATGGCGATGATGCGCCGACCGCGCGGCCCCTCGGGGATCGTCGGCAGCGCGAAACGATAAAGGCCGTTTTTCGCCCAGGGCCGTTCCGGCCCGCGCGACACGGCGCTGACGTCATAGTGGAAGCCGGCCTTCTTCAGCGCCGTATACATCGCCTTGCCGGTCGACAGGTAGGGCGCGCGAAAGCCCTTGATCTCGGCCTCCGCAAACCGCTTCCAGCCATGGGGCTCGAACGGGATGCGGTTCAGTGTCCAGGCGTCTTTCACGAACGAGGCAAAGGCGGCGTGCTCGGCCAGCCAGTCGGCTTCCTTCCACTTACCGCCGTCGAAATGGCCGCAGCCATGGCTGGCGATCTCGTGGCCCTCGCGCCGCGCCGCCCAAATCTGCCTGAGCCGGCCGGCGACCTCGTCGCGCGAATGGGCGAAGCCGACATTGGACTTGCCGGCGGCCGTTCGCGGTCCGCGATAGAGGTCGCGGATTTCCGGCCCGATCAGATAGGTGCATGAAACGAAATAGGTGAAGCGTGCGCCGGTTTTGCGTGAAAGCGCCCGACTGCGCTCCCATTGCCCGATCGCCTGGGCGCCGTCAAAGGAGATCAGGATGATCTGCGGCGGCCTGGCGGACCCGCCCGCGTCCGCCGCCACGACGTACAATAACCCGGACAGCGCGAAAACAACGATACGTAACGCAACGAACATGTGATCTGGACTATCGCACTCTTGGGCGTGGAAGCTGCCGGACGGTAATTCTGCGTCGAAATTAAGGTTTTGTTAAGGCTGGCGGCCGGCTCGCCGGATTTTGGCCAACCTACCGTCCGGCGCAGCGTACGCAGCGTTCCGCCATCGGGTCGATCTTCAGCCGCCCGTCTGGAATCTCCTCGCCGCACTCCCCGCAATAGCCATAGTCGCCAGCGGCAAGCCGCCTCTCGGCCATCTCGATGCGCACCAGATCGCGCTTGCGCGCCCGTTCCGCCGCCTGTTGCATGGCCTGGTTTTGCAGCGCGTCCATGCGCGACAGGCGCCCGACCGCCTGCTGGTCGAGCTCGACGGGAGCCCGGGCATCCGCCGACAATTGGGAAAACTCCTCGAGCTCCGCCTTCTTCGCCACAAGCCGTTGGTGTGCCCTGTCGGTGTCGATCGTCATCGCTCCAGTCTATGCGCGCACGCCCTTCCGATCAAACGACACTCCGCGCTTGTCCTTGCCAACGGGCAAAGCCCGGCTAACATCGCCGCACCCTCGCAGGGAGATTCGCCATGCTCGTTCTCATCATCGGCCTGATTGTGTTTCTCGGCGTCCATTCGCTTCGCGTCATCGCGCCCGGCTGGCGCGACGGCCGTGTCGCGGCGATGGGCGAGGGGCCATGGAAGGGCGTCTATTCGCTGATCTCGATCGCCGGCTTCATCCTCATGGTCTGGGGTTACGCGTTGGCGCGGCCGGATGCGCCGTTCTTCTACGAGCCGCCAGCCTGGGTGAAGCACGCCGTCGCGCTGGTGATGCTGATCGCGCTGATTATCTTCGTGGCATCGCAGCTTCCCGCCGGCAAGATGAAGCCGGCGCTGAAGCACCCGATGCTGGTGTCGGTGAAGTTGTGGGCCGTCGCCCATCTTTTCGCCAATGGCGATCTTGCCTCCATCCTGCTGTTCGGTTCATTCCTCGCCTGGGCGGTCGTCGACCGCATCTCGGTTGGCAGGCGCGACGCGCCGCTGCCCGTGGAAGGGTCCGTGACCTGGGACATCGTGGCGATCGTCGCCGGCGTGGCGATCTATCTGCTCTTCGTGTGGAACCTGCACGCCTGGCTGTTCGGCGTCGTGCCCTTCGGCTGATCGGCCGGGATCGGGCATTTTCTGGGATCGCCCCCTTTCACCGCCCAAAAAAAACGCTACAAGGCCGGTAAGAGTGCAGGGATCAGATCGGAAAAATTATGTCCGACGACAGTTTCATCCGCGAGGTCGACGAGCAGCTCCGCCAGGATCGCGCCAAGGAATTGTGGCAGCGATACGGTATCTGGATAGTCGGCGCGGCCATCGCCATCGTGGTCGGCACGGCGGGCGTTCGCGGCTACCAGTACTGGGTGGAGAAGCAGGCCAACGCCTCCGGCGACGCCTTCCTGAAGGCCATGACCCTTGCCAGCGAGGGCAAGTCGGATGAGGCGCTTGTCGCGCTCGCCGAGCTGGAAAAGGACGGCTACGGCGCCTATCCGGTGCTGGCGCGCATGCGCGCGGCCACCGTTCAGGCCGAGAAGGGCGAGTTTGCCGCCGCCGTGGAAGGCTTTGATGCCGTAGCCGCGGACGACGACATCGCACCGGCGATCCGTGACATGGCGCGGCTGCGCGCCGCCCTGCTTCTGGTCGATCATGGCGGCCGGGAAGACGTGGTTACCCGCGTCGAACCGCTGACGTCCGACGGCAATCCGCTGCGCCACTCCGCCCGCGAGGCGCTTGGCCTTGCCGACTGGAAGGCCGGCAACGTGTCGGATGCGCTGAAGCTGTTCGAACAGGTCTCCGCCGACGAGACCGCGCCGCGCAACGCGCGTCAGCGTGCCGAACTCATGGCCGAACTGATCCGCGGGTCGGGCACCGGTTCCTGATCCGGCAATCATGTCGTTCAAGGTAGCCATCGTCGGCCGACCCAATGTCGGCAAGTCGACGCTGTTCAACCGGCTTGTCGGGCGCAAGCTGGCGCTGGTGGACGACACGCCGGGGGTCACCCGCGACCGGCGCGTCCACGATGCCCGCCTGTTCGACCTGCGCTTCGAGGTGATCGACACCGCCGGGTTCGAGGAGGCCGGCGAAGAGACGCTCGAGGGCCGAATGCGCCTGCAGACGGTCACGGCGGTCGACGAGGCCGACCTCGTCCTGTTCGTCGTCGATGCCAGGACCGGCCTCACGCCGACCGATCACGCATTCGCCGACATCGTCCGGCGTACCGCCAAGCCGGTGGTGCTGGTCGCCAACAAGGCCGAAGCGCGCGGATCGGAAGGCGGGTTGCTGGAGGCCTGGGAGCTGGGCATCGGCGAGCCCGTGGCGATCTCCGCCGAGCACGGGCAGGGCATGGTCGACCTGCGCGAGGCGATGGTCGGGGCACTGGGAGAGGAGCGTGCGCTCGGCGGCACGGGGGAGGACGAGGCCGGGCTCGCAAGCGCCGGGCAACTCGCCGGCGACGACATAGACGATCCCGACAGCGACGACATTCCCGCCTACGACGCGACCAGACCGCTGCGGATAGCCATTGTCGGGCGGCCCAATGCCGGCAAGTCGACGCTGATCAACAGGCTCATTGGCGAGGATCGCATGCTGACCGGGCCGGAGGCGGGGATCACGCGCGATTCCATTTCCGTCGACTGGACCTGGCGCGGCCGGCGGGTGAAACTGTTCGACACGGCCGGCATGCGTCGCAAAGCCAGGGTGCAGGAGAAGCTGGAGAAGCTCTCGGTCGCCGACGGGCTGCGCGCCATCCGCTTCGCCGAGGTGGTGATCATCGTCTTCGACGCCACCATCCCCTTCGAGAAGCAGGATCTGCAGATCGCCGACCTGATCATTCGCGAGGGCAGGGCGCCGGTGATCGCGTTCAACAAGTGGGACCTGATCGAGGATCGCCAGAAGACGCTGGCCGAGCTCAGGCAACAGACGGTCCGCCTGCTGCCGCAGGTGCGCGGACTCCAGGCGGTGCCGGTTTCCGCGGAGACCGGATACGGGCTCGACCGGCTGCTGGAAGCGGTCACCCGCACGCATGAGGTCTGGAACCGGCGCGTCTCGACGGGCCGGCTGAACCGCTGGCTCGAGCGTGCCGTCGCCCAGCATCCACCGCCGGCGGTGGCCGGTCGCCGATTGCGCATCAAGTACCTGACCCAGATCAAGACCCGACCGCCCGGCTTCGTTGCGTCCTGCACCAGGCCGGACGCGATGCCGCGCTCCTACGAGCGCTATCTGATCAATGGGCTGCGCGAGGCGTTCGACATGCCCGGCGTGCCGATCCGCATCGCGTTTCGGGCCGGCAACAACCCCTATGCCGGCAAGGCGAAAAAACGCTGACCCCGGGGACCCGGATACCGGAAAAATTTTTCCGGTCCCGTTAACCGGCGATCAAGGTTAACGGCCCAATATCGCGAAACGTTGTGTGAACCGTCCGCGTTCTGGAGAGTGTTTCGTGCGTTTTTCCGGCATCAAGCGCCGCGGCGACAATAATCGCTCGCTGCTGGCTCCCATCATCATCGGACTTGGCATCTGGATCGGGTTTCCGACCGTCGCCGCTTTCCAGGACATGGCCAGCCTGGTTTCCGGCGCCGACAATGCCGGCACGCGCTGGAACAGCTATATCCAGTCCTCGGCGGCCGGATCCCTGCACAAGGCGGAGATGAAGTTCGCCGAAGGCGACCTGGCCACCGGGTCGATTTCCGGCGGCGGCGTCGACGCGCCGGGTATCGGCAAGGTGGCGTTCTCGCCGCAGAAGGCGGCGACCGAACAATTGCCCGACGAGGACCGCGTCAACCGCGCCGACAAGCGCGACCGGCTGATCGAGGTCGTGCCCGTGGCGCCACCTAAGGACTTCAATGCCGGATCCGTCGTCGACAGGTCCTCTTCGCTCCTGCAGCCGCAGATGAGCGACAAACTGGCCATGGCTTTCGTGAAACCCGCCATCAAGGGCCGGGAAATCAAGATCGCCACGACCTTCTTCGTGCCGCGCGAGGAGAACAAGGTGATCGGCGTCAGCCGCATGCTGGCCGGCCTTGTGACCAACAACCGCCCTGACATCCTTGCCACCGCCTACGCGCCGGCGAAGCCCGACTACGCCAAGGCCTCGCCCTTCGCCAGCCTGTTGCGTGACGAGAAGGCCGAGAAGCGCGGCCGCTTCATTCCGCCGGCGCGCAAGGGCGACCATGACTGGGTGAAGCGGCCGCTTCCCGCAAGCGTGTTTTCCAAACGTGAACAGCAATGTCTGACGGCGGGTGTCTATTTCGAGGCCCGCGGCGAATCGGTCGCCGGACAGGCCGCCGTGGCGCAGGTAATCCTCAACCGGGTACGCAATCCCGACTATCCCAACAGCGTGTGCGGCGTGGTCTACCAGAACAAGTCGTGGCGCAATCGCTGCCAGTTCTCGTTTGCCTGCGACGGCATTCGCGATCGCGTTGCCAGTCCGGCCCACTGGAAAACCGCCGAGGAGGTGGCGCAGGCCGTCACCGCCGGCGTGATCTGGTTTCCCGAAGTGGGGTCGGCAACCCATTATCACGCCACCTACGTGCATCCGCGGTGGGCCCGCACCATGCAGCGCATGCAGAAGATCGGCCAGCATATTTTCTACCGCACCTATGGCGGTGGCTGGAGCTGATCGGCCGCCATCGAAGACGGGAATCGCCGGCAGCCGGCGGTCCGGCGGCGAAGGCGCTTTGTCGCACCTTCTCAAGTTATTGAAAAACAACAATTAATATACATTTGTAACATTGATTGCGCCCGCTTGACTGTAGGGGGGCGTCTCACTATGGTGCGCGCGACTTTGAAGCGGGCAAGCGGATTTCCGATTGACCGGCCGGGAGGGATGCGGTGACTGAGGGTCGAAGACCTGATGATGCCGGCAGAGCCGGCCGCGAAGAAACGCAAAGACCTGCCTTCAAGGACGATGAACTCGAACGTCGCCGCAGGGAACTCGATGCCGCACTGGCATCGCGCAGCCGGCAGCAGGAAGCCGAAAGCCGCAGGGCCGCATCGCCCGGCAGTGCTGCCGGCTTTGCAACGGCGCTGAAACTGTCGAGCGAGTTCATCGCAGGAATTCTGGTGGGCACGGCGATCGGCTGGCTCATCGACAAGCTTGCGGGCACCTCGCCCTGGGGGATGATTATCTTCCTTTTGCTGGGGTTCGGCGCGGGCGTATTGAACGTGCTGCGATCGGCCGGTCTGGTGGCCGAGCGGTCGCTGCGGAGCAACGGGGCGGAAACGCCGCCTGACGAATAGGTCGCCGCGATCGCGGTGTTGAATACGGGGGTTGAAATTGGCTGCTGACAAGGTCGATCCGGTTCACCAGTTTCACATCAACCAGCTGATCCCCATCGAGATCGGCGACTATGACCTGTCGTTCACCAACTCGTCGCTGTTCATGGCGGTGACGGTGGTGCTGGCGTCGGCATTCCTTTACCTGACGACGTCGAGCCGCGGCCTGATCCCGGGCAGGGCGCAGTCGGTATCCGAGATCCTCTACGAATTCGTTGCCGGCATGCTGCGCGATTCGGCCGGTTCGGCCGGCATGAAGTTCTTCCCCTTCGTGTTTACGCTGTTCACCTTCATCCTGGTGGCCAATCTCCTGGGCATGTTTCCCTATTTCTTCACCGTGACGAGCCACCTGATCGTCACCGCCATGCTGGCCGCCGCCGTGTTCGTGACCGTTATCGTCTACGGTTTCTGGAAGAACGGCCTTGGCTTCCTGAAGCTGTTCGTGCCGTCCGGCGTGCCGGTGGCACTGATGCCGCTGGTGGTCGCCATCGAGATCATCTCGTTCTTCGCCCGGCCGATCAGCCATTCGGTGCGTCTGTTCGCCAACATGCTTGCCGGCCACATCACGCTCAAGGTGTTCGCGGGCTTCGTCGTGTCGCTGAGCGCCTACGGCTTCGTCGGCATTGCCGGCTCGATCCTGCCGCTGGCGATGGCCGTCGGCCTGACCGCGCTCGAATTCCTGGTCGCTTTCCTGCAGGCCTATGTGTTTGCCATGCTGACCTGCATGTATATCAACGACGCCCTGCATCCGGGCGGTCACTGATCGGGACAATCACCGGCGGTACGCGCCGCCAGACCGAAACCGCAAAGTTCTAGCCATATTCCAGACAAGGAGCACCAAAATGGAAGCGGACGCAGCAAAATTGATCGGCGCAGGCATCGCCGCCATCGGAACCGGAGCCGCCGGCATCGGCGTGGGCAACCTGTTTGGCCAGTTCCTGCAGGGCGCATTGCGCAATCCCTCGGCCGCCGACGGCCAGTTCGGCCGCCTGATCTTCGGCTTTGCCGTGACGGAAGCGCTGGGCATCTTCGCGCTCCTGATCGCTCTGCTGCTGCTCTTCGCCGTCTGATACCGTTCGGACAGTGAGGGTTTTGGTGCCGGTCGCGATTGGCGGCCGGTGCCCGACTTATAGGAACAAGCCATGTTCGTGGTAACCGCCTATGCGGCGACAGACGAAGACGCGACCCATACCGAGACCGGTGTGGCGCACGAGGGCGAACATGCGGGAACCTTTCCGCCGTTCGATTCTGCCACCTTCCCCTCGCAGATCCTCTGGCTGGCGATCACCTTCGGCCTGTTCTTCATCTTCCTGAAGAAGGTCGTGCTGCCGCGCATCTCCGATATTCTCGAACATCGTTCCGACCGGATTGCCCAGGACCTGGACCAGGCCGCGCGCATGAAGGAAGAGGCCGACGAGGCGATGGCCGCCTATGAGCAAGAGCTCGCCGAGGGCCGCGCCAAGGCCGGCCAGATCGGCCAAGAGGCCCGCGATTCGGCCAAGGCGGAAGCCGATGCCGACAGGCGCAAGGTCGAGGCCGGGCTGGAGAAGAAGCTGACCGAGGCCGAAGCCCGCATCGCGTCGATCAAGGCCGCGGCGATGAAGGAAGTCGGCACGATCGCCGAGGATACGGCTGTCTCGATCGTCGAACGCCTGATCGGCGGCAAGATCGGCAAGGCAGAGGCCTCCAGCGCCGTCAAGGCGATCAGGTCCTAGGAGAGACGTGATGGACGCAACATCCCTCGCCAGCGTTTGGGCGCTCGTCGCGCTCATCATCTTCCTGGGCGTCGTGCTCTATTTCAAGGTGCCGGCCATGGTCGGCAAGTCGCTCGACGACCGCGCCGACAAGATCCGCAACGAACTTGAGGAAGCGCGCAAGCTGCGCGAAGACGCCCAGCAGCTTCTGGCCGAGTACCAGCGAAGGCGCAAGGAAGCCGAGAAGGAGGCGAGCGACATGGTCGCCGCCGCCAGGCACGAGGCCGACATCATCGTCGCTGACGCCAAGCAGAAGACCGAGGACTACGTGGCCCGGCGCACGGCCCTGGCGGAGCAGAAGATCGCGCAGGCCGAACGCGACGCGGTCAACGAGGTGCGCTCCGACGCCGTCGAGATCGCGGTCGCCGCAGCCGGCAGGCTGCTTGAAGCCAAGATCGACGACAAGGCCGCCGACGCGCTGTTCAAATCCTCGCTTGCCGAGGTGAAGTCACGGTTGAACTGACCGGCAAGCGTTATCTGAAGATCAAGCGCCGCCAGGCTCGCAGGCCCGGCGGCGTTTTTCATTTCACGCCATCTCCTTTAGCGGTGCGAAGCTGAACCGGTGCAGGCGGCGGATGCCGCCTTGCGCGGTAATCGCCGCCCGGTGCGCGGCGGTGCCGTAGCCGGCATGCGACTGGAAGCCGTAGGCGGGATGTGCCAGGCCGGCACGGTGCATCATGCGGTCGCGCGCCACCTTGGCGACGATCGAGGCGGCTGCGATCGACTGCGAGCGCTGATCGCCTTTGATCAGCGCCCGGCCCGGACAGCAGAGCGCTGCCGGAAGGTCGCGCCCGTCGACCAGCGCGAACCCCGGCCAGACGGCAAGCCCGGCGACCGCGCGCGCCATTGCGGCGAGCGACGCCTTGCGGATATCGGACCCGTCGATCGCCTCGGCCGCCACGGTGCTGAACGACACGGCGAGCGCCGAGCCGGTGATCGCTTCGAACAGGCGCTCCCGCTCTGATGCGCCAAGACGCTTGGAATCGTCGAGCCCGGCTGGAATGTCGTCGGGGTCGAGCACCACGGCGGCGGCGACAACCGGACCGGCCAGCGGTCCCCGTCCCGCCTCGTCGACACCGGCGCACGGCCATGCGCCGGCATGCCTGGCCTCCAGTTCGAAGGCGAAGTCCGGTCGGACGGTCCGGGGCGAAGGGCGCGGCATGGCTGCAATGGTTTCCTGTTCGGCAACCGGCCATCCCACAAACCGTCGGCAAGGTCCACGATCTTGTAACCGGGCCGGCATCTTGCCCACCGTAAAGGAGCCGCTAAATAGGGATGACGATAACAAAGCAGGGATGAAAGACATGGCGAGCGACAGACGGGTTTTCGGCCGGAGAAACGGGTGCATGGGCCTGGCGGCCATGTTGCTCGCCGCCATGACCGTACCCGGCGCGGCGCAGAGCTGGCCGGACATCAATTCAAATGTCCGGGACGACGTGACCGGCTATCTGTGTTTCGATCCGAGCTGCACGACCTTGCGGCTACCGAACTCCAAATGCCTCTGCCAGAAGCAGAATCCGTCCGAACGGGATGTGCGCAAACTGCGGCTGAAATGCTCGATCATCGATTTCGGCAAGGTCGAGCAATGCCCGGTGACGCCGAAATACGGCATCGCCGAGTAGGCAGAGGATAGCTCAGCGGTCGGCCGGTAGGCGTAATTTCTGCCCGGGGAAAATCCGATCCGGATTGTCGGTCAGTCCCGGATTGAGTTTGAGCAACTCGCGGAACTTCTGGCCGTCACCGAGAAGTTCGTCGGCGATGCCCCATAGCGACTGGCCCGGCGTGACGGTGTGTATCATGCCCTTGCCGTCGTCTGCGCTCGCGTCATTGACCGTGGCGGCGGCAACGGCCATCGCCATCTTTTCCGAGCTCTTCAACGGCGGCAATCCCTCGGCGAGCTTGTGTTCGACGGCCGCCAG
Organism: Rhizobiaceae bacterium; assembly: GCA_041397625.1. Taxonomy (GTDB): domain Bacteria; phylum Pseudomonadota; class Alphaproteobacteria; order Rhizobiales; family Rhizobiaceae; genus JAWKWH01. The sequence continues at coordinate 979,181 of JAWKWH010000001.1, forward strand.
CACGTCGAGTTCCGGCTTCATGTCGCGCGCATGGTTCCACTGGAAAACCGCCTGCAGCTTGCGGCCGAGCCGCCAGTAGGCATCGCCGAGATGATCGTTGAGGATCGGATCCTCCGGCTTCAGCGAAACCGCCTTTTCGAGTTCGCGCACGGCGTCCTCGAAACGGCCGAGGCGATAGTAGGCCCAACCAAGAGAATCGACGATGTAACCATCGCTTGGACGCAACGCCACCGCTCGGGCGATCATCCCGAGACCCTCGTCGAGGTTCATGTTCATGTCGACCCAGGAGTAGCCGAGATAGTTTAGCACCTGTGGCTGGTCCGGCATCAATTCCAGCGCCTTACGGAAATTCGGCTCCGCCTGTTCCCACTTCTTCTGCCGCTCATAGGCGATGCCGCGCTGGTAGAACAGGTTCCAGTATTCCGGTTTCGGCGTGTCGATATGTGCGACAGCCCTGTCGTAGACGTCGCCGGCGGCGGCGTAGTCCTTCATCGACGAATAGACGCCGCCGAGCGCCAGATAGGCGCGCGTATCGTCGGGATCGGCATCCAGCAAGGCCGAAAGCTGCTCGATCGCTTCGTCATGCTTGCCCACATCGGCCAGGTTGAGGCCGAGTTGCATGCCGGCCAGGCGCTTCATCGGCGAGGTATCGGGAACACGACGGTAGAAGGTGATCGCTTCTTCCGAGCGGCCCTGCTGTTCGGCCAGTTCGCCCAGCTGGATCAGGATCGCCGCGCTGTCCGGCCGAAGTGCACGGGCATATTGAAGGTAGAGCCGGACAAAGGCTTCGCCGCCGCCACGGTTGAGCGCTGCGCCGATATTGAGCAGGATCTCGGCCGCGCCGTCGCCGGTATCGGCGATGAGCGGCTCGATGGTGCCACCAGCCTTGATCTCGTCGCTCAGAGCCCTCAGTTCCTGTCGGCTCGGCGCGAACGGCCGGCCCTTCTCGATCGTCTGGGCGGCCGCTTCGGCATCCCCAAGGCGGGCCTGGAAGCGGGCATAGGCGCTGATGGCTCGCCAGTAGGTGTTGGGCGCCGAGCGGCCGCCGCTGACGTTGAGTACGGTCTTCCCGTAAGCGGTGCGCGCCCGCTCGGTCATGCCTGCTTGTTCGGCAATCAGCGCCGTATGATAGTCCTTGAACAGGTCGAACCATTCCGGTCCGTCCAGCTTCCCGACCTGATCCAGCGCTTCGTCGGTCTCACCCTGGCCCTGCTTGGCCCAAGCGGTCATGATCCGGGCGATCAGCCGGTCGAGATCGGATTCCAGTGCCAGTTGCAGCCAGAACTCCGCGTCGGAGAACTCCTTCTTCCTGAACGAATCGACAGCCAGCGCAAGACGAGAGAAACGTTCGATTTCCGGTACCGTCTTGAGCTTCTCGGCCAGCGGCAGCGCCTCGTCGAACTGCTCGTTGGCGATCAGTGCCAGCATCAGGCTGCGCTGCAACTGCTGGTTCGATGGATCGAAGGCCATCGCCTTGCGATAGAACTTGACCGAGCCGTCGAGATCGCTGTCGAATTCCGCCGTGCGGGCGGCCAGAAACGCCCCGGAAAACGAGCGGATGTGGACGCTAGAAAGATCGTCGTCGCTCGCAAGCGCCGGCGCCGCCACAGATGACAGCAATGCCGACACCACCGCGCCGAGCCAAAACCCACGAAATTTCCGCATCTGATTCTTCCCGCGCCCGAAAACCGTTCGATCACGCCTTATAGCAGCCAAAGCATGGCCTTTTTGCGGTCTGCGTTCAATGACGCAGACGTTCACAATATCGGGTGGGCGTTAACGAAGCGTGGCGCGCGCCGTCAGGCCACCCGGCTGACGCAGAACTCGATCAACTCAAGCATGGCGCGCTTGTGCGCCGTGTCCTTCAGCGGCGCCAGCGCGTCGCGGGCGATCTCGCCGAAATGGTGCGCCCGGCCAACCGTGTCGCGGATAGCGCCCGTTTTGGTCATCAGGCCGATCGCCTTGTCGAGCGCGGCATCGTCGGCCACCCCGTCCTCGATCGCGCGCTTCCAGAACTCGCGGTCCTCGACCGTCCCCCGGCGATAACTCAACACCACCGGCAGGGTCACCTTGCCCTCGCGGAAGTCGTCGCCGACATTCTTGCCCAGATCCCCGGCATTGCCGCCATAGTCGAGCGCATCGTCGACGAGTTGGAAGGCGAGACCGAGATTGGTGCCGAAGGAACGCAGCGCCGCGCGATCCGTCTTCGATGCGCCGGCGATCACCGGGCCGACCTCGGCTGCAGCCGAGAACAGGGCGGCCGTCTTGGCACCGATGACCGCAAGGTATTCGTCCTCGGTGGTCTCGAGGTTCTTGGCCGCGGCAAGCTGCATGACCTCGCCCTCGGCGATGATCGACGCGGCGGTCGATAGAATCGCCAGCGCTTCGAGCGAGCCGACTTCCACCATCATGCGGAACGCCTGGCCGAGCAGGTAGTCGCCGACCAGTACGCTGGCCTGGTTGCCCCAGATCATGCGGGCGGTCTGCTTTCCGCGCCGCAAGCCGCTTTCGTCGACCACATCGTCATGCAGCAGCGTCGCCGTGTGCATGAACTCGACGCTGGTTGCGAGCTTGACGTGGCCGTCGCCCTCATAACCGAACATCTGCGCGGCGGCGAGCGTGATCATGGGCCTCAAGCGCTTGCCGCCCGATGAGATCAGGTGATTGGCGATTTCGGGAATCAGCTCGACATGCGAGCCCGCCTTGGACAGGATCAACTCGTTGACACGCCCCATGTCGGCGGCGGCCAGGTCTACAAGCGGCTTGACGGAGGCGTTCTCGCGTCCGCCGCCAGCAAGCGATACGACAACACCCACTTCAGACAACTCCCGTCATGCTCATGTGCCCCGCCGGATGGCACGCGATCCGAATATCGGACCAGCGTGGATCCTGCCGGACAATATTGCGCCGGCGGGCAGTTTCGCAAGTGGCGAATTGGCGCGGCCGTACGTTACAAGCGGTCCGCGCGGCCTTTGCCGACGCAGGCCGCCGTTTACTTCCATGCCGGAAAGACTAAACAGGGAGCATGATCGAACTGATCCGCACCAACAATGCAGCTCTGATCGCCTTTGTCGAAGCGCTGATGCGTGACGCCGATATCGGTTATTTCATCGCCGACCAGAACATGAGCATCGTCGAGGGATCGATCGGCGTTCTGGCGCGCCGCGTGCTGGTGACTGAGGAAGACGAGGCTGCGGCCAGACGACTGCTCAAGGATGCTGGGATCGCGCACGAATTGCGCACGAAATAGCGCGGAACGGCCGGAACCATGGGCTTGGAGGAGACCGCGACCGTAACGATCGATGCCTTTCACAGAGGTGGTTTCTGGCTCGCCCAGCCTGCCGGCCGCGGCCATCGGGCCGGCATGGACGCCATGGTGCTTGCCGCTGCCGTGCCTTCGGGGTTCGATGGCGGGCTGGCCGATCTCGGCGCCGGTGCGGGCGCGGCCGGGTTTGCCGTCGCGGCGCGCTGCCCAGATGCCGACGTGACGCTGGTCGAGCGTGACCCGGCGATGGCCGGGTTCGCCGAACGGAGCATCGGCCTTGCCGGAAATCGCCATCTGAACGCGCGCGTCACGCTGCTGCGCGCCGATGTCTCGCTCGCGGGCAAGGCGCGAACGGCGGTCGGCCTCGCCGACCGCTCGCATGATTTCGTTATCATGAATCCGCCCTTCAATGACGGTGCCGACCGGCAGTCGCCCGACGAGATGAAGCGCGACGCCCATGTGATGGATGTCGGCATGTTTGCCGCCTGGACCAGAACGGCGGCGGCGATGCTGCGGCCGGGCGGCGGCCTGGCGCTGATCGCTCGGCCGGCCTCGCTTGCCGCGGCGCTCGATGCGGCCGAAGGGCGTTTCGGGGCGCTGGCGTTGAAACCGGTACATCCACATGCGGGCCGCCCGGCCATCCGCTTCGTCCTGCGCGGTGTTCTGGGCTCACGCGCCGGTCTGTCGATCCATCCGCCGCTTGTGCTGCACGATGACGATCGCCGCGAATATACGGCCGAGGCCGATGCAATCTGCAACGGCGCGCAAACCCTGTTTGGCGACTGAAATCCTGTTGCGCGGAAAATTCCGCAACCTACATAGAAGCGAGACTTCGGAGACCTTTCCTTGAAACAGTTCTTCAACCGACTGCTGCCGAAATCGCTGCGTTCGGATGCCGCGACCATACCGGTCGTCCGCCTGCAGGGCGCCATCATGTCCGCCGGCGGACAGTTTCGGCCGACCCTGTCGATCGCCTCGGCCGCCCCGCTGCTCGACAAGGCCTTTGCCGACAAGCAGGCTCCGGCGGTCGCCATAGTCGTCAACTCGCCCGGCGGCTCGGCGGTGCAATCGCGGCTGATCTTCCAGCGCATCCGCTCGCTGGCGGAGGAGAAGAACAAGAAGGTTCTGGTGTTCGTCGAGGACGTGGCGGCGTCGGGCGGCTACATGATCGCGGTCGCAGGCGACGAGATTTTCGTCGATCCCTCCTCGATCGTCGGCTCGATCGGTGTCGTCTCGGCCACATTCGGCTTCCAGGACCTGATCAAGAAGATCGGCGTGGAGCGCCGCGTCTACACTGCCGGCAAGAATAAGGTGACGCTCGATCCGTTCCAGCCGGAAAGGAAGGCCGATGTCGAGCGGCTGAAGGCGTTGCAATTGCAGATCCACGACGTGTTCATCGATCTCGTCAAGGACCGCCGTGGCAACAGGCTCGCCGACGATCCGGACCTGTTCACCGGCGCGTTCTGGGTTGGCGAAAAGGCCAGGGAACTCGGCCTTGTTGACGATATCGGCGATATCCGCTCGGTGCTGAAGACCCGTTTCGGACCGAAGACGCGCATGCGGCTGATCACCCAGCCGCGCGGGATTTTCGGCAGACGGCTCGGCATTTTCGGTTCGTCGGCGTCCGAAATCGCCGCCGGTGCCGCTAACGGCCTGGCCGATACGGTCGAGGAAAGGGCGCTTTGGAGCCGGTTCGGATTGTAGGCTTCGACAGATGTCGCCGGTTGCCTGACGTTCGGCGCTCCGGCATCATGCGGGCCGTTCCGCTATCAGCAAGGGATGGGATGCAGCCATGCCGCAACTTCTGATCCTCGCCGCCGCGGGCGTCGTCGGATGGCTCGGATACCGGGCGTTTGTGCGCGAGGCCGAGCGCGTGCACAACCGGGTGCGCCGCGCCGAGGAAGAAGCGCGCAACCGCGCCCACGGCACGCTGGTCGAGGATCCCGAAACCGGCGAATATCGCGTGCGCAAGGATTGAACGTGACGTTGACGGATGCGGGCCGCACGGCGGCGATAACCGCTTCGGCGATGGCGCCGGCCAAGATCAATCTCGCCCTGCACGTTACCGGTCTCGATGACAAAGCCTTTCATCTGCTCGACACGCTGGTGGTGTTCGCGGATTTCGGCGACAGGATCACGATCGCGCGCGCCGATCGCGACGGTTTCGAGGTGACCGGCCTTCATGCCGGCGCGCTTGCCGGCGAAGGCGAAAACCTGGTGACGCAGGCGCGTGACATGTTGCGTCAAAGCCATCGCCGCCATGATTGCTTTCCTGTTGCGATCGCCCTTGAAAAGAACCTGCCAGTGGCCTCGGGCGTCGGTGGCGGCTCGAGCGATGCGGCCACCACGCTTCGGCTACTGGCGCGGATATGGAATTTGCCGGCGGGTGAAGGGGAACTGGCGCGGATCGGTCTCGCGCTCGGCGCGGACGTGCCGATGTGCCTGGCCGGCCGGCCGCTTGTCGCCCGCGGTATCGGCGAGGCGGTCACGCCGATACCGGCCTTTCCGGCGCTTTCGATGGTGCTGGTCAATCCCGGGATCGCGGTGCCGACCGGCGCGGTGTTCTCCGCGCTTGCAGGAAAGCAAAACCCGCCGCTGCCGCCATTGCCCGTCGCGCCGACACAAGGCCAACTGATCGACTGGCTGGCGACGACACGCAACGACCTGGAGGCGCCGGCGAAAACCATCGCACCGGCGATCGACGAGGCGGGCGACCTGCTGGCCGGTACGGGCGCGCTCCTTGCCCGCATGTCGGGCTCCGGCGCCACCTGTTTCGGCCTTTTCGGGGACCGGCTCGCCGCCGAAACGGCGGCAGGCGCGATTGCCAAGCGGCGGCCGCGATGGTTTGTAAGGGCGGTAACGACCGGCGGATCGCCGGCAAGCTGAGACAGGGATGCAGGACGTGGCGCACGGTGGACCGAAGCAACGTGAATTCATGCCCATCGGCATCGCCGTGCTGACGGTTTCAGACACGAGAACGCCGGAAGACGACCGCTCGGGTAACACGCTTGTCGAGCGCATTGCCGAGGCCGGCCACCGCCTGGCTTACCGCGAAATCGTTACCGACGATGTCGAGAAGATCCGCGCCGTCGTGATGAAATGGTCGAGCGACGACACCGTCGATGCGATCATCACCACCGGCGGCACCGGGTTTACCGGCCGCGACGTCACGCCGGAAGCCGTCGAGCCGCTGTTCGAAAAGCGCATGGACGGCTTTTCGGAAGTGTTCCACCGCATTTCCTACGACAAGATCGGCACGTCGACGATCCAGTCGCGCGCCACCGGCGGGGTCGTCAACGCCACCTATGTCTTCGTGCTGCCCGGCTCTCCCGGCGCCTGCAGGGACGCCTGGGACGGCATCCTGAAGGCGCAGCTCGACTACCGCCACATGCCGTGCAATTTCGTCGAGATCATGCCCAGGCTCGACGAGCACCTGCGCCGTGGCGGAAAATAGCGTTATTCCAATCGTTTGATTGAGTTTTCAAGGAGCGGCGACCAGCGTCCGGCGCCGATTTCACCGCAGTTCCGGGAAAATTGTTCTTGATTTGTTCCTATTTCGCGAATAGGAATAGATTCATCGAAATCAGACAAGCCGGTCACTGGACCGGCCGGTGGAGGACAAGAATGGAAGCCATCGAACGAGCCGACATGGAGGCCTTCCGCCGGAATGGAGGGAGCCGCCCGGAACTGCCGGCCGGCCTCGCCAACGCGCTCGTCGACGACGCCGGCATTCGCGTGGGCGGTGAGCGCCGGCGCGGCCGCGCCTCGGCGGTCAATCCGTCCGGCCGGTTCGAGATACTGAGCCGGCATGTCTTCGACGATGGCTGGCAGACGCTGGAAGACCTGCCCCCTTTCAGAACCGAGGTCCAGATCGAGCGGCCGCGCAAGATCATCACCCGCAACGGTTCGCCCGACATCTCGTTCGACCGTTCGATCAATCCCTATCGCGGCTGCGAGCACGGTTGCGTCTACTGTTTCGCCCGACCGACCCACAGTTTCGTGGGCCTTTCGGCCGGCCTCGACTTCGAATCGAAACTGTTCGCCAAGCCGGACGCGGCGAAGCTTCTGAAGCGCGAACTGGGCGCGAAGGGCTACAAGGCGGCGACAATCGCGATCGGCACCAATACAGACCCCTACCAGCCGGTTGAGAAGAAATGGCGCATCATGCGCGACATCCTCGAAGTGCTTGAGGCCTGCAACCATCCTGTCGGCATCGTCACCAAGTCGGCGCTGGTTGCGCGCGACGTCGACATCCTGTCGCGCATGGCCGAACGCGGCCTGGCCAAGGTGGCGCTGTCGGTGACGACGCTCGACCGCAGGCTATCCCGGACCATGGAGCCGCGCGCCGCCACGCCGGCAAAGCGGCTGGAGACGATGAAGCTTTTGAGCGCGGCCGGCATTCCGGTCTCGGTGATGGCCGCGCCGCTGATCCCCGGCCTCAACGACAGCGAACTGGAGCGTATCCTAGATTCTGCCCATGCGGCCGGCGCCCGGGAGGCGGGCTACATCATGCTGCGCCTGCCCCTGGAGGTGAGCCCGGTGTTCAAGGAATGGCTGCTGCGCCACTATCCGGACCGCTACCGCCACGTGCTGTCGCTGATCCGCTCGATGCGTGGCGGCAAGGACTACGATGCCGAGTTCGGCCGGCGCATGCGTGGCACCGGCCCCTATGCGTGGCAGATCGGCCGACGCTTCGAGATCGCGGCCGGGAAGCTGGGCCTCAACCGGCGCAAGCTCGGCCTGCGCGCCGACCTGTTCGTGCCGCCCGGCGTCGAGACGGACCAGTTGCAGCTACTGTGACGAGCGTCACACCCGGGCGGAAATTTTGCCGCTAGGGTTAAACCAATCCCGTCAGGCTCTCCTCCCCGAACTCAACGGCCCGACGGTGTCTTCCCGGCTCCCCGCCCCTCTACTCCGGGAAGAAATGGCGAGAGAACCGGAACCGACCCGGGCCATGCCGCGTCCCTGCTCGAACGGGTTCCGGTTCTCCGCACTTTTTCAGCCTGCAGATGACGCCGGCTTGACCGCGCCGGTTCGCCGTGGCACTCGACCGCCAATCGACGCCAACATTTCAGCCGGGGCGATCCCAGTGTCCGCCAGTCCGCCAGCCCATCTCGACCCTCGACGCTCCTTCCAGGGCCTCATCTTCACGCTCAACGAATATTGGGCCCGCCAGGGTTGCGTTGTGCTTCAGCCCTACGACATGGAGGTCGGCGCCGGCACGTTCCATCCGGCCACGACGCTGCGGTCGCTCGGCCCTCGGCCGTGGAAGGCCGCCTATGTGCAGCCGTCGCGCAGGCCGAAGGACGGCCGATACGGCGAGAACCCGAACCGGCTGCAGCACTACTACCAGTACCAGGTGATCCTGAAGCCGAACCCGCCCAACCTGCAGGAGCTCTATCTCGGGTCGATCGAGGCGATCGGCATCGACCCGCTGCTGCACGACATGCGCTTCGTCGAGGACGACTGGGAAAGCCCGACGCTCGGCGCCTGGGGGCTCGGCTGGGAGTGCTGGTGCGACGGCATGGAGGTCTCGCAGTTCACCTATTTCCAGCAGGTCTGCGGCATCGAATGCGCGCCGGTTTCCGGCGAACTCACCTACGGGCTGGAGCGGCTGGCCATGTATGTGCAGGGCGTCGACAATGTCTACGACCTCAATTTCAATGGCGGCGAGGGCGCGGCGCGCGTGTCCTACGGCGACGTCTTCCTGCAGGCCGAGCAGGAATATTCGCGCTACAATTTCGAATACGCCGACACGGCCATGCTGCACCGGCATTTCGACGATGCCGAAAGGGAATGCGCCGCGATCCTGGCCGCCGGCGCGCCTGAACAACAAGAGGCGGGCAGTGCTGCAGCCACGGCGGCGACATTGCACAAATGCGTGCTGCCGGCCTACGACCAGTGCATCAAGGCAAGCCATGTCTTCAACCTGATGGACGCGCGCGGCGTCATCTCGGTGACCGAGCGCCAGAGCTATATCCTGCGCGTGCGCGACCTGTCGCGCCGCTGCGGCGAGGCGTTTCTCGTGACCGAGGCCGGCGGAGCGGCGTGCTGACAGATACGGCCTGGGCGATGAACACTGTGTCGCGTTGCCCGCCGATTTCCATGTCTCGGGCGCGGATGTAACCTGCCGCTTTCAACCAGGAGGATTTGACGATGCTGAAAGGTCAAGTGGCGGCGAAGGCGCCGATCCGTGTCGAGGTCGAGGAAGGCAAGAGCTATTTCTGGTGCGCCTGCGGCCGCTCCGCCAACCAGCCGTTCTGCGATGGTTCGCACAAGGGATCGGAGTTCGCGCCGGTCAAATGGACCGCCGAGGAAAGCGGCGCCAAGTTCTTCTGCGCCTGCAAGCAGACGGACAACCGTCCGTTCTGCGACGGCTCGCACAAGGCCGTGAGCTGAGATCAGGATCCGCCGATCGAGACGATGAGGATCGGGTTGGCGGATACCGCCTTGCCGGACTTCGCCACGGTTTCGATGGCGCGCCTGACGCCGGCGGGCTTCTCGGCGGCATAGGGCTGGCCGAGGGTGGCAAACAGCGTGGCAAGGGCGATCAGGTGGATGACGAGGCCGGTCCGTTTCATGCCCATGGGTCGCGCGAACCGGGCCGGAAGTTCATTGCGGGCTGAAATTTTCTTTTCGTGGCGGGCCATGACGGCGTGTCCCCATGTCTGTTTATGGAAACCACCATGCGCGCCCGGCGCTGAACCGATGCTGGCGCGACCGTTTATCCGTCGTTCATGCTCCGGCGCGGTCGCGCGGCCGGAACGGCGAAATATCCAGCCTGCGGGATGACATTTGACTGCGTGCTTGCTAGAGCCGCGCAGTCCTGAATTCTCCTGGTGTACCCGCCCGATGCCCGACCTGCTGCTCGAACTTCGTTCCGAAGAGATACCGGCCCGCATGCAGCGCCGCGCCGCCGGCGACCTCAGGAAGCTCGTCACCGACGCGCTGGTCGAGGCGGGGCTGACCTATGAGGGCTGCCAGGAATATTGGACGCCGCGCCGACTGACGCTCGACATTCGCGGCGTCAGCGCCCGCTCCAGGGACGTGCGCGAGGAACGCAAGGGGCCGCGCACCGACGCGCCCGAACAGGCGGTGCGGGGCTTCCTGCGCGGCGCCGGGCTTGCCTCGGTCGACGAGGCGGAAATCCGTTCCGATCCGAAGAAGGGCGATTTCTATGTCGCGGTGATCAATCGGCCGGGCCGTGCCGCCGCCGACATCATCGCCGATTGCATGCCCGCCATCATCAGGAACTTCCCCTGGCCGAAATCGATGCGCTGGGGTGCTGCGTCCGAAAAACCCGGCTCGCTGCGCTGGGTGCGGCCGCTGCAGTCGATCCTGTGCATGTTCGGCCCGGAGACCGAGGAACCGCAAATCGTCGGGTTCGAGGTCGACGGCATTGCCTCGGGCAATCTCACCCATGGCCACCGCTTTCACGCGCCCGGCGCGATCACCGTTCGCCGCTTCGCCGATTACATCGACAGCCTGGAGAAGGCCAGGGTCGTCCTTGACGCCGAGCGGCGCAAGCAGATCATCCTGGCCGACGCCAAGAACCTGGCCTTTGCCCGCGGCTACGAACTGGTCGAGGACGAGGCGCTGCTGGAGGAGGTCTCCGGCCTCGTCGAATGGCCGGTGGTGCTGATGGGTGCGTTCGAGGAGGCGTTCCTCGACATTCCGGCCGAGATTATCCGCCTGACAATCAAGGCCAACCAGAAATGCTTCGTCTGCCGCCGCCGCGGCGCGGACGGGCTTGCAAACCGCTTCGTCATGGTCGCCAATATCGAGGCAAGCGACGGCGGCGAGGAGATCGCGCGCGGCAACGCCAAGGTGGTGCGCGCCCGGCTGTCGGACGCGGTGCATTTCTGGAAGACCGACCAGGCCGACCTGCCGGATCTCGCCGAACTCGAACCGTCGGCGGAAAAATTCGGGCTCGACCTGAAGAAACCGCTCGACCAGCGCATGGCGCGGCTCGACCATCTGGGGGTGACCTTCCACGCCAGGCTCGGCACCCAGGGCGAACGCGTGGCGCGCATCGCCGCGCTGGCGACCGAACTGGCGCCCGTTGTCGGCGCCAATGGCAATCTTGTTCGCCGCGCCGCGGTGCTCGCCAAGGCCGACCTGACCACCGAGGTGGTGGGCGAGTTTCCCGAACTGCAAGGCGCGATGGGGCGCAAATACGCCGAACTGCAGGGCGAGCACGCCTCCGTCGCCGCGGCGGCCGAAGAGCACTACCGGCCGCAGGGTCCGTCCGACGCCGTGCCCGCCGACCCGGTGTCGGTCGCAGTCGCGCTTGCCGACAAGCTCGACATGCTGGTGGGTTTCTGGGCCATCGACGAGAAGCCGACCGGCTCCAAGGACCCCTATGCGCTGAGGCGCGCCGCGCTGGGCGTGATCCGTATCGTGCTGGAAAACGGCGTGCGGTTGAAGTTGATGTCGTCGTTTGAAGTGGCTGCCGACGCTTTCGATGCCGGTGATCATTTCCAGTCGGTTCACAAGATCAATGCCGACCTGCTCTCCTTCTTCCATGACCGACTGAAGGTGCATCTGCGCGATTCAGGCGCCCGGCACGATCTGATCGATGCCGTGTTGGCGGAGAGTACCGAAAACCTAACCTCCCCCTTGAGGGGAGGTCGGAGAAGCGAGCGAAGCGATGCTGATCCGGGTGGGGGTGACAGTACAGATACCCCCACCCCCTCGCTCCGCTCGGACCCTCCCCTCAAGGGGGAGGGTGAATCGAGTCGCCCCGCCACCGACGACCTGGCCTTGATCGTTCGCCGCGTCGAGGCGCTGGGCGCGTTTCTCGCCACCGAAGACGGCACCAACCTTTTGGCCGGAACGAAGCGCGCCGCCAACATCGTCGCGGCCGAAGAGAAGAAGGGAACGCGGATCGCCGAAACCGTCGATCCGTCGCTGTTCGGCAGCGACGAGGAACGCGCCCTGTTCGACAGCCTCGAGGAGGCGGAGAAATTCGCGTCGGAGGCGATCGCGGCGGAGGATTTCGAAAAGGCGATGGGGTTCATGGCGGCGCTGCGCCAGCCGATCGATGCCTTTTTCGACGCCGTCATGGTCAATGCAGACGACGAGAGGGTGCGCGCCAACCGCCTGGCGCTCCTGACCCGCATTCGCGGCGCCACCGGCCGGGTCGCCGATTTCTCGAAAATCTCGGGCTAGAACGCACGAAAAAGGCGGGCTCGACGGCCCGCCAGTCTTCGCATGTGCGTCGGTCAGGTCTATTCGACGCGCAGTTCCATACCCTCGGTATTGATCTCGGTGACCATGCCGCCGACGGCGGGCTTTTCGTCGGCCTTGATCGAGGCGGTCTTCTCGTTGTCGGTGGTGCCCTTCAACTCGACGACGACGTCTTCGGCCTTCATGTCTTCGGCCGAGGCTTCCATCGGCGCTTTATCGCCGGCGGATGCGACATCCTTCCTCGCCTTCTCCTCGGCATCGCCGCCGGGTGCCGGCGGAATCGTCGGCACGAAGCCAACTTCGAAACGCCGCCTCTCCTCCGGCTTCTCCTTGGCCGGCTCGCCGAAGGCGACGACCGAAGCCGAGGTGCGGGAATCGGCCGGCAATCCGCCGATCGAGACGATCGAAACGGACACCTGCTTGACTTCGGCTGCCATGGCGCCGCCCGCCAGCGTTGACGCGACTGCTGCTGCCATGAAAATCCTGACCATCTTCATCACGGACACTCCCCGGTTTGTCGGAGGCACCATAATGCGCCGCGGTTGAAATCGGCTTTAGGATTTGAATGCAATTTTATCGATCGCGTCGAATCCCTTGCAGGGAGCCGGAGATCGGCGATAGAGAACCGGTCGGGAAACAGGCTGGAGCAGGAAGAGTTGGCGCGTATCATTCCCGCCCGGGGAGCGGTGGAGGAAGCGGCTGAACGGTTGTCGCGCGGCGAACTGGTCGCCATCCCGACAGAAACCGTCTACGGCCTTGCCGCCGATGCCACGAACGGCGAGGCGGTGGCGCGGATATTCGAGGCCAAGAACCGGCCGCGCTTCAATCCGCTGATCGCCCATGTCGCCGACCGCGCCATGGCCGAGCGGATCGCCCGCTTCGATGCGCTGTCGTCCCTGCTCGCGGACCGGTTCTGGCCTGGTCCGCTGACGCTGGTTCTGCCGCTGAAAGCCGGTTCCCGCATCAGTTCGCTGGTCACGGCCGGGCTCGATACCATCGCCGTGCGCATGCCGGTGGGGGTGGCGCGGGACATCGCCGCCAGGCTCGACCGGCCACTCGCTGCGCCGAGCGCCAACCCGTCGGGCAAGCTGAGCGCCACAACGGCCGCGGCGGTCGAGGCCGGCCTCGGCGACAGGATATCGCTGATCGTCGATGGCGGCGCGGCGCGCATCGGCGTGGAATCGACCATCGTCCGCGTTGCCGATGGCCAATTGACGCTGTTGCGGCCCGGCGGCGTGCCGGCGGAAGACATAGAGGCCGCCACGGGAAAACCGGTGCGCCGTTCTGAAACCGGCGCGGCGGTCGAGGCGCCAGGCATGCTCGCCTCGCACTATGCGCCGGCCGCGCGGCTGCGGCTCGAAATCGCCAGCGTCAGGCCGGGCGAGGCGCTCCTGGCATTCGGTCCGCACCGCGCCAATGGCGTCGAAAAGGCCATGGCGACACGCAATCTGAGCGCCGGCGGCGACCTGCGCGAGGCGGCGGCCAACCTCTTTGCCCACCTGCATGAGCTCGATGCGAGCGGTGCTGCGACGATCGCCGTCGAACCGGTGCCCGGCGACGGGCTGGGTGCCGCGATCAATGACCGGCTTGCCCGCGCCGCCGCGCCGCGCGAACCCGTCGTGGCCGGGAACGGCGCGAGCTGATGGCGACTGGCAACATGATGACAAGAGAACTGATCGAGAGGTTCGCCGCCATCGTCGGTGCGCGCCACGCCTTGACCGATGCCTTGGATATCGAGCCGTATGTCACCGAGATGCGCGGCCTGTGGCCGGGCCGCTCGCCGCTGGTGCTGCTGCCGGGTTCGACCGAGGAGGTTTCGCGCATCATGGCGCTGGCCTTCCAAGCCGGCACCGCGATCGTGCCGCAGGGTGGCAATACCGGGCTGGTCGGCGGCGGCGTGCCGGATGCGAGCGGCAGCCAAGTAGTGGTTTCGACCAGGCGGCTGAACCGCATCCGCGAGGTCGATACCGCCTCCAATGCGATTACCGTGGAAGCAGGCGTCGTGTTGCGGGATGTCCAGGCGGCGGCCGATGCCGCCGATCGGCTGTTTCCGCTGTCGCTCGGCAGCCAGGGCACCTGCCAGATCGGCGGCAACCTGTCGTCCAATGCCGGCGGAACCGGCGTTCTCGCCTACGGCAATGCGCGCGAATTGTGCCTCGGCGTCGAGGTGGTGTTGCCCGACGGCCGCGTGTTCGACGATCTGCGCAAGCTCAAAAAGGACAATACCGGCTACGACCTGAAGGATCTGTTCGTCGGCGCGGAGGGCACGCTCGGCATCATCACCGCGGCGGTGCTGAAGCTGTTTCCAAAGCCGAGGGGCAGGGAACTCGCCTGGGTCGGGCTCGCATCGCCCGCGGACGCGCTGACGCTGTTGGAGCGGGCGACGGCGAGCGCCGGTTCGTCGCTGACCACCTTCGAGCTGGTCGGCGAACGCGTTGTCGGCTTCGCGGTAAAGAACGTGCCGGGCAGCACGGCACCGCTGGCGTCGCCACATCCATGGCAGGTGATGATGGAGATTTCGTCGGCCCGCTCGCCGGACCATGCCAGGAGGATGCTCGAGGCGGTTCTGGAGCGCGCTCTGGAAGACGGCCTCGCCGCCGACGCGGTCGTCACATCCAGCATCGCCCAGTTCGAGGCGCTGTGGCGGCTGCGCGACGCGCTGTCGGAATCCCAGCGCGCCGAAGGGTTCTCCATCAAGCACGACATCTCGGTGCCGGTGGCGGCGATCCCCGAATTCATCGCCCGCGCCGAGCCGGAAGTGCTGAAAATCGCACCCGGCGCCCGCGTGGTCTGCTTCGGCCACATGGGCGACGGCAACCTGCACTACAATATCTCCGAGCCGGTCGGCGGCGACAGCGAGGAGTTCGCGGCCAGCTATCGCGATATCAATCGCGCGGTGCACGCGGTGGTGCGGTCGCTGGGCGGGTCGTTTTCGGCCGAACACGGCATCGGCCAGCTCAAGCGCGACGAACTGCTGGCCACCGAGCCGGAGGTCGCCATCGATCTGATGCGCCGCATCAAGCAGGTCATCGACCCTTCCGGCATCATGAATCCGGGCAAGGTGATTTGACCGACCGGGGTCATGAAATGCTAACCATCGGTTGCATCAGCAAAGCTTTAACCGAAAAAATAAGCCGCGTGGTAAGCCCGCCGCGCTAGCGTCTCCTGCACAAACGAGGCCGCAAAACGGTCCGGGGAAACGGGTCAACCGTTCCCTGAAAGAGCAGGAAGGCAAGTCATCCATGAGCACACAGCTCAAGCCCGTCTGGGCAGGCCGCAACATGCGGCTCGATCCGTTTCGTCTGCCGCAGGTGGCCTGCTATGCCGCCTGCGACGACCAGGCCGAGGTGACGTTTACCATCGACCGGGGCGGCGTGGTGCTGCGCCGCGACCTGCCGAATTCCGGCCTGCCGGTTTCGATGCTGCTGCCGGCGAACGTGTTTCGCGGCGTCGCTGCCCGCGCCATCGAGGACGATCTCGGCGACCTGACCGTGACGCTGGAACTGATGCATGACGATCCGTCGCTGTCGGTGCCGTTGCTGGTCGCCGGCGACCTCGACGACATCGCCGCCGACTGGCGTGCCTGGGCCGAAGCTTACCGCCTGCCGATGCTGCTGGTCGAGGCCGATGGTATCGCGCGCACGCTCGAGGAGACGGTCGGTCAACTTCACGCGGAACCGGTGCAGGAGCGCCGCCGTCCGACTGCCGTTCCCGCCACGCGCCGGCCGCGCTTTCTCGCCCGCCGCAAGGTCGGCGACCTCGGACTGCGTCTTGTCGTCGGCGGCGAGGAGATCATCGCCCGCGACTGAGCGGCGCGCATGCGGTCAGAAGTTCGGGCTGATCGACGCCCAGACCCCGCCACCCAGAAGTCCTAAAAAGATCAGCCAGCCGACCACCGAGTTCGACTGGAACAGCGCCAGACACTGGTCCGGGTCGTCGATGTCGAGTTTTTTGATCTGGCGTGTCATGTGGGCGCCGGCGGCGAGCAGCCCGGCGAGCGCCGGCATCGGCACGGCGGCGAAGGCATAGGCGCAGACGAAGAACAGCAGCGCACCGCCGTAAAGCGCGACCAGCCACTGCTTGGTGCGCGAGCCGAACAGCCGCGCGGTGGAGCGCACGCCGACCAGCGCGTCGTCCTCCTTGTCCTGGTGCGCATAGATCGTGTCGTAGCCGATCACCCATAGGATCGAGCCGGCATAAAGATAGAGCGGGGCAGCCGACAGCGAACCGAACACGGCCGCCCAGCCCATCAGCGCACCCCAGGAAAATGCAAGTCCCAGAAAGAGTTGCGGCCAGTCAGTGATTCGCTTCATGAACGGGTAGACGGCAACGATCACAAGCGAGGCGATGCCGAGCATCACCGTGAAGCGGTTGAACTGGAGGAGCACGACGAGGCCGATCAGCGACTGCGTGACGAGGAATGCCCACGCCTGTTTGGTGCTGACCTTGCCGGACGGAATCGGCCGCGAACGGGTGCGCTCGACCCGGTCGTCGATGTCGCGATCGACGAGGTCGTTGAAGGTGCAGCCGGAACCGCGCATGGCGATCGCACCGAGCGTGAACAGCACCAGGTGCCAGACCGAGGGCAGCACGTCGGCGAGCGCCGCGCCGGGTTGCGCGCCGGCCGAGGCGGCGAGCGCCGCCGACCACCAGCATGGCCACATCAGCAGCCACCAGCCGATCGGCCTGTCCCAGCGGGCGAGCTGCGCGTAGGGCCAGACCGGCCGCGGCAGGATGCGATAGACCCAATGGCCCGACGGCGCGTCGGCCACCCGGCCCTGGGTCAGCTTGGATTGCACCTCGTCCATACGTCGGGAGTGGCAGGCAAACGGGGTTGCGTCAAGCCGGCCAAATGCCACGAGCGCCTTTCGGCCTTGACCGCGCGCCACCGGCGCCATAGGCCGGAGCCGTCGCGGCGAGGAAGCGGAGCGGACCATGAACGTGTTGCTGATCGGGTCGGGCGGGCGCGAACATGCGCTGGCATGGAAGCTCGCCGCCTCGCCCTTGCTGCATCACCTGATCGCCGTGCCGGGCAATCCCGGCATCGCCGAACATGGCGAATGCATCGCCGCCGAAATCGACGATCACGACGCGATCATCGCGCTTTGCGCTGACAGGGCCATCGACCTCGTGGTCGTCGGGCCGGAGGCGCCACTGGTCGCGGGCCTTGCCGACGCGCTGCGCAAGGCGGGCATCGCCGTGTTCGGTCCGTCCGGTGCGGCGGCCGCGCTGGAAGGCTCGAAGGGCTTTACCAAGGATCTGTGCGCACGCATGGATATCCCCACCGCCGCCTATCAGCGCTTCAACAACGCGCCGAAGGCCAAGGCCTATGTGCGGGCCACGGGCGCGCCGATCGTGATCAAGGCCGACGGGCTTGCGGCCGGCAAGGGCGTCACCGTGGCAGCGACCGTGGCGGAAGCCTGCGATGCAATCGATGATTGTTTCGAGGGCGGCTTCGGCGAGGCCGGGTCGGAGGTGGTGGTCGAGGAATTCCTGGAAGGCGAGGAAGCAAGCTTCTTCTGTCTCTGCGACGGTGATGTCGCGCTGCCGTTCGGCACCGCGCAGGACCATAAGCGCGTCGGTGAGGGCGATACCGGGGCGAACACCGGCGGCATGGGCGCCTATTCGCCGGCGCGCATCATGGACGAGGCGGTCATCAGGCGCGTCATGGCCGAAATCATCGAGCCGACGATGCGCGGCATGAAAGAGGCGGGAACGCCGTTTGCCGGGGTGCTCTATGCCGGGCTGATGCTGACCGCCGACGGGCCGAAGCTGATCGAGTACAATGTGCGTTTCGGCGATCCGGAGTGCCAGGTGTTGATGCTGCGCCTCGACGACGACCTGCTGGCGCTGTTGAAGGCGGCGGCCGAGGGTAGATTGTCGACGGTGGGGAAGGTGAGCTGGAGCGAGGAAACTGCGTTGACCGTGGTGATGGCGGCGAAGGGCTATCCCGGCGCGCCCCGGAAGGGCTCGACCATCGACGGGCTGGCCGAAGCGGGATCACACGAGGCCGTCGAGATCTTCCATGCCGGGACGGCAGCCAAGGATGACAGGCTGGTCGCGGCCGGCGGGCGGGTGCTTAATGTCACCGCGCGTGGCGCCACGGTCGGCGAAGCGCGCGACAGAGCCTATGCGGCAGTGGATGCCGTCGACTGGCCGGACGGGTTCTGCCGGCGCGATATCGGCTGGCGCGAGATCGAACGCGAAGCGGAACGGTAGCGCTTCGGGCACCGGCCGTCTTCGATCAGGGGGCGGTGATTGCGGTCCTCGGAGCCGGACGGATGCGTTCGCCGCCCAGCTTGCGCGTCTTGCGCACCGAAGCTGTTTCCGTGCCGTCCAGCATGGCGGCGAAACGCCCGCCGCCGGCTTCGCGATAGGCGGTGGAGACATCCTTCAGGAACGCCATGTATTCGGCGGTGCCGACATGATGGCCGGCAAGAAAGCCGACATCGCGCGAGTGCGGCTGCTCGCGGGCAACGTTCGCCATGATCAGCCGCGCCTCTCCCGAAAGCCCGTGCTTGCGCGACACGGGAACCGGAACCTGCGCCAGCTGCAGATGCTGTTCAACTGGGTTGACGAGCCTGCCGAATGGCCATGCGCGCCTGAGCGACGGCGCGTCCATGGCGGCGACGTTGACGTCGATATCGTTGCGGGCGCCGGCCACGCGGTAGGGACAGCGGCGCCGGTTGCAGTTGGCGGCGGCCGAAAACTGCCACAGCGCATAGCTGTTCCAATAGCCCTTGGGGAAGGTGCCGCCGATGCTCGGTCGGTAGCGCGCATACCAGAGCGGCAGCCGCGACAGCAGGCGATAGCGGTCGCGATTGTCGGCGATGTACTGCGCCGTGATGTCGTTGGCGTAGAGCACGGGGTAGCGGCCGGTACGCGTTCTGATGTGACGCGCGAAGATCTCGGCATCCTCCAGCGACATCCACTGTTCCGGATCGAGGCCTTCGAGATCGAGCGCCATCAGGTCGTCTTTGCCCGGTTCGGCGAAGTCGAGGAAATGATTGGCCTGGTCGATCGGGTTGCCGGGCCGCGCTACATGGTAGGCGCCCCATTTCAATCCCAGCGACTTGGCGATGGATTTGCGGGTGTGGAACAGTTCGCGCGCCACCGAATAGCGTTTCCACAACGCCTTGCAAAGGCGGCGCTCTGTCTCGTCGCCGCTGCAGCGATAGGCCGGCGGCAGGCCGTCGGAGCCCTTGTTGATGAAGGCTGCGATCCGCTTGTTGGCGGCAAGCTTGCCCCAGTCGAGCGGATTGTATTCGTAGGCGTCGATCACCAGCGCCCGGTCGGCTCTCAGCCACGGTTTGACGAAGTCGGTGGCCGTGGCGGGCATTGCCGTCATTGTCAGGAGCGGGACCGCAGCAAGGCCGGCCAGCAGGTTCCCCCAAACTCTCGCAGTCATCGAACGCAAAACGCTTCACCCGGATCCGCGCGCCAACGCGCGCTTTCGCATCGGGCATTGTCCCCGCCCATGCTTAATGGAGCGTTACAGGCCAATTCTCGCCAAAATGCGGCAACAGACGGCATCGGGCAAGCGGCTCGCCGCCGCGGGCACCTTGCTTTCGCGTCAGGGTAAACTATGAAAAGACCCTGCCGGAACGCTGACCCCTTGGCCGCGCCGCCATCGCGGGTTGGGGCATGTCTTCCGGCGCCTGCGGAAATCCGCGGGCACGCATCTGGAGGGGTCAATCATGTATCGCGCACCGGTGGCGGACATCGCCCATACGCTGAAGCATATCGCGGGTCTTTCCGCCGCGATCGGGGAGGGCCGGTTTCCGGAGCTTTCCGACGATCTGGTCGACGCCGTTCTGGCGGAAGCGGGCCGCTTCGCCGGCGATGAGGTTGCGCCGCTGCGCGAAGCCGGCGACAGGCACGGCGCGGTGCTCGCCGACGGCGAGGTCACCATGCCGCCGGGCTGGAAGGACCTCTACCTGCGCTGGATCGAGGGCGGCTGGAATGCGCTTTCCGGGCCAGAGGACTACGGCGGCCAGGCCCTGCCGATGATGATGGCGGTGGCTGCGCTGGAAATGTGGAATTCCGGCGCCATGGCCTTCGGCATCGGTCCGACGCTGACCATCGGCGCCGTCGAGGCGCTGGAGAAGCATGGCTCGGACGAACTGAAGACCATGTATCTGGCCAAGCTCGTCTCGGGCGAGTGGATGGGGACGATGAACCTGACGGAACCCCAGGCCGGCTCCGATCTCAACGCGCTGCGGGCGCGCGCCGAACGCGCCGCCGACGGCAGCTATCGCATTTTCGGCCAGAAGATCTTCATTACCTATGGCGAACACGACCTGACTGACAACATCGTCCACCTCGTGCTGGCGCGCCTGCCCGATGCACCGCCCGGAACGCGCGGCATCTCACTGTTCCTGGTGCCGAAATTCCTGCCCCAGGCCGACGGCACGCCGGGCGCGCGCAACGACGTCTTCTGCCACAGTATCGAGCACAAGCTCGGCATCCACGCCTCGCCCACCTGCACCATGATCTTCGGCGACGGCAAGTTCGGCGACGAACCCGGCGCGGTCGGCTATCTGGTCGGCGAGGAAAACCGCGGGCTTGCCTGCATGTTCACCATGATGAACAATGCCCGCCTGGCGGTTGGCATGCAGGGCGTGGCTGTGGCGGAGGCCGCATATCAGAAGGCGCTCGCCTATGCGCAGGAGCGCCGGCAGGGCAGGGCCGCCGGCCAGGACGGCGACGGCATGGCGCCGATCGTGGCTCACCCGGACGTGCAGCGCAACCTTTTGACCATGAAGGCGCTGACTCAGGCCGCCCGCGCCATCGCCTATAGCTGCGCCCATGCGCTCGACATGGCCAGGGCCGATGGCGGGCGGGCCGAATTCTGGCAGCAGCGCGCCGACCTGCTGACCCCGCTCGCCAAGGCGTTTTCCACCGATATCGGCGTCGAGGCCGCCTCGATCGGCGTGCAGGTGCACGGCGGCATGGGCTATATCGAGGAAACCGGCGCTGCCGCGCTGTTGCGCGATGCCCGTATCGCCCCGATCTACGAGGGCACCAACGGCATCCAGGCGATCGACCTCGTGTCGCGCAAGCTGCCGATGGCCGGCGGTGAGCATGTCGCCGGCTTCATTGGTGAGTTGAGGAGCGATGTCGATGCCGTGCGCGCCTCCAACCTGCCGGGCTTCGGCCGCACCGCCGAGAAGTTGGACGCCGCGCTTGCAGCGCTTGAGGAGGCCACCGCCTTCATCGCCACGACCTCGGCCGAAGGCCGCACGCAGGCCGTGCTTGCGGGCGCCACGCCCTATCTGCGCCTGTTCTCGCTTGCCGCCGGCGGCTGCATGATGGCGCGCGGCGCTGTATCGGCCGGCGACGCCGACCGGGCCGCGCTCTGCCGCTTCTATGCCGAAAACCTGGTGGGCGAGACGGCATCGTTGAACGAGGCGGTTACCGGCGGCTGCGACAGCCTGTCGGCCGCCGCTGCCAGCCTGACGGCCTGAGAAATAACGGCGCGGAGGAGCCATGAGCGACCATATCGATATCGAACGGCACGGCGCGGTACAGATTATCCGCATGAACCGGCCCGACAAGAAGAACGCGCTGACCCGCGCCATGTATGCGGCGATGGCGGCGGCGCTGAGCGACGGCGACGCCGATCCCGATATCCGCGTGCATGTCTTCCTCGGCTTGCCGGGTGCGTTTACGGCGGGCAACGACCTGGCCGACTTCCTGTCCTATGCCACAGGCGGCGAGCAGGGCACCGAGGTCTACGACTTCCTGCTGGCGCTGGCCAATTCGCAAAAGCCGATGATCGCCGGCGTCGACGGCGTCGCGGTCGGGCTCGGCACCACCATGCAGCTTCACTGCGATCTGACGATCGCGACGCCCAACGCGCTGTTCCGCGCGCCGTTCATCGATCTCGGCCTGCTGCCGGAGGCCGGCTCGACGCTGCTCGCGCCGGCGGCGATGGGCAGCCAGCAGGCCTTTGCGCTTCTGGCGCTGGGTGAGGACTTCGACGCCGAGCGGGCGCTTGCCGCAGGCCTGATCCACTCGGTCGTCGACAGCGATCGGCTCGAGCCGGCTGTGATCGCCAAAGCCGAGGCCGTTGCCGCCAAGCCGCCGGAGGCGCTGAAGATTGCCCGCGATCTGATGAAGGGCGACCGCGCCCCTGTGGTCGAACGGCTCAGGGCGGAGGGCAAACTCTTCCGCGAGCGACTGAAATCGAAGGAAGCGCTCGCCGCGCTGACCGCCTTCATGACCCGCAAGTGATCGGGGTCGAACCCTCTACGGATAGAGCCGCTTCGTCTCCCAGCCGCCGCCATCGGCCGGCGTGAACACAAGCCGGTCGTGCAGGCGGAACGGCCGGTCGTGCCAGAACTCGATCTGCACCGGCTTGACACGGAAGCCCGACCAATAGCCCGGCCGCGGGATCGCGCCGATGCCGAACTTGGCGGTGTATTCGGCGACCGCCTTTTCCAGCGCGAAGCGGCCTTCGAGCGGTCGCGATTGCTTCGATGCCCAGGCGCCGATGCGGCTGCCGCGCGGCCTGGAGGCATAATAGGCGTCGGCTTCCTCGTCGGTCACGGTCTCCACCGGTCCGCGAACCCGCACCTGGCGGCGCAGGCTCTTCCAGTGGAAGCACAGCGCTGCCTTCATCGAGGCGAGGATTTCGCTGCCCTTGACGCTCTCGTAGTTGGTGTAGAACACGAAGCCGGTCTCATCGAAGTCCTTCAGCAGTACCATGCGCACGTCGGGCAGCCCTTCGCTGTCGACCGTCGCCAGCGCCATGGCTGTCGGGTCGTTCGGCTCCGACTTTTTCGCGTCGGCAAGCCAGCTCTCAAACAGCGCGAACGGATCGCGCGCGCCGGTAAAGTCACCGCTTGTTAACTCTGTTTCGGTCATAATCCCGCTCTGGTGCGAATGTGTTGTGATGGGGAGATTGCCCATTGTCGCGTGCGGCGCAAGAGGCCGGCTTTGACTGGACGGGGATTTTGCGGAATTCCCCGCTGTCGCGCGCGGCGCTTGTGACCGTCGCAATCGCCGTATCCGGCTGCGCTTCCGGCGGCCTGGAAATGCTTGGCGTGGGAACCGACGGCGAGATCAAGACCGGTTCGGTTGCCGATAGCCCCGCCGCGCCGAAAAAGGCCGGAACGGAAGTCTGGTCCGACGAGATGACCATCCGCAACGCCGTTTCCTCGGCCAATCTCACCGATCTCGGTGACGAGCCGCTTGCCTGGGCCAATGCCGACACCGGTTCCCAGGGAGCGATCACACAGATCAGGGAAACGGAGCACAAGGGGCTGCGCTGCCGCCGTTTCGTCGCCTCGCGCGAAAGCTTCGAGGGCGTGTCGCTCTATGTTGGCGAAGCCTGCCTGCAGGGCAACGGCCTGTGGCTGATGCGCGAATTCGGACCGGCGCCGACCTGATCGCCCGAATGCCGCCAGGCACTGGAATTTCTTCCTAGAAATGCGCATATGAACGGCCAAAGAGTTCACTTGCGCACGGATCAAGGACATGCGTGATCCCTACACGGTTCTGGGAGTGGCCAGGAGCGCCTCCCAGAAGGACATAAAATCGGCCTTTCGCAAACTGGCCAAGAAGTATCATCCCGACCAGAATCAGGATGACCCGAAGGCACAGTCGAAATTCGCCGAGATCAACCAGGCCTACGAGATCGTCGGCGACGAGAAGCGCCGCGCCGCCTTCGATCGTGGCGAGATCGATGCGGAAGGCAAGGAGAAGTTCCATGGCTTCGAAGGGGCGGGCGCCGATCCCTTCGCCGGCTTTCGCCGCGCCGGCGGCGGGCCGGGTGGCGGCCATTTCGAATTCCGTACCTCGCGCGGCGGTGGACCGTTCGGCGGCGGCGACGACGTTTTCAGCGAGATTTTTGGCCAGGCCTTCGGTGGCGCTGCCGGCGGCGGTCCGCGTCCCGGACCGCAGAAAGGCGTCGACCTGGAGGCCGCGTTGGCAGTGTCGCTGGAGGATGTCGCCAGCGCCGCCAAGGTGACGGCCGTCTTTCCGGAGGGCCGCAAGATCGCGGTCAAGCTGCCGCGCTTTGTCGAGGACGGCCAGGTCATCCGGCTGAAGGGACAGGGTCACCCCTCTCCCCACGGCCAGGCGCCGGGCGATGCGCTGGTGAAGCTGCGCATCAAGCGCCATCCGCGGTTCCGCATCGATGGCCGCGACCTCCGTGCCGAACTGCCGGTGTCGCTGGAAGATGCGGTGCTTGGCGCTAAGCTGCCCTTCAAGACGCTGACCGGCAAGGTCGCCGTTACCGTGCCGCCGTGGTCGAGCTCGGGCAAGACCTTCCGCCTGAAGGGTAGGGGCCTGCCCGGGAAGGACGGTTCGAACGGCGATCTGTTCGTCGAACTGCGCATCGAACTGCCCGAAGCCGACGCCGAATTGGAAGCGCTGATGAGGAAGCGTCGCGGCTGATCGCTTCGGCCTGCGACCGTCACGCGATCCGGGGCTCAGGCTTGATGGCCGCCTGCGGCTGTGCGATAGGCTGAACGTCTGTGATGACGTTGCGGAGAGTTGAGGAATGGCAGCTGGCAATGGCCTGATGGCCGGCAAGCGAGGTCTTGTGATGGGCGTGGCGAACAACCGGTCGATCGCCTGGGGAATCGCCAAGGCGCTCGCCGGCCAGGGCGCCGAACTGGCGCTGACCTATCAGGGCGAAGCGCTGAAGAAGCGCGTCGAGCCGCTGGCCACCGAACTCGGAGCCCATCTGGCCGGCCATTGCGACGTCACCGACGAAGCGACTGTCGATGCCGTGTTTGAAGACCTGAAGGCGCGTTGGGGTACGATCGATTTTCTGGTCCACGCGATTGCCTTTTCCGACAAGGACGAACTGACCGGCCGCTATATCGAGACCAGCCGCAGCAATTTCACCCGCACGATGGACATTTCGGTCTATTCGTTCACCTCGGTGGCCCGCCGGGCCACAGAGATCATGAACGATGGCGGCTCGCTGCTGACCTTGACCTATTACGGCGCCGAGAAGGTGATGCCGCACTACAATGTGATGGGCGTCGCCAAGGCCGCGCTGGAGGCGAGCGTGCGCTACCTCGCCGTTGATCTCGGCGACCGCGGCATTCGCGTAAACGCCATTTCGGCCGGACCGATCAAGACGCTTGCAGCCTCGGGCGTCGGCGATTTCCGCTACATCCTGCGCTGGAACGAGTACAACTCGCCGCTCAGGCGCGTCGTTACCATCGAGGAAGTCGGCGATTCGGCGCTCTACCTGCTGTCGGACATGTCGCGCGGCGTGTCCGGCGAGGTCCATCACGTCGATTCGGGCTATCATGTCGTCGGCATGAAATCTGTCGACGCCCCCGACATTTCGGTGGTCAAGGACTGATTTCTTCCCACGCCAACCCGTATTCGGGTGCTTCATGCCGATCGTCTATTTTGTCCGCCACGGCCAGACCGACTGGAATGCCGAACTGCGCTTCCAGGGCCAGCAGGACATCGCGATCAACGCGACGGGCCGCGAGCAGGCGCGCCGCAACGGCGCCAGGCTGGCCGGACTGATCGCCGAACCGGCTGCTTTCCGCTTCGTCGCCAGCCCGCTCGGCCGGACGCGTCAGACCATGCAGGTCGTCCGGACGGAACTCGGTCTTAATCCCGCCCGCTACGAGACCGACGACCGGCTCGTCGAGATCAATTACGGTGACTGGGAGGGATCGACGCTGGAAGAGATCGAGAGCCGCCACCCCGAACTGGTGGCGGCGCGGCGCAAGGACAAATGGAACTACGTTCCGCCCGGAAAGCGTGCCGAGAGCTATGCCATGCAGGCAAAACGCTTCGAGCCGTGGCTGGAGGAGGTGGAGCAGCCCACGGTCTGCGTGACCCATGGCGGCATTCTGCGCTGCGTGCTCAAACTGCGCGGCAGCATGTCGGGCCAGGAGGCCGGCGACATCGTTGTCCCGCAGGACCGGATCATGGCCCTGGACGACGCGCGGGTGGAATGGCTGTAACGCCCGACGTTTCAGCCCTATTCGAAGAGCTCCATGTCGGTGATCAGGTTGACGCCGTTGATAGTGTCGAAGGCAATCAGAACTTCCATGCCTTCGGAGATCGATTCAGGATCGAACTCGCCGGGCAGCTTGTAGGTATTGCCGTCATCCAGGACGATGGTCATCGCTTCGCGGTCGATTGACGTGATGGTGCCGTCGGTATCGCCGGCGAATGCCAATCCGCTCAGCAGAAAAAAGGAAAAAACGGCGCCGGTCAATTTCTTCATTGTTGTTCCCCGTCAGTCGCGATCAGTGTGGAATTCGGCAGCGGCGTCCAGGCAGGCAGGCTTGCCGCAGGACTGACGAGCAATACCGCAAATGTGGCGAAACTAAAACGCTCGATCCCGTTTGACCCAAAATTGAATTCTCAATAGAACGCACGGAATTAGTCGCGGGATCGTCAATGTCTCACAACACGTTCGGCCACCTGTTTCGCGTCACGACTTGGGGCGAAAGCCACGGTCCGGCGCTTGGCTGCGTGGTCGACGGTTGTCCTCCGGGTATCCGCTTCCGGCGCTCCGATATCCAGGCCGATCTCGACCGTCGGCGGCCGGGGCAGTCGAAGTTCGTCACTCAGCGCCGCGAGGCCGACGAAGTGGAGATTCTGTCCGGCGTTCTGCCCGACGGCGAAGATCTGGTTACCACCGGCACGCCGGTGTCGATGATGATCCGCAACACCGACCAGCGTTCGAAGGATTACGGCGACATCGCCCGGCAATACCGGCCCGGCCATGCCGACTTCACCTATGACGTCAAATACGGCATTCGCGACCATCGCGGCGGCGGCCGCTCGTCGGCCCGCGAAACGGCCGCCAGGGTCGCCGCCGGCGCGCTTGCGCGCCGGGTCGTGCCCGGGGTCGAGGTGCACGGCGCGCTGGTCTCGATGGGCGAAAAGGCGATCGACCGCAACAACTGGGATTGGTCGTTCGTCCATGACGCCGAAAACCCGTTCTTTACGCCCGATCCGGCGTCGGTTTCCGTGTTCGCCGACTATCTCGACGCCATCCGCAAGGCCGGCTCGTCGGTTGGCGCCATCGTCGAGATCGTCGCCGAGGGCGTGCCGGCCGGGCTCGGCGCGCCGGTCTACGGCAAGCTCGACCAGGACATCGCCTCAAACCTGATGTCGATCAATGCAGTCAAGGGCGTGGAGATCGGCAACGGTTTCGAGGCCGGCCGCATCACCGGCGAGCAGAATGCCGACGAGATGCGCGCCGGCAATGGAGACCGGCCGCGCTTCCTGTCCAACAAGGCAGGCGGCGTTCTCGGCGGTATTTCCACCGGCGAACCGGTGGTCGCCCGCTTCGCCGTCAAGCCGACATCCTCGATCCTGACCCCGCGCCGCTCCGTCGACACCGAGGGCCGCGAGGTCGAGGTGGTGACCAAGGGTCGGCACGACCCCTGCGTCGGCATCCGCGCCGTGCCCGTCGGCGAGGCGATGGTCGCCTGCGCCATCGCCGACCACTATCTGCGCCATCGCGGCCAGACCGGCCGTTTCTGATCCGTTGCTTGAGAGTGCTGCCGATGGCCTATGACCAGAAGAAGATTGTCAATGCGCTGCGCGCCTTCGAGGCCGGCGAGGTCGTCGTCGTCACCGACGACGATGGGCGCGAGAACGAGGGCGATCTGATCGTCGCGGCGGTGCATTGCACGCCCGAGAAAATGGCCTTCATCGTGCGCCATACCTCCGGCATCGTCTGCGCGCCGATGCCGCGCGACGAAGCCAAGCGGCTGAACCTGACGGCGATGGTGGCCGAGAACGACGCACCGCACGCAACCGCCTTCACTGTCAGCGTCGACTACAGGCACGGCACCACCACCGGCATTTCCGCCGACGACCGCACGCTGACGGTGCGAAATCTCGCCAATCCCAACAGCGGTGCCGCCGATTTCGTCAGGCCCGGTCATGTCTTCCCGCTGGTCGCGCGCGAGGGCGGCGTGCTGATGCGCTCCGGCCATACCGAGGCCGCCGTCGACTTGTGCAAGCTGGCAAACCTGCCGCCGATCGGCGTCATCTGCGAATTGGTCAATGACGACGGCACGGTGAAGCGTGGGCCGGACGTGGCGGCGTTTGCGGTCGAACACGGCCTGAAGCAGGTTTCGGTCGCCGACCTGATCGCCTATCGGCAGCGTCAGGAGACGCTGATCGAATGTGTCGAGCGCTTCGAGATTGCAACGCCGGGCGGACCGGCCGAGGCGCGCACCTACCGGGTGCCCTGGGACGTGATGCACCATCTGGCGATCGTCTTCGGCGACATCCGCGACGGTACCGGCGTGCCGGTGCGCTTCCATACCGAGGACGTGGTGAACGACGTCTTCGGCGTCGGCGAGGATTTGCGCCGCGTGATGCGCGACTTCGGCGAAGGGAAACGCGGCGTCGTCGTCTATTTGCGCGAGGGGTCGGTCGGCGTGGCCCATCAGGCGCGCAGCCGTCCGGGCAGCGATGCCGAGGAGCATGACGAGGCGGTGGCGCGCGAGAACGACTGGCGCGAGATCGGCCTTGGCGCACAGATCCTGAAGGATCTCGGCATTGCATCCATCCGGCTGATCGCGTCGCGCGAGCGCCACTATGTTGGCCTCGAAGGGTTCGGCATCGAAATCGAAGGCACGGAAATCCTCGACCGCGAATGATGCGCCCGCCTTTCGCCTGGTTACTCGCGCTCGCCGCTACCATGACATCGCCCGCGGCGGCCGAAGAGGTAGCGGTAGCGGTAACCGACAGGCCGGTGGGCGGGATCGTCACGACATTGGATGGCGTCTTCGCGCGAACCGGCACGAAGACCTTCAGGCTTGTCGCTTGCGCGGAAGCATCGATATGTCTCAAGCCGGACAAGATTACCGGCGAAGCGCCGAAGCCGCTCGACGGCCTACCCGACGGCAGAATCGCCATCGCACCGGTCGGCGATATCAGGCACGCCTGGTACGGCCGGCCGACCAGCCGCTACGACCATGGTGTTCTCGGCGATGCGATCGAGGCCGGTTCGCTGATCGCCGAGACGGCCGATGGCCGTCGCCACGAATTCGTGCTCGATCCTTCCTACGTCTTCGAAGACCTCACGCCGCGTCTCGCCGACCTGGATGGCGATGGCCGCAACGAGATCGTCGCCATCCGCACGTCGCTCGACCGGGGCGCCGCGATTGCCGTCTACGGCGTGGTTGGCGGCGCGCTGGTGGAGCGTGCCGCAACCGACGAGATCGGCCGATCGCACCGCTGGCTCAACATTGCCGGCATCGCCGACTATACCGGCTCCGGCCGGCTCGCCATCGCCTGGGTGGAGACGCCGCATATCGGCGGCATCCTGCGTATGGGCGAGTTCGCGAACGGAAAAATCCAGGTTCTGCCAAGGCGTTACGAGGGTTTTTCGAATCACTTTATCGGCTCGCGGGAACTCAACCTTTCGGTAACGGACGACTTCGACGGCGACGGCGTGGCCGATCTGGCGCTGCCGTCGGCAAATCGCCGCGCGCTGGTGATTGTTGCCGGCGGAGAGGCGAGGACCATCGCACTGCCCGGCCAGGTCGGTTATGCTCTGGCGCTTGTCGGCGGGCGCATTGTGACCGCCGACACAGCCGGTCGCCTGATCATCGTCCATCCCTGAAAAATCACCTTAGCAAATTCGCAACGCCGGCCTGCGAGGATGGCGCCGGCAAGGGAGCTTGGACGACATGTGGGATTTCAGTCTTGGAAGGACGCTGTCGCTGCTGGCGCACACCTGGCCCTTCCTGGCCCTGCGCTTCGCCGTCTTTGGCGGCATCGCATTGCTGTTTCTGGCGGTGACCGGGTCGGGTGCGCTGATCGGCTATGGCATCGGCACGGCGTTCTATGACGATGCATCCGGATACCAGTTCGGTATCTTTGGCACGATCGGCGGCTTCGTGCTTTCGGGAATGATCTTCCGCCTGATCCGCCACTACATACTCTACATGGTCAAAGCGGCGCATATTGCGGTGATGGTGCGGCTGATCGACGGCGAGGCCCTGCCGGAGGCAACCGGGCAGGTTGCCTACGGACGGCGGATCGTCACCGAGCGCTTCGCCGAGGCCAATGCGCTGTTTGCGCTCGATCTGCTGATCAAGGGCGTGGTCAGGACCATCGGCCGTCTGATCTCCGGCATCGGCGCCTTCCTGCCGATCCCCGGCCTGCAGCAGATCATCGGCATCATCAACTCGATCGTTGAAACATCGGTCACATTCGTCGACGAGATCATCCTCGCCTACAATGTCAGGACGGAAAGCGACAATCCGTGGCAGTCGTCGCGCCATGCGCTGGTACTCTATGCGCAGAACGGCAGGACGATGATCAAGAACGCCGCCTGGCTGACCTTCTTCCTGTTCGCCATTTCGGTGCTGATCTTCCTGATCCTGGTGGCGCCGCTTGCCGCCGTCTTCGCCGCGGCGCCGGGCACCACCGTGGCCTACGGCATCATCGCCGCCGTCGTCTTCGCCATTTTCGTCAAGGAGACGCTGATCGAACCGTTCGCGGTCGCCGCCCTCATGCAGGTCTATTTCCGCACCATCGAGGGCCAGGTGCCGGACCCGGAATGGGACGACAAGCTCACCGTCATGTCCGACAGGTTCCGCGAACTGAAGGACCGGGCGATCGGCGCCGTTCCGTCGATACAGCCCGGGAAGCACCGATGAAATCCGAAGCAACACCGCTCCAGATTCGCGTCGCATTGCGGCTTGAAGGCGCGCTCGTCGCCGCCATCGGTATTTATCTTTATGCCCAGGGCGGCGCGAGCTGGTGGCTGTTTGCCGTGCTCATCCTGGCTCCCGACCTCTCCGCCCTCGGCTACCTGAAGGACAACCGGATCGGCGCGGCCTGCTACAATGCCGCCCACACCTATCTGGCGCCGGCATTGTTGTGGTTGGTGCTGTGGACGGCAGGCACAGGGCTTGCGACATCGCTGGCGCTGATCTGGGTCGTCCATATCGGCGCCGACCGTCTGCTGGGCTACGGGCTCAAATATCCCGACAGGTTCGGCCGCACTCACCTAAGCCGATGACGGCCGAAGGCGCCTCCTCTTCCTTGGAAATCTCCGTTTGCCGGTAGCAAAGTCGCCTTGACCTGATAGAGTCCGGCCATGGTAACGCGGCTCTATACCCATCCGATCTATCTCGAGCATCTGACGCCCCCCGGCCATCCGGAGCGACCCGATCGGTTGCGCGCCATCGCAAGGGCGCTGGAGGACGAACGCTTCGACGCGCTCGACAGGGTCGAAGCTCCCCTGGGCGATGCCGACGCGATCCTTTATGCCCATCCCGAGCCGTTTCGCGACATGGTCGTCTCCCGTATTCCAAAGGAGGGTCTGGCGCGCATCGATGCCGACACGACGGCGAGCCCGAAAAGTTATGAGGCGGCGCTGACCGCCATCGGCGCGGCCAACGCGGCCGTCGACGCGGTGTTTGCCGGCGACGCCGACAACGTCTTTGTCGCCGCCCGTCCGCCCGGTCACCATGCCGAGCGCGCGACGGCGATGGGCTTCTGCCTGTTCAACACCGCGGCGATCGCCGCCCGCCATGCCCAGAAGAAGCATGGTGCCGAGCGCGTGGCGATCGTCGACTGGGACGTCCATCACGGCAATGGCAGCCAGGACATCTTCTGGGACGATCCGACGGTGCTTTACTGCTCGACCCACCAGATGCCGCTCTATCCGGGCACCGGCGCCAAGAATGAGACCGGTGCCGGCAACATCGTCAACGCACCGCTGTCGCCGGGCGACGGCGGCATGCAGTTCCGCCAGGCATTCCGCGAACGGGTGCTGCACGCGATCGACGATTTCCGTCCCGACCTGATCATCGTATCGGCCGGTTTCGACGCGCACCACCGCGATCCGCTGGCCGAGATCAATCTGGAGGCGGGTGATTTCGACTGGGCGACCGGCCAACTGATGGACCGGGCCGGCAAATATGCCGGCAACCGGCTGATAAGCCTGCTTGAGGGTGGATACGACCTGCGCGGACTGGCGGAATCGACCGCCGCCCATGTCGAGCGGCTGATGAAAGGATGAGGCATGGCAGGCAAGGACGACGCTGAAACGCCGGATGGCGACATCGGCCGGATGAGCTTCGAGCAGGCGCTGGCCGAACTGGAGCGCATTGTCGGCGATCTGGAGAAGGGCGACGTGCCGCTCGACCAGTCGATCAGGATCTACGAGCGCGGCGAGGCGCTGAAAGCCCATTGCGAGGCGCTGCTGAAGTCAGCCGAGGACAAGGTCGAGAAGATCAAGCTGTCGCGCGAGGGCGCCCCGACCGGCACCGAACCCCTCGATCCGCAATAGCGGCGGTCTCTCGACGGCGAACAGACCGTCACCCGGGCTGCGCCGTCCATGGTCATGCCTATATCGGTGGCGACACCGAAACAGGACCGAGGAGACGACGGATGAGCTTCTTTCCAGGACGTGATCCCGAACCAGGCGATGCTTTTGCCTGCGACGCCATCGAGACGCTGATCATACCGCGCACCTCGGATATCGGCGCGTTCGAGGTGCGCCGCGCGCTGCCGTCGAGCCGCCGGCGTATGGTCGGTCCGTTCATTTTCTTCGACCGCATGGGTCCGGCGTTGCTGAAGCCCGGAAACGCACTCGACGTGCGGCCGCACCCGCATATCGGGCTTGCGACCGTGACCTATCTGTTCGACGGCAGGATCCGCCACCGCGATTCGCTGGGCACCGAGATGGTGATCGAACCGGGCGACGTGAACCTGATGACCGCGGGCCGCGGCATCGTCCATTCCGAGCGCACGCCGGAGGAGATACGCGGCGACGTCAGTTCGATTTCCGGGTTGCAGACCTGGCTGGCGCTGCCGGACAACGCCGAAGAGGTCGATCCCCTGTTCGAGAATACCGCGCATGGCGACTTGCCGGCTTTCAGCGATGACGGGGTTGAAGGTCGCGTGGTGATCGGTTCGCTGGATGGCCTGGCATCGCCGGTCAGGACCGCCTCCGAGACGCTTTACGCCGATATCCGGATCGCACCCGGTGCGCGCGCGAAAATCCCTGCGGATGCCGAGGAGCGAGCTATCTATGTACTGGACGGCGCTGTCGAGATTGCAGGCGACAGCTTTCCCGCCGACCGGCTCCTGGTGTTCAGGCCCGGCGACAAGATCGTCATCGGCAGCGACGAGGGTGCGCATATCATGTTGTTCGGCGGTGCTGCTCTCGGCTCCAGGCGCTATATCTGGTGGAACTTCGTGTCGTCGTCGCGCGAGCGCATCGAACAGGCCAAGCAGGAGTGGAAAACCGGCAGGTTCGACATCGTGCCGGGCGACGAGGCGGAATTCATCCCGTTGCCGGAAAACTAGAGCCGGCGACAGCGCCCGGTTTCGGGGGAGCGTCAATGCCGCGCATTTACAACGCCCGGCGCACGCCCTATGTCCGGGGGTAACCACGACAGAGAGTTGAACTCCGTGACCAGGCCCGCCACTCCGCTTCTCGATCAGGTTCGCCTGCCGGCCGATTTAAGAAAACTCGACGAAAGCCAACTCGGCCAGCTGGCCGACGAGTTGCGCGCCGAGGTGATCGATGCCGTCTCGACCACCGGCGGCCATCTCGGCGCCGGTCTTGGCGTGGTCGAGCTGACCGTGGCGTTGCACTATGTGTTCGACACACCGAATGACCGGCTGATATGGGATGTTGGCCATCAGTGCTATCCGCACAAGGTGCTGACCGGGCGGCGCGACCGCATCCGCACGTTGCGCCAGGAAGACGGGCTTTCCGGCTTCACCAAGCGCGCCGAAAGCGAGTATGACCCGTTCGGCGCGGCCCACTCTTCCACCTCGATTTCCGCCGGCCTCGGCATGGCGGTCGCCCGCGACCTGAAGGGCGGCGCCAACAACGTCATCGCCGTCATCGGCGACGGTGCCATGTCGGCGGGTATG
This sequence comes from Rhizobiaceae bacterium, assembly GCA_041397625.1. GTDB lineage: Bacteria > Pseudomonadota > Alphaproteobacteria > Rhizobiales > Rhizobiaceae > JAWKWH01. The sequence goes on from JAWKWH010000001.1 coordinate 1,013,496, forward strand.
GCATACGAGGCGATGAACAATGCCGGCGCGCTCGACGCCCGGCTGATCGTGATCCTCAACGACAACGACATGTCGATCGCCCCGCCGACCGGCGCCATGAGCGCCTATCTCGCCCGTCTGGCGTCCGGCCGCACCTATCAGGGCTTCCGCGACTTCGGCAAGAAGATGACCGCCTATCTCGGCAAGCGGATCGACCGCGCCATCACCCGCGCCGTCGAGCATGCGCGCGGCTACGTCACCGGCGGCACGCTGTTCGAGGAGATGGGTTTTTATCACATCGGCCCGATCGACGGCCACAATCTGGAGCATCTGGTGCCGGTGCTGAAGAACGTGCGCGACAACGGCACCGGCCCCGTGCTGGTGCATGTGATCACGCAGAAGGGCAAGGGCTACGAGCCGGCCGAACAGGCGGCCGACAAATATCACGGCGTCAGCAAGTTCGACGTCATCACCGGCGCCCAGGCGAAGGCGCCCTCCAACGCGCCGAGCTACACCAGGGTGTTCGCAGAAAGCCTGGTGCGCGAGGCGAAGGAGGACGACGGCATCGTGGCGGTGACGGCGGCGATGCCGTCTGGCACCGGGCTCGACCATTTCGGCTCGGTCTTTCCCGACCGCGTCTTCGATGTCGGCATTGCCGAGCAGCACGCCGTCACATTCTGCGCCGGGCTGGCCAGCGAGGGCTACAAGCCGTTTGCGACGATCTACTCGACCTTCCTGCAGCGCGCCTACGACCAGGTGGTGCACGACGTGGCGATCCAGGGCTTGCCGGTACGCTTTCCCATCGACCGGGCCGGTTTCGTCGGCGCCGACGGGCCGACCCATTGCGGCGCCTTCGACACGACCTACCTGGCGACGCTTCCGGGCATGGTGGTGATGGCCGCAGCCGACGAGGCGGAACTGGTGCACATGGTGCGCACGGCCGCAGCCTATGACGAGGGACCGATCGCGTTTCGCTATCCGCGCGGCAACGGCGTCGGCGCGGAGATGCCGGAGCGTGGCGACATCCTGCCGCTCGGCAAGGGCCGCATCCTGCGCGAGGGCGGCAAGGTGGCGCTGCTGTCGTTCGGCGCCCGGCTTGCCGATTGCCTGGCCGCGGCGGAGGAACTCGACGCGGCCGGCCTGCCGACCACGGTTGCCGATGCGCGTTTCGCCAAGCCGCTCGACCGCGACCTGGTGTTGCGACTGGCGCGCGAGCACGAAGTCGTCGTCACCATCGAGGAAGGCGCGGTCGGCGGTTTCGCCAGCCACGTGCTGCAATGCCTGGCCGAGGAAGGCGCGCTCGACGCCGGGCTGAAGATCAGGCCTCTGGTGCTGCCCGATCGTTTCATCGATCAGGCCAAGCCGGAAAAGATGTATGCCGACGCGGGTCTGGACAAGGCCGGCATCATCGCTGCTGTCTTCGATGCGCTGGGCCGCGAAAGAGGCGTGGCACGCGCCTGATTCGGCTTTCGAACCGAAAGTCTTAACCCTCTGTTCAGGCTGATTTTTTCGACTCCGCTTACCCTGTCTTTTTGGCGAATGTTCAGCGCTCCCTGCTACACAGATCGTGGACAGGGAGCCTATAATGAAAACCATCCTCATCGCTTTGGCGTTGCTGGTTCCGGCCGTCGCTCAGGCCAATTCGCGCATCGAACACGACCGCCGCCTGGAGCAGGCGGCGGCCGACATCGTTGCCGCCAGGATCGGCGAGATCCGCGGCAGTTTCCGTCTCAATGAGAGGCCGGAATTCGTCGCCGGCGGAGACCGCGACAGCGGTGCTTTGCCGGCCGAACCCGACCGGCCGAACGAAGGCGGCGCAGTCTGGAAGGACGGTCTGGCGCCGGCGCGCGGCATACCCGAATACCGGCGCGGCAATATCTGACCGGTCGGAGGCTGAGCGGTAGCCGCGCCGTTTCGGCTTGCATTGCCTCGCGCCATTGGCCAATGAGCGCTGATGGCCGACCGATCCGCAAAACAGCAAAGAGCAAGGCTCGATCAGGCGCTGGTCGAGCGAGGCCTGTTTGCCAGCCGCTCGCGGGCGCGCGATGCCGTGATGCGCGGTACGGTGACGGTGGACGGGGCGATTGTCGCGAGGCCGGGACAGACGGTCGATCCGTCAAGCGCGATCGAGGTCGACGATCCGGCGCAGCGTTACGTCTCGCGCGCGGCGCTGAAACTGGTCGCCGGGCTCGACCATTTCAGTTTCGATCCCGCCGGCACGACCGCGCTCGACATCGGTGCATCGACCGGCGGCTTCACCCAGGTGCTGCTGGAACGGGGCGCCGCGCATGTCGTCGCCATCGATGTCGGCCATAGTCAGCTGGACCCGGCTATCGCCGGAGACCGGCGGGTGACCTCGATCGAAGGGCTGAACGCCCGCGACCTCAAGGCCACGCATCTAAACGGGCAGGTACCGGGCTTCATCGTCTCGGATGTGAGTTTCATCTCGTTGAAGCTGGCGCTGCCGCAGGCGCTCGCGCTCGCCGTGCCGGGTGCGACGGGGATCTTCCTCGTCAAGCCGCAATTCGAGGCGGGCAGGGAGGCGATCGGCAAGGGCGGCCTGCCGAAGGACCCCGCCGCGGGCGAAGCCATCGCCGCCGACCTCTCCGCATGGCTCGACCGTGTTCCCGGCTGGCGCTCGGCGGGTTTGCGGGCATCGCCGATCGCGGGCGGGGATGGCAATCGCGAATTCCTGCTCGGCGGGGTCAAGGACCGGTGAGCGAGACCGTCACCATTACCCGTCTGGGAGCGCGCGGCGACGGTATCGCCGACACGCCGGACGGCCCGGCCTATGTGCCGTTCACCTTGCCGGGCGAGGTGGTTGCGATCGCCGGCAAGGGCGAGCGGCGGGAAATCGCCGGGATCGTCACGCCGTCGCCGGATCGGGTGTCGCCGGCCTGCCGCCATTTTGGCCGTTGCGGCGGCTGCGCGCTCCAGCACATGGCGCCTTCCGCCTATCGGAAATGGAAGGGCCAACGGGTGGTCGACGCGCTCGCTCGCGCCGGCATCGACAAGACGCCCGAACCGCTCGTCGCCTGCGAGGCGGGAAGCCGCCGGCGCGCGGTGTTTTCGGCCCGCAACACGGAAGCCGGGCCGGTTCTTGGTTTCAACGAGGCGGCGAGCCACGCCATCGTCGAGGTCGGCGAGTGCCCGGTGCTCGAACCGATGATCGTCGGCGCGCTGCCGCGATTGCGTGAACTGGTCGCGATCCTCGGAAAGACGGCCGGTCCGGTCCGGCTGACGGCGACGGCAAGCGACGCCGGTCTCGATGTCGATCTGGCGGGCGCGGGCCGGCCCGCCGACCAGGTCTTGCGGAAAATCGCCGACCATGCCCTTGATGCCGGTTTCGCCCGCGTCAGCGTCGATGCCGAGATCGTCATCGAGCCGAGAAAGCCGGAAATCGCCTTGGGCGGGGTGACGGACGGGGCAACGGTCACGCCGCCGCCCGGCGGGTTTCTGCAGGCGGCCGCGGTAGCCGAAGACGCCATGGCCGCCCTCGTTTGCGCTCATCTCAAAAAATCGAAGCGCGTCGTCGATCTCTTCGCCGGCAGCGGCGCCTTCGCCCTGCGCCTGGCGCTGAACTCCATGGTCCATGCGGTCGAGCATGACGCCGCCGCGCTGGCCGCGCTCGACCGTGGCTTCCGCTTCGGCAAGCGGCTGAAGACGGTAACGACCGAGCGTCGCGACCTATTCCGCCGACCGCTGACGCCGGCGGAACTGAAACGGTTCGACGGGCTGGTGTTCGATCCGCCGCGCGCCGGCGCCGAGGCCCAGGCGAGCGCGATAGCCAAGTCCGGCGTCCGCCGCGTGGCCGCCGTCTCCTGCAATCCGGCAACGTTTGCCCGCGATCTGGCGATCTTGCGGGATAGCGGCTACCGGCTTGAAAGCGTGACCCCGATCGACCAGTTCCTGTGGTCGCCGCATGTCGAGGCCGTGGCGCTGCTGGAAAAACCACCGGTGCGGCGTTGAGAGAACCTAACGGTGCGTGAGCAGGCGCTCCAGATAGGCCGGTACGACCTCGGTCGCCCGACCGTGGATCGCCTCAGCGAAACTGTCGATGCCGGCTGAAGGCTCCAGGTTGAGTTCAACCGTGTGCGCACCCGCCCGGTTGGCTTCCTCGACGAACTGCGCCGCCGGATAGACATTGCCCGATGTGCCGATGGAGATGAACAGGTCGCAGGCGGCGAGCACCCCGTATATGCGGTCCATGTGATAGGGCGTTTCGCCGAACCAGACGACGTCGGGCCTGAGATAGCCGGGCGTCTTGCAGGCCGGGCAGGCAATCGTCTGCGACAGGTCGTCTTCCCATGGCTGGCGATGGCCGCAATTGTTGCACAGCACCTTGGAATGCTGCCCGTGCATGTGGATGACGTTTTTCGAGCCGCCCTGCTCGTGCAGCGTGTCGACATTCTGCGTCACAAGCGTGAATGCGCCCGGAAACGTACGCTCGAATTCGGCCAGCGCGAAATGCGCGGCATTGGGCTTGTATTTGCGGATCTTGCTGCGGCGCATATTGTAGAATTCATGCACCTTCGCCGGATTGCGGGCAAAGCCCTCCGGCGTCGCCACCTCGCGGAAGTCGACCTTGGCCCATATGCCGTCCTTGTCGCGGAAGGTCGAAACGCCGCTTTCCGCCGATATCCCGGCGCCGGTCAAAACGACGATTGAGGAGGGGGTGGTCATGCGGTGACAGCCAAGACTTCGCGAGCTGCGAAATACTCAGGATGTTGCAAGGGGGGCGCGAACATCAGATAGTTTGATATCACGCGAGGGCAACTTTGATACATAATACCTCATTATGTATCAAAGAATCTGCAGTTTGATACTCGTGTATCACTCCCTGGCATCTTCGATACGAAACGCCGGATTCCCTATCACGCCTCCGTTCCGCCCACGGTCATGGCGTCCATTCTCAGATGCGGCTGGCCGACGCCGACGGGCACGCCCTGGCCGGCCTTGCCGCACATGCCGATGCCGCTGTCGAGCTTCATGTCGTTGCCGATCATGGTAACACGGTGCATCGCGTCCGGCCCGTTGCCGATCAGCATCGCACCGCGAATCGGCTGCGTGACCTTGCCGTTCTCGATCCGATAGGCTTCGGTGCATCCGAAGACGAACTTGCCGGAGGTAATGTCGACCTGGCCGCCGCCGAACGAGACGGCGTAGATGCCGTTCTTCACCGAGGCGATGATCTCTTCCGGCGTATAGCCGCCGCCGAGCATATAGGTGTTGGTCATGCGCGGCATCGGCTGGTGCGCGTAGGATTCGCGCCGACCGTTGCCTGTAGGCTCCACGCCCATCAGCCGCGCATTCTGTCTGTCCTGCATGTAGCCGGTGAGCCTGCCGTCCTCGATCAGCACATTGTAGGCCGACGGCGTGCCCTCGTCGTCGATGGTCAGCGATCCGCGCCGTTCGGCGATCGTGCCGTCATCGACGACGGTGACGCCCTTCGCCGCCACCTGGCTGCCCATCAGCCCGGCGAAGGCGGAGGTCTTCTTGCGGTTGAAATCGCCCTCGAGCCCGTGGCCGACCGCCTCGTGCAGCATCACGCCGGGCCATCCGGCACCGAGCACCACGTCGAACGTGCCGGCAGGCGCCGGAACAGCCTCCAGATTGACCAACGCCTGGCGCAGCGCCTCGTCGGCTGCCTCCTTCCAGGCTTTCTCGGCGATGAACTCGCCGAACGCCCTGCGCCCGCCAGCGCCATAGGAGCCGGTTTCCTGGCGGTCGCCGTCGCCAACCACGACGGATACGTTGAGGCGCACGAGCGGGCGGATGTCGGCTGCCAGCGTGCCGTCGCCGCGCAGGATTTCCACATGCTGCCAGGAGGCAGCGAGCGAGGCCGTCACCTGGCGCACGCGCGGATCGCGCGCCCTCAGCCATGCATCCATCTCCTGCAGCAGTTTCGCCTTGTCCTCGAAATCGGGTGCCAGGATCGGGTTGTCGTCGCCGTAAAGATGCCGGTTGGTGCGGCGCGGTCCGGTCGACAACCGGCCGGAATAGCCCTGCTTGACCGCCGATACCGCACCGGACGCCCGCCTGAGCGCCGCCTCCGACAGTTCCGATGCATGTGCATAACCCGTGGCCTCGCCTGCGACCGCGCGCAGCCCGAAGCCCTGGTCGGTGGTGAAGTTCGCAGTCTTCAGCCGTCCGTTGTCGAAGACAAGCGCCTCGCTCTCGCGATACTCGACGAAAAGTTCGCCGTCGTCGGCGCCGGCAACCGTATTGGCGACGATGGCGCGAATTTTTTCCGGCGAAACGTCGAAGGCGTCAAGCAGGCTGTCGGGCACGGGGAATCTCCGATGATGCGGGCTGGCGTCGATAATCAATATAGGCACGCGCGCGGTTTCGTACACCCGTTGCCTGTAACAGGGAATCTTGCCATTCATGGCGCATGAAGAACGCCGTGTGGATCGTTGTCGGACTTGCGGTCGGGCTGGCCGTTGGCGCCGTGTTCGGCTTCGACTACGCAATCGCCGGCGCCGGGATCGGCGCTGTTGGCGGCGGCGCCATATTCCTCGTCATGCGCGGTGGATAGCAACTCAGGGCAGCGCGGCGAATCCGTCGGCGAACCCGGTCAGGTCGACGGGGATGCCGATACCCTCCTCGGGCGTCTGGAACACGATGAAGGTGGCCGAACTGCCCGCCTTGAGCGTGTCGAGAAGCTGTTTTTCCAGGATTACCTCCGCATAGCAGCCGTCCTGGAAACAGCGTACGAAATAGGCCCGTCCGATATCCTTGCCGTCCACATTGAGGCCGAGCCCGTTGGGCAGCAGCACACCGAGCGGCGCCAGCACTCGCAGGATCTCCGCCTTGTTGTCGGCGGTGCGCAACACGACGACCGACAGGCCGACTTCGGGCCGGTCCTCGGCAACGACGTTCTGCATCATCGCGCACTGTTCGCCGGACGACCCGGCCGGCGTGTCGCAGATGATCGACCAGGCCCCGTGCTCCGACCGGACATCGCCCTTCGGCTGCGCCGACGCGGTATCGGCACCGGACAGAAGCGCCGGGCCCGCGACAAGCAGGCCGCACAACGCAAAAACGGCAATCCGCATAGGTTTCCTCTCGCGAATCAATTCATCAGACCTTGCGATGAACGCGTATAGACCAAAAACAAGGCGCGCGCCCGCCCGCATTGGACCTGCATGGACAAAGTTGGTGATTGGCGGACAAATCCGCCTGAAATGAGACCTGTCGGCGCTGTTGGCCAGCGCAAACCGGCCCTTTGCGGCGGCTTGCGGCGACCGGCCGGCCGTACCCGATCCTGTGAGCGCAAAAATGCCGCACGGTTTACATCCCTTCGCAATCTTGCAGATGACTGGAGAGTGTGGTTTGAACGGCTGGATTGATTGGCGGGATTCCGTCGGTTCGGCATGCGCGGTCGTTGCCGCCAGCCGCAACCCTGGTCGGGAGATGAGGACATTGACGAAAACAGCGATCGCAACCCTGACGGCCGTCTTTGCCGCCGCTTTGGCGCCGGCGGCATTCGCCGCCCAGCCCGAGCCGTGGCAAATGCGGTTTCAGCCCGCGGCAACACCGATCATGGAAGCCATAACCTGGTTCGAGATTTACACGCTCTGGTTCATTATCCCCATTACGCTTCTGGTGCTGCTGCTGCTGGGATGGTGCATCATCCGCTATCGCGAGAGCGCCAATCCCAACCCGTCGCGGACCAGCCACAACACGCTGATCGAGGTGGTATGGACGCTGGGGCCGGTGATCGTGCTTCTGTGCCTTGCAGTCCCTTCCTTTCAGTTGCTGACCGCGCAATACACGCCGTCTGAAGAACCGCAGCTGACGATCAAGGCAACCGCCAACCAGTGGAACTGGGATTACGAATACCAGATCGGCGAAGACCCTCTGTCGTTCAACTCGGCCCTGCTGCAGGAGGCCGACCGCGCCGCCGCCGGCAAGGAAGACAAGGCCGTCTATCCGCGCCTGCTTGCCGTCGACAACGAGATCGTCGTCCCGGTCGGCACGACCGTTCGGGTGCTGGTGACCGCCTCCGATGTGCTGCACGCATTTGCGATGCCGGCCTTTGGCGTCAAGGTCGATGCCGTGCCCGGCCGCATCAACGAGACCTGGTTCAAGGCCACCAAGGAGGGCCTCTATTACGGACAGTGCTCGGAACTGTGCGGCAAGGACCACGCATTCATGCCGATCGCGATCCGCGTCGTTTCCGCCGGCAACTACGAGAGCTGGCTGACGGCGGCGAAGGAAGACGTCGGCGCGGCCAACAAGGCGTTGATGGCGGCCCTCGATGCAAGCAACAAGGTCGCGGCCGTCGCCGAATAGGCGACAGGCGGCGACGAAGAATAGGAAACGGAGCGGAAAAATGGCAGAGGCAGCAGCCCACGACAACCACGATCACAAGCCACAGGGGTTTGTGCGGCGCTGGATGTTCTCGACCAATCACAAGGATATCGGAACGCTCTACCTGGTGTTCGCGATCATAGCCGGCATTATCGGCGGCTCCCTGTCGGTGATGATGCGCTGGGAACTGGCGGAGCCGGGCATCCAGATTTTCCACGGCCTTGCCCAGATGGTCTACGGTCTCGAGGGCGATTCGGCCATTGATGCCGGCAAGCACATGTTCAATGTGTTCACCACGGCCCATGGCCTGATCATGATCTTCTTCATGGTCATGCCGGCGCTGATCGGCGGTTTTGCCAACTGGATGGTTCCGATCATGATCGGCGCGCCGGACATGGCGTTCCCGCGCATGAACAACATCTCCTTCTGGCTGCTTCCGCCGGCGTTCTTCCTGCTGCTGCTGTCGGTATTCATGCCCGGACCGGCCGGCGCCTACGGCGTCGGCGGCGGCTGGACGATCTATCCTCCGCTTTCCACCAGCGGCCAGCCGGGCCCGGCGATGGATCTGGCGATCCTGTCGCTCCACATTGCCGGCGCCTCGTCGATCCTCGGCGCGATCAACTTCATCACCACCATCTTCAACATGCGCGCGCCGGGCATGACGCTGCACAAGATGCCGCTGTTTGCCTGGGCGGTTCTGGTTACGGCCTTCCTGCTGCTTTTATCGCTGCCCGTGCTGGCCGGCGGCATCACCATGCTGCTGACCGACCGCAACTTCGGCACGGCCTTCTTCGTGCCCGACGCCGGCGGCGATCCGATCCTGTTCCAGCACCTGTTCTGGTTCTTCGGCCATCCGGAGGTCTACATCCTGATCCTGCCCGGCTTCGGCATCGTCAGCCATATCGTATCGACCTTTTCCCGCAAGCCGATCTTCGGCTATCTCGGCATGGCCTACGCGATGGTGGCGATCGGCGTCGTCGGTTTCGTCGTTTGGGCGCATCACATGTACACCACCGGCATCTCTCTCAACGCCCAGCGTTATTTCGTGTTTGCCACCATGGTGATCGCGGTGCCGACGGGCGTGAAGATCTTCTCCTGGATCGCCACAATGTGGGGCGGTTCGATCTCCATGCGCACGCCTATGCTGTGGGCGATCGGCTTCATCTTCCTGTTCACCGTCGGCGGCGTGACAGGCGTGCAGCTCGCCAATGCCGGCCTCGACCGTTCGCTGCATGACACCTACTACGTGGTGGCGCATTTCCACTATGTGCTGTCGCTCGGCGCGGTCTTCGCCATCTTCGCCGGCTGGTACTACTGGTTCCCGAAGATGACCGGTTACATGTATTCGCCACTGATCGCCCGAACCCATTTCTGGGTCACCTTCATCGGCGTCAATCTCATCTTCTTCCCGCAGCATTTCCTCGGGCTGGCCGGCATGCCGCGCCGCTATATCGACTATCCCGATGCTTTCGCCGGCTGGAACCACGTGTCGTCCTACGGCTCCTACATTTCGGCAGTCGGCGTGCTGATCTTCCTCTACGGCGTGTTCGAGGCGTTTTCCAAGAAGCGCGTCGCCGGCGCCAATCCCTGGGGCGAGGGGGCGGAAACGCTGGAATGGCAATTGCCGTCGCCGCCGCCCTACCACCAGTGGGAGCAGTTGCCCAAGATCAAGTAGGCAGTCAACGAGGAGAAACGCAAACCGCCGGCCAACCGGCGGTTTGCAGGTTGAACGGCCGGGTTCCCGCCCGGCGCTTGCAGCAAACGGAGCCGGAATGGCCCTTGTCGAACATGGACATGACAGCGCTCTTTCAGAGGCGACGGCCGGCGATTTTTTTGCCTTGCTGAAGCCGCGCGTGATGTCGCTCGTCGTGTTCACGGCGGCCGTCGGCCTGCTCGTCGCTCCCGTGTCCATCGATCCGGTTCTCGCAGTCACCGCGATCCTGTGCATCGCGGTCGGCGCCGGCGCTTCGGGCGCGCTCAACATGTGGTACGATGCTGATATCGACGCCGTGATGTCGCGTACGGCCGGCAGGCCGGTGCCGTCCGGTCGCGTGGCGCCGGGCGAGGCGCTCTCCTTCGGTCTCGTGCTTGCCGTGCTGGCGGTGCTGACGCTCGGCCTCTTCGTCAACTGGCTTGCCGCATCGCTTCTCGCCTTCACCATTTTCTTCTACGCCGTCGTCTACACGATGTGGCTGAAGCGCTCGACGCCACAGAACATCGTCATCGGCGGTGCGGCCGGCGCCTTTCCGCCGATGATCGGATGGGCGGCGGCCACGGGCGCCATCTCGCTCGACAGCGTCCTGCTGTTTGCCGTCATCTTCCTGTGGACGCCGCCGCATTTCTGGGCGCTGGCGCTGTTCAAGGCCGGCGACTACGAGCGCGCCGGTATCCCGATGATGCCCAACGTGGCGGGCGCGGCGTCGACCCGCCGGCAGATCTTCGCATATGCGGTCGCGGTGGCGCTCATCGGCCTGGCGCCGTGGGCGACCGGCCTCGGCGGCACGTTCTACGGCATCGTCGCCGCGCTGTGCGGCCTCGGTTTTGTCTGGCATGCATGGAAGGTGCTGGCGGTCGGCGACGGCGATCGCACGATGCGGGCCGCCAAGGCGATGTTCGGCTTCTCGTTGATCTACCTGTTCGCGTTGTTTGCGTCCCTCCTGGGCGAGACGCTTGTCATGCGCCTGCTGGCGGCGGGCTGATGCGATGAAGCACGAACGCATCACGCCGACGGAGGAGCAGTTGAAGGCGCGCCGCAGCCGCAATGTGGCGATCGGGCTGGCGCTCGCGGCGTTCGTGGTGCTGGTGTATCTTGCAAGCGTGGCCAAACTCGGCCCGGCCCTGTTCGACAGGCCGTTGTGAGGTGTTGATGGGCAAGCGGGTCAAAGGCAGGGAAAACCGCGGCAACCTCGTGCTGGCGGCGGCATGTCTGGCGTTCACCGCGTCGATGGTCGGCATGTCCTACGCCGCCGTGCCGCTCTACAAGATGTTCTGCCAGGTGACCGGCTATGGCGGCACCACGCAGCGCGTCGAACAGGCCTCCGATCGCATTCTCGACAAGACGATCACCGTGCGTTTCGACGCCAACACCGCAGGCGGCCTGCCGTGGGAGTTCGCACCCGAACAGCGCGACATCACCATGCGCATCGGCGAGACCGTGAAGGTCGCCTACAAGGCGAAGAACCTCTATCCCGAAACGACCCGCGGCCGGGCCTCGTTCAACGTGACGCCGGACTTTGCCGGCGCCTATTTCAATAAGATCGAATGTTTCTGCTTCACAGACACGGAGCTGAAGCCCGGCGAGGCACTCGACATGCCGGTCGTTTTCTTCATAGATCCGGACATCGTAGAACTGCCGGAGATGAAGACCATCAGGACGATCACGCTTTCCTACACCTTCTTTCCGCTGGAGGGCGACGAGCCGGTCGCCACCGGCAAGCTGAACACGACCACGGACGATAACCTTGGGGGTTGATATGGCCGACACGCACGCAAAACATCACGACTACCACATTATTCCCCCGAGCCCATGGCCGCTGATCGGATCGATTGGCGCTCTGCTGATGGCGATCGGCGGCATTGCGTGGATGCGCTACATCAATGACAGCGAGTTCCCGGTCTTCGGCGTCAACATCGCCAATCCGTGGCTGTTCTTCATCGGTCTGGCGATCGCCCTCTACACGATGTTCGCCTGGTGGAGCGACACCATCAAGGAAGCCCATCAGGGCGATCACACACGTGTGGTGGCGATCCATTTGCGCTACGGCATGATCATGTTCATCGCCTCCGAAGTGATGTTCTTCGTCGCCTGGTTCTGGGCCTTCTTCGACGCCAGCCTCTATACCAACGAGGCCGCGCAGGTTGCGCGCAATGCCTTTACGGGCGGTCACTGGCCACCGGAGGGCATCCACGTGCTGGATCCCTTCCACCTGCCGCTCTACAACACGATAATCCTGCTCCTGTCGGGCACCACGGTGACCTGGGCGCATCATGCGCTGCTGCACAATGATCGCCAGGGCCTGATCTGGGGCCTGGTCATCACCGTGGCGCTCGGTGTGCTGTTCACCGGCGTGCAGGCCTACGAATATGCGCATGCGCCGTTTGCCTTCAAGGAGTCGATCTACGGCGCCACCTTCTTCATGGCCACCGGTTTCCACGGTTTCCACGTCATCGTCGGCACGATCTTCCTGCTGGTCTGCCTGTTCAGGGCGCTGGCCGGGCACTTCACCCCGGAACAGCATTTCGGCTTCGAGGCTGCCGCCTGGTACTGGCATTTCGTCGACGTGGTGTGGCTGTTCCTGTTCACCTGCGTCTATGTCTGGGCCTCGGCCGGCGCGACGATCGCACACTGATCGCTGATCGCGGATTTCGGGCGGGCGGTCATCGCGCATGGCCGCCCGTATTTCATGGGAGAAACGAGATGGAACCGGACAAGGCACATTACCCGCCGGTCGAGCCGATCGGCGCCGGGCTGCGCGGTCGTTGCCCGCGCTGCGGCGAGGGGCGACTGTTCTCCGGTTTCCTCACCATCGGCAAGCAATGCGCCAATTGTCGCCTCGATTACGGCTTTGCCGATGCCGGCGACGGGCCGGCGGTTTTCGTCATCCTGATCATCGGTTTCATCGTCGTCGGCCTGGCGCTGTGGCTCGAGGTCACGGCCTCTCCGCCGCTCTGGCTGCATCTGACCCTGTGGATACCGCTGACGGTCGCCCTCGGCCTCGCCGCGCTGCGGTTGATCAAGGGCGTACTGATCACGCTGCAATACGCCAACAAGGCGTCCGAGGGACGGCTGGACCGGCCGGAATGAGCTCCAGGGCCGGACCGTCGGGCAGGCGCACCGGCAGGGTGGCGCTGACCGTGCTGGCGTTGGGCGCCTTTGCTGTACTCGCCGGGCTCGGCGTCTGGCAGGTCAAGCGGCTGCAGTGGAAAGAGAGCCTGATCGCCGCAATAGACGAGCGTATCGCCTCGAAACCCGTCGCGCTTGCCGAGATCGAGCGCCGGCTCGCCGATCCGGACGGGATCGAATACCGTCCGGTGACGGTCTCGGGCACTTTCGATCATGCAGGGGAAGCGTATTTTTTTACCACCCACAAAGGCCGGACCGGCTACTATGTCTATACGCCGCTGATGCTCGCCGACGGCCGGGCGCTGTTCGTAAATCGCGGTTTCGTGCCCTACGACAACAAGGACCCGGCAACCCGGCCGCAGGGCCAGGTGGAAGGCGAGGTGACGGTTACCGGACTTGCCCGGACCGCGATTGCCGAGAAACCGTCCTCTCTGATTCCGGACAATGACCTGGAAAAGAACATCTTTTACTGGAAGGACCTGTCGGATATGGCGGCGCTGGCCGGCTTCGGAACGGACGCTTCCGTCGTTCGCCTGTTCATCGACGCCGACGATACGCCCAATCCGGGCGGCCTGCCCATGGGCGGCGTCACGATTATCGACCTGCCCAACAACCATCTGCAGTATGCGATCACATGGTTCGGGCTGGCAGCCGCGCTCGCCGGTGTTTTCGGCGCATGGCTGTGGCGCGAGCGGGCGCAGAGCCCTTGACATCGCCGCGCCGCTGCAGCCATCACCGCGCACGAGCTTCAGGGAACCGCGATGCTTGAGACTTCGGCCAAACCACCGCTGACGATCCGCCTTTGCCAGCCGCGCGGCTTCTGTGCCGGCGTCGACCGGGCGATCCAGATCGTCGTTCTGGCGCTGAAAAAGTACGGCGCACCTGTTTATGTACGCCACGAGATCGTGCACAATCGCTATGTGGTCGAGGGGTTGCAGAATCGCGGCGCCATATTCGTCGAGGAACTCGACGAGATACCGGCGGACCACCGCAACCGGCCGGTGGTGTTTTCCGCCCACGGCGTGCCGAAATCCGTACCGGCGGACGCCGAGGCCCGCAACCTGTTCTATCTGGACGCGACCTGCCCGCTGGTGTCGAAGGTGCACAAGCAGGCCATGCGCCATCAGCGTCTCGGCCGCCATGTGCTGCTGATCGGCCACGCCGGCCACCCGGAAGTCGTCGGCACGATGGGGCAGTTGCCGCCGGGCGCGGTAACCCTGATCGAGACCGAGGACGACGCGCGCAGTTTCACACCGCCCGAAGGCGTGGAACTCGGCTTCGTCACCCAGACGACCCTGTCGGTCGAGGACACCGCCGGGATCATCCGCGCTCTCAACAACCGCTTCGAGAGTCTCCGGGCGCCGGCAGCCGAATCCATCTGCTACGCCACCACCAACCGCCAGCAGGCGGTGCGCGAAACGGCGGACGGCGCCGATCTCTACCTGATCGTCGGCGCGCCCAATTCGTCCAATTCCCGGCGCCTGGTCGAAGTCGCCGAACGTGCCGGCGCTTCCCGCGCGATGTTGGTGCAGCGCGCCGCCGAGATACCGTGGGACCGGCTCGACGACGTTGGCGTGATCGGCCTGTCGGCCGGCGCGTCTGCGCCCGAGATCATCGTCGACGAGATCATCGACGCGTTCCGCAGCAGCTACGACGTGACCGTGGATATCGCCGTGACCGCCACCGAGACCGAGGAGTTTCCGGTTATGCGGGCCTTGCGCGACGTCGAACTCACCGCCGCCGACATGGCCTTTGTCAACGGAGCCGGATGATGGCGGTCTATACCGACATCAACGAAGAAGAACTCGGCGCGTTCCTCGATCATTATTCGGTTGGCCAGCTCCTGTCCTACAAGGGCATCGCAGAGGGCACCGAAAACACCAACTTCCTCGTTCATACCGCCACCGGCTCATA
This sequence comes from Rhizobiaceae bacterium, assembly GCA_041397625.1. Lineage (GTDB taxonomy): Bacteria > Pseudomonadota > Alphaproteobacteria > Rhizobiales > Rhizobiaceae > JAWKWH01. Next base: position 1,028,548 of record JAWKWH010000001.1, read on the forward strand.
CATCCTCACGCTTTATGAGAAGCGCGTCGCCGAGGCCGATCTGCCGTTCTTCCTGGGCTTGATGCAGCACCTGGCCAACAAGGATATCGCCTGCCCGCTGCCGGTGGTCCGCGACGATGGCGGGCTGGTCGGCCGTGTCGCCGGCCGGCCGGCGGCATTGATCACCTTCCTGGAAGGCATGTGGATGCGTCGTCCGACGGTCGAGCACTGCCGCCAGGTCGGCGCCGCGATCGCCGGGCTGCATCTGGCGGGAACGGACTTTTCCATGCGGCGGCGAAACGCGCTCGACCTGGCCGGCTGTCGCGATCTGTGGGAAAAGGCACGGCCGGGCGCCGATGGCGTCGTCGACGGACTGGCAGCCGAGATCGACGCCGATTTCGCCGAGATCGAGGCCGGCTGGCCGTCGGATATCCCGTCCGGCGTCATCCATGCAGACCTGTTTCCCGACAATGTGTTCTTCCTTGGCGACAGGCTCTCGGGCTTGATCGACTTTTACTTCGCCTGCAATGATTTCTACGCCTACGACGTGGCGACCTGCCTCAACGCCTGGTGCTTCGAGCGCGACTTCTCCTTCAACCTGACCAAGGGCACGGCGCTGCTCGCCGGCTACCAGTCCGTGCGGCCGTTGGAGAAGGTCGAGATCGATACCCTGCCGATTCTCGCCCGTGGCTCGGCGCTTCGTTTCCTTCTCACCCGCCTTTACGACTGGGTGGCGGGTCCCGGCGGAGATCTGGTCAAGAAACGCGATCCGGGCGAGTACATCCGCCGCCTGCGCTTCCATCGCGGCATCGTGTCGGCGCGCGAATACGGTCTGGCCGCATCGTGAAATCGGTCGAGATCTTCACCGACGGCGCCTGTTCAGGCAACCCGGGCCCGGGCGGCTGGGGGGCGGTACTGCGGTTCGGTCGCGCCGAGAAGGAGCTTTCGGGCGGCGAGGCGGAAACCACCAACAACCGCATGGAGCTGACCGCGGCGATCGAGGCGCTGAATGCGCTGAAGGAGCCCTGCAAGGTCGACCTCCATACCGACAGCGTCTATGTGCGCGACGGCATTTCGGGATGGATCGAAGGCTGGAAACGCAACGGCTGGAAGACGGCGGCGAAAAAGCCGGTCAAGAACGCGGAACTCTGGCAGGCGCTTGACGAGGCCAGGCAACGCCACGACGTCACCTGGCACTGGGTGAAGGGCCATGCCGGCCATCCTGAAAACGAGCGCGCAGACCAGCTCGCGCGCGACGGCATGAAACCGTTCAAGATCAGGAACGAAGGAACCGGCTAACCGGGTTCAGCCTTCCGCGAGCTGCTCCAGGATCTTTATCGCCCCGGTCTCGATCGCCTGGCCGGATTTCGGCTCGATGTTGAGCGCAGCCACCTTGCCGTCGTCGACGATCATCGAGAAGCGGGTGTAACGCAGACCCATGCCGGCAGCGCTCAGGTCCACGTCCAGCCCGGTGGCCCTGGCGAACGAGCCGTCATAGTCGGCGAGAAACAGCAGCTTGCCGGCGGCCTTGGTGGCGTCGGCCCAGGCATTCATGACGAAATGGTCGTTGGTGGCCACCACCGCGATGGTGTCGATGCCCCTGGCGCGGAGCACATCGTAATTCTCGATGAAACTCGGAACATGCTGATTGTGGCAGGTCTTTGTGAACGCGCCGGGCACACCGAACAGGACCACCTTCTTGCCGGCGAAAATGTCGGCGGTCGAAATGTTCGCCGGTCCGTCGGCGGTCACCGTCTTGAAGGTCGCTTCGGGTAGCTTGTCGCCGATGGCAATGGTCATGATGGGCTCCTTGGGGGACGATCGGGCACGCGATGCACGCGCCGGAGACATAGCGGTTTGCCTGTCCCTGTCCAGAAAAATCAGTCGGAGGAAACGGCCGGGGCGTCGATATGGCCCGAAACCGCACCCTCTTCCGACACGAGCGTGTAGAAGAATTCGGCTGCCGCCGGCTCCTTCGGCCGGTCCAGCAGCGGGATGTCGAACCCCGGCCCCGTTTCGTCGCGCCGGAACACCGGGGTGCCGAAATACCAGCCGTCGCCCGACGCCATGAACAATGTCGCCTCTTCGTCCGGTCGGGGCAGCGCGACGCTGGCGCGCAGCACGGCGGGTTTCTCCTCGTCGAGCCGTCGTACCGCGAAATCGTCACGCTCCATGCCGGGCAGCGCGGCGAAAGCGGCTGCCACGGCGGCCGCATCGCTGCTGCTTGCCCCGGATGCCGAGGGATCGACGGTGAACCTCGCCGACACGGGAATGCAGATCGTCTCGCAAATGCCGAGGAAGACATCGGCCTCGATCAGCGGTGCACGGCCGATGGCGAACTCCAGCGCCAGCGATATCTGATGTTTGTAGCCGGCCCAGACGGCATATCCGTCATCGAAACGTTCCGGCGCCGGAAACAGGAAACGAGCGGTAGACACATCCCGGCTCGCGCCGACATCGATCTGCGGCGGCACCCCGGCATCGCCGGGATCGAGCCAATAGGTCTTCCAGCCGGGTTTGAGTAGGATCTCCAGGGCGCCCTTGAGGACACCGTCTTCGGCGGGTTGATCGTCGACGACGAGACGAATGTCGCCGCCCTCGGTGGCGACCCACGCGCTGCTTGCGCCGACAGCCGGCTGGACGGTGAAAGCCGTGCCAAGCAGCGCCGACAGGATGAGAAAACGGATCATGACCGGAATGTGATCCGACAAGTGCCGGCGCGCAATGGCACGGCGCGACAATGATGATGATATTTGCGTGAACCGCCCACGGGGTCGGCGGTATCGTACGCATTTTTCCGTTCGATGACGATTTCGGACACCAACGCTGCCAATCGCTAATTCGTCGTTACAGCCTATCAATCGAACGCCAAAAAGCTTACTCTTCATCCATGGAACTCGGCAGCCACCCCTGCGGCAACGACCGGCGCAGTTCGCTCGACGGACAATTTCTGGTCGCCATGCCCGGCATGCTTGACGAGCGTTTCGCCCGTTCGGTGATCTATCTGTGCGCCCACAGCGACGAGGGTGCAATGGGCCTGATCATCAATCGTGCCCAGCAGATCGGCTTTCCGGAACTTCTGGTCCAACTCGACATCATCGAAGCCAAGGACGAGATTCGCCTGCCCGAGAGCGCCCGCTCGCTGGTCGTTCGCAGCGGCGGGCCGGTAGACCAGGGCAGGGGGTTCGTTATCCATTCCGACGACTATGTCACCGACTCGTCCATGCCCGTCGACGACAGCATCGTGATGACGGCGACGATCGACATTCTGCGCGCCATCTCCAACGGGCGCGGCCCGGCGCGGGCCTTCATGGCGCTCGGCTATTCCGGCTGGGGGCCGGGGCAACTGGAGGCCGAAATCGCCGACAATGGTTGGCTGACATGCCCCGCCGACCGCGACCTGCTGTTCGATGCCGATATCGATCGCAAATACGACCGGGTGTTGTTCAACCTGGGTATCGATCCGCTGCACCTGAGCGCCGAGGCCGGTCGCGCCTGAACGTACCGGGCCCTGCCGCCTATTGCGCCGCCGCGCTTTCCGGCTGGGTTACGGGATGGCGCTCCTTCAAAAGCCGCAGCACCACTTCGGCATCCATCGGCGCGCCGAACATGAAGCTCTGCACATATTCGCAGCCCATCTCGCGCAGCTTGTCGGCATCGGCCTCGTCGGTCACGCCCTCGGTGACAACCGACAGGCCGAGATCGTGCGCCATGTTGATCATCGACTTCAGCAGCACGGTCTTTTTGGGGCTGGTATCGTCGACGAAGCTCTTGTCGATCTTGATCGTGTCGAAGGGGAAGCGCGTCAGATAGGACAGCGACGAGAACCCGGTGCCGAAATCGTCGAGCGACAGGCCGATGCCGAGCTGCTTCAGCCGTTTGAGCACATTGGCCGCCTGTTCGGGATTGGCCATGACCATCGACTCGGTCAGTTCCAGCCGGAAACAGCGCGCCGGCAGGCTGGATCGGGCGAGAACCGAACGCACATCGGCGACGAGGTCCTGCCGAATCAACTGCTGGCTCGACAGGTTGACGGAGATGGATAGCGGTACGTCGTCGATCTCGCTTTGCCAGGCGTAGAGATCGCTCGCCGCCTTCTGCATGGCAAACAGGCCGAGCTGGACAATCAGTCCGGTGCTCTCGGCGGCCGGGATGAAGTCGCTGGGCGGTATGATGCCGCGACGCGGATGCTCCCATCGGATCAGCGCCTCGAAGCCGGCCACCGAAGCGTCCTCGAGCCGGACGATCGGCTGGTAGACCAGTTTGAATTCCGAGCGCTCGACGGCGCGTCTGAGATCGGATTCCATCTGCAGCCGGTCGGTGCCGAAGCTGCGGAAGGCCGGCCGGAACGGCTCGATGCGGTCGCCGCCGAAGCGCTTGGCCTGCTGCATTGCAAGCTCGGCATCCTTCATCATCTCCTCGGCCGTTATCTTTGCCGAGGTAACGGTGATCAGGCCGATCGAAGCGGTGAGTACGATCTCGTTCTTGCCGAAGGTGATCGGCGCACCGATCGCCTGTTTGACCGCTTCGGCAAACGCGGCGATGCGGTCGGGCTCCTGCTCAGACAGCAGCAGCAGCGCGAACTGGTCGCCGGAGGTCCGCGACAGCGTATCGTGCGGCTTCAACAGCCGGTGCAGCCGCCGGGCGATCGTCAGCAGCATGGTGTCGCCGGCGGAGATGCCAAGGCTTTCGTTGACCTGGTTGAAGCGGTCGATGTCGATGGAAAACACCGTGGGTTTGAGCTTTTCCTCGGCATGGGCGATGGCGATCACCGCCTCCAACCGGTTGAGGAACAGTTCGCGGTTGGGCAGGCCGGTCAGATTGTCATGGACGGCATCGTGCAACAGTCGCTGCTCGGCGTATTTCTGGTCGGTCACCTCGACCAGCGTGCCGACGCAGCGGATGATCTCGCCGTCGGAGCCGACCACCGGTCTGGCGCGCAACAAGAACCAATGGTAGTGGCCGTCGGCGCCACGCAGCCTGAAGGTCTGGTTGATCCGGCCGCGGCGGTGTTCGAGCACGATGTCGAGCGTGGTCCTGAACTGGTCGCGATCTTCCTGGTGCAGCACGGGCAGCCAGTTGCGCGCCGGCCCTTGCAGGCTGAACGGCGCCAGGCCGAGAGCATCGGACACGTCCGGACGCGTGACGATGCGATCGCGCAGCACGTCCCAGTCCCAGACCAGGTCGCCGGCGCCGGTAATCGCGAGCGCCTGGCGCTCCATGTCGCTGAACAGGCCCTGCTGCAATCCACCGCCGGCAAAGGCGTGCTGCATGACGGTAAAGCCGATCAGAAGCGTGATCAGGATCAGCCCGCCGCCAAGCGCTGGCTGCACGATATCATTGTCGAGCAGGCCGGTAACCGCCATCCACGACCCGATAAGCCAGACCAGCACCATCAGCCAGCTTGGAACAAGCATGATGGCGCGGTCGTAGCTGCGCGCGCCGAGATAGATGATCAGCCCGACGCCGACGAGCGCGGTCAGCACGAAGGAGACGCGCGCGATGCCGGCGGCCAGCGGCGGCTCGATGATGGCGCCGACGGCGAGCAGGACGAGGCCGAGGATCCAGATCAGCGCACCGTAGCTGAAATGGTCATGCCAGCGATTGAGGTTGAGATAGGTGAACAGGAAGATGACCAGTGTCGCCGCCAGGCCGACTTCGGTGCCGGCACGCCACATCTGCGCGTTGCCGGGCGTGATCTCTATCACCCGGTTCAGGAAGCCGAAATCGACGCAGATATAGGCCAGGACCGCCCAGGCCAACGCTGCCGTGGCCGGAAACATCGACGTACCCTTGACGACGAACAGGATGGTGAGAAACAGCGCCAGAAGGCCGGAGATGCCGATGACGATGCCGCGATAGAGCGTGTAAGAGTTGATCGTGTCCTTGTAGGCCTCGGTATCCCACAGATAGATCTGCGGCAGGTTGGGGGAGGCCAGTTCGGCAACGAAGGTGACAACCGTTCCCGGATTGAGCGTGACCTGGAAAATATCGGCATCCTGGCTCGATTGCCGGTCGAGCGCAAAGCCCTCGCTCGGCGTGATGGCGGTGATGCGCTGCGAACCGAGATCGGGCGACAGCAGGCCGGAACCGACCAGGCGGAAATGCGGAGCGACGATCAGCCGGTCGATCTGCTCGTCGGTGGCGTTGGCGAGCGCGAACACCGCCCAGTCGCCGCTGGAACCCTCGTCGTTCGCCTCCACTTCGATGCGGCGCACGATACCATCGGGCTGGGCGGCGGTGTTGACCTGGAAGGACGAGCCCTGGTTGCGGTGGAACTCGACCGCCTGCGACAGATCGAGCGCAACATCGTCCTTGGAGATCTTGATCGGCTCGATGGCTGCCCCCGGCGTGATGGACAGCAACAGCGCGAAAACCGCGATTGCAATCGCCTGGACAACCGTCAGCAGTTTGCGCGCCGCCATCGTCAAGTAACCGGACCCCGATCCTTCTTGTCCTGAAAGTCCTCGTCGATCAGGGCAAAGAGCAGATGGTCCCGCCATGCACCGTTGATGCGCAGGTAGGACCGCAACAAGCCTTCGCGCGAAAATCCGGCTTTTTCAAGCACGCGGATCGAACGCTTGTTGTCCGGAATACAGGCCGCTTCGATGCGGTGCAAGCCAAGCCCGCGAAAGCCGTATTCAACGACCAGCGACAACGCCTCGCCCATCAGGCCGTGGCCGGCGAATTTCTCGCCCATCCAGTAGCCGATCTGGCCGGATTGCGCGACGCCGCGCCGGACATTGCCGATGGAGATGCCGCCGGCAAGCGCGCCGGTTTGGCGTTCCAGGACGAAGAACGTATGACCATGGCCGCGGCGCCGGTCCTGGACATATTGGCGCAGCCGCTCCCGCCAGGCGCGCCGGGCCAGTTCGTCCGGCGCCCAGCGCGGTTCCCAGGGCTCGAGAAAATCGCGGCTGTTGCGCCGCAGTTCGGCCCAGGCCCGATAGTCTGACTTGCGTGGATGGCGAAGCGTCACGCGTTCGCCCTTCAGTTCGGCGTTGCCGGAAGCAAACAGTTCGCCAAAAAGCACCGATCACCGCTTTCCGTGTCACATGGCGAGCTGTCTGACCGGACGGCGGTCCCCCGCGAGGCTGTCGTGGATTTCCTGATAGGACGGCAGGTTGCCCACCGGACCTACGGCGGCGATCGTCGGCTTGGAAGAAAACAGCCGGTCGGAAAGATCGGCCAGTCTTTCGGTGGTGATGTTGGAAAGCCGGTCCATCAGCTCCTCGGTGGTGATGGGGCGGCCGAAAAGCAGGATCTGACGGGCAATCTGCGAGGCGCGGCTTGCCGCGCTTTCATGGGACATCAACAGGCCGGCCCGATACTGTGCCACCGCGCGCTCGCGCTCGTCGATGCGGATCGCCTCGCCGCTTCTGCGCAGTTCGTCCACGATGACCGGAACTAGTTCGGTAACGTCCTGGCGGCCGGTCGCCGCATGCACTCCGAACACGCCCGTATCCGAAAAACCCCAATGGAAAGCATAGACGGAATAGCACAGGCCGCGTTTCTCGCGCACTTCCTGGAACAATCTCGACGACATGCCGCCGCCAAGCACCATCGAGAGGATTTGCGAGGCATAGAAATCGCGCACGTGATAGGCGCGTCCCTCGAAGCCGAGCACGATCTGGGCGTCCATGAGATCGCGATCCTCGCGATAGTCGCCGCCGACATAATTGGCATAGGTGACGGGCTTTGCTGCCGCCTTGTCGCGGAAACCGCCAAACAGGCGTTCCGCCTCGCGCACGAACTCCTGGTGAGTGATCGCGCCGGCGGCGACGACCACCATGCGATCGGCGCCGTATTGGCGCTCCAGATAGTTTCGGAGTTGCCTGGAGGTGAAGGATTCCACCGTTTCCGGCGTGCCGAGCACCGAGCGGCCGATCGTCTGGTGGCGGAAGGCGGTTTCCGAGAAGCGGTCGAACACGATATCGTCGGGGGTGTCATGCGCTGCACCGATCTCCTGCAGGATCACGTGTTGCTCGCGTTCCAGTTCGACGGGATCGAATTTCGAGTCGGTGAGGATGTCGGCCAGGATGTCGATGGCGAGCGACACGTCGTTTTTCAGCACCCGGGCATAGAAGGCCGTGGTTTCGACGCTGGTTGATGCATTGATTTCACCGCCGACATCCTCGATCTGCGAGGCGATCTGCCAAGCATCGCGCCGGCCTGTACCCTTGAAGGCCATGTGCTCGAGCAGGTGAGCGATACCGTGCTCATTTTCCTGTTCGTTCCTCGAACCGGACTTGACCCATACGCCGAGTGCGACGCTTTCCAGGTGGGGGATGGTTTCCGTGGCCACCGTCATGCCGTTCGACAGACGGCTAACATCGACACTCATAAATCACGCACTCCCTGCATTCACCTATTCAGTTCTGTGGCGTTCGATGTGATCTTCCACCATTTTCAGGTCGGATGGAAGCGTCACATGCTTTTCATCAGCCTCCATCATGGCCGCCAGTCTTGCCGGCAGTTGCGGCGTGACGCCTGTTGCCGCCTCGACGGCGGCAGGAAACTTGGCCGGATGGGCGGTGGCGAGCACCACCATCGCAGCGCCGTCGACATTGTCGCGGGCAACCTTGAGACCGGTCGCGGTGTGCGGATCGGCCAGATAGCCGGTCTCGGCAAGAAGCGCGCGCATCGTCGCATCGGTCTCCTCAAGCCGCGAGCGGCCCGCGGAAAACCCCGATCGGATCGCCTCGAGCACCGCATCGTCGAGCGTAAACGCTCCCGACTGCTTCAATCCCTCCATCGCGGTGACGATCGCCTCGCTGTTGCGACCCGACGCCTCAAAAAGCAGGCGTTCGAAGTTTGACGACACCTGGATGTCCATCGACGGCGAGGTGGTTTCGATAACGCTGCGCGTCTCGTAGCGTCCGGTCTCCAGCGTGCGCGCCAGGATGTCGTTGTCATTGGTGGCGATCACCAGCCGGTCGATGGGCAGGCCCATGCGTCTCGCCGCGTAACCGGCAAAGATATCACCGAAATTTCCGGTAGGCACCGTGAACGATACCGGCCGGTCGGGCGCGCCGAGCGTGATGGCTGAAGAAAAGTAGTAAACGATCTGGGCCATGATCCGCGCCCAGTTGATTGAATTGACGCCGGAAAGCCCGATTCGGTCGCGAAACGGCTGATCGTTGAACATCGCCTTGACCAGCGCCTGGCAGTCGTCGAAATTGCCCTCGATCGACAGGGCGTGGACGTTCGCCGCTTGGCAGGTGGTCATCTGGCGCCGCTGCACGGGCGACACCTTGCCGAGCGGAAAAAGGATGAAGACGTCGGCCCGTGTCCGGCCCGCGAACGCCTCGATCGCCGCGCCGCCCGTGTCGCCCGACGTGGCGCCGACGATGGTTGCCCGCTCGCCGCGCTCGGCCAGCACGTGATCCATCAGGCGGGCCAGCAACTGCATGGCGACGTCCTTGAAGGCCAGCGTCGGCCCGCGGAACAGTTCCAGTACGAATTCGTTGCCGTCGGTCTGCACGATCGGGCAGACGGCCGGATGATCGAAGGCGGCATAGGCCTCCCGCACCATGCGGGCAAAGGCGCCGCCGTCGATCTCGCCGCCGATGAACGGCGTCAGCAGGCGCGTGGCAAGTTCGCTGTAACTCAAACCGCGCATGGCCCGGATTTCCGCCGCGCCGAATTCGGGCCAGCTCTCCGGCAGATAGAGGCCGCCGTCGCGGGCGAGACCGGTGAGCAGGACATCGCAGAACCCGAGGTGCGGCGCCTGCCCCCTTGTGCTGACATAGTTCATGGTGATTGCCTGCCGCGTAAGCCGTGCGGAGCGGCGCCGCTTGCAAAGATGTTGAACACCGGAAATTTCCCGCGCCGTTCTGGTCGCATTTTTGCCGCCGCGTTGGTATAGACACCCACGCCTTTGGAGAAAAGTGCAACGGATGGAGTTTCGATTGATTTTTCGTCGGTTATTGCCGTTTTTGGGCACTGCTGTGCTGCTTTTTACCCTGGCTGCGTGCCAGTCGGGCGATGGCGGTTTCAAGTTTCCCGACCTGGGGCTCGGTCCGGACAAGAAAAGCGAGGAGCCGGACAACCGCGTCAGCGAGACCGATCTGCGCGCCTATTGCCCTTCCATCCGCCTGCGCGAAGGCACAGCCTTCTACAACACCTATCAACGGGTGCGCCGCGGCGAGGAGCAAAAAACCGCCGACAACATCATCTACCAGGCGTCGATTACCGATGTGACCCGCAGTTGCCGCTACGAAAACGGCCTGCTCAACATGACGGTGGCGGTTGCCGGACGCGTCGTGCCCGGACCGAAGGGCGAGGCCGGCGCGATCGCCATGCCGATCCGTGTCGTCGTGGTGCGCGGCGACGAGGTGCTCTATTCGGAGCTGCACAAATATCAGGTGTCGATCAACAGCCTGACCGGCGCCACCCGGTTCGTCTTCTCCGACCCGAACGTATCGGTGCCGGCGCCGACCGCCGCCAACCTGCTGGTGTTCGCCGGCTATGACGAGGGGCCGACCGGGCGCAAGTGATACAGCCTAGGCGTCCTGCCACTCCGTCAGCGCGGCGAGGACCGGAAGAAAACCGCTCCAGCGGTTGATCACGGTTTCCGCGCCGGCTTCGGTCAGCCGGTCGGCATGACCCGGAAAGGAATGCGCCCCGCCGGTAAAGCCGATGACGCGCATGCCGGCGGCGACCGCGCCGGCAACGCCGTGCACCGAATCCTCGATGACGAAGGTGTTGGCGGGGTCCGCCTGCATCTTTTCGGCGGCGTGCAGGAACACGTCGGGCGCGGGTTTCGGCTTTGCCGACGGCGTGTCGGAAGCCGAAAATATCCGCTTGTCGAAAATCGGCTTCATGCCCGTGCGGTCCAGCATTGCCTCTATGCGTTCTGCGCGCGAATTGGAGCAGATGCAGCGCCGCGGAACGGTGGCGGCGATCCGGGCCGCGCCTTCGATCTCGATCACCTCGCGCGCCAATACCTCGTCGAGCACACGGCGGTTCTCGTCGAGCAGCGAGGCCTGCAGGGGTATGCCGGCCTCGCGCTCGATCGTCAGCAGGATGTCGTGGAAGGTCAGCCCGGCGAAACGTTCGACGAGTTCTTCGGCAGCGATCGGGTAGCCGATGCGGGCAAGCATGTCGGATTCGACGCGCGCGGCGATAATCTCGGAATCGACCAGCACGCCGTCGCAGTCGAAGATGATCAGATCGGGTGCGGGCAATTTCGGCCTCGTGTGCGGTCGGGTGGTCATCGGTGGAGCGCGGATGCCCTTCTTACCCGCCGGGGCGAGCGGTTCAAGAGACCTTGCAAATTCTCAACCGCTGTCGGGATCGAATGGCACGGTGTTCCAGCAAAGCAGGCGAAAGCCGGTAATCGAGTCCTTGCCGCCAATTCTCTTATAGTAGAGCGTAATGCCGCTCGCCGCCATGTTGCCGGTGCAGCGGGACCAGTTCGACGACCATTTCTTGCAGTTGGGCTGCTTGATTTCCCTTGTGTCGACGACTTCAAGAGGGCCGGTGGGTGTCTCGCGGCGGCTGAGCTGCACCTGAATTCCTTTGACCAGCTGGCCCCGCGCATTGGTCTTGTTGTTGGTGCAGACGCGTATTGCCGTCAATGCGTTCTCCCGGCCCCAACTCAGGACTTTCTTGGATCTGGAACCCCCACAGGCTATCCAATCCTCGGAGTAGTTGGATGCCTCTCCATAGGAATTGTACGAGCCCTGTGATTTCCACCAGAAGGCGCATGGCTCGTCGCCCTTTTCCCCGAGCGTCAGGGAAACCGGCTTGTCGAGGTAGTAGACCAATTCGCCGGTGCCTCTGGCGCGCTTGCCAAAAGTGACCGAGCTCATGGAGGCCTTGCCGGTGAGCGAGCCCGCCGACAATTCGCCCGGGGAGATGTTGTCGGGAAATGACCAGGTGATCTCTGCGGCGGCACCTCCGGTCGGAGCGAAAAGCAGACCGGTTGAAAGGATGGCGCAAGCCACCGAAGTTCCCAGCCCATAGGACATGATCATTCCTCCTCTCGTGTTGCTATCGGCAAATGCGGCGGACCTGGCTGTCATTCCACCGAGATTTCGGTGCGTTCGCCCGCGGTCACCGTGACCTTGCTCTGTTTTTTTGCCTTGTCGCCCTTGTAGGACACTTCGACGATATAGTCGCCGGCGGGCAGCGTTTCCTGCCATTCGGAGCCGTTGCCCTGGCCGATGCGTTTCTGTTTTCCGTTGATATCCTTCCTGGCGCCCAGGATGACGTAACGGTTCGCGCCCGGAGCGGTGACGGCGAGCACGCCGGCATTCAGGTTGAGCTCCACCTCGGTTGCCTCGCCGCCCTTGACGGTGAACGGATCGCTCAACGCCTCAACGCGGCCGAGGCGCGCATGCAGGACGACTTCGCCTGCCGGCACGTCGATTGTGCCGCCCGGCCCGTATTTGCCGTCGATGTTCTTGCGGTTGCCCTTCAGGTCGGCTTTGGCGGTCTTGACCTCGAAACGGATTTCGGTGCCCTCGACCGCCGGCCCGCCTTCCGCGTAGACCGCCGACGGCACGACCATGCCGGATGCGACGACGAGGTCGCGCGCGACAGTCTCGCCGGCGGCGATCGTGATTGTCTCCTCGACCACCGCCTTGCGGATCTTGCCGACTATTCTGACCTCGCCGGCGGTGACGTAGAAGGCGTGCCGACCGTAGGCGCCGTCCCTCAGATCGCCGAAGAACACATCGACGCGCGCATCCTTGGCGGCTTCGGCGTCTTCGGCGGTGCGTTTCGGCACGACCTCGAGAACACCGGCATCGAACACGACATCCTCTTCGAAGATTCCATCAGTCGGTACCACGATCTCGCGTTCCAGCGCGATCTTGCGAAGCCTGCCCCGCATCATGTACCGGCCAGGCTCGAGATTGACCTTGTGCTCGCCGCCATAACGCCGGTTTGCGACCTTCTGCTCAACCTTGCCGGCATCGTCGATGGCGCGGAATTCCCACAGTATGTCGCTGTCTTCCTCGATGACCGGGCCGTCGGCCGACAGTCTCGCCCGCACGACAACGTTGAATTCCGGCCTGACCGCTTCGGGTTCGGGCTCCGGTCGGGGAGTGGGCGCCGCCTCGACGACGGTGGTGGCCAGCGCGTCGCCGAGCGCCTCGGCATCCTCGGCCTTCAGATATCTGCCGCCGGTCTCCTCGGCGAGACAGGCGACCTTGGCGCCGTCCTCGTCCGACAGTCCGAAGCCGACCACATGGGCGGTGAAATCGACGCCGCCCCGTTCCAATTCGCGGCCGAGCGCGCAGGGATCGGCCTCGCAAGTCTCAAGCCCGTCGGTGACCAGGATGACCGTCGCCTTTTCCTCCGTGTAACGAAGCGCTTCGGCGGCCTGGCGCACCGAGGCCGACAGCGGCGTCTTGCCCTTCGGGTTGAGCGAATTGGCGAATTCGGCGATCGCGGCCGCCGTGTCGGCGGCCGGCGGCACTGCCAACTCGATGTCGCTGCACGAACCCTTCTCGCGGTGGCCGTAGACCATCAGGCCGAGTTCGGTGTTTGCAGGCACCGTTTTCAGCACCTCGGAGAGCGTTTCGCGTGCGATCTCGATCTTGGTCTTGCCGTCGATCTGACCCCACATCGATCCGGACGCGTCGAGCACGATGATCGAGCGTTCGGCCGCCGCCGCCGAAAGGCTGATCATTGCGGCGATAAGGCCGGCCAGGACCGTCCTGACGATGGGTGGCAAGGTCATGAAACTCTCCCTTTATATTGTTTCCAGCGAGCCGGTCGGCGATGCAAAGTCGAATGAAGCCGGCAACTTAAACCAAAATTTACCATGTGCGGTAACCATGTGGCCCAGAGTATGCGTGTGTTCAGTACGGGTATCCACATGTCAGCAGTACGACGTCTTCATGATCTCTCCCCCAATGCCTCGAGCGATGAGTGGATCGACACGATCCTGAAAGGGGATTGCATTGCCGCGCTCGAGCGGCTGCCGGAACATTCCGTCGACGCGATTTTCGCCGACCCGCCCTACAATCTCCAGCTTGACGGCGACCTGCACCGTCCCGACCAGTCGAAGGTGGACGCGGTCGACGATGCCTGGGACCGGTTCGAGAGTTTCCAGGCCTATGACGCGTTCACGCGCGCCTGGATGCTGGCCGCGCGCCGCGTGCTCAAGCCCGAAGGCACGATCTGGGTGATCGGCTCCTATCACAACATCTTCCGCGTCGGCACGATCATGCAGGATCTCGGCTTCTGGATTCTCAACGATGTGGTGTGGCGCAAGACGAACCCCATGCCCAATTTCCGCGGCCGCCGGTTTCAGAACGCGCATGAGACGATGATCTGGGCGGCGCGCGACCAGAAGACCAAGAAATACACGTTCAACTATGAAGCGATGAAAGCGGCCAACGACGATGTGCAGATGCGCACAGACTGGCTGTTTCCGATATGCACCGGCGCTGAACGGCTGAAGGACGGGAACGGCACCAAGGTGCATCCGACCCAGAAGCCCGAGGCGCTGCTGGCACGGGTGCTGCTTGCTTCGACCAAGCCGGGCGACGTGGTGCTTGACCCGTTCTTCGGCTCGGGCACCACGGGCGCGGTGGCAAAAAAGCTCGGCCGTCATTTCGTCGGGCTGGAGCGCGAGCCGGACTACATCGAGGCGGCGGAGGCGCGCATCGCCGCGGTCACGCCGCTCGACGAGGCGGAGCTTGCCGTCCTGACGGGAAAGCGCGCCGAACCGCGCGTCGCCTTCGTCAGCCTGATCGACGGCGGACTGATCAAGCCCGGCACGCAGCTTTCGGATGTAAAGCGCCGCTGGACGGTCAGGGTGCGCGCCGACGGCACGGTCGCGCTCGGCGGTGACGCCGGTTCCATCCACCGCATGGGCGCCAAGGCGCAATCGCTGGAGGCGTGCAACGGCTGGACGTTCTGGCACTACGAGGAAGCCGGCGCGCTGAAACCGATCGACGAGCTGCGCCGCATCGCGCGCCAGCGCATGGCGGTAGCCGGCGGCTGAGGGAGTCCGGAAGGCTAGAGAACACCCAGCCGCACAAGATCGCGTTTCAGCGTCTCCGCGTCGGTGAACAGCACCGCCTGCCAGCCGGCGTCGATGGCGCCGTCGACATTCTTCGCGCTGTCGTCGATGAACAGCGTCGCGGCCGGTTCGAGCCCGTACGCGTCGGCGTGATGATCGTAGATGGCGCGGTCGGGCTTGATGACGCCGATCTCGCCGGAGACCGTGACGCCGCGCGGCCGGCTCAGGAAACCGAAGCGCTCGCGGGCTTCGGCAAAGGTGTCGCCGGCGAAGTTGGTAAGCAGGGTGACGTCGTGGCCGGTGTCGATCAGCGTGTCGAGAAGCGCGACGCTGTCTTCGTAGTGATGCGGCACCATCTCGTGCCAGCTACGGCGGAAGTCGCGGATGCGCTCCGCCTCCGCCGGGTGGTCGGCGATCAGCAGCGCCTCGGCCTCCCGCCAGCTTCGCCCGCGATCCTGCTCGACGTTCCATTCCGGCGTGCACACGTTTTCAAAGAACCAGCGGCGGCGGTCGTCGTCGGGGATCAGGCGGCGGAACGGGATTTCCGGATCGTAGTGGATCAGGACGCGGCCGATGTCGAATACGATGTGACGGATATCCGGCATTCAGACGGTTCCCCCTTGTTGGCGGACAGGCTTCGTTGCGCCGGGCAACGCGGCTTCGATGACCTTCTTCATCACCGTCGGCAACGCTTCGCCGGGCAGGTCGTCGGGCGCGGACCACCAGCCAGCGGCGCCAGGCGACATGGTGGAGACGGCGGCGCTGAACACCGACAGTTCAAGTTCGAAATGGGTGAAAACGTGGCGGATTGCGCCATCGGGGCGCCAATCGGCGGCAACGGGTGCGGCGTCCGCGCCGGTCTCGCCGTCGCGGCGCGCGGTCCAGCCGGTGGTCGGCACCTCGGCCATGCCGCCGAGCAGGCCGTTCTCCGGCCGTCGACGCAGCCATACCGCCCCGTCGCCGCGCCGCGCCACGAAGGCGGCACCGCGGCGCAACGATTTTGCCTTCCTGGCCGCCTTGACCGGAAAACGCTCCGGATCGCCATCTGCAAGCGCCTTGCAGCCCTCGCGCAGCGGACAGACGAGGCAGGACGGCCGGCGTGGCGTGCAGATGGTCGCGCCGAGATCCATCAGCGCCTGGGCGAAATCGCCGGGCCGGTCGGCGGGCAGGATGGCGGAGACGAACCCCCGTATTTCCGTCTTTGCCGCCGGCAGGGGCGTGTCGATCGCCACAAACCTGGAGATGACGCGCTCGACATTGCCGTCGACCACCGCTTCCGCCCGGCCGAAGGCGATCGCCGCGATCGCCGCGGCCGTATAGTCGCCGATGCCGGGGAGTTTTCTCAAGTCGGCCGCCGTGTCGGGAAAGGCGCCATCGTGGCCATCGGCGACGATCTCGGCACATTTCTTCAGGTTGCGCGCCCGCGAATAGTAGCCGAGACCGGCCCAGGCTTTCATCACGTCGTCCCGATCGGCCGCCGCCAGCGCGCCGATATCGGGCCATTGCGCCAGGAAACGGGCGAAATAGGGTTTGACGGCCTCGACCAATGTCTGCTGAAGCATGACTTCCGACAGCCAGACATGATAGGGATCGGCGTGAACGCCCCTGGCCGCCGCTGCCGGCGAGACCCGCCATGGCAGGTCGCGGTGGTTGGCGTCATACCAGGTGAGCAGCGCTTTTGTTGGGTTTTGCATTGGTGGTTCGGACCTGGCGCGGTAGTGTGACCGGTGCACGAGCTCGGTTCGGAAGGACACATGGCAGGGAAATCGCGACGCCACAATCCCGTTCCGGTCAGCGACCTGGTCTCCGGCGTCCTCGATCCGGTGCTGGCGAAACGCGCCGGCATCACCACCAGCCTGATCCAATCGTGGGATGAAATCGTCGGCGAACGCCTTGCGGCGCAATCGCGACCCGAACAGATCAGATGGCAACGCCGGGTGGGCGATGACGACCCGTTCGAGCCGGCGACGCTCGTCATCGCCTGCGAGGCCATCGCCGCCCTGCACATCCAGCACCAGACCACGGAAATCATGGCGCGGATCAACGGCTTTCTCGGCTACAGTGCCATCGGCCGTGTGCGAATCGCCCAGAAGCCGGTTTCAACCGCGCCCGCCATCCGGCGAAAGAAGCGCGTCGTCACCGACGATGAGCAACGGAAGATCGCAGGCACTGTCGCCGGTATCGAGGACGACGAGTTGCGCGAGGCGTTGCGCCGCCTCGGCGCAAGCGTGGCGGCGGCCCGGAAATAGCGTCGCTCACAGGCTTTTTATCTGCTTCGGCAACAGTGTCATGGCGGAACGGACGCTTTTGCCTTATTTCGTCCAAACACTCGCCTTTTGGTCGCAAACCGTTACAAAATCCGGAAATTAGCAGGTGATTCGCATGTCCGTACCGTTCCGTCGCAGAACCCTTCTTGCCGCCGCCGCGCTGTTGCCGGCGGCCGCCATGCTGTCTGCCTGCAACAAGGAGGAGGAGGCCGCCGCGCCGGATGCCCCCGACGCACCGGACACGCCGGACGTGAAGCCGCCGGCTTCGCAGGGCACTGTGGACATGGCGGCGCTTCTTGCCGATGGCGCGTTGCCGGACAAGATTGAGGGCAAGGCGGACGCACCGGTAACGATCGTCGAATACGCATCGATGACCTGCTCGCATTGCGCCCATTTCCACAAAACCACGCTGCCCGAGATCAAGCAAAAATACATCGAGACCGGCCGCGCCCGTCTGGTGTTTCGCGAGTTTCCGTTCGATCCTCGCGCCGAGGCGGGCTTCATGCTGGCGCGCTGCGCCGGCGACAATTATTTCGCCATGGTCGATGTGCTGTTCAAACAGCAGGATAGCTGGGCGCGCGCTTCCGACGGCAAGGCGGCGTTGCTTAAAATCGCCCGCCTGGCCGGTTTTTCACAGGAGTCCTTCGAGGCCTGCTTGACGGATCAGAAGCTTCTGGACGATGTGAGGGCGGTGAAGAATCGCGGCCTCAATGATTTCGGCGTGGAGGCCACGCCGACCTTCTTCATCAACGGCAACAAATATGCGGGAGCCCTGTCGGTTGACGAGATGTCGGCCATTATCGACAGCATGTAAGCGCCTGCCGGCAGCCGCGGGTCCGTCCGTGGCCTTAGACATCTCGGCGGAGCGCTGAACCATGCTTTTTTCCAGGCTCCGCCTCCTCGGTTTCAAATCCTTCGTCGAACCGTCCGACTTCGTCATCGAGGGCGGACTGACCGGCATCGTCGGCCCTAACGGCTGCGGCAAGTCGAACCTTGTCGAGGCGTTGCGCTGGGTGATGGGCGAGAACTCCTACAAGAACATGCGCGCCTCAGGCATGGACGACGTGATATTCTCCGGTTCGGCGACGCGCCCGGCGCGCAACACCGCCGAGGTGACGCTGTTCCTCGACAATGCCGACCGCTCGGCGCCGGCGGCCTTCAACGATGCCGACGAGTTGCAGGTCTCGCGCCGCATCGAGCGTGAGGCGGGTTCCGTCTATCGCATCAACGGCAAGGAGGCGCGTGCCAAGGATGTGCAGCTTCTCTTTGCCGACCAGTCGACGGGTGCGCGTTCGCCGTCCATGGTCGGCCAGGGGCGCATAGGAGAGCTGATCCAGGCGAAGCCGCAGGCGCGCCGTGCCCTTCTCGAAGAGGCGGCCGGCATTTCCGGCCTGCATTCGCGCCGCCACGAGGCGGAACTGCGCCTGCGCGCCGCCGAACAGAATCTCGAGCGGCTCGACGACGTGGTCGCCGAACTGGACAGCCAGATCGACAGCCTGAAGCGCCAGGCGCGTCAGGCCGCCCGCTTCAAGAACATCTCGGCGGAAATCCGCAGGGCCGAGGCGATACTGCTGCACCTGCGCTGGACGCAGGCCAAGACCCAGGAGGCCGAAGCGCAAAGCGCGCTCGCCGCCGCCACCTCGCAGGTCGCCGAAAAGGCTGCGGCCCAGGCCGAAGCCGCGAAAGCGCAGGGCATTGGCGCGCACGGATTGCCGGCGCTGCGCGAAGCCGAGGCCAAGGCCGCTGCTGCCCTGCAACGGCTCAATATCGCACGCGCGCAACTGGACGAGGAAGCTGAACGGCTCAGCGACCGCCGCGCCGAACTGGAAAAGCGCCTGCAGCAGCTCGATGCCGACATCGAGCGCGAGAAGCAGCTTCTTTCCGACAATGCCGAAGCAATTCAAAGGCTTGATGAGGAAGAACGGCAACTGAAGGCCGAAGCGGACGGCACTGCCGACCGCGAGGCGGCGACGAAGGCTGCGGCGGAAGACGCCGCGGCAAGATTGCAGCATAGCGAGGCGGCGCTCGCCGCCACAACCGCCACGCGGGCGGAAGCGGCTGCCGCGCGCAACCAGGCCGAGCGCAGCATACGCGAGCTTGGCGAACGCAAGGCCCGTCTCGACCGGCAACTGGAACAGGCTGAGCGCGAGCTTGCGGCGATCGCCGCCGAGATTTCCGGTCTGCCCGACCCCGCCGAAAAGGCGGCTGCGGTGGCGACGCTGGAATCGGAACTGGCGCGTCTGGAGTCGGGCGCACCGGAGGCCGAGAGTGTCGTCGAGAAGGCGCGCGAGCAGGAAACCGCCGCCCGCGCCCGCCTGCAGGAAGCGAAGTCCGAGCTCGACCGCATCGAAACCGAAGCGCGGACGCTCGCCAAGGTGCTCAATGCCGATAGCGGCGGGCTGTTTCCGGCCGTACTTGAGAAGATCAAGGTCGAGCGCGGTTACGAGACGGCGCTAGGCGCCGCGCTCGGTGAGGACCTCGACGTGCCTCTGGATGCGTCGGCGCCGGCCCATTGGGGCGGTGCGCCCGAGCAGGCCGGTGACCCGGCGCTGCCGGCCGGCGCGGTGCCGCTCGCCTCCGTCGTCGACGCACCGGCCGAGCTGGCGCGCCGCCTTGCCCAGATCGGCATCGTTGACGCCGATGCCGGTGCCGCATTGCAGGGTCATTTGAAGCCGGGCCAGCGGCTTGTCAGTCGCGATGGCGCGCTTTGGCGCTGGGACGGCTTCGTAGCGAGCGCCGACGCGCCTACGGCCGCGGCACAACGCCTGGCCCAGAAGAACCGGCTCGCCGAACTGGACGCCGAGGCGGTGGAGGCAACGAAGACGCTGCGGTCTCGCGAGGAAGGCCTTTCGCAGACACAGGCCGCCTTGCAGCAGGCGATTGCCGCCGAACGGGAACTGCGCGAACGCGGCAGGGAACTGCAGCAGCGATTGCGCGAGGCCCGCGAGGCGCTGACGGTTGCCGAACGCTCCGCCGGTCAATTGGCAACGAAGCGTGCGGCGCTGGATGAATCCAGGGCCCGCCTGGCGGAAACGCGCGGCGAGACGACCAGCGCGCTTGCCGAGGCAGAAGCGGCGCTTGCCGTGACGCCGGATATCGGCGAGCTTGAAGTCCGCTACGAACGGGAAAGCGCGACCGTGGCGGAAGACCGCAGCACGCTCGCCGAGACCCGCGCTGCCCATGAGGGTCTCAGCCGCGAGGCGGAAACGCGCCGCCGTCGGCTGGAGGCGATTTCAGGTGAAAAGGAAAACTGGACCCGGCGCGCCGGCAATGCCGAAAGCCAGATTGTGGCGCTCGGCGACCGGCGCGGCGAAGCCGCCGCCGAAATCGAGCAACTGGCCGATGCGCCGGACGAGGTGGAGGCACGGCGACGTTCGCTGATGAGCCAGTTGGCAGAAGCCGAAGCGTTGCGCCAGCAGGCGGCCGACAGGTTGCAGGATGCCGAAAACCGACAGACCGAGCTCGACCGGGCGGCAAACGAGGCGATAGCAGCGCTGTCGCAATCGCGCGAGGAACGAGCGCGTGCCGAGGAACGCCTGACGGCGGCCGACGAGCGCCGGATCGAAGTCGAGGCGCGCATCAAGGAGGCGCTCAACACGCCGCCGCACATGGTGTTGGCTCGTGCGGAGATCGCCGCCGATGCCGAACTTCCCGATGCCGACGACACGGAGCGCAAGCTTGAACGGCTGAAGATCGAACGTGAGCGGCTTGGCGCCGTCAACCTTCGCGCCGAGGATGAGCGGGCCGAACTGTCCGAACGGTTGGAGACGATCACCAGCGAGCGCGAGGACGTGATCGAGGCGATCAAGAAGTTGCGCCAGGCAATCCAGAGCCTCAACAAGGAAGGCCGCGAGCGGCTTCTGGAGGCGTTCGATGTGGTCAACGGCCATTTCGAGCGGCTGTTCACCCACCTTTTCGGCGGCGGCAAAGCCGAGTTGCAATTGATCGAATCCGACGATCCGCTCGAGGCCGGTCTGGAAATCCTGGCCCGTCCGCCCGGCAAGCGGCCGCAGACGATGACACTTCTTTCGGGTGGTGAGCAGGCGCTGACGGCGATGGCGCTGATCTTCGCCGTATTCCTGACCAATCCGGCGCCGATTTGCGTGCTCGACGAGGTCGATGCGCCGCTCGACGATCACAATATCGAGCGCTTCTGCAACATGATGGACGAGATGGTGAAGTCGACCGATACACGCTTCGTCATCATCACCCACAACCCGATCACCATGGCGCGGATGAACCGGCTCTACGGCGTGACCATGGGCGAGCAGGGCGTCAGCCAGCTTGTGTCGGTCGACCTGCAGCAGGCCGAGGAACTGCGCGAGGCAAGCTAATGTCCGTACTCGTCAAATTGGCTCCGACTATTGCAGTCAACCTGGTGAGTGCGGACCCCAGAGCCGCGCGCCGGGGATAAATCTGCTTTCAATCGATTTTCCTGCGACGCACGGCCCCTTGACCATGGTGCATTGCGACAAAACGCACTATTCGGGAACCGGTTTCGAACACAATGAGGGGCGATGATGACCAAATGGGTCTACAGCTTCGGCGGCGGCTCCGCCGAAGGTGCGGCGTCGGACAAGAACCTGCTCGGCGGCAAGGGCGCCAACCTCGCCGAGATGTGCGCGCTGGGCCTGCCGGTTCCGCCCGGTTTCACCATCACCACCGAGGCATGCAATCGCTTCTATGCCGACGAGCGCCGGTTTCCCGACGGCCTTGAAGGACAGGTCGGCGAGGCGCTCGAACGGGTCGCGAAGATCACCGGCCGGCATTTCGGCGATCCGTCGAGCCTGCAGCTCGTGTCGGTACGTTCCGGCGCACGGGCTTCCATGCCGGGCATGATGGACACCGTGCTCAATCTCGGCCTCAACGACAAGACCGTGCAGGCACTGGCGGCCGATTCAGGCGACGAGCGCTTTGCCTATGACAGCTATCGACGCTTCATCCAGATGTATTCCGACGTGGTGCTGGGTCTCGATCACGAAGTGTTCGAGGAAATTCTCGAGGACGAGAAGGCGCGCCTCGACCGCGAACTGGACACCGAGCTGACCGCCGACGAATGGCAGCACATCATCGGCCTCTACAAGGCGAAAGTGGTCGAGGAACTCGAAGTGCCGTTTCCGCAGGATCCGAAAGAACAATTGTGGGGCGCCGTCGGAGCGGTGTTTTCGAGCTGGATGAACCCGCGCGCCATCACCTACCGCAAGCTGCACGACATTCCCGAGGCCTGGGGCACCGCGGTCAACATTCAGGCGATGGTCTTCGGCAATATGGGCGATACGTCGGCGACCGGCGTGGCGTTCACCCGCAATCCGTCGACCGGCGAGAACAAGCTTTACGGCGAATTCCTGGTCAATGCGCAGGGCGAGGATGTCGTTGCCGGTATCCGAACGCCGCAGAACATCACCGAGGACGCGCGCATCGCCGCCGGCTCCGACCGACCATCACTGGAAAAGCTGATGCCGGAGGCGTTCAGTGAATTCCAGGCGATCGCCGGCAAGCTTGAATCGCACTATTGCGACATGCAGGATCTCGAATTCACCATCGAGCGCGGCAAGCTTTGGATGTTGCAGACGCGCGCCGGAAAACGCACCGCCAGGGCAGCGCTCAAGATTGCCGCCGACATGGCCAACGAGGGGCTGTTGAGCCGCGAGCAGGCGATTTGCCGCGTCGATCCGGCCTCGCTCGACCAGCTTTTGCATCCGACGATCGATCCGGACGCGGTGCGCGACGTGATCGGCATCGGCCTGCCGGCCTCGCCTGGGGCGGCAACCGGCGAGATTGTCTTTTCGTCCGACGAGGCCGAGGAGATGCGCACCGCCGGACGAAAGGTGGTTCTGGTACGGGTGGAAACGAGCCCGGAGGACATTCACGGCATGCATGCCGCCGAGGGTATTTTGACCACGCGCGGCGGCATGACCAGCCATGCGGCCGTGGTGGCGCGCGGCATGGGCAAGCCCTGCGTATCGGGTGCCGGCTCGCTGCGCGTCGACTACCGTAACGAAACGCTGATCGCCATGGGACGCACGCTGAAGAAGGGTGACGTGATCACCATCGACGGCGGCACAGGCCAGGTGCTTGACGGTGCGGTCGCCATGCTGCAGCCGGAACTGTCGGGCGAATTTGCCGCGATCATGGAATGGGCCGACGCGGTGCGGCGCATGAAGGTGCGCACCAATGCCGAGACGCCGACCGATGCGCGCACCGCCCGTTCGTTCGGTGCCGAGGGCATCGGGCTCTGCCGCACCGAGCACATGTTCTTCGAGGGCGACCGGATTATCGCCATGCGTGAGATGATCCTCGCCGACAGCGAGGACGGCAGGCGCGAGGCGCTGGCCAAACTGCTGCCGATGCAGCGCTCCGATTTCGTCGAACTGTTCGAGATCATGGCCGGACTGCCGCTGACGATCAGGCTGCTCGATCCGCCGCTGCACGAGTTCCTGCCGAACACCGAGGACGAGATTGCCGAGGTGGCCGCGGCGATGGGCGTGTCGGCCGATCGCATGCGCGAACGCACCGAGGCGCTGCACGAGTTCAATCCCATGCTCGGCCATCGCGGCTGCCGCCTGGCGATTTCCTATCCCGAGATCGCCGAGATGCAGGCGCGGGCGATCTTCGAGGCGGCCGTGGAGGCCGGCCGCAAGACCGGCAGCCATGTCGTGCCGGAGGTGATGGTGCCGCTGGTCGGCATCATGAAGGAACTCGAATACGTCAAGGCGCGTATCGATGCGGTTGCGAAGGAGGTCATGGCCGAAAGCGGCATCGAACTGGATTATCTCGTCGGCACGATGATCGAACTGCCGCGCGCGGCAGTTCGCGCCCATGTGATCGCCGAGGCGGCGGAATTCTTCTCGTTCGGCACCAACGACCTGACCCAGACGACGTTCGGCATTTCGCGCGATGACGCGTCCTCCTTCATCGAGGTCTACAGGCAGAAGGGTATCGTCGAGCAGGACCCGTTCGTATCGCTCGACATCGAGGGCGTCGGCGAACTGGTGCGCATGGCTGCCGAGAAGGGCCGCGCGGCGCGGCCGGGCATCAAGCTCGGCATATGCGGCGAGCATGGCGGCGATCCGGCCTCGATCGCTTTCTGCGAGGACGTCGGCCTCGACTACGTGTCGTGCTCACCCTTCCGGGTGCCGATCGCGCGCCTTGCGGCCGCCCAGGCGGCGGTAAGAAAGGGCTGAGCGGTTATATGGATGCGCTTTCCAGTTTCACAGGATCGGGCTCAGCCATTTGAAAACATTTGATTGTACACATTTTGCAATTTGAGTACAACCGGCATTGATGCGCGCATCGAACTCGGTTATACACAGATTGCAAAATGAGTATAACCAATGGCAGTTCATCTCGACATCACATACACGACACTGGTTTCGGAGTTGCTCGACCGAACGCTCGACGCCCAGTTTGACAATGATTTCAACGAGGCCGGAAGTTTCGTCAAACAGACCGCGAAGGGGCGAGACTTCTGGTATTATCAAAAGTCCGTCGGCCAAAGCGCCAAGCGTGAACGCATTTATGTCGGTCCCGCGGATGATCCAGAAATCACAAAGCGTGTCGAAAATTTCGCCCGCATAAAGGATGACTACCAGAAGCGTCGAAAGATCGTCTCGACCCTGACCCGACAAGCCCGCCTATTTCGTCCGGAAGAACGGGTTGGCAATCTAGTCGAAGCCTTCTGGAAGGCCGGCCTATTCCGGTTGAGGGCCTGTCTTGTCGGCACGATCGCTTTTCAGACCTACGGAACGGTTTTGGGGTGCCGCATTGCCGGCGCGGCGATGCAGACCGGCGATATCGATCTGGCGCAGTTTCATTCCATCTCGGTCGCCGTGGAGGACTCCATTCCGCCAATCCTGGAAATCCTCAGGAATGTCGATGAAAAGTTCGCTCCTGTCGTCCAATTGGATGATCAGCTCGGAGCGACAAGATTCAAAGGCTCCGACGGCTTGCGTGTGGAGTTCCTGACGCCGAATACCGGCAGTGATGACAATGTGGGAAAGCCAGTGAAAATGCCGTCGCTGGGCGGCGCGGCGGCAGAACCGCTGCGATTTCTTGATTTTCTCATCCACGAACCGGTCAGGACAGTGATGCTGCACAAGGGCGGCATTCCGGTACTCGTTCCCGATCCGGCCAGGTTCGCAGTGCATAAGATGATTGTTGCGGATCGCCGCGAAAGGGGAACTCAAAAAGACCTGAAGGACCTCGGCCAAGCCGATAAGCTGGCGGAGGCGTTCAAACTCGTCGGCCGTTCCGGTGAAATAACAGAGATGTTTCACGAAGCAGTTGAACGCGGTCCGGCGTGGCGAATCGCGCTCGAAAACTCCCGCGATCGAATGCGAAAGTTGGGGCTGACACACATGTCGATGATACTCGAAGAAACATAACAGCTGTAACCCGGCAAACCAGAACGAAGTGGGCTAACGATCCGCTAACGGGTTTCGATGCTTACCCGGTCGCCGTAAAAGGCGGCGTATCCCTTGATCTTCGCCATCTCGTCATAGGGGGCTTCGTAGGCCCACATGACATCGGCGCCGGCCTGGTCGCCGGCAATGCGCCAGTAGCTTGCATGCCCCTTGAAGGGGCAGTGGGTCGAGCTGCCGGTCGGCGCCAGACGGTCGGTGCGTATGTCGTCGAACGGAATGTAGATGACCGGCGGATAGTCGCCCTCGCGCATGACGAGGGCGTCTTGCGAATTCGCCAGCTCAAGATCACCGGCATGCACGGTAACCCGGTCGCCAAGCGGTTGCAGCGCTATTCTGCGATCGGGATATTCGACAAACCCCGGCGCGGGATTGGCGGTGGTAGCCATGGTCCGTCCTTTCGTCGTCAGGCGGCGCGCAGGTTCTCCTTGGCGACCCAGGCCTCGGTGTCGTTGAGCGCGCCCTCGAGCCGGTTCAGCAACTCGTCGAGCTCCTGCGTGGAGATGATCATCGGCGGGCAGAGTGCGATCGTATCACCGATGGCGCGCACGATGGCACCGCGCTTTTCAAGGAAGCGCGACAGCTGAAGACCGACGCCCTGCTTGGGATCGAACGGCGTCCTTGTCTGTTTGTCGGCAACCAGTTCGACGCCGGCCATCAATCCGCACTGGCGCGCCTCTCCGACCAGCGGGTGCTCTGCCAGACGCGCAAGCCGCGCGGCGAAGCCGGGCATCAGCGCGCGGACATGGCCGATGATGTCGCGCTTCTTGTAGATTTCGATCGCCTTGACGCCGAGGGCGCAGCCGAGCGGATGACCACCATAGGTATAGCCGTGGCCGAAGGTGCCGAGCTTGGCTGAATGGTCGACATAGGCCTGGTAGATATCCTCCGGCACCATGACGGCGCCGAGCGGCGCATAGGCGGCGGTGAGCTGCTTGGCCGCCGAGATCGTGGTCGGCGTCATGCCGAGCGTCTGGCAGCCCCACCAGTTGCCGGTGCGTCCGAAGCCGTTGATGACCTCGTCATCGATCAGGATGATGTCGTGCTCTTCCAGGATCGGCCGGATGGCCTCGAAATAGCCGCCGGGCGGAACGATCACGCCGCCGGCGCCCATCACCGGTTCGGCGATCATCGCCGCGATCGTTTCCGGCCCCTCGCGCTCGATCAGGTCGCGCAGATTGGCCGCCAGCCGGGCGACGAACTCGTCCTCGGTCTCGCCATTCTCGCCGAAGCGATAGAAATGCGGGCAGTCGGCATGCAGCACGCGGTCGACTGGCAGGTCGAAACCGTTATGGGCGAACGGCAATCCGGTCAGCGAACCAGACATGATGGTGACGCCGTGATAGGCCTTCATCCGGCTTATGATCTTCTTCTTCTCGGGCCGGCCGAGCGCGTTGTTCATGTACCAGGCAAGCTTGACCTGGGTGTCGTTGGCTTCCGAACCCGACGAGGTGAAAAACACTTTGGAAACCGGCACCGGCGCCAGTTCCTTAAGCGCCTCGGCAAGTTCAATGGCCGGTTCCATGCCCTTGGCGCCGAACAGGTGGTAATAGGGCAGGGTACGCATCTGCTCGGTCGCCGCCTCGATCATCTCCTCGTCGCCGAAACCGAGCCCGGCGCACCAAAGACCCGCCATGCCCTCGATGTATTCCCGGCCCTGCGTGTCGTAGAGATAGACGCCCTTACCGCGCGACATGACCAGCGCGCCGGTTTCCGGCAATTTGTGCAGAGGCGTATAGGGATGCAGCACCGATTCGATATCGCGGGTCTGCACGTTGCTGAGCGGCACGTCGTTCATGCTGATGGGCTCCGATTCAAGAAACACGGAGCCTATACCTTCCGCAGCGCCGTGAGAAGCGCCGCGGGTCGTGGAGTTGCGTCACGAAATCGATGCGGTCAGGCCGCAGCCCCAGTGCTGCCCAAGCAGTCCATCAACCCGGCATAAGACGCGGCGAACCGGGCAATGCTGCGGTTCTTGTCGTCCGGCGCCTCGACGCGGAGCGTCTCTCCGTCTTCGGCCAGGTGAACGAGCAGAATCTGACGCTCATCGCCCCTGCCGGCGCTGATCGCCGCGACCCTTTGATGGCCGTTTTCCCGGCCGGCCGGAAATTGGAAGAGAAAGTTGTACCCGGCTGCCTCCACGGCGTTTTGAACGCTGTCCTCGAATCCATTGGAAACGATATCCTGCATCTGCAGGGCAAGCTCCAGTTCGACAGCTTCGAGGGTGACAGGCAACCCGGCTGAAATCTCCAAACTCTGGTCGGTCATGCGAACCTCACTACAAATCGCATCCTTCCCGCCTGTCTTCAGACTTGCCCTCGACAATGGCCGGATTATGACAATAACGGCCGTTGGCAATCTTCCGAGACTGGACAAGGCGCCTCTCGCTATCACAATAATGGAGTTAGCGTAATATCTCGGGAAACAACGACAATCGGAGGACGCGCATGCTTGGAACAATGCAGGACTGGCCGCTGCTGTGCCACAAGATCATCGATTACGCGGCAGTGCAGTTTCCCAGCCAGGAAATCGTTTCGCGCTCGGTGGAAGGGCCGATTGTCCGGACCAGCTACAAGGAAGCGCGCACCCGCGCCCTGAAGGTGGCGCAGAGCCTTGCGCGCGACGGTTTCAGCGTCGGCGACCGGATCGCCACGCTAGCATGGAACTCGGCCCGTCACCTGGAAGCCTGGTACGGTATCATGGGCATGGGCGGCGTCTACCACACGCTGAATCCGAGGCTGTTTCCCGACCAGATCGCCTGGATCATGAACCATGCCGAAGACAAGGCGATTTTCGTCGATCTCACCTTCATGCCGATCGTCGAGAAGATCGCTTCAGGCGTGAAATCGCTGAAAAAGGTCATCGTGCTGACCGACCGCGACCACATGCCCGAATCGCAACTGCCCGACGTGGTTGCCTACGAGGATTGGATCGCCGGCGCCGACGGTGATTTCCAATGGGTGGCGGTGGAGGAAAACGAGGCGTCGGGCATGTGCTATACCTCCGGCACGACCGGCGACCCGAAAGGCGTGGTCTACAGCCACCGCTCCAACGTTCTCCACGCTCTTTTCGCCAGCCTGCCCGACGCGGTCTCCATGTCGTCGTCGACGGTCGTGCTGCCGGTGGTGCCGATGTTCCATGCCAACGCCTGGGGCATTGCCCATTCTGCGCCGATGACCGGCGCCAAGGTCGTGATGCCGGGCGCCCGCATGGACGGCGAGGCGATCTACGAACTGCTCGATGCCGAGAAGGTGAACCTGACGGCGGCGGTGCCGACAGTATGGCTGATGCTGCTGCAATATCTCGAGGAAACCGGAAACAAGCTGCCGCATCTTCAGAAAGTTGTGATCGGCGGCTCGGCTTGCCCCCGTTCGATGATCCAGAAGTTCCAGGAAAATTATGACGTGGATGTCATTCACGCCTGGGGCATGACCGAAATGAGCCCGATCGGCAGCATCGGCAAGATGAAACCGGCCCATTCGGACCTTTCCGGCGAGGCGCTGCTCGACGTCAAGTGCAAGCAGGGATACGCGCCCTTCGGCGTCGAGATGAAGATCACCGACGATGCCGGCAATGAGCTGCCATGGGACGGCAAGAAGTTCGGTCGCCTGAAGGTGCGCGGACCGGCTGTGGCCGGCTCCTACTATGGCGGCGCCGGCTCGGAGCAGTTCGATGACGAGAACTGGTTCGACACCGGTGACGTCGCGCATATCGACGAAAACGGCTATATGCAGATCACAGACCGCGCCAAGGATGTCATCAAGTCCGGCGGCGAGTGGATCTCGACCATCGACCTGGAGAACCTGGCGGTCGGCCATCCCGACGTCGCCGAAGCCGCGGTGATAGGCATCACCCATCCCAAATGGGACGAACGGCCCTTGCTGGTCATCGTCCGCAAGCCGGACCGCGAGCCGAGCAAGGAGGAGATCCTCGGTTTCATGCAAGGCAAGATCGCCAAATGGTGGATGCCCGACGATGTCGCGTTCGTCGACGAGATACCGCACACGGCCACCGGCAAGATCCAGAAGATAACGCTGCGCGACCAGTTCAGGGATTTCCGCTTCGCCGAGTGAAACAGCGCTTTGACGCGGACGGCGGGCTCGCCTAAACCTCTCGCTCGTGATTGCCGATGCGGCGGGATGCGATGACCGGTCATTTGGAGAGAGGCGAGGCTAAATCCGCCGCCCGGGCGGACTGGCTCGCGCGCTTCGACTTGCTGCTGTTCGTCATTGCGGGCCTGTCGCACCGCTATGGCCTGATCGGTACGCCGGATTTTTTCTGGGTCCTGGCATTGATCGGCAGTCTCGCCGGACTGTCGCTGCTGATGGCGGCGATCGCCTTCCGAAGGCTGTGGCTCCATGGTGACCGTGGTGGAAAGCTGGCGACCCGCGCGACTTTCGTGGCTGTGCTGGTCGCCGCGCCTTTTTTCGTTTCCGGTGTCCTGGTGCTGCGTTATCCGGCACTCAATGACGTGTCGACCGATCTCGACGATCCGCCGCAATTTGAGGTTCTGGCTCGTCAGCGCGGCGCGGCCATGAACCCGATCGATGCCATTACCGTCGACGAGGCGGAAAGCCAGATCGCCGCCTACCCGCACGTGACCGGCCGGCGCTACGAGGCGGCTCCCGACACGGTGCTCGAGGCTGCCGTGTCGATTATCACGGCCCGGGGTTGGAAAATCGTGGCGCAATCCGAAGTATCGGCCGAGACGAACGAGGTGGCGATCGAACTGGTCGCCAGATCGCTTATCTTCGGTTTTGTCTCAGACGCGGTCATCCGCATCACCGACGAGAGCGAGACGACCTATGTCGACATGCGTTCGGTGTCGCGTTACGGCGTACACGATCTCGGCGAGAACGCGCGGCGCATAACCTCGTTCCTTGCCGGCCTGGACGGCGAGATTGCGATCCGTGCCGGTCGCTAGGGTCCGTACTCGTTAAATTGACGGAAATGGCGTTCGAGATGACGAGAGATGCGAGGAAAAGCCCGGCGAGCAGGCCAATCCCCCGGTCGAGGGCTTTGACGCGGCAGGTCGACGCCAGCTCGATCGTCCTTCGGATCGGGCGGATTCGCACGGGCTACATTGTCGCAAGCCCTTGAAAGGCTTCGGCCTTCCCGCGGACTTGCTCCGCATATCCGCACAAATCCGCTCCGACCATTACTGCCAATTTAATGAATACGGAGCCTAGAGCGGTGTGTCTGGAGATAGGCCGTCCCGGAAAATTCACGCCGGATGATAGATGCCGTCGATCGCCGGCGCGCCTTCGGTAGTGACCGCGCCGCGCGAGACCAGATCTTCCAGATGCGCCAGGACTGAAAGCCCGGCCGCGTCGTGCAGGCGCGGATCGGTATCGGCGTAAATCGCCCGCACCATGTCGGCGATCGTCCGGTCGCCCGCCCTGATCCTTTCCAGCACGGCGCGCTCGCGCATCTTGCGATGCGCTTTCAGACCGCGCACGAATTTCGCAGGATCAACCAGCGGCCCGCCATGGCCGGGCAGGTAGAGCCGGTCGTCGCGGGCAAGCAGCTTGTCGAGTGACGCCATGTAGTCGACCATGGCGCCGTCCGGCGGGGCGACGATCGATGTTGCCCAGGCCATGACATGATCGGCCGAAAAAAGGATTCCGGTCCCGTCGAGCGAGAAGGCGAGGTGGTTGGCGGTATGGCCGGGCGTCCATACGGCGCCGATCGTCCAGCCGTCACCCGCGACGCGGTCGCCGTCGGCAAGGTTGAGATCGGCGGCAAACTCGGTATCGGCGCTGGCATCGAGCGGATTGACCTCGCCGATGGAAAGCGGCCTGGCGGGCCGATGCGGTCCTTCGGCGGCAACCGTGGCGCCGGTCGCCCGTTTCAGCCGCACGGCCAGCGGCGAGTGGTCGCGATGGGTGTGGCTGACAAAGATATGCGAGACCGGTCGTCCGGCGATGGTGTCGATCAGCGCCCTGAAATGTGTGTCGTCGTCCGGTCCCGGATCGATGACCGCCAAAGTGTCGGTGCCGACAATGTAGCTGTTGGTGCCGTGGAAGGTGAACGGACCGGGATTGTTGACGGTCAGCCGCCGCACGCCGGGCGCGACTTCCACGGCCGTGCCGTGGGCGGGTTTGAACTCGGTACTGAAATCCAGGGACATTGGCCTGACTGGGAACTTCCGGTGGAAAGGGACTGAAAGCAACTGCCGCTAAGTTGCCGCATATCATGGACGAGCCTATAGGCAAAGCAGCCGGGCCGTCCCGGCCGTCCACGCATTCAGGAAGGTATTGCCGATGTCCAACGTTCACGGCCCCAGGGCCATTGTTCCCTCTCTCATGCAGACAGCTAGCGCTTCTTCGCTTGCAACCAAAGCGGCGCTGGTGGTCGCCGGGACGCTGGTGATAGCGCTCGCCGCCCGCATTCAGGTGCCGCTGTGGCCGGTGCCGGCGACATTGCAGACATTGGCTATCTTCGCGATCGCGGCCGCATATGGGCGCAATCTCGCGATCTGGACACTGCTCGCCTATCTTGCCGAGGGCGCGGCCGGGCTGCCGGTATTCGCACAGGGCGGCGGCCTTGCCTACTTCGCAGGACCGACGGCCGGTTATCTGGCCGGGTTTGTGGTTGCGGCGGCGATAACCGGTGCGGCGGCCGATCGGGGCTGGGCCTTTCATCCGCTGAAGCTGTTCGGTGCCAATCTGGCCGGCGAACTGGTTATCCTGGCATTGGGCGCGGCCTGGATCGCCCTGGCCTTCGGTCCCGAGAAGGCACTCGCATGGGGCGTCGGGCCGTTCATCGTGACCGACCTGATCAAGATCGCGCTCGCCGCGGCGCTGGTGCCGGCGGTGGCCGCGCTGCTGGCGAAGCTTCGCGGCTAGGCCCAACAAGGCCCGGCTTGCCGCCGGGCCTGTCTTCCGGTCAGGTCACCAAGATCGGGCTGCCGGCTCTCACATGGTCGTAGAGGTCGATGACATCCTGGTTGATCATGCGCACGCAACCGGATGACACCGCCCGGCCGATGCTGGCGAACTCCCTGGTGCCGTGGACCCGGTAGAGCGTGTCGCCATCCTCGTTGTGGATGTAGAGTGCGCGCGCGCCGAGCGGGTTGTTAAGTCCCGGCGGCATGCCGCCATTGTCGGCCGAATATTTGGCCAGTTCCGGATTGCGGGCGATCATCTCGTCCGGCGGGGTCCATTTCGGCCAGGCCTGTTTCCAGGCGATCCAGCCGCGGCCCGACCATTCGAATCCGGCCCGACCCAATCCGACGCCGTAGCGTATGGCGCGGCGGCCGGGCAGCACATGGTAGAGGTAGCGCTTCGACGTGTTGACCACCAGCGTGCCGGGCTTTTCGCCGGTCGGATCGCGCACCTCGCGGCGATAGAACTTGCTGTCGACCTTCGACAGGTCGACGGCCGGCAGCGGAAAACGCTCGCGCGGCATCGGCCCGTAGATCTCCTCGTAGGAATAGACCCGGACCCGGCCGGGCGCAGCGCCGCCACCGCCATCGGTGGTGCATCCTGCCAGACCGGCACAAAATACCGAACCAAGTCCGGCAACTACATATCTGCGGCTGATTGACGCCGAGACGTCTCCGTCCATGTTGCGGTCCTCTGCTTGCCCAATGGCTGAATGCCGATGATCGGCCGGGTTGTGGAGCGGATCAACCGGCTCCTGATGAAATGGTAAACGGGTCGAACGCAAAGACGATCCGTTACCGACGCGGCATATTCTTCGATTCGGCGGAAAGGGAAACAGGCGGGGCGATCAAGTTCGCGTGATGGCGCCGGCGACGACTACGCCGTCCACCTGAGCGGCAGTTTCAACGGCCCCCGAAACGCCCAGCCGTCGAAACGAACCGGCTCGCCATCGTCGACAGCCAGCCCCTTCAACCGCGAAAACAGGGTCGGCAGCGCCACTTCGGCTACCAAGGCCCGTGAGGTCCAGGCACCGGCGCAGAAATGCGGTCCGGCGCCGAAAGGAATGCTCTTCTGCGTGTCGCGTCCGACGATGAAGCGCTCCGGTTCCTCGAACATGCGTTCGTCGCGATTGGCAGAACCGAACATCAGGAAGACCCTGTCTTCAGGCTCGAAATCGAGGCCCTGATAGGTATGCGCCACGGCAACGCGGCGCGGCGACATGCCGATCGGCGAGATCCAGCGCGCATATTCCTCGAATGCCTGCAGCCATGTCACGTCGCCGCCGGTGACTTTCTCCAGTTCCGCCGGGTGGGTGAGCAGCGCCCAGGCACAGCCGGCGATCGCGTCGCGCGGTTCGTTCTGCCCGCCCGATATGGCAAGCTTGACGTTGGCGCGTGTGCTGTCCATGGCAAGTCCGGCCTGCATCATGACGCTCAGAAGACTGCAATCGGGCTTGCCCCGCAGCGCCGGGATCATGGCGTCGATCGCGGCGTCGATGCCGGCCGTGGCCCGATGGCAGCGCGCCTCGACCTCGGGGTCGCCGTGGTAATTGGCGATTCCGTCGATCATCGCCTGCGACCATTGGTCCATCTGGGCGTAGGTGATGTTGGTCAGGCCGGTAACCGCCTTGAGCGCCTCGCCGGAAAGCGGCAGCGCGTAGTCGGCGACGAGATCGGCGCGCGCCTGCGGCGCCAGCGCGTCGATGAGCCGGTCGGCATCGGCCTGAAAACGGGCCTTCCAGGTATCGCGGACGGTCTTGGGCGAGACCGAGGGGAAGATCATCTTGCGTTCGCGCTGGTGGTCGTCGCCATCCTTGCGCATCATGTTGTGGCCCATGAGCCGGTTCATCAGCCCCTTGGGCTGGTGGGACGAGAACACTTCGATGTTCTTCTCGCAGATGAAGATATCGTCGCGGCGGGTGATGACGATGCCGTCGAGCTGCGGCACGAAGGCGATCGGCGCCTTGTCGCGCATCTCGGCGAGGACGGGATAGGGGTCGTGCCGGAAAGCGGCCATGTCGATGTTGAATTCCGGCGGTCTCATCGCGGTTGCCTACGCTCCGTACCTCGTCGATCGGATTATCGTAGCCGGATTGTCGCCCGGCGCAATGGCGCCGTGCGGGGCGGCTGCGCGAACGCTCGGCAAGCGAGGAAATGCGAGCTGGCTGGGGCGCCAGGATTCGAACCTGGGAATGGCGGTACCAAAAACCGCTGCCTTACCACTTGGCTACGCCCCAACGGGATGCCTCCGGACTGGATCGGACGCGGACAAAACGGTTCCGGCAGGCGGGTTTCGGTGCCACAATTCGGCCTGCCGGGTCAAGCCGTTGGCTTGTCGCAGCCGCTTTTTCCGCCCACGCGTTTCATCCACGGCCGGGCAAGTCGCGTTAGGCTCTGTGGCGCATCGCACGACGGAGTTGCCGCTTATGGACCGAACGCCCAATCTCGATCTGCCCTACATATTGCCGAGCCAGGCGCAGAAACACGTGACCCACAACGAGGCGATAAGGGCGCTGGATGCGGTAGTGCAGTTGACCGTCGCCGACCGCGACCTCACCGTGCCGCCGGCAGCTCCCGACGATGGTAATCGCTTCATCGTTGCCGCGAGCGCTTCCGGCGACTGGACGGGCAGGGATGGCGAGATCGCGGCGTGGCAGGATGGCGCCTGGGTGTTTTTCGCGCCGACCGAAGGCTGGCTCGCCTGGATCGCCGACGAGGATGCGATCGTCGCCTGGGATGGTTCGGCATGGACGATAGCCGGCGGCAAGAAGGGCGCGTTCGACTGGATCGGCGTCGGCGGCGCGGCCGCCGATGCGACCAACCGCATCGCGTCGGCTGCCGCCGCAACCCTGCTCAATCACGCCGGCAACGGCCATCAGTTGAAGATCAACAAGGCGGCCGCAGGCGACACCGCATCGGTGCTGTTCCAGACCGGTTTTTCCGGCCGGGCCGAGTTCGGCCTGGCGGGCGACGATGACTGGCATGTGAAAGTGAGCCCGGACGGCTCGACCTGGCACGAGGCGGTTGTGGTCGACGGGACGACCGGCAATGTTGGACTGGGAGGGTCCCCGGAAGCGACGCTTCACGTCATCAACACGGGAGGACCCATCGGAAGGTTCGACGCGTACGCCGGGGCATCCAACACCCGATGGCGGCGTGCCAATGGAACATTGTTATCGCCCAGCGCCGTCGTTGCCGACGACGTGATCGGCAATTTCGGCTTTGCCGGCTATGACGGCACCGACTTTTCAAACAGCGCCGGCGCGATCAAGGTTGTCGCAGCGGAGAACTGGAGCGCTTCGGCTTGGGGCGCATATTTGACCGTCCACACCACTGCGAATGGCGGTACCACGCAAGAGGAACGCCTGCGTATCACGGCGTCCGGCGATGTCGGTGTCGGCACGAATGATCCGAGCACCAGGCTCGATGTGGACGGACCCGTACGGGTGAAATCCTACACGGTGGCCGGCGCGCCGTCGGCAAGCGGGATCGCCGGCGCGGTCATCTTCGTTTCCGACGAAAGCGGTGGTCCGGTTATCGCCTTCTCCGACGGCACCGACTGGCGGCGGGCGACCGACCGGGCGGTGGTTTCATAGCCGCCGCAGGCGGGCGAGAGGTGAACCGGTCTAAGGTCCGTACTCGTTACAAATCCGCTCCGACCACTACTGCCAACTTAACGCGTACGGACCCTAGAGCGACTGTTCGCGGTCGCTCGTCTTGTCTGCTTCGGGCAGCTCCGGTACCGCCGCTGGCAGACTGGTCTGGTATTCCGGAACGATATGACGCAGCAGTTCCATTGCGCGGGCCTTGTCATTGGCCGCCACCGCATTCTCGATGCCGTCCATCGATCGGCGAATCACGGCGGCCTCGATGATGCGCGGCGAAGCGATCATGTAGCCCTGTTCGTGTCGGACTTCCGCGACTTCTCCGGTTTCGAACAGCTCCTCGAACAGCTTCTCACCGGGACGAAGGCCGGTGAACTTGATCTTGATGTCGATATCGGGCCGGTAGCCGGCGAGCTCGATCATCCGTCGGGCAAGTTCGGCAATCCGCACCGGTTCGCCCATGTCGAGGACCATGATGCGGCCACGATCGTCGTCCGATTCGCCGTGACCAGCCGCCTGCAGCAGCAGCGTGACAGCCTCGGGAATGGTCATGAAATAGCGGGCGATTTCCGGATGGGTAACGGTAACCGGACCACCGCGCCTGATCTGCTGGGCGAAACGCGGGACAACGGACCCGGCGGAGCCGAGCACATTGCCGAAACGAACGGTCTTGAAACGCGGGACCGGCGAAACGAGATCGATCGCCTGGCAGTAGGCCTCCGCCGCCCGCTTGGTCGCGCCCATGACGCTGGTCGGATTGACCGCCTTGTCGGTCGAGATCATCACGAACGCCTTGACGCCGTGTTCTACGGCGGCGTCGGCCAGATTGCGTGTTCCGATCAGATTGGTCTTCAGGCCTTCGATGATATTGGCTTCGACCAGGGGGACGTGTTTGAGCGCGGCGGCATGGAAGATCACGTCCGGCCGGTATGTGGCGAGCAGTTCCGAAACGCGGGCCTTGTCGCGGATATCGGCGATCCTCGTCACGATGTTGACCGACGGGAACCTGTCGCGGATTTCCGAATCGACATTGTAGAGGTTGAACTCGGAGATATCGCTGATCACAAGCTGCTTGGGATTGAAGTTCGCCAACTGGCGCACGAGTTCGCTACCGATCGAACCGCCGGCGCCGGTGACGAAAATGATCTTGTCGTCGGCCAGCCTTGCGATCGATTGGGGGGCGGCCTTGATCTCGACGCGGGGCAGCAGATCGGAGATGTTGATCGGATTGGGCTGGATGTCGACCTTGCCGAACCGAGCGGTTTTCCTCAGGTTCGGCACCCGGCTGACATTGATGCCGCATTCCGTTGCATGGCCGACAATCTTGCCGAGGACGCCCGGAGAAATATCCGTGTCGGTGATGATGAGTTCGGTGACATCATGGCCGCGGCGGCTCAGCTTGTCGACGATCCGCTGCATCTTCCTGGAAGGACCGACGACCTTGACGCCGTGCAGCGTATTGCCGGCGCCGATGGTGTTGTCGACGATTCCGACGATCCTGAAATCCGCATTGTCGGAGCGTTTGACCGCCCGAATGTATGATTCGGCGTTCTCATTGACGCCGTAAAGGAGGGCTGCGCGGACTTCCCTGTTGCGGGAGGCCATGCCCGAAACGCTGTCGAGATAACCGCTTTCCTTCAGGATGCGGAACAGCACCCTCGGGCCGCCGAGACCGACGACCATGTATATGAAGCACAATGGCAGGGCGGAACGGGGAACGTTTGAACCACGGGTGAGGAAGAACAGCACGATCGCGTAGGTCAGAACCGCCATGGCGCTCGCCTTGATGATGGCGATCAGGTCAGGCAGTGAAGCGTAGCGCCAGAATCCGCGATTGAGTGAAAAGATGAAGAAAAAAGTTCCCGAGATAATCGCGAAGGCCAGCGCTTTGTCGTGGATCCCGGGAACGTCCGGCAGCAGGTTGAACCCGTATACGGTTCCATAGGCCAGATAGAAAGCGGCCACCGCCACAACGATGTCGTGTACAGACCCCAGAAGACGGATGATACGCGCCCGCGAAAATGTCAGCTCAAAATGCTTCAACAACCCGCCTCTATAAACTCATGACAGCCAGCCAACCGATCATCGGAAGGCCACATTTGCCGGTGAGAAGACCTAAGGGGAAGAATTGCAAATATGAACAGTTGCTTGAACTTGCGTATGCCGACATGGGCCGGTAGGTCGATCCCCAATCGACAAAATACGCAACGACCGTACAATTGCTTACCCTCTCCGGTCGGTACAGCGACCGATTTCATAACAATATCACACCATGTCAGCAATATGTCACTACATCGAAAAAGTATTGTGTCACGTGTAACAATCTGTGACCGTGCCGGATGACTTCCTTTGTCGTCATGATGGCGGCGTTCAATGGGATGCGGTTCCTTGAAAGCCAGCTGAAATCGATCGTCGATCAGGCGCCGGGCGATATCCGGCTTCTGGTTTCGGACGACGGATCGACCGATGGAACGCGCGTATTCCTCGACGGACTTGCCGACCGATGGCCGAAGGGGCCGGTCGCGGTCATCGACGGACCGAGAGACGGGTTTGCCGAGAATTACCGGCATCTTATCTTGAATTCGCCTGAAGATGGCGATCTTTATGCCTTCAGCGATCAGGACGATCTCTGGATGCCGGACAAGCTTTCAATCGCAGCCGACTGGTTCGGTCGAATAGACAACACAGTTCCCGGGCTTTTTTGTTCGAGGACGCAGATCGTCGACGAGCAAAATCGGGTGATCGGCCTGTCACCGCTGTTCGACACGGCACCTTCGTTCAAGAACGCGATTGTGCAGAGCATCGCCGGCGGCAACACGATGGTCTTGAACCGAGCGGCGCGCGACCTGCTCGTCGAATCCTGCCGGCGCACCGGATTTGTCAGCCATGACTGGTGGTCGTATCTGCTGGTGACCGGCGCCGGCGGCAAGGTATGCTATTGGGCGGAGCCCCAGGTGCGTTACCGTCAGCATGACGGCAATCTCGTCGGCGCAAATGCCTCCTGGAAGGCGCGGATGGCAAGGCTGGTGTTGATGGCGGGCGGGCGCTTCGCGCGCTGGAACGAGGTCAACCTCAAGGGCCTGCTCGCATGCCGGGATCTGCTTACCGACGAGGCGCGCGCCATCGTTACGGAGTTTGAGGCGCTTCGTCGCGAAACCATGCTGGTGCGAATGAAGCGGCTGGCCCGCTCAGGTATCCATCGGCAGACCACGCTCGGCCAGTTGAGCCTTTTTGCCGCTTGCGCGATGAATAAGTTGTAACCTGTCCGCGGCCGTTTTCATCATTGGCCCGGCGAAGGGAATATGCCCGTTGCGACCTTGTTCCAACTGATATAGGGAGACCGCGTTCCGAAACGACGTGGCGAAAAATGCCTGCAGCAAAGCATGGCAGATGGAGAGTTTTCGTTGAAGGGTATTATCCTTGCTGGAGGTAGCGGCACCCGTCTGTATCCGGTGACCGTTGCGCTGTCGAAACAGCTTCTGCCGATCTACGACAAGCCGATGATCTACTATCCGCTTGGCGTGTTGATGATGAGCGGAATCACCGAAATCCTCATCATCTCGACCCCGCGCGACCTGCCTGCGTTCCGGCAGTTGCTGGGTGACGGAGAGGCGTTCGGTATAAAGTTCGCCTATGCCGAGCAGCCGAAGCCCAACGGCCTCGCCGAGGCATTCATCATCGGCCGCGATTTCGTGGGTGACGATTCGGTTGCCCTGATCCTCGGCGACAACATTTTCTACGGCCACGGTCTGCCCGAGCATTGCCGAGCCGCCGTCGACCGCAAGGTCGGCGCGACCGTCTTTGCCTATCACGTCGACGATCCCACCCGCTACGGCGTGGTGGCTTTCGATCCGGCGGACGGAAGGGCGACCTCGATAGTGGAGAAGCCGAAACAGCCGCAGTCGAACTGGGCTGTGACCGGTCTTTACTTCTACGACAATGATGTTCTGGACATTGCCGCGTCGATCGAGCCGTCGGCGCGCGGCGAACTCGAAATCTCCGATGTCAACCAGGCCTATCTGAATCGCGGCGACCTGCATGTGCAGCGCCTTGGCCGCGGCTATGCCTGGCTCGATACCGGTACTCACGACAGTTTGCATGAAGCATCCTCTTTCGTGCGCACCCTGGAGCACCGTCAGGGCATCAAGATCATGTGCCCCGAGGAAATCGGATATGAACTCGGCTATTTGACTGCCGGGCAGGTCTTGAAGCGCGCCGACAGCCTTGGCAAGACCGAATACGCCGATTATCTGCGCCGGCGGGTGGGGAGTGCCTAGACGTGGTCGAAATACGTGACATCGGCTTCGGTGAGGTTCTGGAAATCGTGCCTGTGAAACATGGCGACGATCGCGGTTTCTTTTCCGAGACCTACAACGCGAAGACGTTTGCCGAAGCCGGGCTCGATGTCACCTTCGTTCAGGACAACCATTCCCTTTCGGCATCGGTCGGAACGCTGCGCGGATTGCACTATCAGGCTCCTCCGTTCGCGCAGGGCAAACTCGTTAGGGTTGCGAGAGGTGAAATTCTCGACGTTGCCGTCGACATCCGCCACGGCTCGCCCACCTTCGCCCAGTGGGTCAGTCTTCACGTCTCGGCAGAACGCTGGAACCAGATCTATATACCGCCCGGCTTCGCCCATGGATTTGTGACGCTGGAGCCCGACACCGAGGTCGTCTACAAGGTCACGAACTACTACTCGCCCGAGCACGACAGGTCGATCCGTTTCAGCGATCCCGAGATTGGTGTCGAATGGCCGTCTCTGGACACACCGTTGCAGCTGTCGCAGAAGGATCGTGACGCGCCATTCCTGGCCGCGGTCGACACGGGTTTCACATACGGCGGAGAGCGCGGATGAACATTCTGGTGACAGGTGGGGCCGGCTTCATCGGATCGGCCGTGTGCCGGCTATTGGTAGGCCAGGGAGATGACCGCGTCATCAATGTCGACAAGCTGACCTATGCCGGCAATCTCGCCTCTCTGGCCATGCTGGAAGACAACCCGAACTACGCTTTCCACCAGGTCGACATTTGCGACGGAAACGCGATTGCCGACGTTCTCAAGCGCGAGCAGGTTGGCGCGATCATGCATCTCGCCGCCGAAAGCCATGTCGACCGGTCGATCGACGGACCCGCGGCATTCGTCGAGACCAATGTCGTCGGCACGTTTCGGATGTTGGAGGCCGCGCTCGATCACTGGAGAGGATTGACGGGCGAGGCGAAGGACAATTTCCGCTTTCATCACATATCGACTGACGAAGTGTTCGGCGACCTGCCGCTCGACGAGGGCATTTTCACCGAAACCTCGCCCTATGCGCCGTCGTCTCCCTATTCGGCCAGCAAGGCGGCGTCAGACCATCTGGTGCGTGCCTGGCACGAGACCTATGGCCTGCCGGTGGTGCTGTCGAACTGCTCCAACAATTACGGCCCTTACCACTTCCCCGAAAAGCTGATCCCGCTCGTTATCCTCAACGCGCTGGACGAGAAGCCGCTGCCGGTCTACGGCCGCGGCGAGAACGTTCGCGACTGGTTGCATGTGGAAGACCATGCCCGCGCGCTCGAATGCGTGCTCAAGAAGGGGGTGACCGGCCAATCCTACAATATCGGCGGTCGCGCCGAGCGGACCAACCTTTCGGTTGTCGAAGCGATCTGCGACATTCTCGACGGCAAGCGTCCGCGCGCGAACGGCGAATCGCACCGGGCGTTGATCAAGTTCGTCACCGACCGGCCGGGTCATGACAGGCGCTATGCGATCGATGCCACCAAGATCGAGACCGAGCTCGGCTGGAGCGCGCAGGAGACATTCGAGACCGGGCTCGAGAAGACCGTCGACTGGTACATTGCCAACGAAGGGTGGTGGGGCCCGATCCGCGACGGCAGCTATGCCGGCGCCAGGCTGGGAACCGGCAAGATATCCAGCACGGCGGCGGAGTAGCGGATTGCGATTACTGGTAACCGGAGCGGCCGGCCAGCTTGCCCGCAAACTCGGCGCAGCCTCCAATACCGGGGTGTCGGTCGTCGCGACCGGCCGGCCTGCCCTCGACATAACGGTGCCGGGCACCATAGCTGCAGCGATTGCCGTGCACCGGCCGGATATCGTCGTCAATGCCGCTGCCTACACCGCGGTCGACAAGGCGGAGTCGGAACCGGACCAGGCGTTCGCGGTCAACCGTGACGGCGCCGGCAACGTCGCCGCCGCGGCTTGCGCCGCCGATCTGCCGGTCATCCACATTTCGACCGACTACGTGTTTGCCGGCGACAAGCAAGGCGCCTATGTCGAGGATGACGAGACCCGCCCGATGAGCGTCTACGGCAAGTCCAAGCTTGCAGGCGAAGCGGCGGTGGCCGCCGTCAATCCGCGTCACGTCATCCTCCGCACCGCTTGGGTTTACAGCGATACCGGCGGCAATTTCGTCAGGACG
This sequence comes from Rhizobiaceae bacterium, assembly GCA_041397625.1. GTDB lineage: Bacteria > Pseudomonadota > Alphaproteobacteria > Rhizobiales > Rhizobiaceae > JAWKWH01. The sequence continues at coordinate 1,071,106 of JAWKWH010000001.1, forward strand.
ATGCTGCGGCTTGCCGGGGAGCGTGACGAGATTGCCGTGGTCGCCGACCAGTTCGGCAACCCGACATCCGCCGCCGACCTTGTGGAAGGCGTGCTCCGCGTCGCCAGGAGATTGGTGTCCGGCGATGATTTCGGCGACCATGGCGTCTTTCACCTAGCCGGAACGGGACGGACGAACTGGGCCGACTTCGCCCGGCACGTTTTTGCGGTGAGCGGCGCGATCGGCGGGCCGAGCGCCAAGGTGCGCGACATCGCCACCGCCGACTATCCGACTGCGGCCAAACGGCCTTTGAACTCGTGCCTTTCGACAGACGGGTTCGCCGGTCAGTTCGGCTGGCGGCCACCGGAGTGGCGGGCATCCGCGGAAGCTGTCGTCAAAAGCCTCGTGGTAGCGGCCCGATGAGTGCAAAACCTGCCAGATCTCGGGCAAGGAAGGCCGTCAGCGGTACGAAGGCCGCTTCCGCCAAGCGCGGGAAATCCTCGAGTAAAAAGCGGAAACGCACCTGCATTCTGGTGCTTGGCATGCACCAATCCGGCGCCGGTGCGCTGACACGGGTGCTGAACTTTCTGGGGGCTGCTCTGCCGCGACATCTTGCGGGCGCGGGCGAGGGTGCAGAATGGGAGCACTGGGAGCCGGAACGGCTCTGTCGGTATCACGAACGGTTCCTGAACGATTTGCAATCCTCGTGGTCGGATTGGAGACCGCTTGATCTTGCCCGTTTGCCTGCGGGATCGCGCGACCAGGTCAGGGCCGACATCGCGCAGATAATCGAGGATGACTACGGTGCCTCACCGTTGTTTGTCTTAAACGAACCACGGATTTGCCGGTTCGCGGCGTTTTTCATCGATGCGCTGGAGCGCGCGGGCATTGAGGTCGTACCGATCGTCATTGCGAGAAATCCGCTGGAAGGATCAGCCTCGCCAAAGAAGTATGGGCAGGTCTGGCCGGATGGTCTCGCGGATGCCAATGCCGCTCTTTCATGGCTGTCCCATGTGCTCGAGGCCGAGTACGCAACCCGCCAGCATACCAGGGCGGTCATAACCTACGACCACCTGTTGACCGATTGGCGCGGTGCATTGGGTGAGGTGGCCAAGCAGGCGAATCTGGACTTTTCGCAAAGCCTTGACGAAGCGGCACCGCTGATTGACGAGTTCGTGAAGCAGAACCCGCATCGCCATGCACCCAAGGTGAGCGATCTCGCGCTGAATCCGGCGGTGCGGGGATGGGCCAGCGAGGCATTCGACAGAATGGCGGAGCTGACGGCCAATCCGGCCGGACTAACAGCAAGGTCTGATCTCGATCGAATTCGAGGCGAATTCCTCGGCAGCGCCCCGATACTGGATAACCTGTTTGCGGCGGCGGCCGCTGCGGTGGAAGTTGCCGGCGGGCGGGCAAGCAGGAACTTGCCCGAAGTGGCGGACCGAGCAAACCAGGCGGTACGGAAGGCGGAGGTCGCCAAACGCGATGATGGATCGTCAAGCATGCGCGCGACGCCGGGCGTCGAGACTGACGACAGCCGCGTCCTTGACCAACTGGTTGACGAGCGCGCCCGAAAACCGGGCGGCAGCGACGAAACGGAACTGAGGGCCATCCGCCTCGATCTGTCCGAGCTCAACAACACGATCGAGCAGATTTCCGCCGAGTTGGATGTGGCTTACGATCCGGCCTCTCCACGGGTCTTCCGAAAACAGGAACTGGCCCGCGTGGCAAAGGAGGTTGCAGGTCAGCAGCGCGAGATCACCGGCCTTCGAAGCGAACTCGCTTTTGCCCAGGCCGCACTGGCCGCGTTCGAGGGGTCAAGATCGTGGCGCCTGACCGCGCCGCTTCGCGGAATAACCCGGTCGGTAAGCAGGATCGTCCAGACGCCGGGCGAACTGGTTCGGACCAGGGTCCGGCCCGTTTACCAGGCGTGGCGCAATCTTTCGGCGCGGCACGGCAAGAGAGACATCATAAGGCGATCCTGGAAGCTTCTGTCGAACGAAGGCCTGTCAGGCCTGTTTGTGACCGTGAACAGAGCCGCAAAAATCCACGGAACCCCCCGAGAGGACGGAGCGCCACATCCAATTCGCGCATCGTCCGGTCACGGACCGGGCCTGCAGGAGCTTCTCGATGAGCGCAGCAACTTCATTGCCTCCCTCGGCGACAGGCTCCCTCCCGGTCGACCGGACGACGCCAGTGTCTTCATCATGTCCGACACCGAACTTAGCCAGTGCATCAGGTATCGGATAAAGAACAAGATCGAGAATCTGGGCGAACTGGGCGTGCGTGCCGCGTTTGGCGATCCGGGAGACGTGTATAAATCCATCTCCGAGCTCCAGTTCTACAGAACGCTGCTGTTTTATCGCATGCCGATGAACGACCTGTTCATGATCTACCATGACGAGGCACGCCGACTGGGGATGTCGATCGGATACGATCTTGACGATCCCACATTCGACCGCGGCGCGCTTGGCGGAAATTCAAACCTGCGGGTTATCGAGCCGCACTACCGGATCGGCCAGTTGCGGGACACCATGCGGTTTCGGCAGGCGATGGAGGCATGCGACTTCCTGACGGCCAGCACGCCCTATCTTGGCGGATTGATGGAAAAGGCAACCGGCAATTCAAACGTCTTCCTCTGGCGCAATGTGGCCGACCGAAAGGCCATCGAAGCCGGAAAGGCGACGCTGGAGCTCGCGCCGCCCAAGTCAAGACAGGGGACATTGATCGGATATTTCTCCGGGTCGCTTGCCCACGAAGCCGACTTCGACGAAGCGCTTCCGGCCCTGGCGGCAATCATGGAAGCCCGGCCGGATATCAACCTGCTTGTCGTTGGCCATCTGGGCGAGCGGGACGCCTTTGCCAAATTCAGCCACCGCATTCGGCGCGAGGGATTTTCAGACTACGAACGGTATCTGGAACTGATCGCCACTTGCGATTTCATCATCATTCCGCTGGTCGACGACATCTTCAATCGATGCAAGAGCGTTGTCCGGTTCATCGACGCCGCGCTCGTCAACGTTCCCGTTGTGGCTTCGGCTGTCGGGGACTACGAAACCCTGCTTGAGCATCGCAAAACCGCATATCTGGTCAGGGACCGCAACTGGCACGATGCGCTGGTCGAAGCCATAACCGACGCGGAGCGCCGCAACGCCGTTGCCGCGAATGCGAAGAAGCTTGTTCTGGACCGCTATTCGACGACAACATATCGGCCGGAAATCGGCGCTCCGTTCAACGCCGATGTCCTGGGGCAAGGGTAGTGCGCGTACTCGTCGTCAACATCTATTTCGATCCGCAGAGCTTCGGCGGCGCCACCGTCGTTGCCGAACGGATGGCCGAGCAACTGTCGGTAAACCACGGCTGGGAGGTCTGTTCCCTCGCCGTCCGCTTTGCCGACCTGCCGACCGCCAGCATCGTCAGGTACAGGACACGTTTCGGGTCCGACGGTTTCAACATCGGCCTGCCGTACCATGGCGACAAGGACTACGAGGCCCGGTTCAGGAACAGGGATTTCATCGATCCGTTCGCGCGCGTGCTGGATCATGTCCGTCCGGATGTCGTCCATGTCCATTGCATCCAGGACATAGGGGCGGAATTCCTCGATGTGCTGGTCGAAAGACAACTTCCGTTCGCCGTCACGATTCACGACTTCTGGTGGATATGCGAACGGCAGTTCATGATCGACATACAGGGAAATTACTGCGGACAGCGGAAGATAGACTACGCCCGCTGTGCGGTGTGCAGCGGCCAGCGCGCCCGTGTCGAGCGCCGGGCCGAGTACCTGAAGGCGCAATTGGCGAAGGCCGACCGCATCCTTGCCGTCAGCGACTTCACCCGTGACATGCTGGTCGCCAACGGCCTGCCCGAGGCCAAGGTCGTGGTTAACAAGAACGGGATAGCGCCGCCGGGCGACGATTACGTTCCTGACCGGCGAGGCGCCGGCGGCGATGGCGAACCGACCGTTTTCGGATTTGTCGGCGGGCCGGGCCCGATCAAGGGATGGGATCTCATCGTCGAGGCGTTCTCGGCGCTGCCGAGGGAAAGCTATCGCCTGCTTGCCGTCGACGGCGGCGCGGCCATCGGACAATCATGGCGCAGAGATCTGGAGCGGTCAGGTGGACATCTCAACCTCGAAGTGATACCGGCCTACACCAGTCAAACAATCAACGACACGTTTCGAAGGTTTGATGCTCTTCTCGCACCGTCCAACTGGAAAGAAACGTTCGGACTGACCGTCCGCGAGGCGCTTGTCCGGCAGATTTGGGTTATCGCGTCGGATGCCGGCGGCCTGGCCGAGGACATCGCCGACGGGATCAACGGCAGGGTTCTGTCCTTCCCGCCAACCGCAGAGGAGCTGTATAGGGCGGTGAGCGAGAAGATAAAAAATAAGAGCGGTAATAATAAAGTATCGCCCGAATTGGTATTAATTGAAGCGCAAGCAGAACAGCTTTCGAGAACCCTACACACTTTAGTCCAAGAACCCGCTGAGTATGGCAGTGAGGAAAAGAGAGAGGATACATGCCGGTAAAAAAACTACTGCTGTCCGTCGGGGCAATGAAAGCCGGAACCACCTTTCTTTACCTGACATTACACCGCCATCCTGAACTGTACTTCACGCCTGAAAAGGAATTGCATTACTTCGCCCACACACAGGGACTCTCGCGTGAATTACAGCAACCGTTGATACCGAGAGACGATGTTGTGCCGCATTTCATTGACCCGGGCACAGTGTTGACACACGGGTTCCGTCGTCACCGCTTGGCATCGGTACTACGGAACCGATATGAAAATGTTCGGAACGTGGATGTGCTTCGCACCATAGTACAGTGGTATGCGGAACGATATTTATTCGATCCGATCAACACGGATTGGTTTGAACAGGTATTCGCAGATGCGGGTGATCGGTGGGCCGCGGAGTTTTCAAACTACAATTCCCTGCTTAGCGATGAAGGATGGCAAGCGGTCCGAGAGCACTGCGAGCAACTGAAAGTCATCTACGTGCTCCGTGATCCAGTTGGAAGACTGTGGTCCCACATGAAGTTTGAGTTGTTGCCCGCCGGGAAGCGAGATGCGCTCATCGACGGAAATCTTGATGAGGTTCATCGATTCCTCGCAACTGGAAGCTCAGCCCACGCACGATACGATCTGATCTTGGATAGCCTGCGTCGCAATCTCGCTCCCGATGAGTTGTTGCTCATCCGTCTCGAAGATGTCGTGGCTGACATTGATCGTGAAATGGAGCGCGTCAGCGACTTCCTGGGAATCCGCAAACTCGAGTATGCGAATATCGATCCAAATAAAAAAGTTAACAAAACAGAGGATCTGGACGTGCCGGTTGAGGTTGAAAAAATACTTAAATCAGCACTGGTTCCGCAGTATAATGTATACAATTCAGTGTAAATAGAAAAAAATTACAAGATTAGGTATTTTATAAAAAAATAAAGAATTACCTTTTTAGATAATTGCGAACTGGTTTCTCTAAAATAATATAAGAAACCCATCCCGCTATAATCGTTGCCAATATATATATAAGAAAAAAAATGAAAACATTATCTGCAATTCTTGTATTCTTTAACGAGTGCAGTATTGGAAAGTGCCACAGATAAACAGAGTAGGAGATTGTCCCCAAAAACCGCGCAGGCTGATTACCCAAGATCTTGTCCGCGATTGGGGCAAACAGGCACGTTGCCAGGAGTGTCGGAATCAAGATTAGGTAGACTGGTGATTCCCAGAGTTGGCCTACAGCGAGCCCCGATATTCGGCGCACATTCGGAAGGCAAAATACATATAAAGCTAACGCGGCAACAAAAAGTATGTTTAAAGTACGAGAATTTGGTTTTGGGAGAAAAGAAACAATAATTCCTAAAAGGAAAAACGGGGAGACGCCGATTAGTTCGGGAGTGCGCGGAAATCCGAAAGCAGCAATAATGGAAATGCAAAGAAGTAGAAGTATTATTATTACCTGATTAATTTTTGAATAAAGAATCCATAATAGCGGAAATATCAGGTAGAACTGAACTTCAACCGGTACAGTCCAAAGGATGCTAGTTCCATCTATAAATAATACGTGCTCAATGATGTTGGTGTAGTTAATATCATATAAATTTATCCGGAAGCCAAGCAATTGCCGGAAAGTAAAAGAAAACAAAACAACAAATAGAAATAGTGGAACAACTCGGGCGAATCTTGACCGAAAGTAAGTCGTAATATTACTGGCGTTGGGTGGTTTGGGAATGTACAGGCGACTCATCAGAAAGCCGGAAAGGCAGAAAAACAACATTACGCCCACTTGGCCAGCGCCAAATCCAAGTAGGCCTCCTAAGATCATTGTTTCATTGGAAAAATGGCTGAGAACAACGGTGTAAGCGGCGAGCCCCCGGAGACCGTCGAGAGAATTGTAGTGCAATAAATTACTCCAATATGCCTCTAGAGCGATTGAAAGCGTTCATTCTCCTAGCGCTCAGGTTAGTAGAGTGGAAATAGCTGGATCTCGTATGTTCTCCGGCACGTTTCAAAAGAAGCATGCCTCAGTAATGGCATTCGTAGCGAAATACCGTGTGGCTACATAAAAACTATGCCCCACATAGCTAATGTGGGGCATAGTTTGGAACAAAAACTCTACTGTGTGGCGTCAACAGTGGGCGGGGAATGCATTGCATGTTCCCATCATCAATGCGCCGATGTTGCCAGCGCCGCGGCCGCCATAGTTTGCATTGGGATATTCGGCATTCTGACCGAACCATGATGCGCCCTGGACATTGCTGTTGATATTTGTGTAGCCCCAGCTGGTCACGCCTACCACAATGTTCGACGAGTTTGCGCTCCCCCGGGTGGCCGAACTGGTGTCCGTGATATTCGTTCTGGTTCCGAAATTGACGAGCCAGGGGCCGCCGCTCGAGCCGCCGGTCAGCGAGGAGCCCAACTGGGTATTCAAAAGGGTCTTGCCATTCGCGCCCTGTGCGACAATCAGCTTGCCGAAGGAATCATTCCTCTGCATCTGTCTGCCCAAATCAAACGCCGACGGATAACCAAGTTGAGTGATAGCGGCGACCCTATTGTTGCCAAAGGCGGGCGATGTCGGGAAGCTGTAACCGTTCCAACCATATCCATACCAACCTCCCAGCGTCTCTCCCGGGAGTTTTCCACCTTTCGCATAAAGAACGACCGTAGCGATATCATTGTTGCACACAACGCCGATCGATCCAGCTTGGCAAGTATCGGTTCCATTCCAATACGGAAACAGAATCCGCCACTGGCGGCCGTTGTAATATCCCCATGGGCCGCCCGCATTGCCGGGGCCTGATGGCCCGAAGTTGGCTGGATACCAACGAACCTCATCCGCCCAGCCGTTACCCTGCTGCCCGTAATTGTGCACGCAATGGGCGGCCGTGATCAGCACTCCGCGTTTGATCAGCGATGCCGTGCATACAAACCAGCTGGAGCCAAATCGCATCCACAACTTGCCGGTCAAGCGAAAAGGCTTACTTGTTACAGGAACCGCAAGGGTGCCGGTACCAGGTCCCGGTATTCCAGTTATCGCAACGCGGGCCGTCGCATAGGGCCATTGAGTTGCGTGCGTGCCGACAGCTTCCTTTTCATAAAGGGAGTCTTTGGAGCTTCCGGATTTTCCCAAATCCGGCACAGCCTCACGCGATTCGCCGATTGGAACGGCCTCTTCCGTGGTCAATGGCAGCCGACTAAGGCCGGGGCCGGTATTTACGGCAAACGGAGTGAAACCGTCGGGATCAGCCGCGACCGACAATTCTCCCTTGTCAGGCCCATTGTCGATTGGCGGCGTGCCATTGCCGAGCTGCGCGCTTGCGAGCGTCGTCCCCGCAATCGTTGCACCGAGGATCGATGCCACCGCCAGTGAAGTCTTGAATACGGCTTTCTTCATGTCCTGCCTCCAATTGAACGGCTGATTTGGGGTCGGGGAATCTTAGGGCGACGTGTCGCCGAATGCAAGCATCGTTGGAAAAAGCACGGTGCCCGAATACAAGGAGAACAAGAAAAAAATTTGCAAATCAAAACATATATCAATCTAGAAGGGTATTTATGAGTACAATATACGTAAATAAATCATGGATAAAGATCAGGGCCAGTATGAACCTCGTTTTCCCCTTCGTTCCCGCAGCGGAACGGCCGACCGCACGAAGCGGCTGAACTGGAATTTCCGAGACCCGGCGTTTGTCGGACCCGAACCGCGCCGGCAAACGCAAGGCCGGCTGGTGCCGAAGCGCCGCGCTGCGCCATGCGCCGGACGATGCCGGAGCTCCGACACCGGATCGCCATATTCTTCCGGTTGGTAGACCAAGCGAGCTGCGGCCGCCACGCGGCGTATAAAGGCATCGTCGCGGCGCGGAACACCATGTCGGCGAAACCGGGAGTGAAATCATGAAATCGCACATCGCGGCGGTCGTACCGGTTGCGTTGGCAGTGTTCCTGAGCGCATGCGTTTCAATCGAGGCTGCCGACATGGATGGAACCTGGCATCTGGTGAGCGTGGACGGAAAGGCGGTCGCGCCCGCCGACAACGTTCCGCAGTTCACAATCGACGGCAACATGATTGCCGGTTTCGACGGATGTAACCAGTTTGGCGGTAAACTCGACGATCCCGCGTCGATCGTCGTCGGTCAGCGCGAATGTGCCGGACCGCTCGTGAAACTGCCCATCGACCTGTCAAATCCGGCCGAACAGCTGTCTGCAGCCGAGCTCGAAGGCGGGCGTTTGCACATACCGATGAAGGGCGGCTATCCGAGTTCGACATACGAGCGGAAATAGCGCCGCCGATCGTGATGGCGCCGATTTCGCGAATCGGCGCCGCCGCGCTCTACTTGGTATCGAAATAGGAATTCTTGCTGCCGAAATACGAAACGCTGCCGCCTTCCAGCGCCAGGATCTTGTTGCATACGCGGCTGATCAGCTGCTCGTTGTGGCTGGCGAGCACGACTATCCCCGCCGTCGCCGTGAGTTCGTTCATTCGCTCCCGTGCCTTCTGCTGAAAGCGGGCGTCGCCCGCGCCGATCCATTCGTCCATCAACAGGATTTCCGGTTCGAGCGTCGTGGCGACCGAAAACGCCAGCCGGGCCGCCATGCCCTGGCTGTAGGCGCTCATCGGCATGTCGATGAAGTCGCCGAGTTCTGAGAAAGCGATGATCTCCTCCATGCGCGCCTCCATTTCGCGCCTGCTTCTGCCGTTGATAAGGCCGCGCAAAAGGATGTTGCGCCGGCCGGTGGCTTCGCGGCGGAAGCCGAGACTGACGTTGAACAGCGCATCGACGCGACCGTTGATCGAAATGCTTCCCGACGTCGGCCGATAGATGCCGTAAAGGACTTTCAGGAGCGTTGTCTTGCCCGCGCCGTTCGACCCGACCAGGCCGAGCCGGTCTCCCGCCTTCAGGGAGAAACTGACGCCGTCAAGTGCCGTGACGTAACGGTTTCGACCCGATCCACCGATCCTGCCGCCGGGGCCGGCTGCCGATGGCAACCGGTTACGCTTGAGCGTGAGTTTGCGGCGCACGCCGTAAACAAGGCCGAGATTGTCGACGTCGATCGAAACCATTACAGGACAAACACGAGGCGATGGCGGGAGAAACCCAGGCTCATGAGCGCCGCAATCCATGTGACGATGCAGATCGGCAGCGCGACGGCGTAGGCGTCAAGAGGGATCGCACCGGCATAGACCGGTGCTCGCACGATCTCCAGAAAGTAGGTGAACGGGTTCCACTGATAGATGGCCTGCCGCATGCCGCCGCTGTTGTCGCCGATCCAGAAAATGGGTGTCAGGAACATGCCGACGCGCATGACGTTGGCGACGACGAACTGCAGGTCGGGAAAATAGGCGCCCGCCACGGCCAGGAGAGTGATGGCGGCCGGCGTGACCGCGAAGATGAGCAGCAGGGCGACGAGCGACCAGAGCCAGACCGCCTCGATCGGATTGCCGGCGAAAAGCACGATAACCACACAGCCGGAAGCGGCGTATCCGGCGCGTATCAGCGATTGCATGGTCAAGCGCATAACATAGACCGCAAGCGGCAGCGTGGTGCCCTTGATGAAGCCTTCCTCGCGCGCAAAGAGCGATATGCTGAGGGTGATGACCTCCGAAATGTAAAGCCAGACGAACAGGCCGACCGCCACATAGATGGCGAAGTTCGGTATCGGGAAGGAGCGCCCGAAGATGATGACGAACGTTCCGGTAAATGCCAGATAGTTGATCAACAGCCAAAGCGGCCCGAGATAGGTGTGCCTGTGCTGATCGCCGATGTCCTCGATGGCAAGCGCCAGCCAAACGTTTCGCTTGTCGATGGCTGCCCTGAAATCGGCAATTCCGGCCAATAGCCAACTGATCATCTGCACCTGCGCGAGTTGAGAATATCGACCACCGCATATCATATTCCCGCAAGCCGGTGCTATCGTTTGGTCGGTGATTTTCAATGGTTTGTGCCGTCGAGCCGTCCCGAAACCGCGATTGACCCGCAAGCGGCGCTTGCATAAGGGTTTCGCCAAGTTTTGCCTTCCCCGGAGACCGGTTGCATGCCCGCCATCACGCTCCATAACTATTTCCGCTCCTCGACCTCCTATCGCGTGCGCATCGCACTGGCCATGAAGGGGCTGGACTATGATTACGTCGCCCATCACCTGCGCCATGGCGGGCACCGTGCCGAGGCGTTCCTCGCCGTCAATCCGCAAGGGCTTGTGCCGTCCATCGTCTGGAGCGACGGCACGGTCCTGAGCCAGTCGCTCGCCATCCTCGAATTCATCGACGAAATGACGCCGCAGCCGCCGCTGTTGCCGGCGGACCCGCACGGGCGCGCCCGCGTGCGCATGTTGGCGCAGATGATCGGCTGCGACATCCATCCGGTCAACAATCTGCGCGTGCTCAACGCCCTGCGCAGCCGTTTCGGCGCTGACGATGCCGCCGTCGCCGACTGGTTTCGCCACTGGGTCGCCGAGGCGTTCGCACCGCTGGAGACGCTGCTTGCTGAGAGCCCGCAGACGGGCCGGTTCTGCCACGGCGACGCACCGGGCCTCGCCGACATCTGCCTCGTCGCGCAGGTAGCCAACAATGGCCGCTTCAACGTCGACATGGCGCCGTATCCGGTGATCAACCGCATCCATGCCGCCTGTATGAAGCTGCAGCCCTTCATCGACGCGGCGCCGGCCAACCAGCCCGACGCGGAATGAGGTTTGGGCTGTATCGCCCGGCCTCAGTCGACCCGGCTGATGAACCAGGGATTGGCGAAGTCGCTGTCGTCCTTCTGGTCGCGCTTGCCGTAGGTGAGCGGCGCCCCGTCGACCAGACAGGTCTTGCCGCCGGCGGCGCGCAGCACCGCATCGCCCGCCGCCGTATCCCATTCCATCGTGCGGCCGAAGCGCGGATAGAGATCGGCCAGTCCCTCGGCAAGCAGGCAGAATTTCAGCGACGAGCCCACCGAGACGATCTCAGCGCCGGGATGGCGGGCGATGAAGTCGTCGGTTTCCGGCGTGCGGTGCGACCGGCTGGCGACGATGCGCGGCCGGCCGTTTTCCGGTCCGCAGACGGTAATCGGCCGCCTGCCTTCGATCGCACCTTCGGTTGATACGGTAAATCGTTCCGCGCGGCCGGGCCGGCCCGACCAGGCGACACCGCGCGCCGGCGCATAGACGACGCCGATCTCGGGCACGCAATCGCGCACCAGCGCGATATTGACCGTGAACTCGTCGCGTCCGGAGACGAATTCGCGCGTACCGTCGAGCGGATCGACCAACACGAAGGCGCCGCCGAGATCCTCGGGGATGCGGCCGGCGGAGATCTCTTCCTCGCCGACATGCGGTACACCGGCAAGTTCGCGCTCCAGGCCGCCGAGTATGACGGCTTCGGCGCGGGTGTCGGCCTCGGTGACCGGCGAACTGTCCGCCTTCTTCTCCACGTCATAGCCGGCCGCGCGCACCGCCATGATCTCGACACCCGCCGCAAGCGCCAGGCGCTCGAACAGCGCCCGGATTGCCTCATCGTCCATCCGTAACCCCGGCTGCATCAGCAATAGCCGCGCTGTTTCAGCCATTGTTCGAGTTCGTCTGCAAGATCCTCCGGCGGGCGGTTCGCGGTTTTCAGGTGCACGTCGGCGCGCTCGGGGATCTCGTAGGGCGAATCGACGCCGGTAAAGTTCCTGATCTCGCCCTTCAGCGCCCGCGCATAGAGTCCCTTGGGATCGCGCCTGACGCATTCCTCGAAGGGCGTGTCGACAAACACCTCGACGAACTCGTTGTCGCCGAGCATCTCGCGCACCATCCGACGCTCGGCCCGGAAGGGCGAGATGAACGATACGATGGCGATCAACCCGGCTTCGACCATCAGCTTCGACACCTCGCCGACGCGACGTATGTTCTCCACCCGGTCTTCCTCGGTGAAGCCGAGGTCGCGGTTGAGGCCGTGGCGCACATTGTCGCCGTCGAGAATGGTGGTGTGGCGGCCGCTGACATGCAGCTTCTTTTCCAAGAGGTTGGCGATCGTCGACTTGCCCGAGCCCGACAGGCCGGTGAACCACAGCACCACCGGCTTCTGGTGCTTGATCTCGGAGCGCGCATCCTTGTCGACGTCGAGCGCCTGCCAGTGCACGTTGGAAGCGCGCCTTAGCGGATGCTGGATCATGCCGGCGCCGGCGGTCACATTGGTGATGCGGTCGATCAGTATGAAGGCGCCGGTGGCCCGGTTGGCCCCATATTCGTCGAACACGACGGGCGCCTGCGTGGAGATGTTGCAGACGCCGATCTCGTTCATCTCGAGCGACTTCGCCGCGTCATGGGCAAAGGTGTTCACGTCGATGCGGAACTTCAGGTCGGTGACCGTCGCGTTGATCTGGTCGCATTCCGTCCTCAACCGGTAGGACCGTCCGGGCAGCAGCGCATGCTCGTCGAACCAGACGATATTGGCCATGAACTGATCGGCGACATGCGGGCGGTGCTCCGGCGCCACCAGCATGTTGCCGCGCGACACCTCGATCTCGTCGTCGAGCACCAGGATCACCGCGTCGCCGGCTTCGGCCTGATCGGCCTCCTCGCCATGGGCGATGATACGGCTGATTCCGGTCTGCTTGCCCGATTTGGCGACGACGACCTTGTCGCCCTTCGTCACGGCGCCCGATGCGATTGTTCCCGAAAAGCCGCGGAAATCGGCGTTCGGCCGGCTGACATACTGGACCGGCAGCCGGAAGGGCTGGTCGTCGTCACCATGGGAAACGTCGACGGTTTCCAGATGGGCGAGCAGGGTCGGGCCGTTATACCAGTCGGTGCGGGCCGATCTCGATGTGACGTTGTCGCCATGGCGCGCCGACAGCGGAATAGCGACGATCGTTTCGAAACCGAGGCCGTCGGCAAATTCGCGATAGGCGCTCTCGATCTCCTCGAAGCGCTGGCGCGAGAAATCGACCAGATCGATCTTGTTGACCGCCAGCACGACATGACGGATGCCGAGCAGCGATGCGATATACGAGTGGCGCCGTGTCTGCTGCAGCACGCCCTGGCGTGCATCGACCAGCACAACGGCAAGCTCGGCCGTGGATGCGCCGGTTGCCATATTGCGCGTATACTGCTCGTGGCCGGGCGTATCGGCAACGATGAAGCGGCGCGCCGGCGTGGCAAAGAAGCGATAGGCGACATCGATCGTGATACCCTGCTCGCGCTCGGCTTCCAGCCCGTCGACAAGCAGGGCGAGGTCGATCTCGTCACCTGTGGTTCCGTGCTTTCTGGAATCGGATTCCAACTGGCTGAGTTGGTCCTCGAAGATGAGCTTCGTGTCGTAGAGCAACCGCCCGATCAGGGTCGATTTGCCGTCGTCGACGGAGCCGCAGGTAAGAAAGCGCAGCGTGGTCTTCTCTTCCTGTTCGGCCAGAAACCGGCGGATGTCCTCGCCGGCGGTCTTGATGTCGCGATGAGCCATCGTCAAAAATACCCCTCGCGTTTCTTCTTCTCCATGGAACCCGCCTCGTCGCGGTCGATCAGGCGGCCTTGGCGCTCCGACGTGCGCGCGGTCAGCATCTCGCTGACGATCGCTTCCAGCGTGTTGGCGCCCGACTCGATCGCCCCGGTCAGCGGATAGCAGCCGAGCGTCCTGAAACGCACCATGCGTTCCACGGCCTTCTCGCCATCGCGCAGTTGCATGCGGTCGTCGTCCTTAAGCACCAGCATGCCGTCGCGCTCCACCACCGGCCGTTTCTCGGCGAAATAGAGCGGTACGATCGGGATATCCTCCAGCATGATGTATTGCCAGATGTCGAGCTCGGTCCAGTTGGACAGCGGGAACACCCGGATCGATTCACCGGCGCCGACGCGGGTATTATAGATTTTCCACATTTCCGGCCGCTGGTTTTTCGGATCCCAGCCATGATTGGCGTCGCGGAAGGAAAAGATGCGCTCCTTGGCACGTGATTTTTCCTCGTCGCGCCGCGCCCCGCCAAAGGCGGCGTCGAATCCGTATTTGTCGAGCGCCTGGCGCAGCGCCACTGTCTTCATGATGTGGGTATGGGTGTTGGAGCCGTGGTCGAACGGATTGATGCCGTCGCGCACGCCGTCCTCGTTGATATGCACCAGAAGATCGAACCCGAGCTCGGCCGCCATGCGGTCGCGAAACTCGATCATCTCACGGAACTTCCACGTCGTGTCGACATGCAGGAACGGGAAGGGCGGTTTGGCCGGATGGAAGGCCTTCATCGCCAGGCGCAGCATCACCGAGGAATCCTTGCCGATCGAGTAGAGCATCACTGGCTTGGAGAACGATGCCGCAACCTCGCGGAAAATATGGATGGCCTCGGCTTCAAGCCGGCGCAAATGGGAACCCGATGCGAGCAAGTTGTCAGTCTCCGTTGTGTCGGGATCGGTCGAGATTTAGGGACCGGTTCAAGCGCACGGCGATAGTGCGATTCCCCGAACGGGCCGGGGTTTAACACCAGTCACGGCTGAATAGGAACACCTTGTGGAACAAATTCAGCCGAATTGCGGAAACCTGTTCTTTATTGCCGATCGGTTGAGGCAAGATTTTCCGCACGGAACACAAACAGCGCCGGTCACGAAAAGTGGTGATCCATGGCGGTACCGGCCGGCATAACCGCGAATTTTTGTGGCCGCGATCAGTTGCCGATGGGAAGCTTGAACTCGAGAACCGCGCCGAAACTGTGCAGTTCGGCACCGAAACGATTGTCGGTCGCGGCGTTGAAAGTGGTCACATGCGCGCGGCGGAAGATCTTGGTGTAGTTGTAGCGCGCGCCGACCGCGACATTCTCGGTCACCGCGTAGTTGACGCCGAGGCCCGCAGTCAGGGCCGGGTGGGTCACGGTCTGGCTGGTGGGCGCACCGATGGCATTGGTGCTCCTGACGCTCACGAAGCCGCCGCCGAAGCTGACCAGCGGCAGCCACGGCCCGTAGGCGCGGCCGACCTGTCCGGTGACGATGGCCGCAAATCGCATTGTCGCGGTCTCGTTGCCGGCAAAGGTGAACGATGAGCCCTTTCCGGCGACGACCGGAACGTTCAGCTGCACGCCATAGACGACATCGTTGGATGTTTGCATGCGATAGCCGCCAAGCAGGCCGAACACGCCGCCGTCATCGTTGATCGGCGCGGTGAAATGGATCGGATGGGCGTTCAGGTTGCCCGAGGAATAGTTGGCGAATATACCGGCATACCAGCCCGACCAGTTGACCGCCTGCTGATCGTTGGCCGATGCGGGCGAAGCGGAAACAAGAGCCGTCGCAGCGGCCAGCGATACAAGAAACTTTTTCATCTGTTTGCCCTCGCCCGGAATATGGAGCCTACCTTATATTCGATCTAGACTAGTGCCGGACATATCGACCCTTCAAGGCGGGGTGGTACGGGACGGGAACGAATCACGAGCGCTGTTGCACATGCGATACAGTCGAATGCCGGCCGCAAACGGCGTGTTGCCGGTTTTTTCTTGGCTGATCGACCCTCAGATGGTTTGATCACACGGGGACAGGGTCGTCTGGACGGCCGATCGGGGAGGCGCTTGGCGATAGTGGTACAGGATAGACGGAAGACCAGTCTGCGCGACTATGTTCTGCATCGCGGCCGTTTCGAGGGCAGCGCGCTCGCCAAGGATGGCGGGCCGTGGTTTGCGGAAGTCGACGTGCTGCGTCGGGACATCGAAACCGCCGGCGGTCGCTGGCGCAGCTTTTCGCATTACGACTATCTGGGCCTGGCGGACCATCCCGACGTCATAGCCGCGGCCGCCGAGGCGCTCGACACATACGGTCCCGGCGTCGGCGCCTCGCGTCTCGTCGGCGGGGAACGTTCCGCGCAGCGTCGTTTCGAGGCGGATATCGCCGATTTCCTCGGAACCGGCGCGGCGCTGACCCTGATCAGCGGCTATCTGACCAACTATTCTCTTATTCCGCACCTGATCGGCAAGCGCGACCTGATCGTCCATGACGAGTTGTGTCACAACAGTCTGCTAATGGGCATCGCCGCAAGCGGCGCGACCGCGGTTTCGGTTCCCCACAACGACATCGAGGCCATGGCCGCGGTCCTGAGGGCGTCGAGATACGACCATCGCAAATGCCTGATCGTGATCGAGGGTCTCTACAGCATGGACGGCGACGTGCCGGATCTGCCGGCGATCATCGATCTGAAGCATCGCCACGACTGCTGGCTGATGGTCGACGAGGCCCATTCGGTCGGCGTGCTGGGGACGACGGGCAGGGGCGTCAGCGAGCATTTCGGCACGGATCCGACCGAAATCGATCTGCTTATCGGCACCTTGTCGAAGACCTTCGTCTCGGCCGGCGGTTTCGTTGCCGCCGATCCGGAGGTTGTCTGGTATCTGCGCTATTCGCTTGGCGGCTTTGTCTATTCGGTAGGCCCGCCGCCGGCCTCGACCGCCTCGGCTCATGCGGCGCTGAAACGGCTCAGGGCCGAGCCGGAACGGGTGGCCAGATTGCGGTACAATTCACAGCGCTTCCTCGACCTATGTCGAAAATCGGGCCTTGAGACGGGTTCCGCGATGGGGCGCGCCGTCGTGCCTGTCTATCTGCCGGACTATCACACCGCCTTCGCGATGGGTGACGCTCTGCTGGCGCAGGGCATCTATGTGCCGCCGGTGATCCATGTCGGGGTGCCGAAAAGCAGGCCGCGCCTCAGGTTCTTCATTTCCGCCGCTCACCGGGAGGATGATTTCCGCGCTGTAATGGAAATTGCCGCCCAAGCCCAGAGACCCGCGGCGGAATAGGATGCAGGAGCGGCCGGAGCCAGGGCGGCCGGCGGTTTCGGCCATCGAGATCGATGAGGCCGGATCGCGCCGCGACATGACCACGTTCATTCGCCTGCCGCGCCTGATCTACAAAGGCATGACCGGTTTCGAAGCGCCGCTCGACCATGAGCGCCGGCAGTTGATCGCGCCGCCGGCCGCACCGTTCCTCAAAGCCGGCGAGGTAGCATGGTGGATCGCCCGGCGCGAAGGCGAACCGGTCGGGCGCATCTCGGCGCAGATGCCGTTCAAGCCGGCGCGGGACGCCGACACCGGCGCCACGATCGGTTATTTCGGCTGCCTCGACGCCATCGATGATGGCGCGGTCGTCTCGGCACTGCTCGGCCGAGCCGCCGGCTGGCTGGCCGAAAGGGGTTGCAGCATCGTCCAGGGACCGTTCGCGCTGTCGATCAACGGTGAGACGGGACTTCTGGTCGAGGGCCAGGCGAGGGGCGGCATGATCATGCTGCCCTGGCATCCGGACTATCTTGCCGGACATGTCGAGCAGGCGGGTTTTCGTCAGGTGAAGGATGTCGTCAGCTACACCTACCGGCGGGCGACCAAGGCGCCGTTCGTCGACTGGCTAATGGAGCGGCCGCTGGAAGAGGCCTTCGAAAACATGGTCGTGCGCCCGCTGGACATGAAGCGGCTCGGCGACGATCTGGAGATCATCCGGGAAATCTACAACGATGCCTGGCGTGACAATTGGGGCTTCCTGCCGGTCTCCCGCGACGAGGCCCGGGCGCTGGAGAAGGCGACCCGCGACCTGCTCGTTGCCGATTGCGGCGTCATTGTCGAACATGACGGCAAACCTGTCGCCGCCGCATTGCTGTTGCCGAATTTATTCGAGATCATCGGTGAGTTCGACGGCAGGCTGCTGCCGTTCAACTGGATCAAGCTGCTGGCCCGCATGGCGCGCAAGCCCTATCGGTCGGCGCGGATCCTATTGTTCGGCGTTCGCCCGTCGGAATCAAAAAAACCGCACGGGCCACTGCTGCCGGCCATGATCCTGCGCGCCTTTCTCCAGCGAGCGCCGCGCTACCGGCTGGAGGAGTTCGACATGGGCTGGGTGCTCGACCATCGCAGCGAGATCAGGAATATGCTCGACCGCACCGGCGCGACATTAACGCGGAGACACCGAATCTACCAAAGGACCTTGTAGCCGATGCGGCTGATCCACCCGCTGGCCGGATCGCGTTTTGCCACCGCCATGCGCTTGCTTGCAGCCCACGGCGGTGTCGCGCCGGCCGCCACCCCCGCCGTGGCTGTGATGGCCGCCAGCCATGGTCTGCGTTATCTCTCCTGCGAACTGGAGATCCGTCGCGCCCGCCGGCGGGCCGTCGGGGCTGCGCCGATGCCGGACCCGGTTTTCGTCCTCGGTCACTGGCGCAGCGGCACGACCCTGTTTGCAAACCTTATGAGCTTCGACGAGGATTTCTTCTTTCCGACGCTGGTCGAGGCGGTAAGTCCGCACGATTTCTTTCCGAGTCCCCTGGAAAGGCTGTCGCGCCGCTGGCTGCCCCTGTTGTTTCCAGAGACGCGCCCGATGGACGGGGTGCGGGTGCCGTTGCGCCGGAACTCGCCCCAGGAAGACGAGATGGCGTTGGCCGCGCTCGGTCAGCCATCGTTCTTCAACGCGCTCTACTTCCCGTCCTGCGCGCAGGAAACGATAGCGCGCGAAGTGTTCTTCGACGGGCTGACAGCCGGGGAAGTCGCCCGTTGGTGTGAGGTCCAACACGGATTCATCCGCAAGCTGGCGCTGCTCAATCCCGGACGTACGCCGCTGGTCAAGAACCCGGCGCACGCGGCGCGTCTCGGCCCGCTGCACGAGACCTATCCAAACGCCCGCTTCATCCTGCTGAAGCGCAACCGGGCCGACGTGATTACCTCGATGCGGCGGCTTTTTGAGCGCCTTTGGCCGATGCTCGCATTGCAGCGTCACGACCCGCGGACGATTCCTGGCCTGGTCGACGAAACCCACGAACGGATGCGGCAGCGCATCGAGCGCGACTGGCCGCTTCTGCCGGCGGATAGTCGCATCGAAGTCAGGTTCGACGATCTTGTCTCCGATCCGTTGGCGACGGTATGCGACGTGCAGCAGCGGCTGCACCGGCCGGTGACCGAGACCCATGCCGGCGCGATAGCGCGATACATGGCGGAAAACAGCCCGGTTACCGACCGCGCCGCATGACGAGAAACAGCAAAATGGCGGCGACATAGCCCAGTCCGAATGCGGCGATCGGGGGCAGGGCACCCGTGAGCGCGAGAACGGCCAGGACGGCGGTCAGGCCGGAGACGCCGGCCACACGCAGCGAGACTTCGAGCGTCGGCCGGCCGGCCCGCTTTGCGATCTGGTAGGCGTGTTCGGAATGGGCGGCAAAGATGTTCTTTCGCTTCAGCGTCCGTTGAACCAGCGTCGCGCCAGAATCGACAATGAAATAGGCAAAGGGCAGAAGCCCGACGAAGATCGAGTGGTGTGCGGCGAGGCCAAGCACGATCACGCCGGCGACGAGGCCGATCGCCAGGCTGCCGCTGTCGCCAAGGAAGATGCGCGCCGGCGGCCGGTTGGCGACGGCGAAGGGAACGAGCGCCGCGGCTAGGATGGCTGCCAGGACGACGGCCGGCGTCTGGTCGACAAGGTTGGCCAGGCCTGAAAGACCGATGATGGCGGCGGGCACGCCGATGCCGGCGACCACCATCCAGTCCAGCCCGTCCATGAAGTTGACGAGGTTGACCGCCCAGACCAGCGCCACCACCAGCAAGACGCTGCCTGCAAACGCAGGCAGCAACGCCAACGGGGGCAGGTCGTGCGGCGCCATGCCATAGGCGGTGAGAGTGGCCGCGGCGACCTGCGGCACGGTCTTCGCGGCGGCCGAAAGATCGCCGGCGTCGTCGACGGCGCCGGCGACAAACAGGATGAGCGTGCCGGCGGCGAGCCACAGCGCCGTCGTGGCCGCGATCGAACCGCCGCCGCCCCACAGAAGAGCGGCGAGCGTCGCGGGAATGACCGCCAGGCCGCCGATCTGGCGTGCCGGCGCGTCGTGATTGGACCGCGGATTGGATTTCGCGGCCAGGAAGCCCGGCGGCAGCGCCCGCTCGATTACCGCCAGCAGCAGCGCGCTAGCGATCAAGGCGATCGCGGCCGGTGCGGCGATACCGGTCATTGCGGCGCGATGGACCGGAACGAACGGCTGCGGTCGGCGTCGATTGGCGAGTTCATCTTCGGCGCGGTTCCTGACAATGCGGTTTGTCCGCCGCTTACATCAGTTTTCGACCGGCGGCCATTGCTGCAGGGCAAGTTTCTGGGCTTCGTTCAACTGATCGGCGCTGAGGCTCGCGGCGACCGCGTCACGGACCTCGATCGCCTCGACGAGGCCGGCCGCCGCCGCAAGGCTTATCCACATATAGCCGTAGACATAGTCCTGGGGCACGCCCAGTCCGCGAACGTAGAGCAGGCCGAGATTGGCCATCGCCGCCGGCAGGCCGCTGTCGGCGGATTTGCGATACCATTCCGCCGCCCGGGCATAATCGGGCGCGGTCTTGCCGCCGCCGGAATAGAGGTAGCCGAGCAGGAACATGGCGACCGGATCGCCGCGTCCTGCCGCCGGCAGCATCGCCGCGGCGTCGGCTGCTTCGGGATTTATCGGAAACAGCCGCGGATCGTAGAGGAAACCGGTTCCCTGAACTGTTGTCTTGGCATCGTTGGCACCCGAACGGCCGCCCTGGCGGTAGAGTTCGGTCGCCCTGGCTTCGTCCTGCGGCACGCCGAAACCGTTTTCGTACATGACGCCGAGATTGGTCATCGCCTTGCCGAGGCCCTGTTTGGCGGCGAGGGCGAACCATTTGGCCGCTGCCTCGTAGTCCTGGGGGACGCCCCGGCCGCGGGCATAGATAAGGCCGACATTGTTCTGTGCGCGGGCATGACCCTTTTCGGCCGCCTCGGTCAGCAATTCGAGCGCCCTGGCCGGATCTGCCTCGACGCCGCGCCCCTCGAAATAGAGCAGGCCGAGACTGGCGGTAGCCTCGACGAGACCCTGCCCATGCGCCTTGGCGTACCAGGCGGCGGCCGCCGCTGGATCGGAATCGCCGGAAACGCCGGCCTCGAGCGCGCTCGCCAGGTCGAACTGATGGGTCGGCTTGCCCTGTTGGGCCGCCTTGGTCAGCCATTCGATCGCCCGCGCCCCGTCCTGGGAAACACCAAGGCCGGTCGAATACATCCGGCCAAGCTCGTTTTGCGCATCGGCATAGCCGCTTTCGGCGGCCAGTTTGAACCAACTGGAGGCGGCGGTGAATTCCTGCGGCACGCCGACGCCGTTGCGATAGATCGCGCCGAGGCGGTACTGCGCCTCGGCGACGCCATCCTCGGCAAGCGGCTTCAGCAGGACGATGGCCGTCGTCATGTCGCCCGACCGCAGGGCGGTGATCGCATCCTCGAGGTCGCCGGCCTTCGCCGTACCGGCCCGGGCAATCGCCAAGGCACATGCAAGCGCTATTGCCGCAAGCGCGGCCGGCCGCAGGCTCATTCGGATTTCCTGACACGGGAAACCCATTCCCGGGCCTGTTTCTGCGCCTCGGCAACTTGGTCGGGGGTCATGAGCTTGGCGAAGGTCTCACGCATCTTGATCGCTTCCCGGCCACCTCTGATCGCCGCCAGATTGGCCCATTTGTGCGCCGTCACATAGTTCTGCGTCACGCCGTCGCCGGTGGCATAACGTTTGGCGAGCGCCAGCTGTGCACCGGAAACGCCGCCATCGGCGGCGGTTTCCAGAAGGTTCACCGCGCGCCCGACATCGGCATCGACGCCCTTGCCGGCGACGAGCAGCCGGGCAAGGTGGAACTGCGCCTCGTGCCTGCCTTCCCCTGCCGCTGTCTCAAGCCAGTCATAGCCTGTCTGCAGTCCGTTTCCGGCGGCATCGGCAATCCAGCGTGACGCATTCTCGTCGGTGGCCGGGTCGACGCGGCCGTCGACCAGCATGGCGCCGAGACGTGCGGCGGCCGCCTCGTCGCCGGCGGCCGCGGCAGCACGGTACCAATCAGCCGCCTTGTCGTTGTCTTTTGTGACGCCGCGCCCGGTTTCGTAGAAAAGCGCGAGCGCTGTCTGGGCGCGGATATAGCCGCTTTGTGCCGCTTTTTCGTACCATTTGGCCGCGACCGCGTCGTCCTTGCCGACCCCGGTGCCGGAAGCAAACATGAAGGCGAGATTGGTTTGTGCAATGGGATCGTCGTTGTCGGCGGCCGTCGTCAGCCATTTCCGGGCTTTTTCGTAGTCGGGTTTGTCGTCGATGCCGGTCAGGTAGAGCCCGCCCAGTTCGCGCTGCGCTTTGACGAGCCCGCCTTCGGCGGCTTTCTCGTACCATTCGACGGCCTTGCCCAAGTCCCGGGCAAAGCCGTTGCCTTGGGCGTAGTTGGCGGCGAGCGTGTATTGCGCGGGAATGAAACCGTTTCCGGCGGCGCGCAGGAACCAGGTTTCGGCCGCCGCCAGATCCTTGGTCGCTCCGTCGCCGGTGGCGTAGATGGTTCCCAACTCGTACTGTGCCTGCACGACCTCCTCGCGCGCCGCCGACAATAGCCAGGGTACGGCAGCGGCCGGGTTCTTCTCGACGCCGATGCCGCCGCGGTACATCTTGCCGATGTAGAACTGCGCCTGGTGATTGCCGAGTTCGGCCCCGCGTGTCAGCAGCGTAGCGGCCTTCTTCTGGTCCTGCTTAACGCCGGCACCCTCAAGATACATCCGCCCCAGCAATGTCAGCGCCTCGTGATTGCCCTGATCTGCTGACTTTTGCAGCCATTCGGCGGCAAGCGGCAGGTTTTTTTCATCGCCCTTGCCCTCTGCCAGCATGTGGCCGAGGCGGTACTGCGCTAGCGCATCGCCCTCGGCCGCGAGGATCTTCAGCACCGCGATCGCCGTCTTGAAATCGCCTTTCGTGTAGGCGGCTTCCGAGTCGCGCATCTCCACCGCCTTCGCGTTCTCCTGGGCGAATACCGGCAGGCATGACGCCCCGGCCAGCAGGGCGGCGAGGGCGGCGGCGGTGGAAAAGGCGCGGCTGTTCATTCACAATATCCCGATTTTCGCGTGGCCGGCTTCGATACGGCGCGGACGGGTCCGTGCCGTTCGCCGGGTCCGTCTCGTTCAGTTGCTCTGGCTCTCCGGCCTTGCGTGACGTTCGACGCGATAGACCGCGCCGGCCGTCAGCCCGCCTTCGATCCGCGTCGTGCCCCCATTGGCCCAGTGGATCGTGGCACTGTCGATCGATTGCGCATCGCCGAGACCGAAATATGCGACCGGCGCGTCAAACGACATGAAGCCGCCGCCGGTCTGCAATTCGCGCATCTGCGTGCCGCCGCCGCTTGCGATCTCGATACGGTTGCCGACGCCGAAATGGTTGCCGATGCGGTCGCGGAACTCGAACCCGATCGAATTGCCGGACGCTGCATTGTTGACGAACACCTTGGCCGGGCCGTTGACCGGCATGGTGATCACGTCGAGATCGCCATCGTTTTCGATGTCGATCGTCGTCGCGGCAGCCGTGATCAGGTAATCTTCCAGCCCAAAGGCGCCGGACTGCTCGGAAAACGTGCCATCGCCGTTGTTGTGGAAGAACAGGTTCGACGGGCTGACCTCGTTGGGCACCCAGGTTCCGTTGACGATATAGATGTCCTGCCAGCCGTCATTGTCGAGGTCGGCGACCTTCACGTCCCAGCTCCAACCGCCAACCTCCAGCCCCTGCGCCTGGGCGAGGTCTTCGTAGGTTCCGTCAACCTTGCGCGACAGCAGCACGTTGCGCCGCTTGATCTGGTGGATGTTCTCCTCCAGTTCGGCTTCGGTGGGCGCGCGGAACGGGCGGAAGTGGATATCGCAGAACTGTCGCGGCTTCACCTGGCCCGCCGGGATCAGTTCGCACAGCGACGGATCGTTGTTCTGGATGGCGAGATCCTTGACCAGCATACCCTTGCATTCGTCGCGATAGGCGCCATCCAGTTTCTCGCATTCGGAGGCAAAGGTCGGATCGAAATTGTTGCCTGACTTGTACCAGGTCTTGATCTGCATGTTCTTCTCGCACACAGCCCGATCGACCTCGCGCTCGATCCCGTCGCAGTAGAATTCCAGCGGTCGCATCTTGAGCTTCTTCGATACGCCGGAGGAGCGGCCGGCGATCTGGGCAAGATAGATTTCCGGCGAGCCATCATTGTGCAGGTCGGCCGTCTTCACGCTCATCGTCGTGGTCGTGGTCGCCGGAATGACGCCGTCGGTCCGCCGGATGAGCTCGAAGCCGCCCTTGCCGTCGCCGCGGTAGAACATGTCCGGGATCTCGAAATCGTTGCCCACCAGCAGATCGGCGTCCCCGTCGACGTCGATATCGGAGATCAGCATGGTCAGAGTTTCGCCGGGCAGGCCCGGAAGCTCGCGAAAGTTCGATCCGTCGAGCGTGCCGTTGTCGTTGAAAATGATGCGATTGCGCGATTCCTCGCCCGGCACGCGCCGATACCAGCCGGCGGCCCAGTTGCCGAGCGCCACGTCGAGATCGCCGTCGCGGTCGACATCGCCGAAGCTGGCGGCGAGCGTCAGCACTGCGTCGTCCCGGTTGGCGACCGGTTCGAGATTGGCGACGTCGAAGCGGCCGCCGAGATTCCTCAGAATGTGGTTGCCCTGGTGATAGCTGGTCAGGAACAGGTCGAGCCAGCCGTCATTGTCGATGTCGACCAGCACCGCGTTGAAGATCGGCATCTCGGCGAGCTTTCCAATCGGGAACCGGGTTGCGGTAAACTTACCCGTTCCGTCGTTCAGGTAGAAATAGAGGCCCTTCACCGTCGAAGCGACGACCAGATCGCTGTCGCCGTCGCCGTCTATGTCGCCGGCCGACAGGCTGCGTCCTTCCCAAAACGGCGGCCACATGTCGGCCATGGAGAACTCAATCGGCTGGTCGATGCCGATCTTCCACGCCTCCATTCGCGTAAACGGCGTCTCGCCGGCAGGCGACCGCGCGGCGAAGGGACGGCGCGTTACCATGACCTCGTTGCCGTAATCGTCGCTGGCGCTCAGCGTGTCGGCCTCGGCGGCATGCGCGCTCGAGACCAGCGAGAGCTCGAAGCCGGTCAGTATCTCGATCGCCTGCCTGGTCTTGTAGGCGTGGTAGTAGTGAATGCCGATGCCGGCGAACACGCCGATGGCGATGATGACGGCGCCGAGCAACGAGGCGGCGCGCAGGGAGATCGCACCGGCGACGATGAACCAGGAATAGATCGAGAAAATACCGAGCGTGAACAGCAGCGTCATGACGAAGCCGGTATCGAGCCCGCTGCCGAGCAGCGCGCCGGACACCACCACGTCAAACCCGATGGGCACAGGCAGGAAGGTGCCCACCAGCGCGGCGATCACCACGGCGATGATGCCGAACGGCGCCTGGGCGAGCAGGCTTGGCGGCAGCAAAGTGGCGATGACCGCGCCGAGGAAGCCGGCCAGAAACATCAGCGGCACGGTGCGCGAGATGATGAACCAGAGATTGCGCAGGAAATCGAGCACGAAATACCAAACCGCGCGCGGTAGGGTCTCCACCTCGGCATAGGGCAACATCGGAACCGGTATTTTGGAGGCCTGGCGCAACGAGGCATCGACCTGCAGCTGCCTTTCGGGCAGGAACCGGCAGATAATCGGCACGGCGACGAGGATGACGACGATACTCAGCGCGATCTTGGTGAACGCCATGTAGGCGGGCATGAGCGAGAACAACATGGTCAGCACGACCACGTTGAGCGTCGGCGAGGCGATCATGGCCGACAACACGGATTCGGCCCGTGCGCCGCCCGAATAGAGCGCCTTGGCGATCGGCGCGGCGCAGTTGACGCAGACGCCGAGCGGTGCTCCGAATCCCATGCCGGCAAGCGAATTGGCGAACCGGCTCTTGAAGCTCCGTCGGCGCATGTATCCAAGCAGGGTGAGGAAGGCGCCGCCGAACAGGACGCCGAAGGTCATGCCGCGCTCGTTGGTGTGGACCCAGTTCAGCGTCGACAGGCCGATCTTCTTCCAGACCGGATATTCCGCCCTGATTTCGTAGTGGGCTTCGAAACTGAGCGGATCCTCGAGCTGGATGGCGCCGCTCATCATCGCCTTTTCGTTCAGCGACGGATAGCGCGACTGGGTCCAGAACTGCACGGCGACAAAGGCCACCAGCACCAACGCCAGCATGAACCGTTTTTCGAACGGCCGTTCGATCAGAGAGTACATTCGAGCCTCCTGCCCCTCCATGTAACGGGTTCCGCCGGCCCGTCGGCACTCGCGAATCGCTTGTCCGCGGGCCAAAGGCCGGTCGCCCCGGTCACTGCCTGGTTCGTTATCGGTCCCGATCTTGTCGCCGGGTCAGTGGTTGCTCACATCCTTGTCCTCGCCCGTGCCGTCTTCCTTGCCGTCGCGACCAAAGGAACGGATGGTGACGGTGTTGTTGGCAAATTCGTAGATATACGGCTTGCCCCACGGATCGGTCAGTTCGGCGGCATTCTTCAGGTACGGGCCGTTCCAGCGGTCCTGAAGGTCCGGGGTGGGGGCCGACAGCGCGGCGAGGCCTTCCTCGTTGGTCGGATAGCGCAGATTGTCGATGTAGAAGAGTTCAAGCGCGCTTTCGATGTTGCGGATCTGTGCCGTCGCCGCATCGGTGCGCGCCGAGCCCAGATAGCGCAGCACCTGTGGCGCCGCCAATGTTGCGATCAGTGCGATGATGGCAAGGACAACCAGCAACTCAACAAGCGTGAACCCGTCCTCGCCGCCGAGCCGGCGGCGCTTGCGCCTGGCGGTACGGTTCACGCCCGCCTTCCTGCCGACGCCGAACGCATGCCGCAACATCATCAAACTGCTCCTTCCGGAATAAAGGTCGGCAACCCGCTATTCTCGCACACCCATGTAGCAAAAACACCTAGGCCTAAAAATGGCCCGAACGGCACCTTGGTTTCAAGGCCGTGGCGGCTGCCGCCGACGTGGCGGAACGCGACGAAGATGAGCGCGGAGACGCAGGTCACGAGAAGGTAGAGGGCCAGATTCCACGGGCTGAACCACAAGGCCGAGGCGCCGGCCATCTTGACGTCGCCCAGGCCGAGACCGGCCTGCCCGCGCAGGCGCATGAAAACCTGGCGCAGCGCCAGGAACAGCAGCGCCACCACGATCGCGAAACCGATGGCGGTCAGCGGCGGTTGCGCGGCCTTCCAGTACTGGAAGGCAAAACCGGCCCCCGCAAGCGCGAGGTTGAAGCCGTCGGGGATGATCAGGTGGCGCAGGTCGAAGAAGGCAATTGCCGCCACAAGCCCGGCGAGTGCGAGACCGAAGGCAACAACGATCGGTGATGATCCCAACGCATCCATTATTGCAACCGACGCAGGTCCCTCTTGGCCTTCTCCTTGAACGTCTTCTCCCGGAAATCGAGCTTCTGACGGAATTCCTCGGTCACCGACCGGGCTTCGTCGACATTGCGGACGACGCGCGGCCGGATGAAGATGATCAGTTCGGTTCGCTCGATCTTGTCGGTCTTGTTCTTGAACGCATTGCCCAAAACGGGGATCTCGCCGAGGATCGGCACCTGTCCGCGCGTATTGGTCTTGCGCTCCTGGATCAGCCCGCCAAGCGCCAGCGCTTCGCCATCATTGACCGCAACGCGGGTCGCCACCTTGCGCTGCTGAATGGTCGGCGAATCGATCCCTGACGACGTGGTTCGCACCACATTGCTGACTTCCTGTTCGATATCGAGCAAGACGCGCCCGGAACTGTTGACCCGCGGCGTCATCGACAGGATGACGCCCGTGTCCTTCAGCTCGATGCGGTTGACCACAGGCGCGTTGGCGTCCTCGACGCTGGTGGAGGTCTGCGTGACGATCGGCACCTGGTCGCCGATCTGCAGCACGGCCTTCTGGTTGTTGAGCGCCATCAGGTTCGGGGAGGAGATGACCTTGACGTCGGTGACGCTGGAAAGGGCATTGAGCGTCACCTGGATATCGTTGGTCGCATAGGTCCAGCCAAGACCCGGAAATGACGGACCGGTGAAACCGCTCGCCAGATCGGTCAACTTGATGCTGAAATTGCCGCTTTCGAAAAACCAGCGCACGCCGAACTTCAGCTCGTCGTTCAGCGACACCTCGGCAATGACGGCCTCCAGCATGATCTGGGTCGGCAGGATGTCGAGCTGCCGGAGTATGCGCTCGATGCGCTCGTATTCGCGCGCCGTCGTCGAGATCAGCAGCGCATTGTTCTCGGCATCGGCAACCACCGAAAATGCCGCGCCGGCGGTGGTTCCGCTGGCGACCGCCACCGGCTGCGGCTCCCCATTCGCATCGCTGGTGATCTCCGTCGCCCGCAGGTCGGGCGAAACAGATTCGCTTTGCGCGCCGCTGCCCGACTGCAGCACAGACTGAAGCACCCTGGCCAGCTCATCGGCCGGCCGGTTCTGGATTTCATAGACGAACAGCCGTTCCTCGTTGGTATCGGCCAGCCGATCGAGCTGTTTGATCCAGGCTGCGGCGCGACGCAGATATTGCGGGCGCGACGTGATGACCAGCACCGATCTCAGGCGTTCGTTGGGTACGAACCGGATGATGCCGGCGCCAGGCCCGTCCGACGTGCCGAAGATGGTCTCCAGCTCGTTCGCCACCTCCGTCGGTTTGGACGTTTCCAGCGGGTGCAGGGCGACGGACATGCCCTGCATCCAGTCGACGTCGAATACGGAGATGGCATCGCGCATGGCGGCGAGATCGGAGTTGGTGCCGGCGAGCATGATGTAATTGCGCTTCGAATCCACCCGAAGGATCGATCCGTCGCGGCTGATCGGCGACAGGATGTTGCGCATCTCCTCGGCCGAAACATATCGCAGCTCTATGACCTGCACGCGGATGCCCGGTCCCGGAGGCGTGACCGAGGGTACGCTGATGGCCGGCGTGCTGGCCAGCGCTTCGCCGATCGGTACGATCTGATAGCTGCCCGCGCTGCGGACGATCGTGGCGCCATTGGCGACGAGCGCGGCTTCGAATATGTCGATGAGCGCTTCTTTGCTCATGGCCGTGCTGCTTTGCAGCGTGATGTTTCCGCTGATGCGCGAGTCGACGGTATAGTTGAGGCCGAGAATATCGCCGAGCACGTTCTTGGCGGCCGCGGCGACAGGCGCATCGATCAGGTTGAGCCGATAGCCCTCCTGTCCACGGGTGGTCTTTTCCTGTGTGATCGCCGGCGCCTTGGACGAAACGAACTGACCGGAGCCCTCATCGACGACGCCTCTGAATTTTTCGCGGTCCGCGCCGCCGAAAAGGCTGCGCAAGCCCCGGCCCGTGTGCCGTGGTGCCGGTTTACCGGAGGAATCAAGGTCCTTGACCGCATCCTCGAACAGTCCGTCAGGGCTGATCGAGCCGCAGCTCGAAAGGGTTAGCGCTGTTGCGAGCAATATGACCAACCGGAGTGTTCGCATTCGCCGACGCCGTATCCCTACCCACCAAACAGGCTGACCCATCGCAGAGAAGCGAAATGCGTCGCGGGAATGACGCACTGCTCATGCATCGTGCCCGTTGCATCGCCGCGCTCCGAACATCTCCACCGGCGACGGTCGGCGGTCAGGTGGAGCGACCGCCCGGTCATCGTGAAGATAGCATCGGAACCGGTTAGTGCCGGCGCCTCAACCCGTCATCCTGTTCTTGCCGATCCAATCAGACATAAAATTGGAATGGTGACAAGGAATAAATGGCTGT
Organism: Rhizobiaceae bacterium; assembly: GCA_041397625.1. Lineage (GTDB taxonomy): Bacteria > Pseudomonadota > Alphaproteobacteria > Rhizobiales > Rhizobiaceae > JAWKWH01. The sequence goes on from JAWKWH010000001.1 coordinate 1,101,030, forward strand.
TCCGTCAAGAAAAAGCCGAATTGTGGCAATAGGTCCGTGATGGAATATAAGCAATAAATAAGAACGGTACATATATACGTATTAAAAATACTTTAGCGAATATATATGGTTAACTGATTAGTTATCTTTATTATAAAATGGTTAATTACGATGAATTTGTTTTGGCGATCCATCATTTGAATTGCATCGTGGCAGGATATTCGCTCATGCAAGGAACTGAATCCCCTGTCACCGCCTGAAAAATGCCGCGCATCGGTTGCCCGTCGGCGCCGGCCGGAGTCAAAACCGGTTCTTTCGCCACAAAACTTGTATACGATGGGTACCGAGTGAGCCACCTGCGTGGTGGATACGGCGGGAACCGGACACAATGGGCCTGCGGGAAGGACTGACCGATCTATATGGCTGGTGGCGCGCCGAGCTCGCGGGGATGAAACCTGCGCGCCTGCGCGGCAGGGCGCGGGCGCCTGTATCGGCGAACCTCACCGTCAGGCGTGATGGCATCATCGTCGAACCTGCCGACCGCTCGTCCAAAATCGAGCCGGTGATAGCAGCCGACGCGCAAAGCGCGGTGTCGCACCTGCGGCAGAAATTCTTCCGCATCCGCATCGGCCGGCCGGGTGTCAGGCTGGTGGTGGGGTCGGACCGTTATCTTAAGCGTCAACTCTCGCCGCTGCGCCTGCCGCACAGCAAGCTGTCGGCGATGGCGCGACTGGACATGCAGGCATCCACTCCGTTTTCGCCGCAGGACGCCTATCTGGCCTGTATTCCGGGCGACGAGAAAAATCCCGCGAGCGGCTACGCGGTGGTCAAGAAGACCATTCTCAAACCGCTGCTCGACGAACTGTCGGCGGCGGGAATCGCCGTTCGCCAATTGAGCTTCGAGAACGACGGTGGCGGATTTGAGCCCGACGAGCGGAGTTTCCGCACCATGGTGCCCCTGTCCCGCTGGCGCGTGTTTTCCGGCCGGCTGCAGACCGTCGGCGTGGCCGCCTGTCTTCTGGGCGTTGCCGCCACGATCGGTCATGCGCACTGGCGCTACTACCGAGCGGACACAGAGCTTGAAAACGCGATCGCGCAGGCCGAAAACGGCGCCGCCATGGTTCGAGCCCTGATCGCGGCGCGCAATATGAAGATCAACCAGATCGCTGCGATAAGAGCGGAAAAGCGCGGCGCGGTACCGCTGGTCAGCATTCTGGAAGAGATGTCGCGCGTCATTCCGGATACCACATGGCTCACCGACATCCAGATCAACGGCGACAGGGTAGTGTTTTCGGGTTTCTCCACTTCGGCGGCGGCACTCATTCCGCTGCTTGAGGAATCCAGGCTGTTTCAGGCGCCGACATTCCGTACCCCGGTGGTCCGCGTGGCAAATCGTGACGGCGAGCGATTTACCATCGGCATGGATGTGGAGACCGACGGTGGATAGGCTGACCGCTTTGCTGAATGCACCGAAGGCGTTGCGCCGGACCGCGGCTCTCCTGCTCCTTGTCGCGGTAATCACGGCCGTCGGCGGCCTCACCTGGCTGACGGTTTCGTCGTTGGCGCGCGAAGCAGCCGGTGTCGACGAAAGGCGGCAGATACTCGGCAATCTGCATTCGATCATCTCGCTTAGAAAGGCGCTCACCGACAGGGAGAAGACGGCTGGCGAAACCGAGGCCGGTCCGGAGTTCCTCAACGGCTCCAGCGAAGCGGTCATACGCGCCAATCTTCAAAGCAGGTTGACCGAGATAGCGGCGACCCACGGCGTCAAGATCCTTTCGGTCGGCAACACGCCTATCCGCCAGCGCGGCAATCTGCGCTATGCCGGCCTGCGCGCCGATTTTTCCGGCACCAACGAGGCGGTTCTTGCGACCTTGTTCGATATCGAGACTTCCAAGCCGTATCTGGTGATCCGTGTCGCAAATATCCGCTCGACGCTGGCCTCGCAGGCATCCCAGAAACCCGGCCCGGAGGAACTTGTCGTGCAGATACAGTTCTACGGCGCCCTGCCGCCGGAAGGCGGCAAGCAGGGGGCGGGCGGATGAACGCGCTGGTCAAGTTCGCCGCCCTTGGTGCTGCGTTGCTGGCGCTGGTGCTGACCAACGCCTACATGGCAGCAAGCCCGCTTGAAATGTCGCCGGTTCTAAACGGCGCGCGCGCCGCGAAACAACTGGCGGGCGGCGAAACGGACGATGACAATGCCGGCATCGGTCGCATCGAGGAGCTGACCTTTGTTCAGGCGTTCTCCAGGCCGCTCTTCAGGCCGGACCGGCGCAAGTTCGAGCCACCCAAGCCGAAACCAAAACCAAAACCGGCGAAGGTGGCCAAGAAACAGCCTCCGAAGATGCAGGTTCCACCGCCCACGTTCCGTGTCGTGGGCATCTCGATCAACGCGGCCGGCGCCCGCGCGCTGATTGTCGGCGGTCCGGGCGGGCAGCCGCAATGGTTCGCCGAGGGCGAGGCGATCGGCCCCTGGAAACTGGCGGCGATTGAAAACGAGACGGTAACCCTGACGCATGGTGCCGGGGAAGTGTCCATAAGCCTCTATCCGCCGGACGCGCAGGGTCAGTGACGGCGCCCGGCCATGAGAACAACAACGACAGATCGTGATGGATTCGCCCTTGTGGCGGTTCTCCTGTTCTTGATGGTCGTCGCCGCCGTCATTACGCCCTTCGTTTTGGCCGCGCGGACCGACTTCCTGCTCGCCTCCGGAACGTTTCGAAAGGATAGGCAGACACATCTGGCCGAGGGATTGGTGAAGTTGACGGCCCGTCAGGTCGCCGGTTCGACCGAGGAACTGAACGAAGCGCTACGCTTCAACTCGGAACCGGTGCGCACGGTCTGCGGCGACAAGCAAATCGAGGTCCGTATTCAGGACCAGATGAGTCTCGTCGACATCAACGCGGCATCCGTTGATCTGCTCGATGTCGGATTTGCGGCCATGGGCTTTCCAGACGGCGATGCGGGCAAGCTTGCCGAACTTGCGGCATTGTTCCGTTCGCCGGAGGCAAGCGATCCCGGCGGCAAGGCAAAGCAGTTGACCGACGGTTTCAAGTTTGCGCCATTCGAGGCGGTCGAGGAGCTTTACGAGTTTCCTGGATTTGCCGGTGTGGCCCCCCGCCGGTTGACGGGTGTGTTCACCGTCTACGGTCGCCGTGAGACGATCAATGCCGACAACATGCCGGCGCCGCTCGACGAAATTCTGCCGAATGGCCCGACGGGGCGGTTTCCTTATGTGGTGACTGACGATGAGGATGCGTCGCGCTTTTACCGGATCGAGGTGACCACGCGCTCAGGCGGCGACCGCACAGTCGGTTTTGCCGGATCGCTGATCGAGATCACTGATTTCGAGAATGCGAGATACCGCGTGGTGGAACGATCGACAGAACCGGGCATGGCCAAAATCGCCGCCGCCGATTTCACCGCCACGGTCGACTGCGACCGGTTGTTCGGCGAGGAGGTGGCCGAATGGCTAGCCGGAACATGACCGACGATCGCGGTTCAACCGCGGCCGGAATATCTTTAAGGTGGCGGCGGGCCGTTCCGGATGTGCAAGCGTAGGAAAACGTGGGGTCGACCATGGACGCAATAACCGAAAGCCGGCACGATTTTGCTGCATTCATAGCCTTCCTCGAAGAGGGTGGCGTGCTGTCGCACGAAGCCGCGCTGCGCGCCAGGAACGCCTACGCGTCGACCAACCACCCCGCCGACACCGTACTGATTGAACTCGGCCTGACGCGCGAGGGCGATCTGGTGCGCAATCTGTCCGGCTTTCTCGGATTGCCGGTGCTCGAGCGACTGCCGGACAACGTCGATTCCGCATTGATAGAACAGGTGGGTCTGGGCTTTCTGGAAACCAATCAGGTGATTCCGATCGGCGAGAACGGCGAGGAGGTCGTCATCGCGGTGGCCGATCCGTTCCACGACGAACCCGTCAACGCCATCAGCTATCTCCTCGATCGTCCGGCCGCGCTCGCCATATTCCCGCGTAGCGCGATCGTCGAGCGCATCCGCCACCTGATGGATCGCAATGAAGCCGGCGAACAGAGCGAGTTCGATACTCTGGAGGTCGACCGCGACAGCGACGACATCGACCGGCTGCGCGATTTCGCTCGCGAGGCGCCGGTCATCAAGTTCGTGTCGCGCATCATCCAGCAGGCCGTCGACCGTGGCGCCACCGATCTGCACATCGAGCCGATGGCCGACAAGGTGCGCATCCGCTTCCGTTGCGACGGCATGCTGGTTCCCGCCGACACGGCGCCGCGGGCCATGCATGCCGGTATCGCCACCCGCATCAAGATATTGTCGCGCCTCAACATCGCAGAGCGCCGGCTGCCTCAGGACGGACGCATGCGCATCGCCGTGCGTGGCCAGGAAATCGACCTGCGCGTATCGGTGCTGCCGAGCGTGCATGGCGAAACTTTCGTGTTGCGCGTGCTCGACCGCTCCGGCGTCGATCTCAGGCTCGATGCGCTGGGTTATCAGGCGCCGGCGATTTCCACCCTGCGCGAGCTCGTACATATTCCCAACGGCATCGTGCTTGTCACCGGGCCGACCGGCAGCGGCAAGACGACGACGCTCTATTCGCTGCTCAAGGAGCGCGATGCGTCGGAAGTGAAGATATTTACGGTCGAGGATCCGGTGGAGTATCGGCTCGACGGCATTACCCAGCTGCAGGTCGACCCGGCCATCGACCTGACATTCGCGCGGGCGCTGCGCTCGGTGTTGCGCCAGGACCCCGACATCATTCTCATCGGCGAGATCCGCGACAAGGAAAGCGCCCAGATCGCCATCCAGGCGTCGCTTACCGGTCACCTGGTGTTTTCCACCCTGCACACCAACAGCGCGCTCGGCGCGCTGACCCGGTTGCGCGACATGGGCCTCGACGACTACCTGATCGCCGCCACGATCCGCGCGGCAATCGCCCAGCGTCTGGTGCGCAAGGTTTGTGGCCGTTGTGGAAACGGGGACGGGACGACCGAACGGCGGCCCGACCCCACCTGTCCGAGCTGCCGGGGTACCGGCTATTCCGGCCGCAGCGTGGTTTACGAGATCGTCGAGATCTCGCCGGAGCTCGCAACGCTGATCAGCGGCGGCGCCGACGAGGAGACCCTGAACCGCCATGCGCGACAGCATGGCGCCGTCTCGATGGCCAAACATGCTGAAACGATGATAGCGGCCGGCACGACGACGCGCGAGGAGGTCCGCCGCGTTCTGGAACTGGGCGGAACCTAGACGATGGCCGACGCTCAGGCCCAGATCCGCTTCCGCTTCATGGCCTATGGCGCCAATGGCAGCCGCGAGACCGGTTATGTCGACGCGGTCGACGAGGCCGATGCGGTCAGGCGGCTTTCGCGCGACGGCAAGATACCTTACGAACTGACCGCGGCCAGGGGCGTTTCGCCGGGAGCGGCGACGAGGCCGTTCTCGTTGCGCTCCCTGTTCGAACCGCGGCTCGACCTGACGCGGCTGTTTGCCGATCTGGCCGTGATGCTGAATTCCGGCTTCAACATCGATATCGCCCTCCATGCCGTGGCCGATGCCGAGCCAAACAAGGCGCAGCGGGCCCGCATCTCAGCCATCCATTCGCAGATATCCGAAGGCAAGTCGGTCGCCGAAGCGTTTGCCGCCCAGCCGGAAATACCGCCTGATGTCGCCGCTCTCGTCGCCAGCGGCGAGAACAGCGGTCGCCTGGACACGGTGTTTACCGAACTGGCGAAGAACTACACCGAACGTGCGCGCCGGCGCGGCGAGATCACCGAGGCGCTGCTCTATCCGGGCTTCCTGATCTTCGTGCTGTTCGCTGCGGTGCTGCTGTTGTCGCTCTACCTGGTTCCGGCCATCGAGCCGATATTCGAGAATGGCGGCGTCGAGACGCCGAGGATCGTAACCGTCCTGTCCGGCTTCGGCGGCTTCATCTCCGCCTACGGCATGGCGGTGCTGATCGGCTTTCTTGTCGCGCTGTTGCTGTTGCTGCCGCTGTTGCGCACCCAGACGGCGCGGGCCCGGTTCAACAATATGCTGGCGCGCATTCCGGTGGCGTCGGGCTTTGCGCGCGCCGTGACCCGTGGGCGCTATCTCAGGGTGATGTCGCTGCTACTTGCCAACGGCGTGCCTTTGCATGATTCAATGCAGCTTGCCGCCAGTTCGGCGCCGGTGGCGGCCTATCGCGACAGGCTGGGAGATGCCCGCCAGGCCGTTTCGGGCGGTGAAACGCTGTGGCGGGCGCTCGAACAGAGCGGCGTCTTCACAGAATCAATCGTCTCGCTGGTCAAGCTCGGCGAGGAATCGAACAATCTCGCGCCCATAATGGGCCGCGCGGCGGTGATGACCGAAGCGCAATTGCAGCGCTCGATCTCGCGTTTCCTGACGTTCCTGACGCCGGCGATCACCATTTTCCTCGGTTTTGTCGTCGGCACTCTGGTAATCTCGGTGATGACGACGCTGCTGAGCATCAACGAGATCGCGATCCGATGACCCGGCGAAGGCGACACCGAGACGTGAACGGTCCCAACGGCGGCGCAACCGCCGGCTTCACGTTGCTGGAAATGCTGGTGACGCTGACCATCCTTGCAATGGTGGTGACCGGGTTTGCCGTGAATATGGCGCGGCGAGACAACACGCCGACGCCGCGCGAGACGGCCAAGCAAGTCCAGTCCATGCTCTACCTTGCCCGCAGCGACGCGATCGGCTCGGGCGAGAGCCGAACCGTGGTCATCGACACCAAGAACCGCCGCTTTGACTACCGCGACCATTCACCCGTGACGTTGGCCGACGGCCAGAAGCTGCGCGTGGTGGCCGGCCGCGAACTGATATCGAGTGACGGAAAGGTGTCGCTCGTCTTTCTGCCCGATGGCGGATCGTCGGGCGCCGATATCGAGGTAACCGACGCGCGCGAACGGAGCGCGACGCTGCGCATCAACTGGCTGACGGGCCTTCCGGCCCTGCTTGGGGCGGATCGGCGATGAGCGCGGATGCGACTGATATTCGGGAAGCCGGCGAGGCCGGATTTACCTTGCTGGAGACGATCATCGCGTTCCTGATCCTTTCGCTGTCGTTGGCGATCGCGGTCGAAACGATATCCAGAGGTGGTCTTTCCTTCCGTCGCGCCGGCGACCTGGAATACGCCTCCTTCATGATGGAACAGCTTGCCGCCGGCGAGGTTCGCAGCCTGGCGATAGCCGGAGTTACATCCGGCAGCATCGGCGATGGAGAATGGGAGATCACCGCCCGGGCGGTCGAGGACAATTTCGTCGGCGACGTTCTGCTGGTCAATGTCGAGGTCAGGCCGCGCGGCGACGAAGGGCCGGTGTTCGACTATGTGACGACGGCCGTTCCGGGGCGGGAGGAATGAGTTTAGCGCGCGACAAAAGCGGCTTCATGCTGCTTGAGATGCTGGTTGCCCTGTCCGTCGTCGCGGTTATGGGCGCATTGATGACCAGCTTCCTCGGGCAGTTGGGCTCGATCAACCGCCTGGAGGCGGAGATCGCCGCGCAGACGGAACTGGATGCGGCCGTCGCCTACCTGCAGCGCACGCTCGAGGGCACCAGGTCCGCCCGCCTGCTCGAAGCGGAACCCGACACCAATCCGCTGTTCGACGGCCAGCCCTCCAGCATCCGCTTCGCCGCGGTGGCCCGACGCGGACTATACTCGCTGGCGCTGCGCGACGTGCATGTCTTCACCGCTACCGTCAATGGCCACACGAGCCTGGAGCACACGTTTGGCGCCCGCCGGCTGGCCAACGGCAAGCCGGTTCCGCATGGGCCAACCATCCCGATCCTCGACCGGGTCAGTTCGGTGACGTTCGAATACAGCGACGGGTCGGACTGGTCCAACCGCTGGTCGTCGGATGGCGCGCTACCGCGGCTGGTGAAGATCAGGATCGAGGCGGATGTCGGCAACAAGACAATCCGGTCGGAAGCGGTTGCCCGGATATTCTGACACTCCTCATGCAGTTCGACGGGCGTTTGCGTAGCGCTTCGCGCAGTCGACATGACGTTTCGAAACCCATGGCCCAAGTCCCTGTTTGCAGGTCATATCGTTGGATACCGGACCATGGTTGACGTAAGATGGGATGAGCGCCGGCGATGCCACGCAAGGGAGATGTTCTATGAGAAAACCGAACTGTCTGCCGGTGATCGGCATCGCCGGACTGTTGGCCACCGGCGCCCTTGCCAACGAGAACCTGGATGCGCTGGTTTCCCTGCAGGGATCGGAGGTTCGCGTGACGCTCAGCCGCGAATACTTCAATGCCACGCTCTCGATTTCGGGCCCCAACGACTTCCACGCGGAAGCATTCTCGCGCGACGGCTCGCCTGCGATCGACCTGATCCGGGTCGGGGCGACGGCTGACGGCACCTATACCTACGAGGTCACGGCAGCCTCGTCCGAAGATGCCGTCGGTGAAAACCTGATGGACAACGGTCGCGGCGGCGTCGATGAGACGGCGGGCAAGATCGGCGCTTCCATGTCCGGTACGTTTCAAGCCATCGGCGGTATCATAAACACGCAGGCCAGCCTGACTGAGGAATCCGAGTAGGAACCTGAGCGGGACGGGACCAATCGGTAGCCGCTGGCATCCGGACGGGTGCCGCCGGCATTCGTTCAATGTTGTCAGGAAGATCGACTTCGAACTGCCCGCGATCAAGGACAGAGAGCGGCCGCTGCCCGAAGGCAAGGAGCTCGAGAAGAAGATGATCGCGGAGTTTGACGATTGCCTGGCGATGCGGAAAAGGTACTGACGTCGATCACCCGGGGCCGGTTCGGTCGCCTTTAGGCGGGAGAACTGGACGATCAGAGGTTTTTGCATGCCTAATACGCTCTTTGACGCACTCTTTCTCCCGCATGCCGGCAGCAACCGCCCGTTCATGATCCTTCCGGACGGCGGCATCGTCAGCTACGACGCGTTCCTTGCCATGGCGGCGCGGACCGCAAATGCGCTCGCCGTTCGCGGCGTCGCTGCCGGCGACCGGGTGGCCGCGCAGGTGGGCAAATCGGTCGAGGCGTTGGCGCTCTATGCAGCCTGCGTGCAGGCCGGAGCGATCTTTCTGCCGCTCAACACCGCCTATACGCCGGCCGAGGTCAAGTATTTCGTCGACAATGCCGAGCCGCGTCTGGTCGTCTGCGATCCGGCGTCGCGCCAGGCGATTGCACCGATCGCTGGCGCCGCCGGCGCGGCGCTGGAAACGCTCGATGCCGAGGGTGCAGGTTCGCTGTCGGACCTGTCGGCCACACAACCCGAAACGTTCGACACGGCGGCACGTGGGCCGGACGACCTCGCCGCCTTCCTCTACACCTCGGGAACAACCGGCCGGTCGAAGGGTGCGATGCTCACCCACGACAACCTGCTGTCCAATGCGCGCGCATTGGTCGACGCCTGGCGCTTCACCGCTGACGACGTGCTGCTGCACGCGCTGCCGATCTTCCACACCCACGGCCTGTTCGTCGCCACCAACACGCTGTTGCTGGCTGGCGGGTCGATGATCTGGCTGCCGGGTTTCAAGGCCGATGCGGTGATAGCGCAACTGCCCAAGGCAACATCGATGATGGGTGTGCCGACCTTCTACACGCGCCTGCTCGACGACCCGCGTTTTAACCGCGACCTCGTCGGCCATGTCAGGCTTTTCACCTCGGGCAGCGCACCCTTGCTGGCCGAGACCCATGTTGCCTTCGAGGCGCGCACCGGCCACCGCATCCTCGAACGCTATGGCATGACCGAGACCAACATGAACACGTCGAACCCCTATGACGGCGAGCGCCGCGCCGGCACCGTCGGCTTCGCGCTGCCGGGTGTCGAACTGCGCATTTGCGATGCGGAGACGGGAGCGACATTGCCGCAGGGCGACATCGGCATCATCGAGGTCAAGGGGCCGAACGTGTTCAAGGGTTACTGGCGGATGCCGGAAAAGACCCGCGAGGAGTTCCGCGACGACGGCTATTTCATCACCGGCGATCTCGCGCGCGTCGACGAGGACGGCTACGTGCACATTGTCGGCCGCGCCAAGGACCTGATCATTTCCGGCGGCTACAACATCTATCCCAAGGAAATCGAACTGCTGCTCGACGAGCAGGAGGGCGTGCTGGAATCGGCCGTCATCGGCGTGCCGCATCCCGATTTCGGCGAGGCGGTGGTCGCCGCCGTCGTGCCGCAAAACGGCGCATCGGTCGACGAAGGAACGCTGTCCGAGGCCATCCGGGACAAGATCGCCCGCTTCAAGCAGCCAAAGCGCATCCATGTCGTGACGGAGTTGCCGCGCAACACGATGGGCAAGGTGCAGAAGAACATCCTGCGCGACCGGTTCGGCGGCGATTTTCAGGCGTGAAGTGCGTGATGCGGGCGCAGGTTGCTTGACCGCGGCTGCGTAGCTCGCCGGGGCGCTATCGATAATCCGCTGATCTTTATGAGGAATTTGGTCGGAGTGGCAGGATTTGAACCTGCGACCCCCTCGTCCCGAACGAGGTGCGCTACCAGGCTGCGCTACACTCCGCGACCAATCCGCGGGCTTATAACGTTGCCCATGGCGGGCTTCAAGCTGCAATCTTGTGGTTTCGCGTTATTTTCCCGCCACCAATGCGGCAATCCGTTATTAATCGCTGTCGGTTACACGTTGATGTCTGGATCCAGCGGAGAAGAAAAACCATCGTGTTTCCCAAGCCTGCAAAGGAGCTCGCACCCGACGGTTTCGCCTTCGAAACGACGCCGCTGGTCAAGCCGACGGGCTTTCGCGAATACGATGCGCGCTGGTGGTTCGGCCATCCGGCCTCCGATGTGCCGCCGGAACTCAACCTTATGGGTGTGCAGGCGCTGGGCATGGGCATCGGCACGCTCATCCGTCGCCGCGGCGCCGGTCCGGATATCGTCACCGGCCACGATTTTCGTTCTTACTCGCTGTCGATCAAGCTGGCGCTGGTGCAGGGCCTGATGGCGGCCGGCGCGCGCGTTCGCGACATCGGCCTGGCGCTGTCGCCGATGGCCTATTTCGCCCAGTTCGCGCTCGAGGTCCCGTCGGTGGCCATGGTCACCGCCTCGCACAACGAGAATGGCTGGACCGGCGTCAAGATGGGTTGCGAGCGACCGCTGACTTTCGGCCCGGACGAGATGGCGGCGCTGAAGGAAATCGTGCTTGCCGGCGATTTCGACCTTTCCGGCGGCGGCGCCTATAAGTTCGTCGAGGGTTTTCGCGAGCGCTACCTTGCCGACCTCGCCGACAGCCGGTCGATCGGGCGCAAGCTCAAGGTCGTCGCCGCCTGCGGCAACGGAACGGCAGGCGCCTTCGCGCCCGAACTGCTCAGGCGCATCGGCTGCGAGGTCGTGCCTCTCGACGACGAACTCGATCACACGTTTCCGCGCTACAATCCCAATCCCGAAGACATGAAGATGCTCCACGCCATCCGCGACAAGGTGCTGGAGACCGGCGCCGATGTCGGCCTCGGCTTCGACGGCGATGGCGACCGTTGCGGCGTGGTCGACAATGAAGGCAACGAGATCTTCGCCGACAAGGTGGGCGTGATGCTGGCGCGTGACATTTCCGGTCAGATACGGAACGCCGTGTTTGTCGCCGATGTCAAGTCGACCGGCCTGTTCGCCACCGATCCCGTACTGGAATCCAACGGCGCGCGGACCGACTACTGGAAGACCGGCCATTCCTATATCAAGCGTCGCGTTGCCGAATTGCAGGCGGTCGCCGGGTTCGAGAAGTCCGGTCACTTCTTCTTCAATGCGCCGCTCGGCCGTGGCTACGATGACGGGCTGGTCACCGCGATCGCCATTTGCGAAATGCTCGACCGCAATCCGGGAAAATCCATGGCCGACCTCTACCGCGACTTGCCGCTAACCTATGGGTCGCCGACCATGTCGCCGCACTGCGCCGATGAGGTGAAGTACCAGGTGGTCGACCGCGTGGTCGGCCGCTTTGCCGACATGAAGGCTGCCGGCAAGGCAGTTGCCGGCCAGACGATCGCCGATCTCGTCACCGTCAACGGCGTGCGCGTAGTGGCCGAGGACGGCACCTGGGGACTGGTCAGGGCTTCGTCCAACAAGCCGGAACTGGTCGTTGTGGTCGAAAGTCCGGTGTCGGAAGCCCGCAAGCGGGAAATGTTTGCCGCCGTTGACGCGGTTCTGCGTGAGAATCCCGAGGTTGGCGCCTATAACCAGACGCTGTAAGCACAGGTCGGGCAGGAACATGCGGGCAATAACATGAACGGGTCGCGCATCATCAGTTTTGTCATGAGTGGCGGCATCGGTTCGCGGCTATGGCCGCTGTCGCGCGAGGACAACCCAAAACAGTTTCACGATCTTGCCGGTGATGGCTCGATGCTGGTCGGTACGGTGCGCCGCCTGTTGGCGCGGGAGAACGGCGAGACGCCGGTTTTCCTGATCGCGTCGGAACGCCACGCCGCCCGTGTTCACGCCGATCTGGCGGGAATCGACCTGAAGGGCGGGGCGGCGATTTTCGAACCGATGGGCCGAAACACCGCGGCGGCCGTGGCGGTGGCGGCGCTGAAGACGCTGCACGATTATGGCGACGAATTGGTGCTGGTCGTGCCATCCGACCACGTGATCTCGACCGACGGCCAGTTCTGGCAATCGGTGGAAGCCGGAGCACAAGCGGCAAGTGACGGCAACCTGGTGGTGTTCGGCATCAGGCCTGCCCATCCGGAGACGGGATACGGCTATATCGAAACCGACGGCGATGACGGTGCCGTCGTCGCGGTCAGGCGTTTTGTCGAGAAACCCGACCTGGAAACGGCCCGGTCCTACATGGACGCTGGCAATTTCTTCTGGAACACCGGCATTTTCCTGTTTCGCGCCGGCGCCATGCGCGACGCTTTCGCCGCGCATGCGATCGACATCTGGCGCGACGCCGAGGAGGCGCTGGCCAAGGCAACGGGCGACGTGACCGGTACGTATCTGCCGGCCGACATCTATGCCGGCATCGCCTCGATCTCGATCGACTATGCGGTGATGGAAAAGGCCGAGCGCATCGCCATGGTGCCGGCGACGTTCTCCTGGAACGACCTTGGCTCCTGGCAATCCCTGCTTGAAAGCAGCAAGTCGGACGAGCACGGTAACGTGGTGACCGGCGATGTCGTCGCCATCGACTGCGAGAACTCCTATCTGCGCAGCCACGGAAGACTGTTGTCGGCGATCGGGCTGAAGAACGTCGCGGTCGTGTCGACCGCAGATGCGACTTTCGTGGCGCCCGTCGATCAGAGCCAGAACGTCAAGCGTGTGGTCGAGCAACTGGAAAAGACAGGCCGCATCGAAACGCGGTTCACGCCGTCCAGCGACCGCATGCCGGTGACCGGCGCCTGGCGCGAGCGGGTGAACCACTGGCTGTTCGAGGAGGCGCTGCCGCTGTGGTCGACTGCCGGCGTGGACACCGAGCATGGCGGCTTTCACGAGGCCCTGACCTTTGAGGGCCTGCCGAAGGCATTGCCGAAGCGCATGCGCACCATGGCCCGCCAGGTCTACGCATTCGCGGTCGCCAAGGAACGCGGCTGGGACGGCCCGGCCGATGATCTCATCGGCCGTGGTATCGAGTTTATCGTCCAAAAAGGCCGCAACGAGCGTGGCGGGTTCGTGCGCACGCTCAACCTCGACGGTACGGTGGCCGACGCCACCGAGGACGCCTACGACCACGCCTTCGTGTTGCTGGCGCTGGCCCATGCCCATCGCTGCGGCAATTCCGATGCGCTGTCGCTCGGCCGCAGCACATTCGCCTTTCTCGACGAACATCTGGAAGACGCGCGCATGACCGGCTTCCTGGAGACCGCGGGAGGGGAGGGTATCCGCCGCTCAAACCCGCATATGCATCTTTTGGAAGCGTTTCTCGCCTGGCACACGATCACGGGTGAGCGCGATCATCTGCGTCGCGCAGCCCGCATTGTCGACCTGTTCCGCAACCAGCTTTTCGACCCCGACACATGGACGCTCGGCGAGTTTTTCGATGATGCCTGGCGGATGGCTGAGGGCGAAAAGGGCCAATGGACCGAACCGGGCCATCATTTCGAATGGGCTTCGCTGTTGGTCGATTTCGCTGCCAGGAGCGGCCAGTCCGACCTCGTCGGCTTTGCCCGCAAGCTCTACGCATCTGCAATCGCCAACGGTCTCAACCGGGCAACCGGGCTCGCCTACGCCGCGGTCTCGCGCCAGGGCATTCCACTCGACACCGTGTCGCGAAGCTGGCCGCAGGCCGAGGCCATCAAGGCGGCGATCGCGCTTGACGGCAGCGGTGGCCCGGACCTCAAGCCGGAAATCGAAGCGCGCGTCGGCCGGCTGTTCCGCTGGCACATCGATTCCGCGCCCACCGGGCTGTGGATCGACCGTATCGACGCCGAGGGCAAGGCGCGTGCCGCCGACGTGCCGGCCTCGATCTTCTATCATCTGGTCTGCGCGCTGACGCGTTATCTGGATGCGGTCGACGGAAAGGGATAGACTGGTCTCCACCAGGTGAGGTGTCGGTATGGAAATCGACGGGAAATGTCATTGCGGAGCCATATCGTGGTCAGCAGACCTTGACCCTGAGAGCGTGTACATCTGCCATTGTTCTGATTGCCAGACGCTCTCGGGCTCGTCATTCAGAACCGTCGCCATTGTTCCGGCGGACACGTTCCGGATGTCGGGAGAACCGAGGATCTATATCAAGAGCGCCGAAAGCGGGAATCGGCGTATCCAGGCGTTCTGTCCCGATTGCGGAACGCCGCTTTACTCCACCAATGCCGATGGACAGCCGGAAAGCTATGCCCTGAGGGTCGGAACCTGCAGCCAGCGCGACTTGCTTGTCCCGAGGCTGCAGACCTGGCGCCGGTCATCTCTTCACTGGCTTGGCGGATTGTCTGCGATCCCTGTTCGCGAAAAAGGCCTGTAGGCGGATCAATAGGGGCTGTCGACATCGCCGGTCTCGACATAGACCGCCTTGACCTGCGAATAGTGGCCCAGCGCCTCGAGCGCGTTCTCCCGGCCTATGCCCGACTGCTTGAAACCACCGAAGGGCATCTCCACGGGGGTCAGATTGTAATTGTTGACCCAGCAGGTGCCTGCCTTGATCGCGCCGATCACCCGGTGCGCACGGGCGAGGTCGGTGGAGAAGACGCCGGCGGAAAGGCCGAATTCCGTGTCGTTGGCGCGGGCTACCACCTCGTCCTCGTTGTCGAAGCCGAGCACCGCCATCACCGGCCCGAAGATCTCCTCGCGGGCGATGGTCATGTCGTCGCCGACATCGGTGAATATGGTCGGCTCGACGAAACAGCCACCCTCGAAACCCTGAAGTTTCGGTACGCCGCCGCCATGGTGCAGCGTTGCGCCCTCGGCCTTCCCCGTTTCGATGTAGCCCATCACCTTCTCGTGCTGAGCGCGACTGACAAGCGGCCCCATCTGTGTTTCCGGATCGAGCGGGTCGCCGATGCGGATTGCCTTGGTGCGCGCCGTCAGCCGGTCGAGGAACGGTGCCAATATGTCGTTCTGCACGAATACGCGGGTGCCGTTGGAGCAGACCTGGCCGGTGGAATAGAAGTTGGCCATCATGGCGCCGCCGACGGCATTGTCGAGCTGCGCGTCATTGAAAATCACCAGCGGTGATTTGCCGCCCAGTTCCATCGTCGCGTGCTTCATCTGGCCGCCGGCCATCGCCAGCACCTTGCGCCCGGTCGGTACCGAGCCGGTGAGCGACACCTTGGCGACGTCGGCATGACCGGCCAGCGCCGCGCCGACATCGCCGAAACCCTGGACGACGTTGAACAGGCCGTCAGGCAGGCCCGCCTCACTGTAGATCTCGGCCAACATCAAAGCGCTGAGCGGTGTCGTCTCCGACGGTTTGAAGATCATCGCATTGCCCATGGCCAGCGCCGGCGCCGATTTCCAGCCGGCGCCCTGGATCGGGTAGTTCCACGCGCCAATGCCGACGCAGACGCCGAGCGCCTCGCGGCGGGTATAGGCGAAGGCGCCGCCAAGCTCGATGTGGTCGCCATGATAGGCGGCGACCGCACCGCCGAAATATTCGATCGCCTCGGCCGCCGACAGCGCGTCGGACACCAGGGTTTCCTGGATGGCGCGGCCGGTATCGAGCGTTTCGATGCGGGCGATTTCCTCGTTGTGCGCAACCACCATGTCGGCGGCGCGGCGCAGGATACGGCCGCGCTCGACCGGTTTCAGCCGTTCCCACTGGCCTTGTGCTGCCTTCGCGGACGCGACCGCTTCCTCGACCAGCGCCGGCGTCGCCGCGTGGAGCCTGGCGATCACCTCACCCGTTGCCGGATAGATCACCTCCATCGGCCGCCCGGCTTCGTCTTCGACAAAGCGGCCGTTGATGAAATGCGAAGCTTTGGGTTGGGCGTTCATGTGCTGCTCCTGAAAAAAGGTATCGGGATCGCATCACCGGTCGCTGGTTTCCCAGCGCGGGTTGATCCAGGGTTCGAGGTTGGATGGGCCGAGCATCGGCCGGCCGAGAATGTGATCGGCCGCCTTCTCGCCGGTCATGATCGACGGTGCGTTGAGGTTACCGTTGGTGATGCGCGGGAAGATGGAGGAATCGGCGACGCGCAATCCCTCCACTCCGATGACACGGCATTCCGGATCGACGACCGCCATCGGATCGTCGCCGGCGCCGATGCGGCAGGTACCGCAGGGGTGATAGGCGCTTTCGGCATGTTCGCGGATGAAGCCGTCAAGATCGTCGTCCGATTGTACTTCGGTGCCAGGCGACAATTCCATGCCGCGATAGCGGTCGAAGGCGGGCTGGGCAAACAGTTCGCGGACCAAGCGGATCGAGTGCCGGAACTCGGTCCAGTCGTCGGGATCGCTCATATAGTTGAAGCGGATCACCGGCTTGTCGGCCGGATCGGGCGAACGCAAGGTGACGCTGCCGCGCGACTTTGAACGCATCGGCCCGACATGCGCCTGAAAACCGTGACCCTTGGCCGCCGCCCTGCCGTCGTAGCGAACCGCCGCCGGCAGGAAATGGAACTGGATGTCCGGGTATTCGATACCGGCGGCCGAGCGGACGAAGCCGCAGGATTCGAAGTGGTTGGTCGCGCCCAGTCCGCTTTTGAACAACAGCCACCGGATACCGATCAGCCCTTTGGAGACCAGGTCGAGATGCGCGTTCAGCGAAATCGGCTGCACGCATGCCTGTTGTACATAAACCTCCAGATGGTCCTGCAGGTTGGCGCCGACGCCGGGTCGGTCGGCGATCACCTCGATGCCGTGACGGGAGAGCTCCTCGCCCGGGCCGATGCCCGAGAGCTTGAGCAGTTTCGGCGAGTTGATCGACGAGGCGGCGAGGATCACCTCGCGCCGCGCCGTGATCACCGACACCGCACCGCCGGTGCCGATCTCGACGCCGGTGGCGCGGTGATTCTCGATGACAACGCGCCGGGCGAACCCTTTGACAAGGCTGACGTTCTTGCGGGCCAGCGCGCGGCGCAGATAGGCGTTCGCGGTCGACCAGCGCCGGCCGTTGTGGATGGTCTGTTCGAAGGGGCCGAACCCCTCCTGCTTTTCGCCGTTGTAATCGTCGGTGCGCTCGAAACCGGCCTGCGCGCCGGCTTCGATGAAGGCGTCGTAAAGCGGGTTCTCGCGCTTGCCGCGGCCGACATGCAGCGGCCCGTCCTTACCCCGCCATGCGGGATCACCGAAGGCGGCGCTCTCCATGCGCTTGAAATAGGGAAGCACGTCGGCGAACGACCAGCCGTGCGCGCCCTGTTCGGCCCAGTGGTCGAAATCGCGTGCGTGGCCGCGCACATAGACCATGCCGTTGATCGACGACGAACCGCCGAGCACCTTGCCGCGCGGCGTCGCCATGCGGCGGTTGTTGAGATTGGGTTCCGGCTCCGATTCGAAACCCCAGTCGTAGAGGCTGAGATTCATCGGGATGGAGAACGCCGACGGCATCTGGATCAACGGTCCGATATCGGTGCCGCCGAACTCGATGACGATCACCGAATGACGGCCGTCTTCCGAAAGACGATCGGCGAGGGCGCCGCCGGCCGAGCCGGAACCGACGATGATGAAATCCGCTTCATGCATTGGATACGTGCCCCACGAAATCGGCGAGCGAAACATTGCCGCCGGTGGCGACGATCAGCACAGTCTTGCCGGCGACGTCGAGCCTGCCGTCGAGCAGCGCGGCGATGCCGGCGGCACCCGACGGTTCGAGCACGAGCTTGAGCCTTTCGAAGGCGAAGCGCATTGCCCGGCGTACCGATCCGTCGCTGACCGACAGGCCGGTGACACCGGCCTTGCTGACGGCAGCGAAGGGTGCCCTGCCGGGTGCGCGCGCCATCAGTCCGTCGCAGATCGAACGGGGCCCGACCGGCATGACCGCGATCTCGCCTCGATCGAGAGAAGTTCCCATGCCGGCATAGGCCTCCGGCTCGACGCCGATGACCTGCGCGTGCGGAGCCAGATAGTGGAAGGCCAGCGCCACGCCACCGATCAGCCCGCCGCCGCCGACGGGGCACAAGACCAGGTCGGGCGCGGCGGCTCCGGCATCCGCCAACTGCTCCAGCGCTTCCAGTCCGGCGCCGGCCTGCCCGGTCACCACTTCCATGTCGTCGAAAGGATGCAGCAGGGTCAGGCCCTGTTCCGAAGCGATGGAGGCGGCAAGTTCAGCCGCCGCGTCCTCGCGACCGCGCTCGCCGTGATCCGACAGCACCACCGTGGCGCCGTAGCCGCGGGTTGCCTCGCGCTTGGCTTCGGGGGCGTCGATGGGCATGACGATCGTGACCGGCACGCCGAGTGCCTTGCCGGCCGCCGCCAGCCCCTGGGCAAAATTGCCGGAGGAGAAGGCGACCACACCGCGCGCTGCCTCGTCGGCGGAAAGCTGCGTCAACCGCCAGTAGGCGCCACGAATCTTGAACGAGCCGGCCCATTGCAGCGATTCCGGCTTGACGAAAACCCGCTTCGCGCCGGCCTCGGCGGCCAGTGCCGCCGATTCCAGGAGCGGCGTAGTCTGCGTCGCGCCCGCGGTCACCGCATAGGCGCGCTTCAGATCGTCGAGTCGCGGAACCTGCATCATTTGGCGCGCAGCTCTTCGTAGGAAACCATCACGTGTTTGGCGAAGGTCGGACGTTGGCCGAGCCGCTGGTAATAGGCATCGAGATTGGGCGTCGGTTCGCGCCGGATCGGCAGCGTCGCATAGCGATAGAGCTGATGGGCGAAGATGATGTCGGCGAATGTGAAATCCTCTCCGGCGAGGAACGGGCCGTCGCCGATGCGAGCGTCGGCAATTGCCGCCACGCGGGCAAGCTGCGTCTCGGCTGCCTCGATCGCCGCGGCATTGCGGTTGGCCTCGCGCGTGAAGACAAGCTGGAAAAACAACGGCATGATCGCCGTGACGAAGGTGGTCTTGGTCCATTCGGCCCACATGTCGAGTTTCGCCCGCCGGGCCGGATCCTCCGGCCAGAACGGCTCCGATCCGTAACGGGCGCCGAGATAGCGCAGGATCGCCGCGCTCTCGAACATGGTCAGGTCGCCGTCCTGCAAAACCGGAACCAGGCCGTTTGGATTCATCGCCAGATATTCCGGCGTGCTGTTGCCGCCATAGGGACCGCCGACATCGATGCGCCGGTGTTTCAGTCCCAGTTCGGCGATCGTCCACATGACGATCTGGACGTTGGTGGAGGACGCCCGGCCATGCACGGTGATCATCTCATTCTCCCCTCGGAAAGCGATTGCGCTCCTCAAGCACGTTGAGGTCCATATGATTGCGCATGTAGCGCTCGGAGGCCTTCTGCAGCGGTTCGAAATCCCACGGATAGTAGGTGCCGTTGCGCAGCGCCGGATAGACGACCCAGCGCCGTGCCTGGCTCTCGCGCACATCCGCGTCGAACGCCGCCATGTCCCAGCGCTCGCGCACCCGCGCCATGAACCGCCCGACCGTATCGGCAAGGGCGGGGTCTTCGGCAAGATTGGTCAACTCGTCCGGGTCGTCGTCGAGATTGAACAGTTGCGGCGGATCGAGCTCGCAATGCACGAACTTGAAGGCGCCGTCGCGGATCGCCACCAAGGGTGCGTAGGAGCCTTCCGCAGCGTATTCCATCAGCACCGGGCTCGTCCGCGCCGCGCCGCCGGCAAGCGGCAGCAGGCTTTCGCCGTCCGTCCACGGCGAAATCGCCGCCATGTCGGCGCCGGCGATGTCACAAAGCGTCGGAAGGATATCGAGGTTGGAGACCGGCGCCTCGATCGTACCCGGCCTGATGCCCGGTCCGGCGATCATCAGCGGTACGCGCGCCGAACCTTCGAAGAACGACATCTTGAACCACAGGCCGCGCTCGCCGAGCATGTCGCCGTGATCGGAGCAGAACAGGATCACCGTGTCTTCGAGCATGCGCGTGGTTTGCAGCACGTCGAGCAGTTCGCCGATCTTGTCGTCGAGATAGGTGATGTTGGCGAAATAGGCCCGGCGCGAGCGGCGGACGCTGTCGGCGCCGATATCGAACTGTGTGTAGTCGCAGGCCTCCAACAGCCGCTGCGAGTGCGGATCGTGGCGGTCGAAGGCGATAGCCGGCATTTTCGGTTCAAGCGCGGCGCAGTCCTCGTAGAGGTCCCAGTATTTGCGCCGCGCAACGTACGGATCGTGGGGATGGGTGAACGACACGGTCAGGCACCACGGCTTGCGGTCGTCGTCGTCCGACCGGCGCGCCAACTGGTAGAGCTTCTGCACGCCATGGAAGGCGACTTCGTCGTCGTACTCCATCTGGTTGGAAATCTCGGCCACGCCGGCGCCGGTGACGGAACCGAGATTGTGGTACCACCAGTCGATGCGCTCGCCGGGCTTGCGGTAGTCCGGCGTCCAGCCGAAATCGGCCGGATAGATGTCAGTGGTCAGCCGCTCCTCGAACCCGTGCAACTGGTCCGGCCCGACGAAGTGCATCTTGCCCGACAGGCAGGTGTGGTAACCGGCCGAACGCAGGTGGTGGGCGAATGTGGGTATCGCCGAAGCAAACTCGGCGGCGTTGTCGTAAACCCCGGTGCGCGACGGCAGTTGCCCGCTCATGAACGAAGCGCGGCCCGGCGCACAAAGCGGCGAAGCGGTGTAGTTGTTGGCAAAACGCGCCGAGCGTTCGGCCAGCGCCCGCAGATGCGGTACATGCAGAAAGTCGGCCGGCCCGTCCGGAAACAGCGTACCGTTGAGTTGGTCGACCATGACGATCAGGAAGTTGGGCTTGCGGTTCATTCGCACCTCGTTGCTGCTGCCCGGCGCGGGCCGCAGTCACGATACCCTATTTTTTGTTGAACGTGCATTCAATGAAAATCGCGCCGCCGATCGCTGAAAATACGACCAAATCATGGGTTATGCCGGCGCGCGGGAAAGCCTATATGGAAGCTGACCCGGATCACAGGAGACCGTCATGACCGCATGTATCGTCGGCTGGGCGCATTCACCCTTTGGCAGGCTGGAAGGCGAAACCGTCGAAAGCCTGATCGTTGGCGTGGCGAGCCAGGCGCTGGACCATGCCGGCATCGGCCCCGACGATGTCGACGAGATCGTGCTCGGCCATTTTAATGCCGGCTTCTCGGCCCAGGATTTCACCGCCAGCCTGGTGTTGCAGACCGACGACCGGATGCGCTTCAAGCCGGCGACCAGGGTGGAGAATGCCTGCGCCACCGGGTCGGCCGCGGTGCGCCAGGGCATCCGCGCCATCGAGGCAAGGGCGTCGCGTGTTGTGCTGGTGGTCGGCGTCGAGCAGATGACGACGACGCCCGGACCGGAGATCGGCAAGAACCTGCTGAGAGCCTCCTACCTGCCGGAGGACGGCGATATTCCCGGAGGCTTCGCCGGCGTGTTCGGCAAGATCGCGCAGGCCTATTTCCAGCGCCATGGCGACCAGTCGGATGCACTCGCCGCGATTGCCGCCAAGAACCACAAGAACGGCGTCGAGAACCCGTACGCGCAGATGCGCAAGGATCTGGGCTATGATTTCTGCCGGCAGGAAAGCGACAAGAACCCGTTCGTCGCCGGACCGCTGAAACGAACCGACTGCTCGCTTGTTTCCGACGGCGCGGCCGCGATCGTGCTGGCCGACACCGGGACGGCGCTTTCCATGCGCCGGGCGGTCGCCTTCCGCGCCAACCAACATGTGCAGGACTTCCTGCCGATGTCGAAGCGCGACATCCTGTTGTTCGAGGGCTGCGAGCACGCCTGGGACCGGGCGTTGAAACAGGCCGGTGTGACGCTGGACGATCTATCCTTCGTCGAGACCCACGACTGCTTCACCATCGCCGAACTGATCGAGTACGAGGCAATGGGGCTCGCCAGGCGCGGCGAGGGCGCCAGGGTGGCGCTCGACGGCGTGACGGCCAAGGATGGCAGGCTGCCGGTTAATCCTTCCGGCGGCCTGAAAGCCAAGGGTCATCCGATCGGCGCCACCGGCGTGTCGATGCACGCGCTCACCGCGATGCAACTGACCGGCGAGGCCGGCGGCATCCAGGTTGACGGCGCCAGGCTCGGCGGCATCTTCAACATGGGCGGCGCGGCGGTCGCCAACTACGTCTCGATCCTCGAACGGATCAAGTAGGCGCTAAGCCGGCGGCAAGCCGATGCGACCGTAAGCGGGTATCTTCAGCGCCGGCCGGGTGAAATCGAATCCGGCCACCAGGCCGAGCAGGTGAACCTCGAAGCCGGAGCGCAGGCCGGCGGCGAAACCGACAAGGCCGGCGATCGTGGCGTGGATGTCGGCATGGTCGCGATCGATCGTCAGCGAGGCGAAACCGGGCGCGAAATCGCGCCCGACCGCATTGGGCGGCATGCGCGCGTCCATCTCCGGGATGGCGTGCAGCACGTATGCGATGAAACTGTTCGAGTTCGGCCCGGGCCAGATCCGGTAATCGCCGCGATGGGAATAGGGGTAGGCGGCGATCGCGGCCTCCGCCTTGGCGACCAGCGGGCGTGCGGCATCTCCGGCCACCCTGGCGATGATCCGCGGCGTGTTGGAATACCAGCGCCCGTCGGCGGCATAGGCGTTCTTGCGCACCGGCAGGCCCCAGCCGACCTTGTCATAGCGGTCGTAACCGGCGCCGTCTCCGCGCTTGATCACCAGCCAGCAATGTACCGAGAACGCACCCTTCAGGCCCCCGGTGCGCGCGGCCATCAGGAAGATGGCCGGCCCGTCGACCTCGCTTGCCGGCGGCAGGACGCTGCTGGAGCTCCAGTCGGCCGAGCGCCACGACGACGGCCGGTCGATGCTCGCCCACCAGGCTGCCGTGCCGGCAGCCGGCAGCAGGAACAGAAAAGCAAAGACGGCGATTGCAAACTTGACGAGGCGCAAGAACGTATTTCCGTTGACTGTCTGCCGGCAGGTTGTATTGCCGAGGGCTGTTGCGCAACATTTTGGTCTGCAAATTTTGGTGATCGAATGACAAACCCGGTGCTTTGCGAAGTAACGCGCGGCGCGGTGGTTGAAAGTCGCCACCGCGCTTCGGTAGCCGTTGTCGATTCCGACGGCGCTGCGGTCATGCACTTCGGCGATATTGATGCTGCGGTGTTTGCACGCTCGGCCATCAAGGCGATCCAGGCTCTGCCGCTGGTCGAGAGCGGCGCGGCCGATGCGTTCGGCTTCGGCGACAGGGAATTGGCGCTCGCCTGTGCCTCGCATGGCGGCGAGCCGGCGCACACGGAACTGGCGGCATCGATGCTGGCGCGCGCCGGATTGGGACCGGAGGCGCTGGAATGCGGCGCCCACTGGCCGGGCACCGAGGCCGCGGCGTTCGATCTGGCGCGCAGCGGCGGCGAACCGACAGCGCTGCACAACAACTGTTCTGGCAAGCATTCCGGCTTCCTGTGCGCCTGCGCGCATTGCGGCATCGCGCATGAGGGCTATGTCGAGCGCGACCATCCGTTTCAGCGCGAGGTGATCGCGGCGCTGGAACAGGTGACCGGCGCAGCTCATGCCGTCGAGCAATGCGGTATGGACGGCTGCTCGATCCCCACCCATGCGGTGCCGCTGAAGGCGCTGGCGCAGGGCTTCGCGCGCATGGCGACCGGCACGGGCCTGGCGCCGATGCGGGCCAAGGCGGCGCGCCGGCTCTTTGCCGCCTGCATGGCCGAACCCTTCTATGTCGATGGCACCGGCCATCCCTGTACGGCGATGCTGGAGGCGGGCGCGGGCGAGGTGTTCGCCAAGAACGGCGCAGAGGGCGTTTATTGCGGCGCCATCCCGGCGCTCGGGCTCGGCATCGCGGTCAAATGCGACGATGGCGCAGGGCGGGCGGCAGCGGCGATCTTCGCCGCGGTGGCAAGTCGGCTGATGCCCTCCGACAGTGCCGCCGGCGCGCGGATCGGCAGGTTGGCCCGGGTGCCGGTGCTCAACCGCAAGAGCCTGGATGTCGGCGAGGTCCGGCCGGCCGGTCCGCTGGCGGATAATGCCGGCTGAAAACCATCAGCTTGCCAGATTTCGTTCGACGGTGAGCAGCGGGAAGGCGTCGGCACCGGTTTTCGCCAGGTCGCCGGTTACGCGCTCGGTCCAGCGATGGCCGAAAATGGCGCCGTGCCTGGTCGCTTCGATGACGTTGTCGGAGATCACCGCCGTGCCCGTGCCGTCGACCACCGAGACGGCTATGCCTTCGCCGGCCTTGCGGACGACGTTGCCCGACGTCACCACGTTGCGCATGAAAGCACCCCAGCCGATGTGAATGCCGTAAAGCGGCGCGCCTTCGACGACATTGCCGGTGACCGAGGTATCGGCCTCCACGGAGATGCCGACGCCGAAGCCGGGCGCGTCGGCGGCATAGGGTCCCTCAGCCGAAAGGTTGCGCACGAGATTGCCGGAGCAGACGCCGAGCCGGCCGCCATTGTTGAAATTGACGATCGAAATGCCGTTGGCGGCGCCGTCGATGATGTTGGAAGCGATCACCGCGCCGTCAAAGGCGAACTCGGCATAGATTGCGGTCTCGCCGGAGCGCGAACAGTTGTTGCCGCTGACCTGCACATTGCCGGCGCTGTTGGCGCGGATGGCCGAGAAGGCGCAATCGGCGACGATGTTGCCGGAAATTATGACGTTGTTGGCGCGAAAGACGTTGATGCCGTTGCCGAACTGGCCGGTGCCGCCATTGCGCGCCGAAATCCGGTCGATGCGGTTGCCGGTGATGATGGCGCCGTCATCGGCGGCCTGCCAGCGATGCACGAGGATGCCGCCATTGGCGCAATCGCTGATGCGGTTGCCGGCAATTTCCAGCCGCAGGCCCTCGACACTGTAGATCGCCGCGTCGGCGGCGCCGCTGATCTGCGATCGCTCGATTCGGCCACCGGCCCGTTCCAGCGCGACGGCGTTCTTGCCGCTGCCGGTGATCTCGCAATTGTCGATCGCGACTTGGCGGGCACGACGCAGGTCGATCAGCCCCTGGGTGTAGTCGGCGAGCCAGTGATTGGCGCCGTCGATATGCAGGCCGGAAATGTCGAACAGCTCCAGTTCCTCGCCGGCGAACAGGTGGCCGTCGCCGCCATAGACGATCCGCGTCGCGCCGGGCACGCCGGAAAGCCGAACATGGCGCGGCAGCTTCAGGTTCGACACCACATAGGTGCCGGCGGGCAGGTGGACCGGCAGGCTGCGCTCGGCCGCTGTCTGCAGCATCTTGTTGAACGCCTTGCTCTGCCTGTCGTAGGCGTCGGGCCGCACACCGAGCTCGGTGGCGTCGATCGAGCCGCGCAGTGCCGCCATCGAGATGCCGGAGAGCCCGTCCGCCGCGATGGCGGGCGTGCTCAATCCGGCAAGCCCCAGGCCCGTTCCGAATCTCAGAAATGCGCGTCTGTCCATAAACGGCACACCGCTCCCTGTTCGGCGGGAACGGTGCAGCTTTCATGCCAGCGGAATTGTGCCAGAGGGGGAATCGACCCGGGCTCTCACCCGACGGGCACGCAGAAATCCCTGAAGAACATCGCGGCACCGGCCTCGTCGATGTCGCCGGCGGCAACCGAGAGGACGAATTCGACGATCTCGCCCTGGGTGGCTTCAATGCGGTATCCGTGCAGCCGCAGGAATACGAAGGCAGAGACGAACGCAGTCCGCTTGTTGCCATCTGCGAAAGGATGGTTGCGCGCTATTCCGTAAAGATAGGATGCTGCAAGCTCGAAAAGGTCAGGTTCGCCGTAGGCGACCTTGTTCAAAGGGCGCGCAAGTGCGGCCTCAAGCGCATTTTCGTCCTTGATACCGGCCAGGCCGCCATGCTCGCGAAGCTGCTCTTCGTGAAATATTTCAACAGCTTCGCGGGTCAGCCATGAATATTCGGTCACTTGGCCAGTTCGCGAAGTGCGACGCGGTACTTGTCCATGCACTCACGTGCCGCTTCCAACTGTTTTGAAAGGTCGGTTTCGGCGGGGATCAGACGCACCTTGCCGTTTTCCTCGACAATCTGCACCTCGTCGCCGGCCTTCAGGCCGAGCTTTCCCAGTATCTCCTTCGGAATGATGATGCCTTCCGAATTGCCGATCTTGCGGATGGTCGTGTTCATGGTTGGCTCCAATGTTATAACAATGTTTATAACATCGGAGCGCGCCGATTGCAACGGATGTTATAACGAGCGTCTCACCCTCGTTCTGCCAGCGCGTCGATCAGCTTCTCGGCCGCGTCCGGGATCACCGTGCCGGGCGGGAAGATGGCATCGGCGCCGGCCTTGGAGACCGCCTCGTAGTCCTGCGGCGGGATGACGCCGCCAATGACGATCATCACGTCCTTGCCGCCAAGCCTGGTCAGCGCCTGTCTCAGTTCCGGCACCATGGTCAGGTGTCCGGCGGTCAGCGACGAGGCGCCGACGATCTGCACGTCGCTTTCGACGGCGAGCTTGGCCACCTCGTCGGGTGTCTGGAACATCGAACCGATCACCACGTCGAAGCCGAGATCGGAGAAAGCGGTGGCAATCACCTTCTGGCCGCGGTCATGGCCGTCCTGACCCATCTTGGCGACCAGTATGCGTGGCGGGCCGCCATGGGTCTTGCGCCAGGTCTCGATCTTGTCGGCGACGCGTTTGGCTGCCGGCAGTTCGCCGACCGCTTCGCCGTATACGCCGGAGATACTGCGGATCTCGGCGACATGACGCCCGAACACCTTTTCCAGCGCCATCGAGATTTCGCCGACCGTGGCCCCGGCGCGCGCCGCGTTGATGGAGAATTCAAGCAGGTTGCCGTCGCCGGCCGCCGCCTTCGACAGCGCGTCGAGCGCCGATTCGGTCGCCTGCACGTCGCGGGTTCCCTTCAGCTCCTGCAGCTTGGCAAGCTGGCGGGCGCGCACTTCGGCATTGTCGACCTTCAGCACATCGACCTCGATGTCCTGCTCGGGCGCGAAAATGTTGACGCCGATCACCGGCTGCTCGCCGGAATCGATGCGCGCCTGGGTGCGCGCGGCCGCTTCCTCGATGCGCAGCTTTGGAATGCCCTTCTCGATCGCCGCCGCCATGCCGCCGAGGCTCTCGACCTCCTCGATATGCGCCATGGCGCGGGCGGCGAGGTCATGGGTCAGCCGCTCGACATAGGCCGAGCCGCCCCATGGGTCGATGATGCGGGTGGTGCCCGATTCCAGTTGCAGCACGAGCTGGGTATTGCGGGCGATGCGCGCCGAATGATCGGTCGGCAGCGCCAGCGCCTCGTCGAAGGAATTGGTGTGCAGCGACTGGGTATGACCCTGCGTCGCTGCCATCGCCTCGATCATGGTGCGCATGATGTTGTTGTACGGATCCTGCGCCGTCAGCGACCAGCCCGAGGTTTGGCAATGGGTCCTGAGCGACAGCGAACGCTCGTCCTTCGGCTGGAATTCCTTCTGCATCAGCGCCGCCCACAGCAGGCGCGCGGCGCGCATCTTGGCAACCTCCATGAAGAAGTTCATGCCGATGGCCCAGAAGAAGGAGAGGCGCGGCGCGAACTTGTCGATGTCCATGCCGGCGGCGATGCCGGCGCGCGCATATTCGATGCCGTCGGCGATCGTGTAGGCCAGTTCGAGATCGGCCGAGGCGCCGGCCTCCTGCATGTGGTAGCCGGAAATCGAGATCGAGTTGAACTTCGGCATGTTTGCCGAAGTGTAGGAAAAGATGTCCGAAACGATCCGCATCGACGGCTTTGGCGGATAGATATAGGTGTTGCGGACCATGAACTCCTTGAGGATGTCGTTCTGGATCGTGCCAGCGAGCTTTTCCTGCGGCACGCCCTGTTCCTCGGCGGCAACGACGTAGAGCGCCAGGATCGGCAGCACCGCACCATTCATGGTCATCGACACCGTCATCTCGTCGAGCGGAATGCCGTCGAAGAGCTGGCGCATGTCGAGGATGGAATCGATCGCCACGCCGGCCATGCCGACATCGCCGGCCACGCGCGGATGGTCGCTGTCGTAGCCACGATGGGTGGCGAGATCGAAGGCGACCGACAGGCCCTTCTGCCCGGCGGCGAGGTTGCGCCGGTAGAAGGCGTTGGAATCCTCCGCCGTCGAGAACCCGGCATATTGGCGGATCGTCCACGGCCGCTGGATGTACATTGTCGGGTACGGCCCGCGGATGAACGGCGCCGCGCCCGGCCAGGTATCGAGAAACTTCAGGCCTTCCAGATCGCCGGCGTCGTAGCTCTGCCTGACCTCGATACCCTCGGGCGTGTTCCACGCCGCCTTGGCCTGGGCAGCCTCGCCGGCCTCCGCAGCGGGCCAGTCAACCTTGGCAAAATCCGGGATCATGCCGCGCCTCCATCCAGCATGTCGATTCGCACGGTATCAAGCCTGTCACAATGTACCGCACCTTCGGTGGGCATCGGCCGCACCGGGGCTTCCAGCACGGCGACGGGGCGCTCCCTGTCGGCTGGATACCGGTTGGTGCCGACAATCGCGATCTCGCCGGCCGCGTAACGGGCAGCACGCATGTCGCGGCTTTTTCGAATTTGGGCCTGCAGTCGGCCGGAGGCCAGCGCCGGCATCAGGCCGCCCAGCGCCTCGACCGCCTGGAACTCGCTCCAGGCGCGCTCGCAAAGCGCTTCGGTAAGCGCTTCGATACCGCCGGCGCCGGCCATCGGATCGGCGACGAAACCGAGATGGCTTTCATCGGCGAGGATGAGCTGGATGTTGCGGGCGATGCGGCGGGCGAACCCGTCGGCAAGTCCGTGCGCCGCGGTATGCGGAACGACCGAGATGGAATCCGCGCCACCCACCGCCGCCGAAAATGCGGCGACGGTCGAGCGCAGGATGTTGGTTTCCGGATCCTTGAAGCTGATCATCCGCCAGGAGGTTTCCGCATGGATGGTTGCCGGCGTGGGTTCGATGCCGCAGGCCTCCTGGACACGCGACCACAGACGTCTGAGTGCGCGGATCTTGGCGATCGAGACGAACTGGTCCTGGTCCACGCTCAGCGAGAAGCCGATATGCGGCGCCGCATAGATCAGCGGCTGGCGCGCCTGTTCGAACATGCGCAGATGCGATACCGCGCCGGCCAGCATGGCGCCGAGTTCCTGTGCCTCGGTCGCGCCGGCGTTGTGATAGACGCGCCCGTCGGCCTCCAACAGCACGCCGGGCAGGCCGAGGGCGAAGAAATGCGCCAGCGACTGTGGCAGCGATGCCTGCAGTGCTTCGATCGACATGCTGAGCCGGCCGGTGCCGGCGAAGATGGCAGCCGGGTCGAGGCCCAGCGAAAATGTCAGCCCGGCGGGGTCGATGCGCCGCGCACCGTAGATCTCGATGATCCAGTCGATCGATGCGCGGCTGAGCGGATGCGAATCGATGCGCAGATAGAGCCGGTCGAGCGGCAGGTCCGCGAGGATCCGTGCAAGCGCCTCGCGATTGGCCGGAATACCAAAGCCGAAGGCGTTGGGCGCGCCCTCGAAGACCAGCGCCAGCCCGGTGGCGCCATTGTTGGCGTCTTCGAGTGCCTGCATGTTGGCGCGTCCGGCATCCGGGTCGTCGATGCGCTGGACCATACGCCATGGCATGGCCTGATGGCGCCGGCCGGCCGGCTTGGCCTCGGCGCGCGCATAGACGGGCCGAATGGCGATCCCGTCATCGGTATGGCTGACAAGCGTGTCCTCGAACGCAGCGCCCTGCAGCGCCTTCTCGGCGAGTACGCGCCATCGCGTCGCGTCGATCTCGGGAAACTGCGAATTGCTGATAACGCTGAATGCCATAGTCCCTTCCGAGGCCCGGACTGCTTCGAACCGCGGCGACATTACGGCCTGACGCTTCTTGCCGCAATGCAACAAAGGCACAACTCCGACCGGGTCCGGCATATTCCGCGGCCTTTGTGGCAAGACGGTCAAATATACCGCGGCGATGTCGCCAAAGGACCGCCCCGCCATTGAGACCGGCGACGAGGTTCACTATAGGAAAGGCCGGATACGCTGCATGCAGCACGCAAAGCAGCGGCAAGGGAGATGGCAGCATGCAGGACGACCGGATTTTCCTCGGCGCGAGCCGGACGCCGGATGACGAATACCAGAAGCCCGAGGAATTGCTGTTGAAATACGGCAACCGGCACGGGCTCGTCACCGGCGCCACCGGCACGGGCAAGACGGTCACGCTGCAAATCCTCGCCGAAGGGCTCTCCAATGCCGGCGTTCCGGTGTTCTGCGCCGACATCAAGGGCGATCTGTCGGGCATCGCCGCCATGGGGGAGGCCAAGGACTTCCTGCTCAACCGCGCCGAGACCATCAGGCTCGACCCCTACGAGTTCCAGGAGTTTCCGGTGATATTTTGGGATCTCTTTGGCGAGAAAGGCCACCCGATCCGCGCTACCATCTCCGAGATGGGACCGCTGCTGCTGTCGCGTCTGATGGACCTGTCGGAAGCCCAGGAAGGCATCATCAACATCGCCTTCAAGATCGCCGACGAGGAGGGTCTGGCACTGCTCGACCTGAAGGACCTGCAGGCGCTTCTCGCAAACATCGCCGAACGCGCCGACGAGATCGGCACCAAATACGGCAATATTACCAATGCCTCGGTCGGCTCGATCATGCGCGAACTGCTGGTGCTCGAGCAGCAGGGAGCGGCGCATTTCTTCGGCGAGCCGGCGCTGAAGATCGCCGACCTGATGCGCACGACCCGCGACGGCCGCGGCGCCATCAACGTGCTCGCCGCCGACAGGCTGATGATGAACCCCCGGCTCTACGCCACCTTCCTGTTGTGGCTGATGTCGGAGCTGTTCGAGGAATTGCCCGAGGTGGGCGACCCCGACAAGCCGCGGGCGGTGTTCTTCTTCGACGAGGCGCATCTTCTGTTCGACGAGGCGCCAAAGATCCTGCTCGAACGGGTCGAGCAGGTCGTGCGCCTGATCCGCTCGAAGGGGGTCGGTGTCTACTTCGTCACGCAGAACCCGCTCGACGTGCCCGACTCGGTGCTGGCGCAGCTCGGCAACCGCATCCAGCATGCGCTGCGCGCCTATACGCCGCGCGAGCAGAAGGCGGTGCGAACCGCGGCCGACACGTTCAGGCCAAATCCGGATTTCGACTGCTTCGAGGCGATCACCAAGCTTGGCGTCGGCGAGGCGCTGGTCTCGACGCTGGAGGCCAAGGCGGTGCCGTCGATGGTCCAGCGCACGCTGATCAGACCGCCGGCCTCCAGGCTCGGTCCGCTGACGGAAGCCGAGCGCCGGAAGATCATCAACGACAGTCCCCTGGCGGGACAGTACGACGAGACGATCGACCGCGAATCCGCATTCGAAATCCTGCAGAAGCGCGCCAAGGAGGCGGTGAGGCAGGAGGAAGAGGCAAGACGCCGCGAGGAGGAGGAAGAACGGATCGAGCACGAGGAGGAAATGCGCCAGTCGCGGCGCACGCAGTGGTCGATTCCCGGTTTCGGCGACAATGACGACGACTATGACGATCGCCCGAGCAAACGGCGTACGTCGCGTTCCCGCAGCACGAAACGGCGCTCCTCCAACCGCCAGTCGGTCGCGGAAGCGGCGATCAAGTCCGTCGTTCGCTCGGTCGGTTCGCAGGTCGGCCGCGCGCTGGTGCGCGGCATTCTCGGCAGTCTCAAGAAGGGGTTTTAGGTCGCTGTTTCAGAGCGCCATTGCAGTCAATTTAACGAGTACGGACCCTAAACCGCCGCCAGGCCATCGAGCGAGGGTAGGACGGCGTCGGCGGAGAAATCGAAATACTCGTCCGGCTGCGCCGACCGGTTTATCCAGACCGTGCGGAAGCCGAACTTCTTGGCACCGGCAACGTCCCAGCGGTTCGACGACTGGAACGACACGGCGTTTGGATAGAGCCGCCAGGCGGTGGTGACCATGTCGTAGACGTCGGGCACGGTCTTGAAGCGACCGATCGCCTCCACGGAGAAAACATCATCGAGCACCGTGTCTAGCGCGGCCGAGCGTACCGCGGCGTCCAGCATTTCCGGCGATCCGTTGGACAGGATGGCGAGCCGCGCGCCGCCCTCCTTCAGCGCGCGCAGGACGCGCGGCACCTCCTCGTAGCAGTCGAGGTGCCAATAGGCATCAAGCAGTTTCGAGCGAAGTGAGTCGTCGACGGACGGCACTTTCGCGAAGGCAAAATCGAGCGCCTGTTCGGTCAGTTTCCAGAAATCCACGTAATTGCCCATGAGCGTGCGCACCCAGGAGTATTCGAGTTGCTTGGCGCGCCAGATCTCGGAGAGCTGCTGGCCGTCGGGGCCTGCTTCGCCGGCATGTTTGCGCACCGCCGCATGAACGTCGAACAGCGTGCCGTAGGCATCGAAAACATAAGCCGAAAAAGCCATCATGAGCTCCAAGTGTCGCGATGGACTTGACCGTAACGTGTCTCCCGGGTCAAGTGCGCGAGTTTGATGGAATTGACAAGCCGGAGCAGGCAGATGGCCGTCGATACGAGCGCGCAGAGCACCACCTGGACCTATGTCGACGGCGACTGGCACGAGGGAAACCCCGCGATCCTGGGGCCGCGCAGCCACGCCTTCTGGCTCGGTTCCAGCGTATTCGACGGCGCGCGCTGGTTCGAGGACGTGGCGCCCGATCTCGACCTCCACGCCGCCCGCGTCAACGCCAGCGCCGAGGCGCTGGGCTTGAAGGCCACGATGACGGTTGACGAGATCGTCGGCCTGACCATGGACGGGCTGAAGAAGTTCGATGGCAAAACGGCAGTCTACATCCGTCCGATGTACTGGGCCGAGCATGGCGGCTACATGAGCGTGCCGGCGGACCCAGAATCGACGCGTTTCTGCCTCTGCCTCTACGAGGCGCCGATGATTGCGTCGTCAGGTTTCTCGGTTGGCGTGTCGCCCTTCCGGAGACCGTCGCTCGAGACAATGCCGACCAACGCGAAGGCCGGTTGCCTCTATCCCAACAACGGCCGTGCGGTACTGGAGGCAAAAAGCCGCGGCTTCGACAACGCCCTGGTGTTGGACATGCTCGGCAACGTCGCCGAAACCGGCACGTCGAACATCTTCCTGGTCAGGGACGGCGCCGTGCATACTCCGACGCCCAATGGCACGTTCCTCTCCGGCATCACCCGCTCGAGGGTCATGTCGCTGCTGGCGGGCAGCGGCCTGCCGGTTGTCGAGCGCTGCCTCAAGGTCGCCGACTTCCTGCAGGCCGACGAGGTTTTCTCCACCGGCAACCACTCCAAGGTGGTGCCGATCACTCGCGTCGAGGATCGGAATCTGCAGCCAGGTCCGGTGGCCAAGAAAGCGCGAGACCTTTACTGGGAGTGGGCTCATTCGTGACCCTTCTCGCAGGTAACGTTTCCATACCGCCGCCTATCGCCTATGCTGGCGATGGACAATCACCGAGTTGCCAACGAGGGAGTACGCATCATGGCATTCGAGTTACCCGATCTTCCATACGACTACGAGGCACTGGCGCCTTTCATGTCGAGGGAGACACTGGAGTTTCACCACGACAAGCACCACAAGGCCTATGTCGACAACGGCAACAAGCTTGCTGCCGACGCGGGCATGGATTCGCTCTCGCTTGAAGAAGTGGTCAAGCAGTCCTTCGGCAAGAATGCCGGCCTGTTCAACAATGCCGCCCAGCACTACAACCACGTCCATTTCTGGAACTGGATGAAGAAGGGCGGCGGCGGCACCGGCCTGCCGGGCAAGCTGCAGGCCGCCATCGATAGCGACCTGGGCGGCTACGACAAGTTCAAGGCCGATTTCATCAACGCCGGCGTGACCCAGTTCGGCTCGGGCTGGGCCTGGGTGGCGGTCAAGGACGGCAGGCTGGAGATCATGAAGACGCCGAACGGCGAGAACCCGCTGGTGCATGGCGGCGCGCCGATCCTGGGCGTCGATGTGTGGGAACATTCCTACTATATCGACTACCGCAACGCCCGGCCGAAATATCTCGAAGCCTTCGTCGACAGCCTGATCAACTGGGATTACGTGCTGGAAATGTACGAGGCGGCGGGCTGATCTCCCGAAATACGACATGGACAAGCCCCGGCAGCGCCGGGGCTTTTTCGTTGACACAGCGTCACCGCGATCGCGGGAATTTTCACGCAACCGTGAAGCGCGCGGGGGACGAATCCCGCCCCATGGTGCGTTGTTGTCGCGGGGACTATCCAAGTTCAACACCCCATCGGAGGATTACGATGAGAAAATACATTTACGCCCTGTCCGCTCTTGCGCTGTCGGCCGGTGCGTCGGTTTCGCAGGCGGCGGACGATCCGATTGCCGTTCGCAAGGCATTGATGCAGGCCAACGGGGCGGCCGCCGGCGTCGCCGGTGCGATGATGAAGGGCGACATCGAATACAACCCCGCCGTCGCCAGATCCGTGATCGCCACGATGCGGGCCGTTTCGCATTCCATCGCCGACTTCTTTCCGGAAGGCACGGTAGGCGAGGGAACGAGGGCGTCGCCGAAGATCTGGGAAGACATGGCCGGTTTCAAGGCAACCGCGGCCAAGTTCGCCGCTGACGCCGACGCTGCGGCCGCCGCTGCCGGCATGGACGGCCCCGCCGACGTGCAGGCCTTCCAGGCGGCCATCGGCCCGGTTTTCGGAAACTGCAAAGCGTGCCATGAAGGATACCGTGTCCAAAATTGACGGGTCCTGAACCATGTTACGAAAGCTCGCCCTACTCATCCTCGCTTTGGCTGTTTTGGGCGGGCTTTGTTTTTGGCTGCTGACCATACCGTCGAGGCTCGGCGAGGCGGAGGTCGCGGCGCTTCCAGCCGGTGACGCCGCAGCCGGGGAGAGGATCTTCAACGTCGGCGGTTGCGCCTCCTGTCACGCGGCGCCGAAATCGGAAGGCGACAAACGGTTCGAGCTTCCAGGCGGTGTTGAACTGGCGACGCCGTTCGGCATCTTCGTAACGCCCAACATTTCCCAGCATCGGGAAGACGGTATCGGCGCCTGGTCGCTGGCCGATTTCGCCACCGCCATGCTGAAGGGCGTATCGCCCGATGGGCGGCACTACTATCCGGCCTTTCCCTACACCTCCTATGCCCGCATGGACGGCAAGGACATCGCCGATCTCTTCGCCTTTCTGAAGACCGTGCCGGCGATCAAGGGCAAGGCGCCGGGTCACCAACTCGGCTTTCCGTTCAATATCAGGCGCGGGCTCGGTCTGTGGAAGCTGATGAACCTGTCCGGCGAGCCGGTGATCGCGCTTGGCGACGACGCCAGCGACGAGGTGCGCAAGGGTCGCTATCTGGTCGAAGGTCCCGGCCATTGCGGCGAATGCCACAGCCCGAGGGATTTCGGCGGCGCGATCGTCAAGTCGAAATGGCTGTCGGGCGCGGTGGCTGCGGAAGGCAAGGGCGTCGTGCCCAATATCACCGCGGGCGAGGGCGGTATCGGCGCCTGGTCGGCGGGCGATATCGCCTACTACCTGGAAACGGGCTTTACCCCGGAATTCGATTCAGTCGGTGGCGCCATGAGCGAGGTTCAGCGCAACATGGCCGAATTGCCGGCCGAGGATCGCGCGGCGATTGCCGCCTACCTGAAGGCGGTGCCGCCGCTACCGAACGGCTATCCGGCCAAAAGATAGGCTATCAAACGTCGAATGCGCTCAGCGCGGCTTGCAGTTTGCAAGCTGTTCGCCGGCGCCATGATCCGACCGGATCGCGTAAAGCCAGGCTTCGCAGCGTTTCTTGGTCGGAAAACAGCCGCCCTCATAGATCGGCTTGTCGAGAAACGCGCCCTTCTGGCCGATACCCTGAAAGACGCCGCGATAAAGATCTTCGGGGTGCTTGCTGCAGACATCCGGCATTTCGCGCGGGCGCTCGCCCGGCCTCTTGACGATCTCGCCGGCAAGAGCCGGAACGACGGTCAAGCCCGTGACGGCAACAAGGGGAATGACGAATTTCCACGGCATGGCAGCCTCCCGTTTGATGGCGACCCGACAACAGCCGCGCTCTTTGGTCAGAATAGGGCGGGAACGCGGCAACCGCTACCGGCTGTCCGTCCGCCTATCCCGCCTTGCCCGTCACCTTGAGCGCGAAGGCATAGCCATAGGCGATTTCCTCCAGCCGTGAGAAACGTCCGGACGCGCCGGCATGGCCCGCTTCGAGGTTGATCTTGAACAGGACCGGATTGCCGCCAGGATTATGTGCGCGCAGCTTCGCAGCCCATTTGGCCGGCTCCCAGTAGGTGACGCGCGGATCGGTCAGCCCGGCGATCGCGAGGATCGGCGGATAGGGCCGCGTGGCAACATTGGAATAGGGACAATAGGCGGCAATGGCCTCGTAGTCGGTCTTCGATGCGATCGGATTGCCCCATTCTGGCCATTCCGGCGGCGTCAGCGGCAAGGTGTCGTCGAGCATCGTATTGAGCACGTCGACGAACGGCACCTCAGCGATGATTCCGGCGAGAAGCTCCGGCGCCATGTTGGCCACCGCGCCCATCAGCATGCCCCCGGCCGATCCGCCCTGGGCGACAATTTGCCCGCCGGCGGTGAAACCGGTTTGAATCAGATGCTCAGCGGCTGCGATGAAATCCTTGAACGTGTTTACCTTTTTCTCGCGCTTGCCATCCTCGTACCAGGAAAAGCCCTTGTCCTTGCCACCGCGGATATGGGCGATCGCATAGACGAGGCCGCGATCGACCAGCGACAGGATGTTGGTGTTGAAGGCTGCGGGAATGGCGATGCCGTAGGAGCCGTAGCCGTAGAGCAGGCAGGGCGCCGAACCGTCGACCGGCGTGTCGCGGTGATGGATCAGCGACACCGGCACCAGTTCGCCGTCATGCGACGGCGCCATCAGCCTGCGTGTCACGTAGTGCTCCGGGTCGTGGCCGGACGGTACTTCCTGCGTCTTCAAAAGCGTGCGCTCGCGCGTCGTCATCTGGTAGTCGAACACTTTCGACGGCGTCGTCATCGACGAATAGGTGAAGCGCAGCATGTCGGTGTCGTATTCGTAGGAACCAGAAAGGCCGAGAGAATAGGCCTCCTCCTCGAAGGCGATCACGTGCTCGCCGCCGCTGGCTCGCTCGCGGATGACGATCCGCGGCAGGCCGTCCTTGCGCTCCAGGCGCACGAGATGGCGTGCGAAGGCGAGCGTCGCCAGGATCAGCCGGCCGGGCTCGTGGGTGACGACATCGCGCCAGTTTTCGCGGCCGGGCGCAGCCACCGGCGCCTCGACGATCTTGAAATCCTTGGCGCCGTCGGCATTGGTGAGAATGAAGAAGACGTCGCCGCCTTCCTCCATGTCGTACTGCACCCCGGGCTCGCGCGCGGCGACAAGTATCGGTTCCGCGCCGGGATCGCTGGCCGGAATGATCCGGTATTCGGACGTTTCGTGGTCGTGGACGGAAACGAAGATCCAGTCGTTCAGGCGGCTTCCCGACGCGCCCATGAACATGCCGGCATCGGTCTCCTCGTAGACAAGTCGCTCGACGCCGCCGATCTCCTTGTGAAAGAGTTTCGACGGGCGGTGGTTCTGGTCGAGGCGCACAAAGAAGAAACCGTTACCGGACGCGTCCCACACCCCGCCACCGCCGGTGTCGGTGGTGATGTCGTCGAGATCCCGGTCGGTCGCCAGATCGCGCACCTTCAAAGAGAAGAACTCCGATCCCTTGTCGTCGAAGCCCCACAGCAGACGACGGTGGTCGGGCGAATGGTCGGAGCCGGCGATGCGGAAATAGGCCTTGCCGGAGGCTTCCGCGTCGCCGTCGAGGATGATGTCTCGTTTTCCTCCGTCGCGCGCCGTACGGAACAGCCTGGGCTGCTCGCCGCCGGTGACGAACAGCGAACCGTAGGCAAACGGCCCGTCCTTCATCGGCACGGAGGAATCGTCTTCCTTGATCCGGCCCTTCATTTCCGTGAACAGCGTTTCGCGCAGCGCTTCCAGATCGGCCAGCATCGTCGCCTGATAGGCGTTCTCGGCTTTTAGATGGGCGCGGATCGCCGGATCGAGCAGCGAAGGATCCTTGAACATCTCCTGCCAGTTGTCGGCGCGCAACCACGCGTAATCGTCGATACGCTCGATACCGTGGCGCACATCCTTGTGCGGCCGCCTCTCGGCACGGGGCGGTTCGGCGTCCGTCGGAAACTTGGATGTCGGCATCGTGAACTCCGCTGCACGGTGTTGAATACCCGATGAACGGAACGCTCACGACCCGTTCAATCGGCCCCGGCTAGATAGGGCAAAGTTGTCGGCCATGTGAACCCGAATGATCGAAAAACCGGAGGAACGACCATGTCCGCTTCCCGTATCACGTGTTTTGCCGCGGCAATCGCGGTTGCCGCCACGCTGGCCCTGCCCATGAAACACGCCGCAGCCAGCACCTTCTTCGCCTGGCAGGTGGCCGATGTGCCCTGGGGCGACCTTTTGTTCGTGCGCAACTATCCGTCGCCGAAATCCGCACTGCAAGGCGCCTATCCCAACGGCACCGTGCTGCAGATGACCGGCACCTGCACCGACAATCTCGACCTCAACGACATCGCCGGCGCTCCCCAGGACGCCCAGACCGCTGAGGTCCGCTATCGCTGGTGCCAGGTTTGGCATGACCCGTCCCATTCCGGTGCCTACGTGCTGGGCTGGGTTTACGGCAAATATATCCAGCCGCACTGATCGGGCTGGTTGCCGCGTCTGTTCCGGCTGCGGCATTTCAGCCGCTGCCGGCTTGCCGAAAATCGCCGATCGCCCGGCTTGCGGCAGTATCCGGTCGTGATGCCGGAATTTCCTGGCGCGTCACCCATCCGGGGATGACGCCGGAGGCGGCGTTGCCCCGTTAGACCAAATACTCTACAGACGGAAAAAGGAGATCGAACCCTACAAACCAACGCGCCGCGCCTTATCTGCTTGGGATCAGCCGGTGATTTGGCGACAAGATTACGGGGAGGGAAGATGCGGCGACTGAGCCTCGGGATTGTACTGTTCATCTTCTGGCTTGCGCTGTCCGGGCATTACACTCCGATGCTGATCGGTTTCGGGATCGCCACCGTCGTGCTGGCCGTTGTCGTGACGATAATGATGAACGGGGTCGACGAGGAGGCCCATCCCTATCACCTGATACTGCCCGCCTTGACCTACTATCCGTGGCTGGTGCGGGAAATCGTCAAGTCCGCCTGGAACGTCTCCGGCATCATCGTCAATCCCCGGCTGCCGATTTCACCGACCATGACCGTGGTCGAGGCCAGCCAGGTCACGCCGAACGGGATCGCCACCTACGGCAATTCGATCACGCTGACGCCGGGCACGATCACCACCGGCGTGAACGGCAACAGGCTGACCGTCCACGCATTGTCGCGTGACGGCGCGCTCGATCTCGAGGAAGGCGTCATGGATGCGCGCGTGAAGCGGTTCGAGGGAGGCGCGTAGTGTTCATCGCGGCGACACTTGCCCTTCTGGCCGCCCTTGCCCTCGTGGTGATCAGGGCGATACGCGGTCCGACTGTGTTCGACCGCGTGCTCGCCGGCAACACGGTGGGCACGCTGGTCATCCTGCTGGTGAGCACGCTCGGCTACCTGACCGGTCGTCCCGAATGGCTCGATATCGCGCTGACCTATGGTCTGTTGAACATGATCTCGACCCTGGCGGTGCTGAAGTTCTTCCGCCACGGCGATCTCGCCTACGACGTCGACGAGGAGCGGCGGTCGTGATGGAACTGATCATCGAAGCCGCAAGCTGGTTGCTGATCGGCGGCGGCAGCCTTTTCATCCTGATCGGCGCTGTCGGCCTGCTGCGTCTTCCCGACCTCTATACGCGCATGCATGCCGCAAGTGTTATCGAGACGCTCGGCGCCCTGCTGCTGCTGAGCGGCTTCGTGCTGCAGACCGGTTTTACGCTGAACACGATCAAGCTTCTCTTCCTGATGCTGCTGCTTTTCTTCACCGGTCCGGTCGTGGCCCATGCGCTGGCGCAGGCGGCGTTGCACGAGGATATCGAGCCGGTTCTGAGCGACGACCGCCGCGAGGAACGAACTGCCTTGCTGGACGCACGCGATGGCACCGGCGGGGACGGGGAGCAGGCATAATGGAAGTCGCCGTCGTTGCGGTATTGCTGACATTGCTTGCGGTCATCACCGTGGTGATCATCCGCCAGCGCAGCCTTTTCGGCGTGGTCATACTTGCGGGCACCTATAGTTTCCTGATGGCCAGCGTGCTGATCGCGCTCGACGCCGTCGATGTTGCCATGACCGAGGCGTCCGTTGGCGCCGGCATTTCGACGGTGCTGTTCCTAGCGACGCTCTATCTCACCAATTCACGCGAATACCCGGTTCCGCGCCCCGCCGCGATCCCGTTATTCGTCGCGCTCGGCGTCACCGCGGTCCTGATATACGGTACCCTTGAATTGCCGCGTTTCGGAACGGCCGACGCACCCATCCACAAGCATGCCGCGCCACGCTATCTGGAAAAATCGGTCGAGGAGACAACCGTTCCCAACGTGGTGACCTCGGTCCTGGCGGACTATCGCGGTTTCGATACGCTCGGCGAGACCGTGGTCATCTTCACCGCCGGTATCGGCGTTCTGCTGCTGCTGCGCGGGCGGCGCAGGCGCTACTCGGCGGAAACCGGCGACGAGGTTCACGAAAATGAGGCTTGACCTGATCCTCAGGATAGTCAGCAAGCTGGTATTGCCCTTCATGCTGGTTTTTGCGCTCTACGTGCATTTCCACGGCGATTTCGGGCCGGGAGGCGGTTTCCAGGCGGGCGTGATCGCCGCCGGCATGCTGATCCTGCACGGTATCATCTTCGGTGTCGGGGCCACCAAGCGCATCGCACCGCAGGGGCTGATAGAGACCATGATTCCGCTGGGTGTGCTGATCTACGCCAGCACCGGAATCCCATCCATCCTCGCCGGCCTGAATTATCTGAACTACGCGGTGTTCGACCTGCATCATCCGTCGCACGGACACCATCTGGGCATCCTCTTCGTCGAATCCGGCGTGATCATCACCGTGTTCTCGACCATGGTCGCCCTGTTCTATGCATTTGGCGAGCGGGGGCGTGAATGAGCGAAAACCTCACCCTGCTTTTCCACTACAACTACTTCGTCACGATCTTCCTGATGGTCGCGGGACTCTATATCGTGATCGCCCGCGGCAACATGATCAAGAAGCTGGTCGGCCTGGCTTTGTTCCAGAGCTCGGTTTACCTGCTCTATGTTTCGCCGGGCAAGATCATCGGCGGTACCGCGCCGATCATCGACGAGAAGTTTCAGGTCTACTCCAATCCGCTTCCCCATGTGCTGATCCTGACCGCCATCGTCGTCGGCGTGGCGACGCTGGCCGTCGGCCTCGCGCTGGTGGTGCGCATCCACGAGGCCTACGGCACAATCGAAGAAGACCAGATCTTCGACGAGGAAAAAGGCTTATGACGGCACTCGAGCCGCATCTGCCGATCCTGCAGGTTCTGGTGCCGCTTTTCGGCGCGCTGCTGACCGCTTTCATGCGCGCCGGCACGCGCGCCTGGCTGCTGGCAACGGTCGTCGCCTGGGCATCGGCCGCCATCTCGGTCATGCTGCTGGTGCGCGTGCTCGGCCGCAGCGAACCGATCTCGTATACGATGGGCAACTGGGCGGTTCCGTGGGGCATCGAGTATCGCGTCGACATCCTGAACGCCTTCGTGCTGTTCTTCGTCACCGGTATCGGGGCCATCCTGATGCCCTATGCGCGCCGCAGTGTCGGCTCGGAAATCCTGTCGCACCAGCAGGCCTGGTTCTACACCATGTACCTGCTCTGCCTGACCGGACTTGCCGGAATCACCGTCACAGGCGATGCCTTCAACGTATTCGTTTTCCTCGAGATTTCCTCGCTGTCGACCTACGGACTTATCGCGCTGGGCCAGAACCGCCGTGCGCTTCTCGCCTCCTACCAGTATCTGATCGTCGGCACGATCGGTGCCACCTTCTACGTCATCGGCGTCGGGCTGCTCTTCCTCGTTACCGGCAGCCTGAACCTGCACGACATCGCCGGCCTGCTCGCCGACGCATATATCGTCTATCCGCGACCGGTGCTGACTGCGCTCGCCTTTCTGATCGCCGGCATCTCGCTCAAGCTCGCCCTGTTCCCGCTTCATCTGTGGTTGCCCAACGCCTACGCCTACGCGCCGTCGACGGCGGCGGCGTTCCTTGCCGGCACCGCGACCAAAGTGGCCGTCTACCTGCTGATCCGCATTTTGTTTTCCGTGTTCGGACTGGCGATCGTGGTCACGTCGCTGCCCGTCGAGGAGGTGCTGATCCTGCTCTCGGCGGCGGCGATGGTGATCGCCTCGATCTCGGCAATCTTCGAGACCAACGCCAAGCGCATGCTCGCCTATTCGTCGGTCGCGCAACTCGGCTACATCACGCTCGGCATCGCGCTCGCCAACCAAAGCGGCCTGACCGGCGGCATCGTCCATCTGTTCAACCACGCGCTGACAAAGACGACGCTGTTTGTCTGTCTTGGCGCCATGGCCTACCATGGCTGCCGCATGCGCTTTACCGATCTCGCCGGCATCGGCCGCAAGATGCCGTTCACCTCGGCCGCCTTCGTCATCGCCGGCCTCTCCATCATCGGCGTGCCGGGGACCGCGGGCTTCATCTCCAAATGGTATCTGGCGCTGGGCGCGATCGAGGCCGGCTACTGGCCGCTGGTGTTCCTGATCGTGGTAAGCTCGCTGCTGGCGGTGATCTATATCGGCCGCTTCGTTGAGGTCGCCTATTTCCGTGAAACCTCCGAAGCGGCCGCCGGCGCCTATGAACCGCCCTGGTCGATGTTGTGGCCGATCCTCGTGCTGGCCGCCGCGACGATCTATTTCGGCATCGACACGCGCGCCAGCGCCGGCATTGCCGCCCAGGCGACGGAATACCTGCTGGGAGGACTCAGATGACCCCCGGCATGGCCGCGCCCGAAACGCTGATCGCCGCCGCGCTGATCGTGCCGCTCATCGCCGCGGCGCTGATCCCCGCATTCTTCCGGGCGCCGAATTTGCGCGAAACGGTGACGTTGGTCGCAGCGGGTCTGGTTGCGCTCATCGTGTGGAACCTGGCGCCGCACATTGTCGCCGGCGGCCGCCCCGAGCTTCATCTCGCCTCAGTGGCGC
Source organism: Rhizobiaceae bacterium (assembly GCA_041397625.1). GTDB lineage: Bacteria > Pseudomonadota > Alphaproteobacteria > Rhizobiales > Rhizobiaceae > JAWKWH01. The sequence continues at coordinate 1,144,362 of JAWKWH010000001.1, forward strand.
CGGGCCTGGAAATCGCCTTTCGCGTGGAGCCGCTCGGCATGCTGTTCGCGCTTGTCGCGGGCTCGTTGTGGATCGTCAATTCGGTTTACTCGATCGGCTACATGCGCGGTCATGACGAGCCGCGCCAGACGTCATTCTTTGTCTGTTTCGCTGTCGCCATCGCCTCGGCGATGGGCATCGCCTTCGCCGGCAACCTGTTCACCCTGTTCATCTTCTACGAAGTGCTAACGCTGTCGACCTATCCGCTCGTCACCCATAAGGCGACGCCGGAGGCGATGCGCGGCGGCCGCGTCTACCTTATGCTGCTGATCGGCACCTCGATGGTGCTGTTCCTGCCGGCGATCATCATCACCGGTTTCCTTGCCGGGACGCTCGACTTCACCGCCGGCGGCATCCTGGCCGACAAGGTCGGGCCGACAGGGCTTGCCGCCCTTCTGGCGCTGTTCATGTTCGGCATCGGCAAGGCGGCGCTGATGCCGTTTCACCGTTGGCTGCCCTCGGCGATGGTGGCGCCGACGCCGGTGAGCGCCCTGCTGCACGCCGTCGCCGTGGTCAAGGCCGGCGTATTCTGTGTGTTGAAGATCGTCGTCTATGTGTTCGGTGTCGAAGCGCTTGCGTCCACCGGCGCCAATGAATGGCTGATCGTGGTTGCGAGCATCACGCTCCTGCTTGCCTCGATGATCGCCATGACCAAGGACAATCTGAAGGCGAGGCTCGCCTATTCGACGGTCTCGCAGCTTTCCTACGTCGTTCTCGGCGCCAGCCTTGCGGTGTCGGCCGGCATCATCGGCGGCTCGGTGCAGATCGCGATGCACGCCGTCGGCAAGATCACCTTGTTCTTTTGCGCCGGCGCGATCTATGTGGCCGCCCACAAGACCGAGATCAGTGAGCTGGGCGGGCTCGGTCGCAAGATGCCGTGGACCTTCGGCGCCTTTCTTGTCGGAGCGCTGTCGATCATCGGCCTGCCCCCGCTCGGCGGATCCTGGGCCAAGTGGTGGCTTCTGACCGGCGCGTTCGATTCCGGCCAGACGGTGGTGGTCTTCGTGCTGATCCTGTCGTCGCTGCTCAACGTGCTCTACCTGTTGCCGATCGTCTTCACCGCCTTCTTCAGCCCGGCGCTGAAACCGGCAAGTGTCGGCGCGGCGGCGGCCGGCGAACTGCCCGACGGGCTGGAGCGCAAGCACTGGCTGGTCGTGCTGCCGCCCTGCGTGACGGCGGCGGCCTGCATCGTACTGTTCTTCTATGTCGACCAGGTGGTCGGCCTGATTGAACCCATCGTTTCTCCGTGAGGCCGCCGATGAGCGAGAATGGCAAGAAAGACGACAGGGAGACAGGCTGGTTCGAGCGGCCGCAGAACGTCAACCGGATCTGGTACGCGCTTCTTGCCGTGGCGGCGCTGCTGCTGATCGCCGAACTCTTCTACGAGCACCACCCGCATTTCGGCATCGACGGACTGCCGGGTTTTTACGCCGTCTTCGGCTTCGTCTCCTTCATCATCATCGTGTTCGCCGGCAAGTTCCTGCGCACCATCATCATGCGCGACGAGGACTACTATGAGCGCGATTGAGCTCAATCCCGGTCTGCTGATGATCCTTGCCGGCCTCGTCGCCGGCGTACTGCCGTGGCGGCTGAGGCAGTTGGTGAGCCTGGCCACGCCCGTTCTCGGCATCGTGCTTTTGTGGTCGACGCCGATCGGCGCGCAATCGGTTGTTCCGCTCTTCGGCTTCGACCTCACCCTGCTCAGGCTCGACGCTCTCGCCTTTCCGTTCGCGCTGATCTTCCTGATCGCCGCGTTTCTCAACGCCATCTACGCGCTGCATCAGGACGACCGTCTGCAGGACGCTTCGGCCATGGTCTATGCCGGTGCGGCGATCGGCGCGGTGCTGGCGGGCGATTTCATCTCGCTGTTCGTCTATTGGGAACTGACGGCGATCTCGTCGGTGTTCCTGATTCTCGCCGCCCGCACCGAGCGCGCCTACCGCGCCTCGATGCGTTATCTCGTCTGGCAGATCGGTTCCGGTGTGCTGCTGCTCGCCGGCATCATTTTGAACTGGCGCGTGACCGGTTCGCTCGAATTCGGTCCGCTGACGCTTGCAGGCAGCGCGGCCTGGCTGATCTTCATCGCCTTCGGCATCAAGAGCGCCTTTCCGCTATTGCACAACTGGCTGCAGGACGCCTATCCGGAGGCGACGGTGACCGGCACGGTGGTGTTGTCGGCCTTTACCACCAAGCTGGCGGTCTATGCTTTCGCGCGCTGTTTCGCCGGCGAGAGCCTTCTGATCCCGATCGGCGTGACGATGACCTGTTTCCCGGTATTCTTCGCCGTCATCGAAAACGACCTGCGCCGGGTGCTGGCGTTTTCGCTCAACAACCAGATCGGTTTCATGCTGGTCGGCATCGGCATCGGCTCGGAGATTGCGCTCAACGGCGCGGTGAGCCACGCCTTCGCCCACATCATCTACAAGGCGCTCTTGTTCATGAGCATGGGCGCGGTGCTCTACCGCGTCGGCACGACCAAGGCGTCCGAACTGGGCGGGCTCTATCGCTCGATGCCGTTGACGACGATCTTCTGCATCGTCGGTGCGATCTCGATTGCCGGTTTCCCGCTGACGTCGGGCTTCGTGACCAAGAACCTGACCCTGACCGGCGCGGAAAACGCGCATCTGTTCGTGACCTGGTTGCTGTTGCTGTTCGCATCCGCCGGTGTGATGGAGCATTCGGGCATCAAGATTCCCTATTTCGCCTTCTTCAGCCACGATGGCGGCCACCGGGTGAAGGAGGCGCCGGCCAACATGCTGGTGGCGATGGCGATCGCCGCCTTCGGCTGTATTTTCATCGGCGTGTTTCCCTCGGTTCTCTATTCGATCATGCCCTACGCGGTGGAAGAGAGCCCGTACACGGTGACCAGCGTCATCACCAAGACGCAGTTGCTGATGTTTGCCGTCGTGGCCTTCGCGGTGCTGGTACGTACCGGGGTCTACCCGAAGGAAATCCCGTCGACCAACCTCAACACCGACTGGTTCTACCGCAAGCCCGGCATGGCGCTGGTGCGCGGTTTCGTCGGCCTGTGCCTGGCCGTTCGAAACGGTCTTGCCGGCGTGGTGAACGGGGTGATCCAGCGCGCCCACGCCCATGGCCATCGCCATCACGGGCCCGACGGCATGTTCGGCCGGAGCTGGCCGACCGGAACGATGGCATTCTGGGCGACCGCGATGCTGGGTGCTTATCTGCTGGTTTCCTATTTGCGCTGAGATTATCGCGGCTTGTCGTCCCGACTTTCATGTTGGTGATCGTTTTTCCGGTTGCGATGCAGCAGATGAACATCGCATGGCGAGATATCGTTGCATTTCAATCAGGCGATGTAATTTTGTGGCCGGTATGACGAAGGTATACAAAGCGCTAATTCTCCGCATTATTACATAAAAGCAGATTTACTGCATTGACATGTACTGCAAACACGCCCATTTAGCTGCTATGTGTGATTCACTTCAAAGAAGTGCGCACGAAATCCGGCGCAAAACAAGCAAGATCACCAGCGCCTTTCATTTGAAGAGAACCAAGGGGCATGAATCCAATGGACGTAGTTGAAGCTGACTTGAGAACCAACGATACACTGATCGAGCTTACCGCCGACGTTGTTGCCGCCTATGTCAGCAACAATCCGGTTCCGGCTTCCGATCTTCCCGCGCTGATCGCGGATATTCACAGTGCATTGGGCCGTGTCGGCAGCGCGGAGGCAGCGCCGCAGGAGCGGCAGAAGCCTGCGGTCAATCCGAAGAAATCAATCCACGACGATTACATCATCTGCCTGGAGGACGGGAAGAAGTTCAAATCGTTGAAACGGCACCTGATGACCCATTACGGGCTAACGCCCGAGCAGTACCGCGAGAAGTGGGGACTGGACGTCAATTACCCGATGGTGGCGCCGAATTATGCCGCCGCGCGCTCCGCATTGGCCAAGAAGATGGGCCTCGGACGCAAGCGCAAGGGAAAGTGACCTCCCGAGTGTAATTTGCGTATTTGAACTGGCGGCGCTTCCGGGCGCCGCCTTTTTTGTTTCGCCGCTGGAAACGACATCCGTCACGCGAGCGCATCGCGCAACTGCTTGAGCGCGATGTGACGGTTGAGATCGTAGCTCCAGTGACCGCGTGAGCCTCTCAGCCGCTCGCGTTCGATCAGCCGGTCAAGCCGGCGAACGAGTCCGGAACGGCTGGCGGCGCCGGCGCTCCGCGCCTCATCGAAATCGATCCCGAGCAGCCGCATTGCCAGCACCCGCTGACAGGCCGCAATCTTCTCGCGGCGCTTGGAACTCACGAAGCTATCTATTTCGCATTTCAACCGATGGTGCATGACGACGGTTCCCTCTGATCGAAGAGGGAAATTGTTGGCGCGCGAAGTCGGCGCGTGGACAAATTCGGCGTCGCGGCGCGGAATTAAAACGACAAAGCCAGGAAAATCAGCCGGTTGCGCAAGGGTTACCGTTGCCGTTGTTCCAGTTTTGTTCACAGGCTCGCAGGATTTGGATATAAGAACATATTCCTAGAATTGAGGAGTTTCCAATCGTGCAGCCATCAATCCTCACCAGAGCGGACAGCAGAAGAAATCTATCGGAGGTAGAGTACGGAGCCGCGCTAAACGGTGAAGATGTGGTTGTGCTCGGTGGCGGTCTGGAACGCAGGATCGAACTTTGCGAATGCATGCTCGACATCGCCTCCGCCATGTTCAACGTCAGCGGCCGCGACCTGCGCAGGCCGGGCCGCTCGACGCTAGAGGTCTCTCGCGTCCGCCAGATCGCCATGTATGTGTCGCATGTGGTCCTGCGGCTCTCCATGACCGATATCGGCACCGGTTTCGGCCGCGACCGCACCACGGTGATCCATGCCTGCCACGTGGTGGAGGATTTGCGCGACGACGAGGATTTCGACGCGATCGTGGTGGCGTTCGAACGCGTGGCGGGCGCCGCACTCAGATATCGTGGGTCCGACCGTTGACGGCGAATGGGGAAATCGAGCCGGGGGGCGACGAGAAGCAGGTTCGTCGCATGCTGCGCTTTCTCGGATCCGGCCCGGCGGCGGTCGAACCCGCGACCGACCGTAATCTCGTGATGCTGACGAACCGGAGCGAAGCGCGGATAGCGGTGGCGGCCGCACTTTGCCACAAGCTCGCCCGCGCCGGCCTTATCGCCGCCGATGACGGGAAAATCCGGTTGTCGCCTGACGGGCTGAGCCGTTTGAGCCGCCTGAATGGCGGGCAGGACGCACATCTGCAACAACATGCGCAACTGGAGACGCGAACGATCGACACCGATACCGGGCCGCAGGCCGTGTCGGTCAACCTGGCCGAATCGCCGCTTGCCAGGCTGGCGAGGTTGAAAACCCCTGGCGGAAACAGGTTTCTGGAACGTCGTGAATGGCGCGCCGGCGACAGGCTGCGCGGCGATTTCACCCGCGCGCAGATGCAGCCGCAACTCGGAATCAACTGGCAGGCCGAGGCAGGCGGCGGCCATGGCGCCGCTGCGGGAGGGCGGGTGGAGATCACCGATGCGGCTTTGGCCGCGCGCCAGCGGGTGGAGCAGGCGCTCGCCGCTGTCGGACCGGAGCTTTCCGGCATTCTGATCGATGTCTGCTGTTTCCTGAAAGGCCTGGCGACGGTCGAGAGCGAGCGCGGTTGGCCGGTGCGCTCCGCCAAGGTCGTGCTCAAGACGGCGCTGACCGCGCTTGCGCGCCACTACGAGCCGGAGCGCGGGGAAAACCGGCGCGCCGATGCCTCGATCCTGCACTGGGGCGCGCCGGGATATCGCCCGCCGATCCGGTCCTAGCTGTGGAGCTTCAACCCAACCGAGGACAGGCTGAAAAGGCCTGGTATCCGGCCGATCAGGCGGCGGCTTCCCGCGCGGCGGCCGCTTCCTTGCGGATACGATCGATCATGGCCCGGAGCCCGTTGGCGCGCTGCGGTGTCAGGTGCTCGTCGAGGCCGAGGGTCCGCAAGGTCTGCTCGGCGTCGATATCGAGGATCTCGCCAGCGTGCCTGCCGGAATAGAGCGCCAGCATGACCGCAACCAGGCCGCGCACGATGTGAGCGTCGGAATCGCCGCGGAACACCAGAACGGGATCAGGTCCGTCAGCCGGTTCGCTGACCAGCCAGACCTGGCTTACGCAACCCTGCACCCTGGTTCGGTCGCTGCGTTCGATGTCGGCAAGCGGCTCCAGCTCGCGACCGAGGTCGATCAAATAGCGATAGCGGTCTTCCCAGTCGTCAAGGAAGGCGAAATCGTCGATGATGGTCTGAATGTCGAGGCTCATGGGCGCGCGGAACTTCCGTTTGCCGCTCATATAGCGATATCGCGCCGCCACGTCACGGTCGTGAGTCAACAATGCAGCGAATGCCCGGCTTCCGCTTCAGTCGTCGGTTTTGTCGACGCTGCCGGTGGCAAGCGTCTCGTCTTCCTCGGCAAGCCTGCTGTCGAGCGCTTCATAGGCGATGCGGGCGCCTTCGCGAGCCCGGACGCCGACTGCCCTCAGGATTGCGCGGCCCGACTGGCAGGTGTCCGGCTTACGATCGCACAGACCGGCAAAATCCCCGGCGATCTCGCCGGCCGTGTGGAACACCTGCATCGGACCGATCGGCTCGCCATCAAGTCCCGACCCGTCATCATAGGGGATCAAGACCAGGACCAGCCCGAGCCAGAACGAAACCTTGATGAGAAATCCCATCTGCAAACCCTCAACTCATACCGCGTCCATGATCCGTGGCGCGGTTCGTCCGTCTGCAGCCATCGCATGGCGCGCACCAAGGGCGCATTTCAAACGCCACCCGGATTCGATTAAAATTTTCCGCGAATTTGTCCGGCTGCCGAAGAAGTCCTTCTCGCCGCTCCGCACCGAGGGCGGGCATTTTTGTGCATGGGCCGCTAAGCGGCTAGAAAATCGACAGAATTTGCCGTCACAAACGAGAAATGATGTGGATTGGATGCAAACCGAAAATGCCGGCTTCCGACCAACGGTTTGTTTACCATGGCCCAAACTTCACGGTCGATTTTGCGTTTTTTTCCGTCAATGGCGTGTTGCGGGCGCGCAAGCGCCGCCGCCTTATCCTTTCCTTAAACGCTGGGTGCGAATTTGCCGGAGCGAACGGTCCGCGAGAGGTTTTTGCGCAGCCGTGGCGCATGTTACAGCGAGTGAGTGAATTGAGTTTTTCGATGGCGAGATCCGGCAACTGGCAGGACAGGTTTGCCGCTGCGTGCGACCGCCTCGTCCACCCCGCCGTCGATCGTCCCGGAGAGCGCAGCTACCAGCGTCGCCTGATCGGCGTGCTGTTGGGGGCACCGTTCCTGCTCGCCGGGCTTTTGAGCCAGATATTCCATGGCATGATCGACAATGGCAGCCTGCTCGCCGTCAATTGCCTTGTGTTCGCGCTTGCCTGGATCGCGACCGCCGTGGTGGCGGCGACGGCCCGCGCGGCACTGGTTGAATCGGCGCTGCTGATCGTCGCGACGATGGTGATCGGGTTGGCAGTATCGGTAACCGGTCTGCTGCAATCCCCATTGGTGCTCTTGCTGCTGGCGCCGCCCTTCGAATGCTGGTGGATGCATCGCGCACGCGGTCCTTCCAACCGTGGCTGGTGGGCGTCGATCGCCGCATGTGCGCTGGCGCTGGTTGCCATCGGTGGCGGCTATGGCGGCGAGGTGAGCTTCGCGGTCGAGCACTGGGTGCTGCCGCTGATATACGCAGCGACGATGTGGCTGCGGTTTACCGGTCCGCCTGCAATACCCGAGAGCGGCGGCAGGACGCTGGATGCCTGGGACTACGAAAACGCCGCCGAAATCGCCGGTGCGGCGGTTTTCCGCCTGACATCCGATGGCGACGTCGATCAGGTAACCCGGCAGGCGAGGACCATGATCGGCGTGCCGCAGGCATTGCTGCTCGGCAGGGGTCTGTTCGAACGGTTGCACGTCACGGACCGGGTCGAGTACATGGCGTTGATCGCCGACGTGCGCGCCGATGGCGGGCGCCGCAGCGCCGAACTGCGGTTGCGTCTGCCGAATGACGAAGCTGCGGAAAACGCCAGCAACTTCCACACATTCCTGTTCGAGTTCGTGCGCGAGACCGACACGGATACGGTGCTGGTGCTTGTCAGCGATCATCCCGAGATCGCCAGGTTGCGTGCGGCCGTTGCCGATGCGCGCGACAGGGCGGACGGAATGGAGATCGCCAAGGGACGTTTCCTCGCATCGGTCAGCCACGAACTGCGCACGCCGCTCAATGCCATCATCGGCTTTGCCGACATGTTGAAGAACGAGTTGCTGGGACCGCTGCCCGATGCGCGCCAGAAGGAATATGTCCAGCTGATCAGCGAATCGGGCAACCACCTCCTTTCGGTGGTCAACGCCATCCTCGACGTTTCGAAGATCGAATCCGGCAACTACCTGATCGAACCGGAACCGTTCGAGTTTGCCGATGCGATCGACATGTGCCATTCGATGATGGCGTTGCAGGCCAGGGAAAAGAACATCGCCCTGACCCGGGACATCGACAAATCGGTCAATGAGTTGTGCGCCGACCGCCGCGCCGTGCAGCAGATGCTGATCAACCTGGTTTCGAACGCCGTGAAGTTCACCCCGGAAGGCGGCAGGGTGCACATAACGGCCGACGTGAAGGATGGACGGCTTCGTTTTCGCGTCAACGACAACGGTATCGGCATCGCGGCGGAGGATCTGGACAAGATCGGCCAGCCCTTCATGCAGGTGCAGAACACCTATACCCGCCAGTATGAGGGTACGGGCCTCGGCCTGTCGCTGGTCAAGGGTCTCGTCGCGCTGCACGAAGGCGACATGATGATCGACAGCGCGCCGGGCTGCGGCACGACCGTGTCGATCAGCCTGCCACTGGACGGTCCCGCGCCCAAAGACGCCGAAATCGGCTATCTCGAGGAGAATGTGACGAAACTGGAAACAGGGGAGAGCGCCGATGAGCCGAACCGCAAGCAGGCGTAAGCGCCGCCAGTCGGTTTCGCAAAGGATGCTGCGCAGCGCCGGAATCCTGGTCGCGCAGAACCCGGTTCTCGTCGGCGGCGCCACGGCCTTCCTGTTGACGTTGTCCTTTGTCTCGGCCAACGCGCTATGGTACCAGCCATATGGCCATCCGGCTGCGCTGTTCCCGACCCGCCCGCTGGTTTTCAAGAAACAGGCATCGCCCGACACCGGTCTGCCGGAAAGCATATCCGGCGAGCTTGAGACCACCATCCGCATCGAGCGTGAGGACGTGGCGTCCATTCCGGCCGATCCGACCGTGCAGCGGGTGCAGGAGGTGCTGAGCGAGCTCGATCTCTACACGGGATCGGTGGACGGCATTGCCGGACCGAAGACGCGCGACGCGATACGCTCCTACCGGCGCATCATCGGTCTGGAACCAAGCGACGCGATCGACGACGACCTGCTGGACCAGCTCGGCACAAAACCCGAGGTGACGGCGGCGATCACGCCTGTGCCGGTGGCCCGGCCCGACGAAACCGAAATGACCGACGGCACGCCCGCCGCCCGTGGTTCCCTGGTGGTACGCATCCAGGGCGGCCTGCGCGCCTTCGGCAACGATCATATCGAGATCGACGGCATTATCGGCGAACAGACCCGCCAGGCCATTCGCGAGTTCCAGACGCTGTTCGGGCTGGAGGCGAACGGCAATGCCGACGAAACGGTGCTCGCCAAGATGCGCGAACTGGGCCTTGCCGATTAACGCGACGCGGGCGCAAGGCGCCGACCGGATTACCGGGCGATGCGCCTGACATCCGAAATATTCGTTTCGGCGCTGCTGCGCCGTGTCAATGCCGGCGGCGGCTTTGGCGCCGTGCTGCGCCGCGGAAACCGCGAGGCCGGTGCGATCTTCATCCTCGACCGCCGCCGCGGTGGCGAAACGGCAGTTTACGGCCCGGCGCCGCAGATGCTCTACGACGAGGCGAAGCCCGAGGACCGCCTGTTCAGCGAGATTATGGTGTCGGCGGATGCCGATGATATTTCAGCCAGGCTCGACAAGGAAGCACGCTTCGATTCCGACATCTGGGCCGTCGAGGTGGAGACCGGCAGTACAGCGCTGGCCGAACTAATCACCATCGCGTCGGAATAGGGCCGCTGCCTACGAGGCGCGACCGAACGCCGGTTCGGAAACGAATGTCCGGACCTTCCAGCCGCGGACGGTTTCGGCAGCCTTCTTGGCGACCAGAGCCTCGTATTTGCCGAGGAACCAACGGATATCCTCGGCCGAGGAGAAAGCATCCGGCCGCAGCGCCGAGACCAGCAGAAAGGCGAGCTCGGAACCGACGTCGAGCGCCTTGAGCGCGATCGCGAATTCGGTGAGCTGCTCGGTCTCGGTTATCCGGCAGACAACGCCGAAATCCAGGCCGAGGCAGTCAGCGAGCATGGTCTGGAACAGCCCGGGCCGGCCCGTGAGCGCGGTTTCGCGCAGGCCGGCGTGATAGGTGCTGTTGTTGGCCGGCCGCATCATGGCGCGCAGCTTGCGCCGGGCGTCATCGGCGACTTCGCCACGCGCCGGCGTGCGCTCGGCACGCGCTTCGTTCCGATCGGCAAGCTCGCGCAGCCGCTTGACCTCCGGATCGCGCAGCGCCGTCAGCAAGTCGCGGATCGGCCTGGCGAGCGCCTGCCTGCGCGCGATCACGCGGGCGTGCGACACGCCGCAGGTCGCGATGACCGTGATCAGGTCGACATCGCGAAGCGCCCGGGAGCGAACCAGAAGGGGCGCGGCAATGTCGATGGCATCTCCTGCCAGGCGGCGAACCAGGGCGGGCGGCGCATACTGGCACTCCGACAGTGCGGCAGCGGCGTATCGCCGTGCCTCGCGCGACACCGCGCCGATGAGCGGAATGGCCAGATCGTCGAGCTGCGCGATTTCGAGCCGCGAGGGGCGCGGCAGGGCACAGAAAGCCGATACGGCGGCACGAAACAGCGTTTCGCCCTTTGACGGCTCGGACGAGCAGCTTTCGATATAGCGGAAATCTGATGAGAACAGGGACGACACGGGATCACGCACACTTCATACTGACGCCGGGCAACAACGCCCGAAAATACGGCGACGCCAAGGAGGCAACCGCGATTTTCTTCAAATTAGCGCCGATGTGTTAGCAAGCTGTTAACCGTACGGTGCGGTAATCGGCCATGGATGTGCAGCGTAGACCGCCCCGGTGAGCGTGGAGGGCCATCCGGGGCATCAGGCAACTTTCGATGGAAAGGCTTCGATGATGGCCACCATAATTCAGTTCAGCCTCGCCGGCCGGCGAATCAGGACCAACCGGCCACCGCCGGGCGTCAGCGCGACGATCGTTCCCTATCCCGGCGTGCGCTATGAGAGGCTTGGCGAAGGCGACGGACGCGCCCCGGCGGGCGCTTCAAAGCCGACATCCGTTGCGAAAGCGGGCATGAAGACCGACTTCTGATCGTCTTGCGGCGGAAGTTCTATTCCTGCCGACACTCGGCGCTTTCGAGGAACGCCTCGACAATTCCGCTCCAGCTCTCGTCGGGCACGAATGCGCGCGCGACGACGATGCCCTCGCGCTCCTCGGTTTCGACAAAGATCGAGGCGGCATATTCGTCCGGCAGCTCCTTGCGCAGCTCAACCATCTGCACGGGCGTTGCGATCACCAGATCGAGCTTGCGGTCGGTGGCGGTGCGATCGTTGAAACTGTAGATGTTCTGGCCGCGCCGGTCGTATACCGAGACCGACCAGAAGGGCACGTCGCCACCGGCAACAAAGTGGGCGATGCCGGTGCCGAGCGCGAAACGACAGGCAATCGAGGCGAACAACGGATCGGCGCCCTTGCTGAAAGCGTCGTTGCCGCCGGCCTCGGCAATCTTCGTCACCTGGAAGGCTGATGCGCGCTCGGAAAGCCGGGCCCAGGCGTCGTGGGCGGAATAGGCCGGCACCAGCAGCAGGACGGCGATATGGACGACCACCGCGCCGACCAGGCCGAGCATGACGGTGTAGATCAGCCTAAGCATCGCGACACCCGGTCCTGACGATGACGGGAAAATCGCCGCGCTCGGCGGTTACCGTGGTGGCGATCGGCGTGTCGTAGAGCGTCAGCACGAACACGACCGAGGCCGGCGACGATACGCTGATCCAGTTGCCGGGTGCGGCATCGGGGCCGATGCGGATGGTGAAGGCGTTGTCGGCGGCGCGCAACAGCTGGCGCGAATGCAATGCGGTGTTGCGCAGCGGCGGCGCCTCGATCGGGTTCAGGGCCAGGTCGGCGACGTGCAGGGTCCAGAACCGCGCCGCCGGAACGCTGCCATCGAGGCGGTAATTGCAGCGGCCCAGCAATGTGCGGCCATCCGAATCCGTCTTTGCGTAGAAGGGCAGGCCCTCGGCCTGGCCGAGCGACAATTCGGCATCGCGCGCCCGCCTGGCTGTCGAATAGGGATCGGCATCGGGCGTGCCCGCGTCAGGATAGGCGACCCACACGCCATAACTGATGGCGCCGAAGCTGCGATTGGTGTTGAGCGCATACCAGACGCTTGCAATGCCGCCGCCGAGCGACATGGCGAGGAACAGCGCCGTCAAAACGATTGTCCGCAACATGGATGTCCGCACCTGTGAGGATCAAGGAATTAACCCGGCGAAAGGCCGGCGTGCAAGATTGGCTTGCGAGGCAATCTCTTACGAAGGGAAGGGGTCAGTCCTTGCTGAGCGCCGACAGGTTTTCCGAACGCAGCGGCGCGTCGATGACGACTGCGCCGGAGAATTTCGCCGTCATGGCAACCAGCACTTTCGACGTCGCCGCCGACAGCGCCTTCGTGCGCTCGCGACGCGACTGGTCCTCTCCCTCCGCATCCTCGCCCGCCTTGGCGACCGCGTCCTGTGGAATGGGGCTGTCGAGGCCGGGAATCGGTTTCAGGTCGATATTCTGGTGGGCGTAGGTCATCAGGCGCTGCCAGGTCATGGCCGGCAGGGAGCCGCCGGTGAGCCGCGCCGTCGGGCTGAAATCATCGTTGCCCATCCAGACAGCGGCGACATAGTTGCCGGTGTAGCCGACGAACCAGGCGTCGCGATACGCCTGCGTCGTGCCGGTCTTGCCGGCCGCCCTGGTCATGGTCAGCGCGGCGCGGCGGCCGGTGCCCCATTCCGGTACCTGCACCAGCATGGAATTCATCGCAAGCGTCGCCTCCGGCGTCAGCGCGCGATGGGGTTTCGGCGCGTCGGTCGCGAATTCGTAGACCATCTCGCCGGAACGGCTGACGAGCTGGGTGATGCCATGGCGCGTGCCGGAATAGCCGCCATTGGCGAAGGTCAGGTAGCCGGTGGCCTGGTCGAGAACGGTCATGCCCGATGTGCCGAGCACCATGGTCTTGTGACCGTTGAGCGGCGACTCGACGCCCATCGCCTCGGCCTTAGCCTTGATCTTGTCGATGCCGAGATGCTCCTTGGCAAGCCGCACGGGCACGGTGTTGTAGGACTTCACCAGGGCGCGGGTGAGGTCGATGCGACCGGCATAGCTGCGCGTGTAGTTCTGCGGCGTCCAGCCGCCCCAGTTGATGTAGCCGTCGCGAATGACCGTCGTCGGCGTGAAGCCGTTCTCCATCGCTGTGGCGTAGACGTAGGGCTTGAACGAGGAGCCGGCCTGGCGCAGCGCGTGGGTAGCGCGGTTGAACTGGCTCTGGCCATAATCGCGGCCGCCGACCACGGCGCGCACGGCGCCATTGGTGTCCAGCAGCACGATCGCGCCCTCGGTGACCCGCTTTGCCTTGCCGAACTGGCGCAAATGGTACTCCAGCGCCTCCTCGGCGGCCTTCTGCAGGTCGAGGTCGACGGTGGTGCGGGCGATCAGCGCGCGCGGTCCGTGCTTGGGCGCGATGCGCTTGACCTCCTCGAAGGCCCAGTCGAGGAAGTAGTCGGGGCTGTCGGTGCCGCCGCGGTCGATGATGTCGGCCGGTCGGCGGCGCGCGGCCACCACCTGGCCCTCGGTCATGAACCCGCCCTGGACGAGATTGGTCAGCACCTCGTTGGCGCGGGCGCGGGCAGCCGGCAGGTTGATATGCGGGGCGTATTTGGCCGGCGCCTTGAACAGGCCGGCCAGCATCGCTGCCTCTGCGAGCGTCACGTCATTGAGGTTCTTGCCGAAATAGAAATCCGCCGCTGCGGCGATGCCGAAGGTTCCGCCGCCCATATAGGCGCGGTCGAGATAGAGCTGCAGGATCTCCTTCTTCGACAGGTTCCATTCCAGCCAAACCGACAGGAACGCCTCCTTGACCTTGCGCTCGATGGTGCGCTCGTTGGTCAGGAAAAGGTTCTTGGCAAGCTGCTGGGTGATCGTCGAGCCGCCCTGGACGACGGAATTGGCCCTGACGTTCTCGCTCATGGCGCGCACGAGGCCGAAAAAGTCGATGCCGAAATGTTCGAAGAAGCGCCGATCCTCGGTAGCCAGCACCGCCTTGACGACGAAATCGGGTAGCTGGTCGACCGGTACGGATTCGCGCTGGATGATGCCGCGCTGGCCGATCTCCCTGCCGTAACGGTCGAGGAAGGTGACGGCGAAATCGTCCTGGGTGCGCCAGTCCTTGGTGGTCTCCTCGAAGGCGGGCATGGCCAATGCCAGCATGATCACCGAGCCGGCCGCGCCCATGGTCATGCCTTCGCTCAGAAGCTCGAAGACGCCGCGCCGCCAGCCGCGCACGCGGAAGCGGCGGAAGAAGATGGTGATGCTTTCCCAGGCGCTGGCGGCCTTGAAACCGGCCTCGTAGAGGGTCGAATCGATCCACGCGTCCAGCTCAAGAAGCCTGGACGCCTTCGGTCCCCTGCGCTTTCTGCCTTCGGTCGGTTGTTTCATGCCCACGGTCAAGTCCGTCCCGGGAACCCCTGTGCGATCGCAAGCCGGCGAATTCAGGGCGTTCCGCACAAAGCTATAGTTATTTTTCCGTAAATTGCACTACCGCAATGCGGAAATGGTGAACGCGTGACGAAAACAACGCAATCAGTCGCAGCTCATGCAATCGTCGTCATGCGACGGCGGCGGACTGGGCGGTGGCGGCGGCGGCGCCGTGTCGTTGGTCGAGCCCCAGGAAAAACTGTCGAGTTGGAACATCGGGCCGATGGCCGCGGCGCCTCCGCCGGGCGCCCGGTGGATCGAATAGAGCGGATGCCGGTCGCTTTCGCCGCCACCGCCACCGCCGCCGCCGCCACCGGCGCCACCGCCAGCACCGCCTCGCGCGGCCGCCATGCCCGTCGCGGCCAGGATGGCGATGAGTGTCAGCGTAATGATCCTGTTCATGGGTCGTCTCCCGAACTGGTGTTGCGCTGTAAGGATTGGCACGGGCGGGGAGCGTGTGCTGTGCGGCACGTCACAGGGTGGGTATGCGCGATACGAAAAAAATCCTAGGAAAAAATTCTTGACGCCGTGACGGTCATCTGCTAGGGTTCAGCTACAGTCGGAAATTTGCGTCCGCCGCCGTTGATCGGCGGCGTTTTGATTCCGACGGCAGGTCGACCGCATTCCCGGATGACGTGGCGACGGTCCGCCGGCGGGACGGCTGACGCGCGACCACGAAGACCCGGCTATGAAGACGCCGCGGCAAATGCGCGGCCGCAAGGGCGCTGTTTGCGTGCTTGCCGCGTTTCGGAAAAACTCAAATCCGGCGGAGCTGACGAACCATGGATCGTCCGGCATGAGACAGCATGCGGAATTTCTCGACGCGATCCGCGTCGCGGTGGTCGAACACGGCCTGCCGGCGCGCGAGATCGCCGAACTCGCCGGCCTGAAGGAACGGACGATTGCACGGCATATCGCCGAGGCCGGGCTACAGGCGAAGCAGGCGATGACGCCGGCGACGGCGCGGCGGCGCCTGGCGCGGCTTGCCCATGACGTGCTGCCGAAGATCGAGGCGGCGGCGCGCGACCTCGCCGACAAGAAGGGCGAGTGGAGCAAGGCCCGGCTCGACCGGGTGACACAGCTCAGCCGGCTGCTCGACCGGTTCGGCGAGCTGGCCGTCTCGGAAAAAGAACAACAAGAATCCGCGAAGGATCGTGATGAACGCACAGCAAGGGCGCTCGAACTCATCGACCGAAGAATTGTCGAACTGGCTGAGGCACTGGCACGGAAGATGGTCGCGGACAAGGCTGACTGAGGAACAGCGCGGCTGGGTGCTCGACGAATGGTTCGGCTCCGCAAGGACGCCGCAATATCCGCTGGGTCTGACAAGCGACACCTGGCTGGTGATCGGCGGGCGCGGCGCCGGCAAAACGCGGCTCGGCGCCGAATGGGTCAACGGGCTGGTGCGCCGACTGTCACCATTCTCGCTCAGCCGCTACGGCCAGATCGCGCTGGTGGGCGAGACCTTCGCCGACGTGCGCGAGGTGATGATCGGCGGGCCGTCCGGCATCGCCACGGTTTCGCGCCACGACCGGCCGCGCTATGAGGTGAGCCGCAGACGGCTCCTGTGGTCGAACGGCGCGGTGGCGCAGGCGTTCTCCGCCGAAAGCCCCGATGCGTTGCGCGGGCCGCAATTCGAGGCGGCCTGGTGCGACGAACTGGGCAAGTGGCGGCTGGCGGAAGCCTGTTTCGACATGCTGCAGTTCTGCCTGCGGCTTGGCGAGCGCCCGCGCCAGCTCATCACCACGACGCCGCGGCCGATCAGGCTGTTGCGGCGGCTGGTGGCCGAACCGGCGGTCGACGTGACGCGGATGACGACCGGCGACAATGCCGCCAACCTGGCGGCAAGCTTTCTGAAGGCGGTCACCGAACGTTACGGCAACACGAGGCTCGGTCGCCAGGAGATCGGCGGCGAACTGCTCGTCGACCGCGAGGACGGATTGTGGAACCGGGCTCTGCTGGAACAGGCGGTCGCCCCGCCGGCCGGCGAACTGCGTCGCATCGTCGTGGCGGTCGATCCGCCGGCAGCATCCGGCAGGCGCTCGGATGCCTGCGGCATCGTCGCCGCGGGCCTCGACCAGCGCGGCCACACCATCGTGCTGGCCGACGAGACGACGCGCGGGCTGACGCCGGTCGAATGGGCCGGCCGCGCGGTCCGCCTCTACCACCGGCTCAAGGCCGACTGCCTGGTGGCCGAAGTCAACCAGGGCGGCGAGATGGTGGCGACCGTGCTGCGCTCGGTCGATGCCGGGGTGCCGGTTAAGACCGTGCATGCGCGGCGCGGCAAGTGGCTGCGCGCCGAGCCGGTGGCCGCGCTCTACGAGCAGGGCCGGGTGCGCCACGCGCGGCGGTTTTCCGAACTGGAGGACGAGATGTGCGATTTCGGCCCCGACGGATTGTCGGCCGGCCGCTCGCCCGACCGGGTCGACGCGCTGGTCTGGGCGGTGAGCGAACTGATGTTGACGGGAGCCGGATCGCCGCGAATCCGGGACTTCCAGTAATTTTCATAGAGATAGGCAGGATACCTGACATGGGTTGGAACTGGCCGTGGCGGCGAACCGCCGCAAGCGCGGTGCACGACCGCGAAACCAAGGCCGTCGGCGGCTTCATTGCATGGCACGCGCAGGGCGAGGCCAACTGGACCAGGCGCGATTTCTCGACGCTGGCGCGCGAAGGCTACATGCGCAATCCGGTGGCGCACCGCTCGGTCAAGCTGGTGGCCGAAGCCGCCGCCGCCATTCCCTGGCTGCTCTATGACGGCGGCCGCGAATTCGACGATCACCCGCTGCTTACCCTGCTCGCCCGGCCCAATCAGCGCCAGGCCGGTCCGGCCTTCATGGAGACGCTCTACGGCCACCTGCTGCTGGCCGGCAACGCCTTTGCGGAACTGGTCGGCGACGGCGGGACGCGCGAACTGCATTTGATCCGGCCCGACCGGGTGCGCGTGGAGACCGACGCGTCGGGCTGGCCGGTGCGGCTGATGGTGGGCGAGGGGACGGCAAGACGCGCCGTCGCTCTCGAAGGCGTCGACAGCGCACCGGCGCGGCATTTCAGCCTGTTTCATCCGCTCGACGACATCAGCGGCTTCCCGCCGCTGGAGGCCGCTTCCGTAGCGCTCGACCTCAACAACGCGGCGGCGCGCTGGAACAAGGCGCTGCTTGACAATTCGGCCCGGCCGTCCGGCGCGCTGATCTACGCGCCGAAGGAGGGCGGCAACCTGACCGACGAACAGTATGAGCGGCTGAAGCAGGAGCTCGAAAGCGGCTATTCGGGCGTGGCGCGCGCCGGTCGGCCGCTGCTGCTGGAGGGCGGGCTCGACTGGAAGTCGATGGGGCTGACGCCGAAGGACATGGATTTCATCGAGGCGCGCAACGCCGCCAGCCGCGACATCGCGCTTGCCTTCGGCGTGCCGCCGATGCTGCTCGGCATTCCGGGCGACAATACGTATTCTAACTATCGCGAGGCCAACCGCGCCTTCTACCGCATGACGGTGCTGCCGCTCATTGGTCGCGTCGCCAACGATCTCGGCGCCTGGCTGTCGCCGGTCTTCGGCGAGACGCTCAGGCTCCGCTACGACGCCGACCGCGTCGACGGCCTTGCCTCCGACCGCGAGGCGCTGTGGGCGCGGATCGGCGCCGCCGACTTTCTGACCGACGACGAGAAGCGCGAGGCCGTCGGCTACGGGCCGCGCGGCGCGGCGGCCGTCCGATGAGCGACGTTACAGGAACGGCCTGGATATGGGCCGCCAAGGGTGCCGGCGCGGTGGCCGGTTCGGCGATCTCGCTTGCCTACGTGCTGCCGCGCGGCCGGCGCGAGGCGGCGCTGCGCCTTGCCGTCGGCGTGGTGAGCGGCCTGGTGTTCGGCGGCACCGCCGGCCTGAAGATCGCGCTCGCGCTCGGCCTGCAAGACTTCATCGGCGAACTGGAACTGCTGGTGATGGGATCGGCGGCGGCGAGCCTGTCGGCCTGGTGGGTGCTCGGCTTCGCCATTCGCACGCTGGAGCTGAAATCCGGCGGCCTGCCGCCGGCCAACAACAAAGGTGAACGCGACCATGGCGGCTGACCGCATCGAGCGCAAATACGCACAACTGGCCATCGACGACCTGGAGGCAGACGGCACTTTCAGCGGCTATGCCAGCCTGTTCGGCGAGGTCGACCTCGGCCGCGACCGGGTCGAGCCGGGCGCCTTTGCCGGCTCGATCGCGCGGCGCGGCACCGCCGGCATCCGCATGCTCTACCAGCACGATCCGGCGCTGCCGATCGGCCGCTGGCACGACATTCGCGAGGACAAGCGCGGGCTTTATGTGCGCGGCCGGCTGGCGCTCGGCGTGGCGCGTGCCCGCGAGGTGCTCGACCTGATGCGCGACGGCGCGCTCGACGGGCTGTCGATCGGCTTTCGCACCGTCCGCTCGCGCAAGGAGGCCAGGACCGGCATCCGCCGCGTCATCGAAGCCGATCTGTGGGAGATCTCGGTGGTAACCTTTCCCATGCTGCCAGGTGCCCGCGTCGAGACCGTCAAGGCGGTCGGCGCGCCGGGCGAGGCGCCGACAAAGCGCGAAATCGAACGCCGGCTCACGCGGGATGCTGGGCTGACGCGCGGACAGGCCCGGGCGCTGCTGGCCAAGGGCTGGTCCGGCCTCACTTGCGAGCGGGACGCCGCATCAACCCCTCACGCCCGCCTGGCGGCGACGATCCGCAAGGCGGCACAGAACTTCAGACAGGACAAAAACGATGCATGATATCCATTGCGGCCGCGCGCCGGAGACCAAGGACGCTTCCAGCCAGACCGCCGAGGTGGCCGACGCCTTCGACGAGTTCATGACCGCCTTCGAGGCGTTCAAGCAGGCCAATGACGAGCGGCTGGGCGAGATCGAATCGAAGATGGGCGCCGACAGCCTGACCACCGACAAGGTGGAGCGCATTTCCGACGCACTCGATCGGCAGAAGCGCCAGCTCGACCGGCTGACGCTGAAACAGGCGCGCCCGGCGCTGGGCGGTGCGGCATCCGCCGTGTCGCTCGAACACCGCGACGCCTTCCACGCTTATGTGCGCTCGGGCGACGAGCGGCGCCTGCGCGCGGCCGAAGAAAAGGCGATGTCCTACGGCTCCGGCCCCGACGGCGGCTATCTGGTGCCTGACGAGGTGGCGACCGAGATCGGCAAGCGCCTTTCGGTGCTGTCGCCGATCCGTGGCATCGCTTCCGTGCGCCAGGTCTCCGGCGCGGTGCTGAAAAAGCCGTTTGCCGTCTCCGGACCGGTGGTCGGCTGGGTCGGCGAGACCGGCGCCAGGCCCGAGACCGGCACGGCGACGCTGGCCGAATTGCAGTTTCCGACCATGGAGCTCTACGCCATGCCGGCGGCGACGCCGACGCTGCTGGAGGACACCGCCGTCGACCTCGACCAGTGGATCACGGCGGAGGTGGAGACCGCCTTTGCCGAGCAGGAGGGTACCGCCTTCGTTGTCGGCGACGGCACCAACAAGCCGCGCGGCTTCCTCGACTATCCGAATGTCGATGAGGCGTCGTGGAGCTGGGGCAATCTCGGCTATGTCGCCACGGGCGTTGCCGGCGCACTGCCGGCGAGCGACGCGTCCGACGTGCTGATCGATACGATCTACGCGCTCAAAAGCGGCTATCGCCAGAACGCCTCCTGGGTGATGAACCGCAAGACCCAGGCTTCGGTCCGCAAGCTGAAGGACGGCGACGGCAATTATCTCTGGCAGCCGCCGGCCGCGGTGGGCCAGCCGGCCATGCTGATGGGCTTCGGCGTTGTCGAGGCCGAGGACATGCCCGACGCCGCGACCGACGAGACGCCGATCGCCTTCGGCGACTTCTCGCGCGGCTATCTGGTCGTCGACCGCACCGGCGTGCGCGTGCTGCGAGATCCGTATTCGGCCAAGCCCTACGTGCTGTTCTACACCACCAAGCGCGTCGGCGGCGGCATGCAGGATTTCGACGCCATCAAGCTCGTCAAATACGGCGTGTCTTAAGTTCCGGCGCCGGGCATCGCCCCCGTGCCCGGCCTGCCGCAGCGGCCCCGGTTTCCTCCCGCCGGGGCCGCACCTCGCCTGAATCGACGTTTCAAGGGATACGTCCATGACATTGTTTCGAACGGTGAATCCGGCCGTCGAGCCGGTGACGCTCGCCGACGCCAAGGCGCATCTGCGCGTCGACCACGCCAGCGAGGACACGTTGATCACCGGTCTTGTCGCCGCGGCGCGCGACCATGTCGAACGGCAGACCGGGCTGGCGCTGATCGACCAGGACTGGCGCCTGGCGCTCGATCGATGGCCGGCGACCGGCATCATTCCGCTCGGCCGCCATCCGGTGAGCGTCGTGCTGTCGGTCACGGTTTATGACGGCGATGGCGGCGCGTCGCCGGTCGACCCGGCCGGCTACCAGCTCGACGCCCATTCTCGTCCGGCGCGGCTGCTCGTGCATGAGCGCCCGCCGGCGGGGCTCTGCATGAACGGTATCGAGATCGACTTCCGCGCCGGCTTTGGCGCGGCGGGCACCGACGTGCCGGACCTGGTGAAGCGCGCCATGCTGATGCTGGTCGCCCACTGGTACGAATTTCGCGGCAGCCACGGCGCCGAGGCGCAGCCGGTGTCGGTTCCCGCCGGCTTCGACCGTCTTGTCGCCGGTTACCGTCCGGGACGGCTTTGATGCGAAGCACCTTCATCGACGCCGGCATGCTGCGCCACGAACTGTCGCTGCAGGCGGCGGTGGCGACTGGCGACGGCACCGGCGGCTACGCCGAGAGCTGGGTCGAGATCGCCACGGTGTTCGCACGGCTCGTGCCGGTGGCAGTCGACAGCCTGTTCCGCGCCGATCAGCGGCTGGAACGTGTGACGCACGAAATCACCATCCGCCATCGCGACGACGTGGCAAGCGGCATGCGCTTCGAAAGGCAGGGTCGGACCTTCCTGATCCTGACGGTCAGCGATCCCGACGAGACCGGCCGCTACCTGATCTGCACCACCAGGGAGGACGGACGATGAAACCGGCCATCAGGATGACCATGGACGGGCTGATCCGCGCGCTGAAGTTGCGGGCGCATGAACTGGCCGACGACCAGGCCGCGCGGATTGCGATGAAGCGCGGCCGCAAGCTCAAGGCACGGCGCCGGCAGGTGGGCGCGGAGCGCAAACCGTGAGCGCGGCGGCAGCGGAACTGCAGCGCGCCGTCTACCAGGCGCTTGCCGGCGACGCGACGCTGACCGGCCTGCTCGGCGGGCCCGACATTTTCGACCACACGCCGCCCTCGGCGAGCTTTCCCTATATCACCTTCGGCACGACCGGCGTCTTTGCCTGGGACACGTCGACGGAGACCGGCAGCGAGGTGCTGTTCGCGCTGCACGCCTGGTCGCGGGCGCGCGGCCGTGGCGAGGTGCTGGCGATCATGGAGGCGATCGCCACGCGCCTCGACGACGCGGCGCTGACGGTGAGCGGATACGAACTGGTGCGGCTTGGCGTCGAGGACAGCGAGACCGGCTATGACGACGACGTTGCCGTCCATCACGGCGTGATGCGGCTGAGAGCCATCCTCGAACCGGCCGCCTGACCGGCATTTTCAACCAAACCGACTGGAAGGACAGCGCCCATGGCAGCGCAGAAGGGCAAGGATCTTTTGCTGAAACTCGATCTTGGCGGCGGTTTTGCGACCGTCGCAGGGTTGAGATCGAAGCGGATCGCGTTCAACAGCGAGGCGGTCGACATCACCGATGCCGATTCGGCCGGCCGCTGGCGCGAACTGCTGGCCGGCAGCGGCGTGCGCCATGCCTCGATCTCCGGCTCGGGCATCTTCAAGGATGCGCAGTCTGACACCGACATGCGCACGGTCTTCTTCGACGGCACGATTGCCGACTGGCAGCTTGTGGTGCCGGACTTCGGGACCATCGAGGGGCCGTTCCAGCTGACCGCGCTCGAATATTCCGGCCGCCATGACGGTGAGGTCGCCTTCGAGGCGGCGCTGGAATCGGCCGGCGCGCTGACGTTCACGGTGGCGCCATGAGTCCTAACGCGCGCCGCGGCGAAATCAGCGCCGAACTGGACGGCAAGCGCTACCGGCTATGCCTGACGCTCGGCGCACTGGCCGAGCTGGAGACGGCTTTCGACGCCGGCGATCTCGCCGGCCTGGTGGAGCGCTTTTCCGGCGGCAGGCTGTCGGCCAACGACATGGTGCGCATCATCGGCGCGGGGCTGCGCGCCGCCGGCAACGGGCTTTCCGACGATGAGGTGCGCGCCATGCGCGCCGAGGACGGGGCGGCGGGCTTCGCGCGCATCGTCTCCGACCTGCTGACGGCGACCTTCGGCGGCGAGGCGAGGGGAGAACCGCCGCCAAACCCTTGAACGCCGCAGCGGGCGCAGAGGCGTTTCCGTGGGACGAGGTGATGGCGGCGGGGCTCGGCCTGCTGCGGCTTGCACCAAGGGATTTCTGGTCGATGACCACGCGCGAATTCGCCGCCGCCATGCGCGCCTGCGGCCTGGCGGGCGGCGCACCGATGGCGCGCGGCGAACTGGAGCATCTGATGAACGCATTTCCCGATCGATCCGGAGGAGAGGACTGACATGGCCGAAGACTTCACAGTGGAAATCCGGGCCGACACGCGGCCCTTCGCGCTGGCGCTCGAGGAACTGACCGCGTTGTCGGAGAATTTCGGTCGCGTGCTGACCGGAGCGCTGAGGAGCGCCGTCATCAGCGGCAATTCGCTGAAGGACGTGCTGCGCGGCATTGGCCTCAGCCTGGCCGGCATGGCGCTGAGCCAGGGATTGAGGCCGCTGCAATCACTGGTCTCGGGTCTGTTCTCGTCGATCCTTGGCGGGCTCGGCGGCATCCTGCCATTCGCCAAGGGCGGCGTGCCGGGCATCTCGCCCTTTGCCGGTGGCGGGGTGGTGTCGCAGCCGACCTTCTTTCCGGCCGGCGGCAAACTCGGCCTGATGGGCGAGGCCGGCGCCGAGGCGATCCTGCCGCTCAGGCGCAGCGCCGACGGCAGGCTCGGCGTGGCGGCCGGTGGCGGCGGCCAGCCGGTCAATATCGTCTTCAACGTTCAGGCGTCCGATCCGGCGGCTTTCGCCAAGTCGGAGGCGCAGATCACCGGCATGCTGGCGCGCGCCGTCTCGCGCGGCCTCAAGCAGTTTTAGAGGACGCCCAGATGGCAGAGCTTTCCAGTTTCCACGATGTACGCTTTCCGGTGGCGATCTCGTTCGGCGCCACCGGCGGACCGGAGCACCGCAACGAGATCGTGCGCCTGACATCGGGCGCAGAGAAGCGCAATGCGCGCTTTGCCCAGTCGCGCCGGCGTTTCGATGCCGGAACCGGACTGCGCTCGGCAGACGACCTGCACGAGGTCCTGTCGTTCTTCGAGGCGCGGCGCGGATCGCTGCACGCGTTCCGCTTTGCCGATCCTTTCGACATGAAGTCGTGCCGCCCCGACGAGACACCGCAGGCAACCGACCAGCCGATCGGCACCGGCGACGGCGCGACGGCCGATTTCCAGATTGCCAAGACCTATGGCGACGGCGCTGACGCCTATCGCCGCGACATCACCAAGCCGGTTGCCGGCACGGTGCTGGTCGCCGTCGACGGCGTGGCCAAGGCGGAAGGCGCCGATTTCAGCGTCGATCACCTGACGGGAATGGTCACTTTCGAGGCCGGTTCGGTTCCGGGCGCCGGAACGGCGGTGACGGCGGGTTACGAGTTCGACGTACCGGTACGCTTCGACACCGACCAGATCACGGCCGGCATCGCCTCGTTCAGGGCCGGCCGGATACCGGCGGTGCCGCTGGTCGAGGTGCGGCAATGACCGGGATACCGGCCGCGCTGGCGGCCCATCTCGACCAGCCGGTAACGACGCTTTGCAATTGCTGGCGGCTGACGCGCGCCGACGGCATGGCCTTCGGTTTCACCGATCACGACCGGCCGCTGGCCGTCGATGGCACCTCGTTCGCACCGCAAAGCGGCTTGTCGGGTTCGGAGGCGCGTCAGTCGCTCGGGCTGGCGCCGGACACGGTCGATGTCGCCGGCGCGCTGACCTCCGACCTGGTGACGGACGCCGACATCGATGCCGGCCTCTACGACCGTGCCGAGGTGGAGACGCTGCTGGTCAACTGGCGCGATCCGGCCGCCTTCACCACCATCTGCAAGGCGGTGATCGGGCGTATTACCCGCGCCGACGGCCGGTTCACCGCCGAACTGGAAAGCCCTGATGCGGCCCTCGACCAGCCCAATGGGCGCTATTTCCGCAAGCGTTGCGACGCCGAACTGGGTGATGCCCGCTGCGGGTTCGATCTCGGCGGCAGCGGCTTTCACGGCGCCGGCACGGTAATGGCGGTCCGGGCCGGCAACATTGTCGAGGTCGACGGGCTTGCCGGCTTTGCCGATGGATGGTTTTCCGGCGGACGGATCGACTGGACCACCGGCACACTCACCGGCAGCGGCGCGACCGTGATCACCCACGAGGCGGATGACGCCGGCGTGGCGCTGACGCTCGACATCGGCAGTTGCGGCGAACCAGCCGTGGACGACGAATTCACCATCGTCGCCGGCTGTGACAAGCGTTTCGCAACCTGCAAAGGAAAGTTCAACAACGCGTTGAATTTCCGCGGCTTTCCGCACTTGCCCGGCAATGACGCGGCCTATGCCTATGTGCGCGACGGGCTGGTCTTCGACGGCGGACCGCTGGTGCCATGACATCTGCATCGAATGACGGGGTGCGCGCGGCGGTCGTCGCCGAGGCGCTGAGCTGGCTCGGCACGCCCTATCGTCACCAGGGCTGGAGCAAGCAGATAGGCTGCGACTGCCTGGGACTGGTGCGCGGCGTGTGGCGGGCGCTCTACGGCACGGAGCCGGAGACGCCGGGCGCCTATGCGCCCGACTGGGCCGAGGCGGGCGGAGACGACCGCCTGCTCGACGCGGCGCGGCGGCATCTCACCGAACTGCCGGCGAACGCCGCGCGGCCGGGCGATCTGCTGCTGTTCCGCTGGCGGCCGGCGATGGCGTGCAAGCATGCCGGTATCCTGATCGGCGAGGATCGTTTCGTGCACGCCTATCAGGGTCATGCGGTGCTCGCCTCGCCGCTGGTCAGCCAGTGGCGCCGGCGCATCGCCGTTGCGTTTTCCTTTCCTCCCCTCCCTGCAGAAAAGGCTGCGAACTGATGGCGACCATCCTGCTGCAGGCGGCCGGCGGATTTCTCGGCGGACTGTTCGGCCCGATCGGCGCGACGATCGGCACCGCCGCCGGCGCGCTGGCCGGCTATGTCGCCGACCGGGCGCTGCTGCAAAGCACCAGGCACATCCACGGGCCGCGGCTGAGCGGGCCGAGGCCGCTCAACGCCGAGGAGGGCGCGCCGGTGCCGCGGCTCTACGGCACGGCGAGACTGGGCGCGACCGTGATCTGGGCGACGCGGTTCGAGGAGGTCCGGCAGACCAAGCGCCAGGGCTTCAAGGGCGGCCCGAAGGTGACGACCTATTCCTATTTCGCCAACGCCGCCTTTGCGCTCTGCGAAGGCGAGATCGCCGGCATCCGCCGCGTCTGGGCCGACGGTAACGAGATCGATCGCGAACAGGTCGAACTGCGCATTCATACCGGCACCGAGGCGCAGCCGGTCGACCCGCTGGTCGAGGCGAAGCAGGGCAGCGGCAACACGCCGGCCTATCGCGGCATCGCCTATGCGGTGATCGAGCGTTTCGCGCTTGCCGATTACGGCAACCGCATCCCGCAGTTCCAGTTCGAGGTGATCCGGCCGGTCGGCAACTTCAACGATCGCATCAGGGCGGTGGTTCTGATACCCGGCGCGACGGAATTCGGACTGTCGCCGACACCTGTCAGCCGCATATCGTCGCTGCTCGGCGGGTTTTCCGACCTGGCGCCGGCGCCGCTGGCGGGCTCTGCGGTGAGCGTCAACCGCAGCGTGCTGTTCGCGCCGAGCGATCTTGCCGCATCGCTCGACGAGTTGCAGATGCTGTGCCCAAACGTCGAGCACGTGGCGCTTTTGACCGCGTGGTTCGGCGACGACCTGCGTGCCGGTCAGTGCCGCATCCGGCCGATGGTGACCGACGCGGCGGCGCCGGCGGCCTCGGGACCGTGGACGGTGTCGGGCGAAACGCCGGCGAGCGCCGCGGAAGTCTCGCGCCACGACGGGGGCGCCGCCTTTGGCGGTACGCCCGCGGACCAGTCGGTGGTCGCGGCGATCGGCGAGTTGAAGGCGCGCGGCTACAAGGTCACGCTCTATCCGTTCGTGATGATGGACATACCCGCAGGCAGCGGGCTGCCCGATCCCTATGGCGACGCCGAGCAACCGGCTTATCCGTGGCGCGGGCGGATCACCTGCGACCCGGCGCAGGGCCGGCCCGGCACGGCCGACAAGACCGCCGCCGCCCGCGCCCAGGTAGATACCTTTTGCGGCGGCGCCGTGCCGGCGGAATTCCAGCAGCGGGCCGACACGGTCGACTTCAGCGGCGCAGCCGGCGAGTGGGGCTACCGACGCATGCTGTTGCACTACGCCAACCTCGCCGCGGTAGCCGGCGGCGTCGACGCCTTCCTGATCGGCTCGGAACTGCGCGGCCTGACGACGCTGCGCGACGAAGCGAACGCCTTTCCCTTCGTCGAGGCGCTTGTCCAGCTTGCCGGCGAGGTAAGCACCGTCCTCGGGCCGGAGACGTTGCTGACCTACGGCGCCGACTGGAGCGAATATTTCGGCCACCAGCCCGACGACGGCAGCGGCGACGTGTTCTTTCATCTCGACGCGCTGTGGGCCGCGTCGGCGATCGGCGCGGTCGGCATCGACAACTATCTGCCGCTGACCGACTGGCGCGATGCCGACTATGGCGGCGGGCATCCTGACGGGACGATCGGACCTTACGACCGAGAAGCGATGCGCGCGGCGGTGGCCGGCGGCGAGCGCCACGACTGGTACTATGCAAGCCGATCCGACCGCGACGGCCGCATCCGCACGCCGATCACCGATGGCGCCTACGGCAAGCCGTGGGTGTTCAGGCCGAAGGACCTCGCCGGCTGGTGGCGGAACCAGCACTATGACCGGATCGGCGGCGTCGAGGCGGCAACGCCGACGGCCTGGGTGCCGCAGTCGAAGCCGATCTGGTTCACCGAACTTGGTTGCGCGGCGGTGGACAAGGGGCCGAACCAGCCCAACGTCTTCCTCGATCCGAAATCGTCGGAAAGCGCCAAGCCGTATTTTTCAGATGGCGGGCGCAACGACCTGGCGCCGCGCCGCTTCCTGGAGGCGCATTATCGCCACTGGGACGAAAACGAGCCCGGTTTCTCTGAGACCCATAATCCGCTGTCCGCGGTCTATGGCGAACGCATGGTCGATCTCACGCGCATCTATGCCTGGGCCTGGGATGCGCGGCCGTTTCCGGCCTTTCCGCTGAAGACCGGCCTGTGGGCCGACGGCGAGAACTGGCTGACCGGCCACTGGCTCACCGGCAGGCTGTCGCAGGCGGCGCTCGGCGACGTGATTGACGCCATCCTCGCCGATCACGGCCTGCCGCCGGCCGACACGACCCATGTCGACGGGGTGCTTGCGGGCTATGTGACCGACGACGCCGGCTCGGCACGTGCCGCGCTCGAACCGCTGATCGACCTGTTCGGCCTCGCCGCCCACAGGCAGGACGGGGCGCTGCGGTTCTTTGCCGAGAACCTGCCGCCGGAGCCGGCCGACGAGCCGGGCGATCTCGTCGCCGATGGCGATGAAGACATCATGCGCTCGACACGGCTGCCGGATCACGAGCTGGCAAGCGAACTGGTGCTGCACTTTCGCGATCCCATGCAGGAATACCGCGCCGTCTCCGCCCGCCGCCTGGCCGATCCGGGCCTGGGCGGGGACCGGCGCCAGCACGCCATCGCGTTTCCGGGGACGATGGAGCCCGGGCAGGCCGAGGCGCTTGCCGCCGGCTGGCTCAGGCGGCAGTGGGCCGGGCGCGACAGCGCCGGCTTTCAGCTTCCGGCCTCGGCGCGCCGGTTCGCGCCGGGAAGCGTGCTGCGGCTTCCCCATTGTGCCGGCGAAGGCGAGTTCATCATCACCGGTATCGACGACGGGCTGACCCGCGCGATCGAGGCGCGGCGGATCAGACGCTTGCCGCCCTTTCCCGACCGGGCGGCACTGCCCCCCGGCGATGGCGCGATTGCCGCCGACACGATGCCGCTCGCCCTGTTCCTCGACCTGCCGATCACCGGCCCGGGCATCGAGCCGCAATCGCAATTGCGTGTGGCGGCGTGGGGCGAACCCTGGCGCACGCAGGTTGTCTCGGTTTCGCCTGAGGAAAGCGGCTTTGCCGACCGCACGACGATTGCTCAGCCGGCGGTGGTCGGCCTGCTGGAAACAACACTGCCGGCGGCACCCTCGGGACGGGAGGACCGGGCGAACACGGTGGCGATCCGTCTGATCGATGGCGAATTTGAAAGTGTGACGCGTCTGCGGATGCTGAACGGCGCCAATGCGCTGGCGGTCCGGTCGACCGGCGGCGCCTGGGAGATCCTGCAGTTCGAGACGGCAGAAGAGGTGGCTGCCTCGAGCTGGCGGCTGACCGGCCTTTTGCGCGGTCAGCTTGGCACCGAGGATGCGGCGGCCGCCGGCAGCCCGGTCGGCGCCTTCGCCGCTCTGCTCGATGACGCGGTCGTGCCGGCGGGCCTGCTCGGCTCCGAGATCGGATTGCAGCTCAACTGGCGCGTGGCACCCTCCGGCCTGCTGCTGTCGGAAGCGACGGCGGCAGGCTGGAGCGGCGTCGGCGGCGTGCGGGCGCTGACGCCGCTGTCGCCCGTACATCTCAGCGGCGCGAGACTGCCGGGCGGCGATTACGGTTTTTCCTGGGTCAGGCGCGGGCGCGTCGACGCCGACAGCTGGCTTGGTCCCGACATCCCGCTTGGCGAAGCCTCGGAACTCTATGCCGTGCGGGTGCTGCGCACCGACGGAACGCTGGTGCGCGAGGCGGCGCCGACATCGCCCGAATGGGTCTACGCTGCGGCGGATATTGCCGCCGATTTCCCCGCGCCGTCCGAGTTCGACCTGGCGGTCAGCCAGGTGAGCGTAGCGGTCGGCCCCGGGATCGTGGCCATGGAGCGGTTTTCGACGGTCTGAACGACCGGACACGAACAGTTTCCCGAAGTAAAATGGAGAATGACATGACGACGTCCAAACCCTGGTATCTGTCCAAGACCATCTGGGCATCGCTGGTGACGATCGCCACGGCGACCGCCGGCCTGACCGGTATTCCGGTCGGCGCGATCGACAATGCGGCGTTGACCGAGACGCTGATCCAGGCGATCACCGCCATTTCCGGCCTGATCGCCATCTTCGGCCGCCTGTCGGCAAGAGATCAGATCGGCTGAACGACGCAGAACATGTCCGTTCATTTGGTGTTCAGCCAAAATGCCGTAAAAGAACGGTCATGAGCACGAACCGCATCTTCAAGACCCTGCTGGCCGCCGCCCTGGCGGCCGGTATCGGCATGCCCGGCGCCCAGGCCGGCCCGCCGCCGGCGGCGGCGCCTTCGGTGCCGGAGCTTGTATATGAGGCAGCGGCGGATTGCTACACGGTCGGCCAGGCGGTGGCGGCCCAGAACGGCGGCCAGCTTGCCGCGGCCAGACAGGCCAAGCGCGGCGGCCGGAATGTCTGCGTGATCGTGGTTCTCATTCCGGCCAAGAACGGCCAGCGTGGCCGGCGCCAGGAATTCATCGTTCCGCAATAGGGATTGCACGCACGGTTCAAACGCGGCGCAAATCGGTTCATAATGCCGACAGCCACAACGCCGGAGGTACGATGCGAATACTGGTTGTCGAAGACGACAAGGATCTCAACCGGCAGATCTGCGAGGCGCTGACGGACGCCGGCTACGTCGTCGACACGGCCCATGACGGCGAGGAAGGCCATTTCCTCGGCGACACCGAGCCCTATGACGCCGTGGTGCTGGATATCGGCCTGCCGCAGATGGACGGAATCAGCATCCTCGAGCGCTGGCGTCGCGACGGCCACGCGACACCGGTTCTGATCCTGACGGCGCGCGACCGCTGGAGCGACAAGGTCTCCGGCATCGATGCCGGCGCCGACGACTATGTCACCAAGCCGTTCCACATCGAGGAAGTGCTGGCGCGGGTGCGGGCGCTGATACGCCGCGCCGCCGGCCACGCCTCCTCGGAGCTTTCCTGCGGCCCGCTGCGGCTCGATACCCGAACATCCAAGGCCGACGTCGACGGCACGCCGCTGAAGCTCACCTCGCACGAGTTCCGTCTGCTTGCCTATCTCATGCATCATACCGGCGAGGTGATCTCGCGCACCGAACTGGTCGAACACCTCTATGACCAGGATTTCGATCGCGATTCCAACACGATCGAGGTCTTCGTCGGGCGCTTGCGCAAGAAGATGGGCGTCGACCTGATCGAGACGGTGCGCGGCATGGGGTATCGCCTGCGCGAGCCGGAGGCCTGAATGCGTGTCCGGAAAATCATCCGAGCGCCGGCCCATGCCGGTTTTCGGACCGGACATTGACGCGGCGTCGCGCCGGACGGGCCGGACCGGGGCGCGGCACATGACCTTCTCGCTGCGGTCGCTGGCGTTTCGTGTCGTCAGCCTCTCCACGATCCTGGCCATCGTGGCGCTTTTTGCCATCGCCACGGTGATCTCTACCCTTTACGAAAACCGCGCCGAGCGCGATTTCGACAACATCCTGAGAGCGCGGCTGTTCGTGCTGCTCGGCGCTGTCGGCCTGTCGGAAAGCGGCGGACTGGAAGGGACGCCCAATCTCGGCGATCTCGGCTTCATCGAACCCGATTCGGGCTACTACTGGGAGGTCGCGCCGCTGACCGATGCGATCCCCGAGCGGCTGCGTTCGCCGTCGATGACCGGCGACGTCGCCGTCGTTCCCGTGGAAGACGCGCCTTTCGACCTGTCGTTCCAGCGCATCTACGAGGTTGACGGGCTGGCCGGCGAGCGCCTGCGGGTCGCGGAAACCGAGTTCATCCTCGGCAACGACGACCAGGTGGCGCGGTTCCGCGTGATGGGCAACCTGACCAGGCTGCACGAAGAAACGGCACAGTTTCGCAACAGGCTCTACGCCTATCTGGCGCTGTTTGGCGTCGGCATGATCATCATCAACGCCGGAGCCATCCTGTTCGGCCTGATGCCTCTCGGGCGAATCCGCTCGGCGCTTGCCAATATCCGCGAGGGCCGGGCCGAACGGCTCGACGGCGATTTTCCGCCCGAGATCGAACCGCTGGCCGCCGAGACGAACGCGCTGATCGACAACAATCGCAAGATCGTCGAGCGCTACCGCACCCAGGTCGGCAATCTGGCGCATTCGCTGAAGACGCCGCTGGCGGTGATCACCAACGAAGGCCGTGCCGACGGCGGCAGGCGCGGCGCGCTGATCGCCGATCAGGCAACCGCCATGCGCCGGCAGATCGACCACTATCTGCAGCGCGCCCGCATCGCCGCACAGCGCGACACGATCGTCTTCCGCACCGACCTTGGCGAGCCGCTCGCCCGCATGGTGCGGGTCATGGACAAGCTCCATCCCGACAAGGACTTCTCTCTCGTGGCGCCAGCCGACGGCCTGGTATTCGCCGGCGAGCGCGAGGATCTGGAGGAAATCGTCGGCAACCTGCTGGAAAATGCGTCGAAATGGTCGCGCAGCCAGGTCGTCGTTGCCGCCGCGGCGGCTCCCCCGGCAAACGGCCATCCCCGCGTCACAATCACCATCGAGGACGACGGACCCGGCATTCCGGCCGAACAGGCCGCCGAGGCGATGAAGCGCGGCAAGCGGCTCGACGAGACCAAGCCCGGCACCGGGCTCGGATTGTCGATCGTCGCCGACCTTGCCTCCGAATATGGCGGCTCGCTCAACCTGGGCCGCTCCGACCTCGGTGGACTCAGGGCGGTCGTGCTGCTGCCGGGCGGAGGATAGAGCCGTGGATGTCGCGGCGAATCCGGCATTTCCTATCGCCGCAAAACCCCATAGAAGACGGTTGACGACTCGGCGCTCGGCCCCATTTCGGTCAAACGCGACGATTAACCGGAGGCCCAGCGTGGCGGGATTGGAGTTGGCATGCGGCACTACCTGATTGTCTTGGGAACCTCCGTGGCGCTTGCGGGCTGCGTATCCACGGCCAGGACGACCGCCACCTCGGTCTCGAGCGTCGAACCGGCAAGCCGCGCCCAAATCATCGATGCGCTGGCCGGCGGCCTGTTCGGCGCCATCGACGACGGGCAGGCCGGGAGGGCCGACCGCATGCTGGCGCTGGAAGCGGAATACCGCGCGCTCGAACACACGCCCGCCGGGCAGACCGTGCCGTGGCGCAGCGAGCGTTCGGCGCTGTCGGGCGAGGTGACGGCGGCGCAGCCCTACCGCGTCGGGTCCCAGGATTGCAGGCCCTATGCGCACAAGGTGAACAGGGGCGGCGAGACCAGGACGGCGCGGGGAACGGCCTGCCGCAACGCCGACGGTAGCTGGACGCCGCTAACCTAGGGTCGGGACCGGGTTGCGCCGACCTATCTGAACGACAAGATGACGAGCTGACGCATTGCTGACATTCTGGATCATCGCTGTCGCGCTGACTCTCATCGCCTGCCTGGCGGTGCTGTTGCCGGTCGTTTCCAGGCGGCACGAGGCGGCCGCCGACGCCTCGTTCGATATCGAAGTCTATCGCGACCAGCTCGCCGAGATCGAGGCCGACGAAACCCGCGGCCTGATCGGTGGCGACGAGGCGGCGGAAGCGCGCGCCGAGATCGGTCGCCGCATTCTCAAAACCAGCGAGCAGGACGGAACGGAGAAGCGGTCGGCGGCGACGCAAACCGCCCGCTGGCTCGCTCTGGCGGCCGTTGCCGCGGTGCCGCTTCTGAGCTGGGGCATTTATTCGGTGACGGGTTCGCCTGGCCTGCCCGGTCAACCGCTCCAGGCCAGGCTTGAGAAGAACCCCGCCGAAAATACGATCGAGGAACTGATCGCTCGCGCCGAGGGGCATCTCGCCGCCAATCCCGGCGATGGCCGTGGCTGGGACGTGATCGCGCCGATCTATGTGCGGGTGCAGCGCTACGGCGATGCCGTCATTGCCTATCGAAACGCCATCCGCATCATCGGCAGCGACGCCCGGCGCCAAGCCGGACTGGGCGAGGCGCTGGCGGCGCAGAATGGCGGCGCGATCGGCGCGGACGCGCGCGAAGCCTTCGAGAAGGCGCTCGCCCACGAACCGGACGACAGCAAGGCGAAGTTCTTCCTGGCCGTGGCCGATGCGCAGGCTGGAAAGCTGGACGAGGCGATTGCCGCCTGGCAGGCGCTGATCGGCGATGCTCCGGAAAACTCGCCGTGGCGTGTTGCCGCATCCCGCGCTCTGGAAACGGCGATGGAAAACCGCAAGACTGCCATCGAAACCCCCTCCGAACGTGGCCCGGATGCCGGAGATATCGCGGCCGCACAGGAGATGCCGGCCGAAGATCGCGCGGCGATGATAGACACAATGGTGGCCGGGCTCGCCGCCCGGCTGGAGGAAAACCCCCTTGACCGGGAAGGCTGGCAGAAGCTCATACGTTCCTATGTTGTGCTCGGCAGGCTGGGCGAGGCCAGGTCGGCGTTGGCGCGCGGTCGCGACGCGCTGCAGGAAGTACCGGGCGGCGCAGACGCGCTGGAAGCCTTCGCCGCCGGGCTCGGAGTGATGGAAACGGACTGAAGCGTGACCAGGAAGCAGAAGAGGCTGGGCATCATCGCGGGCGGGCTTGCCTTTCTCGGCGTGGCCGCCGCGCTCGTGCTCTTCGCGTTGGGCCAGAAGACCTCCTATTTCTACATGCCCGCAGAACTCGCCGCTGCGGAACTGCCTGCCGGCCAGCGCATCCGCCTCGGCGGCCTTGTGGAAGACGGATCGGTGGTGCGCGGCCAGGGAACCGAAGTGCGCTTTGCCGTCAGCGACGGCGAGGCCAGCGTCGAGGTTGCCTATGACGGTATCCTGCCCGACCTCTTCCGCGAGGGGCAGGGCGTGGTGACCGAGGGCGTGCTGGAGGGCGACGGTTCGTTCCGTGCCGACACGGTACTTGCCAAGCACGACGAGAACTATATGCCGAAGGAAGTTGCAGACAGCCTGAAGGAAAAGGGCGTCTGGCAACATACCGAATAGGCCGGCATCACGGCGGGAGAGAGATGGTCGAAGCCGGACATTTTGCGCTTGTTCTAGCATTTGCCCTGGCGCTGGTGCAGTCGGTGCTGCCGCTGTGGGGCGCGCGCGCCGGCAATGCCAGGCTGATGAACACCGGCGGCCCGGTGGCGGTGACCGGCTTCGCCATGACGCTGTTTGCATTCGTCGCGCTGATGACGGCCTATGCGCAATCCGACTTCTCGGTCGCAAATGTCTGGCAGAACTCCCATTCGCGCCAGCCGCTGCTTTACCGGCTTACCGGCACCTGGGGCAATCACGAGGGATCGATGCTGCTCTGGGTCTCGATCCTGACCCTTTTCGGAACGCTCGTCGCTGTTTTCGGCCGCAACCTGCCACCGTCGCTCAAGGCCAGCGTGTTGGCGGTACAAGGTTGGATCGGCGCGGCCTTCTTCGCCTTCATTCTCGTGACGTCGAACCCGTTCGCGCGCATCGAACCGGCGCCGATCGAGGGCCGCGAGCTCAATCCGGTGCTGCAGGACATCGGCCTCGCCATCCATCCGCCGCTTCTCTATCTGGGCTATGTCGGCTTTTCCATCTGCTTTTCCTTCGCCATCGCCGCGCTGATCGAGGGCCGTATCGATGCCGCCTGGGCACGCTGGGTCAGGCCGTGGACGCTGGCGGCCTGGATTTTCCTGACCGGCGGCATCGCCATGGGTTCCTACTGGGCTTACTACGAACTCGGCTGGGGCGGCTTCTGGTTCTGGGATCCCGTCGAGAATGCCTCCTTCATGCCCTGGCTCGCCGGCACGGCGCTGCTGCACACGGCCATCGTCATGGAAAAGCGCTCGGCGCTGAAGATCTGGACCGTGCTGCTGGCGATCTTGACCTTCGCGCTGTCGCTGCTCGGCACCTTCCTGGTGCGCTCCGGCGTGCTGACCTCCGTGCATGCGTTTGCCGCCGATCCGAGCCGCGGCATCTTCATCCTCGCCATCCTCACCCTGTTCATCGGCGGCTCGCTGGCGCTGTTTGCCCTGCGTGCCGGTTCTCTTACCGCCGGCGGACTGTTCCACCCGATCTCGCGCGAGGGCGCGCTGGTGCTGAACAACCTGCTCTTGACGACCGCTACGGCGACAGTGCTGATCGGCACGCTCTACCCGCTGCTGATCGAGGCGGTGGCCGGCGACAAGATCTCGGTCGGCGCGCCGTTCTTCAACCTGACCTTCGGCCTCCTGATCCTGCCGCTGCTGTTCGCCGTGCCGTTCGGCCCGCTTCTGGCCTGGAAGCGCGGCGACCTGCTGGCGGTCGGCCAGCGGCTGATCGCCGCCTTTGCCGGCGTGCTGGCGACGGTCGCCATCATACTCATGCTTGCCGGATATGGTGGCGTGCCGGCGGCGCTTGGCATCGGCCTCGGCGCCTGGATGATCCTTGGCGCTCTCACCGACCTGGCGCTGAAATGCGGGGTGATGACCGCGCCGCCGACCGTCATGCTGCGCCGGCTTGCGGGCCTGCCGCGTTCGATGGTGGGCACCGCTCTCGCCCATGCCGGGCTCGGCGTCACGGTGATCGGCATCGTCGCCGTAACCGCCTTCCAAACCGAAACCATCGTCACCATGAAGCCGGGCGACACGATCGCGGTTTCGCACTATTCGCTGCGGTTCGACGGGCTCGAGCCGGCCAACGGACCGAACTTCACCGAAGAGCGCGGCACGTTCACCCTGATCGGTCAGGGTGGCGATGTCGCGACCATCATCTCCGCAAAACGCCTCTACGCC
Source organism: Rhizobiaceae bacterium (assembly GCA_041397625.1). Classification (GTDB taxonomy): domain Bacteria; phylum Pseudomonadota; class Alphaproteobacteria; order Rhizobiales; family Rhizobiaceae; genus JAWKWH01. Next base: position 1,181,096 of record JAWKWH010000001.1, read on the forward strand.
GCGCGGGGCATGCCGACCACGGAGGCGGGCATCAAAACGCTCGGCGTCAGCCAGGTCTATATCTCGATAGGCGATCCGACCGACGATGGCGGCCTCGTCGTGCGCGCCTGGTGGAAGCCGGCCGTGATACTGATCTGGCTCGGCGCGCTGGTGATGATGGCAGGCGGAACGCTGTCGCTTGCCGACCGGCGCCTGCGTGTCGGCGCGCCGGCCCGCCGCAGGCGACAGGCCGCCGCGCCGGAACCGGCCGAATGAGGCGCTTTGCCGCGATCCTGATACTGTTTGCCGCAATGGCCGCGACGCCGGCCCGCGCCGTCCTGCCCGACGAAGTTCTTTCCGATCCCGCGCTCGAAGAGCGCGCGCGCGCGATCTCGGCCGGCCTGCGCTGCCTTGTCTGCCAGAACCAGTCGATCGACGATTCGGACGCGGCGCTTGCCCGCGACCTTCGCGTGCTGGTGCGCCAGCGCCTGCTTGCCGGCGATACCGATGAAGAGGTGGTCGCCTTCATCGTCGCCCGCTACGGCGAGTTCGTGCTGCTCAAGCCGAGCTTCAGCGCCCGCAACGCGATCCTGTGGGCAGCGCCGTTTCTCATTCTCGCGATCGGCGCCACGGCGCTTTTCGTGTCGGTTCGAAACCGGCGCCGCACCGCGCCCGAACGGTTGAGCACGGAAGAACAAGCCGAGCTCGACAAAATTTTACGTTCCCGTGATCCCGATAGCTGATAACAGCCGGCGGTCTCTGAAACGCCGGAGGTGACGTCGATGCAGGGAACCGTCCAGAAACTGGAATTCGACGGCCATTCGGGCGCCAGGCTCGCCGCGCGGCTCGACATTCCCGCAGGCCCGGTGCGCGCCTATGCGCTGTTCGCCCACTGCTTCACCTGCTCCAAGGACATTCTTGCCGCACGCCGGATCGCCGCCGCGCTGTCGCGCTCGGGCATCGCGGTCCTGCGCTTCGACTTCACCGGCCTCGGCTCCTCGCAAGGCGAGTTCGCGTCGACCAACTTCTCGTCGAATGTCGCCGACCTTCTGTCGGCGGTGCGGCACTTGCGCGAGAACTTCGCCGCGCCTGAAATCCTGATCGGCCATTCGCTTGGCGGCGCGGCCGTGCTTGCCGCCGCCGGCAAGGTGCCGGAGGCAAGGGCCGTCGTCACGATCGGCGCGCCGGCTGATACCGGGCACGTGCTGCACAATTTCGGCTCCTCCATCGACGAGATCGAACGCCGGGGCGAAGCCGAAGTCGACCTTGGCGGGCGCACGTTTCGGATTCAAAAACAGTTCGTTGCCGATGTTCGCGCAACCAATCTCAAGACCGCAATCGCGTCGATGAAGAAGCCGCTTCTGGTTCTGCACGCGCCGCTGGACCAGACCGTCGGTATCGACAATGCCTCGCAGATTTTCCTTGCCGCCAAGCACCCGAAGAGCTTCGTTTCGCTGGACACGGCAGACCACCTGCTGACCAAGGCCGAAGATGCCGGCTTCGCCGCCGACATCATCGCCGGCTGGGCGTCGCGCTATGTCGCGCACGACAGGCCGCAGGGCGAAGAGAAGTTCGAACACGTGCTTGTAACCGAGACCGGCGAGGGCAAGTTCCAGAACGCCGTCCTCGCCGGCAGGCACCGGCTCTTCGCCGACGAGCCGGTTTCGTTCGGCGGGCTCGATTCCGGTCCCAGTCCCTACGACTTCCTGTCGATGGCGCTGGGCGCCTGCACCTCGATGACGCTGCGCATGTATGCCCGCTTCAAGAAGGTCGAACTGGGTCGCGTCAGCGTCAATGTCTCGCACGCCAAGATTCATGCCAGCGACTGCGTTGAATGCACCGAGGCGGAGCGTGCCGGCGACGGCAGGATCGACCGTTTCGAGCGGGTCATCACCATTGACGGTGACGTCCCCGAGGCGCTGGCCGGCAAAATCGAGGAGATTGCCGACAAATGCCCGGTTCACAAAACGCTGGAAAGCGTTGCCAAGATCAAGACCGTGGTGCGGTGAACGCCGGTTCAAGTCCCGCCAACATTACCAAAAATTCATCTGCCAGACAGCGCCGCGTAATCCATTGGCGCCTATATCATCTGCTTGAATCGGCGGCGGCCCGTCCGCACCAGCCGGTCGGAATTTCGCATACGAGAACATCATCGAGAGGAACTAACCCAGATGAACCAAGATCCCTCAACGAAAAACCGTCTCTCCAGGCGCCTGACGGCTGGCGCCGCAGCGATCGCCATTCTTGCCGCAGCCGGCTTCGGCGCCGTCACCGCCGGCACCGTGCCGGTGCTGGCGGACGCCGTGCGCGTCGAAGCTCCGGCCGCGCCCGGTTTTGCCGACGTGGTCGAGAAGGTTTCGCCGGCCGTGGTCAGCGTGCGCGTGACCGCCAAGCTGGAACCGGCCGCCGATGACGGCCTTTCCTTCAACTTCAACATGCCCGGTTTCGAAGACCTGCCGGACGACCATCCGCTGAAGCGCTTCTTCCGCGAATTCCGCGGCGAGCGGGGTCCCGAATTCGGTCCTCGCGGCCGTCGCGGCGGTCCGAGCGGCCCGCGTCCGGTTTCGCAGGGTTCCGGCTTCTTCATTTCCGGCGACGGCTATCTGGTGACCAACAATCACGTGGTCGAGGGCGGCGGCGCTTTCACCGTGGTCATGGACGACGGCAAGGAACTCGATGCCAAGCTGATCGGCACCGATCCGCGCACCGACCTGGCCGTGCTCAAGGTCGAGGGCGACCGCGATTTCACCTATGTCGCCTTCGCCGATGACGCCAAGGTGCGTGTCGGCGACTGGGTGGTTGCCGTCGGCAATCCGTTCGGCCTCGGCGGCACGGTGACCGCCGGTATCGTTTCGGCGCGGGGCCGCGACATCGGCGCCGGACCCTATGACGATTTCCTGCAGATCGATGCGGCGGTGAACCGCGGCAATTCGGGCGGTCCTGCCTTCAACCTCAGCGGCGAGGTCGTCGGCATCAACACGGCGATCTTCTCGCCGTCCGGCGGCAATGTCGGCATTGCGTTCGCAATCCCCGCCTCGGTCGCCAAGGACGTGGTCAACGACCTGATCGACGATGGCGCGGTCAAGCGCGGCTGGCTCGGCGTCTCGATCCAGCCGGTCACGCCGGATATCGCCGATTCGCTCGGTCTCGACGGCACCGACGGTGCGCTGGTGAGCGATGCGCCGACCGATGGTCCGGCCCACGCCGCCGGTATCGGCGCCGGCGACGTGATCGTCTCGGTCAACGACAACAAGATCGCTTCGCCGAAGGAGCTGGCCAAGCGCATCGGCTCGATCACGCCAGGCACCGGAGTTGAGATCGGCCTGTGGCGCAAGGGCAAGACCGAAACGGTCTCGGTCGAGCTCGGCACGCTGCCGGGCATCGAGAAGCGCGCCTCGCTGACCGAGCCCGACAAGAAGGAAGCCGACGTGGTGCAGGGCTTCGGCCTGACCGTCGCGCCCGCCGAGGACGGCGAAGGCGTGGTGGTGACCAATGTCGACACTGAAGGCGAAGCGGCGAGCCGCGGCATCCAGGTCGGCGACACCATCGTCTCGGTCAATTCCGAGCCGGTTTCGAGCGCCGACGACATCGCCGAAACCGTCAAGGCGGCGACGGATGCGGGGCGCAAGGCGGTGCTGTTCCAGCTCCGCCGTGATGACGCCAACCGCTTTGTCGCGCTGCCGGTGGCACGCGGATAGCGGTGCGCGAAATACGGGTCATGGATTCCGCCGGCGGCCGCATACACCCCCGGGCCGCCGGCCGGAACGAGACCCGGAACCGGAAACTCCGTCTGCAGTCCTCCGGTTCAGCGGCAGCGGATTCCCATGATCCGCTGCCGCGTTTACATTATGATGCACCGGTCTTGAGTTGAACGACGTCCTGGCAGATGAAGATCCTTGTCATAGAAGACGACCGCGAAGCGGCAAGCTACCTGGAAAAGGCCTTTGCCGAGGCCGGACATACCGCCCATGTGGCGGGTGACGGCGAGACCGGTTTTGCGCTCGCCGACGCCGGCGACTATGACGTGCTTGTGGTCGACCGCATGTTGCCGCGCCGCGACGGGCTGTCGGTGGTCGCCGGCCTGCGCGCCCGCGGCAAGGAGACCCCGGTGCTCATCCTCTCGGCGCTGGGCGAGGTCGACGACCGGGTGACCGGCCTGAAGGCCGGCGGCGACGACTACCTGACCAAGCCCTATGCCTTCCGCGAGCTGCTTGCCCGTGTCGAAGTGTTGGCGCGCCGGGCAACCGCCCAGGAGGCCGAGACGATCTACCGGACCGGCGATCTGGAGCTCGACCGGCTGTCACACTCGGCCCGCCGCGCCGGCAAGGACATCGCGTTGCAGCCGCGCGAATTCCGCCTGCTCGAATATCTGATGCGCCATGCCGGCCAGGTGGTCACGCGCACCATGCTGTTGGAAAATGTCTGGGAGTATCATTTCGATCCGCAGACCAACGTTATCGACGTTCACGTTTCGCGCCTGCGCGGCAAAATCGAGAAGGGCTTCGACAAGCCGATCCTGCATACCATCCGCGGCGCCGGCTACATGCTCAAGGCGGACTGACCAGCCCATGGCCGCGATTCCCGCGATCATGAAGACGACGGCGGCGCGCCTGTCGGCGCTCTACCTGATCCTGTTCACGCTCTGCGCGGTGGCTTTGGTTTTCTACATGACCTCGCTGTCGCTGCGCATCTTCACCTCGCAGACCCAGGCCTCCGTTGCCGAGGAGGTCGAGGATCTCGCCCGCATCTACCGTCGCGGCGGATTGCCCGCGCTGGTGCGCCTGGTGGACCGCCGGTCGCGCCAGCCCGGTGCCTATCTCTACCTGATCGCCGATCCGAATGGCCGCATCCTGGCCGGAAACGTCGAGGAACTGGAACCGGGCGTGCTGGAGAATGACGGCTGGACGCAACGGCCTTTCTGGTACGACCGTTTCGGCGAAACCGGCGGTATCGAGCGCAATCACCACGCCATCGCCCAGATCATCCGCCTGCCGAACCAGATGATCCTGCTGGTCGGCCGCGATCTCGGCGAGCCGGAGCGTTTCCGCCAGGTCGTGCGACGGGCGCTGATGTTCGCGCTCGGCGTCATGGCCATCGGCGGCTTCCTGATCTGGTTCTTCGTCGGCCGCCGGGCGCTGAAGCGGATCGACGGCGTGACCGACGCCAGCCGGCGCATCATGGCCGGCGACCTGTCGGGCCGGCTGCCGGTCTCCGGCGCCGGCGACGAGTTCGACCGCCTGTCGCAGAACCTGAACGCGATGCTGGAGCGCATCGCCAGTCTCAACGAGGGTCTGAAGCAGGTTTCCGACAACATCGCCCACGATCTGAAGACACCGCTGACACGGCTGCGCAACCGCGCCGAAGACGCATTGTCGGGCCGGAAGAAGACCGCCGAGTACCGCGACGCGCTGGAAGGCACGATCGCCGAGGCCGACCAACTGATCCGCACCTTCAACGCGATCCTGATGATCTCCCGGCTGGAGGCCGGATATTCGGCGGAACCGACCGCCGAGGTCGATCTCGATGCGATCCTTGCCGATGTGGTCGAACTCTACGAACCGGTGGCCGAGGACGCCTCGGTGAAGCTGACGGTGGAATCGCCGGGCAGGACGACCGTCAAGGGCAACCGCGAACTGATCGGCCAGGCCTTGTCCAACATTCTCGACAATGCCATCAAATACTCGGCCGGCAACGGCGAGGGTCCCATGGCGACGCTGAAGCTCGAACGCAGGGGAGATGAGGTTTTGCTGAGCGTTGCCGACAACGGGCCGGGTATTGCCGAAGCCGACCGCGAGCGCGCCACCGAGCGCTTCGTGCGGCTCGAGGAAAGCCGCTCGCAGCCGGGATCGGGCATAGGGCTGGCGCTGGCCAAGGCGGTCATGCATTTCCATGGCGGGCGGCTCGAACTCGCCGGCGCGGACAACGGCCTGACGGTAACCATGGCGTTTCCAACCGGGGCGGGCGACGCATGAACGAGGCGGCGCACAAACCGAAACCGCAAGGCGCGGACTGGTTCGGCGCACCGCCGGCGATGCTGGCGCCGCTCGACGCCGACCGGGCGGCGGGAGAACGCGCCGAACTGGCCGTCCTGGCGCGCGAAGCGGGCCTGTCGAGGCTTGCGGCGCTGGTCGGATCGGACGGGCCGTTGGCCACTTTCCTTGCCGCAGCGCTCGACCTCTCTCCTTATGTGCGCGACACGGTGCGGCGCCGGCCGGCCCTGCTGGAAGCGCTGTTCGACCAACCCCTGGACGAACGCTTGCAGGCGCTTCACGCCGAGATCGAGACGCTTTGGCGGGCAGAAAACGAAGCGGCCATCATGGATGCGATGCGCGAGCTCAAGCGCGAGGCCCATTGCCTGATCGCGCTTGCCGACTTGTCGAAGACCGCGACGCCGGCCGACACGGTGGAACGGATGAGCGCGTTGGCCGATGTGTGCATCAGGTCGGCGGTGCGTTTCGCGCTTGCCTCATGCCATCGCCGCGGCAAGCTGGCGCTGCCGGATCCCGAAACCCCCGACACGGATTGCGGCCTGATCGTGCTTGCCATGGGCAAGCTTGGCGCGCGCGAACTCAACTTCTCCTCCGACATCGATCTCGTCGTTTTCTTCGACCCGGAAGCGCCGGCGATCATCGACCCGGTGGAGGCGGTCGATCTGTTCGTGCGGGTGACCAGGCAGCTTGTCCGCATCCTCAACGATCGCACCACCCACGGCTACGTCTTCCGAACCGATCTCAGACTCAGGCCCGATCCCGGCTCGACGCCGCTGGCGATCCCCGTCATGGCGGCGCTGACCTATTACGAAAGCCGCGGCCAGAACTGGGAGCGCGCCGCCATGATCAAGGCGCGGCCGGTGGCCGGCGACATTCCGGCCGGCGAGGCCTTCCTCAGCGAACTCAAACCCTATGTCTGGCGCAAATACATGGATTTCGCCGCCATCGCCGACGTGCACGCGATCAAGCGCCAGATCCATGCCCACAAGGGCCATGGCGAGGTTGCGGTCAGGGGCCACAACGTCAAGCTCGGCCGCGGCGGTATCCGCGAGATCGAGTTCTTCGTCCAGACGCAGCAATTGATTGCCGGCGGGCGCTTTCCCGAACTTCGCGGCCGCTCCACCATTGCGATGCTGGACATGCTGGCCGCGCGCGGCTGGATTGGCATGGAGGCATCGAAGGCGCTCGCCGATCAATACTGGTTCCTGCGCGCGGTCGAGCACGCCGTGCAGATGGTCGCTGACGAGCAAGCCCACAACCTGCCCGACGACGAACACGAACTGCTGCGCATCGCACTGATGCTCGGCTTTGCCGATGTGGCGGCATTTTCCGTCGCCTTCCGCAGGTCGCTTAAGACGGTCGAGGCGCACTATGCGGCACTGTTCGAGGCGGAGGCCGGTGCTTCGGCCGTTGCCGGCAACCTTGTCTTCACCGGCGATGTCGACGACCCGGCGACGCTGGAGACGCTGTCGCAGCTGGGCTTTACACGGCCCTCCGACATCTGCCGGGTCATCCGCTCGTGGCATTTCGGCCGCTATCGCGCCACCCAGAGCGCGATTTCGCGCGAGCGGCTGACCGAGCTGACGCCGGTCCTGCTCGAGACGTTCGGCCGGACCCGGCGCGCCGACGAGGCGCTGATGCGCTTCGATACGTTCCTGTCCGGTCTGCCGGCGGGCATCCAGCTTTTCTCGCTCCTGCAGACCAACCCGGCATTGCTCGACCTTCTGGCGACGATCATGGCGGCCGCGCCGCGCCTTGCCGGAACGATCACCCGCCGACCGCATGTGTTCGACGGGCTGCTCGACCCGGGCCTGATGTCGGAACTGCCAGACCACGCCTATCTCGATGCGCGTCTGACCGCCTTCCTTGAGGGCGCGGTGGTCTACGAGGACATTCTCGACCGGTTGCGCATCTTCAATGCCGAGCAGAAATTCCTGATCGGCATCCGCTTGCTGACCGGCGCCATCGATGCCGCTCATGCGGGTGCGGCCTTCTCGGATCTTGCCGACCTGACCATCGCCGTCGCGCTTGACGCGGTCATCGACGAGTTCGCACTGCGCCACGGTCGGGTGCCGGGCGGCGAGGTGGCGATCGTGGCAATGGGCAAGCTTGGCAGCCGGGAGCTCACCGCGGGTTCCGACATCGACCTGATTCTGCTCTATAACCATGATGCCGAAGCGCTTGAATCCGATGGGCAAAAGCCGCTCGACCCGTCGCAGTATTTTGCCCGCCTGACCCAGCGCCTGATCGCCGCGGTTTCGGCGCCCACGGCCGAAGGCGTGCTCTATGAGCTCGACCTCAGGCTGCGGCCCTCGGGCAACAAGGGGCCGGTTGCGACCCATATCGAGGCCTTCCGCAAATATCAGCGCGAACATGCCTGGGTATGGGAGCAGATGGCGTTGACGCGGGCCCGCATGATTGCCGGCGATCCGGCGCTGATCGAGCTTGCCGAAACCGAGATCGCCAAGGTGCTGGCCGCCGACCATGACATCGGCAAGGTGCTGCACGAGGCGCGCGAGATGCGCGCCCTGATCGAGACCGAGAAGCCGCCGGCGAGCATCTGGGACGTCAAGCTGATCCCCGGCGGGTTGATCGATCTGGAGTTCATCGCCCAGACGGCGGCGCTGACGGGCCGGTTGGAGGCGGGCGGCGAGCGTACCACCTCGACGGCGCGCAATCTCGGCCGGCTGGCCGAAACGGTCGCGTTGCCGCAGTTGCGCGAGGAACTGGTCGCCGCCCATCGGCTCTATTCGACGCTGACGCAGATCGCGCGGCTGTGCATCGACGGCGAGATCGATCCTGACGACATTCCGCCAGGTCTCGCCGATCTGCTGCTGCGCAGCACCGACTTGCCGGATTTGAGCATTCTTGCAGCCCATATCGAAGAGACGTCGCGGCGTGTACGAAGCCATTTCGACACGCTGCTTCGCGGGGAGGACCGGTCATGACGATGGGACGTCATGTCGGTCTTTCCCTCCGCATCGGGGGTGACGATGCAAATGGAGCAAACCGATGAAGAAAACCACCACGATAGCACTTGCCTTTGCGACCCTTGCCGGCCTGGCCGGAAGCAGCGCAGTGGCCCAGGAAAGACAGGGATGGCGCCATGACGGCGGGCAGCGCTTCGAGCGGGCGGATGCCGACAATAGCGGCGACCTGACCTTCGAGGAGTTTTCGGCCGCCTTCAACGAGCGTCTCGACGGCATGGACGCCGACGGCGACGGCACGATGACCGTCGAGGAGATCGCCGCCGAGGTCATGCAGCGGCGCGCCGAACGCATGGCGAAGCGCATCATCAGCCGGTACGACACCGATGGTGACGGCAAGCTGACGGTGGCCGAGATCGAATCGCACCAGAAGAAGCTGTTTGCGCTTCTCGACGGCAATGACGACGGCAAGCTGGAGAAGGAAGAAGCCCGCCGCAACGGCTTCGAGCGCCACCATGGCCGTCGTGACGGCAAGGGCCATTACCGCCGCTACTGATCGCCATGACATCTGTCCCGGGGCCGGCCGGCTCCGGGGCGGATTTCGTCAGTTGAACTCGTAGCCCCAGAGCGACACGTCCTCCTCGTCGCGCTGGCGTTCATCTTCCGGCACCTCCTCGATGCGCGCGTCGAGATGCACGGTTTCCGGCGTCTGTGAAGTGTTCACGGGCAGGACGCGGAAATCCTGCCGGTCCTCCAGATCGGTGGCGCTGCGTCGATAGATGCGCCACAGCGTGTAGCCGGCATAAGCGGCAAAGCTGATAGCGGTCGCGACCCAGAAGCCCGACGGGCCGATGCCGTCCATCAGTCGGCCCGAAAGCTGCGGGCCGACAATCGTGCCGATGCCGTAGACGATCAGCAGTCCGCTGGAGACCTTCACGAATTCTTCCGGCTCGGCCATGTCGTTGGCGTGCGCCACGTTGAGCGCGTAGATCGGAAACAGCACCGCGCCGAACAGCAGCATACCGGAGAAGATGAGATAGGGCGACCTGGGGTCGATCGTGAGCATGGCGAGCGATACCGCAAGGCCGACCGTGCCGGCGGACACCATCACATAGCGCCGGTCAAGCCGGTCGGAAGCGCGGCCGAGCGGAAACTGCGCCACTGCGCCGCCGACCATCGCCATGGCCAGCATGGTGGCGATGCCGGTGGTGGTGAGGCCGGCGGACTGGCCGTAGATCGGGCCGAAGAACAGCCAGACGCCGTTGATGACACCCGTCAGGAAGGCGCCGACGACGGCTGCCGGCGATTTCAGGAACAATCCCTTCAGGTCGAGCGACACGCGCGTCAGCGGCACCGGCGCTTGCGCCGATGTCAGGACGGTGGGCAGCAGGGCTAAACCGAAGAGCAGGGCGATGATGATGAAGAAGAACGTGCCGCGAGCGTCACCGAAGGGCATCATGTACTGCCCGCCGGCAACGCCGACCATGGAGATGATCATGTAGGCCGAGAAGATCGCGCCGCGGTTCTCGTTGGAGACCTTCTCGTTGAGCCAGCTTTCGAGAACCATGTAGGCGCCGGCCAGGGCGAAGCCGCCGAGGCCCCGCACCAGCGCCCAGGCGATCGGGTGCGCGAGCAGCGCCATCATCAGGAACGACATGGCAAGCAGCGTCTGCAGCGCGGCGAAGACACGGATATGGCCGACGCGGCGCACCAGATAGGGCGTGGCGATGCACCCGAAGGTGAAAAACAGCGCGTAGGAGGTTCCGATCCAGGCGATGTCGGTGGACTGCCAGCCCTCCATCGTCGCCCTGAGCGGCACGAAGACGCCGCCGAGCCCAACGGCGGCCAGCATGAAAAGCGTGCTGGCAAGCAGCGCCGAGACGGGAAGAAGTTGCGCGGTCATCGGGTCTGCTCCGCTGGAATTTTGCAATTCATGCCGCATCCGGCGGGGTGGTGCCAATATCAAATCGGCCCGTTCGGGCAGAAAAGCGACAGAAGACGGCCTGTTCCCGGGAGCGGGATTACGCGCTGACGGCGATGCGCCTAACCTTGCGCGGCGCCGCCATCCAGATGCAGCCGACGCAGGCAAAGCACATGATGAAGATTGCGATGAAGGCCGGTTCGTAGCTTCCGGTACGGTCGAAGACGTAGCCGGTAAGCCAGGGGCCGGTGCCTGCGCCGATATTGGCGATGACGCTGAGCGCGCCGATGATTGTCGCCACCCGGCGTCCGGCGAAGATCTCGGCGGGAATCGGTCCGTAAAGGGAGGCAAGGCCGTAACCGAGAAGGCCCTGGGCTGCGACCATCAGATACATGAGGGCGGGCGAGGGCAAGCGACCCATCGCGATCAGCGCGGCATAGCAGATGGCAAAGCCGGTCATGGCGAGGGAAAACGCCCATTCTCGCCCGACCCGATCGGAAATGGCGCCGATGCCGATCTGGCCCACGACGCCCGTAAGCCCGACCAGTCCAAGCGCGAAGGCCGCTTCTGAGGCGCCGAACCCGCTGTCGATCAAGAAGCGGGTTTGATGCACCTGAACGGAGTACCAGATGAACAGGCCGAAGAAATAGCCGCCTGCAAGCCACCAGAACCGCGTCGTGCGCAGAGCGGCCGAGAGCGTCCAGTCGCGCGCCGCCCAGGCCTCGTCGACGATCACCGGCGCCCGCCTGCCGGGAGCGGCGACGCCTTCTCCCTGGTGCTCGCCATATGATTTGAGGCCCACCTCGGCCGGACTGCCGCGCTGCAGGAACAGGTTGAGCGGAATGAGGATGACGATGCAAGCCGCCGCAAGCACGAGACAGGCGCTGCGCCAGCCATGCTGTTCGATCAGCGCCTGCAGCGCGGGAAACAAGAAGATCGACATCACCCCGACGCCGGAAAAGGCGATGCCGATCGCCAGCCCGCGCTTGCTGGTGAACCAGTTGGGCAGAAACATGGAGTGGCCGATATAGGTCATCGGAATGACCGCGCCGATGGCGAATGTACCGATCGTCAGATAGAGGCCGAGCGGGGTCGAGATCATCGTCGCTCCCCACAGGCCGCCGGCGACCAGCAGCGCAGACAGCGTCATGATCGCGCGCGGCCCGGTACGGTCGATCGCCATGCCGACAAAGGGCGCGATCACCGTGGAGGAGAGAAAGCCGATGCTGAACGCGGCCGCCGTGACGCCGCGATCCCAGCCGAACTCGGCCAGGATCGGCGGATAGAGCAGGGAGAACGCGGTACGCGCATTGACCGCGATGCCCATGGTGACGAAGGCGACGGCGACGACGACCCAGCCGTAGTGGAACGATGTCCGCACCGGCGGCGACGCGGCGACGCTCAAGACGGTTCACCGGATTGCAGGAGCTTGACCTTGACTTCGAGGAAGTCGCGCCAGGCGAGCCGTTTGTGGGCCGGATTGCGCAGCAGATAGGCGGGATGCAGGGTCGGCATGGCGGGAATTTCCAAGCCCGATGCGGTGACGAACTGCTTCCAGTTGCCGCGCTGGCGCATGATGCCTTCCGGCGATTTGAGCAGCACCTTGGTGGCGGGCCCGCCGAGCGTCATGATGATCCTGGGCGCGGCAAGCTCGATCTGGCGTTCGATGAACGGCCGGCAGATCTCGGTTTCATGCGGCGTCGGCGTCCGGTTTCCAGGCGGTCGCCACGGAATGACATTGGCGACATAGACGGATGTCCGATCAAGTCCGATCGCCGCCAGCATGCGGTCGAGCAACTGCCCCGAACGGCCGACGAAAGGCAGGCCTTCCCGATCCTCGTCGCGACCCGGCGCCTCGCCGATCACCATCAGCGGACCACCGGGCGTACCGTCGGAAAACACCAGGCTCTTGGCGGTGAATTTGAGATTGCAACCGTCGAAACTGGCCAGATGGCCACGCAGCTCGTCGAGCGTGGCAGCGTTAGCGGCCAGTTCGCGGGCAAGCGCCACCTGCATCTCGTCAGGCACCGCCATCTCCGCCGGTCTGGCGGCGGTCGATACGCGCGGGGCGACCTCCGGTGGTCGCGTGCCGAGTTTCGGCCGGGCTTCGGGCGCCGGTCTGGCGGCGGGCTTTTCCGGTGGCGTTTCGGCGAAACGGTCGAACGGCGCATCCGCAAGCGCCGCGTCGACGCCGGCGTCGCGGTAGAAGCCCAGCAATTCGCGCAGATCCGCCATTGTCCCTCCGTTTCCAGCCGTTTCTGCGTGGCAGATCACATCGACCGATGCAAGCTCATGATGAGGGAATGCGCGGGTCCAGCAGCAGGTAGAATTCCGGCTGCGGCGTGAAATCGGTGATCATGAAGGAGAATTCGGCGCTGTCGAGCGGATCGACATTGCCATCGAAATAGATCAGGCGGTCATAGGGTTCAAAGCGATCGTCGAAGCGATTGAAGCGGTTCGAGAGGATCGATTTGCCGCCGACACTGCGCTGATCGAAGGAAAGGCCGTCGCCATAGACGCTGGGTTGCCGCAACACTTCCTGAAGCTCGAACTCGAATTCGAGCCAGGGCAGGCCGCTGCCATTGATCGCCTTGATCCGCATGTTGATCATGCCGTTGGCGTAATCGCCGGCGAGCGCGTAGGGGCGAATGGTCCGCCTCGCCCGGATCACCATGATCACCGGGCTCGCCGAACTGAGTTCCTGTTCGATGACGATGGGATCGTCGCGCGTTCCCGTGCCGGAGGCCGCCAGGATCGTGAAGCCGCCGAGTTCGTCGGAGAAGGAGTAGGCGCCGGCGACCCAGACTTTCGTGTTGCGGCCGGGCTCAACCGACTGGGCGGCGAGTGGCGGCGCCATCACCGAGCAGAGAAGCAGGACTGCAGCCAGGATGCGCATCATCGCGATTCTCCCGAGCCACGGGAACCGGCTGATTGTGCCCCAAATGACGTCGTTCGCCAATGTCTCGGGAAAATCCTCCCGACAGGGTCGGACAGGCAGGGATTTGACGACAACAATATTGACGTTTACGTAAGATGCAGCTATCGCTGACTTCGATTGAACGATAACCCGGTGGGAGCGCGGGATGCGGTTTCACAGTGGTCCGCGAATGCGCTAAGAGCGATGGTGAACCGGCAACATACGGCTGTTGCGGCGCCAGGCGATTGAGGAGGTTGGTATGAGCGAAGTCGAACGCGAAAGCATGGAATTCGACGTGGTGATCGTTGGGGCCGGCCCGGCCGGCCTGGCGGCTGCGATCCGGCTGAAGCAGATCAATCCCGACCTCACCGTCGTCGTGCTGGAGAAGGGAGCGGAAGTCGGCGCGCATATCCTGTCCGGCGCCGTTGTCGATCCTGTCGGCGTCGATGCCCTGCTGCCCGGTTGGCGCGAAGAGGACGGTCATCCGTTCAAGACACCGGTCACCGCCGACCATTTCCTGGTACTGGGTCCGTCCGGTTCGTTGCGCGTTCCCAATTTCGTCATGCCGCCGCTGATGAACAATCACGGCAACTACATCGTGTCGCTCGGCAATGTCTGCCGCTGGCTGGCCGAGAAGGCCGAGGCGCTGGGCGTCGAGGTTTATCCGGGCTTTGCCGCCGCCGAAGTGCTTTATGACGACAGCGGCGCCGTCAAGGGCGTCGCCACCGGTGACATGGGTGTCGAGAAGGACGGCAGCCACGGCCCCAATTACGAACCGGGCATGGAACTGCACGGCAAGTACACGTTGATCGGCGAGGGCGTGCGCGGATCGCTCGCCAAGGAGTTGATCGCCGGATTCTCCCTCGACGAGGGGCGCGACCCGGCCAAGTTCGGCATCGGGCTGAAGGAGCTCTGGCAGGTCGAGCCGGACAAGCACAAGCCCGGCCTGGTGCAGCACTCCTTCGGCTGGCCGCTGAACGGCCGGACCGGCGGTGGATCCTTCCTGTATCATCTTGAGGACAATCAGGTTGCCGTCGGCTTTGTCGTGCACCTGAACTACAAGAATCCCTACCTGTCGCCGTTCGAGGAGTTTCAGCGCTTCAAGACGCATCCCGCCATCCGCGGCACCTTCGAGGGCGGCAAGCGTATCGCCTATGGTGCGCGCGCGATCACCGAGGGCGGCTGGCAGTCGGTCCCCAGGCTCACCTTCCCGGGCGGCGCGCTCATCGGTTGTTCGGCCGGTTTCGTCAACGTGCCGCGCATCAAGGGCTCGCACAATGCGGTGCTGTCGGGCATGCAGGCGGCCGAAGCGGTGGCGGCGGCAATCGCCGACGGTCGCGCCGCCGATGAACTGTCGGCCTACGAGAATGGATGGCGCGCGTCGGCCATCGGTCGCGACCTGAAGAGGGTTCGCAACGTCAAGCCGCTGTGGTCGAGATTCGGCACCTATCTCGGCATCGGCCTCGGCGGGTTCGACATGTGGATGAACACGCTGTTGGGCGGGTTTTCGCTGTTCGGCACCATGAAGCACGGCAAGACCGATGCCGCTTCGCTGGAGCCGGCCTCCGCCCACAGTCCGATCAGCTATCCCAAACCCGATGGCGTGCTCACCTTCGACCGGCTGTCCTCGGTGTTCCTGTCCAACACCAATCACGAGGAAAACCAGCCCGTTCACCTGAAGGTTAAGGACAGCGCGCTGCAGGAGCAGTCGGAATTGCACAAGTTTGCGGGCCCATCGAGCCGTTACTGTCCGGCCGGCGTCTATGAATGGGTGGATGCGGACGGCAATGCCATCCCCGCCGCGGCGATGACATCGGCGGCCGACGCCCGCTTCGTCATCAACGCCCAGAACTGCGTGCACTGCAAGACCTGCGACATCAAGGACCCGAACCAGAACATCAACTGGACGGTTCCGCAGGGCGGCGAGGGGCCGGTCTATCCCAACATGTAGCGGGCGGCGGCGCGATGACCGTTCTCGTCACCGGCGCCACCGGCCTTGTCGGCAACAATGTCGTGCGCGGGCTGCTTGATGCGCATCCGGGCGAACCGGTGCGCTGTCTGCTGCGGGCGAGCGCCGATCCGCGTCCACTGGCCGACCTCAATGTCGAGATCGCCACCGGCGACATCACCGACCGGATGTCCCTGGACCGCGCGATGGATGGTGTCGATCGCGTCGTTCACGCCGCCGCCGACGTGCGCATCGGCTGGTCGGGCGCCGATGCGATGCATGTCGCCAATGTCGAAGGAACGGCGAATGTCGCAGGCGCGGCCCGCGATGCCGGCGCGCGGATGGTGCACGTCTCCAGTGCCGATACGTTGCGCGGCGGGCCGGTCGCGGACATTCCCTATGTGGCGACCAAGCGCGAGGCCGAGCGGCGGGTTCTCACAGCCGTCGAGGCCGGGCTCGATGCGGTCATCGTCAATCCCGCCTTCGTGCTTGGCCCGAACGACTGGAAACCTTCGTCGGGCCGGGTGCTCCTTGCCGCGGCATCCGGTTGGGTGCCGTTTGCGCCGCGCGGCGACCTCGGCCTCTGCGACGTTCGCGATGTCGCCGACGTGATCATTGCCGCGCTTGGCACGGGCGATTGCGGCGCGAGCCACGCGCTGTTCGGCCACCGCATGACCTGGTTGCAAGCGCTTCGGCTTTTCGCCCGGGCCGGCGGCCGCTGGCCGCCGATCTGCCGCTTCGATCCCGTCGCCTGGCGCGCCGTCGGTCTTGCCGGCGACATGATCGGGCGGCTGACGGGCCGAGAGCCGGCGGTCAACTCGGCTGCGATCCGCCTTGCGGGCCAGCGCGACCTGCCCGGGGGTGCGAAAAAAAAACCTAGCCTCGAAACCGGGCTGCGCCCGGTCGAAATCACCATTGCCGATGCCTGGTCCTGGTTCCAGGCCCAAGCCCGGACCCAAGCCCATGCCGGCGGCGGAAGGAACCAGGCTCGATAGCCGGTTCTCGTTCCAGTAACCGCAAGTAGAGCTCGTTCTTGCCGCTGCCTGATTCTTGTGTTTTTCTGTTTGGCAGACGATAAGCGGAGGGCATGATGAGGCGTATCCTTACCGTTCTGGCCGTGTGTTTGTGCGCCCTCGGCGTGGCGGTGACGGCGCATGCCCGTCCGAAAGTTTCCATCAAGACCAAATATTATGATGTCCGTGGCAAGAACGGAGCCGAAGTGCTGCGTCAGATCAATCGCAAGGGGCCGCGCCACGGTTTCCTCGTCCGGGCCATCGCGCAGACGCGCTATACGTTGAGCTACAGCTACGACACGGTGCGCACCAGCAAGGGCTGCCGCACCAAGAATGTGGTGGTCAAGATGGACATCATCTATGTCTATCCCAAGCTTCGCGGCAAGGTTTCGCGCGATCTGAACAGGCGCTGGAACCGGTTTTTTCGTGGCGTGAAGGCGCATGAGCAGGTGCACGGCAAGCTGGCCCAACAGATGGCCGCCGCAGCCGAGAAGGCGCTTGCGGGAACGCAAGTAGGCGGCAAGCGCGGATGCCAGAAGATCAAGACCGTTGCCAGCCGCAATGTCGACAAGGCGTTCAAGGCCTATGAACGCAAGCAGATCGCCTTCGACAAGAAGGAACACCGCGACAACGGCAATGTCGAAAAACTGGTCGTGGCGCTGGTCAAATAGCCGAACTTCAGTTCCACCGATCCACTGTCAGTACGATCGCCGCAAAGAACAGGACGTAGAAGATCGCCGGAACGGCCAGTATGGCCAGGACCACGTTGGCAAGCGCGGTGCGGTTCGCCCTCTTGAGCAACATGCCACCCGCCAGAACCGCGATGACGGCGGCGACCAGCCCTGCCCAAAGCCCTCCGTTGAAACTCGACACCGAACCGTCGGCGAGGCCTTCAAGGAGAAAATAGCCGACGACCAGTGCCGCAATCGCATCGATGCCAAGCAGTATCCTGTAGAACATTGACAGCCCTCCCGGACCGCGGCGAGCGGCGCGGGAAAGCTACCATGCCTGTTCGAAATCCGCTTCAGGAATCTGCGCGCGCCGAGTGCCGGTCCACCACCCGTTGCAGCATCGGCGCGTAGTGCGAGAATGGCGGGGTTCTCAACCCCTCGACCTTGCCCTGGTCGTCCCAGATTCGCACCTGCAGAATCGCCGCGAGATTGGGATTGTTGCCGAAATCGGCCACTTCGCCCTCGTCCATGGGTCCGCCCTGCAGCCCAAGCGTCAGCACGGAAGCCTCGGACAGCTTGGCGAGATAATCGGGATCGGTCGCACACAGATAGCGCTTTGCGGCGACGTGATGGCGCACGCAATCGGTGACGGTCGACGGGAAGAAGTTCTCGAGCACCTTCGCGCCCGCTTCGTCGTGATGGTTGTCGATGCCGCGATCCTGCGCGTCCTCGGGAAACTCGTTGGTATAGTGTCCGATATCGTGCAGCAGCGCGGCGGCGATGATCTCGTCCGAAGCGCCGGCCTGTTCGGCAAGCAGCGCGCCCTGCAGCATGTGTTCCGACATGGTGACCTTCTCGCCGAGATAGGATTCCGCGCCGCGCCGCTCGAAAATGTCGCCGATGAAGTCGACGATGTTGCCGGCGTTGAGTTTGGAGAAGTCCGGTTTCGGCATGGCTCACGCTTCCCGGTGTTCGAGGCTGGCCAGCGTCGAATAGAGGCCGTCGCGGTCGGCGTAGCAGCCCTGCAGCCAGCGCGACCCCGCGCCCGAATAGCCCTTGCGGGCATGCAGCACGCGGGTGTTGTCGACGATGAAGCATTCGCCCGGCTCGAGCTTGAAAGACACCGCCATCGCCGGATCGTCGATGATCTCGCCGAGGCGCCGATAGGCGGCATAATATGCACCCATCTCGTCGAACGGCACGTCGGTGAGCGGAGCGCAGGACCGGTTGTTGAAGCGGATGGCGACCAGTTCGCCGTCGGGCGCAAGCTCGATCATCGGCTTGCGCGACGTCAGCCTCACGCCGGATGAGCCGGCATATTCGAACCGGGCGCAGTATTTCGACAGAGCCGCGAAACCCGCCGGATCCTCCGCTCTCAGCCGGTGGGCCGCGGCAAAACCGTCCACGACCATGGAATCGCCGCCCTCCGCCGAATTTTCCAGGCAGTAGAGAATCTGCAGCGTCGGCACCGGATCGCGATAGGGGTTGTCGGTATGGGCCTGGAGCCCGAGGCCGGTATAGGCGAGGTTGACCGGATTGACCTCGGTTCGCACCTCGAACCACCTGCCGTAGTTGGTCTCGCGTACATAGCCGAACAGCGCCGCCACATCCAGGAGCGCACCGCTTGTCGCGGGCCCGCCGGTCAGCTTCGCAAACCCGAGCCGGCGCACGTTGCCCAGCCATTGCCGCAGCACGCGCGAGTCCGACCTTGCGGCATCGAAACCGGCGCTCGGCACCGCTTCGTTCAGGCCGCCGTCCCAGGTCTGGACATGGTCCGGCAGCCAGCCGGGCTGGTGCGCGTCATGCCGGTCGTAGGCGTGGCGTAGCAACCATTCGGTTGGAAACGACACCGACTTGCCCTCCGGCTCGAAGCGCACCGACAGCGCGCCGTCATCATCAAGACCGGCCTGGACGATCCTCGTGTCACGCGGAATGTCGGAGAGCGTGATCAGCCGTTGGCCCGAACCGGGAGCGCGCGTTTCGGCGTCGAGCGCGTTGTCGCGCAGCCAGATCGCGTGAAACCGCGCTAAGCCGCCATTGTCGTCGGACAGCGCTATCGCGGCGCCGTCAGCGATGATTTCCGCATGAGCGTAGGCACCCATGAGCTTCCCTCTTTGTTGATCCGATTGGCTGGAATTTACGGCAATTCCGGCCTAAGGAAAATCAATGGATTTTCGCCACGAGACCCAAGAAAACTTATGACAACACCGCCGACCGATGAATTGCCGCCATTGGAGTGGCTGCGCGCGTTCGAGGCAGCCGGCAGACTTGGCAGTTTCACCGCTGCCGCGGGCGAGACCGGCCTCACACAGGCGGCCGTCAGCCAGCGCATCAAACTGCTGGAGGAACGGCTCGGCACGAGGCTGTTCAAGCGCCTGCCGAAGGGCGTGGAATTGACGGTCGCCGGCGACGCCTATCTGCCGCACATCGCCGACGCGCTGGCGCGCGTGCGCCGCGGCACCGCCGACCTGTTCTCCCGGCCGCGCACCCGCATCTCGATTGCCGCCACGCCGTCGTTGATCGCGCTGTGGATAGCGCCGCGGCTGGTGCGATTGTCGGCGTCGCTGCCCGGTACCGAAATCTCGTTGGTCTCCATTGGCCGCGACGCCGACTACGAGGAACCGGGCCACGACTATCAGATACGGTTCGGCGCCGGCGCATGGGACGGCTACGAGACCGTGCTGCTGTTTGCCGAGGTGATGGTTCCCGTGGCCGCACCGGCGGCGCTGTCGGCGGTTGACGACTGGCGAAGCCTGCCGGCCATTGCGCTCAACGGCCCGCGCGACGGCTGGCGCGAGTGGGCCTCGTTCACCGGAGAACCGCCGCCCGGCCCAGCCGTGCTGCGCTTCGACAGCCAGGTCGCTGCGCTTCAGGCTGCGGCCGGTGGCGCGGGCGTCGCGCTTGCCTCCTTGCCGCTTGCAGCCGCGATGATCGACGGCGGCGATCTTGTCCGGTTGCCCGGCAGCGAACTGGCAATGCCCGGCGGCCAGTTCCTGTGCTGGGCGGGCAGCCGCGCGCCGCGCCGGCAGCATGAGGCGGTTTGCCGATCGCTCGGGGCCGTGATCTGATCGGAAGCGATACCGCGCTGCGGGCTATTGAAACGCCGTCTCGGTGAACGAGCGCAGCTTGCGCGAGTGCAGCCGTTCCGGCGGCATCTTTGCCAACGCCTCCAGCGCCTTGATGCCGATGGTCAGGTGCTGGCCAACCTGACGCTTGTAGAAGTCGGTCGCCATGCCGGGCAGTTTCAGTTCGCCGTGCAGCGGCTTGTCGGAAACGCACAAAAGCGTGCCGTAGGGCACGCGGAAGCGGAAACCGTTGGCGGCGATAGTGGCCGATTCCATGTCGAGCGCGATGGCGCGCGACTGCGACAGGCGCTGCACCGGACCGCGCTGGTCGCGCAGTTCCCAGTTGCGGTTGTCGATGGTCGCCACCGTACCGGTGCGCATCACCCGCTTGAGGTCGTAGCCGGTCAGCCCCGTCACCTCGGCGACCGCCTCCTGCAGCGCCACCTGCACCTCGGCCAGGGCCGGGATCGGCACCCAGACCGGCAGATCGTCGTCGAGCACATGATCCTCGCGCACATAGGCGTGCGCCAGCACATAGTCGCCAAGCGCCTGGCTGTTGCGCAGGCCGGCGCAATGGCCGAGCATCAGCCAGGCATGCGGACGCAGCACCGCGATATGGTCGGTGATCGTCTTGGCGTTGGACGGGCCGACGCCGATATTGACCATGGTGATGCCGCCATGGCCGGGCTTGATCAGATGATAGGCCGGCATCTGCGGCAGCCGGCCGGGCGCGGCGCCGGCGCAGGGCGAGGCGTCGCCCGCCCGCGTCATCACATTGCCCGGCTCGACAAAGGCCGAGTAACCGCCGCCGCCCTCGGCCATCATGGTCCGGGCATGCTTGCAGAATTCGTCGATGTAGAACTGGTAGTTGGTGAAAAGCACGAAGTTCTGAAAGTGGTTGGGACTGGTCGCCGTGTAGTGCGCCATGCGATGCAGCGAATAGTCGATGCGCTGCGCCGTGAACGGCGCCAGCGGCAACGGCTCGCCCGGCCCGGGCTCGTATGTGCCGTTGGCGATCTGGTCGTCTGTGGCGTTGATGTCGGGCACGTCGAACAGGTCGCGCAGCGGCCGGTCGATCGTCTCGGCCGCCGTGGCGTCGATATTGGAATCTTCGTCGAAGGCGAAATGCAGCGGGATCGGCGTATCCGATTCGCTGACTTCCACCGGCACGCCATGGTGACGCATGATCAGGCCGAGCTGGTTGACCAGATAGGGCTCGAACAGGTCCGGCCGGGTGATCGTCGCCGCATAGCGTCCGGGCGCCGGCATATGACCGTAGGCAAGGCGCGAATCGATATGCGCGAACGAGGTCGTCGAGACGCTGACTTCCGGGTAGTAGGCGCGAAACCGCCCCGGCACCCCTTCGCGGCAATAATCGGTGAACGCCCGCACCAGAAACGTGGTGTTGCGGCGGTAAAGCGCCCTCAGGGCCTCGACGGCCTTGTCTGCGTCGGTAAAGGTCTGCCGGGCAAACGGCTCCGGTCTCGTGACCTCTTCAATCGGTCGGGAAAAAGTTCTGTCGTCCATGACCCAATATAGAGATGTCCCCGGCGCTTTGGGAGAGGGTTGGCGCAAAATTGTGACATCGCGGTTTCTCCCCGGCTCAACGGTTTCTGCGGATCGAGACCATCAGCACGAAGCCGACGCCGCGATTGGCGGAGACATTGTCGCCGACGGTGACGGTGGAAACGGCCTGGACGGGCGCGGCGCAGGCCATGGCGGAAAAGACCAGCGCGACGGCGATCAGGCGGGTGGTGAAACGGCGGATCATCGGGAAACTCGTACGCGTGCCGGCGCCGCCATCAGCGGCGCAGCGCCCGGTTGCAGGCCGGGCTCGATTGCAGGATGCAGGAGACGCCGTGCGTCGTGCCGGTGCGCCGCTCGCTATTGGCGGCGACCGTTGCAAACCACATGCCGAAGATCGTCAGCAACAGGCAGATGATGGTGAAACGGCGAAACAGCATGATTGGCGGTGTCCCTGGGCGATTGTCGCGCAGACAATGCGCCAGCCGCGCTGAACCGGCCCTGATGGGAGCGTTCATCGGCCGTTCAAACAGGTTAATCGCTTCCGGGCGGCGTACCGGCTTGGGAATCGGCCGCGCCGGGGTTAAGACTGCGGATGGCGACAACCACTTGCAGGCGAGGCCTACATGACCGCACAGAGCGAACCGATCGAACTTTTCTACTGGCCGACGCCGAACGGCTGGAAGATCACCATCATGCTGGAGGAACTCGGCGTTCCCTACGTGGTCCGCTACGTCAATATCGGCGCCGGCGAGCAGTTCGAGCCGGAATTCCTGAGAATCGCTCCCAACAACCGCATGCCGGCGATCGTCGATCCGCAAGGCCCGAAACCGGAGGGTGGGTATGGCGGCGAACCGGTCTCGGTGTTCGAATCGGGCGCCATCCTGCAATATCTCGGCCGCAAGTTTGCCCGCTTCTATCCGTCAGACGAGCGCCGCCGCATCGAGGTGGAGCAGTGGCTGTTCTGGCAGATGGGCGGGCTCGGGCCGATGGCCGGCCAGGCGCATCACTTTCGCGGCTATGCGCCCGAGCAGATACCCTACGCCATCGACCGCTACACCAACGAGTGCAACCGCCTTTACGGTGTCATGAACAAGCGCCTGGCCGACCGCGACTTCCTGGCCGGCGACTATTCGATTGCCGACATGGCGTGCATCGGCTGGGTCAAGCCGCATGGGCGCCAGGGCCAGGATCTCGACGATTTTCCAAATCTGAAGCGCTGGTTCGACGCCCTGATGGCAAGGCCCGCCGTCGAGCGCGGCATGGCGGTGGGTATCGAATATCGCAGATCGATCGCCGAGATGCGCGAGGACAGGCAAGCGCAGGCTGTGCTGTTCGGGCAGCGGGCACGGTAGCTTTGAGAACCGGGAGGCCGGGATGGCGGTCACGCTGACAAGGGCAATTCCGATGCTGCGGTCCTTCGACGAAGCCAGGGCAAAGGAATTCTATCTCGACTTCCTCGGTTTCGATCTGGACTGGGAGCACCGTTTCGAGCCGGAAACGCCGCTCTACATGCAGGTGTCGCGCGGCGATGTCGCCCTTCAAATAAGCGAGCATCACGGCGACGGCACTCCGGGCGCCGCCGTCTTTGTCGAGATGGCCGGGATCAAGGCGTTCCACGCCGAGATCACGGCGAAGAACTACCGCGCAATGCGTCCCGGCATCGTCGACGCGCCCTGGGGCGCCTGGCTGATGCAGGTCATCGACCCGTTCGGCAACAAGATCAACTTCAACGAGATGAAGCCGGCCGAAGACTAGGTCGGCCGGCCACTACTGCCGGCGCCAGGTATCGGTCTTGACGGTTATTCCCAGTTTCTTGGCGACCATCTTCATGGAGTTGCCCTGAAGCGTCGCGGTCCCCGAGAAGCTTATGCCGGTGCTGAACTGCTTCAAGGTACCCCGATAGACATTGCCGCCTTCGGGACCGAGTTTGCCGGAGCGTTTTCCTTTGTAGTCGCCGTCGGCGACATCGACGCAGAACTTGCCGCCACATGCAGAGATCTTGATAAGGACGTTGTCGCCGGTTTTCCACATGCCCTCGATCGGATCGGCCATCGCCGTAGCCGTCATCGCGATGCTGGCGATTGCCGCCAGGATAAGTCTGCTTTTCATGAAGGCTCCTCCCGCCTGTTCCCTCGCTGCCGGCAAGACAGCGATTGGCGCTGAATCTAGTTGAGCTTCGGCAAAAACGAAAGCCGTCTCGTTGCGTAAGGACATCGAATTCGGGTGCAGAAAGACAAATCCGATTCCGCGCCTTGGTTAGCGATTGCTTGCCACGGACCCGCTTTCCAAACCGTCGATTTGATCGAAACCCCGGAAAATCAGCGCATTGCCATCCTTAACGGATCGTCACGTTAACACGTTGTTTTTGTTTCGTTTGCTCCACATTAACGACGCCATTTAACGGCGAATTCAAGACTGGCGGCCATTCTTGCGTCATCGAACAGGAAGCGGCCGGGGGGACATAACCGGTTGTTTCGCCAGACCGAAAGGGACAGGGGAAAATGGCACGTTTTGACATGCTGGAAGCCGGTTTCGGCGACATGGGGACGACCGCTCAGGCGGACATTCTTTTTCAACTGGGCATGATGTATGCGACCGGCCGCGACTGCGACGTCGACATCATCGCCGCTCACAAATGGTTCAACATCGCAGCCATCAAGGGTTCGGACCGCGCCGCCGCTTTGCGCACCGAACTGGCCGAGACGATGACCAAAGCCGAGATCGCCCAGGCGCTGCGCGACGCGCGCGAATGGATGACGATGCACTGAAACGGTCCGGCGCCCTCAGATTTCAGGCGCCGGAAAACAGCTTCAGGCCCAGGATGCCGGCGACGATCAGCGCGATGCAGGAAAGCCGCGCCGCCGTAGCCGGTTCGCCGAACAGGATGATGCCGAGGATCGCGGTGCCGACCGCGCCGACGCCGGTCCACACGGCATAGGCCGTGCCGACCGGCAGCGTGCGCAGCGCCAAGGCGAGCAGATAGAGGCTGATGGCCATTGCCACGACGGTAAGAACGGTCGGCAGTGGCCGGCTGAAACCTTCGGTATATTTCAGGCCGATCGCCCAGCCGATTTCAAACAGTCCGGCGAAAAACAGCGCGGTCCAGGCCATTGCGGACTCCGTTGACGGGGATTGCGAAAAGATGTCGGCGGGCTGCGCCCGCAGCCTCGATGATGCGCTCTATCCGGATTCGGCGAAGCGTACCAGCACCGTGCCCTCGCTCACCTGCGCGCCTTCGGCGGCAATTTCGGCGATCGCGCCGTCATGCGGTGCGGTGATGGTGTGTTCCATCTTCATCGCCTCCAGCACCAGCAGCGCTGCGCCTCTCCGCACCGTGTCTCCGACATTGGCGCGCACCAGCTTGACCAGCCCCGGCATAGGCGCGATCAGCCGGTCGCCCGCGCCGCGGTCCTCGGCCGCGGCAAAGGGATCGGGAATCTCGAAATCATGTCCGCAGGCACCGTCGAACACGGTGACATGGCCGGGCCAGAGGGCATGGTTATCGCTGCCGCTTGGGGAAAGATCGCCGTATTGAAGGGCGGGGGTATCGGTCGCAAACCTGTCGCTCCCGCCCCGCAGCTTCGGTTCGGCCCTCCCTGAAAGCGGGAAGGTGGACGTAGCGTCCTCCATTTCCAACCGTACCCGGCCGCCCGCGACGGGCGTGGCGCTTGCCTCCAGCATTTCCTCGTTGCGTTTCAGGCGTACCGTCCGTGTCAGCGGGTGGAAATGCCCGTAACCGGCAGCCACCTCCCAGGGATCGCCAGATGTCGGCGCGGACGTGAAGCCGGACGCGGCCAAAAGGGCCTGAAAGACCGCCGATCTGTTCGGCTCGGGCCGGATCGTCAACTCGTCGAGATTGCGTTCGATCATGCCGGTATCGACATCGCCGGCGGCAAAGGCGCCGTTCTCGGTCAGCGCCTTCAGGAAGGCGATATTGGCGGTTGAGCCGGCGATCCGCGTCTCGCCCAGCGCCTCGGCCAGGCTCTCAAGCGCCGTCCGCCGGTCGTCGC
Organism: Rhizobiaceae bacterium; assembly: GCA_041397625.1. Taxonomy (GTDB): domain Bacteria; phylum Pseudomonadota; class Alphaproteobacteria; order Rhizobiales; family Rhizobiaceae; genus JAWKWH01. Next base: position 1,207,064 of record JAWKWH010000001.1, read on the forward strand.
CGTGAACGATCAGCTTGGCGATCATCGGGTCGTAGTAAGGCGTGATCGCATCGCCTTGCGCGACACCGCTGTCGACGCGTATGCGCCCGCCGGAGGCAACCCGGTCGGGAAACCGCATGTGATGGAGCGTGCCGATGGCGGGCAGGAACCCCTTGGCCGCGTCCTCCGCATAGACGCGCGCCTCGAACGCATGGCCGGTCAGCTCGATTTCGTCCTGCGTCAGCGGCAGCCTCTCGCCGGCAGCGACGCGCAACTGCCATTCGACGAGGTCGACGCCGGTCACCATCTCGGTCACCGGGTGCTCGACCTGCAGGCGTGTGTTCATCTCCATGAACCAGAAACCGTCGGGTCGAAGCCCGTCGGAGCCGTCGACGATGAACTCGATCGTGCCGGCGCCGGCATAGTCGATCGCCTTGGCCGCCTTCACCGCCGCTTGCGCCATCGCGGCGCGCATTTCCGCCGTCATGCCCGGGGCGGGGGCTTCCTCGATCACTTTCTGGTGGCGGCGCTGGGCCGAGCAGTCGCGCTCGAACAGGTGGACGACGTTGCCGTGTTTGTCGCCGAACACCTGCACCTCGATATGGCGCGGCTTTTCGATGTATTTTTCCACCAGCACGCGATCGTCGCCGAAGGCTGCCTTGGCCTCGCGCCGGCACGAGGCGAGCGCGTCGGCGAATTTGTCGGGATCGTCGACCCGGCGCATGCCCTTGCCGCCGCCGCCGGCCCGCGCCTTGATCAGCACCGGATAGCCGATCTCGCGCGCCTTGCCGGCGAGCAGCACCAGTTCCTGCGCGTCACCATGATAGCCGGGCACCACCGGCACGCCGGCCTCCTCCATCAGGCGCTTGGCGGCATCCTTCAGTCCCATGGCGCGGATCGAGGCGGCCGACGGTCCGACAAAGGTGAGTCCAGCCTGCTCGACGGCCTCAACGAAGGCCGGGTTTTCGGAAAGGAAGCCATAGCCCGGATGGATGGCTTCGGCGCCGGTAGCTCGCGCCGCACCGATAATGCGTTCGGCGACCAGATAGCTCTCCGCGGCCGGCGCCGGCCCGATATTGACGGCCTCGTCCGCCATCCGCACGTGCAACGCATCTCGGTCGGCATCCGAGTAGACCGCGACGGTGGCAATGCCGAGCCGCCGCGCTGTGCGGATAACGCGGACGGCAATCTCGCCGCGGTTGGCGATGAGGAGCCTGGAGAACATGATCTACCTTTCAATATCCCAGACGACGAACCGGTGCAGGTCGGCGGCTTCGATGTCGAAACAACAAAAAACAATGCTCTCCGGTTTAGCGTTTGCAGTGGCGAAATCCAGCGCTGTTTCCACAGCGATGCGTGCGGCTTCGGCCTTCGGAAAGCCGTAGATGCCCGTCGAGATCGCCGGAAAGGCGATACTCTCCAGGTCATGGGCAACCGCGAGACCGAGGCTGCCCATGTAGCAGGAGGCGAGCAGGTCGGCCTCGCCTGCGCCGCCACCGCGCCAGACAGGGCCGACTGTGTGGATGACATGGCGAGCCGGGAGCCGGTGGCCGCGGGTGATTTTGGCCTCGCCTGTCCTGCATCCGCCAAGCAGCCGGCATTCGGCAAGAAGTTCCGGTCCGGCGGCGCGGTGAATGGCGCCGTCGACCCCGCCGCCGCCAAGAAGCGATGAATTGGCCGCGTTGACGATGGCGTCGACATCGAGCGTGGTGATGTCGGCAACGATGACCGAGAGACGGGAAATAGCCATATTGCGGCTATCCGCCGGTATTGTGCCAGAAATCGAGCACCGTGTCGGCCAGCAACTGTGGCGCGGTGTCCATCGCAACGTGCTGCTGCCCGTCGAGCGCCACGCTTGTCGCATGGGGAATTTCGGCGGCAAGCCTTGTCATGGACGCCTTGAAAAAATCCGGACTGTCGCGGCCATGCAGCAGCAATGTCGGCACCGAGATGTTCCCGGCATGCGTGGCCGCGAGCGAGAAGGTGCCGGTGGCGCGTAGTTCGCGCGGAATGGTGTGCGCGGCGGCAAGGCGCGCCGGCCAGGCAGGCGAGGCACGAAGTGCGGCGATGTCGCCAGGTCGCATCTGCACGACGTCCTCGCAGAAAATCTTCAGCACCGTTTCGCGATCGTCGGCTGCCACCGCCGCATCCATGCGGCCGATCAGCTCTTCGGCGATACCGTTGCCCTCGAGCACCGGCGCTTCGTAGATGATCAGTGCCGTCAGCCGCTCTGCGAGCGCCGCGGCGCCGAGCGAGGCAAGCCCGCCATAGGAATGGCCGAACAGGATCACCGGCCTGCCGGCGGTCTCGTCCGCCGCCGTTTCGATGACCGCGGCCACGTCGCCGAATTCGGCTTCAAGCGCATAGGCCGTGCCGGCCGGCACATCGCCGCTGCCGCCGCGTCCGCGCCGGTCGACCGCAAACACCGTGAAAGACCGTTCGAACAGAGGGCGCACATTGCTCCAGCGGGCGGACGAAGCGCTGGTGCCGTGCACCAGGACGAGCACGGGGCCGCTTCCGGAACGCTCGTAGGCGATCTTTGTTCCGTCGTTTCCGGTAACGGTTCGCATATGCACATCCTCCTCCGCTGCCGGCATGATCCCGGGACAGGCCCGTTAATACCGTCAATTCCGCGAATGCGGAATCAGCACCATCCTCCGCGCTCGCCGCCGGTGTAACGCCGTGCGTGACCGGAGGCGATCAGGCTTTCGGCCACGCTGCGGCCGTCGACCAGGATCGTCACCAACTGGCGGTCGTATTTGTCGACGCCGTGGGCGATGATGCGGTTTTTATCGCCCGACCAGAGCAGCCGCTGCAAGGCCCATTTGGCCCGTTGCGCGGCGATCGCCTCGCCGATGCAGGAGGCCGAAAAGAGTTCCGGCGCATCGATGCCGCGAAGCCGCCCGCGCGTCTTGCCCGTGGTTTTGCACCTGAGCGCCACCGTGTCGCCGTCGATTACCCGCGTAATGGCGCAGCCGCCAGTGACTTCATGCGAATTCAGGTTGAGCAGCACGAAGTCGAGGCCCTCGGCGGCCAGCACCGCCGCCGCTCCGGCGAGCATGGGGATGAGGAACAGCCGCGCCGTCCGCCGCGCCCATGAACGCCGGCGTCGAGGATATCGCGTTCTAGCGGCGCGATAGCGCATGGGCGCCCTTCCTCCGGCATCGGTTTTGTCTCGGCACTTGATGCAATGCCGCAGCATGGCCGGGCGGGCAATAGCGCAGGTGTGGAAATCGGCGGGAATGGATGACATTAATGCGCCTGGCCCTGGCAGGCCAACCAGAACTGCGGAGGTTTTGTGAGATCAGTGTTCGTACCGGCACTCGTTGCCGGCCTGCTGGCCGCGAGCCCGCCGGCCAAGGCCGACTGGGCGCCGGTGGAGCGGATCGAGACCTATCCGGTCGCTGGCGCGACCGGTATCGAACTCTATCGCTCCATCGGCGCAAACGGGCCGAAGATCGGCCCGGCCCGCGTCATTGCCTATACGGATTTCAAGCTCACCTGGCGGCGCGACTACCGCCCGCAGTCCGATGGTTCCTGCAAGCTGGTCGCGGCGACGCCCAAGCTGATCATCACCTACCGCCTGCCGAAGCCTTCGGGCAGGCTGCCGACAGCAACCAGGGCGCGGTGGCGGACCTTCAGCGAGGGAATTGCCGCCCACGAGAAGGTGCATGGCGGGTTCATCGTCGATATGGTCAGGCAGATCGAGGCGCTCTCCATCGGCTTCACCCATTCAGACGACCCGAAATGCAAGCGCATCTACGGCGAGTTGAAGAAGCACCTCGCAGCCCTGTCACAGCGCCAGCGGGCGAGAAGCCGCGATTTCGACCGTGACGAAATGAGCGACGGCGGCAATGTGCACCGGCTGGTGCTGGCGTTGATCAATGGCGGGTGAGCGCGCGAGGCTTCCGGCGTCAGTAGCGCGTGCACTGCATCAACGTTCCGGCCCAGTTCAGTTCCGCCTTGCCGTCGCGTTCGATGAAATCGAGGCCGCCGATATTGTAGTGGATCGATCCCCCGTCCTCCCAACCGGTTGCGATATATTGCGGCCAGTCGCCGCCGGGCACGCGCGTGAACACGCCGACGGGCGGATCGGTATCGTAGAATGTGGCTATGAGTCCGTCGAACTCACCGCCGGTGCATGAATAATCCACCGGATCGGGCGCCATGATCTCGCCGGCCTGTATGCTCAGCACCGCGACGCGCTCCTTGTAGGCGTCGAGGATGAACTGGCGCGGATCGTCGGCCTTCCATGCCTCGTTGCGACCCGACAGCCAGCCCACCTGCATGGCATGGATGTTCTCGAAGTCCTCCGCGGTCGTCTGGTCCTTGATCTTGTGGTAGAGCCGGTCGACCTCGCGATCGAGCGCCGACAGTTCCTCGTCCTTGCAGATCATGTCTTCGGTGCTGCCCGCCTCCACGCCGGTGCAGTCGAACGACGGCTGGGCCAGCGCCGGGGCGGCAAACGACACGGATGCGGCAAGTGCGAGGATCGCCAGCGGCATGGCAGGCTTCAATCCGGGGCAGGTTCTCATGGCGCGTCTCCTTTGCGGCCGTCCCTTCTTCATCAGAGCTTAGCGTTACGTTGGCTTCGTGCACAGGCTGATTTCGAACATCGCAGTATTTGACGCGTCATCGTCGATCCCGAGAGCCCGCCCCGATCATTCCTGTGGAGCAGCATCGACATCATGGCCAATAACCGGACGGCGCGATATGAGTGCGGGGATGAGAAAGCGGTATCGCAAATATCATTCGGCGCGAATGGCGGTCGCGGGCAAGCTCGGCCGACGCTGCCGCCGGCGGTCGTGACGGCCGTGGCGAAGGCGGAACACCTGCTTGCCGTCAACACCGGCTCCTCGAGCGTCAAGTTCGCGGTGTTCGGTCCGGACCTTGCCCGCCGCCTGCACGGCACGCTCGAAGGGATCGGTATAAACCCCGTCCTCAAAGTGTCCGCTGCCGTTGGCGCTCCGGCGCGGGCGGTCGACTGGCACGGGCCTGACACAGACGATGTTCCGCATCTCATCCGGCGTATCATCGGCTGGATCACCGAGCGCCTCGACGGCGGCGGGCTCGCGGCGATAGGCCATCGCATCGCGGTCGGCGGTACGGACTATGACGGTCCGGTCGTCGTGACGGACGCGGTGCTGGAAAAGCTGCGCGCGCTTCAGCCGCTGGCGCCGCTGCACCTGCCGCGCAGCCTGGAGGCGATCGCGGCGCTCGCCGCCACCCACGGCCGCATTCCGCAGGTCGCCTGTTTCGATACCGCATTCCACCGCACCATGCCGCCGCTGGCGCAGCTCTACGCGCTGCCGCGAGAACTGGCGCAGGCCGGCGCGCGCCGCTACGGTTTCCACGGTCTCAGCTACGAATACGTTGCCGGTCGTCTGCCGGCGATCGACGCTGGCGCCGCGTCCGGTCGCACGATCGTCTGCCACCTTGGCAGCGGCGCCAGCCTGTGCGCGCTGAAGGCGGGAAAGAGCGTCGCCACGACCATGGGCTTCAGCCCGCTGTCGGGCCTTGTCATGGGGACGCGCGCCGGCGATCTCGATCCGGGCCTGATCATCTGGCTCATCCGCGATCGCGGCATGAGTGTCGACGAGGTCGAGCGGATGCTCTACCACGATGCCGGCCTCAGGGGATTTTCGGGACTGAGCGCGGATATGCGCACGCTGCTCGCCAGCGCCGATCCGCGCGCCGGCGAAGCGGTCGACCTTTTCGTCAACCGCATCGTTGTCGAGATCGGCAGCCTTGCCGCAACGCTTGGCGGACTGGACGCGCTGGTGTTCACCGGCGGCATCGGCGAGCGCTCGCCGGAGATACGCGCCGCCGTCTGTGCCGGGTCGGCATGGCTTGGCGTCGGCCTCGACGAGGCGAGAAACCGTGCCGGCGAGACGAAGATCGGCGCGCCGGCAAGCGCCGTCTCGGTTCTCATGGTGCCGACCGACGAGGAACGGGTCATGGCCATGCACACCGCGCGGCTGGTGTTCGGCAAGGCCGGCGCGGCGGAGTAGGGAAGGGGAGAAACCGCTTACTTCGTCCGCAGGATCTTCTCCATTGCCTTGCCGCGCGCCAGTTCGTCGATCAGCTTGTCGAGATAGCGGATTTCCCGCATCACCGGTTCCTCGATCTCCTCGACGCGGACGCCGCAGACGACGCCCTTGATCAGTGCGCGGGAAGGGTTGGGACGCGGCGCTTCGGCGAAGAATGTCTCGAAGTCGGTTTCAGCGTCCAGGACGGCCCCGAGGTCGTCGCCGGAATAGCCAGTCAGCCAAGAGATGATCTCGTCGACCTCGGCCCTGCTGCGGCCCTTCCTCTCCGCCTTGGCGACATAGTGCGGATAGACGCTCGCGAAACTCGTCGAATAGATGCGGTGTTTTGCCATGGCTCACATCCTGAACACGCCGAATTTCGTCTTCTCGATCGGGGCGTTCAGCGCTGCCGACAGGCTCAGCGCCAGCACTTCGCGGCTTCTGGCCGGATCGATGATGCCGTCGTCCCAGAGCCTTGCGGACGAATAGAGCGGATGGCCCTCACGCTCGTATTTCTCCAGAATCGGCGCACGGAACGCGGCTTCCTCGTCGGCCGACCACGAGCCGCCCGCGCGCTCGATGCCCTCGCGCTTGACCAGCGCCAGCACGGTCGCCGCCTGTTCGCCGCCCATGACCGAGATGCGCGCATTGGGCCACATCCACAAGAAGCGCGGCGCATAGGCGCGTCCGCACATGCCGTAGTTTCCGGCGCCGAACGAGCCGCCGACAATCATGGTCACCTTGGGCACGCGCGCCGTGGCGACCGCGGTCACCAGTTTCGCCCCGTCCTTGGCGATGCCGCCGGCCTCGTATTTGCGCCCGACCATGAAACCGGTGATGTTCTGCAGGAAGACGAGCGGTATTTCGCGCTGGCAACACAGTTCGATGAAGTGGGCGCCCTTGAGCGCGCTCTCGGAAAACAACACGCCATTGTTGGCGATGATGCCGACCGGCATCCCGTAGAGGTGGGCAAAGCCCGTCACCAGCGTGGTGCCGTAATTGGCCTTGAACTCGTCGAATTCGGATGCGTCGACAATGCGGGCGATCACCTCGCGCACGTCATAAGGCTGGCGCAGGTCCGTTGGCACGATGCCGTAAAGGTCATCTGCGGCGTGAAGCGGTGGAATCACCTCGCGAACGGCAAGCGATATCTCCTTCTTCCGATTGAGGTTTTTTACGATGCGCCTGACCAGCGCCAGCGCATGGCGGTCATCGACCGCGTAGTGGTCGGCAACGCCGGATTCGCGCGTATGCAAGTCGGCGCCGCCGAGTTCCTCGGCGTCGACCACCTCGCCGGTGGCCGCTTTCACCAGCGGTGGTCCGCCGAGAAAGATCGTCGCCTGGTTTTTGACCATGATCGTCTCGTCGCTCATCGCCGGCACGTAGGCGCCGCCCGCGGTGCAGCTTCCCATCACGCAGGCGATCTGCGGGATGCCCGCGGCGCTCATGTTGGCCTGGTTGAAGAAGATGCGGCCGAAATGTTCGCGGTCGGGAAACACCTCGTCCTGGTTGGGCAGGTTCGCCCCGCCCGAATCGACCAGATAGATGCAGGGCAGGTTGTTCTGCGCGGCGATCTCCTGGGCGCGCAGGTGCTTCTTGACGGTGAGCGGATAGTAGGTGCCGCCCTTCACCGTGGCGTCGTTGACGACGATGACGCATTCGGTGCCCTCGATGCGGCCGATGCCCGTGATGATACCTGCCGACGCGATGTCGCCGCCATACATGTCGAAGGCGGCGAACTGGCCGATTTCGAGAAAGGGTGAGCCGGGATCGACGAGCTCGGCCAGCCGCGCCCGCGGCAACAGCTTGCCGCGCGAGACGTGGCGTTCACGGGCGGCATCCGACCCGCCGCGCTCCATCGCCGCCGCCTTTTCGGCCAGATCATCGACCAGCACGCGCATGGCGGCGGCATTGGCCTGGAAAGTTTCGGAACCGGTGGCGACGGAGGAGGAGAGAGGGGGCATGAAGCGGCTGTGATCCTGCTTAACTTGACAATTTCGGCTGGCCGGCATATTCGCCCGCTCCCGCCGGTTGGCCGGACATTAGCCCGGACAGTCGGACAGTGAAACGCATTCCTTCGGAGACCGCGATGAAAAACCATTGCGAGCGCGACCGGCGCAGTCTCCCTCCGCAAGCGTACTGACGCCGCCGGAGGGCGGCCTTTCTTTCACCCTACGCCAAATCGAAGGAACGCGGCGCAATCCAGCCGCAGACAAAGTCATGTATGTGCGGTTCGTGTCACCGCTCGTCGACCCGGGAACACGGGCCGAGACGGGATTCTTTCAGTCCGTTTCGTACCTCCGCCAGAATGAAGCGCCGCGTTGGATTCTCGACGAGCTGGAAAACCAGTTCGAGTGGTTTGGAGAACATCTTCCGCTGCCCGAACGGCTTGGCTGGAAATTCAAACGGCGTCGGGCAATCTGGGGAACGTCCTGGTTCGTGCCGTCCTTTCAGGAGGGCGTCAGCCGCGCCCGCTACTGTGCATGGCTGTTCGAAGAGGCCGGACTGCCGGTGCGTGCGATAAAGATTGCACGTCCACAAGAAATTATCTGGCGCGATTCATTCCAGATTTTGATCAAGCCAACAGCGACGACGCCGCGGGCATTCCGGTGAAATTGAAGAACCATATCCATTCGATGGTCCGGCGCCGGTGGAAGGCCGCATGCCGGCCGGCGAAGTTGTGACGGAATGGAAGTTCCGGTTCAGTTTGCATGGGCTTCAATGAGGTTCCAGACTACCGCGAACAAAAGCGATCCGCATATCGGTAGCGCAATGCAGGTGATCCAGAACAGTCTCTCCACATCGTCGAAACCCGCACCCCGCCATAGTGGCTTCAAGACAATCCAGAGCAAGGCCCCGTTTACGATGGCCAGTACGACCAATGACGCGAGCAACCACGCCAACGTCAACTCGTCAAACGGCCGGTACGTCACCTGATCGATCGTGGCCAGCAGGGCGACGGCGACGAGCCCGATGAGCAGATATGCGCATTTCCTGACCAATGCGCGCGCTCCGAAAGTCAGCGGATCACTTCGATTTTGCAGCCGATATCGAGATCGGCCCACATGCGGTCGGCGGTTACGGCCGTCGCGCCTTCGGCCTTTGCGAGGGCCAGACAGGCACGATCGCCCAGCGACAATCCATGCGCCCGGGTGGCACCGCGCAGTCCGACGCTTTCGCCGGCCAGCAGCTCGTTCAGCTCTTTCACATTCAATCCCAGTGCCGACCAGACCTGGCGGGCTTCGTCAAGCGTCATGCCCTTGTCGACCAGTTTGGTTCCGACTTCAATGAGGTTGACCGTGGAAATCATCGCATCGGTCAACAGCGCTTCGATGGCATCGCTGCCCGGCTCCTCGTTCAGGAAGGCGAGAACCGCCGATGCGTCGATCACATGGCTCACTCGCCGCCCTCCATGGCCGCTTCGGCGCGCCGTTCGGCAATCAGCTCATCGGCCAGGCTCTGATCCTCCGGTACATATTTGCGTACCAGCGCCCGCGCTTTCGCCAGCGCCGTCTTGCGTGAGTGTACGACCAGTTGCCCATCCCTGAACTGCAAGGTCAGTTCGTCACCCTCCTTCACCCCCAGGCGATCGCGGATTTCGGCGGGGATGACGATGCGACCGGCAGCGCCGATTGTTATTTTCTCGGTAATCGTTTCGGTGTTTCGTGTTCTCGCCGGCGTAACCCGGCCGCGCGATCCATCCTTGTCCGACTTGATGACATTATAAGCGTGTTGATAGCGAATGCCGAGCAGATCCGCGATGTTCGATGTGGAAAAGCCTGCTTGCGCAAGCAGCCGTATTTTCGCGGACTTGCTGTTCAGCATACCATGATTTTTTGCATTAAGTGCTTGTTTAAGCTGGCTTTCGGGCAACTCGCGCAAAGCTCTGTGAAGCTGGTGGGACGACATTGATTCCAGCATCCTTTTCAGCTTTTCCGCCGGCGATCCGCCCTTTGGGTTTCTATGGGTATCGATGACAGGCATTTTGAACCTCATAATTTCCAACCTGGCCCAGGTTGTATAACAAATAGTATGACATTCAATAGTTAAATATGGAAAATTATAAAATCCGTGGAAGACGCCCGGGCGGACGGTCTTGATTTCGCCACGAAACGCGCATACGCGGCGCGCCTTCGACCGAAAGGAGAAAGACGATGAGACGAACTTCGACGACGACACATATCGTGCCGGCGCTCGAATTGCGTCGGCAGTTCTTTTCTCTCGAAAGGTTGAAGAACCATGGCTCGTTCCATGATCAGGCGCCGGCAGGAAGCCGAGCGCCAAAGGCTGCAGGCCTATGACGCCACGCTCCGTCAGGTTTGGACGGTAAAGCGCCAGCCGCCGAATTTCAGGAAGGCGATCGAGGACGCAAAGCGCGGCTTTGTCGCGTTTATGATCCGCGATTGCCAGGCCTGGCATCCGAAGATGAAGACCCGCGATGCGTCGAGGCTGCGTCTTGCCGCGGCGCGCCACTGCTTTGCGCGCTATGCCGTGCCTTCCTCGCTCGAGGAGGTATGGCTGCGGAACGTTTCGACGGATGCCGAGGAAGTCAGGTTGCGCAAGCGCTGGTATATCGCCGCGGCGCAGGGGCGGTCCCTCTACAAGGAAGGTGCCGACCGCTGGCTCACCCGCAAGGAGGTCCACCGGTTCCTGAACCCTCCGGGCAGGCTTTCCTTCGAGGAGGCGTTCTGGCAGGCGATTGTCCGCACCTACACCGACGATGTGGGCATGGCGCTGCGCATCGCGCGATCGAAGATCCGGTTCTATCCGCGCGGCCAGATCGGTTTCTGGCGCGAGGCGGCCCGGTTCTTTGCCGTCAACCCGGTATCGCTCGAGGAAATCGACGATCTTTGCGATTTCCTCGCCGCCAGGCATCGGGCCGACAGGGACTGGTCGCTCAAGGGCCGCACGCTGGCCTCGCTGACGAGGTTGGCGCAGGAATGGCATCGCGACGTCGCGATGGTGGCCCGTATCGAGGCTGCGCGTCAGCGCGCGGCCGCACTGGCCCGGCACCCGGACAAAGACCACGTCGCCCGGGGCGGCCGCTGGAAGGGATCGAAGCTGCCGGACTGGCAGTGGAAGCCCTCGGCGAAGAAGGGCGGCAAGACGCGCGAGGAGTATGTGGTCGCCCAACTGGTGACCGCCGACAGCCTCGTCGCCGAAAGCCGCGCCATGCGTCACTGCGTCTGGACCTATGCGTCCAAATGCATCGCCGGCAACGCCTCCATATGGTCGCTGCGCCATCACGCCAATGGCGCGATGACCCGGCTGCTGACGATCGAGCTCGATCGCAACGACCGGGCCGTCCAGGTGCGCGGCTTCACCAATCGGGTCGCCCGGCCCGACGAAGTCAAGGTGCTGGAGCGCTGGGCCAAGGCCCGCGGTGTCGGGCTTACGACCTGACGGGCCCCCGCCGCCCGCCGGAATGGTTTCCGGCGGGCGGGAGGCTGGTCGATAGACGCGTGGTCAGCGTTGCACCGGATCCTGTCACCGGACGTGGCCGACCGGTTGGAGCCTGAACTTGCTCGTTTTCGTTGTCGCCTTGACGCGGCTCAACTGAGTGGCCGCAGCACGGCGTTAAGCGCCTCAGATATCCCTGCATGGATAGGGTGAGCGCTCGTGCAGGCGAGCATGTATGGCGTTTGCCCGCCGCCATACATATCCGCTTTGGCATTTCTGGCGGCCCCCTTGCTGATCAGCAGTCTGGCTAAGTCAGCCGCGTTGTAAGGCGTGACCTGCCTGTGCGTTTCTACTCCATTCGCGCCGAGATAGTGGAGAAGAGTAGACCGATGACCCAGGTTCGAACGGGCGGCCGCAAGTTCTGGATGCCGGTCCAGCAGATGCCGCAAAGCTTCAATCTCGCCGGCCAGGATATGGTCGAGGGCGGTTTCGAAATTGGCGTCAAGGGTACGGTTGCCTAACGAAATCAGTTCTTTGGTATCAGAGAAGCCGTACTCTCGACTCATCGTCGCAAAAGCATCAGAAGCAGCGAAATCCAGGGCAAGCACCGTCTCCGACGTCGCCCCTCGCGCTTTGGGCCACCATGACAATAGGTGCGGCGCCACACGGTTGTCGCCGGCTCGAAATGCCCCGAATATCGTCTCAGCTTGAGCCTCGATCTGTTTGAGAATTGGCAGGTTTCGGAACCCTGGATCAGACAGATAGGGATGAAGATCGCGAACCCCCCGGACGTCGGATGAGATGTAAACAAGTGGCACGGACGCTGCTCTCGCGTGAAATTGCATAGTAATAGTTTAGCTCCCGGGGTGCGGAACCGAGAAGAGATTGATTGCGAACGGGGGACCGTTTGAACTTACGCACGGATGGCCGACATCCCGGTCGGTGGTTCGCCGCCGATCGCGGCAGTACTCCAGCTACACGCTCTCGCCCATCATCTCGCGGCCGATCAGCCAGCGGCGGATTTCGCTCGTTCCCGCGCCGATCTCGTAGAGCTTGGCGTCGCGCAGAAGCCGGCCGGTCGGGTATTCGTTGATATAGCCATTGCCGCCGAGCAACTGGATGGCGTCGAGCGCGGTCTGCGTCGCCTTTTCGGCGGCGTAGAGGATACAGCCGGCGGCATCCTTGCGCGTGGTCTCGCCACGGTCGCAGGCTGCCGCAACCGCGTAGACGTAAGCGCGGCAGGCATTCATCGTCGTGTACATGTCGGCAAGCTTACCCTGGACGAGCTGGAACTCGCCGATCGACCGGCCGAACTGCTTGCGCTCGTGGACATAAGGAACGGCGACGTCAAGACAGGCGGCCATGATGCCGATCGGCCCGCCGGCGAGGCACACGCGCTCGTAATCGAGCCCGCTCATCAGTACTTCAACGCCCTTGCCCTCCTCGTGCAGCACGTTCTCGTAGGGCACCTCGACATTGTCGAAAACCAGTTCGCCGGTGTTCGAGCCGCGCATGCCCAGCTTGTCGAGCTTCTGGGCGGTCGAAAAGCCGGCCATGGTCTTCTCGACCAGAAAGGCGGTGATCCCGCGGGAATGGGCGTCGGGATCGGTCTTGGCGTAGACGACGAGCGTATCGGCGTCGGGCCCGTTGGTGATCCACATCTTGGTGCCGTTGAGCACGTAGCGGTCGTTTTTCTTCTCCGCGCGCAGCCTGAGCGAGACGACGTCGGAGCCGGCGCCGGGTTCGCTCATGGCCAGCGCGCCGACATGCTCGCCCGAGCACAGTTTCGGCAGGTATTTCTGCTTCTGCTCGGCCGTGCCCCAGCGGCTGATCTGGTTGACGCAAAGGTTCGAATGCGCACCGTAGGAAAGCCCGACGGACGCCGAGGCGCGGGAAATCTCCTCGATCGCCACCACATGGGCGAGATAGCCCATGCCCGTACCGCCGAAATCCGGGTCGGCGGTCATGCCGAGCAGGCCGAGCTCGCCCATCTGCCGCCACAGACCGGCCGGAAACTCGTTCGACGCGTCGATGTCGGCGGCGAGCGGGGCGATCTGTTCCTGTGCGAAGCGATGCACCATCCCGCGCAGCGCGTCGACATCCTCACCCAGCCCGAAATTCATCGAGTGCATATACATGTCCGTGCTCCGTCATCTGCCCGGCGCCGGCGAGGCGCATGGTCATTGCCTGGTACTTTCGCGTCACATCGGCGACCGAAAGCCGCTCGTCGGGCCTGAACCAGACGATCACGCCGGTGATCATCTGGATCATCGCCATGGCGGTCAGTGCCGTGTCCTCGATGTCGAATGCACCCGATTCCGCGCCGTCGCGCAAAATCTGACGCAGCTCCTTTTCATAGGCCGTCCTGAGTTTCAGGATCGCCGAGAGTTTCTCATGGCCGAGGCTTCGCAGCTCCATGTTCGACACATGGGTGGAATGGCGTCGTTCGACATGGAAGCGGATGTGGTTGGCGGTAAAGGCGGCGAGCCTGACCAGCGGGTCGTCGCTTGCCGGCCGCACCGCCTCCCAGGCCGCAATCAACGCTTCCATGTGGTCACGCATCAGCGAATGGAGCAGCTCCTCCTTGTTGGGAAAATAACGATAGAGCGCGGCCGCCTGCACGCCGACCTCTCCGGCGAGCTGGCGCATAGAGACGGCGTCAAAGCCGTGGCGCGCCATCAGCCTGAGCGCCGCCTCGCGGATTGCAGCCTCGGTCTTTTCGCCGTCCGATCCCGTGATTCTGGCCATGCCCAGTCCGTTCTCGCTAGATGACGGTCATAATAAAACGAACGTTCAATTAATTCAAGGCGCAATTGATCCCGGACCAGGGGGAACCAGCGGACAAAGCGCAGGCTTTTGCGCCATCGTTTGTCGAATTGGAGGAACGGCTTGAACCCGGGCTTTTGACGCCCGGGTTTCTGGCGCGGCCATGCGCGCAGTGCCAGATCGCTAATCTAGCCCGCCGCCAGCGCCTCGCCAAACGCCGTCTCGAAGGCCGCCATGTCGGCTTCCGGGCCGCAACTGACGCGGATGCAGCGGTCAAGGCCGGGTGCGGCCGGCTTGCGCACGAAGATGCCGGCGGCGATCAGCCGGTTCATGATGTCGAGCGCGTGGGCGCCGTCGCCACCGCAATCGATGGCGACGAAATTGGTCGCCGACGGCAGGGCGGCAAGTCCGTTGGCGGTGGCGATACCGGCGATCCGCCGGCGCGCCGCGTCGACATCCGCGATCGTCTTCGCCAGCCAGGCGCTGTCGCCGAGCGCGGCCAGACAAGCGGCCTGCGCCATGCGCGATACGCCGAAATGGTTGCGTACGCGGTCGAAGGCGCGGATCGTAGCGCCTTCGCCGATGCAATAGCCGCAGCGCAGCCCCGCCAGCCCGTAGGCCTTCGAGAACGTGCGGAAGCGCAGCACGTTCGGCCGCGACACATCGAGCGGCGGCAGCGTACCCTCGGGCGCGAACTCGCCATAGGCTTCGTCGAGCACCAGCATCGTGGTCTCGGGCAGCGCCTCGACCAGGCGCTGAACCTCGTCCGCCGGCCACCAGGTGCCCATCGGATTGTCGGGATTGGCGAAATAGACGAGCGGCGCCCGCTCGCGCCTTGCCGCCGCAAGCAGCGCTTCCGGATCTTCGCGGTCGCCCGCATAGGGGACGGTGACCAGACGGCCGCCGAAGCCGGCGACATGGTAGTTGAAGGTCGGATAGGCGCCGAGCGAAGTGATCACCGGCGCGCCCTCGCTCACATATTGGCGTACGGTAAGGCCGAGCAGCCCGTCGATACCCTCGCCGATGGTGATGTTCCCGGCGCCGACGTCCAGATGCGCGGCAAGCGCCTCTCTGAGCTCGAAATTCTCCGGATCGCAATATTTCCACATGTCCGGCGCCGCATCGGCCATGGCGGAGATCGCCGCCGGCGACGGCCCGAAGCCGTTCTCGTTGGCGCCGATGCGCGCGGCAAACGGCCGGCCGAAGGTGCGTTCCTGGGTTTCCGGCCCGACAAAGGGCACGGTTTCGGGCAGGCTGTCGACGAGCGGGGTGAGGCGGGGACGGTCGGCCATGACGGAATCCGAGGCAAGAGAAAAACCTTATCGGGTTCCTTAGCGAGTGTACCGCCGGCTGAAAACCGCAACGCGACGCTTTTGCCGGCGCACGGCCGCTCGTGTCTACCGGTTTTCCAGGATCGTCACGCAGGCATCCAGATCGTCGGTGGCCAGGTGCGCATAGCGCATGGTCATCTGCAGCGTCTGGTGGCCGAGCCACATCTGCACCCGGCGGATGTCGATACCGCCGCGCACCAGCCGGGAGGCGCAGGTGTGGCGCAGGATATGCGGCACCACCTGGGCGTCGCCGCCCAGGCCGACCTCCTGCTTGGCGCAGTTCCATACCGCCCGGTAGCCGGCCTGGGTCAGCATGCCGAACGGTCCCTTGCCGGGCCGCTCGGGCAGGCCGACGGCCGCGGATGCCCGCTCGGTCAGCGGCACGGTGCGGCTGCGACCGGATTTGGTCAACCAGAAGGTCACGCGCTTGTCATGCACGTCGTTCCAGATCAGCCCGATGGCCTCGCCGAGCCGGCAGCCCGTGTCGACGAGGAAGACCGAGAGCCGCCAGGCGTCCTCGGAGCGGTCGCGGATCGCCGCGAACAGCCGCGCCTCCTCGTCGCGTTCCAGAAACCGGATCCGGCCGGCCTTTTCCCTCTGGCGCCGGAATTCCGGCAGGTTGTGGATGTCCCCCATTTTTTCCGCCTTCCGCAACAGCTTGCTCAGCGCGGCCATCTTCCTGTTGATGGTCGCATTCGAGTTGCCGCGCTCGCGAAGGGTGCCGATCAGGCGGTCGATCAGGTCGTCGGAATAGGTGGAGAACCTCGCCCCGAGAAGAATCTCGTTCAGCTCTCCAAGAAATGACAGCACATTGTTCTTGTGCGTGCCGTTTTCCCACAACACATCGGCATAGCGGTTTTGAAGATCGGCGATGGAAAAGGTTTCGACGGTGCGAAAGTGGACATTATGCCAGTTTTCATATGGATATGTTTTGTTCGGGACAAACGAATACTGCTCGTTACCCCATGATTTGTCTCGCGCGCCGGGCATTGCAGCAGCCCCCCCTTTAAGCCCCTTTTACAACCAGATACATGGGATAATAACTCCTCTTCAACCAATGTTTGTTGCTATCGTTAATTGTAGTTGGTTGCGTTTGTGTCGTTACCCGTGCATCGGGCGAGGCCCGGCGGACGCCCGGTCCTGATCCGTCGCTGCTTCCTTTCCTGCCGATGCTTCCCGCAAGCCTTGATCTGACCGGCTTTTGCGAACGCCGCTTGAAAACTGCCCCGGAGTTCAAGCAATTAGGCCCGGCGCTGGTTTTGCGCCGGGCCCGGTATCATGACTGGCTTATGCGCTCATCCGATTAGAAATAACGGGTGAAGCGCAGGAAGCCGGAGACGGTTCCATCCGGATCGCCAATGCCAGTAAGTGGGCCGCTGTAAGCGCCAACATCATCGTAGTGGATTTCCGTACGAACCTCGAAGTTTTCGACCGGGAGCCAAACTACCGATAGTTCGGCGCTCCAAGCATCTACGCCCGAAGATATGTCCGTGCTTGCATAGTACAGGTCACTGAAATACTGAACCGCGATCGATGCGCTCAAAGTCGATGAAAACGCGTGGTTATACGACGCCAGCACCGACCACTCGGCACCGCCGTATGCCAGGAAACCGTATCCAGCATACGGCGGTGCAACTATGCCAAATCCGCCGTTTATTACTGTGTTTGGTCCTCCGACATTGTATGCGTGCGCACCATCAGCATAGTAACCGATCAGGCGCAGGTTCGAGCCCGGCATGTTCGGAACGTTGATCTGAACACCGAGAGCGACACCGACACCGCCGCTATTGGTGTATCCTGCAGGAAGGCCAAGAATGTTGAAGAAAGGACCCGTAGCGGCGGGGCCCATAAACCTATTTGGTGTTGATGCGCTGAAACTCTCATCATAGCCAACCATGGCCCAGACCGAACCCCAGCCCTGGTTGACGCCGAGCTTGACGACGACATCGGGAGCATACACGTTGCCGGAAACGGCGTCATCTTCCAGCGAGATCGTGCCGAAGAAGCCGTTGCCGCCCTGGAAGGTGTAGGCGATCAGGTTGCGCTGCTGGTAGCCATAGTACATGCCGCCCCAGGAATGCGCGCCCCAGTTGGTGGCGCCGCCGCCCTGGGTCTGCGCCCAGGCCGATTCCGTGTAGCCCATGCGCCAGCCGCCAAGCTCGATGAATGCCTGGTCGAGCGACGCGGCAATGTCGGTACCGCCGGCACCACCTGTTGCCTGAAGACGGATGAAGGCGCGCAGCGTGCCCCATTCGGTGTCCGAACGGGCGTCGAAGTTCACGCGGCCACGAGCGTTCGTGAAAAGACCACTACCGTCTGGCACGCCCCCAAGTCCTGCCGCGAAGAACGGCCGAATAAACAACGGGACACCATTGGGATCGACTGCGGTAATTCCGGTATAGTATCCGACGGTATCACCAGCCGCACCTAATGCGAGAGCGCTCTGCGTGCGATATCCGTGTGATCCGGCCTGGAACCAGACGTAACCCGAGATGCTCAGGCAGGTCTCGGTGCCCGGGATGTAGAAGAAACCGGCGCCGTAGGCGTCACAGACGCGTACGTACTCGACCGGTTCCGGCTCGGCGACGACGACGGCATCGGCGGCTTTCGCGCCGGTTGCCGCGACGAGGGCCGCTGCGGAGCCGATCAACAGGCTCTTGATTTTCATTTTCTGACCTCCAGTCAGAATCGGCGGAGGTTGTGGCGGGAGAGACCGCCGGGCGCGGCAAACGGGCATATTGCTGCAGGCGACATTTCGCCGGCGACGGGCGCTCAACCCGTGCGCGATCCGGAAGCGAAAGGCGGGTACGACCGTCCAGGCCACGAAATCCGGTGGATGGAACCGGCCTGATTCTCCTGATTTCGGCCTTTTTCCGCCCGTTCCCGGACCGTCGTGGTTAATCGACTGTTACCGGCGGGTGGAAATCGTGTCATTTGTGCAACAGCGAACTGCCATCAAACGCCGCGGCCCCTGTGCATGGCCTGATCTTTATTGAACGGCAAAGGCGCATGGGTATTGTCATGCTCGAAGAAGGGGCGCGAAAAGCGCGTCTTTTTCACAAATTGGGGATGGGGCAGGCGAAAGCTGTCCTTCAGCAGAAACGACCCAGACCCGTTTTTAACTTTGACTGGAGGTCAGAAAATGAAAATCAAGAGCCTGTTGATCGGCTCCGCAGCGGCCCTCGTCGCGGCAACCGGCGCGAAAGCCGCCGATGCCGTCGTCGTCGCCGAGCCGGAACCGGTCGAGTACGTACGCGTCTGTGACGCCTACGGCGCCGGTTTCTTCTACATCCCGGGCACCGAGACCTGCCTGAGCATCTCGGGTTACGTCTGGTGGCAGCTTGGTGCTGGTAACTATCGTGTTCATTCGGCGCCTGGCGTGGCCGGCGACACGGTTGGTTACTACGACGGAACCACAGCCAATGGCTGGATGGCCAATGTCCGCGCTCGTGTCAACTTCGATGCCCGTTCGGATACCGAGTGGGGCACGCTTCGCGCATTCATGCGCATTCAGAGCACCTGGAATGGCAGTGGCCCGCCCTCTACCGACGGCCCGGCTACTTTTGACCAGGCGTTCATCGAGCTTGGCGGTTGGCGCATGGGCTACACCGAATCGGCTTGGGCGCAGACCCAGGGTGGCGGCGCCACCAACTGGGGTTCGCACTCCTGGGGTGGCATGTACTATGGCTACCAGCAGCGCTTGCTGCTCGCCTACACCTTCCAGGGTGGCAACGGCTTCTTCGGCACGATCTCGCTGGAAGATGACGCCTTGAACACGCCTCCGGGTTTCAACCCCTATATCCCGGCACCTGCGGGCGGCAACTACATTCCTGATGTGGTCGTCAAGCTCGGTGTCAACCAGGGTTGGGGTTCGGTCTGGGCGATGGTCGGCTACGACGAGGACTTCAGCGGTTCGGGTTATCCGGCAACCGTTGCCTTCCTGCCGGGCGCTCCGAACAGCGGTGGCTTCGGCGCCGCGCTTGGTGTGCAGATCAACATTCCGAACATGCCGGGATCGAACCTGCGCGTAATCGGCTACTATGCTGACGGTGCGCACGCCTACAATGTCGGTTCGCCGACATCGATTTTTGGGCCTTTCGCAACTGCGGTTCCGCCGGTTGTTCCGTCGAACATCTACGGCGGTGCCGAGTGGTCGGTCCTGGCGTCGTATAACCATGCGTTCTCGTCGACCTTGAGCGCTTCGGTTGCGTTCCAGTACTTCAACGACCTGTACTTTGTCGGCACGGACGTATCGACGGGTATGGACGCTTGGGGCGCGGAACTGTCGGTTGTTTGGTTCCCGGTCGAGAACTTCGAGACTCGCCTCGAACTGCACTACGACGATATCGTCAGCACGCATCCGGCGATCATCACTCCGACGGGCAATCCGGATGGTACCTTCTCCGGTTTCCTCCGGTTCACCCGCTACTTCTAATCGGCTCTACAGCTGATCAGGCAGAACCCGGCGAGCAATCGCCGGGTTTTGTTTTTTGGATGAACGGACGCTGTCGAGCCCGGCAACGCGCGGGCGAACGCACCGGGCGGGTCCGTCGACAGCCTCGTCCTATGCTTATAAGTGAATGAAGGAGTGGCGGAACCGCTCTAACCGTCCGCCGACTTCAGAAATCCGGCGATCCGCTGCGGCAGGTCGCCCGTCTCCAGAAGCGGCGCGTGGCCCTGGCCCTTGACCGTCAGCGTCTTCATCCACGGATGCAGCGCGTTCATTCTCTCCACCGTCTCGTCCGCCAGAAGCCTGGAATTCTCGCCGCGCACCAAAAGCAGCGGCACCTGGGTCAAGCCGATGAATTGCGGCCACAGTTCCGGCAGCGGCTGACTCAGATCGATACTGGTTACGGTCTTGACCAGCTTCGGGTCGAAGTCGGCGACGATCTTTCCGTCCTTTTCGACGTAAAGAGCGCGAACCATGCGCTCCCAGTCATCGTCTCCGAGCGCCGGAAAGGCTTCGCCATGCACCATTTTCTGGATCTCGATGGCCTCGGCCCAGCTTTTGGGTTTCGGCGCCCGCTCGAGATAGGTGCGAATCTGCGCCAGGCCTTCGCCTGAAACCGCCGGCCCGACATCGTTGAAGACGAGCGCCTTCAGCGCGCCGGGGCGCGCGGCTGCCAGAACATGCAGGATCAGACCGCCGCGCGACGTGCCGATGAAGCCGGCATGGTCGATATCGAGCGCCGTCAACCCGGCCGTGATGTCGGCCGCCTCGACCAACACGTTGTAGCGCTGCCAGTCGGCATCCCGGTCCGATCGCCCGCGGCCGCGGTAATCGAAGCTCACCACCATGCGCGGGTGGTTTTCGTGCCGGCTCAGATACAGCGCCAGCTCGTGAAAATCGCGTACGTTGCGTGTCAGCCCCGGTAGGCAGATGGCGGGCAGGGCGCTTCGCCTGTGCTGCGCGCCGTAGACGCGCGCATGCAACCGCAAGCCGTCAGGCGCGGTGTAGAAAAATTCGCTGAATCCGGATTGTTCGCTCAAAGTACACGTCCAGTACCGATTTCAGGACAAGCAGTAAAGATGTTCGTTCGCGCGCAGCGTCAGATCGGGCGCAGGATGGAGGATAGCAGCGCACGAGGTCCTTTCAACGACCGCGCTTCAGGTCGCCGACAATGTCGAAGCGCCCGGAGATGCGCATACTGTAGACCTGGAAATTCTCCATCACACGTTGCACGTAGTTGCGCGTCTCGGCATAGGGGATGCGCTCGATCCAGTCCACGATCTCGTCGGTCGACATGCGCCGCGGATCGCCGTAGCGCTCGATCCATTCTTCGACGCGCCGTGGTCCGGCATTATAGGCGGCAAAGGTGAGCACGAGCGAGCCGTCGAACCGGCCAAGCTGTTCGTCCAGATAGGCCGAACCGAGCGTGGCGTTGTACCCGGCATCTGTCGTAAGCTTCTGTTTCGAAAAGGCTATTCCAGCCTTTCTGGCGACGGAACGGGCGGTGTTCGGCATGAGTTGCAACAGCCCGCGCGCTCCGGCGCGCGATACCGCTGCGGTATCGAATTCGCTTTCCTGGCGAGCGATCGCATAGGCGAGCGCGCGCCCGGCGCCGGGCATCCGCGCCGAGGAGGGGATCGCGCCCAGCGGATGGGCCAGCGCGCCGACATCGATGCCGCGCGCGGCGGCGATCTTGCCGACCTGCAGCGCCAGACGGTGGTCGTCGCGTCGTTCGGCCATCACCGCCAGCAGCGCCAACTCGCCGGGACTGTCAAGCTCGCCTGCCAGTGCCCGATAGAACGCATCGGCACGCCAGCCATAGCCCGCCGCCTCGAGCCGATGGATCGCATGCACGCCCTCGCGCCGCGCAAACGCCGCCCGGTCGGCTGCCTTGGGCTTGGGGTAGGCAAGGTTGAGGCTGCGTCGACCGAGCCGGGCTGCCGCCAACTGGCCGTAAAAGCTCATGCCGTGTTTGGCCGCCTTGCCAAACAGCGCCTTCGCATCGCCGGGGCCGCCGGCCTCGGCAGCGCGGCCGAGCCAGTAATAGGCGCGGGCCTGTGAGATCGGTCCGGTCGAGACATCGGCGATGCGGGCGAAATGCAAGGCCGCGGTCCCGGCATCGCGCAGGGCCCTCAACGCATACCAGCCGGCATGGAACTCGGCATCGGCGATCTTCGCCGCGTCGGTCGCCGAGTGGCCGGCCGCCACGCTGTAGGCGAGCCTGGTCTCGCCGATATCGACCAGTTCGCGCGACAAAACCCGCCGTTCGACCCACCATTCGTCGGCGTCGATCAGCCGGGAATGGTCGCTCGGCGCCTTGGCCATCACCTTGGCGGCGTCGACAAACCTTTGCTGGCGGCGCAGATGCCGGGCGAGTGCAAACAGATAGCCGGCCGATTGCTGGACCTGTGGCACCTTGTTCAACAACTTGCCGGCATTGCCGTCGCGGCGGATCACCGCCGACCAGGCGTCGCACAGTTCCTCGGCGCCGGCGAGCCTGGCGACGCGCTGGGCCGATCGCACCCGGTCCTCGTAGAGCATTTTCTCCATGCGGTAGCGATGCGCGCCGGACGGGATCAGCTTGCCGAATTCGCGGATGATGGCGACCTCGTCCTCGCCTTCGAGCTTTTTCGTGCGCCAGAAGGCAGACAACATGCCGCTTGCCGCCTTGCGGTTGCCGGTCGCCACCATGGCGCGCGCCAGGGCGATCGCGCCCTCCGCTGTCGTCGGGGTGGTGCCGCCAAAGGCGCCGATGACGATCCTGGCGTCGAGCTTGTCGCGCAAAAGCGCCTTTTCGCCGTTGGCGCGCATCGCCGACAGGCTTGGCCAGCCGTCGAGCTTGCCGGCGATCGCCGCGATTTCACGGCTCGCCACCTCGTCGCCGCCACGCAGCGCGATGGACCATTCGATAAGACGCCGGTCGAGCGATCCTTCGCTCAGTTTCCGCGCACTT
Organism: Rhizobiaceae bacterium; assembly: GCA_041397625.1. GTDB lineage: Bacteria > Pseudomonadota > Alphaproteobacteria > Rhizobiales > Rhizobiaceae > JAWKWH01. The sequence goes on from JAWKWH010000001.1 coordinate 1,229,972, forward strand.
GCGCGGGCGCCGGCCACGTCGCCCGCCGAAAGGGCGTCCAGCCCCGATTTGAGGTGCGTGATCGCACCACCGAGGGCCGGTCGGTCATCCGTGATGGCCGCCAGGCGTACGGGTGCAGCGAATGCGGCGGTATCGCCGGCGATGAGATCCGCGATCTCACCTGTCGCACGCGGTTCTGCCGGCGCTACGCCATCGCTGATTGCCGCGAGGCTGCGGCCGGACGGCCCCATGGCCACCGAGGTCGCGAGCACCACCGTCGCCAAACCGCTGACAAATCCCCGTCTCACCTGACACACCTGCAGATCGTTACATGCCGGATGCTAGTCTCCTCCGATAAACAGGCGGTTAAGCAAAGATGAACGCGATCGCTCAAATGCCCCTTGTCGGAACTGTCTCATTCTCCGCCATGCCCGTGGCGATACTGTGATGGCGGCCGTAGTGCCAAGTTCGGCTGGCATGCGCGCGGCGATTGGGTTAGAACCCGCTGCCGGCGCCGTTTGCGCCCCCAGCAGGAGCACCAGTCATGTTCAAAGGCTCGTTTACCGCGCTCGTCACGCCATTTGCCGAAGATGGCAGCCTGGACGAGAAAGCGTTTCGTGCGTTTGTCGACTGGCAGATCGCCGAAGGCACCAACGGTCTCGTTCCCGTGGGCACGACCGGTGAATCGCCGACGCTCACCCATGACGAACATAAGCGCGTGGTCGAGATCTGCGTCGAGGTGGCGGCGGGCCGTGTGCCCGTCATGGCCGGCGCCGGATCGAACAACACGATCGAGGCGGTCGAACTGTGTCAGCATGCCGAAAAGGCCGGCGCCGACGCCGTCCTCGTGGTCACGCCCTATTACAACAAGCCCAACCAGCGCGGCCTGCGCGAGCATTTCGCAACGGTGGCCAGGGCGACGAGCCTGCCGGTATTCATCTACAACATCCCGCCGCGCTCGGTGATCGACATGACGCCGGAGACCATGGGCGCGCTGGTCGAAGAATTTCCCAACATCCGCGGCGTCAAGGACGCGACGGGCAAGGTGGAACGCGTCAGCGAGCAGCGCAGAACCTGCGGCACGAATTTCATCCAGCTTTCCGGCGAGGACGCCTCGGCGCTGGGGTTCAACGCCCATGGCGGCTTGGGCGCGATCTCGGTCACCTCCAACGTGGCGCCGAGGCTGTGTGCCGAGTTCCAGGCCGCTTCGCTCGGCGGCGACCACGTCCGTGCCCTGGAACTGCAGGATCTGCTGATGCCGCTGCACAAGGCGATCTTCCTCGAGGCAGGCGTGTCGGGCGCCAAATACGGCCTGTCGCGCCTTGGCCGCTGCAACAACGTGCTGCGCTCGCCGATGGTGCCGGTCGAACAGTCGACCGCCGCGCAAATCGACGAGGCGATGCGCGACGCAGGGCTGGTCAACTGATCCCCGGATTACCGCTCGGCCATGGCGAAAGACAAGAAAGATACGACGCGTCCTGTCGCCGAAAACCGCAAGGCCCGCTTCGCCTACGAGGTCCTCGACACGATCGAGGCGGGCCTCGTGCTGGCCGGCACCGAGGTCAAGTCGCTGCGCGAGGGGCAGGCCAATATCCAGGAAAGCTATGCCGCCGTCGAGGATGGCGAGTTTTGGCTGATCAATTCCTACATCCCTGAATATCTTCAGGGAAATCGCTTCAACCACGAGCCGCGCCGGCGTCGCAAACTGCTGCTCAACAAGCGCGAGATGGCCCGCCTTGCCCGTGCCGTCGACCGCGAGGGCATGACCATGGTGCCGTTGAAGATCTATTTCAACGAGCGCGGTAGGGCCAAGCTATTGCTGGCGGTCGCGCGCGGCAAGAAGCTGCACGACAAGCGCGAGACCGATCGCCAGCGCGACTGGAACCGCCAAAAGGAACGTCTGCTCAAGCAGCAGGGCTGAGCGCGCCTGCCCCGGCTCGCGGAACTTTTGTTCCACCTCTGTCGGATTGCGGTTCGCCCGTTCGTCATATGCACAGGTCAGTCTGATGCGGACCGGCCGTTATCCGTGCCCGGACCGGGCGTAGCACAACTGAGCGAGAGGAGAGTATCGATGGCGAAGTTCGTTTTTGCCTACCATGGCGGCAAGATGCCGGAGACACCGGAAGAAGGCGCCAAGGCGATGGCGGCCTGGGAAAACTGGTTCAAGCAGATGGGGAGCGCCGTGATCGATGGCGGCAACCCGGTCGGCAAATCGAAGACCGTGACGGCCAACGGCGTCGAGGACAATGGCGGCGCCAATCCGTTGTCGGGCTATTCGCTGGTCGAGGCCGACAGCATCGACGCCGCAATCGAAATGGCCAAGGGTTGCCCCATCCTCGATGGCGGCACCGTCGAGGTGGCCGAGGCGATGGAGATGTAGCGCCGCGCCGATTGCTGGTATGTTGCCGGAGGGAAACGCCGATCCGGCGTTTCCTGCCGCAACTGGAGCTTTTGGGAAGGACAAGACCATGACCACCGAACTCTGGTATCTGTTTCTGACATCCGTATTGCTCGCCGTCCTGTGGATTCCGTTCATTGTCGGACAGGTAAGCGCACTCGGCTTGCTTACGGCCGAGGACTACAAGAACCTGCGCGACGTTGGGAACATGCCTACCTGGATCCGGCGCGCCAACCGGGCCCACATCAACCTCGTCGAGCAATTCGGCGCCTTTGCCGGTCTCGTTGTCGTCGCCCACCTGACCAATGTGTCGACATCGGCGACGGCGCTTGCGGCGGCGGTGTTCTTCTGGGCGCGCCTTGCCCATGCGGTGGTGATGATCGCGGGCATCGCGGTCATCATGCTCAGGACACTGGTGTTCACCGTCGCCTGGGCCTGTCTGATGGTGATCGCCTGGGAGATTCTGACCAAGGCCGCCTGACGCGCCTGCCATCTTTGAATTCAGGAGGTTATGCCATGAGCCTGCTTGTCGAATACACGGTCAACGAAGGCAAGGCCGATGCTCAGGCCGATGCGCTGGAACAGCTTGTCGACGGGCTGAAGGCCATCGGCGACGAAGGTTACGACTACACGGCGTTTGCCACCGACGATCCGACGCGGTTCATCGCCGTGTTCGAATTTGCCGATGACAATGCCAGGCAGCGTTTCGTCGACAGCGCGCCGTTCATTTCCTACCGCGATGGTGCGAAGGACCGGTTCCCGCACCCGCCGGCGACCACCAATATCACGCTGGTGGCTTCGACCAGGACGTGATCAGGCCAGCGCCGGAGCGGGGCGTTTCACTGCCTGTTCGCGGATCGGCCAGTGTACGACCGCTGCGAACAGGCCGAGCGCCACGCTGAGCCACCAGACCGGATCGTAGCTGCCGAAACGGTCGTAGAGATAGCCGCCGAGCCAGACGCCCAGAAACGAACCGATCTGGTGCGACAGGAACACGATGCCGCCCAGCATGCCGAGATGGCGCGTGCCGAACATGATCGCCACCAGCGAGTTGGTAGGCGCCACCGTCGACAGCCATAACAGGCCCATGACGACGGAAAACGCGACGACGCTGGTTGGTGTCTGCGGCAGCAGCAAAAACGCGGTCACCACGATCGAGCGGCCGACATAGATCAGCGATAGGAAGATCGGCTTTGAATAGCGCTGGCCGATGACGCCGGAGGCGAGCGAGCCGATGATGTTGAAGAAGCCGATCAGCGCCAGCGCGATGACCGCATAGGTGGCTTCGATGCCGATATCGCCGAGATAGGCCGGAAAATGTGCAGTGATGAACGCCACCTGAAAGCCGCAGACGAAGAAGCCGGCGGTAAGCAGCAGATAGCTTTGATGCGACAATGCCTCGCGCAGCGCTTCGCCGATAGACTGCTCGATCTCGTGGTGCGAGGCGAGCCCGCTTGCCGAATTGCCGCGCAGCGGAATTGCCAGCACGGGTATTGCCAGCATCAGCACCGACATCCACACCAGCGCGTCGGACCAGCCGACCGCGTCGATCAACCCCTGGCTGAGCGGTGCGAAAACGAACATGCCGGCCGAGCCGGCCGCCGTGCCGATGCCGAAAACGAGACTGCGCTGCTCCGGCGCCACATTGCGGGCGAACGCCGCGAGCACGATGCCGAACGAGCCGGCGCCGACGCCAAGCCCGACCAGCACGCCGCCGCCGATATGCAGCATCATCGGTGACGACGGGATCGACATGAGCACGAGGCCGGCCGCGTAGAAAATGCCGCCCAGGGTCAGCGTGCGCCACGAGCCGTAGCGGTCGGCGATTGCCCCGAACACGGGCTGGCTCAAACCCCAGAACATGTTCTGCAGGGCCATAGCCAGACCGAAAGTGGTGCGGTCCCAGCCGGTTTCGGCCAGTATCGGCAACTGGAAGAAACCCATGGCCGAGCGCGGCCCGAAGGCGAGCAGGGCGATGATGCATCCGCAGCCTATGATCAGCCAGGGCATCGGCCTTGTAGCGGTGATCTGGTTGACGCTCATGGGTTATCTCTCCGTTTGGCGACAACCTATCGGCATGCCGTTCGCAGGCAAATGAATTCGATTGAAAGGCCGTGCAGATTTGCTGCAATCGGCGCCCGGAATAAAATCCTCGATTCCGCGTTAACACAGCGATAGACCCGGCGGGGCCTTGCGCTACGGCGGTTACAGCGCTTCAATCCGGTTTGTTTTCACCCGGTGCCAGACAGAAAGGCCCATGAACGACCGGCAGAAGGCGATATTGGCTGAGATTCCGCGATTGCGTCGCTACGCGCGATCGCTGATGCGTGACGCCGACCGGGCCGACGATCTTGTCCAGGACAGCCTGGAGCGTGCCTTTGCGCGCCTGGGCAACTGGCAAACCGGTGAGAATCCGCGCCGATGGCTGTTCACGATCATGCATAACATCTTCATCGACACCGTCCGCAAGGATCGGCGCCGCGGCGAAACCGTCAACCATTCGGAGCTGGAGACCAGCCAGAGCCAGGGCGCCGATCAGCACGACAAGCTGGTGGTTCGCGACGTGCTCGAGGCCTTGCAGAGGATCGATCCGGACCGCCGCGCCGCCCTGATGCTGGTGGCGGTGGAGGGTTTTTCCTATGCCGAGGCGGCAGATATTCTCGAGGTGCCGGCCGGTACGTTGATGTCGCGCATCGCCCGCGGTCGCGCCGAACTGCGCCGGGTACTGGACGACGATGCGCGCTCCAGGACGTTCAGGGTGGTGGAGTGATGTCGGGCAGACACTATTCCGAAACTGATATGCATCTGGCGCTGGATGGCGAGATGCCGGCGGAGGCACGGGCGGAGTTCGATCGCTGGCTTGCCGAGAACCCGGCCGAATTGGCGCGCTACGAGCGCTACAAACTCGACCGCGAAATGCTGAAGACGGCGCTCGATCCGGTGCTCGGGGAGCCGTTGCCGCCACGCCTGGCGCGGTTTCGGCAGATAAGCCGCTCCGGTCACCGGCCGGCCGCACCCTGGCGGATGGCCGCCGCCGCGCTATTGCTGGTCGCCGCCGGCGCGGCGGCCGGCTACCTGGTCGGCATCCGCTCTGCCGCGGAAGGCGACGGCGCCACGTTTCTGGCCGATAATGCGATCGCCGCCCATGTGATCTATGCCGCCGAAAAGCGGCACACCGTCGAGGTCGGCGCCGACGAGAAGGATCATCTCGTCGCCTGGCTGTCGAAACGGGTGGGCGTGAGCCTGATGGCGCCCAACCTCGAGACCTTCGGCTTCACGCTGATAGGCGGACGGCTTTTGCCGTCCGGCCGGCAACCGGCCGCCCAGTTCATGTACGAGAACAAGTCCGGCGAACGCATTTCGCTCTACGTGACCAATGCCGAACGCAGCGATCAGACCGGTTTTCGCGAGGTCGAGGAGCAGGGAGCCCGGGCCTTTTACTGGCGCGACCAGGGCTATGCCTGCGCCATGACGGCGAGCGCTTCGGAAAACGGCCTCCTGGCGATGTCGCGCGATGCCTACCGGCAACTGGTCAGCGGCGACAACAGGTAATCTGGAACCTGCGAAAGTAGAGTTCTCCCAAATTTGATTTGTGTATCCGGCGCTGCGGGACCAGATTTGGTGCCACGAACGGGTCGGTTTCGATGGAACAGGTAAGACAGGTCGCCTTGATCTGCGTCGGACGCGCGGTCTTCTTCGGCGCGCTTGCCATCGGCTGCATCATGCTTTCCTTTGCCTTTCATCCTGTCGCTTCGTTCCGCGCCGGCGCGATTCTGACGCTGATCATGGCCGCGATTCTCCTGTGGTTCGGGGTGACCGCGTCCAACCGCAAGCCCAAGGACACCGAGGTCTGGATTCATCTCGACGAGAAGGTTCGGCCGATGAACCAGCACGCACGCCATGCATTTGCGGTGGTGATGCGCGAGGTCTACGAAATCTATGCGCGCGGTGCCTTCAAGACCGCGCTTGGTCTGTTCGCGGTGTCGCTTTGCCTGCAACTGCTGGGCATCGGCGCCGCCTACCGTTGAGTGTCGAGCGCGGCGAACCGTTGCAGAAACGCCTTTTCGACACGCTTCGCCGGCAGCGGCGTCAAGTCGAGCGTATCGCCGCCGATGCCGCGCGGCCGGCCGAAATATTTCGCCGCCTCCCGGTCCGAGAACCCCGCCAATGCACGCGCCTCGAACCAGGCGGCAACCTGGTCGGCGCGCTTGATCGCCTTGGTCAGGTCGCCGGCCAATTGTCCGGGCAGTGAGAAGCGCAGGTGGATCGCCGTCTGCAGCCGCGCCTCGACCGCCTTGTAGCCGCCGCCGACCACCGCCTTGAACGGCGAGATCATGTCGCCGATTACATATTCGGGCGCGTCGTGCAGCAGGCAGGCGAGCCGTTCCTCGGCGCTCGCCTTGATGCTTGTCCGCGCGAAGATGTCGTCGACCAGAAGCGAATGCTGCGCCACCGAGAAGGCATGATCGCCAGCGGTCTGACCGTTCCAGCGCGCCACGCGGGCAAGCCCGTGGGCGATATCGGTGATTTCAATGTCGAGCGGCGAGGGATCGAGCAGGTCGAGCCGCCGCCCCGAGATCATCCGCTGCCAGGCCCGTGGCGGCGCGCCCTTCCTGTCGGCCATCAGCTCTCTTCCGTCTCTGGCCGCGGGAAGTCGAACCCGGCCCAGGCGGGAATGGCAAGCATGATCGCGGTTTCGCCCGCCGTAACCGGTTCGCCGTCCGCCACCGCCCTTGCCACGCGGTCGATGCGCACCATAGCAAGCCCCTTGTTGGCGGCAACCGAACCCAGGGTGCCGATGGCGCGGCCGCCGGCGCTGATGACGGTGCCGGGCGGGGGCAGGTCTGCGCTGCCGGTGGCGATCAGCAGGCGCCGGCGCGCCGTGCCGCGATGCTGCATGCGCGAGACTACCTCCTGGCCGACGAAACAGCCCTTGGTAAAGGACACGCCGCCATTCTGGTCGAAGAGTACGTCGTGGGGAAAGGCATCGCCGAGTTCGTAGTCCTCGCCGCTCTCGCCGATACCGTGGGCAATGCGCAGCGTGCGCCAGTCTGCTGCATCACGGTCGGCTCGCGGTGCGTCCGTTCCATAGGCGCGCGTGACGGTGATGTCGGCAAAACGGTTGTCTGTCAAACCGCTTGAAGCAGGTGAATCATCGCCCCACGAAACGGAGACAACCGATTCTTCGCAAACGGAAATCTCAACCCTGGCGCGGAGCTTGTAGAGCGTGAGCCTGCGCAGAAGATCGCCGGCGGTCGCCGCTCGGCAGTCGAGCCGGAAGCCCTCGCCGTTGCGCGACACCAGGAAGTCGAACAGGATCTTGCCCTGTGGCGTCAGCAATGCGCCGACGCCCAGCTCGGTCTCGTTCAGTGCGTCGATATCTGTGGTTATCAGGTTCTGCAGGAAGTGCTCAGCATCCGCGCCGTGCACATCGATGACCGCCCTGTCGTCCAGCCTGACCGTCGCCATTTCGGGAATCTCTTGCGTTGCGAGCAGCCACTACGTAAGCCGCCCGCGTCCGTCCGGCAAGGGCCGTATCGCCGCCGACAATGATGCCGATTTCACCGTCGTCGATTTGACGTGCCGCGAGACGATCGCCGACGAACGGGCTCGGCTCGAAGACCGGCTGGGCGCCTGCTCACAGCCGTGAGGTCACGGTCCGGCCGGTCGGGTGAGCGCTAATGCCGGTTGGCAGTTGACAACATACCGACTGGTTGGTATGTATTTTCAAGCAATTTGTTTGGTGCCCGGACTAGCGGGAAGGGAAGGATTACCCGGCCTTCCGCGGCAATGTTGCCGTCCATCCTCGCCATTTCCGGAACCGCCGCAGAGGCCATTGAATCAGTCGAACCCGAATGAAAGGAAGTCATCATGCCGAACACCGTTCACCTGCACCGTGTCTTCGCCGCCAAGCCCGAGAAGGTCTATCGCGCGTTTCTGGAACCGGATGCGGCCGCAAGCTGGTTTCCGCCGTTCGGCTTTACCTGCACTGTCCATGAACTGAATGCCGAGGTCGGCGGCAAGCACCGGATGTCGTTCAGGAACTTCACGACCGGCACCAGCCATTCCTTCGGCGGAATCTATCTTGAACTCGTTCCGGGCGAGAGGCTGGTCTATACCGACACGTTCGACGACCCCAACCTGCCCGGCGAGATGACGGTCACCGTGACGTTGAAGGCCGTATCGGTCGGCACGGAAGTAACCATCGAACAGCAGGGCATTCCGGACGTGATCCCGCTCGAGGCCTGCTATCTCGGCTGGCAGGAATCGCTGCGGAAGCTGGCGAAGCTCGTGGAACCCGAGATCAACCAGTAGACAGATGTACTGGCGCGGCGAGAAGGCTTGCCGCTGCTTGTCAGGTTGCGCTTGGACCAGCCCGGCATGCGCCGGAGGCCGGCTGGCGAGGGAGACGCATGCGGAAGGTTCCGGGATGGCGGCCTCCCACATGCGGAGCGCGTCAGCGCAACTGATCCCGCATCAGTTGTTCGCGGTATTCGTTCTGGGTCTTCATCATCCAGCCTGGATATTCCGCGGGAAGGCGCGTAGCTGCATCGAGCGCGGCAAGGTCCTCGTTCGTCAGCGAAACCTCGGTCGCGCCGATATTGTCGGTAAGCTGGTCGACGCGCTTGGCGCCGAGGATCACGCTGGTCACCACCTTTTGGTGCAGGAGCCATGCCAACGCCACCTGCGCCACGGTGCATCCCTTGTCGGCGGCAATGGTCCGCATGACATCGATGGCATCATAGGCGCGGTCCTTGTCGACCGGCGGGAAATCGAAGCTGGCCCGCCGGCCCTCGGCTGTCTTGCCCTCGCGGTCGAACTTGCCGGACAGGAAGCCGCCCGCCAGCGGGCTCCACACCATCAGCCCGATTTCTTCCGAGAGCAGCATCGGCGTCAGTTCGCGCTCCAGGTCGCGGCCGGCCAGTGTGTAATATGCTTGTAGCGAGACGATCGGCGCCAGCGTCCTTGCCTCGGTGATTCCCACCGCCTTGACGATCTGCCAGGCTGCCCAGTTGGACACGCCGACATAGTTGACGTGTCCCTGCCGCACCAGCGTGTCGAGCGCCTCCAGCGTTTCGACAACGGGTGTCGCCGGGTCGAAGCCGTGAAGCTGGTAGAGATCGATGTGGTCGAGCTGCAGCCGCTTCAGGCTCGCCTTGGCCTGATCGAGAATGTGGCTTCGCGACAGTCCGCGGGCGTTCGGCCCTTCGCCCATCTGACCGTGGACCTTGGTCGCGATAACCACATTTTCCCGCGCGACCCCGAGATTCTTCAGCGACTGGCCGAGGATCTCCTCGCTCCTCCCGGCGGCGTAGACATTGGCGGTATCGATGAAGTTGATGCCGGCATCGAGGGCGGTGCCGACCAGCTTGTCGGCTTCCTGCTGCCGAAGCTGTCCGATCTGGCCCCACATGTCGTCCGACCCGCCAAAGGTCATGGTGCCGAGACAGAGTTCGGAAACGAATAGGCCGCTGCGGCCGAGGCGACGGTAGCGCATGATGAATGTCCTTTGTCGAATGCGCCGCGCCAAAAAACCGGCCGCGGCATGTGTCTTAGATGGCGCAGCATGGCCCGCGCCTGCCACGCCGATCCTCGCGAAATTCTGCCTGATTCTCTCAATCCAGCCGATTGACGCTGTCATATCGGTCGCGATCGGTTAACCTGACCCGATGGAAGCGACCCGCCTTGACACCTTGAAGAGCCGTGCGCTGGCGCTCTGGCACCGCCACGGCCGGCAAACCCCGCTGGGCGGGCTGTCACTCGCGGTCACCGAGGCGCCTCTTGGCCCGATTCACGGCGTTTACCGGCCGTCGATGTGCATCGTCCTCCAGGGCGCCAAGCTTAGCCAGCTCGCCGGCCAGTCCTATCGCTACGCCGCCGGCAAATGCCTGATTACGTCGCTTGAGGTACCGGTGCGAGCTGAAATCATCGAGGCTTCCGCGCAAGCGCCCTATGTCGCCATCGTGGTCACGATCGAGCCGACGGTCGTCGCCGAACTGTTGTTGGAACTGGCGCAGGGCGACGTGCCGGCCGCGCCCGTCTCCAACGCGCTCAGCGTGCATCCGCTCGACGGGGAACTGATCGACCCGCTGGAGCGGATGCTGGCGCTTGCCGGGCGCCCGCGCGACATTGCCGTGCTCGGTCCGATGATCCGGCGCGAGATCACCTGGCGGTTGCTCAACGGACCCCAGGGCGCGGTAATGCGCCAGATCGGGCTGACCGACAGCCGCACCGCCCGCATCAGCCGCTCGATCGCCTGGGTGCGCGAGAATTTCACCGACACGATCAGCGTGCCGCATCTTGCAGGGTTGGCCGGCATGAGTTCCGCCACCTTCCACCGCCATTTCAAGGCCGCCACTGCGATGACGCCGGTACAGTTCCAGAAATCCCTGCGCCTGCAGGAGGCGCGGCGGCTGCTGTTGTCGGAGGGCTCCGACGTGGCGCAGGTCGGTTTCGCCATCGGCTACGAAAGCCCGTCGCAGTTCAGCCGCGAATACCGCCGCATGTTCGGCGCGCCGCCCGGCCGCGACGGCGCCGAAATCCGCCGCAGCGTCACAAGCGAGAGCTATGCCTGATCGCGGCGCGGCGAGCGTATCCGGCTGCGAGCGCGCGCCGGCACTGACGGTAACCCGACGTCGCATTCCCGCGACCCATCGCAGCCGCGATCGATGTCGGAACACGGCAAGGCGTGGCCGCAGGCAGGATCTGGGCGGAAGCCGGCGTTTTCTACCGGCTACGCCGCTTCCAGAAGCGTCTCGCTTATCTCCCAAAGCCGCTCCGCCGCCGCGTCGTCGCAGGCGTGAGCGTCGACCCCCCTGAAGCGCGCAAGCGGGCTTGCGGGATCGGTCGGCGCCGCGATGTCGCAGTCTTCGCAGTAAACCCCGGGCCTGCCGTCGAGCAGTGTCGACGTTGCCGCCCAACAGGTGGTCGAGGCGCCCTGTTCCGGCGTCTTGAACCCCTGTTTCGCCAACTCGCTCGGCTCGCCGTCGTCGCCGAGCCAGCCCAGTGCGATCATCTCGTCCCTGGGCAGGTGCCGTTGCAACGGCGTGAAAATCCCGCCTGGATGCACGGCAAAGGACAAGCCGCCTGTCTGACGCAACCGCCGTGACAACGCGTTGGCAAACAGCGCGTTCGCCGTCTTGGCCTGTCCGTAGGCAACCCACTTGTCATATGGCGTTTTCTCGAAATGCAGGTCATCCCAGAGCACGTCTGAAATCTTGTGCCCGGTCGATGACAACGAGACGACGCGCGCGCCGGCCGTCGCCTGCAGCAGGGGCAGGAGCGCTCTTGTCAGCGCGAAATGCCCCATGTGGTTCACCCCGAACTGCGCCTCCCAGCCCGGTCCGACCCGCGTCTCGGGACAGGCCATGATCCCGGCATTGTTGATGAGGAACTCCAGTCGCGATGCAACATCCTGAACATCCTGAGCAAACCGCCGCACCGAAGCGAGGTCGGCAAGGTCCATGGCAAGCGGCCGGACGTCGCCATCGACACCGGCGAGCGCTTCCGCTGCCTTTTCGGGATTGCGCACCGGCACGAAGATCCGGCAGCCCTTTGCCGCGAAGGCCCGGACGACTTCAAGCCCGATGCCGCTGTATCCGCCGGTGACGACGGCCGTCCGGCCGGCCATGTCGATGTCGTCGAGGACCGAGGATGCCGTGCTCTTCGCCGGATAACCGGAATCGACCGGCCGTTGATCTGCCACGCTCATTTGTATCTCTCCACTATCGCTGAACTTCGCTGAAAAACCGAATATGTATTATGTTTTGACAGGACGAAGCGCGCCTGTCAATAAAACCGAATGAAAATTCTATTTTTTGGAGCGACATGACCGAAAGCCGTTGGGTTTCCGAACTGCATTGGCGCCGGACCGGCAAGCAAAGCCGCAGCGAGCGTACGCAGGAAGCGCTGCTGGACGCGGCCGAGGCCCTGATCCTCGAAAAGGGTACCGAGGCCACGTCCATCGCCGACATCGCCAGCCGCGCCGGCTATTCGATCGGTTCGGTCTATCATCATTTCAAGGACAAGAAGGCCCTGTACTTCGCCCTGTTCCGGCGCATGACCGATGCGTATGAGGCGCTCAACCGGCAGGCCTCGGACCCGGCTCTGTGGGAAGGCGCATCGATACGCGATCTGCTCCACGGATACATCGAAATCACGCTCGCCACGGCCAGGGAAAGTGCCGCAGCCAAGGCCGCCGTCTCGGCGGTGATCGCCGACCACCCGGAGCTCGTTGCCCATTACGCCGAAATTCAGCGCGAGACCCGGAGGCTGCTGCTGGAATTTGTCCTTGCACGCCGCGACGAGATCGGGCGCACCGATGCCGCCGCCGCGGCCGCCTTTGTCATAGACCAGCTTGCGGCGATGTTGCGGGCGCGCCTCGACCCCGCGCAAAGCGGCGCCGCGCTTCAGCCCGCCGACGACCGGGCATTCGTTGAAAACGCCGTTCGGATGGCGACCGGCTTTCTCGAACTGAAGTCCTAGGCTGTATCGATATTCATGGTTTGGAGCGCGTCCCACGGAGATATGGGCAAAATCGCCCGTTTCGGCTTCACGGCGCGCCCGGGACCGCACCCTCAATTCAGGCCGCCTTGCCGCGTCGGCACTCAATCGCCGGCGACGAAAAACACCCACTGGCCTTCAGGCGAGATGCCGGCGCGGTAGAAGTTGTAGCCGCCGAAGGCCTTCATGTCCTCGTAGTCGCCGGCGGTGACGAGGCGGAACAACTCGACGCGTTGGCGCGCATCGAGCTTGTCGAGCGGATAGGCGAAGAAATAGGGCCACACATAGAGTTCGTTCGGCGTGCCGGCGTCCATGTGCACATAGCCGGCTTCAAGCACTTCCTGCAGGATCGCGAGGATCTCGTGACCTTCGCCGTCGCCTGAGATCTCGCGCAGGAAATCGATCGGGTCGCCCTCGATGCCGCCGAGCGAGAGTTGCGTTATGTCGACCCCGGTGCCGATCAGCCGTCTCAGCGCTTCGATATCGCCGCTCTCGCACGCTTCCAGGATGAGTTCGCGCATGCGCTGCACCGGCCGCGGAAGCAGCGACAGGTCGGTCAGGATTTCCGGTAGCGGCAGGTCGGGATCGTCCGGCTGCGCCTCGTCGGCGGCGTCCGGCTGTTCGGTATTGCCGGTCTCGAGGCCCGGTTCGACCGGAAGCGGGATGGCGCCGCCCTTTTCGGCTTCGGGCTCCGCGACACCCTCGGCGCCCGGCGCCGGCAGTTCCTCGCGCTTGATCTCGCTCAGCGCCAGTGCTTCGCCGGCAAGCGCCAACGAGAACGATACGGCCATCAGGAGGGCGATGGCCGGTGCGGCCGTCATCCCCCGACACCGCCGGGATATCGTGTCTTTTTGCCGGGCCATGCACATTCCGTCCGCCAGTAAGCTACGGAATGGCGGACGGGTCAATGCCAGCGCAGGTCGGGGTCGAATTCGCCCGCGACGATGCGCTCGCGCATGCGGTCGAGCAGCGCGATCGCCGCATCCTCGCTGGAACTGCGCATGAGTTCGCAGAACGCTGTCGACAGCGCCGCCTCGGCCATGATCTCCGGCTCGATGCCCGCCGACAGGCCTTCCGCCCAGGTTTCCGTCTGGCTTTCGCAGGCCGAAAGCCGCTTTTCCTCGCGGATCAGCGCGTCGATGTCCCGTATCTCGCTTATACTCATGCCCGAACCCGATATCTGTCCATTCGCTGTGCCTGCGGACAGCCCCTTGTTTCCGTTCGCGGCGTTTCGGTCCTCGTCCCCGGACCTGTTTACCGCAGATTACCAGCCTGCGTCGCCCGGCGCAGGCATAATGTCAAACTATTGTTAATCGCCGAAGCGGACAACGACCTCCTTCGACAAGGTCTCGCCTTCCTTCATGTAGCGGGCGATCGCCGCAGTCGCCGATTCCGTGCACGTCTTGTAGACGCTGCCATAGGTTCGGTAACCGCGGTTGAAGCTGGCGATCATGCGGGCGCGGCGCACCGGTTCGGGATTTTCCGCCTCCAGCAGCGCCTCCATCTGGTCGCGCCAGCCGCCGTCCTTCTCGCCGCAAAGGCTGCGCAGATAGTGGATCGAGCCGAGAATCTCCGACAGGCGTAACAGCTGCTTCTCGTAGGGCACGTTGTCGGCCCGCACCGCCACGGCGGGATACAACAGCGTCGCGACGACGAGCGCGACTGCAAGCGAAGGTTTCGGCGTGATCGTCATGGCGCTGTTCTGGCCGAGGATTGGGGCACCGGCAAGGCCATTCGACCGACAGCGTTAAGGCGCGGGCTCGCGGATCAGACGCCGCCCGACAACAGCTTGCGGGTGAGCCTCAGCGAGGAGGCCGTCATCGCCATGGCCTCGACCTCCTCGAGACGGAACCAGCCGGCTTCCTCGGCGTCGTCGCCGGCGACTGGCGCGCCGCCCGGATGGGTGCCGGAAAAGACGTGCAGGCGGAAGGCAATTGCTTCGGGATCGTCGGCCGACGGTTCGATATCCAGCGTTTCGAGATGTGAGAGCGCGCCGTCGGCGGTAAGCCCGGTCTCCTCGGCGATCTCGCGGCGAACCGCATCCTCGGCCGTCTCGCCCGGTTCGATGCGCCCGCCCGGAAAGGCATAAAGCCCCTTCGACGGCGCCTTGCCGCGTTTGACCAGCAGAATGCGGTCGCGCCAGATGAGGCCCGCCGAAACCACCTCGACCGGAGCATTCTTTGCCATGACGTGACTTGTACTCAGCCGTGCCGGCGGCAACAAGGGCCGAGGCTTGACCCCACGCCGGCGAATGTGAAAGGTCGCGCCCCATGTGCGGACGGTTTTCGCTGACGGCAACGCCCGAGGAGGTGCAGGAACTGCTCGATCTCGTCGAGATCGAGGCGTTTCCGCCGCGCTATAACATTGCGCCGACCCAGCCAATCCTCGTCATTGTCGCCGACCCGCCGACCGGCAAAGGCTCCAACCTGCCGGGTCGCAAGGCGATGCTGGTGCGCTGGGGGCTGCTGCCTTCCTGGGTCAAGGATCCGAAGGACTTTCCGCTGCTGATCAACGCCCGCGGCGAGACGGCGGCCGACAAGGCTTCGTTCCGCGCCGCCCTGCGCCATCGCCGCGTGCTGGTGCCGGCGTCGGGGTTCTACGAGTGGAGGCGCGACGGCAAGCGCAAGGCGCAGCCCTACTGGATAAGGCCGCGCGGCGGCGGGCTGGTGGTGTTCGCCGGCCTGATGGAGACATGGCACGCGGCCGACGGCTCGGAGATCGATACGGCGGCGATCCTGACCACGGCGGCGAACGCCACCGTCGGCAACATCCATGACCGCATGCCGGTGGTCGTCAGGCGCGAGGACTTCGCCGAATGGCTCGACTGCCGCGGGCGCGAGCCGCGCGACGTCGCCCACCTGCTGCGGCCGGCGGGCCCGGACCTGTTCGAGGCGATTCCCGTCTCGAACGCGGTCAACAAGGTGACAAACAGCGGGCCTGAAATCCAGCAGCCGGTCGATTCCATGCCGGACGACGACACCACCGCGACCGCAAAACCCTCCGCCGGCCCCGGCGACGGCCAGATGTCGTTGCTCTGACCGCCCATGGGCGCCTTCCTTCCCGGTTTCCTGCTCGGCGGTTCGTTGATCATCGCCATCGGCGCCCAGAACGCCTTCATCCTGCGCCAGGGGCTGCTGCGAGAGCATGTGTTCATCCTCTGCCTGGTTTGCGCACTGTCCGACGCGGTGCTGATCGGTGCCGGCGTCGGCGGGCTGGGTACGCTGGTGGCGCGCTCGCCGGGCCTGATCGGGGCGGTGACCATTGCCGGCGCGCTGTTTCTCGCCGCCTATGCCGTGCTGGCGTTCCGGCGCGCGCTATCGGGCGAAACGCTGGAAGCGGCGTCCGGACGCGGCGGCGACCTGAAGACCGCGCTTGCCGCCTGTCTCGCCTTCACCTTCCTCAACCCGCATGTCTATCTCGACACAGTCGTGCTCATCGGCTCGCTGTCGGGCCGTTATGCGGGCGGCGCGCGCGCCTGGTTCGGCATCGGCGCCGCCGCAGCGTCATTCGTCTGGTTTTTCGGTCTTGGCTACGGTGCACGCCTGCTGGCGCCGGTCTTTGCCCGGCCCGCCGCCTGGCGGGTGCTCGACATCCTGATCGGCATCGTCATGGCCGGGCTGGCTGCAAGCCTGGCGTGGCGGTTCTTCGCCGGAGGATGAAGGTTCTGAGGTGCTGCGGGGTGGAGCTCGATCTTCCCCTCAAGCGAGGAGATTGGGCCCTGTGCGTCCGCCTCCCCTCGAAGGGGAGGCGGGTCGAGAGCGCGATCAGCTCTCGCAGGTGATGCCCTTGAAGCCGTCGCAGAAGCCCTGGTCGCACACCGCGCCGGTGGTGATCAGCCGCGTGCGGCTGACCGTGCCGATATCCGGATCGATGGCGTAGTTCTTGGCGTGCGAGAAGCCCTTGGTGGTGCAGAACTTGTCGGCGGCGGCCTTGCCGCAGCCGGTACCCCAGTTCAGGCACCAGTCGAGCCGGTCGGCGCCCCATTTGGGCTTGGGATAGTACTTCACCGGCGTCGGCTTGAAGCAGCTCACCTTCTTGAAGCCGTCGCAGTAGCCCTGGTCGCAGACCGCGCCGGTGCCGATCAGCCTCGTGCGGGTCGACGCACCGATATTGTGGTCGATCACGTGGCCTGCGGACTTGGTGTAGCCCTTGGTCTGGCACCAGGCATCGGCGGCCGGTTTGCCGCAGCCGGTGCCCCAGTTCAGACAGAGGTCGAGGCGGTCGCCGCCGACCTTCGGCTTGGAGAACACCTTGTATTCCGCATGGGCCGTCTGGCCGAGCGAGAGGAGGATTGCGGCAGCCGCCGCCAGTTTGGCAAGTTTGGAGGTCATGGTCTTGTTCCCTTGTTGGTTGCCGGGCGAGGCTGACACGGGAACAATGCCAAAGCTGTGCGCAACGTCACCTGAAAGTAACGTTCACCGATCGTTCATCGACCGCCAAAACGGGGCCGGCGGGCTGAAATCAGGCGGTCGTGGCGCCGGATTTCTCCTGCCTGCGCTTGCAGCAGATCAGCGCCGCCATGATTGCCGCCGGGCCGATGGCGCGATAGTGGCGGGACAACATGTCGTTGGATCGGGTTGCTTTCTGCTTGCGAGGCATTTTCTTGGCCTTTACTCGTTTTGGTGCCGGAGGTTTTTGTCGAACCGGGCACATGGTGTCAGATTGAGACAAATCCGTGGCCAATTGGTAAACTTTTATCGAAATCAGTTTTAACGCAATCAAAACGTTAATATCCCGCGCTTAATATGCTTGACGGTGAGGCCGTCGAAAGCGATAAGGCTGCCCATGAAAACGTTGACCGCCCGTTCGGGCATTTGCATTTCGATCTGCATTATCGGCTAGCGCCACCGCTGGTCCGGACGTTTTCGCCCTCTTTCCAAGTCGAGACAACGCCCAGGCCAGCCGGCCGAGGGAGTACTGTTTGATGTCGGACGCCAGATTGCGGCTCTACAACACGCTGACGCGGCGAAAGGAGGACTTTGTCCCCATCGACCCGCAAAACGTGCGCATGTATGTGTGCGGGCCGACGGTCTACGACTATGCCCATATCGGCAATGCGCGGCCGGTGATCGTCTTCGACGTGCTGTTCCGCCTGCTGCGCCATCTCTACGGCGCCGACCACGTCACCTATGTCCGCAACATCACCGACGTCGACGACAAGATCAACGCCCGCGCGCTCAAGCGCTTCGGCGCCGAAATCTCCGCCGGCCGGATGACCCTCAACCGGGCGATCCGCGAGGTGACGGAGGAGACGGCGGGCCAGTTCCATACCGATGTCGCGGCACTCGGCTGCCTTCAGCCGACGCACGAGCCGCGCGCCACCGAGCATATCGACGGCATGGTGAAGATGATCCAGCAGCTTCTCGACAAGGGCCATGCCTATCTCGCCGCCGGTAGCGAGGGCCGCGAAGTGCTGTTCGACGTCAAGTCGATGGACGATTACGGCGCGCTGTCGAACCGCAGGCTCGAAGACCAGCAGGCCGGCGCCCGCGTCGACGTCAAGGACCACAAGAAGAACGCCGGCGACTTCGTGCTGTGGAAGGAATCGTCTGCGACCGAGCCGGGCTGGGACGGCACGTTCACGGTCGGCGGCGCGGCCGAGACCATCCATGGCCGCCCGGGCTGGCATATCGAATGCTCGGTGATGTCGAAGGCGCATCTGGGAGACGTGTTCGACATCCATGGCGGCGGGCTCGACCTGATTTTCCCGCACCACGAAAACGAGATCGCCCAGTCGCGCTGCGCCCACGGCACGCCGCACATGGCCAATGTCTGGATGCACAACGGCTTCCTGCAGGTCGAGGGCAGGAAAATGTCCAAGTCGGAGGGCAACTTCGTCACCATCCACGATCTATTGGCGACGGAGAAGTTCGGCGGCCGCAAATGGCCGGGCGAGGTATTGCGGCTTGCCATGCTGATGACGCACTACCGCGAACCGATCGATTTTTCGGTGAAAAGGTTGGAGGAGGCGGAGAATATACTAGTGCGCTGGCGGCGGACTCTTCGTGAAGCCGACAAGGAACTCGGTTCTCAAGCTGAAGCACAAAGCGAACTGATGGATGTGCTCGGGGATGACCTCAACACTCCAAAGGCCGTGAGTTGGCTTAGTCGGATGGCTGGCAATCAGAAATCTAAGGAAGACCGACAGGCATTTGTTGTCGGTAGAAACCTCCTTGGCATAGATCTTACGGTAATTGAGAAAGTCGATATAGCCACCTCAGTAACGGATGAAATAAATCGCCGCGCTGCCTTCATCGCCGAAAAAAACTGGCCTGAAGCCGACCGCATCCGCGATGAACTGCTGGCGCAGGGTATCCAGTTGAAGGATTCAAAGGATCCTGAAACCGGTGAGCGCGTGACGACCTGGGAGGTCAAGCGGTGAGCGCCCCCACCACCGGCGGCTGCCAGTGCGGTGCGGTGCGTTACCGCGTCGACGGCGCGCTCGCCAATCCGCATATCTGCCATTGCCGCATGTGCCAGAAGGCGGCGGGCAATTTCTTCATGCCGCTCGCCAATGTGCGCCGGAGCGAATTCACCGTCACCCGCGGCGAGATCACGTGGTTCCATTCATCCGATCCCGCCCGGCGCGGTTTCTGCGCCAAATGCGGTACGCCGCTGATCTTCGAGACGGTCGGCGCCGAATATCAGCACGTCACGCTGGGTTCGCTCGATGATCCGGCCGCGCTCGCACCCGCGCGGCAGTATGGCATCGAAGCAAAATTGCCGTGGTTCGGCGAACTCGATCGACTGCCGGGCGCGGCGACCGAGGACGACAAAAACCAGGCCGCGCTTGTGGCCGACATCGCCACCACCAACCACCAGCATCCCGATCACGATACCGATCAATGGCCTCCGGAGCAGAAAAGATGATCGATCACAGCGGCATCTCCGTCACCGATTTCGACGCGGCGAAAGCCTTTTACGATAAGGCGCTGGCGCCGCTCGGCGCCTCCATGCTGATGATCGTGCCGCCGGAGTTCACCGGCGGGCGCAAGGTCGGCGGTTACGGCCGCGACCGGCCGGTGTTCTGGCTGGGCGAGGGGGAGAAACAGACCCCTCCGGTGCATTTCGCCTTCTCCGCGAATTCACGTGCCGAGGTCGACGCCTTCCACGAGGCGGCGCTCGCTGCCGGCGGCATCGACAACGGCGCGCCGGGCCTGCGGCCGCATTATCACGAACATTACTATGGCGCCTTCGTGCTTGATCCCGACGGCAACAATATCGAGGCGGTCTGTCACCGGCCGGAATAGCGATGACCAAAGAACGCATCTACCTGTTCGACACCACGCTGAGAGACGGCCAGCAGACGCCGGGCATCGATTTTTCCGTCGAGGACAAGATCGCGATCGCCGATATGCTGGACGGCTTCGGCGTCGACTATGTCGAGGGCGGCTATCCGGGCGCCAATCCGACCGACACCGCGTTCTTCGCCGAAAAGCGAACGCAGGCGAGCCGCTTTGTCGCCTTCGGCATGACCAAGCGCGCCGGCGTCTCGGTCTCCAACGATCCCGGCGTCAACGCGCTGCTGCAATCGGCGGCGGACGCGATCTGCTATGTCGCCAAGAGCTGGGATTATCATGTGCGCGTGGCGCTCGGCTGCACGAACGAGGAAAACCTCGAGGGCATCCGGCTTTCGGTCGAGGCGGCGGTGGCCGCCGGCAAGGAGGCCATGCTCGACTGCGAGCATTTCTTCGACGGCTACAAGGCCAATCCCGACTACGCGGTCGCCTGCGCCCTGGCGGCTTTCGAGGCCGGCGCCCGCTGGGTGGTGCTGTGCGACACCAATGGCGGTACCCAGCCGGCCGAAGTGCACGAAATCGTTTCTGCCGTCATCGCCGCCGGCATTCCGGGCGACCGTCTCGGCATTCACGCCCATGACGATACCGGCCAGGCGGTGGCCAATTCGCTCGCCGCCATCGAGGCCGGCTGCCGCCAGGTGCAGGGCACGCTGAACGGCATTGGCGAGCGCTGCGGCAATGCCAATCTCGTCACCATCATCCCGACGCTGATGCTGAAACCGGCCTTCGCCGACCGTTTCGAGACCGGCCTGCCGGCGACCGAGCTTGCCGGGCTGACGCGCCTGTCGCGCACCTTCGACGAATTGCTCAACCGCGCTCCCGACGCGCAGTCGCCCTATGTCGGTTCGTCGGCTTTCGCCACCAAGGCCGGCATCCATGCCTCCGCGCTCGCCAAGGAACCGGAGACCTACGAGCACGTGCCGCCGGACGCGGTCGGCAACCGCCGCCGCATCATGGTCTCCGACCAGGCCGGCAAGGCCAATTTCATCACCGAACTCAACCGTCGCGGCATCGAGGTCGACAAGGCCGATGCCCGCCTCGACACGCTGATCGCGCTGGTCAAGGAGCGCGAGGCGGCCGGCTACGCCTATGAGGCGGCCGATGCCAGCTTCGAGCTACTGGCCCGCGCCACGCTCGGCTCGGTACCGGATTTCTTCAGGATCGACAGCTTCCGCTGCATGGTCGAGCGCCGCTTCGACGCCAACGGCAACCTCAAGACCGTGTCTGAAGCCGTCGTGCGCATCCATGTAGACGGCGAGGACATCATGTCGGTCGCCGAGGGCCATGGCCCGGTCAACGCGCTCGATCTGGCGCTCAGAAAGGATCTCGGCAAGTTCCAGGCGGAAATCGCCGATCTCGAACTGGTCGACTACAAGGTGCGCATCCTCAACGGCGGTACCGAGGCGATCACCCGCGTGCTGATCGAGAGCATCGATGCCGCCGGCACTCGCTGGTGGACGGTCGGCGTATCCGACAACATCATTGACGCCTCGTTCCAGGCGCTGATGGACTCGATTGTCTACAAGCTGATGAAGAACCGCGCGCTCGCCGGGCTGGTGGCGGCGGAATGACCACCGAACCGGTAGTGATCCGGCCGGCGCAAGCCGCGTCGGGCGACACCCCCATCGGGTTTGCATATGGCGTCGGCGCCTTTTTCCTGTGGGGGCTGATGCCGCTTTACCTGAAGGTGGTCGAGCACATCGGTCCGGCGGAAATCGTCGCCCACCGCGCCATATGGTCGGTGCCGATCGCCGGCGCCGTGTTGCTGTTGCTCGGTCGTACTGCCGACCTGAAGGCGGCGTTCCGGTCGCCCAGAACGCTGGCGATGGCCGTGGTGACAGCCTTTCTGATCAGCATAAATTGGGGTGTCTATGTCTGGGCGATTACCGCCGACCGGGCGCTGGAGGCGGCGCTCGGCTATTACATCAATCCGCTGGTCAACGTGCTGATGGGTGCGGTTCTCCTGGGTGAGCGTCCGAACCGGCTGCAAATGGGCGCCGTCGGCCTTGCCGCGCTCGCCGTGGCGCTGCTCACCGTTAGGCAGGGCAGCCTGCCGTGGATCTCGCTGGTGCTCGCCATCTCCTTCGGCATTTACGGTTTCCTGCGCAAGACGCTGCCGATCGGTCCGAGCCAGGGATTTTTCCTGGAGGCGCTGGTGCTTTCGGTGCCCGCGCTCGGTTACGTGGTGTGGCTGGCGGCGGAAGGCGGCGATCATTTCCTCGGCGGCTCGCCCGCCGACCCGTTTCTCCTGATGCTCGCCGGCCCGGTAACGGCCTTTCCGCTGCTGCTCTATGCTTTTGGCGCGAAGCTGCTGCGCTACACCACCATCGGGCTGTTGCAGTATATCGCTCCGACCATGATCTTCCTGTCGGCAATATTCGTCTTCCAGGAGCCGTTCGACGCGGTGAAGGGCATTGCCTTCGCCCTGATCTGGACGGCGCTGGCCATCTACTCCTGGTCGATGGTCGGCGAGAGCCGGCGGTCGGTCACAACCGATCTATGATTGCCTCGTCGCCCCGCGCCGATGCGCGCGCCGCGTCGATGATCGTCGGCAGGATATCCTCCACCCGGCCGGCGACCAGCGGTTGCGCCTTGTCGGCCGAATGCAGGAAACCCTCCGCCTTCATGTGGTCGAGCAGCGCCAGCATCGGGCTCCAGAAACCCTCGATATTGGCGAATACGATCGGCTTGCGGTGACGGCCGAGCTGCGCCCAGGTCATGATCTCGACGATCTCCTCCAGCGTGCCGATGCCGCCCGGCATCGCCACAAAGGCGTCGGATTTCTCGAACATCGTGTGCTTGCGCTGGTGCATGTTGTCGGTGATCACCAGCTCGTCGAAGCGGTCTGGGTCGATGTCACCTGCTTCCTTGCGTATCAGGAACCGTGGAATGATACCGGTGACCTTGCCCTGCGCCTCGATCGAGCCTGCGGCCACAGCGCCCATGATCCCCTTGGTGCCGCCGCCGTAGACAAGGCGCATGCCGGCGCTGCCGATGGCGTTGCCGAGCGCCCGGCCGGCCTCGACATAGATATTGTCGCGTCCCGGCGAGGAACCGCAGTAGACGCATATGGAGCGAATCGTGTTCATTCGTTTCCGATGGCCGACCGGCCGAAATGGGTCAAGGGTGGTGTGCGTTTTTCTTGTTATGAGACCAAAAAACGACTAGACCGGGCCGAAACCATGAATCGGAATGGAAAGTATGGCGAGTAAATCTCTGAATTTGCTCTTGATTTCAGCGCTGGGTGCTATGGCAATCGGTATTGTCGCCTACAATACCGGCGTACTGGATTCCTATTTGCCGCGCGACGCCGCCGAGGCGCCGGCCGAGACCGCGGGCGCGGCGTCCGGCGAAGAGGTCGCGGCCGTTGCCGCCGACCGGACGGCAGCCGATGCCACGAGGGCCGGGGAGACGCAGGCTGACGCCAACGTGGCGGATGCGGCCCCGCAGGCGGACATCGTCGCGCCGCGTTTCGACATCGTGCGGGTCGAGCCGGACGGCAATGTGATCATCGCCGGCAATGCGGCTGCCGGCGCGGCGGTCGAGGTCGTCACCGGTTCGCGCGTGCTCGGCGAAGCCGTCGCCGGAGCAGGCGGCGATTTCGCCGTGGTACTTTCCGATCCTCTCAAGCCGGGCGACTACACCGTGGTGTTGCGTGCCACCTCGCCGGACAAGGTGGTCGCGATGTCCGCCGAGACCGCCATCGTTTCCATTCCCGAGGCCAGTACGGGTGAAGTGCTGGCGATCGTCGACGAGCCGGGCAAACCGTCCAAGCTGATCACTGTACCGGAAGGCAAAAACGCGGCCGCTGCCGAAGGGCGGGAAGGCGTGGAAGAGACCACCGATGTCGCCATGGCCGGCGACGCGACGGCCAAGGATGCGGACACCGGCGACACGGCCGCGGCCGGAGAGAAAGAAGCCGGCGAGGCGATGAAGGCCGATGCCGCCGACAAGCGTGGCGGCGAAGCGGTCGAAATGGCCTCCGTCGAACCGGCCGGTGACGAAAAGGCGGACGAGGCCGTTGCGGGAAGCGGGAAAGGCGAACCGGTGGAGGCCAAACCGGCCGATGAACTGCGGGTCGCTGTCGAGGCTGTTGAGATCGAGGGCGATCATGTGTTCATCGCCGGCGTTGCCAATCCTGGCCGGATCGTCCGCGTTTACGCCAACAAGGACCTGGTAGGCGAGGCGACGGTTTCGCAAGTCGGTCGCTTCCTTGTCGAATCGACCAGGGGCCTGCCGGCCGGTGACTATATCATCCGTGCCGACCTGCTGAATGTCGGCAGCGCCGACGTCATCGCCCGCGCGGCGGTGCCGTTCGAGCGCGAGGCGGGCGAGACCGTGGCCGCGGTGGCGCCCAAGGTCGATGCCGAAACCGCGTCCGGCGAGAACGGTATGGCCGACGAAACCTCCGAAAACGCCGCGACCAGGCCCGCGGATGCCGCCGGCAAGGGCGAAGCTGTCCAGGCAGACGAGAAATCCGCCGGGGGTATGGTCGCCTCGGCGGACGATGATGGCGCCGAACCGGCCGGAAGCAAAACCGCGACGGCGCCCGCCGAGGGCGACGGCAAGACGGCCGAGATGACCACGGATACCGGCGGCGCGGCGGCTGGGCCGGCAATGACGGGCGAGGCCGCCGACACGGATAAGCCTGCAAAGCCGGGCGATATCGAGTTTGCCAAGTTCGATGAGGATGTCGCGCTGACGGCGCCGAAGCTGGAAAAGACTTCCGGTTCGGTCATCATCCGGCGCGGCGACACGCTGTGGCGCATTTCCAGGCGCGTCTACGGCAGAGGCATCCGCTATACCTCGATCTACACCGCCAATCGCGACCAGATCAAAAACCCGCATCGCATCTGGCCCGGCCAGGTATTCGGCGTTCCCGGCGTGAGCGACGACGGCACGACCGCCGACATGGATGCAATCGCCGACCAGATTGCCGGGCCGCAAGAGGAAAGCCGCACGCAGTAGTCGGAACGGGCGGCCTCGGCCGGCGCTTGCATCTGGCTCCTTCATCGTTTATCGTCGATAAACGATGCAAATACATGAAAACCCTGTCCATGCGTCGGACGACGAGGTGTCGGCAGCTCTCGCCGCGCTCGCCCATCCGGCGCGCATCGCCATTTTGCGGCATCTTGCCTGCAGCAATGGCTGCTGCTGCAAGGATGTCGTCGCTGAGCTCGACCTAGCACAATCGACCGTCTCCCAGCATCTGAAGGTGCTGGTGCGGGCCGGGCTGGTTGATTTCAGGCCGGAGCGGCAGCGATCGCGCTATTCGCTCAATGGCGACGCGCTTGCCGGGCTCGCCGGTTCGATCGCCGGCCTGGTGGAAAGCTGTTGCGCTGGCGCTGGCGCCGGTGTCGATGCGGGCATGTGCGGGGAACAAGAACAGGAAACTTAGCGTGGCGGACAAGACCGTGTCGGCCGAGTCCGGCTCGACATTCAGCACAATCGCAAATCTCTGGCCCTATATGTGGCCGGCGAACCGCACGGATCTGAAGATGCGCGTCGCGCTGGCGACGCTGTTTCTGGTGCTGGCCAAACTGGTGCTGATGCTGGTGCCGTTCTTCTTCAAATGGGCGACCGACGCGCTCGCCGGCAACAAGGGCAGCCTGCCAGTGGACCTTCCCGCCTTTCTGCTGGCACCGGTCATGCTGGTGATCGCCTACAACTTCGTCCGCGTGGCGCAATGGGGTTTCAATCAGCTGCGCGACGCGCTCTTTGCCCGCGTCGGCCAGCACGCGGTGCGCCAGCTCGCCTTCAGGACCTTCGTCCACATGCACGACCTGTCGCTGCGCTTCCACCTGGAGCGCAAGACCGGCGGCCTGTCGCGCATCATCGAGCGCGGTATCAAGGGCATCGAGACGATCGTCCGCTTTACCATCCTCAGCACGGCGCCGACGATACTCGAGTTCGCGCTGACCGCCGTGATTTTCGCCATTGCCTACGGCTTCTCCTACGTGGCGATCATCGCGCTGACGGTCGGCTTCTACATCTGGTACACGGTGCGCGCCAGCGACTGGCGCATCGCCATCCGCCGCGAAATGAACGATTCCGACACCGACGCCAACACCAAGGCTGTCGATTCGCTGCTGAACTTCGAGACCGTCAAATATTTCAACAACGAGCGTATGGAGGCCGAGCGCTTCGATCGTTCCATGGCGCGCTACGAAATCGCCGCCACCAGGACGTGGACCTCGCTCGGCTGGCTCAATTTCGGCCAGGGGCTGATCTTCGGTGTCGGCATGACGATCGCCATGGTGCTGTCGGCGCGCGAGGTCATGGCCGGCACCCAGACACTCGGCGACTTCATCTTCATAAATTCGATGCTGATGCAGCTGTCGATCCCGCTCAATTTCATCGGCTTCCTCTATCGCGAGATCCGCCAGGGCCTGACCGACATCGAACAGATGTTCGACCTGCTCGATGTCGAGCAGGAGGTGCGCGACAGACCGGGCGCCGGCGAGCTGCGCGTCGCTTCCGGCGCGGTACGTTTCGAGGACGTCCATTTCGGCTACGATCCCGGGCGCGAGATCCTCAAGGGCGTCTCCTTCGAGGTGCCGGCGGGCAGGACTGTCGCCATTGTCGGGCCGTCGGGTGCCGGCAAGTCGACGATATCGCGGCTACTGTTCCGCTTCTACGACATCCAGCGCGGTTCGATTCTCGTCGACGGGCAGGACATTCGCGACGTGACCCAGCACAGCCTTCGCGCGGCGATCGGCATGGTGCCGCAGGATACGGTGCTGTTCAACGACACCATCGCCTACAATGTTCGCTACGGTCGACCGGACGCGACCGACGAAGAGATAGCGGAGGCGGCGGAACGGGCGCAGATCGGCGCGTTCATCGAGGCGTTGCCCGAAGGCTACCGCACCATGGTCGGCGAGCGCGGGCTCAAGCTCTCCGGCGGTGAAAAGCAGCGTGTCGCCATCGCGCGTACCTTGCTGAAGGCGCCGCCGATCCTGATGCTCGACGAGGCCACCTCGGCGCTCGACACCAAGACCGAGCAGGAAATCCAGAACGCGCTCGATCTCGTAAGCCGCGGCCGCACCACGCTGATGATCGCCCACCGGCTGTCGACGGTGATCGGCGCCGACGAGATCATCGTGCTGCAGGACGGCGCGATCGCCGAGCGCGGCAAGCACGCTGAACTGCTGGCGAGGCGCGGCCTCTATGCCGAGATGTGGGACCGCCAGCGCGAGGCGACCGAGGCCGAGGAACGGCTGCGCATCGCCCGCGAGACCGACGAGCTCGGTATCGTCGTGCGCCGTCGCATCGATCAGGGCGGCGGAGCGGCGGAAGAAGCGGCCGAGACGGTCGGATAAGTTTCGGCGGCCGCTATTCCTGCCATATCGTTGTCCAGCGCCCCCTTCTGCGCATTGCCGATGGGCCCGCGCTTGTGTATGGCAGGCCGTGCCCGACGACCGGTGCCCCGACAACCGACGCAATGAAGGCAGACACCGAAGATGAGCCTGGCCGACACCGTCCGAAACACATTGGTGCCGATCCATCCGGCCGGCTATCCCTTTATCGCCGCATTCGCGGTGGCAAGCCTTGTGCTCGGCTTCCTGTGGGGGCCGCTGTTCTGGATCGGCCTCATCCTCACCGGCTGGTGTGTCTATTTCTTCCGCGATCCCGAGCGCGTCACTCCGGTCGACGATGACCTCGTCGTCAGCCCCGCCGACGGCAAGGTGTCGGCCGTCGGCCCGGCGGTTCCGCCCGCCGAACTCGGCCTCGGCGGCAAGCAGATGCTGCGCGTGTCGGTGTTCATGAACGTGTTTTCCTGCCACGTGAACCGGGCGCCAGTGCGTGGCCGCATCGCCCGCATCGCCTACAAGCCCGGCAAGTTCCTCAATGCGGAGCTCGACAAGGCGAGCGCGGAAAACGAGCGCAACGGCCTGGTGATCGACAGCCCCAACGGTGCGGTCGCCGCCGTGCAGGTGGCGGGTCTCGTGGCGCGACGCATTCTGTGCTTTGCCATCGAAGATACCGAGATCAGCGCCGGCGAGCGCTTCGGCCTCATCCGTTTCGGATCGCGCGTCGACGTCTATCTGCCCGAAGGCGCGGTGGCGCGCGTGGCGGTCGGGCAGACATCGGTCGCCGGTGAAACGGTCATCGCCTCTTTCGGCGGTGTGGCGCAGTCGCCGCACATCCGGGTCAGCTAGGGCTTCCGGCCATGGAAACGCCCTTTCCCGATTTCGATCCCCACGGCAAGGACGGGCACCGCGGTCCGCGGCTGCGCGAGATCCCGGTCAGGCTGGTCTGGCCCAATCTGATCACCGTGCTGGCGATCTGCGCCGGCCTCACCGGCATCCGCCTTGCTTTCGAGGAACGTTTCGAGACCGCCGTGATCATGGTGCTGATCGCCGCATTCCTCGACGGTATCGACGGCCGGGTCGCCCGCATGCTCAAGGCCACCTCGCGTTTCGGCGCGCAGATGGATTCGCTGGCCGATATCGTCAATTTCGGCGTCGCGCCGGCGCTGGTGCTCTATGCCTATGTGCTGGGCGAGGCGCACTCCTTCGGCTGGATCGCGGCACTGCTGTTCGCGATCGCCTGCGGCATGAGGCTCGCCCGCTTCAACGTCATGTCGGAAGCGCCGGGCAAGGCCGGCTGGCAGTCGGACTATTTCGTCGGTGTACCGGCGCCGGCGGGCGCGGTGCTGGTGCTGCTGCCGGTCTATCTCGGTTTTCTCGGCATCGAGCGGTCGCAGCTGGCGGCGTTTTTGTCGGCCGGTTTCACCGTGTTCGTAGCGCTGCTGCTGGTCAGCCGGGTGCCGGTGTTCTCCGGCAAGAACAGCGGCCAGCGCGTGCGCGGCGACATGATCATGCCGCTGCTGCTGCTCGGCGCGCTCTATGTCCTGTTCCTGACCAGCTTCGTCTGGCAGACCATGTCGGTCACCGCGATCGCCTATCTCCTGTTCCTGCCGTTCAGCGCGCGCATGTACGGCAAACGCCTTCGCCAGGAGTTGGAAAAGGAATCGGGATCAAGCGCTTAGATGGCCGCGTTGAATCGCTTCATGCGGCTTTCTTGAGCAGTTCCGGCAGCAGCTTCTGCGTGGCCACATAGTCGGTCTTGCCGGTTCCGAGCACGGGTATCTCGTCGATGTGGATGATCTCTGCCGGTATGGCGAGCTCGGCGACGCCACTGCTGCGGGCGTGCTTCGTCAGCGCCGCCTTGTCGGGCTTCGGTTGTGTGGTGAGCAGGATGATGCGTTCGCCCTTGCGCCTGTCGGGAACGGTGAGTGCGGCGTGCCGGTCGTCCGGCCATAGGTCCTGCGCCAGCATTTCCACGGCGCCAAGCGACACCATCTCGCCGGCGAGCTTGGCGAAGCGTTTGGCGCGGCCGCGGATGGAGACGAAGCCCTCGCGGTCGATGGCGACGATGTCGCCGGAATCGTGCCAGCCATTGTCGAGCGGCTGCAATTCGCCCGGCCTGTCGGTGGTCAGGTAGCCGAGCATCACATTGGGACCGGCAAGCAACAGCCGGCCGCCATCGTCGATGCCGTCCACCGGCTCGATACGCATGCGCATGCCGGGCAGAAGCCGGCCGACGGTGCCGTCGCGGCCATGTGCGGCCGAATTGACGGCGACCACGGGCGCGGCCTCGGTCATGCCGAACCCTTCGAGGATCTCGGCGCCGAAGCGCTCGCGCCAGATGCGTCTCGTCTCCGCGCGCACCGGCTCGGCACCGGCCACGATCAGCCGCAGGCTGGAAAAATCGTTGTCGTCGGCCGTGCGCGCATAGGCGGCCAGGAAGGTATCGGTACCGAACAGGATCGTTGGCTTGATCTTGGCCGCCATCTGCGGAACGAGCTTATAGTGCAGTGGCGAGGGATAGAGAAACAGTCTGACGCCGGTCAACAGCGGCAGCAGCGTGCCGCCCGTGAGGCCGAAACAATGGAACACCGGCAGCACGTTGAACAGCGTGTCGGCGGGCGAGAAATCGATGCGCGCCTCCGCCTGCAGGGCATTGGCGACGATGTTGCGGTGGCTGAGCACAACGCCTTTGGGCGTGCCCTCCGAGCCGGAGGTGAACAGGATGATCGCCGGATCGGTGGCTGTGCGCGCAACAACGGCGCGGCGCCAGCCGAACGCGGCGGTAAGTTTCTCAAACGCCGTGACCTCGTCGCGAAGGTCCTCCAGCCACAGGAAATCGGCGCCTTCCTCCTCGATCGCCGTGACGAGAGCGCCGAGTTCGGCCTTTTCGATGAAGGCGCGGGACGACACGACCGTATCGATATGCGCCGTTTTCAATGCCGAGCGGATGGCCGCCGGTCCGGCCGTGTAGTTGAGCATGGCGGCGACGCGTCCGGCCGATTGCAGGCCGAAAAAGGCCGAGACCACGGCGTTGGCGTTGGGCAGCAGAACGCCGACGGCCTTTCCGGGCTCGCCCAGGCGGACAAAGCGGCGGCCGAGCACGCGCGCGGCGATGAGCACGCGCCGATAGGTCATCGTGCCCGAGATCGGGTCTTCCAGCACGATCCGGCCCGGCCCGTAGCGTATCGCTGCGTCGGACAACGCCCTGAAGATGGTGCGCGAAGGGTCGTTGGCGGCAAGCCGCGCTTCAGCCAGCCGGTCGAACAGCGCCAGCGCGTTTGTCATCCGGTTCTGGCCGGCGCGCTCGATCAGTCCTGCCGGGCTGACGCCTTCGAGGATACCCATGGTCAGTTTGGGAAACAGCAGGCGTGGTGCCTTTTCCCGCGCCACCAGCGAGAACGGCAACTGCCGCGCGCCGCCGATGACGACAGGCACGATTTTCGCGTCCGCCTGCGCGGCGATGCGCGAGACGGCGCGATAGAGGCGAAACCCTTTCTGGTCCGGCTCCACGCCTTCCGGCATGTAGACCGCGAGCCGGCCGGAGGCTTTCAGGCGCCGCACCAGCCGGCGGCTGACGAAAACATGCTTGGCATTGAAGACGATGGTCGGGGCAAGCGCGCGAAACGGTTCCAGCCACGCCGCCGCGGCTGAATCCCCGTCGAGGATATGCAGCGTGTCGTGTGGCAGCGCGGCCAGCATCAGCGCCGGTTCCAGCCACGATTGATGCGAGATCACGTAGATCACCGGCGCTTCCGTGTCGCGCGCGCCTTTCAGCGCTCGGTCGTCGATACGGAAAATGAGCTTTAGCGGCGCGTAGAGCAGCGCCTGGGGAAAGCGAAGATCAAGACGGACCATCTGCGCTACTGCGGCGCAAATCCACAGGCCGGCGACGAGCGCTAGAACAATGGCGGCTGCGAGCACGCTGTTACCTCCGGATGTTCCCCCCGCGGCTCTTCTCGGTCTTGATGCCGGTGCGGCCGATTGACCCCGGAGGGTAGACGCTTTGCCGGCCACGTCAATCGCCAATCCTCGCCTGTTGATGCTGTAGGCGTGCCGATCTGGCACGCGGATTGCGGCATGGTTCTTGCGACACCGGCGCTGATCTGAAAGGTTAACAAATGGTTAACGCGAGGGTGGCGCGACGCGGATGCAACGAATGCGCGGGTTTCTGATCGGCGCTGCGGTTCCGGTTCTTCTGGCCGCCGGCGCCTCAACCGCGCTCGCCGCGGGCGGAGGCGTCGGTTTCGGCGGGCAGGTGACGCGCGGCGGAGGCCCGGGTTTGTCGCCGCTTGCCGCCGAGACGGTGAGTTTTGCCGAGGAGGCCGGACTGCGGCTGGTCGTCTCCAATACCGCCGGACGGCAGCGGCGGTTCCGTCTCGTTGTCTACGACAAAGCGTTCAGGCCGGTTGCGGCGCAAGTCTTCCCGGCCGATGCCAGCCTGGCGGCGGGCGCGTCGAGGCAGTTCACCGTTATCGTGCCGTTCGAAGGGGCCGTTCGACGCGATCTGACGATCTGCGTCGAGCGTTCCGGGCATCGCGGCGTCTGTGGCAGCTATCTTGTTCGCCGCGAACGGCTCGACTGAACCAGGTCAGGCCGGCGGCCGGAAATCGACGAAACGGCCGGCCTGGGCCAGGAAAAGCCTGCCGGTTTCTTCAAGCGTCGGCAGCGCCAGCGGCAGTATCGCCGCGGCAATTTCGGACGGCGGCGGCAGCGTCTCGGGATCCTCGCCCGGCACCGCCTGCGCCCGCATCGCCGTGCGCGTGGCGCCGGGATCGACGGCGTTGACCCTGATTGGCGTACTTATTGTCTCCGCTGCCCAGGTTCGCGCCAGCGCCTCCACCGCCGCCTTGGAGGCGGAGTAGGGTCCCCAGAAAGGACGGCACTTGTGTGCCGCGCCGGACGACAGCAGGATCGCCCGGCCGGCGTCGGACGCGCGCAGCAGAGGCTCTGTCGAGCGCATCAACCGCCAGGTCGAGGTGACGTTGATCGCCATCACCTTTTCGAACACCTTGGCCTCGATATGGCCGATGGGCGATATCGTGCCAAGCACGCCGGCATTGGCGATCACGATGTCGAGCCGGCCCCAACGCTCGTGGATGGCGCCGCCGAGCCGGTCGATTCCGGCCATGTCGGCAAGATCGAGCGGCGCCAGCGTCGCCTCGCCGCCGGCCGCCTTGATCTCGTCGTCGAGCTCCTCCAGCCCGCCGACGGTCCTGGCAACCGCGATCACGTGGGCGCCGGCGGAGCCGAGCTGCTTGGCCAGATGGTAGCCGATACCGCGCGACGCACCCGTGACCAGGGCGATACGGCCGGCAAATGCCCTGTCGGATGCGGTCATTCGCGCGAACCGCCGGAGGCGAGCAGCGACAGGGTGCGGACATTGTCGGTGCTGTCGTGGTCGGCGAGCCGGGTCGGGTATTCGTCGGTGAAACAGGCGTCGCAATATTGCGGTGAAGCGCCGTCGCGCGCCGCCTCGCCGACGGCCCGGTAGAGCCCGTCGATCGACAGGAAGGACAGCGAATCGACGCGGATGAATTCAGCCATCTCGTCGATCGACATGCGCGAGGCCAGAAGCTTGGATTTCTCCGGCGTGTCGACGCCATAGAAGCAAGACGCCCGCGTCGGCGGGGAAGCGATGCGCATGTGCACCTCGCGCGCGCCGGCATCGCGCACCATCTGCACGATTTTCTGGCTGGTGGTGCCGCGAACGATGGAATCGTCGACCAGCACCACGCGCTTGCCTTCGATCATGCGTCGGTTGGCGTTGTGCTTCAGCTTGACACCCATGTGGCGAATGGCGTCGCCGGGCTGGATGAAGGTACGGCCGACATAGTGGTTGCGGATGATGCCCAGTTCGAACGGCAGGCCGGAGCCTTCGGCGAAACCGATCGCGGCCGGCGTACCGGAATCGGGCACCGGCACCACCACGTCGGCCTCGCAAGGCGCCTCGCGGGCAAGTTCGAGCCCGATATCCTTGCGCACCGCATAGACATTTCGGCCCTCGGCAACCGAGTCCGGCCGCGAGAAATAGACATATTCGAAGATGCAGAAGCGCGGACTCTGCTGCTCGAAGGGAAAGATGCTCTCCAGGCCCGTCTCGGTGATCACCACAAGCTCGCCCGGCTTGACGTCGCGCACGAAGCGGGCGCCGATGATGTCGAGCGCGCAGGTCTCGGATGCGAGGATCCAGGCGCCGTCCAGATCGCCGAGCACCAGCGGCCGGATGCCGAGCGGATCGCGGCAGCCGAGCATCTTCTTCGACGACAGGGCGACCAGCGAGAAAGCGCCCTCCAGTTGCCGCAACGCGTTGACGAACCGGGCGACGAAATTGCTTTCCTGGCTCATCGCTACGAGATGCAGGATCGTCTCGGTGTCGGAGGTCGACGAGAAGATGGCGCCCTGCTTCTGCAGTGCGCGCTGGACGGTCATCGCGTTGGTGATGTTGCCGTTGTGGGCGACGGCGAAGCCGCCGTCGGCGAGTTCGGCAAACAGCGGTTGCACGTTGCGCAGCCCCGCGCCGCCGGTGGTCGAGTAGCGCGTATGGCCGATGGCGCGGTTGCCGTTGAGGCGGTCGATCACCGACTGTTTGGTGAACGTGTCGCCGATCAGGCCGATATGGCGCTCGACATGGAACTGGTTGCCGTCGAACGAGACGATGCCGGCCGCCTCCTGACCGCGATGCTGCAGCGCGTGCAGGCCGAGCGTTACGATCGCCGCGGCGTCGGAGCGGCCGAGAATGCCGAAGACGCCGCATTCGTCATGAAACGCGTCCGCCTCTGATTGGAGGGTTTGCGGGTTTGTTGGAGAATGTTCGTCCATCGTGTCTGCGCCCGCTGTTGCGTCGGCTTATTGCCCTGTGCCTTCGGCCTCGTCGTCGCCCATCTTCAACCGGTCGAAAATGGCGTTGTCGGGATCGTCCGGAAGCAGGTTCTGCAGCCGCTCGCCGATGCCCTCCAGCAGCGGCCGGGACTTGGCTTCCGAAATCCACGCCGGCTGCTCCGACCCCACCAGCCAGTTGAAGAATAGCAGCGCCACGGCAACGACGAGGATACCGCGCGCCGCGCCGTAGAGAAAGCCGAGCGTGCGGTCGAGCGCGCCGATGCGGCTGTCGATGATGAAATCGGCGATCTTCATCGTGATCAGCGTCACCACGATCAGCGCGGCAAAGAACACGATCGCCGCTGCCGCCGCCTGGGCAAGCTGCGGGTGGTCGATATAGGGCGAAACGAACGGTGTGACGCTTGGATAGAAGATGTAGGCGGCCACCGCCGCCGCGGCCCAGGAGGCGATCGACAGCACCTCGCGCGAGAATCCGCGCACCATGGCGAGAACAGCCGAAACCAGCGTAAAGCCGATCAGAATTCCATCCAGCAATGTGACAGGCATAATCGGCCTTACTCCAGACCTCGCGCGAACAACCGGTGAAGCGCCGCGCCCTTGTTCTTCACGGCACGCCGAACGCGCGCCTTCCCCATTTCACTTCCCGGTGTTCCGGCCCGGACCGGCAATGCGCCGCACCAGGTCGTCGAGCGTGGCCGGTTGAAACGCGTTGCCGGCGATCATGCCGGAAATCTCCTCGCTGCCCGCCGGCATCACAGCGCTCGAAAACCCGAGTTTTTCCGCTTCCTTGAGCCGCTGGGTCGCGTGGGCGACCGGTCTGACGGCGCCGGAAAGCGAGATTTCGCCGAAATAGACGCAATCTGCGGCAAGGGCAAGGCCGGTAAGCGACGAAACCAATGCAGCGGCGACCGCAAGGTCGGCGGCGGGCTCGCTGATGCGGTAGCCGCCGGCGATGTTCAGGTAGACATCGTTCTGTGCAAAACGCACACCGCAATGGGCTTCCAGCACCGCGAGCACCATGGCGAGCCGGGCGCTGTCCCAGCCGACGACGGCGCGGCGTGGCGTGCCGAGCGGCGAGGGGGCGACAAGCGCCTGGATCTCGACGAGCACCGGCCTGGTGCCCTCCATAGCCGCGAACACCGCCGCGCCAGGCGACGAGGCTGAACGCTCACCCAGGAACAGTTCCGACGGGTTGGCGACCTCGCGCAAGCCCTTGTCCGACATCTCGAACACGCCGATTTCGTCGGTCGGGCCGAAACGGTTCTTGACCGCGCGCAGGATGCGGTAGTGATGCCCGCCTTCGCCCTCGAAATAGAGTACGCCGTCGACCATGTGTTCGATCACGCGCGGTCCGGCGATCTGGCCGTCCTTGGTGACGTGGCCGACGAGCACGATCGCCGCGCCGGTGGATTTGGCGAAACGGATCATCTTCTGCGCGCTGGCACGCAACTGCGTCACGGTGCCCGGCGCCGATTCGGCAAGATCGGTCCACAGTGTCTGGATCGAGTCGAGGATGACGAGGTCCGGCCGCTTGTCCTCGGTGACGGTGGCGAGAATGTCCTCGATATTGGTCTCGGCGGCCAGTTCCACCGGCGCTTCGGCCACACCCAGGCGCTGGGCCCGCAGCCGCACCTGCGCCACTGCCTCCTCGCCCGAGACGTAGACCACCCGGTGTCCGCCGCGCGCCAGCGCCGCCGCCGCCTGCATCAAGAGCGTCGACTTGCCGATGCCCGGATCACCGCCGACCAACAGCGCCGAGCCGCGCACGAAACCGCCGCCGGTGACCCGGTCGAGTTCGGCGATACCGCATTGGATGCGCGGCGCGTCCTCGATCTCCGCCGACAGCGTGGTCAGCGCCACCGGCCGGCCCTTGCGCGCCGCCTTCAGCGTTCGCGGACCGCCACCGATGCCAGCATCCGGCGTTTCCTCGACCAGCGTGTTCCATTCGCCGCAGGCATCGCATTTGCCGGCCCAGCGCGAATGCACCGTTCCGCAATTCTGGCAGATGAACTGGATGCGCGATTTGGCCATCAGCTTGTCGTCCCTCCGCCGACATAGCGCCGGTAATATCTGTTTCCGAGGCTGGTCAGCACCTCGTAGGAAACCGTGCCCGCAGCGGCGGCAACCTCGTCGACGCCAATATTCGCTCCGAGCAGTTCCATCCAGTCGCCGACCCTCACATCGTCCTCCGGCATGTCGGTAACGTCGAACATGGTGAGATCCATCGTCACCCGGCCGAGGACCGGAACCTTGTGTCCGCCAATGATGCCGTGGCCGCCCGCCGGCCGGGCTTGGCGCAACGCAACGCCGTGGCCGGAACCGGCGCGGTGATAGCCGTCGGCATAGCCTGCGGCGACAACCGCGATCCGCGTGTTGCGCTGAAGCGTAACGGTGGCGCCGTAGCTCACCGTCTCGCCCGCCTTGGCATGGCGTATCTGCGCGATGCGCGCCTCGACGGTGACCACCGGGCGCATCGGGTTGTCACGGCCGATCTGCGGCGCGCCGCCATAGATCGAGATGCCGGGCCGGGTGAGATCGAAATGGTAGTCAGGACCGAGGAAGATGCCGGCCGAGTTCGACAGGCTTGAATCGATGCCTTGGAAAACGGCGCAAAGCCGTTGAAATGATTCAAGCTGCCGCCGGTTCATCGCATGTTCGGTTTCGTCGGCGCAGGCCAGGTGGCTCATCAGCAGGATCGGCGTCACCGCATGCGACCGGTCGTTCTCGACGGCGAAGGCGAGCGCCTCGTCGACGGGCAGGCCAAGCCTGTTCATGCCGGTGTCGACATGGATGGCGCAGGGCCGCCTCGATCCGCGCTTGCGCCAGTAACCCGCCCAGTTGGCGATCTCGTCCATCGTGTTGAGAACCGGCACGAGGCGCGATTCGGCGCAGGCCGCGGCGGCATGCATGTCGCTGACGCCGCCGATCACGAAGATATCGCAACCCGGCACCGCGCGTCGCAGGCGGATGCCTTCCTCGACCGTCGCGACAAAGAACGTCGCGCAGCCGGCCACAGCGAGCGCATCCGCCACATGGTCGGCGCCGAGCCCGTAGGCGTCGGCCTTCAGCATGGCGGCGGTCTCCGCCTTGCCGGAACGTTCGGCGAGCAGGCGCCAGTTGGCGGCCAGCGCATCGAGATCGACCGTCATCCGGCCGCCGGCAAGCAGCGGGTCGGCGCCGGTCTCGACGATGCCGGGAGCCTTGCCCGTCAAGACGCTACTCGAGCCGTTCCGGCATATGACTGTCCTCGGCCAGGTCGAAGAAGCGGGTGAACTCGCCCTGGAAGCCCATCGGCACGGTTCCGGTCGGTCCGTGACGCTGCTTGGCAACGATCACCTCCGCCTTGCCGCGCGTCTCGTTCATGTCGGCTTCCCACTTGAAATACTCTTCCGTGCCCGGCTTGGGCTCGCGGTTCTTCAGATAGTATTCCTCGCGGTAGACGAACAGCACCACGTCGGCATCCTGCTCGATCGAACCCGATTCACGCAGGTCGGAGAGCTGCGGGCGCTTGTCGTCGCGGCTTTCGACCTGGCGCGAAAGCTGCGACAGCGCGATGATCGGCACGTTGAGCTCCTTGGCGAGAGCCTTGAGGCCGGTGGTGATCTCGGTGATCTCCTGCACGCGGTTCTGCGCCGCCCGGGCGCTGGAGCCCTGCATGAGCTGCACGTAGTCGATGATCAGCACGTCGAGGCCGCGCTGGCGCTTCAGCCGCCTTGCGCGCGCGGCTAGCTGGGCGATCGAGATGCCGCCGGTCTGGTCGATATAGAGCGGCAGGTTCTGCATCATCTGCGAACAGCCGACGAGCTTCTCGAAATCGGCCTCGGTGATCTCGCCGCGGCGGATCTTGGATGAGGGAATCTCCGTCTGCTCGGAAATGATACGGGTGGCGAGCTGTTCGGACGACATTTCCAGCGAGAACAGCCCGACGACACCGCCGCTTGCCGCTTCGAAAGTGCCGTCGGCCTGCGGCGCCGGCTCGTAGGCGTTGGCGATGTGGAAGGCCATGTTTGTGGCCAGCGCCGACTTGCCCATGCCGGGACGCCCGGCGATGATGACCAGATCCGATGGCTGAAGCCCGCCCATGCGGCGGTCGAGGTCGCGAAAGCCGGTGGCGATGCCCGACAGGTGGCCGTCGCGCATATAGGCTGCGTTTGCCATGTCCACGGCGGTCTTGACCGCATCGGTGAAGCTCTCGAAGCCGCCGTCATAACGCCCGGTCTCGGCCAGTTCGAACAGTCGCCGCTCGGCATCCTCGATCTGTTCCTGCGGCGACATATCCACCGGTGCGTCATAGGCGATGTTGACCATGTCCTCGCCGACAGTGATCAGCGCCCGGCGCGTGGCGAGGTCGTAGATTGCCCGGCCATAGTCCTCGGCGTTGATGATGGTCACCGCTTCGGCCGCCAGCCGGGCGAGATACTGCGCCACGGTCATGTCGCCGATCTTGCCGACATCGGGCAGGAAGGTTTTGAGCGTCACCGGATTGGCGCTCTTGCCCATGCGGATCATCTCGCCCGCCACCTCGAAAATCTTGCGGTGCAGCGGCTCGTGGAAATGCTCCGGTTTCAGGAAGTCGGAGACCCGGTAGAACGCGTCATTGTTGACCAGCATGGCGCCGAGCAGCGCCTGTTCGGCCTCGATATTGTGAGGTGCCTGCCGATAGAGCGTGTCGCCGGCCGCCTCGAGCTGATGCGCTGCTTCTGCCATATTGGATCCGTGATTTGGTCTGTGCGGACAATATGAACAACGCGTCCGGTATACTTTTCAAAAATGTTCTCTAGACCGCCGGCCGGCCGCGTTACAAGGGCGAAGGGGAGATCGGCAGGCACTTATCGAAAACGTGCCCGATATCCAACTCTATCCACAGGCGGGCCCGCAACTACCCTGTTGACCGCAACGGTTCCGTTCGAACCGATTCGCCGATCCTATTCGGCGGCTTCGCGGAAATGGCGGCCGGGGCGCCGGTCGGCGGCGGCAAGCTGTTTTTCGGTCTCGCCGATATAGTCGCGCGTCAGCGGCACGGCGTCGCGGCGGTGGGCAAGCTGGATCTGGAACACCATCAGGTCGTCCCAGCGGAACGAGGCTTCCGAACCGGCCAGATAGAACTCCCACATGCGCGCAAAACGCTCGTCATAGATCTCCACGGCCTTTTCCCGGTTGGCCATGAAGCGTTCGCGCCACTGTTTCAGCGTTTCGGCATAGTGCAGCCGCAGGATCTCGATGTCTGTGGCGATCAGCCCTGACTTCTCGATTGCCGGCATCACTTCCGACAGCGCGGGAATGTAGCCGCCTGGAAAGATGTATTTGCGGATGAAGGCATTGGTGGCGGTCGGTCCGGAATGGCGGCCGATCGAATGCAGCAGCATGACGCCGTCATCGTCGAGCAATTCGGCGCATTTCTGGAAGAAGGTCCGGTAGTGGTTGACGCCGACATGCTCGAACATGCCGACGGAGACGATGCGGTCGAACGGCCCGTCGAGATGCCGGTAATCGCGAAGCTCGAAAGCCGAGCGCCCGTCGAGCCCGTGCTCGGCGGCGCGGCGGTTGGAAACCGCGTGCTGCTCCTCCGACAAGGTGACGCCGAGCACCTCGGCATCGAAGTTTTCGGCTAGGTAGAGCCCGAGCCCGCCCCAGCCACTGCCGATGTCGAGCACCTTGCGGCCGTGGTCCATGCACAGCTTGGCGGCGATGTGATGCTTCTTTGCCCGTTGCGCCTCGTCCAGCGAGATATGGGGGCTTTTGAAGTAGCCACAGGAATACTGCATGTCCTCGTCGAGGAAGAGCCTGTAGAGATCGCCGGAAAGATCGTAGTGCCGCCTGACATTGTCGCGCGAGCGGGTGATCGTGTTGAGTTGCTGCAAACGGCGGAAGACATAGCGCACGCCTTCGGCGAGCCGCACCGTCCAGATCGACAGATCGCTGCCCTGCGCGTGCGATTCATAGACGATGCGCAGCAGCGAGATCACATCGCCCTTGGCGAAGTCCAGTTCGCCGTTCATATAGGCTTCCGGCAACGCCAGCATGGGGTCGATGGCAATGGCCCATTCGGCCTTGCGAGATTTCACCACGATATGAACCGGCTCGCCGCTGCCGTCGCCAAAGGTCTCCGTCCTGCCGTCGGCGCCGGTGATGGTCAGATTGCCCGCTTCGACCAGGCGGACAATGTGGTTGCGCAACAACGCGTTCATGTCACCCACCATTCGTCAGGTCTGACGATCCAAACTTTCAATATAGGTCTGAAAGCGGAATTTCCGCAAGATTTCCGTGCTTTCGCTTCGGTTGCGAACCTATGTGACGAGTTGGAAGATGATGCCGGCTATGATCGCGCCGGCAAGGCCGAGGCCGAGATAGGCGGCAAAAATACGCGGCTTGACCAGCGACCAGACCGCCGCCATCGCCGGCACCGAACTGACCGCGCCGGCCACCATGAAGGCCATCGCCGAACCGGGGCTCATGCCCTGATCCATCAGGCCGGCCAATAGCGGCGGTGCGACATAGCTGTTCAGATAGGCCGGCATGCCGACAAACGCGGCAATGACGATGGTGCCGATGCCGCCGCCGCCGACGAGGCCGGCGATCAGCGAGGCGGGGACATAGGCCACGAGGAGCGCCTCGAGCACATAGGCAAAGGCGAGCCACTTGGCGAGGAACAGCGCGTTGTCCAGCAGCTCGCGGCCGAAGCGGGCGCGCCGGTCGGCCTGTTCCCAGAACCGCCATACCGGCCGACCGGTGAAGGGCGAGGGGCCGCAGCCGCAGCCGCTGACGGGGGTCTGCTTCAGCGGGTCGGCAGCGAAACCGCTTCTGCCGAGGGCGCGCAGCGCAAACCCGCCGAACAGGCCGAGGCCGACTGCCGCGACCGCCTTGCCTGCAGCGAAGGGCCAGCCAAGAACCGCGGCGGTGATGAAAAGCGTCGGCGGGTCGATCAGTGGCGATGAGAGCCAGAACGCCATGACCGCCGACAGTGGCGCGCCGAGCGCCAGCAGGCCGGCGATGAACGGGATGACCTCGCAGGAGCAGAAAGGTGCAAGCCCGCCGAATAGCGCTGCAAGCACGATCATCCTGGTCTCCCGGCCCTCAAAGGCATCCGCCACCAGGCTCTCGGCACCGGCCGCCTTGAGCCAGGCGACCAGCAGCACGGCGAATGCGATGTAGGGCAGGGTGCCGGCAAAGGCGCGGAGCGCGAATTCGGCCACGCCGGTCGCGTTGGCGCGGTCGAGAATGAAAACCGCGACGAGAATGCCGACGACAAGCGTCCAAGGCGTCTTGAGGCGGCGCATCGCCGTTACGGCGCTCAGATCGCCGCCGCGTCCAGCCTGCCCGTCGTGGGTCGTTTCAGT
The DNA here is from genome assembly GCA_041397625.1 of Rhizobiaceae bacterium. Lineage (GTDB taxonomy): Bacteria > Pseudomonadota > Alphaproteobacteria > Rhizobiales > Rhizobiaceae > JAWKWH01. The sequence continues at coordinate 1,271,643 of JAWKWH010000001.1, forward strand.
CATCCGTTTTCCGCTCCTCGGCACAACATTCCTTCAACAGGTAACCGGCAAGGGCTTCGAGATGGGTGTAGGCGGCGCGATTGACGACGCTGCGGCCCTGCTTAGTCTGTTCGACCAGCCCTGCAGCGGTGAGAAAACGCAGGTGATGGGCCAGCGTCGAAGCGGGCATGCCCGTTCGCGCCTGGATGTCGCCGACGCTGAGGCCGCGCTTGCCGGCCCTCACCAGCGCTAGCACCACCTGCAGGCGGGCTTCCGAGCCGATCGCCGCAAACCCTTGGGCGGCCTCTTCGAGGGTCATCTGCTTAATATCCATAAAACTAGTTTTATAGTTATTTTAGCGTATGTCAACGGGTGGAAGCGATTTCGACACCGTCAAATCGAAGGAGATGCACAAAAAAGCCCGGGCGTTCCGGCCCGGGCTTCTAATGGTTTGATTATAGCGAAAGGCTCAGGCGGTCTTGCCGGCCTCGTCCTCTTCGCTTACCGGTTCGGCTTCCGCGCTGTCGCTTTCCGCAGCCTCGGCGCCTTCTTCCGCTTCCCCGTCTTCGTCGACGTCGAACTCGGCTTCCGGATCGAAATAGGATTCCGGTCGGGCGTTTTCGTTGATGTCCTCGCCGTAGATCGCTTCGGCCGAGGTCAGGTCCTCGCCGCGCGCCTGGCGTTCGGCTTCGTCGGCCGAACGGGCAACGTTGACCGTAATCGACACCTGCACCTCCGGATGCAGCGAAATCGCCACCGTGGTGATGCCGATGGTCTTGATCGGCATTTTGAGCTCGACCTGGTTCTTGTTGATGGAGAACCCTTCGGCGGTTACCAGGTCGGCGATGTCGCGGGTCGACACCGAACCGTAAAGCTGTCCGGTTTCGCCGGCCGAGCGCACCACGACGAAATCCTTGCCGTCGAGGCCGGAGGCGATGCCCTCGGCCGCGGTCTTGCGCTCGTTGTTGCGTGCCTCGAGGTCGGCGCGCTGCGCCTCGAACTTTGCCAAATTGGCGTCGTTGGCGCGCAACGCCTTGCCCTGCGGCAGCAGGTAGTTGCGGGCATAGCCGTCCTTGACCTTCACGGTGTCTCCGAGATGGCCGAGATTGGCGATGCGTTCCAGAAGAATGACATCCATGGTCTGCTTCCTTGCGTTGTCCCGTTCACAATCTGAACGGTCGATGTGATCGATGGCGGGAAGCAGCCGGCGTGAGCCGTATCCGGGCGCTGTCCTGCCGATGGCAGTTAGAGGCGCCGGGAAATGACGGCGCCCCAACTTGCGGGCCTTGAAAGCGACCTGCCGCCGGCGCCCGCCGCCGGTGTGCAGGGCCGGGTCGCGATCGTCTCGCGCCCCGGCAGGAACCTTATTTCACCACGTAGGGCAGCAGGCCGAGGAAGCGGGCGCGCTTGATCGCCTTGGCGAGCTCGCGCTGCTTCTTCTGGCTGACGGCGGTGATGCGCGACGGCACGATCTTGCCGCGCTCGGAAATGTAGCGCTGCAGCAGCCGTACGTCCTTGTAGTCGATCTTGGGCGCGTTGGCGCCGGAGAACGGGCAGGTCTTGCGGCGGCGATGAAAGGGCCGGCGCGTCGGAATCTGGTTGATATCGACCATTATTCGTCTCCCTTCTTGCCGTCGTCGTTGCGGGCGGGCCGGTCGTCGCGGTCGCGGCGCGGGCCACGGTCGTCACGGTCGCGGCGGGGGCCGCGGTCACCGCGCGGACCGCGGTCGTCGCGCTTCTGCATCATCGCCGAGGGGCCTTCCTCGTGCGCGTCGACCTTGACGGTCATGTAGCGCAGCACGTCTTCGGAAAGCCGCATCTGCCGCTCCATCTCGCTGACGGCGGCCGGCGGCGCATCGACGTCCATCAAGGTGAAATGCGCCTTGCGGTTCTTGTTGATGCGATAGGTGAGCGACTTCAGTCCCCAGTTCTCGACCCGACCGACGGAGCCGCCGCCGGCTTCGATGACGCCCTTGTACTGTCCGACAAGTTCTTCCACCTGGGCCGCCGAAAGGTCCTGGCGGGCCAGAAACACGTGTTCGTATAGAGCCATTTGGCAATTTGCCTTTCTTCGTTTCAACCGTTCCTGCCAGGCCAGCGGCTAAGCCTCTGCGACTTTCATGGCCCGTTGGGCTTGCGAAGAAAGGCGCGTTGTCAAGCGGTCGAGAGCGGAGACACGGGGAGGCGGAAGTCCTTCTGGCTTCGCAACGGCTGCAAACGCACCCGCTCCTCCGTTCAGCCCCCAGCAGGACCGGCAGAAGATGCGTGCTTATACGCGTTTTCTTGTGCAGTGCAAGAGGGCGCGGCCGATTGGCGCCCGGCGGGAAGAAACCTGCGCATTTCCGGCCGGGGCGTCGAGGATTTGCCGGCGAGCGCGGTCGCAATGTCCAGGCGCCGGCCCATGCCGGTCGGCTCCCTGATGGGCTACCGAATTTTACCGCTCTTTCAAAACGATAACAAATACCAGGCGACCGTGTTATGGTTCTGGTTGGCGGCCGCAAACCGCCGATGAGCTTTCTGGGAGGAATAGGATGAGAGCGGTACTGAAATGGACGGCGGCCGGGCTGGCCGCCATCGCGGCGCTGGCGATCGTTCCGGCATCGGCCGGCAGTCCTGGCGCCTGTGCGAGCTATGCGGCCAAGGCGGTGCAGCAGTTTCAGCGCAACCTCAGTCTTGGTTGCGGCTTTGGCGGACCGCGCTGGAGCGGCGACTACGCCGCTCATTTCGCCTGGTGTCTGATCGCCGAGACATCCGCCTCCAATCACGAGCGCAATGTCCGCGACAGCCTGCTGGCGCAATGCTCGGTTCCCCAGGCCCAAACCTTCCACAACCCCAAGGTCGGCGGTGTGCGGCTTGACTGGTGCCGGGTCTGGGCAAACCAGTGCGGCCGGCCGGCGGCGAGGGCTTATTGTCAGAGCAAGGGCTACAACCGGGCGTCGAGTTGGACCAAGGCCAACAATATCGGTTACACGCGCATCATTTCGTCGGGGCAGATTTGCAACCTGCCGACATGCGATGGTTTCCGGCGCATCCGCTGCACCAACTGAGAAAACGGGCATCGAAAAAGGCCGGCATCCGTGGACGCCGGCCTTCTTTGTTTTGATGGCGCTTGCTGCTTGCCCGGTCAGGCGGCTTTCGTGGCCTTGCCGGACGCCTTTGTCTTCTTGGCCGTTTCCGCCGAGGCGGCCGCCTTTGCCGGCGCCCCGGTAGCGGACGGCTTGTTGGCTCCGGCCATCGCCTCGTCAGCGGCCCTTATTTCGGCCTCCGCGGCGTTCTGTTCCTCGGCCTGATCCATGTCTGCGGCACACTGCAATTCTTCCTTCTTTAGCCTGTAGAGGCGCTCATAGGGCAGAAGCCGCTTGATCTCGGCGCGCAGCCTGGTGGCCTCATCCTGCTGTTCGCGCAACTGCTGCTGGGCCGTGTCGATCACCACGCGTTCCGACGCCCGCTCGAGCTTCAGCTCCGACAATTGCGTGTTGACCTGCGAGTGTTCGCGGCGCTCTTCCTCGATCTCCTTGGTGAGAGCGGCAAGTTTCTCGTCCGTCACGCGCTTTTCCGAGATCGCGTCGTTGAGCTTCAGTTTGATGGCGATCAGTTCCTCGGTAGCCTTGGTCTGTTCGCGCGAAGCGGCCTGGAAGCGGTTTTCCAGATTGCTGTTTTCGCTGCGTGCCGTCTGGATCTCCGACTTGTAGCGGTTGACCGCTTCGTCGCGCTCGTACTCGGCGGCGCGCAGCGAGTCGGACAGTTCCGAAAGCTGGGACGACTTCGAGTCGAGTTCGCGCTGCAAGCGAGAGATGTCCTTGCGTGCCTCGCCCAACTGCTCGAGCGCCTCAGAAAGCTCCGCCGATGTGCCTTTCAGATTGGTCGACAGCTCGTCGTGCTTGCGCCGCAGTTCGCTTGCCGATTTCAGTGCGGCATCGAGGTCGACCGACAGGTTGATGTGCTTCTCGCGGATCAGCTCGTTGTCGCGCGAGAGCTTCTCCGACATCGATGTCTTGGCGGCGAGTTCGCGGCGCATGTCGGAAAGCTCGCTGTCGCTTTCGGAAGCCTCCTTGCGCACCTCGGTCAGTTCCTCGTTGGCGGTGGTCAGCGCCGAGCGCAGCACTTCGCGCTGCTGCTGCAGCTTGGTTTCGCGTCGTTGCAACTCCTCAAGGCCCATCTTGAGCTGCGAATTGAGCGAACGGACGCTGTCGAGTTGCGAGGTCAGCGCGCGGTTCTTCGCCACGAGGTCCTTGTTGCTGAGCTCCATTTCGTTGGCGCCGTAGATGCTTGCCTGCATGAGATTAAGGAAATCGCGGGTCAGATGCTGCGTGACCGCCAGGCTTGCGACCTTCTCGCTGAGGTCTTTCAGATCGGTCTGCGCGTCCTTGAACTGGGCTTCGAACGTGTCCAGCCCGGTCAGAAATCTCTTCGAGTTCGAGGTCAGCCGATCGCCGGTGCCGGTCGCCGGCTTTGGCTCGTCTGAAACGGTTGCTTCCGTTGGCCGGGCCGCATTGGCGGCTTCGGTCGCGCCGACATCGGTTTCAGCCATGGAACGGTTGGGAACGGCCTCGGCGGCGAACTCCTTTTCGAGTTCCGCGCTCATGTCGCTTTCCAGGCCAAGAAACGGATCATCACCCTCGGACTGGCGTTTCAGATAGCTCACAAAACTCATAACTCTGGTACTCCGTTACCCAAATCCGGTTCGGTTAATGCGGATTAAGGATTTCTTAATGTTTTAATAATCGACAAACGCTTCCTTTGAAACTGAAATCACCAAAGATAGTAAATGACTGAAAACCAAAGCTGATTGTCTGCGGCCGTATCTTTGCGACAATTGTTCGCCTGGCCGGGCAATCAGATCGCGGCACAAGTACCGCCAAGTCACGCTTCTTCACCGGACATTCTGTCGCCGAATTATGTCCCGGGTGTGACGACGTAACGTAAGCTCCCCGTGCCCGTAAACAGGTGCAACCCCGCCGGTACTTGACGAAAGCGTGCGTTCTGCGCCACCACGCACGGCGGACACGGCGCGCATGCGCCTGAAAAACAGGGGGTTGCCGGTACGATGGCGATAGCGTTCACATTTCCCGGACAGGGTAGCCAGGCGGTCGGCATGGGCAGGGAACTCGCCGAGGCGTTTCCCGAGGCGGCCGGCGTCTTCGAAGAAGTCGACGATGCGCTTGGAGAAAAGCTCTCGCGGCTGATCTGGGAAGGTCCGGAGGACCAGCTGACGCTCACCGCCAACGCCCAGCCGGCGCTGATGGCGGTGTCGATGGCCGCGATGCGGGCCATGGAAGCGCGGGGTTTCAGCTTGTCGGAGCGCGTCTCCTGGGTTGCGGGTCATTCGCTGGGCGAATATTCGGCGCTGTGCGCCGCCGGCGTGTTTTCCGTCGCCGATACGGCCAGGCTGCTGCGCATCCGCGGCAACGCCATGCAGGGCGCCGTGCCGGTGGGCGAAGGCGCCATGGCGGCGATCATCGGGCTCGAACAGGTCGATGTCGAACAGGCTTGCGCCGAGGCGGGCGACTGCCAGGTCGCCAATGACAATGGCGGCGGCCAGTTGGTCATTTCCGGCCGCAAGGGTGGAGTGGAGCGCGCCGCTGCGTTGTGCACCGATAAGGGCGCCAAGCGCGCGCTGATGTTGCCGGTCTCGGCGCCGTTCCATTCCGAACTGATGGCGCCGGCGGCCGAGGCGATGCGCGAGGCGCTTGCCGGCGTCGAGATGCGCGCGCCCGTGGTGCCCGTCATCGCCAATGTGCTGGCAGCGCCGATCACCGATCCGGCCGACATAGCCGCTCGCCTGGTCGAACAGGTGACCGGGCGCGTGCGCTGGCGCGAGACCGTCGAGTGGTTTGCCGCCAATGGTGCAACCGCGCTGTACGAAATCGGCGCCGGCAAGGTGCTGAGCGGGCTGGCGCGGCGTATCGACCGCGACCTTTCGAACACGTCGGTCGGTTCGCCTGCCGATGTCGAGGCGGCGTTGGCGGCGCTGGCCTGAGGCCGGCGCCGAAACCATTTAGCGAGGAAACGCAAATGTTTGATCTGACAGGTAAAAAGGCGCTGGTTACCGGCGCGTCCGGCGGCATCGGCGAGGCCATTGCCCGCGTGCTTCACGCCCGGGGCGCGACCGTCGGCCTGCACGGCACCCGCGTTGGCCGGCTGGAGGAACTGGCCGCCGAGCTCGGCGATCGCACTGTGCTGCTGCCTGCCAATCTCTCCAACCGCGACGAGGTCAGGGCGCTGGCGGCGAAGGCCGCGGAGGAAATGGAGGGCGTCGACATCCTCGTCAACAATGCCGGGATTACCAAGGACGGCCTGTTTGTTCGCATGTCCGAGGCCGACTGGGACGCGGTGATCGAGGTCAACCTGACCGCGGCGTTCATCCTGACGCGCGAACTGACCCATCCGATGATGCGCCGTCGCCATGGCCGCATCATCAACATCACCTCCGTCGTCGGCGTAACCGGCAATCCCGGCCAGGCCAACTATTGCGCGTCGAAGGCCGGAATGATCGGCTTTTCCAAGTCGCTCGCCCAGGAAGTCGCTTCGCGCGGTATTACGGTCAACTGTATCGCGCCGGGTTTCATCCAGTCGGCCATGACCGAAAAACTCAACGACAAGCAGAAGGAGGCGATCATGGGCGCCATCCCGGCGCGGCGCATGGGCGACGCATCGGAGGTCGCCGCCGCCGCCGCCTTCCTGGCGTCGGATGAGGCTTCCTACGTCACCGGCCAGACGCTGCACGTCAACGGCGGCATGGCGATGATCTGACCCGACGGGGGGCCGAATGCCGGCCGGCGTCGCGTTCCCGACATATCCACATGGCGCATTTTGACCTTGGCCTGCCCACCTTTCCCGTGATAAGCGGCGCGCCGGGGCGTTGGCCGGAGTGCCGGTAGGGCGGTACTGACCAATTATCTTTCGGCTTGATTAGCGGTGATGCTGCCGCTAACCAAGGCAGGCAAAAACGGAGTCGAGGATTTCCACATGAGCGATACCGCGGAACGGGTCAAGAAGATCGTCATCGAGCATCTTGGCGTAGAGGCCGACAAGGTCAGCGAGCAGGCTAGCTTCATCGACGATCTGGGTGCCGACAGTCTCGACACCGTCGAGTTGGTCATGGCGTTCGAGGAGGAGTTCGGCGTGGAGATCCCCGATGATGCCGCCGAGACGATCCTGACCGTTGGCGACGCGATCAAGTTCATCGACAAGGCCGCCGCCTGATCCCCGTTTGCGGGTCTGGTCACCCGCGTGAGCCGAATTGCCGGAGAACCATGCGATGAGGCGTGTCGTCATAACCGGCATGGGCCTCGTCTCGCCCTATGGCGTAGGCGTGGAGCATGCGTGGAAGGAATTGCTGTCCGGCAGAAGCGCCGCGGGCAGGATCGAGCATTTCCAGACCGACGACCTCGCCTGCAAGATCGCCAATGTCATGCCGCGCGGCGATGGCGGCGATCATACCTTCAATCCCGACAATGTTCTTGAGCCCAAGGACCAGCGCAAGGTCGGCGATTACATCATCTACGGCATCGCCGCGGCCGACGAGGCGCTGAAGGATTCCGGCTGGGAGCCGAAAACGGCCGACGAGCAGAACGCCACGGGCGTTCTCATCGGCTCGGGCATCGGCGGCATCGACGGCATTGCCGAAAACGCGATCATCCTCAAGGAGCGCGGCCCGCGCCGTATCTCGCCGTTCTTCATTCCCGGCAACATCATCAACCTCGTCTCCGGCCAGGTCTCGATCCGCCACGGCCTGAAGGGTCCGAACCACGCGGTGGTGACCGCCTGCTCGACCGGCGCGCACGCCATCGGCGACGCGGCGCGGCTGATCATATTCGGCGATGCCGACGTCATGCTGGCCGGCGGCGCCGAGGCGCCGATCAACCGGCTGTCGCTGGCGGGATTTGCCGCCTGCAAGGCCCTGTCGACGGCTTACAACGACGCACCGGAAAGGGCTTCGCGCCCCTACGACCGGGACCGCGACGGCTTCGTCATGGGCGAAGGCGCCGGCGTTGTGGTTCTCGAAGAGCTCGAACACGCCAAGGCGCGCGGCGCTAGGATCTATGCCGAAGTGGTCGGCTACGGCCTGTCGGGCGATGCCTACCACATCACCGCGCCGTCTGAGGATGGCGACGGCGCCTATCGCTGCATGACCGCGGCGATCAAGCGCGCCGGCCTGTCGCCGGCCGATATCGACTACATCAACGCCCACGGCACCTCGACCATGGCGGATACGATCGAGCTCGGCGCGGTGGAACGCGTCGTCGGCAACGCGGCGTCGAAAATCTCCATGTCGTCGACCAAGTCGTCCATCGGCCACTTGCTGGGCGCTGCCGGCGCCGCCGAGGCGATCTTCTCCGCGCTTGCCATCCGTGACAACATTGCGCCGGCGACCATTAATCTCGACAATCCGGCGACCGAAACGGCGATCGACCTGGTGCCCAACAAGCCGCGTGAGCGCACGATCGACGTGGCGCTGTCCAACTCGTTCGGCTTCGGTGGCACCAACGCATCGCTGATCCTGCAGCGCTACAACGGCTGATCCGGCGGCCATGTCGGCACGACCGGATTATCGCCGTTTCGCCATAATCATCGCGGAAACAGTTTCGGCGCCGTCGGAGCGGATTCGGCGCACAGGGGCGAAGAACGGAAACGGGTGAGCATGAACGATCATTCGGATAGCGGTTCCGAATTCGGGCAACGGCCCGCAACACCCCGCGTCATCGTACCCAAATCGGCAAGCGAAGCATTGCGCCCCGAGGCCGGAACGCCGCCGCCACGGCGTTCGCGCCAGTCGCGCAACCGCTTCGTCGTATTCATGAACTTCGTGATGTCGCTGGTCATTTTCGCGCTGATCGCCGCGGGGTTGATGTTCTATTTCGGCAAGCGCGAGTTCGAATCCGCCGGCCCGCTGGGCAACACCTCCACCGTAATGGTCAAGCAGTCGAGCGGCCTGCGCGATATCGCCGAACTGCTGGTCCGCCGCGGCATGATCTCAAACGCCCGCATCTTCCAGATCGGCGTGCGCGCCTATGGAAATTCCGCCCGATTGAAGGCCGGCGAGTACGAGATCAAGGCCGGTGCCTCGATGCGCGACATCATGGACACGCTGGTCAGCGGCAAGTCGGTGCTCTATTCGCTGACCATTCCCGAGGGCTTGACGGTCACCCAGGCGCTCAAACGCGTCGCCGAACATGCAGAACTGGTCGGCGACATGCCCGTGAAGGTGCCGTCCGAGGGCTGGCTCGTGGCCGACACGCAGCGCTTTGCGCGCGGTACCACCCGCGCCGAGATCATCGACAAGATGGCCAAGGACCAGAAGCGGCTGGTCCAGTCCATCTGGGATCGGCGCCGTGACGACTTACCGCTCAAGGACATCAACGAGTTCGTGACCCTGGCTTCGATCGTGGAAAAGGAAACCGGCCGGGCCGACGAACGCACGCGCGTTGCCGGCGTGTTCATCAACAGGCTGCGCAAGGGCATGCGCCTGCAATCCGATCCGACCATCGTCTACGGTCTGTTCGGCGGCGAGGGCAAGCCGTCCGACCGGCCGATCTTCCGCTCCGACCTCGACAAGCCGACGCCGTACAACACCTATGTCATCGACGGGCTGCCGCCGACGCCGATCGCCAATCCGGGTCGCGCCGCGCTGGAGGCCGTGGCCAATCCATCGCAGACCGACGAGCTCTATTTCGTCGCCGACGGTACTGGCGGCCACGTCTTTTCCAAGACTCTGGAGGAGCACAACGAGAACGTCGCCCGCTGGCGCGCCATCGAGGCCGAACGGCGCAAGCGGCAGGACGCCGGAGAGGAGGCGGGCGGGCAGGCCGTTTCGGAGTAACCGGCGCCGTTCGGCCGCACGGGGAACTGCAAGGATGGGGGACCGGATGTCACTGCAAAGCATGACCGGGTTTGCGCGCTCCAGCCGCACCCATGGCGATACCCAGATCGTCTGGGAGCTGAAATCGGTCAACGGCAAGTCCGCCGATATCCGCTTGCGCCTGCCGCCCGGCTACGAGCGCCTCGAACAGCCGGTACGCAAGGCAGTCCAGCGGTGTTTCACCCGTGGCAGCATCTTCGCCTCGCTGGCGCTGTCGCGCCGCGCCGCCGTGGCGACGCCGGTGGTCAACGAGGAGTTTCTGAAGGATGTCGCCGGCTTGGCCAAGCGTCTGGAAGCGCAGTTCGGTTGCCGGCCGGCCAGCGCCGACGGCCTGCTGGCCTTGCGCGGCGTGCTGGAGGCGCCGGGCGTGGAGGATGACGAGGAGGCGGTTGCCGCCCTCGATGCCGAGATCCTCGCCGGTTTCGAGGCCGCGCTCGCCGATCTTCAGGGCGCCCGAAGCGAGGAAGGTTCAGCGCTGGTGAAAATCCTGCTTGACCATGTGTCGAAAATCGAAGCGCTGACGGAGGCGGCCGAGGACGATCCGTCGCGCGAAGCTGTGGCGATCCGCGAACGGCTGCAGATGCAGATCGCACCGCTGCTCGAGGATACCGCGCTCGACGAGGGACGGCTCTACCAGGAAGCGGTTTTCCTGGCCGCCAAGGCCGACATCCGCGAGGAGATCGACCGGCTGAAGGCGCATGTCGCCTCGGCGCGCAACCTGCTCTCCGGCGACACGGCCGTCGGTCGCAAGCTCGATTTTCTTGCGCAGGAATTCAATCGCGAATCGAATACACTGTGCTCGAAATCGAATGCGGCGGCGATTACCACGATCGGGCTGGAACTGAAGGCGGTGGTCGACCAGTTCCGCGAGCAGGTGCAGAATTTGGAATAGGAGCCTTGAGGCGGTGTTTGTTGACGGAAAACGGTAAGACGAGATGACCGGCAGATTGCCCTCCGCCACCATCGCCAGGCGCGGCCTGATGCTGGTTCTGTCCTCGCCGTCCGGCGCCGGCAAGTCGACGATCGCCCGCAACCTGCTGGAAAGCGACGGCTCGCTCGAGTTGTCGATCAGCGTGACCACGCGGCAGCGCCGGGCCAGCGAGATCGACGGCGTGCATTATCATTTCACCTCCACGCGCGAATTCGAGAACCTGCGCGACACCGATTCCCTGCTCGAATGGGCCGAAGTGCACGGCAACTATTACGGCACGCCGCGCGAACCGGCCGAGCGCGCCATGGCCGACGGTCGCGACATGCTGTTCGACATCGACTGGCAGGGCGCCGACCAGCTCAAGGAGAAGATGCGCGCCGACGTCGTTTCGGTTTTCATCCTGCCGCCGTCCATGCGCGAGTTGAAAGCCAGGCTCATTCGTCGCGCCGAGGACTCCGAAAAGACGATCGAAACCCGGCTCGACAACGCCCGGCTCGAGATCCGGCAGTGGCAGAACTACGACTATGTCGTCATCAATGACGATCTCGACCGCGCATTTGCCGCCGTGCGCGCCATCGTCCAGGCCGAGCGGTTGAAGCGCAACCGGCGGCCCGGCCTGTTCGACTATGTCGAGACGATGCTGAGCGAGCGGCTCGACTGAACACGCTCAGAGCATGTTTGCCAGGCGCACGAACTCCGCCACCGACAGCGTTTCGGCGCGACGTTGCGGTTCGATCCCAGCCCTGTTCAGCAACGCCTCGCCGCCGAGTGGCTTGAGGCTCTGGCGCAGCATCTTGCGCCGCTGTCCGAATGCGGCCCTGGTGACCCGCTCCAGCCTGCCGAGATCGGTTGGCAGCGGTTCGGGCCTCGGCGTCAGATGCACCACCGACGACGTGACCTTTGGCGGTGGCGAGAACGCCTGGCGCGGCACATCGAATATCTTTTTGGCTTCCGTGCGCCAACCGGCCAGTACGCCGAGCCGGCCATAGGCGCCATCGCCCGGCGCGGCCACGATCCGCTCGGCAACCTCGCGCTGGAACATCAGCGTCATCGACGCGAAGAAGGGCGGCCAGTCCGGCACCGTCAGCCAGCGCAGCAACAGCTCGGTGCCGATATTGTAGGGCAGGTTGGCGACGATGCGCCGCCTGCGCGCGTCCGGTGCCAGTCGCGCGAAATCGAGTTCGAGCGCGTCATCCATGATGATTTCCAGCCGGCCGGGCCAGGCGGCTGCGATTTCCTCCAGCGCGCCGATGCAGCGTTGGTCGCGCTCGACGGCGACAACCTTCGCCGCGCCGTTGGCAAGCAGTGCCCGCGTCAGTCCGCCCGGGCCGGGACCGACTTCGATCACCGTCGAGCCGGACAGATCACCCGCCGCCCGCGCGATCCTGCCGGTCAGGTTCAGGTCGAGCAGGAAGTTCTGTCCCAGTGACTTCCTGGCGGCGATGCCGTGATGCGCGATCACCTCGCGCAGCGGCGGCAGGCCGTCGATGCTCACTGCCGCGTGTCCACAGTGCTGCGCGTCGCAAGTTCGGCGGCAAGGCGCAACGCGGCGATCAGGCTTGACGGGCTCGCCCTGCCGCTGCCGGCGAGGTCGAACGCCGTGCCGTGATCGGGTGAAGTGCGGATGAAGGGCAGGCCGAGTGTCACGTTGACGGTATGCTCGAAATCCAGCGCCTTCGCCGGGATCAGCGCCTGGTCATGATACATGCAGATCGCCGCGTCATAGGTCCGGCGCGCGCTGGCGTGGAACATCGTATCGGCGGGCAGCGGACCGGAAACGGCGATTCCTTCGGCCCGCAGCGTCTCCAGGGCGGGTGCGATAATCGATTCCTCCTCGCGTCCGAAGGCACCGCCTTCGCCCGCATGCGGATTGAGGCCTGCGACCGCGAGCCGTGGCCGGGAGATGCCGAAGCGGTTTTTCAGGTCGGTGGCGGCAATCCGGCAGGTCTCGATGATGAGTTCGCGCGTCAGAAGGCCCGGAACCTCCGCAAGCGCCACATGGATAGTCACCGGCACCGCACGCAGCACGGAACCGGCCAGCATCATCACCGGTCTTGGCTCGCGGCCTTGATGGCGGCCGGCGAGGTGCGCGAGATATTCGGTATGACCGGGGAAGGCGAAACCGGCTTCGTGCAGCGGTTTCTTGGCGATCGGCAGCGTCACCACCGCGCCGGCGTCGCCGGAAAGCGTCATTGCCACGGCCCGGTCGATCGCCTCGACAACCGAAGCGGCGTTGGCCGGGTCGGAGCGGCCGCATATGGTCGATTGCGGCGCATCCAGCGGCATGAGAGGTAGGGCGCGGTCGAAACGGGCCACCGCTTCGGCCGCCGTAACCTCCGCGAGCTCGACGCGCTTTCCAAGCACGGCGGCGCGCGCCTCGACTGCTTGCGGGGATGCGAGCAGGAAAAACGGCGGGATACGGTCTTCGCGGCGACGCAGCCAGGCATCGATGGCGATATCGAGGCCGATACCGCCAGGATCACCCGATGTAAGGGCCAACGCGCCGTTCACCTGCTTTGCTCCGCCGGGGCAGGGGCGTCAGCGCTTCTGGATCCGAGCCTTGGCCTTGAGCTCGGCCATGTACTTCTTGCTCAGTTCCTCGGCCTTCTCATTGGTGGCGCCTTCACTCTGGAAAATCATCTGCGCGACTCGGTCGTCCGAAACTTCGCGCGCGCTGCAGATGCCAATGAATTCGACGCCGCGATCGGTGACCTTGACAGGCGTCGCCGATCCGGCCTTGGCGGCCTTGATCGTCTTTTCCCAATCCGGTGGCAGTTCCGGCTCCAGGACACGGCCGAGATCGCGCACGGTAACGTCGATCAGCCCCTTGGCGAATTCACGCGTCGTATTGCAGCCGTTGAAGCGGTTGCGCATCGCCTCGGCTTCACGCTTGCGCTTGCTGAGAAGCGATTTGCGTTCGGCGGAGGGCACGACGAAGATTACCTGCTGCAGCATGTATTCCGTTGCCGTCGGTTTCTCGCCGCCCTGCTGCAGCATGCGTTTGACCACATCCTGTTCGCTCAAGCCGCCGGAGGAACGGAATCGGGCGCCGAGCGCCTGGCTCCAGCCCATTTGCGCGCGGATGAAATCCTTGAAATGGCGCTTGGTCACGCCCGACTGCCCAAGCACCTGGTTGAGCTGGGAAATCGACAGCCTGTTGGACCTGGCGAAGTTGGCGTAGGACTGGTCGACTGCGGCATCGGATATGTTGATGCGCAGCCGCTTGATCTCGACATTGCGCAATGCCTGGTCGATCATCTCCTGCGTGGCAAGTTCGCGAACGTTGCCCTTGCGCCGTTGCAGGCGCAGAAACGCCGTACGTCGGGCGATATCATAGCTCGTTACCGGAACGCCGTTGACCACATATTTGATCTCGGTTGCCATGGCGGTGTCCGGAGTTCCGGCCACGGACGCGGCAATGACGGTGAACAGGGCTGCTATCAACAGGTGGCGGACGCCGTAGGCGGTCATGGCGATTGTCCTCCATCGGGTGCAGTCTGGAAACTGATACTGTTTCGCATGTTGGTCTCGCGCAGTCCATGCCCCGGCGATGCGGCGAAAGCAAGGCTCGCCGCGATCAGTTGTCGTTGTTGAACTCGCCGGTATCCGCGCCGAAGTCGCCGAGCGTGCGAAGCTTTACGTTGAAGCCGATCGTTCGCTCCGGCGGCTTGGTGCCAAGCACGGAGCGCGTCTCCGTCACGAACAGCGAATAGGAGAAGCACTCGTCGTCGTAACCGAGGCCGAGCCGGCCGTTGACGAACTGCTTGGTCACCAGGTCGTAGGTGCCCGAACCGAACATGCGCCAATTGCTGTCGAACCAGACGGTGGCGGCTCCCTTGACCTCCTGGCGGTTGATCGGGAAACCGTAAAGCGGTTGCGCCTGGATGTAGGTGTAGCCGCCGGACAGCGTTACCGGCCGGCCGGCATAGGCCATTTTCACCTCGCCGCGACGCAGCGCGAATGTCCGCTCGTCGAACCGCCCGCTCACCGACGCCGAAAACCCTCCGGGCGAGACGGCGCCAGCCATGGCGACATAGTCCGAAACGCTGGTTTCCAGGCCAGAACTGGCTCCAGCGTGAACCAGATCGGCGGTGGCGAAGGAGTTGACGCCGGCCAGGTGATAGGACTGGCCGAACAGCGCATGGGTGCTCCAGCCATTGTCGTATGAGCCCGAATAGCGGATGCCGACATTGGCGCGCGTGCCGCCCTCGATCCGGTCATAGCCCGAATATTTGTCGCGCTCGAACAGGGTGGATGCGTCGAACACGAAGCTTTGCGCATCCTCGTTGGGAATGCCGAGCGTTCCGGCATAACGCTCGTCGGGTCTCACGAAGAGCTGCGCCATGGGCTCGATCACGTGGCTGGAACTTCCGGTCGTGAACAGAACCGGATAGCGCACTTCCAGGCCGGCCGTCGCCATGCCCCTGAAATAGGACGAGCGGATATTGGCGGGAACGCCGAGAACACCGGCAACGGTTCCGATATTGCCGATGCCGACGGCCGATGGGTCGCTGTGGATCCCGTCAGCGCGGACATGCAGTGACGGCGTGATCACCAGGCCGCCATCGGTGATCAGCGTTTTCTTCCATCCGGCTTCCGCCGTTACCCTGCCATTGGTTCCGCCGAGGCCCCGTACCGCCGGCACGCCGGCGCTGAAATGATCCGTCTCGCGATAGATTTCGCGCGTGTTGACGGCAAATGACAGTTCGCCGCCGGCCACCGGTTCGTCGAGGGTTTTCTGGTAATCGAGCGAAGGCAGCACCCATGGCTGTTTGGCGTTGACTGCCCCGGGGGCGGTGTCCAGAACCACCTCCTGCACCTGGAACCGCATGAAACGGAGATCGAACAGGTTCCGGTCATGCAGGCCGGTCAGATAGATTTCCGAACGGTGGACGAGGTCGGAAAAACCTTTGATGTCATAGGTGCGGGAGAAATTCTTGTCGCTTTGCACCAGCACGTCCCAGCCGAACGACCAGCGCGGATTGATGCGGAAATGGCCTGTCGTGCCGATCATGCCGCGCGCGGTTTCGGCCATGTCGACCGGCTGCCCGATGAACGCTCCCGGTTGTCGCTGGTTGATGCCGGCGATCTTCAGATTGTAGGCGCCGTTGTCGAACTGCTGGCGCCACTCCAGTTCGCCGAGGAAGCCTTGCCGCGACAGCCATGTCGGTCGCAAAGTCAGGTCGTAGGTCGGCGCCAGCGCGATATAGAACGGCGTGGTCAAGCCGAAGCCCAGTTCCTTCGAGTAACGCGCGTTCGGTATCAGGAAGCCCGTCTTGCGCTTCACCGTGTGGTCGGGAATCTGGAAATACGGCAGATAGGCGATCGGCAGGCCGAACAGTTCGAAACGCGCCTGGTGGAACCGGATCGTCTTCTCGTCACCGTTCCAGATGATCTTCTGCGCCTTGATTCGCCAAATCGGCGGCTTGTCCGGCTTCTCCTCGCACGGGCGGCAGGCGGTGTAGACGCCGTTGTTGAAGGTCGTCAGCGTACCGCCTTCGCGCACGGCGCTCTCGGCGCCGAAAAATGTCTCGTCGATGGTTTCGACTTGCAACGTGTTGACGAAGCCGTCGCGGAAATCGTCGGTGACGTCGATCTCCGTCGCCGTGATTCGCGTTCCCTGCCGGTCGACGATCTCGACATTGCCGGTGGCAACCAGCTTGCCGGTGCTACGGTAGTAGGTAACCCGTTCGGCGACCAGGCGATTGCCGCCATAGTCTATCCTGACGCCGCCGACCGCCGAGATCGTGTCGCTGTCGCGGTCATAGACCAGCGTGTCGGCTTCCAGCAGCAGCTTGGCGCCTTCCGGCACGTCGGCAAGGTCGCCGACTTCCTGCGCCTGGGCGGGCAAACACGGAGGCGCTGCCTGCGCGCACAGGGCAATCGCCGCGACCGCTCCGAGATAGCGTGCGGTGCGCGAGCCGTGCCGGCGGCCTGCCGCCCCCACTAACCGTCCTCCTTGTGCAACAAGAACGTCACCCCATAGAACATGGCCACTGCCACCGGGGTCCAGGCCGCGACGATGGGCGGCACAAACCCCGCGCTGCCGAACGCTTTCGCCAACACCGTGACGACATAAAGCAGAAAGCCGGCCAAGATGCCACCCAGAATCATGGTCGCGGATTGGCCGAAACGGGCGAATCGCAGCGACACCGTCGCGGCGATCAGGGTCATGGCCACCAGCAACATGGGTGTGGCAATAAGCGAATGAAACTGCATGAGAAATTTGTTTCCGCTCAGCCCGAACGACTGCGCCGCTTCGATCTTCCGGCGAAGCTCGAAAAACGGGATTGCTTCGGGCAGCGTCAGCTGCTCCTCGATGAGCTCGGGCCTCAACCCTGACTTGAGGCGCATCTCGGCGACGGATTCGCGCTCCTCGGCGCCCTTGATGATGGTGACGTCGCGCAACACCCATTCGCCGTCGCCGAGTTCGGCTCGCGCCGCGTCGAGCCGGTCGCGGATGGCGCCGTCGTCGTCGAAGCGAATGACCGTGGCGTTGAACAGCAGCCGGCCGCGTTCGGCCGTGTTGACCGCGCCGATGATCGCCGTTCCCTCCTCGGTCTTCTGACGCAGCCAGGGAATTCTCAGTTCGGTGTTGACGGTAGCGGTGCGGCCGCGGAACCCGGCCTCCAGCTCCTCCGCCTTGGCGAACGTCCATGCGGCCAGCGGATTGAAGGCCAGCAACGCGACGATGCCGACGACCAGGCTTGCCAGGCACAATGGCGCCAGGAACTGCCAGGCCGAAACGCCTGCCGAGCGGGCGACAACCAGTTCGTAACGCCGGTTGAATGTCATCAGCGCCGTCATGGCGCTGATCAGGATGATGAACGGGAAGGCGGTCTGGATGATGCGCGGGATTCTCAGCGCCGACAGCATCATGCCGTCGAGAAAGGTGAAATTGCCCACATCGCTCATCTGACGGGTCAGTTCCGCCAGGTCGATGATGTAGGCGAGCAGCGTCAGTCCGGCGAAGATCTGCACGGTCATCACCAGATAGCGCCGCAGGAAATAACCGAACAGCGTTAGACCCATCAGGTTGCCCCCCGCGAATGTCCGCGATGACCGGAGAGCCTCAGCGCTAGCGCGGCGCGGCGTGCCTCGATCGCGGTCGCAATAGCGATGATGCGCTCGAGCATGCGCTGCGGCACCGCGATGACGCTGCCCGAAACCAGCAGGACGGACAGTATGGCAATCGAGCCGAGCGGCAGCGCATAGCAGGCGGCGGCGAGCAACGGACCGTCGCCGGCCTTGTCGGCCACGACGAAACCCAGGCCACGCAGCGCGAAGGCCACCGAGAAGGTCGTCGTCACGCTCCATATCCGCTCCTGCCGGTTGGCACGGGCGGTTCCGGCGAAGAAGATCGCGATCAGTGCGAAGCTCATCGGATAGAGCCAGTCGGAGAAGCGCTGGTGCAGTTCCGCGCGCAACGTCTGCGGCTGGTTCTTGACAAACCAGTCATTCGGATCGGGGTTCAGAAGTTCCGTTAGGCTCCGTTCCTTGGGCTGGTACACCGCTGGTCCCTTGCCCGGTCCATAGCGCGACATGTCAAGCGCGTAGGAAGCAAACGAAATTACCGACACGTCTCCGGTCTCGACGTTGCGGCGGTGTATCTGCCCGTTGCTCATCAGGATCAGGTTGCGGCCGTTCCTTTTTATCACCCTGCCACGATTGGCATAGTAGATGAACTCGGCGGCTTCGTCGCGGCGGTCGACCAGAAAGATGCCGCCAAGTTCGCCGCCGGGATACTGGTCGGCGACCTGGACGATGAAATTTTCCTCCAGTTGCCTGAACGAACCCGACTGGATGGCGATCTGGATGAGGTCGGCGCTCGCGGCGACCAGCAGGTCGCGACGTGCGCGATTGGCCCAGGGCTCGACGATCTGCGCAATGAACAGGCTGACCAGCGTCATGATGACGGCGAGCAGCAGCACCGGCTTGATGATGAACTTGCGCCCTGCTCCGGCCGATTCCATCACGGCCAGTTCCGAATCGTTGTTCATCCGGTTGAGCGTGTTCGACGCGCCGAGAATGAGCGCGAACGGCATGACGATCAGCATCATGCCGGGTGTCAGCGTCAATGCCAGTTTGAGGAAAGACGACAACGCCTGGCCCGACTGGGTCAGCACGTTGACGTAGAGCAGGACCTGGGTCGTAAGCACGATGAAGGTCGTCGCAAACAACGACGTCATGGACAGGCCCAGCGTCCTGCGGAATATGTATCGTTCGATCAGATTCAAAGGGTGTCCCAGACTTGCAGACGACCAGGGGTTTCCAGACCCGGCCCGCACCACGCCTTCCCTGTTTCCATGAAATGCCAGATTGGCTAAAAATGGGCGAACAAACGAGGTTAATGCTCTATTGATTGACCGTATTCAATGGCCCGGTGGCGATTCGTCGCGCCGGCTTGTACGGGTTTTCCTCTAAACCATGCAGCAATACCAACCGTCGCAAGACGAGCCGTAATCGAGAAACATGCATGACCACCGACCGGAGCGCCAACGCCAATGAAACCTGAAATCACCTTCGCACGATCGATGAAACCGCAGGGCGGAACGGCCGTCGTGTTGTGGGACGCCGACGGAAACCTGTCTACGGGCGCCGCTGTTGCCGATCCTGAAGACGTGCTCGGGAAAGCGGGCAGGATCGCCGATTTTTCCGGCAAGCAATCGTCGAAGCTGGAAGTTCTCGCTCCGGCGGGATCCGGCGCCGACCGGCTTCTGGTTCTGGGAACGGGCGCAGCCGACAGCCGCAACGAGCAGTTCTGGCTGCGTCTTGGCGGCCAGATATGCAGCGCGGCCAGAAACGCCAGGAAGGTTGTCGTCTTCCTCGACATGGCCGACAGCAAGGCCTCGGCCGAGGAAGCGGCCGGCGTGGCGCTCGGCATCCAGTTGCGGGCATACAGTTTCGATACCTACAAGACCAGGAAGGACGAGGATGACAAGAAGCCGGCCAGTGTCAGGTTCACCATCGTCACTTCCGCGGCCACGACGGCCAAGCGTCTGATGAGCGAGGTCGAGGCAGTTGCCGGAGGCGTGGAACTTGCCCGTGACCTGGTCAACGAGCCGGCCAATATCCTCGGTCCGGTCGAGTTCGCCGCCAAGGCCAAGGCCCTGACGCGCCTCGGCGTCAAGGTGGAGATTCTGACCGAACGCGAGATGCGCAAGCTGGGCATGGGCGCGTTGCTCGGCGTCGCTCAGGGATCGGTCCGTCCGCCGCGCCTGGCGGTCATGCAATGGAACGGTGGCCGGAAATCCGACAAGCCGGTGGCGCTCGTCGGCAAGGGCGTCGTCTTCGACACCGGCGGCATCTCGATGAAGCCGGCCGCCGGCATGGAGGACATGAAGGGTGACATGGGAGGCGCGGCCGCGGTAATCGGCACCATGCACGCGGTTGCGGCGCGCAAGGCCAAGGCCAACGTCGTCGGGATCATCGGCCTGGTCGAGAACATGCCCGACGGAAATGCGCAGCGGCCCGGCGACATCGTCACCTCCATGTCGGGCCAGACGATCGAGGTGCTTAACACCGACGCGGAAGGCAGGCTCGTGCTTTGCGACGCGCTCTGGTACTGCAAGAAGCGGTTCAAGCCGCAGATCATGATCGATCTGGCCACGTTGACCGGCGCGATCATGATTGCGCTCGGCAAGAACCATGCCGGCCTGTTCTCCAACGATGACGACCTGGCCGACAAGATCGCCGCCGCTGGCGTCGCGACGGCCGAAACTGTCTGGCGCATGCCGCTTGGCCCGGAATACGACAAGCTGATCGATTCCAAGAACGCCGACATGAAGAACATCGGCGGCCGCTTTGGCGGCGCCATCACCGCCGCGCAGTTCCTCAAGCGCTTCGTCGACGATACGCCCTGGGCCCATATCGACGTCGCCGGAACGGCGATGGGATCGGTCACGAACGAGATCAACCGCTCCTGGGGCTCGGGTTACGGCGTACGGCTGCTGGACCGGTTGGTGAAGGACAATTACGAGCGATGAAGTGACCGAGATCCTGTTCTACCACCTGACCGAATCGACGCTCGAAGCGGCGTTACCGCCGCTCCTGGAAAAGAGCCTCGAGCGCGGCTGGCGGGTGGTGGTGCAGGCCGGTAGCGAAGAGCGGCGCGACGCGCTCGACACGCATCTGTGGGTCTATCGCGAGCAGAGCTTCGTAGGCCACGGCACGGACAAGGAGAAGCACGCCGAGCATCAGCCGGTGCTGCTGACCGCCGGCGAGGGCAATCCCAACAACGCCGACATCCGCTTCCTGGTCGACAACGCAACGCCGCCGGCGCTCGACTCCTATCGGCGCGCCGTGTTCATGTTCGACGGTCATGACGTCGAGCAGGTCGAGGCGGCGCGCGGCCACTGGAAGGCGGCGAAGGGCGAAGGCCACGAGGTGACCTACTGGCAGCAGACGCCGCAGGGTCGCTGGGAGCGCAAGGCGTGAACGACAACGACGACGATGCCGCCGAATTCGCCGCCCGCCGCGAGGCGCTGAAACAGCGGATCAATCCTCTGGACCGCGAACTGCTCGCCGACAATCCGGACAGGAAGCGGTTCTTCGAAACCGTCTACGACACCGCCGACGGCGATCCGGCCGCCGTGCCATGGGCCGACCTGGCGCCCAAGGCCGAACTGGCCGATTGGCTGGCGGCCAATCCGGGCGGCGGCCGGACCGCCGTCGATATCGCCTGCGGCCTTGGCGACAATGCCGAGGCGATCGCCGCCGCCGGCTACCGGACCATGGCTTTCGACCTGTCGGATAAGGCAATCGGCTGGGCCCGCGAGCGCTTTGCCGGGACGGCGGTGGACTACCGCGCAGCCAACCTGCTCGATCTGCCCGCCGACTGGCCGCCCGCCTTCGATCTCGTCAACGAGTGCTACACGATCCAGTCGGTGCCGCCGCCGCTGCACCGCCGTTTCTCCGAACGCATCGCCGCACTCGTCGCCCCGGGCGGCCGGCTGCTCGTCTATGCCCGCACGCGCGCCGAGAACACCGACCATGACGGTCCTCCCTGGCCGCTGATGCCGTCGGAATATGACGTGTTTGCCGAGTTCGGTCTCGTTCGGCAGCGCGAGAACCTGTTTGTGGTCGAACGGCCGGACCGCCGCATCGCCCATGTTTTCTCGGTCTGGAAGCGAGGCTGACAGACGTTCGCGCCGGTCGAGGCGCCTGACATCCAGGGGAACGCTAATGACATTCGAATATGTGAGCGTGGACGAGGCAATCGGGCGGCCCGGCCTGCGCATGATCGTCGTCGGCGGAACGCCCAGCCCCTGGGGCGAGGCGGCCAAGGGTTTCTTTCACGTCAAGAAACTTGATTGGGTTGCCGTTCGCCTCGACTATCGCGACGAGAAGCTTAAGGCCTGGGCCGGCCAGCGCAGCGGACCGGTCGCCTTCCTCGACGGCGAGCGTCCGCGCTCGGGCTGGTCCGAGATCCTGCTGCTTGCCGAGCGCCTGGCGCCGAGCCCGCCGCTGCTGCCCGCCGATCTCGCCGACCGCGCGCTGGTCTTCGGCCTGGCGCATGAATTGTGCGGGGAGGGCGGTCTCGGCTGGATCAGGCGCCTGCAACTGGTCCACGCCGGCCTCAACGGCGGGGACGGCTTCGCCGAGCCGGTCGCGCGCTACCTGGCGAAGAAATACGGTTATCGCGCGGAAGAGGCCGAGGCCTATGACGACAGGGTCGTCGGCTTGCTCGCCATGTTGGCCGCGCGCCTCCGCGCGCAGGAGGAGGCCGGCAGCCGATACTATGTCGGCGACAGCCTGACGGCGGTCGACGTCTACAGCGCCACCTTCATGGCCCTGTTCAAACCGCTTCCGCCCGAGCAGCGTCCGAACGATACCGGCGGTACCGCTTTCGGCGTCCTTGACGACAGGACCGAGGCGGCGCTCGACCCGGTGCTGCTGCGGCACCGCGACATGATGTATGCCGAGCACCTCGAACTGCCGCTGTCGCTGTGACGGCGCCTCGTGAGCCCGGCGGCGGGAGGCCGACATGCGGATTTTCTTCCTGATCCTCGTGCTGATCGGTCTGGTTCTCGCGATCGCCTATCCGTTCGCCGCGCAGAATCTCGGCGGCTACGACATCGGCCAGTACGAAGTCTATTCGACCGAGACGGGTTTCGTGCCCGTCGAGATGGAACTGAGCGACGAGGAGGACCCGGTTCGCATTCTCGTCGACTACTACACATCCACGCGCCTCAACGCGGTCATGGCCTCGGCGAAACTGTCGCTGACCGTGTTGCGCGGACCGGAGCGGGAGTTCACGAGGGAACTGGAGTTCATCCATTCCACGCCCGGCGAAAACAGCGTGCATTCGGGGCGTACCGTCATCCGGTTGACCGGTGGCATCATCAACCCGGTCGGGACGCAGCGCTACACATTCGCCTTCTCTCCCGTGGGCGAGAGCAAGCTTGTGCCTGACCGCATCCAGATGATTCTCAAGGCCTCGGCCATCGAGTGGAACCCGTCCGTCCAGATCCTCGGCTACGGCATATGGGCTATTGGCGCAGCCGGGTTCATCGTCCTGCTCATCCGCGGCCGTCGCGGCGCGGCGCAACGGCAACGCTGGGGCAGAGCCGGCGGCGAGGACTGATCACATCGTCAGCGGGTGTGCCCGGTAGACGGCCTGTATGTCGGCCATGACTTCGTCGCTCAAGGTCAGATCGGCGGCGCCGATATCGGTCTTGAGCTGTTCCATCGAGGTCGCGCCGATGATCGCCGCCGTCATGAACGGCCGCGTCAAGCAGAAGGCGAGCGCCATCTGCGCCGGGTCGAGGCCGTGCTTCGCCGCCACCGCCAGATACTTGTCGAGCGCGACAATCGAATAGTCGTTCCAACGGCCGTTGAGCGCCTCCCGCATCGAGCGGCGCGACCCGGCGGGAATTTTACCGCCGGCATATTTGCCGCTCAGCATGCCCGTCGCCAGCGGCGAGAACGCCATAAGCCCGACATCCTCGTGATGCGACAGTTCGGCGAGATCGAGGTCGAAGATGCGATGCAGCAGCGAATATTCGTTCTGGATCGTGACGACGCGCGGCAGGCTGTTTTCCGAGGCGATGCGCAGGAATTGCGCCACGCCCCAGGCGCTCTCGTTGGAAAGGCCGATATGGCGGATCTTGCCGGCTTCGACCAGTCGTTGCGCCTCTTCCAGCACCTCGCCGATATCGGCAAGCGTTACCGCCGTATCCTGTTTCGTCGGGTCGAATGTCCACGATTTGCGAAAATGGTAGGAGCCGCGATTGGGCCAGTGGAGCTGGTAGATGTCGATATGGTCGGTCCTGAGCCGCCTCAAACTGCCCTCGACCGATTGCCGCATTGCCGCCGGCGTGATCGGCGCGCCGTCGCGCGCCATCGGCGAACCCTCGCCGGTGATCTTCGTGGCGAGGACGATCCTGTCGCGCTTGCCCGACTTCTGCAACCAGGAGCCGATGATTTCCTCCGTCCGGCCGAAAGTGTCGCGCGACAGCGGCGTCGTCGGATACATCTCGGCGGTATCGAAGAAGTCGATGCCGCGGTCGACGGCAAAATCCATCTGCTCGTGGCCCTCGGCTTCGCTGTTCTGGCTGCCCCAGGTCATGGTGCCAAGGCAGAGCTGCGAAACGGTCAGGCCGGTACGGCCGAGCGGGCGTCTGTTCATGGTCGCTCCCGGTTGGAAATGGCTTGGCCGCATGTCGGCCGGCGGGTTGTATGGCGTTGATGGCGCCGGCAAGTCAACGCGCGGTCGCGCGCCGCAACACCGCCGTCAGCCGAGTTGCGCGATCAGCGTCGGCAGTTCGCCGAGGTCGGCGATCTCGTGATAACGGTCGGAACCGACGGGCGGCGGTACCTTTTCCAGCACCCAGGTCAGTTCATGCGGCACGAACACGCCATGGCCGCCGGCGTCGATCGCCGGCACGACGTCGGATTTGAGCGAATTGCCGACCATCATCGCACGCGCCGCGCCGTCGCCATGGCGGGCGAAGATCTGCTCGTAGGTCGCCTGCGTCTTGTCGGAGACGATCTCGACGGCATCGAAGAAGTCGCCCAGGCCCGACTGCGCCAGCTTACGCTCCTGGTCGAAGAGATCCCCCTTGGTGATCAGCACGACGCGGTGCGTGGCCGTCAGTTCCTCCAGCACCTCGCGCGCATGCGGCAGCGTCTCGACGGGATGTTCCAGCATGTCGCGGCCGGCCTCAAGGATGGCGCCGATGGTCGAAGCCGGCACGCGCGCCTCGGTGACCTCGATCGCGGTTTCGATCATCGACAGGGTGAACCCCTTGATGCCGAAGCCGTATTTGCCGAGATTGCGTTTCTCCGCCTCCAGAAGCCGTTCCGACAGGTGATCGGCGTCGGCGAAGTCCTTCAGATAGGCGGTAAAACGCTCCTGCGTCATGCGGAAGAAGCGCTCGTTCTGCCACAGCGTATCGTCGGCATCGAAACCGATCGTGGTGACGCGCTCGCCGGACACGGGCTCAGATCTCGCCGAAATCGCCGCCGCGACCCCTGCCGGCGGCGAAGCGGGCCGCGCCCGCCTGGCCTTCGGCGCCGATAGCGCTGGCGCTTCGCCATTCACTGCGCAGCGCGTCGGCCGGCCCGAGCGACCATTGCCGGATAGCGCTCATGCGGTCGGCGCGCATGCAGCCCTGCGGAAAGCGCGTCAATTCCTCTGCATAGGCAAGCGCCGTCTCCAGCGCTCGTCCGTCGTCGCAGAGCCGGTTGGCCAGCCCTGCGGCATGGCATTCTTCGGCGTCGACCCTCCTGCCGGTGAGCACCATGTCCATGGCGCGGCCGTGGCCGGCGATGCGCGGCAGGCGCACCGTGCCGCCGTCGATCAGCGGCACGCCCCAGCGCCGGCAATAGACGCCCATATAGGCGGAGCACTCCATGATTCGGATGTCGGCCCATAGCGCCAGTTCCATGCCGCCGGCGACGGCCGGGCCGGAAATCGCGGCGACCACCGGCTTGGGCAGCAGCAGCCGCGTCGGTCCCATCGGCCCCGGGCGCTGGTCCTCGGCCGGATCGCGCCAGCTCTCGTCGAGATCGTGTTCGGCGAACCAGTCGCCGCCCATGCCGCCCGCCGCCGCCTTCAGGTCGAAGCCGGCGCAGAACGCGCCGGTGACGCCCGTCAACACGGCGACCTTCTGGCTGTCGTCCCTGCCGAAGGCGACGAAGGCGTCGAACAGCGCTTTCGCCATCTCCGGATTGACGGCGTTGCGCGCTTCCGGCCGGTCGATGGTGACGACCGTGATGTCGCCGCGTGTCTCGACGTTGATGCTCATGCGCTCACCTCCGCCTCGTAGGATTCCGTCAGCTCGAGCCAGTCATGTTCGGCCGCTTCGAGGTTGCGGGCAAGGGCGGTGCGTTCCTTCGCCAGTTCACCCGATCGTGCCGGGTCCTTCTCGTAGAGCGCCGGGTCGGCAAGTGTCGTCTCAATCGCCTGAATCCGTTTGCGAAGCCTTTCCATCAAGGACTCGGTTTCCTTGATCTTTTTGGCCAGCGGTTTCAGCGCCTCGCGCCGCTGCGCGCCGGACTTGCGCTGCTCAGCCTTTGTCTGTGCGGGCTCGGGCGCCTTTCCCGGTTCTTCGCTGCGCCTGGCCTTCGTGCCGCCGGTAACGAGCTTGCGGTAGTCGGCAAGGTCGCCCTCATAGGACGCCACCGTTCCGTCGGCCACCAGCCACAGCCGTTCGGCCGTCGCCTCGATCAGGTGCCGGTCGTGGCTGATCAGGATCACCGCGCCGGAAAACGCGTTCAGCGCCTCGATCAGCGTCGCCCGCGTGTCGATGTCGAGATGGTTGGTCGGTTCGTCGAGGATCAGCAGGTTGGCGCCGTGCAGCGCCGACAGGCCCATCAACAGCCGTGCCTTCTCGCCGCCCGACAGGTTCTTCGCCGCCGTCGCCATCTTCTCGGTTGCAAGCCCCATCTGCGCCACTTTGCTGCGCACCACAGCCTCGCCTGCCTGCGGCAGCAGCCGGCGCACATGTTCGATCGCGGTTTCGCCCGGCCGCAATTCGTCGAGTTGGTGTTGGGCGAAGAAGGCGGTCGAAAGCTTCGGCGCCAGCGTCATCTCGCCGCTCTCGGCCTTCAGGCGGCCGGCGACGAGCTTGGCGAAGGTCGACTTGCCGTTGCCGTTTGCGCCGAGCAGCGCGATGCGGTCGTCGGCGTCGATCCTGAGGTCCAATCCGCTCAGCACCGGTTTGCCCGGCGCGTAGCCGACGGCAACGTCGCGCAGCGCCACGATGGGCGAGGCGACCTGCTTTTCCGGATCCGGAAAGCGGATCGGCATCACATGTTCGTTGATTGCGGTGGCGATCGGTCTCATGCGTTCCAGCGCCTTCAGCCGCGACTGCGCCTGGCGCGCCTTGGACGCCTTGTAGCGGAAGCGCTCGACGAAGGCCTCCATGTGCTTGCGCTGCGCGTCCTGCTTGGCGCGCATCTTCTCGGCCAGTTCGGCCCGCTCGGCATACTGGCGCTCGAACTGGTCGTAGCCGCCGCGCCAGAAGGAGAGTTTTCCCGCCTGCAGGTGCACGATCGACGAGACGGCGCGGTTCAGGAGATCGCGGTCGTGGCTGATCAGCAGCACGGTGTGCGGATAGCGCGCCAGATAGGTTTCCAACCACAGCGTGCCCTCGAGATCGAGATAGTTGGTCGGCTCGTCGAGCAGCAGCAGGTCCGGTTCCGAGAACAGCACCGAGGCGAGCGCCACGCGCATGCGCCAGCCGCCCGAAAACGACGAGGCCGGACGCTTTTGCGCCTGCTCGTCGAAACCGAGGCCGGCGAGGATCGAGGCCGCCCGCGCCTCAGCCGAATGGGCGTCGATGTCGGCAAGCCGCATCTGGATTTCGGCGATGCGGTGGCCGTCGGTCGCCGTCTCGGCTTCGGCCAGCAGCGCGGCGCGCTCCTTGTCGGCGGCAAGCACGATGTCGATCAGCGCGTCCCCGGTGCCCGGCGCCTCCTGCGCCACACCGCCGATGCGCGTGCCCCTGGGCATGAACACCGAACCGGTCTCCGGCGCCAGGTCGCCGGCAATGGCGCGAAACAGCGTCGTCTTGCCCGAGCCGTTGCGGCCGACAAGCCCCGCCTTCGCGCCCGCCGGCAGCGAGACGGAAGCGTTGTCGAGCAGCAGGCGTCCGGCGACGCGCAGTGACAGGTCGGTAATCGTCAGCATGGTGGCGGCGTTTTGGCCGAAGGCGAGGGCGGAGGCAAGGGGCGTATCTTCCGTGCGCGGCTGCCGTCCCGGCTTCCCCCCGCTGCCGCGACACGGAAGTGGGCAAAAAGAATGCTGGACACAAACGCAAATTCGCCCAAGCTAGACGGATCAGTTTTCACGCGAAACCCGGATTGACGACGATGGCCGAAGGGGTGAAGCCGCAATTCCTCAGCCTCTGGCCGACCCTGTTCATGGCGCTGGAACTGCCGGGCGCTCGAAGCGCCAACCGGGTTCTGGCGGAATTCCTGCTGGCTGAGGAGGTCCGCACCGAGGATCTTACCGTCCGCTACCTCGAGCAGGATCTGTTCAAACTGCAGCATCCCGCGATCGGCTGGCTGCGCCAGTGTTGCGAACGGGCCGTCCTGGACTATGCGGCAGAAGCGGGGCTGGACTATCGGCCGGAGATCGACCTGCAGGCCTGGGTCAACATCAACCGGCGCGGCGATTACCACAATCTGCACAACCACCCGCATTCATGGCTGTCGGGAACCTACTATGTCGCAGTACCCGACCAGAACGACGCGCCGCGCCACCGCACCGACCTCAATCCGGGCGAGATCAGCTTCTTCGATCCGCGCGGACAGGCCAACATGACCGCGGTTCGCGGCGACGGCCAGTTCGACCCCGAATACCGGAGGCTGCCGAGGCCGGGAGAACTGTTCCTGTGGCCGAGTTTCCTGTTTCACCTCGTCCACCCCAATCTCATGGACGAACCGCGGATTTCGGTGTCGTTCAACGCCGTGCTGCGCCGCAAGGTGCTCTAACAACGATGCCGGCTGGCCCCTTGCGTTTCTCGCGTTCAGAGCTGTTCATCTTCAGCTGGATGCGGTTTGCGTAATCCGGTCAATGCCATGAATCTTATCCGGCTTGGCGGTCTTTTCCGCGCCCGCCCGTCGGGCAAGACCGATAAGCCAGACCTCATCGTCGAAACCCTGGCGCGATGGTCACATCGCGGCTCGGGTATTCTCCTTTGCCGGCACGAACGCCATCAAACCGCTTTCGCTCTAGTTGGAGTTCGGATGCTCGGGCGGCAATGACGGCTGCTTGGCTCGGAGCTTTGCCTGTCATTCGGAGATTCGCTTCGAGGTATGGCGCTGCTTCCACGCTCGGCCGCTTTATTCGCCGGGATCCGGTCGGTAACCGGATCATCCGGCCGTCCAGCCGCCATCGACCATGAGTGCGCTGCCCGTCACCATGGCGGATGCATCCGAGGCGAGGTAAATCACCGCACCGGTAACGTCTTCGACCCGGCCCAGGCGCCCGAGCTTTATCTTGGACAGCACCTGGCTGCGGAAGGTGTCGTTCTCCAAGAAGGGTGCCGTCATCGGTGTCTCGATGAAGGTGGGGCAGACGGTATTGATCCGGATGCCGCTAGGGCCGAGTTCGATTGCCAGCGATTTGGTAAAACCTTCCAGCGCCCATTTGGAGGCGCAGTAGAGCGTTCGCTCCGCCGCGCCCACATGGCCCATCTGCGAGGATATGTTGATCACCGATCCGGCGATCCCCGCTTCGACCATGCGCATGGTAACCGTTCGGGCAACAAAGATCGCCGCCCGCAGATTCAGGTCCATTACCGCTTCATAATCCGCCACCGTGACCTGCGCCAGGGGCTTGGGCCGGTTGGTGCCGGCATTGTTGACCAGAATGTCAAAGGCCGGCAGGGCAGACAGGGCCTGCTCTGTGCCGTCAGTATCAAGTACGTCCAGCGGCAGGGCTTCGGCCTGACCTCCCCCTGCCTTGATCGTTTCGGCCAGGGCCGCTATCTCGCCGCCGCTCCGCGCGCCAAGGGTGACCGACGCACCCGCAGAGGCAAGCGCCAGCGCAACTCCCTTGCCAATGCCCCGGCTTGCCCCGGTGACCAGCGCTCGCTTGCCATCGAGGCGGAACAGGTCGTCCGTCTTCATTCTGCCGCCATCCCGTAGGCGACATTGTCGCCGCCATAGCGTCGAACCCGCAGATTGCACTGCTCGGCATGGCCAACGAACCCTTCCAGCAAGCACAGCCGCGAGCCGTAACGCCCAATGGTCGCTGCGGCCTCGTCGGTCGTCACTTTCTGGTAGGAATGTGTTTTCAGGAACTTGCCGACCCACAACCCGCCGGTATAGCGGCCCGCCTTCTTCGTCGGCAGGGTGTGGTTGGTGCCGATCACTTTGTCCCCGTTGGCCACATTGGTACGCGGTCCCAGGAACAGCGCCCCGTAGGAATGCATGTTTTCCAGATACCAGTCGTCCCGGTCGGTCATCACCTGCACATGCTCAGAGGCGATGTTGTTGGCCACATTCAGCATGGTCTCATGGCCGTCGCACAAAATCACCTCGCCATAGTCCTCCCAGCTTTTTCGGGCGGTATCGGCCGTCGGCAGGATTTCCAGCAGTCGCTCGATCTCGCCGAGCGTGGCCTCCGCAAGCCTGCGCGAATTGGTCACCAGTACCGCCGGCGAATTGTAGCCATGCTCGGCCTGGCCCAGCAGATCGGTCGCGCACATCTCGGCATCCACCGTATCGTCAGCAATCACCATGGTCTCGGTGGGCCCTGCGAACAGGTCGATGCCGACCTGACCATAAAGCTGGCGCTTGGCTTCCGCGACGAAGGCATTGCCCGGACCGACCAGCATGTGGACTGGATCAATGGTCTCCGTTCCCAGCGCCATGGCGCCGATGGCCTGGATACCTCCCAGCACGTAGATCTCGTGCGCGCCGCCAAGGTGCATCGCGGCAATGACGGCCGGGTTCGGCTCGCCCTTGAACGGCGGGGTGGCAGCGGCAATGCGCGCAACGCCGGCGACATTTGCCGTCAGCACCGACATGTGCGCCGATGCAACCATGGGGAACTTGCCGCCCGGCACATAGCACCCCACCGATTGGACGGGAATGTTGCGATGGCCAAGAACGACACCGGGCATGGTCTCGATTTCGATATCGGTCATCGAGGCGCGCTGCGCCTGGGCAAAACGGCGCACCTGGTCCTGGGCGAATTCGATGTCTTCCATGTCGCGTGCCGACACCTTCTGCATCAGC
The DNA here is from genome assembly GCA_041397625.1 of Rhizobiaceae bacterium. Taxonomy (GTDB): domain Bacteria; phylum Pseudomonadota; class Alphaproteobacteria; order Rhizobiales; family Rhizobiaceae; genus JAWKWH01. The sequence continues at coordinate 1,302,611 of JAWKWH010000001.1, forward strand.
GCCTCGATCTCGGAGGAGGAAAGGCGGAAGGATGGCGGGCTGTACTGGTCGAACTTCGCCGAAAGTTCCCGCACGGCCGCATCGCCACGAGCCTTGATGTCGGCGAGGGTCTGCTCGACGACAATGCGGACTTTGGTATCGTCTTCAGCCCGCTCGGTTTCGGGCCGACCCTTCTTCAGATATTCGATCGTCATTTGGAACGCTCCTCACGCAGTTTGCTGCAGTTCTTCCGGTTCAGCCTGGCGGCGCCCGGAAACCGTTGGTCTATGGTCTCCCCGACCCGGCGGTATTACGCGCCTGAGCCGAAAACCATGATTGGATGGCGGCATGCCCGGACACCACGGCCGGTATCTGGATGCCGCACGCAATAACGTGGGCGCCGACTGCGAGGTACCGGCGCGAGATCAGCCTCGTTACCTCAGAATTCGCGCCGGGCTGACATTATCCTGGCGATAGAAATCCGGGCTGGTTCCCACCGTCCGGGTTTTTGTCGCATTGATGACCTCATGCTGCTTCAGCGCCGCCAATGTGTTCACGACGGGGTAGAAGGTAGGCAGGTCCTCCCACTCCGCATGATGAAACGTGACGGAACCCCGGCCTATCTTTCGTTCAACCAGCTTGACGTTCTTGCCGTTGGCCTCGCGCGTCATGAGCACGGGATAGTTGACGTCGGCTTGCCCCCAATCTTCCGTGCGGGGTATGTATTTGAGATGCAGCGTACCGTCATGTTGCGGTTCGGATTCGTCGGCGGGCGCATCCACGAGGTCATGGATTTTCATGTCCATAAACCTGAATCCGAGCCAGCCGGCCGAGCAATGGGTAAGGTTCGGCCGGAATCTCGGGGGCGGAATCTCTCCATAGATCTTTGAAAACCCGACATCTTCTCTACCTGTGATTATCGGGTCTGCCAGGTTTTCCCAGATAACGAGCTGGAAAGGCCCGCGCACGTGATCCTTCTCACCAACAAATTCGGCCGGAATTTCAACACTGAGCATGTTGTATCCTCGCCCCGCGAGCCATTCGACGCCGGTCATGTACATCGCGTTCACGGTGACATTTGGTTCGCCGAATAGGTTGAAGCCCTCCGGCAAAAGGGCATCAAGCTGATCGGGATCGGAACGAAACCTGACCGAATAGACCTCAAGTTCCTGCACCGGGCCGTCAAATCGCGTATTGTCCGGTCCCTGTCGCGGCCCCAGCGAGGGGCCAAAAAATGTCGGCATCCGGTAAAGGAGGCCCTTCTTGAACGCAAAGGTCATTGGTTAATCCTTGAAACCGTTTGGAAATATTCCCGGGTGATGGGGGGTGGTTACATCGTCTCAGGTCAGTATTTGCTCGCGCATCGCCAAAGGTGTGGCTGTCGTGAGACCCCCGTCTACAGGCAGCACGACCCCGGAAATCCAGCGGGCCTCGTCGCTTGCAAGGAATACGGTCGCCCAGGCGATATCCCAGGCATTTCCCTCGGTTCCCAGCGGTGCGGCCCGCCGCCGCAAATCACGGAGCTCGGGCGAAAGAGAGCCGTGGATGAAGGACCCATAGATATGGCCGGGCGCCACGCAGTTGGATCGAATGTTCTCCGCCCCGTGGTGGCAGGCAATCAGCGTGCTCATGTTGATGACCGCCGCCTTGGCCGCGGAATAAGGCACATTGGGAAACCAGCCGGCCCGAAGGCCATCAACCGAAACGACGTGAACAATCGACCCGCCGCCGGAGGCTTCCATCGCCGGAATGGCATATTTGGAAGCCATTGCAGCGCCTTTCAGATTGACGTCGATGGCGGAATCGAAATCAGCGCTGTCGATTTCGGTGACCTTTCCACCTTTCCCCGCACCGGCATTGTTCACCAGTATGTGCAGGCCGCCATAGCGTTCGACGCAAGTATCCACCATGCGTTTGCAGTCTTTTTGACTGGTCACGTCGGCAACAAGAATTGAAGCTTCGCCGCCTGCATCCACAATCGTCTGACGTGTCCGCTCAGCGCGCTCCGCCTCAAGATCGGCAACGAGAACCTTCGCGCCATGGCGGGCAAGCAGAATGGAGATCGCCTCTCCTGTTCCGACATTGTCTCCATACGCAGTGGTTCCAGCGCCGGTTACGATCGCCACCTTGTTTTCGAGCCGGCTCCCGCTTGGATCGGGTAGAGAGTACATCTCGGGCATTTCCTTTCGATTTCGGGCTATTCGGCCTAGAAGAGGTGACATCCAACCAAGTGGTTCGGGGCAACCTGCTTGAGTTCGGGCCGTTCAACTGCGCAACGTTTCTCGGCAAGCGGACAGCGCGGATGCAGGCTGCAGCCCTTGGGTGGGGTTACGGGGCTCGGCACGTCGCCGGGAAGCAGGTCGCCGGACTGCTCCTGGTCGGGATGGGAGGGAGGCACCGCCGCCATCAACGCATTGGTGTAGGGATGGCGCGGTTCGAGATAAAGATCGTCGCCATCGGCAACTTCCACGAGCTTGCCGAGATACATGACGCCGGTACGATCGCTCATGTGCTTCACGACCTCGATATCGTGGGCGATGAGAAGATAGGCGATGCCGAATTCTCGCTGAATATCCTTGAGCAGGTTCATGATCTGGGCACGGATCGAGACATCGAGCGCCGAAACCGGTTCGTCCAGTATGATAAGTCTCGGATTGACCGCGAGCGCACGGGCAATCGCAATTCGTTGACGCTGCCCACCGCTGAATTCATGCGGATACCGGTCTTCCGCGCCGCGCGGCAGACCGACCGTCTCCAGAAGCTCTGCGACCCTCTCCCGTATTGCGCTGCGCGAAAGCGTGCGGGCAACGACGAGTGGCTCGGCAATGATCGCGCCGGCTGTCAGGCGCGGGCTCAACGAACTGTAAGGGTCCTGGAAGACCGCCTGCACGGAATGCCGGAACTTGCGCAGTTCGGCGGACGAAAATTCCCGGACGTCGGTGCCGTCATATGTGATCGAGCCATCCGTAACATGATCAAGCAGCAGCGCCAGTCGGGCGATCGTCGACTTGCCGCAGCCTGATTCTCCGACGAGGCCGAAGGTCTTTCCATGTTCGATGTCAAAACTTACGCCGTCTACGGCCCTGACACTTCCGACTTCCCGGCGAACGAATACGCCATCCTTGATCGGAAAGTGCCGCCTGATCTCCCGAAATCGCATCAAGGAACTGCTCATGCCTCGGCTTCCTCATCGACTAGAAAGCAGCGTGCTAGATGTTCCTTGGCGATTTCGGTCTGCTCTGGCTCCTGCCTGCGACAAATCGGCATCGCATGCGGGCATCGCTCCTGGAAGCTGCAACCGGCCGGTAGATCAAGGAGATCTGGTGGCTGGCCTTCAATACTCGGCAGGCGGTCGTGTTTCTCACTCAGTTTTGGAAGTGAACGCAGCAATGCGCGTGTGTAGGGATGCGCCGGGCGATCAAATATGTCGCGAACAGACCCGATTTCGACAATCTTGCCCGCATACATGACCGCGACACGATCGCAGTTCTTGGCGACAATGCCCAGATCGTGCGTAACGAGTATCATGCCAAGACCAGTGGACTTCTGCATGTCCTTGAGCAGTTTCAGGAATTGTGCCTGTATCGTTACGTCCAGCGCGGTGGTTGGCTCGTCTGCAATCAACACACGTGGACGGCAGGAAACCGAAATTGCACCGACGATGCGCTGCCGCATTCCGCCGCTCATCTGGTGCGGATAATCCTTCAGCCGGCGTTCAGGCGCCGGTATGCGCACGAGTGCGAGAACTTCCCTGACTGCGTCCCACAAGGAAGACCCCGAGAGCCCTTGGTGGAGATGTAGTGGTTCCGCGACCTGCTTGCCCACCGAGATCAGCGGATTGAGCGACGTCATCGGATCCTGAAGTATCATGGAAATGCCCTTGCCGCGCACTTCACGGATTTCCTCCTCGCTGAGTTTGAGTAAATCCGTACCGTCGAGCAAAACCTCACCGCCCACTATCTTGCCGGCAGGCTTGGCGATCATCCGCAGAATCGAAAAGCAGGTCATGCTTTTGCCGCTGCCTGATTCACCAACGAGACCAAGCGTCTCGCCTCGCGCCAGGGAGAAGCTCACGTTGTTGACGGCCTTGAGTTCTCCCCGACGCGTTTGAAAATGCGTGCGAAGATTTTTTACTTCCAGAACAGGCGAAGCGTTGTTTGCGGATTGGGTATGAGCCATTGCTTACACTTGCCTGAATCTCGGATCCAAGCGCATTCTGAGCCAGTCTCCGAGGAAGTTGAAACTCATGACCACGAGCAGGATTGCCAGGCCGGGCCAGAAAGCCAGCCACCAGGCGCTGGAGATGTAGGCACGTCCGTCCGCAAGCATGGACCCCCAAGCCGGATCCGGCGGTGGAACGCCAACGCCGATGAAGCTGAGCGTTGCCTCGGTAATGATGACGAGTCCGAGTTGCAGCGTTGCGACGACGATCAGGGTATTGACCATGTTGGGCAGGACATGCACGAGCATGATCCGCAGTTTGCTGGAACCGGCAACAATCGCGAGATTGATGAACTCACCCTTCTTGATCCGCAGAACTTCCGAACGCAGCACGCGGGTGTAGCCCGACCATCCAACCACGATAAGCACGAGTATCAGATTGTTCTTGCTGGGACCCAGCACCGCTGCCAGAACAATGGCTATGAGCATTGTCGGCATGGACAGAAAGACATCGACAACCCGCATGATGACAACGTCAACCCAGCCGCCGAGGTAGCCCGCCAGCAATGCCATGATTGCACCAATGCTGCCCGCGACGACAACGACCACGAAGCCCACCTGCATCGAGATGCTCGCTCCGCCAACGATGCGGCTCAGAATGTCTCTCCCCATCTGGTCTGTCCCCAGGGGATAGGTGAGCGTTCCTTCTGCCTGCCAGAAGGGAGGCTTGTAGGCGTCCCACAGGCTCATGGCGTTGGGATCGTGTGGCATTACGTACTGACCTGCGATCCCGAAAAAGGCAAAGACGATGAGGACGATAGCCGGGAGCAGGGGAAGGCGGCGTTTCACTGAAATTCTCCTGGCGATACTCGATTATTCCAGTTCGATGCGGGGATCGATGTAGGTGTAGACGATATCCACGATGACATTGGTGACGACGATAACGATCGAAAGAACCAGCAATGTCGTCTGGATCGTCGAGTAGTCTCGCGCAAAGATCGATTCTGCGACGAGCCCGCCGACACCGGGCCAGTTGAAGATGTATTCGGTGATCACGGTTCCGCTCATTAGAACCACGAAATCCATCGCGGCGACCGTGAAAACGGGAATTAGCGCATTAAGCAGGGCATGCCGCACGATGACTTGGTGCTCCGGAACCCCCTTGATTCTCGCCAGCTTGATGTAGTCGCGATCGAGAACGTCAAGCATGGTGGAGCGCGTCAGGCGCATCGTTCCGGCGGCAAATGCAAGTCCGAGGGTGAGCGATGGCAGTACAAGATGCTGCGGCCCGCCAATGCCGGAAGTCGGAAACCAGCCTAGTTTCACCGAGAACAGAAGGATGAGCATTATGCCAAGCCAGAAAACGGGCGTGGCCTGGCCCACGGTAGCAACAATCCGGGCGATCCTGTCGATCCAGTTACCCTCGTGCACGGCCGACATTACGCCCATCGTGACCCCGATGAGAAGCGACCAGGCCATGGCGGCGCTTGCAAGCAGAACGGTATTGGGAAAACGTTCGGCGAAGACTTCGAGAGCTGGTCGGTTCCAGCGCAGTGACGTGCCGAAGTCACCCTGCAATGCATTGAGCAGGAAGATGCCGTACTGAACGTAAAGCGGCTCGTCCAATCGAAGCTCTTTGCGCAACGCGGCATGGGCTTCCGGCGTTGCTTCGGCTGGCAGCAGCAAGGCAACGGGATCGCCGTTCAGGTGTATGAGCAGGAAAACGACAATCGACACGCCAACAAGCGTGATGATTCCCTGGACCACTCTTTTCAGGATGTAGCGTTTCATGGACGGTACGCCGGGTATAGTTCCGATGAACCGGCACGGAACCAACTTTTCCGCGCCGGTTCTTTCTTCAGTTATTCAGCCTTCAAAGACAGATTTTCGAAGTTGGCCGGGAAGACAAGGCCCTGAACATTCTCGTACGATTCGATCCGGGGGCCCGCCGCCATCGCGAACTTTCCCGCCACGACGTCCACACGCACCCAGGCATCGTAGATGGTCCGCTGCATTTCCTGCGCTGCGGCAGGAAGCTCCGGGCTGTCGATGGGGATGTCGTTGGTCTTCCGAATAGCGGCATCAACTTCGTCGGAAGTCACGCCGCAGCTCCATTGCGCCTGCTTTGTAAGCTGGCCGTGGATCGGCGTCACCGGATGAGCTCGCGCATTCCACCATGCCTCCGAGACGATCAGACCGGTCAGCGCATATGTGCCTTTCCAAAGTCCGTGACAACGTTCTGCGTGGACACTGTTGTCGATGAGTTGCAGCTTCGTGCGAATGCCTACCGCATCGAGATAGCCTTTTACGGCCTTTGCGATTTCCCACCATGGACCCGGACCATAGGCCTGGATTTCGGTTTCGAACCCATCGGCGTAGCCTGCTTCCGAGAGCATTACCTTGGCACGGGCGGGGTCATATTTGTCGGGCGTGGAAAACACGGGATCGTATCCGGCGTGCCATGGCGCGAGGATACCCTTGAACGGCCTTGCAAGGCCCTGGAGGCTGATTTGCGAAATCGCCTCCCGGTCAATTGCATAGGAAACCGCCTCCCGAACCTTCTTGTTGTGGAACGGGCTGTTGTTTCCGGCATTGGCAGGCGCGACATCCGCGAAGGACAGCTGCGCGAGGATCGTGTTGTCGGAGGTAATCAAACGCAGGTTGGAATCCGCCTTGATGTCGCGAACCATCTGCGGGTCGACGCTGGCAATGTCGGCTTCACCGGTCTTGAGCATGGCGACGATCGTCGCTGGTTCCGGTACGAATACCAGGCGCAGTTTCTTGACCTTCGGCGGATTGCGGAAATGCCCTTCCCAAGCCTCGTACTCGATCCAGGAATCCTGCTTGAAATCGACTACGCGAAAGGGACCGGCGCCAACCGGATTCCTGGCATATGCCTCGTCGCCAACTTCCTCGATATAATCCTTGGGCTGCATCTTGAAATATTCGAACAGCCGGTCGGTAAAAGCCGGATAGGGCGATTTGAAGCGAATACGGACATGGTGGTCATCGATGATGTCCGTGCCCTCGTACAGGTTCCTCAGTTCGAAGGCGCCGTAATTGTTCTTGAAATCTTCACGCTGCACACGTTCGATGCTGAACTTCACGTCCTCGGCTGTGAACGCCTCGCCATTTTGGAACGTAATGCCTTTGCGAAGGAAAAATTCTACCGACTTTCCATCGGGAGCCCATACCCAGCGCTCCGCCATCGACGGAATGACTTCCGCGTTTGCGTTTTTGGTAACAAGACTGTCGCCGCTGATATTGTTAATGATCGCACCATTGCCGCTGGTCACCGTCGCGGTGTCCACGCCGCGGGCAACCCAGCTGGTACCCTGAAATGCCACCGTTACTTCGCCTTCGGCGGCATTTGCCGCTCCGACGACCATTGTCAGCATCAACGTGCTGCCGGCAATCGACCGCCAACTCTTCATGGATGGAAGTTTCACTGTACAACTCTCCCTGATTTGTCTGTTTTGCTTGGAAAAACTGCTGAAATCTCTGCCATATGGGACATCAGCCGTACCGGCCGCCGCCGCCATACCAATCCGGAAATTCGGAGCCGAGCCGGACGATTACATTCTGTTCCTTGGAATATGCCCGCAGGGCATGCCAACCATTCTCCTTGCCGTAGCCGCTGGCACCAAATCCACCCCAGATCGAGGCCGGGTCGTTCTTGTGATGATCGTTGATCCAGACAATTCCGGCATTGATCCGTCGCGCCAGGCGATGAGCGCGACCGACATCTCGCGTCCATACGGATGCCCCCAAACCAAACTCGCTGTCATTCGCCAGTTCCAATGCATCTTCTTCGCCATCGAAAGGACACACGCAAAGAACCGGCCCGAAAATCTCTTCCCTGAAAATGCGCATGTCCGGCGTGACATCGGCGAAAATCGTCGGTTCCAGAAAATGCCCGCGATCCAACGCTTCGCCGAGCTTTGGCCGCCCGCCGCCCGCCACCAGGGTCGCACCCTGGTCGATACCGGCCTGAACAAATTCGAGCGATCGTTTCAATTGTGCGTCGGAAATGAGAGGCCCCATATCCGTGGCAGGGTCCATGGGATCACCGAGCCGCAGGCTCTTTGCCCGTTCGGCAAAACGCTCGACAAAGGCTTCGTAGATGGATCGATGCACGAGAAAACGCGTGCCGGACACGCATGTCTGCCCGGAAGCAATGAAGCCCGCGAATGCCGCCCCGGCGACCGCTTCATTCACCGGTGTGTCGTCAAATATGACCACCGGCGCCTTGCCGCCAAGTTCCATGACGGTCGGTACAAGCCGGGTTGCCGCTATGCCGGCTACAATGCGTCCCGTCTCCGTACCGCCGGTCAGGTCAAGTTTTGCCACACGTGGCGCGTGACAAATAGCTGAGCCTGCGACGGCTCCCTTGCCGGACACCACATTCAGCACACCCGCCGGCAACCCTGCCTTTGCCGCAAGTTCGGCGAACAGGAGAGGCGTCAGCGGTGCAAGTTCAGCCGGCTTAGCCACCACGACGTTACCCGCGGCGAGCGCCGGCGCCAGTTTTTTCAGAAAGATGAGGAGCGGATGATTCCAAGAGGTTATCATGCCGACCACACCAATCGGGCTCAACTGCGTGTAGTTGAGATAATCGCCACGAAACGGGCTGACGCTTCCTTCGAGGCCCCGAGCAATGCCGGCAAAATGTTGGAACCATTCCGGCAATCTGGCCAGTTGGGCCCGCATTTCGCGTATCGGCCGGCCCGTAACGCGGGATTCAAGCTCTGCAAATTCACCGATTCGCTTCGCCAGCTCGTCGGCAATCGAACGAAGGACATGACCCCGGTCCATCGCGTCGAGGCCAGACCACCGGCCATCGTCGAAAGCCGCCGCCGCAACGGCAACCGCATCGGCAACGTCATCCGGGCTCGCGCTCGGGGCAGTGCCAACAACCTCGCCGGTCGCCGGATTTGTCACAACGATCCGCTCACCCGATGACCCGTCGCGAAACGCGCCGTCTATGAACAAGCCCGGACTGATTCCAGCAGTCATATGCCCCACCTCACCACGATTTGCGGGTCAGGTCTTTGCCTTCGACCGCCGGGCTTTGACATTGGCGCCTGGGGCTCTGCCACCCAATTGCCATCAGATATTATCGAACCCTACTCGGTAAATTGCATACATACAAGCTATTATTGCATAAAATGTTGTTGAATTTTGCGTAAAGGCTTACAATCTTGTATAAAAATCATCCATGGGAGATTCTTGGATTGCGCTTTCCGCTCGAGCGGCAAGACCAGGAGCCGAGCCGACAGGGTGGAAATTGCAGCAGGATACTGACGAGGTGGGACGTGGCCACGAAAGAGCAGATTAAAATCAACGACCAGCCGAAAATCTCAAAGCAATCCAAACCGCGCACCCGTGCCGAAGACCTGCGCAACAGTCTGGAGAACATGATTGTTGATGGCCTTCTTGCTCCCGGCGAGAAACTGGACGAGATGGAAATCGCGGAGCGCTTTGGTGTTTCCAGGACGCCCGTCCGGGAGGCGTTGCGTGCCTTGAGCTCCACGGGGCTCGTGGAGGTCAAGGGTCGGCGCGGCATGACGGTGGCCGCGGCATCCATCTCGACTCTCCTCGAGATGTTCGAGATGATGTCTGCGATGGAGGGGCTCTGCGCGAAGTTTGCGGCCCGCCGCGCAACACCGCAACAAAAGAGGGAATTGCGCGAACTCCACGCCGAATTGATTTCCAGCCTGGAAGAAAACGATCCCGATGCCTTCTATGAGATCAATGCGCGGTTCCACAACCTCATCTACGATGCATCGCATACGGAATTTCTGGCTGAGCAGACGCGGGCGGTGCGCAGGCGCGTGGCGCCTTATCGCCGCCATGTCACCTTCCAGCCGGGTCAGATGCAGGATACGATCGGCGAGCATGAGGCAATCCTGCGCGCCATTGAAGATGCCGACCCTGCGGCAGCGCAAGGCGCCGCCTCGAAGCACATCCTGCTGCTTGGCGATAATCTGACGGATTTTATTGCATCCCTGCCGCCGGGAATTAGGTAAGCCCGACCGCCTTTCCAGGCAGCAAGCTTCCAGACGTCCTCCTCCTTTTCCGATGCCGCCGGGCGCTCCGGCGCTTATTTGCCTGCGCGCTCAAGGCAAATTTATTCATGTTAGATATTTATGTATCCAAATTTTTGATGTATGCATAATTTGCGAATTTTCGTTACCGAGTTGGGAAGCCTGAGACCATGAGAAAATTTGAAGCCCGAAACGCCCATTTCGACCGGTTGGTCAACAGCAGCGACCTGAAATGGCTTGGGCAGAACACCAATCACTTCCCCCCGCATCCCGCGGTCATAGAGGCAATGCAAAAATGCATTGCGGACGAGGAATTTCATATCTACGCACCACCTTACGGGCTCGAGAAGCTTCGGACGGGGATCCTCGACGATCTCGGTCTGCCCAACCTGTCGGCGCTTGTCTCCGATGGGGCGGTGTCGTCGCTTTACCACCTGTGTCATACGCTCCTGCGGCCCGGCGACGAATTCATCACGACCGATCCTACCTGGAACTGGCCGATGGAATTCGCCCGTTCGGTGGGTGCAACCGTAAAGCAGATTCCGATCTACGGACCGGAGTACGAATACCGTCTTGCGCCTGACCGCCTTGCGGAGGCGATCACGCCGGCTACGAAAATCATATACTTCGTCGACCCCAACAATCCTCTGGGTACGGCAGCGACCCATGAGGAAATTCAGGCGATTGCGGCGATCGCCGAGAAATCAGGCGCCTATCTGGTGCATGACTGCACCTATCGCCACTTTGCGTACGATCATCATCTGGCAGCCCATGAGTATCCGAAACGTACGCTGACCGTTTACAGCTTCTCCAAATGGTTGGGACTTGCCGGCTTGCGGATTGGCGCCACTGTGGCTGATCCACAGATCATCGAGATGCTGGCGTCGGCACCGCCGAACAATCTCGGTTCCAACATCCTGTCGCAGCGGGCGGCAGTTGCAGGATTGGCCATAAGGGATGAATGGCTGCCGGGGATCGTTGCGATCCAGCGCGAGAACCAGAAGATGGTCAAGCAAGCGGTCGATTCAATCGACGGCCTGAGCATGCCGGTATACCCGTCGAACGGCAATTTCGTCGTGATCGAATGCGATGATCCTGCAATCCGTCCTGAAGCACTGGTTTCGGCATATCAGAAGCAGGGGATCATGATCCGCCAGGGCGCCTATCACACGCCGAATTTCGGGCACCGATTTGTAAAGGTGAGCCTGAGCGTACCTACCGAATGGGTGCAGTCCTTCACGGCCTTGCTCCCGCAGATGATAGAGCAAGCCCGCGCATTGGAAAGTCAGAGCTCGCTATTCTAGCTCCATACAACACCACAAGACAAAACGTTCGGTAGGACACGATTATGCATCTTAATCTCGATGGCAAGCACGTACTCATTACAGGCGCATCTCAGGGCATCGGCCAGGAACTTGCCCTGTCCTTTGCAGGGGAGGGGTGTTCCCTGCACCTGGTCGCGCGATCAGCCGATAAACTGGAAATGCTCCGGAACAAAATTGTTGAGGACCACGGCGTAGATGTGACCTGCACGATTGTCGACATGACCGACGACGACGCGATAGCACGCATTGTGGAAGACGCCGGCACTGTGGACATACTCGTCAACAATGCCGGCACCGTTCCCAGCGGAAATCTATGGGAGGTCGATTCGGAGGCCTGGCGCGCTGGTTGGAAGCTGAAGGGCTTTGGGTATGTGGATTTGACCAGGGCGGTCTACGCGGATATGCGCCGGCGCGGCGGGGGAGTGATCCTCAACAATATCGGCAATGGCGGCGAGATTTGCGACCCGGAATACATTGCCGGTGCCACCGCAAATGCCAGCCTCATGGCATTTACACGGGCGCTGGGGGGATGCAGCCTCAATGACGGAATTCGTGTCGTTGGCGTCAATCCCGGTCCGGTAAACACGGACCGGATTTTCAAGATGCTCAAACAGCGGGCCGAGACGCTCTTCAACGACGAGACGCGCTATATCGAACTGGTCGAAAAATATCCCCTTCGACGACCGGCGCATGTCAGCGAAATTGTTGACATGTTCCTCTTCCTCGCGTCCGAACGTTCCGCCTATACCAGCGGCACGGTCATAACAATAGACGGCGGCATTTCCGCGCGCCGTTCTGTTATTTGAGCTCGGGAGGGAGCAATGGAAAAGGCGACAACCTCCGATGGAATTCAACTCTGTTATGAAAGTGTCGGCGAAGGCGCGCCAATCGTCTTTGTTCACGAATTTGGCGGCAATTACTGGAGTTGGGAGCCCCAGGTCAATCATTTTGCCCGGCGTTTTCGATGCCTGACCTTTGCCGCGCGCGGTTATGCCCCCTCGGATATTCCGCAGGAGGTCGATCTCTACTCGCAAGCTCGGGCGGCAGACGACATCGTCGACGTGATGGATGCTGCAGGCATCGAAAAGGCGCATCTCGTTGGGCTCTCCATGGGCGGTTTTGCCTGTATCCATGCGGTAATTCGGCACCCGGATCGCGTTCTTTCCGTCACTGCCGCGGGAACCGGATATGGCGCGGAGAAGCAACACGAGGAATATTTTCGGGGGGTATCCCGGGAAGTCGCTCATAATTTCCTTGAACAGGGTGCCGAGAAATTCGCGTCGATTTACGCTGAAGGAGCATCGCGCGTTCAGTTCCAGATCAAGGACCCAAAAGGCTGGCAACTGTTCGCGGATCGTCTGGCCAAGCATGCTTCGACGGGCGCGGCAAACACCATGTTGGGCGTTCAGGCCCGGCGACCTTCTCTATATGACCTCGAGGAGCAGCTGGGCAGGATCGACTGCCCCGTGCTCGTAATGGCGGGCGACGAAGACGACCACTGCCTGCAGCCGGGTATTTTCCTCAAGCGCTCCATATCGCGTTGCGGATTGGCGATCCTGCCAAAGTCGGGCCATACCTTGAATCTTGAGGAGCCAACATTGTTCAACAGGATTCTCGAGGACTTTTTGTTTGATGCTGCAGCTGGCCGTTGGTCTCAACGAGACCCACGGGCCAATCCCGCCCAGATAATGCGCACCGACTGACCACTATGGACAAGGGTCAGATTCAATCCAGGGTTTCCGGCGACAGGCTGTGGAGCCGTCTCCATGCGATGGCGCAATTCGGCGGAACCGCCGATGGCGGTGTCGATCGTCCGGCGCTGTCGGACGCCGAGATTCAAGCTCGCGCCCAGCTTGTCGCATGGGGGCGAGACATTGGTCTTCGTCCCTTCACGGATGCAATCGGAAACCTGTTTCTGCGACTTCCCGGAAAAGAAGAAGATCTTTCGCCGGTGCTTGCCGGATCGCATATCGATTCGCAACCGACGGGAGGGAAATACGACGGCGTTTACGGCGTGTTGGCGGCAATGGAGGCGGTTCAGGCAATAGTGGAGTCCGGTTCGGAGCTTCGTCGCCCGGTCGAGATTGTTGCCTGGACCAACGAGGAAGGCTCCCGGTTTGCCCCGGGCATGAACGGTTCGACAGCATTCTGCCGCCCTGAGACATTGCCGGAGATACTCTCCATTTGTGACGCCGATGAAATATCGGTCGCAACGGCAGTCGAGCGCGTGCTGGCCAGTGATGACGACATACCGCTTCGACCGCTTGGACGCGTAACCCACTGTTACATCGAACCGCATATCGAGCAGGCAACGGCGCTGGAAAGTGCAGGACGCACGATTGGCGTCGTCAGCGGCATCCAGGGAACACGTCGGTACCGGATACGCATATTCGGCAAGGCCGGGCACGCAGGTACCGAACCGATGGAAAAGCGGCAGGATGCGCTGATCGCCACCGCACGGGCGATTGAAGCCATGGAGGCGGAGGCCCGCGGAATCGAAGACTTCAAGTTCACGGTGGGGATGCTGGAGATAAAGCCCAACGCGCCGTCGGTGATACCGGAGGAGGCGTATTTCTCGATCGACATTCGCCATCCCGACAGCGATGCAGTCGATCGGATGGACGGGAGGATCAGAGAAATCCTCGACGCTGCCAGAGGTAGCTGCAAGGTCGATCTCAGGCAGATCGCACACGCGGCTTCCGTGATGTTCTGCCCCGATATCCAAACGAGAATATCGGATGCCGCCGATCGCCTTGGTGTTTCCTCGATGCCGGTCTTCTCAGCTGCCGGGCACGATGCGCGCCAGTTGAGCGCATTTTGCCCCAGCGGCATGATCTTTATTCCCTGCCGCGGTGGAATAAGCCACAATCCTGCGGAGCAGATCGAACCTGATCATGCGCTGGCGGGGGTTCGGGTACTCACGCAATCGGTTGCGGAACTTGCCGCCGAATAGCATGGGAATTTTCCACGGCGGTTTTGCTGGTTGGAAGACGGAACCGAAGCGATGAAGGCATCGAAGTTTCGGATGTACAAAAAGCACCTGTTCTGAAGCAGGCGACGACGGTTGCCGGTGTCGGAGGCCTGCCGCAAGGTGGGTCCTTTGGCCGGAAGAGAACGCTGCTTGACGGGATGCCGGCAAATTGGGGGATGTCGATCGGAAGGGCCTGAGAGGTGTTGACGTTCGATGTCTTGACTTACCGCTACGAAATCTTCCGCCCCGGAAGGGAGGGACGGTCGCCATGAAGAAATGCGCAGGATCTACAACGAGTTGGGCCTGAGTTCCGCGACGAACAACGCAAGCGGCGGGTGAGATGCAAGCTCCTCCCTGGTTCAAACCGGACAGAATGCGATCGGGCGGATCGGAGACCCTGATCCCTCGTGGATCCGTAGCGGCATGGCCAGGAATAGCGAGCGCTTGGTAACCTGCTCGAGATTACGGAGCATCTCGATGATCAGGATGTCGTTCGGCAACCAGTTCTTGACATGCCCCGGATCGGGTCCGAACCTTCCATCGACGATTGCGGTTTCTGCCGCGACGGTATCCGTACCGACGGCGCGGATTTTGCGATCCCGAAGCATCTCGGTAACGTCCTCGCTCAAGCCGGGGGAGTTCATGGCAAACCAACGTGCTTGACTGTCGGTGCGCCAATACCGCTTCATCCAGCCGAAATTGATCAGCGCTATTTCCCCTTCCCCTGCCGCAACACCGGTTCGTTCCTCTTCCGCCTGCATGTCTGCCGCAGTGATGAGATCGCCCGGCTGGAGCGCGCGCTCGGAGAAATCATAGAGCACCGCTGCCCCGAAGAGCCTGTCGGCTTCAAACGTGTCTATGGTCCGGTGCATCATGTCAGGAACCATGTGCGCGGGCGCATCGACATGAGCCCCGGTATGTTCGCCCATCATGATCGCCTGACAATAATATCCGTCGCGCTCATGCGTAACCGCCTTGTCGATCATCAGGTGCGGGTGTGTCGGTATTCTGGGGATTCCCCGCTCCAGAAGCGGTGCGAGGTCCACTTTCCGCATCGCGCCGAGCTGGCGCAGAACAATGTCGATGGGATCCGAAGCGACCCGGACGGTTTCGGCGGTTTTGCTGCTCTCGGTCATTCTTCTTCTCTCCAGCCATCGAAAGGAAGCTGCTTGTCTTTGCCGGCCCGATACGCAACGCCGGCACGCGGGATCATATGATGGTGGGTATTTTTTGTATACAAACATCATAAAAAAAGACACAAATAACGAATACTGAATGCGAATCATCATAATTTGTATAAATGTTTCGGTCTGGCTGGCGAATTCCCATTCGATCGGTGTCTGCCTCATTTTGGTCGGTGGGCATTCCGTTCGTTCAGCGGCGCGCCGGTCACCAGCGAGAAAACGCTGTCATCGTGTGTGCGGCATCGGATCAGCCGCGTATCGACAACCAGAAACGGAGCCGATCTTGTCCTTCGCTATTTATCCAAGCCTTGAGAATGTCGCCGTCTATGTGACGGGCGGCGCTTCCGGCATCGGCGCTGCCGTCGTTCGGGCGTTTGCGGAGCAGAAGGCGCGTGTGGCCTTTGTAGACATCGATGCTGTCGGCGGCCAGGAGCTGTGCGACGAATTGACGGAGCGAGGCGCCAGCGTTCATTTCGAGGCCTGCGACCTACGTGATATTGCCGGCCTGCAGGCGGCATTTGCCGCGCTGAAGCGATCCGCCGGACCGGCGGGCGTACTGATAAACAATGCAGCCCGTGACGACCGGCATGACTGGCGGGATGTTACGCCGGACTATTTCGATGAGCGTATCAGTACCAATCTTCGGCACATCTACTTCGCCATCCAGACAGTTGCGCCGGATATGATCGCGGCCGGCAAGGGCTCGATCGTCAACTTCGGCTCCAATTCTTGGATGCAGGGCATGGGCGGTTTGCCAATTTATGCAACGGCAAAATCGGCCGTGCATGGGCTGACCCGGTCGTTCGCACGCGATCTCGGGCAGCATCGTATCCGCGTCAATACGATCGTACCGGGATGGATCATGACTGAGCGCCAGAAGGCGTATTGGGCGAGCCCGGAAGGCATCGCCAGGCACCTCGAACGGCAGTGCCTGCCCGACCTCATCGCGCCGGACCATGTCGCGCGGATGGTGCTTTTTCTCGCCTCCGACGACTCCGCCATGTGCACTGCAAACAACTACATGGTGGAAGCCGGATCGATCTGAAGGAAGCCGGCTCTGCATGCCATTCGCCTATTTCCACCAAACCAACCTTTCGTCGAAGACGACAAGAACGAGGTAGATTATCAGGCTGACCGCAGTTGCGACCAGAACAGCCGACCAAACCAGGAGGTTGTCCGACTGAATGGTGGAACGATAGATGATCTGACCGAGGCCCGTATAGGCGCCTATCATCTCCGCGACGATCACCGCGATCGTGCTACGAGAGATGCCGACACGCAGACCCGTCACAAGAAATGGCATCGACGCCGGCAACTGCAAACGCCAGAGCATGTCCAGTCGCCCGGCACCGAAACTCCTCATCAAATCAAAGGCCGCCGGATCCGGCCGCTTGAGACCGGCCAGCATGTTGAGCATTACGACAAAGACAACAGCCAGCGCCGCTATGACCACCTTGGATGCCATGCCGAGGCCGAACAGCACCAAAGCCAACGGCACGAACGCGATGATGGGAACCGCATTGACGGCAAAGGCAAGAGGAAGCAGGCTCGCCTCGAGAGGCGGCACGATGATCATCAAGATAGCGATTGCTACGCCGAGGATTGCGCCGATCGCAAACCCGCCGACCGCCTCGGACACGGTCACCAGGGCCGCGCTCCTCAGGATGGGCCCGTTTTCATACACGGATACCATAATATCCAGCGGTGCGGGAATGATATAGCGAGGCACCTCGAACAATACGACGATTGCCTGCCAGAGAAGTAAAAGCACTATCGATGCGGAGATCACCGGCAGGGCTGATTTCAAGAAGATCAGTCGACGCGCCACCACACATATTTCCTCTCGAGCCAGACAAGCATTCCATAAAGTACGGATCCGATGACGCCGCAGACCAGGATCAAAAGCCAGATACGCGGAAACTGTTCATAGTAGAATGCCTGCAACATCAGCACGCCCAATCCAATGGTGTCGCCGAAGGTTTCGCCAACGATAGCACCTGCCAGGCTGAGCGAGATGCTCAATTGAAGCGCAACCATAATTGTCGGCATCGCCGAAGGCAGCGCCAGTTTCATGAAGATCTGCCACCGGCTTCCACCGAAGCTGCGCATAAGGTCGATGCGCTGCTGGTCGACCAAATAAAGCCCTCGCAACGTGCTGACGGCGACCGGAAACATCGTCAGATAAAGCGCAATAACAACCTTGGAGGCGATCGAGTTGCCGAACCATATTACGACGATGGCGCCGAACGCGATGATCGGGACGGTCTGCAGTGCGATAAAGATCGGGAAAACGGATCGCTCCAACAGACGGCTCTGAGAGAATACAACGCCAAAAGCGAAGCCGAGCGCTGCTCCCAGAACAAAGCCGATAGCCGTTTCCGTCACAGTTCGGATGGTACTTCTAAGCAGTTCGTCCCAGATGGACCGCCCATCGGCTACGACTGCTGCCAGCGTGGGCAAAAAGCGTGCTTCGATATTCAGCAGCGGTACGATCAGCCACCAGGCAAGGAGGACGATGACAGCGGAAAAATAAGGTGATCCGTATTTCTTGGCATTCATGGCATCTGCTTACCACCAAATGTCTTCAGGCTTTCCTCCTCGAGAATTGCCAGCAGCTTGCGCTTGACCTTCATGAACTCGGGCGTCGTGACGACGTCCATGTCACGGGGGCGCGGCAAGCGGATCGTTTCCTTGCAGGCTATCGTCCCGGGGCGCGCCGTCATGACGACTACCCGATCTCCCAGAAAGATGGCCTCGTCGATATCGTGGGTGATGAAAAGAACCGTGCGCTTGTGCCGGTTCCAGATGTCGAGCAGCCATTTCTGCATCATGCTGCGCGTCAGCGCGTCCAGCGCGCCGAACGGCTCGTCCAGCAGAATCAGATCGCGCTCAAACAGAAAGGTTCGCATGAGGGCGACTCGCTGGCGCATGCCGCCTGAAAGTTGATGCGGATAGTGCTGTTCAAAGCCGGCAAGGCCGAATTCGTGGAACAGGCCGGCCGCTTTTTCGCGCGCTTCCCGGCGCGGGGTACCCTCTACTTCGAGAGCCAGTATGGCGTTGTCGATCACGGTACGCCACGAGAAAAGCAGATCACGCTGCGGCATGAACGAGACTTTGCCCAGCATTGACCCGCCCGGCTGCGGCTCTCCGCGCCAGAGCAGCGAGTTGGCGTCGTCGGGAGCGTGTAAGCCCGCAATCATGTTAAAGAGAGTGGACTTGCCGCATCCCGACGGCCCGATAACCGTGACAAACTCACGGGGCTCGATACTAAGACTAAACCTGTCGACCGCGGTCACGGCACTCCTGCCCGCACCGAAGGTTTTTCGCGCATTGACGAGTTGAAGAAGAGCGGTACGCTGGGCGCTTTCGCCTATCTTGTTTTCGGAAGAAGCTTTTGTACCGCGCATTGTCCTCAACCCGGTCGTCAGAGCTTCTTGTCGTCAGCCGGAACCTGGTCCCAGAAGCGGTTGGTGAAAGCAGCGTCAAGATCGACGGGAGCCTTCAGCGCATCGAAACGCAACAGATTATCCTGAACCGCCTTGGTGACGTCCATATCGATCCCGCCAATACCGGCCTTGCCCGCATTGCCGTCGACAATCAGTCTCTCGATTTCGTCGAGCATTAGTTCCTGATGCTTCCGATCCAAGCCGGAACCTTGTGTCATGACAACGTCGATACTTTCTTCCTTGTGGGCCAAGGCATATTTCCAGCCCTTTAGCGTTGCCGTTAGAAAGGCCTGCACAACCTCCGGCTTTTCCTCGATGACTTTCTCTGAAGTCAGGATCGAGTCGACTTGGGTGGTAACCCCATGATCGTCCGGCCGGATGATTGTTAGGTCGTTCATACCCATCTCGCGCAGCGTATTCAGCTCGTTGTAAAGCGTGACCGTGTAAACGTCGAACTGCTTGTCGATGAAAGGTTGCAGCGTGAACGGCTGCGCGATGATCTCGAGTTCGGACTGCTCGATGTTCTCGTGAGCGAGCACGCCGAACAGCGTATATTGCGAGCCCGTGAACCAAGTCGCGACCTTCTTGCCCTTGAAGTCCTGGATGTCTTTGATGCCGGAATCGGCATGCGCCACGAAAACATACGACGTAATTGGCAACGTCATGCCTATCGCCACAAGCGGAAGGTTGTTGTCGCGGGCATAGAGTACGCTCTCCGTCGGCCCGCCAATCGCGAAAGTATCGGTTCCCGATGCGGCCAGCGTCTCGACGTTGATATTCGGGCCGCCTGGATTGATGGTAACGTCCAGACCGGCATCTCGGTAGAAGCCCTTCTCCTTCGCCATGTAGATACCGGCGAACTGGGCTTGGGGAAGCCACTTCAAACGAACCGAAACCTGCTCCTCGGCCGAAGCCGGAGCAAGAAAGGACAATGCTGCGACGGCGGCAAGAAGGGATGCCGCCAGCCCCTGTTTCAGCAGATTCATCATTTCTCTCCGAAGTTCAATAATATTGACGTTAAACTCGGCGCGTATGGCGCCTGGCTGTGAAGAGAACGGATTCATTCCGGATTGCGAGAGCCGTTGCCGACAGAGCGATCTTTGTCGCTTGAATCCTCCCCTTGCATCCTGAGCCTAACAGATCAGCGGGAGAACTGCTAGTTTTGTATGCAAAAAAGTTTTAAAAAAATGCACCAATAAGCCAATTGCATAATTTGATAGACGTTTACCTGGATGTCGTTTTGCGGGAGTGCCGGCGGGCGGGAGGTAAAGCGACAGAGACACATGAGATTTGTTGCGGTGGAAAGGCCGTGTGCAGCCGCTTGCACCCGGGACGACTGATGAGGGATCTGGGCACCGAAAACGTCTTTTGCGGCGCTCGCAGCGCGCGTCCCCCTGCCTTGACAACTCAGGCGAATTCCCGGCCCTCCGCCGTGCGCTGGAAATAGATCAGGTCGAGCGGCGGCGGCGCCTCGCCGAGCACCGACAGGATCATGTGTGCCTGGCCGCGGTGGTGGGTCTGATGGTTGAAGAAATGCGCCAGCGCCGGCGCCAGGCGCTGGCTCACCGTCTTCATGTCGGTGACGGTGACATAGGTGAAACGGCCGGCCAGTTCGAGGTCGCTGATACTGTCGATCCATTCGATGATGCGCGCGTCCAGGCCCTCGCGCGCGTCGCGCAATTCGTCGAACTCGTCATAGAGGATCGCGTCGAGCGCGTCCGGAAGCTCGCCGCTGCCGGTGAACCGGTGCATCCAGATCAGATCGCCAACCATGATGTGGTTCAGCGTCCCTTCCATGGAGGCGAAGAAGGCGCCGGTGTCCTGCCGGAATTCCTCGTCGGTCAGCGCGCTCGCGGCTTCATAGAGGGCGCCGTTGGCCCAGCGATTATAGGCCGCCATCATTGCGAAATGCTTCTTCACCGCCGCTTTCCCGGAATGGTCGATCCTGTTAGTGACGCATCTTAACACCGCGGACAGGAACCTAGCCAGTGACCATAAAACTGTATGAACTCGTCGGAAGCGATGCGTCGCGCCCCTTCAGCCCGCATTGCTGGAAGGTTCGCATGGCGCTGGCACACAAGGGTCTCGACTGGCGGGGCGTCCCCGTCGGGTTCACCGAGGTGCCGAAGATCGAGAACGGCGCGTCGAAAATCGTGCCGCTGATCCGTGACGGCGACCGCTTGGTCGCAGATAGTTTCGACATCGCCGCCTATCTCGACGCCGCCTATCCCGACAGGCCTTCGCTTTTCGGCGGCGCCGGCGGTCTCGCCATGGCCCGGATGATCGAGCGCTGGTCGCAACTAACCGTCCAGCCGTTTCTCGGCGGCGCCATCCTGATGGATATCTTCGCCATTGCCCGTGACGAGGACAAGACCTATTTCCGCGACAGCCGCGAGGCGCGCTACGGCCGCAGGCTTGAGGAGGTTCCTGCCGGACGCGACGATCGCCGCGACGCATTCCTCAAGTCTCTGGAGCCGTTGCGCGACATGTTGAAATATCAGCCTTTCATTGGCGGAGAGACGCCGCTCTTCCCCGATTACATCGTCTTCGGCGCGTTCCAGTTCGCCCGCATCGTGTCGCCCTACGCCGTCCTTCCGGCAGACGATCCGGTCGCCGCCTGGTTTGCCCGCTGCCTCGCCCTCCATGGCGGCGAGGGCGCCAGCGTCCCGGCCGCGACCTGATTTTCCCGCACGGCTTCACATCCTACGCCTGCCCGGCTATAGAGCCGCCGAATTTACCGCTTTGCCCGAATTACAAAGGAAGTCCCATGGCGATCGAACGCACCTTCTCGATGATCAAACCAGACGCGACCAGGCGCAACCTCACCGGCGCCATCACCGGGATGCTGGAGGAAGCGGGTCTGCGCGTCGTCGCCTCCCGCCGCGTATGGATGAGCCGGCGCGAGGCCGAGGGCTTCTATGCCGTCCACAAGGAGCGTCCGTTCTTCGACGAATTGTGCGAGTTCATGTCGTCGGGACCGACCGTCGTCCAGGTGCTGGAAGGCGACAACGCGATCGCCAAGAACCGCGAAGTGATGGGCGCGACCAATCCGGCCGATGCCGCCGAGGGCACCATCCGCAAGACCTTCGCCCAGTCGATCGGCGAGAACTCGGTGCACGGTTCCGATGCGCCGGAGACGGCGGCCCAGGAAATCCGCTACTGGTTTTCAGATACCGAAATCGTCGGTTGACCGTTGCGGACGCGGCAGGGCCGGGATCAGCCGGCCGTGCCGGCCGCCGGAGGCGCGTCGTTTTCTGTGGAGATTGACGTGGCGTAGCTGACGAACGCCATGCCGTCCATGGCGTCGGCGTAGTGGCGACCCTGGAACACCTGGCAGCCCAGTCCGCGCAGGATCGCTTCCTGGTTTTCGTTTTCCACATGTTCGGCTACGGCGGTGATGCCGAGCGTCTCGGCCATGGCGAGAATGGTCTTCACCAGCGCCGCATTGTCCTTGTTGCCTTCGATGCCTGAAACGAAGGCACCTTCGATCTTCACCTCGTCGAAGCGCAACTGCTTCAGGTAGGTGATCGAGGAGTAGCCCGAACCGAAATCGTCGAGCGAGAAGCGGATACCCAGCGCCTTCAGCGCCTCGATGCGCGCTTCCAGGTTGGCCTTGGCATTGCGCTGAACCTGCTCGCGAACCTCGATGGTCAACCGGCCGGGACAGATGCGGTGCTGCGCGATCAGCGTCTGCAGGCGGGTGACGGTCCTGACATCGACCAGCGATGTCGATCCGGCATTGACCGCCAGGCGCACCGTTTCGAGCCCGGGCGTCCGGTTCCAGATCGACAATGTCTCGACGGCGAACTCCATGGCGACGAGGTCCAGGTCGGTGGCAAGACCGGCCTTGCCGGCGATACGGACCAGGCGTGCCGCCTTGATCAGGCCGTGTTTGGGATGCTCCCAGCGCAAATAGCCCTCCGCGCCGACGAGCCGGCGGCGGCTGTCGATCTGCGGCTGGAAATGCAGCACCAACTCGCGCTGGTTGATCGCCGAGGCCAGTTCGTCGACCAGCGCGGCGTCCTCGTCGCTGCTGCTGTCGGCGGTCTCTGTATCGGCAAAGGTGGTGCCGATCGTGTCGCGGCCGGCCATCTTGGCCTCGTACATGGCCTGGTCCGCCCGCCGGATGACGTCCTCGACATTGCTGGTCGAGCCGTCGAAGATGACCACGCCAATGCTGGCGGTCGACGTGTAGGTCATCCGGTTCAGCCGATAGGGTTGCCGCAGGCAGGCCATCACCTTTTCCGCCACGGCGAGCGTGTTCTGGCGGGCGGCGCGGTCCTCGCGGCCGACGGACTGCAGCAGGATGAGGAACTCGTCGCCGCCGATCCGGGCCACCGTGTCGCCGTCCCTGACCGTCTGGCGCAGGCGGTCGGCGACCTGGACCAGATAATTGTCGCCGGTCTCGTGGCCGTGCGTGTCGTTCAGTTCCTTGAAATTATCGAGATCGATGAACAGCGCCGCGGCGAACTGCAGCCGCTGCTTGCACAGCGAGGCGACCTGTTCCATCCGCTCCGCCAGGACCCGCCGGTTGGGCAAGCCGGTGAGGGGATCGACATAGGCCATCTCCTCGATCTCCAGTTCCTGGATCTTGCGCACCGTGATGTCGGAGACGTAGCCGTGCCAGATGGTCGTCCGATCGGACTTTTCGGGTTGCGCCACGATGTGGAGCCAGCGTTCCGAGCTGTCATCGTCGGTCACCCGGAATTCCATGTTCCAGGGACGCAGCCGAAGGCCGGAATCGCGCAGCGATCGCGCATAGGCCTCGCGATCGTCGGCATGGATGCGATGATAGTAGGTCCGCGGGTCGGAGAAATCCGCCGTCTCGGCGATGCCGACGGTGCGAAAGAACCCGCTCGACACATAGGGTACGGAAAACCGGCCGTCCGGATCGCGGACAAGCTGGAACAGGCCGCCGGGAACCATGTCGGTCAGCTTGCGGAAACGCTCCTCGACCTCGCGCCGGCGTACCGAATCGGTGATCTCGCGCACCGAACCCTCGTAATGCAGCGGTTCGCCGGTTTTCGGATCGGCGACTATACGGGCGCTTTCCGATATCCAGATCCGCTCGCGCGTCTTGTGCCGGTAGATTTCCGAGACGAAGTTCTCGATCCGGCCGTCGCGTTCAAGCAGATCCGTGAATTCGGCTCGGCGGCCGGGCTCGACGTACCATTCCTCGCCGATGTCGCCGACCGCGGCGATCTGTTCGGCTTCCGTCTCGTAACCGTTCAGTCTCACCAGCGCCCGGTTGGCGCTGAGCTGCAGGCCGTCGGGCGATGAGCGGTAAACACCTTCGGTGAGATTATCGATCAGTTCGGCGTTTTCGGCAGCCGCGTGCTGGGAGGCCTTGTAGAGCTGGCGATATTTGAACAGGCCGTAGCCGAGAGCCAGCGCGACGGCCACGCGCAGCGCGACTATCCACGGATGCGCCTGCGCGAATTCCACCAGATCGACCAGAAACGGAGCGGACAAAGCCTGTAATCCCTGCTTTTGCGGGGAAATCTACACG
Source organism: Rhizobiaceae bacterium (assembly GCA_041397625.1). Taxonomy (GTDB): domain Bacteria; phylum Pseudomonadota; class Alphaproteobacteria; order Rhizobiales; family Rhizobiaceae; genus JAWKWH01. Next base: position 1,327,233 of record JAWKWH010000001.1, read on the forward strand.
CAGACTGTTATAAGGAGGTTTTAGCGAAGGCGGATGTTGGCGATTAGGGTTAAGCGGAAGTGAACGCGTCAGCCCTCGTCGTCCCACCGCCTCGCGCTCTTCTCATCGGCGGTCCTGGCGGCGACCCAGCCGCCCTTTGTGCCGTCGCGGCGGTGCTCCTTCTTCCAGAACGGCGCCCGCGTCTTCAAAAAATCCATCATGTAGGAGGCGGCGTCGAAAGCGGCGTCGCGGTGCGACGAGGCTGCGACCACGAGAACGATATTGTCGCCGACGGCGATACGGCCGAAGCGATGGATGACCGAAAGTCCCGTGAGCGGCCAGCGCGACAGCGCCTCGTCGGCCACTTTCGCCATCTCGCGCTCGGCCATCCCCGGGTAGTGCTCCAATTCGAGCGCCGCAAGCGTGCCGCCCTCGTCGCGGCAAAGGCCGGCAAAGGTGACGACGGCGCCGACATCGCCGCGCCCTTGCGTCAGTGCGGACACCTCGGCTGCCAGGTCGAAATCCGCCTCCTGTACCCGCACCGTCGGTCGGACATGACGGCTCATGGCTCTCAGCCCCCCGTCATCGGCGGAAAAAGCGCGATCTCGTAGGGCGTGCCGATCTTCTCGGAATGGTGCACATGCTCCATGTCGAGCGCTACCCGGATGACGTCCTGATGCTCCAGCGCGGCGGCATATTCCTCGCCGCGGGTTTTCAGCCAGGTCAGAAGCTCGCCCACGGTGGTCACTTCGGCGGGGATGTCCAGTTCCTCGCCTTCCTTGCCGATGCGCTCGCGCACCCAGGAAAAATAGACCAGCCTCATCGTCGTGCCGTCACTCCCTGATGACGTGTTTCAGCCCGGCGCGGAAATAGTCCCAGCCCGTGTAGAGCGTCACCACCGCCGAGACCCACAGCAAGACGATACCGGTTTGCGTGGTGTAGGGGAACACCTTGTCGCCCGCCGGGCCGGCCAGGAGGAAGCCGATGGCGAAAAGCTGGATCGCCGTCTTCCATTTGGCCAGCGTCGTCACCGGCACCGACACTTTCAGGTCGGCGAGATACTCGCGCAGGCCCGAAACCAGGATTTCGCGGCACAGGATGATGATCGCCGCCCACAGCGACCAGCCGGCAATCGTCCGGTCGGTATCGGCCGCCAGCAGCAGCAGGCAGGTCGACACCAGAAGCTTGTCGGCGATCGGATCGAGCATACGGCCGATATTGGAGGTCTGCTTCCAAATGCGCGCCAGATAACCGTCGAGAAAATCGGTGATGCTGGCGAGGGCGAAGATCGCCAGCGCGCTCCATCGCGCGAAGTCGCTTGATTGCAGCCTGCCTTCCAGAAAGAAGCACAGTACAACCAGAGGGACGGCGACAATGCGTCCGTATGTCAGGAGGTTTGGCAGGTTGAAGGTATGTTTTGGCATGCTGAATCGCTCTTCGTGCGATAGAAACCAGACTTTTGAACGGCAGGTCAACAAACCCATGCGTTACCGGATGGCGGATTTGCGTCAATTGGCATGTTTTCAACCGTCGTCATGGAAATGATCGTGGATCTGGCGCGCCATCTGCTCTGAAATGCCCTCGACGGCGACAAGGTCCTCGACCGCCGCGCGGCTAACCGCTTTGGCGGTGCCGAAGTGATGCAGCAGTGCCCGCTTGCGGCCGGGGCCGATACCGCCGATCTCGTCGAGCGGGTTCCTGACCATCTCCTTCTTGCGCCGCGCCCTGTGGGTGCCGATGGCGAAACGATGGGCTTCGTCGCGCAGCCGCTGGACGAAATAGAGCACCGGATCGCGCGGCGGCAGGGTGAACGGCTTGCGTCCAGCTATGAAGAAGCGTTCGCGCCCGGCCTCGCGGTCCATGCCCTTGGCGACGCCGATCACCGTGACCGTGTCGGCGATGCCGAGTTCGTCGAGAATGGTCACGACCGCCGACATCTGGCCGGCGCCGCCGTCGATCAGCACAAGGTCGGGCCAGGCCGGCATCGTCTCATCCGCATTTCCCGGCGCGTCCACCGCCGCGGTGCCGTCGTCGGGCAGGCCGTGTTCCTTCATCAGCCGCGAGAAGCGGCGCGAGATGACTTCGCGCATCATGCCGAAATCGTCGCCCGGCGTGATGTCCTTCGAGCGGATGTTGAACTTGCGGTACTGGTTCTTGGCGAATCCCTCGCCGCCGGCGACGATCATGGCGCCGACGGCATTGGTGCCCATGATGTGGGAGTTGTCGTAGACCTCGACGCGTCGGGGCGGGTGGTCCAGCCCGAAGGTCTCGGCGACGCCGGCCAGGAGCTTCGCCTGCGTCGAGGTTTCCGCCAACCGCCGGCCGAGCGCCTCGCGCGCATTCTGCAGCGCGTGGCCGATCAGGTCCTTCTTCTCGCCGCGCTGCGGCACCGCCACGTCCACGCGCCGGTTGGCGCGCGTGCTCAGCGCGTCGCAAAGAAGCGTCCGCTCGGCGATTTCGTGGCTGAGCAGGATCAGCCGCGGGCACGGTTTGTCGTCATAGAACTGCGCCAGGAAGGCGCCCAGCACCTCGCCGGCGTCGAGCGAGGCGTCGGCGCGCGGAAAGTAGGAGCGGTTGCCCCAGTTCTGCCCGGTGCGAAAGAAGAACACCTCGATAGCCGTCTGCCCGCCTTCCTGGTGTACGGCGAAGACATCGGCTTCCTCCACCGATTGCGGGTTGATGCCCTGATGGCTCTGTACGTGCGACAGTGCCGCCAGCCGGTCGCGATAGACGGCGGCGCGCTCGAAATCGAGATCGTCGGAAGCCTGCTGCATGGCCTTCGACAGCACGGTCTTGACCTTGGCCGACTTGCCGGAAAGGAAGTCGCGCGCCTCGGCGACCAGTTCGCCGTAGTCCGCCTCGCCGATCTCGCCCGTGCACGGACCGGCGCAGCGCTTGATCTGGTAGAGCAGGCAGGGCCGGGTGCGGCTGTCGAAGACGGAATCGCTGCAGGTCCTCAGCAGGAAGGCGCGCTGCAGCGAATTGATGGTGCGCCCGACCGCGCCGGCCGAAGCGAAGGGACCGAAATAGGCGCCTTTGTAGGAGCGCGCGCCGCGATGCTTGAAGATGCCGGGCGCCGGATGCTCGCTGGTCAGCAGGATGTAGGGAAATGACTTGTCGTCGCGCAGAAGCACGTTGAAACGCGGCCTGAGCCGCTTGATCAGATTGGCCTCGAGCAGCAGCGCCTCGGTCTCCGTGCGCGTGACGATGAACTCCATCGACGCCGTCTCGCGGATCATCCGGACGATGCGGCCGGAATGGCCGCGCCCCTGCGCATAGTTGGTGACGCGCTTCTTCAGGCTGCGCGCCTTGCCGACATAGAGCACGTCGCCGGCGGCGTTCAGCATGCGGTAGACGCCGGGCCGGTTGGGCAGGCGTTTGACGAAGTCGGAAATCGCCTCGGCGCCGGTCTTGCCCTCCGCCGCCCTGCCGCCGCCGTCCCACTCGATCGCCGTGCTCATTCGCGCGCACCCGTGACATCGGGCGTCTGCCAGGCCAGATGCTGGCCGCCGTCAAGCGCGATCATCTGGCCGGTCACCGAGGGCGTTTCCCACAGCCACTGGATCGTCGCGCCGAACTCGTCGAGTGCCGGCCCGCGGCCAAGCGGCACCGCCTCGGCCTGGCGCTTGAAATCCTCCGCGCTCTGGCGCTCGTTCGGCAGCGCCGGGCCGGGCCCGATCGCGTTGACGCGGATGCGCGGCGCCAGCGCCTGCGCCATGGTCCGCGTTGCCGTCCAAAGGGCCGATTTCGACAGCGTGTAGGAAAAGAAGCGCGGCGTCAGGCGCCAGACGCGCTGGTCGATCATGTTGACCACCAGGCCGGTCTCGTTCTCCGGCAGCGCCTCCGCCATGCCTGCGGTGAGCGCAACAGGCGCCTCGACATGGACGGCGAAATGTCCGTCCCATATCTCGGCATCGATGGTGGCGAGGCTGTCGTTGACGAAAAGCGAGGCATTGTTGACCAGAAGGCTCACCGGCCCGAGCGCGCCTGTCGCCTCGTCGATCAATGTCCGGGCCTCGGTGCGGTCGCGCAGATCGGCCGCCAGGGCGACGGCCGTGCCGCCGGCGTTCCCGATCTCGTCGACAAGCGCCTCGGCAACCGCGTGCGAGCCGTGATGGTGGACGGCCACGGCGAAACCGTGGCGCGCGAGGTCGCGCGCGATCGCCGCGCCGATACGTCGGGCGCCGCCGGTCACCAGGGCTGTCTTGCGCGGTTGGGCCATCGTCAGAACACGGAGACAATATAGGCCAGATAGGCCAGCAGCATAGCCGCGCCGCCAAGCTTACCGACAGTGACGCGGGCAAAGCCGATCGCCGCCAGCAGGATGGCGACCGCCAGCATCACCCACATGTCGATATGGCCGATTCGCGCATCGACCGGCACGGGGACGATCATGCCGGTGATGCCCATGATGCAGGCGATGTTGAAGATGTTGGAACCGACGATGTTGCCGAGCGCCACGGCGCTGGTGCGCCGGATGGCCGCCATCAGCGTGGTGGCCAGTTCCGGCAGCGAGGTCCCGATCGCGATGATCGTGAGCCCGATCGCGGCCTCCGAGATACCGAACGCGCGCGCGATATTGCCGGCGCCGGTTACGGTGAGCTGTGCGGCGAGCGGCAGTCCGACGATACCCGCGGCGAGATAGGCGACGACGCGGCTGGTCTCATGCGGCGCCTCGCCGATATCGTCGTGATAGTCCTTGGCGGGCGCACGGACCCGGCCGGCCTGGTGTATCTGCCACCAGATATAGAGGCACAGCGCCAGGAACAGCGTCAGCCCTTCGAAGCGCGTCAGCACGCCGTCATAAAGCATCAGCACGAACACGACCGTCACCGCCAGCATCGCCGTCAGGTTGCGACGGATGCCCGGTTGCCTTGCCGTAACCGCCGAGATGATCGCCGGCAGGCCCATCACCAGCAGTACGTTGGCGATGTTGGACCCGATCGCATTGCCGACCGCGATGCCGGGTTTGCCCTGCAACGCGGCCTGCACCGAGATGAACAGTTCCGGCGCCGAGGTGCCGAAGGCCACCACCGTAAGCCCGATGACAAGAGGCGGGATGCCGAGATTTTCCGCGATGCCGACCGCGCCCTTGACCAGGAAGTCGCCGGAAAAGACCAGAAGAAGCAGGCCTGCGAGCAGCAGCACGAGGCTGAAAATCATGAAAACCCGCCCTTGAAAAAGCGAAGGAATCGAAATGCGTTGCTTATATAAGGCGGTTTTGGCCGTTTCGTAGTCATTTCTGCCGCCTGCTCTCGTTTGCCGCGCCGCGCTGTCCGACCTTTCCGGTCGCCGCATTTTCGCCCAATAGGTCGGCCGGGGCGGGCATGAATCCAGTGGCCAGGCCGCGCAAATCCACGGCGTCCGCGCATCCTGTTGCCAAACGGCAACGTCACGCTTTGGTCGCATATCCGCCCGCGAAACTCCAAACTTTCAGTGCGCTTTGGCCGCAATTGATACCCAGATTCCGCTCCGACGACGGGCCGGCGGTTGGCGATTGCCGCAGCCGTCCCGACAGTCGCACGGGCGAGGGCCAATGCGGCAAAGGAGTGGAGTTATGAGACTACATGCAATCAGGCTGGCGGTATCCGCAGCGACGGCCTTCGGCCTCGCGCTGCTGATTGCCAACGCGCCGGCCCGCGCGGCCGACACCGTCTACGAGGAACCGCCGGTGCCGTCGGCGCCGGAGGAGACCGTACCGCTGGCCGCCTGGTCGGGCGTCTATGGCGGCGCAGTGATCGGCTGGGGCTTCGGCAGCACCGATGCTGGAGCCAATTCCATCGATACCGACGGCTTCATCGGCGGGATGTTCGGCGGCGCGCAGATGCAAAGCGGCTCGTTCGTCTATGGCGGCGAGACCGACCTCGGCTACAACTGGATGGACGGCACCAATGCCGGCGTTCGAGCCGAAAGCGGTCTGGAAGGTTCGCTTCGCGCCAGGCTCGGTTACGCGGCCACCGACCGCGTGCTGGTCTATGGCACCGGCGGCGTGGCCGTCGGCCAGATCGAGGTGACCAATGCGGCCGGCAGCGACAAGAACACTGTGGTCGGCTGGACGGCCGGTGCTGGCGTCGACGCCAAGCTGACCGACCAGATCTTCGGCCGGCTGGAGTATCGCTACACGGACTACGCCAACAAGACGTTCAATCCCGGTGGCGGCGGCGCGGTCAATGTCGATGCGAACCAGAACCGTGTGATGTTGGGCCTCGGCCTCTACTTCTGACGCGGTGTCGAAACGAGGGATGCGGCGAGGCCGGGCGGAAAATCGCCCGGCCTTTTTCGTTTTTCCGCCCGGCTTCATCCCTGCGGCAGGTATGGCACCAGATCGGGAAACTTGTCGTCGAAACGCTTTGCCCAGCGTTTCAGCCGCGGCCGTCCGCGCTCCCACTGGCCGGCAAAGCGCAGTTGCAGATAGCCGAGTGCGGCGCGCACCGCGATCTGTCCCGCGGTGATCTTCTTGGGCAGCTTCGGCGGATTGGCGTTGAGGTGGTCGAGCGCCCGCCCGGCCTTCTCCCATTGCTTGTCGAGCCAGGGCTGGTGGACCAGATCCTCGGGGCGGAAGCGCCGTTCGTAGACATGGGCGAGCAGGCAGTCGCACAGCCCGTCGGCAAGCGATTCGAGTGTTTCCGCCTCGGCGCGCTTGACCGGGTTACGCGGAAACAGCGCGTTCCTCGACTGTCGGTTCAGCCACTGCACGATGACGGCGCTGTCATGGACGCCCATGCCCTCATCGGTGATCAGCACGGGTATCTTGCCGAGCGGGTTGGCGCCGACGAGATTGGCCGGCGCCGCGTTGGTGTCGACGATCTCGCAGAGGATCGGTATCCCGGCATGGGCGGCGGCCATGCGCACCTTGGCGCTGTAGGGCGAGGCGGGCGCGTAAAGAACTGTGGGCATGGCGGTCTCCGGCTGAATCAACTTCTCAGACCGACTCCATAGAGCGTTGAAATGGCGGCGGCAATCCTATCCGCCGCGCGCCGGCGGCATTACCGATCTGCGCCGCGAACAGGCGCGGCGATCGACCTCCGGACAGGTGCGGAATTTGAGCGAAGTGGTCATGCAGATGCGGACTTCGCGAAGAAAACGCCGGTCGCAGGTAACCGCGATGCCGGCGGGGTCGAGGCCGGGATTGGCGGCGATGAAACCGCGCTCGACATCGTCCGGATCGACCGTGCGGTAGTCCTCCAGGCGGCGATAGTCGGGCGGAATCTTCACGCGTTCGCGCGCCGCCCTCAGCGTAGCGAAGTAATCCTCGCGCGAAAGGCCGGAGCAGGTGCCGTGCTTGCGCCACTGATGGCGGATCAGGCCGGCTGACGGCATGATGTCGTAGAGCTCCCGCATGGCGTCGCGCGGCACGTCGAGCGGCCTGTCGGTCGCACAATCGGCGGGATAGCCGCGCTCGAATTGCGGCCACAGGCCGTGGACGATGAAGCCGTATGGCCGCGCGCCGCCGCATTGCTGGCTGTTGGCGCCCTTGCCCTCGACGGCGCAATAGCTCGGCGACCATGACAGGGCGAGCACGTAGAAATCGAAACCCGAACCGGCGGGCAGGGCGCTCGCGCGGCTGTCGCCGGCGCCGCTCTCCGAGCAGGCGGCGAACGAAAGCAGCAGACACAGCACCAGACCGGTCCGCCATGCCGGCGACCGCATCGCCGCTGCCGCCTTCAGCGCAGGATGCGGCAATAGGAGTTGTAGACGTTCCACCGGTCGAAGCCGGAAACGCAGAATTCGACATTGTCGTCGATGCCGGCAAAGCCCTGGTGATCCTCGATCAGGTACCAGATTTTCTTGCGCCGGCCGTCGGAAAGCCGCGCCGTGCCGTGGCAGTAGCGCCGCGCGATCGGCCTGTCCTCGCGCGCCGGCAGGTAACGGTGCTGGTGGATGCGGTCGATGCCGTCGATCTCGACATCCGGCAGGTGCGGCACGTTCTTGACCTGGTGGCGAAAGCGCCGCTCGATCTTCTTCAGGATCCTCGCATCGTCGCAGGCCCTTGCCACGCCGTCCCAGATCGAGGTCGCAGACGCGGCCCGCGGCGCTGCGACAACGGCGCAAACGGCAAGCGCCGCGAGTATGGGAATGCTTCTTCGTGCCATGGATTGCCGCTCCGAATCCCCTCAGATCGTTGCGCGCAGTGTGAATCATCTGCCGGGCGGTGGTCAAGGACAGGGTTGCGGCGAAATATGGTCGACTTTGCCGGCCGAATGCCGATAGTGGCGCCATGAACATCAAGCCCGATATCGCCATCGGCCACTCGGCCTGTCCGCATGATTGTCCGTCGACCTGCGCGCTCGACGTCGAACTGCTCGGCGACGGCCGCATCGGCCGCGTCCATGGTGCCGTCGACAACAGCTACACAGCCGGCGTCGTCTGTGCCAAGGTCGCGCGCTACGCCGAACGCATCCATCATCCAGACCGCCTGTTGAAACCGCTCATCCGCAAGGGCGCCAAGGGAGCAGGCGAGTGGCGGGAGGCCAGCATCGAGGCCGCGCTCGATCTGGTGGCCGAGCGCTTCGTCGCGGCCGAGGAGAGGTTCGGCAGCGAGGCGGTGTGGCCCTACCAGTATGCCGGCACGATGGGGCTGGTGCAGCGCGACGGTATCCACCGCCTGCGCCGCGCCAAGTGCTATTCCAACCAGTTCGACACGATCTGCACCAATATGGCCTGGACCGGCTTCGTCGCCGGTACCGGCGCGCTGCGCGGCCCCGATCCGCGCGAAATGGCGAGAGCCGATTGCGTGGTGATCTGGGGAACCAACCCGGTCGCCACCCAGGTCAACGTGATGACCCATGCGGTCCGTGCCCGCAAGGAGCGCGGCGCGAAGATCGTCGTCGTCGACATCTACGACAACGCCACCGCCAAGCAGGCCGACACGGCGCTGATCGTCCGTCCGGGAACCGATGCCGCGCTCGCCTGCGCCGTCATGCATGTGCTGTTCCGCGACGGCCATGCCGACCGTGGCTATCTTGCCCGTTACACCGATGATCCGGCCGGGCTCGAGGCGCATCTGGCCGAAAAAACCCCTGACTGGGCAGCGGCGATCACCGGGCTTGAAACAGGAGAGATCGAGCGCTTCGCCCGCCTTGTCGGCGAGACGAAGCGTACCTTCTTCCGGCTCGGCTACGGGTTCTCACGCCAGCGCAACGGCGCGGTGGCGATACATGCGGCCGCATCGATCGCCTGTGTCACCGGCGCCTGGCAATATGAGGGCGGCGGTGCGTTTCATTCCAACTCGGACATCTTCGTCACCGACAAGAGACGGCTGACCGGCGCGGCATATGCCGATCCGTCGGTGCGCTGGCTCGACCAGTCGAAGATCGGCCGGGTGCTGACCGGTGACGAGCAGGCGCTTTCCGGTGGTCCGCCGGTCGCCGCAATGCTTGTTCAGAACACCAATCCGGCCAATGTCATGCCCGAGCAGCGGCTGGTGCGCGCCGGCCTTCGGCGCGACGACCTGTTTGTCTGCGTGCACGAGCAGTTCATGACCGAAACCGCCGAACTGGCAGACGTGGTGCTGCCCGCCACGATGTTCCTGGAGCATGACGACATCTATCGCGGCGGCGGCAACCAGCATTTCGTCCTAGGTCCGAAGCTGGTCGACGCGCCCGACGGGCCGGTCACCAACCTGTTCGTCATCGAGGAACTGGCAAAGCGCCTCGGCGTCGCGCATCTCGATGGTTTCGGATTGGGCGAGCGCGACCACATCGACGCGATCCTTGCGCCGGCCGGTAGCGGCTATGCCGATCTGAAGCGGCATCGCTGGCTCGACATGCAGCCGGATTTCGAGGAGTCGCATTTTCTCGGCGGCTTCGGCCATGCCGACGGCCGTTTTCGCTTCCGGCCCGACTGGATCGGCACGATCGCGCCCGACCGGCCGCCGGAATCGCTCGGGCCGCAGGGCGACTACAAGCGCCTGCCGGCCTTTCCCGACCATGTCGACCTGATCGAGGTGGTCGACGAGCGGCATCCGTTCCGGCTGGCGACGTCACCGGCGCGATCGTTCCTCAACTCCACCTTCTCCGAAACGCCGTCGTCGAGGAACCGCGAGGGTCGGCCTGAACTGCTGATCCATGCGCGCGACGCCGGGGCACTCGGCATCGCCGATGGCGACATTGTCGAGATCGGCAACCGCCGCGGCGAACTTCTGCTTCACGCGCGCATTGGCGGCGGCGCCAGGCCGGGCGTGGTGATCGCCGAGGGCATCTGGCCGAACCGGGCGCATCTGCGCGGCGAAGGCATCAACATCCTGGTCGGCGCCGATTCCTGCCCGCCCTATGGCGGCGCCGCGGTCCATGACACGGCGGTATGGCTGAGGCGGACCGAATAGCGCTTACCGACCGGATCGACTCGGATCGGGCGAGAACAGGCTCTCCTCGCCATTGCCGTCGTTTGTGCCGGAAAACACCGCGCCGCCGCCGCTCATGCGTACCTTGCCCCCGGCCACCATGTTCAACGCTGCCGGATAAAGGCGGTGCTCCGCGGCGAGTACCCGCGCGGCGAGCGCGTCCTCGGTATCGCCGGTCAAAACCGGCACGGCGGCCTGGGCGATGATCGGCCCTTCATCCATGTCGGCGGTGACGAAATGCACGGTGGCGCCGTGGATGCGGCAGCCGGTAGCGAGAATGCGCGCATGGGTGTCGAGCCCGGTGAACGACGGCAGCAGGGAAGGGTGGATGTTGATCATCCGGCCCTGCCACTTTTTGACGAAGTCCTCCGTCAGCAGTCGCATATAGCCCGCCAGGCAGACGATGTCGGTGCGGGCCGCCTTCAACGCCTCGTCGATCGCCGTTTCATGGGCCTCGCGGCTGTCGAAATCGCCTTGGGCGATGACCCGCGTGGCGATTTCCGCCCTGGCGGCGGTTTCCAGCCCGCGGGCATCGGCGCGATTGGAGATCACCTGCACGATTTTGGCCGGATAGGCGGGATGGATCGCGGCGCTGACCAGCGCGGCCATGTTGCTGCCGCGCCCGGAGATCAGCACCGAGACACGCTTCCTCGGCGGTGCCGTCATAGGTCGATCGATCCGCGATAGATGACGCCGGTCTCGCGCCTTGGCACGATGTGGCCAATCTGCGTCACCGTCTCGCCGGCGCCCTGCAGCACGCCCGCCACCTGCGCGGCCTGGCCGGCGGCCACAACGGAGATCATACCGATGCCGCAGTTGAAGGTGCGCATCATCTCGTCTGCCGCGATGCCGCCCGTCCGGGCGATCCAGGAGAACACGTCCGGTACGTCGATCCTGTCGAGATTGAGCACTGCCGACCAGTCGCCGGTCAGGACGCGCGGAATGTTGTCGGGATAGCCGCCGCCGGTGATGTGGGCGAGCGCCTTGATGCCGTGCGTGCCGCGCATCGCCTCCAGCAGCGGCTTGACGTAGATGCGCGTCGGCTCCAGCAGCGCCTCGCCGAGCGAGCGCTGCGTGTCGAAGGGGGCGGGATCGTTCCAGGCCGCGCCGGACAGTTCCACCACGCGCCGGACCAGCGAGAAACCATTGGAATGGAGCCCGGATGAGGCGATGCCGAGGATGACGTCGCCCTCGACGAAATCGTCCGTCGGCAGCAGGTTTTCGCGCTCCGCCGCGCCGACGGCGAAGCCGGCGAGGTCGTAGTCGCCGTCGGCATACATGCCCGGCATCTCCGCCGTTTCGCCGCCGAGAAGGGCGCAGCCAGCCTGGCGGCAGCCCTCGGCGATGCCGGCGACGATGGCCGCCGCTTGGTCCGGATCGAGCTTGCCGGTGGCGAAATAGTCGAGGAAGAACAGCGGTTCGGCGCCCTGGACGACCAGGTCGTTGACGCACATCGCCACCAGGTCGATGCCGACGGTATCGTGGCGGCCGGCCTCGATCGCCACCTTCAGCTTGGTGCCGACGCCGTCATTGGCGGCGACGAGGACCGGATCGGCAAATCCGGCCGCCTTCAGGTCGAACAGGCCGCCGAAGCCGCCGATCTCGCCGTCGGCGCCGGGCCTGCGGGTCGAGCGAACCAGCGGCTTGATCTTCTCGACCAGTGCGTTGCCGGCGTCGATATCGACACCGGCATCGGCATAGGTCAGGCCGTTCTTTCCGTCGTTCATCGCTGTCCGCCTACCGGGTTGATGGCGCGGGTCCACATCGGCACTCGCGCGCTTCCTTGCACCGTGACCGCCGCCCGGGCAAGCGTGATGCGGCACAACCCAAAGCATTTTGTCATCAAACGCCGGCCGGCGACAGCCATCTTGCGCAATTGGCGCCGATGCACCATGTGATTGCCGGCAAACGGTGAAATCGCGTGCCGTGACGCGGGCGGGGCCTGCCGGAGAGTTGCATTTGACGATCGCCAATCTGATCACGCTGGTACGGTTCGTGTTGATCCCGGCCATCATCTACGCCATGGCCCGGGGCGAGATGGGCTGGGCGGCCGCCGGTTTCCTGATCGCCGGTATTTCCGACGGCGTCGACGGCTTCGTCGCCCGCCAGTTCAACCAGCGCTCCGAACTGGGCGCCTGGCTCGATCCGCTTGCCGACAAGCTGCTGCTGGTCACGGTCTTCGTGGCGCTCGGGCTTATCGACGAACTGCCGCTGTGGCTGGTCATCCTCGCGGTTTCGCGCGACGGGCTGATCATGAGCGCGGTGGTGCTTTCGACCATCATGCAGCACCCCGTCGAGATGCGGCCGCTGATGGTGTCGAAGGCCAACACCGCCGTGCAGATCATGCTGGCGGCGCTGGTGCTGACGGAACTCGCCTTCTCGGCCCGCTTCGGATCGGTGCGCGATTGGCTGATCGTGGTCTCCGCGCTCTTGACCGCGAGTTCGACGGCGGCCTATTTCGTCACCTGGCTGAAGCACATGGGTGGATATGCCGCGAGCGAGTAAGACGACGAACCGGGACGAGGCCGAACGGGCGGTTGCCGCGACGTTCCGCCGCCAGATCGTCTTCTGGCTGATCACCGCGGCGTTCTTCGGCCTGTTTGTCTATGTGTTCCGCTCGATCCTGCTGCCCTTCGTCGCCGGCATGATCCTGGCCTATTTCCTCGATCCGGTGGCCGACCGGCTGCAGGTCTGGGGTTTGTCGCGCATCGCCGCCACCGTCGCCATCCTGATCGGGTTCCTGCTGCTGTTCACCCTGGCGCTGATGATCGTGCTGCCGATCCTTGCCTCGCAGCTTGCCGATTTCATCAACCGGATACCTGGCTATCTCACCCAGTTGCAGGACCTGATTTCGAAATTCGATCCGGCCTGGTTCAGCAAGGTGATCGGCGTCGATCCCGCCGATCTGCGCGAGGGATTGAACACGCTGCTGCAACAGGGTGCCGGCTTCCTGACGACGCTGTTCCAGTCGATCTGGAATTCGGGCAAGACGCTGATCGACATCGCCGGCCTGTTCGTCGTCACCCCGGTGGTCGCCTTCTACATGCTGCTCGACTGGGACAAGATGGTCGCCAAGATCGACAGCTGGGTGCCGCGCGACCATGTCCGGACCGTGCGCAAGCTTGCCGGCGATATCAACGCCTCGACGGCGGCGTTCGTGCGCGGTCAGGGCACCGTGTGCATCATGCTCGGCCTGTTCTATGCAATCGGGCTGACGCTGGTGGGCGTCAATTTCGGCCTGCTGATCGGCCTGTTCGCCGGGCTGATCAGCTTCATCCCCTATGTCGGCTCGCTGATCGGCCTCGTGCTTGCCGTCGGTGTCGCCGCCGTGCAGTTCTGGCCCGACTGGTACTGGATCGCCGCCGCCGCGGGGGTGTTCTTCGCCGGCCAGTTCATCGAGGGCAACATCCTGCAGCCCAAACTGGTCGGCTCCAGCGTCGGCCTGCACCCGGTCTGGCTGATGTTCGCGCTCTTCGCCTTCGGCTCGCTGTTCGGCTTCGTCGGCCTGCTCATCGCCGTGCCGGCTTCCGCCGCCGTCGCCGTGCTGGTGCGCTTCGCCATCGACCGCTATCTGGCCTCGCCGCTCTATACCGGCCACGGCGACGAGAGCTGAGTGCCCGGCCATGGTCGCGCCCGACGAGGAAGCGCCCCGGCAGCTGCCGATGGAATTCGACCTGACCGATGCCTATTCGGCAGACGATCTCGTCGTCACCGATGTCAATCGCGCCGCCGCCTCGCTGGTGGCCGGCTGGCCCGACTGGCCGTCGCCGGTGGTCGTCCTGGCTGGGCCGACGGGATCGGGCAAGACCCACCTGGCGTCGATCTGGCGGGCAAGATCGGCCGCGCGCGCCTTTGAAGCCGCCGCAATCGGCGGGCCGGAACTTCCTTCCACGGGCGCTGCCCTGGTCGAGGATGTCGATTCGGGCGCGCTCGACGAGCGGGGCCTGTTTCACCTGATCAACGCGGTGCGGGCGGCGGGCGGCACGCTGCTGATGACCAGCCGCGGCTTTCCCTCGGCGTGGCCGGTGGCGCTCGCCGACCTGCTGTCGCGCCTGAAGGCCGCCACCACGGTCGAGATCGCCGAGCCGGACGACGCGCTGCTTGGCGCCGTGATCACCAAGCTCTTCGCCGACCGACAACTGACCGTCGAGCCGCACGTCGTCTCGTTCCTCGTGCACCGCATGGACCGGTCGCTGGCGGCGGCCATCGAACTCGTCGGCCGCATCGACCGCATGTCGCTGGAACGCAAGAGCCGGATCAGCCGGGCGCTCGCCGCCGATGTTGTCGCCGCCATGGACAGCGGCCACGGCGGTGAGGATTTTTAGCGGCGCGGCATCTCGCCCGTTGCCTTTTGGGTCGTAAAAAACTAACAGCACCTGCATGGAAGTGGAGCCGTCCCGTTGCGCGGGAATGCTCCCTTGCCGGAGCGTAGCGCAGCCTGGTAGCGCATCTGGTTTGGGACCAGAGGGTCGCAGGTTCGAATCCTGCCGCTCCGACCATCCGCCCCTGGTCAGGGTTTCCGCGTCAGGGAACCGTGGCGCAACCGATGTTGGTCGTAGCGAGCGAGGAACGCCATGCCTGCCAAAATCTACAGTCCGGCCAAGACCGCCATGCAGTCCGGCAAGGCCAAGACCGGCGGCTGGGTGCTGGAATTCGATCCCGAGACGCGCCGCGCCATCGATCCGTTAATGGGCTATACCTCTTCGGCCGACATGAAGAGCCAGATCCGGCTGAACTTCGACAGCCGCGAGGCCGCTATCGCCTATGCCGAGAAGAACGGCATTGCCTTTCGCGTCATCGAGCCGAAAGAGGCCAAGCGGCGCCAGATTTCCTATGCGGAGAATTTCCGCTATGACCGCAAGACGCCGTGGACGCACTGACCGGGCGCGGCCCGACGGTCCCGTAGCTCAGCTGGATAGAGCACCGGCCTTCTAAGCCGATGGTCGCAGGTTCGAATCCTGCCGGGATCGCCACAGTTATCCAAGTTTTTCAACCGCCTGCAGGCCCTTCTGAAGGTCGGCGATCAGGTCGTCGACATCTTCCAGTCCGATGTGCAGCCGCAAAATCGGACCGCCATAGTCGGCCTTGGCGATCACCCGGTCGGTGAGCGGGGCGTGCACCGCAAGGCTCTCGTAGCCGCCCCACGAGTAACCGAGGCCGAAGATCTCCAGCGCATCGAGGAATGCATGCGCCTCGCGCGTGCCGCCGCCGTCGAGCACGATGGAAAACAGGCCCGAGGCACCGGTGAAGTCGCGCTTCCAGATCGCGTGGCCGGGATGGCTTTCGAGCGCGGGATGCAGCACGCGGCCGACGCCGGGCTGGCGCTCCAGCCACTTTGCCACCGCCAGCGCGCTTTTGTAGTGCTGCTCCAGCCTGACGCCCATGGTGCGCAAGCCCCGCGCCACCTGGTAGACATCGTCCGGCCCGGCGGGAATGCCGAGCGTGAAATAGGTCGCGTTGAGCTGCTCCCAGCACCGCTCATTGGCCGACACCGTGCCCAGCAGCACGTCGGAATGACCGGCCGGATATTTGGTCGAGGCGTGGACCGACACGTCGACGCCGAAATCGAGCGGCTTGAAATAGATCGGCGTCGCCCAGGTGTTGTCCATCACCACGATGGCGCCGCCGGCATGCGCCGCAGCGGCGATCGCCGGTATGTCCTGCATCTCGAACGTGTTGGACCCCGGCGATTCGGTCCACACCACCTTGGTGTTCGCCTTCATCAGCCCGGCGATGCCGGCGCCGGCATGCGGATCGTAGTAGTCGACCTCGACGCCGAAGCGCTTGAGCATCGTGTCGGCGAAGTGCCGCGTGGGGAAGTAGACCGAATCGACGATCAGCACGTGGTCGCCCGCCGACAGGAACGCCATCAGCGGCAGCACCACGGCGGCAAGCCCGGAAGGCACCGCGATCGTGCCGGCGGACCCTTCCAGCTCGTTTGTCGCCGCGCACAGCGCATCGCTGGTCGGGGTGCCGCGCGTGCCGTAGGTATAGCGCTGCTTGCGCGTCGCCATGATCTCGGCCGTGGGGTAGAGCACGGTCGAGGCGTGGACGACCGGCGGATTGACGAAACCGAAGAACTCGCGTGGATCGTAGCCTGCGTGGGCGAGCCTGGTGTTGATGCCCTTGCGGGAGAAATCTCGTTTCGCCATCGCTTTCAAACCTTTTTGATTCGCCGCCGCGCCTCGAACGGCGCCTGCGCCGGGTCGGTCTAAAGCCATGGCGGTGGCTATTCAATACGGATGTTTACCATGCTGGCAGAAAGCACCCTCAAACGTCGGTTTGAAGCGGGGAG
Source organism: Rhizobiaceae bacterium (assembly GCA_041397625.1). GTDB lineage: Bacteria > Pseudomonadota > Alphaproteobacteria > Rhizobiales > Rhizobiaceae > JAWKWH01. The sequence goes on from JAWKWH010000001.1 coordinate 1,343,849, forward strand.
AACCGGCGTTCTCCCTTGACGGAAGGTGACAGCCAATCCAATGCTTGGCTTTCGGCGCGCGCTGCGGGGGCGTGCGTATCTGTCCGAGCGGAAAAGCGGTCCGGGCCTCTTGCGGCCCCGTGACGGTGTTTGTCCATGCGTCCGCTCAAGGGGATCGGAAAGGCCGGATTGCCTCATGCGACAACTTTGTCTTGGATCGTTCGCCGCCATCGTGCTCTGTATCACCGCCTTCGCCGCTTCGGCCTCGACGCTGGACGACGTGCGCAGCAAGGGTTTCGTCCAGTGCGGCGTAAGCCAGGGGCTGCCGGGCTTTTCCGCCGCGCGCGACGGCGAGTGGTACGGCATCGACGTCGATTTCTGCCGCGCGGTTGCCGCCGCCATCTTCGGCGATCCGTCCAAGGTGAAGTTCACGCCGTTGTCGGCGAAAGCGCGTTTCGCCGCGCTGCTTCAGGGCGAGATCGACATCCTGTCGCGCAATTCCACCTGGACCATGGCGTTCGACACCCAGTTCGGCGCCAATTTCGTCGGCACCTGGTACTATGACAACCAGGGCTTCATGGTGCCGGCCGCGCTCAATGTGCGCTCGGTGCTGGAATTGTCCAATGCCAGGATCTGCGTGGTGCGCGGCACGACCGCGGCGCTGAACGTGAACGATTTCTTCGGCGATCGCGATATGCAGATCGAACTTGTCGAATATGACGAGCACCGCCAGTTGCGCGCCGACTACGAGGCGGGAAAGTGTCACGCCTATGCCGCCGACGTTTCGCGGCTCTATGCGACCCGGCAGACGATGGCCGAGCCGGACAAGCACATCGTGCTGCAGGAGACCATTTCCAAGGAGCCGCTCGGCCCCGCCGTTCACCAGGGCGATGAGATCTGGTTCGATCTGGTCAAATGGGTGCTGTTCGCGCTGATCAACGCGGAGGAGCTGGAGGTGGGGTCCGCCAATGTCGACCAGATGCGCCAGAGCGGCAACTCGGCCGTCAGGCGGCTGCTGGGCGTCGAAGGCGAATTCGGCAGCCGCCTCGGCCTCGACGGCGACGGCTATGACGGCAACACCTGGGCCTACAACGCCATCAAGGCGGTCGGCAACTATGGCGAGATTTTCGACCGCAATCTCGGTCCCGACAGCGGCATCAATATTCCGCGCGGCGCCAACCAGCTCTGGTCCAAGGGCGGACTGCTTTACGCGCCGCCGGTTCGCTAGACGAAACGTTCAGGCAAGCGCAGCCAGCGCGACGACGGCCGCCGTATCCATGATCTTCGCCGGCGCCGCATTGCTGGCGTTGTCTTCCGTTTCAGGCCCGTATCCTCGCGGTTTCGACCGGCAAATTAAGGTTAGCGGCCCCGACGGCTTGACCCGCGCCGCAGAATGGAATTTGCTGTAATCCTGTGGATTGGGAGACACAAGCGTGCGGTTGGGCTCACGGGGGTGGAGTTTCGCACGTGTTAGCCAGCACACGATAACAAGGGGCGCGCATGCAGCGTCCCGCAAACTCAGGAAGGTTGGTATCAGCATGGAAATCAAAACTATCGCAGGAGTTGTCGGCGGACTGGCCATGGCGCTTGCCGCATCGACCGCCTCGGCCGCCACGCTCGACGACGTGAAGGGCAAGGACTCCGTCCAGTGCGGCGTGAGTCAGGGCCTGCCCGGATTCTCGAACCCGGATTCCGACGGCAACTGGAGCGGCATTGACGTCGATTTCTGCCGCGCGATGGCGGCTGCCATCTTCGGCGACGCCACCAAGGTCAAATACACGCCGCTTTCCGCCAAGGAACGCTTCACCGCCCTGCAGTCGGGCGAGGTGGACCTGTTGTCGCGCAACACCACCTGGACGATGGGCCGTGACACGACGCTCGGACTGAACTTCTCGGTCGTCAACTACTATGACGGCCAGGGCTTCATGGTCCGCAAGGCGATGAACATCAACTCGGCTCTGGAACTGTCCGGCGCCTCGATCTGCACCAACACCGGCACGACCACCGAACTGAACGTGGCCGACTATTTCCGCGCCAACAACATGGAGTACGAGCTTGTCGCCTTCGAGAAGGCCGACGAGGTCGTGGCCGCTTACGACGCGGGTCGCTGCGACGTCTACACCACCGACCAGTCGGGCCTTTATGCGCAGCGCCTCAAGCTGACCAATCCCGACGAGCACAAGGTTCTGCCGGAGATCATCTCCAAGGAGCCGCTCGGTCCGGCGGTGCGTCAGGGCGACGACCAGTGGCTGAACATCGTCAAGTGGACGCATTTCGCCATGCTGACCGCCGAGGAACTCGGCGTCACGTCCGCCAATGTCGACGAGATGAAGAACTCCGAGGCGCCCGACGTGAAGCGTCTGCTGGGCACCGAAGGCGAGTTCGGCGCGGCCATCGGCCTTTCCAACGACTGGGCCTACAACATCATCAAGCAGGTCGGAAACTACTCCGAGGTGTTTGAGCGCAATGTCGGCCCGGACACGCCGCTTGCCATTTCGCGCGGCGTCAATGCGTTGTGGTCCAAGGGCGGCCTGCAATACGCTCCGCCGATCCGCTGAGTGGAAACATGTCTCGGCCGGGCCCTGGTGCCCGGCCGTTTCGCATAGCGTTCTTCGAACGACCGGGGACGATGAATTGGGGAGGCAGGAACGGGGGCCTGCATCGCGGGTGAACCGATAACCCGCGCCTGAAAGGGACCGAAAATGGCGGCCGATATCGGCAAAGCGGACATAGCCGCCCCCAAGGCGGCACTTCTGAACGACCCCAAGGTCAGAGGACTGATATTCCAGGTCGTTCTTCTCGGCATCGTGATTTGGCTTGCCTGGGTTGGCATCCAGAACATGTTCGCCAATCTTAAAGCGGCCAACATCGCCTCCGGCTTCGGCTTTCTGAGCCGCAATGCCGGTTTCCAGATCAGCCAGTCGCTGATCGACTACGATCAGGCGAGCTCGACCTATGGTCGCGTCTATCTCGTCGGACTTCTCAACACGCTCCTGGTCGCGGTGCTCGGCATCATCCTGGCGACCACGATCGGTTTCATCGCCGGTATCGCGCGGCTGTCCAACAACTGGATCATCAGCCGCATTGCTGCCGTCTATATCGAGATTCTGCGCAACATCCCGCTGCTGCTACAGATCTTCGTATGGTATTTCGCCGTCCTGCGGCTGCTGCCGTCGAGGCGCGATTCGCTGGACATGGGATTTCTCGGCCAGCTGAACATCGCCGGTTGGTACGCGCCGAAACCGATTTTCCACGACAATGCCTCCTGGATTTTCTGGGCCTTCGTCATCGGCGTTGCTGGCAGCATCGGCGTGGCGCGCTGGGCTCACAAGCGTCAGGAAGCGACGGGGCAGCCGTTCCCGGTCTTCTGGTCCTCTGTGGGCCTGGTCCTCGGCCTGCCGTTCCTGGCCTATCTGGCCGGTGGCCTGCCGATAACCTTCGAATATCCGGTTGCCGGCAATTTCGGACCCAAGGGAGGCGCTCGCGTCTACCCCGAGCTGATCGGCCTGTTGATGGCGCTGTCGACCTACACGGCGACGTTCATCGCCGAAATCGTCCGCGCCGGCATCCTTGCCGTCAACAAGGGGCAGACGGAAGCCTCCTATGCGCTGGGCCTGAGGCCCGGTCCGGCCCTGCGCCTGGTCATCATTCCGCAGGCGATGCGCATCATCATTCCGCCGCTGACCAGCCAGTATCTGAACCTGACGAAGAATTCGTCGCTGGCCGTTGCGATCGCTTATCCGGACCTTGTCTCGGTGTTCGCCGGCACGGCGCTCAACCAGACCGGCCAGGCGGTAGAGATATTGATGATGACCATGCTGACCTATCTGGCGCTGTCATTGCTGACCTCGGCCTTCATGAACTGGTACAACCAGAAAATGGCATTGGTGGAGCGGTAACATGACTGACAGGCCACCCACCGTTCGCGGCGTCGGCATCGAAGCCGCCGAGGCATCGCCGGCTCCCGTCGCCTTTGTCCGAACCGAAATGGTCGAGGACCTGCCGGCGCCGAAATCGACCCAGGGTCCCGTCCACTGGATCCGCGAGAACCTGTTGTCGAGCTGGGTCAATGTGATCCTGACGCTGATCTCGCTCTATATCATCTGGCTGGTCGTGCCGCCGTTCATCAACTTCGTCTTCGTCAACGGCGTCTTTTCCGGCGAGGACCGCGCGGTTTGCGCCACCGTGGCCCAGGGCGGCATCCAGCCCGACGGCTGGTTCGGCGGCTGCTGGGCCTATGTCGGCGATTATTTCGGCCAGTTCATCTACGGACGCTATCCCGAAAGCGAGATCTGGCGCGTCAACCTGGTCGGCATCATGTTCTTCGGCGGCCTGATCCCGATGCTGATCCCGACCGTGCCCTACAAGCGCGAGAACGTGATCTTCCTGGCGCTGGTCTTCCCCGTCCTCACCTTCATTCTCCTGACCGGCGGTCACCTCGAACTGAACGGTTTCCTGCTGCCCGACGCGATCATGGCGCCAGGCATGCTCCGCTTCTGGATCGACTTCCTCATCCTGACGGCGGTAGTCGTCGGCATCGTCATGCTGATCGCCAGGGGCCAGGACGCCGATCCGATGCCGGGCATCAAGGTGGCGCTGGCGATCATGGGCGGCATAGGGTTGATCCTGCTGCTGTTCGCCGTCGATTTCGGGCTCGAGCACGTCGAAACCGAGCGCTGGGGCGGACTGCTCGTTACCCTGGTGATCGCGGTGACCGGTATCGCCGCCTCGCTGCCGCTCGGCATCGCGCTGGCGCTTGGCCGGCGCTCCGACCTGCCGATCGTCAAGTTCCTCTCGGTCGTCTTCATCGAGTTCTGGCGCGGCGTTCCGCTGATCACCGTTCTGTTCATGTCGTCGGTGATGCTGCCGCTGTTCCTGCCGGAGGGTGTGACCTTCGACAAGCTCTTGCGCGCGCTGATCGGCGTGGCGCTGTTTTCGGCGGCCTACATGGCCGAAGTGGTGCGCGGCGGCCTGCAGGCCATACCCAAGGGCCAGTACGAGGGCGCCATGGCGCTCGGGCTTCCCTATTGGCAGATGATGCGCATGATCGTGCTGCCGCAGGCGCTCAAGCTCGTCATTCCGGGCATCGTCAACACCTTCATCGGCCTGTTCAAGGACACCACCCTGGTGCTGATCATCGGCCTGTTCGACTTCCTCGGCCAGATCCAGTCGTCGTTCACCGATCCGACGTGGGCAACGCCGGTACAGTCGCTCAGCGCCTACATCTTCGCGGCGTTCGTGTTCTGGTTCTTCTGCTTCGCAATGTCGCGCTACTCGATCTACATGGAACACCGGCTCGATACCGGCCACCGATAACGGAGGGATAAATGGCTACCGAAAACGCCGTGAGCGCCGAGGAAATCCGGGCCGATCGCGCCAAGATGCACATTTCCGATACCGATGTCGCAGTCGAGATCATCGAGATGCACAAATGGTACGGCAGCTTCCATGTGCTGAAGGATATCAACCTGAAGGTCATGCGCGGCGAGCGCATCGTCATCGCCGGGCCGTCCGGCTCGGGCAAGTCGACGATGATCCGCTGCATAAACCGGCTGGAAGAGCACCAGCAGGGAAAGATTATCGTCGACAACATCGAACTGACGAACGACCTGAAGAAGATCGACGAGGTCCGCCGCGAAGTCGGCATGGTGTTCCAGCACTTCAATCTGTTCCCGCATCTGACGATCCTGGAGAACTGCACGCTGGCGCCGATCTGGGTGCGCAAGACGCCCAAGAAGGAAGCCGAGAAGATCGCCATGCATTTCCTCGAGCGGGTCAAGATCCCCGAGCAGGCCAACAAGTATCCGGGCCAGCTCTCGGGCGGTCAGCAGCAGCGCGTGGCGATCGCCCGCTCGCTGTGCATGAACCCGCGCATCATGTTATTCGACGAGCCGACATCGGCGCTCGATCCGGAGATGATCAAGGAAGTGCTGGAGACCATGGTCGGTCTCGCCGAGGAAGGCATGACCATGCTGTGCGTCACCCACGAAATGGGTTTCGCCCGCCAGGTCGCCAACCGCGTCATCTTCATGGATCAGGGCCAGATCGTCGAACAGAACACACCCGACGAGTTCTTCGACAATCCGCAGCACGAACGCACCAAGCTGTTCCTGAGCCAGATCCTGCATTGAGGACTGTCATGACCGGAACCGCTGCCCGGCACGGCAATGGGCGGCGCCGGTTTCGCTCGTTCACATTTCCAGCCAGACCCTAGCCCGCCTTCACCGCGACCTTTTTTGCTTTCTCGTTCTTTTCTGCCGGTTTCGGCACGGTAACGTGCAGCACGCCTTTTTTCAGTTCCGCCTCGAGGCTGTCGGCATCGGGAACGAAACCAAGCGGGATGATCCGCTTGAACGATCCGTAGGACCGTTCGACACGATGCCAGTTCTTGTCTTCCACCTTCTTCTCGGCCTGCTTTTCAGCCGAGATCGTCAGCGAGCCGCCGTCGACGGTTACCTCCACGTCGTCGCTGTCGAGGCCGGGCAGTTCCGCCGTCACCTCCACCGCGCCGTCGGTCTCAGCCACGTCGATGGCGAAGCCGCGATCGTCCAGCGCAAACGCAAACGGGCTGTCGGGCAGGCCGGTGGTGAAATTCGAGATGAAGTCGTCCATCTCCTGGCGGAAGCGGCCGAACAGATCGGTCGGTTTTGCCAGTTCGCCCTTGGTCTTTTGAGGATTGGTGCTCATCATCGTCTCCTGTCAACGACAATCAGGAAATCCCCCGCCTTCTCATCCATGGCACTTGCGGCCACGAACCGCATTGATACTGATCAACGGACGAGGCCAGGTCAACCGCCGCAGGTGGCGTCGAAGCCGTAAAGCCAGTCGAAATCGTGCATCAGGCCCGCGCCGGAGCGGGCGGCGAGTATCGCGTTGCGCGCCAGCGCGACCGGCCCGGAGGCATGCCATGTGAAGCGATTGAAGGCGCCGCGCCGCACCACGCGGGCGATGCGCGGCTTGCGCCGGCTCTCGAAACGGGCAAGCGCGGCGGCCGGATCGTCCATCGCGCCGGAAAGGCTGTCGGCTAGCATGGCCGCGTCCTCGATCGCCATGGCCGCGCCCTGGGCGGAAAACGGCGTCATGGCGTGCGCCGCATCGCCGATCAGCACCAGCCGTCCGTTCGCGCCGATCCAGGCGCCTTCGTGGGCGAC
>JAWKWH010000002.1:0-712083 GCA_041397625.1 Rhizobiaceae bacterium
GCGGTTGATGTTGGCAACGCCCGCAGCCTGGGTTCCGGAAAGTGATCCGCACTGATTGTTGGGATCTGGCTTGATTCCAGCTCCTGAAGGCGGAGAGGATGAGCCGGACGACGTAAAAACCCGAACAGATCATCAGTCGGCTACGGGAGGCTGAAGGTCCGGCTGAGCCAGGGCCGGACGGTCGGCGAGGTTTGCCGCGGCTTCGGTGTGTCGGAGCGGGGTTGCTGCCGCCAATCCCGGCAACCTAAGCCGCCGATCGGGCCAATTGGCTTCACGTCCAAATCCATGCCGGATTCTAACTCTGTAGCTGGATCACCAAAGGGACACGGGTCATACTTTGGGGGGGATTGCTGCGGGCGGTGTCCCAGAGACCAAATCTTCGTTGCTTCCAGGAGCTTTCGCTCAGCTCCAGCCGCTCATCTGCGACAGTTCCTTCGCGGCAGCCTGGCGCCGTTTGTCGAGATAGTCCGCCAGGTCCTGCCAATGGACGCCCTTGGCGCATTTCTGACTGTGTTCCATGCGCATGAGCGGTAGCGCGATGTCGCCTGAACTGAGCTTGCGAACAAGCTTGTGCAGCGTCAGGTGCGAGAAGAAGTCACGACGGACATCTTCGAGCGGGATGACGGCCTTGCCGTCATATTGTGCCAAAAGCAGGAAAGTGGTGTTGAGCGTCATTGACCATTACACTTTGAAAAACCGACGAAATGAGTCATCTATCAGAAAAGCGGGTAATGTCGGTCGGTTTGATTTGGCTATGGTTTAGGAAAACTATGTAATTGATTGAAAAATATAATAAATTTAGCATAGCCCCCATGTTGGATTGGACGGATCGGCATTGCCGTTATCTTCATCGCCAGTTGTCGCGCCGGGCGTTGCTCTATACCGAGATGGTGGTCGCCGATGCCGTGATCCATGGCGATCGCGAGCGGCTGATCGGATTCGATGCGTGCGAGCATCCCGTGGCGTTGCAGCTCGGCGGTTCGGAGCCGGGAAAACTCGCCGACGCGGCGCGGATCGCGGCGGATTTCGGCTATGACGAGGTCAACCTCAATGTCGGCTGCCCGTCGGACCGCGTGCAGTCGGGCACCTTCGGCGCCTGCCTGATGCGCGAACCGGCGCTGGTGGCCGATTGCGTCGCGGCGATGAAGCGCGCCGTCGACATCCCCGTCACCGTCAAATGCCGCATCGGCGTCGACGACCAGGATCCGCACGAGGCACTGTGGGCGATGGCGCGGGCCACTTTCGAGGCGGGCAGCGATGCGCTGTGGGTGCATGCGCGCAAGGCCTGGCTTAAGGGGCTGAGCCCGAAAGAGAACCGCGACGTGCCGCCGCTCGACCACCCGCTGGTCTATCGGTTGAGATCCGATTTCGGCGACCGCTTCATCGGCATCAATGGCGGCATCGCCGATCTTGAGGAAGCGCGCGGGCACCTTGCCCGTGTCGACGGCGTGATGCTCGGCCGCGCCGCCTATCACGCGCCGGCGCTCCTTGCCGATGTCGACGGGCTGATCTTCGGCGACGAGGCGCCGGCGCCGGAGCTGCGAACCGTGGTCGAGACCATGGCCGCCTATGCGGAACGCCATATCGCCGGCGGCGGCCGGCTGGTGCATGTCGGCCGCCACATGACCGGCCTGTTTCACGGGCGGCCGGGCGCGCGCGCCTGGAGGCGCATGCTGTCGGAGGAGGGGACGCGCGAAGGAGCGGGCCCGGAAGTGCTGCTCGCCGCGCTCGACAAGGTGGAGGGCGGTCGGCGGGCGGCCGCCTGAGGCCGCCGCCATGCGCGCCAGGCGCTGGACAGTTCGCTGACGCGCCAATAAAGCCCTCCTGACAACGGGACAGCATCCGGTCCGCCGGCCGGCGGGCACGGGTCGCGGAAGAGGGGCTTTCATGCCGGGACTGGATCTGCCGCTTGACGAGCTGATCGCGTTCGCCGCCGCGGCGGTCGCGGTCGGCTCGGTGGCCGGCGTGCTCGCCGGCATATTCGGCATCGGCGGCGGCGCGGTGATGGTGCCGGTGTTCTATCAATGCCTCGGCATCCTCGGCATCGACGAGGCGGTGCGCATGCATCTGGCCGTCGGCACCTCGCTCGCCGTCATCGTGCCGACATCGATCTCGTCGTTCCGCGCGCATCTGAAGCGCGGCGCCGTCGATATCGATCTTCTGAAGAGCTTCGCCATACCCGTTCCGCTTGGCGTGGTTCTCGCCTCGCTGACGGCGGCGGCGCTGTCGAGCGGCGGGCTTCGCGCCGTCTTTGCCGCAATCGCCACGGGCGTCGGGCTCAGGCTGCTGTTCAACCGGCCGGGCTGGCGGCTCGGCGGCGAGGTCCCCGGCAATCCGGCGCGCGCCCTGTTCGGGTTGGCGCTCGGCTACCTGTCGACGCTGATGGGTATCGGCGGCGGTGTCATCAACAACACCTTCATGACGCTCTACGGCCGGCCGATCCACCAGGCGGTGGCGACGTCGGCGGGCATGGGCGTGCTGATCTCGGTGCCCGGCATGATCGGCTATGTCTGGGCCGGCTGGAATGCGGCCAGCTTGCCTGTCGGTTCCACCGGTTTCGTCAACTGGATCGCCGTGGCGCTGATCATCCCGGTAACGCTGGTTGCAGCACCCATCGGTGCGCGCATCGCCCATGCGCTGTCGCAACGCACGCTGGAGGTGGCCTTCGGCCTGTTCCTGCTGGTGGTGGCGGTGCGTTTCGCCTGGTCGCTCTACGGATGATCGACTCAATCGCGCAGGATCAACCGGTCGCCGCGCACATCGAAACCCGAAAGCGTGCCGAGGAAGTTCATGCCGAGCAGGCTCTGGTCGAGTTGGCCCGGTCCGGCGACCAGCAGCGGTAACCTCATCCGGCTGATGTCGCCGATGCGGATTTCATCGGCGCTCGCCCTTGCCGCCCGCGTGGCGCCGTTCGCCGTCGACACCGGAACGGTGAATGACAGCGAGGCGATGTCGATGCCGGCGCGCCTGGCGTCTGCGCTGGTCAGCACGGTCGTCGTCGCACCGGTGTCGATCAGGAAATCGACATCGCGACCATTGACCTCGCCGGCGACCTCGAAATGCCCGTTGGCGCGCTTTTCCAGCATCACTGCGATGCCGTCGCCGTCGGAAACAGACAGCGGACTGCCCGGCACGAGGCCGGCGGTCAACCGGCTGGCGATATCCTGCAATTCGTAGCGGTACTGGTAGCCGGCAACCAGAACCAGCGCGATGAACAGCCAGACGGTGATGTTGCGGACCACCTCGCCGACGGGCAGGCGGAAAGTGAGCAGGCCGGCACCCAGCACCAGTCCCCAGACGCCGAGATAGAGCGTGCTGGCGAAATTGCTGTTGTCCATGCCGAGGATCGTGCCGCCGTCATCGTTGATGATGAGCAGGACGAGCCCGGTGCCGATGATCGCCATGACGACCCAGAACAGGCGCGACATGACGGTCTATGCCTCCGTCTCGCCGGCACTCTGGCGCGCCAGCCGGCGGCGCCTGGTTTCGCGCCGGGGACGCCGCTCGACCGTTTCAAGCCGCGCCGGCAGTTCGGCCATCACGGTTCGCCGCGTTTCGGGGGTCATCGCGCTCCATGCTCCGATTTCGTCGCGCGTGCGCCCGCAGCCGAAGCAATAGCCGGTCTTCATATCGATCGAGCAGACGAGGATGCAGGGGCTTTCGATCGGGCCGTTGCTCACCGGGCGGCATCCCGTGTTCGGATATCCATCGGTCTCATATTGTCGGCATGGCGGGTTTTTGCAAGGCCGCGCGCGCCGCTCAACGGGCCACCGCCTTGCCGCGCCTTCCGGCGCCGCCGGAGGTCGGCATGGCCGGCAGTGCCTCCATCACGCGCTGGCGCGGAAAAATGGCGATCGCCTCGGTGCCGGCACGCAGCTTGGATTTCAGGTCGAGGCTGCCGCCATGCATCTGCAACAGCGCCTGGACGATCGGCAGGCCGAGCCCGGTGCCCTGTTCGGCGCTCTTGATGGCGATCGAGCCCTGGCCGAAGGCGGCCAGCACCACCGGTATCTCCTCCTCGGCGATGCCGGGGCCGTTGTCCTTGATCTTGACGTACTGGCCGCCGCCGGCGGTCCAGCCGACGCTGATCTCGATGACGCCGCCGGTGGGCGTGAACTTGACCGCATTCGACAGAAGGTTGAGGACGATCTGGCGCACCGAGCGCTCGTCGGCGAGCAGACGCGGCATGTCGGGCTCGAAGCGGCGGTGGATGGTGATCTCCTTGCCGCGCGCCTTCAGTTCCATCATGTGGCAGCATTCGTCCGCGATCGCTTCCAGCGAAACCTGTTCCTCGTTGATCTGGTAGCGGCCGGCCTCGATGCGGCTCAGATCGAGGATCTCGTTGATCAGTTCGAGCAGGTGACGGCCGGAGGAATGGATGTCGCCGATATATTCGCGGTAGCTGTCATTGCCGACCGGGCCGAGCACCTCGTTGGACATTACCTCCGAAAAGCCGAGTATGGCGTTGAGGGGCGTGCGCAGTTCGTGGCTCATCGAGGCGAGAAAGCGGGATTTTGCCAGGTTGGCCTCCTCGGCGCGGCGGCGGGCCTCGTCCGACATCGACTTGGCGGTTGCGAGCTCGGCAATCAACCAGTCCTTCTCGGTGCGCAGCGACAGCAGCATGACCGTGGATTTGTTCAGAAATCCCGCAACATAAACGAAGAACGGCAGCGAGATCAGCAGGACGCCGGCCATCATGGCTTCGACCGGTATGTAGTAGCGCGCCGAGAACAGCACGTAGAAGGTCACCGGGAGCGCGAATGTGGCGACAAGCGCACCGCGCAGTGCAGACGCCAGGATCGCGGTGGCGCCGATGGCCATCAGCAGAACCACGGCCTGGATGACGGGAAACTGGGCGACGCCGCACTCCACGCAGCGCAGCACGGCGAAGTAGGACCAGCCGATGCCGGTCGCAAAATGGCCGATCAGGAAACCGATCTTGGCCCTTTCGGCGTCGATGGAGGTCGAGTCGGCGCGATCGACCTTGAGCGCGTAGTAGGCAAGGGCCGCATAGGTGGTGGCCGCCACCAGCGCCCAGATCAGCATCTCGCCGCCGAGGCCGATCAGCAGTCCGGCGGTGGCGACAAGAACGACAAGCAGCGGCATGGCGACGCCGACGCTCATGATCGAGCGAGCGTGCAGCTTGAGCAGTTCGCGGTCGAACACCGGGTTGCCGTAGGTGTTTGACAGCCGGTCGCGCGTCTTGCGCACGGCACGCGCCACCTCGGTGTTGCGGTGCCTCTTGCGCCGGTCGACGATGATCTTGTCTGCGGTTTCGGAGCGTTCCAACGCCTTGTCCGGGTGCGTGTGCGAATGCGATTGTTGCCTGGTCGTCGAACCTAAGGGCGAATGATTAAGAGTCCCTTCCCGACGCAACCGTTCCGTAACCATGTTTTGACCGGTCGGGCACCGAAATGGCCTTGCCCGCGGAAGCGAATTTTCCCAATCTTGGCGGCGAAATAGCGGCAGAAGCGAAAGGTTGGTATGAGATGAAGCTGTTTGACGGGGGCAGGGCGCCCAATCCGCGCCGCGTGCGGGTTTTCCTGGCCGAGAAGGGCATCGAGGTGCCGCTGGTGCCGATCGATATGGGCGCGCTCGGCCACAGGTCGGCCGAAGTCACCGAGCGAAATCCGCTGCAACGCCTGCCGGTGCTCGAACTCGACGACGGCACGATCCTGACGGAATCGGTGGCGATCTGCCGCTATTTCGAGGAACTGCAGCCCGAGCCGGCGCTTTTCGGCAAGGGCGCGCTCGGCATGGCGCTGGTGGAAATGTGGCAACGGCGTATGGAAATGCACTTCCTGCTGCCGGTCGCGCAGGCATTCCGCCACACCCATCCGGCGATGAAGGAATGGGAAGTGCCGCAGGTGCCCGAGTGGGGCGAGGCCAACAAGCCGCGCGCCATCGACTTCATGCGCCTGCTCGACGGTGAACTGGCAGCGCGCGCCTTCGTTGCGGGCGACGAATACTCGATTGCCGACATTACCGGGATGATCGCCGTCGATTTCCTCAAACCGGCGCGGATTGCCGTGCCTGAGGAACTGGAGAACCTGCGCCGCTGGTACGGCGAGGTCGCGGCGCGGCCGAGCGCCAATGCCTGAACGGGCGGCGCTCGACCGGCTGGTCGCCGAGATCGGAGCATGCCGGGTCTGCCGCGACAAGCCAGCCGGCAAGCCGCTGCCGCACGAGCCGCGTCCGGTCGTTGTGGCGAGCCGGACCGCCCGCATCCTGATCGCCGGACAGGCGCCCGGAACCCGTGTGCATGCGAGCGGCGTTCCGTTCGACGACCGTTCCGGCGACCGGTTGCGCGACTGGCTGGGCGTCGATCGCAGTCGGTTCTACGATCCAAAGTGCTTCGCCATCGCACCGATGGGATTCTGCTTTCCGGGTCTCGACGCCAAGGGTGGCGACCTGCCGCCAAGGCGCGAATGCGCACCGCTGTGGCGGGCGCGCCTGCTGGAACTCATGCCGCAGGTCGAACTGGTGCTGGTGATCGGACAATACGCCCATGCCTGGCATCTGGGCGACCGGCGCGGCCGGACGCTGACCGAAACGGTGGCCAACTGGCGCTCGGTCTTCGACCCCGGTGGCAAACCGCCCACGGTACTGCCGCTGCCGCATCCGTCGTGGCGCAACACGGCATGGCTGAAGAAAAACCCGTGGTTCGAGGCCGACCTCCTGCCGATGCTGCGCCGCGAAGTGGCGAGAAGGGTGTCCTGATCTTTCAGCGGCGGTCGGCATCTTCCGGAACACTTACGAAAGAATTTTCTTGATTTTGGGCGCGAAACCCGCTCAAACGCAAAAATATTCTAATCTCCGGAGCCGATCATGGACCGCCTCGACCGCAAGATCCTGCGCCTGCTGCAGGAGGATGCCACGCTGGCCGTCGCCGACATCGCCAAGAAGGTGGGGCTGTCGACCACGCCATGCTGGCGGCGTATCCAGAAGCTGGAGGAGGAAGGCGTCATTCGCGGGCGCGTGGCGCTGCTCGATCCGGTGAAGATCAATGCCCGCGCCACCGTTTTCGTGGCGATCAGGACCAATTCGCACAGTATGGAGTGGCTGAAGCGGTTTTCGGAAGTGGTTCAGGATTTCCCCGAAGTGGTCGAGTTCTACCGCATGGCCGGCGACATCGACTATCTGCTGCGCGTGGTGGTGCCGGACATCGCCGCTTTCGACGCCTTCTACAAGCGGCTGATCGAGCGGATCGAGATCCGCGACGTATCGTCGTCCTTTGCCATGGAGCAGATCAAGTACACGACAGAGATGCCGCTCGACTACATGCTGGTCGACAAGGCCGGCGGCCGCAAGGCGTAGATTCGTCGGGCATTTGAGATCGATCAACAGAACATATATGGTTTCCGCTATACTTACCGTGGATGGAACCAGGGAGGTGAGCCATGCGGAAAATCCTGTTGCCCGGCGTGATCGGGCTTTCGTTGGCCCTTGCCGGCCAGGCGCTGGCAGCCGGCGACGACGTGATGACGGTCGAAACCGGCCAGCCCTTCGCCGACGCGGCTGCGGCGGTCGACAATGCGATCGTCAATCGCGGCTACAAGATCGACTATCACGGCTTTATCGGCGATATGCTGAAGCGCACGGCCGAGGATGTCGGCGCCAGCACGGAAATCTACAAGGATGCCGAATTCTTCACCTTCTGCTCGGCGGTCGTTTCGCGTCGGGTGATGGAGGCGGATGCCGGCGACATCGCCTATTGCCCCTATATCGTGTTCGTTTATGAGCGCGCCGATGCGCCAGGCAAGGTGACGGTCGGTTTCCGCAAGCTGCCGGAGGGCGGTGCGCGCGACGAGGTCAACGCATTGCTCGCCGAGATCATCCAGGAAGCGGCCGACGGGTTTTGACGTCTATCCCGGCTTGCCGGCTTTCGCGGCAATCCGGGCGAGGGTCTTTTCCGCCGTCAGTTCCCTGACAGCGCCGCTGCCGACCCAGCGCTCCGCCCTGTTGTCCGATGCGGCGAGCTTCTCGGCCAGCGCCAGGGCCGGGCCGTGGCATTGTGCGGAGCGCTTGCCGATCTGGCGCAGCGCCCAGTTGATCGCCTTCTTGACGAAATTGCGCGGATCGGCGGCGTTGCGCTCGATCAGCGGCAGCCATTTCAAAATGGCCTCATCCGGCGTCTTCTTCAGGTGGACCGCGCCCCAGGCGATCATGGCGAAGGCGGCGCGGCGGACGAATTCGCGCTCGTCTGAGGTGAATTCCGCGATCAGTTCGTCGGCAAGGCCGGCATCGATGAACAGGTCGGCCGCGTGGTCGACGATCTCCCAGGAATTGAATTCCGCCGCCCAGGCGCGCGCCTGGTCCGCCGTCACCTTCTTCGGCTCGTCGGTGAACAGGGCCAGAAGCCGCGCCTCGCGCACGCCGCTCGCCCACAGCTCGGCGGCGCGCCCGTGATCGCGCCCGATCGCGCGGGCAAGAGGGCGGAGAACGGCGTTGGAGATGCCAAGCGCCTTGCCGGTATCGATGCCGTAGCGCGCCATGCCGGCGATGTCTTCGGGCGAGGCGAGGGCGCGCAGATGGGCGAGTACCTGCCCGGCCGTCCAGTCCAGCGCCGGCATCTGTCCCTACTTCTCCAGCCGCGCCAGCAACGATGACGTGTCCCAGCGATTGCCACCCATGATCTGCACCTGCTTGTAGAACTGGTCGACAAGCGCGGTGACCGGAAGCTGGGCGCCGTTGCGGTCGGCTTCGTCGAGGCAGATGCCGAGATCCTTGCGCATCCAGTCGACGGCGAAGCCGAAGTCGTACTCGCCCCTGTTCATGGTCTTGTGGCGGTTGTCCATCTGCCAGGACCCGGCCGCGCCCTTGGAAATGACGTCGATCACCTTCTCGATGTCGAGGCCGGCCTTCTTGCCGAAATGGATGCCCTCGGCCAGCCCCTGCACAAGGCCGGCGATGCAGATCTGGTTGACCATCTTGGTAAGCTGGCCGGAACCGACCGGCCCCATCAGCCCGACCATCTTGGCGTAGGCTTCGATCACCGGCCTGGCGCGGGCAAACGTCTCCTCGTCGCCGCCGCACATGACGGTGAGCTGGCCGTTCTCGGCGCCGGCCTGGCCGCCGGAGACCGGCGCGTCGATGAAGCCGAAGCCCTTGTCGGCGGCGGCACCGGCAAGTTCGCGCGCCACTTCCGCCGACGCGGTGGTGTTGTCGATGAAGACGGAGCCCGACTTCATCGCCTCGAAGGCGCCGCCGGGGCCGGTGGTGACCTGGCGCAGGTCGTCGTCATTGCCGACGCAGGCGAAGACGAAATCCTTGTCCTTCGCCGCTTCGGCGGGCGTCAACGCGTGCTCGCTCTTGTACTCGGCGGCCCATTTCTCCGCTTTCGACGCGGTGCGGTTATAGACCGTCATCTTGTGGCCGCCACGAGCCATCAGGTGCCCGGCCATCGGGTATCCCATCACGCCAAGACCCAGAAATGCCACTGTTGCCATCGTCGTCATCCTCTCATGTTCACCCGTTTGTTAGCGCGCGGGCGGGCGCAAGAAAAGGGCGGATGGACCGACGGCGCATGAGGACGCGCAAAACCGCGTCCGGCAGGATTGCCGGTGGATGGTCGAAACGACAACCGGTTCAACATGGGAGAACCGCCGCCGCGGTATGTCGGCAACGAGGACGAAGCGGACCTTGATAGGATTTTTCCGACCCCCTAGGCTGTATCGACATACAGCCTGGAACCGTTCAAAAGACATAGCGGGCCCACTTTGTCTTACCAGCTCTTCATTTTTGACTTCGACGGTACTCTCGCCAACACTCGGGAAGCCGTACTCAGATCGATGGCGATAACCCTCGGCGAGTTCGTCGGTGGCAGGAAAACCATCCCGACAGAGCAGATCGAAGCGGTCGTTGCGACAGGCGCGACCCTTCCGAATGCGTTTGGTCTTTTGCTCGGCGGCGAGTTTCCGGAGGCCGAGCACGGGATCGAGGCGGCAGTTTCCCGATATCGCGCGATCTACGCCGAACATGCTGATGAATGGACAGTGCTCTATCCCGGAGTTGCGGATTTCCTGAAGACCGCGCAGGCTGGGGAAATCGCTTTGACCGTGGTCAGCAACAAGGGCGAACCCGCATTGCGTGCCTCCTTGAGCGCACTCGGGATCGCGGACCACTTCGCGCTGATTCTCGGAGAGCAGGCCGATCTCGACCCGAAACCCTCACCGGATATCTTCAACCATCGCATCGCCCCGGCATTTACGGACATTCCTCGAAACAGGATGTTGTTTGTCGGCGATACGCCCGCAGATCTGGCGTTCGCGAATTCGGTGGGCATCGATGCGTGCTGGGCCTCGCATGGTCACGGCGACGAAAAGGCCTGCCTGTCGCTCGACCCGGTCTGCGTGATCGATGGGTTCGACCAACTGGCAACCTTTGCAGGTCTGAAAGACGCCACCGCGTGATGGCCCGCCACGGCCTTTCGGCCTGACCTTCGCATCGGTCGGGGGCCTACCGCTTCAGATGCCTTGTCAGGCGGGCTTCGATCCAGTTCCAGATGTTGCGCAGCGCTTCGACCACGATCAGATAGAACACGGCGGCCCACAGATAGGCCTGGAAGTCGAAGGTCTTGGAAAACACCCAGCGCGCCTGACCCATCAGGTCATAGACGGTGATGATCGCGACGATCGCCGAGCCCTTGATCATAAGGATGATCTCATTGCCGTAAGGCCTGAGCGCCACGATCAGCGCCTGGGGCAGGATGATCTTGCGAAAGGCGAAAAATCGCTGCAGGCCAAGTGCCGCGGCGCCTTCCCACTGGCCCTTCGGCACGCTGCGGATGGCGCCGGCAAGGATCTCGGCCTGGTAGGCGGCGGTGTTGAGGGAGAAGGCCAGGAAGCCGCAGTTCCACGCGTCGCGGAAAAATCCCCAAAGGCCGATTGCCTTCAACTCCTTCGAGAACTGGCCGAGCCCGTAATAGATCAGGAACACCTGGGCGAGAAGCGGCGTGCCGCGGAACAGATAGATGTATCCATAGGCGAGCGCGGCGACGAACCTGTTTTCGGAGAGCCTGCCGAGCGCGACCGGCAGCGACAGGATCGAGCCGGCAACCAGCGACGACAGCACGAGACTGAGCGTCACTTTCAGGCCTTCCCAGTAACGCGGGCCGTATTTCGCGACGAGTTCGGGATCCCATGCGGTGACGAGAAACCAGACGAACCCGGCGCCCAGCAGACCCCAGACAATCACCGAGAAATATCCGGCGATGCGCCCGCCGGTCCACGGCCGGGGCGGGTCCGGCGGTCGTTCGATCGTCGCGGTCCTTAGCGCCACGTCGCTCATCGGCCCGCCAGCCCCCGGTTGCCGTAGCGTTCGATGCGGCTGATGACGATGCCGGATATGATCGCCAGGACCAGATAGAGCAGGAAGGCGGTGCCGTAGAAGAAGAACGCCTGTTTTGTGACCCGCGCCGCAATACCGGTCTGGCGCAGAATGTCGGAGAGCGCGATGGTCGACACCAGTGCGGTGTCCTTGAGCAGGACCAGCCAGAGATTGGACAGCCCCGGCAGCGCCAGCCGGATCA
This sequence comes from Rhizobiaceae bacterium, assembly GCA_041397625.1. Lineage (GTDB taxonomy): Bacteria > Pseudomonadota > Alphaproteobacteria > Rhizobiales > Rhizobiaceae > JAWKWH01. Next base: position 11,531 of record JAWKWH010000002.1, read on the forward strand.
ACTGCGGCAGCACGACCTTGCGCATGGTCTGGCCCCAGGTGAGGCCCACGGCAAAGCCGCCTTCGTACTGGCCCTTGGGAATGGCGCGGAAAGCCGACAAGAACACTTCCGACGCATAGGAGGAGAACACCACGCCCAGCGCCAGCATGCCGGCGAGGAAGGAATTGATCTCGATCGCCGTTTCCACGCCGATGAACAGCAGGAACTGGCGCAGGCCGATCTGCGCGCCGAAATAGATGAGAAACAGCGTCATCAGTTCCGGCAGGCCGCGAAAGATCGTCGTGTAGATGTTGGCCGCCAGCCGCAGCGACGGCTCTTCGGACTGCTTTGCCAGCGCAACGAAAAATCCGAGCGCCAGGCCGAAGGGAAGCGTGGCAAGTGCCAGCGTGACGGTGACAAACACGCCGGAAGCGATTTCGTCTCCCCATCCGTCAGGCCCGAAACTGAGCAGTTCCAGCACGCTGTCCATGTCCCCGCTTTCCGGCTATCGCCGGCCTGGCCCGGGAGGCGGTTCGGCCGCCTCCCGAAGATTGCGAAAAATTGTGGCGGTCAACCGCCATAGGCATCGAAATCGAAGTACTTGTCGTTGATTTCCTTGTACTTTCCGTTTGCACGAATGGCCTCGATGGCGGCGTTGAACTTCTCGCGAAGCTCGTCCTCTCCCTTGCGAATGGCGATGCCGGCGCCTGGGCCATGGATCTCGACCACGGGCGTGATCGTGCCGACGATCTTGCAGCAGGCGCCATCCTCGGTCGCCAGCCATTCGCCGAGCACGATGACATCGTCGACGACCGCGTCGATGCGTCCGTTCACCAGATCGAGCTTGTATTCGTCAGCGGTCGGATAAAGTTTGATCTCGCTGTCGGTATAAGTGGCTTCGACATAATTGGAGTGGGTGGTCGAGCCCTGCGCGCCTACGACCTTGCCGGCGAGCGCGGCCGTGTCGACGCCGGTAATGTCGGTATCCTTCGGCGCTGCGACCGCGGGCGGCGTATTGTAGTACTTGTTGGTGAAATCGACCTGCTTCATGCGTTCTTCGGTGATCGACATGGAGGCGATGATCGCGTCGAACTTGCCGGCCTGCAACGCCGGGATGATGCCGTCCCAATCCTGGGTGACGAACTCGCACTTCGCCTTCATCTCTTCGCAGAGCGCCTTGGCGATGTCGATGTCGAAGCCGACCAGCGTGCCGTCCGACTCAAGGTTGTTGAAGGGCGGGTAGGCGCCCTCGGTGCCGATCTTGATCGACATCATGTCCTGGCTGTTCGCCGAACCTGCGCCAAGCGAGATTGCGACGGCGGCGGCCGAGACGGTAATGGCGAAGCGTTTCATGATACTCATCTGGTTGTTGTCTCCCTGTACACACGGGGCCGGGGCAGCTCTTCTCGATGCCTCGCACGGCCACTGGGAGGGATACTCCCATTGTTTTCATCGAAAATGCAAGGCCAAACGGCGGTTGCGTCAGCGGCCACCGGCGACCGGAGAGACCATGCGCGCCATCACGCCGTCGCGGTCGATGACAGCGTGTTTAAGCGCGCCCAGCACATGCAGGACGACCAGGGGTACGAAGAGCTGGCCCGATACTTCGTGCACCTCCTCCAACGCCTCGTGCAGCGAACGCATGGCCGGCATGGGCGAGGGGACGGAGAACAACCCGAAAATGTCGATCGGCTGGCCGAGCGACCAGATGACGAAAATGCCGGTGAGGGTAATGACGACCATGTTGATCAGAAAACCCCAGATGACGAGCTGGGACGCCAGGTTGAGCAGCCAGTTCTGGGCCGGCTTGTCGGTCATGCCGCGGGCAAGGCGGCGGAATACGCGCCAGATCAGAAACAGGCCGCCAATGAACCCGGCGCCGACATGAAAGGCGAAAGCCAGGCTGCCGCGCTCACCCTCGTGGGTGAAGAACAGCGAGATGACCAGGGCGGCCGCAATCCAGTGGGCAATGATCGATGTCCGATTATATCCGCTTGTCGTCATGGCTGGGGTTCCAATGGATTCGGGCCGCGACCATTAATCTGCCGATACGGCGCCAGCTCAACTTAAACATCCGTAATGTTTCGGTAATCTTGCCGGCGTCGACCGGCTCACACCAGCCCGCGCAGCAGATAGCCGACGGCATAGGCGGTTGCCGCGGCAATGGTGCCGATGGCGAAGGTTTCGATGCCCGACCGCCACCATGGCGACAGCGACCAGATGCTCTTGGCGGCGCCGATGAGGAAGAAGACGAAGCCGGTCATTGTCACCGACAGCGTGAAGGAGGCGTCGAGGCCGAAGGCAAAGGGCAAGAGCGGGACGGCGCCGCAGACGAGAAACGCCAGGAAAGTCGCGCCGCCGGCCTTGAGCGGCGAGGGTTCGGCAAGGCCGAAGCCGTATTCCTCGGTCAGCATGAACTCGATCCAGCGCTGTTCGTCGGCGGTGATCGCATCGACGGCCTCCTCCAGCGCGTGGCCCGATAGGCCCTTCATCGCCAGAAGCTGGCGTACCTCCTCGCGCTCGCCGTCCGGGTCGACGCGGATGTGGTTGATTTCGACGGCCCGCGCCTTGGCTCGCTCATCGGTCACGGTCTTGGTGCCGCTGTAGTTGCTGGCCGCCATCGAGAAGCCGTCGGCCAGAAGGTTGGCCAGACCGAGGATCAGGATCACGCTCGACGACAGCGAGGCGCCGACAACGCCTGCGACGATGGCGAATGTGGTGATGGCGCCGTCGATGCCGCCATAGACGAAATCGCGCACGTAATTGGGCTTGGCGCCGGTATTGAGGCGTTCGGCGATCGCCTTGCGGGAGTGGCTGTGTTCGAGCTTGGAACCCGGCATGGCTATGTCCCCTTGAAGATGCGGTTGTGCGGTTGCGCGGAGGCGCCGGGGTCAGGACCCGTTGATGCCCAGTTCGCCGAAGGGGATGTAGTTCACCATGTCGCCTTCGTCGACGGCCGTGACATCCTCGCCGATTTCGATCAGGCCGGTGGCAAGCCGCAGGCCGGAGATCAGTCCCGAACCGTCGCGGGGAAACTTGCGCGCGACGGGCACGCCGTCTTCACCGGTCTCCAGCCAGCCGCGCCAGAACTCGCGCCGGTCGGGTTTCTTCTTCGGCACGGAAAAGCCCGCGGGAACGGGATAGCGCTGCGGTTGGCGCCAATGGCCGCCGCCGAGCGCGACGACGGCCGGGCGGACATAGAGCAGGAAACAGACGAAGGCGGCGACGGGATTGCCCGGCAGGCCGATGACCGCGCAATCGCCGATCTGGCCCATCGCCATCGGCCGGCCGGGCTTGATGGCGATCTGCCACAGATGTCGTTTTCCCAGCCGGCCGATCGTCTCGACGATATGGTCTTCCTCGCCGCGCGAGGCGCCGCCGGAGGTGATGATGAGATCGTGGCCGGCGGCCGCTTCGGCAAGCGCCGCGGACACGGCCCCGGCATCGTCAGCAAGCGCGCCGAGGTCGGTGACCGTTACCGGCAGCGAGGCGGCGAGGGCGGCGAGCATCGCCCGGTTCGAATCGTAGACCTGGCCGTGACGGATCGGCGCGCCAGGTTGGACCAGTTCATCGCCGCTGGAAACCAGCGCGACGCGGACAGGCCTGAACACGTCGACCAAAGCCATTCCCAGCGACGCGATGGCCGCCACGTCCTGCGGCTGCAGGAACCGTCCGGGCTCAAGCACGGTATCGCCTTCACGCAGATCCTCGCCCGCGCGGCGTATATTGGCGCCTCGCCTGGTGCCCTGCGGTATCGTTACATGACGGCCGTCCGGCGAAACCTCGCAATCCTCCTGCATGACCACAGTGTCGACGCCGTCGGGCAGCGCCGCGCCGGTGAAGATGCGTGCCGCCTGACCCTTTCCCACATTGCCGTTGAAACGGGAGCCGGCTGGAATGCGGCTCACGACCGGCAGCACGGTGTCGCCGCTCGCCTCGAGCGACGCCTGGGCGAAGGCGTAGCCGTCGACGGCCGAGTTGGTGTGCAGCGGTACGTCGCGCGGCGCGGCGATCGGATTTGCGAGAACCCGGCCGCCGGCCCTGGCGACGGCAACCTGTTCGGCTGCGACCACTGGAGCGAGGCGTTCGAGAATGAGCGCCAGGCACTCGTCGTGGCGCAGGCGATCCTTGTCGTGGAGAAAGCAGTCGTCGAGCAGCTTCTTGCCCGTGTTCACGCCGCTTTCTCCTTCAGGCCGCTTTTCAGTTCGACGAAATCGGCGATGCGGGCGATATCGTTGATGTCGAAGACGGGAAGCTTCTCGCCGCTCACCTCGTGATCGGCGGCGATCGCGACGATGGCCGGGTCGGTCACCGACAGGGGCTGATCGTCCTTGGTGCCCCTGCGCCGCGCCTCGATCTTGGGATGCGGTTCGCGCTTGTAACCTTCCACCAGCACTATGTCACAGGGCTCCAGCCGATCGAGAATCTCATCGATCGGCGGCTCCTTCTCGCCGCGCATTTCATGCATGAGCGCCCAGCGCACGCCGGAGACGATCGCCACCTCGCCGGCACCGGCTTCGCGGTGACGGTGGCTGTCGGACCCCTCGCGGTCGATGTCGAAGGCGTGGTGGGCGTGCTTGATGGTCGAAACCCTGTAGCCGCGCGCCGTCAGTTCGGCGACGAGACCGGCGGTCAGCGTCGTCTTGCCGGAGTTCTTCCAGCCGGTAATGCCGAACACGCGATGTTTCAATGCGTCGTCTCCAGAACGATTCTTTCGGCGATCTCGATATCATCGGGCGTGTTGGCGTTGAAGAACGGATCGAGCGTCTTTTCGCCTGCCCGCACGAGCGGGAAATCGGCGATCCGGTGGTCGTGTTCGCGCACAAAGGCCAAAACCTTGTAAGTGTCGGTGGCGGCCATGAAGGCGGCAAGGGGACCGCGCAGGCCGAGCGGCCACAGGCCGAAGACCGGATGGCGGTTGCCATCGGATGCGGCAAGCACGATGCGGTCGTCGCGTTCCTCGTTTGCCGCCAGCAGCCTGTCGGCGAGATCGATGGGGAAGAACGGCGTGTCGGAAGCCACCGTCACGATGTGGGAAGGAGGTGTTTGCAGTCCCGCCGCCCAGTTCAGGCCGGCGAGTACGCCGGCGAGCGGCCCGGCGAACCCCTCGACCGGATCGGCGATCACCGGCAGGTCGAAGGCGGAAAAACGTGCCGGATCGCCATTGGCGTTGAGCGCGATCGCGCGGGCCTGCGGGCGCAAACGGTCGATGACGCGCGACAGCATCGCCGTGCCGGCGATTGCAAGCAGGCCCTTGTCGCCGCCGCCCATGCGCCGCGACAGGCCGCCGGCCAGGATGACGCCCGCTATATCGCAGTTCATTCCGCCGCCTCGCGCGCAGCACCCTTGCGGTTGTGACGGCCGGCTTCTTCCTCGACGGTCTCCGGATCGAGGTCGAAGTCGATGCGCGCCTCGCCGGACAGCGCGATGAAACGCTTGCCGCGGGCACGGCCGATCAGGGTCAGGCCGGCCTGCCTTGCCAGTTCGACCCCCCAGGCGGTGAAACCCGAACGGGAGACGAGGATGGGAATACCCATCATTACAGTCTTGATCACCATTTCGGAGGTGAGCCTGCCGGTCGTGTAGAAAATCTTATCGCCGGGCGCGACGTCGTTCACGAACATCCAGCCGGCGATCTTGTCGACCGCGTTGTGGCGGCCGACATCCTCCATGTAGACCAGCGGCCGGTCCTCCTGGCAGAGCACGCAGCCATGGATGGCGCCGGCCTCCAGATAGAGGCTCGGTGCGGTGTTGATCTTCCTCGTCAGCGCATAGAGCCACGAGGTCTTGAGCACCGCGTCTCGGGGCAGTTTCGTGGTGTCGAAGCTTTCCATGACATCGCCGAACACGGTGCCCTGGGCGCAGCCGGAGGTGCGCACCTTCTTTTGCATCTTGGCTTCGTAGTCGGTCTCGCGCGCCGTTCGAACCACGACGACGCCGAGGTCGTGGTCATGATCGACGCCGAGGATCTCGTCGTCGGATTTCAGCATGTTCTGGTTGAGCAGATAGCCGATGGCGAGCAGGTCCGGATGGTCGCCGATCGTCATCATGGTGACGATTTCCTGCCGGTTCAGGAACAGCGTCAGCGGCTTCTCCGAAACCACGCGCTGCGATATGGCGGCGCCGGTGTGATCGATGCCGTCGACCAGCGACGACAGCCGTTCGTCGGCCGGATCGGGCGCCACGACGAATTCCCCGCGCTGTTCGGTTCCGGCGGTCATACTGCTCCCAAATTCCTATTGATGGGCGAATTTGCGCTCCACCATTATCACATATAGCGCCGTGGCAATGCCGGCGATAGAGGTGGCCAGCATGACCCAGATGAGCGGGAAGGGTCCAGATTCCACCGAGAGCAGCGCGCCGGCGACCACGGCGAGCGCGGAGCCGAGACCGATTTGCAGCGACGAGCCGAGGCCGGCCGCCGAGCCGGCCAGATGCGGGCGGACGCTGACGATGCCGGCTGCGGCGTTGGGCAGCGAGAAGCCATTGCCGATGCCGGTCATGATGACGGGGCCGAACAGCGACAGCGGATGGTAGAAACCGGCCCAAAACAGTACCAGCGAGATCACCATGCCGAAGCCGGCGACGATGGTGCCGATCATCATCATCGTGTTGATGCCGGTGCGTTCGGAAAACCGGCCGGAGAAGAAGTTGCCGATGATGTAGCCGGCGGAGATTATGCCGAAATACAGGCCGTATTCAGCCGGCGACAGATGCAGGATCTCCGAGGCGACGAACGGTCCGCCGCCGAGGAAGGCGAAGAACTGGCCGGACGTGAAACCGGCGGTCAGCGCATAGCCCCAGAACCGCCGCGAGCTCAGCAATTGCGGATAGGCGCGGAACTGGGCGGCGAAGTTCGATGTCGGGTTGCGGTTGGTCTCGCCAAGGTCGAACAGCACAAAGATGAAGGCCATCAACCCGAAGGCGAAGGCAAGCATGAAGGTCGACTGCCAGCCATATTGCTGTTCGAGCAGGCCGCCGAGGACCGGACCGACCATCGGCGCCAGCGCCATGCCCATGGTTACATAGCCGATCATGCTGGCGGCGCGATTGGGTTCGACCAGATCGCGCACGATCGCGCGCGACAGCACCATGCCGGCGGCGGAAAACGCCTGCAGGAGGCGCATGGCGAGCAGGAACTGGAAATTCGGCGAGGCAATCGCCCCGAGCGTGGATGCCAGGAAGACGAGGAAGCAGGCGATCATCGTCGGCCGGCGTCCGTAGCGATCCGAAAGCGGGCCAATGATCAACTGCAACACGGCGGTGGCGGCGAGGAACAGCGACACCGCCAACTGCATGACACCGTAGTCGACATTGAAATAGCGCGCCATCGCCGGCATCGACGGCAGGAAGATGTTCATCGACAACGCACCCGTGGCCGAACACAGAACAAGCGTGGTGATGCGGGGAGGGGACGCCGGTGTCAAATCCAATGCCAATCACGTAAACGCCGCGGATGAACCGGGGCCGGTCATGGACAGATAGGATGAAACGCGGCTTTCGTCATGTGACAAAGTTCACAAAGACCTCGGCTAATATCGTAACCGGTATCGCACCCGGGTGGCGGCCTTTGTGGCCGGGCGGCCTTCCCGGCCGCCCGGCAAAGTCGACTGAGCCGACGGCAGTCAGCCCCAGCTCTTGGAATTGCCGCCGAACAGGCGCCTGAAGAAACGGCGGGTGGCCTGGCTGCGCTCGTAGCGCGCGCGGCTGATATAGTACTCGATATCGCGATGGGCATCGTTTGCCCCGCGGTTGCTGTTCTCGGTCATCGGACTTTCCTGATCTCGTGCGGCGTCGCTAATGCGGCGTCCGGAGCCTCGCGGCCCGGCGAATCGGTGCCGGGTCTTGCACCTGGCAAGATAGGTCAGGGATACTGTCGTTACCAATGCGCAACGCGCATGGCAGGGTTGTGCGACGGTCTCCGCTCGGAGCCGGTCTCCAGATAAATATAGCGAACTCAGTGTGCCATCGACGCAATTTCATTCGGGCCGGCAAGTCATGTTTCCAAAAAGAAGGCGCAAGCGCTCCGTTAATTTGATGTCGAAGAAATACTTATTTCATTCTTACGGTTCCGTAATCATACATTTGAGTGTAAAGTAATTTTCCATAAATTATCGGAATGCAAGCAAAGTTCCGGACATGCAAAAGAGAGATAGCGGAAGCTCCGGTGCGCATATTTGGTTTGAGCCCTATCAAATCCATGATGTTCGTGTGTATGGCCTCGCCTATTCGCATGGAAGCGTATCCGTAAGCTACCCGGATACTGCCTATCGCTTAGCCACCGCGCCTGTCGCTGCCCCGACAGCCGCATCGGCAAGCACCTTGCCTGTGTTCGTGGTCGTCGCTGTTGCGCTTGTCGCCGTCGTCGGGCTGCCGATTCTGGCGATGTTGCTGGCCGACAATGCCCAACGGCAGCGGCTGGCCAATGCCATGTACGCAAAAAGCACGATCGTCAGCCACAAGGTCGAGGTTTCCGATCCGGCGTTTGAAAGCATGGTGGAGATCATAGCCGAATACCATTGGCGTATCGAAGAGGAAGCCGAAGAATCGCCGGTGCTCGAGGCGCTTCGCAAGAGCGGCAGCGTAGCGTCGAAAGAGCGGTTCAGTTCCTTGTGGGATTATCTGGCCTATTTCGACCCGATCGAGATGGACGAGGCCAACCGCGTATTTGTCGACTGGCTCAGCCTGGACGAGCCCCATCTGGCCAACGACTTTTACGAGGAGCGTTTTGACGATGCGCTGAAACACTCAAGCCAGGTACGACTTCGCAAGCTTGGCTATGCCGATCACCGGATCGGAGGGGCAGGGGAAGAAGACGGTTACGCAGAGGAGTATTCCTACGACGAATACAATGTCGAACGGATAAATCACTATCAGTTCTTCAACAATGTCGACTCCCAGATTCTGGGCCCGTCCGACGTCTACATGAACAACGGCCGGGTTTTGGATGCGCAGCGCCTGATAACCATCGCGGCAAACCGGCTCAGATTGCTGCAGATTGATTCGTCGGGCGCCTTCAAGGCGGAAGCCAATCAGATCTTCGTGCTCGAAATGCTCTTCGCCGACAAGACGGCTGTTGTAGGAGGGCAGGCCGAACTGCGAAAAATCTATCGCGCCATAAGGGCGATGGACTGGCAGGATTCGAATTACAGCCCATGGCTGGACAGCGACGGCAGAACCATCGAAAAGCTGCCGGTCTTCGAACTCGCCAGCAACGATTTTCGGTGTCAGATCAACTATCTGCGGGCGGCAAGAAGCGTCCGGACGGGTGCGCCGGCGCAGCTTCCCTTCATCCTGGAAGCCGTACGCAGCCTTCAGACCTCGCGCGATTGCCGGGGTCTGGAACTGATGGTCGAGTGGCTCAAATTCCTGGAACTGAGGATAGAGGCGTCGCAGGTCTTCGCCGTGAGTTGCGTTACCCAGCCTGAAACGGACGGGGCGAAATGCGGGGATGGCGTCGAGGAGACTGAGCAGTTGCAGACGAGAAAACAGCTTTTCGCCATCCTGGCCCGAAATACGCGCTTCAGGATAAACAAGAACCTCAACGACGACGTGTCGCGCCTCGCGGGCATCGTTCAGACCGCGAGAAAAAGAGTGACCATAGAATGAAGAAGATAAGGTTTGTCATCGGACTGGTCATTTCGTGCTCGGCTATCATCATCCCGTTCTTCGCCGACAAGTTCTCGGCCTCCGATTACTCGGTCCCTCTGTTTTACGTCTACCGTTTCCGGTTGGAGATTTTCGTGGCGGGGCTGGTGGCGCTTCTGGCGACCATCGGCGTCGGGTTTCCGGCTTTGTTGACGGCGTTCTGGCAGAGGGCAAGCCCCGGCCAGCGGCTGTTTCTATCCATCGGCAGCAGCGTTCTGGCGGTGTTCATGATCGCGTTTAGCTGGGGAGACATTTCACGCTACGTGGTCGAGCGCGGCCGGTATTTCGAGGGCGAGATAGCGGCCGACTATCGTCGTTTTCTGGTTCTCGTCGGGGACGAGTACTATCTGGCCAGGCAGATCGATCTCGCCATCGGCTACTGGGAGAATTCGGGCGATCCGCGCGCCGCCGAAAAGGCGCGGATCGCAAAGCGCAGAAAGGCGATATCCTCGTACCTGATGGAGAAGGCCGTCGGCTTCGAGGGCGAATACGGGGAAAACATCCGCAGCTACACATTCGCGATCCAGGCGATCTATTTCGACCCGGAGAATCGGGCGGCGATCGGCAAGGTGCAGCACTACGTCGACGAGCTTGAGGCTTCGCGTTCGACCGATTGTGCGGCGCGCGTCGATCGTACCTGGATTGCGCTGGGCTATCGCTACGGCGGCCAGGAGCGGTGTTCGAAGGATATCTCGATCTACGAAAAATGGTACATCGACGACGTGACCGCGCTGCTTACCGAACTGGAACGCGGCCAGATCGAGCGTGCCTCCATTTTCGACCTGCTGAAGCAGTCCGAAACGGCAACGTTGCACAATGCGAAATTCACCATCAACGAGGCTTCGATCCTAAGCCGGCTGCCGCGCCGGGTGTTCAATATAGGCCGTTCGGTTGACGACTATCTCGCTCACTGACGGCCGGGGTACCGTCATCCCCCCGTCACGCTCATGTGGCGGGAGACGGCGGGGCGGCGGGTGGTGCGGTCGATGACGAAATCATGGCCCTTGGGCTTGCGCGTGATCGCCTCGTCGATGGCGGCTGCCACCAGTTCGTTGCCTTCCGATGCGCGCAGCGGCGCTCGCAGGTCGGCGGCGTCGTCCTGGCCGAGGCACATATAGAGCGTGCCGGTGCATGTCAGGCGCACGCGATTGCAGCTTTCGCAGAAATTGTGGGTCAGCGGCGTGATGAAGCCGAGACGGCCACCGGTCTCGGCAACCTCCACATAGCGTGCCGGTCCGCCGGTCTTGAACGGGATGTCGGTGAGCGTGAACCGTGTCTCCAGATCGGCGCGCAGCTTCGACAGCGGCAGATACCGGTCTGTGCGGTCCTCGTCGATCTCGCCCATCGGCATGGTCTCGATCACCGTCATGTCCATGCCGCGGCCATGGGCCCAGCGCAACATCTCCGGTATTTCGGTCTCGTTGAAGCCCTTCAGCGCGACGGTGTTGATCTTGATCTTAAGGCCGGCCTTCTCGGCGGCCGCGATCCCGTCCATCACCCTTGCAAGGTCGCCCCAGCGGGTGATCTGCCGGAACTTGTCGGCATCAAGCGTGTCGAGGGAGACATTGATACGCCCGATGCCGGCATCGGCAAGCTGGCCGGCGAAGCGGGCAAGCTGCGAGCCGTTGGTGGTCAGCGTCAACTCTTCCAGCGCGCCGCTTTTCAGGTGCCGCGACAATTCGCCGATCAGGTGCATGATGTTCTTGCGCACCAGCGGTTCGCCGCCGGTCAGGCGCAGCTTGCGCACGCCCTTCTCGATGAACACCGTACACAGCCGATCGAGCTCCTCCAGCGTCAGAAGGTCCTTCTTCGGCAGGAAGGTCATGTTCTCGGCCATGCAGTAGGTGCAGCGGAAATCGCAGCGGTCGGTCACCGAGACGCGCAGATAGGTCACGCGACGGCCGAACGGATCGGTCATCGTCGCGCCCTGGGCCTCGGGACGGGAAATATCGCCTTGCATCGCGGCCGTCACTCCAGTTTTGCCGGATGGATCATGATCGTCACGCATGTTGAGCAATTCGGTCATAATTTCAAGGCGGCGGATGGCGATTTTCGTTCCAATCGTGCGCATTGCCGCCTATGAATCGGGCCTGGACGGAGGCCGCATGACCACTGAAACCCCCAGCGAACTGCGCGTATCGCGGGATCGCAGAATGCTGACGGTCAGTTTCGGCCCGGCGGAACGTTACGAACTGCCGGCGGAACTCCTGCGCGTGATGTCGCCCAGCGCCGAGGTACAGGGCCATTCGCCCGAGCAGCGGGTGACGGTCGCCGGCAAGGCGAATGTCGAGATCATGACGATCGCGCCGGTGGGCAATTATGCGATCAGGATCACGTTCGACGACATGCACGACACCGGCATCTTCTCGTGGACCTATCTGCGCGAGCTCGGCCGCGACAAGGAGGAACGCTGGCGTCAGTATGTCGACGAGCTCGCCGAAAAGGATCTGTCGCGCGAACCGGCAATTTCGCGAGGGCATTAAGACGGAGGATGGCGCCATGGCGCGTATCGACACGATCGAGGCACTTGGCGCGCTTTACGGCGAGCCCGGCGAAACATCGCTGGTCAAGGAGCTCGACCGCATCATCCCCGAATATGCAGCCTTCATTGAGGCCTCGCCCTTCGCGGTGCTGGCGACGGCGGGACCGGGCGGGCTCGACTGCAGCCCGCGCGGCGACATGGCGGGGTTCGTGCGCATTCACGACGACCGAACGCTGATGCTGCCGGACCGGCGCGGCAACAACCGCGTCGATTCGCTTGCCAACATCGTTCGCGACGGCCGCATCGGGCTGTTGTTCCTGATACCGGGCTCCGGCACGACATTGCGCGTCAACGGCCGGGCGCATCTGGAAACCGATGCCGATCTGCTCGCCTCGTTCGCCGTCGACGGCAGGGCGCCGCGCTCGGTTGTCGTCATCTCGGTTGAGGCGGTCTATTTCCAGTGCTCGCGGGCGGTGCTGCGCGCCGATCTGTGGAATGCCGACAAACATGTCGATCCGGCCACGCTGCCGACGCCGGGCCAGATCCTGAAGGCGACAAGCGGCGCCCGCATCGACGGCGACGCCTATGACGCCGAATGGCCGGAGCGCGCCAGGAAATCCATGTGGTAGGCGCCAGGCCTGGCCGATGCGGGAGCAGGACTGGCGCTCACCCGGCTACCCGCTGCTTGTGCAGGTTGGGCAGGAAGACGGCGAGCAGGCCGAGGAACGGCAGGTAGGAGCAGACCCGGTAGACGAACTCGATGCCCCTGGCGTCGGCGATGATGCCGAGAACCGCAGCGCCGATGCCGCCGAGGCCGAAGGCGAAGCCGAAGAACATGCCGGCGACCATTCCGACCCGGCCGGGCATCAGCTCCTGGGCGAAAACGACGATCTGCGGAAAGGCCGAAGAGAGGATCAGGCCGATGGCGATCGTTAGCACGGGCGTCCACGTGTAGTTCGCGTAGGGCAAGGCCAGCGTGAAGGGCAGAACGCCGAGAATCGAAAACCAGATGACGGTCTTGGAGCCGAAGCGGTCGCCGATCGGCCCGCCGAGCACCGTGCCGGCCGCCGCGGCGCCGAGAAAGATGAACAGCAGCACCTGGCTTTCCTGCACCGATACGCCGAAACGCTCGATCACGTAGAAGGTGTAGTAACTGGTCAGGCTCGCCATGTAGACATGCTTGGTGAAGACCAGCGCGACGAGCACGCCAATCGCCATCACCACGCGGTTGCGCGGCAGGTTGTGCGAAGCGCGCGGCGCCGGCCGGTTGGCATTGCGCCTGCGGTAGTGGCTGTACCAGCTGCCGACGCGCCACAGCACGACCATGCCGATGAGCGCCGCCATGGAAAACCAACTGACGCTACCCTGGCCGAAAGGCACGACGATGAAGGCGGCGAGCAGCGGGCCGGTCGCCGTGCCGATATTGCCGCCGACCTGGAACACGGCCTGGGCCAGTCCGAAACGGCCGCCGGCGGCGAGCCGCGCGACGCGCGAGGATTCCGGATGGAAAACCGCCGATCCCAGCCCGACCATGGCGGCGCCGACCAGCAGCATCGGGTAGTTGCCCGCCCATGCGAGGAACAGCAGACCGAAGAAGGTCGATGCCATGCCGAAGGGCAGCGAATAGGGCATCGGCCGCTTGTCGGTCGTAAAACCGATAACCGGTTGCAACAGCGAGGCGGTGACCTGGAACGTCATGGTCAGCAGGCCGATCTGCCAGAAATCCAGCCGGAAATCTGCCTTCAGCATCGGATAGATTGCCGCCAGCATCGACTGCATGACGTCGTTGAGCATGTGGCAGAAGCTGACGGCGAACAGCACCGCGAAGGCGGTCCGCTCGGCGGTGATCGGTGCGGAATTGGCGGTCGTGTTGGTCAAGGAAAGCTCCGGAGGATGGGCGCCGGTATGATGCGAACTGCTCTATAGCGGCCTTGCGCGTGACCTTCTTTGCTGATTTGGTCGACTTTTTTCGAGAGTGGGCCAAAGTGAAGGGACCGGTTTCGTGCACGAACACAGGACAACGGAATTTCCGCCGCCCTATGGCGACCCGATACTCGATCAGCGCCGGCGCGAATGGCTGGACCGGGCGGAGGGCGACGTGGTCGTCTGGGAATCGTCACATCCGGGCGGTTGCCCGATCGATCCGCACCACCACAACCGCTGCCAGCTTCTGTTCGTCCGCTCAGGCGTCGTGCTGGTGACGACGGCGTCCGGACGATGGCTGGTGCCCACCGGCCACGCGATCTGGATACCGGCGGGCGTCGAACATGCCGTCGAGATGCTGGGCTCTGTCAGGCTGCAATCAGCCTATGTGCTGCCCCGCGCGATCGAAGGCTTGCCCGGCGATTTCCGGGTTGTGGAAATGACGGAACTGATGCGGGCGCTCATGGAGGAGGCGGTCGGGCTGCCTTACGCACCGCATCCGCGCGGGCGCGACGGCATGATCTTCGGCCTGGTTCTGCAGGAGGTGACGCGATTGAAGGAACTGCCGCTCGGCCTGCCGTTTCCCGCCGATGCGCGGCTGGCGCGGCTTTGCCGGGCGTTTCTCGACGAACCGTCGCCGCATGTGAAAATCGACGACTGGGCGGCGTCGGCGGGGATGAGTCGGCGCAGCTTCACCCGGCTGTTCCAGCGCGAGACCGGCGTCGGCCTGTCGACATGGCGCCAGCAGGCCTGCCTGTTTGCCGCCGTGCCGCGCCTGGCCGAAGGCGAACCGGTGACCGGCGTCGCGCTCGATCTCGGCTACGAAAGCGTGCCGGCGTTCACCACCATGTTCCGGCGCATGCTGGGCGTCTCGCCACGGGAATGGCTGAAGGACAGCGCGTAACCAGGGTGGTCAGGCCGAACGGGCGGTATCCTGATCCTCGGTCAGCGCATCGACGATGCGGCGCATCTGTTCGCCAACCGTATCGCATTCCTGCGGGGTCGACTGGGCCATGACGCGCTCGACGAGGTCGAAATGGATCCTGAGCGCCTTCGACAGCAGTTCCTCGCCGTCGTCGGTCAGTTCCAGCCGCAGCACCCGCTTGTCGCGCTTGTCGATCGTGCGCCGCACGAGGCCACGGGTTTCCATCTGCGGCAACAGCATGGTGATATTGGAGCGGCCGACCAGCAGCTTATTGGCCAGATCCTGCTGCGACATGCCGGGATGGCGGTGGATGTTCATCATCATGTCGAGATGGGCGGTCTTCAGGCCCAGCGGCGCGAGCGCCTGAGCAAGCGCGCGCTCGACGGCCTGGCAGGCGCGCGCGACGGCGACCCAGTTGCGAAAGCGCGGATTGTTCCAGATCGTCTCTTGTAATTTGTCCATAGTTGAACTATTCTGTTCATGCTTGAACGAAGATGGAATCACTATGGCAGCTTTCACGATGAAAATCACCCGCAAGCTGTTCGGCATCGGCGAGCGCTTTTCGCCGAGCCTGACCGGCCGTATCGCCTTCCGCCTGTTTGCGCGCACGGCAGATCCCAGGCGTCTTTCGGCGGGCGAGGTGCGGGCCAACGAGCGCGCCGCGCCGCTGATGGCCGAGGCGCGCCAGCACCGGCTGGTGACCGAAAGAGGATGGGTTCTGGCCTACGAATTCAGGCCGGAAATCCACAACCCGGATGCGCCGGTGGCGCTTGTCGTCCATGGCTGGCGATCGCGGACCGAACATATGACCGGGCTCATCCGCGCGGCGCGCGATCTCGGCTTCCGGGTCATTTCGCTCGACCTGCCCGGCCATGGGCGGTCGAGCGGGCGGCACATCACCATGGTCAACGCCGTCGAGGCGGTGAAGGTGGCCGAGACCTGGTTCGGTCCGTTCGATACGCTGATCGGCCACTCCTTCGGCGGCGCGGTGGTGTGCAATGCAGCCTTCGGGTCGATCCGCCGCCTTGAAGCCGTTCCGGCCAGGCGGCTGGTGATGATCTCGGCGCCAAACCGCATGGCGACCGTGTTTTCCTGGTTCGCCGAGGCGGTCGGCCTCGGGCCGCGGTCACTCAAGGCGATGGAGGGCGAGGTGCTGCGACTGTCCGGAAATCCGATCGGCGTGTTCAGCGGCGAGGACCAACTCAAGGCGCTCGGGCTGCCGACATTGCTGGCGCACGCGCCCGACGACCGGCAGGTCGCGTTTGCCGGCGCCGAGGCGATGGCGCGGGCCGGCGACCATGTGCGGCTGCTGCGCGCCGACGGGCTCGGCCACAGCCGCATCATTTCCGACGTGAAAGTGCTGGCCGAGATCGCGGCCTTCATGAACGAAAGCCGCCACCGCCAGGCGGCCTGAGGTCTCAGTCCTTTGCCGGGTTCGGTTCGGGCATGTCGATCGGCAGGCCGGCGTCGCGCCAGGCTGCAAAGCCGCCGTCGATGTGCATGACCGGTCCAAGCCCCATGTCCTGGACCGTCTTGGTGGCAAGCGCCGAACGCCAGCCGGCGGCGCAAAAGAAGATGAAGCTCCTGCCGGAGGCGAAGATCTCCTTGTGGTAGGGGCTTTCGGGGTCGACCCAGAATTCCAGCATGCCGCGCGGCGCGTGCAGCGCGCCCGGCACCTTGCCCTCGCGGGCGAGCTCGCGCACGTCGCGGATGTCGACCAGAAGATGATCGTCCGATTGCGCCAGCGTCGAGGCTTCGGCGGCGGAGACGACCTTGATCGCCGCATTGGCTTCGTCGAGCAGCGCCTTGTAGCCCTTTTTCATAACGATGGTTCTCCTGCTAGCGCCGGCACATGGCACAACGACCGGCCCCGAAAAGGCCGGTCGTCCCGATCTTTGGTCAGATCGGCGGCAAAATCAACGCACGATCACCGTCGTTCCGATGCCGACGCGCCGGTACAGATCGACCACGTCCTCGTTGGCCATGCGGATGCAGCCCGACGACATCGCTTTGTCGACGGTCCAGGGCTGGTTGGTGCCGTGGATGCGGTAGACGGTGGTGCCGAGATAGAGCGCGCGGGCGCCGAGCGGATTGTTCGGGCCGCCGGGCATGTAGGCGGGAAGCTTGTGGCCCTTCACGGCCTCGCGGGCGATCATCTCGGCGGGCGGCGTCCAGCCCGGCCACTCGGCCTTGCGCGAAATGCGGTTGGTTCCCGACCATTCAAAACCCGGCCGGGCGACGCTGACGGCGTATTTGACCGCGAGCCCGTCGCCAAGCGTGTAGTAGAGCCGGCGCTCAGACGTGTCGACGATGACCGTGCCGGGCGAGACCTTCTCGCCGAATGCGACGACCTGCCGGGCGATCGGCGAGGCGTCGGAGTTCTTCAGACTGACCTTTGCGACGTGTTCGATTCGCTGCTGGCCGCCGCGCATGACCTTGGCAAACAGGCTGCCGGCCTCGGCCGGTACTGTGGCGGCGGGCAGCATGGCGGTCGCGGCGACTGCGGCGATGCAGGCGGCAAGGATGGTGCGTTTCATCTGACTTCTCCCTCTTGGTTTTGTTGTCGGTCCGGTTATCGGGCCGCGGAGGGGAGAAGGCAGTGACGACGCGCACAGGGTGCGCGCGATCAGCCGAGATTGAGCTCCTTGAAGAAGTCGTTGCCCTTGTCGTCGATGACGATGAAGGCGGGGAAGTTCTCGACCTCGATGCGCCAGATCGCCTCCATGCCGAGTTCGGGATACTCGACGACCTCGACTTTCCTGATGCAGTCCTGCGCCAGCCGGGCGGCGGGCCCGCCGATGGAGCCGAGATAGAAGCCGCGATGGCGCTTGCAGGCTTCACGCACCTGGCGCGAGCGATTGCCCTTGGCCAGCATCACCATCGAGCCGCCGAAGGACTGGAACTGGTCGACATAGGCGTCCATGCGGCCGGCCGTGGTGGGGCCGAACGAGCCGGAGGCGTAGCCAGCCGGCGTCTTGGCCGGGCCGGCATAGTAGATCGGATGATTTTTGAAATAGTCCGGCATCGGCTCGCCGTTTTCCAGCCTCTCGCGGATTTTCGCATGGGCGAGGTCGCGGGCAACGATGATGGGACCGGAGAGCGAAAGGCGAGTCTTTACCGGATGTTTTCCGAGTTCGCTCAGAATCCGGTCCATCGGTTGATTGAGATCGACCTCGACCACATGGCTGGTCAGCGCGTCCTCGTCGATGTCTGGCATGTATTTCGACGGATCGGTCTCCAGCGCCTCGACGAAAACACCCTCGCTGGTGATCTTGCCGAGCGCCTGGCGGTCGGCCGAGCACGAGACGCCAAGCCCGATCGGCAGCGAGGCGCCGTGGCGGGGCAGGCGGATCACCCGCACGTCGTGACAGAAATACTTGCCGCCGAACTGAGCGCCGACGCCGGTGGCCTGGGTGGCCTTGTGGATTTCGGCCTCGAGCGCAAGGTCGCGGAAGGCATGGCCCGCTTCGGAACCGATGGTGGGCAGGCCGTCCAGATAGCGCGTGGAGGCGAGCTTGACCGTCTTCAGGTTCATCTCGGCCGACGTGCCGCCGATGACGATCGCCAGGTGGTAGGGCGGACAGGCGGCGGTGCCGAGCGTCAGGATTTTCTCTTTGAGGAATTCGACGAGCCGGTCGTGGGTCAGAAGCGATGGCGTTCCCTGGTAGAGAAAGGTCTTGTTGGCCGAGCCTCCGCCTTTCGCAATGAACAGGAACTTGTAGGCGTCGTCGCCTTCCTCGTAGATGTCGATCTGGGCGGGCAGGTTGTTCCTGGTGTTCTTCTCCTCGAACATGGAAAGCGGCGCGAGCTGCGAGTAGCGCAGGTTCTTGCGTTCATAGGCGTCGCGAACGCCGGTTCCCAGCGCCTCGGCGTCGCCGCCCGGCGTCCACACGCGCCGGCCCTTCTTGCCCATGATGATTGCCGTGCCGGTGTCCTGGCACATGGGCAATACGCCGCCGGCGGCGATGTTGGCGTTCTTCAACAGGTCGTAGGCGACGAAGCGGTCGTTGTCGGTGGCCTCGGGGTCTTCCAGGATCGAGGCGAGCTGGCTCAGATGCCCCGGCCGCAGCAGATGGTTGATATCGGCGAAAGCGGTTTCCGACAGCAGGCGCAACGCCTCCGGCTCGACGGCGAGGACGTCCTCGCCGCGGAACGTGTCGGTGGAGATGTAGTCGCCGGTGATCTTCCTGAACGGTGTTTCGTCGGCGGCAAGGGGAAAGAGGCCTGGTGCAATCGCGTCGGTCATGGCGGGCAAATTCCTGGTTGGCTGGCTTACGCCTTCAATAGCCCCAACGGCACAAAAATCCAGTGCGGCGAGGGGAGAAGTCGGCCCGGCGGTGGATCATCGGCGCCCGCCGTGATACCCATATTGGTGAGTCGACAACCGATATGCGGCACAGGGGGCAGGGGCATATGGCGCCGCTCGACGAGGTAATGCTCAATTTCTCGCCGGCAAGCCTGCTGGTGCTGAACCTTATTCTTGGCGTGGTCATGTTCGGTGTGGCGCTCGACCTGAAGGTCGAGGATTTCCGCCGCCTGTTTCATTCCCCGGTGGCGTTTCTTGCCGGATTCGGTTCGCAGTTCATCTTCCTGCCAGCGGCGACATTCCTGCTGGTTTTGGTGCTCAAGCCGCAGGCGAGCGTCGCGCTCGGCATGATCATGGTCGCGGCCTGTCCGGGCGGCAACATCTCCAACTTCTTCACGCATCGCGCCGGCGGGTCGACGGCGTTGTCGGTGTCGATGACGGCGGTCGCCACCATGGCGGCGGTGGTGATGACGCCGTTCAACCTCGCCTTCTGGGGCTCGCTCTACGAACCGTCGGCAGCGCTGGTGCGCCAGACCAGCGTCAATACGCTGAACATGGCGCTGACGGTCGGGATGCTGCTGGTGGTGCCGCTGGCGATCGGCATGACGATCAACGCCCGCCACGAGGCGCTCGCCGTACGGCTGCGGCGGCCGATGCGCATTCTGTCCATGCTTATCTTCGCCGGTTTCGTTATCGGGGCGCTGGCGGCCAACTGGGGCTATTTCCTCGACTATGTCGGCGTGGTGTTCCTCATCGTCCTGATCCACAACGCGGTCGCGCTCGCGGGCGGATATGCGATCGCCGCGGCGAGCGGACTCGACGAACGCGACCGACGGGCGATCTCGCTGGAGACCGGGATCCAGAACTCCGGCCTCGGCCTGATCCTGATCTTCAACTTCTTCGGCGGGCTCGGCGGCATGGCCATCGTCACCGCGTGGTGGGGTGTGTGGCACATCATCTCCGGCTTCGCGGTCGCGGCCTATTTCCGCAGCCGGCGCCTCGGCGCGGTCGCGCAGGGCTGAAAGCCCCATTTTTCGCTCGCATTTTAGCCGTCCCGGTAAATCGGAATTAACCGGATTTCCTAACAGCTACTTAAATCCGTGCGGATATTCTCTGGCCTGATCGCCGATATTATGGGGCACCAGAATGACTGTGCGAAAAAAGCTGGGCAATCTACTGACCGACAGGCAGGGCAATTTCGCGATGGCCGCGTCCGTTGCGATGATTCCGCTTATCGGCGCCGCCGGTCTGATGATCGACTACACCGACATGAACCGCAGCAATGCCGAACTGCAGAACGCCAGCGACGCTGCGGTGCTGTTTGCTGCGCGCTATTACGAGGTCAACGATCGTCTGCCGAACGAAGACCGGGTGGACGAATTCCTGCGGGCGAACTATTCCGGCGCGGTCAACGACCTGAAGTTCTACGTCAAGAACGACCAGATCTTCGTCGAGGCGAAGTCGGCCTTCCAGCCAATCATCATGAACATGTTCACCGAGAAGGAACTGACGGTTGAGGCGTTGAGCGCGGCGCCGCTGCCGAAGGACGTGTATATGGAAATCGTGCTCGTGCTCGATACCACCTATTCCATGACCGCCGATAACAAGATCGGCGGCCTGAAGGTCGCCGCGTCGAACTTCATCAACACGATGTTCGACAAGTCCAACAAGCGTTCGCGCGTCATGATCGGGCTTGTGCCGTTCGCCCAATACGTGAATGTCGGCTTGGGCAACCGCAAGGCGGTGTGGATGAACGTCCCCGATGACCAGACGATCAACAACGGCAATGTCTGCACCATGAAGCAGGACGTGCTGTCGAAGAAGAACTGCCGCTGGGAGGAGCGTTATCGCGACGGCATCGCCTATGACGCCGAGATCTGCGACTACGAATACAGCGAGCCTCATGAAGTCTGCGGCGAATCTACGACGACGATCACCTGGAACGGCTGTGTCGGCTCGCGGGATTTTCCGACCAATCTCAAGGATCGCGTGGAGGATTTCGACAAGCTCGATGAGAAGTTCCCGGGCGTCATGAACGAGGCCTGCCAGAGCCCGATCGCGCCGCTGTCCGACAAACGCGCCGACATGCTCACGCAGATCAACAATCTTTACGCGACGGGCGAAACCTATGTCGCCGATGGCGTGATGTGGGGATTGCGCGTGCTGTCGCCGCAAGAACCCTTCACCGAGGGCAAAAAGCCGCACGAGGTCAGCGGCGAATTGCGCAAGATCATGATCGTGATGACCGATGGCGAGAATCAGCGCTCGCCGGAGATTCCCAAGCGGCCGAACCATTGGGGCACCGAAAAGGGCAAATCCAATGACTGGACGCATCAGGCGTGCCAGGAGGCCAAGAAGGAGGGCGTCGAAATCTTCTCGATCACCTTCGGCAATGCGGTTCCCGCGGCGGCGAAGAAGATCATCGAGAAATGCGCGTCGGAACCCGGCAATTATTTCAATGCCGCCGACTCCTACAAGCTGAACGAGACCTTCGCCAAGATCGCCGCCGCGCTGAGCCGGGTCCGCCTGACCCAGTAGCCGGTTTCCAGACGCGAGATTTCGCAGCCGCCGGCCAACCAGGCCGGCGGCTTTTTTGCAACAGCGCCGGCCCAATCGGTCCGCCGTCCGGTGAGGCCGGCTTAACGCTTTGCATCTAAATACGTATAGTGGCGTCGCAATGTTGCCCATTGATGCGGTTATGTGGCATCGCATCACGAGATTTCCGGTAGGGAAACGGGCAAACGGCGTGTGCCGACGGGGCAGGCATCCGAAAGCCGATTGGATGTGGCGGGAAGCATGATGAGAAAAACTGGTTCGAAATTCGCGTTGCTGGCCGCGGTCGTCGCGGCGACACTGGTATTGTCGCCGGGAAACGCCGATGCGCAAAACCTGTTCGAGCGCCTGTTCGGCGGCGGCAACCGGATAAGCCGGCGCGACAGGGAAAGGACGCCGGAGCCGCCTAAGCCGCGGCGCATCAAGAAGATCAGCGCGCCAAGCTACTACAACTACAAGACCGACGGTCTGACCGCGATCAAGACGGCCGAGATCGTCGAGGCGGCCAGGAAAGGCGAACTGCTGCCGGCGCTCGGCGCGGCGGGGTTTGCCGAAGCGATGGCGGCGGTCGCCGGCGACGACATCCTGGCCGAGGACGACATCGCCAAGGCGGTGCGGACCTACTACGCGGACAATCCGGACTTCATCTGGGTCAGCGGGTTTTCTGCGAACGCACGGGCGACCGAGGCCCTGCGCGTGCTGGGCGAGGCATCGTCCTATGCCATGGATCCTAGGGACTATGCGGTCGACGTGCCGTTACCGGGCTTTTCGATGGACGAGACGGCGGCAAGACTTGCCGAGTTGGCGCGGTTCGAACTGACGCTCTCGGCGCGCGTGCTGCGCTATGTCGGCGACGCGGTCAACGGGCGCGTCGTCGCCGACCGCCTTTCGGGCTATCACGACCTGCCGCGCAAGGCGATCGACCGCGTCGGGGTTCTGAAGAACCTGGCGCATACGCACGAGGTGCGGGCCTATCTTGAATCGCGCCATCCGCAGAACGACCAGTACCAGGCACTGCGCCGCGAGCTGGAATTGCTGCGGGCGAGCGCGGAAAACGATATCGTCATCGAACCCAGGACGCTGATCAAGCCAGGGCAGACGAACAGCGAATTTCCCAAGATCCTGCGCCTGATCGAGCGGCGCGCCGACGGCGCGTTCCGCGCCGAGCACGGATTGCTGCTGACCGCCAATTTCGCCAACCAGACCTATGATGCGGCGCTTGTGCCGGTGATCAAGGCGGCGCAGAAGGCACACAAGCTGAAGCCCGACGGCGTTATCGGTCCGCGAACGATCGGGGCGCTGGCCGGCCAGTCCAGGGCCGATCGTATCGAGAAGGTCGAGCTGGCGCTTGAGCGCCTGCGCTGGCTGCCGTCGGAACTGGGCAACCCTTACGTCTTCATCAACCAGCCGGCCTATCGGGCGCAGTTTGTCAGGGGCGGCAAGTACCAGTTGTCGATGCGGATCGTCGTCGGGAAAGTGTCGAACCAGACAAGCTTCTTCTATGACGAAATCGAGCAGGTGGATTTCAACCCCTATTGGGGCGTGCCGCAGTCGATCATCGTCAACGAGATGCTGCCGCGCCTGGTCAGGGATCCCGGCTATCTCGACCGCGCGGGCTATGAGGTGACCAACGGGCGCGGCAAGCGGGTCTCGTCGTCGTCGATCAACTGGGGCCAGTATGGCGGCAAGGTGCCTTTCGACGTGCGCCAGAAGCCCGGCGCCAGCAACGCGCTCGGGGAACTGAAGATCCTGTTCCCCAACAAACACGACATCTACATGCACGACACGCCGTCCAAGCAGCTGTTTAAGCGCGATACGCGCGCTTTCAGCCATGGCTGCGTCAGGCTGCAGGACCCGCGCGGCATGGCTGCCGCCGTGCTTGGCTGGTCGCAGGACCAGATCGCGGCGAAGTTGAAGAAGGGCCACGCCGAACAGGCGGTCGCCAACCGCATTCCGGTCTATGTAGCCTATTTCACCGCCTGGCCGGACGACGCCGGAGATGTGGGTTATTCGGCCGATGTCTACGGTCGCGACAAGCGGCTGCAGCTTGCCATGGACAAGACATCGCAGGCCCGCCAGGGCGACTGAAGGCGGCGGCGTCTGAGGGTTGGGCGCGGCGCGCGGCCGGCCGGCGACGTGAATCCCGGCGGCGTTTCAACCAGCGATATATTACGCGATCACGCCATGGCGGCGCTATCGCCGATCTTCTATGGCTTGGCCGGGTAAGTACTTTTCGACTTTGCCGGTCGTGACGACGAGCCGCGATCGGCAACCCACGTGTGCTTCCCGAACTAGCCCGCCGCAGCCCAGCCCCGGAGGCGGCGGGCGCTTCTTGCCGCTGGCTGGCGATTACCGGCATGTGTTGAAACCGACCGATGCCGGCTGCCCGGTTTCCGGCGGGCCGATGCGCGCTTGACGGGCTGCCGCCCGCCACACTATACCGCGCTCGCATCACCGGTGTTCCACATCGGTTCGGGCGCGTAGCTCAGCGGGAGAGCACTGCCTTCACACGGCAGGGGTCACAGGTTCAATCCCTGTCGCGCCCACCATCGATCCATTGTCCATTGGCCTGTTGTCGATCGGCGTCGCCTATTCGGCGGGCGTGTTGGCCAGTTCGGCGGCCAGCCGCCGCTCGACGGCGCTGCGCGGCTGCGAGAAGCCGGCGAGAAGGTTGTAGAGCACCGGGGTCAGGAACAGCGTCAGCAGTGTCGAAAGGCCGAGCCCGCCGATGATGACCGTGCCGATGGCGATGCGGCTCTCGGCGCCGGCGCCGGCCGCCAACACCAGCGGCACCGCGCCGAGCATAGTCGAAATCGCCGTCATCAGGATCGGGCGCAGGCGCACCAGCGACGCCTCGTAGACCGCCCTGCGCACTTCCATGCCGCGGTCGCGCAGCTGGTTGGCGAATTCGACAATCAGGATGCCGTTCTTGGCCATCAGGCCGACAAGCAGCACGATGCCGATCTGGCTGTAGAGATTGATCGAAGCTCCCTGCAGCCACAGCGCGTAGACTGCTCCTGCGAAGGCGAGCGGCACGGAAAACATGATGACGAAGGGGTGGATGAAACTCTCGAACTGCGCCGCAAGCACCAGAAGCACGATCAGCACGGCAAGACCGAAGACGATGGCGACGCCGCCGGAGGTCTCGAGAAACTCCTTCGACTGGCCGGCAAAGGACATGCGAATCTGCGGTGGCAGCAATTCGCGGCCGAGCTCCTGCATGTCGGTGACCGCCCTGCCGAGATCGTAGCCTTCGACGAGCGAGGCGGTTACCGTGATCGAGGGCAGCCGGTCGTAGCGGTTGAGCTCGGGCGCGGCGGCTTCCTCGCGGATGGTCAGGAGCGCGGTCAGCGGCACCAGCGTCTTGCCGTCGCCGGCGCGCACGAAGATGTTCTCCAGGTCGGCGGGCGTCTGCCGGTCGCCGGACATGGCCTGGACGATGACCGGATAGGTGCGGCCGCGGTCGACATATTGCGTCACTTCCCGCGAGGCGAGCAGCGTCTGCAGCGTCGCGCCGATCGTGTCGATGGAGATGCCAAGGTCGTCGGCCTTGGCTCGGTCTATCGCCAGCGACAATTGCGGCTGACTTTCCTCATAGTCGATCTCGACATTGCGCAGGCCCGGATTTTCCGCCGCGCGCTCGGCCATGCGTTCGGCCCACGGCTTGATGGTCTCCAGGTCCGGCCCGCCGATGACGACGCGCAACGGCGTGCGGCTGCCCCTCAGGCCCAGACCCGCCGGCGCGATCGGAAAGCCGCGGGCGCCGACCAGCTCGGCCATTTTCGGCGCCAGCCCGGCGATCACGTCGCTATGCGAGTGCTCGCGGGCATCCCAAGGCGCCAGGCGAAGCACGACGAAAGCGAGATAGGGACGTCCGCGACTGCCGGTGACCGAGAAGACGATATCGACGTCGCCGGCCTCGACCAGCGGATCGGCGAAGGCCTCGACCTGCTCGGCCATGGCGTTGGTGTAGCCGATGGTGCTGCCCTGGGGGGCGGTCACCGGGATGAAGATGATGCCGCGATCCTCCGACGGCGTCAGTTCGCTCGGCAGCTTCTGGTAGATCCAGACCGAGCCGCCGGCAACCGCGAGGCTGATGGCGATGACGATCAGCGGCGCGTCGAGGCCGCGGCGCAGCAGGCCGCCGTAGAAGCGCTGCAAAAGGCCGTCGCCGGCAACCTCCTCGCCGGAAGCGGCAGCGGGCGAGGCATTGCTGGTTCCCTTCAACAGCCTGACGGCGAGCGCCGGGCACAGCGACAGCGCCACGAAGGTGGAGATGACGACGGCGATGGCCATCACCATGCCGAATTCGACGAACAGCCGGCCGGCCGCACCCTCCAGAAACGAGATCGGCACGAAGACGGCGATCAGCGTTACCGAGGTCGCCAGTACGGCGAAGGTGACCTGGCGGGTGCCGAGCATGCTGGCGACGAGCGGCGTTTCGCCCCGGTCGATGCGGCGCTGGATGTTTTCCAGCACCACGATGGCGTCGTCGACGACAAGGCCGATCGCCAGGAGCAGGGCAAGCAGCGTCAGCACGTTGATGGAGTAGCCGAACCCGTTGATCAGGATGAAACAGCCGATCAGCGACACGGGAATGGTCACGGCCGGCACGATGGTAGCCCTGAGCGAGCGCAGGAAGGCGGCCATCACCAGCAGCACCAGAACCAGCGACAGGGCAAGCGCGGTCAGGACCTCCTGGATGGAGGTCGAGATGAAGGTCGCGTCATCCGAGCCGACAATGATCTGCATGCCCGGCGGCAGGGTCGGCTTGATCTGCTCGATCTGGTCGCGCACCGCCTTCGAAATGGCGATCGTGTTGGCCAGGCTCTGGCGCAGCACGCCGAGACCCACCGCCTCGGCGCCGTTCGAGCGCACCAGGATCTGATCGTCCTCGGCGCCCTGTTCGATGCGGGCGATCTCGTCGAGGCGCACGGGATAACCCGCCACCCGATCGACGACGATGTTGCGGAAGGCGTCGACCGTGTCGAGCCGCGTATCGAGCCGCACCGTGAACTGGCGGTCGATCGAGGTCAGGTCGCCGGCGGGCCGCTCGACATTGTTGCGCCGGATTGCCGCCTCGACATCGGCCACGGTGAGGTTTCGGGCCGCCATGGCGCGCCGGTCGAGCCAGATGCGGATGGCGAAGCGGCGCTCGCCATAGATATCGACGCTGGCGACACCGTCGAGCGTCGCCAGCCGGTCGATGATGAAGCGTTCGGCATAGTCGGTTATCTCGGCCGGCGACATGCGGTCGCTGATGATGGCCAGGCGCATGACCGGATCGGCATCGGCGTCGTTCTTGACGATGCTCGGTTCGTCGACTCCGTCGGGCAGGTCGCCGCGCACGCGACCCACCGCGGAGCGGACATCATTGGCGGCCTCGTCGAGGTTGCGGCCGGTGTCGAACTCGATCTGCGTGCGCGAACGACCGCGCCGGCTCACCGACGAGATCGTCCTCACGCCGCTGATGCCGGCGACCGCGCCCTCGACGATGCTGGTGATGTCGGTATCGACGACCTGCGGCGAGGCGCCGGTATAGGTCGTCGTCACGGAAACGACGGGAGAATCGACTTGCGGCAGTTCACGGATCGGCAGTTTCAACAGCGAGGCGATGCCGAAGACGATGATGATCAGGCTCGCCACCGCCGCCAGCACCGGGCGACGGATGCTGATGTCGGAGAGGATCAAGAACTGCCTCCCGACGTATCGGCCGCATCCTCTTCGGCTCGTTCGGGTTTGCCGGCGTTCTCGACGACAGCGACGCCGGCGCCGTCGCGCAGGCTCTGCGTGCCGCGCTGAACCACCATCTCGCCCGGCTTGAGCCCGGCTGCGACCTCGACGAGGCCGCGGTTGCGCTGGCCCAGCGTCACCATGCGGCGTTCGGCCTTGCCGTCGCTGACCACGAACAGATGGGTCCGGTTGCCCTCGAAGATGACGGCGGCCTCAGGTACCATCATCGCCTGGCGCGATTCGAGGATCACGCTTACCGTCATGAACATACCGGCCGGCAGCAGCAGGTCGGGGTTGGGCATGACCGCGCGAACGCGAAACGCGCGCGCGGTCTCGTCGATGCGGCTGTCGACATTGGCGATGCGCGCCTTGAAGGTGCGGCCGGGGAAGGCGGCGCTCGCCGCCATGATCTCGAGATCGCGGCGCACATTGCCGTAAAGCAGTTCGGGCAACTGGAACTCGAGCCGAACCTCGCTCAAATCGTCGAGTGTAGTGACCACGGTATCGTTGTCGATGCGGGCGCCGATGTCGACGCGGCGCAGGCCGGTGACACCGGCAAACGGCGCGCGCACGGTGCGGTCGGCAAGCCGGCGCTCGGCGCGGGCGTGATCGGCCATCGCCACCGCATATTTGGCCGCCAGCTGATCGACTTGGGCCTGGGAGACGGTGTTGTTCTGGCGCAGCGAGCGCGCGCGCTCCAGCGACGCCACGATCTCGTCGAGATTGGCCTTGCTCTCTTCGAGGTTTGCCCGTTCGATGTCGTCGTCGAGCGTCAGCAGCACGTCGCCCTTGGCCACGCGCTGTCCGCTCTCGAACTGCAGCGAGGCGACACGCCCGGATGCGGTCGAAACGATATCGACCGACTGGCTCGCCCTGGTGGTGCCTACGGCCTCGACACGTTGCTCGATGTGCTCCAGGGTCACCGGCGAGACGATGACGCGCACCGGACCGCGGCCGCCCCGCTGTCCGGACGCGGCCGCCTCGGTCTTGGGAAGGTAGGTCTGATAGGCGTGATAGGCCGCACCGGCCGCGCCGGCGACGATGGCGATCAGCGCCAATTGCTTCCAGACCTTCATTGCCGGTTCCCGAATCAAGCCCCGATGCGCAGGTGAAGTGGCGCGAATCCGGCAATTGGCGATGGCCGCGACCGGAGTTCGAGCGAACAAGCGTGAAAAGTATCACACTGCGAATTCGCCACAATACGGAAATTCGCGGCGAAATTTGGTTGGAACGGCGACAGTGTGTCTACCGGACCGTCGCAACACCTCGGAAATTTTGCTACCGTATGCCCGGCACCGTGCCGGCTACGGGCTCAATGGTGGACGCAAAGGCGGCCCGGCCGGGCACAAACAGGCTGCGAGGACATCGGTTCATGGCAGTGTTTTCGAAACGAATCGTCCCGGTGACGCCGGTTCTGGCGGGACTGTTGGCGGTGACGCTCTGCGGTCCCGCGCTGGCGGACGCGATCGACGGAAACTGGTGTAACGCGGAAGGCGAGAACCTGCATATTGACGGTCCGGCCATTGTTACTCCGGGCGGCATGTCGATGAGCGGAAACTATTCGCGGCACGCCTTTTCCTACATCTCGCCGCCGGACGAGGACTTCGCCGGCGAGCGGCTCGACATGATCCTGCACTCCGAGGAACTGATGAGCATGCGCCTGCCGAGCGGCGAGACCGAGATGTGGCGGCGCTGCGAGGTCGTCAGCCGGTTGACGGGCGGTCTGTTCCGCCGGGGTCAGGACCCATTTCAGCGACGGCACCCTGTGTGATCGCTGTAGCGGCCATTTTTCCTGCGTGCCGACGTGCAACATGCCGACCGGTTCCTCATACCGATAGCGGCGTGTCGATTGCGGGCCACGAACGGAGTGCCCGGAAAGCACGGCAATGACGGGAGGATCGCTTTGGCGAGGAGGATTGTGCCCACCTGGTTTCCTTGCAATGCTTCCCGGCGGCAAGGGTTCGGCGCGCAAGTTTTGGAAAGCTCAGGATGCGACTATCGTTCCTCATAGCGGGCGTGCAAAAGGGAGGAACGACGGCCCTGTACCAGTTTCTTCGCGAACATCGCCAGTTGTTCCTGCCAAAGCGCAAGGAACTGCATTTCTTTGATGACGAGACGATAGATTGGTCCCGTCCTGACTACGAACGCCTCTATCATTCCCATTTCGCCGAAGCCGGACCGGTACAGAAATGCGGAGAGGCAACGCCGATTTATTCCTACTGGCCGCCATCCATGGAACGCATTCGAGCGTACAATCCGGACATCAAGATCGTCATTTCGCTGAGAGACCCGCGAGACCGGGCCTATTCACACTGGCGAATGGAAAAGGCGCGAAATGTCGAGACGCTGTCTTTTTCGGAGGCCATAAGGCAAGGCCGGCGCCGTGTCGGTGCGGGTTCTGAAATTCGCGGCTATCATCGAGACTTCAGTTACGTTGAACGGGGCCTCTATGTCGAACAGCTGAACCGGATTTTTCTCCTTTTTCCCGGCAAGAACGTCCTGCTGCTGGACCAACGAGACCTGAAGTCCAAGCACCGCGAGGTGTTGGACGGGATATGTGATTTCATCGGCGTCGAACGGTTCACGACATATCCGCCGGCTGAGACGGTTTTTTCACACCGCAATGAACCGATACCCGCGATCAGCGCAGAAGATCGCGCATATCTGACCGGGATCTTTGCCGAAGAACTGCACGCATTGAACGAGACTTATCGTATTGCCTTCCCGCTGCTCTAGGCTTTATCGACATCCAGGGTTTGGAGCGCGGTATGAGGCAAAATCGCCCATATCCCGAAGGGACGCGCGGATTTCGGCCCCGACATCGTTGAAAATCCCTTGTGTTGGTCGGCACCACGGCGGTCTTTTCGCCTTGTCAGGACCGAAATCCGTCTCGCGCCGCGCCCGAAACCTGAATGTTGAAACAGCCTAACGTGGCATTCCTTCCGGGTAGTGATATCGGATGATTTCGTCGATCGGCTTTAGCGCATGGCGAAGACGATCGATGTCGACCGAAGGATAACGTTTCTCAATGTCGATCGTTTGCAGTTCAAGCCTGGTACCCGTGTTGCCCGGGCAGATATTGGCGAGTGCGGAACGGGTATCCTCAATGAGATCTTCAAAGCGCAGTATTCGTTCGCGCGGCATTGACGCATACGCCTCCAAAAACCAGCGCATCAAATACACCTGGCGCGAAAGCGCATCCGGAATCGCATCGAGTCGGGCCGAAAGCTCCGGCGAAAAGCGTTCGGCCATTGGTACACGGCCCCGGTTTACAGGCATGTCGACGGTCTGCCACGAAGCAAGCACGGCAAGCGGCGAGCGGATGCACGCAAACAACGGAAAGCGAGACGAGAGCGTGTCGGTCAACGCCGTAAAGGCGGCGGGGTGTTTGATGTAGAGCTGGAAATCCGAATCGATTTCCTTGTCTATTGCGACGGTGCTGTTTTGCGCTTCCGACTTGCGCAGGCCTTCGCCGCGATCGGTCTCCTTGACGAAATTGCTGGAGAGAAGACCGCCGATGGATTTTGTCCGGACCAGGCGGTCGCGAAGCGCGCTTTGGCGCATATCTCCGGCGAAACTACCGACCGCCTTGGAGAACTCCTCGGGGTCGTCCGGCATGCTCGCCAGCGGCAGCGGTTCGGCAAGGGCAACGCAGTTGGGCTGGTCGTTGAGAATTGCGACGGTGAGCGTTGTGCCGGAGCGCGGCAGGCCGGTGATCAAGGTGGTCAATTTGCCTGATGTCATCTGATCCAGCCGTCGATTGCGTCATTCAGTTCGCGTCGCTCCATTTCGATATCATAGCGGCGCGACATGATCCGGGCGTTCCCACGCATCCGGTCGGCACGGTCACGATCGGCGAAAAGCCGGGCGGCTGTCCCGGCGAGTGCGACCGGCTCGCGCAGAGCGATGGAACAGGTCTCGCCGTCGACGGCGAAGGCGCGCGCGCCGATGCAATCGGGCATGACCACGTTTACGCCCAGGGCCATCGCTTCGAGTGCGGGCAGGTAGAAACCCTCGGCGCGAAGCGGCAACAAAACCGCAAGCTCGAAATTCGCCAAACGCGAAAGATATTCTTTTCGGGGAAGGGGCTCGGCGAGGACCTCATTGGCAATCCCCAGCGCCGACAGCTCTCTTCCGACCGCCTTTGCCAATACCGGATCTTTCAGACCCGCCACGAAACAGGCATTCTTCCTGCCCGGTTTTCGAAACGTCGAAAGCCAGGCGTGATCCAGACCATTTTCGATCACTTGAACAGGTCCGCTCACCCGACCTGTCGTCTGAATTGCATCCGCCACTTCTCGGCTTACGCAGATGCGCAAAGCTGGCCGGTTGAGGTGGCTGAACAGCGGCAGGGACGGATCGGCGTGCCTGACACCCTGAATCAGGTTAACCACCGGACAGACATCTGTGTCTTGTCCATGTGAATCCAGGATCGCCCAATCGGTACCGGCAACGAAAATCGCGTCGCAATGCAGCGGCAGCTCGACGCGTTCGATGCCCGGTGGGACAAGCGCATCGAGTTCGCGGATATTGCTTTCGGGTGTGACGTGGAGAAGCGGGCGGAAGCGGCCGCGCGCGGCCACATGGGCCAGATGATCGCAATATTTGAGGTGCCCGCCGCTAAACCTCCTGTAGTCGCGGACGAACAGCATGGTCGGGAGACCATCACGCTCTTCGGTGCAGCCTGCGCTGGTATTCGTCATGCGATCCCCGAGATATCCAGGCGCGGCCGTCGCGCCTTTGAACTCAAAACCGCTCTCACGGTATCGCATTCCGTGTTGGATTGCATGCGGAAGCGGATCCTGGCCCGCGGCGACAAAGACTTCCGGCGCGGTTCACGCCCGGCGTTCCGCCTCGAGCAGACGCCGCGCCAGGTCGAGGGTCAGTTCGTCGTAGTGCGAAATGACCGTCGTTGGCCGGAAAGCCGACACGTGCTCGTCGGTGTAACCCCAGTCGACCGCGACGACCGGAATGCCGGCGGCGATCGCGGTGTCGATATCCGTCCTCGAATCGCCGACCATGATGGCGGCGTGCGGATCGCCGCCGGCGACGCGAATCGTCTCGGTGAGATGGCGCGGGTCGGGCTTGCGGAAGGCGAAGCGGTCGGCGCCGCAGATGGCGGCGAAACGCTCAGCGAGCCCCAGCCCGCCGATCAACGCTTCGGAGAGCTGCTGGTACTTGTTGGTGCAGATGGCGAGGCCGAATCCGGCGGCATCGAAGCGGTCGATGGCCTCCAAGGCGCCGGCATAGGGTAGGGAACCGCCCGGTATGTTGTCTGAATAGTGCCGCAGGAACACATCCTGCAGCCCGTCGAGTTCGCTTTTCGTTGGCTTCAATCCCGAAGCTTCGAGGGCGCGCTCGATCATCACCCGGCCGCCATGGCCGACATAGCGCCTGAGGGCCTGAGGCCTTGCCGGTTCCAAACCGGCATGAACCAGGCAGTGGTTGAGGCTCTCCAGCAGGTCGGGTGCAGTGTCGACAAGCGTTCCGTCCAGATCGAACACCAGAACCGGTTTTGGCATGTTGGTCATTTCCGCTCCCCTGCGCCGCCCGCCGATAGACCGCCGCGACCGCACTTGCAATGGTGCGGACGGTCTTTCCGCTTTTTGCGTCCCGTTTGGCGGCGGAGTTTGCCAAAGCGGCCAAAAGTGCTACCAGCACCGCCGATTGCCGCTGTCGGAGGTCTGAAACAGGCACATGGACGCAAACGAGCTGAAAACCGAAGCCGCACGCGCGGCGCTCGCGTATGTCGAGAGCGGCATGCGTCTCGGCATCGGTACCGGCTCGACCGCGGAGGCGTTCGTGCGGCTCCTGGCGGAGCGCTGCGCAACCGGGCTCCAAATCGTCGGTGTGCCGACGTCTGAGAGGACGGCGGCGCTGTGCGCCGAACTGGGCGTGCCGCTGGCGACGCTGGAGGACATGCCGGAGCTCGATCTGACCGTCGACGGCGCCGACGAGGTCGATGCCGATTTGTCGCTGATCAAGGGCGGCGGCGGTGCGTTGTTGCGCGAAAAGATCGTTGCGGCCGCATCCGCATCGATGATCGTGATTGCAGACAGCTCCAAACTGGTGAAGGAACTCGGCCGGTTTCCGCTGCCGATCGAAGTCAACCGCTTCGGCCTGCGGGCAACAACCATCGCCATCGAAAAGGCGACGGAACGGATGGGCCTCGAGGGTACCTTGCGCCTCAGGGCGGATGGTGACGACATGTTCCTGACTGATGGCGGCCATCTGATCGTCGATGCATCTTTTGGCCGCATTCCCGATACAAGAGCGCTGTCGAAAGCGCTGCACGACATTCCGGGCGTTGTCGAACACGGGCTGTTCCTGGGACTGGCGAGCATGGCGATCATCGCCGGCGACAGCGGCATAGAAACATTGTATGCGACCCACAAATGAGAGAGAGTTCAAGAACATGAGATTATCAGGCAATCCGCTCCGCCTCGTCTCGATGGCGGCACTGGTCGCGATGACCATGGCCGGCGGCGCCATGGCGCAGGAGGAGATCTCCGACGCGCATCTGAAGGTGGCGCGCGAGGCAATCGCCTCGATCAACGCCACCGACGAGTTCGACCAGATCCTGCCGGGCGCGGCTGCCGAGCTGAAGAACCAGCTCTATCAGAAGAACCCCGACCTGCAGCCGATGATCAGCGAGATCGTCGACGACGTCGCCTTGAGTCTGGCCAGCCGGCGGGCCGATCTGGAGCGCGAGGCGGCACTGGCCTACGCGAGAGCGTTCACCGAAGAAGAACTGAAGGGGATCGTGGCGTTCTACACGTCGCCTGTCGGACAGAAGTTCATCATCGACGGGCCGGTTGTGACGCGCGAATTGTTCAAGGCGGCCGATATCTGGCGCGTCGGAATTGGACGTGATCTCGCCCAGGAGACAGGCAAACGCCTCGAGGAAGCGGTGAAGAAGATGAGGGCGGAAGGCGGCGGCTCGGCGAGCGAATAAGCTTCACCGCAGCGTCACGCAACATCAATTCCGCGTGTGATCAAAGCCCGGCCTCCGGCCGGGCTTTTCTTTTTGCTGCTCGACTACTAAACGGGACCGGTCTTTTCGTACTGCTTTTCCGGACATTCAAAGGGGTTTGCGCATGGCGCAATACGATTACGACCTTTTCGTTATTGGCGGCGGTTCGGGCGGTGTGCGCGGCGCGCGGGTTGCCGGCGCCCTGGGAAAGCGCGTCGCGATTGCCGAGGAGTATCGCTATGGCGGCACCTGCGTGATCCGCGGTTGCGTGCCCAAGAAGCTGTTCGTCTACGCATCGCAGTTCTCCGAGCATTTCGAGGACGCGGCCGGCTACGGTTGGAGTGTCGGCGATACCAGCTTCGACTGGCTGACGCTGATCGCCAACAAGGACAGGGAGATCGATCGGCTGGAGGCGGCCTATCGCGCCGGGCTGGACAAGGCCGGCGTGACCGTTTTCAGCGAGCGCGCCGAACTGGCCGACCGCCACACGATCCGGCTGGCGGGCGGCAGGACGGTTACCGCCGGCCAGATACTGATTGCGGTCGGCGGCAGGCCCAATCCGCACGACGCACTGCCGGGCCACGAGCATTGCATCACTTCCAACGAGGCCTTTCACCTGCGCGAACTGCCGAAAGCGATCCTGATCGGCGGCGGCGGCTATATCGCGGTGGAGTTCGCCAACATCTTTCATGGCCTCGGCGTCGAGACCACGCTGCTCTATCGCGGCTCGGACATTTTGCGCAATTTCGACGTCGACATGCGTCAGGGCGTGCACAAGGCGATGGAAGCCAAGGGCATCCGCATCATCTGCCATGAGATTCTGAACCATGTCGACAAACGCCCCGACGGCCGGCTGGATGCCGTCACGCGCGGTGGCGAGCACATGATCGTGGACCAGGTGATGTTCGCCATCGGACGCATTCCAAACACCGGCGGACTCGGACTGGATGCGGCGGGCGTGGAAACCGATCACGGTGGCGCGATCGTTGTCGACGACTACTCGCGCACCAATGTCGACAATATCTGGGCGGTCGGCGATGTCACCAATCGCGTGCAACTGACGCCCGTCGCCATCCACGAGGCGATGTGTTTCGTCGAGACCGCCTTCAAGGACAATCCGACAAAGCCGGATCACGACACGATTCCGACTGCGGTATTCTCGCAGCCGGAGATCGGTACCGTCGGCCTGCCGGAGGGCGAGGCCGGAAGGCGCTACGGCGAGGTCGAAGTCTATCGCGCCTCGTTCAGGCCGATGCGTCATACGCTTTCGGGCCGCCAAGAGCAGATGGTCGTCAAGCTGGTGGTGGACGCGAAGACCCGCACCGTGGTCGGCGCCCACATCCTGGGACCCGATGCGGGCGAAATGGCGCAGGTCCTCGGCATTGCCGTGAAGGCAAGGCTGACCAAGGACGATTTCGACCGCACCATGGCGCTGCATCCGAGCGCGGCGGAAGAACTGGTGACGATGTATGCGCCGAGCTACCGGATCAAGGATGGCGAGCGGGTGGAGGGCTAACGCCTTTCCGGCAGTTTGCCGTTCAGCAGCCAGCCGCCGGCGATCGGCCACAGCGTGTCGCGGTGGCGGCTGCGGAAGAAACCGAGATGGCCGATCGGCTGACCGTTGCTGTCGTCCGGCGAAACCCATATCTGTGTCAGTTCGGCCGCCCGGTAGTGCTTGACGAACTCGTGCACGGCTTTCGGCGTGCCCCACGGATCGTCCGTCATGCCGATCGACAGGATTGGCGTCGTAACCGCATCGAAACGGTCGGTTTCGACAAGCGTCCTGTCGCCGAAGAAGTAGTCGGGATGGCGGCACCATTTCGCCCAGTCGCGGTAGACCGAACCCGGCACGTGCCCGCCGAGACCCATCCAGCGCGCCGTGCGGCCGAGGACCAACGTGACCGGCAGTCCGACCACGTTCATCAGGATGAAGGATTTCAGCGGTTCGGAGAGGTAGCCGAAATGGCCGGAAAGCGTGGCGACGAAGGCGTAGCGCGCAAACCGGTCGGCAACGCCGGAAAGGCCCAGCGCCTGGCCGCCGAAGGATTGGCCGATGCCGACCATCGCATGGCCCGGAAACCGCCCGGAAAGATGGAGGGCTGCGGCGGGGAAATCGAACAATGCCCAGTCCTTGAAGCTGATCCGTCCTTTCCAATCGGCGGGCTTTGGCGAGCCGGGCATGGCGCGGTAGTCATAGGTGAACGCCGCTTTCGCGCCGTTTTCGACCAGCCAGGCGGCAAATTTGTTGTAGAAGGTGCGCGGCGCACCTGTGGCGGCGGAAATCAGGACAAGCGGCCCGTCGCCGTTACCCGAGAACAGGTCGCCGCACAGCGGAAAACCGTCCGCCGCGTCGAAGCGCACCGGTTTGGGCGCCGACGGGATGTCGGTATCGCCACCGAGAGGAAGATCGTTCGCCATCGCGTTTTCCCGCTTGCTTCGATCCGCCGATTGAATATTACGTTTACGTTATCGTCAATTACCCGACGGGGTATTTGCTTGCCGGCGACATGATCGGGACGGGGCTTGGCCGGCAGGTCGCGACGCTGCTAAGAGCGATGCCGTCACCGCGACGGGCAGGAGCGGAATGGAAAAGGGCATTGTCGGCTATTTCGGTTATGGCTCGCTGGTCAACCGGGCCACCCACCGAACCGCCATCGTCGACGCGGTGCCGGCGCGGCTGAAGGGCTGGGTGCGCTGCTGGGTGCCGCGGCCGGAACCGCGCACGCACGAGGTGCCGCTGCTGAGCGTCAGGCGCTGCGAGGGCGCGGCAACCGAGGGTCTGCTGGTGTTTGACCGCATGGAGAACATGCCGGCGGTCGACGAGCGCGAGCGCAGCTATCGGCGGGTACCGCTGACAGCGCTCGATATCGACCACGATCTTGAAAACCTGCCCGATTGCCCGATTCACGTCTATGAGGTACCAGGCGACGAAAGCCAGTCATTCGGTCGCCAGCGCATCCCGCTTTCCTATCTGGATGCGGTCCTGCAGGGATTTCTTGCCGAACATGGCGAGGCATCCGTCCGGCGTTTCATCGTCGAGACCGAGCGGTTCGAAATTGGCATTCTCGACGATCGGGCATCACCCATCTATTCGCGCCCGGTGGCGCTGAGCGAGGCGGAGCGGGCGTTCTTCGACGAGATCATCGCCCATCTGCCTGCCGTCAAACCCTGATTCGCATACAAGCCGATTGCGGGGTAGAATAGGCTCAGACGATCCTGTATAAGCCCGCGGTTCGCCGAAAGGGCGGACGGATCACCGTATGGAAACCGGCCCCTCGGGCCGGCCCCGCAGCAGTTGGATTGAGACGATGTCGAAATGGTCGCCGAGTTCGTGGAGAGACAAACCGATCCAGCAGGTACCGGACTATCCGGATCTGGCGGATCTCGAGGCAACGGAAGCCCGTCTTGCGACCTTTCCGCCGCTGGTTTTTGCAGGTGAAGCGCGGAAACTGAAGCGTTCGCTCGCCCAGGTCGCCGGCGGCAAGGGCTTCTTGCTTCAGGGCGGCGATTGCGCCGAAAGCTTCGCCGAACACGGCGCCGACAATATCCGCGATTTCTTCCGCGTCTTCCTGCAGATGGCCGTGGTGCTGACCTTCGGCGCTTCGCAGCCGGTGGTTAAGGTCGGCCGCATCGCCGGCCAGTTCGCCAAGCCGCGCTCCTCGCCGATGGAGAAGCAGGGCGAAGTGGAACTGCCGTCCTATCGTGGCGACATCATCAACGGCATCGAGTTCGACGAGACTTCGCGCATTCCCGATCCGAACCGGCAGGTGATGGCCTACCGCCAGTCGGCGGCGACGCTTAACCTGCTGCGCGCCTTCGCGCAGGGTGGTTTTGCCAATCTGGAGAACGTGTCGAGCTGGATGCTCGGCTTCCTGTCCGACAGCCCGCAGGCCGACCGCTACAGGGAACTGGCCAACCGCATCTCCGATACGATCGAGTTCATGCGCGCCATCGGCATCGATGCGGAGAGCAACCCGCGACTGCGCGAGACCGATTTCTTCACCAGCCACGAGGCCCTGCTGCTCGGCTACGAACAGGCGATGACGCGCGTCGATTCGACTTCAGGCGACTGGTATGCCACGTCAGGCCACCTGATCTGGATCGGCGACCGTACGCGCCAGCCGGACCACGCCCATGTCGAATTCTGTCGCGGCATCAAGAATCCGCTCGGGCTGAAGTGCGGGCCGTCGCTGACGCCCGACGGGCTGCTGGAACTGATCGACATTCTCAATCCGGAGAACGAACCGGGACGGATGACGTTGATCTGCCGCTTCGGCGCCGACAAGATCGGCGACCACCTGCCGGCGCTCGTGCGCGCGGTCGAGCGCGAAGGACGCGCCGTGGTCTGGTCGTGCGATCCCATGCACGGCAACACGATCACCGCCAACGGCTACAAGACGCGGCCGTTCGACCGCGTGCTGAAGGAGGTCGAGACGTTTTTCGACATCCATCGCTCCGAGAGCAGCCATGCCGGAGGCATCCATGTCGAGATGACAGGCAAGAACGTCACCGAGTGCACCGGCGGCGCGCGGGCGATCTCGGCGGAAGACCTCTCGGACCGCTATCACACCCATTGCGACCCGCGCCTCAACGCCGATCAGGCACTGGAACTGGCTTTCCTCGTGGCCGAGCTTCTGAAACGCGAGCGTGAGGGCGGCGTCGACCGCAAGGTTGTGAACGGCTGAACCCAGCGGTCAGAATTTTTCGTTTGAACGGCCGGGGCCGGGGGATATCCTCCGGCCCCGTTGAGTTCAGGGAGGCGTGACGATGGATCAGGTGCGCACGGGCGGCTGCCTCTGCGGCGCGGTGAAGTTCAAGGTGCGCGGCCGGCTGCGCGAAGTTGTTGCCTGTCACTGCGGCCAATGCCGCAAGCAGTCCGGTCTCTACTACGCCGCCACCAATGCACCCGACGAGGCGCTGGAGGTGGACGATTCCGGCACGCTGACCTGGTTCCACTCCTCCGACACGGCCCGGCGCGGCTTTTGCAACCGATGCGGTTCGGCGCTGTTCTGGAAGGACGACGGCCAGGGGTCGACATCGATCATGGCCGGCAGCCTCGATCAGCCGACGGGGTTGAGAATGGCGTGCCACATCTATGTCGCCGACCGTGGCGATTTCTACGAGATCGACGACGGACTGCCGCAATATGCCCGTTCACGCGGCGTTTGAGCGCGGCGACCGTTCGAGATCACTGAACAATCAGTCGGCTCGTTCGATGCTATGACATCCTCCTCCGGCCCCCTATATGGCAGGCAAGGAGAATGCCCATGGCAACGCAGCCGACCTTGTTCATCTCGCATGGCGGGCCCAATATCATCACCGACGACACGCTGGCGCGCACCCATCTGGCCGGCCTGGCGGCGACATTGCCGGAACGGCCTTCCGCGATCATCATCGCCTCGGCCCATTTCGAGACCGACGGACCGGCGGTGGTGGCCGATGCCCGGCCGGGGATGATCTACGATTTCGGCGGTTTCGCACCGCAACTCTACGAAATGGTCTATCCGGCGCCGGGCGAGCCGGCGCTGGCCGCGCGGGTCAAGCAGAGCCTCGACGCCGCCGGACTGCCGGCGCGACTGGTCAAGGACCGCGGCTACGACCATGGTAGCTGGACGACGATGCTGCTCGCCTTTCCCGAGGCCGACATCCCGATCGTGCAGGTCTCGGTCGATCCGCACCGGGACGCCACCTATCACCACCGGCTCGGCGCGGCGCTGGCGCCGTTCGGCGCCGAGAATGTCCTGATCGTCGGCTCCGGTCACATCACCCACAATCTGCGCGCCGTGTTCGGCGCCATGCGCGGCGGCATCGCGCCCGACCCGGACATGGAGCACAAGGTCACCGCCTTTACCGGCTGGATGGCCGAGGGGTTGGCCACCGGCGATGTCGG
Organism: Rhizobiaceae bacterium; assembly: GCA_041397625.1. Taxonomy (GTDB): domain Bacteria; phylum Pseudomonadota; class Alphaproteobacteria; order Rhizobiales; family Rhizobiaceae; genus JAWKWH01. The sequence continues at coordinate 51,943 of JAWKWH010000002.1, forward strand.
GCGTGTGCTCGACTGGACGAACCAGGCGCCGTATCCGCACGACAACCACCCAACCGACGAGCACCTGATGCCGCTGTTCTTCGCGCTCGGCGCGGCGGGCGAGGGAGCCTCGGCGCATCGCATACACGCCTCGCGGCAATTCGGCTTCTTCGCCTTCGACTGCTATCGTTTTGACCGGACGACGGCGCATTGAGCGGGAGCGACGACCCCGAGAGGCTGGAAACGCGGCAAGGCCTTCCCGACGACCTTTCGTGGCTCTACCGCCGCTACCCGCGCGATCTGTGGCAGCACCATGAAAATCTCGGCGGCATGGCGGGCTTCTGGCTGAAGCGTCACGACATGTTTCGCGAGATCGGCCCGATGCTCCGTCGCGGCATCGACGGTTACCGGGAAAACCCTGACGATCCGGCCAGCCTTGCCGCCTGGTTGGCACCGCGCATCAACTTCTTTCTCGGTGAGCTGAACGGTCATCACCAGATCGAGGACCATCACTACTTTCCGGTTTTCAAACACGTCGAGCCGACGCTGACGCGCGGCTTCGACCTGCTCGACAGCGACCACCACGTCATTCACGAGGCGCTGGAGCGTAACGCCGAGACCGCCAACGCCTTCTTCCGGAGCCTCGCCGAGGGCAGCGACAGCGCGCGTTTTGCAGCCGACAGCTATGCCGGGGAGAACGAGAAGCTGATCGCGTTGCTGCTGCGGCACCTGGAAGACGAGGAAGACCTGATCGTGCCGATGATCCTCGATCGCGGCGAAAACGCGCTCGGATTAGCCTAGGCCCAGTTCCGCCACAAGGTCCTTCGCGCTCCATTCGCGCCGGCCGCCGGTTTGCGCCGCCTTCACCAGCTCGACCACACGGGCGTTAACCGGTGCGGGAACCCCGACACGCCCGGCCAGCCGCACGATCTCGCCATTGAGAAAGTCGATCTCGGTTAGCCGGCCGGCGGCGAAATCGTCGGCCATGGAACTGCGCGCATTGGCGTCGATCTTCTGCAATCTCAAACCGATCGCGCGGAAGAACCAATCGGGCGTGTTAAGAAACGGCGACAGCAGCGACGGCGGCAGCGCGGTCAACTTTGCCGGCGCGATGCCGGCCGCATTGAGGACGGCGAGCGCCTCGGCGATCGAGGCGGCGAGAACCCGCCGGTAGCCGCGAGTGGACAGTTCGTCGACCAGCTTCAGACCGGAAAGCGCGTTGACCGCATTGTTGAGGTTGAGCAGCAGCTTGCCCCAGGCGACAGCCTTAATGTCGTCGCTCACTGTCAGCGCCGCCGGCGTGCCGGCACTGGCCGTGGCGATCTTCTCGGTGATGGGTGCGCGTGCGGCGATGAACTCGCCGCCGGTCCCCATGTGCCAGTGACCCGGCGAGAGGCGGGCGACGTTGAAGCCGACCATGCCGGCGATCACCTCGTGGCCGGCAAGGCGCTCGCGCAGGATGTCGACATTGGAAATGCCGTTCTGCAGGCTGAGAACGGTTGCATCGGGCCGGGCATGGTCTGCGATCAGCCCGGCCGCCTCTATCGTGGCGGTGCTCTTGACGGTGACGACGACTAGATCGGCGCCGGCGAGCGCTGCGGGTTCGTCGCCATAACCGACCGTTTCGGCGGGCAGCGCCCTTCTCCAGCCGGTATGGTCGGTCAGCGTCAGCCCATGCGCGGCGATCTCGTCGGCGATGGCCTTGCGGCCGACGAAGCCGACATCAAGGCCGCAGGCCTGCCAGCAGCCGCCGACGAAACAGCCGACCGAACCGGCGCCGAGGAAGACAATTCGCATTCAAACCGCCGCTTGCATTGCAACGCGCTATGCGAAAATCATAGGTTCTGGCCTGCCGGGTGTCGAGCAGGGCGGTTTTCCGGCCGGAAGGGAGAGATCATGAGCGGATTTGCCGAAATCAGGCAGCGCGCCATCGAGCGCAAGGGTGGCGAAAAGGTGCTGCAAAGCCTGCTTGGCGCCGCGCCCGACAATGCCAGGCTCGCCGACATGCCGGACGACCGCTTCCTGTCGGCGATGGCCGAGCGGATATTCTCAGCCGGTTTCGTCTGGTCGGTGATCAGGCAGAAATGGCCGGGCTTCGAGGAGGCTTTTTTGGGCTTCGAGCCCAAGGCGCTTTTGTTCCAACCCGACGATTTCTGGCACGATCGCGCGTCCGACAAGCGCATCGTGCGCAACGCATCGAAGATCAAGTCGGTACGTGACAATGCCGCCTTCGTCGACCGTGTGTCGTCCGAGCACGGTTCGTTCGGCACGTTCCTGAGCGGATGGTCCGCCGACGACCAAGCCGGCCTGATGGCGTATCTGGCCAAGAACGGCAGCCGGCTCGGCGGCAATACCGGCCAGTATTTCCTGCGCTGGGTCGGCTGGGACGCGTTCGTCCTGTCGAAGGATGCGGTCGCCGCCATGCAACAGGCCGGCCTCGACATCGCCGACAGCGTCACCTCGAAGCGCGACCTCGCCAAGGTACAGGAGCAGATGAATGCCTGGAAGGCCGAATCCGGCCTGGCCTACATGCACATGTCGCGCATCCTTGCGTTTTCCGCCGGCGACAACCATGACGCGGCGACGATCCGCGAGCGCATGGGCGGCGACTGACGGCCGCCCCTTACCGCGTCTCGCGCGCCTCGGCGCGCAGCGTCGCGATCGCCAGCGCCAGGCCCGCCGCGGCGACCGCCGCCATGGCCCAGAAGCCGTGGACGTTAAACGCGGCATAAAGCGGCCCGGAAAAATAGAGCCCTGCGGCTAGCGTCAGTCCCGACAGGAAGACGTAGGCCCCCTGAGCGGCGCCGAGTTCGTGTTCGTCGATGGCCTCGGCGGTTTTCTGCTGCATGGCGAGATAGGTCAGGCCGAAGCTGAAGGCATGCATCGCCTGCACCGCCAGGAAGCCGACGACGCCGAAGCCGGCGGGCTCGACCAGCGGAAACGCTGTCCATCGCAACACGGCCATGGCCGCGCCGATCAGCAGCATGGTCACCGGTCGCACGGCGCTGAAAGAGCGCTTGAAGCGGTAGAACAGAAGGATCTCGGCCAGGACGCCGATGGCCCATAGAAGACCGATCGTCGTCTCGCCGATGCCGATGGAGCGCCAGTAGATGGACGAAAAGCCGTAGGCCAGCGCGTGACCGGCCTGTACCAGCGACGCCGCGGCCATGAACAGCACGAAGGCGGGTTTCAGGAAAGCGCGGCCGGCGGTCTGGACCACGGCGCCGGGCAGCGGCGCCTTTTCGCGCGGCGGTCCGAGCCGCGGCATGAAAAAGGCGACAAGCGCCGTGACGGCAAACGAGGCGAGCAGCAGGCCCGGCATGATGCCTGCGCCGAGGCGCTGCAACAGCAAGCCGCCGGCGAGATTGGCCACGAGGAACGAGATCGAGCCCCAGATCCGCATGCGGGCATAGTCGCTGCCGAAGCGGCGTACGCCCGACAAGGCGACCGAATCGGTGATCGGCATCTGGCAGCCGGACACCACGCCGAGCACGAAGGAGACGGCGACAAGCGCGGCAAACGAGCGGGTGACGATGAAGAGGGCCGCGCATGCCACCGACAGCAGGCTGAGCACGACGAGCACATGCACCCGCTCGGCGCTGCGGTCGGTGAATGCCATGATGAACGGGGCGGTGACGATGCGAGCGATCATCGCCATTGACAGGATGACGGATATCTGTGCCGCGCCCATGCCGACCAGGTCGAGCCAGACGGGAAAGAACGGCAGGTAGAAGCCGTTAATGATGAAACCGGCAGCGCTCATCGCACCGACGCGCGCCTCGAACAATGTGGGCTTGGGCATCGCCGATACCGGATCCGCCGGGCCGGCCGCGCTTTCGGCGGGTTGCTTTTGCATGCCCGCCCATTAGACGGATTCGTCATCCTAAAACAGACCAGCCGAAAATCCGTCCAACTGCGCGAATGCGAATGCAATTAATTGCACCCGTCAGTTCAACCGGCTAAGCAGCAGCCATGACCGACGTGCCCGACACGCTGCGCATCGCGGTTGCGCAACTCAACCCGACCGTCGGCGACATCGCCGGCAACCTGGCGCTGGCGCGCGAGGCGAGGGCGGATGCGGCGCGCCATGGCGCCGATCTCATCCTGTTCACCGAACTGTTCATCGCCGGCTATCCGCCGGAAGACCTGGTGTTGAAGCCGGCTTTTGCGTCGGCGTGCGAAAAGGCCGTGCGCGAGCTTGCCGCCGAGACGGCCGATGGCGGGCCGGGCGTCATCATCGGCACGCCGCTTCGCCGCGAGACCGGTCTGCACAATGCGGTGATGCTGCTCGACGGCGGCAAGGTCGTGGCCGAGCGGCTGAAGGTCGATCTGCCCAATTACGGCGAGTTCGACGAAAAGCGCGTGTTCCAGGAAGGACCGATGCCGGGGCCGGTCAACTGCCGCGGCGTGCGCATCGGCATTCCGATCTGCGAGGACATCTGGGGCGAACTCGGCGTCTGCGAGACGCTGGCCGAAAGCGGTGCCGAACTGCTGCTGGTGCCGAACGGCTCGCCCTACTATCGCGGCAAGGTCGACGTGCGCCACCAGGTTGTCATCAGGCAGGTGATCGAAAGCGGCCTGCCGGTCATCTACGCCAACCAGCTCGGCGGCCAGGACGAACTGATCTTCGACGGCGCGTCGTTCGCCATCAATGCCGACAAGTCGCTCGCCTTCCAGATGAGCCAGTTCGAGGCGAGCGTCTCGATCTCGACCTGGAAGCGCAACAGTGACGGCTGGGTTTGCGACAAGGGGCCGATGTCGGTGATCCCGGAAGCCGAAGAGGCCGACTACCGCGCCTGCATGCTGGGCCTGCGCGACTACGTCAACAAGAACGGCTTCAGGAACGTGGTTCTCGGGCTGTCCGGCGGTATCGATTCTGCGATCTGCGCGGCGCTTGCCGTCGATGCGCTCGGCGAGGAGCGGCTGCGCGCGGTCATGCTGCCCTATCGCTACACGTCGAGGGAATCACTTGCCGACGCCGAAGCCTGCGCCCGGGCGCTCGGCTGCCGCTACGACATCGTGCCGATCGAGGAACCCGTCGCCGGTTTCAACAATGCGCTGACGCAGCTGTTCGAGGGCACCGACGAGGGCATTACCGAGGAGAACCTGCAAAGCCGCGCGCGCGGCACCATCCTGATGGCGATCTCCAACAAGTTCGGCTCGATGGTGGTGACCACCGGTAACAAGAGCGAGATGAGCGTCGGCTATGCCACGCTCTACGGCGACATGAACGGCGGCTTCAATCCGATCAAGGACCTCTACAAGATGCAGGTCTATTCGCTGTCGCGCTGGCGCAACGCGCATGTGCCGCCCGGCGCGCTCGGTCCGTCGGGTGAGGTGATCCCGGTCAACATCATCGACAAGGCGCCGTCGGCGGAACTGCGCCCCGACCAGACCGACCAGGATTCGCTGCCGCCCTATCCGGTACTCGACGACATCCTCGAATGCCTGGTCGAGCACGAGATGGCCGTCGACGACATCGTTGCGCGCGGCCATGAGCGCGAACTGGTGCACCGCATCGAGCATCTGCTCTACATCGCCGAATACAAGCGCCGCCAGTCGGCGCCGGGCGTGAAGATCACGAAAAAGAATTTCGGCCGCGACCGCCGCTACCCGATCACCAACCGGTTCCGCGACAGGAGCTGACCCGCCGGCGGCGCTACAACGGAATGTTGTCGTGCTTCTTCCAGGGGTTTTCGAGATCCTTGTTGCGCAGCATGCGCAGGCCGCGAGCCACGCGGGCGCGGGTCGAATGCGGCATGATCACCTCGTCGATATAGCCGCGTTCGGCAGCTACAAAGGGTGACAGGAAGCGATCCTCGTACATCTTGGTGTGGGCGGCGATCTTGTCGGCGTCCTTGATGTCCTTGCGGAAGATGATTTCCACCGCGCCCTTGGCCCCCATCACGGCGATCTGCGCCGACGGCCAGGCGTAGTTCAGGTCGCCGCGCAGGTGCTTCGACGCCATCACGTCATAGGCGCCGCCATAGGCCTTGCGCGTGATAATGGTGATCTTGGGCACGGTCGCCTCGGCATAGGCGAACAGCAGCTTGGCGCCGTGTTTTATCAGCCCGCCATATTCCTGCGCCGTGCCCGGCAGAAAGCCCGGCACGTCGACGAAGGTGACGATGGGGATGTCGAAACAGTCGCAGAAGCGCACGAAGCGCGCCGCCTTGCGTGAGGCGTCGGAATCGAGCACGCCGGCAAGCACCATCGGCTGGTTGGCGACAAAGCCGGTGGTGCGACCCTCGATGCGGCCGAAGCCGGTGACGATGTTGCGGGCGAAGCTCTCCTGAAGTTCGAAGAAATCACCCTCGTCGACCGTCTTCACGATCAGTTCGCGGATGTCGTAGGGCTTGTTGGCGCTGTCGGGCACGAGGCTGTCGAGCGAATGGTCGGCGACATCGACCGGCTGGTGGCATTCGATTTCCGGCAGGTCGCCGGTGTTCGACTGTGGCAAAAGGTCGATCAGGCGGCGCATCTGCAAAAGCGCCTCGACATCGTTGTCGTAGGCGCCGTCGGCGATCGAGGATTTCGTCGTATGCACCGTGGCGCCGCCGAGTTCTTCCGCCGTGACGGTCTCGTTGGTGACCGTTTTGACCACGTCCGGACCGGTGACGAACATGTAGGAGGTGTCGCGCACCATGAAGATGAAGTCGGTCATGGCGGGCGAATAGACGTCGCCGCCGGCGCACGGGCCCATGATCACCGAAATCTGCGGGATGACGCCGGAGGCGAGCACGTTGCGCTGGAACACCTCGGCATAGCCGCCGAGTGCTGCCACGCCCTCCTGGATGCGGGCGCCGCCGGCATCGTAGAAGCCGATGATCGGCGCCCGGTTCTTCAGCGCCATGTCCTGGACCTTCATGATCTTCTGCGCGTGCGTCTCCGAGAGCGAGCCGCCGAAGACGGTGAAATCCTTGGCAAAGACAAAGACTGTACGGCCGTTGACCGTGCCCCAGCCGGTGACCACGCCGTCACCGGCGATCTTGGTCTTGTCCATGCCGAAGTCGTTGGAGCGGTGTTCGACGAACATGTCGAACTCCTCGAACGAACCCTCGTCGAGGAAGACGCTCAGCCGCTCGCGGGCGGTCAGCTTGCCGCGGCCGTGCTGCGCGTCGATGCGCGCCTGGCCGCCGCCGAGCCTGGCCAGACCGCGACGGCGTTCGAGTTCTTCAAGGACTTCCTTCAATGGTCAAATCCCCGCGCACAAAATTGCTCAGCCGGTGGCTTATCATGCCACCGGCCGCGCGAAAATCCATTCAATGGTCGATACGGCCCGTCTACCAGCTTCCGGTGTTTTCCATCGACAACCAGGGTTCGGCCGGCGCCTTGGCGTCGCCCTCCTGCAGCAACTCGACGGATATGCCGTCCGGCGACACCACGAAAGCCATGTGGCCGTCGCGCGGCGGCCTGTTGATGGTGACGCCGGCGTCCATCAGTTGTTGGCAGGTGGCGTATATGTCGTCGACCTTGTAGGCGAGGTGGCCGAAGTTGCGGCCACCCGTATAGGTTTCAGGATCCCAGTTGTAGGTAAGTTCCAGTTCCGGCGCGCGCATGGCGGCCGAGCTCTCCCGGTCTTTTGGCGCGGCCAGGAAAATCAGCGTGAAGCGGCCGGATTCATTGTCCATGCGCCGGACTTCCTCAAGTCCGAGCTTGTTGCACCAGAAATCGAGCGACTGTTCTACGTTGGTGATCCTGACCATTGTGTGGAGATAGCGCATCGTCGGAAAATTCCCGTATTTGGTGTGGTTGCCGGCGTTGCCGGCATGCCGCCTGACCATATTGGAAGGCCTCGCGAACGCGCAACTGATGCAAAATTGCTTCACCTGCAAAGTGATGTTGAAAAGTTTGGCCTCGCTTGCTGACAGCGCGCAAGTAGATGCTATCCTGCGGCCTCAGAATCAATGGCGGTAACGAGGCAGAGGGTGCGTTCGTATGGGGGAGAAATCCTTCCCGGAGGACAGGGACGCGAGACGGGCAGAAGAGCTTGAGCCGGAAGCAAGTGGCGATAGTGCGGTAATCGAGGTCGCGGGGGCGATCAAATGGTTCGACGTCGCCAAGGGCTACGGTTTCGTGCTGCCTGACGAATCCGAGCTCGGGGACGTTCTTCTGCATGTCACCTGTCTGAGACAGGACGGCTATCAGACCGCGCTCGAAGGGGCGCGGGTCGTTTGCCTCGTGCGCAAGGGCGAGCGCGGCTACCAGGCCCTCAAAGTGCTCTCCATGGATACGTCGACAGCCGTGCATCCGCAGGAGACGCCGGTCGAGCGCACCCATGTCAAGGTAACGCCGGAGAGCGGGCTGGAGCGGGCGCTGGTCAAGTGGTTCAACCGCTCCAAGGGGTTCGGCTTCCTGACCAGGGGCGAGGGCACCGAGGACATTTTCGTCCACATGGAGACGCTCAGGCGCTTCGGTGTCACGGAGCTCAGGCCGGGCCAGGTGGTGCTGGTCCGCTATGGCCGCGGCGAAAAGGGCCTTATGGCTGCCGAAATTCATCCCGATATCGGGACACTGCCCGTTTCCCACTAGGTTCCAGTGCCGGCGGTTGGCCAGGCGCGTGGTTCCCACGAGAGGCCTGATGGCGCGTTCTGTTTCGGTCATGGCTGCCGCCGCGGTCTTCGCGATTACCGCCATGGTCGCGGTCAAGTCGCTGTCTGCCGGCGCGGCGGACGAGGCGATGCTGTTGCCGCCGCATCCGGAACCACTGACGATCGAGACCGATGCGGGCGAAGCCAGCTACACGATAGAGATTGCCGACAACGAGGAGGAGCGCGCGCGGGGGCTGATGTTTCGCACCCAGCTCGATGCCGATCGCGGCATGCTGTTCGTCTTCGATTTGACGGCGCAGCGCGGTTTCTGGATGAAGAATACGCCGTTGCCGCTCGATCTCCTGTTCATCGCCGAAAGCGGCCGCGTGGTGGCGATTCGCAAAGGCGTGCCGTTTTCCGAGGAGATCATCGCACCGATCTATCCGGTGCGCTTTGTCCTCGAACTGAACGAGGGCACGGCGGAAAACGCCGGAATCCGCATTGGAGCGCGGGTGCGCCATCCGCTGGTCGACGCAATATCCGGCGCACGCTGATCGGGCGGCTCTTCGCTCCGACCGGCCGTTATCACTAACGAACGGTGACCCTCGAGCACACGATATCTTTACGCGACCCGGCTAAGGTCGCCGAAAAGAACACAACAACGTTTGGGCTGCCTTCTGTGATGCGATTTGCCAGGCGCATACCGGCCATGTTTGCCGGAACAGTCCTGCTGCACGCGATTTCGGCGGGGCAGGCGGCCGACGCCGCCAATGGCAACATCAACTTCGGCATCAACATCTATGAGCCCAATCTGTGCACGATCATCGTTCGCAACGACGGAACGATGACGCCCGACGTGACCAACCAGGTCCTGAGTTCCAAGGAGGCGGGCGGCGTCTCCGGCGTGGCCGACGTCTATTCCTGGCGACCTTACGACCTTCAGGTCGACGCGGTGCCGTTTTTCCTGGCGATGCCGCCGGATGGCGACAGCGGCGTCACGATAAGCTCGACCTTCTCCGGCACGGCGCTCAATGCGCGCGGCTTAACCTTTCCCGAACGACCCGGCAGTTCGCCGGTGAGGCTCAGGCGCGGCTACAGCGCCACGCGGATCACCGTCGACATGACCGCCACGCGCGTCGGTTCGCGCTATCCGGCCGGCGACTACGCCGCGCTCAGCATCGTGCGCTGCGAGTGATCGCCGGTCGGGTGGCGGCGGACCGGGCGGACGCCTATAGTCCACCGCGATGAGACCGCTCGACCGCCTTTCACTCCTGCCGCTACCGCTGTTCCTGCTGCTTGTTCTTTCGGGCCCCGCGACAGCGCTCGAACTGGCGCCCTTCAAGGACGGTCTGTTTGCCTATCCGGGCCTGCTGCGCTCGGATGCCGGCGGCAACTACATCGTCGTCGATTATGACGAGATGCGCGATATCAACGGCCGCGACCAGGTTCCCGAACGCCGGGTCTGGGACCGGTATGTTTCACTGAAGGTCAGGCGCGAGCGCCGGGAACTGGCGGTCGATACGCCGGCGGGAGCGCTGAAGCATTTCGCCGTCGGCCGTCTGCGCGGCGCGTCGGTCATCACCGTCTACGTTCACGGCAAGGGCGGCAATCGCAAGCAGGGCGCCAACGACCATACGTTCGGCGGCAACTTCAACCGGCTGATGAACCTGATGGCGCGCAATGGCGGACTTTACCTGTCGCCGGACGTGCCGGGTTTCGATGCCGGCGGCGCGGCAGCCATCGCGGCGCTCATCGCCCACTACAGCGAGGCCTCGCCCGGGGCGCCGGTTATCGTCGCCTGCGGTTCCCTCGGTGGCGAAATCTGCTACCGGCTTGCCGCCGATCGCGATACCGCGGCCATGATCGCCGGCTTCGTGCTGCTCGGCGCCCCGCCGGTTTCGGGCGTGTTCGACAGTCCGGCATTTGCCCGCGGCACGCCGTTCTTCTTTGGCCACGGTTCACGAGACACGGTCTATTCGATCGAGCGGGCGGAGGCGCATTTCCGGCGTTTCGACGCGTCGAAACCGGGCTATCCGGCCCGTTTCGTGCGTTTCGAAACGGGAACGCACGGCACGCCGATCCGCATGACGGACTGGCGTGAGGCGCTTAACTGGATATTGTCGTTCAAGCACTGAGAATTGGAGGTTTGCCGTGAAAGGCCATATCGACCCGACGCGCGAGCGTTTCGGTGCTTTTCGCGCCCTGCCCGACGAGGGGCCTATCCACATGCTGAACCTCGTGCGGCTTCGCGAACGCGCCGCCTATCCAGACGGACGCGCGGCGAGCGGTGCCGAAGCCTATGCCGCCTATGGTCGCGAAAGCGGACCGATCTTCCGCGGTCTTGGCGGCCGCATCGTCTGGTCGGGCGATTTCCGGCTGACGCTGATCGGGCCAGAGCACGAATACTGGCACAGATGTTTCATCGCCGAATATCCGAGCGCCGCCACCTTCGTGGCCATGATCAAAGATCCCGACTACCAGAAAGCGGTGATCCACCGCCAGGCGGCGGTGGAGGATTCGCGGCTGATCAGGCTGAAGCCGGGAATGCCCGGCGAAGGGTTTGGCTAGGGCGGTTCAGTTACCGTCCTGTCGCAACCAGTCCGGCATCAGGTGCGACACGGTCTTTTCCGGTTCCTCGCCGCATTTGACGTTGACGGCGATCCAGTCGGTGGCGATCTGGTGACCATCGAGGACCACCTTGTATTCGCGCGTCACCGAGTGCCGGTAGACGAATTCCTTGGACCAGCTTTTCATGTAGACGTCGCCGGCCTTGTCTGTGGTCAGGCTTGCCTTCTCGTTGCGCCCGACGCGACGCATCAGGGTAAAGTCGATCTTGCCGGGGCCGGTGGTTCGAATCTCGGTCACCAGGCGCACGGTCTCGCCGCAGGCGGGCTTAGCCGGCATGGTGTAGAGCCTGACCTCGGAGACCTGCGGCGACTTGTCCCTGGCCTCGGCGGCCGGAGCGGCAAGCAGGGCGGTTGCGGCAAGCACAGCGCCGAGAACGGCATTAGGGCGGGGGAGCAAGCGTTTCATCGCTGTCTTTCCTTCGTCGTTGCCGGCGAAGGCCGCCTGCCGCAACGGTGGGAGAGGAACGCGCGCGAACGATGCGGGCGTAACGTTGCGTGGGCGCCGATCCCGTGGCGCCGCTGTCTGACGGCCTTCATCCGGCGACCGGCCACGGACGACCGGTAAAGTCCCTATGAGACCATCCTAGACGACATGAAGGGTTTGGAATGTGACGAAGGTCACAGCCGTGCGGCCAAAAGCGGTCAACCGCGACCGCGCCGGCCTCCGCCGCGACGCCGCCGTCCGCCGTCCGCATCCGCCGCTTCCGGCAGCTTGCGTGGCGGCAGATCGACCGCGGCGGCCAGTTTGGGAAACGGATCGACCTTGTTGGGCAGCGCCATGGCGTTGACGAACAATTGCTGGAAATCCGGTTCCAGCGCCGTTTCGATCTTCTCGATGCGACGCACCGTCGCCTCGATCTCGCGGCGATATCCCCGGTTGAGCAGCGCCATCAGCGCACCGGTGCCGGCGGCATTGCCGACCGCCTTGACCTCGGAAAGGTCGCAGTCGGGAATAAGGCCCAGCACCATGGCGTATTTGGGATCGATGAACGAGCCGAACGCGCCGGCGAACCGAACCGTGTCGACCGTCTCCATGCCCAGTTTCTGCATCAGGAGCTTGATGCCGGCGTAAAGCGCCGCCTTGGCAAGCTGGATGGCGCGGACGTCGTTCTGCGTCACCGTGATCCTCTGCGTGCCCTCGTGCAGCAGGTAGGAGAAAGTGCGGCCGTTCTGGATGATGCGCGGACTTTTCTCCGCCAGCGAGCCGTCGACAACGCCGTCCTCGGAAATGATGCCGGCGAGATACATCTCGGCGACCACCTCGATGATCGCCGAGCCGCAGATGCCGGTGATGCCGGTCTTCTCGGCTGCTTCGGCGAAGCCTTCCTCGTCGGACCAGCGGTCCACGCCGATAACCCGGAAGGTCGGCTCCAGCGTGTCGCGGTCGATGCGCACCCGCTCGATGGCGCCAGGTGCGGCGCGTTGGCCGGAGGAGATTTCCGCGCCCTCGAAGGCGGGTCCCGTGGGCGAGGAGGCGGCGACGACGCGCTTTTCGTTGCCGAGCACGATCTCGGCATTGGTACCGACATCGACCAGCAGCATGGTGCGCTCCTGGCGGTGCGGGCCTTCCGACAGGGTAGCGGCCGCCGCGTCGGCACCGACATGGCCGGCGATGCAGGGAAGCAGGTAGACGCGCGAACCCTGGTTGATATCGAGCCCGATCTCGCTCGCCCAGGTGTGTACTGCGCCGGACACGGCGAGCGCGAACGGCGCCTGGCCGAGTTCGGTCGGGTCGATGCCGAGAAACAGGTGATGCATGATCGGATTGCCGACGAACACCGCGTCGAGCACGTCGTCGGCGGTAATCCCGGCTTCCTCGCAGACCTTGGCGGTCAGATCGTTGATCGCCTCGCGCACCGCCCTTGTCATCGCCTCGCGCCCGTCGGGGTTCATCATCACGTAGGAGACGCGACTCATCAGATCCTCGCCGAAGCGGATCTGCGGGTTCGACGTGCCGGACGAGGCGACGATACGGCCCGATAGCAGCGAGACCAAATGCATGGCGATCGTGGTGGAGCCGATGTCGCAGGCGATTCCGTAGGCCTCGTTCTTCAGGTCGGGCCAGAGCGCGATGATCGAGGGCCGCGAGGATGCCATGTCCATATGGATGGCTGCCGTCGCCGACCAGTTGCCCTTGCGCAGGACCTTCTGCACATGCGGCAGCAGGTGTTGCGAGACCAGCAGGTCCTCGTAACCCCAGTCGCGCTCCAGCGCTTCCTTGAGCCGATCGAGATCGCCCAGCGGCGCGTGCATGTCGGGTTCGGTCACCTCGACATAGCACATGCGCACCGCCGGATCGCGCTCGATCACCCGGTCGATGGCCGCCTTGCGCACCACCTGGGCGTTGACCTGCGCGTCGGGCGGCACGTCGATCACCAGGTTGCCGAGGATGGTCGAGGAGCAGGAAAGCCGGCGGCCGGGTTTCAGGTGGCGCTTTTCGGCATAGCGCGTCTCCTTCGGCCCGACGGGCGAGATGTGGTCGGCGGCCGAGGTGATGCCGTGCTTGGCGAAACGACCTTCCTGGACCTCGACCTGGCAGCGCCCGCATATGCCGCGTCCGCCACACACGCTCTCGACATAGACGCCGAGTTGGCGCGCGGCGTCGAGGATCGGCGTACCGATCGGAAACCGCCCGCGCTTGCCCGACGGCATGAACAGAACGAGTGGGTCGTCGGTCATGCGCTGATATCAACCCCCGCCCTTCGAGGCACAACCGCGCTTCGCCGGGCCTCGCGCCTCAGCATGAGGGTATCGTGATGCCATGCGACTTTCTCAGCCCCCGGCTCCGGCCCGCCTTGCGCCGCGTCCGCCGCGCCTGCGGCCGCCGGCATCGCCTGATGCGGCCGCAGGCGCTGCCGCCGACGCGCCCGGTGCGTGAGGCTGGTAGTCCTTGTAGGTGCGAATCCAGTTCATGCAATCACGGTCGGTGCCGTTCAGCACGTTGGCGGCGCGCACCGCCTCCATTTCCTGCGGGCGGCAGGGGTTCATGATCGCCGAGGTCATGCCGGCGCCGATGACCATCGGGATGAAGCCGGCATTGATGCCGTGGCGGTGCGGCAGGCCGAACGAGATGTTGGAAAGCCCGCAGGTGGTGTTGACCTTCAGTTCCTCGCGCAGGCGGCGCAGCAGCGCGAAAACCTGCTTGCCCGCCGTGCCCATGGCGCCGATCGGCATTACCAGCGGATCGACGACGATATCGTGGGCGGCGATGCCGTAGTCGGCAGCGCGCTCGACGATCTTCTTGGCAACGGCGAAGCGCACGTCCGGGTCCTCGGAAATGCCGGTCTCGTCGTTGGAGATCGCCACCACCGGCACGTCGTATTTCTTGACCAGCGGCAGGATGGCCTCGAGCTTCTCCTCCTCGCCGGTGACCGAATTGACCAGCGGACGGCCCTTGGCGACGTTGAGCGCCGCCTCGATCGCCGCGCTCACCGAACTGTCGATCGACAGCGGCACGCTGACCAGATCCTGGACGATCTCCAGCGTCTTGACCAGAAGCGGCGGCTCGGTTTCGTTCGGATTGACCGCGGTGACGCCGGCATTGACGTCGAGCATGGTCGCGCCGGCCGCCACCTGTTCGAGCGCGTCCTTGCGCACGGTATCGAAATTGCCCTCGATCATTTCGGCGGCGAGCTTCTTGCGGCCGGTCGGGTTGATGCGTTCGCCGATGACGCAGAACGGCTGGTCGAAGCCGATGACGATTTCCTTGGTGGCGGATGCGACGATGGTGCGGGTCATTTATGTCTCCACGAGATATAAAGATTTCTTTATATCGCTATGCGATTGGATTCAACAGCGGTCAGCGGGCGCTGCCCTCGACGATTTCGGAGGGAGGCTGCGGCGTTTCGGGATTGAGCAGCGAGCCCAGCTTCCTGGCCATCGCCGCCTCGTCGGCGCGCGCCTCGCGCTTCCACGGCTGGCGACCCTTCAAAACGCCCGATTCGTGCACGATCTCGGCGACGAACTCCTCCTGGCGATAGGCCATCACGTGAACCCCGGAAACGCCTTCGATCTCTTTCACCTCATTGATGATATCGATGCAAAGACGTTTTCCTTCTTCCTTTTGCTTTTCAGCGCCTTCCAGGCGTTTGATGATGTCGTCCGGTATGTGCACGCCAGGCACGTTGGACCGCATCCAGCGCGCCGTCCGCGCCGATGCGAGCGGGCCGACTCCGCACAGAATATAGCATTTCTCGTCCAGGCCCATGTCGCGCACCCGCTTCATGTATTCGCGGAACATCGGCACGTCGAAACAGTACTGGCTCTGCACGAACTGGGCGCCGGCGGCGATCTTTTTGGCGAGGCGCAACGGACGGAAGTCGTAGGGCGGGGCGAAGGGATTGATGGCGGCGCCGAGAAACACGCCCGGCGGCGATGTAAGTTTGCGGCCGGACAAGAACTTCGCCTCGTCGCGCATGGTGCGCACGGTTTCCAGCAGGCTCATGCAATCGAGGTCGAAGACCGGCTTGGCGCCGGGTTGGTCGCCGGCCTGCACGCCGTCTCCGGTCAGGCACATTATGTTGGCGACGCCCATTGCCGCCGCGCCGAGCACGTCGCCCTGGATGGCGATACGGTTCTTGTCGCGGCAGGCGATCTGCATGATCGGCACGAAACCCATGCGCGTCAGCAGCGCACAGATGCCGACCGACGACATGTGGCAGTTGGCGCCCGAAGCGTCGACCGCGTTGATGCCGTCGACCCAACCCTCGAAGATGCCGGCGCGCTCATAGACCTCCTGCGGATCGGCGCTGTCGGGCGGGTTGAGCTCGGCGGTGACGGCGAACTCGCCGCGGCGCAGGATACGCTCTAGCCGGCCGCGCGACGAATGGCCGGGAAGCGGATCGAGCGGCAGGTCGACGCCGGCGGGGTTCTCGTCCGTGTTCATTGCGCCTGCGCCTCCTTGCCGTCCCGCTCGGCGGCAGCCACGGCGGTTACCCGCAGCCAGGATGACGTCTCGCGCAGCGACTGGTCGACGGGCTTTTGCACCCGCGAGATGTTGCCGACGCCGTCGCGCATCTTTTCGGCGCCGTTCCAGGCCTGAACCCAGACGCAGGGCATGTCGGGCTCGACCTCGCAATTGCCGTTGGCGCGCACGCCGCCGCAGGGGCCGTTCCTGAGCTGCTTGGGGCAGTTCATCGGGCACGACATGCCGGTTGACGACAGGATGCACTGGCCGCACATGCGGCAGTCGAACATCAGGCCCTTGACGCGTTTCTCGATGAAGGTGACCGGAGCCTCGGCGCGATGGTAGCCGACCGCCTTCCACAGTGGATGCAGCATCAGGAAGATGTCGGCGAAATGCTTGTAGAGCCACTCCAGCCCGCGTGAATGACGCACCGACCAGCGCCTGATCGTATAGCCCTTCTTCAACCGCTCGGTCGGGCTGACATGGGCCGGCTTGTAGTCAAGCTTCGGCGCTGCCTTGCGAACCAGGGTTGCCTGGGTGGTGGCGGGAGGACCCTCAGCCATTGTCGATCCCGCCGGAGTTTACGAGGGCAACCAGCCGCTCCTTGGGATAGGCTGCGTCGATGCCGGTCATCGCCTTGTCGGCTTCGGCCTCGAGATCGTCGCCGACGGCGACCGGCGCCGCCCGGCGCCATTCGGCCAGATAGGCATCGGTGTCGCCGGCGCCGCTACGCATGGCGCACATGTCGATTGCCTCGGTGAAACGCAGAGGAAGCTCGCGTTTGGCGTTGGCGCGGCCCTTCTTCACGATGACCTGCGCGGGGATATCACGCCAGTAGACGACAACCAGATCGGCCATTTGCCTATTCCTGTAATCCGCATGCCGGATATGGGACAGCAGCATTGCCGTATGCGCCGGCGCCTAGCTGTTTACAGTACGACACGGGCAAATTCAAAAGCGACGCCGTGGAGGCGCCTCGGACAGGTCCGTCCCGATCCAACGATCAGCTGAACAACATGCCGGCGATGGCGCCGGCGGTGCCGATGACGGCGGCGATGATGATCAGCGACAGGATGCCGAGCAGAATGCCGGCATAGAAGAGCATGCCGTCGCGTTCGGAAAGCGCCAGCGCGATCAGCAGCACGGAGAGCGCCGGCAGCCAGTTGCCGAGCGGCACCGGCAGGGTGACGGCGATCGACAGGACCAGGCATATCCAGCCGATGAAACGGTCGGCCCAGTCGCGGCCGGAAAACGGCCAATTGCGCGGCTTGATCAGGCGTTCCAGCTTCAGCAGCCGCGGCAGGTGCCGCCGGGAAAGGGCGCGGAAGCGGTCGCGGCCGAGCGACTTGTCGAGAATCATCCGGGGCAGCCAGAGCCGGTTGAGGCCAAGCGCCATCTGGGCGGCGACAATGACGAGCGGCGGGCCGAGAATGAGCGTGGTTCCGGGCGGAAACGGCAGCAGGTTGAGAATGGCGAAAAGCGCCAGCATCGCGGCAAACGAGCGGTCGTCCAGCGCGTTACGGATACGCTCGACGGAGATCGGTCCCTCGGCTTCGGCGGCGAGCTGACTGATGATGGTGGACAGGCGACGCGGCGGGTTGGCAACCCGAAGCACGCTCTCGGCCGTCATGTCGTCCATGGATCAATCGCCCTTGTGCACCGTCTTTGCACGGCAAGCCGCATTCTATCGACACCGTCCTAAGCCGAACTTAACCACGGCGTGCGGCGAAACTATATCACATGCGTGACGCCGCGGTGGCATCGACAAGCGCGTCCGTCAGATCGCCGTATCCGGTTCGCCGCTTCTCATAGCGCAATCCCAGCCATTCCGCCGCGTCCTCGGCGACCCGGTCGAGCGCCGGATCGTCCGTCTGCGCCAGATAGACCAGCCTTTCGTAGTGGCCGAAATAGTCGGCGGCGAGTTCCGGATGGCGGTCGAGGCCGAGCGGCTTCATGAAGAAGGCGTCGAACTGCCGGCACAGGAAATCGGTCATGTAGAAGGTGGTCATGTCGTCTTCGGCGACCGCCTCATAGGCCCTTGCGCCCTGATAGAAGGCGAAACAGTGGGGACCGTCGACACGGGCAACGCCGTGCTTCTCCAAGACGCGGTCGAGCGCGCCGCCGGTGCCGCAATCGGCATAGCCGGCGAAGATGTGGCGGATGCCCTCGGCGCGCGCTTCGGCGATTGCCGCTTCCATCGCGGGAGCTATGCGGTCGGGATAGTAGTGGAACTGCGCCGGCAGGCATACCAGGTCGAGATGATCGAGACCGTTGCGTTCCTTGATCGCCAGCACCTCGCGAGCGATCATGCCGCAGGCGATCACGCGGACCTTCTCGGCGCCGCCGCCAGGGCGCGATTTACCTGATTCTCCCTGCCGCAAGTCTTGCTCCCGATGGTTTTCTGCCAGGCCGTTCGAACACCCGAAATCACGGCGTTTTAGACCCTGTCTGTGGGAAAGGTCACGTACGGATCACGCGCGAAGATGTAGGCAATCGGAAGGACGCGCGCAATGGCCCGTGGGTGGAGGTTGTCATGGAGCGCAGGAATGGAAGAAACGGGGTTCCCCAGACGGTCGGCCGGTTCAGGCTCGACCTGCCGTGGATATGGCCCGAGTTCGAGCGGACGGATCCCCGCACCACGCATCACTGGCGCGATGCGATCGTCTGCCGGCGCGAGGCGCGCAAGGGCCGCCGGCTCAGGCAGAACATGATGGCGCGCGCCGGCGTTGCCATGCTCGAACGGCTGGTTGCCGAACATCGCAGCGGCGTGATCGGCGGCTGACATGGCGAAATCGCCGAGGTCAAAGGCCAAGCGGGCCAGGATCACGCTCGAAGAGCTGCATCGCAAGATGGCGGATCCCCGCACGTCGCAGGCTTCGCTGCGAAAGTATTTCATCATCGACGAGAAACGCTCCGGACCGTTCACGCCGGTTCTGGCGCTCAATCCCGAGACCGTCGCCATCCCGCAGACGCCCGAAGGCGCAATGCGCGGCGATATGGCGATCGGCGCGGCCAATTGGTTCGAGCGCATGCGGCGGACCTCGCTGTTCAACCACCGCATCGCATCGGGCTATGACGGCCCGATCATCGTCTCGGAAGGCGATTCGTGGTTCCAGTTCCCGATCCTGCTCAACGACACGATCGACCAGCTCATCAAGAAGGGCTACGCGATCCGCAGCCTGGGTGCAGCCGGCGACACGCTGGAAAACATGATCGCCAAGGGCGAATACATCAAGGCGTTGCGCCAGACCGGCGCCTCGGTATTCCTGTTCAGCGCCGGCGGCAACGACGTGCTGGGCGGCGGGCATCTGGCCGACCATCTGCGCCGCTTCGACCCGGCGCTGAGCCCGGCGCAGCACATCCTGCCCAGTTTCGACGGGCTGCTCGCCGGCGCCATTCGCGGCTATGACCAGGTGCTTCGGTCGGTGGAAGCCTTGCCCGGCAACATCCAGGTATTCTGCCACGGCTACGACATGCCGGTTCCAAGTTCCGGCAAGTGGCTGGGCAAGCCGATGGAAAGCCGCGGCATCAGGGACAGGGCGTTCCAGAAAGGCATCACCGACGAGCTGATCGCCCGTTTCAACACGCAGCTCAAGGCGCTGATCGGCGGTTTCGCCAATGCGCATTTCCTCGACATGCGCGGCGTGGTCGGCGCCAGCGCGGCGCGCTGGCACGACGAGCTGCACCCGAAGAATCCAGGCTACGGCAAGGTGGCCGACAAGTTTGACGCCGGAATACGGAGCGTTGCCCCACGTTCCTTTGCCGGCGTACCGCGCCCTGTACCAAGCGGCGGTACAGCGGCGCGGTCTTTTATTCGACGGGCCGAAGGCGGTGGCTCGCGCACCGGCCTGTCACTGCATGTGGGGCTGAATGTCATCGACCAAACACACTACGGCACCGACGGCAAGCTTTCGGCCTGCATCGCCGACGCCGAGGCGATGAAGGCGATCGCCGAAGCGCGCGGTTTCGAGGTCATGGACCTTTTGACCGATGCGCGCGGCACCCGCGATGCCGTGATCGGGGGCATTTCGGAGGCGGGCAGGCGGCTGAAGCCGGGTGACATATTTCTCTACACCTATGCGGGCCACGGCAGCCAGATGCACGATTTCAATCAGGACGAGACCGACAATCTCGACGAGACCTGGTGCCTTTATGACGGCATGTTTCTGGATGACGAGGCCTATCAGCTGTGGTGCGGTTTCGAGGAGGGCGTGCGCATCTTCGTCGTGCTGGACTGCTGTCATTCCGGCTCGGCGATCCGCGCCGCGCCGGCGCTGTTCGATGCCGAGGGCCGACAGGACGGGCGCAAGCCGCGCATGCTGCCGGTGGCGGTGGCGCGCCAGGCCTTCAACAGCAATCCCGAGCTTTATCGGCGCATCGGCGGCTCGCCTCAGGGCGGCGACGAATCCGACGAGCTGGCCGACGACATCGCGCTGTCGTCGCATCGCGCGCCACTTCGCGCCTCGGTGCGGCTGATCTCCGGCTGCCAGGACAACCAGGTGTCGATGGACGGGTTCTTCAACGGGCGTTTCACCGAGGAACTGCTGAAAGTGTGGAACAACGGCCGGTTCGAGGGCGACTACCGCACCTTCCATAAGACCATCGTCAACGGCATGCCGCCGACGCAGACGCCGAACCATTTCCAGATCGGCCAGCCGGATGCGGCTTTCGACGGCCAGGTGCCTTTCACCGTCTGAAGGGAGATCCTCCAGTCTCCAAACGAAAAAGCCGGCCCCCGGCCGGCTTTCTTCGCACATGGCCTGGCTTCAGGCGGTGGCGCGCGTGTTGTGGCGTCGCGCGATCAGTTCCTTCGCCGTTTCCACGGCAACGGCCGCATCGCGGCAATAGGCGTCGGCGCCGACGGCCTTGCCGAATTCCTCGTTGAGCGGAGCGCCGCCGACGAGAACGATATAATCGTCGCGGATGCCTTTCTCGATCAGCGTGTCGATCACCACTTTCATGTAGGGCATGGTCGTGGTCAGCAGCGCCGACATGCCGAGAATGTCGGGCTGCTCGCGCTCGATCGCCTCGAGATAGTTCTCGACGGGATTGTTGATGCCGAGGTCGACGACGTCGAAGCCGGCGCCCTCCATCATCATGCCGACCAGGTTCTTGCCGATGTCGTGAATGTCGCCCTTGACCGTGCCGATCACCAGCTTGCCCTGCTTGGGAGCGCCGGTTTCGGCAAGCAGCGGACGCAAGATCGACATTCCGGCCTTCATGGCGTTGGCCGATAGCAGCACTTCCGGCACGAACAGGATGCCGTCGCGGAAGTCCTCACCGACGATGCGCATGCCTTCGACCAGCGCCTTGGTCAACACGTCGTAGGGCGCCCAGCCGCGATCGAGCAGGATCCGCGTACCTTCCTCGATCTCCTCCTTCAGCCCGTCATAGAGATCATCGTGCATCTGCGGCACGAGTTCGTCGTCGCTCAGTTCGGATAGGATGATTTCGTCGTCGGACATGATGGTGTGCTCCGTCGGAAGCGTGCAGCCGGAATCGCGGCAGGCTGGGTCGAGCCTTCAATTATCCATATTTGCAACTTGTGCCAATGGCATAGCCGGATTGCGACGCGTGGAACGACGATAACGGCATGGCCGCGTGGTTGTGCGGATTTTCCGTCGCGATAGTGTAATGTGGACCGGCCGCCGCGGACCCTCCTTATCGTTTTTGCGACAAGCCTTGGCGTTTGAGAGTTACGTTCCTCCGGCGGCCTTGGCTACGATTTCCCCGACCTGCCCGCCTCAAACGGGCATTCTCCGGATTCGAGGTTGTCATGACGGAAGAAGCATCTGTCGATAGCGGAAGGGCAAGACGCGGTGCGCGGGCAAGCGGCGGCGCGGCGGCGAGACGGGCGGCGCGTTCGGGCGGCGGACCGGGCACGCAACTTACCTACATACGGCGCAGGCTGAAGCCCTTCGACGTGCTCGACGAAGAAGGACTGACACTCATCGAGGCCAATGCCGACACGGTGCTGGAGGAAATCGGCATCGAGTTCCGCGACGACGCCGAAGCGCTCGAACTGTGGAGGCAGGCGGGCGCCGACGTGAAGGGCGAACGGGTGCACTTTCCCAAGGGACTTTGCCGCAGGCTGCTGGAAACCGCGCCGGCAACCTTTACCCAGCATGCGCGCAACCCTGAGCGCTCTGTCGAGATCGGCGGCAACACCACCGTGTTCGCGCCGGTCTACGGTCCGCCCTTCGTGCGCGATCTCGATGGCGAGCGGCGCTACGCCACGCTCGAGGACTTCCACAATTTCGTCCAGCTCGCCTACATGGCGCCGGCCATCCATCATTCGGGCGGCACGGTCTGCGAGCCGGTCGATGTGCCTGTCAACAAGCGGCACCTCGACATGATCTACGCGCATGTGCGCTATTCCGACAAACCCTTCATGGGGTCGGTGACGGCGCCAGAGCGCGCCGAAGACACGGTCGAGATGTGCCGGATCCTGTTCGGTGCCGATTTCGTCGATCGGAACACGGTGTTGATCAACCTGATCAACGCCAATTCGCCGATGGTGTTCGACGAGACCATGTTGGGCGCGGCCAAGGTCTATGCGCGCAACAACCAGGCCTGCATCATCGCGCCGTTCATCCTGGCCGGCGCCATGAGCCCGGTGACGGTGGCAGGCACGCTGACGCAGATCCTGGCCGAAGTGCTCGCCGGTGCGGCCTTCACCCAGCTCGTGCGCCCCGGCGCGCCGGTGCTGTTCGGCACCTTCGCCTCGTCGATCTCCATGCAGTCGGGCGCGCCGACCTTCGGCACGCCGGAACCGTCGCTGGTTTCCTATGGTGCCGCCCAGCTTGCGCGCCGTCTCGGCCTGCCGTTCCGTACCGGCGGGTCGCTGTGCGGCTCCAAGCTTACCGATGCGCAGGCAGCCTACGAAAGCGCCAACACGATAAACTGCACGCTGCTGGCGGGCACGAACTTCGTGCTGCACGCCGCCGGTTGGCTGGAGGGCGGGCTGGTATCGTCCTACGACAAGTTCATGATGGACGTCGACCAGCTTGCCATGCAGCAGCGCATCGCCGATGGCGTCGGGCTGACGGAAAACGACCAGGCGATGGACGCGATCCGCGAGGTCGGGCCGGGCAGTCACTATCTCGGCTGCAGCCACACCCAGGCCAATTTCCAGACCGCGTTCTACCGCTCGACGATCGCCGACAACAATTCCTACGAACAGTGGCTGGCCGAGGGCGAGAAGACCGCAAGCCAGCGCGCTAATGAACTGGCGCGAAACTGGCTGAAATCCTACCAGGCGCCCGATCTCGATCCCGGCATCGACGACGGGTTGAAGGATTTCATCGCCAGGAAAAAGGAATCCATGCCCGACGCGTTTACTTGAAGAGGGCCCGCGGATGGCCGGGCTAAAGTGGCCAATCTGATTCACAAGGAAGTCTGGCGCTCCGCTTTCGACCAGCCGAAGCGGTGACGCGAACTGCGCCGATCGACCGCATCGAAACCCTGCTGAAGTCCGAGGGGCTGATGATCCGCGGCGGCCTTGCGTTCGAGGCGAACGAGGACGCGCCGGCCGGGCAGGGCGGGAGGCCCGCAAGATCGGTTCTCCTGGTCGGTCACGCGGGAACCGGGTATTGGCAGCACTTCCAGGCATGGCTGGCCGGGCAGGGGACGAAGCCCGCCGATCCGCTCGACAGCTGGTCGAAACGGGTCATCGGCGCGGTTGCCGGCGCGGTCGGCGCCCGGGCGGTGTTTCCTTCCGACAAGCCGTATCTGCCATTCCAGCAATGGGCGATGCGGGCGGAGGGGTTGAAACCGTCGCCGTTCGGTGTGCTCATGCATCCGCAATACGGTCCGTGGCATGCTTGGCGCGGCGCGCTGTTGTTTGACGAATTGCTGGATGTCGAACCGCCGGCGCGGGTTATGCATCCATGCGATGCCTGTAGCGAAAAACCGTGTCTGACGGTGTGTCCGGTCGGCGCCATCCGGGCTGGCGGCCTGGATGTCGCGGCCTGCGTCAGCCATGTCGACGGGCCGGACGGGGCGTCGTGCCGCGACCGCGGGTGCCTTGCCCGCAACGTCTGTCCCGCCGGCGTTGATCACCGCTATCGCGCCGACGCGCAGGCCTTTCACCAGGCGGCGTTTCTGGCGGGTAACCGGCGGCATTAGATTTTTTTGCCGATATACCCAAGGATCGCTCCATTCGATTCGTCAAAGAGGCGATGAAGGCAATGACGCTCGCGCAGGCAGAGATGCCGGAAGGCGGTGACGACCAGAGCCCCGACAGGGTCCTGGTCGCGCGCGCGGCTGCGGGCGATCGCACCGCTTTCGCCGTGCTTGTCGAACGCCATTACGACTTCGTGTTTCGCGTGGCGTTCCGCTGGTGCGGCGACAGGGCCGATGCCGAGGATGTGGCGCAGGAGGTCTGCGTGCGACTGACCAGGGCGCTTACCAACTTCAAGGGCGAGAGCCGGTTCACGACATGGCTCTACGCGCTGACGATCAACGCGGCCCGCGACCTGATGCGCAGGGAAAAGCGCGCCGCCAACAGGGCCGAGGCCTGGGGTGAGCACAACGCGCTGTTCGGCGAGATGGCCGAGGACGATGCGGACGAGGAACGGGCATCGGCAGTCTGGCGGCTGGTCGGCGAACTGTCCGACAAGCAGCGCGACGCGGTGCTGCTGGTTTATGGCGAAGGCCTGTCGCACGCCGATGCGAGCGATGTGATGGGATGTGCCGAGGCGACCGTGTCCTGGCATGTCCACGAGGCGAAGAAACGGCTCAGGCAACTGGCCGAACGAGCCGGGGAATTGTGATCATGGACGATCGTGAACTGAAGCTTCTGGGCAAGATGCCCATTCCCGAACCGGACGAGAAACGCCGGGCGGCGGCGCTCGACGCGGCGTTGCGCGCGTTCGACGAGGAAAAAATTTCCGAAACGACCCAAGGATCGGCCTCCAAACACCGTCTGACTGCACGGGCGGCAAATTTCTGGAGAGCAGTCATGGAACGAAAACTGAGCGCCACACCGGCAATCGCCGGTCTTCTGGCCCTTCCGATCGCCGGTTATGCGGCGTGGTATCTGGCGACCGACAATCCGTTTGCCATCGGCGACAGGCAGGGATCGACCGGTATCGGTGAAATCGCCGGCAGGAAGGACGGCACCAACGTGCCGGCGGAAACGGAGACAAAACGCGAGGTTGGCGCCGCCGACGACAAGGCGGTGCTGGAGGACGAGGCGCGCACGGTTAGCGGCCTCGACCAGGCCGGCGCCGGCGAGCGCGACCGGGTCGAGAATTCGCGCGATATCGCTTCGCAGATCATGGCCGAGGAGCCCAGTCCCGCGGTTGGCGGCCTGATCGCGGCCGCTCCGAAGGTGGCGGGCGAGAAAAAGCGCTTCATGCCCGAACCGGTGGTGATCGATGAGGAGAACCGCGACCGTTTCGAGAATTTCGACACCAATCCGGTGAAGCTGGCGATCGAGAACCCGGTTTCCACCTTCTCGATCGATGTCGATACGGCGTCCTATGCCTTCGTGCGCAGTTCGCTGAAGCGCAACGGCATGCCCAATCCCGACGCGGTGCGCGTCGAGGAGATGATCAACTACTTCCCCTATGACTGGAAGGGCCCGGAAGACGCGTCCGTGCCGTTCAACTCGACGATCACGGTGATGCCGTCGCCCTGGAACGAGCACACCAAGCTGATGCATGTGGCGATCAAGGGCTATGACGTTAAGCCGGCCGAGAAGCCGCACGCCAATCTGGTGTTCCTGATCGACACGTCGGGCTCGATGAACCAGCCCGACAAGCTGCCGCTCTTGAAGACGTCCTTCCGCATGCTGCTCGACCGGCTGGCTGCGGACGACACGATCTCGATCGTCACCTATGCGGGCAGCGCGGGCACGGCGCTGGAACCGACCAAGGTGTCGGAGAAGGCGAAGATCCTGAGCGTGATCGACGGTCTCGGTGCCGGTGGACGGACCGCCGGCGCGGCCGGCATCGACCAGGCTTATCGCCTCGCCGAGCAGGCTTTCGTGGAAGGCGGCGTCAATCGCGTGATGCTCGCGACCGACGGCGATTTCAATGTCGGCGCATCGGACGACGAAACGCTCAAGCGCATGATCGAGAGGAAGCGCGAGAGCGGCATCTTCCTGTCGGTGTTCGGTTTCGGCCACGGCAACTACAACGACCAGCTCATGCAGACGCTGGCGCAGAACGGCAATGGCCAGGCGGCCTATATCGACACGGTGGCCGAGGCGCAGAAGACGCTGGTCGAGGAAGCCGGCTCGACGCTGTTTCCAATCGCCAAGGACGTGAAGATCCAGGTCGAGTTCAACCCGGCGCGCGTCGCCGAGTACCGGCTGATCGGCTATGAGACCCGGGCGCTGAAGCGCGAGGATTTCAACAATGACCGCGTCGACGCCGGCGATATCGGTTCGGGCCATTCGGTGACCGCGATCTACGAGATCACGCCGGTCGGCAGCCCGGCGGTGCTGAACGACGATCTGCGCTACCAGACGGATGCGGCGGAGCACGCAGGCGGCAATGCGGCGACGGCCGATGAATACGCCTTCCTGAAGCTGCGCTACAAGCTGCCGGACGAGGACAAGAGCAAGCTGATCACCACGCCTGTTACGCCGGAAAACGAGATCGGTTCGCTGGACGAGGCATCGGTCGACCAGCGCTTCTCGGTGGCGGTGGCCGCCTTCGGGCAGAAGCTGAGGAACACCGACCAGGTGGCCGACTACGGCTACGACCGCATCCTGGAGCTGGCCTCGGCGGCGCGCGGCTCGGACCCGTATGGTTATCGCGCCGAGTTCCTGTCGCTGGTCAGGATCGCGGACGCACTGGACTGATTTCTCTGGCGGACCCGTGGGCGGGTTCGGTTTTGGGCAGGTCCTTTGAAGGACCCAACTGGCCGGCGGGGCGACCCGCCGGCTTTTCTTCGCCTGCCTTCGAGATTCCCGCCGGAAGGCCCGCGAAATCCGCTATTCTCCGGACCGCATCTCGACGGGAACCCCCGATGTCGAACGACGATCTGGACGAATGGGATATCGCGCATACGCGGCTGCGGTCGATATCCTCTGCCGAGATCAAGACATTCTGGAACGGTTACACCGCCCGGCATGGCGGGGAGCGGATCGTGCACGGCAGCCTCTATTCGCGCTGGCGTCCGGTCAGCCATGACCTTGTGATCTCGCTCTATCTGACAAACCGCAGCGTAGGCCTGTTCGTCAGGGGCGCGCGCGGCGAGGGCTGGCGCGCCACTCTGCACAGGCTGTCGGCGCACGAACCAGCCCTGGGATCGGCGCTTGGCGCGAGCCTGACGGCACATAAGGGCTGCTGCTATCTCAGCGATCATCCGCTGCCGATGATGGATCCCGCATGCTGGCCGCGAGCCTATGTCTGGCTCGAGGCGCGCGAGGAACGCTACTACCAGGTCCTGAACGAGCTGGCGATCCGCGGCCCGGTGGATGAATGATCCTGATCCCGGCGAGGCAGCTTGCAGCCGTCAGGCCCGCCGTCTGCGCCGTTCGCGGCGCGGCGCCGCATCGTTCTGGTTGGCGATCTTGTTGCGCATCGGGCCGATGCAGGAAGTTATGTCGTCGATCGTCGGGCGCGGGCCGCGTGTATGGCCGTCGAGAGCGGCGCGCATCGCCTTCAGGTGGTCGCAGGACGTGCCGCAGCAGCCGCCGATGATCTTGGCGCCGCCGTCGATCGCCATCCGCACATAGTCGGCCATCAGCTCCGGCGTACCGGAATAGAAAATCTCCGAGCCGCGGAATTCGGGAATGCCGCAATTGCCCTTGACGATCACGGTGGCTTCGCCGTCGGCCTCGGTCATGTCGAGCAGCGAGGCGAGGATGTCGGAGGCGCCGACGCCGCAATTGGCGCCGACGGCGACCGGTTTTTCGGCAAGCCCCTCTGGCACGCCGTGGATGTCGCGAGGCAACAATCCCATCATGGTGCGGCCGGCGGTGTCGAACGAGCCGGTATAGGTGTAGGGCAGGCCAACGCGGATGGCAGCTTCCGCCGCCGCGCGTATCTCGTCGGGTGCCGACATGGTCTCGATCCACGCCACTTCGGCACCGCCGGCCTTCAGCCCCGCGATCTGCTCTGCGAAGGCATCGACCGCTTCCTCGTAGGTAAGCGCGCCGAGCGGCTGCAGCAATTCGCCGGTCGGGCCGACGGAACCGGCGACGATGACGCGGCGGCCGGCGGAGGCGGCAACCTCGCAGGCGATCTCGGCGGCAAGCCGGTTCAGTTCGTGCACCCGCTCGTGGGCGTCATGCAGCTTCAGCCGGTGGCGCGTCCCGCCGAAGGAGTTGGTCAGGATGATGTCGGAGCCGGCGTCGACGAAACCCTGGTGCAGCGCCCTGATCTTGTCGGGCGCGCTCTCGTTCCACAGTTCCGGGGCGCCGCCGGCTTCCAGGCCCATGGCGAACAGGTTGGTGCCCGTGGCGCCGTCGGCGAGAAGCACGCCCTTCTGGGCAATCAACGCATCGATGGGATTGGTCATGGGATGGCCTGTGCTCAAGGATATCGGAGATGAAATAAAGATATAAAGAATTCTTTATGTCACGTCAATCGATAAGCTGGCGCGGCCATCACGCAGGTGAAAAGCGGAAAACGGTTTGATGTCCCGTTCGTCAGCCGGATTGCGACCTGATATGCAGCCGTCGCACATGCCGGGCCGCCTCGTGTGCGTTGACGACGGCGCCGCGGATCAGACCGTCGAAATGACGCGTCATCGTCTTGACCGTTTCTTGGGCGTTCAGCACCAGATACATGCCGCCGACATAGATGCAGACGCGCTTCGGCCCGAACACGGTGTAGGGGAGCGAGAACTGGCGCCGGCCGTCGAACAGGAACAGGCGAAAGGTCGGATAGAGCTCGTCGAGGAGGCTTGCCATGTGCTCCAATTGCTGCCGACGCAGGCGGATGTCCAGTTGCGCCCAGACGCCATGCCCGCCGGCAAGCGCGTCGAGCGTCTGGTGCGGCATGCACACCTCCATGTCGGTCTCCGGACGGCGATTGTAGTCGATGCGGAACTGCGCTTCGTCGATCTTCGACGCGCGGTTCTGCTGCTGGGCGAAAGCCTCGTAGCCGATCACGGCATCGGTGCGCAACAGGTCGGGAATGCCGGCCGGGACGTAGCGGATCTTGGTGCCGACCGCCTCGGCATGCCATCTGGCCAGCAGGCTGTGATCGAATTCGCCGGGGCCTTCCTCGATCTCGACGCTGGGCCGCAGCTCGCTCCTGAGGCCCTCGTCCTGGCTGAGGCCCAAAAGCCAGTCGAGCGAGACGTTGTGGACCCGGGCGATGTTGATCAGCGTTTCGGCGCGGGGCAGGCGGGCGGCGTCTCCGCTCAGCAGTTGCGACAGGGCGGAGCGGTCGATGCCGAGCCCGGCGGCAAAGGCCGAGCGATTGAGTCCGGAGCGGCCGAGCAGCGTTTGCAGCCGCTCGCGGAATTCGTCGGATATGTCGCGCTTGTCCATTTTCGCACCCTTCGGCGATGGCGAAACCCCGCCGGATTTCGTCGCCAGAATGTGCGTATTTGTTTATTTGAGTCAACAAATGAAACATTTGAGAAGCATTGACTGCTTCTTGTGCGCATTCTCGCATTGCAATCAACTGTCAGGAGGGAGATTGTCACTATGACAATCGGAGCGACGGCACTTGCCAGATGATTCGTGGCGCGGGGGCGCCCTCAAAACCATGGAATGGCCGACGATCGGGCTGATCGCAGCCTGTTACGGGGCATGGTTCGCCGCCGGGTTCTGGTTGTGGCCGGCGATGCCCACTACTGCCATTCTGGTCATGGCGATAATGGTGGCGCTACATTCCTCATTGATGCACGAGGTGCTGCACGGCCATCCGACGAGCGACCGGCGGATCAACGAGGCGCTCGTCTCGCTGCCGATCGGCGTCGTGTGGCCGTACCGGCGGTTCAGGTCGCTGCATCTGCGTCATCATCGCGACGAGCGCCTGACCGATCCGTTCGACGATCCGGAGAGCTTCTACCAGGCGCTGTGGCGCCATGAGCGCATGCCGGCCATCGTCAGGCTGCTGCTGCGTCTCAACAATGTGATGATCCTGCGGCTGATCATCGGGCCGGTCCTCGGGTTGGTCGGATTGCTGTGGAACGACGCGCTGGACATCATGGCCGGCAACGCGAAGGTCCGCCGGGCCTGGCTGGTTCACCTCGCCGGCGTGGCCGTGGTCGTCGCCCTTGTGGGGCCCGTGTTCAAGATACCGTTGTGGCTCTATCTCGTCGGGCCGGTCTGGGCCGGCCATGCGCTTATCGCCATTCGCACTTTCGCCGAGCACCAGTGGAGCGAGACGCCTGACGGACGCACGATCATCGTCGAGCGGTCGGTACTCGGCATGCTGTTTCTCAACAACAACCTGCACCTCGTTCACCACCGTCACCCGGCGGTTGCATGGTACCGCCTTCCGGCGATGTATTGGGCGCGGCGCGATGAATGGCGGCAGATGAACGGCGGGTATGTTTTTCCTAACTATTTGGTATTGCTGAAGAAATTTGCATTCAAACCCAAAGAGCCGGTGGTTCATCCGGCATGGCGCCGGGATATTGAACAGCGGTTCATTTTTTTACCGGATAGTCATGGACACGTTGAGGTTGATGGCGCTAACATACCCGGCACAATCGAAATCCGAAGAGATTGATGGCGCCTTCGTGCAAAAAATGTGCCATCAAAGGCGGAACCGGTCCGAGCCCCCCATTTCCCGGATCGGTTCCGCCGCTTTGCCTTAGTTGCGTTCCGGAAAACCCCATATTCGATCCATGGGTTCAATTCCCTTGATCGCGGCGCTGCCGATGTATGACTGGCCCGAGGCGCGCGAGGAAACCGACGCGGAATGGGCCCGCCTGAAGGAAGGGCTGGCGGAGCGGGGCGTCGCAGCGCCGCCACGGCTGACCAGGCGCAACGGCGACATGCCGGCGGTACCGGGCGGTATCACCGATCGCGACGGCCGCGTCATCGCGCCGGACCCCGCGACGCTGCCGCCCGACGAATTCGATGTCCACGTGCTCTGGCGTCACCCGGGACTGCTACTGGCACAGACCTGCTGGGGGCCGCTCGAACAGGGACTTGCCAACCACGTGACGGTCATCGGCCAGCCGGACTACTCGGCCCAGGAGGGCGGGCAGGGCGAGTTCTACCGTTCGGCGATCGTCATGCGGGCGGGCAGCGGCGCGGCCGACGTCCCGGCGCCCGGCGGTCCGGATGCGGCAATCGATGTCGAGGCGCTGCGTGGTACACGTTTCACCTACAACGGCGCCGATTCCATGTCGGGCATCATCGCGCTCAGGCGCGATCTTGCGCGCCTCGGCGCCATCGCGAACGAGGCGGCTTTCGAAGCGTTCTGGAGTGGAGCGTCCGTCAGCGGCGGTCACCGCCAGTCGGTGATCGCGGTTGCGGAGGGCGCGGCCGACGTGGCCGCCATCGACTGCCGTTCGCTCGACCTTTGCCGCCGCTTCGAGCCGGCGACGGAAGAGGTGAGGGTGGTCGGCTGGACGGCGCTCCGAAAGGGCCTGCCCTACATCGCCGCGCCGGCGCTGGCTCAGCCCATCAGCCTGTCGTCGAGCGGATAGGTGTTGAGCTGCTGGTGGCCGGTCTCGGTGATCAGCACCTGGTTTTCAAGCTTTACGCCCTCGCGGCCGCCAAGCCTGCCGACATAGCTTTCGACGCACATCACCATGCCCGGCTTGAGCGTATCGTCGAACGTATCCTCATCCATGTCCTGGGGATGGAACACGCTCGGATACTCGTCGCACAGGCCGACGCCATGCATCAGGCAGCCATAGCGGTTGGGCAGGCAGTCCGGCGGCGGCACTGCACAGCGGCGCGACAATTCGTGCAGGGTCACGCCCGGCTTCAGAAGCTCGGTATTGGCCGCCACCTGGTCCGCGGCGA
Source organism: Rhizobiaceae bacterium (assembly GCA_041397625.1). Taxonomy (GTDB): domain Bacteria; phylum Pseudomonadota; class Alphaproteobacteria; order Rhizobiales; family Rhizobiaceae; genus JAWKWH01. Next base: position 83,884 of record JAWKWH010000002.1, read on the forward strand.
TGCGATAGAGATCGCGCTGTTCGTTGGTCGGCCGCCCGTCGCCCGCAAGCCAGGTGCGCGAGATGTCGCAGCAATAGCCGTAGGGACCGACGAGATCGGTGTCGAAGGCGACGAGATCGCCGTCCTCGATGATGCGCGCCGAACTTTCCTGGAACCACGGATTGGTGCGCGGGCCGGAGGCGAGCAGCCGCGTCTCGATCCACTCGCCGCCGCGGATGATGTTGCCGTGGTGCAGGATGGCCCAGAGGTCGTTTTCGCTCATGCCGGGTGTCAGCGCCGTCTCCATGGCGCGCATGGCCTGCTCGCAGGCGTGGATGGCGCGGCGCATGCAGGCCAGTTCCGGCGCGGTCTTGATCGCGCGCACGGTTTCCATGACGGATTCGCCGTTCCCGACTTCCAGCCCGGCCGCCTCCAGCGCCACCACGCCCTCGCGGTCGAGATGATCGACTGCGAGCCTGCGGTTGCCGCCGCCATGGGCACCGACCAGGTCGGCGATCTCTGCCGCCCAGCCCTTGGTCGCCGCCTCGATGTTGTCGCCGGCCATCATGTAGATCCAGCTCTTTGCCGGCCGCACCTCGTCGACCATGCCGGCGTGGTCCGACAGATGGAAGCAGTTCTGGAACTCGAACAGGATCGACGGACCGCCGGTCATCATGAGCAGGTAGCGCGTGGCGTCGTGCGCGGTCCAAAGCTGCATGTTGGTGTGGTCGGCGGCGTAGCGGATGTTGAGCGGGTCGTAGAGCAGGATGCCGGCAAGGTCGCGCCGGGCAAGCTCGGCGCGCAGCCGTTCCAGCCTCAGGCGGCGCATCAGCACCAGATCGGGGGCGGCGAGGCCCGCGGCGGCCCATTCCTTCTCCGCCAGTTCGCCATAGCCGATGGCGTGGAAATTCTGCGCCGCGGCCTTCGATCGCGCCTCGGCGGAAAGGCGCTGATATTCCTCGAAACTCCACGGCGCGTCCGGCGTTTCGACAGGTTTGATCTTACGGCTGTGCCTGCCGAACGGATTTCCGGGTGCCTGGTCCATGTGCTGTTTCCCTGCTTGCCGTCAGCCTATGAGCGCATCTTCTCGCCGGCCGGATCGAAGGGCGGGTCGATGTTGACGCGCGCCGGCCGCCGGCGGCCGAGAATCTCGATCTCGAACATGCCGGCGCTTTCGTCGCCCGCCAGTTCCGCCGGCACGTAGCCCTGCGCCATCGAGTGGCCGACGAAATGGGCGTAGCCGCCGGACGTCACCCAGCCGACGACGCGCCAGTCGCCGTCGCGCTGGCTCGACCCCTCGGCAAAGGCGATCTCGCCGCCGTCCGGGCCGAAGCGCGGCGCGCCGTAGCCATGAGGCGGCTCGACCGTGTCGTAGTCGGCGTCGCCGACCCTGGCCCAGATCGGTTCGTCGCCCATCACGTCGGCGTCCTCGGCGTCGACGATGAAGGAGACGCGGCGCAGCTTCGGTCCGTCGGCGTGTTCCTTCGCCGCGGCCTCGCGGCCGATGAAATCGTTCTTCGACAGTTTGACGAAGCGCTCCATGCCGCCCTCGAACGGGCCGTAGATCGGGCGCAATTCGCGGAACCAGGTGGGAAAGTTCTTTTCAAGCCGCATGGAGAGCAGCGCCCGCATGCCGAAATCGACGATGCCGAATTCCGCGCCGGCTTGTTTGATGCCTTCGTAGACGCGGCGCTGATAGGCCGGCGCCATCCAGATTTCGTAGCCTAGATCGCCGGAATAGGTCAGCCGGTTGACCATGCAGGGCGCGGCGTTGATGTCCATCCGGCGGAAGTCCATGAAGCGGAAGGCGGAGCCGGAGATATCGTCGTCGGTCAGTTTTTCCAGCACCTTGCGCGCGTTCGGTCCGGCGACCGACAGGCCGACCAGGTTCATGCCGAAGCGCTGGACCGTGACCGATCCGTCCTTCGGCATGTGCTGCTCGAACCAGCGCATGTGATATTTCTGCGCCGCGATCGAGCCCCAGATCATGAACCGGTCGTCGCAGACCTTGGCGATGGTGAAATCGCCGATCAGCTTGCCGTTCTCGTTCAGCATCGGGGTCAGCACGATACGGCCGGTCTTCGGCATGGTGTTGGTCATCAGCCGGTTGAGGAAGGCTTCCGCGCCGGGGCCGTCGACCTGGTACTTGGCGAAGTTGGAAATCTCGGTGACGCCGACGCTCTCGCGCGTCTTTTTCACCTCGCTTGCGATGTGCTCGAAATCGTTGGAGCGGTGGAAGGAGAGCACGTCGCGGGCTTCCTCCGCCGACGGCGCGAACCAGAGCGGCGTTTCCACGCCCCAGCTGTCGCCCATCACGGCGTGGTTGTCGCGCACCATCACGTCGTAGAGCGGGGTGGTCTCCTGCGGGCGGGCGGCGGGCAGCTCCTCGTTTGGGAAGCGGATGGAGAAGCGGCGCGAATAGTTTTCCCGGACCTTGGCGTTGGTGTAGCGCAGCGTTGCCCATTCGCCGAAGCGGGCGACATCCATGCCCCAGATATCGGCGCCGGGGTCGCCGTTGACCATCCATTGCGACAGCGCCAGCCCGACGCCGCCGCCCTGGGAGAAGCCGGCCATCACCGCGCAGGCCGACCAGTAGTTTGTCAGGCCCTGCACGGGGCCGACCAGCGGGTTGCCGTCGGGCGCGAAGGTGAACGGTCCGTTGATGATCTGCTTGATGCCGGCATTCTCGATCGGCGGGAAATGCCGGAACCCCACTTCCAGCGACGGCGAGATGCGGTCGATGTCGGGCTGCAGCAGTTCATGGCCGAAATCCCATGGCGTCTCGGTCGGCGACCACGGCTTGCAGGCCTTCTCGTAGGTGCCGAGCAGCATGCCGTTGCGTTCCTGGCGGGTGTAGATTTCGCCTTTGAAGTCGATGATGCCGATCATCTCGCGGCCGGTCGACTCGTTGAACTCGATGACCTCCGGCATGTCCTCGGTCAGCAGATACATGTGCTCCATGGCGAGCAGCGGCAGTTCCAGGCCCGCCATGCGGCCGACCTCGCGCGCCCACAGGCCGCCGGCGTTGACGACGTGCTCGGCCTTGACGGTTCCCTTCTCGGTGACGACGTTCCAGGTGCCGTCCGGCGTCTGCGTCAGCTCGACGACGCGGTTGCGCAGGATCACCTCGGCGCCGAGCACGCGGGCCGCTTTCGCATAGGCGTGCGTCGTGCCCGAGGGGTCGAGATGGCCTTCGACCGGGTCCCACATGGCGCCGATGAAGTTGGTCTCGTCCATCAGCGGGAACATCGCCTTAGCTTCCGACGGCGTGATCAGTTCCGTCTCCATGCCGAGATAGCGGCCCTTGGCGTGGGCAAGGCGCAGGAAATCCATGCGCTCCGGCGTATCGGCCAGCATGACGCCGCCGGTCAGGTGCAGGCCGCAGGACTGGCCGGAAATCTCCTCCAGTTCCTTGTAGAGCGACACGGTGTAGGCCTGAAGCTTGGCGACGTTGGGGTCGCCGTTCAGCGTGTGGAAGCCGCCGGCGGCATGCCAGGACGAACCGGAGGTCAGCTCCGAGCGTTCGATCAGCACCACGTCGGTCCAGCCGGCCTTGGCGAGATGGTAGAGCACCGAACAGCCGACGACGCCGCCGCCGATGACCACCGCGCGATAGCTGTCCTTCATGAAACTCCCCTTCGTCTTCCGTGTTTGCGATCAACCCTGCAGCAGATAGGTCGAAAAATCGATGTCGCCGGTCCATACCCAGATCGCAACCAGCGGCTCGGCGCCGGTGGTGCTCGAATGGGGCTCCAACGAGGCGTGGTGCATGCGGGCGCCGGGCCCGCGCGGCACACCGACATGGCCGGACTGCGACCATAGTCCCGTGCCCGCCAGCATGACGAACAGTTCCTCGGCGGCGTGGGTGCGCTGCGGATAGGCGAGGTTGGGCCCCTGCGCGAACAGTCCGACCCGGCAGCTGTCGTCGAACACCAGCCCGTCCGGGCCGACGAGTTCGCCGGTCAGCATCTGCCGGCTGATGTCGGCGCGAATCTGGCCGCTTTCCAAGCCCGAATGGTGCCAGTTGAGCCGGTCGAAGACGGGGATGAGAGCGCCACATGCGGCATGCGTTCCGGTAAGCGCCAGTACGCCGGCGAATGGCGCCATCGGGAGCGGCGATGGTGGCAGGTCGAAGGGAGCTTCCGCCGCGCCCTTGCGCAAGGCGTTGGCGCCGGTTTTGGCGATCGGCTCGGTTCCTTCGTCCAGCGTATCGGCGAGCGCGAGGAACAGGGCACCGAAGGCGGAAAGGGCCGCGGGCGTCGACAGACCGGTATCGGCGCCGGCAGGTTCGGTAGCGACGAGCATTTCAGAAATCCGTAGGCGCACCGCCCTCGGCGATGCGGCGTTCGACAAAATCGTTGAGTTCTTCCTCGATCGCCGGATCGATCGGCGGTTTCTCGTAGGTTGCCAGGCGCTCCTTCCACACCTGGTTGGCCTTCTGGATCGCGGTCGGCGCGCCGGCCTCCATCCAGGTCTCGAAATTGCGCCAGTCCGACAGGATCGGCGAATAGAACGCGGTCTTGTAGCGCGACTGGGTGTGGGCGGTGCCGAAGAAGTGGCCGCCGGGACCGACGTCGCGGATCGCCTCGATGCCGAGCGCGTCTTCCGACAGATCGAGCGGGGTCATGAACTCGGCGACCATCTGCAACAGGTCGATGTCGAGGATCATTTTCTCAAACGAGCATGACAGGCCGCCTTCGAGCCAGCCGGCGGCGTGTTTGATGAAGTTGCCGCCGCCCTGGACGCAGCCCCAGAGCGAGAACACGCTCTCGTAGGCCGCCTGCGCGTCGACCGTGTTGGCCGCGCAGGTGTTCGATGTGCGATAGGGTATGGCGTAGCGCCGCGCCAGTTGCCCGCCGAGAAGCTGCGCCTTCATGTATTCCGGCGTGCCGAAGGCCGGGGCGCCCGACTTCATGTCGACATTGGAGGTGAAGCCGCCATAGGCGACCGGAGCGCCCTTTCTCACCATCTGGGTGAAGGCGATCCCCGCCAGCGCCTCGGCGTTCTGCTGCACCACCGCGCCGGCGATCGTCACCGGCGCCATGGCGCCTGCGAGCGTGAACGGGGTCACCACCACCAACTGGCCGTGCGACGACATCTGGATGATGCCTTCCATCATCGGAATGTCGAGCTTGAGCGGCGAATTGGTGTTGATGATGGTCAGCAGCGATGGCTCGTCGCGCAATTGCTCGATGGAGACGCCGCGGACGATGCGGGCGATCTCGATGGCGTCGAGATTGCGCTCGCGGCCGAGCGAATAGGCGTGGAACACCTTGTCGGTCAGAAGCGCGAAATCGCGCAGGCAGTGCAGGTGGCGCACCGACGGGTGGATGTCCACCGGTTCGACGGGATAGCCGCCCGACAGGTGCAGGATGTTGTGCATCTGGCCGAGCTTGACCAGATTGCGGAAATCCTGCTGGTTGCCCGGGCGGCGGCCCTTGTCGGTGTCCGAACAGTTTGGCGCCGAGGCCATCTGGGCGAAGCAGATATTGTCGCCGCCGAACACCAGGTTGTGTGCCGGGTTGCGTGCGTGCAGCGTGTAGCTTTCGGGGCAGCTTCGGATCGACTCCAGGATCATTTCCGGATCGAAACGGACGAGGTCGGAACCCGGCGTCACGTCGGCGCCGGCCTGCTTCATGATGCGGCGTGCCTCGTCATGCAGCACTTCAAGCCCGATCTCGCCGAGCACGCGGAGCGAGGCAAGATGGATCGCCTCCAACTCGTCGGCCGAAACGATGTCGGTCGGCTTGAACGGATTTCTCAGCTGGCGGAAATCCGGCTGCTCGAACGCCGATCCGGGCGCCATGTGCTTGCCGGCCCGGCCGCCCCGGCGCCCACGAGCCGGCTGTTCACCCGGAAGCGGGCCGCCTGCGCTCATCTGTGTCGTTCCCCGCCAATCAGCATGGAAGGCATTGTTCAACCTGCCGGGCTGGAATACGACGAGGCAAGCGACCGAATTGGACAGCTATGCGACATGACCGTAGGCGATCCGCCGAAAGGCGATATTGACGAAGACAGGCTGGCGGAAGCCTATAACCGTGCGCTGAAGCTGGAGAAATCCGGCGATTTCGACGCCGCGGCCGACGCCTATCGCGAGGTTCTGGCGCTCGACCCGGTCGATCGCGGCGGCGCGGCGGTCAGGCTTGCCAGCATGGGGCGCGGCGCGGTGCCGGAAAGGGCGCCGGAGGCCTATGTCGAGACATTGTTCGACCAGCATGCCGAGGTGTTCGACAATGTGCTCGTCGAGCAGTTGGGATACGCGGTGCCGGTGCAGTTGCGCCATCAGCTCGCCGATCTCGGCCTTGGACCATTCGGCCGGGTGCTCGATCTCGGCTGCGGCACCGGGCTTACCGGTGGCGAATTGCGGCCGCGGGCGGAATTCCTGGTCGGAGTCGACGTGTCGGAGCGCATGGTCGAACTTGCCGACGAGCGCGAGGTCTATGACGAGCTCTATGTCGACGAGGCGCTGCGCTTTTTGCACGCCGGTGAGGAGGGCGAGCGCTGGGATCTGATCGTCGCCACCGACGTGATGCCCTATCTCGGCGATCTCGAACCGCTGATCGCCGCGATGGCGGCTCGTCTCGACGCCGGCGGCCTGATCGGCTTTTCCACCGAAACGCTTGAGGAGGAAGTTTTTGCCGGCCGCGATTTCACCGTCGGCCGCTTCCAGCGCTTCGCCCATCGTGAGGCCTATCTTCTCCGCCGTCTTTCCGGTGCGGGACTGGAAACCGTCCTGATGGAGCCGATCACGGTGCGTCACGAACAGGGCTTGCCGATCGCCGGCCATCTGGTGATCGCGAGGAAGGGATAATCCGCATCAGGCGTAGCGCCGGGCGCGTGCTTCTTCCGCCTCCACATCCAGCCCGAGCCGGCCATAGACATCGGCCAGCATGCGGTTCAGCGGCACGCCGTCGGGATCGTAGATGCGGCGCATCTCCAGCATCTGCTGCGCCGTCACCCAGTTGCCGGCCTTCAGGTGGGCTGCGAGCAGCAATTGCTCGAACAGGTCGCGCTGGGCGTGGCTGCCGCCGGCTTCCGCCATGCGCGGCAGCGCGGCGCCGAGCGCGTTGATCGCGGTGCGATGGTCGCCGCGCGCATGCGCCAGCACGCCGCGGCAGGCCGGCAGCGCCACCTCTGCCCACACCGGGCGCTCGAATTCGTCGGCGGTCTTCGCCTTCTCCTCGACGGCGCGCATCAGTTCGTCGGCTTCGTCGCGCCCGGCGCGGGCAAGCCCGTAGAGATATTGCACGGTCAAAAACGGCTGCACCGTGTCGCAGGCGCGCGCCGCCATGTGGTCGGCGACATCCTGCCAGCGTTCGCCGACATCGAGGCCGGCGCATTCCATGCGCGCCAGCAGCGACACCGCGCCGATCTGATCCTGCGAATAGGCCTTGTCGACGCCCCAGCAATGCTCGTCATAGGCTTTGAACACGGCGTCGTAGTCGCCGAGCGAGATCGAGAACAGCGCCTTGTGCCACCAGTTGTGGGTGTACATGAACGAATTCAAGTCGCGCCAGGTGCCGGCGACCCCGTCGAGGAAACCGGCGCCCTCGCGTACGCGCCCGCGGGTCAGCATCACATGGGCAAGCGCATGGTGCGCCCAGGGTTCGGCGCGCTTGATCTCGATGGCGCGGTTGGCCGCCCGTTCGGCCTTGTCGAGCAGGTGGCACTGTTCGTAGGCGAACGCCGCCATGCCGTGGAAATGCGGGTTTTGGTCATTGGCCGCCTCGGCCAGGCGGGCGAAGCGCAGCATGCCGGGCGCGTCGCCGCGATTGAAGCAGAAATACTGGCCGAGTTTCATCGCCGCAAGGTCGGTCGGGGTTTCGCCGACCAGTTCGGCAAGCAGCTTGGTGGCGCGCGGCACGTCATTGTCGTGCCAGGCGGCAAGCACCGAGACCAGCATCGTTTCGCGACGGTTGGCGCCGCTGAGATTGGCTGTCGCGCGCTCCAGATAGCGTTCGGCGGCGGCGGGCGCCCGCGGCGATTCCAGAAACATCCAGATCATGCCGGCGTAGGTGTTGGCGAGCACGCATTCGGTATCGCTGTCGGCTGCCGCGAGCACGTTGACGGCGCGGCGCTCGTAACCGAGGAAGCCGGCGATGAAATCGTCGACGCCGGCAAGCGTCTCGGCGGCGTCGACCGTGGTTTGGTTGCCGAGGCAATCGAGCATGGAGATCCGGTCCGTTGGCAGAGCCCGGGGCACGATTGCAAATCGCGCCCGGCCTGTCCAGATTGTCGCTGGCGGGAGCCGGGAGGACATTGATGCCATTTATCGACACGAAGGATGCGCGGGTTCACTACGACGTGACGGGCGAGGGGCCGCCGCTGCTGCTGCTCGCCGGCATTGCCAGCGACATGGCGAGCTGGACGCCGGTCATGCCGCTCCTGCAGCCGCATTTCAGCCTGGTGACGGTCGACAATCGCGGTGCCGGACGCACCGAGCATTCGGGTGCCATCGACCCGGCCGACTGGATAGGCGATGCGATCGCGCTGCTCGACCACCTCGGTATTGCCGAGGCCGATGTCGTCGGCCATTCGATGGGCGGCATGATCGGCCTGCGGCTGGCAGCGCGGGCGCCGCAGCGCGTCCGCCGGCTGGTGGTCGCCGCCACGTCGGGCCGGCCGGAGGCGAAATCCGGCGCGCTGATTGGCGAGATGGCGGCGCTCTACGAAGGCGGCATGGAGCCCGAAACATGGTTCAGGCTTCTGTTCCAGTGGCTGTTCGCGCCGGCCTTCTTCGAAGACCCCGAACGGGTAGCCGAGGCGACGCGGCTGTCGGCGGCTTATGAATACCGCCAGTCGCCGGCCGATTTCCGCCGGCAGCTCGACGCGGTGTCGCGTCTCGATCCGCTCGACATCGCTGCGATCCGGGCGGAGACCCTGCTGCTTCTCGCCGACCTCGACGTGATGGTGACGCCGGCCACCAGCAGGGCATCCTTTGCCGGCATGGCCAAGCTTACCGAAACCGTGATCGCCGACGCCGGTCACTCGCTGCACTGGGACCAGCCGGAGGCGTTCGCCACGGCCGTCATCGGCTTTCTGAAGGGGTGATTTCCAGCACTTTCGTCCCGGAAAGCAAAAACCGCGTTCCACTTCGGTGAGAACGCGGCTTTGCCATTTCCAACGCATGGCCTTTCGCTACGCGATACTCTGCGAAAGGTACGGCTCCGGTACGCGAGACCTGATCCGGAGCTCGAGACGGCTCGTTTCTTCCGTCTCGAGCGCCAATCTAGGCGAACATCCTTACCGGGCGGTTAGCGAGAGCTTAAGCAAACCTGAATCGAGGACTTTTTTCGTTACGGGCCTAACGAAAAGCTGCGGGTTTCAGCCGGAACCGCCGCGCAGGAAATTGATGATGCCGGAGAAATCCGTTTCGGCGTTTCCCTGCGCTTCGAACAGCGCGTAGAGCTGGGCTGCTTCCGCGCCCATCGGCGTCACGGCGCCGGCGCCCTGGGCGGCTTCCTGGGCAAGTTTCAGGTCTTTCAGCATCAGTGCTGCGGCAAATCCCGGCTTGTAGCCATTGTTGGCCGGCGAAGTTGGCACCGGTCCCGGAACCGGGCAATAGGTGTTGATCGACCAGCACTGGCCCGACGAGGTCGAGGCGACGTCGAACAGCGCCTGGTGCGACAGGCCGAGCTTTTCCGCCAGCACGAATGCCTCGCCGACGCCGATCATCGAGATGCCGAGAATCATGTTGTTGCAGATCTTGGCCGCCTGGCCGTTGCCGGCGTCGCCGCAATGGACGACGCGTCCGGCCATCGGCTGAAGGACCGTTTCGGCTCTGGCGAATGCCTCCGCCGATCCGCCGGCCATGAAGGTGAGCGTGCCGGCCGCAGCGCCGCCGACGCCGCCCGAAACCGGTGCATCGACCGACAGCATGCCGGCCTCGGCGGCGATCGCATGCGCCTGGCGGGCGCTCGCCACGTCGATGGTCGAGGAATCGATGAACAGCGTGCCCTTCGCCGCCGCGGCGACGATGTCGCCATAGACGGCGAGCACATGGCGGCCGGCAGGCAGCATGGTGATCACCACCTCGGCGTCCTCGACCGCGGCGGCGGCGCTGTCGGCTGTCGCAACACCGTTGTCGCCGGCGACCTTGAGATTATCGGCCACCAGGTCGTAGCCGCGCACCCGGTAGCCCGCCTTGACGAGATTGGCGGCCATCGGGTTGCCCATGTTGCCGAGGCCGATGAAGGCGATTGTGGTCATGTCTTGTTCCTTGGATGATGAATGGCGCTAGCGCCCGATCAGGTGGCGGGCGATGATGACGCGCATGATCTCGTTGGTGCCTTCGAGGATCTGGTGGACGCGCAGGTCGCGCACCAGCTTCTCGACGCCGTAGTCGTGCAGATAACCGTAGCCGCCGTGGATTTGCAGCGCGTCATTGGCGATGTCGAAGCCCTTGTCGGTGACGAAGCGCTTGGCCATGGCCGACCATTTCGACGCGTCGGGCGCCTTGGCGTCGAGCCTGGCGGCGGCGGCGTAGAGCAGCATGCGCGAGGCGCTGAGATCGGTCTCCATGTCGGCGAACTTGAACTGCAGCGCCTGGAAGCGGTCGATCGCCTGGCCGAAGGCCTTGCGCTCGGCCGCATAGGAAAGCGCCTTGTCGAGCGCCGACTGGGCGCCGCCGAGCGAACAGGCGGCGATGTTGAGCCGGCCGCCGTCGAGGCCGGCCATGGCGATGCGGAAACCGATGCCTTCGCCCGAAAGCATGTTTTCAGCCGGCACCCGGCAATCCTCGAAGATCACCTGGCGGGTCGACTGCATGTGCCAGCCCATCTTGTGCTCGACCGCGCCGAAGGAGAGGCCGGGCGTGTCCTTCCCGACGACGAGGGTTGATATTCCCTTCGGCCCGTCGTCGCCGGTGCGCACCATCGCCACATAGATGTCGTTGTCGCCGGCGCCCGAGATAAACTGCTTGGCGCCGTTCAGCACGTAGTGGTCGCCGTCGCGGACGGCCCTGGTCTTCAGCGCCGCGGCATCCGAACCGGAGCCGGGCTCCGTCAGGCAGTAGCTCGCCAGCCATTCCATCGAGGTCAGCTTCGGCAGGAAGCGCCGGCGCTGCTCGTCGTCGCCGAACATGTCGATCATCCACGCAGCCATGTTGTGGATGGAGATGAAGGAGGAGAACGCCGGGCAGGCGCGCGCCAGGGCCTCGAACACCAGCACGGCGTCGAGCCGGCCGAGCGCCGAGCCGCCGACGTCCTCGCGCACATAGATGCCGCCGAAACCGAGCGGGCCGGTCTCGCGCACAACATCGCCCGGAAAATGTCGCTCGCGGTCCCAGTCGAGCGCGTGCGGGGCAACGCGATCGGCGGCGAAGCTTTCGGCCATGTCGCGAATGGCGCGTTGATCCTCGCTCAGGTCGAACTGGCTCGCGGCGGTTTCGGCGATGGCGTCCATGACGGCGCACCTTCCTGTTGTCGGCTGTCGTTTTCGCCGGGCACAATAAAGGAGGGCGTGCAAAGCGCAAACACCGTCGATAGGCGAACATGCCTGTAAAATTCGACCGCGCCGGGTCGTATTCCGCACCTGTACATCGGCAGTCACTATGGTAACCGGGAGCCATGGCGCGCGCGATCATGCTGCAGGGAACGGGTTCGGATGTCGGCAAGACCTTGCTGGTCGCGGGGCTCTGCCGCGCGGCGCGCGCGCGAGGGCTGACGGTGCGGCCGTTCAAACCGCAGAACATGTCGAACAACGCCGCGGTGGCGGCGATCCCGGGCGCGGGCGAGGCAGGCGAGATCGGCCGGGCGCAGTGGCTGCAGGCGCTTGCCTGCGGCGTCGCGCCGACCGTGCACATGAACCCGGTCTTGTTGAAGCCGCAGACAGACACCGGCGCGCAACTCGTCGTTCGGGGCAGGGTGGCCGGCACGGCCGAGGCGCGCGGCTACCAGGCGATGAAGGGCGAGTTGCTGCAGGTCGTCCTGCAGTCATTCGCAGCCGTCGGCGAGGATGCCGATCTGGTGATCGTCGAAGGCGCCGGCTCGGCAAGCGAGGTCAATCTGCGCGCCGGCGACATCGCGAACATGGGCTTCGCCACTGCGGCCGACATACCGGTGGCGCTCGTCGGCGATATCGACCGAGGCGGCGTCATCGCCTCGCTGGTCGGCACCCATGCGATCCTGCCGGAAGCCGACCGCGCTCAGGTCGCGGGCTACCTGATCAACAAGTTTCGCGGCGACGTATCGCTGTTCGGCGACGGATTGAAAGCGATCACCGACCATACCGGCTGGCCGTCCTTCGGCGTCGTGCCCTGGCTTGCTGCGGCGCGGCGCCTGCCGCCGGAGGATTCGGTCGCACTGGAGCGCCAGGCCGCCGGCTCGGGCGGTGGCCTCAAGGTGGCGGTACCGGTGCTCGCGCGCATCGCCAATTTCGACGACCTCGATCCGTTGCGCGCCGAGCCTGGCGTCGACCTCGTCTTCGTCAGGCCGGGCGAGCGGCTTCCCGCCGATGCGGCACTGGTTGTCATCCCCGGCTCCAAATCGACCATCGGCGACCTGGCGGCGTTCCGCGCCAATGGCTGGGATGCCGATCTTGCCCGTCATCGCGAGCGTGGCGGCCACATCGTCGGCCTTTGCGGCGGCTACCAGATGCTCGGTCGCCGGGTGCTCGATCCTGGCGGCATCGAGGGCAAGGAGCGCGAGGCGAAGGGGCTCGGCCTGCTCGACGTCGAGACCGCGATGGCGCCGGCCAAGACCGTGCGCAACACGCGGGCCCGTTCGGTCGCCTTTGACGAACCGCTCGAGGGTTACGAGATTCATCTCGGCCGCACGACCGGGGCGGACTGCGCGCGCCCGGCGATCCTGATCGGCGACCGGCCCGACGGCGCCGTCTCCGCCGACGGCAAGGTGTCCGGCACCTATCTGCACGGGCTGTTTGCCGCCGACGGTTTCCGCCACAAATTCCTGGCGCGCCTCGGCGCCGCCGGTCCGTTCGCCGACTATCGCCACAGCGTCGAAACCGCGCTGGACGAGATCGCCGCCGCAATCGAGGCGGCGATCGATTGCGATGCGCTGTTTGCCGCCGCGCGGCAGCCGGCCGATTTCCGGCCGTTCAGCGACGCTCAGGCGGGGTCGGAAACCTTCGGCCAGTAGGTGCCGAAGCACCAGACATTGCCTTGCGGATCGCGGCAGATGAAATCGCGGCTGCCATAGTCGCGGTCGGTCGGTTCTTCGAGGATTTCGGCGCCGGCGGATCTGGCCCGCGCATGCAGTGCATCGGTGTCGTCGACGGCGACATAAACCGACTTGCCGCCCTGGCCCGACGGTGCGCCGACCATGGCGCCATAGGCGTCGTCGCGCACCTCGCCGAGCATGATCATCGACGAGCCGAGCGAAAGCTGGGCATGGGCGACCTTGCCGCCGTCCATGTATCTGGCGTGGACTTCGAAGCCGAAAGCCTGGCGCAGCCAATCGATCATCTCGTCGGCGTTGCGGTAGCGGAAGGTCGGATAGATGCGCGGCGGTTCGTTGGCGGCGGTCATGGCGTTCTCCTCAGGCTTTGAACCCAGCCATCGTGGCGCTTTCGGGACCGGGCGTATTGAAGAAATGTTACCCGGTTGCGGCCCGTCGCCAGCGCGACGGCGATATGCCGGCGAATTCGCGGAATTCGCGGGTGAAATGCGCCTGGTCGGCATAGCCGCAGGAAAGCGCGATATCGGCCCAGTCCGGTTCCAACGTCGCGCGCGATCGCGCCAATGCGTGCTGGAACCGCGCCATGCGCGCGATCGATTTCGGCGACAGGCCGAACTCGGTGCGGAACCGCTCCGCCAGGTATTTGCGGCTGCAATCGAGCCCTTCGGCCAGATCCGACAGGCGCAGGTTGCCACGCGCTGTCATGATGGCGCCGAAAGCGTGGCGCACGGCTGCGTGCCCGTCGGGGCCGTGCCGGATGCGGCGGGTCACGAAGCGCTCGACCAGGTCGAGCCGGCGTTCCCAGCCGCGCTCGTTGCCGAGCCGTTGGCGCAGAGCGCCGAATTCCGGGGCGTCCAGCTCGTCGATGCCGACCATGCGCGAGGCGAACTCGCTCATCGGGATGCCGAAGAAGCGGTAGGCGCCGAGCGGCGTGAAATTGACCTGGATGCAGTGCGAGCGGCCGTGCGAGCGAATGAGCACGGGCCCCGGATAGAGCCCGGCGGCGAAACTGTGCCAGCGGTCATCGGCCGAAGGCTCGCGCCCGAGTGCGATCTCGAACGGTTCGCCGAAACCGATGACCAGTGGAAAGACCAGCGTCGCCATCTCGATGTCGTCGGTCAGGCCGGCGCCGAATTCGCAGTAGCCGACGATGGTCGAGACCAGCCCCCGCAGTTCGGTGGCGACCGGGCGGCTTGCCCAGAACGGCGGTGTGCCCGCCGGCGCTCGTTTCGCGGTCTGCGTTTCATTCGTCATCCGGCCGGTTCCCGTGGACCATTCCAAGCTGCGTTTCCCACCGTCGAACAGGCGGACAGTCTCATTGAACGTCATATTTTTCAATTGCGTGACGATGGTTTGCCGTTACGATCGTCGCGAGAATCGGCAGTTGGAGGCTGGCGATGCCGGGGACGTTGCTGGCGCAGTTGCGCGTATTTTTCGAGGGGGATCCGGGGGTCAGGCGTGTCGCCGACGACCCATCGCTGTCGGCGGAGTTGCTGCTGCTTTTCCGCATGATGCTGGCCGACGGCGAGATCAGCCAGCGCGAACTCGACACCTTCAAGCGCATCTGTGGCGAGGCCTTCGGCATCGGCGAGGACAGCATCCGCGGCGTGATGCGCTACCTGCAGGATTTCGGCTATGAGACCACCGCGCCGCAGGCGCTGGACCTGTTTCGCGCACTGCCTGTCGAGCGCCGCCGTCAGCTCGTGCGGCACCTCGCACGCGTCGCCAAGGCCGACAGCGAATTGCACGAGCAGGAAATCAAGCTTCTGAGCCGGACGATCGAGTTCCTCGGCCTCGAGGCGAAGGACGCAATCGACTGATCATCGTCAGCCCGCCGCCAGCCGTCGGGCGATGGCTCTTTCCAGATCGGGCATCGCCGCCACCAGCTCCTTTCCGGCGTCGGATTGCGGATCGGCAAGCACGTCGGACGTGCGGCCGCGCTCGACGATGCGGCCTTCATGCATGACCATGACGTCGTCGGTGATCGCGCGCGCCACATGCAGATCGTGGGTGATGAACAGATAGGCGACGCCCAGCCGGTCGTTGAGTTCGGCGAACAGGTCGAGCACCTGGGCGCGGATCGAGACATCGAGCGCGGAGACCGGTTCGTCGCAGACCACCAGCTTCGGCCTGGTGATGATGGCGCGGGCGATCGAGATGCGTTGGCGCTGGCCGCCGGAGAATTCATGCGGGTACTTGTCGAGGTCGGATGGTTTCAGCCCGACCTCGCCGAGCGCGACGATGGCCATGTCGCGACGTTCTGCCCGCGATGGCTGCCGTTCCAGCAGATGCAGCGGTTCCGTCACCAGCCGCTCGACCTTGTGGCGCGGATCGAACGAGCCGTACGGGTCCTGGAACACCACCTGCATGTTGCGGCGATGCGGCCTGAGGCCGGCCTCGTCGAGCCCGGTCAGCGACTGGCCTGAAAAGCGGATGTCGCCCGAAGTCGGCCGGTCGAGCGCCAGGATGATGCGGGCGAGCGTCGACTTGCCGCAGCCGGAGCGGCCGACCAGCGCCATGGAATGGCCCGGCGCCATGTCGAAGCTGACATTGTCAACGGCGCGGAAGGCGGGACCGCGGACAAACAGCGACCGGCGGCGGCCGGCATAGTCGCGGGTGACGCGGTCGATCGAGAGCAGGGGAGGTTGGTCTGGTTTCGCGGCGGCCTTGTTTGCGGCGCGGGCCGGCACATGCGAAGACGCCTCCGCGAGCTGGCGGGTATAGGGATGGTTCTGGCGCCGCAGCGTGCCCGCAGTTTCGCCCGTTTCCATCACCTCGCCGCTGCGCAGGATGGTGATGCGGTCGGCCATGTCGGCGACCACGGCGAGATCGTGGCTGATGAGCAGCAACCCCATGCGGTTTTCGTCGACAAGATCCTTCAACAGGTCGAGGATCTGCGCCTGCAGCACGACATCGAGCGCTGTCGTCGGTTCGTCGGCGACCAGCAGCTTGGGATTGAGCGCGCAGGCGATGGCGATGACGACGCGCTGGCGCTGGCCGCCCGACAATTCGTGCGGATAGCGCGACAGCGGGAACTTTTCCTCCGGCAGGCCGACGCGGGCAAGCATGCGCCGGGCCTTTGCCTCGGCGTCGGCCCGGTTGGCGCCGGTATGCCAGCGAATGCCCTCCGCCACCTGTTCGCCGATGGTCTTGACCGGGTTCAGCGCCGTCATCGGCTCCTGGAACACCATGCCGAGATCGTCGCCGCGCAGCCGGCACATGGCTTCTTCGTCGGCGGCGAGGATGTCGGTGCCGTCGAAGCCGATGCGGCCGGTCATTGTAGTCGCGTGGGGCAGAAGGCGCATCAGCGCGAGCGCCGTCATCGACTTGCCGGAGCCTGATTCGCCGACGAGCCCCATCACCTGGCCGGCCTCGATCTCCAGATCGACGCCACGCAGGATCGGGGTGCCGCCGATCGCGAGATCGAGATTTTCGATCTCCAGCAGGCTCACCGCTCGCGCCTCAGTTTGGGATCGAGGACGTCGCGCAGGCCGTCGCCGAGCAGGTTCAGGCCGAGCACGGTGGCGACGATGGCAAGGCCCGGGAAGATTGCCATGTGCGGCGCCACCACCATGCGCACCTGGGCGTCGAACAGCATGCGGCCCCAGCTCGGCATCGGCGGCTGCGCGCCAAGCCCGACATAGGAAAGCCCGGCCTCGGCCAGGATGCCGAGCGAGAACTGGATCGTGCCCTGCACCAGCAGCAGGTTGGCGATGTTGGGCAATATGTGCTCAGCCGTGATCAGCGCCGGTCCCTTGCCGCAGGCGCGCGCGGCAAGGACGAATTCGCGCGGCCAGATCGACAGCGACGCGCCCCGCGCCACCCGGGCGAAGACAGGGATATAGAATATTCCAATTGCGATGATTGCATTGATTGCGCCGGGTCCGAAGATCGCGGCGATCATGACGGCGGACAGAAGCGCGGGGAAAGCGAAGACGACGTCGTTGAAGCGCATCAGCACCTCGTCGACCCAGCCGCGACGGGCCGCCGCCCAGCAGCCGAGCGGCACGCCGACGCCCATGCCGATGCCCACCGCCACCAGGGCGACGGCGATGGAGTTGCGCGCGCCGACCATGATCATCGAGAAGATGTCGCGGCCGAAATGGTCGGTGCCGAACAGATGCGCCGCCGAAGGCGGTTTCAACCGGTCGGCGACCGGCAGGTCGGTTACCGCATAGGGCGTCCAGAAAAACGACACGAGCGCCATCAGTGCGATCAGCGCGGTGATGACGAAGCCTGTCAGGAAGGAGCGGTTGGCGAACGCCTTGCGGATGAGATGTCCGAGGGTTTCGTGTTCGGCGGCGACGAGATGATCGCTCATGCCCGCGTCCTCAACCGCGGATCGACGGCGGCGTAGGAAAGATCGACCAAAAGGTTGACGATGATGACGGTCGCGACCAGCAGCATCACGACGCTCTCGACCACGATCAGGTCGCGCTGGGTGATCGCCTGGAACACCAGCCGCCCGAGGCCGGGCAGGTAGAACACGTTCTCGATGATGATCGTACCGGCAAGCAGGAAGGCGAATTGCAGGCCGAGGATGGTCAGAACCGGAATCATGGCGTTGCGCAGCGCATGGCGCCACAGTACCCGGTTCTGCGGCAGGCCCTTGGCGCGCGCGGTGCGGATATAGTCCTCGCCCAGCACTTCGATCAACGCCGAGCGGGTGACGCGCGCCAGGATCGCCGCCTGCGGCAGGGCGAGCGCGATCGACGGCAGGATCAGCGCTTTCAATCCCGGCCAAACGCCCGCCGACCAGCCGGGAAAACCGCCGGCCGGCAGCAGCCGCAACCCGACGGCGAAGACATAGACCAGCAGCAATGCGAACCAGAAATTGGGGATGGCGACGCCGAGTTGTGCCGCACTCATGGCGGCGGTGTCGGCGAGCCGGCCGCGGCGGGCGGCGGAGAAGATGCCGACGGGAATGGCGACCACGGTCGACAGAACCAGCGATATGACGGCAAGCGGCAGCGATACGACGACCCGCTCGCCGATCAGTTCCAGGACCGGAACCGAATAGGTGTAGGATTTTCCGAAATCGCCGACCAGCATGCCGGCGATCCAGCCGAAATAGCGGGCGAGAAGCGGATCGTTGAGGCCCATCTGCTCCCGCAGCGCGGCGACCGCATCCTCGGTCGCGTTGAGGCCCAGCATCAGTTGCGCCGGGTCGCCGGGAACGATCTCGAGAACGGCGAAGACGACGATCGAGGCGAAGAACAGCGTCAGCAGGCCGATGCCGCTACGTTTGAGGATATAGGCTGTCATGCCGGTTGGAGCCATTTCCTTATGGTTTTCCGCAGCCCGGCTCGACATATTTGTCCAACCTCCCCCTTGAGGGGAGGTCGGAGAGGCGAGGCCCCCGTATATAGCCTCCAAGAGGCTCAAGAACAGGTTTGCCGAAGCCGATCCGGGTGGGGGTAATTTCGTCGATCACGCTTCCTTGTCACCCCCACCCAATCGGCTGCGCTCCGCTTGCCTCTTGTGCCTCCCCTCAAGGGGGAGGCGGGACAACCGACAAGGCAAGATGAACTCAGACAGTCAGTCGGTCCATTTCACCTTGGTCAGGTCGTTGGCCTGGACCGGCGAGTTCTCCCACAGGCCCTCGACCTTCGCGTCCCAGACGCCGATCTTCGGCAATTCGTACATGAAACCGTTGACCGCGTCGTCGGCGAGGATTTTCTGCGCCTGCTGGTAGAGCTCGTTGCGCTTTGCCTGGTCGGAGGTGACGTCGAGCTCGGCGATCACTTTGTCGAACTCCGGATTGTCGTACTGGAAGTAGTAATCCTTGCGCGCATAAATGCCGATATCGTTGGGCTCGGTATGCGACACGATGGTCAGGTCGTAGTCCTTGGCCTTGAACACCTGTTCGAGCCACTGCGCCCATTCCACCGGAATGATCTCCAGGTCGATGCCGATCTCGCGCAATTGGGCTGCGACCACCTGGCCGCCGTCACGGGCATAGCCGGGAGGCGGCAGCTTCAGCGTCGCCTTGAAACCGTTCTCGAACCCGGCTTCCTTCAGCAGCGCCTTGGCCTTCTCGATGTCGTGCGGATAGGTGCCGGTCAGGTCGACATAGGCCTCGTTGGCCGGTGAGAAATGCGAACCGATCGGTATGCCGTAGCCCGACGATCCCGCCTGGATGATCGCTTCGCGGTCGAGCGTGTGGGCGATCGCCTGACGCACCTTCAGATTGTCGAAGGGCGGCTTCTTGTTGTTGGTCGACAAGATGGTCTCGCCCTCGGTCGCGCCGATCACCACCTTGAAGCGCGGATCGGCCTGTATCTGCGCCAGGGCATCGCCCGCAGGCATGTTGGCAAAAGCCTGCACGTCGCCCGACAACAGCGCCGGCACCGCGGCGGCGGCGTCGGGAATGATGCGGAACTCGGCCTTGTCGAGCCCTGCCGCCTCGCCCCAGTAATCCGGGTTCTTGACGATGGTGATCGACGAGCCCTTGGCCCAGTTGTCGAACTTGAACGGGCCGGTGCCGACCGGGTTCTCCTTGTTGGTCTCGGCCGTCTCCGGCGCCACGATCACCGCGTCGCCCCAGCCCATATTGTAGAGGAACGAACCCTGCGGTTGTTTCAACGTCACCTTGACCGTGGTCGCATCGACCGCCTCGACGCTGTCGATCTGCGCGAACAGCGCCTTTTGCGCGTTGGTCGAATCGTCGGCGCGGGCGCGATCGAGCGAGAACTTCACATCCTCGGCGTCGAAATCCGAGCCGTCATGGAACTTCACGCCCGAATGCA
Source organism: Rhizobiaceae bacterium (assembly GCA_041397625.1). Classification (GTDB taxonomy): domain Bacteria; phylum Pseudomonadota; class Alphaproteobacteria; order Rhizobiales; family Rhizobiaceae; genus JAWKWH01. The sequence goes on from JAWKWH010000002.1 coordinate 103,748, forward strand.
GCTTGAACGTATAGGTCTTGCCGTCGTCGGACACGTTCCAGCTTTCGGCCAGCGCCGGCTGCACCTCGCCGCCGGAACCGATGCGGGTCAGCCCCTCGAACACGTTGGCGTAGACGATCTCGTCGATCGCCGCGGCGGCGCCGGCGGTCGGATCGAGATGCGGCGGCTCGAGCACGACACCCATGACGAGATCGGTGCGCGCGGCAAATACCGACGTGCCGGTCGCCAGCACGAGAACCGAAGCGGCGATGATTGACTTCATTGTTTTCATTTTTCTTTCTCCCGAGACGCAAATCCACCTGCCGGCGTGTGATGCCGGGCTTAACAGCGGCGAGTTAATCAGGATATTTTACCGATGTCAGCAGGGCGGCGAAATTATTGCCGCCGTGGTGCGGCGCGCAGGCATTCAATGGAGGGGACGTTTCGATGTTGGCCGAGTATCAAGAGCTTTCCACCTGGCTTGGAATTGTGTTTGGCGGCGTGGCGGGCTGTCTGGCCGTGGCTTTTCTGGGAATGGCCAAGGGTGCGCCGTTCTCGGCCATCGGCGGCAATCTGGGTAAGCAGCTTTGGTCGGTGATTTATGCCATTCCCGTGCCGCTGCTGCTGCAGGCGGGCGCCGTCATCGGCCTCGTGCTGGCATTTGCGTGGCTTGTCGTGTCGCCGATCATTGGACTGAAAACGGTGTTCAAGCCACAGGTCCGGCTGCGCATGAGCAATCTGCTCATCGGCCACGCGGTCTACGCGATCGCCGTGCTTGCGGTGTATTTCGCCGTTACCGCGTTTGCCGCATGAGCAGTGCCTTCAGGCCGAATGCCATGACCTTGGCCGATTCGACCATATCGTCGATGCCGACCCATTCGTCCGGCCGGTGGGCGAGATCGAGAATGCCCGGACCATAGGCGATGCAGTCGTGCAGATGGCCGAGACGGGCGATGTGTTTCTGGTCGTAGGAACCAGGCGAGATGACATATTCCGGTTCGCGGCCGAAGACCGAGCGGATGCCATCCGCAACCGCTTCGACCACCGGCGCGTTGCGTTCGGTCATGGTCGGGATGATCTCCTGGATGTCGCGGATCGCATAGTCGAATTTCGGCCGCTCGCGCTTCAGCCGTTCCAGGATCGACATGATCTCGGCCTTGACGTCCGACAGCTTCTCCTCGAGCAGGAAGCGCCGGTCGAAGACCATGCGGCATGAATCCGGCACGTTCGGTGCCGGCAGACCGGTGAACTCCTCGCCCTCGCCGCCATGGATCGAATTGAGATTGAGGGTCGAGCGCCGCGCGCCTTCCGGCACGACGGGCATCGTTGTCTGCTTGGCGTCGAGCGCCGGGAACAGCTCCTTTTCGAACGCTTCGATGACCGCGCCCATGTGGCGCACGGCGCAATCGCCGAGAAACGGCATGGAGCCGTGGGCCTGCGAGCCCTTGGTCTCGATCTCGGCCCACCAGGCGCCGCGATGGCCAAGGCAGATGCGGTCCTTGTTGAGCGGTTCGGGAATGATGACATGGTCGACGCGCGGCTTGGACAACAGGCCTTTGCTCGCGAGATAGGCAACGCCGCCGAACCCGCCGGATTCCTCGTCCACCGTGCCGGACACCTCGATGGCGCCCGGATAATCCGGATAGACTTCGAGAAAGGCCTCGATGGCGACGATGGAGGCGGCAAGGCCGCCCTTCATGTCGCAGGCACCGCGGCCGTAGACCTTGCCGTCCTTGACCGTGCCGGCAAACGGATCGACGCTCCAGCCGTCGCCGGCAACCACGACATCGATATGCGAATTGAAGTGCACGGTTGGGCCGGGGTTGCGGCCCTCGCGCCGCGCCACCACGTTGGTGCGCGGAAAGCGGTCGCTGTCGCCGGGACTGCCTTCGCCCCGGATGAGCGCGGTCTCGAAGCCCGACCGGGCCATGCGGCGGGCGATGAACTCGGCGCACGGCGTGTAGGCCTCGCCCGGCGGATTGACGGTCGGATAGCGGATCAGGTCGGTGGTGAGTTCGACGAGGTCGCCACGCCGGATATCGACCGATTTTGCAAGGTTGTCATCCATCGGTGCGATAAGAGCCTTCAACACGGCCGAGCGCAAGCTTTGGTTTGTTTGTTAATCAATTCACGAAAATGTTGACGCGACTTCCTCTTAGATTGGTGATTTTGAACGAAATTCATGCAAATATGGATCGTCCATCGCGTGACAGGGGCATCAACCAAGCAAGGGGCGCAGGAAAGCAAGGGGTTTTGTAATGCGTAAACTTATTCTCACGGCAGCGGCTTCATTGGCGATGCTTGCGGTAACCGCCACGACCGGAATGGCGGCAAGCCTGGTCGCCAAGATCGACGTGTCGGAGCAGACGATGACCGTGACCAAATATGGCCGCGTCGTGCATCGCTGGAAGGTTTCCACGGCAAGGCGGGGCTATGTGACCCCGCGCGGCACGTATCGCCCGACCCGCATGCACACGATGTGGTACTCACGCAAATATCACATGTCGCCGATGCCGCATTCGATCTTTTTCCGTGGCGGCTACGCCATCCACGGCACGAATGCGATCAGGAATCTCGGTCGTCCGGCTTCGCATGGCTGTGTTCGCCTGCATCCGGAGAATGCGCGCAAACTGTTCTCGATGGTCAAGCGCGTCGGTCCGGGCAATGTGCGCATCGTCGTGACCAACTGACGTAAAGACCGTCTCGACCTCCGGGACCGTGCGGCTCTGCCCGCACGGTTTTTTGTTGTGGATCAATGATCCGCGATTTCCAACGCGGTGCTTCATACCCTATCCAATGCGGTGCTTCATCCCCTAGACATGGAGCGACCAGTGAACCTTGAGGAAAGAAAACCACCCGATGGGCGATCAGCCGAAAATCGAGCTTTCGCAACCCATTTCCGACGAGGTTCGCAAGACCACCTGCTACATGTGCGCCTGCCGTTGCGGCATCAACGTCCATCTGAGGGCCACGCCCGATGGCAGTCGGAAAATCCGCTACATCGAGGGCAATCGCGACCATCCGGTCAATCGGGGCGTATTGTGCGCCAAGGGATCTGCCGGCATCATGCAGCACTACGCGCCGGCGCGCCTGAAAGGGCCGATGCTGCGCACCGGGCCGCGCGGCTCGGGCCAGTTCAAGCAGATTTCCTGGGACGAGGCGCTGTCGATCGCCAGCGAGTGGCTGGGCAAGGTACGCAACGACGATCCGAAGAAGCTGGCCTTCTTTACCGGCCGCGACCAGTCGCAGTCGCTGACCGGTTTCTGGGCGCAGCAGTTCGGTACGCCCAACTACGCCGCCCATGGCGGTTTCTGCTCGGTCAACATGGCCGCCGCCGGCATCATGACCATCGGCGGCGCGTTCTGGGAGTTCGGTGCGCCGGATTGGGAACGCACGAAGCTGTTCGTCCTGTTCGGCGTCGCCGAGGATCATGATTCCAACCCGCTGAAGCTTGGCATCTCGAAGGTCAAGGCCAACGGCGCGCGTTTCGTCTCGGTCAACCCGGTCAGGACCGGTTATTCGGCCGTCGCCGACAACTGGATCGGCATCCGGCCCGGAACCGATGCGCTGTTGATCCTGGCGGTGATCCACGAACTGCTGAAGGCGCGCCGGATCGATGTCGACTACCTTGCCCGCTACACCAACGCAGCCTGGCTGGTCATCGACGCGCCGGGAACGGCGGAGCATGGGCTGTTTGCCCGTAACGGCGACGGCGCGCCGCTGGTCCATGACGCCGTCACCGAGACTGCGACACCGGCTGGAACGAAGGGCGTGCGCGCGGCGTTTCGCGGTCGCTTCGACCTGGGCGACGGGCGGATGGCCGTACCGTCATTCCAGTTGCTGGCGGAGAAATATCTCGATGAAGCCTATGCACCGGAGGCGGTGGCCGACCAGTGCGGCGTGCCGGCCGAGACCATCCGCGGGCTTGCCGCCGAGATCGCGCGCGCTGCGTTCGACGAGGAAATCTTCGTCGAGCAGCCCTGGACCGACGTTAACGGCGAACGCCATCAGGGCTATCGTGGCCGGCCGGTCTCGTTTCATGCCATGCGCGGCATTTCTGCCCATTCCAACGGTTTCCAGACGGCGCGTGCGCTGCATCTGCTGCAGGTGCTGATCGGCTCGATCGACTGTCCCGGCGGCTTCCGGTTCGAACCGCCATATCCCAAGCCGGTCGAGGCGCATCCGCGCCCGCACGGCCGCGCCGAACATTTCGGCTCCAATCAGCCGCTTTCGGGGCCGCATCTGGGTTTTCCCCTCGGGCCGGAAGACCTGCTGATCGACGGCGACGGCAATCCGGCACGGCTCGACAAGGCGTTTTCCTGGGATGCGCCGCTTTCGGCTCACGGGCTGATGCACATGGCGATCCCTAACGCCCATGCTGGCGATCCCTATCCGATCGACGTGATGTTCCTCTACATGGCCAACATGGCGTGGAATTCGTCGATGAACACGGCGGGCGTCATCGCCATGCTGGAGGACAGGGACGCCGAAAGCGGCGAGTACCGCATACCGAAGGTCATCTATTCCGACGCCTATTCGTCGGAGATGGTCGCCTATGCCGACCTGGTGCTGCCCGACACGACCTATCTGGAGCGCCACGACTGCATATCGCTGCTCGACCGGCCGATCGCCGAGCCCGACAGCGTCAACGATGCCATCCGCTGGCCGGTGGTCGAGCCCGACCGCGACGTACGCGCCTTTCAGTCGGTGCTGATCGATCTCGGCGCGCGGCTCAAGCTGCCCGGTTTCGTCGACAGTCTCGGCAAGCCGCTTTATGCCGACTATGCCGACTACATCGTCCGGCACGAACGCCGGCCCGGCATCGGTCCGCTGGCCGGGTTTCGCGGCCGGAACGGCGACAGGCACGGCCGCGGCGAGCCCAATCCGAACCAGATCGAGCGCTATATCGAGAACGGCGCCTTCAGTTCCCTCCACATTCCGATGGAGGCGCAGTTCTTCAAACACGCCAATGCCGACTACCAGGCCTTCGCCGTACGCCTGGGCTTCTTCGACAAGCCCGCGCCGGTCACCTTCCAGCTCTACAACGAAACGCTGCAGAAGTTCCGCCTGTCGGCGGAAGGCCTGCGCGAGCCATACGCGCCGGAAAGCCATCGCGAGCGCATACTGACCGCCTTCAGCCCGCTGCCGGAATGGTACCGGCCCTTCGAGGAGGAAGCGGTCGACCGGTCGACCTATCCCTATCACGCGATCACGCAGCGGCCGGCGGCGATGTATCATTCCTGGGGATCGATGAATGCGTGGCTGCGCCAGATCCATACGAAGAACGTGCTCTACGTGCCGGCGAAGATCTGCGACGAGGCGGGGCTCGAAACCGGCGACTGGGCCTGGGTCGGCTCGTTTCACGGCCGCATCAAGGTCGAGGTCGCCCGCTCGGAAGCCGTCAACGATGATACGATGTGGACCTGGAACGCGATCGGCAAGCGGGCAGGGGCCTGGGCGCTGGACCCGAAGGCGCCGGAGGCCGAAAAGGGCTTTCTCCTCAACCATCTGATCAAGGAGCTGCTGCCGCCTGCGGGCGACGGCATGCGCTGGTCCAATTCCGATCCGGTGACCGGCCAGGCGGCGTGGTACGATCTGCGCGTCAATATCGAGAAGGCGGAGCCGGCAAGGCGAAGCGAACCGCATTTCGCCTCCACAGCCTCCCGCACCGAGCGACCGGCCGAACTGCGCTACGGGCAGGAGTGGGACTGATGACCAGCCTTCCGCAGCCCGCGCCGGCGAAGAAACTCGGCCTCGTCATCGATCTCGACATCTGCGTCGGCTGCCATGCCTGCGTGGTCAACTGCAAGGAGTGGAACACCGGCGGCTACGGCAACGCGCTGTCCGACCAGGATCCCTATGGCGCCGACGTTTCCGGTGCCTGGCTCAACCGCATCCACACGTTCGAGGTGGTGCCGGAAGGCGCGGAACTGGTCGGTGAGGCCGGCGAGGCGCGCATCGTCCATTTCCCCAAATCCTGCCTGCATTGCGAGGATGCGCCCTGCGTGACGGTCTGCCCGACGGGAGCCTCCTACAAGCGGTCCGAGGACGGCATCGTGCTGGTCGACGAGGACAAGTGCATCGGCTGCGGGCTCTGCGCCTGGTCATGCCCCTACGGCGCGCGCGAAATGGATCTCGCCGCCGGCGTCATGAAGAAATGCACGCTGTGCGTCGACCGCATCTACAACGAAACCTTCGAGGCGGTCGATCGCGTGCCGGCCTGCGTGCGGACCTGTCCGGCCAATGCGCGCCATTTCGGCGACCTCGGCGATCCGCAATCGGACGTCTCCAAACTGGTGGCGAAACGTGGCGGCATGGACCTGATGCCAGAGCAGGGCACCCGGCCCGTCAACAAGTACCTGCCGCCGCGAGTGCGTACGCCGCTTGCCGCCGGCGCCGACATGCTCGCGGCTGAGAACACCGACGGCGCGAGCGGCTTCTTTGCCTGGCTCGACGGCGTGCTTGAGAAGATCTGAACCATGCATCCCGCTTATTCGGTCATCGTCTTCACCACCGTTTCGGGGCTTGGCTACGGCCTTGCCGCCGTGCTGGGGCTCGGGCTGCTCGATCCGTCGCAAACGGCGACGAAACTCGCCCATTTTGCCGCCCTGGCACTGATCTCGGCCGGCCTGTTGTCGTCGACGCTGCATCTGCGAAATCCGCAGCGCGCCTGGCGCGCCTTCTCGCAATGGCGCTCGAGCTGGCTGTCGCGGGAAGGGGTGTTGTCCATCGCAACCTTCGTGCCGCTTTGCGCCGGCGCCTGGTTAGCGATCTTCGAAAGCCGCCACGTGCCGTGGATCGGCGCCACGGGCGCGATCCTGGCGGCGGCGACCGTCTATTGCACGTCGATGATCTATGCGTCGCTGAAATCGGTGCAGGCCTGGCACACGCCGCTGACATCGGCATGCTATCTGTTGTTCGCGTTTGCCGGCGGCCTGCTGCTTGCCACGGTGTTTGCCGCGCTGTCGGGTTCGCAGACCGTCTTGATGATCGTCGCCACCGCCATCGCGCTTGCCGGTGCCTGGATCGTCAAGGCGATGTGGCGCGTGCGCCTTGCCACCATGGCGCCGTTGTCGACGCCGGAGAGCGCCACCGGGCTCGGTTCGATCGGTCATGTGCGGCTGCTCGAGCGCCCGCACGTAACGGAGAATTATCTCACCCGCGAGATGGGCTTCAAGGTGGCGCGCAAGCACGCCGCCAAGCTTGCGTGGCTCTCGGCCCTGCTCGGTGGCGCCTTGCCGGTGCTGCTGCTCGTGGTCTCGGCCATTCCGCCGTTTGCGCCGGATTTGAGCCCGTGGCTGATCGTGTCGGCGCTGTTGAGCCATGTCGTTGGCATGCTTACCGAGCGCTGGCTGTTCTTCGCCGAGGCGCGGCACGCGGTGATGAACTACTACGGCGGTTGACGGCTCAAAGCGACCAGCGGCGATGGAACCACATCCACTGGCCGGGATATTCGCGCACCCATTCCTCGACCACGTCATTGAACATCTGGGCGGTCGCGGCGACGTCGACGCGGCCCTTGGAATCGCGTGGCGGCTCGATGCGCTCCATGATCTCGATGCGGTAGCGGTTGCCCGGCAGCCTGATGCAGCGGCACGGATGGATGCCGCAGTCGAACTGGCGCGCCAGCTTGGCGAGCAGCGGATTGGTGTTGCACGGGCGACCGAAGAATGTCGTCCTGATACCCTTGTGGAACTTCTGGTCGACAAGCGCGCCGATATTGCCGCCATTGTCGAGCACGCGGGCAAGCGTGAACGAGGCGCCGACGCGTGAAGGCAGCAGGTCGTCCATCGACATGTCGCGGACTTTCGCCAGTTCCCTGGCGATATAGGGATTGTTCGGCGGCCTGAACAACGAGGTTATCCGCATGCCGTACTGCTTGGCGGCGATCGGCAGCAGTTCGAAGTTTCCCATATGGGCGGTGAACGTGATGTGCGCTCCGCCTTCGTCGCGGATGCGGTTGAAGATCTCGATGCCGCGCCATTCGACCGTGCCGGAACCTTCGCCTTCGCCGACGAAGGTGGCAAGCTTGTCGAGATAGATGTATTCGGCGGCAAGCCGCCCCATATTCTCCCACATATCGAGCGCGATCGCGCGGCATTCGGCCTCGCTCTTCTCGGGAAAGGCCTGACGCAGGTTCGACATGGCGGTGCGGTGCCGGCCCATCAGCGGACCGATGAGACGGGCCGCCGCGCCGATGAAATTCAGCGCCGATCTCGCCGGGAAAAGCCTGAGGATGCGCAAAAGCAGCATTACCAGCTTGGCGGTGAGCCAGTGCTGGAACCGTCTCACGCGCCACAGCAGGGTTGCCAGTTTCGGGTTCATCGTCCGGATGCCCGGTCAGGCGCTCATGTTGAGGATGATCTTGCCGAAGACGTCGCGGCCTTCCATGCGCGCAAGCGCCTTGTCGATGCCGTCGAAGCCGATCTCGGTATCGACGACCGGGCGGACGATGCCGCGCGCCATCTTGTGCATGGCGTCGGCCATGTTTTCCATGCGGCAACCGAACGAACCGAAGATCTTCAACTGCTGCTGGAACAGCTGCATCAGGTTCATCGAGGTCGACACGCCGGAGGTCGATCCACAGGTGACCAGCCTTGCGCCGCGCTTCATCGACAGCATCGAGCCGGCCCAGGTGTCGGCGCCGACATGTTCGAACACGACATCGACGCCTTTCTTGCCGGTGATCTTGCGCACCACGCCCTCGAAGCGTTCGTCGCGATAGTTGATGACGTGGTCGGCGCCGAGCGCCCTGGCCTTCTCCGCCTTATCGTCGGAACCGACGGTGGTGATCACCAGGCAGCCCATCGCCTTGGCAAGCTGGATCGCCGCGGTGCCGATGCCCGAGCCGCCAGCCTGCACCAGCACGGTCTCGCCGGGCTGCAGCCTGGCGTTGTCGAACAACATGTGCTCGACCGTGCCGAAGGTCACCGGTGCGACCGCAGCGCCGACCGCATCGACGCCGGGCGGAGCGGGCACGAGCTGGCGGGCAGGGATGTTGATCAGATCCTGAGCGAAGCCGTCGAGGTGGAAGCCGTGCACGCCGGCGACGTGCTCGCACAGATTGTCGCGGCCCTCGCGACACGGACCGCACAGGCCGCAGGTGCGCGCGCCATAGATGGAGACGAGCTGCCCGGGTTGAAGGCCGGCGACGCCCGGACCGACGGCCTCGACGGTGCCGGAAGCCTCCGCGCCGACGGTCAGCGGCAGCTTGCGCTTGGCGAACGCCATGCCGCGCCAGCCCCAGACATCGATATGGTTGAGCGCGACGGCCGCGATCCGGACCGTGACCTCGCCAATGGCCGGCGCCGGTGGCTCGGCGACGTCGACCGTTTCGAGCCTGCGGTCCTCGATCAGCTGCAATGCGCGCATGGGTTGGTCCGGGTTTGACGGATGCCGTGGGTTGCGGGAGCCGTCGCTTAGACCGGTTCGCGCGCCATGACAAGGCAGGCGTTCTGTCCGCCAAAGCCGAAGGAGTTGGACAATACGCTCGAAATCTCGGCCTTGCGGCTGGTGGCCGGCACAACATCGAGCTCGATCGCCGGGTCCGGATTGTCGTAGTTGATAGTCGGAGGAATGACGCCTTCCAGCATGGTCATCAGCGAGAACGCCGCCTCGACGGCGCCGGCCGCCGACAGGGTGTGACCGATCATCGACTTGTTGGAGGAAACCGGGATCGACGGCAGGCGTTCGCCGAACACCGCCGACAGCGACAGGTGTTCCATCTTGTCGTTCTCCGGTGTCGAGGTGCCGTGGGCGTTGATGTAGCCGATCTCCTCGGCGCCCATGCCGGCATCGTCAAGCGCGGCGCGCACGGCGGCGATTGCCGGCGAGCCGTCCGGCTTGGAGCGGGTGCGGTGAAAATCGTCGGCCTTCTCGCCGCAGCCGCGGATGAACCCGAGGATCTCGGCATTGCGCGCGGTGGCGCTTTCCAGCGATTCGAGGATCAGCGCGGCCGATCCTTCCGCCAGCACGAAACCGTCGCGGTCCTTGGAGAAGGGCTTCGAAGCCTTTTCGGGCACGTCGTTCTGCGTCGACAGGGCCGACAGCAGCGAAAAGCGGATCAGCGCCTCCTCGGTCGCCGAACCGTCGGCGCCGATGGCGATCGCGCGCTCGCAACGACCGCGGCGGATCGCCTCGACGCCAAGCTGGATGGCCGTGGCGCCGGAAGCGCAGGCCGTCGAGGTGGTCACCGGCAGGCCGCGCGTGCCGAAGTGCCGGGCCAGGCGGTCGGCGACGGTGCCGAACTGGATGTCCTGGAACATGTCCGCGCCCTTGCCGCCGCGACAGGCGGCGAGCAGCCGGGTATAGCCGTCGCCATCGGCGTCATTGCCGCGCTCGAACAGCGTGAAACGCCGGCGCCAATCGATTTCCACGGGCGGAGCGGCGAGGAACAGCGGTCCGCCGAAATCATGTCGATCGATCCCCGCCTGTTCGAGCGCTTCCGTGCCCGCCAGCCGGGCAAGCTCGTAGGTGTGGACGGTGATTCCGTCATTGCCCGTGTCGAGGAAATCGACCATGCCCGAGATCGTCGTGGCAAGATGGTCGGTCGGAAAACGCACGATCGGATGAATGCCCGATTTGCCGGCGGTCAGCGCCTGCCAGTTCTCGTTCCTGCCGGTGCCGAGCGAGGTGACGATGCCGATGCCGGTGACGGCGACGATCGAGCGTCCCTTGCTGTCGGTCATGCTGCTCATTGTCATCTCCCGATCCGGTTCAGGCCTTGACGATGCGGGCGGCGCCCTCGGCCCTGTTGAAGCCGACCGCGGTTGCCACGGCCGAGGTGACGGTTCCGGCTTCGGCGGAATCATGGTCGGGCGACCATTGCGGATAGGCCTTGCCATGGTGGACGGCGAGTGCCGCCAGCGCTACGGCGAAGGGCAGCTGCGCTTCCTTCAGATGGCCGGTCGCCGCCGCCATCGAGCGAAGGGTGAAACCGTCGAAGCGCTGCAGCGCCTCGGCTTCGGCAGCAGTGGCGAAATCGGCGCCCGACGCGCCGGAGACGAGCAGTGCGCCGTGCGCCTGTTCGAGCAGCGGCGAAAACAGGTCGGCCAGATGGCCGGCATAGGAGGCCTGGTCGCGGCGAACCTGATCGGAAACGACCGCATCGATGGCGGCGTAGATGCGCGCGCCGCGCGCCCTTGCGTGGGCCTCTTCCTCCAGCACGAGGAAGGCCGACGCCGAACCGAGCACGACGCCGCCGCCGGCGCTCTCGGCGCGCTGCCAGAGCGGCGCCATCGCGCCGCGATGCAGATGCTGGCCGAGATCGACGGTCAAAAGGAAATCCATGCCTTCGGTCTGGTGAGCGGCGCCGACCAGCACATGGCTCGACTGGCCGGAGCGGATGCGTGCCGCCGCGTCCTCGACCGCCGCGATGCCGGAGCCTTCCTCGCCCATGAAAGTGCGCGACGACCCGGTGACCTTGTGCACGATCGAGACGTTGCCGGCCATCAGGTTGGAAAGCTGCGCCAGGAACAGTGTCGGGCGCAGTTCGGTGGTCAGCTTCTCGTTGAGCATCACGTCGCGGTCGTTGGACGTGCGGGCAGCCTCCAGTATGGCCTCGTCGACGGCGATGTCGCGTTCGCCGCCGGCGGCGGCGACGATCATGTCCATCGTGCCGCACAGCGCCTCGTCGCCCTTCATGCCGGCGTCGTCGAGCGCCAGGCCGGCCGTATGCACGCCGAGACGCTGCCAGGCGTCCATCTGGCGCAGGTCGCCGCGCTTGGCGATCTGGGTGCTCCAGTCGATTTCCGGAAGCGGGTGAACGGAGTAGGGCGCGAAGCGCTCGCTGTCGACATTGGCGGCCAGCGGCGCGGCGTTCAGCGCCCGCCAGTTCTGCTCCCAGCCCTCGCCGAGCGAGGAGACCATGCCGATGCCGGTGATAACGACTTTTCTGCTGCTCATAGGCCGCTCTTGCGACAGGCCGGCATCAGCGTCAAGGGGCAGGTTCGTCCGGCTTGCTGCTCAGGCGCCCTTGGCCTCGATCAGTTCGCCGATCTTGCCGCAGAGATTCTTCATGACGAAATATTCTTCGGTCGGCACCTTGCCGTCATTGACTTCCTGCGTCCACTTTTCGAGCGGTATCTTGATGCCGAACTCCTTGTCGATGGCAAACACGATGTCGAGGAAGTCGAGACTGTCTATGCCGAGATCGTCGATCGTGTGGCTTTCGGGCGTGATCGTCTCGCGGTCGATCTCGCTCGTCTCGGCGATGATGTCTGCGACCTTGTCGAAAATTTCGGACACGTTTTCTTCCTCGGATCTGTCTCGGCAAAATGTCGAGCGCTTCTAACGGTTTTTTGTCTTGAGGAAAAGGCAGGATTTCCCGCGGCCCGGTTCCGGCCGCGTTGCGGCCACTTGCGGCGCATTTCGAGGTTGTGTAGCCAAGCCGGCATGACCAGCAAGCAAGGCGTGAACGTATTGGTCGCCGGCGTTGCCGTCGTCGACTTCGTGTTCCGGGTCGAGACGATGCCGGATAGGGCGGAGAAATACCGCGCGCTCGACGCCGCCGTCGTCGGCGGCGGCTGCGCGGCAAGCGCCGCTGTCGCCGTCAGCCGGCTCGGCGGCCATGCGAGGCTCGCCGCCCGCATCGGCTCAGACCGCATCGGCGCCATCATCCGGACCGACCTGGAAGCCGAGGGCGTCGACTGCCATTTGCTGCGTTCTTTCGAAAACATGCGCTCGCCCTACGCATCGGTGCTGGTCGACAACCAGGGCGAGCGCCGGATCGTCAGTTTCCGCGATCCCGACATGCCGGCCGGCGCTTCCTGGCTCGAGGCCGAGATCGGCGACAAGTTCGATGTCGCGCTGGCCGATACGCGCTGGCCGGCCGGCAACCTTGCCGTCATGGCGGCGGCACGACGGCTCTCCAGGCCTGGCGTGGTCGACGCCGAGCCGCCGACTGGCCCCGCGATGGACGTGCTCAGGGCCGCGTCGCACATCGCTTTTTCGGCACTTGGCCTGCGTGACCTGACCGGTCGCGACGACGTTGCGGCGGCGTTGCAGGAGGCCAACCGCCTGACCGGCGCCTGGGTGTGTGTGACCGACGGGCCCCGCGGCGTCACCTGGCTCGACGGCGGCAAAGCGCGCACCGTTATGCCGCCGGGCGTCGAAGTGGTCGATACGCTTGGCGCGGGCGATGCCTGGCACGGCGCCTTCGCGCTGGCGCTGGGCGAGGGGCGCGGCGAGCTTGGCGCGATCGAATTCGCCAACACGGTGGCGTCGCTGAAATGCACCCGCTTCGGCGGTCGTGCCGGCATTCCGACCCGCGCCGAGGTCGATGTGTTTCTCGCTGGGCAACCGGCCTGAACCGGCACCCTTGCCGATGCTCCTCGCCAGGTGTTAGTTCGATACAGCCTAGCCTGCGCCAGCCATTCATCCGCACGATCGCCGCGCCGCCGGGCGCGCATATGGAGACACCCAATGTTGCAGAAAACCAGCCATTTCATGCGCGAAGCCAACCTGATCGACGGCAAATGGGTGGGCGCCGATTCGGGCGAAACGATCGAGGTGACCAATCCGGCGACGGGGCTGAAGATCGGCACGGTGCCGAAATCCGGCGCGGCGGAAACCGCGCGCGCCATCGCGGCGGCCGAGGTGGCCTTCCGCGCCTGGCGCAAGACCTCGGCGCTCTACCGTTCGCAGATGCTGCGCAAGCTGCATGACGCGATCATGGACAATCAGGACGCGCTCGCCGAGCTGCTCGTGCTGGAGCAGGGCAAGCCGCTGTTCGAGGCCAGGGGCGAGGTCGGCATGTCGGCCGCCTACGTGCTGTGGTTCGCCGAGGAGGGCAGGCGGGTCTATGGCGACATGGTGCCGTCGCCCTGGGCCGACCGCAAGATCATGGTCACCAAGGAACCCGTCGGCGTCATCGCGGCGATCACGCCGTGGAATTTCCCCTCGTCCATGCTGGCGCGCAAGATCGGCCCGGCGCTTGCCGCCGGCTGCACCGCCGTGGTCAAGCCGGCGACGGCGACGCCCTATTCGGGGCTTGCCTGGGGCGTGCTGTGCGAGGAGGTCGGCTTTCCGGCTGGTGTGGTCAACATCCTGACCGGTTCGGCGTCTGCGATCGGTAACGAGATCTGCGACAATCCGCTGGTCAGGAAGATCACGTTTACCGGTTCGACCGATGTCGGCAAGGTGATCATGCAGCGCGCCGCCGGTACGGTGAAGAAGGTGTCGATGGAGCTTGGCGGCAACGCTCCGTTCATCGTTTTCGACGACGCCGATGTCGACCGCGCGGTCGAAGGCGCGATCATCGCCAAGTACCGAAATTCCGGCCAGACCTGCGTCTGCACCAACCGCTTCCTCGTCCAGGAAGGCGTCTATGACGAATTCGTCGACAAGCTGGCGGCCGCGACCGACGCCCTCAAGGTCGGTCCCGGCCTGGAGGAAGGCACCAAGCAGGGACCGCTGATCGACGAGGGCGCGCTCGAAACGGTGGAATCGATGATCGCGGATGCGAAGTCCAAGGGCGGCCGCATCGTCGCAGGCGGCGAGCGCCATGCGCTCGGCGGCACCTTCTTCCAGCCGACCGTGATCGCCGATGCCAGCATAGACATGCGCTTCACCAGGGAAGAAATCTTCGGCCCGATCTCGCCGGTCTACAAGTTCAAGACCGAGGAGGAGGCGGTCGAGATGGCCAATGATACGGTCTACGGCCTCGCCTGCTATTTCTACACCAGCGATCTCGGCCGTGCTTTCCGCGTTTCAGACGGGGTCAAATATGGCCTGATCGGCATCAACGAGGGGCTGATCACCACGGTCGAGGCGCCGTTTGGCGGCTTGAAGGAATCCGGCCTCGGCAAGGAAGGTGGCCATCAGGGCATCGAGGACTATCTCGACAGCAAATATGTGTGCATCGGCGGGCTCGGGCTCTGAGCATTTTTCGCGGCGATGGAAGCATTCGGCACGACCGCGGGGGGCGATGAGGTTCATCGCGTTTCCATCGCCGGCGGCGGACTGACCGCCGCCATCATCGACTGGGGCGCGGTCGTCCAGGATCTGCGCCTTGAAGGCCACCCGCCGCCGCTGGTGCTCGGGTTCGACGAGTTCGGATACTATCCGGCCCATTCGCCTTATTTCGGCGCCATTGTCGGCCGTTTTGCCAACCGCATTGCCGGCGGCCGCTTTGCCATCGACGGCGCGGTCTTTCGCACCGACCGCAACGCGGCCGCCCGTCACACGCTGCATGGCGGCGGACATGGCATCGACAAGCGCGTCTGGCGCTTTACCGAAACCGGGTCCGATTTCGCCACGCTGGCCCTGCGCGATACGGCCGGCGAGATGGGGTTTCCCGGCAATCTCGACATCGAGTGCACCTACCGGCTCCTGCCCGGCGGGCGGCTGTCGGTCGAACTGCGGGCGAAGACCGATGCGCCGACGCCGTGCAATCTCGCCCATCACTCCTATTTCAACCTGGAAGATGGCGGGCGCAGCGATATTTTCGGCCACCGCTTGCTGATCGAGGCCGATGCCTTCCTTCCCGTCGACGAGGACCTGATCCCGACGGGCACCGTCCAACCGATCGCCGGCACGCCGTTCGACTTCCGCCACGCAAGGCCGATCCGCCACGACGGCGGCCAGTTCTACGATCACTGTTTTTGCCTTTCTGCCGCGCGCCGTCCGCTTTGCCGCGCGGCGTGGGCGCAGGCGCCGGTCTCGGGCCTCGAGATGGAGGTATGGACCACCGAGCCCGGCCTGCAATTCTATGCGGGCGGAGACATCATCGCCATGCCGCCCGGGATCGACGGCATCGATTATCGCCCGGCTTCAGGGTTCTGTCTTGAAGCGCAGGGCTGGCCCGACAGCCCGAACCGGCGTTATTTTCCGTCAAGCCTGCTCGCACCCGGCGAAACCTATCGGCAGGTGACGGAATACCGGTTCCATAAAGGGCCGGCCGAGATCACCGGTCCTTGACCGTCTCCATCGCCACGAAGGTGGATGTCTGGGCGACATGGGGCAGGGCGGATATCTTCTCGCCGAGCACGCGCCTGTAGGCTGCGATATCTTTCGTGCGTATTTTCAACAAATAGTCGAAACTCGCTGCAATCATGTGGCATTGCTCGATCTCCCTAACCGTGAAAACGGCCTTGTTGAACGCGTCCAGCGCCGCCGATCTGGTGTCCGACAGCGTCACCTGGACGAAGGCGATATGGCCTTCGCCGATGCGCTCGCGATCGATGACCGCCGCGTAGCCGCGAATGTAGCCGTCGGTTTCCAGCCGCCTGACCCGGGCCTGGACCGGCGTCTTGGAAAGCCCCACCTTGCCGGCAAGGCTTGCGATCGATTGGCGGCCGTCGGCGGCGAGCGCCGCGAGGATGCGCTGGTCGATACGGTCCAGATGATCCGATTCCATCGCTTTTCCGGTCCTTTTGGATTTATGTTTTCTGAAATGCAGTCTGAAATGACTACCTCGCGACGGCATTCAGATCAAACCGGACTGCCGAATATGTTAAAGGAAGTCAGGTGAACTTCGCGGTGCTATCATCACCGCTATCGTGACGGGGCGGCTGCCATGACCACGGAAAATCTCGATGCGCTTCGCGAGGTAATTCGCGACAACATGATCGTCGACGAGGACGCGGCGGTTCGCCGGCTTATCGGCGAGACGGCGCTGGACGCCGAGGCGCGGCGGCAGATATCGAAAAACGGCGCCGATCTGGTGCGCGCCGTGCGCGGTTCCAGCGAACCGAAGCTGATGGAATCCTTCCTGGCCGAATACGGCCTGTCGACGGCGGAAGGCGTGGCGCTGATGTGCCTGGCCGAGGCGCTGCTGCGCGTGCCCGACGCCGAGACAATCGACGAACTGATCGCCGACAAGATCGTGCCGCACGACTGGTCGTCGCATTCGGGCGGCTCGGCCTCGATGTTCGTCAATGCCTCGACCTGGGCGCTGATGTTGACCGGGCGTGTGCTCGAGGAGGGCGACGGGCCGGTCGAGGCGACGCTGTTCGGCATGATCCGCCGGCTCGGCGAGCCGGTGATCCGCACCGCCGTCGGCGCCGCGATGCGCGAGATGGGCGACCAGTTCGTGCTCGGACGCAGTATCGACGAAGCGGTCAAGCGCGGCCGGGCGACGACCCGCAAGGGCTATTGCTATTCCTACGACATGCTCGGCGAGGCGGCGCGCACCGGGGCCGACGCGGCGCGCTATTTCGAGGCCTACCGGCAGGCGATCCGGGCGCTCAAGCGCACCGCCGACAGCGATGACATCCGCACCAATCCGGGCATTTCGGTCAAGCTCTCAGCGCTCGATCCGCGCTATGAGGAGAGCCAGCGCGGGCGCGTCGTGCCCGATCTTTCGGCGCGGCTGCTGGAACTCTGCCAGGAAGCGCGAGACGCGCGCATGGGGCTCAACATCGACGCCGAGGAGGCCGACCGGCTCGACCTGTCGCTCGACGTGATCGAGACCGTGCTGGCCGACCCGTCGCTCGCCGGCTGGGACGGTTTCGGCGTCGTGGTGCAGGCCTACGGGCCGCGCGCGCCATTCGCCATCGACTGGCTTTACGCGCTTGCCGGCAGGCTCGGCCGCAGGGTGATGGTGCGCCTCGTCAAGGGCGCCTATTGGGACACCGAGATCAAGCGCGCGCAAGTATTCGGTCTCCAGGGCTTTCCGGTGTTCACCCGCAAATGCAACACCGATGTTTCCTATCTTGCCTGCGCCCGCAAGCTGCTCGGCCTGACCGACCGCATCTATCCGCAGTTCGCGACCCACAACGCCCACACGGTGGCGGCGATTCTGGCCATGACCGATGACCGTTCCAGTTTCGAGTTCCAGCGCCTGCACGGCATGGGCGATGCACTGCACGAGGCCGTACGCCAGGCGGAGGGCACGCGCTGCCGCATCTATGCGCCGGTCGGCGCGCATGAGGACCTGCTTGCCTATCTGGTGCGCCGGTTGTTGGAAAACGGCGCCAATTCGTCCTTCGTCCACCAGATCGTCGACGAGGCCGTCAGTGCCGAGGAGATCGCCCGCGATCCCGTCGCGGAGGCCGAAGGCCATGACAGTGCCGCCAATCCGGCAATCCGCAGGCCGCATGCGCTGTTCGGCGCGGCGCGGGACAATTCGCGCGGCTGGGACCTGTTCGACCGACGGGCATTAGGCGAAATCGACGCCGGGCGCTCGCCGTTTGCCGCGCCGCATCGCTGGCGGGCGGCGCCTGTCCCCGCGCCGGCAAAGGCTGGCAAGGCGCGCATCGTCGTCAATCCGGCCGATCCCGACGAGGTCGTCGGCGAGGTGGTCGAGGCCGATGCGACGCTTGTCGAAAGGGCCGTCGATCGCGCGGTCGGGGCGCAGCCGGGTTGGGCAGCAACGCCGGTCGCCGACCGGGCCGCGGTCCTGCGCCGCATCGCCGACCTCTACGAGCGCCATGCCGTCGAATTCTTCGCGCTTGCGACGCGCGAGGCCGGTAAGACGCTTGCCGACGGCGTGGCGGAGGTGCGCGAGGCGGTCGACTTCCTGCGCTACTATGCCGCCCGGGCACCGGAGGCGGAGCGCGATACCGCGGCGCGCGGCGTCATCGCCTGCATTTCGCCCTGGAACTTTCCGCTCGCCATCTTCACCGGCCAGATCGCCGCCGCGCTCGTCACCGGCAATGCGGTCATCGCCAAGCCGGCCGAACAGACGCCGCTGATCGCCGCGCGCGCCGCGAGCCTTATGCTGGAAGCCGGCGTTCCCGAGCATGTCATCCAGCTTCTGCCCGGCGACGGACCGTCGGTCGGCGCACCGCTTACCGCCGATCCACGCATTGCCGGCGTTTGTTTCACCGGCTCGACGGAGGTCGCCAGGCGCATCGAGGCGCAGCTTGCCGAAACCGCCGAACCCGACGCCATGCTGATCGCCGAGACCGGCGGGCTCAACGCCATGATCGTCGATTCGACCGCGCTACCCGAGCAGGCGGTGCGCGACATCGTCGCCTCGTCGTTCCAGAGCGCCGGCCAGCGCTGTTCGGCGCTGCGCATCCTCTATGTGCAGAAGGACGTCGAGGCCAAGGTGCTGACCATGCTGCGCGGCGCCATGCGGGCGCTTGCCGTCGGCGATCCCTGGTTGTTGTCGAGCGATGTCGGTCCGGTGATCGACGGCGAGGCGCAATCGGGTATTTCGGCCTATTGCGCGGCGGCCGGAAAGGCCGGCCGGGTGATCGAGCGGCTCGATGCGCCGGGGAATGGACGTTTCGTTGCGCCCCATATCCTGAAAGTCGGCGGCATCGCCGACGTGGAGCGCGAGGTGTTCGGCCCCGTCCTGCACGTCGCCACTTTCGAGGCCGACGACATCGATGGGGTAATCGATGCCGTCAATGCGCGCGGCTACGGCCTGACCTTCGGCCTGCACACCCGTATCGAAAGCCGCGTCCAGCACATTGTCGACCGGGTCCGCGCCGGCAACATCTATGTCAACCGCAACCAGATCGGCGCCGTGGTCGGGTCGCAGCCCTTCGGCGGCGAGGGCCTGTCGGGCACCGGACCGAAGGCCGGCGGCCCGCACTACCTGCCGCGATTCCGTAAATCCATGACCGATACGACCGAGCCTGAAGGCGGCGACGAGCCCGTGGCGGCGATGCCGAAGCGCTTCGCTGACGCTTCGGCCTGGGCGGTCCGGGCGGACCGCATCGCCGTCCTGCGCAAGGCGCTGCGCGGCCGCGCGTCGCAAGCGGTCGCTGCCGCTGCCGCGCTCGATTTCGGTCCGGTCGACCTGCCCGGACCGACGGGCGAGGCCAATTCGTTGGCGCTGCATCCGCGCGGCAACGCGCTCTGCCTCGGCCCGGGAGCGGACTGCCTGCTCGACCAGGTGGCGCTGGCGCTTGCCGCCGGCAATTCGGTGATCGCCGCCGCGCCCGGCGCCAAGGCGGCGCTTGGCGCGCTTGCCAGCGCAAGGGACCTGCCGCTGATCGTCATCGACGGCGCGGTCGACGATGGCGCGCTCAAGACCCTACCGGTCGATGTGGTGGCCTACTCCGGCTCTGCGGACCGCATGCGCGCCATCCGCCGCATCCTCGCCGGCCGCGACGGCCCGATCGTGCGGCTGGTGTCGGAGCGCCTTGCTGCCGAGGCCTATGTGCACGAGCGCGCCGTCTGCGTCGACACCACGGCAGCGGGCGGCAATGCCAGCCTGCTTGCCGGCGCGGGGTGAGGCGTGGGCGGGTGGCTACGAGGTTAGGCTAGCACCGATCCTGCACCCCTCCGGCGCCGAACAAGACGCGATCATGATGGAACGGGAGGCGGAGGTTGCCGCTTGGCGCCCATTTTGCCTGGGCGGTGATCTCGGACCGATGTCGGCTTTGCTGAAGTCTTTCTGGCGCTCTTAATTAGCGATCGGCAATCGCAACGAGGTGCGTAGCGGCGTTTCCGGCAGACTGAAAATACTGCGTGTTCCCGTGAATGAGCGCCAAGCTCATGCTTCCCTCAATGAGCACCATGACCTGCCGGGCAAGCTGAGCAGATGCGTTCAAACCAGCCGCGTCCAACTGCTCCGCCAGCCAGCGCTCAACCGCTTTCTTATGAGAGCTTGCCGCGTGCCTCGCGGGATGACCGGGCATATCTGCAAGCTCTGCGGCAATGCGTGAAAACCCCGACCCGAGCCACGAATCGCGTTCAGCCCATGCCTGCAACTCCTTGAAGAGATTAGCCACCAGCACCGCTGGCTGAGTCGTTTCGTCACCGGCCCATTTCCGGAACTGCGGCATCAGATGCATGTGCACCTCCTCCAAAGCCGCAGCGGCGATATCGTCCTTGCTCTTGAAGTGGTAATAGACGGTCCGCTTGGTCAGCTTGGCGCGCTCGGCAACGGCATCGACGCTGACACGAGAAAAGCCCTCCCGATAGAATAGACTGTAGGCGGACTGCAGAATGCGGCCCCTTGTGCTGGGACGTTCAGCGTTCATGTGATCAATGTATACTAACTAGTGAGGCGACACAAATTTCGACCAATGCCACACTTCGAACACTCAAAGTGGCCCGTGGCACCGGTGGAACGATCCAAGTTATTCGAAGGCAGGCAAACATGGAACGATCGCCTATAGTAACCGAACCCCGATTTCGTTGGATCGTCGTCATGGCGGCGGCACTGATGCTCGGCATCGCCATGGGCATGCTGGTGAACGGGTTGTCCGCCTTTCTTGTGCCGCTCGAAAATCATTTTGGATGGGAGCGGGCGGAAGTTGCAGCAATCAATTCCTTCGGCCTGATCGGTATCGCTTTGGGCGGCATCGTCATGGGGTTGCTTGCCGACCGCATCGCCATCCGTACGGTTTGCCTGGTCGGGTCAGGAAGCTTGTCTCTCGCACTTGTCGTTGCCTCACATGCGCATGCCCTCTGGCATTTCTACGCCCTGTTTTTTGCGGCCGGCGCCATAGGAGGTGGCGCCTTGTTTGCGCCGGTTATCGCGCTGGTTGGCGGCTGGTTTCGAACTGGTGCCGGCCTGGCCATCGGAATTGCATCGGCAGGGCAGGCCCTCGGTCAGGGGCTCGTGCCGTATGTCGCCGGATATCTGATCCAGATGTCTGGATGGGCAACTGCGCTGACTATTCTCGGCGCTTTTTCCGCCATCACACTAGGCCCGCTTTCCTTTTTGATGCTTCCTCCTCCAAAATCCGACGCACGGACCAGCGAGACCGATGATACCGGCCCAAGGCTTTCTCCCGGAACCGTGCTTCCAGCCCTGTCGTTGGCAGTTCTCGGCTGTTGCGCAGGGATGGCAGTGCCGCTGATCCACCTGGTGCCGCTGATCCAAGGTGTTTGCGGTGTGGGGGCCGAGGCCGGCGGGCCACTGCTGCTGTTGCTGGTTGCTGCGATCGGAGGGCGCATCGTCTTTGGCCGCCTCGCAGACATGATCGGCCCGCTGCGCGCATGGATGACTGCAACGGCGTGGCAGACCGCGCTAATGCTCGGATTCATGATGCTGGGGTCGCTCAAGTCCTTCTGGTTATTCGCACCGCTCTACGGGTTTGGCTACGGCGGAGTAATGACGGGGGTCTTGGTCTCTGTGCGGGCGTTGACACCGACATCACGCCGGGCATCGGCCACAGGCATTGTTCTGGCATTTGCATGGTTCGGTCATGCCATCGGTGGCTGGCAAGGGGGCTTTTTCTTCGATTTGACCGGCGCCTATTTCTGGTCCTTCGCCAATGCGGCGCTGTTTGGCCTGATGAACTTGGCCGTCGTCGGCACGATCTATGTCATCACCCGGCGGAAGCTTGCTGCCCTCGCCTAGCGTTTCGAGCACCAGCTCATGCATTTTTTGCCTGAACGGGCTGTTCTGCCATCGCGGCAATCAGAAGCGAAAAGCAGTCATCTGAGCAAGTGACCGCATCGGCAGCTTTGTCCGCTTCGTGAGCCATCCCGCCAATCCTATACACCTACCCAAATCCTCCCTGGTGCTGGCTGGTTGAACGGGAAACCCGGGCACGGGCGGGCAGTTGGCGATCAGGAAAAGCCGCTATGCGTCGACCGTTGTCGTCGCCGGGTTGATCGCGGGTGCGCGGCGGGCAGGGTCGCGGCTGGCGTGTGCCTGGAAAGCGGAACGCTAACCCTTTATCCTGCATTCGAAATTCGGCTGGGACATATCGCCTTTTATGATCGGCCCGGCCTTATCCACATTGGAAGGTTTGGAAAAGCCCTTGCCGAAATACTGGCAATAGTTTCGGGTCGGGTCCCAGGCATAGGCTTCACAATCGGCGTTCTGGTAGCAGGTTTGCGCACAGATCGCGTCTACCGTCGAGAGTTCGCCATCCCAGGACGGATAGTTGCCGTTGGCGTCGCGGCATACGCCTTGCTGCGGATTGTGCCATATGCCGACCGGCTGGCATTCCACCACCGAGCCGACCGAGTCCTTCTCCAGATAGAAATCCAGGCACGGCACGCAGCCGTGGCTGTCGACATAGTCGCGCCAGTCCGTCTCGCCGTCCTTTGGATCGGTGGACAGGCAGTAGCCGGTGCCGTTGTTGGACCCCCAGTGCCGGGTCCATTCAACATCGGGGTAGTCGTTTTCCTCGGTTCTCTTGCTCAGTTTCATCTGGTCGATGAGAAACGCATCCGCGCCCTGTATGCTCAGCCGCAGGATCAATGCGTCGTCGTTCACCTCCGCGCCAAACCACCCCTCGTAATTGTCTTCCCAGGGCGTAAACAGGGATCCGAGGACGTCCACCGAGCAACTGTCGATGACGATCAGCCGGCGGTTTTTCTCAAAATCGGGATGAAAGTCCTCCAGTTCACGGCCGAGGTCGTCCAGATACTGGATGCGAAGGGTGTTCTTGCTCGCCGTGTTGTCCGCATCGCTGTGCTTGCAGTCGATGGAAAGAAAGTAGTTTACCAACCGTTCCAGGCCGCTTCCGTCTTTCTTGAAGTGAATATGTTGCGCGTGCGCATTTCCTCCCAGGGCAAGAAAAAAGGCGGCCGCCCCCATGCCGATCAGATGACGTCGCATTGGAAATCTCCCTGGCAACAGTCGCGAGAATAGCACAACAGGCCGCCTGATCACGGTCTTATTCGAGCAGGCCCGGTGCGATGTTGCCTTTTGCGCCAACCCGTTAGTAGATACGCTTTACCCGACCACCGGAGCCCGCCCATGACGCCTTTCGCCTTCAATACCACACCGAGCGTTCGCTTCGGCGCCGGCAGTTCGGCCGAGCTCGATACAATCGCCGGCAGGCTGCTCGGCGAGCGGGTCCTCTTCATCACCGATCCCGGCATCATGGCGCTCGGGCTCGCCGACAAGGCGATCGCCGCGCTCGAACGTGCCGGCCATGCGCTCGCCCTGTTCACCGAGGTCGAGCCCGATCCGTCGCTTGCCACCCTGACGCGGGCGACCGAAAGGGCGTTGTCGCACGGCGCCACCGGCGTCGTCGGCGTCGGCGGCGGTTCCTCGCTCGACATCGCCAAGCTCGCCGCGCTCATCGCCGGCTCGCGCGAGGATTTGGACGAAGCATGGGGCGTCGCCAACGCCAAGGGACCGCGCCTGCCGCTGGTCCTCGTGCCGACGACGGCGGGAACCGGCTCCGAGGTCACACCGGTGTCGATCATCACTGTCGGCGGCGAGGAGAAGCGCGGCGTGTCGTCACCGGTCATCCTGCCCGACATCGCCGTGCTCGACCCGGCGCTGACGCTCGGCCTGCCGCCGGCGATCACGGCTGCAACCGGCGTCGACGCCATGGTGCACGCGATCGAGGCCTACGCGTCGAAGAACGCCAACAACAATCCGCTGTCGAAGCTGCTGGCGCGCCAGGCGCTGACGCTGCTCGGGGCCAATATCGAGACGGCGGTGTTTGAGGGCAACGACATCGAGGCGAGGGGGGCGATGCTGCTCGGCTCAATGCTCGCCGGCCAGGCCTTCGCCAACTCGCCGGTCGCCGCCGTCCATGCGCTGGCCTACCCGATCGGCGGCACCTTCCACGTGCCGCACGGCCTGTCGAATGCGCTGGTGCTGCCGCATGTGCTGCGCTTCAATGCGCCGGAGGCGGCCCATCTCTACGCCGAGATCGCCGCCGACGCCTTCCCGACGCTTGCGGACGAAAGCGGTGCGCAGGGTCGTTGCGCCGCCTTCATCGAGGCGCTCGCGGATCTGTCGAGGCGCCTCGGCCTGCAGACGATGCTGCGCGAGGTCGGCATCGGCGAGGCCGACCTGCCGAAGATGGCCGCCGATGCCATGAAGCAGACGCGGCTGCTGGTCAACAATCCGCGCGAGGTCGGCGAGGCCGACGCGCTGTCGATCTATCGGGCAGCGCTGTGAGCGGTCGCCCGCAACCGTCGCGGCGCGACGCCTACCGCGCCTTCCGTCCGATCATGACGCGGTGGATGGACAACGACGTCTATGGCCACATGAACAATGTGGTCCACTATTCGCTGTTCGACACGGCGGTGAATGGATGGTTGATCGAACAGGGCGTGCTCGATTTTCGCGCCGGCGAGCAGGTCGGCCTCGTCGTCGAGACCGGCTGCCGCTATTTCGCCGAGATGGTGTTTCCCGACCTGGTGACGGCAGGTATCCGCGTCGCCAGGCTTGGCTCGTCGTCGGTGCGCTACGAGGTTGGGCTGTTCCGCAACGATGACGAGGCCGCCGCCGCGGAAGGCCATTTCATTCACGTCTATGTCGACCGGGTTACGCGCAAGGCGATGCCGCTCAACGGGCCGTTGCGTGCCGCTCTGGAGACGATCGCGGTCTGAACTCTCAGCGTTTTTCCGGCTTCTCGCGCAAGGTGAAGATCTGAGCCAGCAGGTTGCGGGTCGAGCTGTCGTGCCTGGCCGAGGACGAGCGCTGCTCAACCACCGGCAAGAGCGCCGTCGCCAGTTCCTTGCCCAGCTCGACGCCCCACTGGTCGAAGGCGTTGATGCCGTAGAGGCAGGCCTCGACGAAGACCCGGTGCTCGTAGAGAGCGATCAGTTCGCCGAGCTTTGCCGGCGTCAGCTTGTCGTAGAGGATGGTGATCGAAGGCCTGTTGCCCGGAAAGGTCTTGTGCGGGATCAGCCTGGCGGCGTCCTTGCGCGCCATGCCCTGTTCGGCAAGCTGTGCCGCAGCCTCCAGTTCGGTGCGGCCGCGCATCAGCGCTTCCGACTGCGCCAGGCAGTTGGCGATCAAAAGCCGGTGCTGGTGGTCGAGATCCGGCTCGTGGCCGCGCGCGGCGACTAGGAATTCGACCGGAATGATGTCGGTACCCTGGTGAATGAGCTGGAAGAAGGCGTGCTGGCCGTTGGTGCCGGGCTCGCCCCAGACCACGGGACCGGACCGATGGGTGAGCGGCTTGCCGTCGAGACCGACGCGCTTGCCGTTCGATTCCATGTCGAGCTGCTGCAGATAGGCGGGAAAACGCGCCAGGCGCTGGTCGTAGGGCACGATGGCGCGGGTCGGATAGTCCATCACCTCGCGGTGCCAGTAGCCGACGAGGCCGAGCAGCACCGGCAGGTTCTCATGGAGTGGTGTCGTCTCGAAATGACGGTCCATGGCATGGCCGCCGTCGAGGAAGGCGCGGAACGCGTCGCGGCCGATCGCGATCATCAGCGGTAGGCCGATGGCCGACCAGATCGAGTAGCGTCCGCCGACCCAGTCCCAGAAGCCGAAGGTGCGCTCCTCGTCGATGCCGAACTTGCGCACCTTGTCGAGCGCGGTCGACACGGCTGCGAAATGCACGCCGACGGCGGCCTCGCCGAGCCTGCCCGACAGCCAGCGCCGCGCCGTCTCGGCATTCGTCATCGTCTCGATGGTGGTGAAGGTCTTCGAGGCGACGACGAACAGGGTGGTCGCCGGATCGAGCTTCCTGAGCACATCGGCTATGTCGGCGCCGTCGACATTGGAGACGAAATGCAGGCGCGGTCCGTCATGGTAGGGCTCCAGCGCCAGCGTCGCCATCGCCGGACCGAGGTCGGACCCGCCGATGCCGATGTTGACGACATCGGTGAAACGCTTGCCGCTGATGCCCGAAGTGTAGCCGGAGCGCACCATGTCGGCAAACGCCGCCATGCGGTCGAGCACTTCGGCAACATCGCCGGAAACCGGTTCGCCGTCGGTGTGGATGGGCATGTCGCGCGGCGCGCGCAGTGCCGTGTGCAGTACGGCGCGGTTCTCGGTGATGTTGATGTGCTCGCCGGCGAACATGGCCTCGCGCCGCGCCTCCAGGCCGCTTGCGCGCGCCAGCTCGAACAGCGCCGCCATGATTTCGTCGGAGACGGCGCATTTGGCGTAGTCGAGCAGCATGTCGCCATGCATGGCCGAGAAGCGGCCTGCGCGCTCGGGATCGGCGTCGAAGGCCTGGCGCATGTCGGCGGGGCCGGTGCGGCGGGTAATGTCGCGGAGTTTTTTCAGCGACGCCTCGAACTGATCGGACATGATGGCGCGTTCCAGTCAGTGGTTTGCGGGTTAGAAGCCTATCTCGTCGGCCCATGGCGGATTGGCGCCGGCGCGCGACACGGTTACCGCGGCTGCGCGGGTGCCGAGATCGAGCGCGCGCGCGATGGCCTCCTTGTCGAACCCGGCGAATGTCTGCGTCGACATCAGGCCGTCGCGCCACAACGACGCCATCAGGCCGGCGCTGAATGTGTCGCCGGCGCCGACCGTGTCGACCACATCGATGCGCCTGACGTCGGCATGGACTTTGCCGCCGCGAAAGTAAGCGGTGATGCCGGCCGCGCCCGCCGTGATGACGACGAGCCTGGGACCGGCGTCGAGCCAGCGCCCGGCGATCGCATCGGTGTCGCCCTCTTCGCCGAACCAGCGCATGTCCTCGTCGGAAATCTTGATGATGTCGGCCAACGCGATCATGCGGCGCATGCGCGCCAGGTGACTGTCGCGATCGGCGATGAAATTCGGCCGGATGTTCGGATCGAGCAGGATCACCCGCTTGCCGCTCTCGCGGCGCATCAGCGCCTCATAGGTCGTTCCGCACGGTTCCTGGGCGAGGCTGATGGCGCCGAATTGCAGCGCGGTGACGGCATCGTCGATTTCCGGCAGATCGCTCTCTCCAAGCATGCGGTCGGCGGCATTCTCGCCGTAGAATGTGTAGTTCGCCTGGCCGTCGACTAGGTCGACGAAGGCGAGCGTGGTCGGGCGCTCCGACCTGGCGGTATAGTCGATGGCGACATTGCTGTCGGCGAGCGTGCGCGCCAGCAACTGGCCGAACAGGTCAAACGAGATGCCGGAAAGGAAGCCGGTCGGAACGCCGAGGCGGCCGAGCGCGATCGCCGTGTTGAAGCTGGCGCCGCCGGCATAGGGCGCATAGGCCGGCTCGCCCGCCTCGGACTTGCGGGGCAGCATGTCGACCAGGGCTTCGCCGCAGCACAAAATCATTCCCGTGCTATAGACCAGGATCGCTCTGGTTGAAAACGCCTGTCGCGGCAATTGTTCCGCCCGCCGCGATTTCGTCCTCCGGACTTGGCATCGGAGCCCGTTCGAACCGTCAGAACAGCCCCTCGATCAGTCCGTCATCGTTGAGATAGATCTTCTCCGACGACGGAACCTTGGGCAGGCCCGGCATGGTCATGATCTCACCGCAGATGACGACGATGAAGCCAGCGCCGGCCGACAGCCGTACCTCGCGGATCGGCACGGTGTGCCCGGTCGGCGCGCCACGCAGGTTCGGGTCGGTCGAAAACGAGTACTGGGTCTTGGCCATGCAGATCGGCAGCTTGCCGTAACCCTGTTCCTCCCACTGGTGGAGCTGGTTGCGCACCGACTTGTCGGCGATCGCCTCCGAACCGCGATAGATGCGCTGCACCACCGTGTTGATCTTCTCGAACAGCGGCATCTCGTCGCCATAAAGCGGCGAGAACTGCGACGCGCCCGATTCGGCGAGATCGACAACCTTGTGGGCAAGCTCGGTGATGCCCTTCGACCCTTCGGCCCAATGCCGGCAAACGATGGCCTCGGCGCCGAGCGAGGCGACATAGTCGGTCACCGCCTCGATCTCAGCACCGGTGTCGGAGATGAAATGGTTGATGCCGACGACGGCGGGAACGCCGAACTGCTTGACGTTCTCGATATGCCGGCCGAGATTGGCGCAGCCCTTCTTCACCGCCTCGACATTCTCGGCGCCGAGATCCTCCTTCTTGACCCCGCCGTTCATCTTCAGCGCGCGAACCGTTGCGACGATGACGGCGGCGGCCGGCTTCAGCCCGGCCTTGCGGCATTTGATGTCGAAGAACTTCTCTGCTCCGAGATCGGCGCCGAAACCGGCTTCGGTGACCACGTAGTCGGCGAGCCGGAGAGCCGTGGTGGTGGCCATGACCGAGTTGCAGCCATGGGCGATGTTGGCGAAGGGACCGCCATGGACGAAGGCGGGATTGTTTTCCAGCGTCTGCACCAGGTTGGGCTGCATGGCGTCCTTCAGCAGCACGGTCATGGCGCCATGCGCGTTGATGTCGCGGGCGTAGACCGGCGTGCGGTCGCGACGATAGGCGATGATGATGTCGCCGAGGCGCTTTTCCAGGTCCTTCAGGTCGGTCGCCAGACACAGGATCGCCATCACCTCCGAGGCTACGGTGATATCGAAGCCGGCCTCACGCGGGAAACCGTTGGCGACGCCGCCCAGCGAGCAGACGATTTCGCGCAACGCCCTGTCGTTCATGTCCATCACCCGGCGCCAGGCGACGCGACGCTGGTCGATGTCGAGCGCGTTGCCCCAGTAGATATGGTTGTCGATCATCGCCGAAAGCAGGTTGTGGGCCGAGGTGATCGCATGGAAATCACCGGTGAAATGCAGGTTCATGTCCTCCATCGGCACGACCTGCGCATAGCCGCCGCCAGCCGCGCCGCCCTTGACGCCGAAGCACGGACCGAGCGAGGCCTCGCGGATGCAGATTGCGGCCTTCTTGCCGATTGCGTTGAGGCCGTCGCCAAGCCCGACGGTGGTCGTCGTCTTGCCTTCGCCGGCCGGCGTCGGGTTGATCGCGGTCACCAGGATGAGCTTGCCCGGTTGCTTGTCGCGAACCGAGCGGATGAACTCTGCCGACACTTTGGCCTTGTCGTGGCCATAGGGAAGCAGATGCTCCGACCCGATGCCCAGTTTGGCGCCGATTTCCTGGATGGGGCGTTTCTTCGCCGCGCGCGCGATCTCGATGTCGGATTTGACCTCGGCCATTTCATTTCTCCGGAGGGTAGGTGGCTAATTCGGCTTGCGATTGTTTCCAAATTCGACAATGACGCTGCCGTAGAAACGACTTCGACATGACGGTATGTGAATTCCCGCGCCGCGGGAATTGACTGTAGCATGTCCCGGCGACAAGTGATTTGTCCACCGTTCGGAAGATGGAAGTTTCCAGGGAGATAGCGCGAATTGGCGAAGATGATGGATGGGAAGGCGCTGGCGGCGGATGTCGTCGAACGCGTCAAGCGCCATGCCGGCGAGCTGACGGAAACGACCGGGACCACGCCTGGGCTGGCGGTGGTTATCGTCGGCGAGGATCCGGCAAGCCAGGTCTACGTTTCGTCGAAGGGCAAGAAAGCGAAGGAGTGCGGCTTCCATTCGGTACAGCATGCGCTTGCTGCCGACACCAGCGAGGCCGACCTGGTGGCGCTGGTCGAACAATTGAACGCCGACCCGGCGATCCACGGCATCCTGGTGCAGTTGCCCTTGCCTGGCCACATCGATGAAGGCCGCATCATCCAGACGATTTCCGCCGACAAGGATGTCGACGGTTTCCATCTGATCAATGTCGGCCGGCTCGGCGCGGGCCAAATGGCGGAGGCGCTGGTGCCGTGTACGCCGGCGGGCTCGATGCTGCTGATCGAGCAGGTCAACGGCCGGGATCTCTCCGGCCTCAACGCGGTCGTCGTCGGCCGCTCCAACATCGTCGGCAAGCCGATGATGAACCTGCTCCTGCAGGCCAACGCAACGGTAACCGTCGCCCATTCGCGCACCAAGGACCTCGCCGGCCTCTGTCGCACAGCCGACATTCTCGTGGCGGCCGTCGGTCGGCCGCAGATGATCGGGGGCGACTGGGTAAAGCCCGGCGCCACCGTGGTCGATGTCGGCATCAACCGGGTGCCGGCGCCCGAAAAAGGCGAGGGCAAGACCAGGCTGGTCGGCGATGTCGACTATGACGAGGCCGAAAAGGTCGCCGGCGCCATCACCCCGGTTCCCGGCGGCGTGGGTCCGATGACGATCGCCATGCTGATGGCCAACACGGTGACCGCCGCCTATCGCAGCGCCGGGCTGCAACCGCCGAGGCTTTGACATTCGGCGAAACCCTGACAGGATCGCACCCATGAACAAACATGTCGGCAGCGGCCGCGCGCTGAGGCCCGGGCGGGGCAAGGGCGGCAAGACGCCGAGAGGCAGGCAGGTCGACGAGACGGCGCTGTGCGAGGTGCGCGCGCTCCTGGCCGACAGGCCGCGCCGGCGCGACCTTTTGATCGAGTTCCTGCATCTGATCCAGGACGAGTATCGCTGCCTGTCCGCCGCCCATCTCGCAGCGCTCGCCGCCGAGATGCGTCTCGCCCAGGCGGAGGTCTACGAGGTTGCCTCGTTCTACGACCATTTCGACGTGGTCAGGGAGGGCGAGACCGCGCCGCCGCCGCTGACGATCCGGGTCTGCGATTCCATTTCCTGCATGATGGCGGGTTCCGACGCGCTGATCGACGGACTCAAGGCGGGGACCGACCCGGCGGAGATCCGTGTCGTCCACGCGCCCTGCATGGGCCGCTGCGATACCGCGCCGGCCGCGCGTATCGGTGACCGCGAGGTCGACCATGCGACGGTCGACATGCTGCTCGACATGGCCGTAAACGGCGAGACCGGCGTCAACGTTCCGGGTTACACCGGCCTGGAGGCCTATCGTGCCGACGGTGGCTACGCCTTGGTCGAACATGTACGCAATGGCAAGGTTTCGGCTGACGAACTGATCGCAAAACTGTCGGACGCCGGGCTGCGCGGTCTCGGCGGCGCCGGTTTTCCGGCCGGCACGAAGTGGAAATTCGTGCGCTCCTATGCCGGGCCGCGGCTGATGACGATCAATGGCGACGAGGGCGAGCCGGGCACGTTCAAGGACCGCTGGTATCTGGAGCGCGACCCGCACCGCACGCTCGAAGGGGCGATCGTCGCCGCGCACGCGGTCGAGGCCGAGCGCATCTATTTCTACATGCGCGACGAATATCCCGCGGTGCTCGAAATCCTGCGCACCGAGATTGCCGCGCTTGAGAAGGCCGGCGTCATCGACCAAGGCTTCATCGAGCTTCGCCGCGGCGCCGGCGCCTATATCTGCGGCGAGGAGTCGGCGATGATCGAATCGATCGAGGGCAAGCGCGGCCTGCCGCGCCACCGCCCACCCTACATCGCCGAGGTCGGCCTGTTCGGCCAACCGACGCTCAACCACAATGTCGAGACGCTGTGGTGGATCCGCGACATTGTCGAGAAGGGGCCTGAATGGTTCGCCGGCCAGGGCAGGGAAGGCCATCCGGGCATGCGCTCGTGGTCGGTGTCGGGTCGGGTGAGGGAACCCGGCGTCAAGCTGGCGCCGGCCGGTGTCACCGTACGCGAGCTGATCGACGATTATTGCGGCGGCATGGTGGACGGCCACGGCTTCAAGGCCTATCTGCCGGGCGGCGCTTCGGGCGGCATCCTGCCGGCGTCGATGGACGACGTGCCGCTCGACTTCGGCGGCCGGCTCGCCGAACTCAATGCCTTCGTCGGCAGCCATGCCGTCGTCGTCCTGTCGGACAGGGATTCGATCAGGGACGTGACGCGGAACCTGCTCGAATTCTTCTCGCACGAATCCTGCGGCCAGTGCACGCCGTGCCGCGGCGGCACGGAGAAGATGGTGCAGCTCCTCAAGCGCGACACGCTCGACGAGGAGGCGCTGCGCGATCTCGAAGCGGTGATGCGCGATGCCTCGATCTGCGGTCTCGGCCAGGCCGCGCCAAACCCGGTCAACCACCTGCTGACGCATTTCCGGGAGGATTTGTGATGACCTCCAATATTACCTTCACCCTCGACGGCCGCGAGGTCGCCGCCGCGCCCGGCGAGACGATATGGGACGTGGCGAAACGCGAGGGCAACACGCTGCCGCATCTATGCCATGTCGACAAGCCGGGCTACCGCGCCGACGGCAATTGCCGCGCCTGCGTGGTCGAGATCGAGGGCGAGCGCACGCTGGCCGCCTCCTGCATCCGCAAACCGACCGGCGGCATGAAAGTGAAGACGGCGGGCGAGCGCTCGGAGAAGGCGCGCGCCATGGTGTTCGAGCTGCTTGCCGCCGACATGCCGGCGCGCGACGACGGGCCGGACAACCAGTCCGCCTTCTGGGACTGGACCGACCGGATGGGGATTTCGGTAACAGACAGGCTGCCGTCGAAGTTCTCGCCCGCGGAGCCTGGCGAGCACGACATCTCCAACCCGGCAATCGCCGTCAATCTCGACGCCTGCATCGCCTGCGGTGCCTGCGTGCGCGCCTGCCGCGAGGTGCAGGTCAACGACGTGATCGGCATGGGCGGGCGCGGTCACCATTCCGCCCCGGTGTTCGACATTCACGATCCCATGGGTCTGTCGACCTGCGTCACCTGCGGCGAATGCGTCCAGGCTTGCCCGACGGGCGCGCTCTACGAGAAGACGCTGATGGATGACGACGGCCGCAGACGCGCGGTGCAGGCGTTCGACCGCGCGGTCGACAGCGTCTGCCCTTTCTGCGGCGTCGGCTGCCAGACCACGGTCTATGTCAAGGACGACAGGATCGTTCAGGTCGACGGCCGCGACGGACCGGCCAACGAGAACCGGCTCTGCGTCAAGGGCCGTTTCGGCTTCGACTACGTACATTCGCCCGAACGGCTGACAAAGCCGCTGATCCGCCGCGACGACGCGCCGAAGGCGGCCGATATCGACCTGACCGGCGTCGACCCGATGACCGTGTTCCGCGAGGCGACATGGGAGGAAGCGCTTCAGCGCGCCGCCGGCGGGCTGGCGAAAGTGCGCGACCGCGACGGCCCGTCGGCCATGGCCGGTTTCGGTTCGGCCAAGGGCTCCAACGAGGAGGCCTATCTGTTCCAGAAGCTGGTGCGCCAGGGTTTCGGCACCAACAATGTCGACCACTGCACTAGGCTCTGCCATGCCTCCTCCGTCGCCGCGCTGTTGGAGGGCGTCGGTTCGGGCGCGGTGTCGGCGCCGTTTACCGATGCCATGCATGCAGATTGCATCATCGTCATCGGCGCCAGGCCCGGCCAGAACCATCCGGTGGCGGCGACCTATTTCAAGCAGGCGGCAAAGCGCGGCAAGAAGCTGATCATCATGGATCCGCGCGGCCAGGGCCTGATGCGCCATGCCAGCCACGCGCTGCAGTTCAAGCCGGGCACCGACGTGGCGATGCTGAACGCGCTTTTGCATGTGATCGTCGAGGAAAAGCTCTATGACGAGCAGTACGTGCAGGCCAACGTCTCCGGCTTCGAGGCTCTGAAGGAGAAGGTGAAGGACTTCCCACCCGAGGCGATGGCCGAGGTTTGCGGCATCGAAGCCGCGGTGCTGCGCAACGTCGCCCGCACCTACGCCACCTCCGAGCGCTCGATCATCTTCTGGGGCATGGGCGTGTCGCAGCATACCCACGGCACCGACAATGCCCGCTGCCTGATCGCGCTGGCGCTGATCACCGGCCAGGTCGGTCGCCAGGGCACCGGCCTGCATCCGCTGCGCGGCCAGAACAATGTCCAGGGCGCGTCGGATGCCGGACTGATCCCGATGTTCTATCCCGACTACAAGCCGGTCGGCGCAGAGGACATCCGCTCGAAATACGAGGATGTCTGGGGACGGCCTCTCGACCCGCAGCGCGGGCTGACCGTGGTCGAGATCGTCGATGCCATCCACGAGGGCACGGTCAAGGCCATGTACATCATGGGCGAGAACCCGGCGATGTCGGATCCCGACCAGTTGCATGCCCGCGCCGCCTTCGCCAAGCTCGAGCATCTCGTCGTGCAGGACATCTTCCTGACCGAAACGGCCTGGCACGCCGACGTGGTGCTGCCGGCCTCGGCGCATGCCGAGAAGCTCGGCACCTACACTAACACAAACCGCCAGGTGCAGGTCGGCCGTCCGGCGCTGCCGCTGCCGGGCGAGGCGCGGCAGGACTGGGAACTGATCGTCGAACTGGCAAACAGCATCGGGCTCGACTGGTCATACGGCGGCGTCAATGAGGTCTATGACGAGATGGCTGCGCTGATGCCGTCGCTCGGCGGCATCGGCTGGGACAAGCTTGTCGGCGAGGATTCGGTCACCTATCCGCTGAGCAGCAAGACCGGCTTGTCGGAATGGGTGATCTTCGGCGAAGGTTTCCCCACCGCCGACGGCAAGGGCAAGCTGGTGCCGGCCGACCTGCTTGCGCCCGACGAGGTGCCCGACGCCGACTACCCGATGGTACTGACCACCGGGCGGCTGCTCGAGCACTGGCATACCGGCGCCATGACAAGGCGCTCCGACGTGCTCGCCGAATTGGAGCCGGAGGGTATCGCAGCCATGAACCCGCGCGAGATCGATCGCAACGGCATGGAGCCCGGCCAGATGATCTCGATCGCCACCAGGC
This sequence comes from Rhizobiaceae bacterium, assembly GCA_041397625.1. Lineage (GTDB taxonomy): Bacteria > Pseudomonadota > Alphaproteobacteria > Rhizobiales > Rhizobiaceae > JAWKWH01. The sequence goes on from JAWKWH010000002.1 coordinate 138,707, forward strand.
GCGGCACCATCCACGCGCGGCTGCGCGCCGACCGCGAGGTCGCCGACGGCATGGTGTTCGTGCCGTTCTGCTTCAATGAGGCGCCAGCCAACCGGCTGACCAACCCGCAACTCGACCCGTTCGGCAAGATACCGGAGTTCAAGTTCTGCGCGGCGAGGGTCGAGGCGCTTGCCGCCGGCCGCGAGGCGGCGGAATAGGCGTTTTGCGCCCCGCTTCAAGGCGGGTCCGCCACGGCGACTTAAAAGTCATGACGCATTAGACACAACGCGCCACGTCCACCTGTGGCAGTTAGGCTTGCATGGCCGCGCAACGCGGCTCGCAACGGGCAGGTGGGATGAATCCGAAATACTCGGTTTTCGCGCTGGTCAAGCATGCGTTTGGCGGCCATCGCGGCTGGCAGCGCACCTGGCGCGACGCCTCGCCGAAGGACCATTACGACGTGGTCATTATCGGCGGCGGCGGCCACGGGCTCGCCACCGCCTGGTTCCTGGCGAGCGAATTCGGCATCACCAACGTCGCCGTTGTCGAAAAGGGCTGGATCGGCGGCGGCAATGCCGGCCGCAACACCACGATCATCCGCTCCAACTACCTGCTGCCGGGCAACACCGGTTTCTACGAGCTCTCCATGAAGCTGTGGGAACGCATGGAGCAGGACCTGAACTACAATACGATGGTCAGCCAGCGCGGCATCATCAACCTCTTCCATTCCGACGGCCAGCGCGACGCCTTCGCCCGGCGCGGCAACCAGATGCGCATCCACGGCATCGATGCCGAATTGCTTGATGCCGTGCAACTGCGGCGCATGGCGCCGTTCCTTGATTTCGACAATGCCCGCTTTCCGATCCAGGGCGGGCTTTTTCAACGCCGCGGCGGCACCGCCCGCCACGACGCGGTCGTCTGGGGTTATGCCCACGCCGCAAGCGAGCTCGGCGTCGATATCATCCAGAATTGCGCGGTGACGGGCTTCTGCCGCGAGGGTGACCGCATCGCCGGCGTCGAGACGACGCGCGGCAAGATTGGCGCCGGCAAGGTCGGCATGGCGGTCGCCGGCAGTTCGTCGCTGCTTGCCGCCATGGCCGGCTTCCGGCTGCCGATCGAGAGCCATGTGCTGCAGGCCTTCGTCTCCGAAGGCATCAAGCCGCTGCTGCCGGGCGTCATCACCTTCGGCGCCGGCCATTTCTACGTCAGCCAGTCCGACAAGGGCGGCCTCGTCTTCGGCGGCGACATCGACGGCTACAATTCCTATGCCCAGCGCGGCAACCTGCCGGTGGTCGAGGATGTGTGCGAGGGCGGAATGGCGATCCTGCCGATGATCGGCCGCATCCGCCTGCTGCGCTCATGGGGCGGCATCATGGACATGTCGATGGACGGTTCGCCGATCATCGATTTCTCGCCGGTCGACGGCCTCTATCTCAATGCCGGCTGGTGCTATGGCGGCTTCAAGGCGACGCCGGCCTCGGGCCTGACCTTTGCCCATTTGATCGCCCGCGACGAACCGCACGGGGAAGCGGCACGCTTCCGGCTCGACCGCTTCGCGCGCGGCGCCATGATCGACGAAAAGGGCGCCGGCGCCCAGCCCAACCTGCATTGAGGCGGTAGATGCGACTTGCCTGTCCCTTCTGCGGCGAACGCGATGCCAGCGAGTTCACCTATCTCGGCGATGCCGCACCGGTGCGTCCAGATGCGGCGGACGGCGATGCGCGGGCGCTGCACGACAGCTTCCACGACTATGTCTATTTGCGCGACAACGTTGCCGGCGTCATGCGCGAATGGTGGTACCATTCGGGCGGCTGCCGCGTCTGGCTCACCGTTGAACGCGACACCCGCACGCATGAGATCCATACTGTCGAACCGGCGCCGGGCGCCACCGCCGCCGTAAAAGCCGGGAGGGGCGAGCGCTGATGGCGACAACGCAGACCCACCGGCTTGCCGAAGGCGGGATCGTCGACCGGATGAAACCGCTGTCGTTCACGTTCGACGGCGCGACCCATACCGGGTACGTCGGCGACACGCTGGCCTCGGCACTGATCGCCAACGGCGTCCGGCTGGTCGGCCGATCGTTCAAATATCACCGGCCTCGCGGCATTCTGACCGCCGGTTCGGAGGAGCCGAACGCGCTGGCCGAACTGCGCAGCGGCGCGCGGCGCGAAGCCAATAGCCGCATGACCACGACCGAGCTCTATGACGGGCTCGAGGCGGCAAGCCAGAACCGCTGGCCGTCGCTGAAGCGCGATCTGCTGGCGATTAACCAGCTCGGCGCGCCGTTCTTCGTCGCTGGTTTCTACTACAAGACCTTCATGTGGCCAGCGCGGTTCTGGGAGGCGGTCTACGAACCGATGATCAGGCGCGCCGCCGGGCTCGGCGACACCGCCAAACTGCCCGATCCCGACCATTACGAGAAGGCCTGGGCGCATTGCGACGTGCTGGTCGCCGGCGCGGGGCCTGCTGGCATTTCGGCCGCGCTTGCCGCGGGCAGGGCGGGTGCGCGTGTAATCCTGGCGGAAGAGGATTTTATTGCCGGTGGCCGTCTGCTTTCCGATGACGCCGTCATCGGCGGAATGTCCGGCGCCGAATGGCTGGCCGGCGCGCTCGCCGAGCTCGCGGCGATGGACAATGTGCGGCTGATGCTGCGCTCGGCGGTGTTCGGCGCCTATGACGGCGGCACCTACGGCGTCGTCGAGCGGGTCAACGACCATATGCCGACGCCGCCGGCGCATGAGCCGCGCCAGCGCCTGTGGCGGGTTGTGGCGAAGCGCTGCATCGTCGCCATGGGCGCGATCGAGCGGCCGGTCGCCTTTGCCAACAATGACCGGCCCGGCGTCATGATGGCGTCCGCCGCGCGCACCTATCTCGGCCGCTTCGGCGCGGTGCCGGGCAGGCGCATCGCGCTCTTCACCAACAACAGCGACGGCTGGAAGACCGTCGACGCGGCCCTGAACGCCGGCATCGAAATTGCCGCCGTCATCGATGCGCGCGACGAACTGCCGACCGAGTATCTTGCGCGGGGCAGAGCGGGCGGGTTCAGGGTGCTGCATGGCGTGGTCGGTGACGTCACCGGCGGGCGCGGCGGCATCTCCAAAGCCAAGGTGGCGCTGAAGGATGGCGGCACGGCGGTGGTTGAGGCCGACTGCCTGGCTGTTTCCGGCGGCTGGAACCCGGCGGTGGGGCTCACCTGCAACCAGCGCGGCCGGCCGGTCTGGCGCGACGATATCGCCGCCTTCGTACCCGGCGACTGTCCAGCCGGCATGACGGTTGCCGGCGCCGCCAACGGCGATTTTTCGCTCTCCGATTGCCTGGCGGGCGGTCACGAGGCCGGCGTGGAGGCAGCCGGGGCGACCGGCCATGCGCGCAAGGCGGGCCAGGCCGCGCGGGCGGGCACCGACACCTATGCGCTGACCGCGCTCTGGCATGTGAGCGGAAAGGGCAAGGCCTTCGTCGACCAGCAGAACGACGTCACCGTCGCCGACATCAGGCTGGCCGACACCGAGGGTTTCAGTTCGGTCGAACACCTGAAGCGCTACACCACGCTCGGCATGGCCACCGACCAGGGCAAGACATCGAACGTCAACGGCCTTGCGATCATGGCCGGGATCAGCGGCCGGACGATCTCCGAGACCGGCACGACGATCTACCGCCCGCCCTACGTGCCGGTTGCGATCGGCACCTTTGCCGGTCATCATCGCGGCGAGAATTTCCAACCGGTGCGGCTGACGCCGTCGCATCGCTGGGCGGCGGCGCGCGGCGCGGCGTTCGTCGATGTCGGCGCATGGAAGCGGGCGCAGTGGTATCCGCTGCCCGGCGAGAAGACATGGCTCGAAAGCGTCAACCGCGAGGTACTCGCCGTGCGCAACGGCGTCGGCTTCTGCGACGTCTCCACGCTCGGCAAGATCGACGTGATGGGGCCGGACGCCGGCGCCTTCCTCGACCGCGTTTACATCAACACCTTCTCGACGCTCGCCGTCGGCAAGGCACGTTACGGGCTGATGCTGCGCGAGGACGGGCTGGTGATGGATGACGGCACCACGGCTCGGCTCGCCGAAGACCATTATTTCATGACCACCACAACGGCTAACGCTGCGCTGGTGATGCAGCATCTGGAGTTCTGCCGCCAGGTGCTGTGGCCGGAACTCGACGTGCAGCTTGCCTCGGCGACCGACCAGTGGGCGCAGTTTTCCATCGCCGGGCCGAAGACGCGCGAGGTTTTGCGCGACATTCTCGATCCGTCCGAGGACATTTCCAACGAGGCCTTTCCGTTCATGGGCGCGGGCGAGGTGCATTTGCGCGGCGCCGATTTTACCGCGCGACTGTTCCGCATATCGTTTTCGGGCGAACTGGCCTTCGAGATTTCCGTGCCGCGCGGTTTCGGTGAAGCGCTGGCCGAAAACCTGATGCGGGTGGGCGGACCTTTGGGAATTACTCCCTACGGGACCGAGGCGCTCGGCGTCATGCGCCTCGAAAAGGGGCATGCGGCCGGCGCCGAACTCAACGGCACGACCACGGCCGGCGATCTCGGCCTCGGGCGCATGATGTCGGCAAAGAAGGACTATATCGGCCGCGTCATGGCCGGGCGCGAAGCGCTGATCGATCCCGGCCGGCAGGTCCTGGTCGGGCTGAAACCGGTAGCAAAATCGGGCCGGCTGTTCTCCGGCGGGCACGTATTTGCAAAGGGAGCACAACCGGGCCCGGATACCGATGACGGCTATGTCACCTCGGTCGGATTCTCGCCGGTGTTCGGCCAGTATCTCGGCCTTGGTCTCGTCGCGCGCGGGCGCGAGCGCATCGGCGAGATCGTCACTGTCCGCGACCCGCTGCGCAATACCGCTTGCGACTGCGAGATCGCCGGTCCGGCCTTCTACGATCCCGACGGAGGGCGGCAACGTGGCTGATCCCGTCTGGCATGTCTCGAGCCCTCTGGAAGCCGTCGCGACCACCGGCCGCCACGGTGCGAGCGAAGGCAAAGCCGGTATCGCGATGCGTGAAATCCGTAGCTTCCGGCTTTTCCTGGTCATGGCGCGGCGTGGCCGGGCGGCGGCGATGCGCAAGACCGCCAGGGCCCTGTTCGGCGCCGATCCGGGCGACACGCCGGGGGCAGTCGCGGGCAGCGGCGGCTGCATCATGATCTGGTCCGGTCCGGATCAGTTTTACGCGCTGACGCCGGTGGCGGGCGCGAGGCAGCTCGATGAACTCAAAACGGCCTTCGCCCCAAGCGCCTCGGTGAGCGACCAGTCGGGCGGTCGGGCGCTGATCAGGGTCGCCGGGCCGCGCGTTCGCGACTGCCTTGCCAAACTGCTGTCGATCGACCTGCATCCCGACGTCTTCGGCATAGGCGGCACGGCGGCAACGCTGGTCGCGCACATGCCGGTCAATGTCTGGCGCGACGGAGATGATGCCTTCAACATCCTCGTTTTTGCCGGTTACGCCGAAACGCTGTGGACCACGATCCTCGATCACGGCGCTGAATACGGCGTTGATATGCTCGGCCCGGCTGCCCCGGGCTGAGCCCGATTGCTCTCACACAGGCTTGATTTCCCATTGATCGGCGGCCCGCCGAAGGTCGGGCGGTCCGATCAAGGGAGAATTCCAATGGCAAACTCCGCTTCCGGCTCCGCCACGATGCTGGCAGCCGCGGTCGCGACGGCGCTGGCAGGCTTGTCGTCGACCGGGATCGCGCCGGCCAAGGCCGCCGCCACGGAAAAGTGCTACGGGGTCGCGCTTCGCGGCCAGAACGATTGCGCCAGCGGTGTCCACGAATGCGCCGGCCAGTCGACCGTCGACTACGATCCTGCTTCATTCAAGCTGGTGCCCAAGGGAACCTGCAAGGCAATGAAGGCGGCGCTGCGCAAGAAGCATTCCTGACGTATCATCGTCTTGGGTAGCATGAATCGGGTGGCTGATCGTCCCGCTCCTTGAGACAAGTCCGCGCATCGCAGACTTGTACTCCAACGCGGGAGATCACCGATGGCCATCCGTTTCGTCGCCCTAAACACCGACCAAGTGCGCGCCATCCAGCGCGGCGGACCCGACGCCTACGACAACCTGCCGGAAAAAGCCGTTTCGGACGGGCAGGGCGTACCGTGCCGGCATTGCCTGAAACCGGTCGAGGCTGGCGAAGACTATTTGATACTAGCGCACAGACCTTTCGAGACCGAACAACCCTATGCGGAAACCGGGCCGATCTTTCTGCACGCCCACGAATGCGAACGCGCTGCTTCCGGTGCAAATGTGCCGGCCATGTATGGTCCGGACCGCCGCTTCATTTTGCGCGGCTACCGCGACAACCACTGGATCAACTACGAGGCCGCGCAGGTCGTGAACACCGGCGCCATACCGGCGGCGGCCGCCGCCATGCTGGACCGGGACGATGTCGCCTATCTCCACATGCGGTCAGCCGAGTTCAACTGCTATCATTGCCGCATCGAACGCGCGTGACGTTCCTCACAAAAAAACCCGCCGGGGAGGAGATCCGGCGGGCTCAGTTTTCTTCGGGAGGTACTCGCAACAAACGCTACTTACTGATTACGCAGCCAGTACGGCCTTCGGCTCGGTCATCTCGTAGCCAAGCGCGTCGGCGACGGGCTTGTTGGTGATCTTGCCACGATGGACGTTGAGGCCGTTTCTGAGATGCGGGTCATCGACCAGCGCCTTCATGCCCTTGTCGGCCAGCTGCAAACCGTAGTGCAGCGTGGCGTTGTTCAATGCCTGCGCCGAGGTGACCGGAACGGCGCCCGGCATGTTGGCGACGCAGTAGTGGATGATGTCGTCGACGACATAGGTCGGCTCGGCATGGGTGGTCGGCTTGGAGGTCTCGAAGCAACCGCCCTGATCGATGGCGACGTCGACGAGGACCGATCCTTTCTTCATGCCCGACAGCATCTCGCGGGTGACGAGCTTCGGCGCCGCGGCGCCCGGAATGAGCACGGCGCCGACGACAACGTCCGCCGAAAAACATTCGTCCTCCAGCGCCTCGACGGTGGAGTAGCGGGTGTGGACGCGGCCGTTGAAGATGTCGTCGAGCTGGCGCAGGCGCGGGATCGAACGGTCGATGATGGTGACATCGGCGCCAAGGCCGATCGCCATCTTGGCCGCGTTGAGGCCGACGACGCCGCCGCCGATGACGGCGACCTTGGCCGGCAGCACGCCGGGCACACCGCCGAGCAGCACGCCGCGGCCGCCATTGGCCTTCTGCAACGCGGTTGCGCCGGCCTGGATCGACAGGCGGCCGGCAACCTCCGACATCGGCGCCAGCAGCGGCAGGCCGCCGCGGTCGTCGGTAACGGTCTCATAGGCAACCGCTGTCACGCCGGAATCGACCAGCCCCTTGGTCTGTTCCGGATCGGGCGCCAGGTGCAGATAGGTGTAGAGAATCTGGCCTTCGCGCAACTGCACCCATTCCGACGGCTGCGGTTCCTTGACCTTGACCACCATGTCGGCCTGGGCGAACACGTCGGCGGCAGTCGGCACCACCTTTGCGCCGGCGGCCTGGTAGGTTCCGTCGTCGGCGCCGATACCGAGACCGGCGCCGCTCTCGACGACGACGTCATGGCCGTGGGCGACATATTCGCGCACGGATCCCGGCGTCAGGCCGACGCGATATTCGTGGTTCTTGATTTCCTTGGGGCATCCGACGCGCATCTCTTTGCTCTCCCTGGGCGGCAGATTCGTTGATTGGCGCGATTCAATCATGTCTGGGATCGAATGTGTTTGCGAATCCGACCGTCCATCTTTACAATTTTCGAAGAATCTTGCGTGATCATGCGACTTTATACCGAAAGGTTCGATCCATGGCTCTGGACAGGATTGATATCGCGATTCTCAATGCGCTGCAGAAGAACGGTCGCGTGTCGAATTCAGTGCTGGCCGAAACGGTCGGCCTGTCGCAATCGGCCTGTTCGCGCCGGCTCGACATTCTCGAGAAGAACGGCGTCATCCGCGGTTATCACGCGCGGCTTTCCAACGCGGCGCTCGGCCACGGCGTGACGGTCATCGTCCATATGTCGCTGTCGGGGCAGTCGGAGAAGGTGCTCGCCGAGTTCGAAGCCTCGGTGAAGCGCTGCCCGAACGTATTGGTATGCTATCTGATGTCGGGCGAGTACGATTATCTGCTGCGGGTGGCGGCGCGCGACCTCGCCGACTACGAACGCATCCACAAGGAGTGGCTGTCGGCAATGCCGCATGTCATCAAGATCAATTCCAGTTTCGCGCTGCGCGAGGTGATTGACCACACCGGGCTGGGGATCGGCGCCGAGATGGGATTGTGAGCCGGCCTACTCGGCCTTCATCACCACCTGGCGGACATCGATATATTCGGCGCGGAAGCCCGCCTCGCAGTAGTGGAGGTAAAACTCCCACATTTTCTTGAAGCGCTCGTCGAAGCCAAGTCGCGAGATGTTGGGCCATGCCGTCCAGAAACGGCCGCGCCACTCGGCCAGCGTGCGGGCGTAATCCTGCGGAAAGACGCGTTCCCTCAATTGCGCCAGGCCATGCTCGGCGCCGAGACGTTTCACGATCTCCGGCGTCGGCAGCATGCCGCCGGGAAAGATGTAGCGTTGGATGAAATCGGGCTGGCGCCGGTAGTGCGGATAGGATTTCTCGTTGATCGTGATGATCTGCAGGCCGGCGGTGCCGCCGGGTTCGAGACAGTCGCGGACCTTGCCGAAGAACACCGGCCAGTATTTCTCGCCGACGGCTTCGAACATCTCGATCGAGGCGATGTGATCGTATGTGCCGGTTTCGTCGCGATAATCCTGGAACTTGAACTCGACCCGGTCGGCAAGTCCGGCCTTGTGGATGCGCTGGCGGGCGAATTCGAGCTGTTCGCGGCTGATCGTCAGCCCCGTCACCTTGCAGCCGATCTCGCGGGCGGCGAATTCGGCGAAACCGCCCCAGCCGCAGCCGATCTCCAGCACGTGGTCTCCGGGCCCGATGCCGGTATCGCGGGCGAGCGCCCGGTATTTGGCGTTCTGCGCCGACTCCAGATCGTTCGCGCCGCCGCCGAACAGCGCCGACGAATAGGTCATGCTCGGATCGAGCCATTGCTTGTAGAAGGCGTTGCCGAGATCGTAGTGGGCGGCGATGTTGCGCTTGGAGCCGGTGCGGGTATTCTCGTTCAGCCAGTGGCGCATGCGCTGGATGGCGTTGACGAACCAGTTGGCGGCGCCGGCCAGGCGGTCGCCCTGTTCCTGGTTGATGACGAACAGTTCCAGAAGCGAGGTGACGTCCGGGCTCTCCCAGTCGCCGTCCATGTAGGATTCGGCAACGCCGATCGTGCCGCCGGCAAAGGCGCGTTGCGGCAGTTTCCAGTTGTTGAGCACGATCTGCGCCTCGGGGCCGGGCGCCTTGCCGCCGATGCGGGCCACCCGGCCTTCCGGCGTGCGCACGGTCAGCGTACCGCGTGGCAGATTGGCGACAACCGACAGCATCATCCGCGCACGCGCCGGCAGTCCGCGGGCGAACTCGTCAATCGATTTCAGATCGAGATGGACTGGATTGTCGAATTTCACCGCTTTTCCCCGTTTTCCCGCGGCCGGCTGTTGTGGTTTGTCCCATGCAACCGAAAAAGCCGATATTCTCAATATATTTCGTGAGTTATATTATTTTTTTAAAGATAAATATCGGCGAAGCTACCCTTCAGATATGCCGTTCTCGGCCGTTTGGCCGGCATTTTCCACGCGAAGATGCGATTGTTCAAGCAAAAACGGGCCCGATCGCGCATCCGGTGGTTGTTTCGATGCGGCAAGAGGCGGTACTCTCATCTGGATCTGTCGACACGTGGAGCTGTCCATGCGAAAAATCATCGCCGTTTTTGCCGCCCTTGCCGTTGTCGGCCTTGCCTCACCGGCGTTTGCCATGTCGATGAGCTTCAAATGGGGCCCGACGAAGAACTGCAACGATTCGAAATCGCCGCCGATCACGGTGAAGAACGTGCCCGACGGAACCAGGAAACTGAAGTTCAAGATGGTCGACCTGAACAAGCCGACATTCAATCACGGTGGCGGCACGGTGACGTGGAAGGGCAATGGCGATCTTCCCTATGGCGCATTCCGCTACAAGGGACCGTGTCCGCCGAGCCCGCATACCTACGAGATCAGCGTCATCGCGCTCGGTTCGGGCAACAAGGTTCTAGCGACGGCGAAGTCGCGCCAGCGGTTCCCGTAGGCCGGCCAAAGCGGGTATCGCGCTTCCGCGGGCCGGCGCCTTTGCGGCTGGCGTGCGCCTGTCGTGCGCATGTGGTTGACTTGGCACCCGCCATCCGATTTACACGGGCGCCAGCGCAGCCAGACCTGTGATCCACGGATTTCCCGATGCTCGACAAGACCTACGACGCGGCCAGCGTCGAACCGCAGATAGCGAAGAAATGGGCTGACAGCGACGCCTTTGCCGCCGGGGCGGGCGCGAGCGCCGGCGCCGATCCCTACTGCATTGTCATTCCGCCGCCCAATGTCACCGGCTCGCTGCATATGGGCCACGCGCTCAACAACACGCTGCAGGACGTGCTGATCCGCTACAAGCGCATGTGCGGCAGGAATGTTCTGTGGCAGCCGGGCATGGACCATGCCGGTATCGCCACGCAGATGGTTGTCGAGCGGCGGTTGATGGAGCGCCAGATCCACCGCCGCGATCTCGGCCGCGAGGCGTTTGTCGACAAGGTGTGGGAGTGGAAGGACGAGAGCGGCGGGCTGATCTTCAACCAGTTGCGCCGGCTCGGCGCGTCCTGCGACTGGGACCGGGAGCGCTTCACCATGGACGACGGCCTGTCGAAGGCGGTCCTGGAGGTCTTCGTCACGCTCTACAAGCAGGGCCTGATCTACAAGGACAAGCGGCTGGTCAACTGGGACCCGAAGCTGCTGACGGCGATCTCCGACCTGGAGGTCGAGCAGGTGGAGACCGACGGCAATCTGTGGCACTTCCGCTATCCGCTGGCGGACGGCGAAACCTACGAGCATCCCTATGTGCTCGGCGAGGCCGGCGAAAAGCGCGACTGGAAGCCTTCCGACGGCGAGCCGGCCGGCACCGAGACGCGCGACTATCTCGTCGTCGCCACCACAAGGCCGGAAACCATGCTGGGCGACAGCGGCGTCGCCGTGCATCCCGACGATCCGCGCTATCGGTCGCTGGTCGGTAAATATGTCATCCTGCCGCTGGTCGGGCGCCGCATGCCGATCGTCGCCGACGAATATCCCGATCCGGAGGCCGGCACCGGTGCGGTGAAGATGACGCCGGCGCACGATTTCAACGATTTCGAGGTCGGTAAACGCCACGACCTGGCGATGATCAACATCATGACCACGGCCGGCGACATCACGCTGAAGGACAACGAGGCGTTCCTTGAAGGCCTTGAGCAGGAGGGCAAGCTGCTCGAGGTGCTCGACGAACTCGACGGCATGGAGCGCTTCGCCGCGCGCCGCGAGATCGTCGCCAAGATGGAGGAGATCGACTGCCTGCATTTCGTCGAGCCGCACCGCCACATGGTGCCCCATGGCGACCGCGGCGGGGTACCGATCGAGCCTTACCTGACCGACCAGTGGTATGTCGACGCCGCCACGCTGGCAAAGCCGGCGATCGAGAGCGTGCGCGAGGGCCGCACGAAATTCGTGCCGAGGAACTGGGAGAAGACCTATTTCGAATGGATGGAGAACATCCAGCCCTGGTGCATCTCGCGGCAATTGTGGTGGGGCCACCAGATTCCCGCCTGGTACGGCCCCGACGGCCATGTCTTCGTCGAGAAGGACGAGGAGGCGGCGCTTGACGCGGCGGTCGAATACTATCTGGCGCTCGAAGGCCCGTGGAAGGCCTGGGTGCAGGACAAGCTCGACAACTTCAAGCCGGGCGAGATCCTGATCCGCGACGAGGACGTGCTCGACACGTGGTTTTCCTCGGCGCTTTGGCCGTTCTCGACGCTCGGCTGGCCCGACAAGCGGCCGGAGCTTGCGACCTACTACCCGACCGACGTGCTGGTGACCGGTTTCGACATCATCTTCTTCTGGGTCGCGCGCATGATGATGATGGGCCTCCACTTCATGGAGACCGAGCCGTTCCACACCGTCTACGTGCATGCGCTGGTGCGCGACAAGGACGGTCAGAAGATGTCGAAGTCGAAGGGCAACGTCATCGACCCGCTCGAACTGATCGACGAATACGGCGCCGACGCGCTGCGTTTCACGCTGTCGATCATGGCGGCGCAGGGCAGGGACGTGAAGCTCGACCCGAGCCGGGTCGCCGGCTACCGCAATTTCGGCACCAAGCTGTGGAACGCGACGCGCTTCGCCGAGATGAACGGCGTTGCCCGTGACGCCGCTTTCGAGCCGGAGGCGGCAAAACTGCAGATCAACCGCTGGATCCTGACCGAACTGTCGCGCGCCATTGGCGAGGTCACCGACGGCATCGACACCTATCGTTTCAACGAGGCGGCGGGCGCGGCCTACCGTTTCGTCTGGAACCTGTTCTGCGACTGGTATCTGGAACTGCTGAAACCGGTCTTCGGCGGCGGCGACGAGGCGGCGCAGAAGGAGGCGCAGGCCTGCGCGGCCTACGTGCTCGACGAGATCTACAAGCTCCTGCATCCGTTCATGCCGTTCATGACCGAGGCGCTGTGGGAGCGCACGGCGGCACGCGACGGGCTGCTCTGCCATGCCGCATGGCCCGTGGCCTCGTTTGAGGACGAGGCGGCGGCCGACGAAATCAACTGGTTGATCGAACTGGTTTCCGGACTGCGTTCGGTGCGCGCCGAGATGAACGTGCCGCCGTCGGCTCAGGCGCCTCTGGTGGTGGTCGGCGCTTCCGACGAGACATGCCAGCGGCTGTTGCGTCACGATCCGGCGATCAAGCGCCTGGCGCGGGTGACCGACATCGTGCTGGAGACGGAAGCACCGAAAGGCTCGGCGCAGATCGTCGTCGGCGAGGCGACGGCCTGCCTGCCGCTTGGCGACCTGATCGACCTGGATGCCGAGCGCGCACGGCTGGCGAAGGCCCGCGACAAGGTTCTGCAGGACATCGACAAGATTTCCAGGAAGCTTGCGAACGAGAAGTTCGTCGCCAATGCGAAGCCGGAAATCGTCGAAGGCGAGCGCGAGAAACTGGCGGCGCTGAGCGAACAGTCCGAGAAACTGGCCGCTGCCCAGGCCCGGCTCGGCGAGGCCGGCTGACACGCGACTTCGATCCACTGAATTAACGGTGCGGCATGAATGGATTTGCCTGGCGTTTGGCGTCCGGCTAATGTCCGCGCATGCCTACCCGAAGGGGCAGGGACAGCACCGGTAGCGCGCGAGTTCGAGCCGCGTTTCCGGGAGAAAACAGGGAGAAAACAATGAAGAAATCCATCATTGCCGCGCTGGCCGCGACCATGCTGTCGGGCGCGGCCTATGCGCAGGACGGTTCGATCAAGGTCGGCGTTCTGCTCGGCTTCACCGGACCGATTGAATCGCTGACGCCGCCCATGGCCGCCTCGGCGGAACTGGCGCTCAAGGAAGTGTCCGACAGCCATGCGCTGCTCGACGGCAAGACCATCGAGGCCGTCCGCGCCGACAGTACCTGTGTGGATTCGGCGGCCGCGACGGCCGCGGCCGAACGCCTGGTGACGTCGGACAATGTCGCTGCCATCATGGGCGCCGATTGTTCGGGCGTCACGGTGGCCGTGACCAACAATGTCGCCGTGCCCAACGGGCTGGTGATGATTTCGCCGTCGGCCACGTCGCCGGCGCTGACCACCATTGACGACAAGGGCAATTTCTTCCGCGTCGTGCCGTCGGACGCTCGCCAGGGCCAGGTTCTGTCCGACATCATCAGGGGCAAGGGCATCGACACGGTCGCGGTGACCTACACCAACAACGACTACGGCAAGGGGCTGGCCGAATCCTTCGGCAACGCTTTCCAGGCCGCCGGCGGCAAGATCGCGATTTCGGCCGCCCATGAAGATGGCAAGGCCGACTACTCGGCCGAGGTGGCGGCGCTCGCCGCGGCCGGCGCCAACGACCTGGTGATCTTCGGTTATGTCGACCAGGGCGGCAAGGGCATCATGCAGACGGCACTCGACACCGGTGCTTTCGACAGTTTCTTCGGCTCCGACGGCATGGTCGGCGATTCCCTGATCGAGGCGCTCGGCGACGGTGCCGAGGGCCTGACGACGACCCTGCCGGGCGGCGAATCGGAAGGCGGCGCCATGTTCCGGCAACTGGCGGAAGCCGCCGGGCTGCAGGCGACCGGCCCCTTCATCCCCGAGGCCTATGATTCCGCGGCCATCATCGCTCTGGCCATTCAGGCGGCGGGTTCGGCCGATCGCAGTGCGATCCAGGCCAAGGTGATGGATGTGGTCAACGCGCCGGGCGAAAAGATCATGCCGGGCGAACTCGACAAGGCCCTGAAGATCCTGGCCGGCGGCGGTGATATCGACTATGTCGGCGCCACCAATGTCGAGTTCAACGAAGTTGGCGAAACCAACGGTTCCTACAAGGAACAGGTGATCAAGGACGGCAAGTACCAGCTCGTCAAGATCCACTGATCGCGTTCTGATACTCACACAGGACCTCGAGCCCGGCCGTCGACAAGACGGTCGGGCTTCTTGTTGCAAGCGCAGCCGGCGACGCCTATATCAGCCGTAGTCCGAACCGGGCCCCTCTGGCAGGCAAGGCGTTGCCTGTGATGTCGGTTCGCTCGACAATGCGCTCGACGCCGCGCGACCGAAGCCGCTTTCATGACAGCGACCGGAATGTTGTGGCCGGGCTTTCTCGCCTTCGTCGCCCTGGTGTTGTTTGTCGACCTGTTCGTCCTGCACCGGCATGCCCGTGTCATCAACACGCGCGAGGCGCTGGTCACGGTCGCCGCCTATGTCGCCATGGCGGTGCTGTTCGCCGCACTGGTGCTGATGGCCGCCGGAACAAGGCGCGCCTCCGAATTCGCCACCGGCTATCTGCTCGAGCAGGCGCTGTCGCTCGACAACATTTTCGTCATCGCCCTGATTTTCAATCATTTCCGGGTTCCGCAGGAGGCACAGCACCGGGTCTTGTTCTACGGCATAGTCGGCGCGGTCGTCATGCGCCTGTCGCTCATCGTGCCCGGCGTCCACCTGGTTGACCGGTTCCATCTGGTCGGTGTCGCGCTCGGCGCGCTGCTGGTCTATTCCGGCTTCAAGATGCTGCGTTCGGGCGACGTGCCCGTCGATCCGGGAAAGAGCCGCATCGTCCGCTGCCTGCAACGTTCGGGACGGGTGCTCGACGATTATGACGGCGCGCGTTTCTTCACCGTGCGCAACGGCGTGCTGCTCATGACGCCGCTGTTCGTTGTGCTGGTCACCGTGGAACTGACCGATCTGGTGTTTGCGGTCGATTCGATTCCGGCGGTGCTCGCCGTTTCCAACGATCCGTTCATCGTGTTCTCGTCCAACGTTTTCGCCGTGATGGGCCTGAGGGCGCTGTTTTTCGTGCTTTCGGGCATGATGCGCGATTTTCGCTATGTGAAGACCGGTCTGTCGCTGGTGCTGATGTTCATCGGTGCGAAGATGTTGCTCGTCCACCAGGTGGAAATACCGGCGACCATCGCGCTCGCCGTCACAGCCATCCTGATCGGCGCGTCGGTGGCGGCCTCGCTGATCGCCAAGGCGGAAGAGGGTTCGCGACGGCCCTGAGCGCGCCGGCGGTGCCTGCATCCGGCCGGCAAATGTGACCATTTCGCAACACTTTTTAAGTAAGCTATGCGCTATATCGGTAGGGTGGAGAATTGCCCATTTCCCGCCACAAACCGGGCGCACCCCGCTCATCGTCGCGACAGACAAGACAATATTGCAGAATTGCCGGGCAACCGGACGTTTCAGGACTGATAATGGACGCCAAGACCTTTTCGAAAAGCAAGCTGCCGAGCCGCCACGTCACCCAGGGCCCGGCCCGGGCACCGCATCGGTCCTATCTGTACGCGATGGGGCTCTCATCGGACGAAATCGATCAGCCGCTGGTCGGCGTGGCGAGTTGCTGGAACGAGGCGGCGCCCTGCAACATTTCGCTGATGCGCCAGGCCCAGGTGGTCAAGAAGGGCGTCGCCGCGGCAAACGGCACGCCGCGCGAATTCTGCACCATCACCGTCACCGACGGCATCGCCATGGGCCACCAGGGCATGAAATCGTCGCTGGTCAGTCGCGAGGTGATCGCCGATTCGGTCGAGCTGACCATGCGCGGCCACTGCTACGACGCGCTGGTCGGACTTGCCGGCTGCGACAAATCGCTGCCCGGCATGATGATGGCGATGGTCCGGCTCAACGTGCCGTCCGTGTTCATCTATGGCGGCTCCATCCTGCCGGGCAGCTATCGCGGCCGCCAGATCACCGTTCAGGATGTTTTCGAGGCCGTCGGCCAGCATTCGGTCGGCGCCATCTCCGACGACGACCTGACCGAGATCGAGCAGGCGGCCTGTCCGTCGGCCGGCTCATGCGGCGCGCAATTCACCGCCAACACGATGGCGACCGTTGCCGAGGCGATCGGTCTGGCGCTGCCCTATTCCTGCGGCGCGCCGGCGCCCTACGAGATGCGCGACCGGTTCAACTTCGCCTCCGGCGAGAAGGTGATGGAGCTGGTCGCCAAGAACATCCGGCCGCGCGACATCGTTACCCGCAAGGCGCTCGAGAATGCCGCGGCGGTGGTCGCCGCTTCCGGCGGCTCGACCAATGCGGCGCTGCACCTGCCGGCGATCGCGCATGAATGCGGCATCGAGTTCGACCTGTTCGACGTCGCCGAGATCTTCAAACGCACGCCCTATGTCGCCGATCTGAAGCCGGGCGGCAAATATGTCGCCAAGGACATGTTCGAGGCCGGCGGCATTCCGCTTTTGATGAAGACGCTGCTCGAGCACGGCTTCCTGCATGGCGACTGCCTGACGGTCACCGGCCGCACGATTGCGGAGAACATGGAGAAGGTTGCCTGGAACCCGGACCAGGACGTGGTGCGGCCGGCCGACAATCCGATCACCAGGACCGGCGGCGTGACCGGCCTGAAGGGCAATCTGGCGCCCGACGGCGCCATCGTGAAGGTGGCGGGCATGTCGCGGCTGAAATTCACCGGCCCGGCGCGCTGCTTCGATTCGGAGGAACTCTGCTTCGAGGCGGTCAATTCGCGCAACTACAAGGAAGGCGAGGTGCTCGTCATCCGCTATGAGGGGCCCAAGGGCGGGCCCGGCATGCGCGAGATGCTGGCGACCACGGCGGCGATCTACGGCCAGGGCATGGGCGACAAGGTGGCACTGATCACAGATGGCCGGTTTTCCGGCGCCACGCGCGGCTTCTGCATCGGCCATGTCGGTCCCGAAGCGGCCGTCGGGGGGCCGATCGGCCTTTTGAAGGACGGCGACATGATCACGATCGACGCAGTCGAGGGCACACTCGACGTCGATCTCAGCGACGAGGAACTCGAGGCACGGCGCAAGCAATGGAAAGCGCGCGAAACCGACTATCAGTCGGGCGCGATCTGGAAATATGCGCAGACCGTCGGCCGTGCCCGTGACGGCGCTGTAACCCATCCGGGCGGGGCGAAAGAAACCCATTGTTATGCGGATATCTGAAGTGAACCGGGGCGTTATCATTGCGGCAGCCGCCGCCATCCTGCTGGGCGGCACGGCGCAACAGGCCCTGTCCTTCGACAGGAAGAGTGCGGAATCGAAGAAGGAAAGCCCGTGGGCCGTGTTCCGCTTCGGTTTCTCGGCCTACAAGAAGGGCCAGAAACTGGAGGCGGTCGAGGCCTATCGCTATGCCGCCGAGAAGGGGCAGGTCGGCGCGAGCTGGAAGCTCGGGCGCATGTATGCGGAGGGCGACGGCGTCGAGCGCAACGATCTGGAAGCCTTCAAGTTCTTCGTCGACATCGCCTCGCGCGACGTGGAACCCAACAGTCCCGACGCGCCTTACGTGTCCGACGCGCTGGTCGCGGTCGCCCACTATCTGAAGCGCGGCATTCCGGGAACCAATGTCGCCGCTAATCCCATCGCCTCGCGCGACTACTACATGCGGGCGGCGGCGACCTATCGCAATCCCACCGCCCAGTTCGAGATGGGCAGGATGTTCCTGGCGGGCGACGGCGTTCGCCGCAACGTCAAGCAGGCCGGCCGCTGGCTGCAGCTTGCGACCGAAAAAGGCCACGCCGGCGCACAGGCACTGCTCGGCGACCTGCTCTATCGCAGCGGCAAGGCGGTGCAGGGGCTGGCGATGATGACGGCTGCGCTGCAGCGCGCCGCTCCGATCGACAGGTCATGGATCCAGGGTATGCAGGAAGAGGCCTTCGCGCTTGCCGGCGAAGCCGACCGGCGCACCGCGATCGCGCTGTCGCAGGACCTCCTGACAAACCGGAAATAGCCGTTTCCCGAAACGCCCCGTTGCCGCGTCAGGCGCCGAGCGTCTGGGCCGAACGCAGCGATACGCCGGTAATCTTGTAGGTGCCGTCGCCCTGCAGCTCCAGCGTGTATACGGCCTCGTAGTCCTTGCCGTCGGGACCGGTCACCATCAGTTGTTGGGTGATCTTCATGCCTTCCTCGATCGATTTGCCGAACGAATAGGCCCGCGGCTTCCACACCGGCTGGTAGCCGCGCGTCACCATGTTCATGAAGGAATCGAGTGTCGGGAAAATCTGCTTGATCCCCGGCGAGGCGAACGAATAGGCGGTGGCGTTGTCGTCGGAGAGGAAGGCGCGGATCTGGTTGTCGATCACCGACTGGGCTTCGGCGATCTCGGCGTCGCCGGCAAGCGCCGGGCAGAAGCCGAGACCGATGCCGGTGAACAGAACGACGGCCTTTTTGTTCAGTCTGCTTGCAAGCGTCATGGGCATTCTCCCTTGTTGTGACTGCCGGCGCGGCGAACCGGCGCCGGGCTCAGCGCGACAGTTTGACGGTCAGATCGTCCAGCATCGCCAGAAGCAGGGCGATCTTGTCCTCGCCGAAGCGGCGTTCGAGATCGGCATAGATCTCGCGGCTTTCCGGCGCCACTTCACGGATCAGCTCCTCGCCGGCATCGGTGATCTCGACCAGCACGCGGCGCCCGTCGCCGCGGTCGCGCAGCACGGTCACCAGCTTGCGCTCGCCCAGCACTTTCAGGATGCGCGTCAGGCTCGGTGGCAGGATGGAGGCGTGCGAGGCCAGATTGCTGGCGTCGAGCGGCTTGCCGACCTCGCTTAGAACCCTCAGAACCCGCCATTGCTGCTCGGTCACGCCGTGGCGTGCGAGAACCGGGCGGAAGCCCGCCATCACCGCCTCGCGGGCGCGCAGCAGGGCGATCGGCAGCGAACGCCGGGTCTCGAGCGGTATTTCCGTTGTCTTGCGCTGTTCCGCCGTGTTCAATCCATCTCGCTTTCAACGTGGTTGCGTAGAATACCCACGCCCTCGACCTCGACTTCCACGAGGTCTCCGGGCTTCAGCCATTTCGGCGGATCGAAACGGGCACCGGCGCCGGTCGGCGTGCCCGTCGCGATCAGATCGCCCGGAATCAGCGACGTGAATGTCGAAATATATTCGATAATGCGCGAAAAGGGAAAAGCCATCGAGGCGGTGGTGTCGCTCTGGCGGACTTCGCCGTTGACTCGGGTCTCGATGTGCAGGTTCGCCGGATCGAGCCCATCGAGCGCGGTTTCGATCCACGGCCCGTAGCTGCCGGACCGCTCGAAGTTCTTGCCCTGCGTGACGTTGAACTTGCCGTGCCTGATCCAGTCGCGCACCGACCCTTCGTTCATGATCGTCAGGCCGGCCACGTGGCGCATCGCGTCTGCGGCGGGAATGCGCCGGCCGGCACGGCCGATCACGAGCACGATTTCGCCCTCATAGTCGAGCTGTTCGGATTCCGGCGGGATCAGCAGCGCCTCGTCGGGCGGCGAGAAGGAAAGCGCGGAACGCATGAACAGCGACGGATAGGTCGGCGCGTCCGATCCGTCGCGATATTCCTCGTTGCGGTTTTGGTAGTTGACCCCGACGCAGAAGATGCGCGGCGGGTCACGCAGGGGAAGCTCCAGGTGAACATCGCCGAGCCGGTGATCCGGCTCGCCGGCAAGCAGCGCCTCGGCGCGCACCAGATCGTCCGCCTCAAGCAGAGCGCGCACCGAACTCCAGCCGCCGCGCCGTGTCAGGTCGAAAACGCCGTCATCTGTCGCGGCGCCGACGCGGTTGCCATTGAACGTGATCAGCCGCATGTTGCGGGCTCCCTGTTTTCATTGCCTTCGCCATCGCTATCATGCCGATACCGCAACGACGGCGCAAACGGCGCAGCGGGGGCACCGGTTGACAACCGGCCAATAATGTTTAACATGTTAATTAATTGAGGGCAATGACCGTCCGGAAACAAGCCGATGCCGCATCTGACCATCGAATACAGCGCCAATCTCGACGGCATGGTCGACATCGACCGGCTATGCGCCGAACTGCTCGACGCGGCCATGTCCACGGGAATTTTCGAGATCGGCGCGCCCAGGGTTCGCGCCATTCGCTGCGACCATTTCGCCATTGCCGACCGACATGACGCCAATGCCTTTGTCGACATGTCGCTCCGGGTCGGGCAGGGGCGCAGCGCCGAGCAGAAAAGAAGGGCCGGCGAGGCGATCTACGCCGCGGCGTCCGCCCGTCTCGCAGCGCTTTTCGAGACACCGCATTTCGCCCTGTCTCTGGAGGTGCGCGAGATCGACAAGGCGCTGAGCTGGAAGAAGAACTCCATGCATGCGCGGCTACGCGACCAGGGAACCAAGGGCAATGTCTGATCTTGAGCAAAACATCGCCAGCGCCGAGACCTATCTGGAGCGCTTCCGCCGCGACGGCGTGTTGAACCGGATCGCCGGCAAGGATGTGCCGGCCGCCTCGGGCGCCACTTTCGAGACGATCTCGCCGGTCGACCTGAAGCCGATCGCCAACGTGGCCAGGGGCGGCGCTGCCGACATCGACAGCGCGGCGAAGGCGGCGCGCGACGCATTTGCCGGCTGGCGCGACATGGGCGGCGCGGAGCGCAAGCGCATCCTGCACGCTATCGCCGACGCCATCGTCGCCCGTGCCGAGGAAATCGCCTTCGTCGAATGTATGGACACCGGCCAGGCGCTGCGTTTCATGTCGAAGGCGGCGCTGCGCGGGGCGGAGAACTTCCGCTTCTTCGCCGACCGGGCGCCCGGTGCGCGTGACGGCAGGGCGTTGCGGGCGCCCGGCCAGGTCAACATGACGACGCGGGTGCCGATCGGGCCGGTCGGCATCATCACGCCGTGGAACACGCCGTTCATGCTGTCGACATGGAAGATCGCGCCGGCGCTCGCCGCCGGCTGCACCGTCGTGCACAAGCCGGCCGAATTCTCGCCGCTGACGGCGCGCCTCCTGGTCGAGATCGCCGAGGACGCGGGCCTGCCCGCCGGCGTCTGGAACCTGGTCAACGGTTTCGGCGAGGATGCCGGCCGCGCGCTGACCGAGCATCGCGACATCAAGGCGATCGGCTTCGTCGGCGAAAGCCGCACCGGCTCGATGATCATGAAACAGGGCGCCGATACGCTGAAGCGCGCCCATTTCGAGCTTGGCGGCAAGAACCCGGTGATCGTGTTCGCCGATGCCGACCTGGAGCGCGCGGCGGATGCAGCCGTGTTCATGATCTATTCGCTGAACGGCGAGCGCTGCACCTCTTCGTCGCGCCTGCTGGTCGAGCGGTCGATCCACGACGAATTCGTCGCAAAGGTCGCCGAGAAGGCAAGCCGCATCAAGGTCGGTCATCCGCTTGACCCGGAAACCGTCATCGGACCGCTGATCCATCCGGTGCACGAGAAGAAGGTGCTGTCCTATTTCGACATCGCCCGTGCCGAAGGCGCGACGATCGCCGCCGGCGGCGCCAAGGCGGACGGGCCGGGCGGTGGTTGCTACGTGCAGCCGACGCTGTTCACCGGCGCAAATAACGGCATGCGGATTGCGCGCGAGGAGATTTTCGGCCCCGTTCTGACGGCAATCCCGTTCGACGACGAGGCCGACGCGCTGGCGATCGCCAACGATACGGAGTACGGGCTCACGGGCTATCTGTGGACTTCCGATGTCACCCGCGCCTTCCGCTTCTCCGAACGGCTGGAAGCAGGCATGATCTGGGTGAATTCGGAAAACACGCGCCACCTGCCGACGCCGTTCGGCGGCGCCAAGTCGTCGGGTATCGGCCGCGACGGCGGCGACTGGTCGTTTGACTTCTACATGGAAACCAAGAACATCGCCTTTTCGACAACCGCCCACAAGATACCGAAGCTGGGCGGATGAACCGGAAAATTCCGGACGGTGACTGAGGGAAGAGAGACAAAACCGGTCATCGGGAGGAACAGTCATGGGACAACTCGTACAGGCGGCAAAGGTCACGCATGTGCCGACGATGCTGCTTTCGGAGCAGCCCGGCAGGCTGCACGGCGCGCGCCAGCAGGCGATCGACGGCCATCGCGAAATCGGACGCCGCGCCCGCGAGGCCGGCGCCGACACGGTGGTCGTGCTCGACACGCACTGGCAGGTCAATGCCGGCTATCACGTCAATTCCAACGCCCGCTTCGAGGGCGTGTTCACCAGCCACGAATTCCCGCAATTCATCCAGAACATGGCCTATGGCTATGACGGCAATCCGGCGCTCGGCGACCTCATCGCCGAAAGGGCAACCGGGCATGGCGTCTACACGTTGTCGCATCATGTCGAGACACTCGACCTCGAATACGGAACGCTGGTGCCGATGCGTTATATGAACGCCGAGGCCGACCTGAAGGTGGTGTCGGTGGCGGCCTGGTGCACGGTTCACAGCATCGCCTCGTCGCGCAAGCTCGGCGAGGCGATACGCGAGGCGATCGACGCCAGCGACAGCAATGTCCTGCTGCTCGCCTCCGGCTCGCTGTCGCACAAGATCTGGGACAACGATCTCTACGAAGCCAACAACGGCACCTTCACCATCTCCAGCGAGTTCAACCGCCAGGTCGATTTGCGCGTGCTGGATCTGTGGCGCAAGGGCAAGATCGCGACATTCCTGAAAATGCTGCCCGAATATGCGCTCTACTGTTCCGGCGAGGGCAGCATGCACGACACCGCGATGCTGTTCGGCGCTCTTGGCTGGGACAGCTACCAGGGCCAGGGTGAACTGATCGGCGAATATTTTCCAAGTTCGGGAACCGGACAGGCCAATGTCGTCTTTCCGGTCCACTGAACCGCCGGCAAACCGAGGAGAATGAACTTGCCGATCCCCGCTCCCAACCTCTATCCGCCCTTCAACGTGGTCCGGCTCAGCCATGTGGAGTTTGTCGTGACCGACCTTGCCGCCAGCCGGGCGTTCTATGCCGACACGCTCGGATTGCAGGTGACGCATGAGGATTCCGAAACGGTTCATATGCGGGCGATGGAAGAGCGCGGCCATCATTGCATCGTGTTACGCAAGGACGGCGAAGCGGTGGTCAACTACCTCGCCTTCAAGGTCTATTCGGAGGACGATCTCGACCGGGCGAAAGACTGGTTCGAGGGCAGGGGTCTTGCCTGCGAATGGGTGGAACGGCCGTTCCAGGGCCGCACGCTAGCCACGCGCGATCCGCATGGCGTGCCGCTGGAGTTCTACTTCAGCATGGAACGCCTGCCGCCGATCCACCAGAAATACAAGCTCTATCACGGTGTCAAACCGCTCAGGATCGACCACTTCAACTGCTTCTCGACCCATGTCGACGCTTCGGTTGCCTTCTACAACGACATCGGCTTCCGACTAACCGAATATACCGAGGACGAGGAAACCGGCCGGCTGTGGGCGGCGTGGATGCACCGCAAGGGCGGCGTGCACGACATGGCGTTCACCAACGGCCGCGGCCCGCGCCTGCATCACACCGCTTTCTGGGTTCCGACGCCCCTCAACATCATCGACCTGCTCGATGTGATGTCGACCACCGGATACCTCGCCAATATCGAGCGCGGTCCCGGCCGGCACGGCATCTCCAACGCCTTCTTCCTCTATATCCGCGATCCCGACGGCCACCGTATCGAGATCTACTGCTCCGACTACCAGACAGTCGATCCGGACCACGAACCGATCAGGTGGGACCTGAAGGACCCGCAGCGCCAAACGCTGTGGGGCGCGCCGGCGCCGCGCTCCTGGTTCGAGGAAGGTTCGGCGTTCGCCGCGGTTCCGGTCATCGAACCGGACCTGAAGGCGCAGCCAATCGTCGCTCCGTGAGGGCGCCATGGACGAGAACGATTTCCGCCGCTGGTCGAGACGCGCCGCCGACTGGGGCGTGGATTACCGCAAATCCGTCGCCGAAAGGCCTGTGCGGGCGCGGACGGCGCCGGGTGACATCGCCGGCCTGATCGGCGAGGGCCCGCCGGAGGCGGCCGAGCCGATGGAACGCATTTTTGCCGATTTCGAGGCGATCATTCCCGGTGGCATGACCCACTGGCAGCACCCGCGCTTCTTCGCCTATTTCCCGTCGAATGCCGCGCCAGCCTCGGTGATCGCCGAATATCTCGCCTCGTCCATGGCGGCGCAATGCATGCTGTGGCAGACCTCGCCGGCGGCGACCGAGCTGGAAACGAAGATGATGGACTGGCTGCGCCGGGCCATCGGCCTTACCGAAGGCTTTTCCGGCGTCATCCAGGATTCCGCCTCTTCGGCGACGCTGTGCGCCGTGCTGACCATGCGCGAGCGGGCGCTGCAATGGCGGGGCAATGCCGGCGGGCTTTCCGGCGAGAAGCGGTTGCGCGTCTATGCATCGAACGAGGTGCATACCTCGGTCGACCGGGCGATCTGGATCGCCGGCATCGGTCAGGACAATCTGGTGCGCATACCGACCGGCGGGCCGCTGCGCTCGATGGATGTCGAGGCGCTCGAGGCGGCGATCGCCGCCGACATCGCGGCGGGCTACCTGCCTGCCGGCGTGATCGCCTGCACCGGCGGCACCAGTACCGGTTCCAGCGACGACATCGCCGCGGTCTGCGCGGGGGCCAAGCGCCACGGCCTCTACGTCCATGTCGATGCCGCCTGGGCCGGCTCGGCGATGATCTGCCCGGAGTTCCGCGACCTGTGGTCCGGCGTCGACGCGGCGGATTCGATCGTGTTCAACCCGCACAAATGGCTCGGCGTGCAGTTCGACTGTTCGGCCCATTTCGTCCGCAATCCCGACGAGTTGGTGCGCACGCTGGCGATCCAGCCGGAATATCTGAAGACCCACGGCCATGACGGGCTGATCAACTATTCGGAATGGTCGGTGCCGCTCGGCCGGCGGTTTAGGGCGCTGAAGATATGGTTCCTGCTGCGCGCCCATGGCATGGACAATCTCAGGACCATGATCCGCAACCATGTCGACTGGTCGCGGGCGCTTGCCGCCCGGCTGGCTGAGACGCCGGATTTCGAGATCGTCACCGAGCCGGTGCTGTCGCTGTTCAGCTTCCGTCACGTACCCGCCGGCATTGCCGATCCGGACGCGCACAATCAGGCCCTCGTCAACGCCATCAACGATGACGGCCGCATCTACCTGACCCAGACGCGGGTAAACGAGGCTCTCGTCATCCGTTTCCAGGCCGGCGCCGTCGAGACCCGGCGCGAGGACGTGGAGACGGCCTACGACGTCATCGTCGAGATGGCGGGCCGCATTTAGGTTCGCTCAGCGGCTCCAGTAGAGCGGGGTGAGGATGACGAGCACCGCGAGGATTTCCAGCCGCCCCAGCAACATGCCGAAGACCAGGAACCATTTTGCCAGATCGGGCAGGGTCGAATAGTTGCCGCGCGGGCCGATCGTGTCGCCGAGACCCGGACCGATGTTCATCAGCGCGCTGAGCGCGCCGCTGAGCGACGACATGAAGTCGACGCCGGTGGCGGAGATCGCCACGGTGAGGATCGCCCACAGGAACAGGAAGGCGCCGATGAACAGCACCACGGCGCGCTGGATCTCGGCGTCGACCGGCCGGTCGCCGTAGCGCACGGTCTGCACGGTGCTCGGATAGATCAGCCGGCGGATGCCGTTCTGGATCAGCCCGTAGAGGATGACGAAGCGATAGGTCTTGACCCCGCCGGTGGTCGATCCCGAACAGCCGCCCAGGAACATGCCGACAAAGGCGAGCGCGAAGGCGAACGGACCCCATGACGTATAGTCGGTGGTCGAATAGCCGGTAGTGGTGATCACCGACATGAAGTTGAACGCCGATATGGTGAGCGCATCGAACATGCCGAGCCCGGCGGTGATGCGCAGATAGATGGTCACCGCCAGGATGATCAGGACCACATAGGCCGCAAAGATCCTGATCTGCGGGTCGAGCGCGGCCTCGAACCGGCCGCGCAGCGCGAACAGGATCAGCGCGGAAAACGGCAGGCCGCCGATGAACATGAACAGGATGCCGACCCACAACACCGCGTGACTGCCGCCATAATGTCCGATCGAGGCGTCGTGGGTGGAAAATCCCGCCGTCGAAACCGTGGTCAGCGCGTGGTTGATGGCGTCGAACGCGGTCATGCCGGCGATCGCATAGGCAAGCGCACAGGCCAGGGTGAGAACGGCGTAGATGCTCAACAACCCGGCTGCGAAGGTGGAAAACCGGGCAAACGGCCTGTCGTCGATGTCGGACGATTCGATGCGGAAATAGGAGACGCCGCCGACATTGAGGAACGGCAGCAGGAACAGGCCGAGCGCGATGACGCCGAGCCCGCCCATCCACTGCAGGATGGAACGCCACAACAGCATACCGGGCGGCAGCGTATCGATGTTGGAGATAACGGTCGCGCCGGTCGTCGTCACGCCGGCGACGGCCTCGAACGCCGCATCGGTGGGCGACATGTCGAGCGACGAGGTCAGAAAGGGAATGGCGCCTGCCACGCACATGGTGATCCACAGCAGGTTGACCAGCAGGAAGCCGAACCGCGCCGAGACGGGCGGCGCCCTGGTGTTGGTGGCGATCGCGATG
Organism: Rhizobiaceae bacterium; assembly: GCA_041397625.1. Taxonomy (GTDB): domain Bacteria; phylum Pseudomonadota; class Alphaproteobacteria; order Rhizobiales; family Rhizobiaceae; genus JAWKWH01. The sequence continues at coordinate 165,560 of JAWKWH010000002.1, forward strand.
GCAAGCGCCAGGCCGCCGGTGAAGAACGAGGATGCGGTGAAGACCTTCCAGTCGTCATGACCGTAGTAGAGGTCGACGGCCGCCGGGATCAGCATGAAGACAGACAGATAGATGGCGAAGACGGCGGCGATGTGGATAGCGGCGCGGACGGATGTGCGTTGCACGTTCGGTTGGTCCTCGTAGCCATGATGCCGCGGCGGCGGATGTCGTGCGACCGGTCGCCGCACGACAACGTTTTCACTCTGCGACCAATAGCGGAAGGGCCCGTTGCACGGCAAGTCCGACGGTCTGAAAGCGGTCGATCATGCAAAACACCGAATTTTCTTGCATTTACCCGACCGATGGCCCATATGCGCGGCACAAGGCGCTTGGGCCGGACGATAAGCCGGCTTTCCCGGAGGACTCGTGGCGCTTTCACCCGCCTCCATACTGTTTCAGACAATGTGAATGGATTGGGTGCCCGCAGGCGACAACGCCCGGCGGGATGAACGATGCAGCCCGGAAGCGCGGTTGATCCGCACGCCTTGCCGCATGAAATGAAACGAATTTGCCGCCGCGCTCGAGCCGCGGGGCATGCAATGCGCGGTCATATGGGCCGCAGAAGAGAAATTACTTGAACAACAATACCAAAAAAACGGGCTACGCCGAGAACGGCGCTGCCCCGACCAACCCTTTCGCCGCACTCGGCCTTCGCGGCAGCCTGCTGAAATCGATCGCCGGCGCCGGCATGACCGAGCCGAAGCCGATCCAGGTCCAGGCCATTCCGCCGCACCTTGAAGGACGCGACATCCTCGGTATCGCCCAGACCGGCTCCGGCAAGACGGCGGCTTTCGCGTTGCCGATCCTGTCGAAGATCGTCGGGCTTGGAACGAAGCGGCGGGCGAAGACCGCGCGAGCGCTCATTCTGGCGCCGACGCGTGAACTCGCCGTCCAGATCGAGGAAGCATTCAGAACGCTGTCACGCGGCGCCCATGTGTCGACCGCGCTGGTGCTCGGCGGTGTGTCGCGCAGTTCGCAGGTCAACCGCGTCAAGCCGGGCGTCGACATCCTGGTGGCGACCCCCGGCCGCCTGACCGATCTCGTCAAGGCGCGCGACGTGGATCTTTCCGAAACCCGCTGGCTGGTTCTCGACGAGGCCGACCGCATGCTCGACATGGGGTTCATCCGCGATGTCCGCCGTGTCGCCGCGGCGGTGCGCGAGGACTGCCAGACGGCACTGTTCTCGGCGACGATGCCGAACGAGGTCAACCAGCTCGCGCAAAGCCTGCTCGACGACCCGGTGCGCGTCGAGGTGGCCCGACAGGGCACCACCGCCGGCGAAATCAGCCAGAGCGTGGTGATGGCGCGCAAGCGCCAGAAGCGCGCCGTGCTGGCGACGATGCTGGCCGATGACGCCATGCGGTCGGTGATCGTATTTTCGCGCACCAAGCACGGCGCCGACCGGATCACCCGCGACCTCGGCCGCGACGGGTTCGACGCCGCCGTCATCCATGGCAACAAGTCGCAGAATGCGCGCCAGAAGGCGCTGAACGGTTTTCGCGACGGCCGGGTGCGCATCCTGGTGGCGACCGATATCGCGGCGCGCGGCATCGATGTGCCGGGCATCAGCCATGTAGTGAATTTCGACCTGCCCGACGAGGCTGAATCCTATGTCCACCGGATCGGGCGTACCGGGCGGAACGGTCGGGACGGCGTGGCGATCACGCTGTGCGATCCCGATGAGCGCTCGAAGCTCAAATCCGTCGAGCGGCTGATCCGCATGCAGTTGCCTGTCGCGGCCGACCACCTCGGCGATCCCGATCCGGTGCGCCCGGCGCGACCGGAGACGGCGCGCGCCGACAACGACGCAGGCGAGAAGGCGAACCCGGCGCGGCCGGGCGCCAATCGACACAGGGCGCAAAAACCGTCGGACGAGACCGGCCAGGCGCCGGCGAAAAACAGGAAGCGCCGCAACAGGCGCCGGTTTTCCAAACGCGCTGTCGCCCGAGCCGCCTAGGGTTCCGACCCTGGCCGCTTGACTGTTGACGCCGCGCGGCCGAATTAGCGTCGGCTGCGCGGCAAGACCGATTGAAGCGCATGTCCGGCGGAGGGGATGCGCATGATTGGAATAGCAGTACTGGCCGCGACCTATATCCTGTCGCAGTTCTACCGCACCTTCCTGGCGGTACTGACGCCGGCGCTTCAAGCCGACATCGGCGCGACGAAGACGGATCTTTCCGTCGCGTCCGGCGCCTGGTTCATCACCTTCGCGCTGATGCAGTTCGTCGTCGGCGTCTGCCTCGACCGGTTCGGCCCCCGGCGCACCGCGTCCGTCATCCTGGCGCTGTTCGGTGCCGGCGGCGCCGTGTTGTTCGCGCTTGCCGGCGCGCCATGGATGATCGTCATCGCCATGGCGATGATCGGCATCGGGTGCTCGCCGGTGCTGATGGCGTCCTATTACATCATCGCCAAGACCTATTCGCCGGCGCGTTTCGCGGTGCTCGCCTCGTGGATCATCGCCATCGGCATGATCGGCAACGTCATTGGCTCCTCGCCGATGGCGAATGCGGCCGAAGCGTTCGGCTGGCGCGCGGTGATGCTGGCATTCGCCGCCGCCACGCTGCTTGCCGCGATCGTTCTCTATTTGGCGATCCGCGACCCCGAACCGGAAGAACACGATCACGGTGCAGACAGCGGATTTTCCGGCTATGTGGAATTGGCGAAGATGACGCGGCTATGGCCGGTGCTGCCGATGATGACGGTCTGCTATGTCGCCGCCGCCGGCATTCGCGGCCTGTGGGCCGGCCCCTATGTCGCCGACGTCTACGATGCCGACGCGCTGACGATCGGCACGGTAACCTTCTACATGGCGTTGGCGATGGTTGCCGGCAGCCTGGTCTACGGTCCGCTCGACGCGCTTTTCGGGACGCGCAAATGGGTCAACGTCTGGGGCAATGTCATCTGTGTGGCGGCCTGTGCCTGGCTGGCGTTCGATCCGCAAAGCACCATCCTGGCCGCCACCGCCGCCCTGGTCGTCATCGGCCTGTCGGGCAGCAGTTTCGCGGTGGTGATGGCGCATGGCCGCGCCTTCATTCCGCAGCACATGACCGGCCGCGGCGTGACGCTGATGAACTTCTTCGGTATCGGCGGCGTCGGCCTGATGCAGGTGGCGACGGGCGGCGTGGTTGCCGTCAGCGCCGATCCGGCAGCACCGCAAACCGCCTATGCGGCGCTTTTCGGCTTCTACGCCATCGTGATCGCTGCCGCGCTGGCCATCTACCTGCTGTCGCGCGACATGAAGCCGTGACGGGGCCTTACCGCACGGTCTTTCTGATCCACTCGACGGCCCTGGCGGCCAACGGCTCCGTCGTCGAGGGAGACAGCGCGTCGCCGGCAATGACATGCTGGGACGGGTCGTCGGCGCCCTCGACCGTCACGACCTCCGCTTCGCCGCCCCATGTTTTGGCAATCTGCCTGGTCAGGTCGGGCCTGACCACCCGGTCGCCGTCAGAAATCAGGAAAAGCACCGGAATACCGACGTTCCGGTAGTCGGCGGCATGGGCCATGCCGGCGACCGCGGCGACCGGAAGGATCGCGCGCGTCGGATAGCGCATCGTGTTGACTTTCGCCTGCAGTTCGCTTCGGGGCTTGTTGCTGCGATATTCGCCGACGACCAGCTCGGCCAGGGTTCCGCCCCACGGCCAGGTGAGCATGGCGGACATCGGATCCTTCAGGCCGAACAGCGGCGAGATCAGCACCAACCCGGCGACATCGTCGAGCAAGGGCGGTTGCGTTGCGCCCCAGGCGGTCAGGCCGCCGCCCGTCGACGTGGCGACGACCACCACCTTCTCGCCGATCCGCCGGCCGATCTCGACAGCCTCGGCCAGATCGTTGACCCAGGCGTTGACAGTCCCCTCGGCCATCGCGTCGTCATCGCGGCCGTGACCGGTCAGTCGCGTATAGAACATATTGGCGGCCAGCTCCCTTGCCACGATGTCGGGCAGGGGGCGGACCTCGCCCTTCGAGGAGGAGAACCCGTGCACATAGACAATCGCCAGCGGCGTCTTGGCCCTGGATGCCGGATAGGCCCAGACGATCTCCTTTTCCAGCCCCTCGCGTATGTCGTCGAAACGGCTTTCGCGTTCGGCCAGATAGGCGTCCGGATCGGCGCCGATGGCCGCCGCGTCGAATGTGACGGTGGTGTCGACGGGTATCCGCGGACCAAGCGCGAAGATAACGGCGCCGACAGCGACCACAACGATGATAGCAATGAGGATTTTCCGCAGCATGACAGACCCTAAGCCGCCTGTGTCGGGTTGTCACTATCGGTTCGCGCAAGGGGCATCGTCGCGCGCAACCGCCGCCCGGCGCAAAAAAATCCTTCGCGCATCGGCAGCAGGCGGCAATTCGGTGCTTGAAAGCACCGGCACCGGTTTCTACGGTTATGTGACGGACAATCAGGAATACCCAATGCATCCCAGTGTCATCGGACTAATCGGCAACACGCCGCTCATCAGGCTGAAGCGCGCCTCGGAGGAAACCGGCTGCGACATCCTGGGCAAGGCCGAATTTCTTAATCCGGGCCAGTCGGTCAAGGACCGGGCGGGGCTGTTCATCATCCGCGACGCGGAAAAACGCGGCCTGCTGCGACCCGGCGGCGTCATCGTCGAGGGCACGGCCGGCAATACCGGCATCGGGCTCACCGTCGTCGCCAAGGCGCTCGGCTACCGCACGGTGATCGTCATCCCGGAGACCCAGACGCAGGAGAAGAAGGACGCGCTCAGGCTGCTCGGCGCCGAACTGCTCGAAGTGCCGGCGGTGCCGTACCGCAATCCCAACAATTACGTGAAACTGTCGGGCCGGCTCGCCGGGCAGATGGCCAGGACCGAGCCGAACGGCGCGATCTGGGCCAACCAGTTCGACAATGTCGCCAACCGCGACGGCCATATCGCCACCACGGCGGAAGAAATCTGGCAGCAGACCGGCGGCAAGGTCGACGGCTTCGTTTCCGCCGTCGGCACCGGCGGCACGCTTGCCGGCGTTTCGGCCGGCCTCAGGGCCAGGAGCAACGCCGTCAAGATCGCGCTTGCCGACCCCAACGGTGCCGCGCTCTACAATTTCTATGCAAACGGCGAGTTGAAGGCGGAGGGCAGTTCGATCACCGAGGGCATCGGCCAGGGCCGTATCACCGCCAATCTGCAAGGATTTACGCCCGATTTCGCCTACCAGATCCCCGACGCAGAGGCGCTGCCGATCGTCTTCGACCTGGTGCAGGAGGAGGGGCTTTGCCTCGGCAGTTCTTCGGGCATCAATCTTGCCGGCGCGATCCGCCTGGCCCGCGAACTGGGGCCGGGGCACACCATCGTCACCATGCTCTGCGACTATGGCAACCGCTACCAGTCGAAAATGTTCAACCCGGAATTCCTGCGGTCGAAAGACCTGCCGGTGCCGGCGTGGATCGAACGGAAGGTCGAGATCGACATACCCTATGAGGAGGTCGAGGGGTGAGTGGTGCTCATAGCGCGATCGCTGTCTCGTCCTTGGCGGTGCGGATGATCATCATTGTGACATAGCGCGCCACATTGGTCTGGTCGTTGAACAAGCGCCTGCAGAGATCGTCGTACTCTCCCATGTCGCGCAGCCGCAGTTGCAGGGCGATGTCCACGTCGCCGGTCACCGCATAGGCTTGCGATACCGCCGGCTCCCGCCCGACGAGATCGAAGAAATGCTGCATGTGCTGCTCGCCGTGCCTGTGCAGTTCAACGGTTACCAACGCCTTGAGTACGCGACCGGTCTTGGCCGGATTGACGATTGCCACCACGCGCTCGATCACGCCGCTGGCCTTCAGCCGCCTGATGCGCCGCAAACAGCTTGAAGGCGAAAGCCCAACGTGGTCGGCAAGGCGCGCATTTGTTTGTGCGGCGTCGCGCTGCATCGCATTGAGGATTTTGATATCGATCTTGTCCAAGGCAGTCTCCAAATTGTTCCAGTGCAATTTTATTGCACAAATCTGCAATCTTTGACCACAACTGCGATAGCTTCCGCGCTAGCTGGTTGGCCTGCAACGGAGACTCGCCATGCCTCTCGTCCTTCACCTGCGCTCGACCACGCGCAATACGGTCACAATCTACTGGGAACTCGTACGCCTCGTCGTGCCGGTGACAATCGCAACCGAGGTGCTGGCGCGCGTCGGGCTGATCGGGGCGATATCGCCGGTACTCGATCCGGTAATGGGGCTCTTCGGGCTGCCTGCCGACCTTGCCCTGGCGTGGTTGTTGGGGCTGTTTGTCGGTCTTTGGGGAGCGGTCCCGCTACTCTATGTGCTCGCACCGCCGGATACCCTCAGCGTTGCCGACGTGACGGTATTCGCCAGCCTGCTGTTGTTCGCGCACGGCCTGCCGATCGAACAGAAGATCATAAAGAAGGCGGGACCAGGCCTTCTGGCAACGACGGTGTTGCGGCTGCTGGGCGGCATGATCTATGCCGGATCGCTCCATCTGATCTTGTCGACGACCGGTTGGCTATCCGATCCGGTCAGTCCGGGTTTCATTCCGGCGGTTCCGACCAGCGATTGGGCTGCCTTTTTTCTTGGCCTCTTCAAGACGTGCCTCTGGATGCTGGTCATCCTCGTCGCGCTGGCCTGGCTGCTGGATATCCTGAAACTAGCGGGAATCATGGGATGGCTTATGCGCATGCTGGACCCGCTGTTGAAACTGGCCGGTATCCGCGGCGAGGCACGCGCGTTTACAGGCGTGGGACTATTTCTCGGCATCGCCTACGGCGGCGGACTGCTGATCCGCGAGGCGCGCAGCGGCACGATTCCGCCTCGTCAGGTATTCATGTCCTGCATCTTCATGGGATTCGCCCACAGTATCATCGAAGATACCGCGCTGTTTCTTGCGCTGGGTGCCGACTTCACCGGTATTTTCGTCGGGCGGCTCGTTTTCGCGGTGGCCGCGACCGCCTTGATTGCGAGGATCACGCTGGCGATGCCCGACGGTTTGTTTTTTGGCTTTCTTTTCAACGAATGCAGTCCGAATTCGGGTGTGGAGCGACCAAATTGTGCCACCGGTATCACCTTGCTGCCTTCATCCGACTTGCACGCGGACGCCGAACGGGGCACACGATAGGTGCAACAACACGCGTTTGGCCAAGGCTGTTCCTGAATGACCGGCATCACCAATCCCCTGTTTCGCGACGATGCGTACCTGTCGACGGCGGAAGCGACCGTCGTGGCGATCAACGATCGCGGCGGCATCATTCTCGATCGCACGGTCTTCTATGCCACTTCGGGCGGCCAGCCGGGCGATACCGGCTTTTTGGAGCGAAGGGACGGCTCGAGGATCGCCATCGCCGCGACGGTGACCGGCGCGACCAAGGACGAGATCATCCATGTGCCGGCGGCCGGCGAGGCGATGCCGGAGATCGGCGAGGAACTGGTGCTGCATGTCGACTGGGACCGGCGCTACCGGCTGATGCGCATGCATACCGCCTGTCACCTGCTGACCGTCGTCTGCCCCTATCCGATCACCGGCGCTTCGGTCGGCGAGGCGGAAAGCCGGGTCGATTTCGACCTGCCGGACGCCGGCGTCACCAAGGAGCAGGTGAGCGCCGAACTGATGGCGCTGGTCAACGCCGATCATCCCGTTTTCGTCAGGCAGATCACCGAGAGCGAGCTTGCCGCCAATCCGCGGCTGGTGAAGTCGAAAAACGTCCGCCCGCCGGCCGGAACGGGCGCGATCCGCCTGGTCTGCATCGGCGAGGACGGAGCGGTCGACAGCCAGCCCTGTGGCGGAACCCATGTGACGACCACCAACGAGGTCGGCGAAATCCATATCGGCAAGATCGAGAAGAAGGGTCGCGAAAACCGCCGGTTTCGCATCCGTTTCGGCCCGCTGCCGGCGAATTGAGGCGACGGAACCAGCAAACATGAGCGAGAAAAGCCGCTTTGTCGTTTCGCCGGAATGGCTGGTGAAACATTTGAGGGACCCGGGCCTGTCGATCGTCGACGGCTCCTGGTACCTGCCGGCGCAGAACCGCGACGCGCGGGCCGAGTACGAGGAGGCGCATATTCCCGGCGCCATCTTCTTCGACCAGGACGACGTGGTGGATCCGGAAAGCCACCTGCCGCACGCACTGCCGTCGCCAAAGGTGTTCGGCAGGCACGCCAGCGCCATGGGCATCACCCGCGACGATACGATCGTCGTCTATGACGGGCCGGGGTTCTTCTCCGCGCCGCGGGTGTGGTGGCTGTTTCGGACGATGGGCGCGGAGAAGGTCTTCATCCTTGACGGCGGCATCGACCGCTGGAAGGCGGAGGGCCATATCGTCACCGCCGAGCCGACCCTGTCGATCCCGTCGGTGTTCCTGCCGGAGTTCGACCGGTCGGCGGTGGCCGGTCTTGCCGATGTCAGGACATGCGTCGAGGACGGCGCGAGCCAGATCGCCGACGCGCGGCCGGCGGGCCGCTTTACGGGCGCCGAACCGGAACCCCGGCAGGGCATGCGCTCCGGCCACATGCCTGGCGCGCGAAACGTTCCGGCGCTGGCGCTTTCCGAAAACGGCAGCCTGCTGCCGCTCGACGAATTGAAACGCCGGATCGAGGACGCCGGCATCGATCTCGACCGTCCGGTGATCACGACATGCGGTTCGGGCGTCACCGCCGCCGTCATCTCGCTGGCGCTGCAGTCGCTCGGCCACGGCGACAACCGCCTCTATGACGGTTCGTGGAGCGAGTGGGGCGGGCGGCAGGATACGCCGGTCGTGACGGGCGACCCGTAGGCCGATGGCCAGGAAGGCGGCGGCAAAACCGTTTACCGTGCGCGTTACCCATCTGGAGATGGTCTCGCCGCCGGTAAAACGTGCCGCCATGCCGTCGAGGCCGCGGCTGGCGCTGATGCGCGCGCCGCATATCCCGCTCGCCTTCTACCGCTATCTCTACGAACAGGTCGGCAAGCCGCATCACTGGATGGTGCGCCGCGAGATGGCCGATGCAGAACTCACCGCCATCCTCCATGCCGAGACGGCGGAAATTCAGGTGCTCTATGCCGACGGCGCGCCGGCCGGCTTCTTCGAACTGGATCTCGCGCGCATGCCGCGGGAAGTCGAGATCGTGTATTTCGGCATGGCGCCCGAGTTCCAGGGGCTGGGCATCGGCAAGTTCTTCTTTTCCGAGGCGCTCGATGCCGCCTGGGCGCACGCGCCGGCCAGGGTGACGCTGCACACCAACACGCTCGACAGTCCGCGCGCGCTGCACATCTACCAGAAGGCCGGATTTTCGCCATGCGGCTATTCGCAGGAGACGGTCACGCACTGGCTGTAGCCCGCGTTAAGCATGTTTCGACTTGGGCGCGCCGGGAGGGGTTCGTCATGGTTGATAAAGTGTTAATGTGCGCTCGATCCAATCTCAAAATCGGGTGACAGGGGGCGGATGGTGGCGGGCAACGACGCGATCCTCAACGAAACCGTACGGCTTCCGTGCGGCGCCGAACTTCCCAACCGCATCGCCAAGGCGGCGATGACCGAGGGGCTCGGCGACAGGCGCAACCGCGCCACCGACCGCCATGTCGAACTCTATCGCCGCTGGGGCGAGGGCGGCGCCGGTCTTCTGGTCACCGGCAACGTGCTGGTCGACCGCTGGCATCTGGAACGCCCGGGCAATCTCGCCATCGCCGGACCGCAGGACGACGAGGCGCTTGCCGGGCTGAAGGCTATCGCCAGGGCCGGCACGGCCCATGGCAGCCATCTGTGGATGCAGCTCAACCATGCCGGCCGCCAGACCCAGAAGGCGATCAACCCGACACCGAAGGCGCCGTCGACGGTCGCTCTGAAGATGCGTAACGGCCGTTTCGGCCGGCCGGTGCCGCTGACGGAAACGGAGATCACCGACATAATCGACCGTTTCGCCTTTGCCGCCAGGACGGCACGCGAGACCGGTTTCACCGGCGTGCAGATGCATGCCGCGCACGGCTATCTGGCGTCGCAGTTCCTGTCGCCGCTGTCCAATCCGCGCGACGACCGCTGGGGCGGCTCGCTGGAAAACCGGGCGCGCTTCCTGGTCGAGACGGTTCGGGCCATGCGCAAGGCGACCGCCAGGGACTTCGTCGTCTCGGTCAAGCTCAACTCGGCGGATTTCCAGCGCGGCGGGTTTTCGGCCGACGACAGCGCGACGGTCGCCAAATGGCTCGAGCAGGAAGGCGTCGACCTGATCGAGATTTCGGGCGGTAATTACGAGCAGCCGCGCATGATCGATTTCGATCGCAAGGATCCGCTGCAGGACGCGACCTATCGCGGCATCAAGCGCCGCGAGGCATATTTCCTCGGTTTCGTGCCGAAGCTGAAGCAGAGCGTCGATATTCCTGTCATGGTGACCGGCGGTTTCAGGAGCCTTGCGGCGATGGAGGAGGCCGCCGGCAACGACATGGTCGACGTGATCGGGCTCGGCCGGCCGTTCCTGGTCGATCCCGACGCCGCGCACCGGCTTCTGCGCGACCGCGTTGCCCGCCTCATCTGCCGCGATGCCGATCTCAGGATCGGCAACGGCATCTTCGGCCCCAATTCGCCGATCAGCTTTCTGCGCGACCTCAATGCCTGGGGCGCGCTCGGCTGGTACTACGAGCAGGTTTACCGGCTCGCCGACGGCAAGGAACCGGACCTTCAACTGTCGGCGTTCAGGGCGTTGCTGGCATACGACCGGACCGAAGGCGCCGGCGCCAAGGCGCTGGAGCGCTAAGCGGGCGGTTGCAGCCTACTGGTGGTGGTCGAGAATGCCGGCCACCTCAAGCGTGGCCGTTTCGTCCACCTGATCCGACATGGACGTCTGCTGCGAATCGCAACTGTCGCCCACCCGTGTCCAGGTAGTGTTGTTGAGGAACCGGTCGCAGCGCGCCAGAAAGGGGGTCGATCCGATCTTGAGGCAGGCGGTCTGACCCTCGACATAGGTGGTGCCATTGGCGACGCAATGGCACTTTCCCTCTTCGGCAATCGCCTGCGTCCCGACCGTCAGCAGGCCGGCGAACACGACTATCCGGATCGTCTTCATGACGCCGATCATAGCAGAAAGCGGCGGCACGGTCATCATCATGCGCGTTTATGCCGATCCGCCGCCCGTCACAGGTCGAGTTCGGCAACGACGGGAACGTGGTCGGAAGGCTTTTCCCATGCGCGTACGTGCTTTTCGACATCGGCGGAGCGCAGCCGGTTGGCGGCTTCCGGCGACAGCATCAGGTGATCGATGCGGATACCATTGTTCTTGGGCCAGGCGCCGGCCTGATAGTCCCAGAACGTATAGGTCAGATCGGCATCGGTGACGGCGCGCACCGCATCCTGCAAGCCTTGGTTGGCAAGCCTGCGAAAAGCCTGCCGGCTCTCCGGCATGAACAGCGCGTCGCCGGCCCAGTTGTCCGGATTGCGCGCATCGGCGGGCTCGGGGATGACATTGTAATCGCCGGCCAGCACCAGCGGTTCCTCCAGATCGAGCCGCTCTTGCGTCCAGCGGTCGAGCCGCTCCATCCAGGCGAGCTTGTAGGGAAACTTCTCCGAATCGACCGGGTTGCCGTTGGGCAGGTAGAGCGAGACCACCCTGAGCGCGCCGGAAGCGGTCGAGAACACGCCCTCGATGAAGCGTGCCTGGATGTCGCCGTCATCGCCGGGCAGGCCGCGATTGACCTCGTCGAACGCCACTTTCGACAGGATGGCGACGCCGTTGAAACCCTTCTGGCCATGGGTCTCGACATGGTAGCCGAGCGCCTCGATCGGCTCGCGCGGGAAGGGCGCGTCCTCCGACTTGATCTCCTGCAGACAGACGATGTCGGGCCTGCTGTCGGCAAGCCAGGTCAGGAGATTGTCGATGCGGGCCTTGATGCCGTTGATGTTCCATGTGGCAATTTTCATGGCTAACAATCGATACCTTCAATAATTCGGTGGGTAGTTTTGCCCGCACGGCTGGGAAAAACTGTCGACTGATCGATATTTGCCGAATCGTGAACGGTTTTGGACAGGTCAGATTACGGAGGGACGATCATGACCGATGCGACTGCCAATCTCAAGCAACAGCTCAAAGATCCAAACTACATGCCTCCGATTGCCCAGGCAGTGCCCCTGGGCATCCAACATGTGCTTGCAATGTTCGTGTCCAATGTCACGCCGGCGATCATCGTCGCGGGCGCGGCCGGCTTCGGCTTTGGTTCGCCGAACGCCGACATTCCGACCCTGATCTACATGATCCAGATGTCGATGCTGTTTGCCGGCATCGCGACGCTGTTCCAGACCATTGGCTTCGGCCCGGTGGGCGCGCGCCTGCCGATCGTGCAGGGTACCTCGTTCGCGTTCCTGCCGGTGATGATCCCGGCGGTTATCGGCGCGGGAACCGCGGGCCTCGCCGGACTGATGACCGGCGTTCTGATCGGCGGCATGTTCCACTTCTGCCTCGGCTTCATCGTCGGGCGCATCCGCTTCGCGCTGCCGCCGCTGGTCACCGGTCTGATCGTGCTGATGATCGGCCTGGCCCTGATCCGCGTCGGTATCGAGTATTCGGCGGGCGGAGCGGGCGACTTCAACCGGGCAAAACCGGAATGGGGCGGTCTGGCCAACTGGACGCAGGCGCTTGTCGTGGTTGTCGTGACGCTGTCGATCAAGTTCTTCACCCGTGGCTTCACCTCGATCGCGGCAGTGCTGCTTGGCATCATCGCCGGGTATGTGGTGGCGCTGCTGATGGGCGACGTCAATTTCGGCAATGTCGGCAACGCCGCCTGGTTTGCGTTGCCGTCGCCGTTCAGGTTCGGCTTCGAGATCAATTGGGCGATTATCATCGGCATGTGCCTGATGGCGGTGGTTTCGGCGATCGAGACGGTCGGCGACACGTCGGGCATCACCAAGGGCGGCGCCGGCCGCGAGGCGACCGACGACGAGATCAAGGGCGCCACCTTCGCCGACGGTCTCGGTACCGCCATCGCCGGCATCTTCGGCGGCCTGCCCAATACCTCGTTCAGCCAGAATGTCGGCCTTGTCGCCATGACCGGCGTCATGAGCCGCCATGTGGTGACGGTCGGCGGGCTGTTCCTGATCGTCTGCGGCCTGATCCCGAAGATCGGCGCGGTCATCAACACGGTGCCGATCACCGTTCTGGGCGGCGGCGTCATCGTTATGTTCGGCATGGTTGCCGCCGCCGGCATCAACATGCTCTCCGACGTCAACTGGAACCGACGCAACATGGTGATCTTCGCCGTGTCGCTGTCGGTCGGGCTCGGCCTGCAGCAGGTGCCGGAAGCGCTTCAGCACCTCGGCAAGACGCTGCAGATCCTGCTGACCTCGGGCCTGCTGCCCGCCGCCACGCTGGCGGTGGTTCTCAACCTGATGCTGCCGGAGGATATCGACTGAGCAATGACCGCCCAGTGTTCAGGCTGAAAAACAAAAGGGCTGCAACCTTTTGCAGCCCTTTTTTTATGCGATGGTTCCGGGACAAGGCTATTTGCGGGCGACGCTGCCAGTCGAGCCGCCACCAACGCGTTTCAGTTGCATGCCGATCACCGGAACAAGCTCCCGGTTGACCCGGACCGACACCGTCACATGCATCGTGTCGTCGTCGGGCAACTTGGCCAGCATGGCGCCGTTCAACTGCTTGCGGTTGATCGCGAACACGACGCGTTTGCCGTCGACATTACCGGAAATGATGTCGAGTCCCTCGCCGGCGGCGCCGTCCATGAACTTACCGCGATAGCCGCGACCGCGGCGAACGACGCTGGCCGACATCTTCTGCGTGAAGACGCCGACCCGGCAGGTGCCGTCAAGCGACATGCCGACATTGCCGCTCGGGGTTTCTCCCTTGAAATTGCAGGTGAATTTCGTGCCCTTATACTTGCCGGCGACGATCTGGCCGGGGCCCGACCAGGACCCTTCGACCTGCTTGAAGAACCGGCCGTCGCGATCGAGCGCCGAGGCTTCGACAGGCACCATCGGAACCGCCAGGGACAAGGCCGCGGCGGAGAGGGCGGATAGAGGCCAAACGCGTTCGTACATTGATTTCCCCGGCGACCGAAACGGTATCATGCAGGCTCTCGAAACTGGTTGGCGAACCATGGCGAAGATTGGTTAATGCTTCGTCTATCGGGCCCGCGAGAACGTGCCGACAATGCGTTATTTATCGGGCGCTGACAAGTTTGGCCGGTTACTTGCCCGACGCGGCCCGCGGCGGCTCGGCCGCAGCGGAAGTGGAGGCGAGCGCCGTCAGGAACTCCCCCATGCCGGGACGTTTGACGGCGCTGAACGGCAGCGGCCGGACGGTTTCCATCGCGGCGATGCCGATACGCACCGTCATCAACCCGTTGACCACGCCCTCGCCGAGGCGCGCCGACAGTTTCGCGGCGAGCCCGTGGCCGACGAGCTGCTGGACGAGGCTGTCGCCGACTGCGATCGACCCGGTCACCGCCAGATGCGCGGCGACGTCGCGGATCAGCTTGAAGAAGCCGAGCGTGCCCGGCCGGCCGCCGTAAAGTTCGGACAGGCGGCGGATCAGGCGGCCCGATTCGAACAGCACGTAGCCGACATCGACCAGCGCGCGCGGGCTGACGGCGGTGATCACCGAAACGCGCTTGGCCGCCTGCAGCACCAACGCCTTGGCCTGCCGGTCGAGATGGCCGAAAAGCTCGCGCTCAGCGATCGCCACGAGATCGGCGCCGTCGATGACCTCGTGCTCAAAACCGGCGAGCGCCTCGCGCCCGCCGGCGGTGGCCGGATTGGTGCCGGTGAACGAGACGACGTCGTGAACGAGTTGGCGCGCGGCGCGGATGTCGTTGCGCGTGGCGGCGTCCGCCGCCCTTGTTTGCAGCCTTGCCACCGAACGCAGGCGGAACAGTGCCGCCGCCTCGCGGGCGACGATGGCGAGAAGCGCCAGGCCGGCAATGGCGGCCAATCCGCTTGCGGCCCAGCCAAGCCATTCGGAGCGGGCGAAGAAGCCGGTGATCAGGTCCTCGACCCAGAGACCGATCGCCAGCGACAGGAACATGCCGGCCGCCGCGACGAAAAGCGATCCGAGGCGGAACCGGCGACGCGGGGCCGGGGCGGTTTCCTCCAGCGCCTCGATTTCCTCCTCGAAGGGATCGTTCTCCGGCAGGGCAAAAACGACGCGCTCTTCGTCGCGCACCGCCGTTGGCCGACGCGGCTTGTCCGCCCTGGCTCCGGCCTTTTGCGCTTTCCGCGGCTCCGGATCGATTTTGAAGGCGGCGGGCTTTCTCGGGGCGGTCGTCATGCCAGACGGTCTCCGATCAAAAATTGCAGGGCGCGATCGAGGCGGATGTGCGGCAGCGACAGGGTCAGCCCTTCCGCCGTCCTTTCCAGTTCCGGCGGCCGGAAGCGCACGAAGCGGACCGGCGGCAGGGCCTTGCCGTCATCCTTCGCGGTCAGCCCGGCGATTTCGGCGTCTGCCGGCAGATCGCCCGGAAACACCGCCGTCTGCGTCTTGCCATCGAATTTCTCGCCGTCGATGGCCTCGCCCGCAAGCGGGGTGCCGATGATCACCGGCAGATCCTCGCCGTCCTGGCGTACCGTACCCTCGCGCGTTGCCCGCAGCGCCGCCATGGCGAGCACGTCGACGGTCGCACCGGAGAAATTGGCCTTGTCGATGGCGCGCTCGACCAGCTTGCGGACGATCGCCTGCAGCCGGTCATGGCTTTCGTGGTGCAGGTGGTCGGCCTTGGTAGCGGCGACCAGGATGCGGTCGATCCGGCGCGAGAACAGGCCGGTCAGCAGGTTGCCACGCCCGGCGCGGAAACAGGCCATGATCTCGGTCAGCGCGCGCTGCAGGTCGGTAAGCGCGGCCGGACCGGCGTTCAGCGCCTGCATGGCGTCGATCAGCACGATCTGGCGATCGAGCCTGGTGATGTGCTCGCGGAAGAACGGTTTTACGACATGGGTCTTGTAGGCCTCGTAACGTCGCTCCATCATCGCGGCGAGCGAACCCGGCGCGGCGCCGGCGGCACCAGGGGTAAGCGGTGCGAAGGTGAGCGCCGGCGAGCCTTCCAGGTCGCCCGGCATCAGGAAGCGGCCGGGCGGCAGGGTGGAGAGCGCGCGGCTGTCCTCCTTGCATGCCCTCAGATAGGCGGTGAACCGTTCGGCGAGCGCCTTTGCCGCCATCTCGTCGGCCGCCGCGGCCGGATCGGCGGCTTTGGCCGCCTTCAGCCAGTCGGCGGCGATGTCGGCGCGCTCGGGCAGGCCGGCCAGTTCGAGCGAGCGCCTGGAGAATTCCCCGTAGTCCTGGCCGAGCAGGGGCAGGTCGAGCAGCCATTCGCCGGGATAGTCGACGATGTCGAGATGCAGCCTGCCGCCCGGCAGCATCCGCGACCAGGCGGACGCGGATTCATAATCGATTGTCAGGCGCAGTTCGGAGATATGGCGGGTCGACTCCGGCCAGATGCGGTCGTCGACCAGGGCGGCGACGTGATCCTCGTACTGGAAACGCGGAACGTTGTCGTCGGGCTGGTGCTGGAGCGCAGCGCGGGAGATGCGGCCGGATTTCTGCGCCTCGAACAGTGGCAGGCGTCCGCCGTGGATAAGATTGTGCACCAGCGCGGTGATGAACACCGTCTTGCCGGCGCGCGACAGGCCGGTCACCCCGAGGCGGAGATTGGGATTGATCAGCGAGGCGGCGCGGCCGGCCACCGTGTCCAGCGTGATCAGCGCCTCGTCGGCGAAGGTTGTCAGCGATGCCAATGCGGATTCCGTTCCGACCCCTGGATGTTGGTCGTCGATATAGGGACGATCGCGGCCAATTGAAACGCCGGCGCCGGCCGGCGGACCGAACGGCCGGCCGTCAACGGTTCCCGGTTCAGGCGTCGGAAGGGGCAAAGAAGGCCAGCAGCGTGCCCTGGCCGGGCCGGATCTCGGTCAGCGGCACGTCGAATTCGAGCGCCGCCAGGCCGGCGGTGGGAAAGCCGTGGTCGAGCCGGCGAAGCGCGTCCTCGTCGCCGCCACCGGCCAGCGCGAAGGCGACATCCTCCATCATCGGATTGTGACCGACCAGCAGCAGCCGTTCAGCGCCGTAGGCTTCGTTGACGACCCGCAGATAGCCGGCCGCGTCGGTACCGTAGAGCGTCTCGGTCAGTTCGACGCTCCAACTCTCCGCGCCGAGCGCCGAGGAAGCCGCTTCCCAGGTCTCGAGGGCGCGTTTGGCGGTCGAGCAGATCACCCGGTCGGGCACGAACCCGGACTGGCGCATCGTCGAGCCGATGATCTCGGCATTACGTTTGCCGCGCTGTTTCAATGGGCGGTCGAAATCGCTCGTACCGGGCATCGCCCATTCGGCCTTGGCGTGGCGCAGCAGGTAAAGCTGGGTCATGGCGATGCTCCGGGCCTGACGTAAAACCGTTGCGAATCGGATTTAGAGGCATGCCCGCGACCGCGCAATCTGGGTCGGGCAATTTCCTGTTGGCGACGAACGGCGACGGGGAGCGGCGAACCGCCAATGTCGGCGGGCAACCGGCACCGGAACGACTTCACGAGAGTTTGCAGCGGTTTACGCTTGTACGAATCCGGCACCGCGCATATAAGGCGCGCGATGTCACAAATACCGGGAGACTCGGATGGGTAAGAAAAACGACATCGACTACTCGCCCTCGGAAGACGAGCCGTTCATGAACGAACGGCAAAAAACCTACTTTCGCGCAAAACTCGTCGCCTGGAAGAACGAAATACTGCGCGAAGCGCGTGAAACACTCGAAGTCCTGCAGCAGGAAAACTCCAACCACCCCGATCTGGCCGACCGCGCCTCGTCGGAAACCGACCGCGCCATCGAACTGCGCGCCCGCGACCGCCAGCGCAAGCTGATCGCCAAGATCGATGCCGCCATCCGCCGCATCGACGAAGGAACCTACGGCTATTGCGAGGAAACGGGCGAGCCGATTTCGCTCAGGCGGCTCGACGCCCGGCCGATCGCCACGTTGTCGATCGAAGCGCAGGAACGTCACGAACGGCGCGAAAAAGTCTACCGGGACGACTGAGCGCCCGCAGACCGCTTCCCGTCCCGATCCCGCCGGGCGCTCTAACTGCGCCGCCGTCCCGTATCCGCGACCAACTCCGCCATGCCGCCGTCCACCTCCGGCGGCCGTGCCCCGGGGGTCCGTTGCATTGCGGGCGCGGAACGGTCGAGCGTCACCTCCAGCTCTTTCAACAGCGCGGCATTGAGATCGGCGCGCTCCTGAACGGGCTCCGCCGCCGCCTGCTGCCGCGTTTCGGCCGCCGGGGCGGGCGTGTCGTCGACGGTCTCGCTCGCCCCGTAGCCGGCGGCAAGCCGGGCGGCGACGGCGGGGTTGCGCGCCGCGCTGTCGGTTGCCGAAGCGGCGGCGCCGGCGGATATTTCGCCAGCCGCGGCGCCAACGCCTGCCCGGCTCTCCTCCGACGGCCGCGCCGCGGTGGCAGCGGGTTCGGATCGGGTCTGGCGAACGGCCGGCTGCGGCGGTGGTTCCGGCTGACGTTCGGCACGGGCGGTCAGGGGCGGATCGGACGGGACGTCGGGCTCGCGCGGCTGCGGCGTTGCAGCCGGTTCAACCGATGCCCTGTTGTCGGCAGGCGCGGCCGGCGCCCTGCGTATACCCTGCTCGACCACGACATCCGTCGGGCCGCCGATCAGGATCAGGTGTTCGGTATCGTCACGCCTGACGAGTACCAGGCGACGATGCGAATCCACGGCCGCCGCATCGAGCACGGCCAGGCGCGGCCTGCGGCCCTTTCCGCCCGCCACGAACGTGCCGGACATGGCGCGCCGGACAATCCTGTGGATGACAAGAAAAGCCAGCACCGCGACAAGCGCGATCGCGGCCCACATGGCCAACGGAGCATAGTCGGCTCCAAACATCCCCTCGAACCACGCCGCCATGGATCCCTCCTAACCGTGACGCCGCCCCGCCTCAAGCGAGTGTAGCGTGTCGAATCGCGCGCCCGCAAGCGTTTCGCGGCTTAGCCCGCGCCCATCCACCGCCGAAGCGGCCGGTTGCGTCGGGAAAGCGCCAAACATGCGGAAAACATGCGGCGAATGGGCGTCAGGTCTTTTCCGGGCCGGGAGAATGTGATTCAACCGGACCAGGCGGGCGGGCGGCACCGCAAGGGCGAATCACAGGCAGATGGCCATGGCGAGGCAATCAGACGGCGAATTCTATCCGGCGCCCATCGTGGAATACAGCGCCCGGCCCGGTACGATCACCCGGCTGATCATCTTCGCCCTGGTGCTGATCTGCGCCGGCTTCGCCTTCGCCATCTTCAAGGAGAGGCTGGGCGACCCGTTCCTGCTCGGTCTGCTCGGCATCCTCGCCATGATCGGCGTCGGCTACCTGTTCGCCACGGCGATCGGCTTCGTCCAGATCGCGCCGCGCGCGACCGGCGGAGACCTCGCCAAGCGCTTCGTCGATACCATGTTGCACGGCCTGGTGATCACCGATCCGAAGGGCAGGGTGATCTACGCCAACCGCACATGGGCCGACATGACCGGCGCCAAGTCGGCTGCCGATACCAAGGCGGTGGAAAGTTTCCTCGGCGCCAACGAGGAGGCGTCGTCGACCGTGCTGCGGCTTTCGGCGGCGCTGCGCGACGGCAGGCCGGCGGAAGGCGAGTTCAGGCTGTCGAACGGGCTGCTCGGCGGCGGCGAGGACGGGGAGGCGCGCTGGTACCGGGTCCGCGCACGCATGTTCTCGACGCCCGACTACCGCCAGCCGCTGAACGCCTGGCAGATCGTCGACATCTCGGAGGAACGCGCCGAGCAGGAGCGCTTCTTCCAGGACCTGCAGAAGGCGATCGACCATCTCGACCATGCGCCTGCCGGTTTCCTCGCCACCAACCCGAAGGGCCAGCTTACCTATCTCAACGCCACTCTGGCCGAGTGGCTGGGCGTCGATCTCGCCCAGTTCCGGCCGGAATCGCTGACGCTGTCGGAGATCGTCGCCGGCGACGGCATGGCGCTGATCCACTCGATCAAGGCCGATCCCGGCACCACCCGCAACGCCGTCATCGACCTCGACCTGGCGACCACGGCGGGCGAGGCGCTGCCGGTGCGCTTCATGCATCGCGTCACCGCCAGCCGCGAGGGCGAGCCAGGCGCGACGCGCTCGATCGTGCTCAACCGCACGCAGGGCGACGAATCCTCCTCCGATGTCCGGGCGGCGGAAATCCGCTTCACCCGCTTCTTCAACTCGACGCCGATGGCGATTGCCAGTGTCGACGGCGAAGGCCGGATCCTGCGCACCAACGCGCCGTTCCTGTCGCTGTTCTCGTCGGTCGTGGACCGCGATTCCGTGGAAGGGAGAATTCGCCTCGATACCGTGATCCACGAGCGCGACCGGGCGAGCTTTGCCGCGGCGCTGGAAAAGGCCAAGGAGCATCAGGCCGAGATCGCGCCGATCGACACCGAACTGCCGGGCGAGAGCGAGCGCCACATGCGCTTCTACGTCAACGCGATTGCCGACGAGGGCGGCGAGGCGGCGGAGGAAGCGGCGATCGTCTACGCGGTGGAAACGACCGAGCAGAAGGCGCTGGAAAGCCAGATGGCCCAGAGCCAGAAGATGCAGGCCGTCGGCCAGCTCGCCGGCGGCATAGCGCATGATTTCAACAATGTGCTGACCGCGATCATCATGGCGTCGGACCTGCTCTTGACCAACCACCGGCCATCCGACCCGTCCTTCCCGGACATCATGAACATCAAGCAGAACGCCAACCGCGCCGCCTCGCTGGTGCGCCAGCTGCTGGCGTTCTCGCGCCGCCAGACGCTGCGGCCGGAAGTGCTCAACCTGACCGACGTGCTCGCCGACCTGCGCATGCTGCTGACGCGGCTTGCCGGCAACAATGTCAAGGTGGAGATCGAGCATGGGCGGGACCTGTGGCCGGTACGCGCCGATATCGGCCAGCTCGAGCAGGTGATCGTCAACCTCGTGGTCAATGCGCGCGACGCCATGCCGGAGGGCGGCAGCCTGTCGATCCGCACGTCGAATGTCGACGAGGCGCAGTGCGCGAAATTCGCCCACCACCGCGAGCTGGTTGCCGGCGAATATGCGCTGATCGAGGTCGAGGACAACGGCACCGGCATCAAGCCGGACGTGCTGAAGAAGATCTTCGAGCCGTTCTTCACCACCAAGGATGTCGGCAAGGGTACCGGCCTCGGCCTGTCGATGGTCTACGGCATCATCAAGCAGACCGGCGGTTTCATCTTCGCCGATTCCGAGGAAGGCGAGGGGTCAACCTTCCGGATATTCCTGCCGCGCCACATCGAGGGCGCGGACCCGGTCGGCGACGGGACCGCCACTTCTGCGGCCGAAGTAAAAAAACCGGCCGAACCGGTCAACCGGGACCTGTCGGGATCGGCCACCGTACTACTGGTCGAGGACGAGGACGCGGTGCGCATGGGCGGCGTGCGCGCGCTTACCTCGCGCGGCTACACCGTGCACGAGGCGTCGTCCGGCGTCGAGGCGCTGGAAGTGTTCGCCGAACTGGACGGCGCCATCGACATCGTCGTCTCCGACGTGGTGATGCCGGAAATGGACGGTCCGACGCTGCTCGGCGAACTGCGCAAGGTGCAACCCGACATCAAGTTCATTTTCGTGTCCGGCTATGCCGAGGACGCCTTTGCCAAGAACCTGCCCGAAGACGCCAAGTTCGGCTTCCTGCCCAAGCCGTTCTCGCTGAAGCAGCTGGCGACGGTGGTCAAGGAAATGCTGGAGGAATGAACGCCCGGCCAGCGCGTCCGATCGACCATTGCGTGCTGCCGGTCGAGAGCCTGGAGACGGCGCGGGAGCGTTACACGGCGCTGGGCTTCACGATGGCGCCGCGGGCGGACCACCCGTTCGGCACCGCGAATGCCTGCATCTATTTTGCCGACAACACGTATCTGGAACCGCTGGCGGTGGTGGATGCCGAGCTTGCCGCCGAGACGGCGCTGAAGCGCAACGTGTTCGCCGTGCGCAATGCCGCCTACCGGTTCCGCAACGGGCCGGAAGGGTTTTCGGCGCTGGTCATGGGCACGGCGAATGCGCGAGCCGACCATCGCCGCTTCGTCTATTCGGGCTTGTCGGCGGGGCGGCAACTGGCGTTTTCGCGGCCGTTCACCATGCCGGACGGAACGGTCAGCGAAGCCTCGTTCCGGCTGGCGTTTGCCGCCGATCCGCGAAGCCCGGACGCGTTTTTCTTCACCTGCGAGCGGGTGAAGGCGCCGCCGGCCGGCCGCGGGGCGCTCGAACGGCATGAAAACGGCGTGACCGGCATATCGCGCGTGGTGATGTCGGAACCCTATCCGGCGGCCTTCCGGCTGCTGCTGGAGGAACTGGCACGCTCGCGGCAAACCCGCGAACACGCACACAGCATCGATGTCGAGGCTGCCAACGGCGTGCTGTCGGCTCTTGACGGAAACGCCTGCAAGGCCCAGTTCGGGATCGATATCGGCCGCGAGCGCGGCCTGCGCCTGCGCGCGATCGTATTCCGCGTCGGCGACCTTGCGGCGGCGGCGAGGCTGCTCGGCGACCGGGGCGTGGCGTTCGACGACCGCGAAGGACGTATCGTGGTACAGGCCGCGCCGGGGCAGGGCGCCGTGCTGGCATTCGAAGAGGAAGGGCAATGACCGTACCGGACCGCTCCGTCTCCGCGGGAAACGCCGTTTTCGCCAATGACCGGCCGCTGGCGCTGATTGCCGGTCCGTGCGCGATGGAAAGCCGCCAGCACGCCTTCGACATGGCCGGGCGCCTAAACGAGATCTGCGACCGCCTCGGCATCGGGCTCGTCTACAAGTCGAGCTACGACAAGGCCAACCGCACCTCGCTGTCGGCGGCGCGCGGCGTGGGCATGGACGAGGCGTTGACGATCTTCGCGGCGCTCAAGGACGAGTTCGGTCTGCCGGTTCTGACCGACGTTCACGGCGCCGACCACTGCGCGCCAGTGGCCGAGGTGGTCGACGTGCTGCAGATACCGGCCTTCCTGTGCCGGCAGACCGACCTCTTGGTCGCCGCGGCGCGAACCGGCAGGATCGTCAACGTCAAGAAGGGCCAGTTCCTGGCGCCCTGGGACATGAAGAACGTGGTCGACAAGATCACCGGGTCGGGCAGCAGCCGGGTAATGGTGACAGAGCGCGGCGCGTCGTTCGGCTACAACACGCTTGTGAGCGACATGCGCGCGCTGCCGATCATGGCGGAGATCGGCGCGCCGGTCATCTTCGACGCCACCCATTCGGTGCAGCAGCCGGGCGGGCGCGGCGGGTCGACCGGTGGCGAACGTCGCTTCGTCGAGACGCTGGCGCGGGCCGCTGTCGCCGTCGGCGTTGCCGGCGTGTTCATCGAAACCCACGAAAACCCCGACAGCGCGCCGTCGGACGGTCCCAACATGGTGCCGGTCGACGAATTGCCTCGCCTGCTTGAAACGCTGATGGCAATCGATCGCGTCGCCAAGGAGCGGCCCGCCTGAAACCGGTGGACGGCAAGGAAAAAACACCGCCGGGCTGCCAATACACGGCAAGCCCGGCGGCGTCGACAGACGGTCCCGTTTGATCGCGGTGCCGCGGCGCTCGCTCGAAGCCGGGTTCCCGCAGGCGGTCTGTTGCCCGCTTTGCCCGGCGCCCATCCCGCGAGCGCCCGATTCTGGCCTCATTCTACCGTCGCGGCCGAAACCGATCACGTCACGATTATTGACAATGGATTTCAGATTGCGAAGTTGACCCGCGACGCCTCCGCGCACCGCGGATCTGGGAGCATGGCGATGAATGGATTTCCGGTCTTCGATCTGGGCGCGTTCGAGCGATCCGATGCGGCCGAGAAGGCCGAACTCGGCAGAACGCTCGACCGGATTTGCCGCGAGACCGGTTTTTTGGCGATCTCCGGCCATGCCGTGCCGCAGGAAGCGATCGAGGCGATCTTCCAGGTGACGAGAGCTTTCTTCGACCTGCCGCCTGAAACCAAGGACAAGAGCCGCGCGCCCTATCCGGGCTATCCTTACGGTTATCTCGGGCCGGGAGCGGAAGCGCTGGCCAAGTCGAAGAATGTCGAAACGCCGCCCGACCTGAAGGAGAGTTTCAACGGCGGGCCGCTCGGCGTGCCCGACGGGCTCGACGACGAGGATGCGCTGTCGTTCTGCTACGCGGCGACGATCTGGCCCGAAGCGCCGGCGGATTTCCGTCCGGTATGGGAGCGCTACTATCGGGCGATGGAGCAGTTGGCGGTGCGCATCATGCGGGCGTTCGCCGTCGCGCTCGGCCTTCCGGAAACCTATTTCGATAGTTTCATCGACCAGCCGATCAGCGCGCTGAGGGCGCTCAACTATCCGCATCAGCAAGGCGCGATCGCCGAACCTGGCCAACAGCGCGCCGGCGCGCATACCGACTATGGCAGCCTGACCATCCTGATGCCCGAGACCGGCACGCGCGGGCTGGAGATCCTGGCGCCCGGCGGCGAATGGATCGAGGTGCCGCCGGTGGCGAACGCCTTCGTCATCAATATCGGCGACTTGATGGCGCTTTGGACCAATGACCGCTGGGTCTCGACGCTGCACCGGGTGGTCAATCCGCGCGACGGCGGCAAGGACAGCAACCGCCGCCAGTCGATGGCGTTCTTCCACCAGCCGAACTGGTTTGCCGAGATCGCCTGTCTCGATATCTGCCTGGAGCCGGGCGAGGCAGCGAAGTACGAGCCGGTACTGTCCGGCCCCTATCTGATGGGAAAATTCCGCTCGACGGTGTCGTGAGGGCCAAAACGGGACGTGCGTGATCGCCCCTGCGGGTATCGCCGCGGGCTGAAGATCGGTTCCGGCGTGGGCCGCTTCGCCTCTTTGCCGGGGAGGAAACGCGAAAGCGGGAAGACGGGCGGTCGAATGGATCGCTCATCGAGGCTGTGCGGTGCGGTGCCGTGACCGCCCGTCGGCAATCTCCATTTGGGGAGGTTGCCACCGTCCCCGCCGGGCCGGTTCCAGACCCGGCTTCCCTTGGAGGCGACAAGCGGATGATCGCACGGGATTGGAGGGTGTGGACAAACCCGTTGCGAAAAGCATGGGCGCCAACTCATCCGCTTGCAGGCTGAGTTGAGTTCCGCGCAATCCGCGCTGCCGGTCATTGCCTTTTCGCCGTCATTGGATAAGACGACACGCGAAACACCCGACACCTGAAAACCGGAGCCCGCCATGACCGCCATCGTCGACATTACCGGCCGCGAGATCCTCGACAGCCGCGGCAATCCCACCGTCGAGGTGGATGTCTATCTGGAAGACGGTTCGATGGGGCGGGCGGCGGTGCCGTCGGGCGCCTCGACCGGCGCCCACGAGGCGGTGGAATTGCGCGACGGCGGCCCGCGCTATCTGGGCAAGGGCGTGCAGAAGGCCGTCGATGCCGTCAATGGCGAGATTTTCGAGGCGATCGGCGGCATGGAGGCCGAGGAACAGATCCATATCGACAATGTGATGATCGACCTCGACGGCACGCCGAACAAGGGCCGGCTTGGCGCCAACGCCGTCCTCGGCGTTTCGCTGGCGGTGGCCAAGGCGGCGGCGCAGGCTTCCGGACTGCCGCTCTACCGCTATGTCGGCGGCACGGCAGCGCACCTGCTGCCGGTGCCGATGATGAACATCATCAATGGCGGCGCGCATGCCGACAACCCGATCGATATCCAGGAATTCATGATCATGCCGGTCGGCGCTGCGACCGTTGCCGATGCGGTGCGCATCGGCTCGGAAGTGTTCCACACGCTGAAAAGCGGGCTGAAACAGGCGGGCCACAATACCAATGTCGGCGATGAGGGCGGTTTCGCGCCAAGCATCGAAAGCGCCGGCGCGGCGCTGGACTTCATCATGCAGTCGATCGAGAGCGCCGGCTACAAGCCGGGTGACGACGTGGCGATCGCGCTCGATTGCGCGGCGACCGAGTTCTTCAAGGACGGCAATTATGTCTACGAGGGCGAGGGCGTGACCCGCGACGCCGAAGCGCAGGCGAAATACCTCGCCAAGCTTGCCGCCGATTACCCGATCATCTCCATCGAGGACGGCATGGCCGAGGACGACTGGGACGGCTGGAAGACGCTGACAGATTTGATCGGCGGCAAGGTGCAACTCGTCGGCGACGACCTGTTCGTGACCAATTCGGCGCGGCTGCGCGACGGCATCCGCATGGGGGTGGCCAATTCGATCCTGGTCAAGGTCAACCAGATCGGCACGCTGACCGAGACGCTGGATGCGGTGGAGACGGCGCACAAGGCCGGCTACACGGCGGTGATGTCGCACCGCTCCGGCGAGACGGAGGATTCCACCATCGCAGACCTGGCGGTCGCCACCAATTGCGGGCAGATCAAGACCGGTTCGCTGGCGCGCTCCGACCGGCTTTCCAAATACAACCAGCTTATCCGCATCGAGGAACAGCTCGGCAGGCAGGCGGTCTATGGCGGCAGCCGGATGCTGCGCGGCTGAGCTCCGAAAACAGCCGGCGCGTAACCGGACGTTAAGCACAATTCTGCGACAAGGTCGGCAGGAGACTTCCTGCCATGTGGACGCGTCAGTACAAGAAGAGAAACACCGGAAAGTTCATCATTCCGGCGCTGTGCGCGTCGTTCCTCGCCTATTTCGGTTTTCATGCCTTCCATGGCGAATACGGCATCTATGCGAAATACCGGCTTGAAACCGGGATCACCGAGCTGAAGGCCGAGCGCGATGCGCTGAAGAGCGAGCGCATCGCGCTTGAACAGCGGGTACGTCTGCTGCATGATGGAACCATCGACAAGGACATGCTGGACGAGCAGGCGCGCAAGTCGCTCAACCTGTCCCATGCCGATGAGGTGGTGATTATGCGCCCGTTTGACGATAATGCAGATTAACCTGAATTCGGTTAATCGCAAAAGAATTCAGTAATTAGAACGATTTAGGCGCATGGCAGCTATGCTTTTTAAGAATAGGCAAGGCGCGCCGTCCGTGTTACGCAAGGGCAAGCAGGCGGGAGGCAGAAGCACCCGCAAACGATAAGCGCATTCGTTTACAGGGAGCAAACGCATGGCCGCTGCGGCGAACAAGACCACTACGCGCAAAACCTCATCGACGCGAAAATCGTCATCGGCCTCTCCGGCCGCACCCAAGACGCCCAAACCGCTCGACTATTCCAAGGAGCAGGAGCTGTCGGCCTATCGCGACATGCTGCTGATCCGCCGCTTCGAGGAAAAGGCCGGCCAGCTCTACGGCATGGGCTTCATCGGCGGCTTCTGCCATCTCTATATCGGCCAGGAGGCGGTGGTCACCGGCATGCAGCGCGCGCTGATAGAGGGCGACCAGCTCATCACCGGCTATCGCGACCATGGCCACATGCTGTCCTGCGGCATGAGCCCGCGCGGCGTCATGGCCGAACTGACCGGGCGCAGGGGCGGCCTGTCGAAGGGCAAGGGCGGCTCGATGCACATGTTCTCCAAGGAGAAGAACTTCTACGGCGGCCACGGCATCGTCGGCGCCCAGGTGCCGCTAGGCACCGGCCTGGCGTTTGCCAACAAGTACCGCGGCAACAACAACATCTCGACCGCTTATTTCGGCGACGGCGCCTCCAACCAGGGCCAGGTCTACGAGAGCTTCAACATGGCCTCGCTGTGGAAGCTGCCGGTGATCTACGTCATCGAGAACAACCGCTATGCCATGGGCACCTCGACGGCGCGATCCTCGGCGGAGACCGATTTCTCGCACCGCGGCCTGTCGTTCAAGATACCGGGCATCCAGGTCGACGGCATGGATGTGCGCGCGGTCAACGCCGCCGCCGATGTCGCCGCCAAATGGTGCCGCGACGGCAACGGACCGATCATCCTGGAAATGCTGACCTACCGCTATCGCGGCCACTCGATGTCGGACCCGGCCAAGTACCGCACCAAGGAAGAGGTGCAGAAGATGCGGGCTGAGCAGGATCCGATCGAGCAGGTCAAGCAGCGGCTGATCGAGAAGAAATGGGCCAGCGAGGACGAGCTCAAGGCGATCGACAAGGAGGTGCGCGATATCGTCGCCGACGCCGCCGAGTTCGCGCAGTCCGATCCCGAGCCGGATACGTCCGAGCTCTATACCGACATTCTGTTGTAAGGGAGGGCGAACGATGCCGACCGAAATCCTGATGCCCGCCCTGTCGCCGACGATGGAAGAGGGCAACCTTGCCAAGTGGCTGAAGAAAGAGGGCGATACGGTAACCGCCGGCGACGTGATCGCCGAGATCGAGACCGACAAGGCGACCATGGAAGTGGAAGCCGTCGACGAGGGCACGATCGGAAAGATCCTCGTTGCCGAGGGCTCCGAAGGCGTCAAGGTCAACACACCGATCGCCGTGCTGCTGGCGGAAGGCGAGGATGCCAGCGCAGTCTCGTCCTTCGAGGCTTCGGCACCGGGCGCCGCACCGCAGGAAGCGGCTGCCGCGCCCACCCCAAGCCCTCACCCTGAGGTGCCGGCGGAGCCGGCCTCGAAGGGCGAGGGCGAAGCAGCCGCTGTACCCGCCGCGCCGAAGGCCGAAATCGCCGCCGACCCGGACATTCCCGAAGGCACCGAAATGGTGGCGACGACGGTGCGCGAGGCGCTGCGCGACGCCATGGCCGAGGAAATGCGTCGCGACGAGGATGTCTTCGTCATGGGCGAGGAGGTCGCCGAATACCAGGGCGCCTACAAGATCACCCAGGGCCTGCTCGACGAGTTCGGCGCCCGCCGCGTCGTCGACACGCCGATCACCGAACACGGTTTCGCTGGCGTCGGCGTCGGCGCCGCCTATGCCGGACTGAAACCCGTCGTCGAGTTCATGACCTTCAACTTCGCCATGCAGGCGATCGACCAGATCATCAACTCGGCCGCCAAGACGCTCTACATGTCGGGTGGCCAGATGGGCGCGCCGATCGTGTTCCGCGGCCCCAACGGCGCGGCCGCCCGCGTTGCCGCCCAGCACAGCCAGGATTATGCCGCATGGTACAGCCACGTGCCGGGTCTGAAGGTGGTGCAGCCCTATACGGCTGCCGACGCCAAGGGCCTGCTGAAGGCGGCGATCCGCGATCCCAACCCGGTGATCTTCCTGGAAAACGAGATCCTCTACGGCCAGACTTTCGACGTGCCGAAGCTCGACGATTTCGTTCTGCCGATCGGCAAGGCGCGCATCCACAAGGCGGGCAGGGACGTGACGATCGTCTCGTTCGGCATCGGCATGACCTACTGTATCAAGGCGGCGGAGGAACTGGCCGCGATGGGCATCGATGCCGAGGTGATCGATCTGAGAACCATCCGGCCGATGGACCTCGACACCGTGATCGGCAGCGTCAAGAAGACCAATCGGCTGGTGACGGTCGAGGAAGGCTTCCCGCAGTCGTCGGTCGGCGATCATATCGCCAGCCAGGTGATGCAGCGTGCCTTCGACTGGCTCGACGCGCCGGTGGTCACGGTCTGCGGCAAGGACGTGCCGATGCCCTATGCCGCGAACCTGGAGAAGCTGGCGCTGCCGAACGTCGCCGAAGTGATCGAGGCGGTGAAGGCCGTCACGTACAAGTCGTAGGGGAGGCCGTGTAATGCCGATCAACATCACCATGCCCGCCCTGTCTCCCACGATGGAAGAGGGCAATCTGGCCAAATGGCTGGTCAAGGAGGGCGACAGCGTCGCGCCGGGCGACGTCATCGCCGAGATCGAGACCGACAAGGCGACGATGGAGGTGGAAGCCGTCGACGAGGGCACGGTCGCCAAGATCGTGGTTCCCGAGGGCACGGAAGCCGTCAAGGTCAATGCGCTGATCGCCGTGCTGGCGGCCGAGGGAGAGGATGCGGCTGAGGCTGCGAAGTCTTCCGGAGATACAGCCTCCGACAGTGGCGTTGCCAAGAAACAGGAACTGCAGGATGAAACGCCTGCAACGGCCAAGCCCGCCGCCGACAAGGCCGCGGGTGCTGCGATCGGCGCCGGAGGATCGCAAGCAGAAGCTGCCGCGAAGACTTCAATACCCGACAACGTCAAGGCCGGACCGGCACCTTCGAAGGATGGGGAACGTGTCTTCTCCTCGCCGCTTGCCCGCCGCATCGCCAAGGATGCCGGCATCGATATCGCAGCCGTCAAGGGCTCCGGGCCCAAGGGCCGGGTGGTCAAGGCCGACGTGGAAGCGGCGGTCGCCGGCGGCGGCGGCAAGGCCGCACCGACCGCTACCGAGCCCGCCAAGGCGGCCAAGGCGCCCGCGCCGATGGCGGATGACGCGGTGCTGTCGCTGTTTGCCG
The DNA here is from genome assembly GCA_041397625.1 of Rhizobiaceae bacterium. Lineage (GTDB taxonomy): Bacteria > Pseudomonadota > Alphaproteobacteria > Rhizobiales > Rhizobiaceae > JAWKWH01. Next base: position 195,719 of record JAWKWH010000002.1, read on the forward strand.
AAGGCAGCTACGAACTGGTCAAGCACGACAACATGCGCAAGACCATCGCCCGGCGGCTTGTCGAGGCGAAATCGACCATCCCGCATTTCTATCTCACCATCGAATGCGAGCTCGACGCGCTGCTGAAGCTGCGCGGCGAACTGAACAGGTCGGCGCCGGCGAAGGACGACAAGCCCGCCTACAAGCTGTCGGTCAACGACATGATCATCAAGGCGCTGGCGCTGGCGCTGCGCGACGTGCCCGACGCCAACGTGTCGTGGACGGATGCGGCGATGGTGCGCCACGCCCATGCCGATGTCGGCGTCGCCGTGTCGATCCCCGGCGGGCTGATCACGCCGATCGTGCGCCGCGCCGAGGAAAAGAGCCTGTCGGCGATCTCAAACGAGATGAAGGACATGGCCGGCCGCGCCCGCGACCGCAAGCTGAAGCCGGAGGAATACCAGGGCGGATCGAGCGCCGTCTCCAATCTCGGCATGATGGGCATCAAGGAGTTTGCCGCCGTCATCAACCCGCCGCATGCGACGATCCTCGCCGTCGGCACCGGCGAGCAGCGCGCGGTGGTGAAGGACGGGGCGGTGGCGATCGCCACGATGATGAGCGTGACGCTTTCGACCGACCACCGCGCCGTCGATGGCGCGCTGGGTGCCGAACTGCTCGCCGCCTTCAAGGGCTATATCGAAAGCCCGATGAGCATGCTGGTGTGAGCGAACTCGACTTCTCCGGCGCGGGCCGAGTGCTCGCGCCCATGGCGAAGACGATGCTCGGGCTTTGACAGGGATCAAGGAGGAATAGGGCGCGGACAATAGGGTCGAACCGACAGATGAAACAGGAGTGACCCATGTCGCATGTGCCGCACGAACTGGCCGAGGAATTTCCCGAACACGTCGACAAGATGCATGCGCTGAAGGGCGAGAACGCCCATTTCGCCAAGCTGTTCGACGAGTATCACGAATTGAACCGGGCCATTCACCGCGCCGAGACGGATATCGAGCCGACCGACGATTTCCACATGGAGGACATGCGGAAGAACCGTCTGAGGCTCAAGGACGAAATCTACGGGATGCTGGCCGGATAACAACGCCGCCGGTCTCCCGGAACGCCGCCGAAACCAAGCGGTGACAACAAGGGAGACAGAAGGTGGCAGACAGCTACGACGTCATCATCATCGGCTCGGGACCGGGCGGCTATGTGACGGCCATCCGTTCGGCGCAGCTTGGCCTGAAGACGGCAATCGTCGAGCGCGAGCATCTCGGCGGCATCTGCCTCAACTGGGGCTGCATTCCGACCAAGGCGTTGCTGCGCTCGGCCGAGATCAAGCATTTCGCCGATCACGCCAAGAATTACGGCCTGACGATCAACGGCACGGTATCGGCCGATGTCGGCGCCGTGGTCGACCGTTCGCGCAAGGTCTCAGCGCGGCTGAACGGCGGCGTCGGCTTCCTGATGAAGAAGAACAAGGTCGACGTCATCTGGGGCGAGGCGAAGCTGAAGGGCAAGGGCGAGATCATCGTTTCCAAGCCGACCAAGAAGGCGATGGAGCCGCAGCATCCCGCGCCGAAGGGTACGAAGGGCGAGGGGACCTACAAAGCCAAGCACATCATCATCGCCACCGGCGCACGTCCGCGGGCACTGCCCGGCATCGAGCCCGACGGCAAGCTGATCTGGACCTATTTCGAGGCCATGGTGCCCCCGGAACTACCCAAAAAACTGCTGGTCATGGGATCGGGCGCCATCGGCATCGAGTTCGCCTCCTTCTACAACGCCATGGGCTCCGACGTGACCGTGGTGGAACTGATGCCGAACATCATGCCGGTAGAGGACGCGGAGATTTCGGGGCTGGCGCGCAAGCAGCTGGAGAAATCCGGCCTGACAATCCACACCGACGCCAAGGTGACAAAGGTCGAGAAGGGCGCCAATTCGGTCAAGGCGACGGTGGAACTGAAGGGCGGCAAGACCGAGGTGCTGGAGGCCGACCGGCTGATTTCCGCCGTCGGCGTGCAAGGCAACATCGAAAATCTCGGCCTGGACGAACTCGGCGTCAAGACCGACCGCGGCTGCATCGTCATCGACGGCTACGGGCGCACCAATGTCGACGGCATCTATGCCATCGGCGATGTCGCCGGCCCGCCGATGCTGGCCCACAAGGCCGAGCATGAGGGCGTGATCTGCGTCGAAAAGATCGCCGGCGTGCCGGGTGTCCATCCGATGGACAAGAACAAGATTCCCGGCTGCACCTATTGCCATCCGCAGGTCGCCTCCGTCGGCCTGACCGAGGCGAGGGCCAAGGAAGCCGGACGCGATATCCGCGTCGGCCGCTTCCAGTTCGGCGCCAACGGCAAGGCGATCGCGCTCGGCGAGGACCAGGGCATGATCAAGACCATCTTCGACAAGAAGACCGGCGAACTTCTGGGCGCCCACATGGTCGGGACCGAGGTGACGGAGCTTATCCAGGGCTTTGTCGTCGCCATGAACCTGGAGACGACGGAAGAAGAGCTGATGCACACGATCTTCCCGCATCCGACCTTGTCGGAAATGATGAAGGAGAGCGTGCTCGACGCCTATGGCCGGGTGTTGAATGCCTGAGCCGATCGGCCGATATTATGGGAACAACCAAAACGGAGACTGAATCATGGGTTTCATTGCCTGGATCATCATCGGCGGACTGGCAGGCTGGCTCGCCGGCATCATCATGAAGGACCCGTCGGGCCTGATCATGAACATCGTCATCGGCATTGTCGGCGCCTTCATCGGCGGCTGGCTGTTCGGCGTGCTCGGCATTTCACCCGACGCCGGGTTCATAGGATCGCTGGTCACCGCCATTGTCGGCGCGGTCGTGCTGCTGTTCGGCTTGCGGCTGGTCAAGGGACGTTAGGACAAAAATATGGTCACCGTTCTCGACACCGTCGCCAGGGACCGGCCGCGCCATCCGGAAAAGGCCCACAAGCCCGACCAGGAGGTGTTGCGCAAGCCGGCATGGATCCGCGTCAAGGCGCCGGTGTCGAAGGGCTATCGCGAGACGCACGAGATCGTTCGGCAAAACAGCCTGGTGACCGTGTGCGAGGAGGCCGGCTGTCCGAATATCGGCGAGTGCTGGGACAAGAAGCACGCCTCGTTCCTGATCATGGGCGAGATTTGCACGCGCGCCTGCGCGTTCTGCAATGTGACGACCGGCCTGCCCAACGCGCTCGACCGCAGCGAACCGGACAATGTCGCCCGCGCCGTCGCGACGATGGGGCTGAACCATGTAGTCGTCACCTCGGTCGACCGCGACGATCTCGACGATGGCGGGGCGCAGCACTTCGTCGAAGTGATCGAGGCTATCCGGCAGGCTTCGCCGGAAACGACGATCGAGGTGCTGACGCCGGACTTCCTGCGCAAGGACGGCGCGCTGGAAAAGGTGGTCGCCGCCCGGCCCGACGTGTTCAACCACAATCTGGAGACGGTGCCGTCCAACTATCTCACCGTCCGGCCCGGTGCGCGCTATTTCCACTCGATCCGGCTGTTGCAGCGGGTCAAGGAGATCGATCCGTCGATGTTCACCAAGTCGGGCATCATGGTGGGCCTGGGCGAGGAGCGCAACGAGGTGCTGCAGCTCATGGACGATCTGAGGACCGCCGGCGTCGACTTTCTGACCATCGGCCAGTATCTGCAGCCGTCGCGCAAGCACCATCCGGTCAGGAAATTCGTCACGCCGGAGGAGTTCAAATCCTACGAGACGACTGCCTATTCCAAGGGGTTCCTGCTGGTCTCGGCAAGCCCGCTGACGCGCTCGTCGCACCATGCCGGCGATGATTTCGCCAAGCTCAGGGCGGCGCGCGAGGCGGCGATCGCGCGCGCCTAGGGTATTTGGGGCTAAATGCCGGAATTCTCCTCCACCAGGCGCGTCCGGCATATGCCGGCGCAGATGTTCGATCTCGTCGCCGATGTCGAGCGCTATCCGCAATTCCTGCCGATGTGCGAGGCGCTTGTCGTCCGCTCGCGCCGCGAACGCGACGGCAAGACATTGCTCGTCGCCGACATGACGGTCGGCTACAAGGCGATCCACGAGACGTTCACCAGCCAGGTGCTGCTCGACCGCGCGAACCTGAAGATCGACGTCAAATATATCGACGGTCCGTTCCGTTACCTCGACAATCGCTGGACCTTTGACGAGATGGAAGACGGCTGCGACGTTAAGTTCTTCATCGACTACGAGTTCAGGAGCCGGGTACTGGGCGCGCTGATGGGCGCCATGTTCGACCGGGCCTTCCGCATGTTTTCCGAAGCCTTCGAGAAACGCGCCGACGCGGTCTACGGACTGGCGTAGACGGCATCCGATTAACGAAAAATATTAAGGGTTCTTCGCTATCACGCTGTCAAAAGGCGTTGGAGCAGCGAATGTCCCCGTTCGAAAGGACCGACAGCATTGCCGCCAGGCGCGCGTCGGCCTGGCAGATCCTCGCGGTCTTCGTCGCCACCGTGTTCCTGAGCGCATTCCTGTTGTTCTCGGTCCAGCCGTTCTTCGCCAAGATGGTGCTGCCACGGCTCGGCGGCTCGCCCGGCGTCTGGTCGGTGGCAATGGTGTTCTTCCAGAGCGCGCTGCTGCTCGGCTATGGCTACGCGCATCTGGTGACCAAGCATCTTGATCTCCGCCATACCCTGCTTTTGCACGGGCTGGTGCTGGTTTCGGCCTTCGTCTGCCTGCCGGTGGCGTTGCCGCAGGGCTGGGACGTGCCACCCGAAACCGGGCAGTCGATCTGGCTGCTGGCGTTGTTTGCCATCGCGGTCGGCCCGCCGTTCTTCGCCGTCTCGACGACCGCGCCGCTGATCCAGGCCTGGTTCGTGCGCACCGACCATCCCCATGCGGCCGATCCGTATTTTCTCTACGGCGCCAGCAATATCGGCAGTTTTGCCTCGCTCTTCCTGTTCATCGCGTTGTTCGAGCCCTGGTTCACGGTCTCCGAGCAGTCCTGGATGTGGACCGCCGGTTACGCCACGCTCACCGTAATGGTGATGGCCTGCGGCGCGATCGCGGCGAAAAGCGTTCCGGCTTCGAAGCGCGGTCTCGCGGCGGCCGACAAGCCGGCCGAAGCGGCTGTGCGGCCAGGTACGCTGGAAGTGCTGCGCTGGATCGGCCTGGCCTTCATCCCCTCCGGCCTGCTCGTCGCGGTCACCGCGCATATCTCCACCGACGTCGCGGCCGCGCCGCTGTTCTGGGTTATCCCGCTGGCGCTGTTCCTGCTCACCTTCGTCTTCGCCTTCATGCGCGAGCCGGTGATCGGTGCGGCGACGCTGGCGCGCTTCATCCCGGTGACGGCGGCGGCCATGCTCGTCGTGTTCTACGCCGACACCAAGGTGCCGATCTGGCTGGTGCTCCCCACCAACCTGCTGGTGTTCTTCATCGCGGCACTCACCTGCCATTCGCTGCTTGCCAGCCACAGACCGCCGGCAGCGAACCTGACCTCGTTCTATATGTGGATGTCGCTTGGCGGCGTGCTTGGCGGTGTCTTCAGTTCGCTTGTCGCACCCGCGGCGTTCGACTGGACAGCGGAGTATCCGCTGCTGACGCTCGCCTTCCTGCTTTGCCTGCCGCCACTCTACCGTTCCGGCCGGCCGAGCCTTGCGATCCATCTCGGCGTCGGAGTGGCGATTGCCGCGGCGATCTATCTGGTCCATCGCACCGGCTGGATGCCGCCGCTGAAGGATAATGGCTATCTGACGGTGCTGATCATCGCCATCGCGGTCACGGCCGCCTTCATCCAGCTTCGCTGGCAGTCCGTGCTGCTGGTGCTGGCGGCGGGCACCGTGCCGCTGGTGCTGATAAACCAGGAGGTCAAGAACGGCGTCTATGCCGACCGTTCCTTCTTCGGCATCGTGCGGGTGACCGAGACCCGCGACGGCCGTTACCGCAAGCTGCTGCACGGCACGACGCTGCATGGTGCGATGGCGATCCGCGACCGGCGGGGCAGACCGGTCACCGGCCGTCCGGCGCCGCTGACCTATTACCACCGCTCCGGCGCCATCGCCGTCAGCCTGCGCGTGCTGCAGGAGGCCAGGGGCGGCAGCATCGGCCATGGCGGCGTCGTCGGCCTCGGCACCGGCAGCCTGCTGTGCCATACCCGGCCTGGCGAACGCTGGACCGTCTACGAGATCGACAAAAGCGTCATCGACGCAGCCACCAATCCGGCGCTGTTCCGCTTCGTCTCCGAATGCGCGCCCGATGTCGACATGGTGCTCGGCGACGCGCGCATCATGCTCGCGCGCGAGGCGGCGGCAACGTTCGACTACCTGCTGATCGATGCCTTTTCCTCCGACGCCATTCCCGTCCATCTGCTGACCCGCGAGGCGGTCAGGATGTACATGGACAAGCTCGCCGACGACGGGTTGCTGGCGCTGCACATTTCCAACCGCTACCTGGAGATCGAGAGCCTGATCGCGGCGATCGCCCGCGACGAAGGCCTCGCCATCCGCGAAACGCGCCTTGCCGGCCCCAGGGACGATCCCGACAGCGGCATGATCCGCGGTCCGCAGGTCGTGGTGCTGGCAAAGAGCGAAAAGGCGCTCGGTGCCATCGGCACCGACCGGCGCTGGCGAATTCCGGAGGCGGGCGACACGCGCGCCTGGACCGACGACTATTCGGACATCCTGTCGGCGATGCTGAGGAAATATCGTTAGATCAGAACGTTGCTATCGCGTCTTGAAGCAGCGTCAATGCGTGTCGGGTCGCGGCATTTCTGACCTTGCCGCGTCCGATATCGCCGAACCTCATGCTTCCGGTTTCGACCAGACCGGCGGATGTGGCGACACCGAACCAGACCAAGCCGACCGGCTTTTCGTCCGAGCCGCCGCCGGGGCCGGCGATACCGGTGACGGACACGGCGACGTCGGCTTCCGAGCGCGCCAGGGCACCATGAGCCATCTCGTGCGCTGTCTCAAACGATACCGCGCCGTGGGCAGCCAGGGTTTCCGGCAGAACGTCCAGCATTTCCATCTTGGCCTCGTTGGAATAGGTGACGAAGCCGCGATCGACGACATCCGACGAGCCGGCGATGTCGGTCAGCGCCGCGGCGATCATGCCGCCGGTACACGATTCGGCCGTGACGATCTTCAACCGCTTGTTTCGTGCGGCATCCAGAACGGCGGCTGCGAGTGTCTGCGTGCTCATGACGGGACCTCGCCGGAAAAGATCACCGTGGCGGTGGCGAGCGCGGCGATGCCCTCGCGCCGACCGACGAAGCCGAGCTTCTCGTTGGTGGTCGCCTTGACCGATATTCGGGCCGCGTCGATGCCCAGAATTTCGGCCATGCGCGCCGTCATCGCCTGTCGGTGCGGCCCGATTTTCGGCGCCTCGGCGATGACCGTCACGTCGACATTGGCGATGCGGCCTCCATTCTCGCGGACAAGGCCGGCGGCATGATCGACGAAGACGGCGGAATCGACGCCTTTCCAGCGCTCGTCGGATGGCGGGAAGTGGGTGCCGATATCGCCGGCCGAGCAGGTCGCCAGCAGCGCATCGGTGAGCGCATGCAGCCCGACATCGGCATCCGAATGGCCGCTCAGTCTCACGTCGTGCGGGATGGCGACGCCGCAAAGCGTGACGTGGTCGCCGGCGGTAAACCCGTGCACGTCATAGCCGGTTCCGGTGCGCACGTCGGGATAGAACGGCGTCGCGCCGGCAAGCTTGCGATCGGCCATGTCGATGTCCTTTGCCCAGGTCAGCTTGACGTTTTCCGGCGATCCGGCGACCACCCGGACCGGAATGCCGGCCCATTCGGCCAGCGCCGCGTCATCGGTAAAACGGTGGGGATCGGTTTCGGCGGCACGCTCATGCGCCTGCAGGATCGCGGCGAACGGAAAGGCCTGCGGCGTCTGCGCCGAAAAAAGTCCGTCGCGCGGCTCGGTGCCGGCAATGATCCCGTCGACGCCGACGCGCTTCAGCGTATCGGAGACGGGCAGGGCGGGCAGGGCGCCGGCCGTGCCGTCCATACCTTCGGCGAGCCGGTCGACGATGACCGCATCGACGAAGGGCCTGACACCGTCGTGGATCATGACGAATTGCGGATCCTGCGGCCGGAGCGCCCGGAGCGCGCAGAGCACCGATGCCTGGCGCGAGGCGCCGCCCTCGACCGCGACGACACGATCCGCCAGATCGCCCATGGCCGCCTCGAACAGGTCGCGGTCATCGCTGTGGATGGCGATGGCGATGGCACCGACAGCCGGATGGTCGCACAACGCCCGAACAGTATGCGCCAGCACCGCGCGGCCGCCGATCGGGCGGTACTGCTTCGGCCCGTCGCCCGCCTGGCCGGCACGTTCGCCGCGGCCGGCGGCGACGATGGCGACGGCGATCTTTGCTGGCTGGCTCGATGTCATGGGCGCGACGGCTCTGCGGTTTCCTCGAAAACTGACACCGAATAGGCCGGCAAATGCGATAATGCCAGACCCGGCAACCAATCTTCACGCAAAGGCACCGGAACCATTGCCGAAGCCCGCGCAAATGACTAAGAAGCAGGCAGAATAATCATCTGCACTGAATTTAGGCATGATCGAACTCGAAACGCTTGCCAGACCGCTTACCATCGGCGCGGTCACGATACCGAACCGCGTATTCCTGGCGCCCATGTCGGGCGTCAGCGACCTGCCTATGCGGCGGCTGGCGCTCGGCCATGGCGCCGGGATGGCGGTGGCCGAGATGGTGCCGGGCGGGGAACTCGCCAGGGGCAAGGCGGAATCGCGCCGGCGCATCACGCGGAGCGGGGCCAGCCCGCACATGGTGCAGCTTGCCGGGCGGCAGCCGGAGCTGCTGGCCGAGGGCGCGCGCATCGCCGAGGACGAGGGCGCCGACATCATCGACATCAACATGGGTTGTCCGGCCAAGAAAGTGACCGGCGGCTATTGCGGTTCCGCGCTGATGCGCGACCCCGATCTGGCGGCGCGTCTGATCGACGCCGTCATCGGCGCGGTCGATGTGCCGGTGACCGTCAAGATGCGTCTCGGCTGGGACGAGGCCAACATCAACGCGCCCGAACTGGCGGCGCGCGCCGAGGCGCTGGGCGCGGCGATGATTACCGTGCACGGGCGCACGCGCAGCCAGTTCTACAAGGGATCGGCCGACTGGGCGGCGATCGCGGCGGTCAAGGCGGCGGTTTCCGTTCCGGTCGTCGTCAACGGCGACATCATGACGGCCGCTGACGCGGAAACGGCGCTACGGAAATCCGGGGCGGATGCGGTGATGATCGGCCGGGCCCATTACGGCGCGCCATGGATGGCGGGCCGGCTTGCCGCGCAGGCCGGGGGGCAATCAGCCAAAGAGCCGATCGACGATGATTTGGCCGGCTACGTGGCGGCGCACTACGAGGCAATGCTGTCGCTCTACGGCACGGATCGCGGCGTGCGCCACGCGCGCAAGCATCTGGGCTGGTATGCCGAGCGGCATCGCGCCGGTGTCGATCCGGATCTGCGTGCCCTGATGATGACGGAAGGCGACGCCGGCGCCGTGCTCGGCCTGATCGGACGACTGTTCGGAGAGGCAGGTCCGGCCGTCGGCGTCAGACAGGCGGCCTGACATCATGAGCGGGGCGCAGACGGACGATGCCGACCTGGTGCTGAACGCCATTCGCCACCCGGTCATCATGATCGCAGAAGACGGGCGCATCTGCTTTGCCAACAATGACGCCGAACAGTTCTTCGGCACCAGCGCGGCCTCGCTTGCCCGCAAGACGCTGGCCGACTTCATTGCACCTTCCAGCCCGCTGCTGGCGCTGGTCGAACACGTTCGCGAACGCGGCAGCCCGGTCAACGAATATCGTGTCGACATCGGATCGCCGCGGCTCGGCGGCAGCCGTACCGTCGATATCTACGCCGCGCCGGTGCACGAGATCGACGGTTCGGTGGTGGTGATGCTTCAGGAGCGCTCCATGGCCGACAAGATCGACCGGCAGATGACCCATCGCGGCGCGGCGCGCTCGGTGACCGGACTTGCCGCCATGCTGGCACACGAGATCAAGAACCCGCTTTCGGGCATCCGCGGCGCCGCGCAACTGCTCGAGGGCGGCGCCAGCGACGAGGACAAGGAACTGACGCGGCTGATCACCGGCGAGACCGACCGCATCGTCGCGCTGGTCGACAGCATGGAGATGTTCTCCGACGAAAGCCCGGTCCCGCGCGAGCCGGTGAACATCCACGTGGTGCTCGATCGCGTGAAGGCGATCGCCCGCAACGGTTTCGCCGACGGGATCACCATCGCCGAGGACTACGACCCGTCGCTGCCGGAGGTTTACGCCAACCACGACCAGTTGGTGCAGGTGTTCGTCAACCTGGTGAAGAACGCGGCCGAGGCGCTGTCGCACACGCCCAATCCGGAAATCCGACTGGCGACCGCCTACCGGCCCGGCATCCATTTCTCGGTGCCCGGCTCGCGCGAGCGTGTTTCGCTGCCGATGCAGTTCAGCGTGTCCGACAACGGTCCCGGCGTGCCCGACGACATCGTGCCGATCCTGTTCGACCCGTTCATCACCACCAAGCAGAACGGTTCCGGCCTCGGTCTTGCCCTGGTGGCCAAGATCGTCGGCGAGCATGGCGGGGTGATCGAGTGCGACGCGGCCGAGCACGGCACGACCTTCCGCGTTCTCATGCCCGACTGGCGGCCGCCGGCGGACATGGGGACCGAAACCGGGGACGCGGCGGCGACCGGAGGGCAGGAGCGATGAGCAAGGGCAACATACTGGTCGCCGACGACGACGGCGCCATCCGCACCATCCTGAGCCAGGCGCTGTTTCGCGCCGGCTACAACGTGCGCGTCGCGGCCAATGCCTCGACGCTGTGGCGCTGGGTCGCCGACGGCGAGGGCGATATCGTGATTTCCGACGTGGTGATGCCGGACGAGAACGTGTTTGACCTGCTGCCGCGCATCAAGAAGGCGCGGCCGGAACTGCCGGTCATCATCATGAGCGCGCAGAACACGTTCATGACAGCCATCAAGGCGTCGGAGAAGGGCGCCTACGACTATCTGCCCAAGCCGTTCGATTTGAACGAGTTGCTGGCGATCGTCGGCCGTGCCATGGCCGAGCCGAAGCAGACAAGGCCGAAACCTGCCGAGCCCGAAGGCCAGGAACCGATGCCGCTGGTCGGCCGTTCGGCGGCGATGCAGGATATCTACCGGGTACTGGCGCGGCTAATGCAGACCGACTTGACGGCGATGATCACCGGCGAATCGGGCACTGGCAAGGAGCTTGTTGCCCGCGCGCTGCACGAATTCGGCCGCAGGCGCAGCGGTCCCTTCGTGGCGATCAACATGGCGGCCATTCCGCGCGACCTGATCGAATCGGAACTGTTCGGCCATGAGAAGGGCGCTTTCACCGGCGCCCAACACCGCTCGCCGGGCCGCTTCCAGCAGGCCGAGGGCGGCACGCTGTTTCTCGACGAGATCGGCGACATGCCGACCGACGCACAGACGCGGCTGCTGCGCGTGCTACAGCAGGGCGAATACACGACTGTGGGCGGACGCACGCCGCAGAAGACGGACGTGCGCATCGTCGCCGCCTCCAACAAGGACCTGAAACAGCTCATCAACCAGGGCATTTTCCGCGAGGACCTGTTCTACCGGCTGAACGTGGTGCCGATCCGGCTACCGCCGCTGCGCGAGCGGGCCGAGGACGTGCCCGACCTGGTACGGCACTTCTTTCGGCAGATCGAGCAGGAGGGGCTTGCCGCAAAGCGCGTCGATGCGGAAGGCATGGAACTGCTCCGGCGATATCCGTGGCCCGGCAATGTGCGCGAACTGGAAAACCTGGTGCGACGGCTGAGCGCGCTCTATCCGGAAGACGAGATTACCGCGGCGACGATCGCCGAGGAGCTGAAATCCGGCGACGAAAGGGCGGTGCGCGGCCTGCCTGTCACTTTGGATGCGGCCGACCTGGAGGGTGCGGTCGAACGGCATCTCAGCCATTACTTTTCATCCTTCGGCGACGACCTGCCGCCGCCCGGCCTCTATCAGCGGGTGTTGCAGAAGATGGAGGTGCCGCTGTTGATCGCAGCGCTCGGCGCCACGCGCGGCAACCAGATCAGGGCGGCTGATCTTTTGGGCCTCAACCGCAACACGCTGCGCAAGAAAATCCGTGACTACGACATCAATGTGCATGGCCGGCCACGATCCGGCCAATAATCGGCGCCAAGAGCGTAGGCACCGGTCCGACACTCGATTCCGGCGCGCAAATTCGTTGTAAATTCGCCACAATGCGTTGCATACTTGCAACGCATTTTGTTGTAGCTCTGGGGACATGGCCGTACAGTCTGAGACCTCCGTGACCGGTCCGATACTGCCGGAACCGACGCCGCTAACCACGAGACGGATGTGGCTGGCGCCGGCGATCGCGGCCGTCATCGGCGCGCTTCTGACCGGCGCGGTGTCATTTGCGATCCTGACCGGGCTGACGGCGATCAAACCCGACGAAACGGTGACGTGGTCGCTCATCGTCATCAATGCCGGCTTCATCCTTCTGCTGGTGGCGCTGATCGGCCGCGAGATCGGGCGCCTGCTGCTTGCCCGACGCACCGGCAAGGCGGCCTCCAGGCTCCATATCCGCATCGTGACAATGTTCTCGCTGGTGGCGGCGCTACCGGCCATCCTCGTCGCCGTTATCGCGTCGGTGACGCTCGATGTCGGCCTCGACCGCTGGTTCGAGCAGCGCACCAAGGCGATCGTCTCGTCGTCGCTGGCAATCGCCGAATCCTATGTGCGCGAGAATGCCAGCAACCTTCAGGGCACCGCGCTTTCCATGGCCTATGTGCTCGATCAGAACCGCACCGTCTACCGCCTCGACCGCAACGGCTTTCGCCGGCTCCTGACCGAGCAGGCACAGGGCAGGGCGCTCGCCCATGCCGCGCTGATCAACGACAAGGGCGAGTTCCTGATGATGGCCGACATCGACACCGGCTTCAAAATGCCCGATCCGCCGATCCAGGCGGTCGAGCGCGCCGCCGACGGCGATCCGGTGCTGATCGAACCCAGGTTCCGCAACATCGTCGGCTCGATCGTCAAGCTGCGCCAGATCAGCGGGCTTTACCTCTACACCGTGCGCCTGGTTGATGCCGAGGTGATCGATGCGCGCCGGATCGTTCGCGCCAATGCCGACGAATATAGCGGCATGGAAGCCAACCGGACCTCGACCCAGGTTGCGTTCGCGCTCATCTATCTGGGCGTGACGCTGATCGTCGTCCTTTCGGCGATCCTGACCGGTATCGCCGTGGCCGACCGGCTGGTGCGGCCGATCCGCCAGTTGATCGGCGCGGCAGACGAGGTGGCGACCGGCAATCTGGACGTTTCGGTGACGGTACGCGCCTCGGACGGCGATGTCGGCTCGCTCGGCGACACGTTCAACAAGATGATCCAGCAGCTCAAGAGCCAGCGCCACGACCTTCTGACCGCCAAGGACCAGATCGACGAACGGCGGCGGTTCTCCGAAGCGGTGCTGTCGGGGGTGACGTCCGCGGTCATCGGCGTCGATGCCGACGGCAACATCACGATCGTCAACCGCTCGGCCACAGAGATGCTGGGGCTGAGCGAAAGGAAAGCGACCGGCGCCAGGCTGAACAAGGTCCTGCCACAGGTGGGCAAGGTTTTCGAGGTTGCCAAGAGCGCGCGGCGCAAGATCCATCGCGAGCAGGTGGCGTTCCTGAACAATGGCAGCGAACGGACTTTCAATATCCAGATCACGGTGGAGGAACGCCAGGCCGGCGAAACCGGCCAGTCCTATGTGGTGACGATCGACGACATCACCGACCTGGTGCAGGCACAACGCTCCACCGCCTGGGCGGACGTGGCGCGGCGCATCGCCCACGAGATCAAGAACCCGCTGACGCCGATCCAGCTGTCGGCCGAACGCATCAAGCGACGCTACGGCAAGGTGATCACCGAGGATCGCGAGGTGTTCGACCAGTGCACCGACACGATCGTGCGCCAGGTGGGCGACATCGGCCGCATGGTCGACGAGTTCTCGGCCTTCGCCCGCATGCCGAAACCCTCCATGCAAAAACTCGACCTGCGCGAAGTGCTGCGCGAGGCGTCGTTTCTGGTCGAGGTCAGCCGTGCCGAGATCGCGTTCGAGCGCGACTATGGCGACGAACCGCTGGTCGGCCTGTTCGACAACCGGCTGATGAGCCAGGCCTTCGGCAACATCATCAAGAACGCCGCCGAGGCGACGGAAACCGCGGTTCACGACAGCGACGAGACAGGGGTCATCCGCATCGAGGCGAAGCGCCACGGCGATACGATAACCGTCGACGTCATGGACAATGGCAGGGGACTGCCGAAGGAAAACCGCCAGAGGTTGCTTGAGCCCTACATGACGACGCGCGAGAAGGGCACCGGACTTGGCCTGGCCATCGTGCGCAAGATCGTCGAGGACCATGGCGGAACGCTGGAGCTGCACGACGCGCCGCAGTCGTTCCATGGCGGGCGCGGCGCCATGATCCGCGTCATCGTGCCGGCAGCCGAGACGGGCGACGCGGCAGGTCGGGAAGCAAACAGGGCGGCTGAGGGGAAACAACAGGAAGTGACGAGTGAAAATGCCGTCTGACATACTCATCGTCGACGACGAGGAGGACATCCGCGAACTGGTCGCCGGTATCCTCGACGACGAGGGCCACGAGACCAGAACCGCGCACGACGCCGATTCGGCGCTCGCCGCGATTACCGAGCGTGTGCCGCGGCTGGTGTTCCTCGACATCTGGCTGCAGGGTTCGCGGCTGGACGGGCTGGCGCTGCTCGACGAGATCAAGGCCATGCATCCGACCCTGCCGGTGGTGATGATTTCCGGCCACGGCAACATCGAGACGGCGGTATCGGCGATCAAGCGCGGCGCCTACGACTTCATCGAAAAGCCGTTCAAGTCGGACCGGCTGATCATGATCTGCGAACGGGCGCTGGAAACCTCGAACCTGCGCCGCGAGGTCTCGGATCTCAAAAAACGCAGCGGCGAGACCCATGAACTGATCGGCATGTCGCTGGCGATGAGCCAGTTGCGCCAGACGATCGAGAAGGTGGCGCCGACCAACAGCCGCATCATGATCATCGGGCCTTCCGGCTCCGGCAAGGAACTGACGGCGCGCGCCATTCACCGCCAATCCGCCCGCAGTTCCGGCCCGTTCGTCACGGTCAACGCGGCGACGATTACGCCCGACCGCATGGAGATCGAGCTGTTCGGCACGGAGCCGAACGGCAGCGAGCGCAAGGTCGGGGCGCTCGAGGAGGCGCATGGCGGCACGCTCTATCTCGACGAGGTGGCCAACATGCCGCTGGAGACGCAGGGCCGCATCCTGCGGGTACTGGTCGACCAGCAATTCGAACGCGTCGGCGGCACGAAGCGGGTCAAGGTGGATGTCCGCATCATCTCCTCGACCTCGCAGAACCTGGAGGAACTGATCACGGAAGGCCAGTTCCGCCGCGACCTCTATCACCGGCTCGCGGTGGTTCCGGTGGTCGTCGCCGGGCTTGCCGAACGACGCGAGGACGTTCCCTACCTGATCGACCACTTCATGAAACAGATGGCAAAGCAGGCCGGCATCAAGCCGCGCAGGCTTGGCGAGGACGCGCTCGCGGTACTGCAGGCGCATGACTGGCCGGGCAATGTGCGCCAGCTCAGGAACAATGTCGAAAGGCTGATGATCCTGACGCGCGGCGACGATCCCGAGGCGCCGATCACCTCCGATCTGCTGCCCGGCGAGATCGGCGACATGATGCCGAAGGCGCCCAACCAGTCGGACCGGCACATCATGACCCTGCCGCTGCGCGAGGCGCGCGAGCAGTTCGAGAAAGAGTATCTCGTCGCCCAGATCAACCGTTTTGGCGGAAACATATCGCGGACCGCCGAATTCATTGGTATGGAACGGTCGGCACTGCACCGAAAACTCAAATCACTCGGTGTGTAAAGCCAGGGGTCTGATTTGAAGGTAATCATCTGCGGCGGCGGCCAGGTCGGCTACGGCATCGCCGAACGTCTATCATCCGAGCAGATCGACGTGTCGGTGATCGACACATCGGCCGATCTGATCCGCAATATCCGCGACAATCTCGACGTCAGGGGTTTTATCGGCCACGGTGCGCACCCGACCGTGCTGGAAGAGGCCGGCGCGCAGGAAGCCGACATGATCATCGCCGTCACGCTCTACGACGAGGTGAACATGGTCGCCTGTCAGGTGGCGCATTCTCTGTTCAACGTGCCGACCAAGGTCGCCCGCGTCAGGGCGCAATCCTATCTGGCGGCGCACTACCGCGACCTGTTCTCGCGCGACCACATGCCGATCGACGTGATCATCTCGCCGGAGCTGGAAGTGGGCGAACTGGTGCTCAGGCGCATCGCCATTCCCGGCGCGACCGACATTGTGCGGTTTGCCGACGAGAAGATCGTGCTGGTCGCCATCGAGTGCCGCGACGAATGTCCGGTGATCAACACACCGCTGGCGCAGTTGAGCGAACTGTTCCCCGACCTGCCGTCGACGGTGGTCGGCGTCAACCGCAACGACAAGCTGTTCATCCCGCATTCCAACGACCAGCTCGTGGCGGGTGATCTGGCCTATGTGGTAACCGCGCGCGACCAGGTGCGGCGCACGCTCGGCCTGTTCGGCCACGAGGAGACCGAGGCGACGCGCATCGTGATTGCCGGCGGCGGCAATATCGGCCTCTACGCAGCCAAAGCACTGGAAGCCAAACAGGCGCGAACCAAGGTCAAGATCATCGAATACGATCGCGAACGGGCCGTTTCGGTTGCCGACCAGCTCCATCGCACGGTGGTGCTGCACGGCAGTTCGCTCGACCAGAAACTGCTGATGGAAGCCGATATCGCCGATGCCGACCTGATGATCGCGCTGACCAACAACGATCAGGTCAACATCTTGTCGAGCGTCATGGCCAAACGGCTTGGCTGCAAGTCGAACCTGACGCTGATCAACGATCCGACCTATCACGACTTCACCAAGACGCTGGGTATCGACGCCTATATCAATCCGCGCTCGGTGACGATTTCGCGCGTGCTGCAGCATGTCAGGCGTGGCCGTATCCGCGCGGTGCATTCGGTGCACAAGGGCGATGCGGAGGTAATCGAGGCGGAGGCTCTGGAAACATCGCCGCTCGTCGGGCCGGAACTGCGCGATGTGGAGCTGCCGCCAGACATCCGTATCGGCGCCATCTACCGCGACGGCGAGGTGATACGTCCGAGCGGCGGCGTCAGGATCAAGCCGAAGGACCGGGTGGTCATCTTCGCCCTGTCGAGCGTGGTCAAGCAGGTCGAGCAGCTGTTCCGGGTCAGCCTCGAGTTTTTCTAGGAATCCAGGTCATGGAACGCTGAATATGTCGCGCGTCGCCTATGTCAACGGACGATACGTCGCGCACCGCGATGCGGCGGTGCATATCGAGGATCGCGGCTACCAGTTCGCCGACGGCGTGTACGAGGTCTGCGAAATCGCCGACGGGCAGGTCATCGACATGACCGGCCATCTCGACCGGTTGGCGCGGTCGCTAAACGAACTCGCCATCGGCTGGCCGATGCATCGCTCTTCGCTGGAACGGGTGATGTTCGAGGTCATCCGCCGCAACCGGGTACGCAACGGACTGGTCTATCTGCAGGTGACGCGCGGTGTCGCGCCCCGCGACCACGTGTTTCCGAACCCGGTGGTGAAGCCGGCGCTGGTGATCACCGCAAAGTCGACCGACCCCCAGGTGTTCGCCGCCAAGGCCAGGACCGGGCTGAAGGTGGTGACGACACCGGAGAGCCGCTGGAACCGCGTCGACATCAAGACGGTGGGGCTGCTGCCCAATGTGCTGGCGCGCCAGGCGGCGCGCGAACAGGGCGCACAGGAAGCCTGGTTCGTCGACCCCGACGGCTCCGTGAAGGAGGGGGCGGCGACGAACGCCTGGATCGTCACCATGGACGGCGTGCTGGTAACGCGCCCGGCCGATCACGGAATTTTAAGGGGAATAACGCGGGCGACCACGATGAAGGTGGCCGAAGCTTTGAATATGCCGGTGGAGGAGCGCGCCTTCACCGTGGACGAGGCAAAGGCGGCAAGGGAAGCATTTGTGACCTCCGCCAGCTCCGTTGTGATGCCGGTCGTCGCGATCGACGGCCATGTGATCGCCAATGGAGAGCCCGGCACGATCGCCGGTCGGCTGCGCGCGGCGTTTTTTGACGTTGCGGAAAAACGCGAGGCCTGATAACGGCGTTCGCGCCCGCCCGAGACCGATTGACGCAGCGGCATTGGCAGCGACGGTCACCCGGTGCTAAACCAGCAAGCAAAGGGCATATCAAGCCAAACTTTTTTGTGTGTTGAAGTGGGGACTGGAAATACAAATGGCGGAAAAATCACAAAACTTGCAGGACGTTTTTCTTAATTCCGTACGCAAGGCAAAAAACCCTCTGACGATCTTTCTCGTCAACGGCGTGAAACTTACAGGTGTGGTGACCTCGTTCGACAATTTTTGCGTGCTGCTGAGGCGCGACGGCCACTCGCAGCTCGTCTACAAGCATGCGATCTCGACGATCATGCCGAGCCAGCCGGTGCAGATGTTCGACAACGAGGATTCCGGCGGAGCCAACTGATTGACCGCGAAACGTCCGGATACGACGGCGAAGCCCGCACAAAACGGCGGGCAGCCGGCAAGCCGGGCCGAACAACGCCGACCCCGGGCGGCGGTCATCGTACCCGTCATCAGCCAGACGAAATCGACAGGCGGCGCGCCCGAGCGCTCGGGCGGGCTTGCACGCGCGCCGGATGCGCGCCTGGACGAGGCGAGGGGACTTGCGGCAGCGATCGACCTGGATATCGTCCATAACGGGCTGGTGCCGGTTTCAAAGCCACAGCCGGCGACGCTGATCGGCTCCGGCAAGATCGGCGAACTGGCGGAAATCGTCATGGACGAGCAGATCGAGGTGGTCGTCGTCGACCATCCGCTGACGCCGGTGCAGCAACGCAACCTGGAAAAGGCGCTCGACGCCAAGGTGCTCGACCGCACCGGCCTCATCCTGGAAATCTTCGGCGAACGGGCGCGCACCAAAGAAGGCGTGCTGCAGGTCGAGCTGGCGCATCTGAACTATCAGCGTGGCCGCCTGGTCAGAAGCTGGACCCACCTGGAACGCCAGCGCGGCGGCGCCGGTTTCCTCGGCGGTCCGGGCGAGACGCAGATCGAGGCCGACCGGCGGATCCTGCGCGACAGGATCGTCCGCGTGAAACGCCAGTTGGAAACCGTGCGGCGCACGCGCGAACTGCACCGCGCCAAGCGCAAGAAGGTGCCGTATCCGGTGGTGGCGATCGTCGGCTACACCAATGCCGGCAAATCGACCCTGTTCAACCGGCTGACCGGCGCCGAGGTGATGGCGAAAGACATGCTGTTCGCCACGCTGGACCCGACGCTCAGGCGGCTCAAGCTGCCGCACGGCACGACGGTGATCCTGTCGGACACGGTCGGTTTCATCTCCGACCTGCCGACGCATCTCGTCGCCGCCTTCCGGGCGACGCTGGAAGAGGTGGTGGAAGCCGATCTGGTGATCCATCTTCGCGACATGTCGGATCCGGATTTCGCCGCGCAGGCCGACGACGTGAACCGCATCCTCGCCGATCTCGGCATCGATGCGACCGACGAAGAGCGGGTGCTGGAAGTCTGGAACAAGGCCGACCTGGCGGCAGCGGGCGAGGCCGGACCGGCCCTGCCGCGTCGTAGCGGCGCCGGCGCGCCGATCACGATCTCGGCGCGGACCGGAGCGGGCATCGAGCGCCTCAAGGAGCGCATTGAGCGACTGATTTCCGGCGGGCTCGAAACGCTGACCGTGCGGCTCGAAGTGGGCGAGGCCGGCATGGCCGACTGGCTCTACCGCAACAGCGAGGTGACGGGCCGCGAGGATCGCGACGATGGCGGGCTAGACCTGCGCATCAGGGCGACGCAGGCGGTGCGCGGGTCGATCGAGAAGCGCCTGGGGCGGCGAGTGGCCGGGTAGGGCGCCGGGCTGGTCCGTCACGCCTTCTTGGCGCGCTGCCAGAGCGCTTCCATCTCGTCGAGCGTGGCATCCTCCAGCGTGGTCCCGGCGGCGGCAAGGCCGTCCTCGACCTTGCCGAAGCGGCCGGTGAACTTGGCATTGGTGCCGGCAAGCGCCTGTTCGGCGTCAATGTCGAGATGGCGGCCGAGATTGACCAGCGCGAAGACGAGATCGCCGAGTTCTTCTTCCATGTGCGGCCGGTCGCCCGCCGCAATCGCCTGGCGCAGTTCGCCGATCTCCTCTTCGATCTTGTCGAGCACCGGTTCCGCCGCGCCCCAGTCGAAGCCGACGCGCGCCGCTTTCTGTTGCAGCTTCAGTGCCCGGGTCAGCGCGGGCAGGGCGCGTGGCACCCCGTCGAGATAATGCGGTTTTTCCTCAGTTACGCCCTTTGCGTCGCGACGCGCGGCGCGGTCGGCCCTTTCCGCCGCCTTGATCTTTTCCCACATGCCCTTGGCCATGCCGGCGCTACGGGCCTCCTCGTCGCCGAAGACATGCGGGTGGCGGCGGACCATCTTGGCCGTCACCGCCTCGACCACGTCGCCGAAGTCGAACGCGCGTTGCTCCTCGGCCATGCGGGCGTGATAGACGACCTGCAGCAGGAGATCGCCGAGTTCGTCGCGCAGATCGTCCAGATCGTCGCGCTCGATGGCATCAGCCACCTCGTAGGCCTCCTCGACCGTGTAGGGCGCGATCGAGGCGAAGTCCTGCTCGACATCCCACGGACAGCCGGTCTCGGGGTGGCGCAGCGCCGCCATGATCTCGATCAGCCGGGATATTTCCTTTGATGGTTGCATGTCGGCGTTCCACAACTAAAGTAGGTGGCGGGTTTAGGCGCCGCCGGGTCGCGGCGACGGAGAGACGGGCGAGACGATGAAATCACGTGGTGCATTGACGATCCTCGTTGCCATCTGCCTTGCCATGGCGGCCGGCATCGCAGAGGCGCGGGTGATAATCAAGGAGAGCACCAAATATTACACCGTTTCGGGCAGGAACGGCGAACAGATCTACAACCAACTGAGGCGCAAGGGACCGCGCATCGGCGGGTCGAAGGGCCACTATGTCGCGACTGCCACCATCAGTTTCGCCATCAGGAACATCGACGCCTATGGATGGCGCGACCAGTGCGTCATCCGCAACATGGATGTGGTGCTGACCGTCGTATACCGGATCCCGAAATGGAATCGCCCAAAGGGTGCGAGCCGCGAGCTAACCCGCGCCTGGGAGGATTTTCTCTCCCATGTCTGGCGCCACGAGAAGCAGCATGTGGGCATCGCCAAGGACACGGCATACGAATTGTGGCGGGCGCTGAAGGGGGTCAAGGGGACGAGAAGCAAGCAGTGCAAGGACATGCTCAAGCCGGCGGAGCGGCGCGCCAAGGCGATCTACAAACGGCACGGGCAAAAGCAGGACCGGTTCGACGCGAGTTCCTTTGGCGACGGCGGCCGCCAATTCCGCTACGACAGACGCCTGGTGCAGGTCAAATAGGCCCGCTCCGGACAACGGTTTAGAAACCCGGTGGCGGAACCGATCACATGAACGACGAAACCAAAACGTCGCCCGATCACTTCTGTCCGGGCTGCGGCGTCAGGCTGCGTTTTGGCGCGCGCACGCCCTGGTATTTCTGCGGCGCCTGCACGAAGACGGCGACCGACGCGCGCGGCTGGCCGATCCGCTTCATCGGCATGGGTGCGGAATGGTGCTACGCCGACGGCTACGGGCCGGATGCCCACGACAACAAGGCAATCGGCGTGGCCTGCCTGATCAACGGTCGGCCGGTGATCGTGCACGAGGCGCGTCAGGGCGGCGTGGTCGCCGAACCGGTCTTCCGCGAGCACGTAAAGCAGATCCAATATCTTGGCCAGTCAGCGCAGGAACATGCATGGCTCGCGCGCGGGCTCGTCGATCTCACCAACGAACGAACGCTCGACCGGGTGATCGCCGAGCGGCTGGTGAAACCAGGCAGGGCGGTTCGGTATTAGAGTGGTTTCAGGCGCGGCACCCGGCGGGAGATTTGCACATCCAAAGATCGCATAAGATAGATTATGGAACTATCTCGTATGGCAAACCGTTGACCGGTCCGGGTGCCGCGCCTGAAACTGCTGTCAGTCCAGATGCTTGCCGATAAAGCTTCCGGTCGCCTGAATCAGCTCGTCCACCTGCTCGACGCCGGCAAAGGCGTTGAAGACATGATCCATCGGCCGCACGAACAGCTCTTCCTCGCCCGGATGGTAGTCGAGCAATATCTGGCCGGATTCGGGCTGCGGATACACGACGTCGTCATTGGTGCCGACAGCGACGAACAGCGGTCCGTCATATCCGGCGATCTCGGCCACCGGATCGAGCGTGAACATGCTCTCGAAGAAGCCGGACTTGAGCTTGATCTCGGCGCCCCACGGCAGCTTGATGTCGACCGGCTGGCCGCCGCTTGCCAATCCTTCCTTGACCTTGTCGGCGCCGAACAGCAACGTGATGGACGATGCCATGTTGACGCCGGGCGCCCACAGCGCCACGGCATCGAGATCGTGGCTGGTGCGCGCCGCAACCGCGGCGCCGACGGCGCCGCCCATGCTCCAGCCGACAAGCGCAATGCGATCATTGTCGACGCGGCCGGTGCCGGTCAGGAAATCCAGCGCCGCGAGGCCGTCGGCCACATGGGCATCCAGCGTGGAGTCGGCGAATTCGCCGTCGCTGTCGCCATTGAAGCGGTAATCGATGCGCAGACTGGCGATGCCCTGATCGGCCCACATGCGCGCCGCCCGCGCATAAATGCCTTCCTTGACGGCCGGAACCTCAAGCTCGTTGCGGCTGCCGGTAAAGCCGTGCAGCAGCAGGATCGCCGGCGGATTGTCGACCCCGTCCGGCACGTTGAGCGTGCCGACCACGGTCATGCCGTCGACCTTGAACGTCACATTCTCCTCGGCGGCTTGGGCCAGAACCGGCACGGCGGACAGCGCCATGGCAATGGTGAGAGTTTTGAGTGCGGCGTGCATGAGAGTTTCCTTTCCTTGAGTTCAACCCTGCATCGAAGTATTTGATTAAAAACAATCTTCGGGATAGATGGTAGCCGAAATCGCAGCCGCCGATAAAGTCAATAATAGTCGATTGACACGGCCGTCGATGCGCCTATTCGACGACGTCCACGACGATGGCGCCGGCGGCGGCGATCAACAGTCCGGGCGCGGCCTCGAAGACGGCGTCGTGGGCGCCGGCGGCCGACCAGACACTGTCGAACGCCATCAGCCCTTCATCGGCGAATACCGGAACCGGATCGTCGTAGCCGATCGGCGAAACGCCGCCGATGGCAAACCCCGTCCGCTCGCGCACCAGCCGGACATCGGCACGCTGCAACGCTTCGCCGGCGGCGGCCGCGGCCTTGTCGAGATCGAGCCGCCTGGAACCGCGGACCAGGAACAGATAGAGGCTGCCGCTTTGCGCGCCCTGGAAGATCAGCGACTTGACGATCTGATCGACGGCGCAGCCGCACCGGGTCGCTGCCTCCTCGGCGGTTCGCGTCGATTCGCCCATGCGCCTGACCTCGATCCGAAGGCCCGCCGCCTCAGCATGCCGTTTAACGCGATTTATGCTTTTACTCATTTTTTCATAGGCTTATTTTTGTGGTCTCAAGTCGCATACCATCATAGGCCGGATCCACATGGTCCGGCGTCTCGGCCATTACGGCCGCATGGTCGAGCGGCGTGTGCATGTGGGTCAACACGGCGTGGCGCGGCGCGAGGCGCTCTATCCAGGCCAGCGCTTCCTCGAGCGACAGATGACTCGGATGGCGGCGATATTGCAACGCGTCGATCACCAGGTGATCGAGATTTTGCAGTCGGACGGCGGTTTCCTCTGAAAAACCGCTGACATCGGGGCAATAGGCAATGGCACCGATGCGGAAACCAAGCGAGATGATCTTGCCGTGGATCTGGGGTAGCGGAAGCAATTTGATAACGCCCCCTTCCCCATTGATTTCAATAGGTTCACCGTGTTCGATGATGTGCGGATTCAATATCGGCGGATAGTCGCTTCCCGCCGGCGTGTGGAAACAGTAGCCGAAGGCTTCGTGGAGCCGCTCGAGCGTCGGCCGATCGGCGTGGATGTCGACGAGCCTGCGCGTCTGTAATGCGAATGTGCGCAGATCGTCGATGCCGTGAATGTGGTCGGCATGGGGATGGGTGTAGACGACGCCATCGAGCGCGGTGACGCCGGCGGCCAGCATCTGCTCGCGAAAGTCGGGGCCGGTGTCGATGGCCACACGGGTAACGGCGCCGTCCCCGCCGATCCTTTCCACCAGGGCGGCCGGCCTCAGCCTGCGGTTCTTAGGATTGGCCGGGTCGCAATTGCCCCAATCGCCGTTGATGCGCGGCACGCCAGGCGAGGAGCCGCAGCCGAGGATCGTCAGGCGAATGCGATCGGCCATGGTCAGGCGGCCTGGCGCGGCACTTTGGAGAACAGGCGGAAGAAATTCTCCGTCGTGATGCGGGCGACCTCGTCGGCGCCCAGCTCCAGCGTTTCTGCGAGGCACGCCGCCGTATGGGCGACGAAGGCCGGCTCGTTGCGCTTGCCGCGATTGGGCATCGGCGCCAGATAAGGCGCGTCGGTTTCCACCAACAGGCGGTCGGCCGGCAGGTCGCGGGCGATCGCCCGCAATTCATCGGATTTCCTGAAGGTCAGGATGCCGGAGAAGGAGACGTAGCCGCCGAGCTCGATGCCGGTCTCGGCCAGACCCCGGCCCGACGAGAAACAGTGCAGCACGAAGGGAAAGGCCCCCTTCCCCGTCTCGTCGCGCAGAATGGCGGCGACGTCCTCGTCGGCGTCGCGCGCGTGGATGACCAGCGGCAGGCCGGTTCGGCGCGCCGCGGCGATATGGGTGCGGAACCCGCTAGCCTGCGCGTCGCGCGGCGCATGGTCGTAGAAATAGTCGAGCCCGGCCTCGCCGATGGCAACGACCTTCGGATGCTCGGCAAGACGCAGCAAATCGTCCAACGTCACGTCCCGTTCCTCGCCGGCATTGTGCGGATGCGTGCCGACGGAACAGAAGACGTTGTCGTAAGCCTCTGCGATTGTCCGCACGCGGTCGAACTGGCGCACGCGCGTCGAGATCGTCACCATAAGGTCGACGCCGGCTGCCGCGGCGCGTTTTATGAGCGCGTCGCGCTCACCGTCGAAATCGGCGAAATCCAGGTGGCAATGGCTGTCGACGAGCATCGTCCGCGCTCAACCCTCGGCGTCCACATAGCGCGGGAACACGCCTTGCGGCGCGGGCAGCGGCGTGCCCGGCTCCAGCATCGTCTCCAGATCGGCAAAGGCGCGCCGGCTTTCGGGCACGGCGACGAGGTCGAGCAGCTTCGCCGACGAACCGGGCATGAAAGGCTGGGTCATCAGCGCGATGCGGCGCACGGTCTCCGCCACCGTGTAGAGCACGGCGCCCATACGTCCGGGATCTGTCTTGCGCAGCGTCCAGGGCGCCTGCGCGTCGATATAGCGGTCGGCTTCGGAGACCACCGCGAAGATCGCCTCCAGCGCCCTGTGGATCGCCTGCCGGCCCATGGCCTCGCGCGCGCCTTCAAGCGCATCCGTCGCCGCCTTGAACAGGACACGGTCGGCATCGGTCAGCCCGGCATTGTCCGGTACCGTGCCGCCGCAGTTCTTGGCTATCATCGACAGCGAGCGTTGCGCCAGATTGCCGAGCCCGTTGGCGAGATCGGCATTGGTGCGCGCGACGATGGCCTCGTGGCTGTAATTGCCGTCCTGGCCGAACGGCACCTCGCGCAGCAGGAAGTAGCGCAACTGGTCGAGCCCGTAGTGCTCGGCGAGCGAGAACGGATCGATGACGTTGCCGACGGATTTCGACATCTTCTCGCCGCGGTTGAAGACGAAGCCGTGGCTGAAGACGCGTTTGGGCAGTTCGATGCCGGCCGACATCAGGAAGGCCGGCCAGTAGACGGTATGGAAACGCGAAATGTCCTTGCCGATGACGTGCAGGTCGGCCGGCCAGTAGCGCCATAGCGGGTCGTCGCGATCCGGGTGGCCGACGCCGGTGATGTAATTGGTCAGCGCATCGACCCAGACATACATGACGTGGCGCTCGTCGCCCGGAACCGGTATGCCCCAGTCGAAGGTGGTGCGCGACACCGACAGGTCGCGAAGGCCCGATTTCACGAAACTGACGATTTCGTTTCGCTTCTCGTCGGGTCCGATGAAGCCGGGCCGGCTGTCATAGAGCTCCAGCAGCCTGTCCTGGTAGGCAGACAGGCGGAAGAAGTAGCTTTCCTCCTCGACCCAGTCGACGGGCGTACCCTGCGGGCCGACGCGCACGCCGCCCTCGCCGACGGTGGTCTCGTCCTCGGCGTAGTAGGCTTCGTCGCGCACCGAGTACCAGCCCGAATAGCTGCCCTTGTAGATGTCGCCATTGTCGGCCATCGCCTGCCAAATGACCTGCGAGGAGCGCTTGTGACGTTCTTCGGTCGTGCGGATGAAATCGTCGTTTGAGGCGCCGAGCGCCTCGGCCATGCGCTGGAACTCGGCCGCATTGCGGTCGGCGAGCTCGCGCACCGTCAAGCCTTCCTTCTCGGCGGTCTGCACCATCTTGATGCCGTGCTCGTCGGTCCCGGTCAGGAAGTAGACGTCGCGACCGTCGCAGCGCTGGAACCGGGCGATCGCGTCGGTGGCGATCAACTCATAGGCATGGCCGATATGCGGTCTGCCGTTGGGGTAGGAAATCGCCGTCGTGATGTAGAATTTATCGTTTGCCATCGGGACCCTGGTGTCGCTCGGCGGCATTGGGATCAGGCCGCGCGGTCAGATAGCGCACAACGGCGGCAATTGCCATCCCGATAGCACTCAAACCAGCCCTTCCCGCAGCCTGCCGATGAGGCCGACGACATGCTGCTTGCGATCGAGATTGTAGACGCCGGTTTCGCGCATCGTCTCGCGGGTCTCCTGCCACAGGCCGGAAAGCGCCTGCGCGTGCCGTAACTCACCGGCCATGGCGGCCTCGCCGGCGCGCGCGGCAATGCGTTCTAGGATGGTCTCGTTCAGGAACCCGAACTGGATGTCGGCATCGCGGCCGCTGACCGCCTCGGCGAGCTTGTAGGCGGCGGCAACATCGAAGCGTGGCGCTGAGAGCACGGCATCGAGCGCCTGCGACAGATCGAGCCCGCCATAGCGGGTCATCAACAGCGCGCTTCTCGGGCTGCCCTCGGCGTGGCGGACGATCTCGCCGCGGGCCGCCTCGTCTTCGGGTACGGGTTCGCCGAGCGCGGCGAGTACGGCCAGCACGTCGTCGGGCGCCAGCGGTTGCAGCCGGATCGCCTGGCAGCGCGAGCGGATGGTCGGCAACAGGCCGCCCGGTGCATGCGAAATCAGGATGAACAGCGTGCGCGACGGCGGTTCCTCGAGGTTTTTCAGCAACGCGTTGGCGGCGTTGATGTTCATGTCGTCGGCGGGATCGACCACGACGACGCGGTAGCTGCCGTCATGCGATGTCATCGACAGCAGTTTGGCGACCCGCCTGACCTCGTCGACGGTAATCGCGGTCTTGAATTTCTTGCCGTCGCGGTCGAGCGGCCGCGTCAGGTGCAGCACGCCCGGATGCGCGCCGGTCGCGACCTGGCGAAAAAGGACCGATTGCGGGTCTGGCGCAACCAGGCTTTCGGACGCCGAAGCGGCGTCGGGATGGGCCAGCAGGTGGCGGGCGACGGCGAAGGCGAACGTCGCCTTGCCGATGCCGCGCGGCCCGTGAAGCAGGATCGCGTGGTGCAAGCGGCCCGTCCGGTAGGCGGAAGCGATCCCGGAAGCCTCGTTGCGATGTCCGATCAGAAGCGGGTTTTCAGCCGGTTCGGCGATTTCGGGCAGCGTGTCGTGCTGTTCCGGCGCCAACCGCTCGCCCGCGTTCATTGCACCGCCTTCCGGGCGCGTTTCGGCAACAGCAGGCCGAGGCGTTCGGCGACGATGCGTTCGATGTCGGCGGCGATCTCGTCGGCGGCGCGGCCGGCATCAACCACGACGCAGCGGTCCGGTTCCGCCTTGGCGATGTCGAGAAAAGCCTGGCGGCGACGGCCGTGAACCTCGATGGCTTCCTTCTCAAATCGGTCGGGCACCTTGCCGCCGCGGCGCTCGGCAGCGCGGAACATGCCTTCATCGGGGTCGATGTCGAGGATGATGGTCAGATCGGGATACATGCCGTTGACGGTGATGCGTTCGAGCGCCGCCATGAAACTTTCGTCGGTGTCCGACGTGGCGCCCTGGTAGACGCGCGAGGAATCCATGAAGCGGTCGCAGAGTACGACGACGCCTTCCTCGACGGCCGGCCGGATGACCTGTTCGACGTGATCGGA
This sequence comes from Rhizobiaceae bacterium, assembly GCA_041397625.1. Classification (GTDB taxonomy): domain Bacteria; phylum Pseudomonadota; class Alphaproteobacteria; order Rhizobiales; family Rhizobiaceae; genus JAWKWH01. The sequence goes on from JAWKWH010000002.1 coordinate 224,058, forward strand.
GCGAGCGGCGGCAAACAGGATCGCCTCCATGGACGGACCGAAGGGCTCGGCCGCCCCCGACAACAGCACGTTGCGGATCGCCTCCGCGCCGGGCGAGCCGCCCGGCTCGCGGGTGGTCAGCACCTCGAGACCGGCGCGCGACAGCCGGTCGGCGAGCTTGCCGATCTGGGTCGACTTGCCCGAACCGTCACCACCCTCGAATGTTATGAAGAAACCGCGCGCCAATGTTCCGCCAAGCCGATCCGCAAAGGTGTTCGTCATAGCGCGCGATACCGTCATCGCCCGCCATGGCCATGGCGGTTTTATGCGCTGCGCGCCAAAAGGTCCATCTGCCAAACGAACGGCTTTGTCCAGGCGCCGGAAGCCGGATCAAAACTGCCTCAGCCAGCCGATCATCAGCTCCTCCAGCGCGTCAAGGGCGCGGCTGTGCAGGGAACCGGTGCCGACGTCCTCGGCGGCATAGAGCGGCGTCTCCTGGCTCAGCGTGTCGCCGATCCAGACCCGCAGGTGGCCGACCTCGGTGCCCGCCGCCACCGGCGCGATGACCGGCCCCTGATAGACGATGCGGGCCTTGAGCCGGTCGCGATTGGTGATCGGCACGAAGATGGAAATCGGGCCATCGGCCTTCAGCGCCACGTCGGACTTGGCGCCGCCATAGACCTTGGCTTCGCCGACGATCTCACCGCTCTCGAACAAGGGGATGCGCTCGAAGGCGCGAATGCCCCAATCCAGGATCTTGCGCGCCTCCTCGGCCCGGGCGGCAGCCGTCGGCAAGCCGCTCATAGCCACGAACAGGCGCTTGTTGCCACGATTGACCGAGCCGACGATGGCGTAGCCGGATTCCTCCGTGTAGCCTGTCTTCAGGCCGTCGGCGCCGATATCCATCTTGAGCAGCGGATTTCGGTTGAACTGCCGGATCCTGTTCCAGGTGAACTCGGTCTGGCCGTAATATTTGAAGAAGTCCGGATAGGTGCGCCACAGGTGCTGGGCCAGCATGACCAGTTCGCGGGCGGTAACGAACTGGCCCTCGGCCGGAAGCCCGGTCGAATTCTTGAACACGGATTTCTCAAGCCCGATCTCGCGGGCGCGCTCGGTCATCAGCCGGGCAAAGTTCTCCTCCGAACCGGCCATGCCCTCAGCGATTATGATGCAGCCGTCATTGGCCGACTGCACGATGACGCCCTGGATCAGGTCTTCGAGCCGGATCGACGAGCCCAGTTCGGCGAACATGGTCGACGTACCCGACGGCGCGCCGCCGGTACGCCAGGCGTTCTCGCTGACGGTAAACGTGTCGTCCAAGCTGAGGCGGCCGGACCTGATGGCGTTGAAGACCACTTCCATGGTCATCAGCTTGGCCAGCGACGCAGGCGGGAACGGCGTGTCGGGATCCTTGATGAACAGGACGGTTCCGGTCTCGGCGTCGATCATCAGCGCCTGCTTGGCCCTGGTCTCGAACAGCTGGGCGGAAACCGGCAACGTGGCTGCCAGAATGGCCAGCAGCGCAACGACAACACGCAACGGCCCATAGCTTGCCGATGGCGACATCAGCCTCCAAACCCCTGGAAATTACCCAAACCCGTCGTCATCATATCCCGCCAAATCATTAGAACACAAATATAGCGGAATGACGACGCACCGGACAGCGCGCGCCCGATCACATCATCGGCAATTAGGTTGGGGGCTCAGTCGCGCAGGATCATCGCGTCGGATGCACCGGCAGCCCAGGCGCCGGCGACCAGATCGTCGGCCGACACACCCTTTGTCGGCCAGGCGGTCACCGTGTGCCATTCGGAACCACGGTCGTAGCTGGTCTCGATCTCGACACGAGCCCTGTAGCGCAGCATTGCGGCGATCGCATCGGCCTGTTTGCGGCTGGCGAAGGTACCGGCGAGCACCGCATCGGCCCTTCCAGCCGATTGGGCCTGGCGCTTCCAGGAACCGATGATGTCGCCGGAGCTCAGGCCGCCCGCGACAAGCTTGTCGAGCGCCGCGCCGGCTTGGCTCACGCCGCCACCGGCATAGGCGAGCGCCTGCAGGCGTCCGGGATCGAGCCTGGCGACCACGGCGTCCGGACGGTCGGCCAGAATGGGACCGGCGTCGGGCAGGCCGGCGCCGGGAAAGACCGGCTTGCGCCTGCCGCCATTTTCCGGCGTCGGGCCGTTCATGGCGACCAGAACGCCCGTCGCCAATCCGTCGGACGGGTCGGGCGCCCTGCCCGAAGGCCTGTAGGAGGCCATCAGGTAGGAATCGTCCTGTCCGTGCAGCGGTGCCGGGCCGACATAGTCGACCTTGACCTTGGCAATGCCGGTATGGGTGTAGTCGAGCATCTCGGCGGCGCGCTTCGACAGGTCGATGATCCGCCCGTGGGCGAAGGGACCGCGATCGTTGACGCGGACGATGACCGAACTGCCGTTTTCAAGATTTGTGACGCGCGCGTAGCTCGGCAGCGGCAGCGTCGGGTGGGCGGCGGTCAGGTGGGTCATGTCGTAGACCTCGCCATTGGCCGTCAGGCGGCCATGGAAGGCCGAACCGTACCAGGAAGCCTTGCCGACCTTGGAATAGGAGCGCACTTCCTTGGGGTAGTACCATTGGCCCTTGACCTTGTAGGGCTTGCCGACCTGGTAACGCCCGCCGCCGCGCTTGATCGACGTGCGCGGGCTCGCCTTGACCCCGTATTCCTTCTCCGAAAAATACTCCTTGGACTTCGACTTGCCGACGCCGACCTTGGGCTGCGGCGAAGCGCACGACGCGGCGACAAAGGCCAGCGCGGAGACGCAGGCCACCCGTTTCAGGCCGCGCGGACCGAAGGCGTTCACAAGATATCGTTTCAAACTCGTCCCCACTTCTTTGTCGCCACAACACGCGACAGGAAGGTATCAGGCCGCTTGGGCCGCCCGGCTTATAGAATCAAACCCGGTCCGGTTTCCACCCCCAGCCACGGCCTTGCAGCATCGCACAGATTCTTTAGCGCGCCATTAACACGATGCGGCGCGAAACGGGCGATTTTGCGGCAGCAAGGTGGCAACGACCAGCATCGCCGCGCCTGCTTGAAAAACCGCGCCGCTTCGCCCATAGAACGGCTGCCCGGAGGGATGGCCGAGTGGTTGAAGGCACCGGTCTTGAAAACCGGCAGGCGGGAGACCGTCTCGTGGGTTCGAATCCCACTCCCTCCGCCAGTAGTAATTTCTTCGCGCGCCGATTCCATCTTTTTGCTGATCGGATCATTTTCGCCAGTTTCCCAGATTTTCCTGTCGAGGCCCGGAAGGGCGCCGATGCCAGGCCAATATGGCCGCCATCTGGCGATCATCTGGGACGGCAATGAGGTGCTATCCGTCTTTGGATCGCTCCGAACCGGAACTTCCGGGGGGACATCTCATGCGGCAGAAGCCACCGATGAGCCTTTCATGAGCGATATCGGCGGCTTGTTGTCGATTGCGCTGTGCGGACCCGATCCGGTTGGGGGCTTACCAGTTGCATCATAAGCAGGCTTATAATATATGAGGCTTATGACAACCGACGGAACAGACCGGCTGGGATTTCTGATCCACGACGCGGCACGCCTGATGCGCAAGCGGTTCGAGCAGCGCGCCAGCGGCTACGGCCTTTCGGCGGCGCAGTGGCGCCTGCTGGTGCGGGTAGTGAAGGATGAGGGCGTCGCCCAGGCGCGGCTCGCCGAATTGCTGGAAATCGAGCCGATCAGCGTGTCGCGCCTGATCGACCGAATGGAGGACGGAGGCTGGATCGAGCGCCGGCAGGACCAAAAGGATCGCCGTGTCCGGACAATCTATCCGACGTCGAGGAGCCGGGACGCCTTCGCCGCCATCAAGAGTGTCGCCGGCGAGGTCTATGAGGAAGCCCTGGCGGGCCTGTCCCGCGACGCGCGGCGCAAGACCATCGAAGGGCTTGTGGTCATAGTCGGCAATCTCTCCGACGGCGAGGAACTGTCGCTTCAGCACATCGACACCACCAGGAAAAAAGCGACATGAACGCCGTGACAAAGTTGAAGGCCGACCCGGAAACCGGCGAGGCGGAACGGACGCCGATCGCCGTCACGCAGGTGTCGGAAACCGCCGGCCCCGGGCCCGAGAGACGGAAGAAAAGGCGCGGCGGCCGCTTTGTCCTGATGGCGCTATTGCCGCTCGCGATGGTGGTCGGCGGCACCTATTTCTGGGTGACCGGCGGTCGTTACGAAGAAACGGAGAACGCCAATCTCAGGCAGGCCACGGTCTCCATCGCATCGCAGGTCTCGGGACGCATCGTCCAGGCGAACGTAAGGGAGAACGGGCGGGTCAAGGCGGGCGACGTGCTTTTTGTCGTCGACCCCGAACCATACAGGATCGCCCTGTCGCAGGCCGATGCCGCTCTCGCCGCCGCCCGCATCGGTGTCGAGCAGCTGCGCGCCGCCTATGGCCAGGCCGTCGCCCAGGAGCATGTCGCCGCCGGCGAAGTCGATTTCGCACGGTCGCAATACGACCGCGCCATGGAACTGACGGGCAAGGGCATCAACACCAGGTCGGCGCTGGACACCGCCAAGCGCGATTTGGACAAGGCACGGGAACAGCTCGTCGTTGCCAAGCAGGGTATCACCAGCGCGCTTGCCGCCCTTGGCGGCGATCCGCATATGGAGACCGACGAGCATCCATCCGTACAGTCCGCACTCGCCGCACGCGCCAAGGCGGCCTATTCCCTTCGTCAGGCGACCGTCCGCGCACCTGCCGACGGCGTCATCGCACAGGTGTCCTCGTTCAAGGTCGGCAGGTTCGTTGGCGCCGGTATCGCACTGTTTTCCCTCGTCGAGACCGGCGACATCTGGATCGAAGCCAACTTCAAGGAAACTCAGTTGACCCACATGAAAAGCGGTCAGAAGGCCCGGGTAATCCTCGATACCTATTCGGGCCGAACACTTGAGGCGACCGTGCGGAGCCTCGGTGCCGGAACCGGTGCGGAGTTCTCGCTGCTGCCCGCCCAGAATGCGACCGGTAATTGGGTCAAGGTGACGCAACGCATCCCCGTCAAGCTCAGTCTCGACAACCCGCCAGCCGACATGGTTCTGGCGACCGGAATGAGCGCCTATGTCTCGGTGGATACCGGCATGACGCGCGGCTTCGGTTCGCTGCTTGGCTTCGCACATGCGTCCGAGCCGGCCAGGTAAGGCCCCGGTCGGAAACGTGTCGTCATGAGCGCTGAGGGCGATCTGGATAGCGTTCCGCATCGCGGGCTGATCACATTCTCGATCATGCTCGGCACGATCATGCAGGTGCTCGACACGACGATCGCCAATGTCGCCCTGCCGTCGATGACCGGCGACCTCGGCGCATCGCGCGACACGATCACCTGGGTCCTGACGTCCTATATCGTCGCCGCCGCCATCATGACGCCGGTGACAGGCTGGCTGGCTGACCGGCTCGGCCGCAAGCAACTCTTCCTGATCTCGATCATCGGCTTCGTGGCGACGTCGATGCTATGCGGCATCGCCTGGAACCTCGAGGTCATGGTGTTGTTCCGGCTGCTGCAGGGCGTTTTCGGTGCCGCCATCGTACCGTTGTCGCAAACCTTCCTTCTCGATATCAACCCGCGCGAACGCCATGGCCAGGCGATGGCGATTTGGGGTGCCGGCATTATGGTCGGTCCGATCATCGGACCGACACTCGGCGGCTGGCTGACCGAGAGCTTCAACTGGCGCTGGGTGTTCTTCATCAACCTGCCGGTCGGCATCCTGGCCTTTCTCGGTTCGGCCGCCTATCTGCCGTCGATCGCGACGCGGGTTCGCAACTTCGACTTCTTCGGCTTCGCCATGATCAGCATCGGCGTCGGGGCGCTGCAGCTCATGCTCGATCGTGGCGGCGAGGTCGACTGGTTCTCGTCGCCCGAAATCTGGATCGAGCTTGCCATTTCGTTGTCGGGATTCTGGATCTTCGGTATTCATCTGTTCACGAGCAGCAATCCGTTCATCGATCCGCATATCTTCAGGGACCGGAACTTCCTGACCGGGCTGATCTTCATTTTCGTCATCGGGGTGATCCTGCTGGCAAGCCTGGCGCTGTTGCCGCCCATGCTCTCGTCGATTTTCGGCTATCCGACGATCACCACCGGCCTGGTGATGGCGCCGCGCGGCGTCGGTACAATGATATCGATGATCCTGGTCGGGCGGCTCGTTCGCATATGCGACGCACGGTACCTGGTGGTTGCCGGGCTGTTGTTGACCGCCTATTCCCTCCACGCCATGACCGGCTTCTCGCCGCAGATGGACGACTATTTGATCATCGAGACCGGCGTGGTCCAGGGCCTCGGTCTCGGGCTGGTCTTCGTGCCGCTTTCGACCGTCGCCTTCGCCACGCTCGATTCACGCTACCGCACCGACGCGACCGCCCTGTTCAGCCTGGTGCGCAATATCGGCTCGTCGATCGGCATCTCGATCGTCACCATGTTCCTGGCCCGCAACGTGCAGATCAATCACGCCGAGCTCTCGCAACATGTCAATCCGTTCAATCCCGAACTGTGGGCCGTTTCGCCGGGCGCGGCGAGCGGCGAACCCGCGGCGCTTTCGCAGATCGATGGTCTGGTGAATCAGCAGGCGCTGATGATCTCCTATGTCAACGACTTCAAACTGATGATGGTCGTGACGCTTTTCGCCATTCCGCTGGCGCTGGTTCTGCGCAAGCCCAGGGCCGCCTCCGACGGCGCGCCGGCGACGCATATGGATTGAGCGGCGGGCTGAACGGCCGCGGCAAGCAAAGATCGGCAAGCCGCGGCGTAAACGTCGTGGTCATCGCTACTGGCTGTGCCCTTCCACGTCCGGCGCAGCGCCGGAACGCATTCACCGACGCCGATAATAGCTTCCCGGTGGTTCGCTCTCACCCGGCGGCCAGGACTTATCCGGCGGGAACGGCTCCGGCGGCGGTCCGCCGATGGCCGGCGGAGCCGGGCTGAAACCAGGCGGCTCGGGGGGTATCGGCCCCTCGTACCCGGGCGGTGGCAGCCTCCTCGGCGGCGGCCGCTTGCGTGGCGGCGGCGGACGGTATCTTGGCGGCGGATGATAGACCGGCGGCTCGCGATAGACCGGCGGCGGGACGATCACCACCGGCGGTTCGCGGTAGTATTCCAGCGCAATGTAGCGCCCGAAGGCAAAGCCGCGATGGCCGGCATAGAAGACGTGGCACCACAGGTCGCAGTAATAGACCCAGACCCTCGCTCCTTCCGGAATGGTCAGGATTCGCGGGCAACGGGTGCCGGCGCAGGTGCGCATATTGACCGCCCGGGTGGTCCAACCGTCGGCCGCCTCGCCGGGCGTCGTGAAAGCCAGGCCCGCCAGGGCACCGAGGCCTGCGAAAATTCCGCGTATCAGCAAGAATCACTCCTTCGTTGCGCACCGACTGTCATGCGATTATGCAGACAACACAACACAATAGGTACAGTTTGACGGCGAAATGATGACAGCGCGTCAACGCCCGGGTTATCGGCATGCCGTTGTTTGACGATCGACGCGATGCAGGCAGGCAGTTGCTGAAGGCGCTACCGGCGATCGAACCGGGGCGTGCGGTCGTGGTGGCGCTGCCGCGCGGCGGCGTGCCCGTCGGCGCGGTCATCGCCGGGGCGCTCGGCTGCCTGCTCGATGTCATCATCGTGCGCAAGATCGGCGCGCCCGGCCAGCCCGAACTGGCCGTCGGTGCGGTGTCGGACGGGGCGGAACCGAGGATCACGGTCAACGGCGACATCGCCAGGGCGCTCGGCCTGACTGCCAAGGATATTGCGCGACTTGCCGAACGGGAACGTGGCGAACTTGACCGGCGCGACAGGCTTTATCGCGCGGGCCAACCGCCGCTCGATATCGCCGGCAGGACGGTGATCCTGGTCGATGACGGGATCGCCACCGGGGCGACGGTGAAAAGCGCGCTGCGGCTGCTGCGATTGCAGGGGCCAAGCGACATCATCCTCGCCGTGCCCGTCGCGCCGACCGAAACGCTCGCCGAGCTCGAACCGGAAGCCGACCGGGTCGTCTGTCTCGCCAGTCCCGAGCCGTTCATCGCGGTTGGCGCGCACTACCGCGATTTCGACCAGACCGGCGACGAGGAAGTGGTGGCCACCCTCGCCCGGTTCCAGTGAAACCGCCTACAGCCTTGCCTTGAAGCCGTGAACCAGCGTGGCGCCGTGGCGCAGCGCCAGGCTGCGCAGGCCGGTCATGCGGTCGTGGTAACGCGCAATCGGCGGCACGACGAAACGCGATTCATCGCCGCTCAACATCGCGTCGGCGGCGGACGCGCCGAACAGGGTGCCGGGTCCGATACCGCGGCCGGAAAAGCCGAAGATCGCATAGCCGTTCGGGCCGAAGCGGAGGATCTGCGGCGTCTTGTCTGCCGACATGGCGATGGTGCCGCACCATTGATGTTCGAAAACCGGCGCCGGCAGGCCCGGAAACAGGCGCTTGAACTGGCGCCGGGCCCAGCCGACATGAACGTTGCCGCCGGCATGATCGAGGCTGCCGATGCCGCCGAGGATGAGTCGCCCTGCCCTGTCGACACGAAACGACGACATGACCATCGCCGTATCCCAGCAGCCCTCGCCGCCCGGCAGGACCGCAGCCCGGGCGGCGTCATCGAGCGGCGCGGTGGCGAGCTGGAAATAGGGCATGTGCACCAGCGGCGGCGCGTTCATGCCGGCGATCTCCCGGTGATAGGCGTTGGTGGCGACCAGCAGCGCCCCTGCCCTGACCTCGCCATCGGCGGTCCGGACCGTCCATGCGCCATCGCGATGACCGACGGAGACGGCCGGGCTTTGCTGGTGCAGATGCGCGCCGGCGGCAACCGCCGCCCGCGCCAGCCCGCGCGCATAGGCGAGCGGCTGGATCGTGCCGGCGCGCGGATCAAACAGCGACCCGGCATAGATATGCGTGCCGGCCCTGAGAGCCGTTTCCTCGCAATCGAGAAGCCTGACCGGCGCGCCGATGGCCCGGAGTTGACGGCAGTTGCGCTCGAGCGTTGCCAGGGCCGCCCGCGAATGGGCGCAATGCAGCGTACCGTTCTGCACCGGTTCGCAGTCGATGCCATGTTCCCCGATCAACGCAAAAACGCGCGCCGGGGCGCCCGACAGCGTCTCGATCAGCCGGCTGCCCGCTTCGTCGCCGAGCCTGGCGCGGATATCTTCGGGCGACAGCCACAGGCCGGCATTGGCAAGCCCGACATTGCGGCCCGAGCCGCCGAAGCCGATCTGCCGAGCCTCGATCAAGCGGACGTCGGCGCCGGCGTTTGCGGCATGCAAGGCGGCCGAACAGCCGGTGAAGCCGCCGCCGATGACGGCAAGATCGGCAGTCGCCGCACCGGCAAGGGGCGGCGCGTCGACCGTTTCGCGACAGGTCGCCGACCACAGATTTCCGGACGGCGCGGCGGTCAAGTCGCCAACATCCCGAGGTCCATTTCCTAGAAGAACGCCTGCAGGCCGGTCTGGGCGCGGCCGAGGATCAGCGCGTGCACGTCGTGGGTGCCCTCATAGGTGTTGACCGTCTCAAGGTTCACCATGTGGCGGATCACCTGGTATTCCTCGGAAATGCCGTTGCCGCCGTGCATGTCGCGGGCCAGGCGGGCAATCTCAAGCGCCTTGCCGCAATTGTTGCGCTTGATCAGGCTGATCATCTCGGGCGCCGCCTTGGCTTCGTCCATCAACCGGCCGACGCGCAGCGCCGCCTGAAGGCCGAGCGTGATCTCGGTCTGCATGTTGGCGAGCTTGAGCTGGAAAAGCTGGGTCTGCGCCAGCGGGCGCTTGAACTGGGTACGGTCGAGACCGTATTGGCGCGCGGCGTGCCAGCAGAATTCGGCCGCGCCCATCGCGCCCCAGGCGATACCGTAGCGGGCGCGGTTGAGGCAGCCGAACGGACCTTTGAGGCCGGAAACATTGGGCAGCAGCGCATCCTCGCCGACCTCGACGCCGTCGAGCACGATCTCGCCGGTGACCGAGGCACGCAGCGACAGTTTGCCGCCGATCTTCGGCGCCGACAGGCCCTTCATGCCTTTCTCCAGCACGAAGCCGCGGATCTTGCCATCGTGGGCGTCGGACTTGGCCCAGACGACGAACACGTCGGCGATCGGGCTGTTGGAAATCCACATCTTGGAACCGGTCAGCCTGTAACCGGATGCGGTCTTTTCGGCCCTGGTCTTCATCGAACCCGGATCGGAGCCCGCATCGGGTTCGGTCAGGCCGAAACAGCCGATCAGTTCGCCCGAGCACAGGCCCGGAAGGTACTTTTTACGCTGCTCCTCCGAACCGTAAGCGTAGATCGGGTAGATGACGAGCGAGCTCTGAACCGACATCATCGAGCGGTAGCCACTGTCGACGCGCTCGATCTCGCGGGCGATCAGCCCGTAGGCGGTATAGCTGGCACCGAGACCGCCATAGGCTTCCGGTAACGTCGCGCCGAGCAGGCCGGCAGCGCCCATCTCGGGGAAGATCTCCGGCGTCACGGCCTCGTCGCGGAAAGCCTCGATAACGCGCGGCTGCAGCGTTTCCTGGGCGAAACGGTGGGCGCTATCGCGCAGCATGCGTTCCTCGTCTGTCAGTTGCTGGTCGATGAGGAACGGATCCTCCCAGGAAAACGACGAGAGGTCCGGTGCATCCTTGGCGCTTCTGATCGGGGCTTGCTGGTTCATGGCGTTTCCTCGCTCGTGACTGTCGCGACGCGGCCTGCCCGGCCGGCAGGGCTGTCGATGGCCTTATGTTTCTCGCCGCAATTCTAGCGTGCCGGGCGCAAAAAGCTATTGAGATCGCCGCCAAAAGCCATGAGTATATGTCATATGTTGGCGCCAAGACGATTTCTGCCCTCGATCAGCTCGCTGCTGGCCCTGGAAGCCGTGGACCGGCTCGGCAGCGCTTCCGCCGCGGCGCGCGAACTGTCCCTGACCCAAAGCGCCATCAGCCGGCAGCTCAAGGCACTTGAGGAACAGACGGGCATCGCGCTCGTCGACCGCGAGAACATGCGGCTGGAACTGACGCCGGTGGCTCGCGAATATGTCGCGGAAATCCGCATCGCGCTGCAGCGCATCGCCCAGGCGTCGCTGAAGATGAAGGCCAATCCGGCCGGCGGCACGCTCAACCTCTCCATCCTGCCCGCTTTCGGCATGCACTGGCTGGCGCCAAGGTTGCGGGATTTCGCGACGCGTCATCCGGAGGTGACGCTCAATCTCAACACGCGGCTTCGACCTTATGACTTCGCGCGCGAGCCATATCACGCGGCGATCCATTTCGGCCAGAAAACCTGGCGCGACGTCGACTACCTGCCACTGATGCGGGAATATGTGCGACCGGTATGCTCGCCGATGCTGGCCGATCCCCGCCCCTCGGCGGCCGCCGACCTGCTCGACCTGCCGCTGCTGCACATCGAATCGCGCCCCGGCGCATGGGATAAGTGGTTTCGCCGCAACGGCGTCGAAAACCCACAGGCCAAGGGTATGCTGTTCGACCAGTTTGCGACGATCGCCGAAGCCGCCGCCCACGGGCTCGGCGTCGCGCTGCTGCCGACATTCCTGCTCGGCGACGATATCAGCCAGGGGCGGCTGGTGGTGCCGGTCGACTGCCACGACGTGTCGCTCGGCAGCTACTATCTCGTCTGGCCGAAGCACCACGACGCCTATCCGCCGCTGGCGAAGTTCCGCGCCTGGCTTGCCGGCCAAACCGACGAGCAGGACCGGTCGCCCGCCGGCTGATCATCCGTCGCGACGCCCGAAACCACGATTTTGCTGGATTGGCAGGGGCAGAGGGGCTCGAACCCCCGACCTACGGTTTTGGAGACCGTCGCTCTACCAACTGAGCTATACCCCTAGTCACGCGGCGCTTATTGCAACAGCGCCCTAGCGAATTCAAGTGCATTCTTCGCCGACGGCCGGCGGTCGCCGATATCAGTCGCCCTCCTCGCCCAGCACCTGGTGGACCTCGACCACGTTGCCCTCCGGGTCATGGAAGAAGATCTGGTGCCAGCTTCCGGTGGCGACACCGGCATAGTCGGCATAGGGCACGCCCATTTCGTCGAGCCGGCGCCGGAACGCACCGATATCGTCGGTGCGAAAGGCGACATGGCCGCGCTCGACCGGATTGACCGCCTTGCCGGCACGGTAGGACAGGCCGAGGTCACGCTCGGCCAGGTGCATCTGGATGTTGCCGTCGGTCAAGAAGACGACGTTGCCGGCATAGTCGCGCGTCGCCTCGCGGACCGGCAGGTCTTCTTCCTGGACGCCAAGCCCCATCACGTCGGCATAGAAGCGGCGCAGGCGTTCGACATCGTCGGCGACATGATTGATGTGGTGGAGCCGAAGCGCCGGCGGCGGGCTTGGCGGCGTCCGCGCCGGCTCCGCCTTGCGCAGCCGGTTCCAGCCGCCCTTTCGCCATTCTGAGGCGGAGAAACGCGCCGCACCGTCGTCAGGCAGCAGCCGGGTATTGGCTTCGTCGACGTAGATATGCGCTGCGATATCCAAAGGCTGATGATCGTCGAGCGACCCGGCAGAAATGCCGATCGGTTCTTCCGGGCCATGGTCGAAGAACAGGCTGGAGCCGCATCGCCCGCAAAATCCGCGCCGCGACGTTTCGGACGAGTTGAGCCAGACGAGGGTGTCGCCGGCGTCAAGCGTGAAGGCGTCGCGCGGCACAGCGGTCGCGACGAAATATGATCCGCTCATGCGCTGGCACTGTTTGCAATGACAGGCAATGAGGGGCTGTGGATCTGCGGAAACCGTGTATCGGACACCGCCGCACAAGCACCCGCCCGCAATCGCCGCCATGATGACGTTCTCCCTTGCCGGGCAATGTGCATGATTGCACCGGAAAGCGCAAAACGGGCGACCCTCGGGCCGCCCGCCTTGTCAACAGGCCGGAATACCGGCCGGTTCATGGTTCATTCCGTGATGGATGCGACGATGCCTGCGCCGACGGTACGGCCGCCCTCGCGGATGGCGAAGCGCAGCTTCTCCTCCATGGCGATCGGCACGATCAGCTCGACATCGACCGTCACATTGTCGCCCGGCATCACCATCTCCGTGCCCGACGGCAGCGTGACCACGCCGGTCACGTCGGTGGTGCGGAAGTAGAACTGCGGACGGTAGTTGGTGAAGAACGGCGTGTGCCGGCCGCCCTCCTCCTTCGTCAGGATATAGGCTTCCGCCTTGAACTTGGTGTGCGGGGTCACCGAACCCGGCTTGCACAGAACCTGCCCGCGCTCCACCCCGTCGCGGTCGACACCGCGCAACAAGGCGCCGATATTGTCGCCCGCCTGGCCCTGGTCCAGGAGCTTGCGGAACATCTCCACCCCCGTGCACGTCGTCTTCGACGTCGGACGGATGCCGACAATCTCGATCTCGTCGCCGACATTGATCACGCCGCGCTCCACGCGACCCGTCACAACCGTGCCGCGGCCCGAGATCGAGAACACGTCCTCGATCGGCATCAGGAACGGCTGGTCGACCGGACGCTCCGGCGTCGGAATGTAGGCGTCAACCGCAGCCATCAGCGCGCGAACCGCATCCTCGCCGATCGCCTTGTCGCCATCCTCAAGCGCAACAAGCGCCGAACCCTTCACGATCGGAATGTCGTCGCCCGGAAACTCGTAGGTCGACAGAAGCTCGCGAACCTCAAGCTCGACAAGCTCCAGCAACTCCTCGTCGTCAACCTGGTCGACCTTGTTCATGAACACAACAAGTGCCGGAACGCCAACCTGGCGGGCAAGCAGAATGTGCTCGCGCGTCTGCGGCATCGGACCGTCCGCAGCACTCACAACCAGGATCGCGCCGTCCATCTGCGCCGCACCCGTGATCATGTTCTTCACATAGTCGGCATGGCCCGGGCAGTCGACATGGGCGTAGTGGCGCGCATCCGTCTCATACTCAACATGCGCCGTCGAAATGGTGATCCCACGCGCCTTCTCCTCCGGAGCAGCGTCAATCTGGTCATAGGCCTTGAACTCGCCGAAATACTTCGTGATCGCAGCCGTCAAACTCGTCTTGCCATGGTCAACGTGACCAATCGTGCCAATGTTAACATGCGGCTTGTTGCGCTCAAATTTTCCCTTAGCCATACTGTTTCTTCCTGTGGTCCTGTTGGCCGGTGGGGCTGCGGCCCCGGTTGAGGTTTCCGCGACATAATTGTTTCGGCCCGCGCGCGCAAGCGCAAATGGCGGTCCCGAGGACAGGGGAAGCGGGAAACTGGAGCGGATATGCAAGAACGCAAGACGTGATATCTCAGAAAATCTCCACCGGCATCGCTCCGTTTGCTCCGAGAAATCCTCCCGCCGGTATCAGGTATCCTGTTCATTTATCTGATCGCATAAGCTGCGGTCTTGTTGGAAACCAACGCCAGATTCCCTATTCCTTTCGATTTTTCGTATACTTCCTGTTTGATCGGGAGGAAGTGCGCAATGGCCTTTGAAGATTTTGCCGCTGCGGAAAAAACTGGTTGGTCGCAAGACGCGCGTGCCGACGCCTACGTCAATCTTTTTGCGCCGGTTTCAGACCAACTGATCCCACATCTGGTTAGTGCGGTGGATGCAGGCACAGGCAAGGCCGTCCTCGACCTGTGTTGTGGTCATGGAAATGCGGCAGAAGCTCTTGTCGAGGCGGGTTCGACAGTAACGGGTTTGGATTTCTCACCTGCCATGCTCGCCCTCGCGCGAAAACGCGTGCCTCAAGCGACTTTCGTCGAAGGTGACGCCGCGAGCCTGCCGTTTGAAGAAAGCAGTTTTGACGCAGTTGTCTGCAACGTGGGGTTTGGTCATCTTCCCGACCCGGATGCGGTTCTCTCGGAGGTCGCCAGAGTTCTCCGTCCGGGAGGCATCACGGGATTGACATCGTGGCGAGAGACAGAAGTTTCGCCAACATTTCAGATCATTTTTGGTGCTGTGAAAACACACGGCGACCCGACACTTGCTCCGCCCGCACCCGAGTTCCACCTTTTTTCCAAACGCCGGGAGGCGAAGAATGCCCTATCGGCCGCCGGTTTCTCCGAACCTGCTTTCACTGACATTGATGTTGAATTCCAATTCTCCGATCCCAGTCAATTCGCAAATGTTTTTGAGTATGCCACCGTGCGGGCTTCCATGCTGATACAGTCTCAAGAACCCTCAGCGCGCGCCGCCATTCGCGATGCGATGACCGGAAAAGTGTCAACTGACTTCGATGCCGGTGACGGTACGTGGCGTGTTCCATTTCCCGCGACAATGGTCACTGCTGCCGTGTAAGTCTGGACGCGCAACCAGATTTGAGGCAGGGCAGGCTCCAGCGACAGCTTTGTCCGCATTGCTAACTAAGCCGCAGGGTGGTGGCTTAACCGAACAATGTGGCAGCTAAGGTGGCAAATGGTACGGCCAGGTTGGACTGAACACGACGCTTCATTTCCCAAAGCGAGAAACGTCACGATTGAGACTCACTTGCCGTCAGAATGTTCGTATCTCAATTTTTACGTGCATTTTATTCTGCAGGTTTAATGGATTGGTGATATTAAACTTTACAGATAGTCAGTTTGGTAACACCAATCATTTTAAGCTTTTGAAAATAAAAACATAATTTGCAAATGGAGCGGATGAAGGGAATCGAACCCTCGTCGTAAGCTTGGGAAGCTTCTGCTCTGCCATTGAGCTACATCCGCACAGGCGGCAGAATTTACACGCATTTTCACCATTGCCAAGCAGCTTCGCGCACGCCGGCGACAAAATCCCTCAGCCGTGTTTGCGATTGAAGATGAACTCGACGCCCAGCATGTCGCCATCCGTCCAATGGACGCGCACGTTCAGCGGCCGGCCGATCATCGCAGTCTCGACCTGGAATTCGGACGGCAGCCAGCCCCTGCCCGGCACGAAGAGGCGCAGGCCCGTGGTGGAGATGTCCTTGATGATGGCGTCGCACAGCCCAACACCGTTGAAGCTGATCTTCGCCGCGACATTGCAGCCAACCCGAGTCGCCACACGGCGATGCACGGGTTCGCGGGACTTGGCTTCCGCCATCATCACCCCCGAAGGTAACCTGCAATGCGGGATTCTAGCGATCGAACCTTAAGGAATGGCTTGCCGGCAATTAACCATGCGGCATCCGGTTCGTGCCGGTACCGGACCGGCCGCGGTCGCCCGGTCCATTTGGCCGACGCCATCTTTTCAAACCGGGGGCTTTTCCGTAAATGGCTAGAGCGGTCCATCTCTGGATGGAAGCGGTTTGACGGCGTTCGTGTTGGCAAGGAGAATACCCGAGCCGCGATGTGACCATCACGCGAGAATTTCGACGGTGAGGTCTGGTTTATCGGGCTTGCCCGACGAAAGGTCCGGCAGACCTTTCGCCAGCCGAACGCCCGAAGGGCAGACGCGGAAAAGACCGCCAGGTCGGAAAGGTCGGGGTATTGATTTCACATTGTAAACCGCAATTGTTTCAACTTGGTCCTGTCGCGCCCCGGCGGCGTCGCGTACGGCTCGCGGTATTCCGTCTTTCAAGGGTTTGCGACACAGTCGCCCGCATAAATTCGCTTCGACCATTTCAACCAGATTAGCGGGTCCTGACACTGGCATGTCACATGTTTTTCCGCGCCACAGCAAAACCGCCTTCCCCGTCGCGGTCAAAGGCGACGGCTGTTACCTGATCGACGAGGCGGGCAAGCGCTATCTCGACGGTTCCGGCGGCGCGGCCGTCTCCTGTCTCGGCCATTCGGACCGCGAGGTCATCGCCGCCATCAAGGCGCAGCTCGACGAACTGGCCTTCGCCCATACCGGGTTCCTGTCGTCGAGGCCGGCCGAGCAGCTCGCCGACCTGCTGATCGCCAATGCGCCGCAGGGCATCGACCGGGCCTATTTCGTTTCCGGCGGCTCGGAGGCGGTCGAAGCGGCGATCAAGCTGGCGCGCCAGTATTTCATCGAGACGGGGCAGCCGGAGCGCTCGCGGCTGATCGCCCGCCGACAGAGCTATCACGGCAACACACTGGGCGCGCTCGCCGCCGGTGGCAACGAATGGCGCAGGCGGCCCTTCGCGCCGCTGATGATCGAGACCTCGCATATCGCGCCCTGCTATGAATATCGCGGCCGGCGCAACGACGAGACGCCGGAGGAATACGGGCTGCGCGCGGCGGACGAGCTTGAGGCCGAAATCCGGCGCCTCGGGCCCGAAACGGTGATGGCGTTCATCGCCGAACCGGTGGTGGGCGCGACGCTGGGCGCCGTGCCCCCTGCCCCCGGCTATTTCGCTCGCATCCGCGAAATCTGCGACCGCCACGGCGTGCTGCTCATCCTCGACGAGGTGATGTGCGGCATGGGCCGCACGGGCACGTTGTTCGCCTGCGAACAGGAGGGCATCTCGCCGGATATCGTTACCATCGCCAAGGGGCTTGGAGCCGGCTACCAGCCGATCGGCGCCATGCTGTGTTCCGCCGACATTTATCGGGCGATCGAAGAGGGTTCCGGCTTTTTCCAGCACGGACACACCTATATCGGCCATCCGGCAGCCTGCGCCGCCGGACTGGCCGTGGTCGGCGCGATCATGCAGCGCGGCCTGCTTGGCTGCGTGCGCGAAATGGGATCGAGGGTGGAAACGGCGCTCAGGAACGCGTTCGGCCAGCATCCCCATGTCGGCGACATTCGCGGACGCGGCCTGTTCTTCGGCATCGAGCTCGTCAGGGACCGCGACACCAAGGAGCCCTTCGATCCGTCGCTCAAGATCAATGCCCGCATCAAGAAGGCGGCCTTCGACGCCGGCCTGATCTGCTACCCGATGGGCGGCACGATCGACGGGGTCAGCGGCGACCACGTGCTGCTCGCTCCGCCCTTCATCATCGAGGACCGGCATGTCGACGAAATGGTCGGCAAGCTGGACGCCGCCTTCGGAAGCGTCCTGTGAGGGAATTGCCGCGCATCATGGTCGCACCGAACGGTGCGCGGCTGACGAAGAAGGACCATCCCAAGCTGCCCGTGACGGTCGAGGAGATCGTGGCGTGCGCGCGCGACTGTCATGTGGCCGGCGCCGGGGCGCTTCACGCCCATGTCCGCGACATCAACCAGGTGCATGTGCTCGACGCCGGGCTCTATCGCGAACTGATCGATGAAATGGCGGTGCAGGCGCCCGGCATGCACGTGCAGATCACCACCGAGGCGGTCGGCGGTTACTCGCCGGAGGAACAGCGCAAGCTGGTGCGCGACGTGATGCCGGCGGCGGTTTCGGTCTCGCTTTCGGAAATGTTCTCCGACGGCGACCGCGCGGCGGCGATCGGTTTCTACCAGTGGGCGGCGGCGGCCGGCATCGCCGTCCAACACATTGTTTACGGCGCGGACGAGTTCAGCCATTTCATCGAGATGGCCAATCCGTCCGGCATACCCGGCGGGCGGCGGCAGGTGTTGTTCGTGCTCGGGCGTTACGCGGCGGGCCAACAAAGCGAACCTTCCGATCTCGAACCGTTTCTCGAAGTGCTGGAGACCGAGGCCGCCGATCTGGACATCGACTGGGCGGTGTGCGCCTTCGGCGTCCGCCAGCAGGACTGCCTTTTGGAGGCGATCCGGCGCGGCGGCAAGGCGCGCGTCGGCTTCGAGAACGGCTTCTGGCTCGGCGACGGCGGCACGGCCCGCGAGAACGTGTCGATGGTCGAGGACCTGGTCAACCGCATCGCCTACGAGACGCGGCACTGGTCGTCTTAACGAATTGGCCAGTCGGACGGGCTACTCTGCCGCCACCGATCCCGGCGATGGCGGAAACAACATGGCGCAACCCGAGAGCAAGGCCCGGCAGGGCCGAATGGCGACCCTCGATCTGCTGAGGCTGGTGGCGGCGCTGGCGGTGGTGTGTTTCCACTACCTGTTCCGCGGCGAGATCGCCGCAGACGGGCACGGCCAGGCCTTTGCGGCCGCTTCGAGCGTCGCCATCTATGGCTATCTCGGCGTCAACCTGTTCTTCATCATCTCTGGCTTCGTCATCGCCTGGTCGGCGGAGGGGCGCGATTTCGCCCGTTTCGCGCTAGCCCGTTTCGCCCGGCTCTATCCGGGTTTCCTGACCTGCATGGCGATCACCTTCGTCGTCCTGCTCATTGCCGCCAATCCGGCGTTTGGCGTGTCATGGGCGCAGTTCGCCGCCAATCTCATCATGTTCGCGCCGGCGCTTGGCCAACCGTTCATGGATGGCGTCTACTGGTCGATCATCCTGGAGGTGATCTTCTACGGCTGGGTCGCCACCGCCCTGTTCTTCGGCGTGTTCGGGCGCTGGAAGACCGGCCTGCTGCTCAGCTGGCTCGTCGTCTGCGCACTCAACGAATACGGGCTCGACAACGGTGCGCTGAGACTGGTGTTCGTCACCGAGTACGGGCCGTTGTTCGTCTCCGGCGTCCTGCTGCACCATATGCATGCGCACGGACGCTCGCTGGAGCATCTGGCGATGCTCGCCGCTTCCTTCGCCATGTCGACGGCGGCGATGACCGGCGTGCGTGACTGGATGCTGCTGCACTATGGCGAAGCGGTCGGACTTCCGGGCCTTGTCGCCGCCAACCTTGCGATCTACGCGCTGGCGATCGGCGCCGTCGCCACGGCCGACCGCGTCGCCCCCGGCAAGACCATCCTCATGCTCGGCGGTCTGACCTACCCGCTCTACCTGTTGCATCAGAACATCGGTTACGTGGCGATCGCGGCGATCGCGCCGGTTGCCGGCGCGTGGAGCGCGTTCGCGGTCGTGCTCGTCGCGATGCTCCTGGCATCGTGGGCGGTCTGGCGTTTCATTGAAACGCCGGCGCGAAGGGCGATCATCCGCGCCGCGGGACCGTATGCAGACCGGGCCGCGCAATTCCGCCCGGCGAGGCCGGCATCGGCGGTTCCAGCCGAATGAGAAACGCCGCCGCCTAGAACATCAAGAAGATCGCCCCGGCGCTCACCAAAAGGCCCCTTGCGGGGCCGGCCTGAAGCCGGAACGCTCCCGACGGATCCTCCCGACAACGAAATATCCACCGCTTGAAAACGGATACGAAAACCCCGCCGAAAACCGACGGGGTTCGTCTGCGATCCGGGGGCGCTCCTTCGAGCGGCGTTTCCTCATTTTCCGCAGCCGGGGCCGGTCACTCCGCCTTGTCGGCAGCCTTCTTGGCCGGCGCCTTCTTCTTGGCGGGTGCCTTCTTCTCAGCCGGCGCCTTCTTGGCGGCCGCTTTCTTCTTCGGCGCCGCCTTCTTCGCCGCCGGTTCCTCGTCATCCTCCGCGAGCAGTTCCTCCTTGCTCACCTTCTTGTCGGTGACGGAAATCTCGCCGAGTAGATGGTCGATGACCTTCTCCTCGAACAGCGGCGCGCGGAAATCGGCCATTGCCTCGGGGTTGTTGCGATAATAGTCGAAGACCTGCTGCTCCTGGCCCGGATACTGGCGAACCGTTTCCATCAGGGCGCGCTGCATTTCCTCGTCGCTGATCTTGACCTCGGCCTTCTCGCCGATTTCCGACAGCACCAGCCCGAGGCGCACACGGCGCTCCGCGAGCCGCTGATATTCCTCGCGCGCCTCGTCCTCGGTCGTATCCTCGTCCTCGAAGGTCTTGCCCTCGCGCTCCAGGTCGCGTTCGACCTGGTTCCAGATATTGTTGAACTCGGCCTCGACCAGCTTGGACGGCGCCTCGAACTTGTAGGCCTCGTCGAGCGCGTCGAGAATCTGGCGCTTGACCTTCTGGCGCGTCACCGCGCCGAACTGGCTCTCGATCTGGCCGCGGACGATCTCGCGCAGCCGCTCGGCCGATTCCAGGCCAAGCTGCTTTGCCGTATCGTCGTTGATTTCCAGTTTGCCGGGTTTTGCGACCTCGCTGACGGTGACGTCGAAGACGGCATCCTTGCCGGCGAGGTGGGTCGCGCCGTATTCTTCCGGGAACGTCACCTTGACCTGGCGCTCTTCGCCGGCCTTCACGCCGATCAGCTGGTCTTCGAAACCCGGGATGAAGGAACCCGAACCGAGCACGAGGTCCTGGTCTTCGGCGGAACCGCCCTCGAAGGGCTCGCCGTCGATCTTGCCGACGAAGCTCATCGTCACCCGGTCGCCACTTTCGGCCTTGCCCGTCTTCGCTTCGTAGGATCTGGCGGATTCGGCAACCCGCATCACCTGCTCCTCGACCTCCTCGTCGGGAATGTCGAGCACTTCGCGGGTCACCTTGATCGAACTGACGTCTTGAAGTTCGAACTGCGGAACGACCTCATAGGACAGCGAAAACTCGAAATCGGCCTTGCCGGACAGAACCTTCTCGGCCTCCGCCTCGTCCTCGGTCATGTTGACCTCGGGCTGCATTGCGGCCTTCTCGCCGCGATCGCTCAGCACCTTGCGGGTGGAATCGGACAGAAGCTCGTTGACGACCTCGGCCATGAAGGACTTGCCGTACATCTTGCGCAGATGCTGCACCGGCACCTTGCCGGGCCTGAATCCGTTGAGGCGTACCTTGTCCTTGGCATCGGCCAGCTTGTCCAGGAGCCTGGCTTCCATGTCGTCGGCCGGTACCTTGATCGAAATCTCGCGTTTCAGCCCCTCATTGAGCGTCTCGGTAACCTGCATTTCGCGTTCCTTGCTGTTGAAACGGCAAACGGGCCTTGTGGCCGCATCGTCCGCTGAAAATCTCTTGCCGGGGGAGAAGCCCGATGGTGCGGGTAGAGAGACTTGAACTCCCACGCCTTTCGGCACCAGAACCTAAATCTGGCGTGTCTGCCAATTCCACCATACCCGCCTCAAGGGCTTTACCGCGCCCCCGAAAGCGCGTGGTTCTATATCACCTGGCCTGCGGCGATCAAAGGAAAAATGCCCACGATTCGGGCAATTTTTCCGGTTGGCGAGCCAAAAACGAGGCAAGCCGCCGTCGTTGTCCGCCCGAGCCGCAAACCCGCCACCAAAATGCCATGCTGCATTGCACAAAATGCAATGGTGCCATGCAACAATGGCACTCCACAAACGACCGGACGAATCCTATCTTCCGGACATCGAACAACACGAGGCGGTTAGCCAACTGCCCGACCAACGAGGTGAGAAAAATGAACCTGATCCGCAACTACCGCAACTGGCGGCGCTATCGCAACACGGTCGACGAGCTGAGCCGTCTGTCCAATCGCGAGCTCAACGACCTGGGTATCTCGCGCGGCGACATCCCCTACGTTGCCCGTCGCGCTGTCTAACAGCCAAATCGAGTTTCGCCAGGGTTTACTCCTCCTCCCTTAAACCCTGACGAATACGTCCGGCAATATCCTCCTCCCGTTGCCGGGCACCCAAAAGCGCCGTTGCCGGATCCTCCTCCCCCGGCAGCGGCGTTTTCTTTCTTACTTAAGAAGTACGATGGATTGAGATTGGCGCAGCTCAGCGCTGCCCCATGACGCCGCGGGTCTTCCAGTTCTCCAGCGGCATGATATCCGGCTTGCCGCCGGTCGCCTCGTACCAGCTATCCACGGCCCATTTCCTACCGGTGCCGATTTCCTTGAGCACCGCGGTGGAATGAGGGTAACGCGCATCGAGAAACACGCCGCGCGACACGTTGAACTCCACCTTGTGGTATCTCAGCCAGTCGTTCTTGGCCAGAAACAGCAGCAGCGAGCGGGTATTGGTCGATTCGTCGATGCAGTCCATCTGGCCGCGCATCCGCGACTGGGTGATGTCGGACTTGGCCTCGTCGCGCACGCCGATGGCAAGCACCGCCCGCTCCTCATAGAACATGTCGGCCGCAGCGACCGCGGCGCGCTCGGCTTCCGGCGAATGGGCACCGGCCGCCATGATCTCGGCAAAACGGTCCCAGTCCTGCTGCGAGACGTGGTACGGTGTCTTGTAGCTGCAATCGAAACCGTGACAGACGATGATCCGCGTCGTGTTCGTCCGGGTGATTTCGCCGGAATAGTTGGACGATATCGACGTACACGCCGACAGCGGTAGAGCGCACAGCAAGCCGGCGACGATTTTTCCAAGCCCGTTTTTCATCGGCGGCGAAACTAGCCGCATGTGCATCTCGATTCTATGACTTTTGGGCAACACATTCGCGTGATCGCCATTGGTGTCGTGAATTGCATTCGCCGTCCCGTCGGCTTAATTGCGGGCGATGGATATGAAACCCGTTCACGTTATCGGCGGTGGGCTGGCGGGCTCGGAAGCCGCCTGGCAGGTTGCCAATGCCGGCGTTCCCGTCGTGCTGCACGAAATGCGCCCGGTTCGCGGCACTGACGCCCACAAGACCGACGGCTTGGCCGAACTGGTCTGTTCCAACTCGTTCCGCTCCGACGACGCGCAGACCAATGCCGTCGGCCTGCTGCACGCGGAAATGCGGCTGGCCGGCTCGCTGATCATGGCGGCCGGCGATGCCCATCAGGTGCCGGCGGGCGGCGCGCTCGCCGTCGATCGCGACGGGTTTTCAGCAGCCGTGACGGCAAGGCTCGAGGCCCATCCGCTGGTCACCATCGCGCGTGAGGAAGTTTCCGGCCTGCCGCCTGCAGACTGGGACCAGGCGATCGTCGCCACGGGTCCGCTGACGTCGCCGTCACTTGCCGAATCAATCCGCGGCGCGACGGGCGAAGAAGCGCTCGCCTTCTTCGACGCGATCGCGCCGATCGTCCATTTCGACACGATCGACATGGATATCGCCTGGTTCCAGTCGCGCTACGACAAGGTCGGACCGGGCGGCACCGGCAAGGATTACATCAACTGCCCGATGGACAAGGCGCAATACGACGCATTCGTCGCCGCGCTGATCGACGGCGAAAAGACCGTATTCAAGGACTGGGAAGGCACGCCTTATTTCGACGGCTGCCTGCCGATCGAAGTGATGGCGGAGCGCGGGTCGGAGACGCTGCGCCACGGGCCGATGAAGCCGATGGGGCTTACCAATGCCCACAAGCCGGACGAAAAGGCCTATGCGGTGGTGCAGCTGCGCCAGGACAACGCGCTCGGCACGCTCTACAACATGGTCGGTTTCCAGACCAAGCTGAAACACGGCGACCAGGTGCGCGTCTTCCGCACGATTCCCGGGCTGGAAAACGCCGAGTTTGCCCGTCTCGGCGGGCTGCACCGCAACACCTACATCAATTCGCCGCTGCTGCTCGACGGTTCGCTGCAGCTCAAATCGCGCCCCGGTCTGCGCTTTGCCGGCCAGATCACCGGCTGCGAGGGCTATGTCGAGAGCGCCGCGATGGGCCTGCTTGCCGGACGGTTCGCCGCGGCCGGGCGGCTCGGACGACCGATCAAGCCGCCGCCGCCAACCACCGCTTTCGGTGCGCTGCTCGGCCATATCACCGGCGGGCACCTGACGGCGGACGACGAACCCGGCAAACGTTCGTTCCAGCCGATGAACGTCAATTTCGGCCTGTTCCCGCCGCTTGAAGCCGGCGCGATCGAAAAGCCGGAGGGCCGGCGCTTCCGCGGCAAGGAGAAGGCGATCGCCAAGAAGAAGGCGGTCACATCGCGGGCGCTTTCAGACTGCCGGGCGTGGCTCCGGATCGGCGAAGCGGTGGCGGCGGAGTAAGATTGGCTGCTTGACCTTGCCGCGCCGATAGCCAAACTCCTGCGTGATCTTGCCGGCAGCATACTGGGCGGAACCCCGACATGAGCGAATTGCAGTCCACCTTCTTCGAAATCGAGCGTACCGGCGCGATCGCGCGGCTGGTCATGAACCGGCCCGACAAGGCCAACGGCATGACGCCGGAATTCTGGGCCGACCTGCCGCGCATCCTCGATGAGCTCGGCGGAGACGAGACGGTGCGCTGCGCGGTGATCGCCGGGGCGGGCAAGCATTTTTCCGGCGGCATGGATCTCTCCGCCTTCGGCGGCATTGCCGAAGCGCTTGAGCGCGAACCGGGACGTGCCGCGCTGGCGCTGCGCGAGACGATCCTGCGGCTGCAGGACGCGTTCAACGCCATCGAACGGGCGCGCTTTCCCGTCATTGCGGCGATCCACGGCGCCTGTATCGGCGGCGCCATCGACCTGATCACCGCCTGCGACATGCGCATCGCCAGCGTCGACGCCTTCTTCGCCATCGAGGAAATCCATATCGGCATGGCGGCCGATGTCGGCACGCTGCAGCGCCTGCCGAAGCTGATCGCGCCGGCCGTCGCCGCCGAACTCGCCTATTCCGGGCGCCGCTTTACCGCCGATGAAGCACAAGGCTTCGGTCTCGTCAGCGAGGTCCTGGCCGACCGCTCCGCTCTTGACGAGCGGGCGATGGCGCTTGCCGGCGAGGTGGCGCGGAAATCGCCGCTGGCGATTGCCGGCATCAAGCGCAACCTTGCCTATGCGCGCGACCATTCGGTGGCCGACGGGCTCGACTACATCGCCACCTGGAATGGCGGCATGTTGCGGCCGGAAGACCTGATGAAGGCGATCCAGGCCAAGATGGCCAGGAAGGAAGCGGAATTCGCAGACCTGCTGAAGGTCGGCTGATATCGAATTCTCTATTGCCAGTCGCTGGAACGCAGCAACAGCGTAAACGTCATATTGGTGATCTTTGGCACCGGCTGACGCTCGCCATTGGCGTTCTGGACTATAAGGCGCAGCCGCCTTTCACCCGATTGAAGGTCGATCGCGGGCGGCGTCTCGTTCGGCGCGTCGGCGACACGGTTCACCTCGGTTTCCGCTATCGCAAAGCGATGCTCCTGCTCACGCCAACTGACCGCGATCTCGCCGCCCGAGAGCACGATCTCCATCTCGCCGCCGGCGAGCTTGATCATGCGCCTGGCATTGGCGTTGTCGTAGAGATGCACCTGCGGCTGGACCAGGTCGAAACCCCCGATCTCGAGCGCATCGCTCATCTGGAAGTGACGGTAGAAAGCGAGCCTGTTGCCGAAGTCCGAATAGGCGTCCGGATTGAGCCCGTAGGCTTCGGCGACCAGCTTCAGGTTCTCGTGCGAATAGCGGTTCCACCTCGGCGCATCGACCAGTTCGACACCTTCCGGCGCGACGGTGTCGAGGCCGTTGTGGTAGGACAGGAAGCGAAGCGCCGAGACCGCCGCCGCCTCGCCCGCCGCGTCGAGCGGCTTGCCGGCCATGATATCGAAGAAACGCTTGGCCTGGCTCTTGATCGACAGGCCGACCACCCCCTGCGGGCCGAAACTCGCCAAGCACAGCGCCAGTACCGGCAGGGTGACGATCACGCGGATGTCGCCGCGAAGCAGTCTTATCAGCTGCAGCAGCACGATCGCCGAGGTCACGAGGCCGAACAGCACCAGCAGATAGCGTTCCGGCGTTATGCCATACTGGTCGATGCGCAGCCAGGCGGCATAGAACAGCAGCGCCAGCGGCACCGGCATGACAAAGGGCCAGAGGCGCAGCAGCAGCCGCATCGGCGCGCGGGCCACCGACCAGAAAGGCGCCGATACCAGCAGTGCGCCGAAAACGCAGAAACCGTAACCGAGCACCAGCCAACCGATCTGGTTCTTCGGCACTTCGCCGCTGACGATCACCTTGACTGCGTAGGCATGGAGGATCAACGCATAGACGATCAGCAACGGCGCGGCGACGAAATCGCCAAGCGCCCGCATGCCGACCGCCATGTATCTGCCGTCGTCGGCCACTGCCTGTTCGTCGAACGCCTGCGGAATCCGGCCCAGTCCGAAGAGCGGCGCCAGGAACAGGCCAGTTGTCGCCCAGACGTAACCGTAGAGGTCGTCCGGCACGTCGAGGCCGAACAGGTAGCTGAGGCTCAGCAGAACGGCGGAGATGCCGCCGGCCGCGAGCAACAGGGCAAGCCCGCCGAGCACGAGCGCGAAGACGAAACGAACGGCAAACAGCCAGAAGGTTCCGGCACTACCGCGCCACAGATAGGGTGCGATCACCACCAGCCCGGCCAGCGCCGGCAGGATGACGAATTCGTAGGCCCGCGTCTGGTCGGCATACCAGACCATCAACCCTGCGAGGACCGCGGCAACGGCCGATGCGATGAGCGCGAAACCCGCCGGGCGGCCGCGCGCCTCGCACCATAGCGAAGCCGCCAGCGAAGCCATCGCCGCGGCCAAAAGGCCAAGCGAAAGATGCCAGCCGATATCGCGAACCCAGGCAAGGCGGGCAATGGACGCATTGGCGTCGAGCGCCAGCAGCAACAGCGCCATGGCGGTCACTGGAAAGCGCCACACGGCCTGGCGGGCGCCGGTCAGCATCTCGGCCAGAACGGTCTTCCAGCCGTCGGGGGTGTCGGTCATCCCTACTCGGCCGGTTGAGGAACTTGGGTGACGGCAGGCAATCCCGGCAGGCCCGGCATGCCGGCCTGGTCGGGATTGAGGCGCACATAATCGGCCTTCAAATCGTCGGAGCCCTTGCGGCTGCCGTCATGGCTCCAGCCCGGCGGCATGAAGATGTAGCCGAGGCGCTGTTTCAGCGTCAGGCCTGGCCTGGCGATATCGCGGAACATGTCGATCCATTCGTGGAAGGCGACCAGGAATATGTTGAAGGTGGCGATGTCGGAGACGATGCCGTATTGCGGCACGTCCTCGTCGCGCTCCTCGACGAAGGTGCCGAAGATGCGGTCCCAGACGATCAGCGCCGCGCCGTAGTTGGAATCGAGATAGCGCGGATTGTTGGAATGGTGCACGCGGTGATGCGACGGCGTGTTGAACACGAACTCGATCGGCTTCCACAGCTTGCCCACCGTCTCGGTGTGCAGGAAGAACTGGTAGATCAGGTTGATGCCGCCGACGAACAGTACCAACAGCGGGTGAAAGCCGAGCCAGGCGAGCGGCATGTAGAGCACGAAGGCGCCGGTCAGCAGCGATGTCCACGGCTGGCGCAGCGCCGTCGTCAGGTTGAAATGCTGGCTTGAGTGGTGGTTGACGTGGTCGGCCCACCACCAACGGATGCGGTGCGTGCCGGCGTGAAAGACGAAGCGGCGGAAATCATCCGCAACGAAGCACAGTATACCAGTCAGCCAGTTGATCTTGAGATCGAAAATCCGGTGCTCATAGGCGAAGTACATCAGGTTGAGAATGATGAACGCGTAGGCGATCGTCACAACGACGTTGCCGGTGCCCATCAGGAGGCTTGTGATGGCGTCGTTGCGCTCGTAGCGACCCTTCACGCGGCCGAAATAGATCAGCATCACCTCGGCGACGATTCCGGTCGCGTAGATAGCGATCGAATAGAGCGTGATATTGGGAAAACTGACCGTACCGAAGGATTCCATCTGCCAACGCCGTCCGCTACATTCCCGCGGTAATCCCGTCCGCGGTTGTCCTCATTCATTCAACCATGGATTTCAGCAGTTCCGCAACCGCATCGCGGTGTTCGACGGCGGCAAACCGGAAGCTGCGTTCGCCGATCGTGGTGTCGCGCAGCCCGAGCGTCAGCGTGTCGTCGCCCGACGGCTCCAGGCGCTTCAGTGCGCCATGCGACAGGATGCGGATGACGTAGTTGTCGCCGAAAACCATCGCCAGGGCGCAATCGCCGTCGACAAGCGCCAGAAAGCCCGCCTGCAGGTCCTGCGTGATCCAGCTCGGCGTATCGTCGGTAATCTCGTAGAGCGGATATTTGTTCGAGACGAGGCTGCGCAGAAACGCCGGGTCGGCGATGCTCGCCGCGCGCGGCGCCTGGAAGCGGCGCAGGATGAAGTCGAGGGCGGCGAGCGCGCCGACGACCGCCAGAAGCAGGAAAAGAACGCGGTTCACGCCAGCGCGGCTCCGCTCAGCGGGACGGCAGGCCGGGCGTGCCGGCCTGGTCGGGATTGAGGCGTACGTAATCGGCCTTGAGTTCGTCGGAGCCCTTGCGGCTGCCGTCGTGGCTCCAGCCCGGCGGCATGAACATGTAGCCGAGGCGCTGCTTCAGCGTCAGGCCGGGCGCGAAGACGTCGCCGAATAGGCCGATCCATTCGTGAAATGCGACCTTGATCGGGTTGAAGGTGCCGAGATTCTTGACAATGCCGTAGCGCGGGCGGTCTTCCACCAGTTCCTCGACGAAGGTGCCGAACAGCCGGTCCCAGACGATCAGCGTGCCGGCGTAGTTGGCATCAAGATAACGCGGGTTGGTGGCGTGGTGGACGCGGTGGTGCGACGGCGTGTTCATCACCAGTTCGATCGGCCGCCACATCTTGCCAACCGCTTCGGTATGGATCCAGAACTGCCACAAAAGGTTGAAGCCGTAGACGAAGGCGATCAGCGCGGGATGGAAGCCGAGCAGTACCAGCGGCGTCTGCAGGACGACCATGCCGGTCAGGTGCCCGGTCCAGCTCTGCCTGAGTGCTGTCGACAGATTGTAGTGCTGGCTGGAATGGTGGTTGACGTGCTCGGCCCAGACCCAGCGCACCCGGTGGGCAATGCGGTGGTACCAGTAGTAGCGGAGGTCGTCGATCAGGAAGGCGACGAACCCGACCCACCAGGAAATGCCGAGATCGAAGAACCGGAACTGCCAGACCCACATGAGGATGGCAAACGAGATGAAGCCGAGCAACAGGCCGGCGATCACGTTGCCCACGCCCATCAGGAGCGAAGTCAGAGTATCGCGGGTCTCGAAAGAACCCCTCGCCCGCCCCGTGCGGACCAGGAACAGTTCCAGCAGGATGGCCGCGACGAACAGCGGTACCGCCAGTTCGGTAACCTTGGGAAACGCCAGTTCATCCATCGTGAGCACCCATTCCTTCCATCGATTCCAGCAGCCCGGCCACCCGGTCCCGTTCGGCGGCGGTGGGGAAGGTGAAATTGCCGCCGCGCCAGCTTATGTCGTCGAGATCGAGCGACAGGCCCGTTTCACCCTTGCGCTCGCATGCGAAGCGACTGCCCGGCGAAAGATAGCGCGTCAGGTAGCAGTCGCCAATCGCCCGCACGATACCGGCGCCGCCGTTTTTCAGCGCCAGGAATGCCGCGTCCCGTTCCGCGGTGATCACCGTCCAGTCGACGGCTGTTTCGGCGAAGTCGAGGTGGAAGCGGCCGACAGCCTCCTTCTGCGAGGCCAGCGTGGCCGATACTGTACCGCCGGACAGGTGCACCGCCAAAACAACCCCGCCGACGCCGACAACCACCAGCAAAGCGAGGATTTCCAGGGGCATCGCGGCTTTCCGTCAAACCTTCGATCAAGTCAGGCGATCCTTCCCAGTTTAAGGGGCGACCGTCAACGCCAGCCGAACAGGGCGCGCCTGAGCGCAATTGCGTTCTGGCGCAGCGGCGACAGGACGACCGGCTGGTCGAAGACCGCCGGTCCCGCCTGTTCGATCGCGTCCAGCCGCGCGCCCGCGGCGGCCGCGGCCAGATAGGCCGGCCTGAGCGACGCCGGGATGTCGCGGGCGTGCGTCAGGAACGCCGAGAAATGCTCGCGGCCGAGCGCAACCATGGCAGCAACGGCGCGCATGGCCGGCTCGCCGGGCGTGTCGGCCCGCAAATCGGCGACATCGGCGCCGGCGGCGGCGATCAGGTCGGCGGGAATGTAGGTCTGTCCACGACGGCGGTGGATCGGTAGCAGCGACAACAGCCCGGCAATCGCCTGGGCACAGCCGGCATGGCCGGCAGCGCCGCCGTGGCCCATCGCCGCGCCGGAATCAAGCACCAGGCTCGCCAACTGGATCAGCGCGCCGGCCGTTTCGCCGCAATAACCTTCCAGATCGGTGCGCGACGGCATCGCGTCGTCATAGAGGTCGAAACGACGCGCCTCGATCATGTTCGTCAGCGCCGCGACCGGCAGCCGGTGCTCGTCGATCGCGCTGCGGAGCGCGTCGGCGACGGGATGGCCGGCGGTTTCGGTGCCGGTGCAGCCGGCAACCGCGTCGTGCCACCATTGCAGGCGCAGCTCACCGACCATGGGATCGCTGGCGATGTCGCGGATGCGGGCGATCTCGATGTTGAACGCGTAGAGCGCAAACAGCGCCTCGCGTCGGTCATCGGGCGCATAGAGCACGGACGCGTAGCGATCGCGATCCGCCGACCTGACCATGTCGCCAAGCGCGGTCACGGCCAGGACTACTCGACCGCGATCAGGGCGGCGGCGACGGCGCGATCCTCGGCCAAAAGCACGTTGAACGTGCGCACCGCCGCACCCGTCGACATCGGATCGGCGGAAATACCGTGGCCGCGCATCAGCTCGCGCACGTCCTGGGAAAGCGGTTTCAGGTCGACCCCGCTGCCCACCAGCAGGATCTCGATATCACCGGTCTCTTTCAGCACCGCGTCGAAATCGGCGGGCGAAAGCCTGTCGGGATCGGCCGGCTCCCATCCATGGATGCCCGACGGCAGGCAAAGAAGCGAGCCGCGATGCGACATGTCGGCGAAGCGGAAACCGCCATTGCCATAGGCGTCGATCGGCGCGCGGCCCGGATAGTGCGCCGGACGGAACTCGATGCCCTTTGCCTTGACCAACCCTTGCCTCAGGTGGCGGCCTGCTCGCCGCTCACGTCGTTCTTTTCCCTGTCGTCATCCCCGGCCGCCCGTCCTGGCCTGAGCCTGAACAGGATCAGCAGCGGCGCGGCGACGAAGATCGACGAATAGGTGCCGATGACGATGCCGAAGATCATCGCCGCGGTGAACGAGCGGATAACCTCGCCGCCGAAGCTGTAAAGCGCAAGCAGCGCGAGCAGCGTCGTCAAGGAGGTCAGCGTGGTGCGCGCCAGCATCTGGTTCATCGAAAGATCGAGCAGCATCGGCAGCGACATCTTCTTGTAGCGGCGCAAGTTCTCGCGCACGCGATCGTAGACGACGACGGTGTCGTTGAGCGAATAGCCGACGATCGTCAGGATCGCCGCGATCGACGACAGATTGAACTCGATGCCGGTGACCACGAAGAAGCCGATGGTCATGATCACGTCGTGGGTGGTGGCGGTGATCGCGCCGACGGCAAACTGCCATTCGAAGCGTATCCAGATATAGATCAGGATGGCGATCAGCGAGGCCAACACGCCGATCGTGCCGGCGCGCGCCAACTCGCCGGAGACCGTCGGTCCGACCGATTCCACCCGGCGGATGTCGTAGCTGTCCTCCAACTCCCCGCGGACCTTGGTCACGACGCTCTGTTCTGCATTCTCACCGCCGCCCTGGGCCTCGACGCGGATCAGCACATCGGATTCCTCGCCGAACTCCTGAACCTGCACGTCTCCGAGATTGAGGCCGCCGAGCCGGTTGCGGATATCGCCAATATCGGCGGCGCCCGCCTTGGCGCGCACCTCGATCAGCGTTCCGCCCTTGAAATCGATGCCGTAGTTCATGTTGACCGTGGCGAACAGCGCAAGCGAGGCGACCAGGGCGATCGCCGAGCCTGTGAAGGTCATGCGCCGGAGCCACATGAACGGGATCTTGGTGCCGTCGGGAATGACGGTGACCGGCGCCCTGGGCAATTCCTTCGGCCGGCGCCGGCGAACCCATTCGGCGATCATCCAGCGCGTCAGCGTGAAGGCGGTGAACATGGTCGAGGCGATACCGATGGCCAGCGTGACCGCGAAGCCGCGCACCGGGCCGGTGCCGAGATAGAACAGGATGACGGCGGCGATCAGCGTCGTCACGTTGGCGTCGACGATGGTGGCCAGCGCTCGCGAGAAGCCGGCGTCGATAGCCTGGATCATCGATCGGCCGCCGCGCCGTTCCTCGCGTATTCGCTCATAGATCAGCACGTTGGAATCGACGGCCATGCCGACGGTCAGCACAATGCCGGCAATGCCCGGCAATGTCAGGGTCGCGCCGAGCGCCGACAAAACGGCGATGATGATCGTCACGTTGACTACCAGTGCCACGTTGGCGACCACGCCGAGAAGGCCGTATGCGGCCAGCATGAAGGCCAGAACCAGTATCGCACCGATGATGCCCGCCACCTCGCCGGCCCTGATCGAATCCGCGCCCAAACCCGGTCCGACCGTGCGCTCCTCGATGATGGTCAGCGTGGCCGGCAGGGCGCCGGCGCGCAGCAGCACCGCGAGGTCGTTGGCGCTCTGGACGGTGAAATTGCCGGAAATCTGGCCGGAACCGCCGAGAATCGGTTCGCGTATCTGCGGCGCGGAGATCACCTGTCCGTCGAGGATGATGGCAAACAGGCGGCCGACATTCTGCTGCGTCGCCTGGCCGAAACGCTGCGCGCCCTTGGTATCGAAGCGGAACGTCACGACGGGCTCGTTGGTGCGCTGGTCGAACGACGCCTGCGCGTCGGTCAGGTTTTCACCCGAAACGATCACCCGGTCCTCGATGAGATAGGGAACAGGCGGATCGTCCGTGGTGTACATCACCGTCGTGCCCGCCGGCGGCCGGCCCTCGATCGCCTCCTGGACCGGCATCGACTGGTCGACCATCTGGAAGGTGAGCTTGGCCGTCTGGCCGAGCAGGTCCTTCAGTCGCTGCGGATCGCCGAGACCCGGCACCTGTACCAGGATGCGGTCGGCGCCCTGTCGCTGGATCACCGGTTCGGTCGTGCCGAGTTCGTTAACGCGACGGCTGACCACCTCGATCGACTGGGTCAGCGCCGAGGAGACGCGATAATCGATGCCCTCCTCGGTCAGCGTGAGGCGGAACAGACCGGCTTCCGGCTCGCTGAATTCGATCTCGTTGATGGTTCCGCCGCCGAACAGGCCTGCCTGGACTGGCTGCAGCAGCGGATCGAGCGCCGTCCTGGCCGCCTCGATGTCGCCGGCATTGCGGATCCGCACCTGTATGGTCATGCCCGAGCCGGAAAGACCGGTATAGCCGATGCGCGCGTCGCGCAGCAGTCGGCGCACATCGTCGCGCGTCGTCTTCAGCCGGTCCGCGACCAGATCGTTGCGCTCCAGCCTGAGCAGGATGTGCGAGCCGCCCTGCAGGTCGAGACCCAGTGTCAGCGGATTTTTAGGCGCCCAGGAGGGTAGTGAGGAAAGCGTCGACTGCGGAACGACGTTCGGGGCGGCATAGACGACGGCCAGTACGACCGAAAGCCAGATGAGAATCGTTTTCCAGCGCGAGAAATAAAGCATCTAACGGGTTTGCTCGTGTGTGTGACAGCAAATAGCGGGAAGCCGGCGACCGCCGCTACTTCTTGCTCTTCGCCGGTGTGTTCTGGTTAGCCACCGGCTCGCCCTTGACCCGCACGTCGGCCAGCATGGTTCGGATAGCCGTCACCTTGACGCCTCCGCCGAGATCGACTTCCAGTTCGTGATCGTTGATGACCTTTGTCACCTTGCCGACGAGGCCACCGCCGGTGACGACGGTGTCGCCGCGGCGCACCGCCGTCAGCATCTCGTCGCGCTTCTTGGCCTGCTGGCGCTGGGGACGAATGATCAGAAAATACATCACCGCGAAGATCAGCACGAACGGCAGCAGCATGCCGAAAATATCGCCTCCGCCCGCCGCGCCCGCCTGCGCGTATGCCGGTGTAACAAGCATCCAATTCTCCCGGAAAATCCTCTGCCGGCCGCATCACCCGGCCGCCGGCTTGAAAGTTTGCCGGAATATAGTCGCTCGCGCGCCCTTTGCAACCGAATAGCGCCGCTTTCCGCCAGTCGCGCGACCACGGCTTTCACGCCCGGACACGGCGTGTTAGAGCGCTTCGCGGACAGCGGACTTCAGGAATGCGACCGGCCATGGCAGACGACATATTGAACGAGATCAACGACAATCTGTCGCGGCTGGCGGCCGCGCTCGACCGGCTGGCGCCGGCGCCCGAGGTGCAGCCCGATATCGCGACCACCGACTGTTTCATTTGGAATGCCGAGCGCGGCGTGCTGGAACCGGTCGCCAAAGTCAACCGCATCGACATCTCGCTCATCCGCGGCATCGACCGGGTGCGCGACATCCTGCTCGACAACACCGAACGCTTCGCCAGGGGCTTTCCCGCCAACAACGTGCTGTTGTGGGGCGCGCGCGGCATGGGCAAATCGTCGCTGGTCAAGGCGGCACATGCCCGGATATCCGAATCAGGAAACAGCGACAAGCCTCTGAAACTGATCGAAATTCACCGTGAGGACATTGACACGCTGCCAAGGTTGATGAGCATCGTTCGCGATACGCCGCACCGCTTCGTCCTGTTTTGCGACGACCTGTCCTTCGACCATGACGACACGTCCTACAAGTCGCTGAAGGCGGCGCTGGAAGGCGGCATCGAGGGCCGCCCCGCCAACATCATCTTCTACGCCACCTCCAATCGGCGCCACCTGCTGCCGCGCGACATGATCGAAAACGAGCGCTCGACTGCGATCAACCCGTCCGAGGCTGTAGAGGAGAAGGTGTCGCTGTCGGACCGGTTCGGCCTGTGGCTCGGCTTCCACAAGTGCTCGCAGGACGACTATCTGGAGATGATCTTCGCCTATGCGGACCATCACGGCCTCGCGGTGGACCGGGATACGCTACGCGCCGAAGCGCTGGAGTGGGCGACGACACGCGGCAGCCGCTCCGGCCGCGTCGCCTTCCAGTTCATCCAGGACCTTGCCGGACGGCTCGGGCAAAGCCTGAGCGACTGACCCAACCGCAGACACAAAAAACCCGCCGGCAGGCGCGCGGCGGGTCTGTTTTGCGGGCTGATTGGAGGTCGGACGCCCTCGTCGGATCACGGCTAAGGCAGATAGCCCGACGGATCGACGGGGACCGATTTTTCCCGCACCTCGAAATGCAGCTTGGGCACGTCGGTGGAGCCGCTCATGCCGGAGCGGGCGATGTCCTGGCCGCGGCGCACCTTGTCGCCGCGCGAGACGAGCAGCGATGAGGCGTGACCGTAGACGGTCACGAGACCGTCGTCGTGGCGCACCAATACGGTATTGCCGAATTCCTTGAGGCCGTCGCCGGCATAGATGACCACGCCGTTCTCGGCCGCCTTGACCGGCGTGCCGGACGGCACCGCGATGTCGATACCGTCGTTCTTGCGGCCGCCCTCGACCTTGCCAAACGCCGTGATGACGCGACCGCGGGCGGGCCAGCGCATCTTGCCGATGCCCGAATCGCCCGGCGTTTCGCCGACATCGGCCTTGGCTTCCTTGATCACCTCGCCGGTGTCCTTTTTCTTCGCCGGCGGCGTGTATTGCGGCAGCCTGTTGGTCTTGCGCGACTTGTCGGCAGACGGACCGGCGGTACCGGTGATGATCGGATCGACTTCGCGCGGCGCCCTGGCGACGACGGTCTCGCCGGCCGCCGGCAGACGCAGCACCTGGCCGACGCGGATCAGTCCGTTCGACAGGCCGTTGGCCTGTTTCAGCGCCGCGGTGGTGGTACCGTACTTGCGCGCGATGTCGTAGAGGGTGTCGCCCGAGACGACCTTGTGGGTTGCGCCTTTGCCCGTATCGGCCCTGGCCGATTTGGCTTCGTCCGCCGCCCCGGCATCGATCCGGTCGCGGACAGCGGCCTTGGACGGCAGCACGGCCTGGCGCTGCGGCGCCGGGCTCGGCGCGGGAACCCGCTTCTCCTTGTCCGCGACTTTCTCGCCGCGACCGGAGCTGGCCTTGGCCACCTTCGGGTCGTTGTCCGGTGCCGAGATCGGCGCATTGCGCGCGTAGACATAGGTGGGGATGACGATGGTGGAGCCGGCGGCGACAGCGGTCGGATCGGTGATGCCGTTGGCTTTCAGGATGGCCTTGGCCGGCACGCCGAAGCGCCGCGACAGATTGTAGATCGTTTCGCCTTCGCGAAGGGTGACGCGCGTTCCGCCGGTGGCGGTCCAGCCGGTCTCGCCCGACCTGTCCTTTGTAGGCGTGGTCGCGGCCTTGTCGACGGAACCCGTCTCGAGGGTATCAAGGGTATCGACCTTCTTGCCGACTGCTTCCGTCGGATCGACCGCACGCGCCGCGCCGGCGGGCTTCAACAGCGACACCGGCCGGTCGGCGGCCCTGGCCACGGTGGTCTCGGTCGAGCGCCTCGCGGTCTCGACCGGCGCCAATTCGCCCCGGCTCACATCGTTTCTTGTCAGGTCGACGGGCTTCAGCGCGCCGCGATTGACCGATCCGGTGTAGGTGCCGTCAGGCGCTGCGGGTTCGATCACATCGCCGGGATAGGGCTGGTTTTCCACGCCCTTGATGATCGCGCGCTGGTTGGCGGTCGATCCGGTGAAAATCTTTGTGTCGGTGAACCGGGAGACATCGGAACTGCACCCCGCCACCAGGGAACCAAGGGCAATCAGCGCCGCACCACGCCACAAGGGGGCAGTCCGGTGCTCCGATTTATTGATACGCATAACCAGCACCCGCACATACTCGATACGAAAACGAATATGATTAAAGCGCGTTAATCTTACCGGTCGGTTAAGTTGTAGAGGAATTCGCGGTTTTGCCGGCAGTTTTTCCGTGCCGGGCATGCTGG
This sequence comes from Rhizobiaceae bacterium, assembly GCA_041397625.1. Lineage (GTDB taxonomy): Bacteria > Pseudomonadota > Alphaproteobacteria > Rhizobiales > Rhizobiaceae > JAWKWH01. The sequence goes on from JAWKWH010000002.1 coordinate 261,155, forward strand.
CTCAAAGCGCGGCGGCGACGCCCGGTATCAGCGGCTGCATGCGCACCCTCGCGATGTCCTCGCGCTCGAAGCGGCTGCCGACCTTGGTGAGCCGGGCCAGTTGCTGCACGCCTTCGCCCGGGCCGACCGGCGCCACCATGATGCCGCCGGTCGCCAGCAGGTCGACATATTTGCGCGGCAGTTCGGCGAATGCCGCCCATGCGACGATGCGGTCGAACGGCCCTTCGCTACCGGGCAGCTTCGACCCGTCGGCCTGGGTGGCGACGGCATTGCCGAAGCCGAGCGCGGCGAACCGCTCCTGCGCCGCCGCGGCGAGCGTCTTGTAGCGGTCGATCGACCGCACCTTGGCGCCCATCCTCGCCATCACGGCGGCGGTAAAACCACTGCCGGTGCCGATTTCCAGTACCCGCTGGCCGGCGATGATCTCCAGTGCACCCAGCACCTTCGCCTGCAGGTCGATCGCCTCGATCGCCTCCCCGCAGGGTATCGGCAGCGACTGGTTGGTCCAGACGACGTCGATATGGTCCTCGGGAACGAACTGTACCCGCGGAACCGCCTCGACCGCCTTGAACAGGCCATTGTCGGGCACGCCTTGGGAGCGGGCGCGCAGCAGGAATGCGGCAAACCTCTCCCTGTCCGATCCGACACTGGTCATGCAAGGGCCTCGCCGAGGTCGGCCATCACTTCATGCGCGGTCAGGTCGAGCTTCAACGGGGTTACTGCGATATGGTTGTTCTTCAGCGCGTTGAGGTCGGTGCCGTCGACAAATTCGGCCGGCTTGCGGCCGAAACGCAGCCAGTAGTACGGAAAGCCGCGGCCGTCGGCGCGTTCGTCGATCCACAGGCCGTGAACCAGCTTGCCCTGCGAAACGACCTCGACGCCGTCCACCTCTTCGGGACTGCAATTGGGAAAGTTGACGTTCAGGAACGTACCCGCCGGCAGGTCGACGGCAATCAGCTTCTTCAACAGCGCCGGCGCATGGGTCTCGGTTACCTCCCAGGGCACGACGCGCTTGCCGTCGAAGGTATAGGCCTGGCTGAGTGCGATCGCGCGGCTGCCGATCAGCGTACCTTCCATGGCGCCGGCGATGGTACCCGAATAGGTGACGTCGTCGGCGATGTTGGCGCCGGAATTGACGCCTGAGAGCACGAGATCGGGCGGCTCCGGCATGATCTTGCGCGCTGCCATGATGACGCAGTCGGTCGGCGTGCCGCGCAGCGCGAAATGCTTGTCGGCCACCTCGCGCAGGCGCAACGGCTCCGACAGCGACAGCGAATGGGCAAGGCCCGACTGGTCGGCCTCCGGCGCGACGATCCAGACATCGTCGGAAAGCGTGCGGGCGACGCGTTCGAGCACCGCCAGCCCCTCGGCGTGGATGCCGTCATCGTTGGTGAGCAGAATGCGCATGGTCAGCTACCCTCTGCTCTGGAGAGATTGGATATCGGTACCGCCCTATCATCACTCCCACCCGGATCAGCGGCGCTTCGCTTGCTTCTCCGACCTGCCCACAAGGGGGAGGTTGAACACCGCAGCCCGAAATGCCCCTCCCCCTTGTGGGGAGGGGTTAGGGGTGGGGATAGCATCCCAGGCACCGGCGGCGGCAGACACGACATCATCCTCACGTCCCGATCCTTTCCATGCCGCCCATATAGGGACGGAGCACCGCCGGCACGGTGATCGAGCCGTCGGCGTTTTGAAAGTTCTCCATCACCGCGATCAGCGCGCGGCCGACGGCGATGCCCGAACCGTTGAGCGTGTGGACGAAGCGCGTCTGCTTCCCGCCCTCGGCGCGGTAGCGCGCATTCATGCGGCGGGCCTGGAAGTCGCCGCACACCGAGCACGACGAAATCTCCCGATAGGCGCCCTGCCCCGGCAGCCAGACCTCGATATCGTAGGTCTTGCGCGCACCGAAGCCCATGTCGCCGGTCGACAGCACCACCGTGCGGTACGGCAGGCCGAGGCGCTCGAGAACGGTCTCGGCGCATTTGGTCATGCGCTCGTGCTCGTCGAGCGACGTCTCCTGGTCGGTGATCGACACCATCTCCACCTTGTAGAACTGGTGCTGGCGCAGATAGCCGCGCGTGTCCTTGCCGGCCGAGCCGGCCTCGGAACGGAAACAGGCGGTCAGCGCGGTGAAACGCAGCGGCAGGGTGGCGGCATCGAGGATATCTTCCGCGACGATATAGGTGAGCGGGACTTCCGCCGTCGGGATCAGCCAGCGCCCGTCGGTGGTTCGAAACAGATCGTCGGCGAATTTCGGCAGCTTGTCGGTACCGTAGGCCGCATCGTCATTGACCAGCAACGGTGGCTGCACTTCCGTGTAGCCGTGCTCCGTCGTGTGCAGATCGAGCATGAACTGGCCGAGCGCGCGTTCCAGCCGCGCCAGGCCGCCCTTCAGCACGGCGAAGCGGCTGCCGGAAATCTTCGCCGCCGTCTCGAAATCCATCTGGCCGAGCGCCTCGCCGAGCTCGAAATGCTGTTTCGGCTCGAAGTCGAACGCGCGCGGCTCGCCATGTTTACGGATTTCGACATTGGCATCCTCGTCGGCGCCGACCGGTACGTCGTCGAGCGGCGGATTGGGAAGGACGGAAAGTGCGTCGTTGAGCGCCTTGTCCAGTTCGCGCGCCCTGTCCTCGCCGGTCTGGACGAATTCCTTGATCTCGGCCACTTCGGCCTTGAGCTTGTCGGCCTTCTCCCGGTCGCCGGCCTGCATGGCCGCGCCGATCTCCTTCGACGCAGAATTGCGCCGCTCCTGTGCCGCCTGCAATCTGGCGATGTGGTCGCGGCGCGCCTCGTCGAGCCCGATCAGGCGCGCCGAGGCCGGCTCGGCGCCGCGATTGGCAAGCGCGGCGTCAAGAGCGGCGGGATTGTCGCGAATCCATCGAATGTCGAGCATGGGACCGGTCCGTGGCCACTAGGCCGTCAAAGATCAGAATCAGGTGCCGAAGCCGGCAGGATAGTCGCCGGAATCAACCTGTCGAGGCTTGTCCGGACGAGCCGGACGCAGGCGCCGTTTTAGCCTCTTCATCCGCCTGCGCAAGCGCCTCCTCGCGCTTTTTCTCCACCATGCGGGCGGTCCAGATCGACAGTTCGTAAAGTAGGATCGTCGGCAGCGCGAGGCCGAGCTGGCTGATCGGATCGGGCGGGGTCAGCACGGCCGCCACGATGAAGGCGGCGACGATGGCGTATTTGCGCTTGTCCTTCAGCCCCTCGGAGCCGATGAGGCCGACGCGCGCCAGAAGCGTGGTGACGACGGGAAGCTGGAACACGAGGCCGAAGGAAAAGATCAGCGTCATGATCAGCCCGAGATATTCCGACACCTTGGGCAGAAGCGATATCTGGATATCCTGGTCGGGGCCGACCTGCTGCATCGACAGGAAGAACCACATCACCATCGGCGTGAAGAAGAAATAGACCAGTGCGCCGCCGATGAGGAACAGGATCGGCGAGGCGACGAGAAACGGCAGGAAGGCGGCGCGTTCGTTGCGATAGAGCCCCGGCGCGACGAATTTGTAGATCTGCGCGGCGATCAGCGGAAAGGCGAGCACCAGGCCGCCGAACATGCCGATCTTGATCTGGGTGAAGAAGAATTCCTGCGGCGCGGTGTAGATCAGCTCGACCTTGTGCTCGTCGAGCCCGGCCCAGCCGACCGCCCAGGTAAACGGGATGACCAGCAGGTTGAAAATCTGCTTGGCGAAGAAGAAGCAGAACAGGAAGGCGACGAAGAAACCCGCAATCGCCCACATCAGGCGGCTGCGCAGCTCGATCAGGTGTTCGATCAGCGGCGCGGAGGACGCCTCGATCTCTTCGTCGTCGGCGCTCAACTTGCCGTCCCCGTGGGTTTCCCGCTCGCGGCGCGGGCCGCAGCCTTCCTGGCGGCGCCCGTCTTCTTCGCCGGCGTGGCCTTCTTGGCGGGTGCGGTGCTTTTGGCGGGTGCGGATTTGGAGGCGGCCCGCCTGGCCGGCGTCTTGTCAGCCGCAGGCGCCGGCTTGTCGGTCGCAACGGGCGTCTTGCCGGCGGCGCCGTCGGCCGGCTTCGGCGTCCCGCTTGCGGCCGGCGAGGGCTTCATCGCGGCATCGAGCCCGGCCCTGATCTGGTCACCTGCCTTCTTCATCGGATCGAGCTGTTTGCGGATTTCGGCCGTCGGGTCCAGCTTGCGGGCATCGGCGACGAGGTCCTTGACCTCATCGAGCTCGGCTTCCTTCAGCGCCTCGTCGAACTGCTTGCGGAAATCGCCGGCCATCGATCTCAGCTTGCTTGTGGTCCGGCCGAAGGTCCTGAGCATGCGCGGCAAATCCTTGGGGCCGACAACGACCACAAGCACGATGGCTACGACCATCAGTTCGGGCCAGCCGATATCAAACATGGCGCATCATTCCGGGCAGCTCGGACAGGAGGAAGCCGGTTTCCCGTCGCCGGGTCCGGCGCGGCGGGCAATCAGGACTTGCTTGCCTTTTCCTTGGCCGCCTTCACCGTCTCGTCCGCCTGGTGCTCGACCGTCCTGGCGGCATCCTCTGCCGCGGCCTCCTCCTCGCTCATGCCTTTCTTGAAGCTCTTGATGCCCTTGGCGACGTCGCCCATCAGTTCGGGGATCTTGCCGCGGCCGAACAGCAGCAGCACGACCACCAGCACGATCAGCCAGTGCCAGATTGAAAAGGAACCCATAACCACCTCTTTCAGACGTTCATTGTCTTTGTGATCTATGCGCTTTCGCGCGCCGTTTCAAACACTAGTACGTCGGAACGACGAATTGACAGACAAATCTCGGTCGAATCCGCCGGCAGCGTGCCGCAGCGCATCCGCGCCCAGAGAGGTCTTTCGACCCCTTCGACCAGCAACTCGACCATCTCGACCACGCCGAGAAATCGCTGCGAGCGGACGCGGGCACTGATACCGCCGCCGGCCGTAGCAACCTCGATGCCGGCAAGCCGTATCGCCACCGTGGCCTTCGAGCCGTCGGGCAGTCCACCGGCGTCGAAACGGCCGAGCGGCGTGTCCGCGTGACCGTCGCGGACCGTGGCGTCGAGCGTGTTCAGTTCGGAAAAGAAGCCGGCGACGAACAGGTCGCGGGGCCGGCGATAGAGTTCGAAACCGGTACCGACCTGCACCAGCTCGCCGTTTCTGAGCAACGCGATCCGGTCGCCGAGCCGCATCGCTTCCTCCGCGTCATGGGTGACGATGACCGAAGTCGCCCGGCTTTGGCGCAGGATCGCCAGCGTCTCGGCGCGAACCGTATCCTTCAGCCGCGAATCCAGGCCGGAGAACGGTTCGTCCATCAGCAGCACCGCCGGCCGCGGCGCAATTGCGCGGGCGAGCGCCACGCGCTGCTGCTCGCCGCCCGACAGCACATGCGGGTAGGCCGACGCATAATCGGTCAGGCCGACGCGCGACAGCGCGATCATCGCCTCGCGCTCGGCTTCCGGTCGCGTCAGCGCCGTCAGGCCGAAACAGACATTCTCCAGGATCGTCAGGTGCGGAAACAGCGCAAAATCCTGGAATACCAGGCCGATGGAGCGCTTTTCGGGCGGCAGGAAGATCGACGGGCCGGCTATCTCGCGGCCGTTGAAAAGGACGCGGCCGCTCGTCTGCGGCTCGATGCCGGCGGCGATCCTGAGCAGCGTCGTCTTGCCGGAGCCGGAAGGACCGAGCAGGCAGAGAACCTCGCCGGGCGCCGCCGACAGGGTGATGCCGTGAAGCGTCTCGTTGCCGTCCGGATAGACATGGTGGATATCCTCGAAGGCAAGTTCCGCCGCGAAGCTGACGCCCGCGGGCACCACGACTGCCTGCTTGTCCGGTTTCGCCATCTGGAACCCTTGTCGCCCCCGATGCGGGAGCGGCACCGGTCAATCATCCCCGCCGCGGGGTGTCAACAGGCCGAGTTCCTCCAGATCGATATCGGTGAGCGGATCCTCATCTTCGGCAAGATCGTCATTGTCGGCCGGCGGGAGCGGCATGGAGAAGTTCGACGGCATTCGGGTCGACAACAGACCGGCGCCCTTCAGTTCCTCGATCCCGGGCAGGTCGCGCAGTTCCTCAAGGCCGAAATGATCGAGAAAGGCGTTCGTGGTGCCGTAGGTGACCGGCCGGCCGGGCGAGCGCCGGCGGCCTCGCATGCGCACCCATTCGGTCTCCAGCAGGATGTCGAGCGTCCCCTTGGAGGTCTCCACGCCGCGCACGTCCTCGATCTCGGCGCGGGTGACCGGCTGGTGATAGGCGATCGTGGCAAGCACCTCGAGCGCGGCGCGCGACAGTTTCTTCGGCGTCACCGCATCGCGGCTCATCAGGAACGACAGGTCGCCGGCGGTACGGAACGCCCAGGCGCTGCCGACGCGCACCAGGTTGACGCCGCGCTTGTCGTAGATGTCCTTCAGTTGGCCTATCGCCGCCGCGATGTCGGTATCGGCAGGCAACCGCTCGGCCAGCGCCTTCTCGCTTACCGGTTCGGCGGAGGCGAATATGATCGCCTCGACCATGCGCGCCGCTTCGGCAAGCTGCAGCCGGCGGGCCGGATTGTCGAGCACGGCGTCTTCGGTTTCGGGCGCCTCGCCATCCACGACGGCGACCGCCGACTGTCCGCCATCATCCATGCATCGTCTCCCCTGAAGGTTGGCTGCGTCGGCGCTCCCCGCGCGCCGGCCGCATGTAAAGCGTGGAAAACGGTTCGCCCTGCGAAAGCTCGAGCGTGCCCTCGCGCACCAGTTCCAGGCTGGCGGCGAAGGAACTTGCGATCGCCGTCGCCCTTTCGGCCGGCTCGACCAGATAGTCGACCAGGAACCGGTCGAGCGCCGTCCAGTCCGATACGGCTCCGATCAGTTCGACCAGGCGTTCGCGCGCCTGTTTGAGCGACCAGACCTGGCGTTCGGCGATCGTGACCGAACTGACGGCGTTGCGCTGGCGCTGTGAGGCATAGGCCGTCAGCAGGTCGTAGAGCGACGCCTCGAAACGGGTATGGTTCTCGATCACCACGGCTTCGGGCATGCCGCGGGCAAACATGTCGCGGCCGAGCCGGTTGCGATTGACCAGGCGGGAACCGGCATCGCGCATCGCCTCCAGGCGCTGCAGGCGAAACTGCAATATGGCGGCCATCTCCTCGCCGCTCTGCTCTTCCTCGCCCGGACGCTGCGGAATGAGCAGCTTCGATTTGAGGTAGGCGAGCCAGGCGGCCATCACCAGGTAATCGGCCGCAAGTTCGAGCTTGAGCGCGCGGACCCGTTCGACGAAGGCGAGGTATTGCTCGGTCAGCGCCAGCACCGAAATGCGGGCGAGATCGACCTTCTGGTTGCGCGCCAAATGCAACAACAGATCGAGCGGCCCCTCGAAACCGTCGACATCGACAACCAGCGCTTGGCCGTCGCGCCGGTCGGGGTCGTCGCCGTCCGCCCAGAGACGGTCCATTGGCGCCGTCTGTCCGCCTTGTTCAGCCCTGGCGTTCAATTCCGCATCCTTGCCGCTCCGCGCACCCGCCGTTCAGGCGGCGCGGACCATCGCCTCGAATTCCGACCTGATGGCCGCCTCGTCCGTGCCGTCGCCTGCATTGCCGCGCGCCAGCGCGCTCACCGCCCTCAGCGCCGACCTGCCCTCCAGCAACGGTGTCTTCGACGCCACGGCGCACATTTCGTCCATCACGCCGTTGCAATGCAGAACGACATCGCATCCCGCGGCGAAAATTGCAGCCGTGCGCGATGCGAAATCCCCAGAAAGTGCCTTCATCGACGTATCGTCGCTCATCAGCAGCCCGTCGAAGCCGATCTCGCCGCGGATAATGTCGGAGATCACGCGAGGTGACGTGGTGGCCGGATTGCCCGGATCGATCGCGGTAAAGACGATATGGGCGGTCATGGCCATCGGCAGGTCGTTCAGCGCCTTGAACGGCGGGAAGTCGACGGCGCGCAACTCCTCAAGCGACGCATCGACGGTCGGCAGCCCGTGATGGCTGTCGACGAAAGACCGGCCATGGCCGGGCATGTGCTTCATCACCGGCAGCACACCGCCGGCGAGCAGGCCGTCGGCAGCGGCGCGGCCGATCGCCGCGACGGTCTGCGGATCATGGCCGTAGGCCCGGTTGCCGATCACGTCGCTTGCACCGGCCACCGGCACGTCGAGCACCGGTAGGCAGTCGGCGGTGATCCCGAGTTTCAGGAGATCGAAGGCGTGCAGCCGCGACATCGCCCAGGCGGCGCGCAGGCCGGCCTCGCCATCCTTGCGATAGAGTGCGCCGATGGTCGCGCCGTCGGGATAGTTGGGCGCAAGCGGCGGACGCAGGCGCTGCACGCGGCCGCCCTCCTGGTCGATGAATATCGGCGCGGCCGAATCGCTCACGCAGTCGCGCATGGCGGCGCAAAGGTCGCGCACCTGCTCCGCCTCCGCGATATTGCGGGCAAAAAGGATGAAGCCCCAAGGCCGTTCGTCCCGATAGAAGGCCGTTTCCTCGGCGCTGAGCGTGGTGCCCGCAGCACCGAGGATCATTGCTTTTGATTCGCTCATGGTCGAATCATAGCGATTTCATAAAATTTTCACACGCCGGCATTGCGGAAATGCGCCGGCCCGCTCATTCGGGCGACATTGCCGCCCGAAATCGTCGCGTTGGAACCTAGCGCGCGATGAAGCAACCGGCGCCGGCGCTTTTCAACCGACTGCACAACTGGGCCGCCTCGTTGCGCGAACCGCCGGCGATGCGAACCCGGTAGTAGGTACCCTTGCCTTCGATGTCGGCGCGATAGATGTTGACGCCTCGGCCGCCGATGATCGAGCCGTAGCGGCCCGCCAGTTCGGCGTAGCTTGCCTGTGCCGCCTCGCGCGAGGGCTGCGACGAAATCTGCACCCACCATTCGGTGTCGGCTGCCGCCGGCTGCGCTGCCGCGACCTTCGGCTCTGGCGCCGCGGTTTCGGTCGCCGCCTTGGCCGGCTCGGCCGGTTTGGGCGCGGCGGGCTCGGGTTTGGCGGCGGCGGGTTCCGCAGGCGTGCTGTCTGCCGCCGCGGCCATCTGGGCCTTGTATTCAGCGCGCGGCGCCGGGGTCGGCAGCGGAATGCCCTCGACAACGACGCCTTCCTCGGCGGCCTTGGCCGCGCCCGTTCCCTCGCCGACCGTCACGGCTTCGTCGCCTGCAGGCGGAAGGAACGACACCTCGCGTCCGGTCTCGCCTTCGCCACCGGCCGCCTTTGCCGTCTCGGCCGTTTCGCCGGTCGCGGTTCCGGCCTTTGCCGGCGTTTCACCGCCCGCCATACCGGTGCGCAATTCGTTCGTCACCGCCTCGACCGGTTCTTCGCGCGGCACCAGCGTGCCGTCCGGCTTGACGATCAGTGTCTTGACCCGTTTCGGGGTGATGGCGATCGAGCCGTCGGCCGGCGCGGAAGCCACTTCCTCGATTTCCGGCAGGATACGGTCGTCGCTCTTGACGCCGGGAAGCTGCTCGATCGTTTCCTTGACGGTACCGGCCGCCGTCTCGGCCGCCTTGGCGACCTCGTCGGCGGGCCCGGGCAGAACCACGCGCGGTCCGGCTGGCTTGCCAGCCACGTCAAGCGGCTCCTCTTCGGTGCTGATCAGCTTTTCCTGCGTCGGCGTTTCGACATCATTGCCACCGGCAACCCGTTCATAGACGGCCTTGTCCTCGTTCGGCACGGTCTTGCCGCCTGGATCCTTGGGCTTGACCTTGAGCGGACCGTCGTCGGCCTTGACCATCGCCGGCGCGGCAGGCTCGTCGCCGCCGCCGAACGACAATGCGAACGCACCGATGCCACCGGCCACGGCAATACCGGCCACGATCATCGCGATAGCGATACCGCGGCCCGCGCCGCCGCCCGACTGCGATTGCTCGGCACCCAGATCGCCGCCAACCGGCGGCACGCCGTAAGGTTCGTCCAGATCGTCGGCCAGATCATCGTCGAACGCCGGATCATCCGCCAACAGGTCGTCGGCGCGATCCATGGCGTCAGACGCGGCGGCGCCGGCTGCAGGAGCGGCTTTCTCGGCCATCTCGGCGAAAATCTGGTCGAGCGTCTTGTCCAGAGGCGGTTCCTCGACCGCGTCGGGCTCGGGCGTAGCGGATATGGCCGTCTGACTATCTACATTATTAAAATCTGACAGCTTGTTGAATGCATTTGCAAATTCCTGATCAAGCTCATCGAAGTCCGGTATCGCCGGCACATCGTGCTCGAACGTCACGTCAGGAATATCCAGGTCGTCTGCGACGGTTACCGCCTCGTCGGTGATGTCGGCGGTTTCCACCAGCGGCGCGGAATCCTCGACCGGCACCGGATCGGCGGCGGCCGCCCGGTCATCTTCGGGAGCGGCAACGCTGATTTCGTCGGCTTTGTCGATGCCATCGACAATCTCGGCAAGCGTCGCCAGCGGGTCTTCGACCGGTTCGGGCTCGACCATGTCTTCCGCCACGTCGATCGCGAGCTCGTCCAGCACATCGGCGGCATCGACTTCGACCGCGACGGGTTCCGGGTCCGATATCTCGTCGATCACGTCATCGCCGGCCGCCGCTTCATCGACGTCGGGTCGATCGTCGCCAAGGCCCGCAAGGAGCGCGTTGAGCTGGTTTTCGAGTTCCGGCGGCACCTGCGCCGCGGTAGCCGCAGCACCGGCGGCTTCCACGGTCTCCTCGCCCACCGCATCATCCATGGACAGGTCGAACGCCTCGTCGAAAGCCTCGTCCAGCATCTCGTCGGCAACGGGCGCGTCCGCAGCGTCGTTGGCGGCTTCGACGCGCCGGGCTTCCAGCGGTTCGTCCAGGCCCGGAATGCCGAAAACATTGGTGTGCCTGACCGCATCCGCCGCCACGTCGGCGGCGACATCGGTCTCCGCCTCGTTCGCGTCCGTCAAGTCCAGATCGCCGAGCAGTTCGCTTTCCAGGTCGATTTCCAGCGCCGATTCCGCATCGTCGGGCGTCGCGTCTACGGGACTGAATTTCATGATATCGGAGAGTTCGCTGATCGGATCCTCGCTTGGACTCCGGACGTCGGCGAACTTTTTGGCTTGGTTTGCTTTGGCCATGCTATCCCCGTACTCACACTCTCCGGCGCGGATTTGGCGCCCATTTTCCCTGCCGCTACCAGAGCAATGTGGGCAAAAGGTGACGGGTTTCCGGCCGTTTTAGCGCATCTCTTCAGGCGCCTCGGCCCCGATCAGACCCAATCCCGACGTCAACACATGGGAAACGGCTTGCACCAACCCCAGTCTGGCATTGGTCAATTGTGGGTTGTTAACCTTAACAAAGCGTAAGTCGCTTGTCTCATTGCCCCGGTTCCAGTGCGCGTGGAACACGGATGCGAGATCGTAGAGGTAGAACGCGATGCGGTGCGGCTCCAGCGACTGCGCCGCCGCTTCGATCATGCGCGGATATTCCGCGATCTTGCGTATCAGGCCGAGCTCGCCGGCATCGCTCAGCATGTGCAGGTCTCGCTTCATGGCCCCGAGATCGCCCCCCGATGTGCCGAGCTGTTCGCGCGCCTGCCGGAAAACCGAATGGCAGCGCGCCGACGCGTACTGCACGTAGAAGACCGGATTGTCCTTCGACTGCTCGGTGACCTTGGCAAAGTCGAAGTCGAGCGGCTCCATGTTCTTGCGATAGAGCATCATGAAACGCACCGGATCGCGCCCCACCTCCTCGACGACGTCGCGCAGCGTGACGAAATCGCCGGCACGCTTGGACATGCGCACCGGCTCGCCGTCGCGATAGAGCTTGACGAGATTGCACAGCAGCACGGTCAACAGCGCCGAGCCGCCGCTCAGCGCCCGGTTCAGCGCCTCCATGCGCTTGACGTAGCCGCTGTGATCGGCGCCGAGCACAAAGATCGTCTGGGTGAAGCCACGGTCGAGCTTGTCCTTCAGATAGGCGACGTCGGCGGCGAAATAGGTGAAGCTGCCATCGGACTTCATCAGCGGCCGGTCCATGTCGTCGCCGACCGCCGTGGATCGGAACAGAAGCTGCTCGCGATCCTCCCAGTCCTCCGGCGCCTGGCCTTTCGGCGGCGGAAGCTTGCCGCGGTAGACGTGGCCGTTTTCGCGCAGCCACTCGATCGCCTCGTTGATCGGACGGTCGTTGCCCGCATGCAGCGTACGCTCGGAAAAGAAGATGTCATGATGGACATTGAGCAGATCAAGGTCGGCGCGGATCATCGCCATCATGGCGTCGATGGTGCGTTCGGCGACGATCGCCAGCGCCTCGCCTTCCGGCTTGTCCTTCAGGGCCGGGCCGAATTCCACGGCAAGCGCCCTGCCGACCGGCACCAGATAGTCGCCGGGATAGAGCCCCTGCGGAATTTCGCCGATCTCCTCGCCCAGCGCCTCCAGATAGCGCAGCCAGGCGGAGCGGGCGAGCACGTCAATCTGAACGCCGGCGTCGTTGATGTAGTATTCCTTGGTAACATCGGCGCCGGCGAAGGCAAGCAGGTTGGCGAGCGTGTCGCCGACCACCGCACCCCGGCAATGGCCGACATGCATCGGACCGGTCGGATTGGCCGATACGTATTCGACATTGATGCGATTGCCGGCGCCCTGACCGGAACGGCCGTAATCGGCGCCGGCGTCGAGGATGGCGGCCAGATGGGATGTCCAGAACGCGTCCGCCAGCCTGAGATTTATGAAGCCCGGCCCGGCGACGTCGGCGCTGTCGATATCGGCGTCCGACTGCAGGCGCTCGATGATGCGGGCGGCCAGTGCGCGCGGATTTTCGCCGACCTGCTTGGCGAGCACCATTGCCGCATTGCAGGCGATATCGCCATGGCTGGCGTCGCGCGGCGGTTCGGTCGTGATACGGGAGAAATCCGGCTCTCCGCCCTCGCCTGCCTTCAGTCCAAGCTCGACAACGGCGTCGATGATCCGCGCGCGGATGTCAGCGAAAATGTTCATCTCAAACGGGTTCCGGAATTGAATAGTCGGCGCGCCAACGGCGTGCAGCCTGGAAGGCGCCCGATTATCCCAATTCAAAATCGCGGTCAAACAATCGGCGATATTCGCCGATCGCGTAGGTGTCGGTCATGCCGGCCAGGAAATCCGCGACGTGACGCGCGCGGGTCTTGCGGGATGCACGCTCGAGACCCTCGCGCCATCCTTGCGGCATGGCGGCGTCGTCCGACAGGTAGGCGTCGAACAGTTGTCTGAGCACCTCGTCGGCCTGCTCCCTTACCGCCATCACCGTCGGATTGCGGTAGAGGTTGGCGAAAAGGAAGGCTTTCAGTTGCCGCTCGTTTTCGGCCATCCGGCCGCCGAATCCGACCACCGTTCGGCCCGCCCTACGGACGTCGTCGGCCGTTTCGGGGCTCAGTTCGGCGATGTTGCGCACGGCGTTGGCGATCACGTCCTCGACCATGAAGGTGATCAGCCGGCGCATCAGTTCGTGGCCGGTTCGCATGGCGTCGAGCTCCGGGTAGCGTTCGCGGATCCGGCCGAGGATGTCGCGGCAGAACGGCACCTCGTCGAGCATCGCGATCGTCAGCAGGCCGGAGCGCAGCCCGTCATCGGTGTCGTGGGCGTTGTAGGCGATGTCGTCGGCGATCGCGGCGCACTGTGCTTCCAGCGAGGCAAAACTGTCCAGATCGAGCGCAAACCGCGTGTCGAAGGCCGCGATCGTCTCCGGCACCGCCGTCGCGCCGGCGTGTGGCCCGACAAGCGGACCGTTGTGCTTGACCAGCCCTTCCAGCGTCTCCCAGGAAAGATTGAGCCCCTCGAAATCCGCATAGCGGTTTTCCAGCCGGGTGACGACGCGCAGCGATTGCGAATTGTGGTCGAAGCCGCCCCACCCGGCCATCTTTTCGTTGAGCGCATCCTCGCCCGTGTGGCCGAAGGGCGTGTGACCGAAATCATGGACCAGCGCCACCGCCTCGGCCAGATCCTCATCGAGGCGCAGGGAACGGGCCAGTGCGCGGGCGATCTGCGCCACCTCGATCGTATGGGTCAATCTCGTGCGGTAATGATCGCCCTCATGGGCGACGAAGACCTGGGTCTTGTGTTTCAGCCGCCTGAAGGCGGTGGAATGGACGATGCGGTCGCGATCGCGCTGGAACGGCGTGCGCGTCGGGCTTTCGGGCTCGGCATAGACGCGGCCGCGGCTGTTGTCCGGCATGCTCGCATAGGGCGCGCGCGGACAGTAGCCGAAGCCGATCCCGGCCAGTTCGCTCATGATGAAACCGCACTCCCCGCATCCGCACAAGCACCCGGCGGATGATTGACTTGTCGCAACACGCTACATACCTATTCGGTATCCGCGGAAGCAAGGTTGCAAGTCACGATGACGGCACAGACTGTTGATCCGGCACCCGCCGCCGAGGGCAAGGGCGTGGAAGTCAGCGAAGCGGCGGCACGGCGCATCGCGGCGATCCTGGCCGGAGAACCCGGCATGACGGCCTTGCGCGTCTCCGTCGAGGGCGGCGGCTGCTCAGGCTTCTCCTACAAGTTCGACCTGGTCGACGGACGCAATGACGACGACCTCGCCATCGAGCGCGACGGCGCCACCGTGCTTATCGACGAGTTGTCTCTGGTCTATATGGGCGGATCGGTGATCGATTTCGTCGACGATTTGATCGGCCAGTCATTCCAGGTCAGAAATCCCAATGCGGTCGCCTCCTGCGGCTGCGGCACCAGTTTTTCCATCTGAACCTACGGTTCGGCCAGCCAGGCGTCGCCGGCCGTTTCGACGGCGATGCCCGATGTGTCGATATCCGCCAGCATGTCCGAAACGCGCCGGCGGGCCACGACAAAGTCGCCGGCGATCTCGGCCAGCGGCACGAGCACGAAGGCCCGTTCGGCCAGGCGCGGATGCGGGACCGCCAGTCCAGGCTCGGCGAGCACGCGATCGCCGAAAGCGAGAATGTCGATGTCGATGACGCGCGGTCCCCAGCGCTCGCGGCGCTCACGCTTCAGCGACCGTTCGGTTTCAAGGCAGAGCTCGAGCAATTTCCGCGGCTGCCGCAGGCAACGAAGTTCGGCAACGGCATTGAGGAAATCCGGTTGATCGGTCTTGCCCCAGGGCGGCGTGCGATAGAGCGAGGAGACGGCAACGACTTCGATCCCTTCCGCCGCCGAAAGGGCGCGGATCGCGCTTGCCATGGCGCGGCGCGGATCGCCTAGATTGCCGCCAAGGCCGACAAAGATCCGCTCGGCGACCGGCTCAATGCGGCCAGACAACCGTGACCTCGACATGGTCCAGCACACCGCGAACCGGCGCATTGGGCTTGCGGATGGTGATCGCCGCCGTCTTGATCTGCGGGAAGCGGGCAACGAGCGCACGGGCGCATTCCAGCGCCAGCGCCTCGATCATGAAGCGCCGCTTGCCGGTGACGATCGCCTCGATCACCTCGAAGGCGACACCGTAATCGACCGTGTCGTCGATGACGTCCTCCTCGAGCGCGCGACCCGGATCGACGGTCAGTTCGGCATCGACATAGAAGCGTTGGCCCAACCGCTCTTCCTCGTCCATGATCCCGTGGCGGGCGAAGAACGCGCAGTTTTTCATGCGGATCACATAGGTCGCCATTCACTCGTCCTCCGGCATGGTGGCTTCGGCGGGCAAGGATGCCTGCGCGAGCACCGCATCGGCCATCCTGACCGCGTCGATATTTGTCGCGACATCGTGAACGCGCACGATCGCGGCGCCCTTGAGCCGCAGGATCGCGCTCGTGGCGGCAGTGCCGAGGTCGCGGTCGTCGCCGTCGCGTCCGGTGACGGCGCCGACGAAACGCTTGCGCGACGTGCCGACCAGCAGGGGGAAACCAAGCGCGTGCAGTTCCTCGAACCGCGCCATCAGGGCGAGGTTCTCGTCGACGTCCTTGGCAAAGCCGAAGCCGGGATCGAGCATGATTTGCTCATCGGCGACGCCTGCCTTGCGGGCGATCGCGACGGAGCGATCCAGGAAGGAGAACTGATCGTCGATCACGTCGGGCAGCTTCCTGCGCTCGCGGCCGGTGTGCATGATGACGAGCCCGGCGCCGGTAGTGGCGGCCAGATCGGCGATCGCGCCGTCGCGCTGAAGGCCCCAGACGTCGTTGACGATGTGGGCGCCGGCTTCAAGCGCCAGGCCGGCGGTCTCGGCGCGGTAGGTGTCGACCGAAATCGCCGTACCCAGCCTGGTCGCGATCTGTTCGATCACCGGCAGGATGCGGGCCTGCTCCTCGGCGGCGGTGACGGCCGCGCCGCCGGGCCGGGTCGACTCCCCCCCGACATCGATGATGTCGGCGCCCTCGCCCGCCATGCGTTCCGCCTGGGCCAGCGCGGCCTGAAGGGAAGCAAAGCGCCCGCCATCGGAAAACGAGTCCGGCGTGACATTGAGCACGCCCATGACGAGGCCGCGCGGACCCAGTTCCAGCCTGCGGCCATGGGCGAGAAGCCAGTTCGCGGTCACGTTCAAGTCCTCGTGGATTGATGGAACCTTATCGACGCGGATGATGCGAAAATCAATCCCGGCAGCCGCGGTTCCGCCGGGCGCGGTGCGGAACAGACCACCTTGCGCTAATCGCGCTGGTGGCGCATTGTCATCGGACAACAGGCCGTCGGCCGGAAAGACGTTCAATGAAACGTTCCATTGTGGCGCTCACCCTTGTCGCGGTCGCCATGGCGCTGCCCGCGCAGGGCGCCGGACTGTCGAAAAAGTACAGCTATTTCTCCATCGGCGGTTCGAACCTGGAGGAACTGGAAAAGGAGCTCGGCCGTCGCGGGCCGAAGGTGCGCAGCACCGGCCGGCGGCATCCGGGCGCCACACAGATGGAGTTCAACACCTCGGTGACCTATGCGCGCGGCGAAAACACCTGCCGCGTCGAGAAGGCGACGGTGGTGGTCAAGGCCAAGATCATCCTCCCGCGCTGGCGGGCCCGCGGCCGCGCCGACCGGGAGACCAGGATCGTGTGGGATACGCTTTCGGCCGATATCAAACGGCACGAGGAAAGCCACGTGATCATCGCCAAGAACCACGCGCATGAACTTGAAAAGGCGCTGATGGGACTCGGCCGCGCCAAGAGCTGCGACAGCCTTGAGGCCAAGGGCCAGAAGCTGGCGATCCGCGTCATGGAAAAACATGACGAGGCACAGGCACGGTTCGACCGGGTCGAGGGCATCAATTTCGAGGCGCGGATGCTCAGGTTGCTCAAATACCGTATCAAGCGCATCGAGGACGGCCGCATCAGCGGCGGCTAGAACGGTTCATCGTCAGGTGGAAGCGGCCCGGCGTCAGCCCTGCTGTTCGGGCAGGTGGACGACGAGCCCGTCCAGTTCGTCCGTCACCTTGATCTGGCATGACAGGCGCGAGTTCGGCCGCACATCGTAAGCGAAGTCGAGCATGTCCTCTTCCATCGCCTCGGGCGAACCGGTCTTTTCCGTCCAGTCGTCGTCGACATAGACGTGACATGTGGCGCAGGCGCAGGCGCCGCCGCATTCCGCCTCGATACCCGGCACAGCATTCTTGATGGCGTTTTCCATCACCGTCGAACCGTTCTCGGCCTCGACCTCGTACCGGTTGTCGTCGTGGGTGATGTAGGTGATCCTGGCCATGAGCCGCCCCGCTTTGTCGAACGCCATGCCCACATACCGCTTCACCATAGCGAGTCAACCGCCAATCCGGCCGGTGGCGGCAAATCGTTGCACCAACGGGGAAATTCGTTACGCCGGCGGCAACAGTTGCCGGTCTTCGACGATGAACGACATGCCGTGCCAGCCGAACTGGACATAGGGCAGGAAGGAAAAGCGCCCATCGTCGCCGAAACAATCGAGAAACGCCTTGCGCTCACCTGAGATCGTGCGATCGGAAAAGCAGAAATAGTCGTCGAACGCGATGATCATGCCGTGTTTCAGCCGCGGCCTGAGGAACTCGAGCACGATCGTCGTGGAACTGTGGAGATCGCAGTCGACATAGGCGAGCGCTATGTCGTGCGGCAGTTCGGGATCGTCGGCGGCCTTCCCGGCAAGTGTCCGGTCGTAGAAGCCGGCAACGGCGCGGTAGGCCAGATCGGGAATGCCGTTGCGGCGGCAGAGCTCGACAAAATCTTCAAGCGACGTCGCCATCTTCCCCTTCTTCCAGCCCGGATGGAAATCGACATCGCCCTTCTGTTCCGGCAGGCCGGCGAATGAATCGCAAGCCCACATCAAACGCGGCTTCTTCCAGCGAATGATCTCGTCATGGGCGAGTGCGAAGGTCGTGCCGCCATGGGAACCGAATTCGACATAGTCGCCCGAAATCCCGTTGAAGGCGAGCGCGTGAAAGGCGCGACGCATGAATTCGCGCCGGTGTTCCACCTCGGAATGGCGCATATCGGCGCGAAAGAATGCGTAGGCGAGCCGCCTGCCCGCGCCGTAAACGTGTTGCAGAAAACCGGTGCGCGCCGGCTTGTGCGCCCTTGCCATGACCGTTCCGTGCGAGAATGCAAACCGGCTGCTTGCAATCACAGTTTCGCCGGATGGTCAAACCCGGCCGGCGAAACGACGCGCAGTAGCGGACAGAAGGGCCTTGCGGTCAGCGGCTGATCGACGCGATGAACTCGCGCACCGCGCGCAGCCGTTCGCCGAGTTCGGTCACCAGGGACGCCTGCTCGGGATTTTCCTCGATGGCGAAGGCGCATTCGGCGACGGCGAAGGCGCCGATGCCGCGGGCCGACCCCTTGAGCCCGTGAGCCAGACGCCGGCGTTCCGATGGGTTGGCATTGAGAATACGGTCGCCGATGATCATCGCCTGCTGCATGAAGAGTTGCAGGACCTCTTCTTCCAGCGTCCTGTCGCCCATGGTCTGGCGGGCCAGATGGACCAGGTCGACCGGGCGCGACCGCGACGGGGCGCAGGTCTCTCCGCCCGGCATGGCGAAGGCGACAGCCTCGGGGTTTGTCAGTGTCATTGCAGCGTTCTCCATGCGCGCAACCGATGGCTGCAAGCCTGCGGCAAAGGAATGGAGATGAGGTTAACGGCGCCAATTTTGCCCGGATTTTCGCACCCTTGCGCGTTAACCAAATATTTAAACTTTTTTCGGGTGCAGTTTTTGGCGGTTCCCTTTAGAGTGAGACGCCTCTACGATGGCGGGCGGTATGGGTGTATGAAATCGTGCGCTACGAGGAGCCGCGTGCGGCTTGCGCATGGTCAAAATAGTAACAGGGTTTGAGCGGCATGGCGCGTAAATCTACCAGCACGAAAGCATTGGAAAGAGATGTTGAGCAGGAGCTGGAGGAGGCTCTTGACGTCGATCTCGACCTGGATGGCGAAGGCGACGATGACATCGATCTGGGGACATCGATGGACGAGCTAGAAGCACAGATTTCCAAAGCCGCCGACGATCTGGCCACCGAGAGCAAGAAGGCCGAAGAAGCCGACGGCAGGGACGCGGACGCGGTCAAGGCCGACAATTCCAAAAAGCCTGCAAAGGAAGCCAAGACCGACGACGCAAGGGTGTCGAAGGCCGCAACCGCGCAGACCGACGCGAGGACAAGCGGCAAGGCGGAAGACACGGCCGAGGCGGCCGCGCGACGGGACGCCGCGCCCACCGGCCCGCTGCGGCCGGTGGAAACCGTTCAATCCGCCCGGACGGCGCTGTCCCCGGCCAATGACGACCGGCAGAAGGACTATCGCAGCCTGATGCAGACGATCAGCCGCCGCGCGCCGAGAACCGTCTATTGGATGATGGGCCTGCTTTCGGTCGCCTGGGCGGCCGGCGGGCTGGCGCTCGGCCACCTGCTCTATGCGCCCGAAATCTGGCAGATCCGTACCTATGAACAGCTTCTCGCCATGCCGCATGTGATCGTGCTGGCGGTGGCGATCATCGCGCCGATATTCCTGTTCTGGGGCTTTGCGCTGATGGTGCGCCGCTCGCAGGAGCTGCGCCTTGCGGCCCAGTCGATGACCGAGGTCGCCTTCAGGCTCGCCGAGCCCGAAAACCTCGCCATCGACAGGGTCATGACCGTCGGCCAGGCGGTCCGCCGCGAGGTGAGCGCGATGGGCGAAGGTATCGAGCGCACGCTTGCCCGCGCCGTCGAACTGGAAACGCTGGTGCACAACGAGGTCAATCAGCTCGAGCGCGCCTACAGTGACAACGAAGCCCGCATTCGCGGCCTGGTCGACGGGCTTGGCAGCGAGCGCGACATGGTCGTCAGCCATGCCGAGCGCGTCCGCGCCTCCATCTCCGGCGCCCATGAGCAGCTGAAGGAAGAACTCGACGCGGCAAGCGGCATCATCCGCGACAACGTGCTCAACGCGTCAACGCAGCTCACCACCACGCTGACCACGTCGGGCAACGAGCTCATCGACCGCTTCAACGACAGCGGCAAGGCGATCTACAAGTCGATCGACGAGCGGATGGACGAAATCTCCACCCGCATCACCACCTCTGGCGATGCCTTCGCCGGCCTGCTCGACACCCGCATCGTCAACCTGACCGAGCGGACCGACGAACTGACGACCTCGCTGTCGTCGATGCTCGACGAACGCAGCAATTCGATGATCACCCTGCTCGGCGGCGCCACCAAGTCGATGACCAACGAGTTCGACACCAGGCTTGCCGGCATCGAAAAGACGCTGACCGAGCGCGGCCAGGCGCTGATCACCCAGTTCCAGACCCGCGCCGAGGCCCTGGAGGGCGGGTCGGAGAAGCTCAATGCGGCGCTCGAACTGCGCGCCCGCCAGATCAACGAGTCGCTGATGGAGCGGACCAAGGAGATCGCCGAGACATTCTCCAGGGGCAAGACCGAGATTTCCGGGTCGATCGATCTCGGCAAGAACATCATCGGCGAGGAACTGGCCGATCTGGTGAAGACGACCTCGACACAGATAAGCAACCAGACCAAGGAACTGGCGGCCAAGCTTGCCGAAGGCCGGGCCGCGGTTGCCGAGGTGATCGAGAGCAGCCTTTCGGAACTGGAAGGCCGCGCGTCGCAATTCGCCGAGAAACTGGCGGAAAACCGGACCGAAATCTCCGGAATTCTCGATCGCGACGTGATCCAGCTGGAAGAACGGGCGGCCGGATTTGCCAGGTCGCTGACGGAAAACCGCGAGACGCTCGGCAAGCTTGCCGAAGCCGACCTTGCGGCGCTACAGGAGCGCGCGGCAGGCTTCGCCGCCCAGCTCGCGGCCAATCGCGAACAGATTTCCGGCGCGCTGTCGACCGATCTCGAGAAGCTGCACCAGAAGGCGAGCGAATTCGGAAAGATGCTCGAGGAGAGCCGACAGGGCATTTCCGGCATCATCGACACGGACCTTGCCAAACTGTCCGACAGCCGCGCGGACCTGAACAGGGCGATCAGCGAGCATCTTCAGTCGATCACCGACCGCGCCTCCGATGTCGGTTCGTCGGTCGCCAAGGACGTCGCCCATATCGAGAAGGTTTTCCAGGACCAGACCGGCGTCATCGAGGAACGTACGGCGACCATGCAGACGGCGCTCGCCGCCGGGGTCGACAACGTACGCAAGACGCTCGAGGGCAGCGCGGTATCCGTCGCCGGCGCATTGCGCGACAAGGTGCTCGACGTGACGCGGTCGCTGACCGACGCGGCGGACCAGACCTTCCGCGATGCCGATGAGAAGATTGCCTCGCGCGCCCAGGCGACGGCCGACAAGCTGTCGGAGAAGGCGGGCGAGATCGCCGGCGTTTTCGCGACGGCGGAAAACAATATCGCCGCCCGCGCAGGTGAGGTTTCGTCGGCCTTTGCGGAGGTCGAACAGGCCATTATCGCCCGTACGCACCAGACCTCGGCCGAACTGGCCGCGCGCGGCGACGAGATTGCCAATGCGCTGACGCAGGTCGAGCAGCGTCTGGGCGTCGGCGCCGAGACCGCCGTGGATCGCCTTACCGGCGGCATCAGCGAGGCCGAAAACCGTCTGATCGAAAGCGCTGGAGCCATCTCGCGCCGCCTCGGCGAGGAAGTCGCCGAAACGGAATCGAGACTGCTTGCGCGCGCCGATTCGCTGACCACCACCTTCGCCTCGCTCAACGAGCGGATCACCGACAGCACAAGCGCCGCGGCAACGTCGATCGCCGATCGCACACGCGAGCTCAACGAGATGCTGGCGAGCCGTTCGGGCGAAATCGCCAGGATCCTCGATGAGACGGCCCGGCCGCTGGTCGAGCGGTTCGCTGAAAGCGGCGGTCATCTGCAGCGCGACCTGGCGGAGGCCACCGAGCAGGCTGCGGAGAAGCTGCGCAGCCAGAACGCCGCGCTCGTCAACGCGATCGCCAACCGCACCAGCGAGACGCTGTCGGCGGTGGACAGCGCCAGCGCCAGCCTGTCGGAGACGGTCGCCGAGCTTATCGACCGCCTGACCTCGTCCAACTCGCGCCTCGGCGAGTTGATCGACATGGCGGCCCGCAACCTCTCGGAGGTCGACGGACGGCTGTCGGAAACCACCGAGCAGTTCGCGGCTCACACCACCAGGGCGGCCGACAGCTTTGCCAGTTCGGCGCGCATCATCGAAACCAATACCGGCAAGCTCACCGACCTGTCGGGCAATACGCTGGAGCAGATCGCCAGCATCGCCGCCCGTTTCGACGAGCACGGCAAGGTACTGTCGAGCGCATCGGACCTGCTCGCCACGGCGCAGTCCAACCTGTCGCACACGCTCGACGACCGCCAGGGCGCGCTGGAGCAACTTGCGTCGGGCCTGGTGGCCAAGTCGGAGGAAATCGAACGGGTCATGCGCTCGTTCGAGGATCTGGTCGGCAATTCGATCAACAATGCCGAAAGCCGGACGCGCGAATCCACCGACCGCATCCGCAATGCGATCGCCGAGGTGGTGGAAACGGCAACCGAACGGTTCACCGGCGCCACCGAGGAGATGCGCGAGATCGCCGGCCGCATCAGGACCGAGCTCGAGGAGACCCGGTCCGACCTGCGCAAGGGCGTGTTCGACCTGCCGGAAGAGGCGCGCGAATCCACGTCGGCCATGCGCCGCGCGGTCTCCGATCAGATCAACGCGCTCAAGGAACTGTCCGATATCGTCGCCAAGTCGGGACGCAACTTCGATGTCGGCGGCGGCAATCCGCAGCCGGCCGGCCGTTCCTCTTCGACGGTCGTCGAAACCACGCCACGGCCGGCAGCCCGCGCGGCCGATACGGCGACGCTGCCGCCCGCGCCAAAACCAGAGCCGGAGCCGGCGGGCCAGACGGGCGGTTGGGTGCAGGACCTGCTGAGGCGCGCCTCGCGCGACGAGGCCGGCGAGCGAGACGTGCCGGCGGCGCCCGCGATGCCCGACAAGGACATCGCGGCCAATG
Source organism: Rhizobiaceae bacterium (assembly GCA_041397625.1). Taxonomy (GTDB): domain Bacteria; phylum Pseudomonadota; class Alphaproteobacteria; order Rhizobiales; family Rhizobiaceae; genus JAWKWH01. The sequence continues at coordinate 284,329 of JAWKWH010000002.1, forward strand.
CAGTGCCCGGCGAACGCTCGCCGCTGCATGTCGTCGAGTCGCTCAATTCGCTGTCGGTCGACATCGCCCGGGCGATCGATCACGACGCGTCGGTGGAGCTCTGGGAACGCTACCGCAAAGGCGAACGCAATGTCTTCACCCGCCGGCTCTACACGCTCAAGGGACAGCAGACATTCGACGAGATCCGCCGCAAATACCAGACCGACGGCGATTTCCGCGGCGCGGTCGACCGCTACTGCAAGGATTTCGAGAAGCTGCTCGACGACGTCGAGCGCAACGACCGCGACAATATCATGACCCAGACCTACCTGACCTCCGACACGGGCAAGGTCTATACCATGCTGGCGCATGCGGCCGGTCGCCTGCGCTGACCGTTATTGACACCAGCATGAAAAGACGGGGCCTTTTCGGACCCGTCAGATCGCAGACGAACCCCGTCGATTTTCGGCGGGGTTTTTCGTTTCTGTTTTCAAGCGGTGGATATTTCGTTGTCGGGAGGATCCGTCGGGAGGGTTCCGGCTTCAGGCCGGCCCCGCAAGGGGCCTTTTGGTGAGCGCCGGGGCGATCTTCTTGATGTTGTAGGCCAGCGGCGGACAGGCAGTGGATGCGAACTTTCCAAAGACTTCGCAATCGCGCGTCGCTGTGTCCGTTGAGTTGTCCGGCACCGGCGAACGAGCGCTCGACGATCTCCTTGCGGCGGTGGTGGATGGCCCTGCCCTTGGCCGTCAGCCCGGACCGTCGAGCGTCACCATCTCGAGCGCGGCCTGTTCCGCGGCGGGCTTCTCCAGCATGACCCGATGAATCAAAAACCCCCGGCAAATGCCGGGGGTTCGCAAAAAATCCGGGCGGGGCCGAAAGGCCCGTTTCACGTCACAGTCGCTTCAAGTTCGGCCTATTCGGCGGCCTTGGCCTTTTCCTGCTCGGCCTTCAGCTTCTTCTCGAACTCCTCGCGGCGCTTCTCGATCTCTTCCTGCAGTTTCTTCTGCTTGGCGTCGAGGTCGGACTGCTGCAGCGGCGGGCCGTCGAAAGCGTCGGTGAAGCCCTTCAGCGAAATCTTGATCGGGTTGGGCTGGTTCTGGAAGTTGACTGAAGTCAGCGTCAGTTCGCCGCCACGCTTGAACGCGCCGATCATGTCTTCGGTAAGCGCCACCTCGGCGATGCAGCGATCCGGAAAGCAGATCGCGTAGTTGATCTTTGCGGCCTTGCCGCCGTCGACCTGCATGCCGACGCCCGGAGGCACGAGCCGGCCGCTCGGAACCGAGACCTGGAAGACCTTGCGATTGACCTTGCCCTTGACCTCGATGAGGCTGACGCCGGTGAGAAGCTGGCCGGAATCGGCCATCAGCAGGTTCTGCACGTTGCAGATATCGTTGTCCTCGGCCTTGGAGCAGACCTTGAACCAGCCCTGGGGCACCTGCTGGGCATGCGACGGCGCCATGGCCGCAGCCAGTATCCCGCCGGCTCCGGCGGCGATCACGGCGATGCGGCGCGCGGCGGTCGTTAAGCTCGTCATGATATCCATTTCCTCTCGATAGGTTTGCCTGGGAGACCGGCTGCGCCGGCACAATCCGTTCGTCCGGTGTCCTGTTGCCCAATTGAGGCGACAGAATGGCTTCGGCAGGCGTGTTACACTGCATCTTCTGCCGAATCCAGCCCGTTGCAGCCCATTCTTTGCGCCGGTTTCGCATCAATTGTCGCGCTGATAGGCTTCCGGCGCCCGATCGGCGATTCGCCGCCACCATCAGGAGAAGCTCCTTGCAACGTTTCCTGTCCGGCCTAGTTGCCTCGCTGATGCTGTGCGCACTCCTGGGCGTGCATGCCGGACGGGCCGAACCGTCACACGCCATCGCCATGCATGGTGAACCCGCGCTGTCGCGCGACTACCGGCATTTCACCTATGTCGATCCGGACGCGCCCAAGGGCGGGCGCATCGATTATGCGGTGCGCGGCAGTTTCGACAGCCTAAACCCGTTCATCGTGCAGGGCGACGCGTCGCGCGGCTTGTTCGACCAAGAGTTCGGCTACAATGTTTTCGAGGCGCTGATGGCGCGCTCGAGGGACGAGACCTTCACGCTCTATCCGCTGATCGCCGAATCGGTGGAGACCGACGAAGAGCGCAGCTTCATTGAATTCACGCTCGACCCGGCCGCGAAGTTCTCCGACGGCGAACCGATAACCGTCGAGGACGTGCTGTTCTCAATGAACCTTCTGAAAGAGAAGGCGCGACCGCTTTACCGCCGCTGGATCGGTCTGGTGGCCAAGATGGAACAGACAGGCGAGCGCGGGGTCCGCTTCACGCTCAAGCCGGAGGCCGATCGCGAATTGCCGCTGCTGCTCGGCCTGTTGCCGATCCTGCCGAAACACGCGACCGATGCGGAGAATTTCGACAAGTCGACACTGAAGCCGATGATCGCCAGCGGACCCTACACCATCGACAGCGTCAAGCCCGGCGAGCTCGTGGTGTTGAAGCGCAATCCCGACTACTGGGCCAAGGATCACCCGTCGAAACGCGGCTTCGACAATTTCGACGAGGTCCGCATCAACTACTATCGCGACGACAACGCCATGTTCGAGGCGTTCAAGAAGGGGCTGATCTCGATCAGGACCGAGGCCGATCCGGGCCGCTGGGCCGAAGGCTACGACTTTCCCGCCGCCGGGGACGGACGCGTGGTGAAGGAGGCGTTCGAAAGCGGCCTGCCCTCGGGCATGCTCGGCTTCGTGTTCAACACGCGCAAGCACAAGTTTGCCGATCCGGCGCTGCGCCGGGCGCTTGCCTCGCTGTTCGACTTCGAATGGGCCAACCGGAACCTGTTCTTCGGCGCCTACGAACGCACCAGAAGCTATTTCGACGGCTCGGAACTGTCCTCCCAGGGCAATCCGGCGAGCGATGAGGAAAAGGCGCTGGTGGCGGATTTTCCCGGCGCCGTGCTGCCGGAACTGCTTGCCGGCACCTGGAAACCGCCGGTCTCCGACGGATCGGGTCGCGACCGCGGGTTCCTGAAACAGGGCTTCGACCAGTTGCATGCCGCCGGCTACAAGCTGGTCGACCGTCGCCTTGTCGGCCCGGATGGCGAGCCGCTCGGTTTCGAGATCCTGCTGAACGGAAAGAGCGGCGAGGCGGTCGCCTCGTCCTACAAGCGAACGCTGGAAAAGCTCGGTATCGAGGTGACGATCCGCATTGTCGAGGCGGCGCAGTACCAGCAACGCCTTCAGACCTACGACTACGACATGATCATGCAGTTCTACCCGTCGTCGCTGTCGCCGGGCGCCGAGCAGATCGGCCGCTGGGGCTCGGCATCCGCCGATGCCGATGGTACCTACAACTTCGCCGGCGTTGCCGACAAGGCGGTCGACGCAATGATCGACGCATTGCTCAACGCACGAAACCGCGCCGACTTCGTCTCGGCGGTGCGCATGTATGATCGCGTACTTTTGACTGGCGCCTACGTGGTTCCGCTCTATCATCGCGGCGAGAAATGGGTGGCGCGGTGGTCGAACATCGCCCATCCGAATGCAACTCCGGTCTACGGGCCGCAGTTCCAGACCTGGTGGCAGGCGAGCCAATAGCCGGAACCGTTCCGGCGGGAGCCGAGAAGATGCAGGAAAAGACGACGCTGACCGTCGATATCGTTTCCGATGTCATGTGTCCGTGGTGCTATGTCGGGCAGAAGCGGCTGGAAAAGGCGCTCGGCCAGGTGCCCGATATCGATGTCGACATCCGCTGGAGGCCGTTCCAGCTCGACCCGACGCTGCCGCCCGAGGGCAAGGACCGCAAGCAGTATCTGTCGGAGAAGTTTGGCGGCGACGAGCGGGCCGGCCAGATCTATTCGGCGATCAAGGAAGCCGGGCGGCAGGAGGACATCCCGTTCGATTTCGAGGCGATCAAGGTGGCGCCCAACACGCTCGACGCGCACCGCCTGATCCGCTGGGCGGCGAGCGCCGGCGAAGGCGTGCAGAACAGGCTGGCGCGGCGGCTGTTCCAGCTCTATTTCGAGGAAGGCGCCAATATCGGCGACCACGAAGTGCTGATCGGCGCGGCGCGCGACGCCGGCATGGATGCCGCGATCGTCGAGAGCCTGCTTGCGACCGATTCCGACCGCGAGGCGGTGCAAAGCGAGATCGCCACCGCCGGCCGGATGGGCATCACCGGCGTGCCCTGCTTCCTGATCGAGGGCAAATATGCGGTGATGGGCGCGCAGGACGCCGGCACGCTCGCCAACGCGTTTCGCCAGATTGCAGGCGAAAAGGCAGGAGACGGTGCACCCGCCGCCGGCTGACAAGTGTCAGGCGGTTTCGGCCAGCTTCGCCAACCGCGTCATGATCACCGCCGAGCCCGACAGGCGCTTTTCGGCGCTCGGCCAGTCACGCATGAACACCACGCTCTGATCCGGCCTGATCTTCGCCAGCGATCCCTGCTCGCCGATGAAACCGACAAGGGCGGCCGGATCGGAAAAAAAATTGTTGCGGAACTGCACCACGGCGCCCTTGGGTCCGGCATCGAGCTTTTCGACGTTGGCCTTGCGGCACAGCGCCTTGATGAAGACGATCTTCATCAGATGCTCAACCTCCTCGGGCAGCGGGCCGAAACGGTCGACCAGCTCGGCGGCGAAACCGTCGATCGCCCCAGCGTCGTGCAGTTCGCCGAGCCGTCGATAGAGGCCGAGGCGTAGTTGCAGGTCGGGCACGTAGTCCTCGGGGATCATCACCGAGGTGCCGACGGTGATCTGCGGCGACCAGCCCTGGTCGGCGGCCTCCTCCTCGCCTCTCAGCTCGGCGACCGCCTCCTCGAGCATCTGCTGGTAGAGTTCGAAGCCGACCTCGCGGATATGGCCCGACTGTTCCTCGCCGAGCAGGTTGCCGGCGCCGCGAATGTCGAGATCGTGGCTGGCGAGCTGGAAGCCGGCGCCGAGCGTATCGAGCGACTGCAGCACCTTGAGCCGGCGTTCGGCCGTGCGGGTGAGCGTGCGGTTGGCCGGCAGCGTGAACAGCGCGTAGGCGCGCAGTTTCGAGCGGCCGACGCGGCCGCGCAATTGGTAGAGCTGCGCCAGGCCGAACATGTCGGCGCGGTGCACCACCAGCGTGTTGGCGGTAGGGATGTCGAGGCCGGACTCGACGATGGTCGTGGACAGCAGCACATCGTAGCGCCCGTCATAGAAGGCGTTCATCACGTCGTCGAGCTGGCCGGGCGGCATCTGGCCGTGGGCGGTGGCGACCTTCAGCTCCGGCACTTGCTCGTTGAGGAAGGCGGCAACGTCGGCCAGGTCGGAGATGCGCGGCACGACATAGAAACTCTGGCCGCCGCGATAGCGCTCGCGCAGCAGCGTCTCGCGGATGACCACGGGATCGAAGGGTGAGATGAAGGTGCGCACCGCCAGCCGGTCGACCGGCGCGGTTGTGATCAGCGACAGTTCGCGCACGCCGGTCAGCGCCAGTTGCAGCGTGCGCGGGATCGGGGTCGCCGACAGGGTGAGCACGTGGACGTCCGATTTCAGCGTCTTCAGCCGCTCCTTGTGCTTGACGCCGAAATGCTGCTCCTCGTCGATAATCAGCAGGCCGAGATTGGCGAAGCGGATGGAGTTGCCGAGCAGCGCATGGGTGCCGATGACGATGTCGACCGTTCCGTCGGAAAGACCCTTCCTGGTCTCGGCTAGTTCCTTGGCGCCGACCAGCCTGGAGGCCTGGCGCACCTTGACCGGCAGGCCGGAAAAGCGGTCGGAGAAGGTGCGGAAGTGCTGGCGCGACAGCAGCGTCGTCGGCACGACGACGGCGACCTGGAAGCCCTCCATCGCCGCCAGGAACGCCGCGCGGAGCGCGACCTCGGTCTTGCCGAAGCCGACATCGCCGCACACCAGCCGATCCATGGGTCGGCCTGCGGCAAGGTCGTCGACGACATGATCGATCGCGGTCTGCTGGTCTTCGGTCTCGTCATAGGGAAAGCGGGCGGCGAACTCGCCGTAAAGCCCGTCGGGCGGCATGATCGCCGGCGCGCCGCGCATCTGGCGCTCGGCGGCAAGGCGTATCAGTTCTCCCGCCATTTCGAGCAGTTTCTTCTTCAGCCTGGCCTTGCGCGACTGCCAGGCGACACCGCCCAGCCGGTCGAGCACGACTTCCGCCGCATCGGAACCGTAGCGCGAGAGCAGTTCGATGTTCTCGACCGGCAGGAACAGCCGGTCGTCGCCGGCATAGTGCAGTTCGAGGCAGTCATGCGGGGCACCGGCTGCCTCGATGGTGCGCAGGCCGATGAAGCGGGCGATGCCGTGATCGGCATGGACGACGACGTCGCCGGTCGACAGCGACGCCGCCTCGGTGATGTAGTCGGCGTCGCGCTTGCGCCTGCTGCGCCGCACCAGCCGGTCGCCAAGGATGTCCTGCTCGCAGATGACGACGAAATCCGGCGCCGTAAAGCCGGCCTCAAGCCGCAGCACGGCAAGCCCGACCGTCGACGCCGGCAGGGCCTGCAGGTCGGCAAGCGAGGCGACGCGGGCGACGCCGCCGAGCCCGTGCTCGGCAAGGATCTGCGCCAGCCGGTCGAGCGAACCCTCGCTCCAACCGCAGATGGCGACGCGCCTGCCGCCGGAGCGCAATTCGGCGATGTGGCGTACCGCATGGTCGAAGACGTTGGCCTTCGGATCGGCGCGCTCGGCGGCGAAGCTTCGACCGGCCGCCGCATTGGCGCTGGCCACCGTCACGCCCGGCGCCGGCGGTTGGTCGAAGGGCGTCAGGTCGACCGCGATCCGGCCGTCGAGCGCGGCGCGCACGGCGTCCGGATCGAGAAACATGGCTTCGGGCGGCACCGGCTTGTAGGGCACGGCGTCGCCGATGCCCTTGCCTTCCGCCTGGCGGACACGGGCATCGTAATAATCGGCGATCTGCTCCGACCGCTCGCCGAGCGCCTCATGGGCAAGATGATCGAAGACCACCGGCACGCCGGGCAGATAGTCGAACACGGTCTCAAGGCGGTCGTAGAACAGCGGCAGCCAGTGCTCCATGCCGGCAAAGCGCCGGCCTTCCGAGATCGAGGCGTAAAGCGCATCATCGCGCGACGGCGCGCCGAACATCCCGATATAGGCGCGGCGGAAGCGGCTGATCAGCGGCGGCGACAGCGTCACCTCACTCATCGGCTGCAGCGTTAGCGCCGGCTGCTGACCGATGGTGCGCTGCGTCGCCGGATCGAAGCTGCGCACCGATTCCAGCGTGTCGCCGAAGAAATCGAGCCTCAGCGGCATCCCGGCCCCCGGTACGAAGAGATCGAGAATGCCGCCGCGAACGGCGTATTCGCCGACATCGCGCACCGTCGAGACCCGGTCGAAACCGTTGCCCTCCAGCCGTTCGGCCAGATCGTTCATGTCGACCCGGTTGCCGGGCCTTGCCGAAAACAGCCCGCCGGATACCGACTCGCGCGGCGGCAATCGCTGCAACAGCGCGTTGGCGCTGGTGACGACAATTGCGCTGTGTGGCGCTTCGCGAAGCGCGATCAGCTTGCCCATGGCATCGAGCCGACGCGCCGCGGTGTCGGCGCCCGGCGAAACGCGGTCATAGGGCAGGCAGTCCCATGCCGGCAGCTCAAGTACCGGCAGGCCCGGCGCGGCGAAGCCGAGCGCCTCGATCAGACCGGGCAGCCGCTGGCCGTCGCGGGCGACATAGAGCAGCGGACCACCGGGTGCGACCTGACGCGCTATCCCCGCCAATACGAACGCCTCGTAGCCGTCGGCAACGCCGTCGACGACGACGGCGCCGGACGTGCGCCCATTCAGTTTCAGGTCAAGCTGGATGGTCATGGACTTGTCAGTCGGCCTGCCCTGCCCGATGCGCCCTGATGCGCCGCAGGAGCGCGGTGTCGAAGTCCGCCGGCGGAACCGCCTCGCCGGTCACCCAACCCAGGATCGCGGCGTCGGGCTGGTCGAGTAGCGTTTCGAACAGGGCGAACTCGGCATCGTCCATCGCGGCGATCTCGGCATCGGCGAAAGTGCCGAGAATGAGATCGGTCTCGCGCATGCCGCGATGCCAGGCGCGGTAGAGCGCCTTGCGCCTTCGTGAGGTCAGTCCGGCACTGGATCGTGTCATGCCCGTCATCGGTGGTCCTGTTCGCGTGGCTTGCGCCGGATTGTTGCGCCGCGACCGCATATAGCCGTTGAGGGCGGCGAAGTCAGCCTTGCATCGCTTCCCCGCCGGCATAATCTTGACGACATGCGTCCTTCCCTGCTCGACCCGCTTTTCGCCGAGGCGACCTCGCTCGACAAAATCGGCGACAAGACTGCCGATCTCATCGCCCGGATCGTGCCGTTCGACGTCGCCGAGCGGCCGCTCAGGGTCGGCGACCTCTTGTTCATCCTGCCGCATTCGCTGATCGACCGGCGCAACCGGCCGGGCGTGGCGCGCGCGGCGGAAGGCGCGATCGTGACGCTGGAGCTGCGCGTCGGCCGCCATGCCGTACCGCCGCGAGGCAAGAAGAACGTGCCCTACCGGGTATTCGCCTTCGACGACACCGGCGAGATCGCGCTTACCTTCTTCCACGCCAAGCAGGCCTGGCTGGAGCGCGCTATGCCGGTCGGCGCCGACATCGTCGTCAGCGGCCGCATGGAGTGGTTCAACGGCCGTGCCTCGATGGTGCATCCGGATCATATCGCGCTTGCAGAAAACGCCGCCGAGCTGCCGCTGGTCGAACCGGTCTATCCGCTGACGGCGGGGCTTTCGGGCCGCGTGCTGCGCCGTGCCGTCAGCCAGGCGCTCGACCGGCTGCCGGAGATGCCGGAATGGCTGGATGACGCCCATCTGGCACGACAGACATTTCCATCCTTCAACGCCGCCATGGAACGGTTGCACAATCCGCAGGATCCGGTGGACGTGGCGCTGGAAAACCCGGCCCGGCGGCGGCTCGCCTACGACGAGTTGCTGGCCGGGCAATTGTCGCTGGCGCTGGCGCGCGCGCGCGTGCGCCGGCTGGCGGGACGGCCGGTCACAGGCGACGGGCATATCCGCGACGCGATCCTGCGCATCCTTCCCTACTCGCTGACCGGTTCGCAGCGGACGTCGCTTGCCGAGATCGGCGCCGACCTTGCCAAGCCGGAGCGCATGACGCGGCTGTTGCAGGGCGATGTCGGCTCGGGCAAGACCATCGTCGCGCTATTGGCGATGGCGCAGGCGGTAGAGGCCGGAGGCCAGGCGGTGCTGCTGGCGCCAACGGAGGTGCTTGCGCGCCAGCACTATGCAACGATCGCGCCGCTCCTTGAACAGGCCGGCCAGAAGGCGGCAATTCTGACCGGACGCGAAAAGGGGCGCGAGCGCGCCGATATCCTCGGGGGGCTCGCCGATGGCTCGATCGGCTTCGTCACCGGCACGCATGCGCTGTTCCAGGAGGGCGTCGAATTCGACAGTCTGCTGCTTGCGGTCATCGACGAACAGCACCGTTTCGGCGTGCATCAGCGCCTGGCGATGACGGCAAAGGGAACCACGCCGGACATGCTGGTGATGACGGCGACGCCGATACCGCGCACGCTTGTGCTGACCGCCTATGGCGACATGGACGTATCGCAGCTGACCGAGAAACCGGCCGGCCGCCGGCCGATCTCCACAGTGTCGCTGCCGATGGAGCGCTATGGCGAACTCGTCGGCCGCATCGAACAGGCGGTTGCCGACGGCCAGAAAGTCTATTGGATCTGCCCGCTGGTGGAGGAATCGGAAGCCGTGGACCTGACCGCGGTCGAAGATCGATTTACCGCGCTGCAACCGCGCTTCGGCGCGCGCATCGGGCTGGTGCACGGGCGCATGAAGGGAGCGGAGAAAGATGCCGCGATGGCGGCGTTCAAGGCCGGCGAGACGCGCGTGCTTGTGGCCACGACCGTGATCGAGGTCGGCGTCGACGTGCCGGACGCGACGATCATGGTGATCGAACACGCCGAACGCTTCGGCTTGGCGCAGTTGCACCAGCTTCGCGGCCGTGTCGGGCGCGGCGACAAGCCGTCGAGCTGCGTGCTGCTCTACAAGACGCCACTCGGCGAGGTGGCGCGCCGGCGGCTGGAGGTGCTGCGCGAGAGCGAGGACGGGTTCCGCATCGCCGAGGAGGATCTGAAACTGCGCGGCGAAGGCGACCTTCTGGGCACCAAGCAATCCGGCTCGCCCGGCTTTCGCATCGCCCGGCTGGAAGCCCATGGCGACCTGCTGCCGGCGGCGCGCGACGACGCGCGACTGGTGCTGGCAACCGATCCGGAACTGCAATCAGAGCGCGGCCAGGCGTTGCGGCTGTTACTCTACCTGTTCGGCCGCGACGAGGCGATCAGGCTTCTTGGCGCGGGATAGGTTCGGCGGGCTCGGTTTCGCCCTCGGCCAGCGCCGCAAGCCGCTGCTGGTATTCCGGCGTCACCAGGCCGGCGGAGATCACCAGTTTGGCGCCCTCCTCCACCGTCATGGACAGGATCTTGACGTCGCTCATGGGCACGAACAGCAGAAAACCCGAGGTCGGATTGGGTGTCGTCGGCAAGAATACGGCGAGTGTCTTGCCGGTCTTGCGCTCCAGCTCATCCTGGATCTCGCCTTCCGCATCGGTGGCGATGAACACGATCGCCCAAAGGCCCTTGCGCGGATATTCGATCAGCCCGACCTTCTTGAACGTGTTGGTGCGCTCCGACAGCACGGTTTCCAGTATCTGCTTGAGCACACTGTAGATATTGCGCACCAGCGGCATGCGTCCGAGCAGGTATTCGCCGTAGGAGACGATCTGGCGACCGATGAAGTTGGCGGTCAGGAAGCCGATCAGGGTAATCGACACCAGGGCGACGACGAGCCCGAAACCGGGCACGGTGAACGGCAGGTAGGTGTCGGGATTGTAGATCTCGGGAATGTAGGGTTTGACCCAGGAATCGGCCCAACCGATGAATGACCAGGTCAGATATGCCGTCACCGCCAGCGGCGCGCAGACGACGAAACCGGTCAGAAAATAGTTCCTGAGGCGCATGAAGCCTGAGATCTTCGTCGGCGTGTCGGTCATGAAATCCCGTGGACAAAAGGAGGACGCCGCCAACATGTAGTGCAGCGCATCATCTTTTTGAACCGGTTTTTGCGCCGACGCGCCGCGGCGCTATTCGACAGTGACGGATTTGGCGAGGTTGCGCGGCTGGTCGACATCCGTGCCCATGAGGACGGCGGTGTGATAGGCGAGCAGTTGCACCGGCAGCGCGTAGACGATCGGCGTGGCGATTTCCGGAACGTCCGGCATGACGATCGTCTCCATCGTATCTACCGTAGCGCGGGCCGCGCCCGTCTCGTCGGTGATCAGGATGATGCGCCCGCCACGCGCGGCCACTTCCTGCATGTTCGACACGGTCTTGTCGAAGATGCGGTCGTGCGGCGCGATGACGACGACCGGCATGGTCTCGTCGATCAGCGCGATGGGGCCGTGTTTCAACTCCCCGGCCGCATAGCCCTCGGCATGGATGTAGGAGATTTCCTTCAGCTTCAGCGCGCCTTCCAATGCCAGCGGGTAGCTGACATCGCGGCCGAGATAGAGCACGTGGCGCACGGCCGACAACTGGCGCGCGACCTCGTGGATCTGCCCGTCGAGCCTCAGCGCGGCGCTGGCCAGACGCGGCGCCTCCGACAATTGGCGAACGAGCCGGCGCTCGTCATCCGCCGAAAGGTGGCCGCGCGCCTTGGCGGCACGCAGCGCAAGCGCGGCGAGCACCGAGAGCTGGCAGGTCAGCGCCTTGGTCGAGGCGACGCCGATCTCCGGCCCGGCAAGCGTCTGGAAAACCGCATCGGACTCACGTGCTATGGTTGAGCCGCGCACATTGACGATCGACATGATCGGCACGCCGGCGTCGCGGCAATAGCGCAGTGAGGCCAGCGTGTCGGCGGTCTCGCCCGATTGCGAGATGAACAGTGCCGCCGACCGTTTCGGCAGCGGCATCTCGCGGTAGCGGAACTCGGAGGCGATATCGATGTCGACCGGCAGCCGGGCGTAGCGCTCGAACCAATATTTGGCGACCAGGCCCGCCAGATAGGCGGTGCCGCAGGCCGAGACCGCCAGGCGGTCGAGATCGGCGAAATCGAACGGCAGGTCGAAATCGCGCACCTGCCCGGCGGAAAAATCGAGGTAGTGGGCCAGCGTGTGCGACACCACCTCGGGCTGTTCATGGATCTCCTTTTCCATGAAATGGCGGTGGTTTCCCTTGTCGACCAGGAAGGCCGAGCCGACGGATTTCTGGCGGGCGCGCTCGACCGGTTTGCCGTCGGCATCGAAAATCTCCACCGATTTCGAGGTGACCGCGGCCCAATCGCCGTCTTCGAGATAGGTGATCTCGTCGGTGAACGGCGCCAGCGCGATCGCGTCGGAGCCGACATACATTTCGCCGTTGCCATAGCCGACGGCAAGCGGCGGACCGTTGCGGGCGGCCAGCATCAGGTCGTCATGGTGGGCGAAAACCACGGCAAGCGCATAGGCGCCTTCGAGGCGCGAAAGCGTGGCGCGCATCGCCTCCTGCGGCGACTTGCCGGCATCGATGTGGCCTGCCAGCATCTGCGCGACGATCTCGGTGTCGGTTTGGGTGGTGAAGACCGCACCGGCGGCCTTCAGTTCCTCGCGCAGTTCGGCGAAGTTCTCGATGATGCCGTTGTGGACGACGCCGACGCTGCCGACGAAATGCGGATGGGCGTTGTTCTCGGTCGGCGCGCCATGGGTGGCCCAGCGCGTGTGGCCGATGCCGATACGGCCCGACAGCGGATCGCTGTTGAGCCGGTTTTCCAGATTGACCAACTTGCCCTCGGCGCGGCGACGGTCGAGCCTGCCGGCCTCTATGGTGGCGACGCCTGCCGAATCATAGCCGCGATATTCAAGCCGCTTCAGCGCATCGACGAGCAGCGGCGCGACCGGCCGTTGGCCGATAATCCCGACAATTCCGCACATTGGCCCATGCCCTCCGTCTTCCCGCCTGCCGCGCCTGCCATACAAACGACCGGCTTTTGCGGAAAGACACGTTTGGTTTCGGTTTGTTTCACCGGACTTGCGGCGAATTTTACCCGAAATTACGCGGAGAAAGTTGAAAATCAGCGAATTTGGTGAATGGCGGCATGCCGGCCACGCCCGTTACTTCGCCGCCTTGCGCGCGGCATTGCGCTTGTTGATCTCGGCCGCCTTGCCTTCGCGCACGATCTGCTCGTCGCCGCGGCCGACGGCGAGCGCGTCGGCGGGCACGTCGCGGGTAATCACGCTGCCGGCTGCCACCAGCGCGCCGTCGCCGATGCTGACCGGCGCCACGAGGGCGCTGTTGGAGCCGATGAAGGCGCCGGCGCCGATTTCGGTTCTGTACTTGTTGTAGCCGTCGTAGTTGCAGGTGATCGTACCGGCGCCGATATTGGCCCCGGCGCCGACGGAGGCGTCGCCGACATAGGTCAGGTGGTTGACCTTGGCGCCCTCGCCGATCGTCGCCTTCTTGACCTCGCAGAAATTGCCGACCTTGGCCCTGGTGGCCAGTTCGGCACCCGGCCTGAGGCGGGCGAACGGCCCGATCTCGGCGCCATCGGCCACGGTCGCGCCCTCGATGTGGGAGTAAGCGCGGATGCGAACGCCGGCGCCGACGGCAACCCCCGGTCCGAACCAGACGTCGGGCTCGATGACGCAATCGGGGCCAAGTACGGTGTCGTGGGAGAAATAGACGGTTTCCGGCGCCTGCATCGATACACCGCCGAGCATGAGTTCGCGCCGTCGCCGCGCCTGCCAGATCGCCTCGGCGGCGGCGAGCTCGGCGCGGTTGTTGATGCCGAGCAGCTCCTCGAACGGCGCCTCCACCGCCGCCACATTGAGCCCTCGCTGCGCGGCGATCCCGACGATGTCAGTCAGATAGTATTCGCTCTTGGCATTGTCGTTGCCGACCGCGTCGAGCAATTCGAGCGCAAGCGCGCCGGAGATCGCCATCAGGCCGCCATTGCAGAAGGTGATGCGGCGCTCGGCGTCGGTGCAGTCCTTGTCCTCGCGGATGGCAAGAATGCGGCCGTTCTCCTGGATCAGTCGGCCGTAGCCGGTCGGATCGTCGGTGCGAAAGCCGAGCACGGCAACCGCGGCGCCGTCGGCGAGATGCCGGCGGACGGTCACAAGCGTCTGCGGCCGGACCAGCGGCGTGTCGCCGAACAGGACGAGAATGTCGTCGTGGCCGCGCTCGATGGCGGCGCGGGCGGCAAGCACAGCGTGGGCGGTGCCGAGCCGCGTGTCCTGAAGATAGAAGGCCGTGTCTGCCGCGGCACTTGCAACCGCCGCTTCCACCGCCCCGGCGCCCTTGCCGGTGACGACGGCGATCGAATCGCTTCCCGCCGCCATGGTGGCGTTTGCCACATGGGCGATCAGCGGCAGACCGGCCAGCGGATGCAGCACCTTGGGCAAAGCGCTTTTCATGCGGGTTCCCTCGCCGGCGGCAAGGATGACGGATAGGCAAGTTCTGGCCTGCATTGGCTGTTTTCCGCGACAGGAGGACAAGAAGACAATGCGGCTTGTATCACCGGCGATGCCGGTCCAAAAGCGCAAAGGCGACAATAAACGGGGACGGCAATTGACGGAAGACGAACCAGGGCGAAAGCCGCCGACCATCGCCTATATCGTGATGGCGTTCACGCCGTTGTTCTTTTCCACCAACCTGATCTTCGGTCGCAGCGCCATCGGCGAGGTGGCGCCGTTCACGCTCGCCTTCCTGCGCTGGCTTGCCGTGGCGCTGGTTCTGGCGCCGATGACATGGACGGCGCGCGAGCGCATCGCCGGCATGTCGCGCCACGGGCACCGGCATATCCTCCTGCTCGGTTTCCTCGGCATGTGGATCTGCGGCGCCATGGTCTATGTCGGCCTGCAATACACAACGGCAACCAATGCGACGCTGCTCTACACCACTTCGTCGGTGATGATCATCATGCTCGAAGGCATGTTCTACGGCCGGGCGAGCGGCTGGCGCGAGGCGGCGGGCATCGTGCTCGCCCTGGCCGGGGTCGTCGTCATCGTCGTCAAGGGCAGCCTTGCGGTGCTCACGGCGCTTGCCTTCAACGCCGGCGACCTGATCATCCTCGCCGCGGCGATCGCCTGGGCATGGTATTCGGTGCTGCAACGTCATGGCGAGGTTGCAACATTGCCCAACCTTGCCGCCTTCGGGCTGGTCTCGGCGACGGGCGCGCTGTTGCTTGCGCCATTTGCGGTCAGCGAATATCTGGCCGGCGCGCCGATGCCGAAAAGCGCGCTTGCCTGGCAGAGCCTCGGCGGCATCATCCTGTTTGCCTCGCTGCTCGCCTTCTCCGCCTTCCAGTATGGGGTGCGCAGGCTCGGCCCGTCGCTCGCCGGCATCTTCATGTACGCGATGCCGGTCTACGGCGTGGCGCTGGCGGCGATTTTCCTTGGCGAAGCAGTGAAGCCCTATCACCTTACCGGCGCGGCACTGGTGATCGGCGGGGTGGTGACGGCGACGCTGCCGACGCGGATCGGGTCAGCCAAGCGAGCCAAGCGCCGGGAAGGTCTCGAGCAGGAAATAGGCCACCGATTGCATGCCGCCGGTCAGGAAGAGCACGCCGGCGACGACCAGCAAGCCGCCCATGACCTTCTCGACCCGGCCCATATGCATCCGGAAGCGGGAAAGGAAGCGCATGAAGGCGCCGGAAAAAACTGAGGCAATGAGGAAGGGAATGCCGAGGCCGGCCGAATAGGCGGCAAGCAGCAGCGCACCCTCGCCAACCGTGTCGCGCCCACCGGCAAGCGTGAGGATCGGTCCGAGCACCGGCCCGATGCAGGGCGTCCAGCCGAAGGCGAATGCAAGACCCATCACGTAGGCTGCGCCGAGATTGGCCGGCTTGCCGCCGGCCTGGAACCGCGCCTCGCGCGACAGTAGCGGAACGCGGACCAGACCAAGAAAGTTCAGCCCCATAACGATGATGACAAGGCCCGCGACAGTGGCGATCTCGTTCTGCCAGACCCGCAGGAAGGCACCGATGGTCGAGGCGCCGGCGCCGAGCGCGACGAAGACCGTGGAAAAGCCGAGGACGAAGGCCAAGGCAGCGCCAAGCAGCGCTGTGCGCGCGGCAACCGCGGTTTCCGTGCCGTCGCCACGGAAATCGTCGACCGATATGCCGGCCATGTAGCACAGATATGGCGGAACCAGTGGCAGCACGCAGGGCGACAGGAACGACAATGCGCCCGCGCCGACGGCGCTCAGATATCCGATATCGAGCAAGGCATCTTCCCGTATTTCTGCGCACCGCAAGCAGGTCGGCCCGGCCGGACAGGCAACGGCCCGCCTGCGCATATAGCGCGGCTTTTCATCACACGCCAATCACCTATTTGTCGCGCCTGCCGGTGCGGGCGCAAGCCTGCGGTCCGGCTACGATTTCAGCCGAACGGCAACAGCGGCAAAGCCCGGCGGCGCACGGCTTTTTGCGGTTGACCGGTGCACCCTTGCTTTCTATGTTCCGCGCACTTTCGGCCGGCGTCTTCGCGACCGGCCCGGGAGCGCGTAGCTCAGCTGGTAGAGCAACTGACTTTTAATCAGTAGGTCCAGGGTTCGAGCCCCTGCGCGCTCACCAAAATTTGAACCACAGTTCGTCAGCGGGCCTCCAGAAGCCCGCGCAAAAAGCCGATGGCGCGGGCGGCGCAGGCCGGCCCGTCGGGCGCATAGTCGAACGGCTCGACGGCGCTTTCGCCCGCATAGCCGAGCTCGCGCAACGCATCGATCACCGGCCAGAAGGCGAAATCGCCCTGCCCCGGCCCGCGCCGGTTGGGATCGTTGAAGTGGACATGCGTGACCGATCCTTCAGGAATCCAGCGGTTCAGCAGAGCCGGAACGTCCTCGCCATTGTTGGCGGCAGCATAGCAGTCGACCATGGTGGACAGCGCTTCGCACCCTGTCTCCGCGATCAACGCCACCGCCTCGTCGACCGTGTTGATGAGGCCGGTATCAGCCCGTGACAGGGGTTCGACAATATAGGTGATGCCCGACCTGCGCGCCGCCTCGCCCATCTCGGCAAAATAGTCGGCGGCGCGCTTTTTCCCATCCGCCTCGCGACCCGGTTCGAGCTGCCGCTGCCCCGGCGAACCGTGCACCAGATAGGTCCCGCCGAGTTCGGCGCAAATGGCGACAAGCTTCCTTGCGAAGGCGCGTGTACGCTTGACGGTGTCCGGTTCGCCGGAGGTGATCGACAGGCCGGCGGGCGCGGCCAGCAGCCAGTGAAGCCCGGAAATCGCGACATCCTCGTCCCTTGCGGTCGACCGGAAGCCGGCAAGGTCGGCGACGGTCAGTGCGCCCGGATCCGCAGCCAGCGTGAACGGAGCGACCTCGAGGCCGTCATAGCCAGCTTCGCGGACAAAACGGCACTGGGAGGCGAAATCAAGTTCGCGGATGACCTCGCTGCACAGGTTTATCTTGAACATTCCCATACCTACCGGACGGACGCCCCAGCGTCGGGTCGCACCGACCACGACCTCGAACGCCGACGTCTTAAAGGCGCGGAAGCGAGCACGCAATCGCGGACGGCGCCCGGCAAGCGGACAGGACATCCGGCAACGAGGTTGTAGACGCGCAAAACCGCCGATTCCGACGCAACATCCGCAAAATGGGCCTGCACATGAAATCCAACTTGACTAGTCAACTAATCATATTATGCTGAAACCATGTTGAAGACTGCCGCCATGCCCCGCTACCACGTGCTCGCCGAGGCACTTCGCGCCAGCATCGCTCGCGGCGACTACAGACCCGGCGACCGCCTGCCGAGCGAGGCGCAGCTCTGCGCCACGCATGGCGTCAGCCGCGGCACGGTGGTTCGGGCCATCGAGCAGCTGGTGGCCGACGGCGTGGTCCATCGCCGGCAGGGCGCGGGCAGCTTCGTCGCCCGCCCGTCGCTGCACCGGCGCGCCGGAAATCTGTTGAGCTTCACCGAATCGGCGGCCAGCGAAGGACATCGTTCGTCGCAGAAGCTGCTGTCGCTCGGCGAAGCCAGCGAAGAGCAGGTGCGCGAGTTCCAGTGCGACGGACCGGCGATCTTCCTGCAGCGCCTGCGCCATATCGACGGCCTGCCCTGCGCGGTGCATCGCTCGATCATCCCGATGCATGTCGCCCGCCATATCGAGGCCCTGAACGGTTCCGACACAGGTGCGCTGGAGAGCGGCGAATTCTCGCTTTACGGCGCGCTCGATGCCGCCGGCTTCACTGTGCGCGAGGCGCATGAGCGCGTGACAACGCGGCTGGCATCGCAGGAGGAAAGCACGCTGCTCGATATCGAGGGGCCGGCGCCGGTCATGGTCGTCTTCAGACGCAGCCACGACGCTTCGGGCCGCCTCGTCGAGGCCGTCGAGGCCGTCTATCACGGCGAGTATTACACCTACGACATGCGCCTCGTCGCAGCGCCGAGCCCGGTATCTTCGCAAAGCGAAACGAACGTGTTCAGCCTCGGCGGGCGCGTCTCGAATTCCAAAAACAGGGAGTAGATAACATGGTGAGATATGCATTCCTGGCCGCCGGCGTTGCCGCCGCCGCCATCTCCGTACCGGCAAGCGCGGCCGACGTCGCGCCCGCAGCCCTGATCATTGCCCAAGGCGGCCTTGGCGACGGATCGTGGAACGACACCGCCAATGCCGGTTTCGAGGCCGGCTTGAAGAAGACCGGCATCGAAGGGCGGCCGATCGAATCCAAGGATGTCGCCGCCCAGGGCGAGGAGATCATGCGCCGCGCTGCCGATGGCGGTTTCGGCCTGGTGATCAGCCTGGAATGGATCCATGGCGAGCCGATGGAGAAGCTTGCCGTCGACTACCCCGACACCGACTGGGTGATCATGAACCAGACCCGCAAGGGCGACAACATCGCTTCAGTCGTGTTCGGCGAGCATGAAGGCTCCTACCTCGCCGGCGCCCTCGCCGCGCAGGTGACGACCGACACCTCGATCAGGGGCATCAACGACAAGCCGGTCATCGGCGTCATCGGCGGCGTCAAGGCGCCGGGTATCGACAAATTCATCGTCGGCTATATCCAGGGCGCCAAGGCGATCAATCCGGATATCGAGGTCAAGGTCGCCTATTCGGAATCCTTCGGCGATCCGGCCAAGGGCCAGCAGATGGCCAAGGCGATGTTCGACGAAGGCGCAGATATCGTCTATCAGGTCGCCGGCGGCACCGGCATCGGCATCATCGAGGCCGCCAAGGCCGAGGGCCACTATGCGATCGGCGTCGATACTGACCAGGACGGCATGGCGCCCGGCAGCGTGCTGACCAGCATGATCAAGCGGGTCGACGTCGCCGTCGAGGATATCATCACAAATTATGCGGCCGGATCCTTCCCCGGTGGCGAGGTGATGAATTTCGGCCTGGCGCAGAACGGCGTGGCGCTGTCGGACATGACCCATACCAAGGACATGATCCCGGCCGCCTATCTGGAGAAGGTCGATACGCTGAAAGCCGACATCATTGCTGGTAAAATCCATGTATGGGATGTCTCGTCCGAAGGTTATCCCGATTTCTTCAAGTAATTTCTGATCGCTGATACGGGATCGGTGCCCTTGCGCCGGTCCCGAACGGGAAACCGGCAAGATGATTGCAACGGAAGCGGCTGCCGCCGACACGGACGACATGCGCGATATCGCGGTGCGCCTCGGCGCAGATGGCCTTTCCAAGCGCTATGGCACGGTCCAGGCCAACCGCGACATATCGATTTCGGTCGCGCCGCGCGAGATCCACGCCATCGTCGGCGAGAACGGCGCCGGCAAGTCGACGCTCATGCGCATGCTGCAGGGTATCGAACGGCCCGACAGCGGCCATGTCGTTGTCGACGACCGTCCGGTCACGCTGTCCTCGCCGCAGCAGGCCTTCGCGCTCGGCGTCGGCATGGTGCACCAGGAGTTCATGCTGGCGCCGGACCTGACGTTGCTGGAAAACCTGGTGCTGGGCGACGAGCCGGCCGGTTCCGGCCCGCTCGGCCGCATCGAATGGGCGGACGCGTTGCGCTCCGGCGCGGAACTGGCAGGGCAGACCGCCGTCGACGTCGACTGGAACCGCCGGGCCGGCAGTACGCCGGTGCATGTGCGCCAGTTTGTCGAGATCATCCGGCTTTTGAGACGCGGCGCCACCATCCTCATCCTCGACGAACCGACCGCCGTGCTGGCGCCGCAGCAGGTCGAGGACCTGTTCCAGTTGCTGCGGACGCTGCGCGATCAGGGTACGACGATCATCTTCATCAGCCACAAGCTGAGGGAGGTGATGTCGCTGGCCGACCGGGTCACCGTCATGCGCCGCGGCGAGGTGTGCTTTTCCAGCCGGATCGAGGCGACCAGCGCCGACGAGATCGCCGGTCACATGATCGGCCAGGACCGTGCGCCCGAGCGAACCGGCGGCGACGCATCCGCATCGATGGAACCCGGCGACGTGGTGCTCGACGTCAGACACCTGTCATCGCCAGCCCTGGAGAAATCGCATCCGCTGCACGATATCGACCTGTCGGTCAGGCAGGGCGAGATCGTCGGCATCGCCGGCGTTTCGGGCAACGGCCAGCACGAGCTGATCGAGTGCCTGGTGGGCCTGCGTCCGGTAGCGGGCGGTTCGGTGTGGATCAACGGCGAGGACGCGACGTCAAGCGGCAACGACCGCCGCCGCGCCCTCGGCATGGGCTATGTGAGCGCCGACCGGCGCCAAGAGGGCCTGGCGCTCGACGCCTCGATCGAAGCCAATGTTGTCGCCGGCAGCCACCGCGCGCCGCCGGTCTGCCGCGGTCGTTTCCTCGACCTCAGGGCCATGCGGCGGACCGCCGTCGAACGGCTGCAATCGCTCGACGTGCGCTACGGAATGCCGGGCGACGCCGTTTCCAGCCTGTCTGGGGGCAATCAGCAGAAACTTGTCTTTGCCCGCGAGATCGCCCGCAAACCTTCCCTGCTGGTGGTTTCCCAGCCGACGCGCGGCGTCGACCTGGTTGGCATCGCCGCCATCCACGGCATCATGCGCGGGTTTTGCAACGGCGGCGGCGCGGTGCTGCTGGTCTCCGAGGAACTGGACGAGCTTGTGGACCTTTCCGACCGCATCGTCGTCATGGCCGGCGGGCGCATCGTCGGCGAGCGCGTCGCGGGCGACGCGGACATGGCCGATATCGGGCGCATGATGCTGATGCAGGGAGGCGTCGATGGCTGAGATCGCGGTGCGCAAGCCCCTGCCCTTCGGCGCCTGGCTCGAACGGGGCATCGGCCTGGCATTTCCGTTCATGGTCGCCCTGGCGGTAGCGTCCGCCATCCTGCTGCTTATCGGCGAGAACCCGATCGACATCCTCTGGCTGATGGCGACCGAATCCTTCGGCAACCAGAAGCGCATCGCCGCAACGCTCTCGGCGGCGACGCCGTTGCTGTTCACGGGCGTCGCGACCGCGATCTGTTTCCGCTCCGGCGTGTTCAATGTCGGGGTCGAGGGCGCCTTCGTCATCGGCGGGCTGTGCGGCGCCTTCGTTGGCTTCACCCTGCCGGCGGCGTTCGGCCCGGCGCTGATCCCGCTTGCCTTCCTGTTTGCCGCCCTCGTTTCGGCGCTTTGGCTCGCCATCCCAGGCTATCTGCTGGCGCGCTTCGAGGTCGACGAGGTGGTTTCGACCCTGATGCTGAACTTCGTCGCACTCGGCATCACCGGCTATCTCGTCAACGGTCCGCTGCTTTCCGACATCTCGGGCAACAACGTCACGCCGCTGGTGCACGAGGCCGCGCAGCTGCCGCGCCTGCTGCCGCCGTCGACCCTGCATGCGGGCTTCCTCGTCGGCCTTGCCGTCGTGGCGGCCTACGGCATCTGGGCACGGCGGACACCGTCCGGTTTCGAGGGCGCACTGGTCGGCTCCAACCAACGCTTCTGCCGCGCGGTCGGTATCTCGATCCCGGCGACCATCGTTCTGGTCATGGTGATTTCCGGCATCGTCTCCGGCCTTGGCGGCGCGTCGCATTCGCTGGGCCAGTTGCACCGCTTCGCCGACGGGTTCTCGCCCGGCTACGGCTTTACCGGCATGGCCGTCGCGCTGCTCGGCCGCAACAACGCGCTGGGCATCATCTTCGGCGCGATATTGTTCGGAGCACTCGCCTCGGCTGGAACGACGATCCAGCTCTTTTCCGACATTCCGCTCGACATCGTGAACATCATCGAGGGAACGGTAATGATCTTCGCCGTCGTCGAACTCGGCCGGCTGTCTCTCCCGCGCTGGAGGCGGTCATGATCGTCGAACAGGTCATCGCCGCGTCAATCACGCTGACCACGCCGATCCTGCTGGCGGCGATGGGCGGCCTGGTCAATCGCCAGGGCGGCATCGTCAACATCGCACTCGACGCCAAGATGCTCGCCGGCGCCTTCGTCGCCGTGGTGGTGTCGTCTGCGACGGGAAGCTGGCTTGCCGCGGTTGTCGCCGCAGCCATTGCCGGCGCTGCGATCGGCTATCTGTTCTCGCTGGTGATCACGCGGGCCGGCGCCAACATGATCGTCGCCGGCCTGGGGCTGAACGTGCTGGTCGCCGGCGCGCTCGGCTTCATCCTCAACTGGTTTTACGATTCCAGCGGCACGTTGCGCCTGCCGGAAGTGGTTCTGCTGCCGCGTTTCATGCCCGAGACAGTGGAAAAAATACCGGTGATCGGCCTGGCGCTCTCCGAACTGGAGCCGCTGACGGTCTTCGCCTGGGCGTCGGTGCTGGCGCTGCCTTTCCTGCTGGCCAACACCCGTGCCGGGCTCAGGCTGCGCGCCACCGGCAACGCGCCGCAGGTGGCGCGCGCCATGGGTATCGGCGAACGGTCGGTGCAGGACGGATCGACGGCCGTCGCCGGTTTCTTTTCCGGCCTCGGCGGCGCCCATCTGGCGCTTGCCTCGATCGGCCTCTTCAACGAGGGGCTGACGGCCGGGCGCGGCTTCATCGCGCTTGCCGCGTTCTATTTCGGCCGGGACAAGCCGATCGCCACCGCGCTCGTCTGCCTGCTGTTCGGCTTTCTCGACGCAACGCAGATCCGTATGCAGACCGCAGGCCTGCCGCCGAAACTGATCGGCACGATCCCCTATCTGATGGTCCTGGTGGCGCTGTGTGTCGCCGGATGGCGCCGCCACAAGGCAAAGGAAATCGCCGCATGAAGACCGCGCTCATCGTCATCGACATGCAGAACTCGTTCCTCCACCCCGACGGCGAGAATTTTTATCCCGCCGCCCGCGAGGTGATCGACAACTGCCGGCAGCTGATCGAACGGGCGCGCAAATCCGGCACGATTATCGTGCACGTGGCGGACCGGCATCGCGACGGGTTTGAGGATTTCGAGGACCGACGCCTGCCGCGCCACTGCGTCAGCGGCGGTTTCGACGCCGAATTCTTCGACGGTTTCGGTCCGTCCGGCAGTAAAAACGAGATCGAGATCGTCAAGCGGCGCTTCAGCGCCTTCTTCGCCACCGAGCTTGCGCTCTTCCTCAACGAACAGGGGGTCCGCCGCGTGATGATCTGCGGCGTGAAGACCAATGTGTGCGTGCGCGCCACCTGCCAGGATGCCTTTGCCAACGGATTCGACGTCGTTGTGGTCAGCGACGCCACGAACTCCAATCG
The DNA here is from genome assembly GCA_041397625.1 of Rhizobiaceae bacterium. Lineage (GTDB taxonomy): Bacteria > Pseudomonadota > Alphaproteobacteria > Rhizobiales > Rhizobiaceae > JAWKWH01. Next base: position 307,857 of record JAWKWH010000002.1, read on the forward strand.
CAAGCACCTCGCCGCCGCCTCGCTGGAGGACATCGAGCGCTATCTGGGCCGGGTGGCTTCCACCGACGAAGCCGGGGAAATGCTGGCATGAGCCATCTGGCGGTCACCGGATATGCAAGCCTGGACTACGCATTGGCGCTTTCCGGCCAGATCGCCGGTGATCGTACGACGCTGATCGATCATCGCGATGCCTCCGACTGGCCGCGCGTCGGCGGATGTCCGGCCTATCTGGCGATGGCGGCGGCGCGCCAGGGCATGAAGGCAAGCCCGGTAAGCTGGATCGGCGCGGACCATCTCGGCCGCATCTATCTCGACAGCCTGACGAAAGCCGGCGTCGGCACCGAGGGTGTCGAGCGGCTCGACGAGCCGAAATCGCCGATGTCGGTTCTGGCCTATCAGGCAGACGGCAGTTGCGCCTGCCTGTTCGATCCGGCGTTCACCGGCAGGGAGGAATTGACCGACAAGCAGCGCGATGTGATCGCCGCGGCCAGTCATCTGTGCGTCTCCGTCGGCCCGCCGCAGATACTTGAACCGGTACTAGCCTGCCGGACCGCCGATGCGCGGCTTTACTGGGTGCTGAAGAATGACGCCCATGCCTTTCCCGATGCGCTCGCCAGGCGGCTTTCCGCCGAAGCGGACGTGATTTTCTGCAGCCGCTCGGAACACCCGATGATCGGCGCGACGGCGAAAGGCGCGGTGATCGTCGAGACGCGCGGCGCCGGCGAAATCCGCATCGAGGCCGGGACGAAACGCGCCGTGCTGCAGGTGGAGCCGGTCTCGGTGCACGACACGACCGGCGCCGGCGACAGTTTCGCCGGCGGGTTCATCGCTGCCGAGATGGCCGGCGAAACCGATCCGGAAGCCGCGGCCCGGGCCGGCGCCGAAGCGGCGCGGACGATGCTGCAGGAACGTTCTGAGAGGGAAAAGCCATGAAAACGGCCTGGTATCTCGGCCTTGCGGCGAACGAAATCGGCGATCGCGCCATCCTGATCGGCGATCCGGACCGGGTCGACCGCATCGCCGCGCTGCTTGCCGATCCGGTGTTTCATCCTGTCTCGCGCGGGCTGAGAAGCGTCACCGGCAGCCATGGCGGCAAGCGGATCACGGTTTCCGCCTTCGGCATGGGCGCGCCGATCGCCACGATCGTGCTGCACGAGCTTGCCGATCTCGGCGTGCGGCATTTCCTTCGCATCGGCACGGCGATGTATTTCCCGCCGGCGGCCGGCGGCGAGTTCCTGATCAGCGACACGGCCGTCGGTTACGACGGCACCTCGCCAGCCTATGTCACCGATGGCGGACCCTTTGCGGCGGACAAGGAACTGGTAGCGGCGCTGGAACAGGCTGCTGCCGCCGCCGGCTGGAAGGCGCGCACCGGCCGCTACGCCACCTTCGACGCGTTTTATCGCGACATGTTCGGAATTGACGAGGAAGGCGCCGCCCGCGCGACGCAAAACCGCACAATGCTCGCCTCCCAGGAGGTGATGGCTGTCGACATGGAGACGTCGGCACTGCTCGCCGCCGCCCGGGCGCTCGGCGTCGCCTGCGCGACGCTCTGCCTCGGCACCGTCGACGCGCTGAAGCAAGAGAAGCTGGCGCCGGACGCGCTGGCCAAGGGCGAAGCGCTGCTTTTCGACATCGCGCTGGCCGGTCTGACAGCCGTCGGCTGAGGCCCGGCCCCACCCGAATTGACGTATCAGGAGTGATCATGAGCACTATCGCCAAGACCTATTTCGACACGGTCATCGAACGGTTGAAGAAAGTCTCCGAGACGCAGGCCGACGCGATCCGCGCCGCCGCGGAGATCTGCGCCACCGCGATCATGAACGACCGGCTGGTGTTCACCTTCGGCACCGGCCACGGTTCGTTCGCGGCAATGGAGATGTTCCCGCGCACCGGTACGGTGACCGGCTTCCGGCCGATCGTCGAGAGTACGATGATCTCGTTCCACCGCGTGCTCGGCGACGGCGGCGCACGGCAATACCGCTTTATCCATGGCCGCGAGGGCTATGGCGATGCGATCCTGTCGTCGCACCAGCTTGCCGATGGCGATGCGATGCTGATCTTCTCGCATTCCGGCCTGAACGCGGTGACGCTGGACATCGCCGTCGGCGCCAAGGCGCGCGGCATGAAGGTGATCGGCGTCACCTCGATCCCCCATTCCTCGTCGACACCGTCGCGCCACTCCTGCGGCAAGCGGCTGTTCGAACTGGCCGACGTGGTGGTCGATACCGGCGTGCCCAAGGGCGATGCGGGCGTCGAGATCGAGGGGTTGAAATACCGCGTCGGCGCGACCTCGACGTCGATCGCCATCGCCGTCGGCCAGGCGATCAACGCAGCGACCGCCGAGATCATGATGGCGAACGGCCACGAACCCTTCGTGATGGTGAGCCCCAACACGACGGAGAAGGAAGACGCCAATCGGCAGAACGACCGCAACTATGCCGAGCTGTGGCGCCGGCTGAAGATGCGCTGATCGACGAGGACCAAGACGATGGACCGCGGAATCTTCATCGATGGCGGCTGGCGGATGCCCGCCGGCCTCGAACGTTTCGACATCGCCAATCCGGCGACGGGCGAGCCGGTCGGCTCGACCCTGCTGGCTGACGAGACGACCGTCGATCGGGCGGTTGCGGCGGCCGAGAAGGCCGCACCGGCGCTTGCCGCGCTTACCGGCGGCGAACGGGCGGCGATCCTGACGCGCGCCGCCGAACTGGTCGAAGCGCGCGTCGACGAGATGGCGATGCTGCTGACCCGCGAACAGGGCAAACCGGTCTCCGACAACCGCAAGGAAATCCTCTTTGGCGCCAGGGTGCTGCGCTACTATGCCGGCGAGGCCGAACGCCTCGGCGGAACGCTTCGCCCCGCTTCGGCGCCGGGGATCAAGAACGTCGTCTCCTACTATCCGGCCGGCGTTTCGGCGGCGATCGTGCCGTGGAACTATCCCGTCGACCTCTACTGCTGGAAGGCGGGCCCGGCGCTCGCAGCCGGGTGCCCGCTGATCGTCAAGTCGCCGCCGGAAACGCCGCTCGCCATCGCCATGCTGGTTGACTGCCTCAACGAGGCCGGCCTGCCGGCGGGCGGGCTTGCCGACCTGCCAGGCCATGGACCGGTCGCCGGCGCGGCGCTGGCGCGCCATCGTCGGGTGCGGGTGATCTCGGCCACCGCCTCCATTCCGGCCGGCCAGGACATCATGCGCAACGCCGCCGGCAACCTGAAGAAGGTGGTGCTCGAACTCGGCGGCAACGCGCCGCTGATCGTCATGGCCGACGCGGACATGGAGGAAGCCGCGCGCGCCGCCCACCGCCGCGCCTTCTCCAACATGGGCCAGATCTGCATCACCGTGAACCGCATCTTCGTCGAGCGCTCCGTGCATCGCGAATTCGCCGATCGGCTGGCGGCGCTGGCCGAGGAGACGGTGCTGGGCGACGGCACCGTACCGGGCATCGAATACGGCCCCGTGCTCAACGAGAATGTGATCGAGCGTATCGAGGCGCACAAGAACGACGCGCTTGCCAAGGGAGGGCGGCTTGTCGCCGGCGGCACGCGCCCCAACGGCGCGACCTACGGCGCCGGCCATTTCTACCGGCCGACCGTCATCGACAATGCGCCGGCCGACAGCCTGCCGATGTCGAGCGAGACCTTCGGGCCGCTCGCCGCCATGGCCTCCTTCGATACGGTCGGCGAGCTGATCACGCTTGCCAACAGTCTCGAATACGGCCTTGCCGCGTATCTCTACGGCTCAGACCTTGAGCGGCTGTGGGGTATCGCCGACCGGCTGGAATTCGGCGGCATCGGCATCAATGTCAACGATGTCAGCGAGTTGCAGGCGCCGTTCGGCGGCTGGAAGATGAGCGGCATCGGCCGCGAGCTCGGGCCGGAAGGGCTCGACGCCTATCTGGAAGCGAAACTCCTGAAAATGCGGGTGCGCGATCCGCTGTCGTGATCGCGCGTCTCTCTCCGCGAGGAAGACGTTACCGGCGCCACGCCCGATGGCGCCGGGCTTTTCCACCGCGCGCAGATGCGATCTTGCGATGGCGTATGTGATGACCTAGTCAGGCGCAACGACAATACCCGACAGTTGCTTCCCGATGATCGATTCGTCCGCAAACCTGCCCTCCGCCGCGCCGCGCGTCAGCGACCCCGATGCGCTTGCCACCGAAATCATCGAGCGTCTGACCTACGGCGCCGGCAAGGATCCGAAGGCGGCGACCCGCCATGACTGGCTCGCCGCCACGATCCTCGTCATCCGCGACCACATCATCGATCACTGGATGGAATCGACCAGGCGCGTCTACCGGGAATCGGCCAAGCGCGTCTACTACCTGTCGCTGGAGTTCCTGATCGGGCGGCTCGTCGTCGACGCCGTCACCAACCTTGAGCTGCGCGAGGCGATGCGCCGCGCGCTTGCCTCGCTCGGCGTCGACTTCGACGCCGTCGCCGAACTGGAGCCGGACGCCGCGCTCGGCAATGGCGGGCTTGGCCGGCTTGCCGCCTGCTTCATGGAATCCATGGCGAGCGTCGGCATCCCGGCCTACGGTTACGGTATCCGCTACCAGCACGGCCTGTTTCGCCAGGAAATCGCCGATGGCTGGCAGGTGGAATTGCCGGAAAACTGGCTCGAACACGGTAACCCCTGGGAATTCGAACGACGCGAATCCTCCTACGAGATCGGTTTCGGCGGCGCAGTCGAACAGGAGGCCGGCAAGGAGGGCGAGCCGGTTTTCCGCTGGAAGCCGGCCGAACGCGTCATCGCCACCGCCTACGACACGCCGATCGTCGGCTGGCGGGGAAAGCGGGTCAACACGCTCCGGCTATGGTCGGCCAATCCCATCGATCCGATCCGGTTGGAGAAGTTCAACGCCGGCGACCATCTGGGCGCGCTTGAGGATTCCAACAAGGCGGAAAGCCTGACCCGGGTGCTCTATCCCGCCGACAGCCACCTCGCTGGCCGCGAACTGCGCCTGAGGCAGGAGTATTTCTTTTCGTCGGCTTCCCTGCAGGACATATTGCGGCGCCATCTGCAGCAATACGACACGCTCGACAATCTCGCCGACAAGGTCGCCATCCAGCTCAACGACACGCATCCGGCGATCGCCGTGGCTGAACTGCTGCGGCTCTTGATCGACCTGCACGGCTTTGCGCTGACCGATGCATGGGACCTCTGCCGCAAGGTCTTCAGCTACACCAACCACACACTGCTGCCCGAAGCGCTGGAAAGCTGGTCGGTGCCGTTGTTCGAGCACATGCTGCCGCGGCACATGCAGCTCATCTACGCCATAAACGCGCTGGAACTGAAAGCGGCCCGCGAGGCCGGCATCGACGACGCGGCCTTGTCGGAAGTGTCGATGATCCACGAGGATGGCGAGCGCCGGGTGCGCATGGGCACGCTTGCCTTCCTCGGCTCGCATTCGATCAACGGCGTGTCGGCGCTGCATACCAGCCTGATGAAGCAGACGGTGTTTTCCAACCTGCACCGGCTCTACCCGGACCGCATCAACAACAAGACCAACGGGATCACGCCGCGACGCTGGCTGATGCAGTGCAATCCCGGCCTCTACGGCCTGATCCGCGAGGCGATCGGCGACCGCTTCATGGACGATACCGAGCAGTTGAGCGGGCTTGCGGCGCTTGCCGGCGATGCCGGGTTCCGCGACCGTTTTGCCGCGGCCAAGCATGCCAACAAGCAGCGGCTTGCCGCGCTGGTGCGCGAGCGCATGGGCATCGATGTCGACCCGCAGGCGCTGTTCGACATCCAGATCAAGCGCATCCACGAATACAAGCGCCAGCTTCTCAATATCATCGAGGCCGTCGCGCTCTACGACCAGATCCGCTCGCATCCCGAACGCGACTGGGTGCCGCGGGTGAAGTTCTTCGCCGGCAAGGCGGCGCCGAGCTATCACATGGCCAAGCACATCATCAAGCTGGCCAACGATGTCGGCCGGGTGATCAACAACGATCCGTCGGTCTCCGGCCTGCTCAAGGTTGTGTTCATTCCCAACTACAACGTATCGCTGGCCGAGGCGATGATCCCGGCGGCCGACCTGTCGGAGCAGATCTCGACCGCCGGCATGGAGGCGTCGGGCACCGGCAACATGAAACTGGCGTTAAACGGCGCCATCACCATCGGCACGCTCGACGGCGCCAATGTCGAGATCCGCGATCATGTCGGCGCCGACAACATCTTCATTTTCGGCCTCGAAGCCGACGGCGTGGCGGAAAGACGGGCCTCCAACCGCGATCCGCGTGCAACAATCGAGGCGTCGCCCGAGCTGCGCCAAGCGCTGGACGCGATTGCCCACGGAACCTTCTCACCCGACGACCGCAACCGCTACCGCGATCTCGTCGCCGGGCTGGAAAGCCATGACTGGTTCATGGTGACCGACGATTTCGACGAATATTGTCGTGCGCAACGTGCGGTGGATGTTCTATGGTCCTCCAAGGAGGAATGGAATGCCAAGGCGATCCAAAATACCGCCCATGTCGGCTGGTTCTCGTCGGACCGCACCATCCGCCAATACGCGGCCGATATCTGGGACGTGCCGACGGAATAGGCTGCGCGGAAGCCGCGACCGGGAGAGCGACCGGTGAAGCGGCGGGCGAATGCCGGCGACACCCACGGCGTTTCGCGGCAGGCGATCGAGGCGATCGTCAGAGGCAATCACGACGACCCCTATTGCGTGCTCGGCGTCCATCGCGATGGCAAGGGTTTTGTGGCCCGCTGTTTCATTCCGGGCGCCGAAACCGCCACCGCGCTGACGCTCTCCGGCCGCGAGACCGGTGTCCTCGAACGCATTCACGAAGCCGGTGTTTTCGCCGGCCGCCTGCGGATCAGGAAGCGCCAGCCGCTCAGATATGCCGCAACCCGAGGCGAGGCGCGCTGGCGGACAGGCGATCCCTACTCGTTCGGTCCGGTCCTCGGCCCGATGGACGACTACTACAGCGCCGAGGGCTCGCATCTGAGGCTGTTCGACCGCATGGGCGCCCATCTGACACGCCACGAGGGCGCCGATGGCGTCAGTTTCGCCGTCTGGGCGCCGAATGCGAGACGGGTATCGGTGGTCGGCGCCTTCAACAACTGGGACGGCCGGCTGAACGTCATGCGCTTTCGGCCCACGTCCGGAATCTGGGAGACGTTCATCCCCGATCTTGGCGACGGCGATCCCTACAAGTTCGAGATCGTCACCGCAGACGGCGTGACCCAGCCGCTGAAGGCCGACCCCTTCGCCTTCCGCAGCGAATTGCGGCCGGCCAATGCATCGGTCATCGCCCGGCCGATCGACCACAACTGGGGAGACGGTGCGCATCGCATGCACTGGAGCGCCGTCGATCCCCGTCGGCAGCCGATTTCGATCTACGAGGTCCATGCCGGCTCCTGGCGGCGCGATGCGGCGGGCGGATTCCTGTCCTGGGACGAACTGGCCGACAGCCTGGTCCCCTACTGTGTCGAGATGGGTTTTACCCATATCGAGTTCCTGCCGATCAGCGAACACCCCTTCGATCCGTCATGGGGCTACCAGACGACCGGGCTTTATGCGCCGTCGGCGCGCTTCGGCGAGCCGAAGGGATTCGCTCGCTTCGTCGACGGCGCCCACCGCGCCGGGCTCGGCGTACTGCTCGACTGGGTGCCGGCGCATTTCCCGACCGACGCCTACGGGCTCGCCCGCTTCGACGGCACGGCGCTCTACGAGCACGCCGATCCGCGCAAGGGCTTCCATCCGGACTGGAACACGGCGATCTACAATTTCGGCCGCACCGAGGTGAAAGCCTTCCTGGTCAACAATGCGCTCTACTGGGCGGAGAAATTCCATGTCGACGGCTTCCGCGTCGATGCGGTCGCCTCGATGCTCTATCTCGACTATTCGCGCAAGCAGGGCGAATGGATACCCAATGAAAGCGGCGGACGCGAGAACCTGGAAGCGATCGACTTCCTGCAGGCGATGAACCGGACGGTTTACGGCACACACCCGGCAATCATGACGATCGCGGAGGAATCGACATCCTGGCCCAAGGTGTCGCGGCCGGTCGACGAAGGCGGGCTCGGCTTCGGCTTCAAGTGGAACATGGGCTTCATGCACGACACGCTCGCCTATCTGGCGCGTGAGCCGGTGCACCGCAAGTATCACCACAACGCGCTGACCTTCGGCCTGCTTTACGCGTTTTCGGAAAATTTTGTCCTGCCGCTCAGCCATGACGAGGTGGTGCACGGCAAGGGTTCGCTGCTGAACAAGATGGCCGGCGACGACTGGCAGAAGTTCGCCAATCTGCGCGCCTACTACGCCTTCATGTGGGGCTATCCCGGCAAGAAGCTTCTGTTCATGGGCCAGGAATTTGCCCAGCGCGCGGAATGGTCCGAAGCCCGGGAACTCCACTGGCAACATCTCGACCACGAACCACACAAGGGCGTGCAGCGGCTGGTGGGCGATCTCAACCGGCTCTATCGCGAAAAGCCGGCGCTGCATGCGCGCGACTGCGAGACGGAGGGGTTCGAATGGCTGATCGCCGACGACCGCGACAACTCGGTCTATGCCTGGCAGCGCAAGGCGCCGAATGCGAGCCCGGTGGTCGTCGTCTCCAATTTCACGCCGGTGGTTCGCCAGGCCTACCGGGTGCCGATGCCGTCGGACGGACGCTGGAAGGAGATCCTCAACAGCGACGCGGCGACCTATGGCGGCACCGGCGCCGGAAATGGCGGCGCGGTGGTCGCGGCCGACGGTCAGGCGACAATGACGCTACCACCGCTTGCAACGCTCATGTTCGAGCGTGCATGATCACCCATGGAGGAGACGACCACCATGGCAATTGAAAGAGAATCACCGCTTGCCCGTAACGCGATGGCCTATGTGCTCGCCGGCGGTCGTGGCAGCCGGCTGCACCAGTTGACCGACCGTCGCGCCAAGCCGGCGGTCTATTTCGGTGGCAAGACCCGCATCATCGACTTCGCCCTATCGAACGCGATCAACTCCGGCATTCGCCGCATCGGGGTTGCCACCCAGTACAAGGCCCATTCGCTGATCCGCCACCTGCAACGCGGCTGGAACTTCCTCCGGCCCGAGCGAAACGAGAGCTTCGACATCCTGCCGGCGAGCCAGCGCGTGTCGGAAAGCCAGTGGTACGAGGGCACGGCGGACGCGGTTTTCCAGAACATCGACATCATCCGCGACTATGGCGTCGACTACATGGTCGTGCTCGCCGGCGACCACATCTACAAGATGGACTACGAGCGGATGCTGCGCCAGCATGAAGCCGCCGGTGCCGACGTCACCGTCGGTTGCCTCGAAGTGCCGCGCGTTGAGGCCTCCGGTTTCGGCGTCATGCATGTCGACGAGAACAGCAATATCGTCGATTTCGTCGAAAAACCGGCTGATCCGCCCGCCATACCGGGCAATCCCGATATGGCGCTGGCCTCGATGGGTATCTACGTCTTCAATACCCAGTTTCTCATCGACGAATTGCGCCACGACGCCGAGGACAAGAATTCGTCGCGCGATTTCGGCAAGGACATCATTCCGAAAATCGTCAAGAACGGCAAGGCGGTGGCGCATCGCTTCGCCGATTCCTGCGTACGCGCCAGCAGCGAAAACGAAGCCTACTGGCGCGATGTCGGCACCATCGACGCCTATTGGCAGGCCAATATCGACCTGACGGAGGTACTGCCCGAACTCGACCTGTTCGACCGCTCATGGCCGATCTGGACCTATGCGGAGATCAGGCCGCCGGCAAAGTTCGTCCACAATGAGGAAGGCCGGGTCGGATCGGCGATCTCGTCGCTGGTTTCCGGCGACTGCATCATCTCCGGCGCGACCGTCAACCGCAGCCTGTTGTTCACCGGCGTGCTGGCGCGCTCGTGGTCGTCGCTCGACCAGTCGGTGGTGTTGCCCGAATGCGTTATCGGCCGCAGCGCGCGCCTGACCAAAGCCGTGCTCGATCGGGGCGTGAAGATACCGGCGGGGCTGGTGATCGGCGAGGACGCCAAACTCGACGCCGAGCGCTTCCACCGCACCGAGAACGGCGTTTGCCTCGTTACCCAGGCCATGCTCGACAAGGCGGGGCTTGTCTACGAATGAAAGTGCTGTCGGTCGCTTCCGAGCTCTATCCGCTGATCAAGACGGGTGGGCTGGCGGATGTCGCCGGCGCTCTGCCGCTGGCGCTGAAGCCGCTCGGCGTGTCCGTCACCAGCATGTTGCCCGGCTATCCCGCGGTGATGGCCGCGCTGAAGCGGACGACGAAGAAGAAGGTTCTGCCGTTCAGGAGCCTGATGGGCGCCAAGGCCGAGCTTCTTGCCGTGCGATACAGGGGGCTCGATCTGCTGATCCTCGACGCTCCGCAGTTCTTCGACCGCGACGGCGGACCCTATGGCGACACCGCCGGCGGCGAACATGACGACAACTGGCGGCGCTTTGCCGCCTTTTCGCGCGCCGCCGCCGACGTCGCGCTGGGCGCCGTCGAAGGCTATCGGCCGGACGTCGTGCACGCGCATGACTGGCAGGCGGCGATGGTGCCGGCCTATCTGCGCTACAGCGGCGCGGCCGCCCCGCCCTCGGTCGCCACCGTGCACAACCTCGCCTTCCAGGGCCAGTTCCCGTCGACGATCTTTCCCGAACTCGGCCTGCCACCCGCCGCCCATTCGGTCGACGGTATCGAATATTACGGTGGCATCGGCTTTCTGAAAGCCGGTCTGCAGGCGGCAAGCGCGATCACCACCGTCAGCCCGACCTATGCGCAGGAGATCAGGACGCCGGAATTCGGCATGGGCCTCGACGGATTGATCAATTCGCGCGCCGACGTGCTGCACGGTATCCTCAACGGCATCGACACGGACGAGTGGAACCCCGCAACCGACCCGAACCTCCTCAGCGGCTATTCATCGAGGAGCATCGGCAGGCGCGCAATCAACCGCGGCGCGATCGAGGAGCGGTTCGGGCTCGAAGCCGATGCCTCGCCGCTGTTCTGCGTCGTCTCCCGGCTGACCTGGCAGAAGGGCATGGACATCCTCGCCAACAGCATTGACCGGATCGTCGCCATGGGAGGGCGGCTGGCCGTTCTCGGCTCCGGCGACAAGGCGCTCGAGGGCGCGATCCTTGCCGCCGCGGCGCGCAATCAAGGACGCGTCGGAATCGTCACCGGCTATGACGAGGCGCTGTCGCATGGGCTTCAGGGCGGCGCAGACGCGATCCTGGTGCCGTCGCGTTTCGAGCCGTGCGGGCTCACCCAGTTCTACGGACTGCGCTACGGCTGCGTGCCGGTGGTGGCGCGCACCGGCGGGCTCGCCGATACGGTCATCGACGCCAACGCGGCGGCGCTGAATGCCGGCGTGGCAACCGGCTTCCAGTTCTCGCCGCTCGCACGCGAGACGCTGCTGCATGCCGTCGGCCGCGCGATCAGACTGCACGGCAACCGGCGTACGTGGAGGCGTGTACAGCGCAACGGCATGAAAGCCGACGTGTCCTGGCAGGCCAGCGCCGCCCGCTACGCCGACCTGTTCAAATCCCTTTCCGGCGGGAGCCCGACGACATGACGATCGCAATCGCCACCAGCCCATTCGACGACCAGCGGCCAGGCACATCCGGCCTGCGCAAGAAGGTTCCGCATTTCGCGCAGGAGAACTACGCGGAAAACTTCATCCAGTCGGTGTTCGACAGCCTTTCCGGCTATGGCGGCAGGACGCTGGTGATCGGCGGCGACGGCCGGTTCTACAACGATGTCGTCATCCAGAAGGCGATCCGTATGGCGGCGGCCAACGGTTTCGGCCGCGTGCTCGTCGGCCGCGGCGGCATCCTGTCGACACCGGCCGCCTCGCACATGATCCGCAAGCATGGCGCGTTCGGCGGCCTGGTGCTGTCGGCCAGCCATAATCCGGGCGGACCGCAGGAGGATTTCGGCATCAAATACAACATCTCCAACGGCGGACCGGCGCCGGAGGCGGTGACCGAAGCGGTCTTTGCACGCTCGAAGGCGATCGACCGCTACTTGACAGTCGAGGCGCCAGACGTCGACCTGTCGCGCATTGGCCAAAGCGAAATCGCCGGCATGACGGTCGAGGTGGTCGACCCGGTGGCCGACTACGCCGAACTGATGGAGACGCTGTTCGACTTCGCCGCCATCAGGGACATGTTCGCCGGCGGGTTCCGCATGGTGATGGATTCGATGTCGGCCGTGACCGGGCCTTACGCAGTCGAAATCATCGAAAAATGCCTCGGCGCGCCGACGGGCACGGTGCTGAACGCAGAGCCGCTCGCCGATTTCGGCGGCCATCACCCCGATCCCAACCTCGTGCACGCGCGGCACCTGTACGATATGGCGATGGGCGACAACCCGCCCGATCTCGCCGCCGCTTCGGACGGCGACGGCGACCGCAATCTCGTCCTCGGCGCCGGCATCTTCGTCAACCCGTCGGATTCGCTTGCCATGCTCGCCGCCAACGCACATCTAGCGCCGGGCTACGCCGAGGGTATCGCCGGCATCGCGCGCTCGATGCCAACCAGTGCCGCGGCCGACCGGGTAGCCGAAAAGCTCGGTATAGAGATGTTCGAGACGCCGACGGGATGGAAGTTTTTCGGCAATCTGCTCGATGCCGGCCGCGTGACGATCTGCGGCGAGGAAAGCGCAGGCACGGGTTCCAACCACGTGCGCGAGAAGGACGGCCTGTGGGCGATCCTGCTGTGGCTGAACATCCTTGCCGCGCGGCGCCAGCCGTTGAAGCAGATCGCCCGGGAGCACTGGGCGACCTACGGGCGCAATTTCTACACCCGTCATGACTATGAGGGCATCGATTCGTCCGCCGCCGGACGGCTGATGGACGAGCTCGGGGCGGCGATCCCGTCGCTTGCCGGCCGCTCCTTCGGCGGGTTGAACGTCTCCGGCGCCGACAGTTTCGCCTACACCGATCCGGTCGACGGGTCGGAGACGCGAAACCAGGGGCTGCGGGTGTTTTTTGAGGACGGCTCGCGCATCGTCTACCGCCTGTCGGGCACCGGAACCAGCGGCGCGACGCTACGCGTCTATATCGACGCCTACGAACCGGATCCGGCACGGCACGCCCAGGAAACCCAGGCGGCGCTGGCGCCGCTGGTCGCGGTGGCGCGCGAGATCGCCGCGATCGAACGCCATACCGGCCGCAGGGCGCCGAGCGTCGTTACATGAGCGACGCGGATGCGCCGCTCGGCGCCATCGTCGAGGACGGCGGCGTCCGCTTCGGCGTCTTTGCCCCGGATGCGATCACAGTATCAGTCTGCCTGTTTGACGCCGCCGACCGTCAGCTCTCCGCAACGCCGCTTGCGGCGGCGGGCGACGGTTACTGGTCGGCGCGGATCGCGGGCATCGGCGCCGGGCAGCGCTACGGATTTCGCGCCGACGGCGCCTACGACCCCGAAAATGGGAACTGGTTCGATCCCGCAAAGCTGCTCGCCGATCCACATGCCGCGCGGCTCGACCGGCCTTTCCAGTCGCATGAGGCGTTGGCCGTGCCACGCGATGGCGCCATCGACACCGCGCCGCTGATGCCCAAATGCGTGGTCGAGGAGACCGCCCTGCCCGCCGGGCCGCCGCCGCCGACCTTCAGACCGGGCGGACTGATCTACGAGATCAATGTCCGCGCGTTGACCATGCGCCATCCGGCCATTGCCGAAGCCGATCGCGGAACGCTCAGCGCGCTCGCCCACCCGGCAATTATCGAGCACCTGAAAAAGATCGGCGCCACGGCCGTCGAACTGATGCCGGTCACTGCCTGGATCGACGAACCGCACCTGGCCCGCCGCGGCCTCGTCAATGGCTGGGGCTACAATCCGGTGACTTTCATGGCGCTCGACCCGCGCCTGGCGCCCGGCGGCATCGGCGACCTCGCCCATGTCGCCAGCGCGCTGCGCCAGGCCGGCATCGGCGTGCTGCTCGACCTGGTGTTCAACCATACCGGCGAGGGCGACGCGGACGGACCGACACTGTCGCTGCGCGGTCTCGCCAACAGGGCCGCCTACCGGCACGACGCGGCGGGCCGGCTCGTCAACGATACCGGCACCGGCAACACGGTCGCCTGCGACAACGCCTATGTCATGCGGCTTATCGTCGACAGCCTGCGCCACTTCGTGCTTGCCGGCGGCGTCGACGGTTTCCGCTTCGACCTCGCACCGGTGCTCGGTCGGTCTTCTGCCGGGTTTTCGCCGGATGCGCCGTTGATCCGCGTGCTGCGCGACGATCCGGTCATCGGATCGCGCATCCTGATCGCCGAACCGTGGGACATCGGGCCCGACGGCTACCAATTGGGACGGTTTCCGTCGCCGTTCCTGGAGTGGAACGACCGCTATCGCGACGATGTCAGGCGGTTCTGGCGCGGTGACGCCGGCACGCTCGGCGCGCTGGCGACAAGGCTTGCCGGCTCGTCGGACATTTTCGGGCGCGACGACGAGCCGGCAACGCGCGCGGTCAATTTCATCGCCGCCCATGACGGGTTCACGCTCGCCGACCTGGTTTCCTACCGCCGCAAGCACAACGAGCCCAATGGCGAGGACAATCGCGACGGCCACAACGAGAATTTCTCCTGGAACGGCGGCCATGAAGGCGAGACCGGCGACAGGAAGGTGACCACGGCGCGACGCGCTGACGTTAAAGCACTGCTTGCCACGCTGTTCGCCTCGCGCGGCACAATCATGCTGACCGCCGGCGACGAGTTCGGCCGCACCCAGCAGGGCAACAACAACGCCTATTGCCAGGACAACGAGCTGACATGGCTCGACTGGGAGAACCGCGACACCGAGTTGGAGGCGCATGTCGCCGCACTCGCCCGCCTGCGCGAGCGCTTTGCCGCCCTCGGCGACGTCTCGTTCCTGACCGGCACAGCAGACGACGCGCACGGATTTGCCGATGTCGAGTGGCTGGACCTGCAGGGCGCGGCGCTGACGCCCGAAACCTGGAACGGCTCGGATGCCGATCACCTGACCAAGCTGGTGCACAGCGGTGAACCGACCACACCGCTCATCGCCTTCCTCGTCAACCGGGCGCACCGGACGGCCGCTTTCCGCCTGCCGGCGCGGGCCGGATATCGCTGGAGCGGCGATGGCGTGGCGACGGATGGGCGAGTTTCGGTTTCCGCCCGCAGTGTGGCAACCGCGATCCTCGAGCGGAGCCCGTCGGCAAACGCCAAGTAGAACTTTGGCCCTCCCACGCTACAAGGCACCGTGCTACGGGCGGGTGCAGGACAATCCAAGAGGAACCGACATGGCCGAATGGTGGCGCGGCTGCGTGATCTACCAGATCTATCCACGATCCTTTCAGGACAGCAACGTCGATGGCATCGGCGATCTCGCCGGCATCACCGCGCGGCTCGATCATGTCGCCGAGCTCGGCGCCGACGCGGTGTGGCTGTCGCCGGTCTTCACCTCGCCGATGGCCGATATGGGCTACGATGTGTCGGACTATCGCGATATCGATCCCGTCTTCGGCACGCTTGACGATTTCGACACGCTCGTTTCCCGCGCCCATGCGCTCGGGCTCAAGGTGATCATCGATCAGGTGATCTCGCATTCGTCGGACCAGCATCCGGCCTTCGCCGAAAGCCGCGCCGACCGGAGCAACCCGAAGGCCGACTGGTATGTCTGGGCCGATCCGAAGCCGGACGGCTCGCCGCCCAACAACTGGCTTGCCGTCTTCGGCGGTCCGGCATGGCATTGGGAGCCGCGCAGGCGGCAGTATTACCTGCACAATTTCCTGCCGAGCCAACCGGATTTCAACTTCCATAATCCGGATGTCCAGGACTGGCACCTGTCGAACATGCGCTTCTGGCTCGAACGCGGCGTCGACGGCTTCCGGCTCGATACGGTGAACTTCTACTTCCACGACCGCGAGCTGCGCGACAACCCAGCCGACGACCGCGTCAAGCAGGTACCGGAGTTCAATCCCTACGAGATGCAGTTCCACGTCCATTCGAAGAACCAGCCGGAAAACCTGGTCTTCCTCGAACGGATGCGGGCGCTGCTGGACGAGTTCGACGACCGGGTCATGGTCGGCGAAGTCGGCGACAGCCATCGCGCAATCGAGCTGATGGGCCAGTATACGACGGGCAAGCGCCTGCACATGGCGTATTCCTTCGAGCTGCTCGGCGACGGGTTCAGCGCGGCGCATTTCCGCGACAAGGTGGAGGCCTTTTTTGCCGGCGCGCCGGGCGGCTGGCCGTGCTGGGCGTTTTCCAACCACGACGTGACACGCCATGTCTCGCGCTGGCTGCCGCATGCCAGGGATCGTGAGGCACTGGCAAAGCAGGCTGGTGCTCTGCTGCTGTCGCTGGAAGGCTCGATCTGCCTGTACCAGGGCGAGGAACTGGGCCAGACCGACACCGAACTTGCCTTCGACGAACTGACCGACCCGCAAGGCATCGCGTTCTGGCCGGAGACGAAGGGACGAGACGGTTGCCGCACGCCGATGGTGTGGGACGAAACGCGGCCCAATGCCGGTTTCAGCGAAGCAAGCCCCTGGCTGCCGGTCAAGCCGGCGCAGGCTCAACACGCCGTTTCGGCGCAGAAGGGAGAGGCGGATTCGGTGCTCGAATTCTACCGGACGGCGCTTTCGGTGCGCAGACAGTACCCGACGCTGGTAACCGGCGGGATAGAATTCCTCGAAATGGAAGAGCCGGTGCTCGCCTTCCGGCGCGACGATGTCACGTGCGTCTACAATCTGTCGAAAACCGCGCGCCGCGTCGCTGTCGATGGCGTCGCCGAGTTGCTTCTTGCCAGTGCCGCGACGCCGATCAAGGACGGTCTCGAGCTCGGGCCCAACGGCTTTGCCTGGGCGCGCTCAGGTTGATCGACCCTTCGGGTCTCCGCGCCCTTATTGCCGTTGGCATTTGCTCCGCCGTTGCAGTAGGTTGCGCCGCCATTGCCAGGCGAGGCGCAGGGAGATGACCCGATGATCATGTATTCGCGCGAACTCACGGTGAACTGGGGCGAGTCCGACCCGTTCGGCCTGGTCTATTTTCCGCTGATGCTGGCCTGGTTCAACGACACCGAGCACGATCTCCTGCGCGCCGTCGGCTTTCCGACCAATCGCATGATCGCCGAGAGCCGCACGGCTTTCGTCATGGGCGACGTGCATTTCAAGTTCATCGGACCGGCGGCCTATGGCGACCGCGTGCGCACGATCATCCAGTTGGTGAAGATGACGAAGTCGACGCTGCACTGGGACTGCAAGGCTGTGCATTCGTCTTCAGGCGACCTGATCACGCTCGGCCGCGCCATCCGAATCCACGCGCAGATCCAGAACGACGGCAACATCAAGTCGGTGCCGATTCCCGACGAGATTCGTGACGCGCTGTCGAAGCCCGGCGCGCTCGTGGACATGAAGGCGGGTCATCCGGAATCCGACTAGGGACCAGCCCGATCAGCGGGTGAGAAGCAGGTTTTCTTCGGTGCGGCCGGCAACATGATAGCCCCTGCCCTCGAGCGCCGCGACCACGTCGGTGCGCCATAGCGAGCGGTTCACGGTTTCTATCAGCACCGCCCCTGGCCATAACGGTTCAAGCGTCGGATCGTCGAGCAGGGGCATCAGCGCGCGGTCCTCATAGCCCTCGACATCGGCCTTGAGCAGGTCGATGCGGTTGATCGAATTGTCGCGCAGGATATCGGGCAGCGGGCATGTGGCGACTGCGACCGATTGCCGGGCGGCGCCCTTTCCCTCCAGCATCGATGCGCCGCCGATATTGCCGCCGCCGTCGGAGAACAGCAGCGCCTCGCCAGCCTCGGGTCCGGCGGCAAGGTTGAGCGCTAAAATGCGGTCGAAACCGTTCAGTGCCACGTTGCGGGCAAGCTTGGCGAAGGTGCGCGGATGCGGTTCCAACGCCAGAACGCGCGCCCCGCCCCCGGTCCGGGCGCTGACATGGAGCGAATAAACGCCGACATTGGCGCCGATGTCGACGAAGGTCATGTCCGGTCGTAGCAGAGGATCGACAAGACGGCGTTCCGGCGCCTCGGGCAGCACACCGCGCCCGACGGCGACACGGTCGCAGCGGTTCTCGGCGGGCCATGCGCGCAGCCGCACGCCCTCGGCCTCGACGTCGAACGGACCGGGGAAACGGACGGCAAGGCGCTTGCGGAACCATTTGCGCGCGGGTCGCGGCAGGCGTTTGGTGGTCGCCAGCAGCCAGGCGGCGCGAGCGGGAAATCCGGGGCGCAACGCGCCGAACGGCTGGTCGCCGCCGTCTTCGATGTCCTCGGTCGATGGCTGCACGGGTCAGCGATCCATGCCGGCCGTTGCGGGTTTCTTGGCGTTTTCCTCTTCGATTGCCGATCGCACCGACCCGGCGATAGCCTCGCGCTCGTCGTCGCTGAGGTCCTCGGCCTTCTTGCCGTCGGCCAGCCGCACAGTGACCTCGCGATGGGCGAACTTAATGCCCTCGCGCTCGAACAGTTCGCGTATCTCGGCGTAGATCACCTTGCGGGCGACGAACTGGTCGCCGGGCTTGGTCATGAACTTGACCCGGATGATCATCGCCGAATCTTCCATGGCGTAGACGCCCTGGGATTTCAGCGGCTGGATGAACATGTGACCGATCACCGGATGTTCGAGCAGCCTCTGGCCAAGCTTCTTGACCAGCTTGCGCACATGCTCGACATCCGTGTCGTAGGTGAGCCGCAACGGCAGTTTCATCATCACCCAGTCGCGCGAAAAGTTGGTGAGCTGGTGAATCTCTCCGAACGGAACCGTATGCACCGCGCCGAGGTGGTGGCGAAGCTGGAACGAACGAACGGATATCTTCTCGATCACGCCCCTGACATTGCCGACCTCGATATACTCGCCCTTGCGGAAGGCATCGTCGATGAGGAAGAAAACGCCCGAGAACATGTCGCGGATCAACGTCTGGGCACCGAAACCGATGGCGAGGCCGACGACGCCGGCACCGGCGAATAGCGGCGCGACGTTCACGCCGATGGCCGACAGGACGATCATTCCGACAACGATGACCAGCGCTCCGACCACCACATTTCGCACGATCGGAAGCAGTGTGGCCAGCCGCGACTGGCCGACGCCGCCCTCGCTATCGCCGTCTCCGGGCGAAACCGGAACATTGTCGAGCGTGCCGCCTTCCTCGATGATCTTGTTGTCGATGTATTTGTTGAACGAACGGATGGCGAAGGCCGTGATCAGCCCGACCAGCAATATATCGAGCGCCACGGCCAGCGGATGACCGCCCTGGCGTCCGACATCCACGCCCCAGATACGCGCCAATTCGCCGACGCAGACGACAAGGATGGTGGCGGCGATGCTGCGCTCGAAGAAATCCTTGAACACCGGTCGATACTCGCGGTCGACCTCCGGGCGTTCCTCGGCCTGATAGACGATCATTTCCTCGCCCTCGTCCATCAGGTCTGCGCTGTCGTCGAGTTCCTCCATCGGCGGCTTGTTGGCCGCCTCCCGTTCCCTGGCCTCCCGGCTCGTTTGCAGATTGCGCAACAGCCTTTCACGCTTGAAACGTCGTTCGCGACGCTCGTAGATCAGATCTAGGAGAAAGATCGAAAGACCATAGGCGAATATCGCGGCGACGAAGATGATGATCGGAGCCGCGACCAGGACGTATCCGTCGGGCAGGTCGAGCGCCAGGCGGTAGGTGGTCACGGCCCAGGCCACCGCGAGATAGATCAGGATAGCCGGCAGCATGGCCCGGCCGAGCAATTCGAGGATTCTGGCCTTCTCGCCGGTCGCCTCGCGACCGCGGATGACCTGTACCCAGTCATGACGGTGAACGGCGGATATGAAACCGACCATAAGGGCGCCTAGGCCCGATGCGACGATGAATGCGAAACTGTGTATGTCGCGGCTGACGCCGAGGCCGAACAGCCATTGGCAGAAGCCAAACAGCACGACGGAAATCGCAATCACGACGTACCAGTCGCGATAGGTCTTTCGCGCCCGCTCGTCACCAAGATTGATCATGCGGATATTGGGCGCGTCGGGTACGAACACGTTGAGGAAGATCACGTAGCGCAGGATCCGGTACGTGGCGTAGCTGAGCACCAGCGTGTAGATGGTCATCCGAGTCGGTTCGTGGCCGGTATCGAAAATGACGGCGACCAAAATGGTGACGCCGAACATGATTGCCGTCGATACAAGCAGCAAAGAGGAGCGCAACAACAGATAGGAGAGTTTTTGCGATCGCGACGGGTTGGGCCTGTCGCGAAAGGCTTGGAAATGCTCCTGCAGGAAACCGGTGATCAGCTTGTAGATACCGAGACCGATCATCATGCCGCCAACCGCCGTGACCACAGCGGTGACGATCCACATCAACGAACCGTCCGGGCTTGCCGCTTTAAGCGTTTCGTCGAACTCTTTGAAAAAATTCCTGGAATTGATGACCATCCGCCGCAGGTTCTCGCGCGCCTGCAGGAGTGCGGCGCTGGTCATCGGCATGTGCTTTTCCTCAACCTTCTCCTCGTCGCCGCCGGGCGGATTGATGATCACGATGGTCGAACCGCCCTCGCGCGCCTTGCCGATCAGCGTGTCGAGATCGCTCGCATCCGTCGATGAGCCGGAATCGAAAACGTCGAGAACCGACTGAGCCGCTGCCGGCGCCGGCGTCAGGAGCGCCGTCGCCAGCAACGAAAACACCAATGCAAGCGCCAGCCCCAAACCTTTGTCGAACCGGAAAATTCCCATCTGCTCCCTGCCCGTCCGGGTTCCGACCCGGCCTTGATCGCGCCGAATCCGGCGCATTTTCCCTACAAATAAGTGGCCGTGTCGCTCAATTGCAATCAAATTGGCGTAATTGGCGGCGGGCGCCGGTCGTCAAAAAAGGCCGGGGAGGCACCAGCGCCGCCTGCGCCGCATCGTTTCCAAAACGCCGCGACCGGCGACAATTGGCCCGCGCACCGTTTTCTTCGACAACGCTATCTACTATAGCACAGGCAAAACCTGACGTTCGGGCTGGCTTTGAACCGATCTCCGCGAATACTGCTCTATTCCCACGATACGTTCGGTCTCGGTCACCTGCGCCGCAACCGGAAGATCGCCGACGCCATCCTACGTTCGGTCGCGGGCGCGCGCATAATACTCGCCACCGGATCGGATCTAGCCGGGCGCTTTCCGCCGCTCGACGGCATGGAAACCGTCCGGCTGCCGGCCGTAACCAAGCTCGATGACGGCAGCTATCGTTCGCCTGATGCGGATTTGCCGCTCGCCGCCCTCCTCAATCAGAGGGCAGCCGTTCTGGAGCGCGCGGTTGCCGAATTCTGCCCGGACATTTTCATTGCCGACAAGGAGCCGCTGGGCCTGCTTGGTGAGTTGAAGGAGACGCTGCGCCTGCTCGGGCGCGCCGGAACCTACAAGGTACTGGGCCTGCGCGACGTGCTCGACGACGGCGACAGGCTCCGGGTCGAATGGGATAGGCGCGGCGTTACACAGCGCCTGCCCGGCCTCTATGACGAGATCTGGATATACGGTCCGGATTGGTTCTATGCCCCACTCGACGGCCTCGACCTGCCGCGGGACGTCCTGTCCACCTGCCGCAATGTCGGCTTTCTCGGCAGCCATGCGAGGTCCGGCGGGCGGGCGGCATCGGCAACCGGAGGTGCGGACGGCTACATCCTCGTCACGGCCGGCGGCGGCGAGGACGGCGAAGGGCTGATGAACCAGGTATTGGCGGCCTGCGAATGCGACGACCCGGTTCGCCGGCCGCTGGCGCTTCTGCCCGGTCCGTTGATGGCGCCGGCAGCGCGCGGCGAGCTTGCCGAGCGCGCGAGCCGGCTTGCCGACGTGCGGGTGATCGACTTCCAGGCAGACCCGTCACCGCTGATTGCCGGCGCCAGCGGCGTTGTCGCGATGTGCGGTTACAACACCTTCTGCGAGGTGCTGGAGGCAGACCGGCCGGTGTTGTTCGTGCCGCGCGAACAGCCGCGACTCGAGCAGTTCATCAGGGCGAAACGCGCCGCCGAACTCGGCGCGGCGCGCCTGATCCGTTCGAGAGAGGCGGACAATGCACAAAAGCTGGCGGCCGCAATCAACGCCCTACCCGACGGGCCGCGACCCTCGGCGGCCCCGCAACCGTTCGCTTTCGACGGTCTCGATCAGCTCGGCGGGCGCATCGCCGAGATCGCCGGAGGCCGCGCGGTGGCGGGCACGTCATGAGTTCCGTCGTCGCCGTCGTCCTTAAGGGCTACCCGCGCCTGTCGGAGACCTTCATCGCCCAGGAACTGCTGGAACTGGAGCGCGCCGGCTTTTCGTTGCGCCTCTATTCGATGCGCCACCCGACCGACAAGAAGACCCATCCGGTGCATGGCGAGATCGCCGCGCCGGTGACCTATCTGCCGGAATATCTCTACCAGGAGCCGATACGGGTGCTGCGCGGCTGGTGGAGCGCGCGACGCATGCCCGGCTACCGCAAGGCCGTGAAGACATGGTTGAAGGATGTCAGGCGCGATTTCACCGCCAATCGCGGCCGGCGCTTCGGCCAGGCGCTGGTGCTGGCCGCCGAACTGCCGACGGATACCGGCTGGCTCTACGGCCACTTCATCCACACGCCGGGCTCGGTAACTCGCTATGCGCACATGATGACCGGGCTTGAATGGAGTTGCTCGGCACACGCCAAGGACATCTGGACGTCGCCCGACTGGGAACTTGCCGAAAAGCTCGATTCGGCGACCTGGACGGCGACCTGCACCGGCTCCGGCCACCGCCACCTGCAATCGCTGACGCAACGCCCCGGCGACGTCCACCTTGTCTATCACGGGCTCGACCTGCAACGCTTTCCGCCTCCCGATGCGCAGTCGTCGGCGCGCGACGGCGGCTCGGCCGACAACGCCGTCGAGATCGTCACCGTCGGGCGCGCTGTCGAAAAGAAGGGGCTCGACACGCTTCTCGATGCGCTCGCCCTGCTGCCGGGCGACCTGCACTGGCACTGGACCCATGTCGGCGGCGGCGTGCTGTCGGATGAGCTAAAGGCGCAGGCTCACCGCCTGGGGCTCGACGCAAGGGTGACGTTTGCCGGCTCGCAGCCGCAAACCGAGGTGATCGCCCGCTACCGCACGAGCGACATGTTCGTGCTACCCTGCCGCATCGCAGCCGATGGCGACCGCGACGGCCTGCCCAACGTGCTGGTGGAAGCGGCGAGCCAGGAGCTTGCCTGCGTGTCGACGCCGATTTCCGGCATCGTCGAGATGTTCAACGATGGCGAAAACGGCCTGCTGGTGCCGCCGGACGACAGCGCCGCCCTGGCCGCGGCGATCGAACGGCTGGCGCGCGATCCGGCGCTGCGAAAGGCGCTCGGCAAGGCGGCAGCGAAGCGGGTCAGAAACGAGTTCGACAACCGCCGGACCATCGGCAAGCTGACCGACCTTTTCCGCCGGTCGGGCGTCGGGCCGGCCACAGGGGTGTAAGACGGTGACCCGGCGCATCCTGTTCTACGTCCAGCACCTGATGGGTGTCGGCCATGTGTTCCGCGCCATGCGCATCGTCCGGGCGCTGGTCGATGCCGGCCACACGGTCGACCTCATCCATGGCGGGCTGCCGATCCCCAATTTCGACGCCGCCGGCGCCATGGTCCATCTGTTGCCGCCGCTGAAAGCCGGAACCTCCGTCTTCAACGATCTGGAGGACGGCGACGGCAAGCCGGCCGGTGACGATTACAAGGCGCGGCGCCGCGACATGCTGCTTACCGTTTTCGAAGCGGGCGGTCACGACGCTCTCATAACCGAGGCATTCCCTTTCGGCCGGAGGCAGATGCGTTTCGAGCTGATGCCGCTTCTTGAGGCGGCGAAGCGGCGGGCAAAGCCGCCTGTCGTGATCGCCTCGGTGCGCGACATCCTGCAGGAAAACCGCAAACCCGGCCGCGACCGCGAGACGGTGGCGACGCTCAAAACGCATTTCGACCATGTGCTGGTCCACGGCGATCCGGATTTCGCCGGCCTCGACCTGACCTTTCCGCTTTATACCGAGATCGTCGACATGGTTCGCCATACCGGCATCGTCGCGCCGGAACCGCCAATGCCTCCGGCGTCGGCAAGCGAGCGGTTCGATGTCGTTGTCAGCGTCGGCGGCGGTGCGCTCGGCCGCGAACTCCTTTTCGCCGCGGCCGGCGCAAAACCGCTTTCGAAGCTGGCCGATGCGCGCTGGTGCATCGTTACCGGCCTCGGTTTTGCCGAGAAGGACCGCGTCGCGCTCGAAAGTGCGCTGACCGGCGATGTCGAACTGTGCACGTTCCTGCCCGACCTGGCTTCCGCGATGGCGGCCGCCGAACTGTCGATCTCGCGCTGCGGCTACAATACCACGGCCGACATTTTCGCCACCGGTTGCCGCGCCATCGTCGTGCCGCTTGCCGACGGCACCGAGACGGAACAGTTGCGCCGGGCCGAACTGCTCGACCGCAAAGGCTATGCGGCGCGCCTCGACCCGGCCGAACAGACACCGGCGAAGCTGGCGACGGCGATCGACCGGGCAATGGAGCGGCAGCGTACCGCGCCTCCGCCGGTCGATCTCGGCGGTGCAGCGGAAACCGCGCGCCTGGTCTCGCAAATTCTGGCGGAGCGACCGTGAAACCGCGTATTGCCTTCTACGCGCCGATCAAGCCGCCGGACCATCCGATCCCTTCCGGTGACCGCGAGATCGCTCGGCTAATGGTGCGCGCGCTGGAGCGCGCCGGCTACGAGGTGGAGATCGCCTCGCGCAAAATCGCCTATCAGAAGCGGCCGTCGGCGGACCTGTTCGCCGAGCGCAGGAAATCCGCGGCGGCGGAACTGGCGCGGTTGAAGGCCGACTGGCACGCGCGCGCGCCCGCCGACCGGCCGCGACTCTGGTTCACCTACCATCCCTATTGCAAGGCGCCCGACTGGATCGGCCCACAAATGGCCGACACCTTCGCCCTGCCCTACGTGACCGCCGAAGCCTGCCGCACACGCCAGGCGACCGACGCCGACTGGGCCGATGCCCGCCTTGAGGTACAGGCCGCAGTCAGGCGGGCGGCGGTCAATTTCTGCCTCAAACAATCAGACTTTGCCTATCTGGAAAGCTTTCAGACCGATCCGGCGACGATCCGGCGACTACCGCCGTTCATCGATCTCGACGAGTTCGACGCACTCGCCGCCACCGCGCCTGAGTTCCGGTTTGCCGATGACGCCCCGCTATTGATCGCCGTCGGCATGATGCGGCCCGGCGCCAAGACCGAGTCCTATCTTGCGCTCGCCGCCTCGCTTCGTCGTTGCCGGGCGCTCAGATGGAACCTGGCGATCATCGGCGACGGCCCGGCCCATGCGGAGATCGAGGCCGCCTTCGACTGGCTCGAACCCGAGCGGCTGCACCTAACCGGTGCGATCGCCCGCGGCGAGGTACTCGCCTGGTTCAGGCGCGGCGACATCTTCGCCTGGCCGGGCTTTCGCGAGGCAATCGGCCTGGTCTTCCTGGAAGCGCAGTCGCAGGGCCTGCCGGTCGCCGCGTTCAACTCGCTCGGCGTGCCGCTGACGGTCGCGGACGAACAGACCGGCCTGCTGACGCCGGAAGGCGATGTCGCGTCCTATGGCGACGCGCTCGAGCGGTTGATCACCGATACGGCGTTGCGAAAGCGGATGGGCACGGCGGCAGCCGAACATGTGCGCGAGAAGCATGATATCCGGGCCGCGGCCGGGACGCTGCGCACAGCCCTCGATCCACTGCTCGGCCGCTCCTGATCTGCCCGACCCGGGTCAATGGTAAGGATCGGCCGCGTCGCGCAAGCCGTCGCCGAGGAAGTTGAAGGCCAGGATGACGACGATCACCGGCACCACGGGCAAGAGCAGCCACGGATAGAGCACGACGACATTGATCGTCTGCGCCTCCTTCAGCAGCACGCCCCAGCTCGTGACCGGCGGTCTCAGGCCGAGACCGAGGAAGCTCAGCGAAGTCTCGCCCAGGATCATCGTCGGGATGGTGATCGTCGCAGACGCGATCAGATGGCTCATGAAGCCCGGTATCAGGTGGCGCGCGATGATCCGCTTCGGCTTGGCGCCGAGAAGCTGGGCTGCAAGCACATAGTCCTCCTCGCGCAGCGAGAATAGTTTCGAACGCACCGCCCGCGCCAGGCCGGTCCAGTCGAGCAGACCGAGGATGATGGTGATGCCGAAATAGATCAGGATCGGGCTCCAGGTCACAGGCAGGATCGCGGCAAGCGCCAGCCACAGCGGAATGCTCGGGATCGACTGCAGCACCTCGATGACGCGCTGCACGACCATGTCGACCCAGCCGCCGTAGTAGCCGGCGAGCCCGCCGATGGTGATGCCGAGGATGAAGCTGACGGCGATGCCGATGAGGCCGATGGTCAGCGAG
Source organism: Rhizobiaceae bacterium (assembly GCA_041397625.1). Classification (GTDB taxonomy): domain Bacteria; phylum Pseudomonadota; class Alphaproteobacteria; order Rhizobiales; family Rhizobiaceae; genus JAWKWH01. The sequence goes on from JAWKWH010000002.1 coordinate 334,119, forward strand.
ATGCGCGCGCCGTGGACGATACGCGAGAACATGTCGCGGCCGAGCCGGTCGGTCCCGAGCAGGAAAATGGTACCGTCGCCTTCAGCACAGAACAGGTGCCGATCCATGGGGACCAGTCCCCAGAACTCGTAGGGATCGCCCTTGCACAATAGGCGGACGGGATACCGCCTGGTCTTGTCGACGGAGTAGTTGCGCTTCAGCAACTCCATGTCGAGTTCCTGGCTGCGTCCATAGACGAAGGGCATGGCGAGCCTGCCGTCATGGACGATCGAGATGCCCTGCGGCGGGGCGTAGATGTAGTCGGCGTGGCGATGGGCCAGATCGTAGGGCGCGATGAACTCGGCAAACGCGATGACAATGTAGAAGGCGAGCAAAACCACGCCGGACCAATAGGCCAGCCGGTGATTCTTGAACTTCCACCACATCAGCCGGCGCTGGGAAGCCTGGTAGTATCTTTCCAGTTCCGGACTGAGTTTTTCCTCCAGATGCGGATCGAACGCATCGCGCGAGACATAATGGCCAAGCGGCGCGCCGTTTTCGGGAAGAGGCGAGCCGGTCATTTGCTTGCCCTGCCCTGCAACCGGATACGCGGATCGAGGATGGCCAGCGCGATGTCGGAGATCAGCACGCCGATGACGGTGAGCACCGCCAGGAACATCAGGAAGGAACCGGCCAGATACATGTCCTGGCTCCGCAGCGCCGAGATCAGCAGCGGCCCGGTGGTTTCCAGCGACAGCACGATCGCCACGACCTCGGCGCCGGAGACGACCGACGGAAGGATGTTGCCGATATCGGCGATGAAGAAGTTGAGCGACATGCGGAACGGATATTTGAGCACCGTCTTCAGCGGCCCCAGCCCCTTGGCGCGTGCGGTCACCACATACTGCTTCTGCAACTCGTCCATCAGGTTGGCGCGGATGCGCCGCATCATCGCCGCCGTTCCCGACGTGCCGATGACGATGACCGGGATAACCATGTGCCCGAGGATCGAGCCCATCTTGGCGAACGTCATCGGCTGGTCGACATAGTCCGGGTCCATCAGCCCGCCGATCGATACGCCGAACCAGATGTTGGCGAGATACATCATCACCAGCGCCAGCAGGAAATTGGGCACGGCGATACCGAGCATGCCGAGGAAGGTGAAGCTGTAATCGCCCCAACTGTACTGATGGGTGGCGGAATAGATCCCGATCGGGAACGCGACCAGCCAGGTGAAGATGATGGTGGCGAACGACAGCAGGACGGTGAGGAACAGGCGATTGCCGATGAGCTCGGAGACCGGCCGCTCATACTCGAACGAATAGCCGAAATCGCCGTGGAACATGCCGCCGACCCAGCCGAGATAGCGCTGCCACAACGGTTTGTCGAAGCCGTACTCGTTGCGCAGGAACTCGATCTTCGCCGGGTCGACGGTTTCGCCGGAGGCCTGCAATTCGGCGACGTAGCTTTCGAAATAGTCGCCTGGCGGCAATTCGATGATCGCGAAAATCAGCATGCTGGCGATGACCAGCGTCGGCACCATGGCCAGCATCCGCATCGCGATGTAGCGGATCACCGGTCCTGATCCCCATACCAGAAGGTGTCGGGCCGGTAGATGCCGAAATAGGCGGTCGGCGCCCATGAATAGACGCCCTCATCCGGAATGTTCCGCAGGCTGCTGTTGATCACGACCGGCTGGATGGTTTCGCCAGCGATACCGATCGAGAACACCTGATCGGCATAGATTCCAAGCATTTCCTTCCATATGGACCGCCGAACGGCGCTGTCGCGCGAACCGCGCCATTTCTCGTAGAGGTCCAACAACTGCCCGGCAGCCGGCAGATCGGGTGGTTCGCCCGCCTTGCCGCCGGTCTCGACATACTGTCCCCAAACCGGCCAGTTGGGCTGCGCGGCGGAGACGGGCGCCAGCTCCTCCGGGTTCAGGTCGGGTGCGGCCATTCCGACGTTCAGGCCCGAGGCTATCGACATCAGCGTTTCGCCGGTCAGGAAGCGGCGTCTCAGAATATCGCGCTGCAATGTGCGGGTATGCAGTTTGATGCCGATATCGGCCAGGTGATAGCCGATCAGTTCGAGCGCATCGGTCTCCTCGGTGCTCTCGCCGGCGCTCTCGACGATGATCTCGGCACGTCGGCCGTCGGGTAGCAGACGGAAGCCGTCATCGTCGCGCCGGTCAAGCCCGATGCCGTCGAGCAGCCGGTTGGCTTCATCGGGGTCGTAGCGGGTCCAGGCCGTATCGCGGGCGTTATCGTAGAGCTTCGACATCGGAAGCACGGTGTTGCCGCCGGGTCTGGCCAGGCCGAAATAGAGCTGTTGGTTGATCTCGTGACGATCGATGCCGATTGACAGCGCGCGACGGAAATCGACATTGCGAACGACCTCGCGCCACACCGGATCGGCGACGTTCAGATTGGGATAGAGCGCGATCTGCGAGCTTACGCCGGCCCTCCAGAGATGGACGCGGAACTCCTGGTGTTTTTCGGCCTGCTTCAGGAAAGTTATGTTGTCGAAACGCAGGTAACGAGCCTGCAGATCGCTGTCGCCGGCGCCGGTCTTGGCAGGCACGATGTCGGCCGAGCCGATATCGAGCACCACCTCGTCGACATAGGGAAGCTGCCGGCCGTCGGGATCGACGCGGTGGAAATAGGGATTGCGCTCGAACACGAAGCGCGTTGACGGCCCGGCGGTGGTGTTGCGCCACGGATCGAGCGTCGGCAGATCGGGATTTTCCGGCCGGTACTGGCGCGCCAGCCTGGTATGCAGCGCGGCCCAGTTTCGTGCCTGGTTTTCTTCTGCGAGCGCCTGCAGCCTGTCGGCGTCGGCATAGTTGATGTGGAACTGCTTCAGGTAATGCGCCGGCATGAAGATGAACAGCGGACTTGCGCCGCACAGCGACAGCGGAAACAGCGGATTGGGTGCGTGCCACTCATAGCGCACCGTCAGGTCATCGATGACCTCGAAGCGCGGCGGGCGGCCGTCGACCAGCATTTCCTGCGGCGGGCCGCCGCCCGAAAGCTCCTTGTTGTTGGCTACGTCCTCCCACCAATAACGGAAGTCCTCGGCGGTGAACGGATGGCCGTCCGACCAGCGATGACCGGGACGAATGTGCAGCGTAAATATGCGGCCGTCCTCAACCTCGAGATCTTGCAATATGTCGGGCTCGATCTCCAGATCGCGGTTGAAGCCGACCAGCCGCGCATAGCCGTAGACGGTCATCATACGGATGTCCTTGGCGCCGCCCATCAGCATGCGGATGCGCCCGCCATAGGTGCCGACGGTCTTTCCCTCGGCCGCGAAGTCGATCACCTTCGGCGACAGCGGCAGCCGTTCAGCCATCGGCGGTAGGTCACCGGCGGCCACTTTCGCCGCCAGGATCGGCGGCTCGGCAAGCCGCTCCGCGCCGGCCGCCACCGCAGACAACAACCACAGGGTCAGCACGGAAAGCAACGCAAGCCAGACTGTACGGAAACGCCCGTTCATGCGGCAACGAGCTCCGTTTTTCCGGAAGTCTTTTTCAGCACGAGATGACCGTCGGCAACCGCAACAAGAGCGGCCGTCCTGTCGTCGGGCGCGATGCGGAAGTCGTCGTTCCAGCCGTCCTCCTCGTCCTGCCCGACACCGACACGCAAATGATCGAGGTCGAGCCTGCGGTCTAGCTCGATCGTCGGAATGGCAGAAATCAGCCGCCTGGTATAGGGATGCACCGGATTATCGAACAGCACCGCCGGCGGCGCGATCTCGACGATGCGTCCGCGATACATCACCGCCACCCGGTCGGCGACGTAGTTCACCACCGCCAGATTGTGGGAGATGAAGATCAGCGTCAGGCCCAGTTCCCGGCGCAACCGCGTCAGCAGGTTGAGGATCTGCGCCTGCACCGAAACGTCGAGCGCGGAGACCGGCTCGTCACAAAGCAGCAGATCGGGTTCGACCGCCAGCGCCCGCGCGATGCCGATGCGCTGACGCTGGCCGCCGGAGAACGAATGCGGATATCGATTGGTCGCCGACTTCGGCAACCCGACCATGCGCAAGAGATCGCCGGCCCAATCGGTGCGCGAAGCCTTGTCGCCGATACCGTGGATTTCAAGCGGTTCGCGCAGCGTGTTGAGAATCGTCGAGCGCGGGCTGAGCGAGGAGAACGGGTCCTGGAACACCATCTGGATTCGGGTGCGGAACCGGTCCAGTTCCCGTCCCGACAGCGCGCCGATATCGACCGGACCGCCGCCATTGTCGAAGACCATACCACCGGAATCGGCGGTAATCGCGCGGCAGAGCAGCTTGCTCAGCGAAGACTTGCCGCAGCCGCTTTCTCCGACGAGGCCGAAACACTCGCCGCGCCGGATTTCGAAACTGACATTGTTGACGGCGCGCACCTTGGCCGTGCCGCCGCCGAAAAGGCCGCCACCCTTCTTCGACGCATAGGTCTTGCTCAGGTTTCGGACGCAGAGAAGCGGAGGGTCGCCCTCACCCGCCGGGTTGCGCCTGATCATGGATTCCGGCAGCGCCTCGTCGATCTCGCGCAGCGCGCGCAGCTTCTCGCCGGGCTCCATCCTGAGGCGCGGCACGGCGGCCAGAAGCGCCTTCAGATAGTCGTGCTGAGGATCGGTGAAGATCGCATCGACCGGGCCGGCCTCCATGACCTCGCCGCGATAGATGACCACGACTTCGTCGGCCATGTTGGCGACCACGCCGAGATCGTGGGTGATCAGCAACATGGACATGCCGAGCTTCTTCTGCAGGTCTTTCAGCACGGCCAAGACCTGCGCCTGGATGGTGACGTCGAGCGCGGTGGTCGGCTCGTCGGCAATCAGCAGCGCCGGATGGCAGATCAGCGCCATGGCGATCATGGCGCGCTGGCGCAGCCCGCCGGAAAGCTCCATCGGATACATGTCATAGGCGCGGTGGGGATCGGGAAAGCCGACCAGTTTGAGCATTTCCTCGGTGGCCGGCCGCGCATCGCCCTTGGCGACGTCGCGATGCAGCAGCAGCGCCTCCTCGATCTGGTTGCCGATGGTATGCACGGGCGACAGCGAGGTCATCGGTTCCTGGAAAATGATCGAGATGCGCCCGCCGCGCAGGTTCAGCATTTCGGGGCCATTGCGGTCGAACCCGGCGATGTCGCAGGCCGGACCGTCGCGCTCCGGATCGTCGAACTCGATCGATCCGCCGCTGATGCGCGCCACCTTGGGCAGGATACCCATGATCGCCTGGGCGATGATGGTCTTGCCCGAGCCCGATTCGCCCACCAGGCACACCGTCTTGCCGCGCGGAATACGAAAGCCCACGCCCTTGACCACCTCGATCTCGGTATTGCTCACCGCGATCGAAATCCGCAGATCCTTGATGCGCAGCATGTCGGTCATGCGATCGGCCATGGCGCCACCAAATCCGGTTTCACGGATCGTTTCAAGTTGCAAAATCGGCCGATCTCGGGTTGCGCGGCAATCGGCGGCGTCACAGTTCCGTCAAACCGTCGGCGGAGAACAGCCAGACCGCATCGCGGTCCGGAACGGCGCGAAGCGCTGCTTCCCGGTCGCGCCCGCCGCACGCAACCGAGGCGGCGCGCATCACGCCAAGGTGCGTGACCGCGAGCGCCGGGCCGCTCAAGCCGTCGACCCATCGGCCAAAATGGCGGGCGAGATCGGCATGGGAATGGCCGCCATCGACGGCGAAATTCCACCGATCCTCCCTGCGCCGCTTGCGCTCCTCGGGAAAGCGTTGCCTGACCTCGTCGGTGGTCAGGCCCTCCCAGCGGCCGAAGCACATTTCGGCGAGTCCGGCGGCGACGGATATTTCGCTTCGCGCGCGCCCGAGCCGGTCGGCGATCACCTCCATCGTCTGCGACGCCCGGACGAGCGGCGATGTCCACAGGCCGATGCGGGAGCGTTGTTGCCGTCCGAACATGGCGGTGAGCCTGTCGCCGATCCTTCCGGCCTGGCGGAGCCCTTCCGGGTCCAGCGGTTCGTCGAGCCCGCCCTGAAACCGGCCTTCGGCGTTGAGCGCGGTGCGTCCGTGGCGCACCAGATAGACCGGATGTGGCGGTCGAAACGGCTCAACCATTGCCGGCATAGGCGTCATGCCACAGGAGAAAGCGCTTCAGGCCTTCGCGCAGCGGCGTCGACGGCCTGAAGCCGAAATCGCGCTCCAACGGGCCGGTATCGGCGAATGTCTGGTGGACGTCGCCCGGCTGCATGTCGCATTCGCGCCTGACCGCCCGCCTGCCGATAAGGTCCTCCAGCGCCGCGATCAGGTCGCCGAGAACTTCGGGTCGGTTGTTGCCGATATTGTAGAGCCGGTACGGCGTCTCGCCCTCGCCGCCATTGTCGGCGCGGGCCGGCGCCTGCGGCGATAGCAACACACGGCAGGTCGCCTCGACGATATCATCGACATAAGTGAAATCGCGACGCATGTCGCCATGGTTGAACACGTTGATCGGCCGGCCAGCCTTGATTGCCTCGGTAAACAGGAAGACCGCCATGTCCGGTCGTCCCCACGGACCGTAGACGGTGAAGAACCGCAGTCCGGTGACCGTAAGGCCGAACAGGTGACTGTAGGCGTACGCGGTCAGCTCATTGGCGCGCTTGGTGGCGGCGTAAAGGCTGATCGGCCGGTCCACCGGATCGCCGACGCGATAGGGCGTCTTCGGATTGTTGCCGTAGACGGAACTGGAGCTGGCATAGGTCAGGTGCGCGGTTCCCGCATGGCGGCAGCCCTCGAGCACGTTGAGAAAGGCAGTCGCGTTGCCGTCGTGGTAGGCATGCGGGTGGTCGATCGAGTAGCGCACGCCCGGTTGGGCGGCCAGATGCAGCACATGGCTCGGCCGAAGATCCGCAAACAGCGCCTCGGTCGCCGCCCGGTCGGCAAGATCGAGATGCCGGAAGGCAAAATCCGTCGACATGGCCAATTGTTCGAGGCGGGCCCGCTTCAGCCGCGGGTCGTAGTAGTCGTTCAGGCTGTCGACACCGGCTACAGTGAAGCCTTCTTGCAGCAGGCGGGAGGCGGCGTGAAAGCCGATGAAGCCGGCGGCTCCGGTAACAAGAATGGTTCCGTGCTCGGCGTTCGACAAGGATTCCGGCCTTTCATTGTGTTCCGGGAGATTTTCGATCGTCCACCGCGTAAGCGTTCACCAAACTGTTGGCAAGTCGTGATCCGGCGCTATTGGCAAGCCACGCCGGCATACCTATCTGGGTCGCCGTTCGCGGAAAAAACATTTGGCCAGTCGGTGCTGCGTGTGGTTAGGTTCCGGCAATTCGGGGAAAAAGGTTTCCAGTCCAGTGAAAATCACAATCATCGGCACCGGCTATGTCGGCCTTGTCACCGGGGTATGCCTGTCGGAATTCGGTTTCGACGTGACCTGCGTCGACAAGGATGACGCCAAGATCGAGGCGCTGAGCAACAATGTCTGCCCGATCTACGAACCGGGCGTCGAACAGATGCTTCGCACCAATTCCGCCGCGCAGCGCCTTCATTTCACGACGGATGTCGGCGAAGCCACAAGCGACGCGGATGTCGTGTTCATCGCGGTCGGCACGCCGTCGGCGGAAAACGGCGCCGATGTCGATCTCAGCCACCTCTTTGTCGCCGTCAACGAGATCGCACCCAACCTCAAGCGGGGCGCGGTTGTCATCGTCAAATGCACCGTCGTCGCCGGTACGGCGGCGAAAGTCCGCAAGAAGATCGCCGAGCTCAGGCCGGATCTCGACTTTTCCGTCGTTTCCAACCCGGAGTTTCTGCGCGAAGGATCGGCGGTCGACGATTTCATGCGACCGGATCGGGTGGTGATCGGCACGCATGACGAACGCGGCCGTGACGTGGCCGAGCATGTCTACCGGCCGCTGAAGCTTCAAAGCACACCCATCCGCATCACCTCGCTGGAGGATGCGGAACTGGCCAAATACGCCTCCAACGCCTTCCTGGCGATGAAAGTGACCTTCATCAACGAGATCGCCGACCTTTGCGAGAAGACCGGCGCCAACGTGATGGAGGTTGCCGACATCATGGGGCTGGACGAACGTATCGGCGATCGCTTCCTGCGCGCCGGACCCGGCTTCGGCGGTTCGTGTTTTCCGAAGGACAGCAGGGCGCTTGCCGCGTTCGCCAGTTCCGTCGGCGCGCCGCAGCGTCTGGTCGAGACCACTGTTCTAGTCAACGAGGAGCGCAAGAAGGACATGGCGCGACGCGTGCTGGCGGCGCTCGGTCCGCAACCCCGCGGCAAGACGGTCGCCATTCTCGGCATCACCTTCAAGCCGGACACCGACGATGTGCGCGAGTCGCCCTCCATCGAGATCGTTTCGGCATTGCTCGCGGCCGGCGTCGTGGTCCGCGCGTTCGACCCCCAGGCCCCGCGGGACAGCGACGGCCTCGAACAAGTGAACTGGGCCTGCGACCCCTATCTGGCGGCGCACGATGCCGATGCGGTGGTGATCGCCACGGAATGGAACGTGCTGCGCGCGCTCGACCTCGTGCGGCTGCGCGAGGCGATGGCGCATCCGTTGATGATCGACCTGCGCAATGTGCACAAGCGCAAGGAGCCCGCCCGCTACGGATTTACCTATGTCAGCATCGGGCGGTCGATCGCCGAGGCACCGCATTATGCCGATGTGGAGCGGCCGGAGTTGCGCGTGGTCGGCGGCTGATCCCGTTTCCACCATTTCCATGCGGATTTTTGCCTACAAACCCGGCCATGACGGCCATGTGGCGCTGGTCGAGGACGGCCGGCTCGCATTCTCGATCGAGGCGGAAAAGGATTCCGGTCCGCGATACGCGCCGATCAGCAGCGAGTTGCTGCTTCACGGCCTATCGCTCGCCGACGGACCAGTCGATATCGTTGCGGTTTCCGGCTGGATGCGCTCGTTCCGGCCGATGGCCGACCCGATCGGCAGCGGCTATTTCGGCGCCGACACGGCCTTGTCGACCGATGTGCCCTACAAGCTTGCGGGCCGCGACATCCGTCACTTCTCTTCGTCGCACGAGCGTTCGCACATCATCGGCAGCTATGCCATGTCGCCCTGGCCGCAGGGCGAGCCGTGCTATGCGCTGGTGTGGGAAGGCGTGATCGGCGCCTTCTATCATGTCGACGAGAAGCTGAACGTCACGCGTCTCGGCACGCCGATGACCGGACCCGGGCACAAGTATGGTTTTCTCTACGGGCTTGCCGACCCGTGCTATCCGGCCGATGCACGCAAATCGCGCCGCGAAGACGCCGGCAAGCTGATGGCGCTGGCGGGTTTTGGCCACGAAACGGCGGAGACGCCGGAGGAACGCACGCTTGTCGAGCGACTGCTCGACTGGGACGCAACGAAGGCGCCGCTGCGCAAGGCGGGTTTCACCGACACGCCGTTTTTCGATATCGGGCTCGACAGTCAGGATTTCCGCAACCTCGCGCGCCGTTTCCAGACCGAGATTTTCGAACGCTTCCGCCGCTATGCGGAAAAAAACCTCACGGACGGATTGCCGCTGCTGATCTCGGGCGGCTGCGGCCTCAATTGCGATTGGAACTCGATGTGGCGTGGTTCCGGCCTGTTCGCCGATACGTTCGTGCAGCCCTGCGCCAACGATTCCGGTTCGGCGATCGGTACCGCCGCCGACGCAATGCTGCATCACACCGGGAAGGCCAAGCTCGACTGGAGCGTCTATGCCGGCGAGGACTTCATCGCCAATGAGGCCGACCTTTCCGGTTTCACGGTGTTGCCGCTCGATTTGAGCGACATGGCAAAACGCCTGGCCGGCGGCGCGGTGTTTGCCTGGGTGCAGGGAAAATACGAGATCGGCCCGCGGGCGCTCGGCAACCGTTCGCTGATCGCCGCGCCGTTTACGGCCGAAACGCACATGCGCCTGAACGCGATCAAGAAGCGCGAGGGTTTCCGCCCAATCGCGCCGATCCTGATGGAAGACGAGCTCGACCGGCTGTTCGAGCACCAGGGGCCAAGCCCGCACATGCTCTATTTCCAGCGGGTCAGATCGGACGCGCTGAAGGCCGTTACCCATGTCGACGGCTCGGCACGGGCGCAGACGGTGCGTCGAGACGAAAACACGCGCATGTATGAACTGCTGTCGGCCTTCAAAAAGGAGACCGGCTATGGCGTGCTGTGCAATACGTCGCTCAACTTCAACGGCAAGGGCTTCATCAACCGGCTGAGCGACCTTGTGCGCTACGCCCGCGACACGGGCCTCGACGGCTTCGTTGCGGGCGACACGCTCTATCTCCGGGTGTGAATACCCCTACTCTGCCGCGTCGAGCGAAATTTCGCCGCTTTCGATCTGCTCGCGCTCGATCGATTCGAACAGGGCGCGGAAATTGCCCTCGCCGAAGCCTTCGTCACCCTTGCGCTGGATGAACTCGAAGAAGATCGGGCCGATAACGGTCTTGGAGAAGATCTGCAGCAGGATCCTGGTCTCGCCGCCGCCGACGACACCCTCGCCGTCGATCAGGATGCCGTGCTTTGCCATGCGGTCGAGCGGTTCGTCATGGCCGTGCACGCGCTCTTTCGACATGCGATAGTAGGCCTGCGGCGGACCCGGCATGAATTTCAGCCCGTTGTCGGCAAGCCTGTCGGTAGCGTCATAGATCGCATCGGTACCGACGGCGATGTGCTGGATGCCCTCGCCATTGTATTTGCGCAGATAGGATTCGATCTGGCTCTTGTCGTCGGTCGATTCGTTGAGCGGAATGCGGATCTTGCCGCAAGGCGACGTGATCGCGCGGCTGACGAGGCCCGTCAGCTTGCCCTCGATGTCGAAGAAGTGGATCTGCTTGAAGTTGAATTTCTCGCGATAGAAGGCCCACCACTTGTCCATGTTGCCGCGAAACACGTTGTGGGTCAGGTGGTCGAGATAATAGAAACCGACACCCTCGGGCCGGGGATCGCGCGCGCCCAGCCATTGGAAATCCGCGTCATAGGCCGAACCCTTGTCGCCGTATTTGTCGACGAAATAGAGCAGCGAGCCGCCAATGCCGACGATGGCCGGCGCATCCAGCGTCTTGTCGTCGCCTTCATACGGAACCGCGCCGTTGGCGACCGCGTGGTCGAAAGCCTTTTTCGCGTCGACCACGCGCCATGCCATCGACGAGGCGCAGGGACCGTGCTCAGCGACAAACCGATCGGCAAAGGATTCCTTCTCGGCGTTGAGGATGTAGTTGACGTCACCCTGGCGCCACACCGTGATGTTCTTTGTGCGGTGCCTGGCGACCGGCGCATAGCCCATACGGGAAAACAGCGTTTCGAGCTCGGCCGGATCGGGGTGGGCGAACTCGACAAATTCGAAACCGTCGGTGCCGGCGGGATTTTCCGCGGTGATCTCGGCAGGCGGCGCATCATGCGGGAACGGACCCATTTTCGTTTCTCCCTCAATGATCTGATTGGCCGTCATTGTTGCGCAAGTCAGGCACAATTTTCTTGCATTCTTCCCCTGTTTTGCCGATTATTCTCACGGTTCGTGCGTAAATTTCCGGAAACATCGCAATAATGACCATCGATACGTTCGACCGCAGAATCCTTGCCGCATTGCAGGCCGATGCGCGGCTGACCAACGCGGAATTGTCGGAGCGCATCAATCTGTCGCCGTCGCAATGTTCACGGCGGCGCGCGCAGCTCGAGGAACAGGGCTACATCCAGGGTTACCGGGCGGTTCTGAACCGCGAGAAGCTCGGCTTCGGCTTCGTCAACGTCATCACCGTGACGCTTGCGACGCACAACCGCGACAACGCGCAAAAATTCGCCCGCCTGGTGCGCAGCCTGCCGGAGGTGATGGAGGCGCATGCGCTGACGGGCGAGATGGATTACATCATCAAGGTGGTGACGCCGGACCTGAAGGCGCTATCGGCCTTCGTCAACGACGTGCTGCTGCCGCATGAATCGGTCCAGCACGTCAAGACGGCGATCGTGCTCGACACGTTGAAGGAAGGCATGGCCGTGCCGGTGGAAGCGGACTAACCCGGTCACGGAAAAGGCCGGGACGCAGCGCTCTTCGCCGCCTGGCGTCGGGCGACATTGCAGGCGACGGCACCTTGCCCCGCAAGGGTAGTTCGTCTTCAAGTGGCTCAGATGGAAGCGATTTGGCGCATAAGCTCTTTCGCGCCGGCGGTCACGCGTTTCGGACGTCCGCCACAGGCCAAATCCACCCCTCGGCGCTCGAGGGGCGGATATGCCATCAGCTCGTCAATCGCAATCCGGATAAAGATAACGGTCCGCCTGGCTGACGTCGGCCGGGCATCCCTGTGGCGCCGTGTGTACCCATTGAACGACGTGCGTACCGCTGCGGTTGAACGAACACTGAAAGGTTTGCCCGGACGTCGTCTCGCCATTGACCGCATGGGTGCCGTCGGTGCGCTGCCCTTCATATGTGACAGTCGCGATATCGCTGGTGGAAACGCCGAGATGCCGGGCGGCATAGGTGTTGCAGGTGGACATCATCTGTGCTTCGTCCGCGGCCATCGCCTGATGACATCCCGCAACAGCACAAATTGCAACCGCGAACGCGGGAACCGATGGGACTAACTTCATTCCGATTTCTCCTTACAATGGATGGTGTTGTAGCCGAATTGCAGTAGACGCCCGATATCGGGCGGATGCAAGCTGGATCGCCGCGATGGAATCACTGTTTCGATGAGTTTTGGCGCGACAGCCGCTTCGATATGCGGCGGCGTAGACCCGATTGGAAGCGTTCAGCTTGGTCAGCGAATTGGCCAGGGAGTGATTGATCGTGTGTTCGGAGAGATTGGTGATCCGCGCGACCTCCAGGCCTGTCTTTCCGCGCGCCACCCGCTCCTTCCTTCCGATCGACGGGGAAAAGCTCGGCTGTCCGCACATCGCCGATTTGTGGCGGTCGAATAACGGGCCCGCAAGACTTTGAAACGCCAACCGCTTGATGACGGGGAGAACGTTCGGCATGTTTGCCGCAATCACGGTGTTTGCAAACCCCGGCCCGACCTTCTCGAACACGCAAAGCGCCGGCCGTTTGCGGTTGGCGAGTGGTTCCCGGGCGACGGGAAAAGCGTCCGAAACGATGTCGGGGTCGGATCGGAGCAGTTGCGGGACAGCGGTCTGTGTCGCACCGGGCAAGTCGCTATCCCAGCATCGCGCCCGTTCATGGACCTGTTTCCTCATGGTCTCCAGGCTCAGGATTACGGATGCCAGGTGAATTCGCCCGGCTTGAAGTCGGCAATCTCCTTGACGACCCTTTTGGCATGGACCGGCCACATGCCGGCAAAGGCCACGGTGGAAACCGGGTCTCCCGAAACGAAGCGACGGTTGAATGCTGTTGACCTTGTCAAGGTCTCCTCGGTCAAGGTCTCCTCGGTCAAGGTCTCCTCGGTCAAGGTCTCCTCGGTCAAGGTCTCCTCGCCTCCAATCCTGTTTTGAGCATATGAATTTGCCGAACCGAATTCTGTCAATAGGCGATATTTCGCATGCGCGCGCGGCGGCCGCGACATCGAAACCCGCGCCAAAAACCTGCTCACCGAGGACCGGCCGTTCGCCGCGCTCGGGAACGCGTCGTGAACAGAACCCGCCGTCCGACGTCGGACGAAAGTCGGAAAAGCGCCGGACGTTCTGCACCTGTTCCACGTGAAGTCGCGTAAGTACTTGAAATCATTGGTGCCCCCGGACGGACTTGAACCGCCGACCCCCTGATTACAAATCAGGTGCTCTACCAACTGAGCTACAAGGGCACATTGCCGTCTGCCGCCGGTCGGTCGCCCAACCGACGAAGGCGATCGGTGGCGGCACGGGTAGCACATTTTCCGCCGTAGTAAAGGGATTTGCCGCTACGGACCGCCTGACAAACGGCGACAGAGCCGGCGAACGCAGGCTTTGAAAGCCCTTCCGCCCGTGCTAACCGGGCAGGCAACGAGTGCCCGTCGGAACACCGCCCCATGAGCCGCAAGACCGCCAATATCGCCTTCATCCATTCCGACGCGCCGGAAGCGCACGACGCGGCCGTGCATCTGAGCGCGCTCTATGGCCAGTCGGATCCGGAGACGGCGGACGTGATCGTGGCGCTCGGCGGCGACGGCTTCATGCTGCAGACGCTGCACCAGACCATGGATTCGGGCAAGCTGATCTACGGCATGAATCGCGGTTCGGTCGGCTTTCTGATGAACGAGTATGGCGAGGAGAACCTGCGCGAACGTATCGCCGATGCGACCGCCGAGACGCTGCGGCCGTTGAAGATGGTGGCCGAAACGATCGATGGCGGCAGCGAGACGGCGCTCGCCATCAACGAGGTGTCGCTGCTGCGCCAGTCCTACCAGGCGGCCAAGATCAGGATCTCGATCGACGGGCACATGCGGCTCGATGAACTGATCTGCGACGGCGTCATGGTGGCAACGCCGGCCGGTTCGACGGCCTACAACCTGTCGGCGCACGGACCGATCCTGCCTATCGATGCCGAACTGCTGGCGCTGACCCCGGTCAGTCCCTTCCGTCCGAGGCGCTGGCGCGGCGCGCTGGTACCCAACCGCGCCACCGTGCGCTTCGACATCCTGGAAGCCGACAAGCGGCCGGTCAACGCGGTCGCCGATCACTGGGAGGTCAAATCGGTCTCGTCGGTCGTCGTGCGCGAATCGACCTCGTCGACCGCCACGCTGCTGTTCGATGCCAATCATTCGTGGGACGAACGCATCCTGGCCGAGCAGTTCCGCTACTGATCGACGTCCATACCACGGTCAATGCGCCACCCGATCGTGCGCGGTGTCTAGAACCGGTAGTTCAGACCGAACTGGACGGTATGCAGATCAAACCGGCCGGTGCCGGCGGCGCCAAAATTTGCGACCGTGAGACCCGTATTGGCGAAGTTGTGGTACAGATAGTGCAAATCCGCCGACCATTTCTCGTTGAATGCCATCTCGGCACCGAGGCCGATGTTGAAACCCGCCACGACATCCTTCTCGCCCGGTGCGACGGGAATGCCGGTTGCCGTCGCGAATGCGGCGTATGTGACGTCGGAAACACTAAGTCCGCCGGTCGCGTAGACGAGAACATTGTCAAAGGCATATCCTGCGCGCAGGCGAGCCGTCGCCAGCCAGTCGATATCGGCGGTGCAGGTAAAGCCAGCGGGGCCCGCGCCTCCCGGACATGCGCCGGCGCCATCGATCCCCGAAATGGACACATCGACAACGCCGCCCAGAACCCAGTTTCCCGTCTGCCAGTCGTAGCCGGCCTGCGCACCGCCAAAAAATCCATCAATGCTTATCGAGGCGGGAGGCGGAACGCCGCCGGCCGGCACGAAATCCGCGTCTCCCCAACCGCCGCCCGCGTGCACGCCGATATACGCACCCGACCAGTCGTAAACGCTGGTGACCGGGACGATGTCATCGGCGGCATTCGATGGCGCCGTGAAAGCAAAAACCGCGACCGAAGCCAGCAGGAACTTCATTGTCCGATATAGCATTGCCGGTTCCTATTGCTGTCTGGTGCGCCTGTCCCAAGACTATGGTCGGGCGCATCTTGGGCTACATTGACGTCGTTGAAATTCACATTAGCAGTGACCGGCCAGGAGAAGTAGTGCCCAGATACAACACCTTCGAGAAGAACGCGGTTTGCCCGCAGTTCACCCGTGCCGCCCCGACACCACCAGCGAGCGATATCGCGCGGGTTTGCTCGGAGACTGGCGAATACGGTCTCTGCTCATCGGGAGGCCGATCCGGTACTGCCGGTGGTCGTGGGCGCGCCGGCCTCCATTTTACCGCTACAGGCAACCAGAGGAAGATTTTCTTCGCTTGTCGTTGGTTCCCCACAATGGAAACTGGAGCCTTCCGTGGACCTGCTATCGACGGAATCCACTTCTGTTTCCGGAACGTCCACAATTCACCATCCGTGCATTCTCAACGGCATCCACGGTTGACATCCGGGAACCGGCGACGTATCCGCACGTTCAATACTCGAGGAGGCAGCGGCCCTGACGGCCGGATATGTCAAACCCGAAAACAGGCGAGTAACGATCATTAATTCCGCAGCTGTTGCAAACGACGCGCCCGAAGGCGCCGATTCCGGCATGGCCGAGACCCCGCAACCCGAAACAGAAGCCGCCGACATCACCTTCGCCGAT
Organism: Rhizobiaceae bacterium; assembly: GCA_041397625.1. Classification (GTDB taxonomy): domain Bacteria; phylum Pseudomonadota; class Alphaproteobacteria; order Rhizobiales; family Rhizobiaceae; genus JAWKWH01. The sequence continues at coordinate 350,163 of JAWKWH010000002.1, forward strand.
CTCGGTCTTTCGCAGAAGGTCCTGAAGGCGGTCACCGATGCCGGCTACACCGTGCCAACGCCGATACAGGCCGGCGCGATTCCGCATGCGCTGGCGCACAAGGACGTGCTCGGCATCGCCCAGACGGGCACCGGCAAGACGGCGTCTTTCGTGCTACCGATGCTGACCAGCCTGGAAAAGGGCCGCGCCCGGGCGCGCATGCCGCGCACACTGATCCTGGAGCCGACGCGCGAGCTCGCCGCCCAGGTGAAGGAGAATTTCGACCGCTACGGCAAGAACCACAAGCTCAACGTGGCGCTTCTCATCGGCGGCGTTTCGTTCGACGAGCAGGACCGCAAGCTGGAACGCGGCGCCGATGTGCTGATCGCGACGCCAGGGCGCCTGCTTGACCATTTCGAGCGCGGCAAGCTGCTGCTGACCGGTGTTGAGATCCTGGTGATCGACGAGGCCGACCGCATGCTCGACATGGGCTTCATCCCCGACATCGAGCGCATCTGCAAACTGATCCCGTTCACACGCCAGACACTGTTCTTCTCGGCGACCATGCCGCCGGAGATCACCCGGCTGACCGAGCAGTTCCTGCAGGCGCCGGTACGCGTCGAGGTATCGAAACCGGCCTCGGTGACGTCGACGGTAACGCAGCGGCTGGTCCGTTCCGGCGGCAAGCCGTGGGAGAAGCGCGAGACGTTGCGCCGCATCGTCGATACCGAAGGCGACGCGCTCACCAACGCCATCGTCTTCTGCAATCGCAAGGTCGACGTGGCCGAACTGTTCCGCTCGCTGGTCCGGCACGATTACGTTGCCGGCGCGCTGCACGGCGACATGGATCAGCGCGCGCGCATGGCCATGCTGGCCAGTTTCCGCGAGGGCAAGCTGAAGCTGCTCGTCGCCTCCGACGTGGCGGCGCGCGGACTGGACATCCCCGATGTCAGCCATGTGTTCAATTTCGACGTTCCGATCCATGCCGAGGACTATGTCCACCGCATCGGCCGCACCGGCCGCGCCGGCCGCTCTGGCAAGGCGTTCACCATCGTCACCCGTGCCGACAAGAAGTATCTCGACGCCGTCGAGAAGCTGATCGGCCAGGAAATCGAATGGGCGGGCAGCGAACTGTCCGCGCCCGAGGCGACAGCCGACGAGGCCGAGGAAAAGCCGGCCCGGCGCGGACGCGGTGCGCGCGGCAAGGCCGCCGGCGATGACACCGGCGCAAAGCCGCGCGGAAGAGCCGCCAGATCGGGCGGCAAGGATGCCGACGAAGCACCAGCGGCACGCAAGAGAGATGCGGGTTCCAGTGCGAAAACCGACAAGGAAGCCGCCAGGGGCAAGGCATCGAAGGACAAACCGTCCAGGGATCCGTCCGTGGTCGGTTTCGGCGACGATGTTCCCGATTTCATGAAGATCAGCGTCTGACGCCAGGCTGCGAATAAGGCGCCGCGCGCTACTTCTTCGCTCTCAGGCTTGCTTGATAAGCCTTGCCCGCCCAGATGGCGAACCGTTCGGCGTCATCGACGGCCTCGTCGGGGATCGTCCAGTATGGCATCGCCACGGGCCGTTCGGCATTCCTGCCGTCGTAATGCCATTGGCGCGATCCGGCCGCAGCGAACTCCGGCGCCGAGGCGGCGTCGGCCTTGAGCAGGATTTCTCCGTCCACTTCGAGCGCCACGATCATCCCGTTGTGGTAGATGCCCTTGCCGCCGAACATGCGCCTGACAGTCACCGGGCCGAGGCCGGCGAACAGATCGTGAATATCGTCATCCGTCACGAGGAGGATCAGAGCGCGCCGCGCGCTTCGGCCAGCGCCTTCAGGTCGGCAGGCTTCAGTTCGACGGATTCGCCGCAGCCGCAGGCGGATGACTGGTTCGGATTGTTGAAGACGAAACCGGAGCGCAGCGTCGTGACCTCGTAGTCCATCTCGGTGCCGAGCAGGAACAGCGCCGCCTCCGGCGCCACCCAGACATCGATGCCGTTATGGCTGACATGGTCGTCCTTCGGATCGGGCTCATTCACCAGGTCGACCGTATATTCCATGCCGGCGCAGCCGCCCTTCTTGATGCCGACGCGTACGCCGGCCGCGCCCTCGCGCGTATCGACGATGTCGCGCACGCGCTCGGCTGCGGCGTCTGTCAGGCTGATGACTGCGAAACCTGTCATGGTCGCTGCTCCGTCGGTACTCCCGTTTTTCAGCCGGGTTCGAACCTTGATTCCATACTAAAATGGTAAAGATTCCGGGCGGAATCAATACCAGCCGATCGCCACCTGTGCTTCCTCGCTCATCCGGTCGGGCGTCCAGGGCGGGTCGAAGGTCATCTCGACATCGACATGGCCGATGCCTTCCACGGCGCTGACGGCGTTCTGCACCCAGCCCGGCATCTCGCCGGCCACCGGGCAGCCCGGCGCGGTCAGGGTCATGTCGATCCTGACCGAACGATCGTCCTCGATATCGATCCGGTAGATCAGCCCGAGCTCGTAGATGTCGGCCGGGATTTCCGGATCGTAGACGGTCTTGAGCGCGGCGATGATGTCGTCGGTCAGCCGGGCGAGCTCGTCCGGCGGGATTGCGGACGCCTTCGGCGCCGCGACCTTGCCATCGGTCACCACCTCTTCGGCGGTCTCGTTTTGAGTGCTTTCTTCTATGGTCATGAGAAGAACCCTCTCGCCTTCTCCAGTGCTTCTGCCAGCCGGTCGACTTCCTCGCGCGTATTGTAGAGGCCAAAGGACGCCCGGCAAGTCGAGGTTACGCCGAACCGCTTCAACAGCGGCTGGGCGCAATGGGTGCCGGCGCGCACCGCGACACCTGCCCGGTCGATCACCATCGAGACGTCGTGGGCATGGATGCCTTCCAGTTCGAAGGAGACGATGGCGCCCTTGTCAGGCGCATTGCCGAAAATGCGCAGCGAATTGATCCGGCCGAGCTGATCGTGCGCATAGTCGCGCAGCATCGCCTCGTGGGCGGCGATCGTCTCGCGGCCGATATTCTCGACATAGTCGATCGCGGCGCCGAGACCGATCGCCTGCACGATCGGCGGCGTGCCGGCCTCGAAGCGGTGCGGCGGTTCGTTGTAGGTGACATTGTCCTCGGTTACGTCCTCGATCATCTCGCCGCCGCCCTGGAACGGCCGCATGGCGGCAAGCAGGTCGTGACGGCCGTAGAGTACGCCGATACCGGACGGCCCATAGAGCTTGTGGCCGGTAAGCACGTAGAAATCGGCGCCGATATCCTGCACGTCGACCGGCAGGTGAACGGCGCCCTGACTGCCATCGACCAGCACCTTGATGCCGCGTTCACGCGCGATGCGGCAGATTTCCTTGACCGGCGTCACCGTGCCGAGCACGTTCGACATGTGGGTAATCGCAATCAACCTGGTGCGTTCAGTCAGGCGCTTTTCCAGTTCCTCAATGTGGAACGCGCCTTCGTCGTCGACCGGCACCCAGACCAGCTTCGCTCCTTGCCGTTCGCGCAGGAAATGCCACGGAACGATATTGGAATGGTGCTCCATCTGGCTGAGTACGATCTCGTCGCCCTCGCCGATATTCGGCATCGCCCAGCCATACGCGACCGTGTTGATCGCCTCGGTTGCCGACTTGGTGAAGACGACCTCGTTGATGCTTTCGGCGTTCAGGAAGCCGCGCACGGTTTCGCGCGCCTTCTCATAGGCGTCGGTCGCAGCGTTTGAGAGGAAATGCAGGCCGCGGTGCACATTGGCGTATTCGTTCGAATAGGCATGCGTGACAGCGTCGATGACGGCCCGCGGTTTCTGCGCCGAGGCGCCATTGTCCAGATAGACCAGCGGCTTGCCATAGACTTCGCGCGCCAGGATCGGAAAATCCTTGCGGATCGCCTCGACGTCATATGCTGCGGTCATCAGGTTCATGATCAGCCGTTCTCCGCGAACCAGTTGTCCAGGCGCAGCTCCAGCGCCTCGACGAGTCCCTCGTCGTCCAGATCCTCGACCACTTCGGCCAGAAAAGCCTTGACCAGCAGCCGGCGGGCCTCCTTCTCCGGGACGCCGCGGCTCATCAGGTAGAACAGGTGATCCTCGTCGATCTCGGTCACCGTCGCGCCGTGACCGCAGGCGACGTCGTCGGCGAAGATCTCCAGTTCCGGCTTGGCCGAGAATTCGCCGTCGTCCGACAGCAGCAGCGTGTTGCAGGCCATGCGCGCATCGGTCTTCTGCGCCTCGCGCGCGACCCGGATTTGGCCCTGGAACACGCCCCTGGCCTTGCCGGTCACGACATTGCGGACGATCTCCTCCGAGGTGGTGCCGTAGCCGGTGTGGTCGAGCACCATGGTGATGTCGGTGTGGCTTGCGCCCGACAGCATGTTGACGCCGCGCAACTGGAAGTCGGCGCCCTCGCCCGCCGTATCGACCACCACTTCGTGGCGTACCAGGTGACCGCCGAAATTCATCACGAACAGGGTCAGCCTGGCGTCCTTGGCAAGATGGGCGCGGAACTGGCCGAGATGGTCGCCGGCCCTGCCGCCTTCCTGTATCAGCACCCAGGTGACCTCGGCGCCCTCGCCGACCTCGATCGTCGAAACCGGACAGGTCTGGTGGCCCGATCCATCGGGCGCGATATGGCGCTCGACAAACATGGCCTTGGCGCCAGCGCCGACATCGACGACGTGGCGCACCGATGAAAACCGGTTCTCCTCGCTCGCGGCACAATGGGCAAGCCCGATGGCGCGGCCGACCGATACGCCGTCTGCAACCTTGATCTCGACGCCGTCGGCAAAAAAACCGGTATTGAGCGTGGCGATCGTGTCGTCCAAGGCCGAGGCAATCGTCCAGGCCGAAACGTCCCCGCCCCCGGCGACCTGCGTGGCGTAGGAACGAACGGCGACGCCTTCCGGCATCGGATCGGCAAGCTCGGCGAAGAAATGGCCGTCGAGGAAGGGCAGACGCGCGGCCTCGATCAGCCGCTGGTAGGCGGACATCGCGTGGCGCGCCGCGCCGGCATCGGGCCGCGCCGCAACGGGCAGAAAGCGCGACAGCATGCGCTTGAGGTCGGTGTAGTGCCAGGCCTCGGTGCGGCGGGTCGGGAAACCTTCCTGCTTCAGCCGCTCGATCGCCGCATCGCGTGCCTTGGTCGTGGCCTCGTCGCCCGGCATGCGCGAGATGCGGTCGGCGAAGGCGGCGACCATGGCCTGTTCCGCCGGCGTGAGCTTCGGTTTTGCGTGCACGTTCATCGTCTTTGTCACGCCGCCTCGCCGGTTATGCCGGCGTAGCCCTCGTTCTCCAGTGTCAATGCCAGCGACTTGTCGCCCGACTTGATCACCTGGCCCTTGTAGAGCACATGCACCGTGTCGGGCACGATGTGTTCGAGCAGGCGCTGGTAGTGGGTAATGACGATGAAGGCGCGATCGGGCGATCTGAGCGCATTGACGCCGTCGGAGACGATCCTGAGCGCATCGATGTCGAGTCCCGAATCGGTCTCGTCGAGGACGCAGAGCTTCGGCTCCAAAAGCTTCATCTGCAGGATCTCGGCGCGCTTCTTCTCGCCGCCGGAAAAGCCGACATTGAGCGGGCGCTTCAGCATGTCGAAATCCATGCCGAGCGAGGTCGCCGCCTCGCGTACCTTCTTCATCAGTTCAGGTATCTTGAGCGGCTCCTCGCCGCGCGCCTTGCGCTGCGAATTCATCGCCACCTTGAGGAACTCCATCGTGGCGACGCCCGGAATCTCCAGCGGGTACTGGAAGGCGAGGAAGATGCCGGAGGCGGCACGTTCGGCCGGGTCCATCTCGAGGATGGATTCGCCGTTGTAGAGGATGTCGCCTTCGGTCACCTCGTAGTCGTCGCGGCCGGCGAGCACGTAGGAAAGCGTCGACTTTCCCGAACCGTTCGGCCCCATGATCGCCGCGACCTCGCCGGCCTTCACGGTCAGGTTGAGCCCGCGGATGATCTCGGTTCCATCCTCGGCGATACGGGCGTGCAGGTTCTTGATTTCAAGCATTTCTTTCACTCATTTGCATTCAGACCGCCGCGCCCTGCGGCGCGGTGAATTTCTCGTCGACGACATTGCCGGTGTTTCGAACTTCCGCCGGTTCGAAGATCATGATCTCGGCTTCCTCGTCGGCGCAGGTGCGGTGCTCGACGCCGCGCGGCACGTCGGCAAGCGACATGACGGGTTTGGCGCCCATCAGCCGACGCTTCCCTCAAGCGAGATGCCGATCAGCTTCTGTGCCTCGACGGCGAATTCCATCGGCAGTTCCTGGATCACCTCCTTGACGAAGCCGTTGACGATCAGAGCGATCGCCTCCTCTTCCGGGATGCCGCGCTGCATGACGTAGAAGAGCTGGTCCTCGGAAATCTTCGACGTCGTCGCCTCGTGCTCGAACTTGGCCGACGCGTTCTTGGCCTCGATATAGGGCACGGTATGCGCGCCGCAGTCATTGCCGATCAGCAGCGAATCGCACTGGGTGAAGTTGCGCGCATTTTCCGCCTTGCGGTGGGCGGAGACCTGGCCGCGATAGGTGTTGTTGGAGCGGCCGGCCGAAATACCCTTGGAGATGATGCGGCTCCTGGTGTTCTTGCCGAGATGGATCATCTTGGTGCCGCTGTCGATCTGCTGGCGGCCGTTCGACACGGCGATCGAATAGAACTCGCCCTGCGAATTGTCGCCGCGCAGGATGCAGGAGGGGTATTTCCAGGTGATCGCCGAACCGGTCTCCACCTGCGTCCACGAGATCTTCGAGTTCCTGCCCCGGCAGTCGCCGCGCTTGGTGACGAAATTGTAGATGCCGCCCTTGCCGTTCTCGTCGCCCGGATACCAGTTCTGCACCGTCGAATACTTGATTTCGGCATCGTCGAGCGCGATCAGCTCGACCACCGCGGCGTGGAGCTGGTTCTCATCGCGCTGCGGCGCCGTGCAGCCTTCCAGATAGGAAACATACGCGCCCTCGTCGGCGATGATCAGCGTGCGCTCGAACTGGCCGGTCTGCTCGGCATTGATGCGGAAATAGGTCGAAAGCTCCATCGGGCAGCGCACGCCCTTGGGCACGTAGACGAAAGAACCGTCGGTAAACACCGCCGAGTTGAGCGTGGCGTAGAAATTGTCGGTCGTCGGCACCACCGATCCGAGATACTTCTTCACCAGGTCGGGATGCTCGCGGATGGCCTCGGAAATCGAGCAGAAGATGACGCCGGCGGCCGCCAGTTCCTTCTTGAAGGTGGTGACGACGGAGACCGAATCGAACACGGCGTCGACGGCCACGCGGCCCGACGCATAGACGTTGTCGCCCACTTCCTCGTCAAGCTGGCTCGGCTCGTCATGCTTGCGCACACCGGCGAGAATTTCCTGCTCCTTCAACGGGATGCCCAGCTTCTCATAGGTGCGCAGCAGTTCCGGGTCGACCTCGTCGAGCGACTTCGGCCCGCTCTGGTTCTTCGGCGCAGCGTAATAATAGACGTCCTGGAAATCGATCTCGGGATACTCGACGCGGGCCCATTTGGGCTCGTCCATCGTCAGCCAGCGCCGGTAGGCTTCCAGCCGCCACTCGGTCATCCATTCCGGCTCGTCCTTCTTGGCCGAGATGAACCGGATGATATCCTCGTTCAGCCCCTTGGGGGCCATGTCCATTTCGATGAGGGTTTCGAAGCCGTATTTGTACTGGTCCACATCGATGCTGCGGACCTGCTCGATCGTCTCCTGCACGGCAGGCATGTCGGTTGTCTCCATTCTCGCCGGGTTCAAGGCCCGGTGGTTGTCGACAGATGTCACCCTGGCGGGTGCCACCCATGTAATGGTTTTTTGCGTCCGGAAAAGCCGTTTCGGCAAATCTTTCGGCAAAAATTCAGCTTTTAGCCCTGCCTGCCGGCGAAACGCCGGTCAGGCGGCGCGGTTCCTCCCCTGTCTGCGCCCGGCGATCTCGCGGCAAGCTGCCTCGAACAATGCCAGTTCTGCCTCGCCGGTTTCGCGGCCGATGGATATCCTGAGCCCGCTGCCGAGGTCGCCAAGCGCCATCGCCGCCAGCACATGGCTGTCGCCGACCTTGCCCGACGAGCACGCCGAACCCGCCGACAGCGCCACGCCGGCAAGGTCGAAGGCGATCTGCGCCGTTTCCGCCTTCATGCCGGGGATGGCGAACAACATCGTGTTGGCAAGCCTCGGCGTGTCGCGGGCGATCAGCACCGCATCGGGGAAATGTTCGGTGAGCACCGCCTCGAAACGGTCGCGCAGCGCTTCGAGCGCCGCGATATCGGCCAGATCGTCGCGGGCGGCTGCGGCTGCGGCGCCGAAACCGGCAATCGCGGCGACATTCTCGGTGCCGGCGCGGTGGCCCTTTTCCTGCCCGCCGCCGCGGATCAGCGGCGCCGGCATGGCCAGATCGGACGCCGCGACGATAGCGCCGGCACCCTGCGGCCCGCCGATCTTGTGCGACGACAGGACGAGGAAATCGGCGCCGAGCGCGGCGATGTCGAGCGGCAGGCGACCGGCACCCTGGACCGCGTCGACGACGGAAAACCCGCCCGCCTGCTTGACCATGGCAGTAATTTCGCCGACCGGCTGGATCACGCCGGTCTCGTTGTTGGCGAGGTGGCAGGCGACCAGTGGCAGGCCGGCTTCGTTGTCGTGAGCGGCGAGCGCCGCGCCGAGCGCGTCGAGATCAGCCAGGCCGCTGCGGTCGACGCCGATGCGGATGACGTCTTCCGGCGCGAAACGGCCGCCTTCGAGGATACAGGGATGATCGGTCGCCAGAACATGGAGCCGGCTCATGCGCAGCGGCCCCCGGCCCATGCGATAGGCCGGGCTGAGCAGCGTCGCCGCCGCCTCGCTGGCGCCTGAGGTAAACACCACGTGGTCCGGCCGCGCGCCGCAAAGCGCCGCGATCTCGCCGCGCGCCGTGTCGATCGCCGCGCGCTTTGCCCGCCCCTCGCCATGCACCGACGACGCATTGCCGGCAGCGTCGAGCGCGGCAAGCATCGCCGCGCGTGCCGTTTCACGCAGCGGTGCGCCGGCATTGTGGTCGAGATAGGCGCGCGGGGCGGCCATGATGCTCCACTTCTCCATATCGGACTTCCCGTCCACCCAAGGCCGATTTTCCTTGAAATTCAAGGTTGAACCGTCCTATCTACGCGCTGCTTCAATCCGGGCGGCACGGCGCCTTGTTTTGAATTGTTCTAAACTGGTTCTAGGAAGCCGCCGCTCCCGCGTCAAGATCGCGCAATGTTGGTGGCCGGACGGTCGAACGGCCATCCAGGACGACAGCAGAGTGGAGTTCTAATGCCCGAGGTCATTTTCACCGGTCCGGCTGGGCGGCTGGAGGGACGTTACCAGCCTTCCAAGGAGAAGAATGCCCCAATCGCCATGGTGTTGCATCCGCACCCGCAATTCGGCGGCACGATGAACAACAAAATAGTCTACGACCTGTTCTACATGTTCCAGAAGCGCGGTTTCACCACGCTTCGCTTCAACTTCCGCTCCATCGGCCGCAGCCAGGGCGAATTCGACCACGGCGTCGGCGAACTGTCCGACGCGGCGGCAGCGCTCGACTGGATCCAGTCGCTGCATCCCGATTCGAAGAACTGCTGGGTTGCGGGCTATTCGTTCGGCGCCTGGATCGGCATGCAGCTTTTGATGCGCCGGCCGGAGATCGAGGGTTTCATGTCGATCGCCCCGCAGCCCAACACATACGATTTCGCCTTCCTTGCGCCCTGCCCGTCCTCCGGGCTGATCATCCACGGCGACGCCGACCGAGTCGCGCCGACCAAGGACGTCCAGGGGCTGGTCGACAAGTTGCACCAGCAGAAGGGCATCACCATCACGCAGAAGACGCTTGCCGGCGCCAACCACTTCTTCGCCGGCCAGGAAGATGAGCTGATCGAGGAATGCGCCAACTATCTGGACGCCCGGCTGCGCGGCGAACTGACCACCGAGCGGCCGAAGCGGATCAGATAGCAGGCAAGAAGCGATGTACCGGCCGCCGCATTTCAGCGAGACCAGGCTGGACGTCCTGCACGGCCTGATCCGGTCGCATTCCTTCGGGCTGCTCGTCTCCAACGGACCGCACGGACCGGTCGCCGACCCACTGCCGTTCGTGCTCGACGATACGGCGCCCGGCAAGGGCGCGCTCAAGGCGCACCTGTCGCGGGCCAATCCGCACTGGCGGATCATCGAGGAGTATCCGGACAGGCCCGTGCTGGCGATATTTCAGGGCGCGCAGGCCTATGTGTCGCCGTCCTGGTACGAGACCAAGCGCCGGACCGGCAAGGTTGTGCCGACCTGGAACTACGCGATCGTGCAGGTGCGCGGGCGAGCCGAGACCTTTCACGATGCCCACTGGCTGCGGGATCAGATCACGCAATTGACCGACATTCATGAAAGCGGCCGCACCGAACCCTGGAAGGTCACCGATGCGCCGGACGACTTCGTGCGCGCCCAGATCAGGGGGATCGTCGGCCTGCGCATCGAGATCGACGACATCGAGGGCAAATGGAAGATGAGCCAGAACCGGCCGGTTGACGACCGCAAGGGCGTCGCCGAAGGATATGACGGCGACGGCCGGCCGGAAATGGCCGAGCTGCTGCGCAAATTCAGCGGTCTCTCAGACGGATAGGGTCCGGACGCCGGGCGCCCTGACGAGCACTCCCCCCGTAACCGCTTTCCTCGTTCCCGTCGTCGTCGGAAAGGTCAGCGGCAGGCCGTTCAGCGAACGCACCGCCAGATAGGCCCAAGCTTCCGCCTCCATCGCGTCGCCGTCAAGGCCGGCATCCTCGGCGACGATCACATCCGCGCCGGAGGGCGCCGCCAGTTCTGCCAGGTCGCCGGCGATATGCGGGTTCTTGCGCCCGCCGCCGCACAGGATCCAGAGTTTCGGCATCGCCGGCATATGGCGCGCGCTCTCGAAAATCGACCGGGCCGTCACCGAGGCCAGCGTCCGCGCGCCGTCGGCCAGCTCCATGCCCTCGGCCTCGTCGAGCGTGAAATCGTTGCGGTCGAGCGATTTCGGCCCCGGCCGATCGAAGAACGGATTGGCGAGATAGGCGGCCGCCACCGCCTCGACAATGCCGCCCTCGCTGGCGATGCGGCCGTTCTGGTCGAGCGGTATGCCTGCATGGGCGGAAACCCACTGGTCGATCAACGCGTTGCCCGGCCCGCTGTCGAAGGCGACGGGATCGCCGGTTTCCAGCACGAAGGTGACGTTGGATATGCCGCCGACATTGACGAAGGCGACCGGCAGGCGGCGATGGTCCGGCGGAAGGGAACGGGCAAGCGCGACGTGATAGGCCGGCACAAGCGGCGCGCCCTGCCCGCCGTGAGCCATGTCGTTGGCGCGCATGTCGTGGACCACGTCGATGCCTGCCCGTTCGGCCAGCAGCGCGCCGTCACCGAGTTGGACCGTTAACGCCTTTTCCGGCCGGTGCAGCACGGTCTGGCCGTGAAAACCGACGAGGTCCACACGATCGAACGGCGCGGGCAGTCCCGAAACGAATCCCTTCACCGCTTCCGCGTGGCGCAGCGTGATCTCACGCTCCAGTTCGGCCAGATCGCCCGGCCGGTCCCGGCGCGTTTCAATCGCGCGCGCCGTCTCGAGCGAGGCCTCGATGTGCCGGCGGAACGCCGCTTCGTAGGCGACGAAGCCCGACGGACCGCGCTCGACGATCTCCGCACCATCGGTCCTGAGCACCGCCATGTCGATGCCGTCCATCGACGTGCCGCTCATCAGGCCGATTGCCGTGAACTGCTTCACCGGGCGCTTGTCCTTGCCGCTGGGCGGTTAGCGGTGCTAAAGCCGCGCGGTCCGCGCGCGGGGATATGCCCGCGCTCCAGATTTTCAGGGAAGCATCGCAAATGTCCGCCTTCAAGTCCGATTTCCTGCGCACCATGTCCGAGCGCGGCTTCATCCACCAGATTTCGGATGAAGCCGGCCTTGACGCCTTGTTCGGCGCGGAGACGGTGACGGCCTATATCGGCTTCGACGCGACGGCGAAAAGCCTGCACGCCGGCTCGCTGATCCAGATCATGATGCTGCACTGGCTGCAGAAGACCGGCCACCGGCCGATCGCGTTGATGGGCGGCGGCACGTCGATGATCGGCGACCCGTCGTTCAAGGACGAGGCGCGCAAGCTGCTGACGCCTGAGGACATCGACGACAATCTTGCCGGCATCAAGAAGTGTTTTTCGCGCTATCTCGATTTCGACGACGACAAGGCGCTGATGGTCAACAATGCCGACTGGCTGATGGGCATCAACTATGTCGAGTTCCTGCGCGATGTCGGCCGGCATTTCTCGGTCAACCGCATGCTGGCTTTCGATTCGGTCAAGATGCGCCTGGACCGCGAGCAGTCGCTCTCCTTCCTCGAATTCAACTACATGATCCTGCAGGCCTACGACTTCGTCGAATTGAACCGGCGCCACGGCTGCCGCATGCAGATGGGCGGCTCCGACCAGTGGGGCAACATCATCAACGGCATCGATCTCGGCCACCGGCTCGGCACGCCGCAGCTCTACGCGCTGACGACGCCGCTGCTCACCACCTCGTCGGGCGCCAAGATGGGCAAGACCGCCTCAGGCGCGGTGTGGCTCAACGCCGACATGCTGAGCCCCTATGATTTCTGGCAGTACTGGCGCAACACCGAGGACGCCGATGTCGAGCGCTTTCTGAAGCTCTACACGACGATGCCGATGGACGAGGTCGCAAGGCTCTCGGCACTTGCGGGAAACGAGATCAACGAAGCCAAGAAGGTGCTTGCGACCGAGGTGACGGCGCTGCTGCACGGCCGCGATGCGGCCGAGGAAGCCGCCGAGACGGCGCGCAAGACCTTCGAGGAAGGCGCGCTTGCGGAGAGCCTGCCGACGATTACGGTCGCCGAGGCCGAGCTTGCCAGCGGTATCGGCGTGTTGTCGCTATTCGTTTCCGCCGGTCTGGCCGGTTCCAACGGCGAAGCAAGGCGCCACATCAAGGGCAATGCGCTGAAGATCAACGACGAGACGGTCACCGACGACCGCATGATGGTCGGCAACGACCAACTCGGCGCGGAAGGCGCGATCAAACTGTCGCTCGGCCGCAAGAAGCACGTGCTGGTACGGCCGATGTGAGGTCTACCGGAACTCGAAGATCTGGCGGAACACGCCCGGCGCGATCACCGAGATCGGATTGACCTGCAGGCGTGGCGCCTTGGCGTCGCCCGACAGCTTGTAAGTGATGCCGATCAGCCCGCGGTCGCGGCCGTTGCCGAGGATGAGACCGACAAGCGGGATGTCGGCAAACAACCGGTTGAGGCCGTAGGCGGGCATGAACGTGCCCGTCATCGACATGTTGCCGTCGGCGTCATAGAGGCGGCCCTGGAATGTCGAGCCGATGAGCGGACCGCGCAGCACGCCGTCATCGATGGCCAGATAGCCGGCGCCTTTCTCGATGCGGGCGAAGCCCTGCTCGAAACTTGCCTTCGACACGTCGATGTCGCGTTTGACCGCCTGGCTCAGGCTACGGCCATCGCCCTGCGGCGCGGTGGTCACCAGTGCCTGCAGGCGCGGTTCGTTGACGATCCAGAAATTGCGCGCGTCGATCTGGCCGCGCAGCGGTCCGTTGCCGTTTGCCGTCAGGCGCAGGTCGATCGAGCCGCCCTGCATATTGCCGTAGATGTCGAGAAACCGGAGGATCGCGCCGGCATCCGTCGACTGCATTTCCACCTTGCGCGCGCCATTGTCCGTGCGTTGGGCGACGGCGAACGGCTTGCCCGATGCCGTGGTCGCCGTGATCTGCAGTCCCGAAACGTTCGTGCCGACGCCGCTATAGCTGATGTCGACCCCGGAAACCGTCTCATTGCCGAAACCGCGCACCTTGTCGGCCTTGGCCGCGAGCGAAACGGGGACGCCGTCGAACCCTTCGCCGGTAACGTCGGGATCTGCGAGGAACTGGCGGATGAGCGAGCGCGCATCGATGCTGTCGCCTGTGACCGTCAGTTGGTAGCCGCGCCCCGAGCGCTTGACCGACATGTTGAACGCGTCGCCGCGATTGAGCCGCACGTCGGAAAATTCCGCCGTCTCGATCTCGCCCCCCTTCATGGCGACCGTGCCCTCGACGACGAAACTGTCGCCCCGGACCTTCAAGCCGGTAAGCCGCGTCAGGCCGCCGTCCTCGCGCATTCCGAAGGAGGCGCTCGCGGCGATACCGGCCCCCTTCTTCCACCCGGCCCAGGGAATGTGGATCGCCGCCCGCGTCAGATCGGCATCGATCAGCTGGCCGCCATTGTCGCCATCGGCGATCTTGACGCTCACCGGGCCGGAGAGAATGGTGTTCAGGCTCGGCAGCAGTTTCTCGCGGGCACGATCGCCAATCTCTAGCCTGATGTCGCTCTGACGGCGGGCATCGTTGCCGTCAAGCGGCTCGACCAGCGCCACCTCGGCGGGCAGGCCGTTCAACAGGCCGCGAGCCCTGATCACCGCACTTTCGGGATCGACGACAATCGACCCGTCGGCCTCGGTCAGAATCTGCCCGCCGAAGGGCTTGGCGACCGCGAGACCGCGATAATCGAGCGCGACATGCCAGGTCAGCACACCAGGGTCTGTCACCTCCTGCAAGGGTATCTGCCCCGAAATATGTCCGGACACCGCGCCGGTGAAATCGTCCGGCGCCAGATCGACGTAGCGCGTCGCTTCGACCGGCTTGAACGACGCAAGTTCCGCCACCGCGTCGGCCGCGCCCTCAACATCGATCTTCAGCGCCCCGATCAGCGGGTCCGCCAGCGCGTCGATCTCGAATTCGCCGTTCGCCGCGTCGACGGTGCGGCCGCTCGGCAGATAGGCGGTTCCCGACGACAGGCGAATGACGACGTCGGTTCCGGCGAAATCGATGGTGCCGTTGGCGTCGCGAACCGGCGGAATTTCGCCCGCGGTGTCGAAACGGGTGCCGAATACCTCGAAATGACCCGAGATCTCGTCGGCACGGAACGGCGCGCTTTCGCCGAAGCGGCCGGCAACGACGCTCATCTCCAGCCGGCTGTTACGCACCTCGCCGCCATAGACATTGTCGAGCACCCATGACCGCGCGCCGTCGGCCGCCTTCCAGGGCCAGAGTTGCTTGGCATGGGCAACCGGCATGTTGGGCACGGTGATGGCCAGGAAGGCCGCGGGCGTCTTGCCCTCCTCGAACACAAGTGCGGCATTGCCGAAGACCTCGCCACCCGTGGTGCGGACCCTCAATTCATCGGCCGTCAGGCGACCATGCGACGGGTCGACGATACCGGCGATCCGGGCCAGCGCGCCGATGGCGCGTTCCGGCGAGTCCGATGCGGCGATGCGTGACCCGTCGCTGACCAGTTCGTAGCGGTAGACGGGATTGGGAAACTCGTCGGCCGGCGCCGGCTGGACGGCGCCGTGAAACTCGAGATGGGAACGGCCGACATCCGCGGTGAACCGTTCGATCTCCAGCTTGCCCGCACCTTCCTCAAGCAGCGTTTCGATGCGATAGCCGCCGGGCTGGCGGTAGCCATCGACCGTTTCGAGAACCAGGCCGTCGATTGCCAGCGTGGTCCTGACCGCTCCGCCGCCTTCCTGCGGATCGTCGCGGCCGGTCACCCTAAGTCCTATCGCCGCGTTGATGCTGCGTGCGAACGGCTTTGCCAGTTCGCCCGGTGAATAAGACCAGCGGAATTCAGGCGCCTCGGCGACAAGCTCGAACACGACGGCATCGGCATCGACGCCGGCGCTGCCGGCAAACGTCAACGGCGTGGAAGCCGCATGACCGGCGGCGTCAAACGATACGCCATCGGTATCGGGCTTGATCTTGATACTGTCCAGTGTCAGGTCGGCAACATCGGCTCCCTCGGTCCAGGCAAGCGTCAGGTTGTCGATGGCGATCGGCGCACCGATGCGATCCGACGCGGCAAGCAGTTTGCCGATGGCGGAGAAGGCTTCGGCGGCGACCAGATCGGGATCGATCAGGCCACGTTCGTCGGAAAGCATCGTCAGCGCGCCAGCCGCGTCGCCGCCGCTGCCGAGGGCAATGCGAACGCCCGAAAGGTTGACGCCGGACAGGCTGAGTTCGCCCGAGAGCAGAGGCACCAGTCGAAGGCCGAAGCGCATCCTGTCGACCGCCGCGCTGTGTCCGTCCTCGCCGCCAGAGCGGAACTCGGCATCGCGCAGCTCGATGCCGACCAATCCCGGGCCCCACAACGTAAGGCGGGCATCACCGAACCTGGCGGAGACATCATCGCCGGCGAAGGATGCCAGCGCCGACTGGGCGGCCTGTTGCAATCGTCCGGTGCCGAGGCCGGAAGCGCCGACCGCCAGGAGGATGGCGATGGCGAGGAGCGGAATGGCGACAACCACCGCTGCGAGGCCGAACAGACGCCGTCGGAATCCGGACCTGCGCCGGGTCCTGGCAGCCGCCAGCGGCGCCTGTGTCGAGGCCGACGGCAGCCGTTCCAGCCGCTGCATGTCGCGCCTGCGGAAACGGATTTTCTCGTGTTTTACCTGTTTGTCCACCAGCAGTCCTACCGAATGGCACATTCTACAATGGACGAATCTGCCGTGAACATTATATCTGCGTCACAAATCCGATAACCACCGAGAAGGGCCTGGATATGACGATTCCGGAGGCAGGCGAGGCGGCGCCGAATTTCGAACTACCCCGCGATGGCGGCGGAACCATAGGTCTGGGCGAACAGGCTGGCAAGAAAGTGGTTCTGTTCTTCTATCCCAAGGACGATACCAGTGGATGCACTGCCGAAGCGATCGCCTTTTCGCGGTTGCTGCCGCAGTTCGAAGCCGCCGGCGCGGTGGTCATCGGCCTGTCGCCCGACAGCGTGAAGAAGCACGACAAGTTCAAGGCCAAGCACGAACTGACCGTCGCGCTTGCCTCCGACGAGGAAAAGACCGTCTTGCAGGCCTATGGCGTGTGGGTCGAGAAAAGCATGTATGGCCGCAAATATATGGGCGTCGAACGCAGCACGTTCTTGGTGTCCGGCGACGGCAGGATCATCAGGGCCTGGCGCAAGGTGAAGGTGCCCGGCCACGCTGAAGAGGTTCTCGAAGCGGTACGCGCGGCCTGACCGTCTTCAGGCGGCGGCGATGGCGGAGAATATCAAAAGCCTGCGCGGCGGCGCGATCGCCGCGATCTCGTCTGCCGATCTCGATCTGAAAAGGTCGATCACCCGCGACCTCCACAAGCGCTGGCAAACACGGACGATCTCGCTTTCCAGCCCGCTCGACCCGCCAATCCCGGAACGACCGGGCCGCCCGGAAAAACCGCTGCTGGTCGCTCCCAGGCTGGTCCGGAAGCGGTCGCTCAACAGCGAAAGCGGACGCATCGCGCTCGTGCACGCGCTCGCCCATATCGAACTCAACGCGATCGATTTGGCGCTCGACATCGTCGCCAGGTTCGCCGCCGTGCAGGTGCCGCACAGCTTCTTCGACGGCTGGATGCAGGTCGCGTTCGAGGAAGCCAAACATTTCGGCCTGTTGTCCGAAAGGCTCAGCGCCCTCGGTGCTGCCTATGGCGACCTGCCGGCCCATGACGGGCTGTGGCAGGCGGCGACCGACACGATGAACGACCTCAACGCCCGCCTTGCGATCGTGCCGCTGGTATTGGAGGCGCGCGGCCTCGACATCACCCCGTCCCTGACAGCCAAGATGATCGAGACCGGCGACCTGGAGACCGCGGCCATCCTCGAAATCATCTACACCGACGAGAAAAAGCATGTGGCGATCGGCGCCAAATGGTTCCGTTTCTTCTGCGCGCGCGATCGCGTCGACCCGGCGGCGCGCTTCCAGACGCTGGTGCGAGCCAACTTTCGCGGGCAGCTGAAACCGCCCTTCAACGACAGGGCGCGCGCCGCGGCCGGCATGACGCCGGCTTTTTATCGTGCTTTGTCATCGGCTTCGAGTTGATTAGCTGCGGCGAAGAAAAGGTTTGTTAACCCTAACATTGTGTAATCGCGACATTGAGTTAGGTCAGGTCAGGTTGCCGATGTCACGTACCGGTTTTCGTCACGCAAGCGTTTTCGGCAGGCGCAGCGAACCACATACCGTCATCATCGCCCACGGCGACAACATCCGCCATTTCACGGTGCGCCCGTGGTTGGTGACGCTGCTTGGCTCGGCCCTTGCCGCCATCGCCGTCGGTTACCTCCTGGCGACGACCTACCTTGTGCTGCGCGACGACCTGCTCGGGGCGACGGTTGCCCGTCAGGCGCGCATGCAGCAGGCCTATGAAGATCGTATTTCCGCCCTGCGCGCCCAGCTCGACCGCATCACCAGCCGGCAGTTGCTCGACCAGCAGTTGATGGAAAGCAAGGTCAGCGAACTGCTCGACCGCCAAGCGGTGCTGAGCGCCCGCCACGGCATCATCAGTCCCCTGCTCGACGGCGCCAAGGGCGACCGGCTGGGCGACAAGGTGCCGGTACCGAAACCGCGACCGGACGACCGGGCCGAGGCGAGCGTGGACGATGTCTCGGCGTTAGCCTATGCCGGCACCGATCCGATCACCACCGGGGCGATCTTCTCGCGTATTCTCTCTTCCGACAACGCGGCCGGCAAGGAGACGGCGGCCGACCGCGCCGACCGGGTGTTCGTGGCGATCAACAAGTCGCTTCGCTCGATCGAGATCGGCCAGGTGAAAAAAATCCGTTCGCTGACCGAGGACGCCTATCAGACGGCGGACACGATTTCCGAAACACTGAGCAATGCCGGCCTCAATGTCGGCGTCGACTTCGACAAGGCGGCTACCGGCGGACCGCTGATCACCATCGATCCGTCGCGGTTCGATTCGGAGGTCGAGCAACTCGACGAGGCGTTGAAAACGCTCGAAATGGTCAAGACCAACGCCAAGATGCTGCCGATCGTTGACCCGCTTCCCGGACACAAGGTCACGAGCAAGTTCGGCATGCGGCGCGATCCGCTCCTCGGCCGCCGCGCCATGCATTCGGGCATGGACATTCGCGCGCCGCTGGGCTTTCCGGTCAAGGCGACGGGCGCCGGAACAGTCGTATCGGCCGGGTGGAACGGCGGCTATGGCCGTATGGTCGAGATAGATCACGGCAATGGCATCAGTACGCGCTATGCCCATATGAGCCGAATTCGCGTCAAGGAAGGCCAGAAGGTCGTCGCCGGCGACATTGTCGGCAATGTCGGCAGTTCAGGGCGTTCCACCGGACCGCATCTGCACTACGAGGTTCGGCGTGGCGACCGGCCGATCAATCCCCGCCGCTTCATCGCAGTCGGCCGGGCACTCTCCAAACTGCTCTAATCTGACAGCGGAACGGCTGTGGACCCGTCGACAGCCTGTCAGTCGAGATCGGCGACCGGCTCGGCCGGATTGCCGTCAATCCTGGCCGACAGCGAAGCCCTGATGAAGTCGTCGAGGTCTCCGGCGAGCACGTCCTGCGGCGAGGTGTTTTCGATGCCGGTGCGCAAGTCCTTCACGAGCTGATAGGGCTGCAGCACGTAGGATCGGATCTGATGCCCCCAGCCGATCTCGGTCTTGGTCGATTCCAGCGCGTTGGCCTCCGCCTCGCGTTTCTTCAACTCTTCCTCGTACAGCCGGGCGCGCAGCATGTCCCAGGCCGTGGCGCGGTTCTTGTGCTGCGAGCGCTCGCTCTGGCACTGGACCACGATGCCGCTCTCGATATGGGTGATGCGCACCGCGGAATCGGTGGTGTTGATGTGCTGGCCGCCGGCGCCCGAGGCGCGATAGGTGTCGATACGGACATCCGATTCCGAAACGTCGATCTCGATCGTATCGTCGATCACCGGATAGACCCAGATCGAGGCAAACGAGGTATGGCGGCGCGCATTGCTGTCGAAGGGAGAAATGCGCACCAGCCGGTGCACGCCCGATTCGGTCTTGAGGTAACCGTAGGCGTTCTCGCCCTTGATCAGCAGCGTGGCCGACTTGATGCCTGCCTCCTCGCCGTCATGGATTTCGAGCAGTTCCACCTTCATGCCGTGCTTTTCGGCCCAGCGCGTATACATGCGCATCAGCATCTGGGCCCAGTCCTGGCTTTCGGTGCCACCGGCGCCGGCATGAACCTCCAGATAGGTGTCGTTGGTGTCTGCCTCGCCGGACAACAGCGTCTTCAACTCGCGTTCGGCGATCTCCGTTTCAAGGCCGCGAATGGCCGCCTCGGCCTCGGCAACGACGGCGTCGTCGCCTTCCTCCTCACCAAGTTCGATAAGCCCGATATTGTCGTCAAGCGCCTGCGAAAGCCGTTTGATCGCGGCAATGTTGTCATCGAGCCCCTGGCGCTCGCGCATCAGCTTCTGCGCCTCGGCCGGATCGTTCCACAGTTCCGGGTCCTCGGCGCGGTTGTTGAGATATTCCAGTCGTTTCAGTGCCTGGTCCCAGTCAAAGATGCCTCCTCAGCAGGCCGATCGCCTGCCTGATTTCATCGATGAGATTTTCGGTTTCGGCCCGCATGGATGGTTGGTTCTTTCGTTCTGCCGGTTGAAATTTCGGGCGGACCATATGGAGGCGCCCGCCGGCTGTAAAGCGGTCCGCGTGACATATGACCGGGTTGTTCGCCTAAATCGAGAGGCCGTGCGCGATCAATAGAGACCGCCGCTGCCGGAGATGATCGCCCGGTTGGCTTCCGGCGATATCGCCTGGCCGCGTTCCGAGAGCTCGAGATAGTCCATGCCGATGACCGAATAGCTGTCGGCGGGGCCCGTACCGGGCTTGAACGCCTCAACAATGACATCGCCGCTGTCGGCGCGCATTCCGGTCTTGCGGTTGATCTTGATCAGCGACATGCCCTCCGGCACGCTGAACTCGACCGGACGCTTACCCTCGAGCGCCGCCGCCATGAACTCCTTGAACACCGGGGCAGCAAGGCCGCCGCCGGTCGAACCGCGCCCCATCGGCCGCGGCGTGTCGTAGCCCATGAACACGCCCACGACGAGATTAGGCGTGAAGCCGACGAACCAGACATCCTTTTCGTCGTTGGTCGTACCGGTCTTGCCGGCGATCGGACGCTTGAGCTCGGAAACGGTCACCGCCGTGCCGCGCTTGACGACGCCCTCCATCATCGAGGTGATCTGGTAGGCGGTCATCGGATCAAGCACCTGTTCGGCGTTGTCGACCAGTTCCGGCTCGGGCTGGTCCAGCCAGTTGGTGGCTTGGCAGCCGCCGCAGTCGCGCTGGTCGTGCTTGAACACGGTCTTGCCGTAACGGTCCTGGATGCGGTCGATCAGCGACGGGGTCACATGCTTGCCGCCATTGGCGATGATCGAATAGGCGGTGACCATGCGCATGACGGTGGTTTCGCCGGAACCCAGAGCCATTGCCAGAACCGGGGAAAGCTTGTCGTAGAGACCGAAGCGTTCGGCGTATTCGGCCACAAGGTTCATGCCCATGTCCTTGGCCAGGCGGACCGTCATCAGGTTGCGCGAGCGCTCAATGCCGAGACGCAGCGTCGACGGACCGGCGGAACCTCCGCCATAGTTTTTCGGCCGCCAGATCTCGCCCCCGGACTTGATCTCGATCGGTGCGTCGAGAACCACGGAAGCCGGCGTGTAGCCGTTGTCGAGCGCGGCGGCGTAGACGATGGGCTTGAACGCCGAGCCCGGCTGGCGCATCGCCTGCGTGGCGCGGTTGAACTCCGACTCGGCAAAGGAGAAACCGCCGACCATGGCCAGCACGCGGCCTGTATGCGGGTCCATCGCCACCAGGGCGCCCTCGATCTCGGGAACCTGGCGCAGGCGCCAGCCGCCCTCGTCGAGCTTCTCGACATAGATCACGTCGCCCGGTTTCAGCACGTCGGCTGGCGATTTGGCCTTTTTCAGCTTGCCGTCCTCGCGGTAGCGCATCGCCCATTTCATTTCGCCAACGGAGATCGAACCGGTTTCCCGTTCGTCCGCCAGTTCGCCCGAAACCTTGAAACCCGGTTGCAGACCGATCGACACGCTCTCCCCGTCGGCGCTGAGAACGACGGCCAGCCGCCATTCGGGGACGTCGCTCAGGCGCTTGACCTTGCCGAGCGGCACGCCCCAGTCGTCGCCGACATCGATCTTGGCTACCGGTCCGCGAAAACCGCGAAGCGTATCATATTTGACAAGCCCGTGCTGCAGCGCCTCGCGGGCCTGAAGCTGCATTTTGGGATCGATGGTCGAGCGCACCGACAGACCGCCCTCGTAGAGCGCATCGTCGCCGTAACGGGCGATGATCTGGCGGCGGACCTCCTCGGTGAAGTATTCGCCGGCGAACAGATAGGTACCGCCCCGACGCGGCGTGACGCCGAGCGGCATCGCCTTGGCCTTCTCGCCGTCTTCCTGCGAAACGTAGCCGTTCTCCACCATGCGGTCGAGAACGTAGTTGCGACGTTCGATCGCCCGCGCGGTACGCTTGAAGGGATGATAGTTGGACGGTCCCTTGGGCAAGGCGGCCAGATAGGCCGCCTCGTGCAGCGCCAACTCGTTGACCGACTTGTTGTAGTAGGTCAGCGCCGCTCCCGCGATGCCGTAGGAGCCGAGACCGAAGAAAATCTCGTTCAAATAGAGCTCGAGAATACGGTCCTTGGTATAGGCCTGCTCGATGCGCAGCGCGAGGATCGCCTCGCGAATCTTGCGCTCGATCGTCTGGTCGGAAGTCAGCAGGAAGTTCTTCGCCACCTGCTGGGTGATGGTGGACGCGCCCTCGGCGCGCCTGCCGGAACCGTAATTGCGGATGTTGTTGATGATCGCGCGGGTCAGGCCCTGCGGATCAATGCCTGGATGCTGATAGAAATTCTTGTCCTCGGCCGAGATGAACGCGGCCTTGACCCGGTCGGGCACGGCCTGGATCGGCAGGTACAGCCGGCGCTCGCGGGCAAATTCGGCCATCAGCGCCCCATCGGAGGCGTGAACGCGCGTCGTCACCGGCGGCTCGTATTTCGACAGCACCTCGTAGTCGGGCAGATCCTTGGCGAGATCGCTGACATAGACGGCAACGACGGCCGCCACCAGCAGGCCCAGAACCGTGCCAACACCGAAAAAATATCCTATCAGCCTGACCATCGATCCCCGTCAGTTCCTCAATGCGCCTCGAAGCCGTGCAGATGAAGCGCGGACAATGATTTAGCGCCTGTTGACCCCAACTTGTGGGCAAAATAGGGCAATTTCCGGTTCCCGCCGCCATAATTGACCGGCAAATGCGCCAGTGTTGTCATTGTGCAACGTGCGGTGGCAGGGCTCGCGTCGCGTCCGGAACGACCAGCTCCGCTCATCCGCCCATCTCCGCATGGGCGGCGGCGTATTTCTTCACGGCCGCCACGATACTGTCGCCGGCCTTATCCCGCCATTTGGGATCGCGCAGCAGCGATTCGTCCTTTGGATTGGACAGATAGCCGAGCTCCAACAACACCGACGGAACGTCGGGCGCGGTCAATACGCGAAAACCGGCAAAACGGTGCGGATTCTTGATCAGCTCCACCGTGTGCGACATCTCTCCCACCAGTGAACGGGCGAAACGGATGGAGAAGGTCTGCGTCTCGCGCCGCATCAGGTCGAGCAGGATATCGGCCACCTCGTGGCTTGCCTCTTCCGGCGCGATGCCGGCCAACTGGTCGGCCAGGTTCTCGCTGCTGGCGATCGCATGGGCGACCTCGTCCGACGCCTCGTCGGAAACCGTGTACACGGTGGCGCCCCGCACGCTGCGGAAACGGATGGTGTCGGCATGCACCGAGATGAACAGATCGGCCTCATATTGGCGGGCGAGCGCGACCCGTTCGCTCAACCGAAGGAATCGATCGTCGTCTCTGGTAAGGAAAACACGAATGTCACCAGCTTGTTCCAGCTTTTTCTTCAACCCGATTGCGAACGCCAGGGTGATGTTTTTCTCCACCGCGCCCCCGACGCTGCGGGCACCGCCGTCGATGCCGCCATGGCCCGGATCGAGAACGACGGTGAACGGATGCGAGCCATCGGCGCTGCGTTGCCGGGCGCCAAGCCTGTCATCCTTGGGAGCGGTCCGGATTTCGGCCTTCAGACCGGACTGGCGGGCGAGCGCCTGGTCGAACGCCTCGGCGGACGATGCGGCAAGGTCGATCGCCAGCCGGTGGCCCGACCCGTCATCGTTCTTCAAAACATCAATCGATTCAACGGCAAAGGGCGCGTTTCCGCCAAGAATCATGCGCGATCGGGCGTCGTCGAAACGGCCGTAGCGCACGATGGAGACGAGACCCTTTGCCCTGGTGTTCGCCGGGTCGACCGCAAAGGCGGCAGTCGGCATGTCGATCACCAGCCGGAACGGCTTGCTGAGCAGGAACCACTTCGGCTGGAAGGGTTTGTCGAAATTCAGCACGATGCGCGTACGGGCCGCATCACCGGCCATCCTGAAATCCTTGGCCCGCAGCGAACCGTCCTCGCCCGCCATGGCGTCCGCCGCCAACCAGACAGGCGACAAAAGCAGCGAGACAATGAAAAGGCCGAAGGCAAGCAGTACGGTTGCGGGTCGTCGGTCATGGCGAGGCACGTCCAGGTCCGGGCCCTGCCCCGGATTCCAGGCTGCCGATACGCTTTTCACCCTGTCGACCAAATCCATCCGTCCCGATGCAAATTCCCGTCTGCCGAACCATTTGGGCAGGAAAGTGATTCTTAATGATCGGTATCGTCGTTTGGTTAACTAACACTTTCGGACGGTTCAAGCATCACCATGTTTGCGACCGTTGTGCAGTCGGTTGGAAAACAGACTTGCCAATATTGCCGCCAACCCATAAAACCGCCGTGGATCGTGTTATGTACTCGACATCGCGCCTCAGACGCCCAGGCGGGTACTTGAAAAGGCTGGATTTTCCAGCGGTGCGCTCAAGCGACATTGCATCGATTCAAAAGGATTTCTTCAAGGCGGCATCCGCACTTGCGGCACCCCTTGTGTGAGGAAAGCGGCCGCGCGGCAAGCGTGGCCGGCTCGTTTTCGAGCAAATAAAACGGTCCGGACCGTTCCGGATCATGGGTGAAATGGCTTCGCCGGGGTCAAGATGACGGCAGCAGGCAGAACAAATGGCGACAATGCGAGTACCCGCATCGATCAGATTGCGGCATTGACGTTATCTGCACTGCTTGATCCTTCGGCGGGCACACAAATATCCGGCAATCGTATCGATTCACCAGAACCGCCGGGTGGCGATCCCTCGCCCCCGCGGCACGGGCGCGCGGTTGCCGCGGAGATTTTCGATAATGTCAAACAAAATGCTGATAGACGCCTCCCATCCGGAGGAAACGAGAGTAGTCGTCGTACGCGGTAATCGGATTGAAGAATTCGACTTCGAGTCGCAATCAAAAAAGCAGCTCAAGGGAAATATCTATCTCGCCCGGGTAACCCGGGTCGAACCGTCGCTGCAGGCAGCCTTTGTCGAATATGGCGGCAACAGGCACGGTTTCCTGGCGTTCAGCGAAATCCATCCCGACTACTACCAGATTCCGGTGGCCGACAGGCAGGCGCTGCTTGCCGCGGAAGCCGAAGAAGCCGCGGCCGACGAGGATGAGGACGACGAACGGGCCGAGCCTGCCAAGCGCAAGCGCCGGCGCGGAGGGCGCAGCCGTGGTCGCGCCACGACCGCTGCGGCCGACGAGACCAACGAGCAGAACCAGGCAGGGGACGGCCAGGATGACGACGGCGAACAGGCCGGCGGGGCCGGGCCGATCGCGGAAGGACCCGTCGATGTCCAGGCCGAAGGCGATGCCGGCGCGACCGGGGAAGCTGACGGCGATCAGCCGGCGGCCGAGGGCGACGGCGAGAGCCCCGAGACCGGCGAAGAGCCGGCAAAGGATGGCGGCGGCCAGACCATGGCGGCCAGCATCCATGTCGATGTGATTTCCGAAGAGCTTCCCGATCAGGAAGACGACCGGGACGCCGAGGCCGGCGCCGCCGAGGCGACGGTTTCCGACGAGGAGCCGCGCGATGAGGCCGCTACGGCGCGGCGCAAGCGCCGCCCGGCGCGCAGCCGGCGCTCCAAGGATCGCAGGCCGGCAGAGGACGATGGCGAGAGCGCCGAAAACGGCGATGGCGGCGAGAGCGCCGAAATGGTCGAATCGGTCGGCGCCGAAGACGCGCTGGAAGAGCTGCCGAGCCGCCGCCGGCCGGTGCGCCGCCAGTACAAGATTCAGGAGGTGATCAAGCGCCGGCAGATCCTGCTGGTTCAGGTGGTCAAGGAGGAGCGCGGCAACAAGGGCGCGGCGCTTACCACCTACCTGTCGCTTGCCGGACGCTATTCCGTGCTGATGCCGAACACGGCGCGCGGCGGCGGTATCTCGCGCAAGATCACCAATGTGCAGGACCGCAAGCGGCTGAAGGAAGTGGTCAAGGAGCTCGAGGTGCCGCAGGGCATGGGCGTGATCCTGCGCACCGCCGGCGCCAACCGCACCAAGGCGGAGATCAAGCGCGACTACGAATACCTCATGCGCCTTTGGATGAAGATCCGCGACCTGACGCTGGAATCGACCGCGCCGGCGCTGGTGCACGAGGAGGGCTCGCTGATCAAGCGCTCGGTGCGCGATCTCTACAACAAGGACATCGGTGAAATCCTGGTCGCCGGCGACGACGGCTATCGCGAGGCCAAGGATTTCATGCGCATGCTGATGCCGAGCCACGCCAAGGCGGTGCAGCCCTACAAGGACGCGGTGCCGATATTCGCGCGCAACGGCATCGAAGCCCAGCTCGATCGCATGCTGCAACCGCAGGTGACGCTCAAATCCGGCGGCTACATCATCATCAACCAGACAGAGGCGCTGGTGGCGATAGACGTCAACTCGGGCCGTTCGACGCGCGAGCACTCGATCGAGGATACGGCCCTGCAAACCAATCTGGAGGCCGCCGAGGAGGTTGCCCGCCAATTGCGGTTGCGCGACCTCGCCGGACTGATCGTCATCGACTTCATCGACATGGAGGAAAAGCGCAACAACCGGTCGGTCGAGAAGCGGCTGAAGGACTGTCTGAAACACGACCGGGCGCGCATTCAGGTTGGCCGCATTTCGCATTTCGGCCTGTTGGAGATGTCGCGCCAGCGCATTCGCGCCAGCGTGCTGGAGAGCACGATGCAGCCCTGTACCGTCTGTCACGGTACCGGCCATATCCGTTCGGAATCCTCCGTCGCCCTGTATGTTGTGCGGGGTATCGAGGAATATCTGCTGAAGGACTCCAGCCATGACATCGTGGTCAAGACCCCGACGGCGACCGCGCTCTACGTCCTCAACAACAAACGCGCCAATCTGGCCGATCTGGAGGCGCGTTTCGGCCTGTCGATAGAGATCGAGGCCGACGAGACACTGGGAATGCAGCATTTCCAGATCACCAAGGGCGCACCGGCGGAACAGCCGGTTCAGATGCCCGCCGACGTGGTGATGGCGGAAATGGAGAGCCCCGACGAGGAGGAAGCCAGCCTTTCGGAGGGCGACGACGAAGGCGGCCGGAAGCGCCGGCGGCGCAGACGACGCAAGTCCGGCAAGGGTGGCGACGACGACAGACAGCCGGATGAGAACGAGACCGCCAGCGGCGGCGAGGCGGAAGCCGGCGACGCATCCGAGGAGACGGATGCGGGCGGCGAACAGAAGAAGCGCCGACGCGGGCGTCGCGGCGGCAAGCGCAACCGTCAGACCGGTGCCGAAGAGAGCGCGGGAACCGACACGCCCGATGACGAGGCCGACGCGGCTGACGAAACGGCGGCGTCGACGACCGACATCGACGCTGCCGGCGACGCGGTGGCGGCAGGAGAGCAGGCCGGCGATGCAGATGCCGACGAGGGAACGGCTGCTCCCAAGAGCAGGCGCCGCAGAAAGCGGGCCGACGAGCCGGCCGCGACCGAAGCGGTCGCCGAAGCGGTCGTCATCGAGGAGACGGCGGCGGCTGACGAAACGGAGGCGGCAGCCGACGACACGCCGGCCCGCAGATCGCGCCGCCGCAAGGGCGAAAGCGAGACGAAAGCGAGCAAGCCGGCAGAACCCGTGGTGACGTCGGTCGTGGCAACCGACAATGACGGCAAGGCGGCTGACGAAGCGCCGCGCAGAGAAGGCTGGTGGAAGCGCAAGGGGTTTTTCTGATCCGCGCAGGGAGCGTCCACGGCCCTTACCTCGGTCGATCGAGGCTTGCCGGTAACCGGCTCCGGCAAGCCGCCGTCATGATTGCCCATGCCGCGCCGCACAATCGCCCGATTGGATTGGCAATCACAACTTCATGATCGACGCCTATTCGGCCTTTTCACCGGTACCCATGTCATTTACGAGGTTGTTCGCCATGTTGACCGGCCGGCATATTCCCCCATTTGGCGGTTCCTTCGTCAAGACGATGCTGGTGTTGCTGTGTGTCGCTCAACTTGCGCTGGCGCCGGTAAGCAGCGCCCTGGCCCAGTCGCGTTCGCTGCCGATCGTTCGCGACGCCGAGATCGAGGCGCTGGTGCGCGATTACGCGCGCCCGATCTTCAAGGCGGCGGGCCTGTCGCGATCGGGCATCGACATCGTGCTGGTCAACGATTCGAGCTTCAACGCCTTCGTCGCCGGGCGTCGCATGTTCGTCAACACAGGCGCATTGATGACGGCGGAAACGCCCAACGAGATCATCGGCGTGTTCGCCCATGAGGCCGGCCATCTGGCGGGCGGACACCAGGACAGGCTGCGCGAACAGCTCAAACGTGCCCAGACGATGTCCATCGTCGCCGCGCTCCTGGGTATCGGCGCGTCGGCCGCCGGCGCACTCAGCAACAATGGCGGCCTTGCGAGCGTCGGCGGCGGCATTGCCGCCGGTGGCGCCGAGTTGGCCCGGCGCGGTCTGCTCAGCTATCAGCGCACCGAGGAGATCACCGCCGACCGTTCCGCGCTCGAATACCTGAAGCGCACGAAGCAGTCTCCGAAAGGCATGATCGTCACATTCGAGCGGTTCGCGTCGGCGTTGTCGCTTTCCGGTTCACGCGCCGATCCATACCAGCTCAGCCACCCGCTGCCGCGCGACCGCATCGCCAATCTGGAGGCGGTGGCGCGCAAGAGCCCCTACTACGACAAGGCCGACCCGCCGGCGCTGCAACAACGCCATGACATGGCGCGCGCCAAGATCGCCGCCTACACGCAGGGGCAGAGTGCGGTGGCGCGCATGTTTGCAAGGGACCGCGGCAGCCTTGCGGCGCGTTACGGCGATGCCATCCTGACATATCTGAACGGCAATCCCGCCGCAGCGCTGAAGAAAATCGACGAGTTGATCCGCAAACAGCCGAAGAACCCCTATTTCCAGGAGCTTCGCGGCGACATACTGATCAAGGCCAACAAGGCCGGCGAAGCCGCAAAAGCCTATGCCACGGCCAGCAGGCTCGACCCGAGCCGCAGCGGCCTCCTGCAGGCGGGCTACGGCCAGGCTCTCGTCGCCGCCGGCGACAAGGCGAGCCTGAAGAAGGCGGTGGGGGTGCTCAGAAAGGCGATCACCACGGACAGGGAGAACCCGGCAAGCTATCACATCCTGGCGCAGGCCCAGGGCCGCCTGGGCAACGTCGCAGAGGCCGAACTGGCCACGGCGGAGGGGCACTTCTACAGCGGCCGTTTTCAGGACGCCAAGATCTTTGCCACCCGGGCGCAGCAGAAACTGAAGCGCGGCTCGCCCGGCTGGCTGCGGGCGGATGACATCATCCGGTACAGGGTTCCGGGCAAGAAATAGTAACCATTCGCGCGTCAGGATGGGACGCACATTGGAGCAGGTCATGAAACAGACACTTATCGTCGGCATTTGCGGCATCGCGGTCTCGGCAGCCATGCTGGCGCTCGGCCTCAATCTCGGCAGTTCCACGCCGGTTCCCGTCGAAGAACCGGCGGCCATCGAAACACCCCAGGCGGCCGAACCGGATCGCGGCGCCGTCGAGGCGATCGTGCGCGACTATCTGCTCAACAATCCCGAGGTGATGCTGGAAGTGCAGGCCGCCTTGGAAGCCAAACAGCACGAGGAACAGCGCATCGCCCAGTCCGAGGCGATCGCCGAGCAGTCGTCGGCGATCTTCAACGCGGCCTCTGACGGCCATGTCGGTAACTCGGCGGGCAAGGTCACCGTGGTCGAATTCTTCGACTACAATTGCGGCTTCTGCAAGCGCGCGATGGCGGACATGGATGCGCTGGTCCAGCAGGACAACGATGTTCGTTTTGTGCTGAAGGAGTTTCCGATCCTCGGCCCCGATTCGCAGAAAGCCCATGTCGTGTCGATGGCCTTCCGCACGCTCTACCCAGAAAAGTATGGTCCGTTTCACCGCGAATTGCTGAATGGGCCGGGCCGGGCCGACGAGGCCAAGGCGATGCGCATCGCGCTCGAGCTTGGCGGCGACGAGGCGGCGATCCGCAAGGAGATGGAAAACCCCGAAATTCAGGCTACGTTCTCCAAGACCTACGAGTTGGCCAATGCGCTGTCGATCACCGGCACGCCTTCCTATGTGGTTGGCGACGAAGTGGTGTTCGGCGCGCTCGGTCTTGACGTGCTCTCCGAGAAGGTGGCGAATTTCAGAAGCTGCCAGAGCACGGTATGCTGACGTAGCCCATGGCCTGACCTGCCTGTGGACAGACAGCCGGGCGGCGTTTTTGCCTTTTTTCCCAAGGCGACGACGACTATAGGTCTAGGGAAACGTTGCGCCCGCAGGCGGCGCCGAAGACCGGGATAGTCATGCCGACCACCCTATTCGTTCTCAACGGACCGAACCTCAACCTGCTCGGTCAGCGCGAATCAGGCATCTATGGGGCAGATAGCCTGGACGACATCCGTAATGCCTGTGTGCAAACCGGGCGTGAGCACGGTTTCGACGTTGATTTCCGCCAAACCAATCACGAAGGCGAGATGGTGGAGTGGATACAGGAGGCCGGCGCAAAAGCGGCCGGGATCGTCATCAATCCGGCGGCCTACGGCCACACCTCGATTGCCCTTCACGATGCGATCCGCGCCATTGCGCCGCCGGTGGTCGAGGTTCATCTGTCCAATATCCACGCACGCGAGGAATTCCGCCACCACACGATGGTGGCGCCGGTGGCGGTAGGTGTGATTTGCGGATTTGGAATGCAGGGATATGTTCTGGCAATTCATGCGCTTGCCGGAACGATCAACAAGTAACGGGTGCGGGAACGAAGGGCACAGGGCCAAATGGGTACGAGAAAGAACGAAGTCGACAAACAGCTCGTGCGGGATCTCGCCGCCATTCTGGATGAAACCAATCTGACGGAGATCGAGGTCGAGCAGGACGAGATGCGCATCCGTGTCTCGCGCCAGGCCGGCAATCAGTTCGCCGCCGCCGTTGCCATGCCTCCACAGCAGGCAAACCCTGCGCCGTCGCCCGTTGTTCCCGAACCAGACAATGCCGGCACGGCCGCGGCCGTCTCGAACAACACCGTACCCTCGCCCATGGTCGGAACCGCCTATGCCTCGCCTGCGCCCGACGCCAAGCCGTTCATCGAACTGGGCGAGCGGGTGCGCGAGGGGCAGACGCTTTTGATCATCGAAGCGATGAAGACCATGAACCAGATCCCCTCGCCACGCTCCGGCAAGGTGACGCAGATCCTGTTCGAGGACGGCCAACCGGTCGAATATGGCGAACCGCTCGTCGTGATCGAATAGGAGTTGGCGGCGTGTTCCAGAAGATACTGATCGCCAATCGCGGCGAGATCGCGCTACGGGTGCTCCGCGCCGCCAAGGAGCTCGGCATCGCCACCGTGGCGGTGCACTCGACGGCCGACGCCGACGCAATGCATGTGCGCCTTGCCGACGAAAGCGTCTGCATCGGCCCGCCGCCGTCGCGCGACAGCTATCTCAACATCCACCAGATCGTTACCGCCTGCGAGATCACCGGCGCCGACGCCATCCATCCGGGCTACGGTTTCTTGTCGGAGAACGCCAAGTTCGCCGACATTCTCGAGGCCCACAACATCACCTTCATCGGCCCGTCCGCCGAGCATATCCGCGTCATGGGCGACAAGGTGCAGGCCAAGGCGACGGCCAAGCGGCTGGGCATTCCGGTTGTGCCGGGCTCGGACGGCGCGATCGACGACGAGACCGAGGCCAGGCGCGTCGCAGCCGAGATCGGCTATCCGGTCATCATCAAGGCGGCGGCCGGCGGCGGCGGGCGCGGCATGAAGGTGGCGCGCAACGAAGACGACCTGGCGGTGGCGCTGGCGACGGCGCGTACCGAAGCCGGCGCCGCCTTCGGCGACGATGCCGTCTACATCGAGAAATACCTGCAACTGCCGCGCCATATCGAGGTGCAGGTGATGGGCGACGGCGCCGGCAAGGCCGTCTATCTGGGCGAGCGCGACTGCTCGCTGCAACGGCGCCACCAGAAGGTGTGGGAGGAAGCGCTTTCCCCGGCGTTGAACGAGGCGGAGCGCACCCGTATCGGCGAGATCGTCGCCAAGGCGATCGGCGAACTCGGTTATTCCGGCGCCGGCACCGTGGAGTTCCTCTACGAGAACGGCGAATTCTACTTCATCGAAATGAACACGCGGCTGCAGGTCGAACACCCGGTAACCGAGGCGATCACCGGCATCGATCTGGTCAACGAGCAGATTCGCATTGCGTCGGGCGGCGGCCTGTCGGTCAGCCAGGACGACATCAGCTTCTTCGGCCACGCCATCGAATGCCGCATCAACGCGGAAGATCCGGTCACATTCGCGCCGTCGCCGGGCACGATTTCGCATTTCCACATGCCGGGCGGTCTCGGCGTACGCGTCGATTCGGGCGTCTATACCGGCTACAAGATCCCGCCCTACTACGACAGCCTGATCGGCAAGCTGATCGTGCACGGCCGCAACCGGGTCGAATGCCTCATGCGGCTCAGGCGCTCGCTCGACGAGATCGTCGTCGATGGCGTCAAGACCACGCTGCCGCTCTTTCGCGAGCTTGTCGGCAATGCCGATATCGCCAATGGCGACTACGACATCCACTGGCTGGAAAAATATCTGGCCGAGAAAGAATAGCCCGTAGCCGAGTGATGGCCGACCGACCGTTCGCGCCCGGATTCCGCATCCCGACCGATGCGCTGCTGCGCGCCTATTCGCAAGGCATCTTTCCGATGGCCGAGGATGCCGACGATCCGGAAGTGTTCTGGGTCAGGCCGGAGACGCGCGGCGTCATCCCGCTTGACGATTTCCATATTCCGCGCAGCCTGGCCAAGACCTTGCGTCGGAAGCCGTTCGAGATCGCCTTCGACCGCGATTTCGACGCGGTCATCGCCGCCTGCGCCGAAGCACGCGAAACGCGGCGCTCGACATGGATCAACGGACCGATCCGCGAGGCCTACGGCAAGCTGTTCGAAATCGGCCACTGCCACACGGTCGAGGCATGGGCGGGCGAACGGCTTGTCGGCGGCCTCTACGGCGTCACGCTCGGACGGGCCTTCTTCGGCGAGAGCATGTTCTCGCGCGAGCGCGATGCTTCCAAGATCAGCCTCGTCCATCTGGTCGACCGGTTGAAGCACCGCGGTTTCGTCCTGCTCGACACGCAGTTCACCACCGACCATCTGGTCCGGTTCGGCGCCATCGACGTTCCGAGGCTGAAATATGAGAAGCTGCTGGCCGAAGCGCTGCAGGGCGAAGCGGAGTTTTAGAACGCCGTCAGCTGGCCTTCGGCGGCGGAACGTCGGAATCCTGTTTGCAGTCCTTCAGCCAGACATCGTAGATCGGATGTTCGACGGCGTTCAGGCCGGGGCTTTCGGCGAACATCCAGCCGGTGAAGATGCGGCGGATCTTGCGGTCGAGCGTGATCTCGTCGACCTCAACGAAACTGTCCGTCTTGGGATCCTCGGTGTTGGGCCGCGAATAGCACACCCGCGGCGTCACCTGTAGCGCGCCGAACTGCACGGTCTCGTCGATATAGACGTCGAATGTGATGATGCGCCCGGTGATCTTGTCAATGCCGGTGAACTCGGCAACCGGATTGGTGATGCGCTCCGCATTCGCCGGAAACGCCATGATCGCCAGTGCGAATGCCAACGCACAGCCCGTCCTGCGCGCCACTTTGTTGTCTCTACCCAAGATCGTGAACCCGAATCGTCTGTCCCTCGCAAGGTCCGATGCCGCAAACCGGTAACCCGGTATCCGGTTAGCCGCCAAATGTGGCAAGAACCGTATCTTTCCCCCAAATAGTTGTGCCTGCCGCCGGCGCGCTCAGCCCGGCGTCCACGCATCGTAGTCGCCGGTCACCTTCGGCCGTTTCTCCTGCGAGGCGATCGACCCCTTGGGCCGGTAAGCGGCTACCGATCCGGTCAGGTTGGGCTGGTGCGGCTTCTGCCATTCGCGCGGCTTGTAGCCGTCGTCGACCGGCGCCTTGTTCGTGCGGTGATGGATCCAGCCGTGCCAGCCGGGCGGAATGGCCGAAGCCTCGGATACCCCGTTATAGATGACCCAGCGCCGCGTACGGCCTTCCGAATCGGTGCCGCCTTCATAGTAGACGTTGCCAAATTCGTCCTCGCCTACCCTGGTGCCGTTGCGCCAAGTATGAAACCGGGTGTTGAGCGTCTGTCCGTTCCACCAGGTGAAAAACTGGATCAGGAATTTCATCGCCGTTCGCGCCTCGTCGTGATCACCGCCTTATGCCGGTCGCCGCCCCGGTTGGCAAGACGAAGCGCGGCCAAATCGATTGCCGCGAGCCTAAATCTTCGACATGATCGACCGCTTGCGAACGAACGGGGAGCAAGAGCGATGAGACCCGGACTGCCGGCCCGCGCGGCAATGATTCTGTGCGCGACGATAGTGCTTGCGATACCGGCCGGCGCCGAGGGCATCGCGTTTGCCGAGGCGCCGGAACAGGCAAGCGGCGTATGCTTCGGCGACAATCCCGTCGAGACGCTGCAATGCGCAAGGCGGCGCTGCACCGAAGCGGGCGCGGAGCCCGGCGACTGCCACAGGGTCCGATGGTGCTATCCGGCGGGATGGAGCGCCGACATCTTCCTCCAGCACAAGGAAGGGCCGCATTGGCACGAATATCTCTGCGGTTGGGAGTCGCGCGAGGCGGTGATGAAGGCGGCGGCGGTCGCCTGCGACCGGACCCTGCGTCCCCATCTGCTCGAATGCGCTGCCGTGCGACTGTGGTCGCCGGAGGGTACGGAAAGCGACGTCGAATGACGGCTACCGATACCGCCTTTGCCGGCGCCGAGGCGCGTCGGCGCGTGACCGGCATCCTCTGCATCATCGGTGCGGCGGTCATGTTCTCCACCAACGATGTCGGGGTGAAGTGGCTGAGCGGCGACTATCCGCTGCACCAGGTCACCTTCTTCCGTTCGCTGGTTGCGCTGGTGATTACGCTCGCGGTCATCGTTCCGCTGGACGGCGGCTATCGCAACCTGCGCACGTCGCGGCCCGGTATGCACCTGATGCGCGGACTGATCGTGGTCTGCGCCAACATGGCCTTCTTCACCGGCATCGCCAGCCTGTCGCTGGCCGACGCCACCGCCATCTACTTCGTCTCGCCGCTGTTCATTACCGCCATGTCGGTGGTGCTGCTTGGCGAGACGGTGGGGCCGCGGCGCTGGGCGGCCGTGCTCGTCGGCCTGATCGGCGTCGTACTGGTCATCCAGCCGGGTGGCGGCACGTTCCAGCATGCCGCGCTGCTACCGCTGCTGGCGGCGGCGGCCTACGGGCTGCTGCAGATCACCACACGCAAGCTCGGCGTCAGCGAGAAGGCCTCGACCATGGCCTTCTATATCCAGTTCATCTTCCTGATTTTCAGCAGCGTGGTCGGCCTCGCCTTCGGCGACGGGCGCTTTGCCGGCTCCAACAATGCCAGCATCGAATTCCTGTTCAGGGCATGGATCATGCCGGGCCCGGCCGACCTGCTCGTGCTGTGCGGGGTCGGGATCACCGTCTCCATCGGCGCCTTCCTGATCTCGCAGGGCTATCGGCTGTGCCCGGCAGGCATCGGCGCGCCGTTCGAATATGCGGCGCTGCCGCTTGGAATCACCTGGAGCATCCTCATCTGGGGCCAGATGCCGGACCCGCTCGGCTGGCTCGGCATCGTCCTGATCGCCGGTGCCGGCATCTATGTCTTCGTTCGCGAGACGATGCTGGGCAGAAGGGTTCAATGGAAGCTGCCGCCGCGGCGGGGACGGTAGACGATCAGGAAAGCGTGCGCTCGTAGACCAGCGCAGGAATTCCGGACTGGTCCCGGCCGCAGTTCTCGGTTCGGCCGACGCGCCTAAAACCGCGCGCCTCGTAGAAGGCGATCGCAGGGCCGTTGGATTCCTCGACCTCCAGCGTGATACGCCGCGCTTGCGGGAAGCTGTCGATGATCTCGGCCAGCAGCAGGCTGCCGGTCCCCCTGCCCTGCAGCGCCGGTCGGACATAGAGCTGGTGCAGGTTCAGCGTCCGCCCCTCGTCGGTGGCGCTGGCAAACGCCATGCCGCCGATCGTGCGGCCGTCGTCGGCAAGGATGAACTCGGAATTGGGCCGGCCAAGTCGCGCTTTCAGCGCCTCGAAGGAATGCCAGTCGTCGGTGATTTCCGTTACCCGGGCGGCACCGTAGACCGCATCGTAGGTGGCGTGCCAGGTGTCGACAAGGAGCGCCCGCACCGCTTCAAGATCGCGCTCGC
The DNA here is from genome assembly GCA_041397625.1 of Rhizobiaceae bacterium. Classification (GTDB taxonomy): domain Bacteria; phylum Pseudomonadota; class Alphaproteobacteria; order Rhizobiales; family Rhizobiaceae; genus JAWKWH01. The sequence continues at coordinate 386,603 of JAWKWH010000002.1, forward strand.
TCGCGGTGCGCGCGAACATGGTGCTATTCGAGGCCCAGCTTGGCCTTTACAAGCGCGTTGACGGCTTGCGGATTGGCCTTGCCGCCGGTCGCCTTCATCACCTGGCCGACGAACCAGCCGGCCATGGTCGGCTTGGCTTTCGCCTGCTCGACCTTGTCGGGATTGGCGGCGATAACCTCGTCGACCGCCTTCTCGATGGCGCCGGTGTCGGTCACCTGCCTCATGCCGCGCTCCTCGACGATGGCCGCCGGATCGCCGCCCTCGTTCCAGACGATCTCGAACAGGTCCTTGGCGATCTTGCCGGAGATCGTGCCCTGTTTGATCAGGTCGAGCACCGAACCGAGCTGTTCGGGTGAGACCGGCGCATCCTCGATACCCTTGCCGGCCTTGTTGAGCGCGCCGAGCAGGTCGTTGATCACCCAATTGGCGGCGAGCTTGCCGTCGCGTCCGCCGGCGACCTGCTCGTAGTAATCGGCGATCGCCTTTTCCGACACCAGGATCGAGGCATCGTATGCGGAAAGGCCGATATCGCTGATCAGCCTCGCCTTCTTGTCGTCGGGCAGTTCTGGCAGGTCGGCTGCAAGCGCATCGACGAATGCCTGGTCGAACTCCAGCGGCAAAAGGTCGGGATCGGGAAAATAGCGGTAGTCATGCGCCTCCTCCTTGGAACGCATGGAGCGGGTTTCGCCCTTGCCGGGATCGAACAGCCGCGTTTCCTGGTCGACCATGCCGCCATCCTCGATCAGCGCGATTTGGCGGCGGGCCTCGTAATCGATCGCCTGGCCGACGAAGCGGATCGAGTTGACGTTCTTGATCTCGCAGCGCGTGCCGAACTCCTCTCCCGGGCGGCGCACCGACACGTTGACGTCGGCGCGCATCGAGCCCTCGTCCATGTTGCCGTCGCAGGTGCCGAGATAGCGCAGGATCATCCTGAGCTTGGTCAGATAGGCCTTGGCCTCGTCGGCCGAGCGCATGTCGGGCTTGGACACGATCTCCATCAGCGCCACGCCGGAGCGGTTGAGATCCACATAGGACATGGTCGGGTGCTGGTCGTGCATCGACTTGCCGGCGTCCTGCTCCAGGTGCAGGCGCTCGATTCCGACTTCGATATCCTCGAAATTGCCCTCGCGATCGGGCCCGACCGACACCGTCACCGTCCCCTCACCGACGATCGGCTGCTTGTATTGCGATATCTGGTAGCCCTGCGGCAGGTCCGGATAGAAGTAGTTCTTGCGGTCGAAGACCGATTTCAGGTTGATCTCGGCCTTGAGGCCAACGCCGGTGCGAACCGCCTGGCGCACACATTCCTCGTTGATCACCGGCAGCATGCCGGGCATGGCCGCGTCGACCAGGCTGACATGGGCGTTGGGCTCGGCGCCGAAACCGGTCGACGCGCCCGAAAACAATTTTGCGTTCGAGGTCACCTGGGCATGGACCTCCATGCCGATGATGACCTCCCAGTCGCCGGTTGCGCCGGGAACGAGGCGTTTCGGATCGGGCGTGCGCGTATCGATGATGGTCATGCAATGTCCGTCGGGGAAAGGTCTGATCTTGTCGCCTTGCTGTAATCAAACCGCCGCGCACTGGCAAGAACGACGGCTTTCCAAAAGGCGGAGGCGATTTGATCTATGTCAAGGCGGCACGGAGCGGCCGGATCGACACTTCAACAAAAGCAAAGGACTTCGCGGAGGAAGGAAATGGCCGTCATAAAGTTTTTCGACCGGATGTTCCGTCACATGGACCTGATGGACCGGATGATGGACACGCTGGGCGTGACCGCCCGCATCAAGGCCGTTCCCGGTGCCGCCAACGTGCTTCGCCGGGCGACGATCCGCTGCATGGGCTGCGACAGCACCAAGGCATGCGGCGCGTTCCTCGACAGCCATGAGAGCGCCGACGATGCGCCGGCTTACTGCCGAAACCACGATTTGTTCGAGCGCCTGAAACGTCAGATCGACGCCGAACAGGCTGCCTGAACCTTACAAGCTTCCCTCCAACTCGGCCCGGGCTTTTGCCCGGGCTTCTTTTTTTTGCCGTCAGCCGGTGGCGATGTAGTTCCTGATCTCCTCGGCCTCGCGCTCGACGTCCTCGATGCGGCGCTTGACGACGTCGCCGATCGAAATGATGCCGTCCAGCCGTCCATCCTTCTCCACCGGCAAGTGACGGAAGCGCCCGCGCGTCATGATCTCCATGACCTGGTTGACCGTGTGGTCCTCATGGCAGAGCTTGACGCTCGCCGTCATCGCCTGTCGGACCGGCAGAGCGAGCGCCGACGCGCCATCGCTGGCAATCAGGCCGACGATGTCGCGTTCCGACAGGATGCCGCAGATCGCGCCGTCGTCATCGGTGACCACAAGGGCGCCGATCCGCTTTTCCGCAAGGATGCCCATCGCCTGCGAAATGCTGGCGTCTGGACCGATGGTCGCGACATCACGGCCTTTTTCATCGAGAATTGATTTTACGGTCATCGACCAGTCCTCCTCTGCGAACCGAACTCCCCTCAACCAAGCAGGCGCAATGGTGCGCCGAAGCGGCGTCATTGGCAAGTGTTGGCGGTCGCAGACCCGTCAATGCCGGACATGGCGGCGACGGCGATCGAACAGGCCGATACCGAAAAACCCGGCGACAAAGCCGCCGACATGCGCCTCCCAGGCAATCGCCCTCGCCTCGCCCGGAACGAGATAACCGAGACCGGCAATCAGATTGACCACAAACCAGACGGCAAGGAAGACCACGACCGTGCGCCGGCCGAGCACCACAGGCAGCGGCAGGAGCGGGCCGGCAAAGGCCCGGCGGTTGCCGGAACGGTCGACGCTGAAACCGAATCGGGCCGCAGCCGCCATCATTCCCGATACCGCACCCGACGCGCCGATCACCAGGGCGGCGTCGTCCATGTGCAGGAAATAATGCAGCAATACCGCCGCAATCGAGGTGAAAATCCAGAAGGCGACGAAGCGCACCGCACCGATCCGGTTGGCGAGCGGCGAACCGAAAGCGGCAAGCCAGATCATGTTGATGGCTAGGTGCAGAATGTCGCCGTGCAGCAACGAATAGGTGACCGGCGAGGTAAAGGCGTAGAGGTCGATGTCGTAGGTGCCGGAATAGCGCAGCGGTATGAAGGCAGCGCGCACCAGCAATTCGATATCCTGTCGAGGCGTCAGTACGTAGACGCGCAGCGCATGCACGGCTGCGCAGAGGACGATCAGCGCAAGCACGATGCCGGCGATGTTGAACACCGGCTCGCGACCGTCCTCGCCGGGCTCGATTTCCTGTTGTTCGCTCAATCGGATGGGTCCCGTTGCGATTGTCCGCGCCCCATAGCGGTTCGGCATCGTCATACGCAAGGGCAGGCAAAAGAAAGGCCGCTCAGGAAAATCCTGAACGGCCTGGTCGAGCCCCTTCGTCGATCCAAATTTGATCCGGAGGTCCGGATTGTGCTGCGGAGCAGGCGCTCCAAGAAGTCGCCCTCACAATAGCAAATCGAATTGCGCGGGCAATCGAAACCATTCGTTAACCTTAACGTTCCCGGGCGGTGAACAAGCCGGTCTTGTGACTGGCATGCATCCTGCAATCCGATCCAAGACATGGTTGGCGTCTGCGGGTCTGTTTTGAAACGACACGCAGGCCGCCCGCCCCAACGGGAAAGCGGGACGGATGAGACACAAAGGAACGATCGAACTGTTTCAATACTGGAACCGGCTGCGCGACGGCAGGCCGGCGCCGGAACGCACCGAGATCGAACCGGCGGACATAAAGCGGTTGCTCGCCGATACGTTCATACTGGAAAAGGATGCACGTGGCGCGCCGGTCTTCCGCCTCGCCGGTACGGGCATCTGCGCCATTTTCGCCCGTGAACTCAAGGGTTTCGCGTTCGCTTCGCTGTGGTGGGAGCGAGACAGCGCCATGGCGGTCAAGCTCGCCGAGGACGTGTTCGGCAACAAGTCCGTCATGGTGATCACCTTTGACGGCCACAGCAGCGGTGGCCGGCAACTGGATTTCGAGATGATCCTGTTGCCGCTTGCCGGCGGTCACTCCAACCAGCGCGCGCTCGGCGCCATCTCGATCGAGAAGAAGCCCTTCTGGCTCGGCGTCGACGGCATTAGGAATTGTCGCGTCACCTCGGTCCGCGTCGTCGATCCGGATCGCGAGCCGCTGTTCCTGAAGAACCGGCCGGCGGTGCCGGTGCCGCCGATGTCGGCGATCGACCGCCTGCCCGCCGGCCTGGCGCAATCCGGGGTATCGCGGCGACGCGTGCACCACCTGGTCGTCTTGGACGGCGGCAAGGAGGATTGATCGGATTCGACGGTCTCCACTTACCGCTTGTTAACCGGATTGAGCCTAGGTTTGGCGGGGTATAGCCGCGGGCTGACAAAAAGATCGGTAGCATGGCGACATTGGGTTCCATCTCGAACAGCAATCGCGAGGAAAAGCGCAGCTTCCAGCGCGTGAAGATCAAGGTCTATGGCCGCTTCATGTTGGAAGACCGCACGGAACATCCGTGCCAGGTGACCGACATGTCGCCGGGCAATGTAGCACTGCGCACGAGCCGCGTCGGCGAACCCGGCGAGAAGGTCATCGCCTATATCGACCACATCGGGCGGATCGAGGGCGTGCTGACCCGTACCCTCGAAGACGGTTTCGCCATGACCGTCATCGCCTCGGACCGCAAGAAGGACAAGCTTGCCGCGCAGCTGACCTGGCTCGCCAACAAGCACGAGCTCGACCTTCCCGAAGACCGCCGCCACGAGCGTGTCGCCCCGCGCAATCCGATCTCCGTGCTGCAAATGGATGACGGTCGGCAGTATCAGTGCCGCATCATCGATCTGTCGCTGTCCGGCGCGGCCATCGAAATCGGCATCCGCCCGTCGCTTGGAAGCCAGGTGATCCTCGGAACGATGCGCGGCCAGGTCGTGCGCCACTTCGAAGAAGGCATCGCCATCGAGTTCGCGGTCGTCCAGGCGGCAGAATCGATCGAGCGCGAATTCAGCGGACAGGCCGTCGCCTGATCCGCACGCCGGATAACCCGCAAAACATCCGCTTTTCCCTTCGCTCTATCACGCGTGCTTTCGCCACTGAGCGTTGACGCGTCCTGGCGCGCACCGGTCGTCCGGCTGCGACTGGGGCGGCACGGTGCGCTGCTGCATCCCTTCAAAGGCGAGCCTGTGTATCGAGCCGGCTGTTCCGCCCGCCGATGCATGCAATTTTAGCAAAATTCGAGAAAGTTTTTATTCTTATTTTATTCTAATAATCAAAATATTGCTCTTGTTTTTTATTTAATCTATACTTCGACTTTTTGCGCGGCTTCAATCTCCCTGTGTCATTGTCCCTCCCGATTGGGGAGTGCAGGCAATGTCACGAACGACAAAAAGGATACTGTCGACAACCGCATGCGCGGCAGCGATCGTGCTGTGGTCGGTCGGCTCGAGCGCCGCGGCAAACGCGATGCGCACCGGCGGCGTCACCAGCCAGCCGATCGGCCATCACGAGTTCTGCAAGCGCCTGCCGGACGAGTGCCGGCAAAAGACCTCGAGCGACACGCCGGTCGAACTGACCCGCAAGCTGTGGGCGCGGATGATCGAGATCAACAACGCCTACAATACCGCCGTCGCGCCGATGACGGATCAGGAGATGTGGGGTCGGCCGGAATACTGGTCCTATCCGGGCAGCCGGGGTGACTGCGAGGATTACGTCCTGGCCAAGCGCCGCGCCCTGATGCAGGAAGGCGTTCCCGCCGGCAGCCTGCTGATCACGGTGGTGCGTCAGCCCAATGGCGACGGCCATGCGGTGCTGACGGTGCGCACCGATCTCGGCGATTTCATTCTCGACAATCTCGAGCCCCGAATTCTCGCCTGGGAAGACACCGTCTATCGCTATCTCAAGCGCCAGTCGAACCGCTATTCGGGCACCTGGGTGCGTATCAAGGACGGCCGCGACGTCGTCGTCGGCAGCGTCAACAACTGATCAAGAGAAAGCCGGTCGAGTCCCCACCCTCCCCGTCCCCATCGACCGGACTTAGGAGCCGGCCCGCGTCCCCGGGCCGGCTCCGCCTTTTTTAAGGAGGTCTTTCGGCTGCCGGTCAGTCGATGCGTTTCAGTTCCGTCATGAAGCGCCTGGCGTTCTCGACATAGTGGCCAGCCGACCAGCGCAGCATCTCCACCGCCTTTTCGTCCAGCGTGCGGACCGCCCTGGCGGGCGAACCAACGATCAGGGAGTTGTCGGGAAACTCCTTGCCTTCGGTCACCAATGCCGCGGCGCCAACCAGCGAGTTGTTGCCGATCTTCGCGCCGTTCAGAACGACCGCACCCATGCCGATCAGGCTGTTGTCACCAATCGTGCAGCCATGCAGCAGGGCACGGTGGCCGACGGTGCAGCCTTTGCCCACGGTCAGCGGAAAACCCATGTCGGTGTGCATCACCGTGTGTTCCTGCACGTTGGTGCCCTCGCCGATGGCGATCGGTTCGTTGTCGCCGCGAAGCACGGCGCCAAACCAGATGCCGGCATCACGGCCAAGGCGGATGTCGCCGATCAGCACCGCGTCCGGCGCAATCCAGTTGGTGCCTGGCGCGTCAAATGCGGGCGCCGTGCCCGCGAGTTGGTAGATCGACATCGAAATCCTCGCTCAAGGTCGGTTTGCGGCGGCTAGGTTACGAGGATGCCGGCATGCCAGGCAAGCTCGGCGACCAAAATTCCGAGCGCCAGCGCCCACAGGCAGGCGACCACGATGCCCGCAAGCGTCATCAGCACGCCCGAGCGGCCAGCGCGGCGGGCCTGCGCCAGATCGTTGAACAACATCATCGGCCCGGCCAACGCGGTGATCAGCAACGATACGGCAAGCCGTCGCGGCCGCACGAAAGGCGGGTGAAATCCGGCCCGGACGTCGAGCACCGAACTCAGCGCCGAGGCCGCGACCCCGGAGGTCGCCATTCCCATGGCGAAAGCGAATGCCAGCAGCTGCCAAAGTTCCACGATTTTACCGTCCCTTTACCATGTCGAGCGATCTTGCCCGCACAGGCGACGCAAAATGCGTGCCGCAAGGCTGTGCCCGAACGGGACAGCGGCAGAGAACGATTGACGCGATGAAACCACAGCAGGCGACCGCGGAGCAGACCGTCGAGGCCATCGATTCGGCCTTCATGCTCAAGATCTTCTATTGTTTTCTGCTGCTCGCCGGGTTCTCCGTGCTGATCAATTTCGGCGGCAAGATGCTGGGCCGCTCGATCGTGATGGCGGGCCATACCGACGACCGCTCGCTCGTCGAGGTGGTCATCGGCAATAACGTGCTGAGCTTGCCGGTCAACGAAATCCGCTTCGAGCAGGAAAGGCGCAGCGGCGTCGCCACGCGGCTCGACACCTATCTGCGCTGGCCCTCGCTCGACGGCTACAGCAACGAGACGCGCGACGACTTCAACCATGTCGACGGTTCGCGCAACATCATCTTCGTGTCGTTTCGCGAACAGATGATGTCACGCGACATGTCAGGTCGCATGGCGCCGATCTACGATGCGCTGATCGTCAAGCCCGGCGTTCCGGGCCCCAAAGGCGTCATGCTTTACGGCTTCAAGGAAAAATCGGGCTACATGAACGAGGTTCTGGCCGTCGCCGAGCGCCGGGGCGCCAGCCCCTTCGTCGCGCGCTGCCTGACCGGAGAAGCGGGCAGGACGTCGCTCGCCGCCTGCGAACGGGACATCCACATCGGTGACGGCCTGTCGATGACCTACCGATTTTCCGACAGCCTTCTGGCCGACTGGCGCGCGCTCGACGCCAGCATGGCCGCCTATGCGAGCAAGAGGCTGAAAACGATCCGCCAGCCTTAGGCCGTTTCGACGTCCGGATTTCGGGCGCGGTTTACTCGAGGTCGATGTCGAGAATGGCCATCGAGAAATTATAGGACAGGTCGCCGTCGTCATCGTCGCGAAAGATGACGCCGAGAAACTCCTCGCCGAGATAGACTTCGCAGGAATCGTCCTTCTGCGGCCGAGCCTTGACCTGAAGATTCGGATTCTGGAACGTCCGCTTGAAATAGGCGTCGAGTTTTCTCAGTTCCTCGGGCTTCACCGCAGTCTCCCTTGCATAATCGACGGCCGCCGCATTGCCGCGTCCCGCATGAGCGGGCTTCTGGCACGGGCGAGCAGAGCCTGTAAACCCTTGATATCGGGATAGGGGAAATGGGCGGTCGGACTATTCGTCGACCCGCAGGAGCTGGTCCATCTGGCGCGACGGTTCTTCGCAGCCCGCCTCGCCGACAATGCGGGCCGGTACCCCGGCGACCGTCTTCTTGGCCGGCACTTCCGATAGCACCACCGAACCGGAGGCCACCTTGCTGCAGCATCCCACGACGATGTTACCGAGAATCTTGGCGCCGGCGCCGATCAGCACGCCGCGATGGATCTTCGGATGGCGGTCGCCGCCAGCCTTGCCGGTACCGCCAAGGGTGACGCCGTGGAGGATCGAGACATTGTCGTCGATGGCCGCCGTCTCGCCGATGACGATGCCGGTGGCGTGGTCGAAGAAGATGCCGCGGCCCATTTTCGACGCCGGATGGATGTCGGTCTGGAACACGCTGGAGGAGCGGCTCTGCAGATATAGGGCGAAATCACGCCGCCCCTGGTTCCACAGCCAGTGGGCCAGCCGATGGGTCTGGATTGCGTGAAAACCCTTGAAATAGAGCAATGGCATGAAGAACCGGTCGCAGGCCGGGTCACGGTCGTAATAGGCCTGGATGTCGACCCGGACGGTCTCGCTCCACTTCGAATCCTGCCTGGCCATGGACTCGAAGGTGTGGCGAATGACGTCCGCGGGCACGTCTTCATGCGACAGGCGCTCGGATATGCGGTGGATCACCGCATCTTCGAGGGAACCCTGGTTGAGAATCGTCGTGGCCAGGAAGGTTGTCAGCAGCGGGTCGTTGGCCACGGCCTCCTCGGCCTCGGCGCGGATCGAGGACCAGATCGGATCGACCGGCTGCAAGCCCGTCGATTTCTTGGTGCTGGAAAAGCTCATCAATGTCTCCCCGGGCCCGACGCCACTCCATAACCCGCTTGTCAACGCCTGGACCATACGCCAGAACGCCGGTCAGTTGAACCGAATTCGGCTTAATCCGGAATCAAATGGTTTTGAATGGTGAATCTTCAAGACGTCAGACCCGAACCAGCTATCCGCGTCGTCCGAGAGGGCCATGTCGCGACGGTCGTGCTCGACCGGCCGGACAAGAAGAACGCCGTCACACACGGCATGTGGCGACACCTGGCCGGGCTTTTCGACGGTTTCGGCGGGGATGACGACCTCCGCGCTGTGATCGTCCGTGGCGCGGGTACGGATTTCTGCGCCGGCGCGGATATCGCCGAATTCGAGGCCGTGCGCCGCGATGCGGCAACCGCGCGCGACTACGAAGCCGCCAATGATGCGGCATTTGCCGCGATCCGCAACTGTCCGGTGCCGGTGATCGCGGCGATCGCCGGCGTCTGCTACGGCGGCGGGTTCGGCATCGCCGCCGCCGCCGATATCAGGATCGCCACGCCGGGCGCCTCGTTCTCGGTGCCGGCGGCAAGGCTGGGGCTCGCCTATCCGGTGGCCGCCATGGCCGACATCGTCAATGCCGTCGGCGTACAGACGGCGAAATATCTGACCTTCTCGGCCGGGCGGATCGATGTTTCGGACGCGCTGCGAACCGGATTTATCCACGAAATCGTCAACGACGACGCGTTGGAGGGCCGGGCCGGCGCGCTTGCGGCGACCATCGCGGCAAACGCACCTTTGTCGGTCAGGGCGTCGAAAGCGTCGATCCGCGCCGCGGTCACCGGCGCAAGGACCGACATCGACCGCGCCGAACGGCTTGGAAAGGCGACGTTCGAAAGCGGCGACTACGCCGAAGGGCGGGCGGCGTTCGCCGAGCGGCGCAAGCCGAGTTTCAACGGAAGATGACCGGAGCCGGCCGCGCTCAGGCGGCTTCCTCGCCGGCTAAAAAATCGAGCACCGCATCGGCGAACATGTCGTTGCGGTCGCCAGCCACCATATGCCCTGCCCCGCCGACATCGACCATGCGCGCATTCGGCGCCATGTCGACGAATTCGCGCGCATATTCCTCCTGGACGATCTCCGACTTCATGCCGCGCACCAGCAACACCGGCAGATGCAGGCCCGGCAGCCCGGCCATCACCTCACGCACATAACGGTCGCGATTGAGCCTGATGCCGCGGGTTTCGTCGACGAAGGCCGGATCCCAGTGCCAGCGGTATCGGCCGTCCTCGCCGAGCCGAAGGTTCTTGCGCAGACCCTCGAGCGAAGTCGGGCGCTTGCGATGCGGCAGGTAACGAGCGATCGCGTCGGCGGCCTCGTCAAGCGAGCCAAAGCCCTCTTTCATGTTTGCGCGCATGAAGCCGTGCACCTTGGCCACGCCGCCCTCGTTCATGCGCGGCGTGATGTCGACCATCACCAGCGAGTCGAACAGCGGGCCGTGGAACAGTTCGGCGCCCAGCGCCGCCATGCCTCCGAGCGAGGCGCCGACGGCCGACGGCGCGGTGTGGTAGCGCTCCGCGATCGCTCGGGCGAGTTGAGCTGCATCCTCGGCGTAGTGCGCAAACGAATAATCGCCGCTGCGGACCCATTCGCTGTCGCCGTGACCGCGCTGGTCGACCGTGATTGCACGCAGACCCGCCGCGCGCACCCGCATCGCCGTCTTGTCCCAGGCATGGCGGGTCTGGCCGCCGCCGTGCAGGAACAGCACCGGATGGCCACCGCCATCCCAAAGGTCGGCGGCAAGCCGGTGGCCGCCGCTGCCGGCAAATTCGATCTGTGTCGGTCCGCTCACAAGGGGTTCTCCGCCAGGAACTCGATGACGCGTTTCTTGAACGTCCCGTCGCCGACCGCGAGCATGTGGTCACGACCCTCGACGGCGAAACTCGTGCCGTTGCCGAGCACGTCGACCAGACCGTCCGGATCGCCGGCGATATCGTCTTTGGTGCCGACCGCGACGAGAGCGGGCGCAGTGATGCGGCGCGCCTCGTGCGGGCTCAAAAGCTTGCGCGAACGCTCGATGCAGGCGGCGAGCGCCTGCCGGTCGCTCTTCGTCTGGTCGGCGAACTTGCGGAATGCCCGCCCCTGCGGATCGGTGATCGTCGCCGGATCGTCGGCAAGCAGGGCACGGGCGATCGGATCCCAGTCGCCGACACCCTCGATCATTCCCCGACCAAGGCCGCCGAACACCAGCGCACCGACGCGATGAGGTGCCTGCAGCGCCACGAAGGCTGCGTTCCGCGCACCCATGGAGTATCCCATGACATGCGCGCGCCCGACGCCGGCCTGATCCAGCAACGCGATCGCGTCGCCGGCCATCAGTTCCGGCGAGTAATCGCTGGGGTCATGGCTCTTTGACGATCCGCCATGACCGCGATTGTCCAATGCGAGAACCCGGTAGCCGGCATCGACGAGCGTCTTGACCCAGCCCGGCGAAACCCAGTTGACCTGCTTGTTGGAAGCAAATCCGTGAATGAGGATCACCGGATCGCCGTCCCCCTCGTCAAGGTAGTCGAATTCGAAATCTGAATGGGCAAATCGCGGCATGAAGACGGCGCTGAGGCGTGAAGCTGAAACGTGTCCGGGACGTCCTGAATAGCCAAAACCGGCGCGCATGCAAGCCGCAAACCGGTATTTCGCCACTGTTGTGACGGGCGGCCGCGGCGCATAAACAGACGGGCATGCGATTCGACCCGCCCCTGCGCCCTGCCCGCCTGATCCGCCGCTACAAGCGGTTTCTTGCAGACGTAACGCTGCCCGACGGCGGCGAAATCACCGTTTCGGTGCCCAATACCGGATCGATGATGGGCCTGACCGCGCCCGGTTCTCGGGTCTGGTTGTCGCATTCCGACGACCCGAAGCGCAAATATGCCCATCGGCTGGAAATCGTGGAGGCGGACGAAACGCTCGTCGGCATCAATACCGGCCTGCCCAACCGACTGACCGAAGAAGCGATCGCCATGGGGCTGATCGACGATCTCGGCGACTACCGCCAGCTTCGGCGCGAGCAGCGCTATGGCGAGAACTCGCGCATCGACATCCTGCTTGAAGGTCCCGGTCGGCCGGCAACCTATGTCGAGGTCAAGAATGTGCACATGCGCCGCCACACGGGACTTGCCGAGTTCCCCGACACGGTGACGGCGCGCGGCGCCAAGCATCTGGACGAACTGGTGCGAATGGTCGAAAGCGGACATCGCGCCGTCATGGTCTACCTGATCCAGCGCGCCGACTGCGAGCGTTTCAGCCTTTGCGGTGACCTCGACCCGGCTTATATGGCAGCCTTCGATCGCGCCTGCGCAGCGGGGGTTGAAGCTTTCGCCGTTCGATGCCAAATCAGTACGGACGCGATTACACCGGACTGCGTCATACCGTTCGCGATGTAGGGAAGGCCGGGACTTTGGTGACCTACCAGGATGCCGCGGTTGCACCGCTGAAGAACACGGGCAAGATCAGGCTCTATGCGCTCGAGGATTTCGAGGGCATGCGCAGGGCGTGTGCGATAACGTCGGCTTGCCTGGACGAGCTGGCGGGCCTCGTCGAGCCGGGCATGACGACGGCGGCAATCGACCGCTTCGTCTTCGAGTTCGGCATGGATCACGGCGCCATTCCCGCAACGCTGAACTATCGCGGCTACACCAGGTCGAGCTGCACCTCGATCAACCATGTGGTCTGCCACGGCATTCCCGACGAAAAGCCGCTGCGCGAGGGCGACGTTGTCAATATCGACGTCACCTACATTCTCGACGGCTGGCACGGCGATTCAAGCCGCATGTATCCGGTCGGCCGCGTCAAGCGCGCCGCCGAGAGGCTGCTGGAAGTAACCCACGAATGCCTCATGCGCGGCATCGCCGCGGTCAGGCCGGGGGTCAAGACCGGCGCCATCGGCGCGGCGATCCAGTCCTACGCCGAAAGCCAGCGCTGTTCGGTGGTGCGCGACTTTTGCGGTCACGGCGTCGGCAAGCTGTTCCACGATGCGCCCAACATCCTGCACTATGGCAGCCCCAACGAAGGCGTGGAGATGCGCGAAGGCATGATCTTCACCATCGAGCCGATGATCAACCTCGGTCGTCCGCACGTCAAGATCCTGTCCGACGGCTGGACGGCGGTCACGCGCGACCGGTCATTGTCGGCGCAGTATGAACATTCCGTCGGCGTGACGGCCGGTGGCTGCGAAGTGTTCACGCTGTCGCAAGCCGGACTCGACCGCCCGGGACTGCCGGAATAGGCCGCCGGCGAATTCCATTTGCCGGGGAAACGCTCTACTATCGGCCTGCCGGGGCACGGTGACAGAGTATTGGTCCATGGTTGACGGTGGCGCGGGCGACAGGGACGAGCGGGCATTCTTCGCCGAAAGGCGGCAAACACCGCCGGCTCCTACCGATGCGGCAAAGGCGGAAAAACCACACTATCTCGGCCATCGCGACAGGCTGCGCGAACGCTTGCGCGAAAACGGCGTCGATGCGCTGGCCGACTACGAGTTGCTCGAAGTGATGCTCTACCGTTCCATTCCGCGCGCCGACACCAAGCCGGTCGCCAAGGCGCTGCTGAAGCGTTTCGGTTCGCTCGCCGAAATCGTCGGCGCACCGGCGCACCTTCTTTGCGAGGTCAAGGGTGTCGGTCACGCCGTCGCCTTCGACCTGAAACTCTATGCGGCGGCGGCCAGCCGCATCGCCAGGGGTGAACTGCGCGGCCGCGAGGTGCTGACGTCGTGGAAGCAGGTGATCGAATACTGCCGGACCTCGATGGCGTTCGAGGACCGCGAACAGTTTCGCATCCTTTTCCTCGACAAGAAGAATGCACTGATCGCCGACGAGGTGCAGCAAAGGGGCACGGTCGACCACACGCCGGTCTATCCGCGCGAGGTGGTGCGCCGGGCGCTCGAACTGTCGGCGACGGCCATCATCCTGGTGCACAACCATCCGTCCGGCGATCCGACACCGTCGCGCGCCGATATCGAGATGACCAGGACCATCGTCGATACCGCCAAGCCGCTGGGCATTGCCGTGCATGACCACATCATCATCGGCCGGGACGGTCATGCCAGCCTGAAAGGCCTGCAACTGATCTGACGGGAGGCGGAAGCCCGCTGCAGCGACGAAAAAACGCTGCAACTTGCGGCGCGGCGCTACATGCGCGACAGGGCCCAGTTGACGAGATCGCCGGCAACCTGGCCGAACGCCTGATCGAGGGCGGCGACATAGGCGTCGTTGCCGCCGGAACCCACCGGCGAGCCGGCCTCGAATTCGCGCGTCGAGCGCACCACGCCGTTACGGTCGTCGAGCAGCCTGGCGGTGATCGCCACATAGGCATGCTCGCCATTGTCGACACGGATTTCGAAGGCGCTGATGTTGGCGATCACCTGATAGTCGACCGCGAGACCTTCGCCCGGCTTGCCCGTGCCGCCGAGGCGGCCGGAGCGCTGGAAAGCCTCGACCAGCCGGGCCTGGACGATCTTGGGCAGCCGGTCGGCCCACTGGGCGCCATCGAGATATTGCAGCGACGTGTTGGATGCGCGGATGACAATATTCTCACCGTCCAGCGCCTTCAGTGCCGAGGGCTCGGCGACGATGATCTGGCGATGGCGAAGCCTGCGGCCCTTGGTCGATGGCACCGGCGCGGTGAGTTCATAAGTATCGAGCGGCTTTGCGCCGCCGCCGAGCACGGCGCAGCCCGCCAGCGTCGACGCTGCAACCAGCAAGGCCGCCATACGGATTTTCCCTCTCACCGCCCTTTTCCCCAAATCAACAGTCGTTCACCCCTTCTCCGGCGTCGACGCCATGTGGCCGTATGCGAAGATCCCGCTTGCCGTCAACGCCGCCGTCGTCCGTCATAGCGACGGACCGAGCCTTCCCCGCCGGTCAGAATACGCTGCGGATTGCGTTCCAGATCGCTGATTGCCTGTTCTATGCGCGCGATCGAGCGCCGGCTGTCGCGCACCAGCGCCTCGACATCGCGCAATCCCTGGCCGGAAAACCGCGCCAGCCCGTCGGTAATCGCCACCGCGCGTGCATTGAGCGTCTCGGCAACCTCGCGGAACGACTGCAATGTCTGGCGCGCCTCGGCGATGACGCCCTCCGCATCGTCCGAACCAAGCACCCCATCGAGCTTTGCCAGCACGCCGTCGACCCGCTCGGAGGCCTTGTTCAGGCGCTCGGCCAGTTGGCCGGCATTGTCCATGATCTTATCGACATCCTCGGCCCGCTCGCCGAACTTCGTCGTCACCTTGGCGACATCGGCGACGGCCGTGCGTGCCGTCTCGCTCGCCTCGGCTATGTTGTTGAGCGCCGCCTTGACCTCCTGCGGATCGACGTTCTCGATGATGCCGTCGACCTTTTGCAGCGTGCCGCCGGCCTTGTCGGAGAAATCGGCGATCGAGGCGACCGCGGCATCGACGCCGTTCATCACGCCTTCGATACGCTCGGAAGCCTTGGAGAGCCGGTCCGACAAGGTGCCGATATCGGCGATGATCTTGTCGACTTCCTCGGCGCGCTCGGCGAACTTGCCGGTCACCTTGGAAATGTCGTCGGCGACGGTCTTGGCGCTGTCGCTGGCCTCGGAAATGTTGGTGATGGCGGTCTGGACAGTCTTGCCGTCGACATTGCCGAGAATCTCCTCGACCTTGCCGAGCGCGCCGTTTGCCCGGTCGGAAAGACCGGCAATCGAATCGGAAGCCGAGCGGAAATTGTCCATCACCACGTCGATATCGTCGGCCGCCGTGTTCAGCTTTCCGGTGAACTCGTCGACATTGGCGAGGATCGCGCCGACCTTCTCGCTGTCGATCTTCTGCAGCAGTTCCTCGGCTGCCTTCAGCGTGTTTTCCAGCGGATCGGTAACTTGCGTGAGCGTGTCGGCCAGCCGGCCGGCGCTGGCGAGGAAGTCATCGATATTGTCGGAATTCTCGGCAAGCGCCTCGGAGAATTTCTCGGTGTTGCGCAGCGTCTCGGTCAGCGGCTCGCGGGCGTCCTGGACGAACTTCTCCAACCCGTCGAGCACGCCGTTGGCGCGATCCATCAGCGACGTAGCCGATTCGAGGATGTTGGTGACCACGGAGGGTTCGACCACAATTTCCGGTACCGTGCCGGCCTCGGCCGCGGCGGTGAGAATATTCTCCTCGCGCGGATCGCCGCCGCGCAGCTCGACATTGGTGGTCCCGGTCAACCCGACGATGCCGACGGACCCGCGGGTCGACTTGGTGATCGGGGTCAGCATGTCGATTGTCGCATCGGCGATCGCCACCGACGGGTTCGACACGTCGATGTAGACGCGGTTGACATCGCCGACCCTCACGCCGTTGAACAGAACGAAACTGCCGCGGCTGAGGCCAGCGGCCGATCCGGGAATGCGGATACGCAGCGTCGTCGTCTGCCCGGTATCGCCGATCCGCGCCGTCCAGTAGACGAAGCCGAAAATGGCGATCGTCGCCAACAGGGTGAACAGGCCGACCAGAACGTAGTTGGCTCTCGTTTCCATCAGCCCATCCTAAACCGCTTCCGCCTCCGAAGCACGCACGAGCCGGGCGCGCTTGCCGCGGAAATAGGATTTCACCCAGGGCTCCTCGACCACCAGCATGTCGCTGAGCGTTCCCTCCACCAGCACCCGCTTGTCGCCCAATACCGCGATTCGGTCGCAAGCCGAATGCAGGCTGTCGAGATCATGGGTCACCATATAGACGGTCAGGCCCATGGTGTTGCGCAGTTTCACCACCAGTTCGTCGAATTCCGCCGCGCCGATGGGATCAAGTCCCGAGGTCGGCTCGTCGAGGAAGACGATGTCGGGATCAAGCGCCAGCGCACGGGCGAGCGCGGCGCGCTTGATCATGCCGCCCGACAGTTCGGACGGATATTTGTCGGCAGCCTCGGCGGAAAGGCCGACCAGTTCGATCTTCAGCCGCGCCAGCTCGTCCATCAGCGGCACCGGCAGGTCGAGATATTCGCGCATCGGCACCTGTATGTTCTCCAGCACCGTTAGCGACGAAAACAGGGCGCCGTGCTGGAACAACACGCCGATGCGCATGTCGACCTGCAGCCGCTGTTCGTCGCTCGCCGTGTCGAGATCGACGCCGAACAGCCTGATCGTGCCCGACCGCTTCTTGTTGAGGCCGAGAACCGTGCGCAGCAAAACGGACTTGCCAGACCCCGAAGCGCCGACGAAGCCCAGTATCTCACCGCGCCGCACGTCGAGCGACAGGTTTTCAAGGATGACATGGCGGCCGAAGGCCACGGTCACGTCACGCACGGAGAGCACGATTTCCGCCCCGGCGCCGTTGGCGCCGGACGATGCCTGGGTTGTCGAATACTCGTCCATCGCGCAAGCCTAAAAGTCAATTGCGGCGTAAAACATGGCGAAAAGGCCGTCGACAAGTATGACGATGAAGATCGACTTGACCACCGATGCGGTCACGTGACTGCCCAGCGACTCGGCGCTGCCGCCCGTCTTCAGGCCCTCGATCGAGGCGACGATACCGATGAT
This sequence comes from Rhizobiaceae bacterium, assembly GCA_041397625.1. GTDB lineage: Bacteria > Pseudomonadota > Alphaproteobacteria > Rhizobiales > Rhizobiaceae > JAWKWH01. Next base: position 404,084 of record JAWKWH010000002.1, read on the forward strand.
GATTGCCATGAAGGGCGCCTTGATCATGCCGGCGAAGATGGTTGTCAGGTCGATACCGATGCGCATGCGTTCGATGAAGGCGGCCGGAGCGATGTCGGAATAGACCCAGGCGACCGCGATGGCGCCGGCCAGCGCCGCCGCGTTCGCAGCGATCGTGAGACACGGCAGCATGATGACGAGGGCGACCAGCCTCGGGAACACCAGGACGCCGATCGGATTGAGGCCGATCACGGTCAGCGCATCGACCTCCTCGCGCATTTTCATCGAGCCGATTTCGGCGGTCACGGCACTGCCCGATCGCCCGGCGATCATGATCGCGGTCAGCAGCACGCCGATCTCGCGCAGCACCAGGATCGCCACCAGGTCGACGACGAAGATCTCGGCGCCGAAATAGCGCAGTTGGAAAGCGCCCTGCTGGGCGATGATCGCGCCGATGATTGTGGACATGAGCAGCACCACCGGCAGCGCTCCGACGCCCATGCGATCCATCTGGTGCACGATCGCCGCCGGCCGCAGCGCATGTTTGCGCCCCGCCTTCATCTGCGCGCCCTGAATGGTGGCGCCGAGGATGTGCATGCCGAGCAGGAACTCGCCGTAGAAATTGACGGCCAGCCGGCCGAGCGTGTCGAGCAGGCGCAATAGCGGGTTCAGCCTGTCGCCCGACGGCGGCGGAGGTTTTTGCGCCGCCGCGTCCGCGACAGCGCCCAGCAGCGTGGCGACGTTTCCGGACTGGCCAAGATAGGTCACCTGCGCGCCGCCGCCGCGCAATGCCGTCGCCAGGCGCTGGACGAGCCAGGCACCGGCCGTGTCCATCTTCTCGATGCCCGATACGTCGAGCTCGACCCTGGTAGCTTCGGACCGGGCCTCGAGCGCACGCATCTGCCCGTCGACCAGTGCGACGGTCCGGGTGGTCCATATCCCGTCGAGCGCGATGGCCAGCGTTCCGCCCGGATTCTCCGTGACATGCACGCTTGCGGCGATAGTACGGGTTGCATTGACCGCAGAGTCCGTCAACATGAGCCTCCGACCGGGTCTGTAGCAGCACCCAACTTCCCGCCCCGCTGGATCAATCGCGAATCGTTCCGGAACATGACCATGCACCGTAGCCTATCGGTCGCCATCGAACACTACCCGATTGCCGGCGAGTTTCGTATTGCCCGCGGCGCGAAAACGGAAGCCGTCATGGTCACCTGCACCATTCGCGAGGAAGGCCGCCAGGGTCGCGGCGAATGCGTTCCCTACGCGCATTACGGCGAAACGCCGGACGGCGTGTGCGAGGCGATCGCCGCCATGGCCGGGCCCGTTTCCAAGGGCATCGACCGCAGGGGCCTGCTCGATATCATGCCGCCGGGCGCGGCGCGCAATGCAATCGACTGCGCGATGTGGGACCTCGAGGCGAGGCTTGCGGGCACGCATGCATCGCGGTTTGTCTGCCGCACGACACCGAAGGCATTGACGACGGCCTTTACGATTTCGCTGGGGACGCCCGAGCAGATGGCCCGCGACGCGCGCGCCGCCGCCGATCGCGCACTGCTGAAGATAAAACTCGGCGGCGAGGGCGACCCGGCGCGCATGCGCGCAGTGGCCGAGGCGGCGCCCGGCTGCCGGATCATCGCCGACGCCAACGAAGCCTGGACGTCCGATATGCTGGCTACCCACATGCGCGCCGCTGCAGACAGCCGCGTCGAACTGATCGAACAGCCCCTGCCGGCCGGCGCCGATGACCTGCTTGCCGGCATCAGCCGCCCGGTGCCGGTCTGCGCCGACGAAAGCGCCCATGTGGCTGCCGATCTCGACCGGCTTGCCGGTCTTTACGATGCCGTCAACATAAAGCTCGACAAGGCTGGCGGCCTGACAGCGGCGATCGCAATGCACGACAAGGCCAAATCGCTCGGCATGAAGATCATGATCGGCTGCATGGTCGGTACCTCGCTCGCCATGGCGCCGGCGGTTCTGCTCGCCCAGGATGCCGACTATGTCGATCTCGACGGTCCGCTGCTGCTGGCGCGTGACCGCGAACCCGGCCTGCGCTACGAAAACTCTCTGGTGTTCCCGCCCGAACCGGCGTTATGGGGTTGATTCAAACTCGATGGAAGCAATTCCATTGCGAATCGAAGCAATCTAAAGTGACGCCACAGCCAAGTGACGGGAACCTCATGGCCGAAGAAACCAGCGACCAACACAGCGATCTGTCGGAATTCGACCAGAGCGCGCTCTTTTTCCACCGATACCCCTCGCCGGGCAAACTGGAGATCCAATCGACCAAGCCGCTCGGCAACCAGCGCGACCTGGCGTTGGCCTATTCGCCAGGCGTGGCGGTACCCTGCCTGGAAATCCACAAGACCCCGGCCGCCGCTTCCGACTACACGGCGCGCGCCAATCTGGTCGGTGTGGTTTCCAACGGTTCGGCGGTGCTGGGGCTCGGCAATATCGGTCCGCTCGCATCGAAGCCGGTGATGGAGGGCAAGGCCGTCCTGTTCAAGAAATTCGCCGGCATCGACGTTTTCGACATCGAGATCGACGCCACCGACGTCGACACGATGGTGTCGACCATCGCCGCTCTGGAACCGACCTTCGGCGGCATCAACCTGGAGGATATCAAGGCGCCGGAATGCTTCGAGGTCGAGGAGCAGCTCAAGGCGCGGATGGACATTCCAGTCTTCCATGACGACCAGCACGGCACCGCGATCATCGTGGCGGCGGCGGTGGTGAACGGGCTGGAACTGGCCGGCAAGAAACTTCAGGACGTCAAGATCGTCACCTCGGGAGCCGGCGCGGCGGCGCTTGCCTGCCTCAACCTGCTCGTCGCCCTGGGCGTGAAGCGGGACAATATCTGGATCACCGACCGTTTCGGCGTCGCCTATGTCGGGCGTACGGAGGAAATGGACCGCTGGAAGGAGCCGTATCTCAAGGAAACCGAGGCACGCTCGCTTGCCGACGTCATCGGCGGCGCCGACGTGTTCCTCGGCCTGTCGGCGGCGGGCGTTCTGAAACCCGACCTGCTGACCGAGATGGCCGAGACGCCGCTGATCATGGCGCTGGCCAATCCGGTGCCGGAGATCATGCCCGAGGAGGCGCGGAAGGTGCGGCCCGACGCCATGATCTGCACCGGCCGGTCCGACTTCCCCAACCAGGTCAACAATGTCCTGTGTTTTCCCTACATCTTCCGCGGCGCGCTCGATGTCGGCGCCACGGCCATAAACGAGGAAATGAAGATGGCGGCGGTGCAGGCGATCGCCGCACTGGCGCGCGAGGAACCGTCGGATGTGGCTGCGCGCGCCTATTCGGGCGAGACGCCGATCTTCGGTCCGGATTTCCTCATCCCCTCGCCCTTCGATCCGCGCCTGATCCTGAGGATCGCGCCCGCCGTCGCCGAAGCGGCGATGAAGACTGGCGTTGCCTCACGCCCGATCGCCGACATGGATGCCTACACCGACCGGCTGAACCGTTTCGTGTTCCGCTCGGGCCTGGTGATGAAGCCGGTGTTCTCGACCGCCAAGTCGGCGGCGCGCAAGCGGGTAATCTATGCCGACGGCGAGGACGAGCGGGTGTTGCGGGCGGCCCAGGTGATCATCGAGGAAGGCCTCGGGCAGCCGATCCTCATCGGCCGACCCAATGTGATCGCCACGCGGCTGAAACGCTACGGCCTGCGCATCAAGCCGGGCGAGGATTTCGAGCTGGTCGATCCGCAGGATGATCCGCGCTACCGCGACTATGTCGATCTCCTGGTCGAGCGCACCGGCCGGCGCGGGGTCACGCCGGAAGCGGCGCGGACCATGGTGCGCACCAATCCGACCGTGATTGCCGCCCTGGCCATGCTGCGAAAAGAGGCAGACGCCATGATCTGCGGCCTGGAGGGCCGGTTCGAACGCCATTTGCGTCATGTCGACCAGATCATCGGCAAGCGGGACGGCGTGCACGAGCTCTCCGCGCTGTCCATGCTGATCGCGCAGCGCGGCGTGACCTTCTTTACCGACACCTATGTCACGGTGGATCCGTCGGCCGAGGAAATCGCCGAGATGACCACGCTGGCGGCCGAGGAGATCCGCCGCTTCGGCATTACGCCGAAGGCTGCATTGCTGTCGCACTCCAATTTCGGTTCGCGCGATTCGGCCAGCGCGCTCAAAATGCGCCAGGCGGCGGCGATCCTGCACGAAAGGGCGCCGCAACTGCAAGCCGACGGCGAGATGCATGGCGATTCCGCCCTGTCGGAGACGCTGCGCAATCGGGTCCATCCCGGTTCGCTGATCGAGGGCGAGGCCAACCTGTTGGTGTTCCCGAACCTGGATTCGGCGAACATCACGCTGACGACGGTCAAATCCATGACCGACGCGCTGCATGTCGGCCCGATCCTGCTCGGCGCGGCCTGCCCCGCGCACATCCTCACGCCGTCGGTCACCTCGCGCGGGGTGGTCAACATGACGGCGCTCGCGGTGGTCGAGGCCTCGCAGTCCGGCTGAAAACCTGGGACAGGTTTTCGGTCGCGGTCGCCTCCAAAAGGCCACATGGTCAAGCAAGGATTAACCTCGTCCTGCGAATGTGGAAACACAAACTGGCGGGAAGCAGTGAGCGTGAACGCGTTGAACAGATCCTACGGCATCGCCCGGCATTTCTTCCTGCCGGCCCTCTCGTTGTGCGTGCTGCTTGTCGCGTCGGCCGGAGTATCGGCGCAGTCTCGGGTCTGCCGCCAGATCGAGGCCGAACTCGCAGCGTTGGCGGGCGGCGGCAACTCGGCGCAGTTCCGAAAATATGATCGCGCGGTGAAGACGCAGCAAAACCAGCTTCGCAAGGCCGAACGCGCGGCCAGGCGAGCCGGCTGCAAGACGGGCAGCCTCTCCATTTTGGGGCTTTCGGGCAACGGTTCCCAGTGCCGGTCGCTGGTTTCGACCATCCGGCGCATGGAACAGAACCTGACGCAGCTCGAGCGCAGGCGTTCGCGCTATGAGGGCGGCGGGTCGCTGGCGAAACGCGCGCGGTTGATGACCAGGCTGACGATCAACGGCTGCCGCGAACGCGAACAGGTGGCCAACCGGGAGCGGCAGCGGGAAAAAACCAGGCGCAAGTCGCCACGCGAGGTCAACATTCTCGACCAGATTTTCGACAACCGCTCGAAGCGCAGGGGCCCGCTTGAGGACGACAACGGCAACCGGGTCAAAACGGTGATCGGCGGCGGTCGCGCGGCGCCGCTGGACGATGCGCCTGCGGCAAGCTTCCGCACTCTGTGCGTGCGTACCTGCGACGGTTACTATTTCCCGATCTCGTTTTCGGCGACGGACACCGATTTCGATCGCGACCAGAAGGTCTGCCAGGCCATGTGTCCGGGCACGGATGTCCAGCTCTATTATCACAAGGTGCCGGAGGAGGAATCCGAAGACATGGTGTCGCTGGCTGGCGAACCCTACAAGGAACTGGCCACCGCCTTCCTCTACCGTCAGGCCGGATACCAGCGCGAAAAGAGCTGCGGCTGCAATCCGCACAAGGATTTTTCGGTCATCGCCGGCAGTCGCGAAGCCTATGAGGAACGGGAGACCGCCGAACCGTTCATTCCGCTGCCGGTGAAGCGACCCGATCCCGCCTCCGATCCCGAGACGCTCGCCAATCGTGACGGCGGCCTGACACCCGACGTGATCGCCCGCATTCTCACGCCGCCGCCGGAAGCCGACGACGAGGATCCGCTCGACCGCAAGGTCAGGGTCGTCGGGCCAGTGTTTCTTCCCGACCCAGAAGGGGCAATAGACCTGCGAACTCAGGGCCAGCCGAACGTCCAGTAAGCGCAAGCCTCAACGGCATGAACAGCGCCCTGCCCCGCCGCCCCGTTGCCGTCTTGACCGCATCGGTCCACGTCTTCCAGGTCTCGCCGCTCCACGGTTCCTCCGGCAGGTGTTCGAAGGCGGCGCGGACGAACTCCACATCGTCGGCGGAAAGGTCGGCCCGTTCCGGCTTTTCGGCAATGATGCGCCACCATTCGGCCGCCTCGCCAACCTTGCCGATATTGCCCCGGACGAGAAGCCAGAAGGCATCGACCTTGTCGTGGGGAACGCCCATCGCCGTCAGCCTGTCGGCAACCGCCGACGGCGGCATTGCCTGAACCAGCACATGGTTGAGCGTGTCGAGTTCGGCGGGATCGAACCTGGCCGCCGATTTCGACGCCATGTCGGCATGAAACAGCGACGCCAGCTCCTCCATGGTCTCCACCGCGCGAACCGCTTGCGAGGTGCCGATCAACACCGCGAGGGAGGCGACCGCCATCGGTTCGTAGCCGGCCTCTGCAAGGGCCTTGACCGACAGCGCGCCGGTCCGCTTGGAAAGGCCTTCGCCGGAGGAGGCGGTCAGCAGGTTGTGGTGGCCGAAATCCGGGAGCGGCGCGTCGAGTGCCTCAAACAGCGCCAGCTGTACTGCGGTGTTGGTGACGTGATCGTCGCCGCGGATGATCTGGGTGACACCCATCTCGGCGTCGTCGACGACCGAGGTGATCGTGTAGAGATAGCTTCCGTCGGCGCGGATGAGCACGGGATCGGACATCGAAGCGAGATCGACCGTCTGCGGACCCCGGACAATGTCGTTCCAGGTGACATCGGTACGCTTGGGGGCGAACGGGTCGCCATCGAAGTTCGGCAGCAGGAAGCGCCAGTGCGGCCGGCGACCCTCCGCTTCAAGCTTCGCGCTATCGTCGTTGCCGAGCTTCAGCGCCTCACGGCCATAGACGGGCGGCAGCCGGCGCGACAGCAGGATCTTGCGTCGGCGGTCCAGCTCTTCGGCCGTCTCGTAGCAGGGATAGAGCAGGCCCGCCTGCTTCAACCGCTCAACGGCGGCGTCATGCAGCGCCGCGCGCCGCGACTGGTGTTCGATCCGGTCGGGCCTTATGCCGAGCCAGTCGAGATCGGCCTCGATCTGGTCGGCAAAACGGGCTTCGGATCGCCCGACATCGGTATCGTCGAAGCGCAGGATGAACCGCCCGCCCGTGTTCAGCGCATAGAGCCAGTTGAACAGCGCCGTGCGGGCATTGCCGATATGGATGAACCCGGTGGGCGACGGGGCGAAGCGGACAGTGGTTGTCATGGTTCAGACCGGTAGCCAAGGCATCGGCGTAACGCAAGCCGTTCGCGGCGGACGACGCGGTCGAGAAAACCTCTTTGCCCCTTCCGTATCTTGCACATGGTGTTGTCAGCGTGCGATCTACGAGAGAACTCGTCCCGGCGAATTTGGACATTCCCATCGCGAAGCGGACATCCGAAAACAGAGGTAGCGACAACATGCCGATAGCGAAGGATGGCCGGTCGGGCGCCAGAAACGAGATGGCCGAAGCCTATCTCAAGCTGCTCTCTGACAGCCTGCAGTTTTCGTTGTGGGAGGAACCTCCGGTCCGGGTTTCGGAACGGCCTCATCAGAGCTTCGTCAGGAATGCCCTACTCAAGGCCGCGAATGCGGTTCTCGCCCCACTCGGCGCGGAAACGGTGTGGCGGACGGAGATTTCCGAGCACCAACGCAAGAACGGCATGTTCTGGCCGTCGGCGGCGCACACGATGATCGGTGAGTACCGGATGAACAATGTCCGCGAGGCGCTCGAAACGGTGATCCGCGATAATGTTCCCGGCGACGTGATCGAGACAGGCGTGTGGCGCGGCGGAACCTGCATCCTGATGCGCGGTATTCTCAAAGCCCATGGAGAGGACGAGAGAAAGGTGGTGGTCGCGGATTCCTTTGCCGGTTTGCCGCCGCCCGACAAAGAGCGGTATCCCGCCGACAAGGGCGATACGCACCACAAATACAGCGAACTTGCGATATCCCGCGCGCAGGTCGAAGAGAACTTCCGAAAATACGGGCTGCTGGATGACCAGGTGGTTTTCGTGGAGGGTTTCTTCGAGGATACGCTTCATAGACTGGAAAACGAGCGCTTCGCGCTCATCCGGCTCGATGGCGACATGTACAGCTCCACCATACAGGCGCTTGACGCGCTCTATCCCAAGCTGTCGCCGGGCGGTTTCTGCATCATCGACGACTTCGGCCTGAAGGGATGCGAGAAAGCGGTTCTCGACTATCGCGCCGCGCACGGCATCGAAGACGAGATGATCGAAATAGACTGGACCGGGATGTTCTGGCGCAAGTCCTGAACCCATCCCTCAGGCAGGCTTCGCCTCGAGTTCCAAGCGCGTCAGCAATCGGCGCGACGCCCAGAAAAGGACGACGCTCGCAGCGATGCAATAGAACCCCATGGCGACGATCTGCGCCGGATAGCTGACGCCGACATCGATCAGGTATCCGGTGATCCCGGGTCCCATCGCCGTGGCGAACACCATGAACGCGACGACGATCGAACGGATGGAACCCAGGTGCTCCAGGCCGTAGAGTTCCGGCCACAGCGCGCCGAACAGCGTGGACGAGATGCCGTAGGAGATGCCCAGCAGAGCCATGAAAGCAAAGGCGCTCCACTGACCCTCGAACAGGCCGAGGACGAGGCAGGCAAGCGACAGCGGGACCAGGAAGCCTGGCAGCAGGGAGACGGCCGAGAACCGGTCGATCAGGTAGCCGCCGATGAGCGCGAAGGTGATCGTCAGCAGCGACATCAGGGCGAAGGAAGCGGCGAACGTTTCCAGCGACCAGCCGCGCAGTTCGACCAGGTATATCTGGTGGAAGAAGATCGTCGTGCCGATGAAGCCCGGCGCCAGAACGCCGGCCAGGATCAAGTGGAACAGCGGATCGCGCAGGACCTCCTGCCGCGTCCAGTCGCGCACGGCGCGGCGTGGTTCGCCGGGATCGTCGGCGCGCGGCCGCCGTTCGCCCTTGATCAGCGCGCCGCCGGCCGGCAAGGCCACGACGAGCAACAAAAGCGCGGCCAGCCCCCAGGCACCGCGCCATCCGGCAAGCCCGACCGTGAACACGAACAGCAGCGGAAACAACGCTTCGCCGACATTGTGGCCGAGCGTCACCAGCGATATGGCACGGCCGCGATTGCCGACGAACCAGCGCGCGGTGGCGGTAAACGCGGTCTGCGTCATCATGCCCTGACCGAACAGCCTCAGCGCGTAGACGATCAACACTAGCGCGAACAGCGACCTGTTGAGCATCATGGCCACGCAGGCGGCCGAAAGCGCCGGAACCACGATGAACATCACCTTGCGGGTCGGATACCAGTCGACGATGCGGCCGAGCCATGGCAGCGTCAGCGCGCTGGCGAGCGTGGCGACCATGTAAAGCATACCGAATCCGCCATGCGACAGCCCGAACTCGTCACGGATCGCCCCTGCCGACAGCGAGATGAAATAGGTCTGGCCGAAGGCGGAAAAGAAGGTCAGCAGGAAGCCGGCGACGATCCACCGCGCGTTGTCGAGCAGGAACCGAACGATTGGCATTGCCTGTCCCCGGAATGATCCGTCGCCGCGGTCCCGCCGCTGCGACTGTGCGAAGGGTCTTTGACCAGCCCCGACCGGCAATGTCACGCGATTTCGGCGGCGTGTTCCCGCCGCGCGGCATCCATCAACCGATTTCGCTGGAACGACCGCGAACCGACGAGCGCGCGAAGAGGCCAGACGCTTGGAAATTGACTCTCGGATTATGATCCCACAATCTGCCCTTGTGCGAACATCATGGACGACGGGGCGCACTTTGCGCTGCAACAAAAGTGTGTGATTGGGCGGTTATGGTCCGGTGGTGTCGACGAAACTCAGGGAGAGAAATCATGACATTGCGTAAGATTTTGCTTGCCGGCGCCATATCCGCTGCGACGCTCTGGTCGGGGCCGGCCTCCGCCGCCACCGAGATCCAATGGTGGCATGCCTTCACCGGCCGCCTGGGCGAGCTCTTGGCCGAGCAGGTCGAGAAATTCAACGCATCGCAATCCGATTACACAGTGGTCGCCTCCCACAAGGGCAACTATTCGGAAACGCTGAATGCCGGCATCGCCGCCTTCCGCGCCGGCGAGCAGCCGCATATCCTGATGGTGTTCGAGGTCGGCACCGCGACGATGATGGCCGCCAAGGGCGCCGTCAAGCCGGTTTACGAGGTGATGGCCGAAGGCGGCGCGCCGTTCGATCCCGACGGCTATCTCGGTCCAGTCAAGGGCTACTACACGACGCCCGACGGCAAGATGCTGTCGCTGCCCTACAATTCGTCGACGCCCGTGCTCTATGTGAACAAGGACGCGCTGTCGGGCGCCGGCATCGATCCGTCGGTCGACCTGTCGACCTGGGAGAAGGTCGGCGAAGTGCTCGACAAGCTCGCCGCCAGCGGCCACAAATGCCCGCTGACCACGGCATGGCAGAGCTGGGTGCACCTGGAGAATTTCTCCGCCTATCACAATGTGCCGTTCGCCACGAAGGAGAACGGTTTCGGCGGGCTCGACACCGAACTGGCGTTCAACGGCCCGCTACAGGTCAAGCATATCCAGGCCATGGGCGACTGGGCCAAAGAAGGTAAGTTCTTCTATGCCGGCCGCCGCAACGAGGGCGGAGCCAATTTCCGCGGCGGCGAATGCGCGCTGTTCACCGAATCGTCGGCCGGCTATGCGGGCGTGAAGAAGGAAGCCCAGTTCGAATTCGAAATCCGGCCCCTGCCTTATTGGTCCGACGCGGAAGGCGCGCCGCAGAACACGATCATCGGCGGCTCGTCGCTGTGGGTCCTGGCCGGTCACGATGCCGATGAATACAAGGGCGTCAGCCAGTTCTTGAGCTTCCTGTCGACCTCCGACATCCAGGCCAAGTGGCACCAGGATACCGGTTACCTGCCGATCACCACCGCGGCCTACGAGCAGACCAAGGCGGAGGGCTTTTATGATGCCAATCCCGGCACCGACATCGCCATCCTGCAGATGACTGGAAAGGCGCCGACGCCGAACTCCAAGGGTCTGCGGCTCGGCAGCTTCGACCAGATCCGCGGCATCATCGACGAGGAGCTGGAAGCGGTGTGGTCCGGCGACAAGACCGCTCAAGAAGCGCTTGACAGCGCGGTCGAGCGCGGCAACCAGCTGCTGCGCCGCTTCGAGCAGGCGAACCAGTAAGCCTGAACTGACCAATCCGCCGGGCGCCTGCCCGTCCGGCGGATTTTCTCGCGGGGAACCATGGAGAAGCGGGTTACATTCGGTGGATGGCTGCTGCCGATGGCGCTGCTGTTGCCGCAGGTCATCGTCACGGCGGTGTTCTTCTTCTGGCCGGCCGGACAGGCGATCTACCAGTCTGCCTTCATTCCCGATCCGTTCGGCCTGAGGGCGCAATTCGTCGGCTTCGGCAATTTCGAGTTCCTGCTATCTGATCCCTACTATCGTGCATCGTTCTGGACCACGGCGGTGTTCTCGACGCTGGTGACGCTGGTGTCGATGGGTTTCGCGCTGTGGCTGGCGGTGATGGCCGACCGGCTGATCAAGGGAGCGACCGTCTACCGCACGCTCTTGATCTGGCCTTACGCGGTCGCTCCGGCCGTGGCCGGCGTGCTGTGGCTGTTCATGTTCAGCCCCAATGTCGGGCTGATCAGCTGGTATCTCGATCTGCTTGGCTATCGCTGGAACCATGTGCTCAATGAAACCGAGGCGATGGGCCTGGTGGTGCTGGCGTCGTCCTGGGGCCGCGTCAGCTATAATTTCCTGTTCTTCCTCGCCGGCCTGCAGGCAATCCCCAAAAGCGTCATCGAGGCGGCGGCGATCGACGGTGCACATTTCTGGAAGCGTTTCTGGACAATCGTCTTTCCGCTGCTGTCGCCAACGACCTTCTTCCTGCTCGTGGTCAACGTGGTCTACGCCTTCTTCGAGACCTTCGGCGTCATCCACACGATCACCGCCGGCGGGCCGCAGCAGGCCACCACGATCCTCGTCTACAAGGTGTTTTCCGACGGTTTCGTCGGCCAGGATCTCGGCTCGTCCGCGGCCCAGTCGGTCATCCTTCTGATTGTCGTCGGCATCCTCACCATCGTCCAGTTCCGCTATATCGAACGCAGGGTGCACTACTGATGGACGGCATGGTGCAAAGGCGCGGTCGCGGCGTGTGGATCAGCCATGCCGGCCTGATTGTCGGCATAGCCATCATCGCCTTTCCGATCTATTTGGCCTTCGTCGCCTCGACGGTGCAGCAGGAAGACATTATCCGGCCGCCGATGCCGCTGCTGCCGGGCGGATACATGATCGAGAACTACACCAAGGCGCTGGTCTCCGGCATCAACGCGCCGGTCTGGCGCATGCTGGTCAACTCGATGGTGATGGCGCTCGGCATCGCGCTCGGCAAGATCGCGATATCCATCCTGTCGGCGTTCGCCATCGTCTATTTCCGCTTTCCGGGCCGCAACCTGTTCTTCTGGCTGATCTTCCTGACCCTGATGCTGCCGGTGGAGGTGCGCATCGTGCCGACCTACGAGGTGGCGGCCAGTTTCGGCATGCTCAACTCCTATCCGGGCCTGATCCTGCCACTGATCGCCTCGGCGACGGCCACGTTCCTGTTCAGGCAGTTCTTTCTCACGGTTCCCGACGAACTGGCTGAGGCGGCCCGCGTCGACGGGGCGCGGCCGATGCGCTTCTTCCTCGACATCCTGCTGCCGATGTCGCGCACCAACATGGCCGCGCTGTTCGTTATCCTCTTCATCTACGGCTGGAACCAATATCTTTGGCCGTTATTGATCACCACCGACCCGGAAATGAACACCATCGTCATGGGCATCAAGCAGATGTTTCCTTCCGGCGACGACTGGGCCGACTGGCCGGTGATCATGGCAACCGCCATCCTCGCCATGCTGCCGCCCGTCGCCGTGGTCGTGTTCATGCAGAACCTGTTCATCAAAGGTCTCGTCGAGACCGAGAAGTAGGGCCGTTCATGTCGACCATTTCGCTCAAAGACATCCACAAATCCTACGGTAGCACGGCCGTCATCCACGGCATCGACATCGACATTGCCGACGGCGAGTTCATCGTCATCGTCGGCCCCTCGGGCTGCGGAAAGTCGACGCTACTGCGCATGGTGGCGGGGCTGGAAACGGCGACCAGCGGCGTGATCGAGATCGACGACAGGACGGTCAACGATCTGGAGCCGATGGACCGCAACATCGCAATGGTGTTCCAGAACTACGCGCTCTACCCGCATATGAGCGTGTTCGACAACATGGCCTACGGGCTGAAGATCGCCCGGGTGCCGAAGGACGAGATCGCCGAGCGCGTCGGCAAGGCGGCGCAGATGCTGCAGCTGACAGAATATCTCGACCGCAAGCCGAGACAGCTCTCCGGCGGGCAGCGCCAGCGCGTCGCCATGGGCCGGGCGATCGTGCGCAAGCCGGCCGCCTTCCTGTTCGACGAGCCGCTGTCAAACCTCGACGCCAAGCTGCGCGTGCAGATGCGGCTGGAGATCAAGGAACTGCAGCGCGATCTCGGAATCACCTCACTCTACGTGACACATGACCAGGTCGAGGCGATGACGCTCGCCGACCGCATGATCGTGATGAACGCCGGCGTGGCAGAGCAGATCGGCGCGCCGCTGGAGGTCTATAACGATCCGAAGACCGTTTTCGTCGGCGGTTTCATCGGCTCGCCGCCGATGAACTTCCTCTCCGCGACGGAGTTTTCGGAAAGCCCGGTTCGCGGCGCAAAATCCATGCTGAACAAGATCGTCGGCAAAGGCGCGGAGCCGCACCTGATCGGTATCCGCCCCGAGCACATGCATCTGTCGACCAAGGGCCAGGCGGTGCTGGCGGGAAGCCTGCGCTATGTCGAGCCACTCGGCGCCGAGACGCTGGTGCACATGCAACTGCCGTCGGGCGAGCAGATGACGGTGCGCCAGGACGGTGCCAAAGGCGTGCCGGAACCTGGCGCGGACGTTTTCGTCGCCTTCGAGGCCGGCGACGCCTGCCGGTTCGGGGCGGACGGAAAGCGGCTCTAGTCGATCAAACCAGCCGGCTCTGCTCGATTGCAGCGGCGATGAAGCTCGCAAATAGCGGATGCGGCTCGAAGGGGCGCGATTTCAGTTCCGGGTGATACTGTACGCCGATAAACCAGGGGTGGTCGGGATATTCCACCGTCTCGGGCAACACGCCGTCGGGCGACATGCCGGAGAACACGAGGCCGCACAGTTCCAGCCGCTCCTTGTATTCGATGTTGACCTCGTAGCGGTGGCGGTGGCGCTCCGATATCTCGGTGGCGCCATAGATGTCGGCGATGCGGGTGTCGGGGCGTAAATGCGCAAGATAAGCGCCGAGCCGCATTGTGCCGCCGAGATCGCCGGTCGCCTGGCGCTTTTGCAGCATGTTGCCCTTCAGCCATTCGGTCATCAGGCCGACAACCGGTTCATCGGTCTTGCCGAACTCGGTCGACGAGGCATCCTCGATGCCGGCGAGCGATCGCGCCGCCTCGATACAGGCCATCTGCATGCCGAAACAAATGCCGAAATAGGGAACCTTGCGCTCGCGGGCAAACTTGGCCGCCAGGATCTTGCCTTCCGAACCGCGTTCGCCGAAGCCGCCCGGCACCAGGATGCCGTGCACCTTCTCCAGAAACGGCGCGGGGTCCTCGTGCTCGAAGATCTCCGATTCGATCCATTCGATCTTCACCGCGACCCGGTTGGCCATGCCGCCATGGGTGAGCGCCTCGCTCAGCGATTTGTAGGCATCCTTCAGCCCGGTATATTTGCCGACGATGGCGATCGTCACGTCGCCTTCCGGATTGTGGATGCGGTCGGCCACCTCGTTCCAGCGTTCCATGCGCGGCTTGGGCGCGGGATCGATGCCGAAGGCGGCGAGAACCTCCTCGTCGAGCCCCTCGTCGTGATAGGCGAGCGGCACGTCATAAATGTGGGCGACATCGAGTGCCTGGATGACGGCCGATTCGCGGACATTGCAGAACAGCGACAGTTTGCGACGCTCCTCCGCCGGTATCTCGCGGTCGGCGCGCACCAGCAGGATGTCGGGCGCGATGCCGATCGAGCGCAGCTCCTTGACCGAGTGCTGGGTGGGCTTGGTCTTCAACTCGCCGGCGGCCGGGATGAAGGGCATCAAGGTCAGATGGATATAGACGGCCTGGCCGCGCGGCAGCTCGTTGCCGAGCTGACGGATCGCCTCGAGAAACGGCATCGCCTCGATGTCGCCGACGGTGCCGCCGATCTCGCACAGGACGAAATCGAACTCTTCGTTGCCGGAGAGGATGAAATCCTTGATCTCGTTGGTGACGTGCGGGATCACCTGAACGGTGGCGCCGAGATAGTCGCCATGGCGTTCCTTGTCGATGATGTTCTTGTAGATACGCCCGGTGGTGATGTTGTCGGACTGGTTGGCCGCCCGCCCGGTGAACCGCTCGTAGTGGCCGAGATCGAGATCGGTCTCCGCGCCGTCGTCGGTGACGAACACCTCGCCGTGCTGGTAGGGCGACATCGTGCCCGGATCGACATTGAGATAGGGGTCGAGCTTGCGGATGCGCACGCTGTAGCCGCGGGCCTGCAGAAGCGCTCCGAGAGCCGCTGCAGCAATGCCTTTTCCGAGGGAGGAAACCACGCCGCCAGTGATGAAAACATATCGCGCCATGGGAGTCAGGGCTTAACGCGGGCGAAGTGATTCCGCAAAGGAAAAATCAGCCCGCGCGCCGTTATCCCAAACAGCGCGCGAAGAGACTGTCAAACAGGCTCTGCGTGACTACAGGACGACCACCTCGGCTCCCACCTTCACGCGTCCGTAAAGATCGATGACATGGTCGTTGATCATGCGGAAACAGCCGTTGGAGGCAGCGCTGCCTATGGTCCAGGGCTGGTTGGTTCCATGGATGCGGATGCGCGTGTCGACCTTGCCCTGATAGAGATAGAGCGCGCGGGCGCCAAGCGGATTGTTCGGCCCGCCATCCATGCCGTCCTTGTACTTGGCGTATTTTCCCGGCTGGCGCTTGATCATGTCCTTGGTCGGAATCCAGCGCGGCCATTCCTGCTTCTCGTAGATCGTCGCCTTGCCCTTGAACTCCAGCCCGTCGCGCCCGACGGCAACGCCGTAACGACGAGCCTTGCCCCAGCGTTCGACCAGGTAGAGATACTTGCTCCTGGTGTCGATCACGATCGTGCCGGGCGCGTATCCGGTATAGGACACGATCTTCGGCTCGAACTTCGCCGGAACCTTGAACGCCTTGCCGCCCTTTTTCGCCAGCAGTTCGTCGTTCGCTTTGGTGCGCTCGGAAACTTCCTTGGCCTTCTGGCGCTCCGCGCGCTTCTTGGCCAGTGTCTCGAAAACGCCGGGCAGGAACGAGCGTTGGTCGGTTTCGGCCCTGGCGATGGTCGCCACGGCGGCAAACGAAAGGGCGAGGAAGGCGGCGATAGCGATCTTGAGGTGGCGCATCGAAATAGAATCCTGATGGTTGGTCAGCGGGATATTACCAATTTGCCGCCGCCGGAAAAAGCGGCGTCTACAGGGATTTCTCTCCTACAGCCAAATTGCTACCGAAGTTTGAAGACCGAACAACGCCGGAAGCGCCCGAAACCCGTGATCAGTCGGTCGGAACCGCCGGTTCGGCGGGCTTCGCCGGCGTGCTCTCGGCGGGCTTGTCCGCGCCGCCGAGCTGATCGAGAATGCCGCCGCCCGAACCCGTATTCTGCTCGCCGGTGGCCGCCGGCACGTTGTCGAGAATGTCGATCGGACGATCGCCGTAGCGGGCGATGATCGACAGGCCGAGCGAGGTGGCGAAGAAAGCGGCCGCCAGGATCGCGGTGGCGCGCGTCAGCGCATTGGCTGCGCCCCGCGCCGTCATGAAGCCCGAACCGCCGCCGATGCCCAGTCCGCCGCCTTCCGAACGCTGCAGAAGCACGACGCCGACAAGGGCGGTAACCACCATCAGGTGGATGACGATAATAACGGTTTCCATGACCAGTTTCCGGTTTGTGGGGCCGCCTTGAGCCCAGAACTTCGCGCAGGCCGGGCCATTACACCGGTTTTCCGGCATTTCCAAGGCCTGAGCCGCCATATGGTCCCTTGTCGGGCAAAAACAAGCGGCTGGCGGCCGTCAAAGACGGCTCACAATTGCAGATAGGCTTCGGCGATGCCGAGAAAGTCGACCGCCTTCAGGCTGGCGCCGCCGACCAGCGCACCGTCGACATTGGCGACCGCAAGAAGCTCGATTGCGTTGGCCGGCTTGACCGAACCGCCATACAAAAGCCGCACCCTGCCCGCCTCGGCGCCGAGCTTGACTTCCAGTTGCCTGCGCATGTGGGTGTGGGCCTGAGCCACGTCGTCCGGCGTCGGCGTCAGTCCGGTGCCGATCGCCCAGACCGGCTCGTAGGCGACGACCGTGTTGGCCGCCGTCGCGCCGGCCGGCACCGAAGCGGCAAGCTGTTCGGCGATCACCGGCAGCGCCTTGCCCTCGCGTCGTTCGATCTCCGTTTCGCCGATGCAGATGATGGCGGCGAGGTCTGCACGCCAGGCGGCTTCGGCCTTGGCCGCCACCATCGTGCTGGTCTCGCCATGATCGGCGCGGCGCTCCGAATGGCCGACGATCACATGGCTGGCGCCGGCATCCTTCAGCATCTCGGCGGCGATGTCGCCGGTATGAGCCCCGCTCCGTTCGGCATGGCAGTCCTGGCCGCCGGCGCGAACCGGGCTTGGGGCGAGGATCTCGGCGGCGCGCTGAAGAAGCGTCGCCGGCACGCACAAAAGCGCGTCGACCTCGGCATCGAGGCCGCTCATGAACCCATGAGCGATAGAGCGTAGTTCGGCCAGCGATGCGCCGGTGCCGTTCATCTTCCAGTTGCCCGCAACGAGGGGGCGTATGCCGGGTGTCATGGGAACACTCCAAATTCTTGCCGCGTTGATGCGGTTCGTCTAGCAAATCGCCGTTGCGCGTCCAATCGAAAAGCCGCCCACATCGCCCTTGCGGCGCGGCGTACGCCTGGCCTACAAGGCGTAGTCCCGAAATCCAGCCGGAACCCATTCATGCTCGACGCCCTTCGCAAAGCCGCAGGAACCTGGATCGCCAAGCTGCTTCTGGTCATCCTGGTGGCCAGTTTCGCCGTCTGGGGTATTTCCGGGCAGATCACCGGCGGGCTTGGCGGCAATACCGTGATCACCGCAGGCGACACCACCGTGTCGGTCGTCGAATACAGGCTCGCCTACGACCGCCAGATCAATGTGCTGTCGCAACGTTTCGGCCAGCGGCTGACGCGCGAACAGGCCCAGGCGCTCGGCATCGACAACCAGGTGCTGGCGCAACTCGTTGCCGGCGCCGTGCTCGACGAGCAGGCGCGCCTCATGAAGCTCGGCCTTTCCGACCAGCGCCTGGCCGAGCTGACGGCGGAGGATCCGGCCTTCGCCGGCGTCAACGGACAGTTCGACCGCACCCGGTTCGAATATGTGCTGCAACAGGTGGGCATGCGGCCGGAAGACTATTTCAAGAGCCGCAGCCAGGTGGCGGTGCGCCAGCAGATCGTCGAGGCCGTCTCCGACGGCATGGACACGCCCGACGCATTCCTGAAGGCGGTGGCGATCTATCAGGGCGAGGACCGCTCGATCGAGTTCGTGACCATACCGGCGAGCGTGGCCGGCGAGATTGCCGACCCCGAGGACAGCGTGCTCTCGGCCTGGTTCGATGAGCGCAAATCCACCTATGCGGCACCGGAATTCCGCAAGATCGCCTATGTCAAGCTCGAACCGGAGGACATCGCCGATCCGGCCGCGATCACCGACGAGCAGGCGCGCAAGGATTATGACGACAACATCGCCCGCTACACGACGCCGGAAAAACGCGAGGTGTTCCAGCTCGTGTTCGCGACCGAGGACGAGGCCAAGCGCGCGCGCGAGCGCATCGCCGATGGCGCAACCTTCACCGAAATCGTGACCCAGCAGGGCAAGACCGAGGCCGACACGTCGCTTGGAAGCGTCACCAAGGCCGACATCGCCGACGCGGCCATCGCGGAGGCGGCCTTCGCGCTTCAGGCCAATCAGGTCAGCGAGGTCGTCGCCGGCGCCTTCGGCCCGGTGCTCGTTCACGTCACGGCGATCACGCCGGAAGTCATCAAGCCGTTCGACGAGGTCAGGGACGGGATCAAGAAGGAAATCGCCGTCAACGAGGCGGCGCGCGTGCTGCTCGACGTCCATGACGACTACGAGGATGCGCGGGCGGGCGGCGACACGCTGGCGGAAGCGGCGGCAAAGCTGCAGCTCAAGCTCGTCACCGTCGAGGCGATCGATCGCACCGGTCGCGATCCCGACGGCAATATCGTTACCGGCCTGCCGGAATCGTCGGAACTGATTCGCGGCGCGTTCGACACCGAACAGGGCGTCGAAAACCCCGCCATCAACATCGGCAGCAGCGGTTTCGTGTTCTACGAGCTGGTGTCGATCACGCCGGCGCGCGAGCGCGCGCTCGACGAGGTGCGCGACAGGGTGCTAGCCGACTGGAAAACCGAACAGACGTCGACCCGCGTGGCCACCATCGCCCGCGAGGTCGAAACCAAGGTCAAGGACGGGACGCCGATGGCCGAGGCCGTCGCCGACCTGTCGCTGGAACCGCAGACCAAGCTCGGCCTGAAACGCGATGCCGACGATGCCGATATCGGCAAGACCGGCGTCGAAGCCGTATTCGGCGTTCCGGTGAACGGCACCGGCACGGTTCGCGCGCCCAGCGACAATAGCTGGATCGTGTTCAAGGTGACGGAGAGCTTCGAACCGGCAGGCGCGGGTCCCGACAGCGTGCCGCAGGACGTGCGCGAAAGGTTTGCCTCGGGGATGGCCGACGACTTGCTCGATCAGCTTGTCACGCGTCTGCAGGACCAGTTCGGGGTCACCGTCAACCAATCCGCCATCAACCGCGCGCTGAGCTTCTGACACGACGACCATGGCCGACCTGAAACCGCATATCGCCAAGATCGCCGCCGGCGGCGTGCTGAACGCCGACGAGGCGCGCCAGGCATTCGACATCATCATGTCGGGCGAAGCCACGCCAAGCCAGATGGGCGCCTTTCTCATGGGCCTCAGGATCCGTGGCGAGACGGTGCCGGAAATCTCCGGCGCCGTGGCGACCATGCGGGCCAAGATGCTGCCGGTGGCGGCGCCCGCCGGCGCCATCGACATTGTCGGTACCGGCGGCGACGCGTCGGGCTCCTACAACGTGTCGACCCTCGCCGCGCTGATCGTGGCGGGAACCGGCGTCACCGTCGCCAAACACGGCAACAGGGCGCTGTCGTCGCGCTCGGGCGCCGCCGACACGCTGGCCGCGCTCGGCGTCGACATCGAGACCGGACCGGACACCATCGCGGCATGCATCCGCGAAGCCGGCGTCGGCTTCATGTTCGCGCCGGCGCATCATGCGGCGATGCGCCATGTGGGTCCGACCCGCGTCGAACTCGGTACCCGTACCGTGTTCAACCTGCTCGGACCGCTTTCCAATCCCGCGGGCGTGACACGGCAGCTCGTCGGCGTATTTTCGCCCGACTGGGTGGAGCCGCTCGCCGAGGTGCTGAAGGAACTCGGCAGCGAGGCGGCATGGGTGGTACATGGCGACGGGCTCGACGAGATGACCACCGCCGGAACCACCAGGATCGCGCAATTGAAGGACGGCCGGATTTCCACATTCGAGGTGACGCCGGAGGATGCCGGCCTCGCACCCGCCAGCTTCGAAGAGCTGAAGGGCGGAGACGCAGAGCACAACGCCAGGGCGCTGAAGGCGGTGATCGACGGCGCGCGCAACGCCTATCGCGACATCGCGCTCTTCAATGCGGCCGGCGCGCTGGTGATGGCGGAAAAGGCGACCGACCTGAAGCAGGGTGCCGCCATCGCCGCCGAGGCGATCGACAGCGGCGCGGTGGGCGCGGTGCTGGACAAGCTTGTCGCGGTATCCAACCGATGACCGACATCCTGCGCAAGATCGAAGCCTACAAGCGCGAGGAGATCGCCGCGGCGAAACAGGCGGCGCCGCTTGCCGAGCTTGTCGCCCGCAGCCGCGACGTGGAAGCGCCGCGCGGTTTTGCCGCCGGGCTGAAGTCGCGGCGCGATGCGGGCGAGATCGGCCTGATCGCCGAGATCAAGAAGGCGAGCCCGTCGCGCGGCCTGATCCGCGCCGATTTCGATCCGCCGCAGCTGGCCGCCGCCTACCAGGCGGGTGGCGCGGCCTGCCTGTCGGTGTTGACCGACGCTCCCTCGTTCCAGGGCGCGCCGGAATTTCTCACAGCCGCCCGCGGGGCGACGTCGCTGCCGGCGCTGCGCAAGGATTTCCTGTTCGACACCTACCAGGTGCACGAGGCGAGAAGCTGGGGCGCCGACGCGATCCTGATCATCATGGCCTCGGTCGACGACGATACCGCGCGCCGGCTCGAGGACGCCGCGTTCGAACTCGGCATGGACGCGCTGATCGAGGTGCATGACGAAGAGGAGACCGAACGCGCGCTTCGGCTCGGCTCGCGCCTGCTCGGCGTCAACAACCGCAACCTGCGCACCTTCGAGGTCGATCTCGCCACTTCCGAACGGCTTGCGTCGATGGTGCCCGACGACCGGCTGCTGGTCGGCGAGAGCGGCATCTTCACCCATGCCGACTGTCTCAGGCTGCAAACATCCGGCATCGGCTGTTTCCTGGTCGGCGAGAGCCTGATGCGGCAGGCCGACGTTGCCGCGGCGACGCGCGCGCTCATCGGCGCCGGCGGCGCGGCGCAAAGCGCCGCCGAGTGAGCGCCATGAGCTCATCCGGCAGGCTCACCCATATCGGCGAAACCGGCGAGGCCAGCATGGTCGATGTCGGCGACAAGGCGGTGACCGCCAGGCGGGCGGTTGCCGCCGGATCGATCCGCATGAAACCCGAAACGCTCGCCATGATCATCGCCGGAGACGCCAGGAAGGGCGACGTCATCGGCACGGCGCGGCTTGCCGGCATCATGGCGGCGAAGAAGACCCACGACCTGATACCGCTCTGCCATCCGCTCAACCTGAACAAGATCGCCGTCGAGATCGAGCCGGACGAGGCGCTGCCCGGCCTGCGCGTCACCGCGACGGCGCGGGTCGACGGCAGGACCGGCGTCGAGATGGAGGCGTTGACGGCGGCAAGCGTCGCCTGCCTGACCATCTACGACATGGCCAAGGCGGTCGACCGCGGCATGGTGATCGGCGACATCAGGCTGGTCGAGAAATCCGGCGGCAAGTCGGGCGACTGGCGGGCGGACTGAACGCCATGACGCTGCTCCCGGTCGCCAAGGCGCTCGACCAGCTTCTGGAGACGGCGGCGACGCTGCCGGCCGAAACGGTGGCGCTGGCCGACGCCGCCGGCCGTGTGCTGGCCCGCCCTGTCGTCGCGCTGCGCACGCAGCCGCCCTTCCCGGCTTCCGCCATGGACGGCTACGCCGTGCGCGCCGCCGACCTTGCCGCCGTTCCGGCGCGGTTGCGGGTGATCGGCGAAGCACCGGCCGGCCACGGCTTTTCCGGTTCCCTCGGCGCGGGCGAGGCCGTGCGCATCTTCACCGGCGCGCCGGTGCCGGACGGTGCCGACGCGATCCTAATCCAGGAGAACGCCGAACTGACCGGCCCCGGCGAAATCGAGGCGCGACAGACCGTGTCGGCCGGCCTCTATGTCCGCCGCGCCGGGCTCGATTTCGCCGAGGGCGAAACGCTGCTGACTCCCGGTCGCAGGCTCGACGCGGCGGCGCTGTCGGTTGCCGCCGCAGCCAATCACACCGCGCTCGATGTCGTGCGCCGGCCGCGCGTGGCGATCCTGGCGACAGGCGACGAATTGCTGCCGCCGGGCTCCGAACCCGGCCCCGACCAGATCATCGCGTCGAACAGCTACGGCGTCGCGGCGATCGTGGCGGAGGCCGGTGCGATGGCGATCGATCTCGGCATCGCGCCCGACCGCCGCGACGCCATCTCAAATGCGGTCGACAGGGCCCGGCAGGCCGGCGCCGACGTGATCGTTACGCTTGGCGGCGCCTCGGTCGGCGACCACGACCTGGTGCGCGAGGTGCTGGAAACCATCGGCATGCGGCTCGATTTCTGGAAGATTGCCATGCGGCCGGGCAAGCCGCTGATGGTCGGCCGGCTCGCCGGCACCCATGTGCTCGGCCTGCCCGGCAATCCGGTCTCCTCGATCGTCTGCTCGCACCTCTTCCTGGTGCCGCTGCTGGCGGCGCTCGGCGGGCGGCTGCATCGCCCCGACATTCGCGACGCCGTCGTGAAAACCGCGATGACCGCCAATGACGAGCGCGAGGACTATGTGCGCGCCCGGGTCACCGAGACGGAAAACGGCCTGGAAGCCGAACCGTTCGGCCGGCAGGATTCCTCGATGCTGAAAGTTCTGGCCGAGGCGAACGGCCTGATCGTCCGGCCGGTCGCCGCGCCGGCGGCGGCACGGGGCGACAGCGTCCGCGTTTTGATGCTGAGGGCGCCGGAACGGGACTTTGCGCCGTAGGGCGCATCCGCTTCAACATTAGCGCGGGTCATGGCCGAAACCCGATTGCACGGCTTATTCGCCAAACCCGCACATCCATAAACCAAATTTAAACACTTGAAGAACACAACTGGAACATATAGTGATTGTTCTGGTTTTGTTTTGATTGATTCTGGCGCCGTTGTCCGGCGCAAAGTGGAGAAACGGCATGCTGACGCGCAAACAGCACGAGCTTCTGCTCTTCATCCATGAACGCATGAAGGAGACCGGCATTCCGCCCTCCTTCGACGAAATGAAGGATGCGCTCGACCTGGCATCGAAATCCGGTATCCACCGGCTGATCACGGCGCTGGAGGAGCGCGGCTTCATCCGCCGGCTGCCCAACCGGGCCCGCGCGCTCGAGGTGCTGCGTCTTCCCGATTCAATCGCGCCGGGGCTTGGCGCGCCGCGCAAATTCTCGCCGAGCGTGATCGAGGGCGGGCGCGACGCCGGCGTCGCCAGCCGGGTACCGCCGGCCAGCAATGACGACGATGCCGGCGTGGCCATCTCCGTGCCGGTGATGGGCCGGATCGCTGCCGGCGTACCGATCGAGGCGATCCAGCACCAGACCCATTCGGTGACGGTACCGCCGGACATGCTGTCGGGCGGCGAGCATTTCGCGCTCGAGGTCAAGGGCGATTCGATGATCGACGCCGGTATTTTCGACGGCGACACGGTGGTCGTGCGCTCGACCAGCACCGCCAATCCGGGCGAGATCGTCGTCGCACTGGTCGATGATGAGGAAGCGACGCTGAAACGCTTCCGCCGCAAGGGCGCCTCGATCGCGCTGGAGGCGGCCAATCCGGCCTATGAGACGCGCATTTTCGGCCCCGACCGCGTCAAGGTCCAGGGCCGGCTGGTCGGACTGATCAGGCGCTACTGACCGGCGCCGTCCGACTTGCCGCTGTCCGATGCGGCCTTTGCGCGCGCCGTTGGGGCGGTTTTGCGCCGATAGGGCCGCAGGCCGCGTGCCTCGCGCGAAAAGGCGCGATGTGCATGCCACGGCCGCCAGGGCGTCGACACCGCGTGTCGGGCGGTGGCGACGAAGCGCCGGCCGCTTGTCCCTCGTTCGCTCCCGTCCGCAGACCGCAATTTGACCGCCGTCGCGCCATAGCGCGCCAGTTGGCGCGCGTTGATGGCCAGTGGCGTCGATAGCGCGTCATTGCCGGATTGCGCCCCGGCGCACGGCTTGTCGCGGCCGGTCGCATCGGCGACGACGATCAGGTCGGCCAGCCGGCACACCTGCCGCGCCGCGTCGTCCGTCGCCGCATGGGCGACGACCGCGCCCGATGCGAGCCGCGCAATGCACAGCGTCGTGTCACAGATGAAGCGCTCCGGCTCTTGCCCGGCGCCAGAAAACGCCGCGATGGCGTCCTTGCGCTTTACCGGGCCGAAATAGGCATCCGCGGCGACCGATTTCATCCAGATTTCGAGCGTGAAGGCGCGAGGCCGCGTCCGGTTGACCGAAAGCCCGCCATCGCTGCGGGTCACCGCGACCAGCCTTCCGTCCTCCGCGATCAGCACGTCGGGCGCGTCGCGTCCGGCGACGAACAGGACGGCGGCGAGGAAGAACGGCGCGCCGAGCCATCGCAGCCGCGTCACCGGCAGCGTGGCCAGCAGCAGGCCGAGCGTGGCGGCAACAAGGCTTGTGACCGGAATGGCGCCGACGCCGTCGGCCGGCGAGCGCTCGGAAAACCACCCGGCGAGACCAAGCACGAGGTCGATTGCCCAGCCCATCAGCCGGAATGCCGGGCCGTCGAGGTCGAACGGCAGCAGAACGACGCCGAGCAACGCGGAAGGAATGACCAGCGTCGAGACCAGCGGCATGGCGGCGAGATTGGCCAGCAGTCCCAGCGGAGCGACGCGCTGGAAGTGCCATATGCCGAAAATGGCCGTGGCGCTGCCGGCGACGAGCGAGGTGACGGCCAGCGCCAGCGCGTGGCGCAGCGCTGTTGCCACCGGCCCTGCCCTTCGGCGACCGGTTGGCGCATCCGGTTCGGCGGCCCGGCGCGCGCGCCTTGCCGACCAGGCGGCGTAGACGGCAATCAGCGCCGCCGTCGCGGCGAACGACATCTGGAAGCTCGGGCCGGCGACCTCGTGGGGATGCCACGCGATGATGACGGTGGCGGCGATGGCGAGATTGCGCATGGTGATCGCCGGCCGGTCGAGCAACAGCGCCACCAGCATCACCGCCAGCATGATGAACGAGCGCTGCGTGGCGATGCCGGCGCCCGAGACGAAAAGATAGGCGAACGCAACGACAAGTGCCGCGCCGGCGGCGAATTTGCGCACCGGGTGGCGTGAGGCAAAGCCTGGAAACAGCGCGAATCCGAGCCGCAGCACGGCAATTGCCGTGCCGGCGACCAGCGCCATGTGCAGACCCGAAATCGACAAAATGTGCGCCAGGCCGGTGCGCCTGAGCGCCTCGTTGACGCTTTCGGGAATGCCCTGCTTGGCGCCTGTCACCAGTGCGGCGGCGACTTCGCCCGCCGGCCCGCCGCCAGCCCGGTCACGGATGCGTTGCGACAGCGCGTCGCGGGCTTGTTCCAGCCAGATCGCCGGCCGGAAGACCGATGCGCCCGTCGCCGGCGGCAGCACGGCCGGAGCGCCGAGATGAAAGCCGACTGCGCCGAGACCGTCGAAATAATTGTGAAACGAGAAATCGTAGCCCCGGGGGCGCATCGGTCCGGATGGCGGGATCAGGCGCGCCCGGCCGGTAATCCGTGCCCCCGGCGCCAGTCCAGGCGGCAGGACCCGCGCGACGAGGCGCACGCGGTCCGGCGCGTATTTGAGTTTCGGGCGCTCGGTCGCCTCGATGTCGATCACCAGCCGGGCGCGACCGGCCTGCTGACGCTCGATGGCCGCCACCGTGCCGGTCAGGGTCGACGTGACGGCGGAGCCGAGCATTCTCGTGTCGGCACGCCAGGTTTCGACCTTGCCGGCCAGCATGCCGGCAACGACCAGCAGCGCCGCCGCGAATGTTCGCAGCGCGGCCGGCCGCGCCCGGGCCAGTCGCGCGCAGAGCGCGACAGCCGCGAAGCCGAGCAGCAGCGGCGTCCAGGCCGGCTCGGCGGCGGCGTTGAAATAGGCAAGCGCGCCGATGCCCAGAAACACCGGCGCAAACAGGAACGGCGTCGCATGGTCCCACTCGGTTTCCAGAGCGTCCAGCAGCCCGTGGCCAAGGCGGCGGACATGGGCGCGAATATGCGCCGACCGCTGCCTGCCGACCGTCGACGGCAGTTCCGCCGGCTGCCGCGCCTCGGGCACGTGTTCGGCCGCTTCGCCCGGCGCGACATCCGTCCGCGGAGAGAAATGCTTGCGTTCGTCGGTTTCGCTCGGTCCGGTGCGCATATCCTTCACCGGGGCACCGCGCGCGCCCCGGGCGATTTGCACCCCGGATAACTCATGCTACATCAACGCCCGAACAAAACCACCCCGGCCCGCCGACTGCGTCGAAAGCGCGTTTTCACGGCAGGCCAGTTCCAGACAAAGGGCCGGCAATGCCTGAGAAAGTCGTCACGCGCTTTGCGCCGTCGCCAACCGGATTCCTGCATATCGGCGGCGCCCGCACTGCGTTGTTCAACTGGCTTTACGCCCGCCATACCGGCGGCGAGATGCTGCTGCGCATCGAGGACACCGACCGGGAGCGCTCCACCGACGCAGCCACGGCGGCGATCCTCGACGGGCTCCAATGGCTGGGGCTCGAATGGGATGGCGAGGTGGTGTCGCAATATGGCCGCGCCGACCGGCACCGCGAGGTCGCCATGCAACTCGTGGAGGCCGGCAAGGCCTATCGCTGCTATGCCAGCGCCGAGGAACTGGCCGACATGCGCGAGAAGGCCCGCGCCGAGGGGCGGCCGCCGCGCTATGACGGCCGCTGGCGCGACCGCGACCCGGCCGATGCGCCGGCGGGCGTGGCGCCGGCGATCCGCATCAAGGCGCCGCGCGAGGGCGACACGGTCGTTTGCGACCGCGTGCAGGGCGATGTGCGCTTTCCCAACAAGGATCTCGACGACTTCATCATCCTGCGCTCCGACGGCAATCCGACCTATATGCTGGCGGTCGTGGTCGACGACCACGACATGGGCGTTACCCATGTGATCCGTGGCGACGACCACCTGACCAACGCCGCGCGCCAGACGATCATCTACGAGGCAATGGGTTGGGACGTGCCGGTGATGGCGCATATCCCGCTGATCCACGGGCCCGACGGCGCCAAGCTCTCGAAACGCCACGGCGCGCTCGGCGTCGAAGCCTATCGCGCGATGGGCTACCTGCCGGTCGCGCTGCGCAACTATCTCGCCCGGCTCGGCTGGAGCCACGGCGACGACGAGGTGATGACGACCGAACAGATGATCGAATGGTTCGATATCGCCGATGTCAACAAGGGCGCGGCCCGGTTCGATTTCAGGAAGCTGGAGGCGCTGAACGGCCTGCACATGCGCGCCAGCGCCGACGATGTGCTGGTAAAAGCGCTGCTGGACGCCCTGCCCCACCTGCCGGGCGGACAGGCCATGCTCGCACGGCTGACGCCCGAGCGGCGCGCCCAGCTGACCCGGGCGATGGCGGGGTTGAAGGAGCGGGCGAAAACGCTGGTCGAACTCGCCGAAGGCGCATCTTTCCTGTTTCGCGAGCGCCCGCTCGACCTTGACGAAAAGGCGGGCGGCATCCTTGCCGGCGATGGCGTGCCGGAACGGCTTGCGGCAATCGCCGCGCGGCTCGGCGAGATCGATCCGTGGCGGGCAGAGCCGCTGGAAGCGGCGATTCGCGCCTACAGCGAGGAGACCGGCCTGAAACTCGGGCTGATCGCACAACCGCTGCGTGCCGCGCTGACCGGCAGGGCCACCTCGCCCGGGGTTTTCGACGTGCTGGAAGTGCTAGGCCGCGACGAAAGCCTGGCCCGCATCGGCGACCAGGCCGCCGGATAGGTCTTCACCTTTTTTTGCGATGCAACATATTGGCCTTTCGGCGACTTGGCAGCATCGCTAAAATCGGCTAGCAAATGGCCACCTTCCCGCCTCCCCTGGATGCTGCGCTGCAAAGTCGCCGGATCGGGGTGCACCATACAATCGAAAGGAGTTCGCCATGACCGACGAAACCGCAAAGCTCGAACTTAGCGGCAACTCCTACGAATTGAACGTCCAGGACGGCACGATCGGCCCGAAGGTGATCAATATCGGTTCGCTCTACGGCGATACCCACGCCTTCACCTACGATCCCGGCTACACCTCGACGGCGAGTTGCGAATCGAAGATCACCTATATCGACGGCGACGAGGGTACGCTGCTGCATCGCGGCTACCCGATCGAGCAACTCGCCGAGCACGGCGATTTCCTCGAAGTCTGTTACCTGCTGCTCTACGGCGAACTGCCGACAAAGGCGCAGAAGGCCGATTTCGACCTGCGCGTGACCCGCCACACCATGGTGCACGAGCAGATGACCCGCTTCTTCACCGGGTTCAGGCGCGATGCCCATCCGATGGCCATCATGTGCGGCGTCATGGGGGCCATGTCGGCCTTCTATCACGATTCAACCGATATCTCCGACCCGCACCAGCGCATGGTGGCGAGCCTGCGCATGATCGCCAAGACGCCGACCATCGCCTCGATGGCCTTCAAGTACCATATCGGCCAGCCTTTCGTTTATCCGCGCAACGAGCTCAGTTACGCGGCCAATTTCCTGCATATGTGCTTCGCGGTGCCGTGCGAGGAATACGCGGTCAATCCGGTGCTGGCGCGCGCGATGGACCGCATCTTCATCCTGCATGCCGACCACGAGCAGAACGCCTCCACCTCGACGGTGCGGCTTGCCGGCTCCTCCGGCGCCAATCCCTTTGCCTGCATCGCCGCGGGGATCGCCTGCCTTTGGGGGCCGGCTCACGGCGGCGCCAACGAGGCGGCGCTGAACATGCTGGCGGAGATCGGAACCGTGGACCGGATTCCCGAATTCGTCGACCGGGCCAAGGACAAGAACGATCCGTTCCGCCTGATGGGTTTCGGCCACCGGGTCTACAAGAATTACGATCCGCGGGCCCGAATCATGCAGAAAACCACGCATGAGGTGCTCGGCGAGCTCGGCATCAAGGACGACCCGCTACTCGACGTTGCGATGGAACTTGAGAAAATCGCGCTAACCGACGAGTACTTCATCGAGAAGAAGCTTTACCCGAACATCGATTTCTACTCCGGCATCACGCTCAAGGCGCTCGGATTCCCGACCACCATGTTCACCGTGCTGTTCGCGGTGGCGCGCACCGTGGGCTGGATCGCCCAGTGGAAGGAGATGATCGAGGATCCGCACCAGAAGATCGGCCGTCCGCGCCAGCTCTATACCGGTGAGACGCTTCGCGACTACGTGCCGATCGCCAAGCGCTGACAGGCTTTTTCGGCCGGGGCGGTGAACCGCTCTAGTCTGTATCGACATTCAGGTTTCGGGCGCCTGCCAGCCGAAGCACGATTTCCGCCGCGATCTCGCCGGCCGGCCGGTCGGTTTTCAGCGCCCGACGCACCTTCTCAAAACCCTGCACCTGCGCTTTCCGCGCCGGTCCGTCGCCTCCGATCGCCTCGATCGAGCGGGCAAGGTGCTGCGGGCGGACGAACCGGTCGTAGAATTCGGGCACGATCGGGCTGTCGGCGATCAGATTGGGCAGCGACGCCGACCAGGTGCTGATCAGCGGATAGGTGAGCTTCATCAGGGGATCGCTTCTGTAGCACGAGATCAGCGGCACACCGGCAAGCGCCAGTTCCAGCGAAACGGTGCCCGAAGCCGCCAGCGCCGCATCGGCCGTGCCGAAAGCCCGCCATTTGGCTTCGTCGCCGGTGGTGACCTCGACATCCGTGTTCAGCTTGGCGGCGGCGGTTCGCACCGCCGCCTCCACTCTCGGCACCGTCGGTATCCGTACGTTCAGCCCATGGCCGCGCGCCATGAGCAAGTTCGCTGCCTCGACAAACGGCGCTGCAAGCGCCGCCACCTCGCCGCGGCGCGAGCCCGGCAGCAGCAGCAGGTTCATCGAACCGCCGGCCTCGGATTTGCGCTTCTCCTGCATGGCGCGGGCGGCAAGAACACCCGGGTGCTGCGTGAGGCGGTGGCCGACAAAGGTGCCGGAAGGCCCGCCCAACCGCTCCAGTTCGGCCGGTTCGAACGGCAGCAGACACAATACATGGTCCGTATAGGCCTTCATCCGGGCCGCCCTGCCGGGCAGCCACGCCCATACCGAGGGACAGACATATTTGACGATCGGGATCGACGGATCGAGGCGGCGGATCTTCCTGGCGACGCGGAGATTGAAGGCCGGGCTGTCGATGGTGACCACGCAGTCGGGCTTGGCGGCGGCCACTTGGCGCGCCGTCGAGCCGATGAGCCGCAGCAGCCGCGGCATATCGCGAACCACGGCCGACACGCCCATGATGGCGATGATACCGGGATCGAACAGCGACCGCAGCCCCTCGGCCTGCAGATGGTCGCCGCCAACGCCGATCAGGTCCAGATCGCTTTCGAGACGGGCCTTGATGGCGCCGACCAGATCGGCGCCGAGCAGATCGCCCGATTCCTCGCCGGCGATGACCGCGAGCTTCAGGGGACGGCCGTTCCCGCTCACGGTTCCCGAGCCTCCAGGCCGAAGACAAAGATGCCCTTGTCGTCGGCGCGGCGTATGGTCTCCTCGCGTTCGAGGATCAGCGACCGGCCGGCCTCGACCGCGATGCCCGCAAGCCCGGCGCCTGCCACGGCATCGATCGTCGCCGGACCGATCGACGGCAGGTCGGCGCGCAGATCCTGGCCGGGTTTGGCGCATTTGACCAGAACGCCGCCCGCAGCGCCCGCCAGCCGGCCGTGATGGCGCAGTTCGGCGGTTCGGGCCAGCAATCCTTCGGTTCCCTCGATCCCCTCCAGGGCGATCACGCGTCCTCCCACGGCGATTGCCGCCTGACCGATGTCGAGCGCGCCGATCGCCTCCACCGCGGTGCGGGCGGCCTCGATATCGGCCATGTCGCGCTTGCCGGGCTTTCTGCCCGCCACAACGCCCTCAGCCGCCAACAGGTCCGGCAGCACGTCCTGTACTGAGATGACCTTGATGCCATGCTTCTCGATATGGTCGATCACTGCTCTCAACAACCTGTCGTCGCCGTGGGCGAGCGCCCAGGCTATGTCGAGCGCCACCTTGAAAAGCCCGGTATTCCAGCGCACGTCGCGAAGCCGGGGCCTTCGCCTGACCGTTCCCGCCATCAGGACGTGTGTCGCCGATCGCCGCTTGAGGCGGGCGATCAGGCTGCCGGCGTCTTCCAGCGCAATCGGGTCGACGGGATGGCTGGCGAAGCGGTCGCCGTCGTCGGCCTCGCCCTCGATCGCCAGTACGACATACGGCTGGCCGGCCTCGGCAAACCGCCCGGCGATTTCGGCCGGAAGCGAACCGCCGCCGGCGATGAGCGCCACGACCGACCCCTGCGGCAGGGTGACGGCCAGCGGCGTTTCACCCTTCGTTGGCGCCGTCATCGCTCGCGGAGCCATCTCTGCTCCTGTTTGGCATGCAGTAGATCCGCTTGCCGCGATTGGTCAGAAAATCGATCATCTCCACGACACCGGAATTGTCGGCGAAAGTCGCGCGGGCGGCAGCTGCGTTTTCGGCGACTGTTCCGCCGCTTTCGAAAATCGCCCGATAGGCCTCGCGCATCACGAGTATCTGCGAACGCGGAAACCCGGACCGTTTCATGCCGATAATGTTGAAACCGCGCAACCCGGCCCGGTTGCCCATCGCCATGCCATAGGGGATCAGATCGCCGACAAGCGCGGAACAGCCGGCAACGAAGGCGTGATGGCCAACGCGGACGAATTGATGGACGGCTGTCAGGCCGCCGATCGAGACATTGTCGCCGACCTCGCAATGGCCGCCGAGCGTCGCGCAGTTGGCCATGACGATGTTATTCCCCACGATGCAGTCATGGGCGATATGCGCATAGGCCATCAGGTAGCAATTGTCGCCGACAACGGTCCTGCCGTGGCCGGTATCGGAGCCGAGGTGAATGGTCACGTTTTCCCGGAAGGTGCAATCGCTGCCGATGACCAGGTCGGTCGGCGAACCCTTATGCTTGAAATTCTGCGGCTGGCCGCCAAGCACCGTCTGCGGCCCGACCACGGTTCGCGCGCCGATCGACGTGCGGCCCTGAACCGATACATGGCTGATCAGTTCGACGCCATCGCCCAGCACCGTGTCGCCGGAAACATGGCAGAAGGGGCCGATACGCACGCCGGCGCCCAGCTTCGCGCCGGGCTCGATCACCGAACTGGAATGAACTGCAGTCTCTCCAAACGCCCCGTTCATGACGGCTTGGCGCCCTCGCCCGATCCGATCATGGCCGAGATGGTCGCTTCCGCGACGAGGCGCCCGTCGACCTTGGCTTCGCAGGCGAACTTCCAGATGTTGCGGCGCTGTTTCTGCTTGGCGACACGAATGCGAAGCTGGTCGCCGGGCACCACCGGACGACGGAACTTCGCCGCATCGATGGTCATGAAATAGACGATGCCGCCGCTCAGCACGTGGGCGTGCGCGCAAATGGCGCCGGCGGTCTGTGCCATCGCCTCGATGATCAACACGCCCGGCATGACGGGATTGCCCGGAAAATGGCCGACAAAGAACGGCTCGTTGACGGTGACGTTCTTGACGCCAACGGCGGAATTGTCGCCGTCGACATCGATGATCTTGTCGATCAGCAGGAACGGATACCGGTGCGGGATCAGTTCCATGATCTTTGCGATATCAAGGGTCTCCAACCCTCCGGCCGCCACTTCAGCCATCGGTCCTGCCTTTCGTCTTTCTCGCTTCTGCAAGCGAGCGGATCGCCGCGACCTCGCGGA
Source organism: Rhizobiaceae bacterium (assembly GCA_041397625.1). Lineage (GTDB taxonomy): Bacteria > Pseudomonadota > Alphaproteobacteria > Rhizobiales > Rhizobiaceae > JAWKWH01. The sequence goes on from JAWKWH010000002.1 coordinate 437,262, forward strand.
AGAACTCCTTGATCGGTTTCGCCGGCGCGCCGGCCCATTTTCCGCCGGCCGGCACATCATTCATCACTCCGGCATTGGCGGCAAGCTGCGCGCCGTCGCCGATAGTGATGTGATCGGCCAATCCGACGCGACCGCCGAGCATGACGTAGTCGCCGAGCACGACCGAACCCGATATGCCGACATGGGCGGCTATCGCGCAGTGCCGACCGATGCGGACATTGTGCGCGATCTGCACCAGGTTATCGATCTTGGTGCCCTCGCCGATCACCGTGTCGTCCATTGTGCCGCGATCGATGGCGGCGTTGGCGCCGATTTCGACATTGTTCTGGATGATTACCCGGCCGATCTGGGGCACCTTGTCGAGCCCATGCGCGCCGACGACAAATCCAAAACCGTCCTGGCCGATGCGCGCGCCGGAATGGATCACCACCCCGTCGCCGACAAGCGCGGTCGTCACCGTCGCGCCGGCGCCGATGAAGCAGTTCCGGCCGATCTTGACCGACGGGCCGATAACCGCATTGGGCGCCACCACGGTACCGCCGCCGATTGCCGCCCCCGCACATACGACCGCGCCGGTCTCGACAATCGCGCCCGCCTCGATTTCCACATCGCCGGCGATGTGCGCGCCGGTCGAAATGCCGGTTTCGCCGGTTATCGCGAACGGTTCCACCGCCTGCGGGAACAGAAGCCGGCCAATCGCCGCGAAATCGGTGCGGGGATGTTCGGAGATCAGGACGGCGATACCGGCGGGAACTTTGTCCGCCACGCTCGCCGGACACAGAATGGCCGCCGCGCGCAGTGACGGAAGACCCGGCGCCTGCCTTACGTTCTCCGCATAGACCAGTCGCCCCGTGCCGCCTTCGGACAGCGGCGCGATACCGTCAATCGCGACTTCCGACAGTTCGTCGTCGTGCAATGGAACGCCGAGGTGAACAGCAAGCGCCGCCGCGGTGAAAGAACGCGACGGCGCGAAGAAGACCGGTTCCGTCATTGGTTCCTTCCAGGCATGCAGGCCGACAATCCGGCGCAGGCGGGACGCTAGAAGCGGCTGGATACGCCGAAGTTGAACTCCTGAAGGCGGTCTGTCGGCTGCTTTTGGATCGGAATGGCGTAGTCGACGCGCAACGGGCCGAAGGGCGAGTTCCAGATCAGGCTGGCGCCAACCGAAGCGCGCAGGGCCGATCCGGTGCTCAAAAGCGCCGGTGCGGGCGCCGTCGGTGCCAGGCTGTTGCCATACAATGTCGCCGCGTCGGCAAAGATCGCACCCTTGAAGCCCAGGCTGTCGGGAACGACCGGCAGCGGGAATTGCGCCTCAATCGAACCGTGGAAGTAGGTCGTGCCGCCGAGGTGGTCGCCGATACCGAGTGCCGCACCCGGGTCGAACGGACCCCAGCCGGCCGACTCGAAGCCGCGGACCATCTGCGTACTACCTTGGAACAGGTCGAACGGGCGCTGAATGCCGCCGCCATAGTAGGCAACGTGACCAGCACCACCGGAAATCACGCCGACGATGTCAGCTTCGTCGGAAAGGATGTGATAATACGAGGCACGACCGGTTACCTTGACGAATTTTGCGTTGCCGCCCAAACCGGCGATCTCGACGGTCGTCGTCGCATATATGCCCTCGCGCGGATTTTTTACATCGTCGATCGTGTTGTAGAGCAGCGTTCCGCTGATCGACGACTTCGTCCAGGGGCTCACGGCCGCTGCCGTTATGATCGATGACGGCGCCCCGGCAGCGACAATAATATAGGATTCCTGACTGTAATTGTAGGCTATCTGGCTCTTCAACGCTTCGGTGATGGGCAGCCCGAACCGAATCGATCCACCAGTAAGCCTGGTATTGTAGGTGCTGTCGTCACGGGTCTGCCGATAGATGTCGAAGCCACCGGCAATGCGACGACCAAAGAGATAGGGCTCGGTAAAGGACAGCTGATAGTTGCGCGTATCCTCGCCGCCGCCGACCGAAACCTTGATATACTGGCCGCGACCGAGGAAGTTGCGCTCGGAAATGCCAAGTTCGATCGACGGACCGGGGTTGTCACCACCGGTCGAGTAGCCGGCGCCGACAGAGAATTCGCCGGTGGATTTTTCGATGACATCGACAACGAGCACGATCTGGTCGGCCTGGCTGCCCTGAACAGTCGAGATATTCACCGCCGTGAAGTAGTCGAGATCCTCAAGCCGGCGCTTGGCGCGCTGGACCAGAACCTGGTTGAAGGCATCGCCTTCGGAAATGTCGAACTCGCGGCGGATCACATAGTCGCGGGTGCGCGTGTTGCCACGAATTTCGATACGCTGAATGTAGGTCCGCGGCCCCTGATCGACCGAATAGACGACAGCGATCGTCCGGGTTTCGAAATCGCGATTGCCGCGCGGTGTCACCTGCGCAAAGGCATAACCCATGCCGGACAGGTGTTCGGTAATGGCGATCAGCGTGTCTTCCACGTTCTTGGCGCTGTAGACATCGCCTTCGTGCGTCTCGATCAGATGACGAAGCGATTCGTCGCCCACGCCCTCGACCGTGCTTTCGATCTGGACACTGCCGAACCGGTAGCGGTCTCCCTCGTCGACGGTGATCGTCACGATATATTCGTTCTCTGAATCGTTGAGCTCCGCCGTCGACGAGATCACCTGGAAATCGGCGTAGCCGCGATTGTAGTAGAAACGGCGCAGGGTCTCCTCGTCGGCGCGCAAGCGATCCTCGTCATACACGTCGTCGCGCGCGATAAACGAAAGGAGGTTGGATTTCTTCGTCGAGATCACGCCGGCCAGACGCCGATCGGAAAAGGCGTTGTTGCCGACGAAATTGATCGACGCGATCTTGGTGCGGCCGTTTTCCGTGATCGCGAAGACGACATTGACCCGATTATCGCCGAGATCGATCACCTGGGCGCTGACAATCGCGTCATTGCGGCCGATGGCCGCATAGGCATCGCGAATCGCCTGTTCGTCGAGCTCGAGCGTCGCCTGCGAGAACGTGCCGCGGGGCTTGAGCTGGACGATGATCGCCAGCCGCTCGTCCTTCAGCTTCTTGTTGCCCTGGAACAGGACCTGATTGACGATTGCATATTCCTCGACGATCACCACGAGCGAGGACCCGACGCGATTGATGCGCACGTCGGAAAACAAACCTGTTGAAAACAGCCGCTTCACGGCCTCGTCGATATCGCCGTTGTCGAACGAGACGCCAGGCTTGATGGCGACATAGTCGCGGATCGTCGCGTCATCGACCCGCTGATTGCCGCGCACTTCGATCCGGGAAACCACCGCCGCGTATGCATGCGAAACCATGCTCAACTGAAGCACCGTGGCGGCCGGAAGGGCCACGACCGCCAACATCACGGCTGCAATTGCCGCCCGTACCAAACTGCTGAATGCCTTCATCGGGCCAAAGTACCTTTTTTTCTCGTAGTCCCCACGGCGAGAAAACCGGATTATACGGTTGATTTCACTTACCCTATTAACGGGATTTTATCTATACGCAAGGCGTTCGGTTAAATTCGGTTTACGAAGTGAACGCCCGTGACAAAAGGGTCACGCCGAATCCTCGTTTATGGTTAACGGCGTGTCAATTTTGCGCCCGATCGGCCTCCTTATCAACAGCCGAAAATATCGTTCCAGAACACGAAGATCATGAAGCCCAGGACAAGAATCAGACCGGCGCGATAGAACAGTTCGAGAATCCGCTCCGACGGCGGCCTGCGTGCGACGGCCTCATAGCCGTAAAAGACCAGATGCCCCCCGTCGAGCGGCGGAATCGGCAGCAGGTTCAGGAAGCCTATTCCCACGGACAGGAAGGCGGTTAACTGTACCAGCCATTCTATCCCCTTCTGCGCCGCCTTGCCGGCCATATCGGCTATCTTCACGGGGCCGCCGAGCTGGCACTTGTCCTCCCTGCCGGTCGCGAAACGCTTGAGAAAATGACCGGTGCGCACGATGACATAGCCGGTCTCGGATATCGCCTCGCCGATCGCACCCAGCACGGTAAACTCGACAATCCGCGGCTGGCCCAGCGATTCGTCGTTCTGCACACCGATCAGGCCGATCTTGATCGTGTTGCCCAACGGATCGGTCTGTTCGACGATTTCCGGAATGGCGATCAGTTCGACCTCCTCGCCGTCGCGGAACACGACGAAACGGATCTCGTCGCCGGCGCGTGCCGAAACATAGCGTTGCACGTCGCCGAAGGTACTGACCTTGATGCCGTCCATGGAGACGAAGCGGTCTCCGGGCATGAAACCGGCCTGCGCCGCCGGGCTATCGGGCAGTACGTTGGCCACCGTCGGCTCGGAGATGAACTTGCCGTAAACGGCAAACAGCACGGCAAAGACGATGGCGGTAAGGATGAAGTTGAACAGCGGGCCGGCGAAAACCGTCGCCGCCCGCTTCCACACCGGCTGGGTGTGGAACGCCACCCTGCGCTCCTCCTCCGACAGGTTTTCGATTTCCTCGCTGTCGGGCGCGCTGGTCACCGTCATGTCGCCGGTAAACTTCACATAGCCGCCGAGCGGAATAGCCGAAAGTTTCCAACGGGTTCCGTGTCGATCGTTGAACCCGACCAGTTCAGGGCCGAAGCCGATGGAAAACGCCTGAACGCCGATGCCGCACAGGCGCCCGACCAGATAGTGACCCATCTCGTGTACGAAGACGACCACGGCCAGGACGATCACGAACGGCACGATCGTACCGATCAGGATGCCGTCGGTGGCAAACAGGTTCACGAAGATGTCGGCCAATTCCTACCCCTTGGAGGTCATGCGGTTGCCTAGGCTGTCTCGACATTCAGGTTTCGGGCGCGGCGCGAGACGGATTTCGGCCCTGAATGTCGATACAGCCTAGAGCGGTCAATGCAGGCGATTCGATGGCGAAAGCTGCAATCAAAACAGTGCGGAAGCCGGATGGTCGAGGCCGCCGCCGAGCGCGCCGATGACATAGAGCGCAATCGCCGCCGCAACAAGTCCGTCGACCCTGTCCATCACCCCGCCATGGCCGGGAATGAGATTGCCGGAATCCTTCACGCCCGCCCGGCGCTTGACGGATGATTCGAACAGATCGCCGAACTGGGCGACGATCGACAGCAGCAGGGCGACGAGGAAAATGCCGTAGCTGGCGGCGCCCGCCATGTGGGCGATGATCATGCCGCCGGTCACGCCGCCGATCGTGCCGCCGACGGCGCCCGACCAGGTTTTTCCGGGCGAGATCGCCGGCGCCAGCTTGGGGCCGCCCAACGACCGACCGGCGAAATAGGCGGCGATGTCGGTGATCCAGACGACCGCGAACAGAAACAGGATCGCCACCAGACCCGACTGCGTGTCGGCGCGCAGCAGGGCGAGCGCGAAGCCCGAAAGTGCGGCATAGGCAAACCCCTTGGCGAGCCAGACCCCCTGCCCCCGCGTTTCGGCATAGGTGGCCGCCGCCAGCCCGACGATGAGGATCGCGGCCAGCAGCCAGACGGCGGTCACGCCGAAAACGATGGCCGCGAGGACGACCGCGAACGCGCCGGCATGGACGGCTGGGCTGGTTTTCAAGCCGCCCGGCGTCATCGCCGTCCACTCGAAGAACATGGCGCCGGCGATGGCGGCGGCGAGGATGCGGAACGGCAGGCCGCCGAGCCATGTCACAAACAGCACGACAGCCGCCAGGACCAGCGCCGACATCACCCGCAACTGAAGATTTGAGTAGCCGGATGCGGTCATGTGGCCATCGCCCGGGCCGTGAGCCCGCCGAAGCGGCGGTCGCGCGCCTCGTAGTCGGCGATCGCCTTTTCCAGGTCGGCACGGCCGAAATCGGGCCAGTAGCAGGGCAGGAACACGAACTCGCTATAGGCGGCCTGCCAGAGCAGGAAGTTCGACAGGCGCTGTTCGCCGCTGGTGCGGATGATCAGTTCGGGATCGGGCAGCCAGGCGGTGTCGAGATGAGCGGCGATCGTCTCCTCGCTGACATCGTCTGCGGCCAGCGCGCCGGACTGCATCTTGCGCACGATTCCGGTCAGCGCCCGTTTCAACTCGTCGCGGGCGCCGTAGTTGAAGGCAATCACCAGATCCATCGCCCGGTTGCCGGCAGTCAGGTGCTCGGCCTCCTCGATCAGGGCCAGGATGTCGGGTTTGAGCGTTTCACGTTCGCCGATCATGCGCACGCGCACGCCGTTGTTGTGCAATTCGGCGAGATCCTTGCGGATGAAGAGCTTCAGCAGGCCCATCAGGTCGCTGATTTCAGATTGCGGCCGGGTCCAGTTCTCCGACGAGAAGGCGAAGACCGTCAGATAGGCGATACCGAGATCGCCGGCCGCGCGAACCGTCTGGCGTAGCGCTTCGACCCCGGCTTTGTGGCCGGCGGCGCGCGGCAGGCCGCGCTGTTTCGCCCAGCGGCCGTTTCCATCCATGATGATGGCGATATGGGCGGGTTTGGCCATTGGTCTCCTCGTTCCGGCCGCCGGGGGCCGCCTAGACCTGCATGATCTCGGCTTCCTTGTCCTCGAGCAGCAGGTCGATCTCGGCTATGGCCTCGTCGGTCATCTTCTGGACCCGGTCGGCGTTGGCGTGATGCACGTCCTGGCTGATCTCGCCGTCCTTTTCGGCACGCTTGAGATGATCCATGCCGTCGCGACGCACATTGCGGGCGGCGACGCGGGCATGCTCGGCATACTGATGCGCGATCTTCGCCAGTTCCTTGCGCCGCTCCTCGTTGAGTTCGGGCAGCGGGATGCGCAGATTGGTGCCGTCGACGATCGGGTTGAACCCCAGATTGGATTCGCGGATCGCCTTGTCGACCGCCTGGACCTGCGACTTGTCCCAGACCGCCACCGAGATCATGCGCGGCTCGGGCACCGAGATGGTGGCAACCTGGTTGATGGGCATCGGCGAACCGTACGCTTCAACCGTCACCGGATCGAGGAGGTTGGCCGAGGCGCGACCGGTCCTCAGCGAGGCAAGGTCGCTCTTGAAGGCGGTCACCGCGCCGTCCATGCGCCGCTTCAAATCCTTGAAATCGACACCGTCGCTCATGGTCGTCCTCCAGTTGTCAAATATGCCTTCGCGGCTGGCGGACTTACTCGTCCGAAACCGTGGTGCAATGGCCGCCACCGGCCAATATTGCGCCGAATCCGCCTTTTTCGTGTATCGAATAGACGATTATGGGAATGTTGTTCTCGCGCGCAAGCGCAATCGCGGCGGTGTCCATCACCGCGAGCCCGCGCGTGATCACATCGGAGTGCGACAGCCGCTCATAGCGGGTCGCGGTCGGGTCCTTCTTCGGGTCGGCCGAATAGACGCCGTCGACCAGCGTCCCCTTGAACAGCGCATCGGCGCCGATTTCGGCGGCCCTGAGAGCCGCGGCGGAATCGGTGGTGAAATACGGATTGCCGGTGCCGCCGGCGAAGATGACCACCTTGCCCTCGTTCATGTAGAGGCTGGCCTTGCGCTGCGAGAAACTCTCGCAGATTTCCGGCATGGCGATCGCCGAGAGCACCAGCGCATCGACACCGATCTTGACCAGCGAGGTTCTGAGCGCCAGCGAATTGATGACGGTTGCGAGCATGCCCATGTGATCGCCGGTCACCCGGTCGCCGCCCTTGGAGGCGACGGCGACGCCGCGAAAGATGTTGCCGCCGCCGATCACAACGCCGACTTCGGTGCCCATCTCCCTGGCCTCGGCAATGTCGGCGGCGATGCGGTCGACAACCGACACATCGATACCGAAACCCTGTTCTCCCATCAGCGCCTCGCCGGAGGCCTTGAGAACGACGCGTCTGTATATGGGTTTGGCCGGCATCCGCTTTCCCGTCTGCGATTGGAATCTCGATGCCCTGAACAGGGCAAACCCGGATACAACAAGGGCGCCGCGATGTCACGCGGCGCCCTTGCTTTTCATCCCCGTTAAAGGGCTGCTTCAGCCCGCGGCGGCGGCGGCAACCTCGGCGGCGAAATCGCTTTCGCCGCGGTCGATGCCCTCACCAAGGGCGAAGCGGACGAAGCCGGTGATGGTCGCCGGCGCGCCGATGTCCTTCTCGGCTTCCTTGACCGCCTTCTCGACGGTCAGGTCCGGGTTGATCACGAAGGCCTGCTTGAGGAGGACGACCTCCTCGAAGAACTTGCGCATGCGGCCGTCCACCATCTTCTCGATGATGTTGTCGGGCTTGCCCGATTCACGCGCCTGCTCGATAAAGATCGCCTTCTCGCGCTCCACCGCGGCCGGATCGACTTCCGCCTCGGTCAGCGCCAGCGGGCTGGTGGCGGCCACGTGCATGGCGACCTGGCGGGCAATCGCGCCTGCCGCCGCCGCATCGCCCTCGGTCTCGATGGCGACGAGGACGCCGATCTTGCCAAGACCGTCGGACACCGCGTTGTGGACATAGGTGGCAACGGTTCCCTTGCCGACCGAAAGCTTCGCCGAGCGGCGGAACGACATGTTCTCCCCGATCGTGCCGACGGCATCCTTGATCGCGTCGGTGACCGACTTGCCGGCGCCCGGATAGCCGGCCGCGGCGACAGCCTCAGTCGAACCGTCGGTGCCAAGCGCCACCGCGGCCACGTTGCGCACGATCTCCTGGAACGCGTCGTTGCGGGCCACGAAGTCGGTTTCCGAATTGACCTCGACGACGACGGCGCTGTCTGCGTCCGACGCCACGCCGATCAGGCCTTCGGCCGCCGTGCGGCCGGCCTTCTTGTCGGCCTTGGCAATGCCCTTGGCCCGCAGCCAGTCGACGGCCGCCTCGATATCGCCGCCGGTTTCCGTCAGCGCCGCCTTGCAATCCATCATACCGGCGCCGCTCATATCGCGAAGCTGTTTAACCTGTGCTGCTGAAATGCTCATGATCGCCTCTTTCAGACTTGTCTATTGCGACGGGTGCGGCGTTCGCCGCACACCCGTCTTGCTTTTCCATCATCGCCGCCGCGCGGAGCGGCGCGAACCGAAGTCAGGATTTGTCGTCCTTCTTGGCCGCTTCGGCGCTTTCCTCGGCGGCGGGCTCGTCGGCCGACGCCTCGGCGGCAGGCTCTTCCGCCGCGGGCGCTGCTTCCTCGGCAACCGGCTCTTCCGCGGGCGCCTCGGTCGCCGCCCCATCCAGTGCCGGCTCTACCGGGGCTTCTTCGGAAGCACCGATATCCACGCCGACCGAACCCTGCTGGCGCGCAATGCCGTCGATGGCGGCCTTGGCCACGAGATCGCAATAGAGCGCGATGGCGCGGGCCGCGTCGTCGTTGCCGGGAACCGGATAGTCGATGGAGTCCGGATCACAGTTGGAATCGACCACGGCCACCACCGGAATACCCAGCCGCTTGGCTTCCTGGATGGCGATCGCCTCCTTGTTGGTGTCGATCACGAACAACAGGTCGGGCGTCGAACCCATGTCCTTGATGCCGCCCAGCGCCCGGTCGAGCTTGGCGCGCTCGCGGTCGAGGTTCAGGCGTTCCTTCTTGGTGAAGCCCCCGGCCTCGCCCGCAAGCAGCTCATCGAGCTTGCGCAGGCGCGAGATCGAGTTGGAAATCGTCTTCCAGTTGGTCAGCATGCCGCCGAGCCAGCGCGAGTTGACATAATACTGGGCGGAGCGCTCAGCGGCGTCGGCGATGATATCGGACGCCTGGCGCTTGGTGCCGACAAACAGCACGCGGCCGCCATTGGCCACAGTGTCGGACACGACCTGCAACGCCTGGTGCAGCATCGGCACGGACTGGCTCAGGTCGATGATGTGAACGTTGTTGCGGGCGCCAAAGATAAAGGACGCCATCTTGGGGTTCCAGCGGTGGGTCTGGTGTCCGAAGTGGACACCGGCTTCCAGCAGCTGGCGCATGCTGAAATCTGGCAAAGCCATCGTCTTTTCCTTTCCGGTTCAGCCTCCACGGACCAATAGCGGATTGCCCGCCACCGGCGGTTTCCGGCGGATTTCTCCCGCCGGACACCAAGGTCCGTGTGTGGAATGAGCGCGCCTATAGACGGGATGGCCGCCAAATGCAAGGGCCGGAAGGCCGCATCGCGACAGGCGGAGTGCGGTCTGTCCTCGCGATCAGGGTCGGCGTCTGGTCATGTCAACCGCAGTCGCCCTTTTTGTCGAACACCGACAGGTCGACCAGCTTGCCGGTCATCGAGAAATCGCCGTAATCCATAAGGATCGACCGGGTGATGCCGTTGGCATAGAGCTTGAAGGAGATGCGGTAGACCGGCAGTTCCTCGCCGCCGCTCGCCTCCGGATCGAAATAGGCGATCGTGACCGGCCAGTACTTCTGGCCGCCCATCGTGCCCAGCGCTGATTTCTCCGGGTCGGATTTGTCGTCGGCGTCGGGCTTGCCGACGATGACGGTGGTGGTCATCACCTGATCGGCTCCGTCGGATCCGTCGAAGATTGTCGTTTCGTAGAACGTTTCGCCATGCGAGGCCCGCTCCAGCAGATCGACGAGGTGCTGCGTCGGAAACAGCGTCTTGTCGAGCTCGATGCGGGTCTCGTCCGGCTTGACCAGATCGACATTCGTCTTGCCCGCCTCGATATTGGCGGTGCCGCGCACTTCGCGATCGAGCCGGCTGTCGACGAAAGACTTAGTGGCGAAGCTGAAGGTCTTGCCCGCCGCATCCTCGTAGGTGGTCGTCTGCTGGTCGGTTATGCGCGAGGTCTCGTTGGTGTCGATCTGGGTTACGAAGCGGAAGCTGACCGTGTAGCCCTCGCAGGCCGAACCGTTGAATTCATAGACCATGCGACCGGCGACGCCGGTTATTCCGGAACGGTCGTTCGCCTGTTTGAGGGCTATGTCATAGACCGCGCGGTGGGCGGCGAGCGGCCCGCCGGCCAGCGCCGGCCATGAACCGGCGAGCAGGGTCGCGGCGAAAGCCGTCGCGGCCAGGCGTTTGGTTGCGGCGAAGCGCATGATCGTCAATCGAACTCCCGTTTCATCGGTCCGGACTGCAAACCGTCACAGCATAATGTAAAAAAATCGTGGCGGAAGACAGACGGATTGACCTAAGTCTCATTTGGAATCGTCCACCAGAATCAGGGGCAGGAGAACATGGAAGAGACAATCGAACAACGGCTCATGCGATTGGGGATCGAATTGCCGCAGGCGGCCGCGCCGGCGGCGAACTACGCCCCCTATGTCGCCAGCGGCAACCTGTTGATGACCGCGGGCCAGCTTCCGCTCGCCGACGGCGCTTTCGTTGCGACCGGACGACTTGGCGCCGACGTCGGGATCGAAGCGGGTCAGGCGGCGGCGCGGGCCTGCGCGATAAACCTGCTCGCCCAGGCAAAAGCGGCGCTTGGCGACCTGGACAGGCTGAAACGCATCGTCAAGATCAACGTCTTCGTCGCGTCGGCGCCGGATTTCACCGATCAGCACCTGGTGGCGAACGGCGCTTCCGATTTTCTGGCCGAGGCGATTGGGGATCGCGGCATTCACGCCCGCTCGGCGATCGGCGTCGCCGCCCTGCCGCTGAACGCCGCCGTCGAGATCGACGCCGTTTTCGAGATCGGATGAGCGGTGGCCGCCGACATCCTCTCCTGGCTGACGGCCCGGCCGATCGCCCATCGCGGGCTTCACGACGGCAATCGCCAGTGCTGGGAGAACACGGCGACGGCGTTCGAGCGGGCGATCGCCGGCGGCTTTTCCATCGAATGCGACGTCGTCTTGACGGCCGATCGCGTGCCGGTGGTGTTTCACGACCACGACCTGCAACGCCTGACGGGCCGGCAGGGCAGGACCGCCGACACGACGGCCGAGGCGCTTTGCGCGCTTTCCGTCGGCGGCACGAAAGACCGGCCGCAGCGTCTCGACCTGGCGCTGGCACAGATCGCCGGCCGCGTGCCGGTGGTGATCGAACTGAAGGGCGATGAAGGGTTTGACGACGGTTTCGTCACCGCCATCGCGGCCGCGCTCGACGGCTACGGCGGAAAAGCGGCGATCATGTCGTTCGACCATCATCTGGTGCGTCGCTTCGCCGCCGACGCATCCGGCGTGCCGCGAGGCCTGACCGCCGAAGGCGAGGACGTGGCGGCGATGGAAGCGCATTTTTCCATGCTCGCCCACGGGATCGACTTCGTCTCCTACGATGTCGCGGCGATCGACAACCGTTTCGTCGCCTTCACCCGCCGCCGGCTCGGCCTGCCGCTGATCACCTGGACGGTGAGCGACATGGACGCGGCGCGCGCCACCTGGAATGCCGGCGGCCAGATCACCTTCGAGGGGTTCAATCCCGATACGGTGGCATAGGCTTGTCCGCGCCGCATTTACCGTTAATTGTCGACGCATGAGCAGCAGCCAGCCATCGCCGGGCGCGGAAGGCGAATTCATCATCCGCGTCGTGCCGTCCATCACCGAATTCGGTCGCGATGAATGGGATGAGCTTTCGGGCGCAAGCCGCTGTTCGGGAATCTATAATCCCTTTATCTCGCACGCGTTTCTCGGCGCGCTGGAACGATCGGGGTCGGCAACGCGCGAGACCGGCTGGCTCGGCCAGCATCTGAGGCTGGAGGATGCCGGCGACAGGCTGATCGGGGCCGCGCCCTGCTACCTGAAGAGCCACAGCCAGGGCGAGTACGTTTTCGACCATGGCTGGGCCGATGCGTTCGAGCGCGCCGGCGGGCGCTATTATCCGAAATTGCAGGTGTCCGTGCCGTTCACGCCCGCGACCGGGCCTCGTCTTCTGGTGCGACGCGGTCTCGACGCAACGGCGGTGCGTCCGGCGCTGGCTGGGGGGCTGGCGCTGTTGACCGAGCGTCTCGACGTTTCTTCCGCGCATGTGACATTCGCGCCGGAAGCGGAGATAGCCGACCTGGAAGGCGCCGGTTTCCTGCACCGGACCGACCAGCAGTTCCATTTCGTCAATGACGGCTATCGCGACTACGCCGATTTTCTCGACACGCTCACCTCGCGCAAGCGCAAGGCGCTGCGCAAGGAGCGGACCGCGGCGCTTGCCGACGGCATCGGCATCGAAAGGCTGACGGGCACGGACCTCACCGAATCCGTCTGGGATACCTTCTTCAGCTTCTACATGGATACCGGCGGGCGCAAATGGGGTCGGCCCTACCTGACGCGGCGGTTTTTCTCGCTCATCGGCGAGGTCATGGCCGACGACATCGTGCTGGTCATGGCGAAGCGCGACGGTCGCCACATCGCCGGCGCGCTCAACTTCGTCGGCTCCGACACGATTTTCGGCCGCCACTGGGGCTGCGTCGAGCATCACCGGTTTCTGCATTTCGAGCTCTGCTACCACCAGGCGATCGATTATGCGATCGACCGCAAGCTGAAGGTCGTCGAGGCCGGCGCCCAGGGCGAGCACAAGCTTGCGCGCGGCTACGTCCCCGTCACCACCCATTCGGCGCATTTCATCCCGCATGCCGGCTTCCGGCGCGCGGTCGACGACTACCTGCGCCAGGAGCGCCATGAAGTGGAACGCATCGGTGCGGTATTGGGCGAACACACGCCTTTCCGCAAGGAATGATGTCTCAACTTCGATTGCGGTAGTCGCGCATGAACGGCACCAGGAAAGCGAAACAGGCGATCAGGAAGAACAGGCTTCCACCCAGCGCCAGCATGTCGCCGGAGCGCAGCGCCGAGGCGGCGAAGAACAGCGCCGACACGATGAACAGAAGCCAGCCCGCCAAAATCCAGCGCATATCGCCTCCTCTCACTTGACCGCCGCCCTCGTGGCGGCAAACATCGCCGCGACGCGACGAAATATCAGAGTGCCGCCATGAGCATGCAATACGAAGACGACAACATATTCGCGAAAATCCTGCGCGGCGAGATTCCCTGCCACAAGCTCTATGAGGACGACGACACCTTTGCCTTCATGGATATCATGCCGCGCGGGCCCGGCCATTGCCTGGTGATCCCCAAGGCGCCTGCACGCAACATTCTCGACGTGTCTCCGGCAAGCCTCGCCGCCGTGATGGCGACGGTGCAGAAGCTGGCGCGCGCGACGATGAAGGCCTTCGGCGCCGGGGGCGTCACCGTCCAGCAGTTCAACGAGAGCGCCGGTGGCCAGGTGGTGTTCCATCTGCACTTCCACGTCATTCCGCGTTTCGAGGGCGAAAGCCTCGGGCCGCCGGCCTCCAGAATGGAGGAGCCCGACATACTGGCGGCAAATGCGGAGAAAATCCGGGCAGCACTCGGCTGAGCAGGTGCTGCGGCCCGGTTCAGGCCAGAAGCAGCACCGGGATGAGAACGAGTTCGGCGGCGGCGATGCCGGCAAATGTGCTCTTTCCGGCAATGCGATAGGCGGCAAAGCCGATGGCGACGGCGCCGACGCGGACCGCCACCGGCACCGAGGCGAGCGCACCGAGCGGGAACAGCAGCAGGTTGGAGACGACCGCGGCGACCAGCGCGGTCGCGATGCAGCGTACCAGCACCAGCGCTTCCGACCCCTCGTCGATGCGGCCGCCGAAATAGACGCCGAGCGCCCGCCAGATGTCGGTGGCGAACCAGCCGGCCGCCAGCATGAAGAAATAGGGCCACCACCACGCGTCGATCGACTGCCAGGTCATGCGGGCGCGCTCCCGCGCCTGATCCGGTGGGCGGCATAGGCGAGAAGACCGCCGATGAGGCCGGCGGCCAGCAGGTCGAAGCCCGGCACGACGAAGTGGAAGATCGGGCCGAGCGCCAGACCCAGGACGATCGCCGCATGACCCGCCCATTCGCGCGCCGAACTCCACAGCGAGCTCAGGAAATACATCGGCGTCAGCAGGAACATGGCGGCTGCGACGCCGGCGGGCAGCTGCGCCGAGGTCAGGAACACCACCGCGACCGCCAGCACGTTTAGGACGATCAGCGTGGTGCCGATGCCGAAATAGAAGCCGGTCCGGCGTTGGCGCGGCACGCCCGGAAACCGCTCCATGGCGATCACCCACGAGGTGACGGCGATGAAATGCGACAGCAGATAGAGCACCAGCGGCCGGGTTGCCGGCGTGCGCAATTCGGGAACCATCGAAACCGTCATCGGCATCAGCCGCACCGACGACAGCGCCACCGCCAGGGCGCAAGCCGGCAGAGTCGCGCCGGAGACGACGGCGCCGATCAGAACCACCTGGGCCGGCAGCGCCCAGATCACGACGACCATGAACACGGTCTCGGTGAGCGAGAAACCGGTCTCGGCGGCGAGCGCGGCAAAGCCGATAAAGGACAGGACCAGCACCATGCCGGGAACGCAGAAGGTGGCCAGAACGCCGCGGCCGAACCAGGCAAGATGGGTCGCGGCGCTCTCTTCGCCTTCAACGGTGTCGGACATTGCTTCGCTCTAGCACACCGATGGCGACGGGCAATAGCGCATCGGGTCGACTGCGGTCAGGACGCCGGGCTACGCCCGCCCTTCCATCAGCCGCCGCGCCCGCGCGGCGACGGCCTTTTTCGGCGAACGCAGCGCATCGGCGATCAGCAGTTCGAACACCTGGCGCACAACGATGCCGCGCTCGGCAAGCCGCCCGACGGCCGACAGCGCCGAGGCCGCGGCGATCGCCGAAGGTCCGGCCGCCAACCGTCGAAGCACGGCGAGCAGTCTTTCGGCCCGCGCCGCATCGTAATCGAGTTCAGCGAGCACCTTCGGCAGCTGCTCGCCGATCTCCCACTGTGCGCGGCGATCGAGAATGTCGATCATCGCGGCCGCATGCGGCTGAAACAGGCCGGGCGTCTGCGCGCCCACCTGCATCACCGCGTGGGCGGCGTGCGAGACCACCGTCTCGTCATCATCGCAAAGGCAGGCCAGCAGGTCGGGAACCAACAACGGGTTGTCGAGCGTTTGGCGGGCGATCTCGGTGGCGTGGCCCAGCGCACGGCGGTCGCCCGCGCCCAATGCCAGGCGCAAGCGGTGGGTGACGTCGCCGGGCACTGCCCTTGCTGATCAGTCCTTGCGCGGCAGTTGCGGCACGGTACTCGGCCGGCCGCGCGACGGTTTGGCCGCGGTCTTCTTGGTCGTGGTGGCGACCTTCCTGGCGGCGCGCTTCTTCGGCCGGCGCGGCTTCTTGGCCACTTCCTTCTTCGGCTTGACCGGCACCTCGTCGGGCAGCGCCTCGAGCTTCAGCCCGCTCGTTCCGGTCTCGTCCTTGTCCACCGTCACGCGTACGGTGCCGCCGCGCTTCAGGTCGCCGAACAGCACCTGGTCGGCCAGGGGCTTCTTGATGTGCTCCTGGATGACGCGACCGAGCGGCCGGGCACCCATGTGCTCGTCATAGCCCTTGTTCGCCAGCCAGGCGATCGCCTCGTCGGAAAGATCGAAGGTGACGCCGCGCTCGGAAAGCTGGGCTTCGAGCTGCATGACGAATTTCTGGACCACGCGATGCACCACCGGTACCGGCAGTGCGCCGAACGGGATGATCGCGTCGAGCCGGTTGCGGAACTCGGGCGAGAACAGCTTGTTGATCGCGTCCAGGTCGTCGCCTTCGCGTTTCGACGAGCCGAAGCCGATGGCCGCCTTCTGCATCTCGGACGCACCGGCGTTGGTGGTCATGATCAGGATGACGTTGCGGAAATCGATCTGCTTGCCGTTGTGGTCGGTCAGCTTGCCGTGGTCCATCACCTGCAACAGGATGTTGAACAGGTCGGGATGGGCCTTTTCGACCTCGTCGAGCAGCAGCACGCAATGGGGATGCTGGTCGACGCCGTCGGTCAGCAGCCCGCCCTGGTCGAAGCCGACGTAGCCGGGCGGTGCGCCGATGAGACGCGAAACGGTGTGGCGCTCCATATATTCCGACATGTCGAAGCGCAGCAGTTCGACGCCGAGCGAGCTTGCCAACTGCTTGGCGACCTCGGTCTTGCCGACGCCGGTCGGGCCGGAGAACAGATAGGCGCCGATCGGCTTTTCGGGTTCGCGCAGGCCGGCCCGCGCCAGCTTGATAGACGAGGCGAGCGCCTCGATCGCCGTATCCTGGCCGTAGACGACGCGCTTCAGTTCGGCGTCGAGATTGGCGAGGATCTTCTCGTCGTCGGTCGATACGGTCTTCGGCGGAATGCGCGCCATCGTGGCGATCGTCGCCTCGATTTCCTTGACCGAGATTGTCTTGCGCCGCTTGCCCTCGGGCACAAGCATCTGCGCCGCGCCGGTCTCGTCGACCACGTCGATCGCCTTGTCGGGCAGCTTGCGGTCATTGATGTAGCGCGCCGACAGTTCGACCGCCGCCTTGATCGCATCGTTCGTGTAGCGGACCTTGTGGAAGTCCTCGAAATAGGGCTTCAGGCCCTTCATGATCTCGAAGGCGTCGTCGATCGACGGTTCGGTGATGTCGATCTTCTGGAACCGGCGAACCAGCGCCCGGTCCTTCTCGAAGAACTGGCGGAATTCCTTGTAGGTGGTCGATCCGATGCAGCGGATGGCGCCGTTGGAGAGCGCCGGCTTCAAGAGGTTGGACGCGTCCATGGCGCCGCCCGAGGTGGCGCCGGCGCCGATCACCGTGTGGATCTCGTCGATGAACAGGATGGCGCCCGGGAATTCCTCGAGCTCCTTTACGACCTGCTTCAGCCGCTCCTCGAAATCGCCGCGATAGCGCGTGCCGGCCAGGAGCGCACCCATGTCGAGCGCGAACACGGTCGCGTCGGCCAGAACCTCCGGCACGGCGCCTTCGACGATGCGCTTGGCAAGGCCCTCGGCGATCGCCGTCTTGCCGACGCCGGGATCGCCGACATAGAGCGGATTGTTCTTCGAGCGGCGGCACAGTACCTGGATGGTACGGCTGACCTCCTGCTCGCGCCCGATCAGCGGATCGATGCGGCCGGCATTGGCCTTCTCGTTGAGATTGACGCAATAGGCCGAAAGCGCGTCCTGCGCCTTCTTCTTGCCGCCCTCGTCCTGGTCGTCCCGCCCGGTGGCCGCGTTGTCGTCCTCGATGCCGGTGGGCGTGCGCGGCTCGCTGGCGCCCGGCCGCTTGGCGATGCCGTGCGAGATGTAGTTGACCGCGTCGTAGCGGGTCATCTGCTGTTCCTGCAGGAAATAGGCGGCATGGCTCTCGCGCTCGGCGAAGATCGCCACCAGCACATTGGCACCCGACACTTCCTCGCGGCCGGAGGACTGGACATGGATGACGGCGCGCTGGATGACGCGCTGGAAACCGGAGGTCGGCTTGGAATCCTCGTCATAGCCGGTGACGAGGTTGTCGAGTTCGCTGTCGATATAGTCGATGAGCGTGCGCTTGAGGTCGGTAAGGTCGACATTGCATGCCCGCATTACCGCGGCGGCATCCTTGTCGTCGATCAGCGCCAGCAGCAGATGTTCCAGGGTCGCATATTCGTGATGGCGTTCGTTGGCGAACGTCAACGCCTGGTGCAGCGCCCGTTCCAGGCTTTGCGAAAATGCAGGCATCCTTACCTCACTTCTTTTCCATCACGCATTGCAGCGGATGTTGATGCTGACGGGCGAAGTCCATCACGCTCGACACTTTGGTCTCCGCAACCTCAAAAGTATAGACCCCGCACTCGCCCACGCCGTGATTGTGAACGTGGAGCATGATCGTGGTCGCCTCCTCGCGATTCTTGCTGAAAAACCGTTCCAAAACGTGAACGACGAATTCCATCGGCGTGTAGTCGTCGTTCAGGATCAGCACCCGGTAGAGGCCGGGCTTCTTCGTACGCGCCCGCGTCCGGGTAATGACCGCCGTTCCGCGGCCGCTGTCGCGTCCGTCGGCGTCCTCATCACGATCTTCCTGCATTGTCGCGCGGCGATCGATCAGTCTTTCAACAATCTGCGCCACCGTATGCCTGCCGAAAATCTTAATGGTCCGCGAATGCCCATGTAGGTGTTACCCGCGCAATTGTAAGCCCTGAAAATCAGGTGACAATACGGACAGCGCGATATTTGCGGGGCTGAGGGCGTTCGCGGCGACCGGAAAACAAAAAACCCGGCCGCTGAAACGGCCGGGCTCACCAGGAAGGCCGGATCGAAGCGGTCTTGCGCCGCCTCGGCTCCGGTTTGATTCGTCCGATTACTTCACCGGGGCGAACACGACCTCGAACGGCTTGACGGCGTCCTTGGCCATGTCGGTGTAGATTTCGCCGACCTTGGTGGCCTGGGCGACCATGCGCTCGAACGCGCTCTTGGCATATTCGCTCTGGATCTCGAAGACCTTCTCGGCCGACTTGGCCGACGCGGCTTTCTCGAAGGCGGCGGTGCCGCTCTCGACCGAGACCTTGGCGTATTCGGCGGTCTCTGCGGCGATGGTCTGCAGGCCGTTGGACCAGGCCGAGGCGCTCTTGATCGCGCTGTCGACGAAGTCCTTGTTGAATTTGCTGACACTCTCAAATGACTGCATCATTTGTTGCGTCCTTTCGTCAGTGTTGGTTGTGGGAGGGAATGCTGCAATGCAAGAGACCTAGTGTGCGATGCACAAAATGTCAATGCGCGTGCTGCGGCGCAACATCGCCCGTCAACCATAACGGAAGAAATTGCGCGAATTCGTCAATGAACTGGTTACCATAAACGGATTGGTAACGCCCGGCCTCTAGTTTCCGTCGGGCGTGCCGGCGCTGTTGCCGGATGTGTGTGGTGTTCTCAAGTTCCAGGTGTTGACGTGCGTTCCGCGTTTTTCTGTTTGCCCAGGTTCCCCTTCGTCTCCTTCCTCATGGCCGTCGCCTTCGCGCTGCTGCAGATGCACGCGCCGGCAAACGCCAACTCCAAATATGCGGCGATCGTCATCGACGCCAGTACCGGCAAGGTGTTGCATTCCTCGGCCGCCGATGCGCCGCGCTACCCGGCCTCTCTCACCAAGATGATGACGCTGTACATGGTTTTCGAGGCGCTGGACGATAAGCGCATCTCCAAGAAGAGCCGCATCCGCATATCCAAACATGCCGCCAGCCAACCGCCGTCGAAGCTCGGTATCAAGCCCGGCCGCTCCATCACGGTGGAGAACGCCATCTATGCGCTGGTGACCAAATCGGCCAACGACGTCGCCGCGGCCGTCGGCGAGTTCCTCGGCGGGTCGGAATCCGGCTTTGCCCGCATGATGACTGCCAAGGCGCACCAGCTCGGCATGCGTTCGACCACGTTCCAGAATGCGTCCGGCCTGCCGAATTCGCGTCAGGTGACCTCGGCGCGCGACATGGCTACGCTCGGCCTGGCGCTGAGGGAGCACTTCCCGCACTACTACAAATATTTCTCCACGCGCTCCTTTGCCTACGGCAAGCGCCGCTATGGCAATCACAACCGCCTGCTGGGACGCGTAAGCGGCGTCGACGGCATCAAGACAGGCTACACGCGCGCCTCGGGCTACAACCTCGTGACCTCGGCGACCAAAGGCAAGCGCCGCATCGTCGCCGTGGTGATGGGCGGTCGCTCGGGCAAATCGCGCAACGCCGCCATGACGGCACTGATCGGCAAGTATCTGCCCCGTGCGTCGAAGCGTTCGCGCGGTCCGCTGCTCGCCGCGCGCAAGGGCGGCGCAACCGTCGCCGTCGCAAGCCTGCCGACGGCCAAGGAAGCTCCGGTGCCGGAGCCGCGTCCGGTCAAGCTCGCCACCGCTTCGGCCTATGTGCCGACGCCCAAGGCGCGTGTTCCCGAAGAGGCGATCGAGAAGGCTGTCGATCCGGTCAAGACCGGCGCCACCGCCAAGGACGACCGCCTGAAGCCGAAACCGTCCGGCTGGGTCGTGCAGGTCGCCTCGCTGCCGAGCGAATCGGAGGCGCTGGAGTTCATGGACCGCACCAAGCGCAAGGCCGGGCCCGCGCTTGCCAGCGCCACCGGCTTTACCGAGACGTTCGAGAAGAACGGCACGGTCTACCACCGCGTGCGCTTTGCCGGCTTCGGGTCGAAGGACCGCGCCTGGAAAGCGTGCTCGACGCTGAAGAGGCGCGATATCGCATGCTACGCGGTCGCCCGGTAGGGCAGCTGCGATCCGGGGTGAATTCGATGGGTAGGGACCAAAACCAGGGGGACTGGGAATCAATGTCCGCGCAGAAGAATATCTTTGGCCTGATTGATCCGCGCCGCAAGGAAAGACGATCCACCGAGGTCGGGATGAACGCGCTGCATCAGGCGGCGATGCGCCTTGCGGATATCCGCCGCGGCAGCCCCCGGCTCAAGACCAAGGATCTGGTAAGCCTCCTGCTCAGTCATGGCGCCCGCAGCTGGCGGCTCTCCCAGCCCGCCGCCCGCATCCGCGTGCGCGTCTTGGCGCCAGACGGTAAATCGGCTGTCAAGATACGCCTCCAGTAGCCGGGTACTGTCCGGGTCGCTGCCCAGTTCGCGATGCAGCTCCAGCAGGTCGACCAGGTCCATGCGCCCGAGCGTCTTGCCCTCGTGGCGACCGGCAAGCACCAGCCCGTCCATGGCGCCGGAATCGTGATCCAGTTCCATCTCCAGCGCCGCTGTGCGCACGGAAGACCGCCGGCCGGGTGATCTGGTGCGGCGGCCGCGCAGTTGTTGCGACGACAGCCAACCGATCGCCGTCGCCATCAGCATGATCCCGAAACCCGCCCTTCCGGCAAGCGTCATGCCGAGGCCGAGCAGTGCGACGAGCCCCGGCACGATGAGGCGGACCATGCGCGCGATCGCCGCCGGATCGGCGCGCAGCAACAGCGAACCGAACAGGCCCACCGCCAGAAGCGCGATCGCCAGGACCAGGAAGAAGGTCATTGCCCGCCCTGCCCCCGCATGTGTCCGATCAACAGCCGGTCCTCGTGCGTGCCGCGCGCTTCCAGCGCCTTGAAGCCACCCGACGCGTAGACCGCAATCGACGACAACAGTTTGGCCAGCGTCGCCGCCGAACCCCGGTCGAATCGGAACCAGGCGCCGTTGGAGAGCCTGGCGATCTCGCGGAAGGCCTTTTCCGCCGTCGGGTCGTGGCCTTCCTGAAACAGGAACACGGGCACGCGTCGTAACCCCAGTTCGCCGGCCTTGTTGGCCAGATCGTCGATCGATTCCTCCATCGCATCGCCGATATAGACAAGCGCGTCGACCGCCTGGCGCGCCGTCTCCTTGAGCGCGTGCGACAGCACCTTGCCGATCTGGGTATGGCCGCCGCGGCAGTCGATGCGCACCATGAGGTCCTTCAGCGAGCCGGTATCGCCGACGAATTTGGACGAGCGGCATTCGCCGAAGCCGCGGAAATAGACCAGTTGCACGTCGAGCGCGCCCGCCTTGCCGGCCGCGTCGAACATTTCCGCCTGCAACGAGCAGGCCAGATCCCAGGTCGGCTGGCGGCTCATGGTGGCGTCGAGCGCCAGGATCAGCCTTCCCTTCCTGACCGCCTTCATGGCGCCGAGCGCGCGCGCCTTGCTGACGAAGGCGGCCACCTGCGACGCGGACGCGGCATCTGGCGTCTGGTCGGCGGCGGGAACGGGCGTCTTCTTGTCGCTCATGACCATCAAAACATGTGGCGCGGCGCGGCGCGTTGCAAGGAAAATCGGGGCATGGCGGCGGGAACCCCGATCCGCCGGCTGCTCCGAAGCAGCCTCAGCCTTGCCGGCAAACCGGGCGATATTGCGTCACCTTCAGCTTGCCGGCGAACCGCTACAGCAGACCGAGCTCGGCCAGTTCGAGGCGCAGCTCCGGCGGCACCGATGCCAGCCCGCCCTTGTCGCCGGCCAGATCGCGCGGCGCTTCGCCGGCCTTCAGATAGCGCCAGCCCTGGAAGGCGCGTTTCGGTTGCCAGTAGGTCGGCACCACTTCGGCTTCCAGCACCAGTTCGCAGCGCCCCACCCCGCTCGTGTCGGTGAACGGCCGCACCTCGACGATGCGCTGGCGGCACTGGATGTTGCCCTTGATGACCCAGTAGAGCGAGCCGCCGTCGACGAGCTCGTCGGCACGCTTGGGCGTCATGCGGGTGGTGTGGACATAGGTTTCGGCCACGCCCTCGCGTCGCTTGCGCTCGCGGACGCGGGCAACGCTGTCGACCATGTCCTCGAGGCTTTCGCAGCCGACGCAGAGTTTGATCAGGTTGAGGGCCATCGCCCATGGTGTAGCGCCGGCGGCCGCTTCGTCAATGGCGGCGGACCTCTCTCCACAGGCGCCCGTTCGGTTCAGCAGGCGACGACATTGACGGCCAGGCCGCCCTTGCTCGTTTCCTTGTAGCGCTCGTTCATGTCGATGCCGGTCTGACGCATGGTCTCGACCGCGGCGTCGAGCGGCACGAAATGCTTGCCGTCGCCCTTGATCGCCAGCGAGGCGGCGGTCACCGCCTTCACCGCGCCCAGCGCATTGCGCTCGATGCAGGGCACCTGCACCAGCCCGCCCACCGGATCGCAGGTCATGCCGAGATGGTGCTCCAGCGCGATCTCGGCGGCGTTTTCCACCTGCTCCGGCGTGCCGCCCATGACGGCGCAGAGCCCGGCGGCGGCCATCGCCGATGCCGAGCCCACCTCGCCCTGGCAGCCGACCTCGGCACCGGAGATCGAAGCGTTGTACTTGATGATGCCGCCGATCGCCGCTGCGGTCAGCAGGAAGTCGCGGATGCCGGCCTGGTCGGCATCGTCGTGGAAATGCAGCCAGTAGCGCAGCACTGCCGGCACCACGCCGGCCGCGCCGTTGGTCGGCGCGGTGACGATGCGCCCGCCGGAAGCGTTCTCCTCGTTGACGGCCATGGCGTAGACCGACAACCAGTCATTGGCGAGCAGCGGATTGCGCTTGTTCAGCTTCCACTCCTCCTGCAGCCGGTCGTGCAGGGCGCGGGCGCGACGGCGCACGTTCAACCCGCCGGGCATGACGCCCTCCTGCGACAGGCCGCGCTCGATGCAGTCGTCCATCGCCGTCCAGATCGCGTCGACGCCGGCGTCGAGTGTGTCGCGGTCCCGGTGCGCCTCCTCGTTGGCACGCTTCATCTCGGCGACCGACAGGCCGCTTGCAGCCGCCATCTGCAGCATCTGCTCGGCGTTGACGAATGGGTACGGCACGCCCTTCTCGGCCACCGGCGTCTGCCGGTTGACGATCTTCTGCAACTCCTCCTCGGAGACGACGAAACCGCCGCCGATGGAATAGTAGATGCGTTTGAGCAGCAGGTGGCCGTCGGCGTCGAAGGCGCTGAACGACATGCCGTTGGCATGGCCCGGCAACGGGTTCTGGCGGTCGAAGACCAGATCCTCCGACGGGTCGAACACGTAGCCCGGATGGCCGGGCGGGCTGACCATCTTGCCGGTGATGACGCGCTCGACGATCGCCGCCGTCTCGTCCGGATCGACCCGGTCCGGCGCCTCGCCGGCAAGGCCGAGTATCACAGCCCGATGGGTGCCGTGGCCGACGCCGGTGAAGGCGAGCGAACCGTGCAGGCTGGCGCCGAGCCGCGTCACCACGGCGCCGCGCGGGCGTGGCCAGTCGTCGCCTGCCAGTTCGTCGAGAAAGCGGTTCGCCGCCGTCATCGGCCCCATCGTGTGCGAACTCGATGGTCCTATGCCGATCTTGAAAAGGTCGAATACCGACAGGAACATGCACCACTCTCCGGGCCGCTGGCCGCGCTGGAAGGAACGCCTCTACCATAACGCCGCCCGGCGTTCAGCCATGGAACGGCAGCGACCCGTCGGTGTCGCTGTCAACAAAAAGGCGCCGGACAAAGCCGGCGCCTTTTCACGATTTCCGATTTGATCGATTGTCAGTTGGCGGCGAGAACCGCGGCCGTCTCGACATCTCCGATAAGCAGGGCCAGCACCACGATGCCGGCAAAACCCACCATTGCCCAGGCCGTTACGCCCCAGCAGGATTTACGAACGCTATCGTCCATCAACAATTCCGTTTGCTTGATAAATCCCGAGGTCCCGGACTTCCCGTCCGCCCCATATGTTGAGGCGCACTCCTTACCGTGCCGTTAATTTCTCGGCAACCACAATTTTGTTGGAAATTTGTCGCATTTCACATCCCTGCCATGCAGAGATTGCATGGCAGAATCCGAATTGCGCCTTTTGTTTCAAAAGCTTGAATGATTCCGTTGCGAATTTGAATCCGTTAACCCATGTGGCGGTTTCGTGTTTACCCAAGGGCAGGATCGCAAGACGCGTTAACCGACATGTCGCCGGCGCCGGTTCAGGAGCCCGTCCGGCCGGGTTTGCGAGTCGGCGCCTTTTGCGCCGGCGCGGCGACGGACTGCGACGCGCCGCCCTTCATGATGACCTCGCGGTGCGGATAGGGAATCTCGATATCGTGCTCCTTGAACGCGTCCCACAGCGCCAGCAGCACCTTGCCGCGAATATTGGTCAATCCCTGCTGTGGATCGCGAATCCAGAATCGCAAGACGAAATCGAGCGACGAATCACCGAAGCCGGTCAACCAGCACACCGGCCGGCGATTGGCGTCGACGCGGCCGACCGATATGGCGGCGTTGATTGCCAGTTCGGTGACCAGGTGCGGATCGCTCTGATAGGAGACACCGAACGGCACGTCGAGGCGCACCATCTCGTCTGAAAACGACCAGTTGATCACCTGCTGGGTGACGAAATCCTCGTTGGGAATGAGGAATTCGCGCCCGTCGCGGGTGATGACCGAGACGAAGCGGGCGCGCAACTCGCGTATCCAGCCGAACGTGTCGCCAAGCGAGATCGTGTCGCCGGGCTTGATCGACTTGTCGAGCAGGATGATGACGCCGGAGATGAAGTTGGACACCACCTTCTGCAGGCCGAAACCCAGGCCGACACCGACCGCGCCGGAAAACACCGTAAAGGCGGTGAGGTCGATGCCGACGGCCGAAAGCGCCGCCACGCCGGCGATCACCACCAGGCCGATCTTGGCGACCTTGCCGATCAGCACGCGGATCGACGGCGTCAGTTCCTCCGATTGACGGACCTTCTCCTCGACGAAATTGCCGATGGTCAGCGCCGCCCAGACGGTGACGGTGAGCAGCAGGAACGCCTTGAGCACGAAGAGCGCGGTCAGTCGATAGCCGCCGACGGGCAGCGCCAGCCCGTCGAGGAACGCCGCCGCCTCGTCGTCGAGGCCGAGGATGACGGTGGCGGCGTAGATCCAGGCGATCCACGCCAGCGTGCGCGCCACCACGCGGTTGCGGATGATGCGCGAAATGACGGAGACCAGAACCCAGGCCAGCACCAGCGACAGCACCACGGAGATAACATAGGAGCGGCTCGGCCAAGTGACCGAGCGCATGATGGTGAGCGCGATGAAGAGCAATGCGGCGTAGAGCAGCCAGTCGATCCGGCGCATCAGCGCCACGACGACCCTCAGGACGCCGGGGTGGCCCTTGATCGAGCGCGCCCAGGTCTCAAGCCGGCTTTCAATCCGCCTGCCGATGAAACGCGCTGCGACGAACAGGATGATGATGATGGCCGCCTGATAGAAGAACCAGGGAAGTGTCGCATAGCGGAACGCCTCGCTCAGCAGATCGAGCAGCTGCGAGGCATAGGGCGGCAGGTCCTGGTTCATCGGCGCACTCCGTCGTCAGCGCCATTGTGGCACGTTTGGCGGCGCTTCGCACATCGCCGTACGGCAGGTTCGAACAGGATCGAGGCCGACGGGCCTGCGGACCGGTGCGCGCTCAGCGCCCGGCCGCCGCGCCCGGCTTGCCGGCCTTCTTGATACGGGCAATGGTGGCGATGGTATCGACCAGTTCCTGGCGCTCGGCCTTGCCGGCGGGAAGGTGCCGGTTGATCGCCTCCAGCGCCGCATTTCGCTCCGCCTTGTCGAGCTGGATGCCGAAACTGCGCTTGGCGCCAGCGACCTCGAACTCGACGGAACCGGGTGAGAACAAGCTGCCGGCATCGCCTCTCGGCGTGCCCTCGCGCACACCGGTCACATCGTCCAGCGGCCAGACCTTGCGCCGGGTAATGTTCCAGAAGCCGACCTCGCGCACCATGGCGCCGCCGGTGATGAACAGTTTCTCGACGCCCAGGAGTTGCCACAGCACCACCGAGAAGGCGAAGAAACCGCCGATGGTCCAGAACGTCACCCAGACGACGAGAAACAGGCCGGCAAATCCCGATTCACCGGAAAAGATCGCGCCAAGCGCGAATATCTCGCCGACGGCCCAGCCCGCCAGCCACAGGCCGAGAAACAGGATGACGAAGATATTGCGCCGCGTCGGATTGTAGATGCCGAGCCCGTCGGCCGTCTCGCGGATGGTGATGCGGGAAGTTTCCGCCATGAAGAACCCCTTGCCGCGGGTACTATTCCCGCCGCCGGCGATTCGTTCAAGCCCGGCCTACCACCACTTCTGCGGCGCGAACCGGCCGGCCGCTTGTTCGATGACATGGCCGGCGCGAAACAGCGTCTCTTCGTCGAAGGGCCGGCCGATGAGCTGCAGGCCGAGCGGCAGGCCCCTGTCGTCGAGCCCTGCCGGCACGGAAATGCCCGGCAGGCCGGCCATGTTGACCGTCACCGTGAAGATGTCGTTCAGGTACATCTTGACCGGATCTGAAGCCATGTCCTGGTCGGCGATGCCGAAGGCCGCCGACGGCGTCGCCGGCGTCAGGATCGCGTCGATGCCGGCGGCGAACGCCTCCTCGAAATCGCGCTTGATCAGCGTGCGCACCTTCTGCGCCTTGAGGTAATAGGCATCATAATAACCCGCCGACAGTACATAGGTGCCGATCAGCACCCGACGCTGCACCTCGCGGCCGAAGCCCTCGGCGCGGGTATTCTCATACATCTCGACGATGTCCCTGCCCGGCACGCGCAGGCCGTAGCGAACGCCGTCATAGCGCGCCAGGTTCGACGAGGCTTCCGCCGGCGCGACGATATAATAGGCCGGCAGCGCGTATCTGGTGTGCGGCAGCGAGATATTGACGATCTCCGCACCCGCATCCTTCATCCACTCGATGCCGCGCTGCCACAGCGTCTCGATCTCCGCCGGCATGCCGTCCATGCGGTATTCGCTCGGAACGCCTATTCTCATGCCCTTGACCGACTGGCCGATCGCCGCCTCGTAGTCGGGCACGGCCACATCGGCCGACGTGGTGTCCTTCGCGTCGGTCGAGGCCATGGATTTCAGCAGAATCGCCGAATCGCGCAGGTCGCGGGCGATCGGGCCGGCCTGGTCGAGCGACGAGGCGAAGGCGACGATGCCCCAGCGCGAGCAGCGACCATAGGTCGGCTTGATGCCGACCGTACCCGTGAACGCCGCCGGCTGGCGGATCGAACCGCCGGTGTCGGTGGCGGTGGCACCGGCGCAAAGATGCGCCGCGACCGCGGCCGCCGAACCGCCCGACGAGCCGCCCGGCACCAGGTCGAGATTGGAGCCATTGGCCCGCCACGGGTTCTTCACCGGGCCGTACCAGGAAGTCTCGTTCGACGAGCCCATGGCGAACTCGTCCATGTTGAGCTTGCCGAGCATCACCGCGCCGTCGGCCCACAGATTGGCGGTGACGGTCGATTCGTAGCGCGGCTCGAATCCGTCGAGCACGTGGCTGCACGCCTGGGTGTGCACGCCCTCGGTGGCGAAGAGGTCCTTGATGCCGAGCGGAATGCCCTCCAGCGCACCGCCCTCGCCGGCCGCGAGCCGGGCATCGGAAGCCTGCGCCATGTCGCGGGCCTTGTCGTGGGTGACGACGACATAGGCGTTGAGCGCCTCGTTGGCCGCGTCGATCGCGGCGAGATAGGCTTCGGTCAGTTCGGCGGCCGAGATCTCGCGGGCGGCAAGCCTGTCGCGCGCCTCGGCGATGGTCAGTCCGGTCAGTTCGGTTTCGGTCATCGGGACAGTCTTTTTTCGTAGAAGCGTGAATAGCCTGAATCGGGATAGTCGAGCACCGCGCCGCACTGGACATAGCCGCAGCGCTCGTAAAGTCGCCAGGCCTCCTCGAAGCCCGGCGCCTCGCCGGTCTCCAGCACCAGGCGGGTGACGTTCCTGTCGCGCGCCAGCGCCTCGATCCGCTGCAGGAGCGCGCCGCCGATGCGCTTTCCGCGCATGGCGGGCAGCGTGTACATGCGCTTGACCTCGCCGAGGCCGTCGCCATGCTCCTTCAACGCGCCCATGCCGAGCGCCTTGCCGTCGTCGTCGCGGGCGACGAACAACGTCACGCCGGGTTCTGCCATCTGCTCGACGGTGAGCTGGAACTGGAACTCGCGCGGAGTGAGCGGAATCATGGTGTCGTTGAGCGCGGTCACCAGCGTCCGCACATCGTCCTGCAGCGGTGTTTCGACGGCGATCGACACGGTCGTCATTCCACGACCTTGGGCACCAGGAAGAAATGGTCTTCGGAGGCCGGCGCATTGGCGACGATGTCGGTGGCCTTGTCGCCGTCGGTCACCTCGTCGGCACGCTTCTTCATCGCCATCGGCGTCACCGAGGTCATCGGCTCGACGCCGGTCACGTCGACCTCGTCGAGCTGCTCGACAAAGCCCAGGATCGCGTTCAGTTCGCCGGTCATTGCTTCGGCATCCTCGTCGCTGACGGCGATGCGGGCGAGATGGGCGACGCGCTTGACGGTGGCGATATCGACGGACATGGGAGGCTCCGCGGCAGAAGGCAACGACTGTGCCAGCGGCTATAGCGGCGCCCGCGCCGCCGCGCAACCTGGGCGCCCCGGATCGCCTTTCCGCCGGGTGGAATTACACCTCGACCGGCTTGCCGATCTCCGGCAATTCGACCCTGGTCTTGGCGCCTTCCATGGCGGCGACGAATTTGGACGCATCGGGATCGATGATCGGAAACGTGGCGAAATGGCAGGGGATCGCCGTCTTGAAGTTGAAGAAACGCAGGCAGGCCAGCGCCGCCACGGCGCCGCCCATGGTAAAGCGGTCGCCGATCGGCACGATGCCGATATCCGGCTTGTGCAGTTCCTCGATCAGCGCCATGTCGCCGAATATGTCGGTATCGCCCATGTGATAGAGCGATTGCCCGTCGGCGAAATGCAGCACCAGCCCGCCGGGATTGCCGAGATAGAGGTTGCGGCCGCCATCCTCGCCGAAGGAGGAGGAATGCAGCGCCTGCACGAAGGTGGTGGTGAAGCCGCCGCAATCGACGGTGCCGCCATGGTTGCCGGGGTTGATCTTGCCCTGGTCAACACCCTGGCCGACGAGGAACATGCAGATCTCGAAATTGGCGACCAGCATCGCGCCGGTGGCCTTGAGGATATCGGCGGCGTCGCCGACATGGTCGTTGTGCCCGTGTGTCAGCAGCACATGGGTCACGCCGTCGGCCGGTTCTTCCCAGCCCTTGCCCCACGACGGATTGCCCGACAGGAACGGATCGATCAGCACCGAGACGTCGCCGGTATCGATGCGAAAAGCCGAATGGCCGAACCAGGTCAGTTTCATGGCGGATGATCCTCCTCGATTTTACAGTCGCCAGAGGATAGAAGCCCAACCGTCATTGTCAAAGGAAAGCGCCGATGCCCGTTGTCGAGGTCGAAGCCCTGCCGGAGCTGGTTCCGGCGAACCGGACGATCGCCGGGCTCGATCTCGGGACGAAGACCATCGGCGTTGCGATTTCGGACCGGTCGCTCGGTTTTGCCCATCCGCGCCCGGTGCTGCGCCGGGGTAAATTCACCGCCGACGCGGACAAGCTCCTCGCCATCTTCGCCGAGGACAGTGTCGGCGCCGTCGTCATCGGCCTGCCGGTGAACATGGATGGCGGCGAGAGCCCGCGCTCGCAGGCCGTGCGCGCCTTCGTGCGCAATTTCGCCGGCCTGTCGGACCTGTCCTTCGTGCTGTGGGACGAACGCCTGTCGACGGTTGCCGCCGAGCGGGCGCTCATCGGCATGGACGTGTCACGGCAAAAACGCGCGAACCGTATCGATTCGGCGGCGGCGGCCTTTATCCTTCAAGGGGTTCTCGACCGGCTTCGAGCACTGCGGGACGGCTAGCGCCGTTGCGCGACCGCCACCATTCGGCGATCTGCCGGCGCCGGCGCCAGGCCAGGATGCCGGCGATCAGGAACGTGTCGACCACGCAGGCCTTGGCGATCATCGGCGGCAGCACTTCGGGCGCCACGCCCAATTGCGATGCATAGACGTCGAAAACGAAATCGTGCAGCGCCCGGCTGAAGAACAGCATGCCGAAATTGATGTCGTTGAACGACAGGTAGTACCAGCCCCAGAAAAGGCTCATCGGCACGGCCCAGAAGATCAGCACGTATCGCATCAGCGCGCCCTCGCCATCGCCATCGCCATCGCCATCGCCGGAGCCGGTACGGCATGCCGGAGCCTTGGGGACAATCGCAAACGCGATATGGCGAAAATCAGGATCATCTGCGGGCCGCTTTCATGGTCTCCCAGAGTGGGCTCAATTGTCGCCGGCCGCAATTGAAAGGTTTTGTTAAGGTTAACGCAGCCGCGCAGCCGCCGTGCGGCGCGCTTTACAGCAGCGGCGTGGCGGGCTAGTCGCGCGGCCAGGCTTCCGCGGACAGATCATGATCGCCACCTTCGAGAGCATATTACCGATTTTCCTGCTGATCGTGGCGGGCAACCTGCTGCGCCATGTGCCGCTGGTCGACGCACGCGCCTGGCCGGGGCTCGAACAGCTCGGCTTCTGGTTCCTCTACCCGGCGCTGCTGTTCGTCACCATCGTCAACGCCGATTTCTCCGCCCTCAATCTCGACACGCTGGTCATCTCGCTTGCCGCGGCGATCGGCGCGATGATCGTTCTGGCGCTTTGCCTGTGGCCGCCGCTCAACGCATCGGGGCTGGTCGCGCGCAGCGAATTCTCCTCCGTGTTCCAGACGACGATCCGCTGGAACGGCTTCATGGCGTTCGCCATCGCCCAGAAACTGTTTGAACCCGAGGGACTGGCTGTCGTCGCGCTGGTGATGGCGGCGATCATCATGCCGATCAATATCGCCTCCATCGCCGTCATCGTGCGCTTCGGCTCCAGCCGCGCCGACTGGGGCGGTGTCGCCAGGAAGACGGCGACCAACCCGCTGGTGCTGGCCTCGCTTGCCGCGCTGATCGTCCGTGCCCAGCCCTACGGTTTCTACGAACCGTTCAACCAGACGCTCGATTTGGTCGGCAGGGCGGCGCTCGGCATGGGACTGATCGCCATCGGCGCCGGCTTGAGGCCGGCCGATCTGTGGCAGCCACGCGTTGCGATGTGGCTGCCGGTCGTACTGAAGCTGGCGGTCTATCCGGCGATCCTGATCGGCACCGCCGTGGCTATGGGGCTTTCGGGCCCGCAACTGACCTATCTGGCGCTGTGCGGGGCGGTGCCGACGGCGATGAACGGCTATTTGCTCGCCCGCCAGATGGGCGGCGACGCCGAACTCTATGCGGCGGTGACCACGATGCAGACGATCATATCGTTCTTCTCCATCCCCGCCGTGCTGGCGATCGCGGCAATGCTTGCGGGAGCCTAGGCCGCATAGAGCCTGTCGACGATGCTGCCGGCGTCGTGGCGGGCGTCGAGCATGCCGTAGGTGGTGCGCCACTGGCCGGCAAGCCGCGTATCGATGAAGGCATCGGCAATGTCGCCGCCGCCAAGCCGCTGCAGTTCGGCCGCCGCGGCAGCAAGCGCCAGCTGCTCGGTCAGGATGCGCGCCGAGCCCTCGTCCGACTGGGCGACGTCCATCGCCGCCCGCAACACGTCGATCGTCGCCTTGCCCTTGTTACCGAGCTCGCTGTCGAGGCCGGCGAGCACCTCGTCGAACGGTCCCCTGCCCCGGCTCAGCACGCGCATGACGTCGAGCGCCATGACGTTGCCCGACCCTTCCCAGATGGCGTTCAGCGGCGCCTCGCGGTAGTAGCGCGTCATCGGCGCTTCCTCGACGTAGCCGTTGCCGCCAAGGCATTCCATCGCCTCGTAGGTCACCGCCGGCACCAGCTTGCACACCCAGTATTTGACCACCGGGGTCATGACGCGGGCGAACGCCGCCTCGCCGCGGCTGCCGGCCGCCTCGTCGAAAGCGCGCGCCAGGCGGAAGGAAAGCGCGGTGGCGCCGGCGACGTCGAGCGCCATGTCGGCCAGCACCCGCGTCATCAGCGGCTGGTCGACCAGAAGCCTGCCGAACACCGAACGGTGGCGGGTATGGTGGACGGCCTCGGCGAGCGCGGCGCGCATGATGCCGGCCGACGCCACGACGCAGTCGAGCCGGGTCAGCGTCACCATGTCCATGATGGTGCGGACACCGTGGCCGGGCTCGCCGACCATCTGTGCCAGCGATCCGCGGAACTCCACCTCCGAGGAGGCGTTCGAGCGGTTGCCGAGCTTCTCCTTCAGGCGCTGGAACTCAAGCCCGTTGCCGCCACCGGTGGGCAGCATGCGCGGCACCAGGAAACACGACAGTCCCTCCTCGGCCTGCGCCAGCACGAGAAAGGCGTCGCACATCGGCGCCGACATGAACCATTTGTGCCCGGTGATGCGGTAGAGACCGTCGCCGGCCGGTTCGGCGCGGGTGCGGTTGGCGCGCACATCGGTGCCGCCCTGTTTCTCCGTCATGCCCATGCCGATGGTCAGGCCCGCCTTCTCCGAGGCCGGCCGATGGCTGGAATCGTATTTGCGCGCGACGATGCGCGGCGCCCATTCGGCAAACAGCGCCTGGTTGGCCATCAGCGCGGCCAGCGAGGCATTGGTCATCGTCACCGGGCACAGATGGCCGCATTCAAGCTCGGCGGTCAGGAAGAAGCGCGCGGCGCGCGATTGGTGGCGCATGCCGGCCTCTGCATTGTTGTCCTCCCACACCGAGGCATGCAGGCCCATGGAGATCGAGCGCCGCATCAGTGCGTGGTAGGCCGGATGGAACTCCACCTGGTCGATGCGGCGGCCCTGGCGGTCATGGGTTTTCAGCCGCGGCGTCTCGAAATTGGCCAGCCGTGCCAGGTCCTGCGCCTCCACGCTCCTGACGAAGCGGCCGTGCTTCTCCAGCTCCTCGCGCACCGGTTCGGTCATGCCGGCGCAGATCTGCACCAGCAGCGGATCGTCGCGATAGGCATTGCCGCCGATCAGCAGCGGCGACTGGTTGTCCAATTCGTTGTCCAAGTGCTGTTCCCCGCCTTTGGCGTCACCATAGCGGCTGTTACCGGCACAGGCGACGAAAAATCCCGTGCGTTGTCCGCCGACCCGCTTGCCCATAGCCGACCTGCGGCCTATAGCAAGCGCCTGACATGCCAGATAACCGAGCTTTTCCGCTTTTTCCGCATCGCCATCTGCTTGGCATCGGCAGTCTTTCCCCCGAGGACATCGATCTCCTGCTCGACCGCGCCGACGCGGCGGTGCAGATCTCGCGCCAGCCGCAGAAGAAGACCTCGACGCTGCGCGGGCGCACGCAGATCAACCTGTTCTACGAAGCCTCGACGCGCACCCAGTCGTCGTTCGAACTGGCGGGTAAAAGGCTCGGCGCCGATGTGATGAACATGGCTGTGGCCAGTTCGTCGGTCAAGAAGGGCGAAACCCTGATCGACACGGCGATGACGCTCAACGCCATGCGGCCCGACATCCTGGTCATTCGCCACGCATCCGCTGGCGCCGCCGCGCTGCTGGCGCAGAAGGTCGGCTGTTCGGTGGTCAATGCCGGCGACGGCGCGCACGAGCATCCGACCCAGGCGCTGCTCGACGCGCTCACCATCCGCCGCGCCAAGGGCGCGATCGCCGGCCTCACGGTGGCGATCTGCGGCGACATCCTGCATTCGCGCGTTGCCCGCTCCAACATCATCCTACTGAATGCCATGGGCGCGCGGGTGCGCGCCGTCGCACCCTCGACCCTGCTTCCCGCCGGCATCGAGCGCATGGGCGCGGAAGTATTCACCGACATGGCCGCAGGGCTCGCCGACGCCGACGTGGTGATGATGCTGCGCCTGCAGCGCGAGCGCATGGAAGGCGCCTTCGTGCCTTCGGTGCGCGAATATTTCCGCTATTACGGGCTCGACGCCGACAAGCTCAAACACGCCGCCGCCGACGCGCTGGTCATGCATCCCGGTCCGATGAACCGCGGCGTCGAAATCGCCTCCGACATCGCCGACGGGCCACAGAGCGTCATCGAGCAACAGGTGGAGATGGGTGTTGCCGTGCGCATGGCGGTGATGGAGGCACTGCTCGATCCGCGCCGCAACGAACAGGCGGCGGCGTGACGGCGCGGGTCTTCGAGAACGCGCGTATCGTCGATCCGTCGCGCGGCATCGACGAGACCGGCACGGTGATCGTCGACGGCGACCGCATCGGGGCCGCCGGCGCGGACGCGCTCAACCAGGGCATTCCCGGCGGCGCCGAGGTGGTCGATTGCACCGGACTGGCGATCATGCCCGGCCTGGTCGATGCCCGCGTGCACATAGGCGAGCCGGGCAACGAGCACCGCGAGACCATCGCCTCGGCCTCGGCGGCGGCGGCCGCCGGCGGCGTCACCTCGCTTGTGATGATGCCGGATACCTGCCCGGTCATCGATGACGTGGCGCTGGTCGAATTCGTGCTCAGAACGGCGCGCGCCACGGCGATCGTCAACATCCACCCGGCGGCGGCTATCACCAGGGGGCTCGCCGGCAGCGAGATGACCGAGTTCGGCCTGATGCGCGAGGCTGGCGCGGCCATGTTCACCGACGGGCGCCACACCGTCGCCAATTCGCTGGTCATGCGCCGGGCGCTCACCTATGCGCGCGATCTCGGCACCGTCGTCGCCCACGAGACCCAGGACCGCGATCTTGCCGCCTCCGGCGTGATGAACGAGGGCCTGTTTGCAAGCTGGCTCGGCCTTGCCGGCATTCCGCGCGAGGCCGAACTGATCCCGCTTGAGCGCGATCTCGCGCTGGCGCGGCTGACCGGCGGCAACTACCACGCCGCCAAGATATCGACCGCGATGGCGGCCGAGGCGATCGCACGGGCGAAGACGCGGGGCGGCAACGTTTCCGCCGGCGTCTCGATCAACCATCTGGCGCTCAACGAAAACGATGTCGGCGAGTACCGCACCTTCTTCAGGCTGTCGCCGCCGCTGAGGGCCGAAGAAGACCGGCTGGCCATGGTCGAGGCGATCCGGGACGGCACGGTCGACATCATCGTCTCGTCGCACGATCCGCAAGACGTCGACACAAAGCGCCTGCCCTTCGCCGACGCCGCCGACGGGGCGATCGGGCTGGAAACACTACTGGCGGTGGCGCTGAGGCTCCACCATGGCGGCGACGTGCCCCTGACGCGGCTGGTCGAGGCGCTGTCGACCGCGCCGGCGCGGCTGCTCGGGCTGGAGGCCGGCACGCTGAAACCCGGCAGCCCGGCCGATATCGTCCTCGTCGACCTCGACCGGCCGTGGGTGGTGGAGGAACACAAGCTGCGCTCGCGCTCGAAGAACACCGCGTTCGAAGGCGCGCGGTTGCAGGGTATGGTCTTGCAAACATTGGTTGCCGGACGCACAGTGTATTCGACGGAGTGACGGGAGGACCATGACTGATCCGGGCTTTTTCTCCGCGACAGGGCTGCTTGCGCTCGCCACCGGCTATCTCAGCGGTTCGATCCCCTTCGGCCTGCTGATCGCGCTTGCCGGGGGCAAGGGCGACGTGCGCGACATCGGCTCCGGCAATATCGGCGCCACCAACGTGCTGCGCACCGGCTCCAGGGTGCTCGCCGTGCTCACCCTTGTCTGTGACGTGTTGAAAGGCACCGTTCCGGTGCTTGTCTTCCTGTGGTGGTACGGCGTGCCGGAAGCGGTCGTCGCCGGCTTCGGCGCCTTTCTCGGCCACCTGTTCCCCGTCTGGCTGAAGTTCAAGGGCGGCAAGGGCGTCGCCACCTATCTCGGCGTGCTCATCGGCCTTGCCTGGCAAGGCGCGCTGGTGTTCGGGGCGATCTGGCTCGGCGTCGCGGCGGCAACGCGCTATTCGTCGCTGGCCGCGCTGGTGGCGGTGGTCGCGGTGCCGCTCAGCCTGTTCTACATGGGCCACGGCATCGTCGCCTGGCTGTTCGTCATCCTCGGCGTCGTCGTCTACTTGAAGCACCGCGCCAACATCATGCGGCTGTTGGCGGGCAGTGAGTCGCGCATCGGTGCGAAGGGATGAAACGGCCGGTCAAGGGGCCGCCGAGGCTCTCTGACCGGCAAAGGCTGCAATGGCTGCGGCTGATCCGCACCGACAATGTCGGCCCGGCGACGTTCCGCGACCTGATCAATCGCTTCGGCTCGGCCGAAACCGCGCTGGAAATGCTGCCGGAACTGGCCGTCCGCGGCGGCTCGGCGCGCAGACTGCGCATCCCGGACGAGGCGGAAGCCGAAGCGGAAATGGCCGCGGCAGCGAAGGCCGGCGCCGCGCTGGTCGCCATCGGCGAGGCAGAGTATCCGAAGCTGCTTGCCCATATGGACAATCCGCCGCCGCTGGTGACGATGATGGGCGAGCCGGGCGTGTTCGACCTGCCGGCGGTGGCCATTGTCGGCTCGCGCAATGCGTCGGCCGCCGGCGCGCGCATGGCGCGCAATCTGGCTGCCGGGCTCGGCGAGACCGGCCATGCGGTGGTTTCCGGCCTTGCGCGCGGCATCGACCGGGCGGCGCACGAGGCGAGCCTTGCCACCGGCACGATCGCCGTGCTCGCCGGCGGCATCGACATGCCCTACCCGCCCGAAAACCGCGCTCTGTGCGCCGACATCCCGGCACGCGGCGGTGCGCTGATCACCGAGATGCCGCTCGGCTGGGAGCCGCGCGCCAAGGACTTTCCGCGCCGCAACCGGCTGATCGCCGGCCTGTCGCTCGGCCTCGTGGTGGTCGAGGCGGCAAAACGCTCCGGTTCACTGATCAGCGCGCGGCTCGCCGGCGAGATGGGGCGGATCGTGTTCGCCGTGCCGGGCTCGCCGCTCGATCCGCGCGCCGCCGGCGC
This sequence comes from Rhizobiaceae bacterium, assembly GCA_041397625.1. Lineage (GTDB taxonomy): Bacteria > Pseudomonadota > Alphaproteobacteria > Rhizobiales > Rhizobiaceae > JAWKWH01. Next base: position 474,801 of record JAWKWH010000002.1, read on the forward strand.
CAACCGGCTTTTGAAGGACGGCGCGGTGATGGTGACGGAGCTTGCCGACATCATCGACGAGATCGCGCCGTTGACCGGGCGCAGCGTTCCGGAGAGCGACCATTTCTCCGAGCCGCCGGATTTCTCGGCCACACCGCCGCCGGGCGAAGAAGACCGCGATCTCGTGGTCGAAGCGCTGGGGCCGGTTCCGACAACGCCCGACGAGATCATCCGCCACACCGGGCTGCACCCGGCCCAGGTGTTCATGATCCTGCTCGAACTCGATCTTGCCGGCCGGCTGGAGCGGCACTCAGGCGGCGCTGTCTCGCTTGTCGCTGCCGATCCGTGACGGGCGCTCGCCGCGGACGATGTCGCTGGCCTCGACATAGGCCATCTCGATGAGGAAGGCGAGCATGTCGAAGCGCTCGGCCTCGGCCATGGTGCGCAGCTGGCCGAGCATGCTCTGCATGTAATCCAGTGTTTCGGTGCGTCTCGCGCTGGCGTTCTTCAAAACTCGCCTCGTTTCCCACACAATCGGCTGTCGTCCGCCCTCGCGCCGCCGGTTCAGGGATCCGTCCGGCAGCAAATCCCAACTATCTATCTGTAGTTGTAATACATCTTAATCGCAATCATTGCGTAAATGCAACAACGGCGTCATTCTTTGCATTTGTCGCCCGTTCCGGCGGTCGCGGAAAACCGATTGCCCCTTGACCGGCGGACAAAGCGCGGCCATGTGACGTTCTGTTTTTGGAAGAGATGAGCACAGTTCACGGAATCGCCGATTCTGTGTCGAGGGAATTTTGCGGCATGGACGTTGTCGTCGTCGAATCACCGGCAAAAGCGAAAACGATCAACAAGTATCTGGGGCGGGACTACAAGGTCCTCGCCTCCTTCGGCCACGTGCGCGACCTGCCGGCGAAGGACGGCTCGGTCAAGCCCGACGAGGATTTCGCCATGACCTGGGCCGCCGACGGCCCGTCGTCGAAGCGGCTGACGGATATCGCCAAGGCGGTCAGGGACGCCGACGGGCTCATCCTTGCGACCGACCCCGACCGCGAGGGCGAGGCCATTTCCTGGCATGTGCTGGAGGTGCTCAAGCAGAAACGGGCCTTGAAGGACAAGCCGGTCAGGCGCGTGGTGTTCAATGCGATCACCAAAAAGGCGGTGCTCGACGCGATCGCCAATCCGCGCGACATCGATTCGGACCTGGTCGACGCCTATCTCGCCCGCCGGGCGCTCGACTACCTGGTCGGCTTCAACCTGTCGCCGGTGCTGTGGCGCAAACTGCCCGGTGCGCGTTCTGCCGGGCGCGTGCAGTCGGTTGCGCTCAGGCTCGTCTGCGACCGCGAGGCGGAGATCGAGCGCTTCATCCGCGAGGACTACTGGCAGGTCGCCGCCCGCCTCGCCACGCCGCGCGGCGACGAGTTCGATGCCCGGCTCACCGTCTTCGACGGCAAGAAGCTGCAGAAGCTCGACATTTCCAGCCAGGAACAGGCCGACGACATCAAGGCGATGCTCGACGGCGCCGGCTTCTCGACGGTTTCGGTCGAGGCCAAGCCGACGAAGCGCAATCCGGCGCCGCCCTTTACCACCTCGACGCTGCAGCAGGCGGCGTCCTCGCGGCTCGGCTTCTCGGCCTCGCGCACCATGCAGGTGGCGCAGCGGCTCTACGAGGGCATCGACATCGGCGGCGAGACGGTCGGCCTGATCACCTATATGCGGACCGACGGCGTGCAGATGGCGCCGGAGGCGCTCGACGCCGCGCGCAGCGCCATCGCCGCCGGTTTCGGCGAGCGCTACCTGCCCGACAGGCCGCGCCACTATTCCACCAAGGCCAAGAACGCCCAGGAGGCCCACGAGGCGATCCGGCCGACCGATTTCGCCCGTTCGCCCGATCAGATGCGCGCCTATCTCGATACCGACCAGATCCGGCTCTACGAACTTGTCTGGAAGCGCGCCACCGCAAGCCAGATGGCGGCTGCCGAAATCGAGCGCACCACCATCGAAATCGAGGCCGAAAACGGCGGACGAACCGCCAATCTGCGCGCCAACGGCTCGGTGGTCCGGTTTGACGGTTTCATTGCCGTCTATACCGACCAGGCCGAGGACAATAATGGTGGCGACGGCGACGACGACCGACGCCTGCCGGAGATCCGCGACGGCGAGGCGCTCGCCCGCCAGGCGATCGAGGCCACGAAGCACACCACCGAGCCGCCCCCGCGCTACAGCGAGGCCTCGCTGATCAAGCGCATGGAAGAGCTCGGCATCGGCCGGCCGTCGACCTATGCCGCGACGCTGAAGACGCTGGAAGACCGCGACTATGTGCGCATCGACAAGCGCAAGCTGATCCCCGAGGCCAAGGGGCGGCTGGTCACCACCTTCCTGGAAGGCTTCTTCGAGCGCTATGTCGAATATGATTTCACGGCGGCGCTGGAGGAAAAGCTTGACCGCATCTCCGACGGCAAGCTTGCCTGGAAGGAGGTGCTGCGGGAATTCTGGCGCGATTTCTCCAACGCGCTCGGGGAGATCAAGGACCTGCGTGTCAGCCACGTGCTCGACACGCTCAACGAGGAACTGGCGCCGCTGGTGTTCCCGCCGCGCGAGGACGGCAAGGACGCGCGCCTTTGCCCTCGCTGCGGTACCGGCAACCTGTCGCTGAAACTCAGCCGTTACGGCGCCTTCATCGGCTGTTCGAACTATCCCGAATGCGGCTTCACCCGCCAGCTCGGCGAAAACGGCGAAGGCGCCAACGGCGCGGGCGGAGCCGACCGGGTGCTCGGCACCGATCCCTACACGTCGGAGGAGATCCAGCTGAAAAACGGCCGCTTCGGCCCCTATGTGCAGCGCGGCGAGGGCAAGGAAGCCAAACGCGCCAGCCTGCCCAAGGGCTGGGCGCCCGAGACGATCGACCACGAGAAGGCTCTGGCGCTGTTGTCGCTGCCGCGCGACATCGGCGCGCATCCCGAAACCGGCAAGATGATCTCCGCCGGCATCGGCCGCTACGGCCCGTTCGTGCTGCATGACGGCACCTACGCCAATCTCGACAATGTCGAGGACGTGTTCTCGATCGGCATCAATCGCGCCGTCGCGCTGATCGCCGAGAAGAAGGCCAATGGCGGCGGGCGCGGCCGCGCCGCGGCGACTGTATTGAAGGATCTGGGCGACCATCCCGACGGCGGCGGCAAGGTGACCGTGCGCGACGGCCGCTATGGGCCCTACGTCAATTTTGGCAAGATCAACGCCACCCTGCCCAAGGGCAAGGAACCGGCCTCGGTGACGCTCGATGAGGCGGTGGAACTGATCGCCGCCAAGGCGGCCAAGGGCGGCAAGAAGCCGGCGCGCAGGAAAGCGGCCAAGAAAACGAAGGCGCAGTGATTGGCCCGCCGCGCGAGCAAAACGTCCCGACCGTCCCGCAGGCGCGCGGCGGCGACCTCTGCCCGCAAGATGCCGACGCGCGACGAGATTCTGCGCTTCATCGCCGAGAACCCGGATCGCGCCTCCAAGCGCGACATCGCCAAGGCGTTCGCGGTTCGCGGCGACGCCCGCGTCAAGCTGAAGATCCTGCTGCGCGAACTGGAGGATGAAGGCCTCGTCGAAAGGCGGCGCAAGCGGCTGATCAAGCCGGGCGCCCTGCCCCACGTCACCGTGCTCGACATCTACGGCCGCGATGCCGATGGCGGCCTGCTCGGCCGGCCGGCGGAATGGAGCGGCGGCCCGGGCGAGGAACCGCCGGTCGTCGCGGTCTCGGCCGGGCGGAGCCAGCGCGGTCAGACGGCGGGCGTCGGCCAGCGGGTGCTGGCGCGGACCTTCGCCAATGAAGACCCCTCCGGCCCCGAATACTCCGCGCGGGTCATGAAGGTGCTGGAAAAACGCCAGACGGTGGCGCTCGGCGTGCTGCGCAGGGCCGATGACGGCAGCTACCGGCTGGAACCGGTGGAACGCCGCCAGCCCGAACTGGCGATCGACGAGGATGGGCTCGGCTCGGCCAAACCCGGCGACCTGGTGGAGGCCGAACCCGTGCGCCAGGGCCGTTACGGCCCGGCCCGCGGCAGGGTGATCACGGTCGTCGGCTCGCTCGCCTCGGAAAAATCGATCTCGATGATCGCGCTGCACGCGCACGAGATCCCGCACATCTTCCCGCCGCAGGTGCTGGAGGACGCAGCGGCCATCGAACCGGTCGAGGCCGGTGCCGGCGGGCGGGAGGACTGGCGCGACATGCCGCTGATCACAATCGATCCGGCCGACGCCAAGGACCATGACGACGCGGTCTACGCCGAGCCAGACACCGACAAGGCCAATCCGGGCGGCGCGGTCGTCACCGTCGCCATCGCCGACGTCGCCGCCTATGTGCGCCCCGACAGCCCGCTCGACCGCGAGGCGCTGAAGCGCGGCAACTCGGTCTACTTCCCCGACCGCGTCGTGCCGATGCTGCCGGAGCGCATCTCCAACGATCTGTGCTCGCTCAGGCAGGACGAGGACCGGCCGGCGATGGCCGTGCGCATGGTGTTTTCCGCCGACGGGCGCAAGCTCCGCCATTCCTTCCACCGCATCATGATGCGGTCGTCGGCCCGGCTTTCCTACGTGCAGGCGCAAGGCGCGATCGACGGCGCGCCCGACGAGCAGACGGGCAAGATCCTCGACACGGTGCTGAAGCCGCTGTGGCAGGCCTACGGGATCGTCAGGCGCGGCCGCGACGCACGCGAACCGCTGGAACTGGACCTGCCGGAACGCAAGATCCTGCTCAACGAGGACGGCACCGTCGACCGGGTGGTGGTGCCCGACCGCCTCGAAGCGCACAAGCTGATCGAGGAGTTCATGATCCAGGCAAACGTGGCGGCCGCCGAGACGCTCGAAGCCAGGCGTCAGGCGCTGATCTACCGCATCCACGACGCGCCGTCGCTGGCAAAGCAGGAGGCGTTGCGCGACTTCCTGAAGACCATCGGGTTGTCGCTGGCGCGCGGCGCGCAGTTGCGGCCGGCGCAGTTCAACGCGATCCTCGCCCGCGTAGCCGGCGAGGACCACGAGCAACTGGTCAACGAGGTGGTCTTGCGGTCGCAGAGCCAAGCCGAATACGCGCCCGGCAATATCGGCCATTTCGGCCTCAACCTGCGCCGTTACGCCCACTTCACCTCGCCGATCAGGCGCTATGCCGACCTGATCGTACACCGGGCGCTCATCGCCGCGCTCGGCCTCGGCAAGGACGGGCTTCGTCCCGGCGACGAGGCGCGGCTGGAGGAGATTTCCGGCCTGATCTCGGCGTCGGAACGCCGGGCGATGGCGGCGGAGCGCGACACCGTCGACCGGCTGATCGCCGAGCACCTGTCGACCCGCGTCGGCGAGGCGTTCGCCGGCCGTATCGCCGGCGTCGTCAACGCCGGCCTGTTCGTCCAGCTGCAGCATTTCGGCGCAGACGGCTTCGTGCCCGTGTCCACTCTGGGCGACGACTACTATGTTTACGACGAAACCGCCCACGCGCTGACCGGTCAGCGGAGCGGTGCGGGCTACCGCCTTGGCGACATGGTGGAGGTTCGCCTCGTCGATGTCGCGCCAATGGCCGGCTCGATCCAGTTCGAGATGCTGAGCGAGCCGCGGCCGATGCCGGCATCGGTGCGCTCGCACCACAAGGGCAAGACGGGCCGGCGAAACACCAGGGCGCGCGGCCGTGCCGGCCCGCGCAGACGGAGATGACGATGGGATTGCAGATTATCGACGGTCATGAAAGCGCCGGGCGGAACCCGCGCAGCGTGTGGCAAGCGATGAAGCGCGGTGCCCTGAACCGCTGCCCGAACTGTGGCGATGGCCGCCTGTTCGCCTCCTTCGTCAAGACCAACGAGTATTGCGGCCATTGCGGCCAGGCGTTTCACCATCACCGCGCCGACGACCTGCCTGCCTATCTGGTCATCTTCATTGTCGGGCACATCGTGGTCGGCCTGTTCATGGGCGTCGAGGCGACGTCGGAACTGACCTTGTGGCAGCATCTGGCGATGTGGATTCCGCTCACCATCGTCCTTTCGCTTGCCCTGCTGCGGCCGGTCAAGGGCGCCGTCGTCGGCCTGCAATGGGCGCTTTACATGCACGGCTTCGGCGGCCACGATGACGTGATCGAATCCCATCCGGAAGCCTGACGGAAACCCTATGCCGGCTGAAAAACCACTGGGCGCGGCCATGCGAAACCTCACCCGCAAACAGATCGACAATGCCGAATCGAAGGATTTCGCCCTCGGCAAGGGACCGCTCAGGCCGCGCGACGCCGGCACGCTGATCCTGCTCGACCGCCGTGGCGGCGTTCCCCATGTGCTGATCGGCCGGCGCCACCGCGACCACGCATTCATGCCCGGCAAGTTCGTGTTTCCGGGCGGACGCACCGACCCGGCCGACGGACGCATCAAGACCACCGACGCGCTCGACCGGCGCGAACTCGCCAAGCTGACCGCCGGGCCCGGACGGCGCGCCTCGCCGACGCGGGCGCGCGCCATCGCGCTCAGCGCCATCCGCGAAACCTACGAGGAAGCCGGCTTCCTGATCGGCCGCAGGGGCGATTTCCAGACCAGCCATGCCGACTGGCAGGGTTTCGTCGATCATGGCGTCGAGCCGATGCTGTCGGGCCTGCATTTCATCGCCCGCGCCATTACCCCGCCGGGGCGGGTGCGCCGTTTCGATACACGCTTCCTCGCCGCATTCACCGACAGCGTGGCGATGGAACTCGACAATGGCGGACCGACCAACGAGCTGGAGGAACTGATCTGGCTGCCGATCGCCGAGGCGATGGAGGCCGACATTCCGGTGATTACCAAGACCATACTCGACGAGCTCGACAGGCGGCTTGCGGCCGATCCCGGGCTCGCGCCCGGCCACGACGTGCCGTTCTACCACATGAAGCACAACCGCTTCCGCCGGGATATCCTTTGAGACACCCATGGACGCCGTCGAGACCATCCGCTGGCGTGGTGTGATCGCGTCCATCGCGTCGATCTCGGTTGTCGGCATCGCCATCGGGCTCGCCATTCCGCTGCTGTCGACCATCCTGGAAAACCGCGGCTACTCGGCAACGCTGATCGGGCTGAATACAGCGATGGCGGGTATCGCCTCGCTTGCCGCCGCACCGGTCGCCACGCCGTTGGCGGTGCGCTACGGCGTCGTACCGCTGCTGCTCGTCGCAATCGTCACGACGGCGCTGTCATTCTGCGCCTTCTACTTCGCTACCGAGTTCTGGATGTGGTTTCCGCTGCGCGTCGTGCTGCACGGTGCGCTGACCATGGTCTTCATCCTGTCGGAGTTCTGGATCACAGCGTCGGCGCCGGCCGACCGGCGCGGCTTCGTGCTCGGCATCTATGCCACGCTCCTGTCGGGTGGCTTCGCGCTCGGGCCATGGCTGTTTGCCGTCCTTGGCAGCGGAGGGTTTGCGCCCTTCGGCGCCGGAACCGCATTGGTGCTGGCCTCGATCGTACCGGTGCTGGCGGCGGTCAGGCACGGGCCCAGGCTCGAAGCCGGCGAGCGGCAGGGCGGCGTCATCCGCTACTCGCTGGTGGTGCCGACGGCGACCGCCGCGGTCCTCGTGTTCGGCGCGGTTGAAACCGGCGGCTTCGCGCTGTTTCCGGTCTACGGCGCGCGCATCGGCTATTCGGAGGCCGACGCCGCGCTGCTGATCAGCATGATCGGCCTCGGCAATGTCGCCTTGCAACTGCCGCTCGGCATCGTCTCCGACCGTGTCGGCGACCGGCGCGTCATGCTGGCGGCGCTGGCGGCGATCGGCTTTGCCGGCATCCTGCTCCTGCCGCTGACCGACGGCAACTGGCCGATGGCGGCGCTGTTGATGTTCTTCTGGGGCGGGGCGACCGGCGGGCTCTATGTGGTGGGTCTCGCCCATCTTGGCGCCAAACTGTCCGGCCGGGAACTCGCGGCGGCCAACGCGGCCTTCGTGTTCTGCTATTCGCTCGGCATGCTGGCCGGGCCGCAGGTGATCGGCATCGGCATGGACATCACCGGCCCTGCCGGCTTCGCCTGGACGATCGCGCTGTTCTTTTTCGTCTACACCGCATTTGCGCTTCGGCGTATCGCTCGCCACACTTGACTTTCGGCGCGCGTTCTTTATGTGTCCGGCGACATTGCCGCGGCCGGGCGCATGCGCCGGCGCAGGCGACAGCGATTTACCGACAAGGCGGACAGACGAAATGGCCAAGGCTACGACCATCAAGATCAGGCTCAACTCGACGGCCGACACCGGCTTCTTCTACGTGACCAAGAAGAACAGCCGCACGATGACCGAGAAGATGACCAAGCGCAAATACGATCCGGTCGCGCGCAAGCATGTCGAGTTCAAGGAAGGCAAGATCAAATAGATCGAAGCCCCTCCCCGGAAACGAAAAAACGCCGCGACTTGCGGCGCTCCCAGATCGCATACGAACCCCGTCGATTTTGAACTGACCCCCGAAAGTTGGACACCAACCTTCGGGGGTCAGTTCACATTTGCCGGGGGGTCGTCAAAAGTTTGAGGGCGCCGAAAGGCGCCCTCCCTCGCAAGCATCGGCAAGCCGGATCACTGCGGAAGCTGGTCGTCCACGCCTTCGACATAGAAGTTCATGCCGAGCAGGGTGCCGTCGTCGGACACCTCGCCCTCCTTGAGCCATTCGGACCCGTCCTGCTTCTTGACCGGACCGGTGAAGGGATGCAGCGAGCCGTCCTTGATTGCCGCTTCGGTTTTCTCTGCCATCGCCTTCACGTCGTCCGGCATGTTGGTGTAGGGCGCCATCGTCAGGATGCCGTCCTTCAGACCATCCCAACTCTGCTCTCCGCCCTTCCAGGTACCGTCCATCGCCATCTTTATGCGTTTGGCGTAGTAATAGCCCCAAGTGTCCTCGATCGCCGAAAGCTGCGCATTCGGTCCGGCCTTGATCTGGTCAAAAGCCTGGCCAAAGGCATGGATGCCGCGTTCTTCGGCAACCTGCATCGGGCCGGTCGAATCGGTGTGCTGGGTGATAATGTCCACACCCTGATCGATCAGCGCCTTGGCGGCGTCGGCTTCCTTGCCGGCATCGAACCAGGTGTTGACCCAGACCACCTTCAGCTTGAAGTCCGGATTGACCGAGCGCGCGCCTTGCAGGAAGGCGTTGATGCCCATCACGACCTCGGGGATCGGGAAAGAGGCAATGTAGCCGGCGATGCCGGTCTTCGACACTTTGCCGGCAATCTGGCCAATAATGTAGCGGCCTTCATAGAAGCGCGAATTGTAGGTCGTCACGTTCGGCGCAGTCTTGTAGCCGGTCGCATGCTCAAATTTCACGTCGGGAAACTTCTCCGCAACCGCCAGCGTAGCATCCATGAAGCCGAATGACGTCGTGAAAATAATACCGCAACCGGAACGGGCAAAGCGCGTGATCGCACGTTCGGCGTCCGGGCCCTCGGGAACGTTTTCAACAAACACGGTCTCGACGGCGTCGCCAAGTTCATCCTGCGCATATTGGCGGCCGGCGTCGTGGGCCTGCGTCCAGCCGCCATCGGTCTTCGAGCCGACATAGAGGAAGCAAGCCTTGTAGGGCGCCGCCTGCGCAGCTCCGGCAAGCATCAGCGCAAGCGCCGTTGAAAGTCCGAGAATAACCTTGTTCATCTATTCACCTTTCTGTGGTTCTCCGGAAAATCCGGGTTCGGTCGAATATGATGGGCCGTCCCCCATTACCGGTCCGGTACGAATGGCTGCCCCAGGGAAGCCGGCGTATTCATGATCGTCAGTCTGCGGTTCTGCGAAATAATGACAAGAACGATAATTGTCGCAAGATACGGCAGGGAAGACAGGAGTTGCGACGGAATGCCGAAGCCAAGCGCCTGGGCGTGCAATTGTCCGATCGTGACCGCGCCGAAAAGATAGGCGCCGGCGAGGACGCGCCAGGGTCTCCAGGAGGCGAACACCACCAGCGCGAGCGCGATCCAGCCGCGACCGGCAGTCATGTTCTCGACCCATTGCGGCGTGTAGACCAGCGACAGATGCGCGCCGGCGAGGCCCGCGCAGGCGCCGCCGAACATCACCGCCATGTAGCGGTACTTCAATACCGAGATACCGAGTGCGTGAGCCGATTTGTGGCTGTCGCCGACGGCGCGGAGGGTAAGGCCGGTCCTGTTGCGAAACAGGAACCACATCACCGCGACCACCAGTGCAATCGAGATGTAGAATATCGGATCCTGCCCGAAGACCAGCCGGCCGACAAGCGGGATGTCCGTCAGATACGGAATGTGGATATTGGCCAATTTTATGCCAGGCGTACCAACAAAGGATTCGCCGATCATTCCCGACAGGCCGATACCCAACAGCGTCAGCGACAGGCCGGTTGCAACCTGGTTCGTCGCCAGCGACAGCGTCAGGACGCCAAACAGGAGCGACAGAAGCGCGCCGGCGATAACGGCCGCCAGAATGCCGATCCACGGCGAACCGGTCGTAAGCGCCGCGGCAAACCCGCAGACCGCGCCGATGACCATCATTCCCTCGACGCCGAGATTGAGCACGCCGGAACGCTCGACGACAAGCTCGCCGATGGCCGCCAGCAGAAGCGGTGTCGCCGCCGTTGCGATGGTCAGCAGGATGTTTTGTGCGATTTCCATGTGATCGCTCCCTCAGGCCCTGGCCTTACCGCTGTAGAAGCGGATTTGATAGTGAATAAGCGTGTCGCATCCGAGAACGAAGAACAGGAGCAGCCCCTGGAACACGCGGGCGACCTTGTCTGAAATGCCGAGCGACAATTGCGCCGACTCGCCGCCAAGATAGGTCAGCGCCAGCACAAGTCCCGCCGCGACCGCGCCAAGCGGGTTCAAGCGGCCGAGGAAGGCGACGATGATGGCGGTGAAGCCGTAGCCGGGCGATATCACCTCGCGAAGCTGGCCGATGGCGCCGGATACCTCGCTGATGCCGGCAAGGCCCGCCAAGCCGCCGGACAGCAGGAAGGCGAAGAAGACCATCCTGCGCGACGAAAATCCCGCAAAGCGCCCTGCCCTCGGGCTCGCACCCAGCACCTGAACCTCGAAACCCTTCAGCGTGTAGGACATCATGAACCAGACCAGCACGGCCGCCACGAGCGCGAAGACGATGCCCCAGTGGGCACTGCCCTGCGACGGCAGAATCTCGCCAAGGCGCGCGGCTTCCGGGAAGCGGATCGAGCCCGGGAAATTGTTGCCGTTGGGATCGCGGAAAACACCGCGCGCCAGCCAATCGAGGAAGAGCTGCGCGACGTAGACCAGCATCAGGCTGGTCAGGATCTCGTTGGTATTGAAGCGGGTTTTCAGGAAGGCCGGTATCGAGCCCATGGCCGCGCCGCCCGCCATGCCGAGCACGAGCATCAGCGGTAGCGTGAGCACGTTCTGGAAAGACGGGAACAAGATCGGAATCAGCGAACCGGCAATGCCGCCCATGATGAACTGGCCTTCGGCGCCGATATTCCAGTTGTTGGAGCGGTAGCAGACGGAAAGGCCCACCGCGATCAGGATCAGCGGCCCGGCCTTGATGGCCAGCTCATGAATCTGCCAGACTTCGGTCAGCGGATCGATGAAGTAGGTGTAGAGCGCCTCAAACGGGTTCTTTCCCAGAGCGACAAACAAAATGCCGCCGGCGATCATGGTCAGCGCCAGCGCGATGAATGGCGACAGCACCGAAAACAGCACCGAGTGCTGAGGTCTCTTCGTAAGTTCAATCCGCATCTTCAGGCCCCGTGACCGTGTTCGACATGCCCGGGCTCTGCGCCGCCCATCAACAGGCCGATCTTTTCGAAAGTTGCGTCGGCGATGGGTAGCGGCCTGGAGAGTTCCCCATTGTGCATGACCGCAATCGCATCGCAGATTTCAAATAATTCATCGAGGTCCTGGCTGATGACCAGCACCGCCGATCCGGATCGGGCGAGGTCGATCAGCGATTGGCGGATACGCGCGGCGGCGCCGGCGTCGACGCCCCAGGTCGGCTGATTGACGATCATGATCGCCGGTTGCCGGTCGAGTTCGCGCCCGATGATGAATTTTTGCAGGTTGCCCCCCGACAGTGCGGAAGCTTCCGGGTCTTCGCTGCTTTTGCGCACATCCATCACGTCGGAAATGCGCTTTGCGGTTTCCGCGATCGTATCGCGTTTGATCACGCCAAGACCGCCGAGAAAGGCCTTCGCGTCGGTGGTGTGGCGGGAGAGCAGCAGGTTCTCGGAAAGCTTCATCTCCGGTGCGGCGCCATGGCCGAGGCGCTCCTCGGGCACGAAGCCGACGCCGAGCAGGCGCCGCTGGGTAATGGCTATGCGGCCCGCATCCTGGCCACGAAAGCGCACCGTCGAAGCGTCGGACTGCAGCACCTCGCCGGACACCGCCTCGAAGAACTCGCCCTGTCCGTTGCCGGCGACGCCGGCAATGCCGATCACCTCGCCGGATTTGACGTCGAGCGAGATATCGCGCAGCGGAATGGAAAACGGCGTGGCCGGCGGGCGGCTGAGATTCCTCACCGAAAGCAGCGCCTCGCCTTCGCCGGTGTGTTTCGCCGGCGTGCGCTTGGCGCCGGTGACCTCCTCGCCGACCATCATGTTGGCGAGCGAGGCGGCGGTTTCCTTGCGCGGGTCACAGTGATTGACCACCTTGCCGTGGCGCAGCACGGTGGCGGCGTCGCACATGCGTTTGACCTCTTCGAGCCGGTGCGAAATGTAGAGGATCGATTTGCCCTCGCCGCGCAGCCGCTCCAGCGTCTCGAACAGCTTGTCGGCCTCCTGCGGGGTCAAAACCGAGGTCGGCTCGTCGAGGATGATCAGGTCCGGCTCCTGCAGCAGGCAGCGGATGATCTCGATGCGCTGGCGTTCGCCGACCGAGAGGTCGCCGACCATCGAATAGGGATCGAGCGGCAATCCGTAGGATTCCGACAGCGACCTGGCCTTCTCCGCGATGGTCGATATCGGCGTCTCGCCGTCGAGCGACAGCGCGATGTTTTCGGCGGCGGTCAGCGCTTCGAACAGCGAGAAGTGCTGGAACACCATGCCGATGCCGAGCGCGCGGGCTTCGCTGGGGCTGCGAATGACGACCGGTTTCCCGTCCCAGAGTATCTCGCCGGCATTGGGTTCGAGCGAACCGAACAGCATCTTGACCAGGGTCGACTTGCCGGCGCCGTTCTCGCCGAGCAGAGAGTGGATCTCGCCCTTCCCGATCACGAGGTCGACGGCGTCGCAGGCGCGCAGCTCGCCGAAAATCTTCGTCAGTCCGCGCACCTCGAGCAAGGGCGCAGCCGCGTTTGCAGAGACGTCAGCCAAAACCGGGTCCTCCCCTTGACCCGCGCCAGCGCGGGTCCCTTTACTGAACCTGTCATCAAACTATCGTATGATGCACCGCTTACCCGCGTAAAGCGAGGTCAGTCGTAAACAGCTTCAAGAAATCGACGAGGAATGAAACCGACCGATCATAGCTTCAAAACGGTGGCCCCGGTTGTCTTGCGCGCCTCGAGCGCGCGGTGCGCACCGGCGGCATCGGAAAGCGGAAAAGTCTGTCCGACCCGGACCTTGATGACGCCGCTGCCGACGAGGTCGAACAGTTCGCCGGCGGCCGTCTCCAGTTCGGCGCGTTCGGCGATGTAGGTGAACAGCGTCGGCCGGGTGGCAAACAGGGAACCCTTCTGCGACAGCAGCGCCAGATTGACCGGCGGCAACGCGCCGGACGACTGGCCGAAACTGACCCACATGCCGAGCGGGCGGATACAGTCGAGCGATCCGGGAAACGTGTCCTTGCCGACGGAATCGTAGACGACGTCACAGAGTTTGCCGCCGGTGATCTCGCGCACGCGCTCGACGAAATCCTCCGTACGGTAGTTGATGACGTGATCGTATCCATTGGCCTTTGCCAGTTCGGCTTTCTCCGCCGACCCGGCCGTGCCGATGACGGTGGCGCCGATATGGCTTGCCCACTGGCCGGCGATCAGGCCGACGCCGCCGGCAGCCGCATGCACGAGAATCGTGTTGCCCTTCTCGACCCTGAAGGTGCGCCGCAGCAGGTACCAGACGGTCATGCCGGCAAGCATGATCGCGGCCGCCTGCTCGTCGGAAATGCCGTCGGGCACCTTGACCAGCCGGTCGGCCGCGATGTTCCGGGTTTCGGCATAGGCCCCGATCGGTCCGGCATAGGCGACGCGGTCGCCCTCCTTCAGGCCCCTTACGCCCTCGCCGAGCGCGGTGACGACGCCGGCGCCCTCATTGCCCGGGACAAACGGCAGCCCGCCCGGCGCCGGATAAAGCCCGGTGCGGAAATAGACGTCGATGAAGTTGAGGCCGACCGCCTTGTGGGCGACCGTCACCTCGCCGGCGCCTGGCGATGGAACCTCGCGCTCCTGCCAGGACAGAACCTCCGGCCCACCGGTTTCGTGAACGACGATCGCTTTTGTCATGGCGCGGTTTCCTTTGGTGCGGTTTCCTTGGCGCCGAGCGCGGGGAAAAGCTGCATGATGCCGCCGATGCAGAACAGGTAGACGCCGCTGACCGCGATGCCGATCCTGACCCACCGGTCCGCCTGCATGTCCTCCAGGAGCGCGACCACGGCCAGGCCGCACCACAGGAGGAACAGCCCGAGATTGAGCGGCCTCAGCCTGATGACGCGCACCGGATGCAGGAAATGGACCGGCGTGAAACTGAGGATCGCCGCGATCACGACCACCGAGAACGACAGGTATTCGCCGGGCTCGATGACGAAAAGGGTGAAGACAACCATGTTCCAGACCACCGGAAAGCCCTTGAAGAAGTTCTCTTCCGTCTTCATGCCGGTGTCGGCGTAGTAGATGGCGCTCGATACGACGATGATCGCCGCCGACAGGAAGGACAGCCCCTCGCCCATGAACCCGCGCTGATAGAGTGCGAATGCCGGCAGCAGCACATAGGTCACATAGTCGATGATGTTGTCGAGCATGTCGCCCGACCAGGTCGGCAGAACGCGCTTGACGTGCAGCCGCCTGGCGATCGGCCCGTCGATGCCGTCGACCAGCAGCGCAAGGCCGAGCCACCAGAACATCGCCGCCCAGCGCTCCTCGCTGGCGGCAACCAGCGACAGGAAGGCGAGAAACGAACCCGACGCCGTCAATAGATGAACCGAAAAGGCCTTGGCCTGCGGTGCCGTGACCTTCTTGGCCGGATTGCGTATCTGCGGCTTCTTCACGGCCCGCGCCAGTCGAGCTTGCAGATTTCGGCCGACCGGCCGCCAAAGTTCCAGTTGCGTCCGAAGGCGCGGAACCGGCTCTTGTCGGATCGGGCGACAATCACCTCTTCGGCGATCCAGTATTCGGAATTGGTGATGACCGTGTCGCCTTCCCGGTCATTGCCTCGGATCGGGGTAATCGCGCCGTCGATGATCTTCGGGATCTGGAAAATGCGCGTCTTGCCGTCGGTTTCATAGCTGATCGGCTCGCGGTGAATGCCGAGGAAACTGCCGACCATGATCGACAACAGCGATGTCGTGCCGCCGGCCTTGCCGGAGAAGATCTTGCCGATGGCCTTTTCCGCATAGATGGAGGCGCGCTTGTCGATGAAAAGGCCGGCCGTCCAGTTGCCGCGACTCATGTAGCCGGGAATTTCCATGATCAGACCGAGGTTGATGCCGGACAGGTCGACGTCATCATAGTGGCCCGCATCGATGCGGAAACCGGCCCAAGTCTGGCAATAGCCCTCTGTCGGCGGATGCTGGCCCAGCGACAACACGCATGGACAGAAGACCGTGCAGTTGCAGGACAGGATCATCTCTCCCTTCATCGCCCAGCTTTCAACAGCCATGTCTCGTCACGCTCCTTGCAGGTCAACCCGAAACTAATAGCACTGCCAGCGCCCAGACAAGCAATATCGCCCCGGCCAGGCGCGAAAGGAACAGCGGGCTGCCGGACTTCTCGAACAGGGTGAAGACGGCAAGAAGCGCCATCCAGAAGACGTTCATCATGCCGACGGCGAACATGACCAACATCAAGGCCCAACAGCAGCCGAAGCACCAGAGGCCCTGGACCGCGCCAAGGCGGAAGATCGCGGCCGGCCTGGCGGACCAGTTGGCGAACAATATCGCGAACGGATTGCGGCATTTGACAAGGCAGGCCTGTTTGAGACCGCTGAACTGGTAAAGGCCGGCAATTGCCAGCGCGGCGACCGCCAGCGGGGCGGCGGCGGGCGCCAGACCCGCGGTCGAACCGGCAAAGCCGCCGGCAAGCATGCCCAAGCCGGCATAGACGAGCGAGATCACAAACCAGACCGCCAGATAGCCGACGACGAGCCACAGCGGATGGGCGACGGTTTTTTCCGCCGCATGCGCGGTATCGGCGATCTCGCAATAGGTGCGGATCAGCGGCGCCGCCGAGGGCAGCATCATCGCCACGCTCATCAGGAACCACATGGCGGCAAGCGCGGCAAACCCGGCAGCGCCGGGCGAGACGGGTTCGAGGCAGAGCGCCAGCAACGCATCGAAGACCGGCGGCAGATCGACGGCCGGCAGCAGCGAAAGCAGGCGCGCGCCCGGCCCGCCCGACAAAACCGGAAGCGCCGCTGCCATCGCGGTCAACAAGACCCAGGCGGCGGCAACCAGGGCGAAAACCGCGCCATAGGCGATCCCTCCGGGAGCATATGCGAGGCGCGCAACGAGCCGCCCCGGCCGGTCGAGATGATCGAAACCCTGATCGTTTGGCGCCACCGACAAATAACACTCCGGGCAATTGGTCTCATTGATCCCACCGCGGCCCAAGCAATATAGGATGACGACGAGGCGCGCCAGACAGGCCTGCGGCCTTCGAGACGGCGATACTGGAACCGAGGCTTCGACAATGGCCGGCAAGACCGAATTCGACATCCTGGTGGCAGGCACCGGTCCGGCAGGACTGGTGGCGGCACTCCTGGCCCACGAAGCCGGCCTCGACACGGCCGTCGCCGGCCCGCCGGCGCGCGCCGACGACGTGCGGACGACGACGCTGATGCGGCCGGCGCTCGAACGGCTCGAGGGGCTGGGGTTTGATACCCGGTTCGGCGGCAAGGCGGCGCCCCTCAAGGTCATGCGCATCGTCGATGCGACGAAACGGCTGATCCGCAGCCCGGTCGCCACCTTTCACGCCGGCGAGATCGGTGAACCGCATTTCGGCATGAACATTCCCAACCGGGTGCTCAATGCGAGCCTTGCTGCGGCGGTGCATAGCCGGAAGATTGCCTGGCACGAGGCGCTGGTCGAGGCCTGGTCGCCCCAGGCGGAGCGGGTGACGGCGAGGCTTGAAACGGGCGGCGATCTGACGGCGAAGCTTGTCGCCGCAGCCGACGGGCGCAACTCGCCGGCGCGCGCGGCAGCGGGCATCTCGATCCGCAACCGATCCTACCGCCAATCGGCGTTCGTGACCGTGTTTGCCCACGAACGCCCGCATGGCGGAATCTCGACCGAATTCCACACCGAAACAGGGCCGTTCACCGTCGTGCCGTTGCCGGGCGAGCGATCGAGCCTGGTCTGGGTGGTCACGCCGGTGGAGGCCGAGGCGCTGATGGCGCTGCCGTTGGCGGATCTGTCGCTCAGGATCGAGCAGCGCATGCAGTCGATGCTGGGAAAGGTGGCGGCGGAGGACGTGCGTCAGGCCTATCCGCTGTCGAGCGGCCTGCCGTCGGCCTTCGCCGCCGGGCGCATCGCGCTTATCGGCGAAGCGGCGCACGTGTTTCCGCCAATCGGCGCCCAGGGCCTGAACCTCGGTATACGCGACGCCGCCGATCTCGTGTCGGCGGCGGTGGCGCACCGGGACGATCCGGGTGCGGCGGCGGCACTAAGGGCCTATGACCGGGCAAGACGTCCCGACATCGTCGCGCGCACCGCAGCGGTTTCGCTGCTCAACGAATCGCTGCTGTCGGGCCTGTTGCCGGCACAGATCGCGCGCAGCGCCGGCCTGGCAGCGCTGTCGGGGTTCGCGCCGCTTCGCGGCGTCTTCATGCGCGAGGGCATGCGGCCCGGCAGCGGCCTCTCGCATTTCGTCTCGTCGGTTCGGGACCGGGTCCGGCGCTGAGCGATCGGGACGGAGGAGCCGGAACGACCCGGCCGTATCGACATTCAGGTTTCGGGCGCGCTATTGAAATCGCCGCATTGCTGCGCCAATTTGGGGGCAGGTTGCAGCCCGTTGATCCGGAAGCGAAATCGAGCATGAAAACGGCGAAGTTCCATATCGGCCAGGTCGTATGCCACCGCCTGTTTCCGTTTCGCGGCGTGATCTTCGACGTCGATCCGGAATTCAACAATACCGAGGAGTGGTATCAGGCCATTCCGGCCGAGATCCGCCCGCGCCGCGACCAGCCCTTCTACCACCTGCTCGCCGAGAACGCCGAAACCGAATACATCGCCTACGTGTCGGAACAGAACCTGCTGCCCGACGAGACCGGCGAGCCGATACGCCATCCGCAGCTCGGCGAGATGTTCGTGCGCAAGGCCGACGGCAGCTACGAGCCCAAGGGCCCCGCCCCGCACTGAGACAAGGGTTCTCGGCACCGTTTCCGGCACGGAACAAAAACGGGCCCAAAGCCCCGTCAGACCGCAGACAAACCCGGTTGATTTTGAACTGACCCCCGAAGGTTGGTGTCCAACCTTCGGGGGTCAGTTCAATGCCGGGGAGTCATCAGCACTCTGGGGGCGCTCCTTCGAGCGGCGTTTTTATTGCCCGGCATCTGACCGGGAAAAATCGGGGGCCGGTCGGCGATCTGGCAGCGGTACGAGGAGGCCACTATGTGCCAGCGCCGGCCGGCCGACCCCACGGACCCAGGAGATGCGGCGGACCTGAGCATCATGGGGTATCTGTGTCAGGTGAGCCGCACAAGCCTCGTATCGGTCCCACCCTTAAGCGTCCGGGTGAACATTTGCGCAACGCCCGGCGGAAATCAACACTTTCTTAACCAGCGATTATGACAATCGTTTGTTACAGTTAAGCGTTGTTTTTTAAGCAAATTTTATCGACTGCGGGAAAACCGCGCCATCAAGCCGCCTTGGCGACGACACGATTGCGGCCACCGTTCTTGGCCTCGTAGAGCGCGATATCGGCCCGTTTCATCAGCGCCGGAATGGTGTCGGCCGGCGCGATCAGCGACGAAAGGCCGACGCTGACGGTGACCTCGATGCGGCCGCTCGCGGTCTCGAACGGGGCGCCCGCGGTGGCGCTCCTGACCCGCTCGGCGACGGTTTTCGCGACGTCCGGATCGGTGTCCGGCATGACGACGACGAACTCCTCGCCGCCGTAGCGGCAGGCGAGGTCCATGCC
Source organism: Rhizobiaceae bacterium (assembly GCA_041397625.1). Taxonomy (GTDB): domain Bacteria; phylum Pseudomonadota; class Alphaproteobacteria; order Rhizobiales; family Rhizobiaceae; genus JAWKWH01. Next base: position 494,002 of record JAWKWH010000002.1, read on the forward strand.
GCGCACGCTTTTGCGCAGCCGGTTGGCGAATTCCTTCAGCACCTGGTCGCCGGCGTCATGGCCATGGGTGTCGTTGATCGCCTTGAAGCGGTCGAGATCGGCCATCAGCACGGAAAGCGGCCGGCCGCGCGACACCGCGCGCTCGAACAGCGCCTGCAGGTGGCTGTCGAGATAGCGGCGGTTGTGCAGCCCGGTCAGGCCGTCGGTCACCGCCAGCTCGATCGACTGGGTGACATTGGCGCGCAGCTCGTCATTGTAGCGCTTGCGGCGGATCTGGGTGCGGGCGCGGGCCAGCAGTTCCTGCCGGTCGACCGGGCGGACGATATAATCGTTGATGCCCAGCTCCAGGCCGCGGGTCACCAGGCTGTCCTCGCCCTGGTCGGCGATCAGCATGATCGGCGTGGCACGGGTACGGTCGAGCGAGCGCAGTTGCGAGCAGAGCCTGAGCGGATCGAAATCTGCAAACGCCGTCGATACGATGATGCATTCATACCCACCCTCGGCGGCGCGGAACAGGCCCTGATGCGGATTGGTCTCCAGTTCGACCTCGGCGAACTTCGCCAGCATGTCCGTCAGCCGCTCATGCGAGGATTTCCTGCCGTCGACCAGGAGGATGCGCGGCTTGGGACGCTCGGAACTCTCCGATCTCTCCAGCAGGTCCTCCAGGCCGATCGTCGTGGTCGTGGCCGCGCGCAGGCGCAGTTCGTCGGTCAGCATCTTCAGCCGCACCAGGCTCCTGACCCGGGTCATGAGCTGCAGGTCGTTGACCGGCTTCGACAGGAAATCGTCGGCGCCGGCCTCAAGTCCGCGCACCCGGTCGGCGACCTGGTCGAGCGCGGTGACCATGATGACGGGAATGTGCGCCATCGCCGGGTCGCCCTTCATGCGCCGGCAGACCTCGAACCCGTCCATGCCGGGCATCATCACGTCGAGCAGCACCACGTCGATCTGGCCACTGGCGCAGATGTCGAGCGCCTCCTGGCCGTCGAGCGCGGTGACGACGTCGAAATACTCGGCCAGCAGTCGGGCTTCGAGCAAGCGTACATTCGCCGGAATATCGTCAACGACCAGGATACGCGCGGTCATACTGTCTCACTCTCTGCAAGGGCGATTCCAAGGGCCGGCCGGCACTCAGGCATCGCCCAGATAGGATTTGATCGTCTCGATGAAATGCGGCACCGAGATCGGCTTGGAGATATAGGCTTCACAGCCGCCCTGGCGGATGCGCTCCTCGTCGCCCTTCATGGCGAACGCGGTGACCGCGATCACGGGAATCGTGTGCAGATCGTCGTCCTCCTTCAGCCAGCGCGTGACGTCGAGGCCGGAGACCTCCGGCAACTGGATGTCCATCAGGATCAGGTCGGGCTTGTGCTCGCGCGCCAGGTCGAGCGCCTCCAGGCCGTTGCGTGTGCGCACGGTCTCGTAGCCGCTGGCCTCGATGAGGTCGCGAAAGAGCTTCATGTTGAGCTCGTTGTCCTCGACGATCATCACTTTCTTGGGCATCGATGCTGGTCCCGTAACCCCTTGTGGGCGCTTGTTTTACGGCGTCGTCGTCGATCGCACGTTGAAATCGGGAAGAAGGCTAGCCCAATTTGATTGACGAAACGCAAACTTCTCGGGCTCTTGCGCCACCCGGCGCGGGCGGGCTATCGCTTGGCCGCGCAGGGCCGGAGAACCATGAAAAACACCGCCATCGACCAGGAAACCGCCGAAGCTCTGGCCGTCAACGCGCTCGGCTTCATCGCGTCGAGCGAGGCGCTGCTGCCGCGCTTCCTGCAATTGACCGGCATCGAGGCTTCCGCGATCCGCGAAGCGGCGGCGGAACCGGGGTTCCTTGCCGGGGTGTTGCAGTTCATCGCCGCCCACGAACCGACGCTGATCGCGTTTTGCGAGGCGACGGGGGCGGAGCCGCAATCGGTCGGTATGGCGCTGCGCGCGCTGCCGCTCGGCGACGGCGAACAGCAGGCTGGGCCGTGAGCGACGATCCGGAAACCGCCCGCCAGATCGACGAACTGGCGCGCGATGCGCGCCCGCTCCTGGTGCTCGACGTCGACGAGGTGGTGCTGGAGTTCGTCCGCCCGTTCACCGCGTTCCTCGGCGCGGAGGGCTACGATCTGCGCACCGCGTCCTTCCGCCTGTACGGCAATGTGGTAGCGCAGGAGAGCGGCGACGTCGCGTCGCGCGAGACCGTTTCCGCCCTTCTCGACGGCTTCTTCGCCGCCCAGGAAGCCTGGCAGACGCCGGCCGAACACGCCATCGACACCATTACCGGCCTGGCGGACGCCGCCGAGATCGTCATGCTGACCGCCATGCCGCACCGACACCGCGCCGCGCGCCGGCGCCTGCTCGACCGGCTGGGCCTGCCCTATCCGCTTTTGACCACCGAAGCCGCCAAGGGGCCGGCGCTCGGCCGGTTGCGCGGCGAAAGCGGGCGGCCGGTCGCCTTCGTCGACGACATCCCGCACAACCTGATCTCGGTGCGCGAGAGCCTGCCGGACGCCGGCCTCGTGCACCTGATGGCGCATGCCGGCATGCGCGCGCTGCTGCCGCCGCTCGACGACGACATCCACGCGGCCGAAACCTGGCCCGACGCCGGCGCGATCGCCCGACGTCACCTTGGTATTTGAACTATATTAATTCCTTTCTCATCAACGGCCTGTTGTCCTTTCTTGATGTAATTTCCGTGAACTCCGCCTCGCGGAACACGCCGACCGCGCCGACGAACAGCCCAAGCGGGCTCTTCGAATGGGCGATCGGGCAGGCCTCGACCAGTCGGGCACCGTTGGCGCGGGCGAATTCGACGCCACCCTCGACCAGGCGGCGGGTGACGCCCCGCCGGCGCGCATCCTTCGCCACGAAGAAGCACGACATCGCCCAGACCGACGCGTCGTCCGGCGGCGCGTCGTCGAGTGGGGCGGAGACCCGGCGCGGCGAGTTCCACTGCGGCACGTCGGCGCGCGGACCGACCTGCAGCCAGCCGATGGCCCTTCCGCCATCCATCGCCAGCACGCCCGGCGGCGGTCCCACCATGATGCGGGCCTTGATGAAGGCCTTGTTGGCGTCGCGGTCGTTTTGCTTGCGCTCTTTCGGCGCCAGGCGGAAATAGGTGCACCAGCAGCCATAGCAGGCGCCCTGTACGCCGAACAGGTCGGCGAAAGCCTGCCAACGCTCCGGCGTCAGTGGTACGATGTCGATCGTCATGCCATAGTCCTCCAGCGCGCATTCCCCAGCGACCAAAACGGATGCGCCATGCTTTTGTTCTTGGTATGTTCACATCAATGCCGAACGCTGTCAACAAGCCGGAACACGGATTTTGCCGCGACTGCCTGACGCCGCAGCCGGGAACGGCGAGACGTTGCACGGCCTGTGGCAGCCCGCGTATCGCCCGCCATGGCGAACTTTACGATCTTGCCATCGCCCATATCGACTGCGACGCCTTCTATGCCTCGGTCGAAAAGCGCGACAAGCCGGAGTTGCGCGACAAGCCGGTGATCGTCGGCGGCGGCCGGCGCGGCGTCGTGTCGACGGCCTGCTACATCGCCCGCATCAACGGCGTGCATTCGGCGATGCCTATGTTCAAGGCGCTGGAAGCCTGCCCGCATGCGGTGGTGATCAAGCCCGACATGGAAAAATACGCCGCCGTCGGGCGCGAGGTGCGCGAGATGATGCGAACGCTGACGCCGGCCGTCGAGCCGATCTCCATCGACGAGGCGTTCCTCGACCTTTCCGGTACCGAGCGGATGCACGGCGAACCGCCGGCGCGCGTGCTTGCCCGTTTCGCCAGGCGGGCGGAGGCTGAAATCGGCATCACGCTGTCGGTCGGCCTGTCCTACTGCAAGTACCTCGCCAAAGTGGCGTCGGATTTCGAGAAGCCGCGCGGTTTTTCGGTAATCGGCCGGGCCGAGGCGCTGGCGTTCCTGGCCGACAAGCCGGTGAGCCTGATCTGGGGCGTCGGCAAGGCGTTCGAGGCCACGCTTGCCCGCGACGGCATCCGCCGCATCGGCCAGTTGCAGACCATGGAGCGCGAAACGCTGATGCGCGCCTACGGCACGATGGGCGACCGGCTCTATCACCTGTCGCGTGGCCAGGACACGCGCAGCGTCAGCAGCCACAGTGCGGCAAAAAGCATCTCGTCGGAAACGACGTTCAACGACGACCTGGCCTCGCTCGACGATCTTGTGCCGGTTTTGCGGGCGCTGTCGGAGAAGGTGTCGGAACGGCTGAAGCGCAAGCATCTGGCCGGCCGCACCGTCGTACTGAAGCTCAAGACCCGCGACTTCAGGATCCGCACCCGCAGCCGCCAGCTTGCCGACCCGACCCGGCTCGCCGACCGCATCTTCTCGACCGGGCTGGAACTGCTGCGCAAGGAAACGGACGGGACGAAATTCCGCCTGCTCGGTATCGGCGTTTCCGACCTCTCCGGCGACGACCGCGCCGATCCGCCGGACCTTGTCGACGTTCCGGCGCGAAAGCGCGCCATCGCCGAAGGCGCTATCGATGCGGTGCGCGACAAGTTCGGCCGCGAAGCGGTGGAAACCGGCTACACGTTCGGCCGCGGCCGCAATGCCCGGCCGCAGCGCGATCACGACGTGTGAGGCGTGCCGTCGGCATGACGGTCCGGCTCCGCGGCCGCCGTCTGCCACTCGTGCCAGGCGGCCCGCAGGATCTGTACCGCCGACGACAGGAACAGGCCCGCCATCACGGTCGCCACCGCGATATCCGGCCATCCGGTCGAACTGCCCCACACGCCGAGTGCCGCGACCATAACGGCGACATTGCCGATGGCATCATTGCGCGAGCACAGCCACACCGAGCGCACATTGGCGTCGCCGTCGCGGTAGCGCATCAACAGCAGCACGCTCGCCACATTGGCGGCGAGCGCCAGAAAGCCGATGGCGCCCATGATGCCGGCTTCCGGCACGCCGAGATAGAACACCCGGTAGCCGGTCGAGCCGAACACCCAGAGCCCCATCAAAAGCAGGCTTGCGCCCTTGGCGAGCGCGGCGCCGGCGCGCACCCTGAGCGAGGCGCCGATCACCGCCAGCGACACCGCATAGGTGGCCGCGTCGCCGAAGAAATCGAGCGCATCGGCCTGCAGCGCCTGCGAGCCCGCCACCCGGCCGGCGGCCATCTCGACGGCAAACATGGCGGCATTGATGGCGATCACCAGCCACAGGCGGCGTTTGTAGTCGGCCGACAGGCCGGAAAATTCGTGATTGTGACCGCAGGACGCGCTCATCTGCAGGTTCCTCTTGCAATTGCCCGCTCCCTATCTAATGTCTCTAGCAGCTATAGGTTCAAGGGGTTTCGTCCCATGTTTTCGATCGGCGATCTTTCCATGCGCACCGGGGTGAAGATCCCGACCATCCGCTACTACGAACAGATGGGGCTGATCAGCGCGGACGGCCGCACCGACGGCAACCAGCGGCGCTACGGCGCCGACGGGCTCGAACGGTTGTCGTTCATCAAGCACAGCCGCGATCTCGGCCTGTCGATCAGCGCCATCCGCGACATGATCCGGCTCAGCGAACACCCGCGCCGGCCCTGCGGCGACGCCGACCGCATCGTCGGCGAGCACCTTGCCGCGGTCAGGGCGAAGATCGCCCGGTTGAAGCGGCTGGAACGGGAGCTGGCGCGCATCGCATCGGCCTGCGACGGCGGCGAGATCGGCAATTGCGACGTCATCCGGGCGCTTGCCGATCACTCGCTGTGCGAGAGCCGACACTGAACAGGTTGACTGCGCCACGGGCCTTCCGCGTGGACAAATCCGGCGCTTGCTTCGCGCCAGCCCGGTGATTTTGCTGTTGGTTGCCGGGCGGCTGGAAGCGGTTTCATCCACGCCCGCCGCCATCTTCCTATGCTTGTCGCCGGTCTTTGAAGCGGGAAAGGAGCGGGCATTTGGCGTCAGGCATGGAACGGACAGTCGAGCACAACCGGCTGGCGCTTGTCGCAATCGTCGCCGAGCTCTGTCACTACGCCGGTTTCGGCGGCGCTGCCGCCGCGACGCTGCCGCGCCTCGTCCGCAACGCTGTTCTTCGCCTTTTGCGCCCGGCCGAGGCCGCCGCCCGGCGGCTGATCGTGGCAATGGCGGCGACAATGACGGTTCCGGACGCGCAACCGCCGATCTCCCCCCTTGAGGCGCCGACCTTGGGATCGAGACCCGTGGCTCGACCCGTCCTTCGGACCTCGCCTCAAGCGGGGAGATCGGTTCGGTGCCTGCCAACCTTCCCGCTCTTCGACCCGCTGCGGCGCTTCGACCGTCACGTCCGCGGCCGGTCCGCCGGCCTGCCGCGCATCAGCCTGCCCGGCGTCCTCGACCGTCATCCGCTGCCGGCGAAACCGTCGGCGAGCGATGCGGTTGCGGCAGCAAGGCTGCGCCGCCGCCTCGCCGCACTCAAATGCGCGCTCGACGATCTGCCCGGCCAGGCAAACCGGCTCGTCCGGCATAAGGTGCGCGCCGAAGCGCGGCGGCGGTCGTTCAAAGCGGCGGGCGACCCGGATCGCCAGGGCCGCCGCCCTTTCCGCGCCACCGGCCTGCGTCCCGGCAAGCCGCCGGGCTATCGCGCCCGACCGCGCCACGCCGTCGACGGCGTGCTTGCCGAATGCCACGCGCTCGCTTGTTCGGCGCTGAACAAGCCGGACACGTCGTGAGCAGCCGACGATGAGCGACCCTAAACCATCTCGACGTCGACGACGCCGGGAACCGCGCGCATGGCCGAGGCGATGCGCGGCGATACCTGGTAGCGGTGCGGCAGGGCGATCTCGATCTCGCCTTCGGCCTGATCCCTGATGACGATGACACTAACCTCGCCGGAGCCGGAAGCGTCGAGCTGGGCGGAGAGATTGGCGACCGGCGCCGGGTCGCGCACGAAGATCCGCATGGCGTTCTGTACCCGGCCGGCCTCCTCCTCCAGCGACTGCACCGTCTGGATGCGCAGGTTGATGCCCTCCGGCCGGTCTTCCGCCGAGACCGTGATGACCACCGAATTGCCGGGCTCCAGCATGTCGCGATACTGCGCCAGCGCCTCGGAGAACAGTACTGCCTCGAACTGGCCCGTGGTGTCGGAAATCTGCACCACGCCCATGCGGTTTCCCGTGCGCGTCTTGCGCTCCTGCTTGGCGGTGATCGTGCCGGCGAGCCGTCCGGCGACGGCGCCGCGCTTGACCGCGATCTCGAAGCTCGCCCAGTCCTGGACCCGCATCTTTTCGAGCGCCGACTTGTATTCGTCGAGCGGATGCGCCGACAGGTAGAAGCCGACGCTCTGGAATTCGCGGTGCAGCTTTTCGGCCGGCAGCCACGGCTCGGCGGCGGGAAGCTGCAGGCCCGGCGCGGCATCGCCGCCGGCGCCGAAAATGTCGCCCTGGCCCATCACCGCGTCCTCATGGGCGCGTGCCGAAAGCCCCATCAGCCGCTCCAGCCCGGCGATCATGGCGGCACGGTCATGGCCGAAGCAGTCGAGAGCGCCGGCGGCAACCAGGCTTTCGAGCACCCGCTTGCCGACGATGCGCGGGTCGACCCTGCGGCAGAAATCCTCAAGGCTCGCGAAAGCCTGCTCCTCACGCTTTTCGACGATGTGCTCGACCGCCGCGTCGCCGACGCCCTTGATGGCGGCGAGCGAATAGTAGATGCGGTTGTCGCCGACCTCGAAGTCGCGATAGGAACTTGTCACCGACGGCGCCACCACCTCGATGCCGAGCCTGATCGCGTCCTGGCGGAAGTCCGACAATTTGTCTGTGTTCGACATGTCGAGCGTCATCGAGGCGGCGAGGAACTCGACCGGATGATGCGCCTTCATGTAGGCCGTCTGGTAGGAGACGATGGCATAGGCCGCGGCGTGCGACTTGTTGAAGCCGTAATCGGCGAACTTGGCCAGGAGGTCGAAGATCATGTTGGCCTGCGGCCGGCCGACGCCGCGCTCCACCGAACCGTCGACGAAGCGGGTGCGTTGCTGGTCCATCTCGGCGCGGATCTTCTTGCCCATGGCGCGGCGCAGCAGGTCGGCTTCGCCGAGCGAGTAGCCGGCCAGTTCCTGGGCGATCTGCATCACCTGTTCCTGGTAGACGATGACGCCCTGGGTCTCCTTCACCAGATGGTCGATCTTCGGGTGGATCGAGGCCATCTCCTCTTCGCCGTGCTTGCGGGCGTTGTAGGTGGGGATGTTCTCCATCGGCCCCGGCCGGTAGAGCGCCACCAGCGCGATGATGTCCTCGATGCGGTCGGGCTTCATGCCGAGCAGCGCCTTGCGCATGCCCGCACTTTCCACCTGGAACACGCCGACCACCTCGCCGCGCGACAGCATCTCATAGGTCTCGTCGTCATCGAGCGGTATCTTGGCGAGATCGATCTCGATGCCGCGCCGGCGCACCAGGCGAACCGCCGTCTCCAGCACGGTCAGCGTCTTCAGGCCGAGGAAGTCGAATTTCACCAGCCCGGCCTGCTCGACCCATTTCATGTTGTACTGGGTGACCGGCATGTCGGAGCGCGGGTCGCGATACATCGGCACCAGTTCCGACAGCGGCCGGTCGCCGATGACGATGCCGGCGGCGTGGGTGGAGGCGTGGCGGTAGAGCCCCTCCAGCCGGCCGGCAATATCGATCAGCGTCTCGACGATCGGCTCGCGCGCGATCTCCTCGGCAAAGCGCGGCTCGTCCTCGACCGCCTTGGCGAGCGTCACCGGATTGGCCGGATTGGCCGGCACCATTTTGGTGAGCCGGTCGACCTGGCCGTAGGGCATCTGCAGAACGCGGCCGACATCGCGCAGCACGGCGCGCGCCTGCAACGTTCCGAAGGTGATGATCTGGGCCACCTGGTCGCGGCCGTATTTCTCCTGCACGTAGCGGATCACCTCGTCGCGGCGCTCCTGGCAGAAGTCGATGTCGAAGTCGGGCATCGACACGCGGTCGGGATTGAGGAAGCGCTCGAACAGCAGCGAGAAGCGCAGCGGATCGACGTCGGTGATGGTCAGCGCCCAGGCGGTGAGCGAGCCGGCGCCCGAACCGCGACCGGGGCCGACGGGGATGTCCCTCGATTTCGCCCACTGGATGAAGTCGGCGACGATGAGGAAATAGCCCGGATACTGCATGCGCTCGATGACGCCGAGCTCGTAGTCGAGGCGCTCGCGGTAGTCCTTCTCGCCGAAGCCCTCGGCCATGCCGAAGGCCTCCAGCCGCGCGGCAAGCCCCTTTTCGGCCGACGCCCGCAGCGCGGCGGCCTCCTCCGCGACCGCATCGGCGGCATCGGTGCCGGAGATGACGAAGCGCGGCAGGATCGGCGCGCGCGTCTGCGGGAAATAGCTGCAGCGCCGGGCGATCTCGACCGTGTTGTCGACCGCCTCGGGCAGGTCGGCAAAGAGCGCGATCATCTCGGCCTGGGTCTTCAAATAGTGGTCCGGTGTCAGCCGGCGGCGGTTGTCGTCGGCAACCACCGAACCAGCGGCGATCGCCATCAGCGCATCGTGCGCATCATAGTCGCCGCGCCCCGGAAAGAAGGCGTTGTTGGTGGCGACCAGCGGCAGTTCGGCCCGATAGGCGAGGTCGACGAGCTGCGCCTCCGTGTCGCGGTCATGGCCCTCGTGCCGTTGCAACTCGACATAGAGACGGTCGCCGAAAGCGCGCTTCAGCCAGTCAAGCCTTGCGGCGGCCTGGTCGCCGTGGCCGGCCGCGAGCGCGGCATCGACCGGGCCGCCGGGGCCGCCGGTCAGGCAGATGATACCGGCGGAAAACTGCTTCAGCGCCGCCGCGCAGACATGAACCGGCGCTTCGGCGGCCTTGTCGAGATAGGCGCTGGAGACGATGCGCACCAGATTGGCGTGGCCCGCCTCGTTCGCGGCGATCAGCACCAGGCGCAACAGCGACGGCCTGTGGCCGTCGCGCGGGCGGGCGGCCTCGCCCGGCCAGTCTGGATCGTCGCCGAAATCGATATCGAGCTGACAGCCGACGACCGGCTGAACGCCGGCTTTTACCGCCTTCTGGGCGAATTCGAGCGCGCCGAACAGATTGTTGCTGTCGGTGACCGCGATCGCCGGGCTGTCGTTGCTGACCGCATGGGCGACGATGCGGTCGACCGGCAGAGCGCCCTCGAGCAGCGAATAGGCCGAATGCACCCGCAAATGGATGAAGCGGCGCGCGCCCTGCCCGGCCGAATCCTCCTGCGTTACCGACTGGCCGCCATTCGATCGATCGTCCGCCATTCCGCTTCACCGAAGAATCGTTTGTCCTCGGCTGGAAGTGTCACGGTTCGCCACCGCCCTGTCCAGAGCACGGGCCCTTTGTTCCCGGTTTCAACAGGCATCCTGCCCGCGACCCCGCCGATCATGCGGCCAGCATCCCTGACCGTATCCGGTCGGGAGGAACGCGAGCACCCTACATGCCGACCCGCCGGCTGTGGCCTGCGAGGACTTCGGCCGGCGGGAAAACTAGAACGCGCCGATCCACATGGCCATGGTGACGATGAACATGCTGACCGAAACAAGTGCGACGACGTCCTGAGCGATTTCCAGCATTTCTGGCTCCCATTAGCTGTTTGATCGCTATATGTTCTACTTTTGTTCTGGAGTCAAGGCGAGTTCGATGCGAGTTGCGTTCTTGCTCAAACGCAAATCGACATACGCGATGCGCCGGGTATGGGCATGTCCGGAGAGCGGGCCGGCAGGAAGCGGGAGGCCGGCGTGCCCTTAGAGCGCGACCTCCTGCGCCAGGCCCTGCGCCCTGGCGGCGTTGGCCGCCACGAAGGCGACGGCGAGGTCCTGCAGGCCGACGCCGGTACCGTCGAAGAGCGTGATCTCCTCGTCGCTGGACCTACCCGGATGGGCGCCGTTGATGACGGCGCCGATCGGCGTGATGTCGCCCTCACCGATCAGGCCGGCTGCGACCGCGTGCTGGCATTCGCCGATGGTGACCGACTGGGCGACCTCGTCGGTGAACACGGTGGCGGCGGCGACGAGCGCCGGATCGACCTCCTGCTTGCCCTTGGTGTCGGTGCCCATGCAGGCGATGTGGGTGCCGGGTTTGACCCAGTCGCGCATCAGAAGCGCGTCGTGGGCCGACGTGATCGTGATGATCACGTCGGCTTCCTCCCCGAGAGCCTCCCTCTCCAAAGCCTCAAACGGCAGGCCGATCTCCTCGGCCACCCTGCCCAGCGCCGGCAGCATGTCGGTATGCAGGTTCCAGGCCACGACCTTGTCGAAATTCCGCTGTTCTGCGGCGGCGCGCAACTGGAACGCGGCCTGGTGGCCGGCGCCGATCATGCCGAGCACCTTCGCGTCCTTGCGGGCGAGATGGGCGATCGACACCGAGCTTGCCGCAGCGGTGCGCACGGCCGTCAGATAGTTGCCGCCGACCAGCGCCGACAACTGTCCGGTATCGGGATCAAACAGGAAGACGGTCGACTGGTGGTTGGTCAGTCCCTTCGCCATGTTGCCGGGCCAGTAGCCGCCCGACTTCACGCCGAGCACCAGCCCGGCGCGGTCGAAGCCCGACTTGAAACCGTAGAGCGCATCGGCATGGCCGATCGCCTCGCGCACGACCGGGAAGTTCCAGGCTTCGCCCGTCGCCATGGCGCCGAACACCGCCTCCACCGCCTCGAACGCGCTCCCGCGGTCGACGACCTGCTTGCAGACATCCTCCGGAACGATCAGCATCGCAACCGCCTCAATAGGCCTTGCCGCGAGCGGAAACCGGCCAGACGGTTTCGACCTTGCCGCCGCGCACGCCGACATACCAGTCGTGAACATTGGCGGTGGGATCGCAGTGACCGGGGACGAGGCGCAGCTTCTCGCCGACCTTCAAAACGCCGCTGGCATCCTCAATGACGCCGTGCTCATCCGAACACTTGATGTATTTCACATCGTCGCGCCCATAGACGACCGGAAGGCCGCTATCGACCGACTGGGCCTTCAGACCGGCATCGCAGATCGCCTTGTCGGCCTTGGCGTGGCTCATCACCTGGGTCAGGATGAAGAAGGCATTTTCCCATTCCCCCTGGTCGATGCGCTTGCCGTCCTTGTCGAGAATGCGGCCGTAGTCGGCATCCATGAACGCGTAGGAACCGCACTGCAATTCGTTGTAAACGCCCGAATTGGATTCGAAATAATAGGAACCGGTGCCGCCGCCCGAAACGAGTTCCGGCTCGAGCCCGACCGATTTGAGCGCCTTGACCGCGCTGTCGACCATCTCGATGGCGATATCGAGTTTCGCCTTGCGGTCCTCATATTTGTCGAGGTGCTGCATCGCGCCCTGATAGGCCTGAATTCCCGTGAACTTCAGGCCCGGGGCGGCATCGATCGCCTTGGCAAGCGCCACAACGTCCTGGGACGTGGTGACGCCGCAGCGACCCGCGCCGCAATCGATCTCGACAAACACTTCGAGCGTCGTTCCGTGTTTTTGCGCGGCGGCCGAAAGTTCCGCCACATTGGCGATGTCGTCGACACACACGATGATGCGCGAGCCGAGCTTGGGGAGCTGGGCCAGGCGATCGATCTTGCGCGGATCGCGAACCTGGTTGGAGACCAGCACGTCCTTGATGCCGCCGCGAACGAATACCTCGGCTTCGGAAACCTTCTGGCAGCACACCCCGACGGCGCCGCCGAGCTTCTCCTGCAGTTTGGCGACATCGACGGATTTATGCATCTTGCCGTGAACGCGGTGCCGCATGCCGTGGGCCTTGGCGTAGTCGCCCATCTTCTTGATGTTGCGCTCCAGCGCGTCGAGGTCGAGCACGAGGCACGGGGTCTGGATATCAGCCTCATCCATGCCCGGTAAGGCTGGTACGTCGAAACCGACTTCGAGATTGTCAAAATTGACCGGCGCATTCATTTGAGTCGCTCCCTTCAGATGAGCCATGGCAGTTTGTCGAGATCGACATTTCCGCCTGTGATGATGACACCGACGCGCTTGCCGCGGAAGGTGTCGGGGTTCTTGATGACGGTGGCCAGCGGAACGGCGGACGACGGCTCCATCACGATCCGGAGGTGTTTCCAGGTGATCTTCATCGCCTCGACGATCTCCTCGTCGGAGGCCGTGAAAATGTCGGAGACATGGTTCGAGACGAAGTGCCACGTCAAGTCCTTCAGCGGCACCAGCAACCCGTCGGCGATGGTTTTCGGCGCATCGTCGGCGATGATGTGGCCGGCCTTGAAACTGCGATAGGCATCGTCAGCCTGCTCCGGCTCCGCGGCGATCACCCTGGTTTCCGGCGCCAGGGTCGAAAGCGTCAGGCAGGTGCCGGAAATCATGCCGCCGCCGCCGATCGGGGCGACAACCATGTCCAGCCCGTCGGCCTGCTCGACCAGCTCCCTCGAACAGGTGCCCTGGCCGGCAATCACGCGCGGGTCGTTGTAAGGGTGCACGAAGTCGCCGCCGGTTTCCGCCTGCACCTCGGCAAAGGTCGCTTCCCGCGAGGACGTCGACGGTTCGCATTCGGTGATCTTGCCGCCATAGCGGCGCACCGTGTCCTTCTTGGCCTGCGGCGCGGTGCGAGGCATGACCACGTTGCACGGAATGCCGCGCAGCATGGCGGCGTAGGACAGACACGAGGCGTGATTGCCCGACGAGTGGGTGGCGACGCCCTTCTTCGCCTGGCCCTCGTCGAGGCCGAAGACCGCGTTGGTGGCGCCACGCACCTTGAAGGCGCCCGGCTCCTGGAAGTTCTCGCACTTGAAGAACAGTTGCGCGCCGGTCAGTTCATTGAGGTAATCGGAAGTCCGGATCGGCGTGCGCCGGATATGCGGCTTGATGCGCTCATGCGCCTCGAGCATATCGTCATAGGTGGGTATGATCATCTCGCCGGTTCCCGGTTCAGGCTGCTTTTGCGTCGGCCATTCCGACCGAGTTGCGGTAGTATTCCTGCGCGGCGGCAACACCGGCCCCCAGTTCGACCGGGTAGTTCAGATCCTTCATCGCCATTTCGATGGTGGCAACACCCGACAACGCCATCACGTCAGTCAACGAGCCGAGATGGCCGATGCGGAATGCCTTGCCCGCCATCTGTCCAAGACCGACGCCGAAGGAAACGCCGTATTTGTCATAGGCAAGATTGGTCAGCTTGTCGCTGTCGAAACCTTCAGGAACGTAGATCGCACTGACGGTGTCGGAGTAGAGTTCCGGCGAACGGGCGCACAGTTTCAGGCCCCAGGCCGAGATCGCCCGGCGAATGCCCTCGGCGATACGGTGATGGCGGGCAAAGACGTTCTCCAGCCCCTCGTCCAGCAGCATGTCGAGGCTCTCGCGCAGACCGTGCATCAACTGGATCGGCGGGGTATAGGGATAGCCGCCCTTGGCATTGGCTGCGCGCATGTCGCGGAAATCGAAGAAGCAGCGCGGGCACTCGGCGGTTTCGGTGGCCTTCAGCGCCTTCTGGCTGACACCGACGATGGCCATGCCGGTCGACAGCATGAAGCCTTTCTGCGAACCCGAAACGGCGAGATCGACGCCCCACTCGTCCATGCAGAAATCCATCGAGGCCAGCGACGAGACGCAGTCGACATAGAGCATGGCGGGGTGGTTGCAGGCATCCATCGCCCGGCGAACCGCAGCGATGTCGCTTCTGACCCCGGTCGCCGTCTCGTTGTGGGTGACGAGAACCGCCTTGATCTCGTGGTTCTTGTCGGCGGCGAGCCTCTCGCCGTAGAGGTCGGCCGGCGCGCCGGTGCCCCATTCGCACTCGATCACTTCGACATCGAGGCGGTGGCGCTGGCACAGATCGATCCAGCGGTGCGAGAACATGCCGAAGCGGGCAACCAGGACCTTGTCGCCCGGCGACAGCGTATTGGTGACGGACGCCTCCCAGCCGCCCGTGCCGCTGGAGGGGAAGGTGATCACGGCCCCGGTCTCGGTCTTGAAGATCTTCTTAAGGTCCTTGAACAGCGGCTCGAAAAAATCGACGAAATCCGGCGCGCGGTGATCCATCGTCTGCGTGTTCATCGCGTGGCGCAGGCGATCGGGAATGTTGGTCGGTCCGGGGATAAAGACGGGATTCTGGCCGGTCATGGCGGCATCTCCAAATCTGGTTATGGGGAAATCCTACACCGTCACCATATTTTTGCAATTTTTCTGAAAAATTTTTCCATTTTCAATTTTATTGCACTATCCTTCTGTTTTGAAACGGCTTTGTTTTTTCATAATTGGAGGATTTTTCCGCCCGGGAATTTTTTCTTTTTGCAAACCCAGGAGACATGAATGGCAATGGAACCCCGCCAAAAGCGCGGTCGCGGCAGACCCAAATCGCTGTTTCACGAGCCGCAGACGGGCACCGTGCAGGCGCTCGACAGGGGCTTGACGCTGATGAAGGAACTGGCCAGATCGCGCGGTCTCACGCTGACCGATCTCTCCGGCCGGCTGGACATGGCCCCTTCCTCGGCCCACCGCATTCTCAGTACGCTGCAGAAACAGGGTTTTGCCGACCTCGACGACATCAGCCAGGAATGGTCTGTCGGCATCGAGGCATTCCGCGTCGGCAGCGCCTTTCTGGTGCGGACCAACCTTGTCGAGGCGTCGATCCGGCAGATGCGCCGGCTGATGGAGGAAACCGGCGAGACCGCGAACCTGGCTATCGCCGACGGCGGCGACGTCGTGTTCATCAGCCAGGTGGAGACGCACAATCCGATCCGCGCCTTCTACCGGCCGGGCAGCCGCAGCCCGATGCATTCCTCCGGCATCGGCAAGGCGCTGCTCGCCAACGCACCGCGCGCCGAGGTCGAGAGACTGGTCCATCGCACCGGGCTTGTCCGCCACACCGAGCGGACCTGCGCGACGCCGGAGGCACTGTTCGCCGATCTCGACGAGATCCGCCGGCGCGGCTGGTCGCTCGACAACGAGGAACGCTATGACGGAATGCGCTGCGTGGCGGCGACGATCTTCAACGCCTATGGCGAGGCGGTGGCGGGCATTTCGGTTTCGGGCCCGACAGTGCGCTTTCCCGACGAGGCGCTCGACGGGATCGGCGACAAGGTTTGCCGCGCCGCAGACGAAGTGACGCGACTGATCGGCGGTACGCCACCTGCCGGGTGACAAGCCGCCTCACATGGCAACGATCATGGAATCCTTTAGCGTGATGCGCCGGTCCATGCGTCTGGCGAGCGCGTGGTTGTGGGTGGCGATCAGCGCGGCCAGCCCCGACTGGCGCACCAGCGCGGCCAGCGCGTCGAAAACGTAGGACGACGTATCCGGGTCGAGATTGCCGGTCGGCTCGTCGGCCAGTAGGATCTGCGGCGCGTTGGCCACCGCGCGGGCGATCGCCACGCGCTGCTGTTCGCCGCCCGACAGTTCCGACGGGCGATGCTCGGCGCGATCGCCGATCTTCATGTAATCAAGCAACTGGCTGGCGCGCGTGGCGGCATCCGCCTTCGACAGGCCGTGGACGAGCTGCGGCAGCATGATGTTTTCCAGTGCCGAGAATTCCGGCAGCAGGTGGTGGAACTGGTAGACGAAGCCGATCTCGTTGCGCCGCTTGGCCGTGCGTGCGTCGTCGCCAAGCCCGCCGCAGCTTTCACCCGCCACGACGACCTCGCCGGCGTCGGGTCGTTCCAGCAGGCCGGCAACATGCAGCAGCGTCGACTTGCCGGCGCCCGACGGCGCCACCAGCGCCACCATCTCGCCGGCGCGCAGCTTGAAATCGACGCCGTCGAGGATATTGAGCACCTTCGGCCCCTGCCGGTAGCGGCGGGCGACGCCCTTCAGTTCAAGCACCGTGCTTTCCGCCATCATTCGTATCTCAGCGCCTCGACCGGGTCGAGCCGGGCGGCACGCCAGGCGGGAAACAGCGTGGCGACGAAGGACAGGACGACCGCCATAGCAACGACGGAGACGGTTTCGCCCGCATCCATCCGGGCCGGCAACTGGCTTAGGAAATAAAGCTCGGGGTTGAACAGCGTCGTGCCGGAGAGCCAGGAGAAGAACTGGCGGATCGATTCGACATTGAGGCAGACGATGACGCCGAGCAGAACGCCGGCCAGCGTGCCGACGATGCCGATCGCCGCGCCGGTCATCAGGAAGATGCGCAGGATCGCGCCGCGCGTCACCCCCATGGTGCGCAGGATGGCGATGTCGTGACCCTTGTCCTTCACCAGCATGATCAGTCCGGAAATGATGTTGAGCGCGGCGACCAGCACGATCAGCGTCAGGATCATGAACATGACATTGCGTTCGACCTCGAGGGCGGAGAAGAAGGTACGGTTGCGCTGCCGCCAGTCGCTCACGAAGACCTGGCGCGCGGCTGCTTCCTCGATCGGCTGACGCAGCGCATCGACATTGTCGGGATCGTCGGCGAACACTTCGATCGACTGCGCCACGCCCTCCGAATTGAAATAAAGCTGCGCTTCGGCAAGCGGCATGAACACGATGCTCGAATCATATTCCGACATGCCGATCTCGAAGATGGCGGTAACCGGATAGGCCTTGACACGCGGCGTGGTGCCGAACGGCGTCACGTCGCCTTCGGGCGAGACCAGCGTCAGCGAGTCGCCGAGGCCAAGGCCCAGATTCTCGGCCATGCGGGTACCGATCGCCACCCCTTCGGCACTGTCGAACCCCTCCAGCGTTCCCTGGCGCACACCGGTCGACACCAGCGACAGTTTCGCCAGATCGGCCTCGCGGATGCCGCGTACCAGCGCGCCGGTGCCGGCGCCTACGCGGCCCGACGCCAGTGTCTGGCCCTCCACCAGCGGGATCGCGGCCCTAACGCCGTCAATACTTTCGAAGCGGGCCGACAGATCGGCGTAGTCATGCAGCGGGCTGTCGATGGGCTGGACGATCAAATGTCCGTTGATGCCCAGTATCCGGGTCAGCAGTTCCTCGCGGAAACCGTTCATCACCGCCATGACGATGATCAACGTCGCAACGCCGAGCATGATGCCGATGAACGAGATCGAGGCGATGACGGAGATCACCGTTTCCTTGCGGCGGGAGCGCAGGTAGCGCCACGCCACCATACGCTCGAAAGCGCCGAAAGGCCTTGCGCCGGACGTTGTCGCCGCCCCTGCCATCAATCGGCGTTCATCGCCGCGGCAACGGCTTCGGGCGTGACGGCGGAGCGCTCGCCGGTGCGGCGGTTCTTGACCTCGACCTGGCCGGCGGCGACGCCGCGCGGACCAACGATGAGCTGCCAGGGCACGCCGATCAGGTCGGCGGTGGCGAATTTGGCTCCCGGACGCTGGTCGGTATCGTCAACCAGCACATCGCGGCCATTGAGTGTCAGCGCCTTCTCCAGGCGGTCGCACATGCCGTCGCAGTCGGCGTCACCGGGTTTCATGTTGATGATCACCACATCGAATGGCGCGACCGATTCCGGCCAGATGATTCCGTCATCGTCATGGGAGGCCTCGATTATGGCGGCCAGGAGGCGCGTCGGACCGATGCCGTAGGAGCCCATGGAAACCGCGTGCTCCTTGCCGTCGGGACCGGCGACGGTGGCGCCCATCGGCTCGGAATACTTTGTTCCGAAATGGAAGATGTGGCCGACCTCGATGCCCCTTGCCGCCAGCCGGTCACCTTCCGGAATGGTGGCCCATACGGCCTCGTCATGCATCTCGTCGGTCGCCGCATAGGGCGTGGTCCACTGCTTGACGATGGCGGCGATCCGGGCGTCGTCGCCGAAGTCGGTGTCGGCGCCGGGTACGGTCAGATCCATGTAGTCGCGATGACAGAAGACCTCCGACTCGCCGGTCTCGGCCAGGATGATGAACTCATGCGACAGGTCGCCGCCGATCGGACCGGTATCGGCGCGCATCGGGATCGATTGCAGGCCGATACGCCGGAAGGTGCGAAGATAGGCGATGAACATGCGATTGTAAGAGGCCCTGGCGCCCTCGAAATCGAGATCGAAGGAATAGGCGTCCTTCATCAGGAACTCGCGCCCGCGCATGACGCCGAAGCGCGGCCTGACCTCGTCCCTGAACTTCCACTGGATGTGGTAGAGGTTGAGCGGCAGGTCCTTGTAGGACTTGACGTAGCTGCGGAAAATGTCGGTTACCATCTCCTCGTTTGTCGGACCGTAGAGCATCGCCCGGTCGTGCCGGTCCTTGATGCGCAGCATCTCCTTGCCATAGGCGTTGTAGCGGCCGCTCTCGATCCACAGGTCTGCGGACTGCACCGTCGGCATCAGGATCTCGATGGCGCCGGCGCGGTTCTGTTCCTCGCGGATAATGCGGTTGATCTTCTCCAGTACGCGCATGCCCAGCGGCAGGATGGAGAAACTGCCCGCGGCCTGTTGCTTGATCATCCCCGCCCTGAGCATGAGACGATGAGAAACGATCTCGGCCTCGCGGGGGTTTTCCTTGAGGATGGGCATGAAATAGCGCGACAAACGCATATCGGACCTTTGTGAAACGCAAGTGGAAGCAACGGCGTGAATCGCCGGTTGCCTCCCGGCCTATCTGTCGGCGCTTCATAGCCGTTTCGCGGCGGGTTGCAAACCTCGAGAGCCGATGAACCAATTTTGAACCGCCACCACCGGCAAACTGGTCCAATTAGCCCGGTTGCCCCCGATTCTGCGTGCGGGTTGCAAATTGTTGATGACAAACGCCAAACCCTTGGTTTAGAGAAGTCCCTCATAATAACCAGAGCCGGCGCAAGCGCCGGCCACTACGCGGTCAAGTCTTGGGAGGATGCGATCTGGCGCGGTGAGCCGCAGCCGCCGGGAAACCGGAAAATTGATCGGACGCGTAAAATTGCAAGGCTGACGCCTTGCTTTTTTTTGCCTCTTTTTCCCAGGTCAGGTCGACTATCCGAATTGGGGAATGACGATCGGTATGTCGTCGAAGCCGAAGCCGTAATATTCGACGACCAGGTACCAGACGCCGAAAAGCAGCAGTGTGATGATCGTCGTGCGCAGCATGGCGCGCAGTACGTGCGGACCGCGCGGCGCGCTCTTGACCGTCCCGAGCGTTACCTCGCCGTCCTCCTCCTGCGTGCGCAGGCTGAACGGCAGCACCGCAAACAGCACGACCCACCAGATGATGTAGAAGATCGCGCCGACGAGGACGTAGTTCATCGGGTATTATACCTGTTCCAGTTCGACCAGCGTGCCGGTGAAGTCCTTCGGATGCAGGAACAGCACCGGTTTGCCGTGGGCGCCGATCTTCGGTTCACCGTCGCCGAGCACGCGGGCGCCCTTGTCGCGCAGCCGGTCGCGGACGGCCAGGATGTCGTCGACCTCGTAGCAGACGTGATGCATGCCGCCCGACGGGTTCTTCTCCAGGAACGCCGCAATCGGCGATCCCTCGCCGAGTGGTTCAAGGAGCTCGATCTTGGTGTTGCCGGTATCGATGAACACGACGGTGACGCCGTGTTCCGGCAGAGCCCGCGGCGCGGTCACGCTGGCACCCAGCGTATCGCGATAGATCGCCGCCGCCGCCGCCAGATCGGGAACGGCGATGGCGACGTGGTTCAGTCGGCCGAGCATGGTCAGACCTCTCAAACTGTTCAGCGCGTCACGAAAACGGTGACGACCGGCTTCTTGCCCCAGACATCGTTGGCCGCCGAACGCACCGCCCGGCGGGCCGCCTCTGCAACGAGATCCAAGTCTTTTCGCCTGGCACGCGGGATGCTTTCAATCGCGCCAATCGCCGCATCGAGCAGCAATTCGTCCATGTCGGCGCCGCCGGCATCCTCCCGCGGCAGGCCGATGGAGATGAGATCGGGATCGCCGGCCAGCTCGTGCCGATCGTCGAGGACGACGTTAACCGCGACGTGGCCGACATAGGAGAGCTTCTTGCGCTCGCGGATGCCGACCTTGTCGTAGCTGCCGATCAGGTAGCCGTCCTTGAAGATGCGTCCGGATTCGACCCTGGTGATGATCTCGGCTGCCCCGGGAGCCAGCCGCAGCATATCGCCGTTCCTGATCTGCGCGACCTGCGGCACCCCGAGCGTCGATGCCAGCGAGCCGTGCGCCACCAGATGCGCGGCCTCGCCGTGGACGGGAACCGATATTTCCGGCCGCGTCCACGCATACATCTGCTCGAGCTCGTTGCGGCGCGGATGACCGGACACGTGCACCAGCGCGTCGTCGTCCTCGATGATGCGGATGCCCCGGTCGATCAACTGGTTCTTGATTTCGATGATGGCCTTCTCGTTGCCGGGAATGACGCGCGAGGAATAGATCACCGTGTCGCCGGCATCGAGCGATACGTCGCGCAGTTCGTCGCGGGCGAGCTTGGCGAGCGCAGCCCGCGATTCGCCCTGGCTGCCCGTGCACAGGATCACCACCTCGTCGCGGGCGACATAGGCGAAATCCTCCTCCTCGAGGAATTCGGGCAGGCCCTGCATGTAGCCGAGTTCGTCGGCGACATCGATGACGCGCTTGATCGAACGACCGAGCACGAGAACCTTGCGGCCGGCGTCGCGCGCTGCTTCGGTAATCGAACGCAGGCGGCCGACATTGGACGAGAACGTGGTCACCGCCACCCGGCCCGGCGCCTTCTCGATCAGGCCGCGCAGGCTTTCGCCCACTTCCTCTTCCGACGGCGACACGCCATCGCGCATGGCGTTGGTGGAATCGCAGATGAGCGCCAGCACGCCGGCCTCGCCCAGCTCGCGGAAGCGCTTTTCGTCGGTCTTGTCGCCGAGCGCGGGCGCATGGTCGATCTTCCAGTCGCCGGTATGGATGACGGTTCCCGCCGGCGAGGTGATCGCCAGCGCAACCGGCTCGGGAATGGAATGGGTGACCGTGACCGCCTCGACCTTGAACGGCCCGACCTCGAAGCGGTCGCCGGCATTGTAGATCGTCACCGGCACCTTGACATCGCCATCCTCCGAACCGCGCTTGGCTTCCAGCAGGCCGGCGGTGAACGGCGTCGCCCAGACCGGCGCCTTCAGCCTCGGCCACAACGCCAGCAGTGCGCCGTAATGGTCCTCGTGGGCATGGGTGATGACGATGCCGTGCAATCGCTCCAATTCGCCTTCGATGAAGCCGATGTCGGGCATGACCAGATCGGCACCCGGCAGATCGGGTCCGGGAAAGGTGACGCCGCAATCGACGATGATCCATTCGCGGGCGTTGGACGGGCCGTAACCGTAGAGCGCCAGGTTCATGCCGATTTCGCCGACCCCGCCCAGGGGCAGGAACACCAGTTCGTTCTGCTTCGCGGCCATGTCGATCCCTCAGTTTGTTATTGGGCGAAGAACAGGTCGCCCGCCGATATCTTCCGGCGCGTGCCGTCGTCGAGTCGCAGGCGAAGATAGCCATCGCCGTCGATATCCTCAAACAGGCCTTCCACCGAACCGTCGCCCAGATTGACGGTCACCCGGCCGCCGATGCCGCGCGCGGCCAGCAACCATTTCTCCCTTATGTGATGGAAGCCGGCGCCGCGTTTCCACATCGCCAGCGCCGCGGCCATGGCGCGCGCCAGACGGGGGAACAACACCGGTGGCGGCAGATCGATGCCGCAGGCGGCAAGATTGGTCGCCGGATAGCTTGTTTGGGCCGGGTGATGGACGCAGTTGACGCCGCAGCCGATCACCACCGCCATGCGGTTATCGGGAAGGCTCGCGCTTTCCAGCAGGATGCCGTTGATCTTGTGGCCGTCGACAAGGATGTCGTTGGGCCATTTGACCGCGAGCGCCTGCGGAGCGTGCAAGAAGCTCGGTTTCAACGCGTCATAGACGCCGACGGCGGCGACCAGCGGCAGATGCATCAGGGCAGCCTGGGGCGCCGGATCGACGATCAGCAGCGAGGCGTAAAGATTGCCGGGCTCGGACACCCAGGGACGGCCGCGGCGTCCCCTGCCCCGCAACTGGCGCTCGGCCGTTACCCATAGGCTACCGGCGTCGCCCTCGGCAGCCAGCCGCATTGCCTCGGAGTTGGTCGAGCCGACGTCGCCGAGCGACAGATGCCGCCAACCGGCCAGCTCGTCAATCAGCCCGATTGCCTCGACCAACGAACCGCTACAACGGGAAGGTGGTCGCGGCGGCTTCGGCCATGCGGATGACCGGGCCGCCGATCAGCACATAGAACAGCACGAAGGCGCCGGATGCGCCGAGCACCAGCCGCAACTCGCCGGCCATCGGCTGGAACGGCCCCACCGGCTCGTCGAACCACATGATCTTGATGATGCGCAGATAGTAGTAGGCGCCGATGACCGATGCGATAACGCCGATCACTGCCAGCGGGTAGAGCCCGGCATTGACGGCGGCGAAGAACACATACCACTTGGCCCAGAAGCCGGCGAGCGGTGGAATGCCGGCAAGCGAGAACATCAGGATGGTCAGGATGGTCGCCATGATCGGATTTGTCGAAGCGGCACCGGACAGGTCGTCGATCGCCTCGACATTGCCGTCGACGCGGCGCATGGCGAGGATGAAGGCGAAGGTACCGAGCGTCATGGCCAGGTAGATCAGCATGTAGACGGCGACACCGCGCACGCCTTCGGACGTGTTGGCGGCGAGGCCGACCAGCGCGAAGCCCATATGTGCGATCGACGAGTAGGCCATCAGGCGCTTGATGTTGGTCTGGCCGATTGCCGCGAAGGCGCCGAGCACCATCGAGGCGATGGCGATGAAGGTGACGATCTGCTGCCAGTCGCTCGCCGCAGGACCGAAGGCGCCGACGGTCACGCGCACGATCAGTGCCATGGCCGCCATCTTGGGAGCGGCGGCGAAGAAGGCGGTCACCGGCGTCGGCGCGCCTTCGTAGACGTCGGGCGTCCACATGTGAAACGGTACCGCGGAAATCTTGAACGCCAGGCCCGCGAGGATGAAGACGAGGCCGAATGTCAGGCCGAGCGGCTGGCTGCCGGCCCCGACCGCCGCCGCAATCGCGGTAAAGCCGGTATGCCCGGTAAAGCCGTAGACCAGCGTGATGCCGTACAGCAGCATGCCCGACGACAAGGCGCCGAGAACGAAATATTTGAGGCCCGCCTCGGTGGAGCGGGCGCTGTCCCGGTTGATCGCCGCGATGACGTAGAGGGACAGCGACTGCAGTTCCAGGCCGAGATAGAGCGCGATCATGTCGCTGGCCGAGATCATCAGCATCATGCCGAGCGTCGCCAGCACGATGAGGACAGGGAATTCGAACTTGTCGAACTTTTCCGCCTTGGCGAAGCCGACCGACATGACCATGGTGACGATGGAGCCGATCAGCGTCAGCATCTTCATGAAGCGGGCGAACGGATCGTTGACGAAAGCGCCGCCGAAAGCCTCGCCGTCATGCGGGAATACCAGCATCCAGGCGCTTGCGGCCAGCAGCAATGCCACCGCAAGGCCGGTGACCGTCGTGTTGGCCCGCTCGCCAGAGAAAACGCCGATCATCAAAAGCGCCATCGAGCCGATGGCGAGGATGAGTTCCGGCGTGGCCAGGGAAAGGCTTTGGCTGAGTTCCGGTGTCATGAAGGGTCCCTGTCCATCCTATTGGGTGACGTCGAGTGCGGCGGTCGCGGTTTCAACGGCCGCGCCGACCTGCAGGACGAGCGCGTTGACCGACGCCTCGGTGGCATCGAAAACCGGCGCCGGGTAGATGCCGAAGAAAATTGTGAGCACGACCAGTGGATAGATCACCGCCTTCTCGCGCGGGCTCAAGTCGAGCAATTGCTTGAGGCTCTCCTTTTCGAGCGCGCCGAAGACCACCTTGCGGTAGAGCCACAATGCATAGCCCGCCGACAGGATGACGCCGGTTGTCGCAAACAGCGCCACCCAGGTATTGACCTTGAACACGCCGAGCAGCGTCAGGAACTCGCCGATGAACCCGGAGGTGCCGGGCAGACCGACATTGGCCATGGTGAAGATCATGAACACGACCGCGTATTTCGGCATGTTGTTGACCAGTCCGCCATAGGCGGCGATCTCTCGGGTATGCATGCGGTCGTAGACGACGCCGACGCAGAGGAACAGCGCACCGGAGACCAGACCGTGTGACAGCATCTGGAAGATGCCGCCCTGGATGCCTTGTGTGTTCATGGCGAAGATGCCCATGGTCACGTAGCCCATATGGGCGACCGATGAGTAGGCGATCAGCTTCTTCATGTCCTCCTGCATCAGCGCCACCAGCGAGGTGTAGATGATGGCGACGATGGAAAGCGTGAAGATGAAGGGCGCGAAATCGGCGCTCGCCACCGGGAACATCGGCAGCGAGAAACGCAGGAAGCCGTAGCCGCCCATCTTCAGCAGGATGCCGGCCAGGATGACCGAACCGGCCGTCGGCGCCTCCACGTGGGCGTCAGGCAGCCAGGTGTGGACCGGCCACATCGGCATCTTGACGGCAAACGAGGCGAAGAAGGCCAGCCACAACCACCACTGCATTTCGACCGGAAACTTGTGGGTCAGGAGCCGGGTGATGTCGGTGGTCTGGGCGTCGCCATACATCGCCATGATGGCAATCAGCATCAGCACCGAGCCGAGCAGCGTGTAGAGGAAGAACTTGAACGAGGCATAGACGCGACGTTTGCCGCCCCAGACACCGATGATGATGAACATCGGGATCAGGCCGGCTTCGAAGAACACGTAGAACAGCACGATGTCGAGCGCGCAGAACACGCCGATCATCAGCGTTTCCAGGATCAGGAAGGCGATCATGTATTCCTTGACCCGGTGCTCCACCGACTTCCACGAGGCCAGGATGCAGAGCGGCATCAGGAACGTCGTCAAAATGACGAACAGCATGGAGATGCCGTCGACGCCCATGCGGTAGGAGATGCCCGAATCCAGCCATTCGCGCTCTTCCAGCATCTGGAAGCCGGCCTGCGAATTGTCGAAGCCGATCCAGATGAACAGCGACAGGATGAAGGTGAAGACGGTCGTCAGCAGCGCGACGTTGCGGATGTTGCGGCGCGTGATCTCGCTGTCGTCACGGATCAGGAAGATCAGGAACGCGCCGACCAGCGGCAGAAACGTGACCGCGGAAAGAATGGGCCATCCGGTCATCAAAACGAGCTCCCGAGCATCATCCAGGTGACGAGTGCGGCGACACCGATCAGCATGGCAAAGGCGTAGTGGTAGAGATAGCCGGTCTGCAGGCGCACGACGCGCTGGGTGACGTCGATCACGCGTGCGGAGACGCCGTCAGGTCCGAAGCCGTCGATCAGCCAGCCATCGCCCTTCTTCCAGAGGAAGTAACCAAGCCGCTTGGCCGGTTTGACGAACAGGAAGTCGTAGAGTTCGTCGAAGTACCATTTGTTGAGGAGGAACTTGTAGAGACCCTCGTGCTGCTCGGCGAGCCGCTTCGGCGTCTCCGGCGAACGGATGTAGAAATGCCAGGCGAAAGCAAGCCCGAGCAGCATGGCGATGAAGGGGCTGAGTTTCACCAGGAACGGCACGTGATGAAACTCCTCGAGGATCTCGTTTTCCGACAGGGTGAACAGCGACTGCTTCCAGAAGTGCTCGTAGCCGTGACCGAAGAACAGGTCGTGGAAGACGATGCCGGCCAAAAGTGCGCCTGCGGCGAGGATATAGAGCGGCACCAGCATCACCTGCGGCGATTCATGCACATGGTGCATCACGTCGGCACTCGCCCTCGGCTTGCCGTGGAAGGTCATGAAGATCAGCCGCCACGAATAGAAGCTGGTGAATGCGGCGGCGATGACCAGAAGCCCGAAGGCGTAGCCGGCCGCCGGATTGTGCGAGGCGAAGGACGATTCGATGATGAAGTCCTTGGAGAAGAAGCCGGCGGTGCCGATCAGCGTACCGGGAATGCCGAGGCCGGTCAGCGCCAGCGTGCCGACGATCATCATCCAGTAGGTGGTCGGGATCAGCGTGCGCAGGCCGCCCATGCGGCGCATGTCCTGTTCGTCGGAGACGGCATGGATCACCGAGCCCGACCCCAGGAACAGGAGCGCCTTGAAGAAGGCATGCGTGAACAGGTGGAAGATTGCCGCGCCATACGCGCCGACGCCGAGCGCGACGAACATGTAGCCGAGCTGCGAACAGGTCGAGTAGGCGATGACGCGCTTGATGTCGTTCTGCACCAGGCCGACGGTCGCGGCAAAAAAGGCGGTGGTCGCGCCGATGATGACGACGACGGTGAGTGCGGTGTGCGACAATTCGAACAACGGCGACAGGCGCGCCACCATGAACACGCCGGCGGTGACCATCGTCGCGGCGTGGATCAGCGCGGAGACCGGTGTCGGGCCTTCCATGGCGTCGGGCAGCCAGGTGTGCAGGAGGAACTGCGCCGACTTGCCCATCGCGCCCATGAACAGCAAGAGGCAGACGATGGTCAGCGCCCCCTCGCGGCCGAGTTCATAGCCGAGGAAGTTCAGCACCACCTCGCCCTCGACGATCGCCTGGCCCGGTTCGGGCAGATAGGTTGCCGCATTGGCGAACACGGTACCGAGATTGATCGAGCCGAACAGCACGAACACGCCGAAAATGCCGAGCGCGAAGCCGAAATCGCCGACGCGATTGACGATGAAGGCCTTGATCGCAGCGGCATTGGCCGACGGCTTCTTGAACCAGAAGCCGATCAGGAGGTAGGAGGCGACGCCGACTCCCTCCCAGCCGAAGAACATCTGCACCAGATTGTCGGAGGTGACCAGCATCAGCATGGCGAAGGTGAAGAACGACAGATAGGCGAAGAAGCGCGGCCGGTGCGGATCGTGGTGCATGTAGCCGATCGAATATATGTGCACCAGCGACGAGACCGTGTTGACGACCACCAGCATGACGACCGTGAGCGTGTCGATGCGAAAGGCCCAGTCGACCTCCAGTCCGCCGGAGTTGATGAAGCGCAATACGGGAACTGTCTGCGCGCCCTCGTGCTCGCCGAAACCGACGGCGAAGAAGGCGATCCATGACAGGATCGCTGCGATCACCAGAAGGCCGGAGGTGATGTATTCGCAGCCCTTGGCTCCGATGGACTTGCCGCCGAGGCCGGCGATGAGGAAGCCAATCAGGGGCAGGAAAACGATGGCGTGGTACATGAAGCGTCCCCTACCCCTTCATCATGTTGACGTCTTCGACGGCGATGGAACCGCGGTTGCGATAGAAGACGACGAGGATCGCCAGGCCGATGGCGGCTTCCGCCGCGGCAACAGTCAGCACGAACAGCGCGAAGACCTGGCCGACGAGATCGCCGAGCTCGGCGGAGAAGGCGACGAAGTTGATGTTGACCGCCAGCAGGATCAGTTCGACCGACATCAGGATGATGATGACGTTCTTGCGGTTCAGGAAAATACCGAACACGCCAAGCGTAAACAGGATCGCCGAAAGCGTCAGATAGTGCGAAATGCCAACCGTCATCGCCTAAATCCCCTTGCCCGATTCGACCTTGACGACCTCGATCGCCGTCTCGGGCGTGCGCGCCACCTGTGCCGGGATCGACTGGCGCTTGACGTTTTCCTTGTGCCGCAGCGTCAGCACGATCGCGCCGATCATCGCCACCAGCAGCACCATGCCGGCGATCTGGAAGAAATGGATGTAATCCGTGTAGATGATGTCGCCGAGCGCTGCAGTGTTGTGGCGTTCGAGGATGTCGGGCGTCGGCTTGGCGACGCTTGTGCCAAGCTCGGGCGAGAATGCGTAGCCGCCGACGACGATGATCAGTTCGGCCGCCAGGATGATGCCGACCAGCGCGCCGATCGGCGCATAGTGCAGCGCGCCGCGCTTCAGTTCGGCGAAGTCGACGTCGAGCATCATGACGACGAACAGGAACAGCACGGCGACAGCGCCGACATAAACGACGAGCAGGATCATCGCCAGGAACTCGGCGCCGGTGAGCAGGAACAGCGCCGAGGCGTTGAAGAAGGTCAAGATCAGGTACAACACCGAATGCACCGGATTGCGCGCCGAAATGACCATGAAGGCCGCGGCGACCGCCACGAAGGCGAAGAGATAGAAGAAGATCGCCTCTAGTCCTGTCAGCATCGGGTCCCCCGATATCCTTTACTCGGCCGGTCTGGCACCGGCAGTTGTCCGCTCAGCGGTACGGTGCGTCCATGGCGATGTTGGCAGCGATCTCGCGCTCCCACCGGTCGCCATTGGCCAGTAGCTTATCCTTGTCGTAGTAGAGTTCCTCACGCGTCTCCGTCGCGAACTCGAAATTCGGCCCCTCGACGATGGCGTCGACCGGGCAGGCTTCCTGGCAGAAGCCGCAATAGATGCATTTGACCATGTCGATGTCGTAGCGCACCGTGCGCCGCGTGCCGTCGTTGCGGCGCGGCCCGGCTTCGATGGTGATCGCCTGGGCCGGGCAGATCGCCTCGCACAGCTTGCAGGCGATGCAGCGTTCCTCGCCGTTGGGATAGCGGCGCAGCGCGTGCTCGCCGCGAAAACGCGGTGAGACCGGCCCCTTCTCGTGCGGGTAGTTGACGGTGTATTTGGGCGCGAAGAACTGCCGCATCGACAGCATGAAGGCGCCGGCAAACTCGGCCAGCAGCAGCGATTTGGCGGCTTGTGCGATCAGACCCATCATCAATCTCCAACCACGAAGGGCGCGAGGAACCAGCCAAAGGCCGGGAACAGGACGAACTGGCTGACGCCAACCACCCGGAGCACCCGTTTCGTTTCGTCCAGCTCGACGCGCGCCGACAGCCGTTGCAGCAGCACGAATTCCACCGCCGCCAGCAGCAAGCCGATCAGGGCGCCTGCGAGCCGAACCGCCATCACGCCACCCATCCGGTGAATTTGAGCACGGCGGCGGTCGCCACGACCATGAACAGCGAGATCGGCAGGAACACCTTCCAGCCGAGCCGCATCAACTGGTCGTAACGGTAGCGCGGCACGAAGGCCTTCACCATCGAGAACATGAAGAAAACCAGGCAGACCTTCAGCACGAACCAGATGACGCCTGGTATCCAGGTGAATGGCACGAAGTCGAAGGGCGGCAGCCATCCGCCGAGGAACAGGATGGTGGTCAGCGCGCACATCAGGACGATGGCGACATATTCGCCGAGGAAGAACAGCAGGAACGGCGTCGAGGAATATTCGATCATATGACCGGCGACGAGTTCGGATTCCGCCTCCACCAGATCGAAGGGCGGGCGGTTGGTTTCCGCCAGCGCCGAGATGAAGAAGACGATGAACATCGGGAACAGCGCCAGCCAGTGCCAGTCAAGGAAGGTGTTGGGCAGGCCGAGCCTGGTGCCGAGGCCGTCCTGCTGCGACAGCACGATATCGGTCAGGTTGAGCGAGCCGACCGCCAGCAGCACGGTGATGATGACGAAGCCGATGGAGACCTCGTAGGAGACCATCTGGGCCGCCGAGCGCAGCGCGCCCAGGAACGGATATTTCGAGTTCGAAGCCCAGCCGCCCATGATGACGCCGTAGACTTCCAGCGACGAGATGGCGAAGACATAGAGGATGCCGACATTGATGGACGCGATCGCCCAGCCCTCGGCCACGGGGATCACCGCCCAGGCGGCCATGGCGAGCACGGCGGAGACCAGCGGCGCCAGGATAAAGATACCCTTGTTGGCGCCGGACGGTATCACCGGCTCCTTGAAGACGAACTTCAACAGGTCGGCAAAGGCCTGCAGCAGGCCCCACGGGCCGACGACATTGGGACCGCGGCGGCGTTGCACCGCCGCCCAGATCTTGCGGTCGGCATAGAGGATGTAGGCGACGAAGATCAGCAGCGCGACAAGCAGCACCGCCGACTTTATGAGGATGATCAGCGCCGGCCAGACATAGGTGAAGAAAAACAGTTCCATCGTCCGCCCCTATTCGGCCGCCTGCCTGAAGCCGCCGCGCGCCAGCGCCGAGCACTCGGCCATGACCGCGGAGGCCCGCGCAATCGGGTTCGTCAGATAGAAGTCTTTGACCGACGAGGCAAACGCCGATTTGTTGGTGCGGCCGCTTTTGCCCGCGATTTTGGCGATGTCGGCACTGTCGCCGGCCTCGATCTCGTCGATGCGCGCCAGATGCGGATATTCGCCGTAGAGGGCGACGCGAAGCTGCGCCAGCGAATCGAAGGGCAGCCTGTGGCCGACGACGTCCGACAGCGCGCGCAGCACCGCCCAGTCCTCCTTGGCCTCGCCCGGCGCAAACGCGGCGCGATTGCCCATCTGCACCCGGCCCTCGGTGTTGACGAAGGTACCGGATTTCTCGGTGTAGGCCGAACCCGGGAGAATGACATCGGCGCGATGCGCGCCGGCATCGCCATGGCTGCCGATATAGACGGTGAACGCCTCGCCGATCCTGTTCATGTCGATCTCGTCAGCGCCGAGCAGGAATAGCACATCGAGCGCGCCCATCATGGCGGCGGCATCCTTACCGCCCTCACCCGGCACGAAACCGATGTCGAGACCGCCGACGCGGGCTGCGGCGGTGTGGAGCACGGCAAAGCCGTTCCAGTCACCGCTCAGGGCGCCCGACTTCTTCGCCACCTCGGCGGCGAGCGACAGGATCGTCGCGCCATCGGAACGCGACAACGCGCCTTGTCCGACGATGACCATCGGGCGCTCCGCCTTCTTAAGCGTCGCGAAGAACCTGCCCTTGCCGTCGGCCAGTTCCTTCAGCGTGTCGGCGCCGGCGCCGAGCTGTTCGTAATCGTAGCGCAGGTCGCCGACCTCGCCGATGACGCCGATGGGGAAGCCGTCCATGCGCCAGCGCTTGCGGATGCGGCTATTGAGCACGCTCGCCTCGAAGCGCGGATTGGCGCCGACGATCAGCAGCGCATCGGCCTGCTCGATACCGTCGATGGTCGGATTGAAGATGTAGGAGGCGCGGCCGTCTGCCGGATCGAGCGCCGCGCCATCCTGGCGGCAATCGATATTGGCGGAGCCAAGCGAGGCCATCAGCTGTTTCAGGGCGTACATCTCCTCGACGGTCGCCATGTCGCCGGCAATCGCGCCGATCCTGTCGCCCGGCTTGCCGGAAAGCGCGCTTCCGATCGCGTCGAAGGCCTCCGGCCAGCTTGCCGCCTCCAGCTTGCCCTTGCGGCGGACATAGGGCCTATCGAGGCGCTGCGACCGCAGCCCGTCCCAGACGAAGCGGGTCTTGTCGGAAATCCACTCCTCGTTCACCGCCTCGTTCAGCCTCGGCATGATGCGCATCACTTCAGAGCCGCGTGTGTCGACGCGGATCGCCGAGCCGACGGCGTCCATGACGTCGATGGATTCGGTCTTCGAAAGCTCCCACGGTCGCGCCTGGAAAGCGTAGGGTTTCGAGGTCAGCGCGCCGACCGGGCAGAGGTCGATGACGTTGCCCTGCAGTTCCGAGGTCATCGCCTTCTCGAGATAGGTGGTGATCTCGGCGTCCTCGCCGCGACCGATCAGGCCGAGTTCGGAAATGCCGGCGACCTCGGTGGTGAAGCGGACGCAGCGCGTGCAATGGATGCAGCGTGTCATGATGGTCTTGACCAGCGGGCCGATATATTTGTCCTCAACCGCACGCTTGTTCTCGTGGTAGCGCGAGGCGTCGACACCGAAGGCCATCGCCTGGTCCTGCAGGTCGCATTCGCCGCCCTGGTCGCAGATCGGACAGTCGAGCGGATGGTTGATCAGCAGGAACTCCATCACGCCCTCGCGGGCCTTCTTGACCATCGGCGTGTTGGTGAAGACTTCCGGCGGCTCGCCGTTGGGACCGGGTCGCAGGTCGCGCACGCCCATGGCGCAGGAGGCTGCCGGCTTGGGCGGCCCGCCCTTCACCTCGACCAGGCACATGCGGCAGTTGCCGGCGATCGACAGCCGCTCATGGAAGCAGAAGCGCGGCACTTCCGCGCCAGCCGCCTCGGCTGCCTGCAGCAGCGTGTAGTGATCGGGAACCTCGATCTCCGTGCCGTCGACCTTTATGACTGCCATTGCCAGACTTTCCCGTTTCGCGCCCCGGCGCGTCCTATCCGCATCTGCATTCGTGCCGCGCCTTCGCCCACGACGCTTGACAGCCTGCCGCCCGCTTCACCATTTCCTACTCCGCCGCGACCATGGCCGGCTCGGCCTGATGGGCGTTGCGGGTGAACTCGTCGATGCGGCGCTCGATTTCCGGGCGGAAGTGGCGCACCAGACCCTGGATCGGCCAGGCGGCCGCATCGCCGAGCGCGCAAATGGTGTGGCCCTCGACCTGCTTGGTGACGTCGAGCAGCATGTCGATCTCTTCCTTGCGCGCCTGGCCCTTGACCAACCGCTCCATCACCCGCCACATCCAGCCGGTGCCCTCGCGGCACGGCGTGCACTGGCCGCAGCTCTCGTGCTTGTAGAAATAGGACAGCCGCGCGATGGCTCTGACGATGTCGGTCGACTTGTCCATGACGATCACGGCAGCCGTGCCGAGGCCGGATTTCAGGTCGCGCAAGGCGTCGAAATCCATCGGGCAGTCAATGATCTGCTCTGCCGGCACCAGCGGCACGGACGAACCGCCCGGAATGACCGCCAGTAGATTGTCCCAGCCGCCGCGAATGCCACCGCAATGCCTGTCGATCAGCTCGCGGAACGGGATCGACATCGCCTCTTCCACCGTGCACGGCGCGTTGACGTGGCCAGAAACGCAGAAAAGCTTGGTGCCGCGGTTGTTCTCGCGCCCAAATCCGGCAAACCAGCCGGCGCCGCGACGCAGGATCGTCGGTGCCACCGCGATCGATTCGACGTTATTGACCGTGGTCGGGCAGCCGTAAAGGCCGACATTGGCCGGGAACGGCGGCTTCAGCCGCGGCTGGCCCTTCTTGCCTTCCAGGCTTTCGAGCAGCGCCGTTTCCTCGCCGCAGATATAGGCGCCGGCGCCGTGATGAACGAATACATCAAAATCCCAGCCGCACTTGTTGTTTTTACCCAGCAAACCGGCTTCGTAGCATTCATCGATAGCGCGCTGCAGCGCCTCGCGCTCGCGGATGAATTCGCCGCGTACATAGATGTAGGCCGTATGCGCGCCCATGGCGAAACCGGCGATGACGCAGCCCTCGACCAGCGTGTGCGGATCATGGCGCAGGATATCGCGGTCCTTGCAGGTGCCGGGTTCGGACTCGTCGGCATTGACGACCAGATAGCACGGCCTGTCGGATTGTTTGGGCATGAACGACCATTTGAGCCCGGTCGGGAAGCCGGCGCCGCCGCGACCGCGCAGGCCGGAATCCTTCATCTCCTGGATGATCCAGTCGCGACCCTTGTCGATCAGCTTCCCGGTGCCGTCCCAATGGCCGCGCTTCATCGCGCCTTTCAGCGAGCGGTCGAACTGGCCGTAGATATTGGTGAAGATGCGGTCCTTGTCAGCGAGCATCGTCATCTACCTCGGTTTCTTCCCGAACACGCGGACGTACTCGGCCTCGCCGCCCTTGGCGAGCGCCTTTGCCTGCTTGACCCAGTCGTCGCGCTCGATACGGCCCTTGAAATTGAGATAGCCGTCAACCCAGTCGCGTTCGGCCTTCTTCCAGGAAGCGACCTGTTTCCAGGTGTAGATCCCGAGTTTGTTCAGCACGCCTTCCAGCTTGGGGCCGACGCCTGAGATCAGCTTCAGATCGTCGGGCTTGGCCGGTTTCTTCACTGCCGCGGGACGGTTCTTGTCGGCAGGCGCGGTTTCGGCTTTCGCCGGTTTGGCCTTCGCCCGCCCGGCCGCCGTCGCGGCGAGCTTTATCGTCGGATTGCCGCCGCTGACCGTGGCCCCAGGTTTGCGCGCCGGCTTCGGCGTGACGGCCTTGGCCGTCCTGGCGAGCTTGATGGTCGGCCCCGCCTCCTCGGTCAGCGAGGTCAGGCCGGTGATCGGGGCTGAGACCATGCGGCCGTTCTGTGGTCCGGGCGTTATCGTGTCGCCCTTGCCGGCGTCGAAGGCGTCGATGATCTCTCCAAGCCGCTCCGGCGTCAGGTCCTCGTAGGTGTCCTTGAAGATCATCACCATCGGCGCGTTGACGC
The DNA here is from genome assembly GCA_041397625.1 of Rhizobiaceae bacterium. Lineage (GTDB taxonomy): Bacteria > Pseudomonadota > Alphaproteobacteria > Rhizobiales > Rhizobiaceae > JAWKWH01. The sequence goes on from JAWKWH010000002.1 coordinate 528,696, forward strand.
AGGCGCCGAGGCATTCGACCTCCTCCCACGACAGCGTACCGGCCTCGTTGGTCACGAACTGGTCTTGGTGGATGCGGTTGCGGCAGACCTGCTTCAGCTCCTCGGCGCCACGCAGCATGCATGGCGTGGTGCCGCAGACCTGGATGTGGGCGCGCGTGCCGACGGGCTTCAACTGGAACTGGGTGTAGAAGGTGGCGACCTCGAGTACGCGGATCAGCGGCATGTCGAGCATGGCCGAAACATGCTCGATGGCCGCCTTCGTCACCCAGCCTTCCTGCTCCTGCGCCAGCATCAGAAGCGGGATGACGGCAGACTGCTCGCGGCCCTTCGGATATTTCCTGATCCAGCCCTTGGCCTCGGCGGACATCGCCCGGTTGAACTTGAAGCTCCCGGGCTGGACGGCATCATCTGCAAGACGGCGTACGGACATCTAGCGATCCACCTCCCCGAACACGATATCGAGCGAACCGAGCACGGCGGAAACGTCGGCCAGCATGTGCCCGCGGCAAAGGAAATCCATCGCCTGCAGATGGGCGAAGCCCGGTGCGCGCAGCTTGCAGCGGTAGGGCTTGTTGGAACCGTCGGACACCAGATAGACGCCGAACTCGCCCTTGGGCGCCTCGACAGCGGCATACACCTCGCCCGCCGGCACGTGGTAGCCCTCGGTGTAAAGCTTGAAGTGATGGATCAGCGCTTCCATCGATTTCTTCATCTCGCCGCGCTTGGGCGGAACGATCTTTGCCGAGGTGTTGGAGACCGGCCCGGTCTTCTCGGCGCCAAGCAGCAGGTCGATGCACTGGCGCATGATCTTCACCGACTGGCGCATCTCCTCCATGCGGATCAGATAACGGTCGTAACAGTCGCCGTTCTTGCCGATCGGAATGTCGAAATCCATTTCCTCGTAACATTCGTAGGGCTGGCTCTTGCGCAGATCCCAGGTCGCGCCGGAACCGCGCACCATGACGCCGGAAAAGCCCCACGCCCAGGCGTCGTCGAGCTTGACCACGCCGATATCGACATTGCGCTGCTTGAAGATGCGGTTGCCGGTCAGCAGATCGTCGAGGTCGCGCACCGTGTCGAGGAACGGATCGCACCATTTGCCGATGTCCTCGACCAGTTCCGGCGGAATGTCCTGATGCACCCCGCCGGGGCGGAAATAGGCCGCGTGCATGCGCGCACCGCAGGCGCGCTCGTAGAACACCATCAGCTTCTCGCGTTCCTCGAAGCCCCAGAGCGGCGGGGTGAGCGCGCCGACGTCGAGCGCCTGCGTGGTGACGTTGAGCAGGTGCGACAGGATCCGGCCGATCTCCGAATAGAGCACACGGATCAACTGGCCCCGCCTCGGCACCTCGATATCGAGCAGCCTTTCGACGGCAAGCGCGAAGGCATGCTCCTGATTCATCGGCGCGACATAGTCGAGCCGGTCGAAATAGGGCACGGCCTGCAGATAGGTCTTCTGCTCGATCAGTTTCTCGGTACCGCGATGCAGAAGCCCGATATGCGGATCGACACGGTCGACCACCTCGCCGTCGAGTTCCAGTACCAGGCGCAGCACGCCGTGGGCGGCCGGATGCTGCGGTCCGAAATTGATGTTGAAGTTGCGGACGGAATGTTCGGTCATGACGCGCTCCGCGCCATCGGGTGAGTAGTCAGTAGTGAGAAGTGAGTAGATTGCATGGATTCACTCTGCCTATTCATCAGCCTGCTCGCTCTGGATCGACCTGATGAGCGACCTAAGCATTTTTCCCGTCTCTTCGCTGCGCCTGAGCAATGCTGCCTCGCCATCCGACGCAAGAATTCCAATTCGTCCCGCAATCAAGACCTGTGTCTCCAACTCCTTCAGCGAACCCTGCGCCACGCGAAGAAACTGCACAAACGATCCACGGTTTTCCCGGCCATACCCCTCAGCGATGTTCGAGGCAACCGACACGGCGCTACGCCTCATCTGGGATGTAAGACCATACAACTCCTCTTTGGGAAACAGCCCGCTCAGCCGGTAGACGTCTTCGACCGAGTCCATGGCCGCGTTCCATACGATCAGATCCCGGTAGGTTTGCGCTGCTTTCCTGGCCAATCCTCACTACTCACTAGGCACTACTGACTTTCTTTCTCATCCCCCGGCAGCACGTAATCCGTGCCTTCCCAAGGCGAGAGGAAATCGAAATTGCGGAACTCCTGCTTCAGCTCCACCGGCTCGTAGACGACGCGCTTGACCTCGTCGTCGTAACGCACCTCGACGAAGCCGGTCAGCGGGAAGTCCTTTCTGAGCGGATGGCCGTCGAAGCCGTAGTCGGTCAAGAGCCGGCGCAGGTCCGGATGGCCGGTAAACAGGATGCCGTAGAGATCGTAGGCCTCACGCTCGTACCAGTCGGCGCCCGGGAAGACCTCGGTTGCCGACGGGATCGGCGTCGCCTCGTCGGTGGTGACGCGCAGGCGGATGCGCGTGTTCTGGCGCGGTGACAGCAGATGGTAGACGAAATCGAAGCGCCGTTCGCGGCCGGGATAGTCGACACCGCTGGCGTCGATGAAGGAGACGAACTGGCACTGCACGTCGGTCTTCAGGAAGGACAGCACGTCGAGTACGTCGCCCGGCTCGGCCTCAAGCGTCAATTCGCCAAAGGCCACCGTCGCATCGGTCACCTGCGCGTCCAGCTTCTCCTTGATGTAAGCGGCAAGGTCCATCAACGCTTCGCTCATGACGGGTTCCTAGCGCTCGATCGTGCCGGTGCGGCGGATTTTCTTCTGCAGCAGCAGGAAGCCGTAGAGCAGCGCCTCGGCCGTCGGAGGACAGCCCGGCACGTAGATGTCGACCGGTACGACACGGTCGCAGCCGCGCACCACCGAATAGGAATAGTGGTAGTAGCCGCCGCCATTGGCGCACGAGCCCATAGAGATGACGTAGCGCGGCTCGGGCATCTGGTCGTAGACCTTGCGCAGCGCCGGCGCCATCTTGTTGGTCAGCGTGCCGGCGACGATCATCACGTCGGACTGGCGCGGCGAGGCGCGCGGCGCGATGCCGAAGCGCTCGGCGTCGTAGCGCGGCATGGAGATATGCATCATCTCGACCGCGCAGCAGGCAAGGCCGAAAGTCATCCACATCAGCGAGCCGGTGCGCGCCCAGGTGATCAGCGCCTCCGACGAGGTGACGATGAAGCCCTTGTCGGCAAGCTCGCTGTTGATCTCGCCGAAGAAAGGATCGTCGCTGCCCAACGGCCTGCCGGTTGCCGGGTCGATGATGCCGCGGGGCTCAGGGGCGATGAGGGTCGGCGAGCCGTCGCTCAATCCCATTCCAGCGCTCCCTTCTTCCATTCATAGATGAAGCCGATTGTGAGGATACCGAGGAAAATCATCATCGACCAAAAGCCGAGCCAGCCGACCTCGCCGAAGGACACCGCCCAGGGAAACAGGAAGGCCACTTCGAGATCGAAGATGATGAACAGGATCGACACCAGATAGAACCGGATGTCGAACTTCATGCGCGCATCGTCAAAAGAGTTGAAGCCGCACTCGTAGGCCGACAGTTTTTCCGGGTCCGGATTGCGGTAGGCGATCAGGAACGGCGCGACCACCAGAGCCAGGCCGATGACGGCCGCCACGCCAATGAAAATGACGATCGGAAGGTAGTCGCTCAGCAGATTGCTCATGATGATCTTGGGCCGGTTCGTTTGCGGCTTGATTAGCCGACCGCCCCTGCCGACGCAAGGCGGCGGAGGCACGAATTTGTCCAAAACGGGGCGAGCCCCCCGCAAGTGACGCCGCAAAGCAACATGCCACTGTGGCAGGGGAAGTCCCGATGGTCGACGCGCGGCAGTTTGCCGTCAGCGGGACGGACCCCGTCAGCGGCTGAGCGGCGGCCCGTCTGCGACGTGGGTCCGATATTGCGGTGCGATCATGCGGGAACGTAGGCCAGCCGGATCACATCCCCGCCAATCCGTTCATGCGACACCAGGCGGAGCGGCGGCCGGGGTCCAGCGAAATAAGGTGTACCGTGACCGAGCACGACGGGGTGGAGGTAAATTCGGTACTCGTCGATCAAGCCGAGGTCGGTGAGGCTTCGCGCCAGGTTCGGACCGGCAACCTCGATCTCCCCTTCGCGCCCCGCCTTCAGCCTGCGGATCGCGCCTTCCAGATCGTCCCCGACAAGTCTTGCGTTGGGGCCGACCGATTTCAGGGTGCGAGAGACGACCCATTTCGTCTGATTGCGCCAGGCCGCGGCGAAGGCCGCTCCCTCCGGCTCCCAGTCGGCGTGGTCTTCGTCCCAGTACCGCATGATCTCGTACATGTTGCGGCCGTAGATGCTGCCCGCCTGTCCTTCGGCCTCGTCGATGAAATGGCGAAAGAGCGCCGGGTTCGGCTGAAACCTGTTATGGTCGACATAGCCGTCCAGCGACACGTTCATGCCGAATACGAGCTTCGCCATTCCCCTTCTCCCCTGGTATTGTTGAACGGCTACGTCAGCGGCCAGACTTCGACGACGCCGTGGGCAACGGCGCAGGGAACCTGCGAGATCTTATCGATAGCCTTGTCCAGACTGGCAGCCTCGATCACCGCGAAACCGGCGATCGGCCGGTCCGAGGACATGAACGGGCCTTCGCGCGTTTCCACACCGGTCGCATCCGGGTTGCGCACCTGCACCGGCGTGCCGGCGATACCCATCAGCGCACCTTCGGCAACCAGCTTGGCGTCCCGCGCATGCGCGACGTCTTTGACGGACTGCGGCGTGCGGCCATAGCCGACCTGGTCGCCATAACCGATTGTGACGAATTTCGGCATGGTGCGAACTCCGTTTTCCTATCTCGAAAGCACGACGTGCGTAGCCGCGTCCGTCCCGGCATGTTCGGTGACGGAAAAGCCGAGCGCCGGCAGGTCGATCCCGACAAACAAGGCTGCGCCCTGCCCGAGCACCACGGGCGAAATGGCCAGATGCATCTCGTCGACCAGCCCCGCCTGGAGATATTGCCGTACCGTCGAAACCCCGCCGCCGATCTTGATGTTCCTGTCGCCGGCGGCGGCCCTGGCCCGGTCGAGCGCGGCTTCGATCCCGTCGGTGACGAAGTGAAAGGTGGTGCCGCCGTCCATCTCGATGGGGTCGCGCGGATAGTGCGTGAGAACAAAGGTCGGCGCATGATAGGGCGGGTTGTCGCCCCACCAGCCCTTCCAATCGTCGTCGGGCCACTCTCCGCGGACCGGACCGAACATGTTGCGGCCGAGAATGAATGCGCCGAAGCCGGCCATGGAGCGGGTGGAGAAATCGTTGTCGACCCCCTCCGTGCCGCCGTCCTCGCCGAACATCTGCCGGAAATGCCGGGAGCCCACGTGCCACCCCATCAGTTCCGTTCCACGCTTGCCTAGCGGATTTTCGAGACTTTGCTCCGGCCCCGCGCCGAAGCCGTCGACTGAAAGCGAGAACCCGGAAACGATTACCCTGCTCATGACCTGTCCTTTCCGTGGGTCACTTGTTCGACAACACGTTGAACGTGCCGACATCGGCCCGTTCGATCAGGCGGCTCAATTCATCCCCCGGTCCGTCTCCTCTGAATTTCTTAAGGTAGGTCTCATCGTCCCACGCCTCGAAGATGTGAACGCGGTCGGCCTCCAGCGGGTCGGCGGTCACGACGAAATCGGTGCAGCCGGGAGTATTGCGGGCTGCGACCATCGTATCCCGCGAACCGGCGACGAAGTCATCGCGGCAGCCCCGCTTCGTAATGATGTGGCCGGCAACGATCACCTTGCTCACGGCCGCCTCCTTTTCTGCATGCAATTCACAAGCAGTTGCGTCCTAGCAAAACCGTATCTATATTGCAAGCGGTTTATGGAGACCCGCATGGACAAGCCAATCCGCTCTGGATGCCCGATCAACCTGACGCTGGAAACGCTCGGCGACCGCTGGAGCCTGATCGTCATCCGCGACATCATGTTCGGCAACCGGCGGCACTATCGCGACCTGCTCAACAATTCCGAGGAAGGCATCGCATCGAACATCCTGGCCGACCGGCTGAAGAAGCTGACCGAAGCGGGTCTGCTGTCGACCCGCCCCGATCCAGCGCACAAGCAGAAGACGGTCTATAGCCTGACCGAACCGGCGATCAGACTGGTGCCGCTGCTCGCGGAAATGGGCGCCTGGGGCCGGCGTTTCACGCCGGCGACGCGGGAATTGTCGATCCGCGCCCAACTCCTGGAAGAGGGCGGGCCGGACATGTGGGAGGCGTTCATGGCCGAACTGCGCAGCCTGCATCTCGGCGCTAAGCCGCCGCAGCACTCGGTGATCAAGGAACTGACCGACGCCTATCTGGCGGCGATTACCTGAATTACGGCGTTTGACACGCACGGATCGGCACGGTCGTCCCGATCGTTTCCGCGGTCGTCTTCCCTACTGCCAGCAGCCACGATTGCCGGCGCATCCGCTTAGCGCGGCTTCTTGCGGCGGTCGGGCAGGACGCGGCGTTCCTCACCCGAGCGGCGTTCGCCTTCCTTGCGCCTGGTGATCCAGAAACGCTTGTCCTTGCCGCAACGGCGTTCGTCTCCGGAACGGCGCGGCGCGTCGGCCTTGTCCAGCATGTCCGGATGCCAATCGGTTTTCTCGGTCATGACCGGCTCCTGATCCTGTTACCGGCACAACCGTAGCGCGACGCGTTGAAAAACACGTTAACGGCGGCTTGGTGATTGTATTCATTGGCGCGCCGCGCCGTGGGAGAGCAGATGAGGCCGACAAAATAGGAACATCCGGCCCTGCAAAAGTAGGAACGCCAAAATTCAATCTGCTAAGTCATTGAAATCATGGCGCGAGTGACGGGGCTCGAACCCGCGACCTCCGGCGTGACAGGCCGGCACTCTAACCAACTGAGCTACACCCGCGCATTCGTCTTCCACGGCCGGATTGCCAACCGTGACGACGCGCGGTGAATTAAGCGCTTCCCGGTGACCTGTCAACAAGCTTGATACGCCTTTTTCGCCGTATCGGCAAACCGGCTCCGTCCGGCCCGCCAAGGCCGACCGGCGGGAAAAACCGCTTGCGCGAGCGCGGCCGAGCCACTACACCGGCGCGGACCTTCGGGCGGTTAGCTCAGCTGGTAGAGCGCCTCGTTTACACCGAGGATGTCGGGAGTTCGAGTCTCTCACCGCCCACCATCTCCGGTTCACGCATCCCGTTTTGGCCCAGGCGCTGTTCCGCCGGGCAAGGCCGCCCGGATCGGCGGCCTCACTGCACCAGCACGGCGCTACCGCATTTCACGCCGTGGACGCGGATGTCGGCCTGACCGACCTTGACGCCGAGCGCGGCCAGAAGATTGTAGACCACATTGTCCAGCGGCGCGGCAACCGGCTCGAGGACCGAGACCAGCGCCGACTGGACCAGCGCCGGCGTCGTCAGGCCGAGGCCCGCCGCCCTGACCTCCAGCGACAGGTCGCCCAGCAGCGACTTGATCAGCGACCCGATGACATCATGCGTCGACACCGTCTTGATCTCGCCCCTGGCGATGTCGCGTTGCGAGAAGGTGACGCCGGCGAAGTCCGGATTGCCGATTTCCACATGCGCCAGGCCCTTCACGGAGATGAGCGGCGCCTTGACCAACGTGGCGCTGTCGATGTCGGGCCTGCGGTCGAAACGCTTCATCGAGGCGCGATCGACATCGGCGATCCACAGATCGGCGACACCGGGCCGCGCGTCGACGACGACCTTGGCGCGCCTGCCCTGCCTGCCGGTACATGTGATGCGATCCAGACGCGCTTCGGCATAGGCCAGTTCCAGGTAGAGCGGCAGGGTCACGCTCACTCCGGCCAGCGCCCCGGCGCCGCCGACCCTGGCTTCGAGGAAAAGGCGGGTCTGTGCGGTGCGGACCACCGTTCCGGTCCGCCCGACGGCGAACCATGGGGCAAATTGCGGCGGTTCGCCGATCGCCAGTTCCGCGGTCAAGCCGGCGACGCCCGGCACCGCGAGGCCGAGATCGAGGCGCACCTGGTTTTCACCATTGGCGATTGCCGCGGCGGCGGTGAGCATTTCAAGCACATTGACCTTGGATCCGAAGGCGGCGGAACCGCTGCCGATGGCAAGCTGCGCCAGCGAGCCGAGATCGACGAGCCGGTCGAGGCGCATGGCGATGTCGGCGGCCTGGCGGTCGGCGGCGACGGCCAACAGCGCCCGGACCGCAACCGGGTTGCCTCGGGCGACCCGCGCCATGGCCCTGGCCAGTTGACCGACGGCGATGTCGGAATCGAGCAATTCCTCGTAGGTGCCGGCGGTTACATGTATTTCCGAGGCCAGCGCATCAAGAAAGCCGAGCAGTTCAACATCGGCATCGAGCAGGGCTTCGTAATCCATGACATCGAGCGCGATACTGGTGCCGAGCAAGCCGTTCAGAAGCGCGTTCAGCACGCCGCCCTCGACACGCAGCAGCCGCGAACCGACGGAAAAAGCCGCCTCGGAGGCGATCTGCGCCGTACCGGACGCCTGGAGCGCGGGCGGGCGCACCAAGCCGCTGCCGAAATAGAGCGTACCCGGTTTGCGCACCGTGACTTTCACGGCGTCGACCATCGAGGTTTCCCGGTCGAAGCGGTCGGCGGGATCGAGCGCCGCATCGGCCGTGTAGCGACCGGTTTCGATCATCACCTGAACGCCGTTTTTCGACACGTCGAACGGTCCGCCGCCGCCCGGACGTTCTCCGGGTTCGATCAGGGTGACGGTGAAATCGGTGATGCCGTTGTCGCGCAGGAACAGGCGTGTCGCCTTTTCGGCCTTGTCGATATTGGCCGCAGCCGTGATCGCCGCCAGATCAGCCACGCCCTGCAGCGTGCGCCGCTCCAGATAGAGCGAGCCGGCATCGATGCCGATGGCCGCCAACGGTATGATGGCGAGCATGGAAATGCTGCCGACCAGCGCTATGTTGCCCGACCGGTCGTGGACGAAACGGCAGACCGCGCGGAGACGCTCCGCCGGCCTTGATGTCGCGAGACTGCCCATCAGATGCCTCCGACGCGAATGATCGCGGAGCGTACGATCAGCCGGCCCGGAAGCGGCAGGTCGCGATAAAGGTTCCACATCGGCAGGTGGGCGGCGTCATATTCGACCACGACCCTGAACTGCGATCCGTCCTTCCTGCTGTCGGCGACGTCGACGGCCAGGAATTGCGGATCGATAAGGATGTACTCGCCGCCATTGGTGCTGATGAAGCGCTTCGCCAGTTGGATGCGCTCGGCTTCGTCGAGCCCGGCGACGGCCGTGCGCGCGGCGTCCGCCGCCAGTTGCTGGACGGAATGGGCGGCGCCGAAATAGATGCCGAAGGCCAGCAGGCCCATCAGGATCAGCATGAAGATCGGCCCCACGATGGCGAATTCGACGGCGGCCGCACCGGACCGGTCGAGGAGGCAGTTTGGAAATCGTTGCTTCAGCATAGCCGGGCTCCGTTGCAGGTGGCCCAACTAGAACACGAAAAATACAACTACCAGTTAATTTGACTACCAAAATTCTATCTTCAGTAGAATTTTGCATCCGTCTGTCGGTCCGGTTGCCAACCCGAATCCGGTATCGAGTAACCGGCCCCCGACTTCTGGACGCGGCCGGCACGCCGGTCCATATTGCCGACTGAAACAGACCACCGGAACGCCATGCTTTCGCGCGACCATCTCGCCCACCAGTTCATGCCCCTGCCCGGTGCGCCGGCGGCGCAGTGGACCGTCTCGCCCGGCCTGACCGGTTACGAGGCAGCGCTGGCCGGGATGGAAGCGCGAGCGGCGGCGATCCGCGACGGCACCGCCGGCGAACAGGTGTGGCTGGTGGAGCATCCGCCGCTCTACACCGCCGGTACCAGCGCCAAACCGGCCGACCTGGTCGACGCCGGGCGCTTTCCCGTGTTCGAGGCCGGCCGCGGCGGCGAATACACCTATCACGGCCCGGGCCAGCGCGTGGCCTATGTCATGCTCGACCTGAAACGCCGGCGCCAGGACGTGCGCGCGTTCGTCGCCGCGCTGGAGGAGTGGATCATCCGGGCCCTGGCCGCCTTCAACGTGCGCGGCGAACGGCGCGACGACCGTGTCGGCGTCTGGGTCGTGCGACCGGACCGCCCGCCCCTGCCCGACGGTTCGCCCGCCGAAGACAAGATCGCCGCTATCGGCATCCGGCTCAGGCGCTGGGTCAGTTTCCACGGCATCGCCATCAACGTCGAGCCGGATCTGACGCATTTCGGCGGCATCGTGCCCTGCGGCATTCGCGGCCATGGTGTGACCAGCCTGGTCGATCTCGGCCTGCCGGCAACGATGGACGACCTCGACGTCGCGCTCAAGGCGGCGTTCGAGGAGGTGTTCGGGCCCGCCGAACATGTCGCGGGAGGCACATGATGAAATTGCGCAACACCATCGCCGCATGGCTGCTGGCCGCATTCACGGCGAGCGCCGCCTGCGCCCAGCAGGCGGCCGACGCCGTGGCGCCGGAGATCGAGAGCGGGCGCGTCGCCAAGCCGTCCGTGGTCGCCTGGCGCCAGATGGTTGTCAGCGCCAATCCGCTGGCGACGGAGGCCGGACTTGCCGTGCTGCGCGAAGGCGGTTCGGCCGCCGACGCATTGATCGCCGTCCAGACCGTGCTCGGGCTGGTCGAGCCGCAATCCTCCGGCATTGGCGGCGGCGGCTTCCTCGTGTGGTACGACGCGGCGACCGGCGAAGTGACCACCATCGACGGGCGCGAGACCGCGCCGGCATCGGCGACCGAGAACCTGTTCATCGGCGCGGACGGCAAGCCGCTGAAATTTTTCGACGCGGTGGTCGGAGGTCGCTCGGTCGGCACGCCCGGCATCGTGCGCCTGATGGAGATGATCCATGCACGCCACGGCAAGCTTGCCTGGCACGACCTGTTCGGCGAGGCGACGCGGCTGGCCGAGGAAGGGTTCACCGTCTCGGCTCGGCTGGCCGCGCTGATAGAGGCCGACCGCGAGCGGCTCTCCAGCCAACCCTCGACGCGCCGCTATTTCTTCCATGACGACGGCGAGCCGCTGAAGGAGGGCGACCGGCTGACCAATGTCGACTACGCCGAATCGATGCGCTCGATCGCGCAAAGCGGGCCGGATGCCTTCTATGGCGGTGCAATCGCCGACGCCATCGTCAACGCGGTGCAGCTGCACGAGACCAACCCGGGTCACATGAACGCCGAAGACCTCGCCGGCTATCAGGCCAAGGCGCGCGACGCGGTCTGCGCGCCCTATCGCGAATATCAGGTCTGCGGCATGGGGCCGCCGTCTTCCGGCGCTCTGACCATCGGGCAGATCCTGACCATGATCGAGCCGTTCGACCTCGCCGAGCTTGGCCCGGACGACCCGGTGACCTGGCGCATCATCGGCGACGCGACCCGCCTCGCTTTCGCCGACAGGGGCCGTTACATGGCGGACAGCGATTTCGTGAAAATACCCGCGCAACTGCTCGACCGGAACTATCTTGCGGAGCGCTCGGCGCTGCTGATCCGCCAGAATGCGCTGCCGCCCGACCTGGTCAAGCCAGGCGAACCGCCCTGGGACAAGGCGGAGCTGCGCCGCGACGGGTTCAGCTTCGAGCTGCCCTCGACCAGCCATTTCGTCATCGTCGATGGCGACGGCAACATCGTCTCGATGACGACCTCGATCGAGAACGGTTTCGGCGCGCGGCTGATGGCGGCGGGTTTCCTGCTCAACAACCAGCTCACCGACTTCTCCTTTCTGCCCGAAAGCGACGGAGAGGCGGTGGCAAACCGGGTGGAACCGGGCAAACGGCCGCGTTCCTCAATGTCGCCGACGATCATCCTGAAGGACGGCAAGCCGGTCTTCGCACTCGGCTCGCCCGGCGGTTCGAACATCATTCCCTATGTGGCCAAAACCATCGTGGCGCTGATCGACTGGAAGATGGACCCGCAAGAGGCTGTGTCCCTGCCGCATCTGACCAACCGGTTCGGCCGCTATGACGTCGAAGCCGGCACCGCGGCGGAGGCCATGGCCCCCGATCTGGAGGCGTTCGGATACGAAGTGTCGATCAGGGAGCTCAATTCCGGCCTGCACGCGATAGCCTTCGCCGATGGCGCGATCCTCGGCGGCGCCGATCCCAGGCGCGAGGGGCTCGCCGCCGGCGACTGACGGGAGTTTGCCGGAAAGATCAACCGGCCGCGGCGGACAGGGTCGTGGCGGCCCAGAAGACGCTGTTGGCGTGGATGGCGAAGACGGCCAGCAATCCGCCGGCGAGCATCACCCGTTCGAAGCCGAGGATCGGTTTCAGGTCATGGCGCGGCTTGACCGCGCTGCCGGCGGTCATCAGGCTCAGAATGGCGACCACCGTGCCCGCGCCCATCAGCAGCACCGCCGGCAGGCCGATGGCGTGGCCGAGCGCCAGAAACGCCGCCAGCAGCAGGAAGGATGACGTAGCGAGCGACAATTGGCCGGGGCAGATCTGGCGCAGCACCTGACCGCCGTCGAACTTCCATACCGGCACCAGGTTGGCCAGGTTGAACAGGCCGAGGAACACGGCGAAGATCACCAGTGAGGTCGAGATGTGGTGCATGCCGGCCGATGCCGCCAGGCCGCTGCCGACGATGGCGAGCGGCACGAACAGCGCCGAGAAACCGGCGCCCATAAGCGCCGAAAACGCCACCTCGAACCGGCTGTCATAGGGCCGGCCGCCAATGGCGATGCCGCCGAGCAGCGGAATGAAGATCATGCGGGCCGACTTGTGGCCCATCAGGCGAAACGCCGCCATGTGGCCAAGTTCGTGCAGCGCGACGACGCCGGTCAGCGTGGCGGCGAACAGCAGCCCCTGCAGCGTCAGGCCGAAGAGCGGCCAGACAAGCAGCGTGGATACCGCCGCAAAGCCCATCTGGGTTGCCGGATGCTCGAACACACCGCCCTTGCGGCAGACGCCGGTGCGCACCCATTCGTCGAGCCTGGCAAGTTCGCGCCGGGCGGCAAAATAGCGAAAGACCATGAAGGCGAGGCCGCGATAGCGGTCGGTGCGGCAGAACGTTACCGCGACACCGCCCTCGGCATCGGCAATGCCGACTTCCGCGCGATAGTTGGCCCAGAACGAATGGTCGAGCGAACTGTCGTCGACAATGCGCATCGAATACCGGGTTTCGGGAATGACATTGTCGAGGGCGACGAGCCGCCGGATCGGCCGGCCGTCACGCCCCTCGTGCGAAAGCTCCAGCCAGGCCTGGTCGCCGTCGGCGCCCGCCGGCAGCACATTAATGATCTCGCCCGACCAGCCGGCGTGATCGCCGAGCGGCCACAATGCCGACCAGACATCGCGGCGCGAAGCCCGGACGACGCGCGAAACGGCAAACGTGCGCGTACCGAGCGGCGCGGCCAGCATCACAAAGATGAGGCCGAGATTGATCCCGACAAGGAAATAAATAGCCGTCGTGGACAAGTTGCCGCCACTCCCGTTTGGCGGACATTCTAGGCCAGCAGGCTGCAGAAAGGCTTAAACCGGCCGTTCAAATACCGCTTAACGCCATCAAAGCGGGCGAAAACCCGGGGTTTTCGCGCCATCGACGTGGTCAAACAATCATCTTGCCGCCCGGATCGCTCCAGGCGAAAGCCGTGGACGCGGGCCTGCCTCACTCGAATTCCATGATCACGGCGTCGACCGCAAGACTGTCGCCGGGCGCCGCATTGAGCCTGGCGACGGTCAGGTCGCGTTCGGCGCGCAGCACGTTTTCCATCTTCATGGCTTCGACGACGGCCAGCGTCTCGCCTGCCTTGACTTCCTGGCCCACGCTCACCGCTATCGAGACGACGAGACCCGGCATCGGGCACAGCAGCATTTTCGAGGTGTCCGGCGGTTCCTTGACCGGCATGAGCTTGTCGAGCGCGGCGGTCGCCGGCGACATGGCGCGGGCGTCGACCGCGATGCCGCGCCAGGCGATGCCGACGCCGTTCAGCACCGGCTTGATGCGCGCCGAGACCGGTCGTGAACCGACATAGCCATGCCAGACCGCGTCGCCCGGCCGCCAGGATGACGAAACGGTCATCGCCGCCGAGCCATTGACGGAAATCTCCAGGTCGATGGGTTTGCCCATCTGACCGTCGGTGATCTCGACATCGAGATAGTGGTCGTCGATGCGGACGACCCACTGGCGGCGGAACTTGCCGGAATGCGGCGCCAGCCGGCCGGCATGGCGGTCGAGCCTGTCCTTGCGCAGCAGTTCGACGGCAAGCGCCACGGCCGACAGCACCAGCAGTTCCTCCTTGCCGGGTGAAACCGGCTCGAAGCCGTCCGGATATTCCTCGGCGATGAACGCCGTCGAGATGCGGCCGTCGCGCCAGCGCGGATGCTGCATCAGCGCGGCGAGAAACGGCACATTGTGCTCGATACCGTCGACGACGAAGGTGTCGAGCGCGTCGGCCATGGCGTCGATCGCCTGCGGTCGCGACGGCGCCCAGGTGCACAGCTTGGCGATCATCGGGTCGTAGAACATGGTGATCTCCGAACCCTCGGCGACACCGGTGTCGTTGCGCACGACGATGTCTCCGTGCCGGCCTTCCGCCGGCGGACGATAGCGGGTCAGCCGGCCGATCGACGGCAGGAAATTGCGATACGGGTCTTCGGCATAGAGCCGGCTCTCGACGGCCCAGCCGGTCAGCTTGACATCCTTCTGCGCCAGTTCGAGCTTCTCGCCGGCGGCGATGCGGATCATCTGTTCGACCAGGTCGATCCCGGTGATCAGCTCGGTTACCGGGTGCTCCACCTGCAGGCGGGTGTTCATCTCCAGAAAGTAGAAATTGCGGTCCTTGTCGACGATGAATTCTACCGTGCCGGCGCTCTGGTAGTCGACGGCCTGTGCCAGCGCGCAGGCCTGCTCGCCCATCGCCTTGCGGGTCCCGGCATCGAGAAAGGGCGACGGCGCCTCTTCGACCACCTTCTGGTTGCGGCGCTGGATCGAACATTCCCGCTCGCCCAGATAGATGCAGTTGCCGTGGCCGTCGGCCAGCACCTGGATCTCGATATGGCGCGGCTCCTCGACGAACTTCTCGATGAAGATGCGGTCGTCGCCGAAGGAGGACGCGGCCTCAGATTTCGAGCGCTCGAAGCCTTCCCTCGCCTCGGCGTCGTTCCAGGCGATCCGCATGCCCTTGCCGCCGCCGCCGGCCGACGCCTTGATCATCACCGGGTAACCGATCTCGGCGGCGATGCCGGCGGCATGGTCGGCATCGTCGATCAGGCCCATGAAACCCGGCACCGTCGACACGCCGGCCTCCGCGGCGATCTTCTTGGAGGTGATCTTGTCGCCCATGGCGGTGATCGCCCCGGGCTTGGGACCGATGAAGACGATGCCCTGCTTCTCCAGCGCTTCGCAGAAGGAGGCGCGCTCGGAAAGGAAGCCGTAGCCCGGATGCACCGCCTGGGCGCCGGTTTGCTTGCAGGCGGCGACAATCCGGTCCGCGACGAGGTAGCTCTCGGCGGCCGGCGACGGACCGATATGGACGGCCTCGTCGGCAAGGTCCACATGGACGGCGTCGCGGTCGGCATCGGCGTAGACGGCAACGGTCTTGATGCCCATCTGCCGCGCCGACCTGATGACGCGACAGGCGATCTCGCCACGGTTTGCGATCAGGATCTTCTCGAACATCGGTCCCACTCCAACGGCTCCTTTTATGGGCTCGTCCGGCTCCGCTCAAGCCGACATTCGGCTAATTCCCGGCTGCGCTCTGGGGTCCGTACTCATTAAATTGACGGAAATGGCGTTCGAGATGACGACAGATGCGAGGAAAAGCCCGACGAGCGGGGCCAATCCCCCGGCCGAGGGCTTTGACGCGGCAGGTCGACGTCAGCTCGACCGTCCTTCGGATCGGGCGGATTCGCACGGGCTACCTTGTCGCAAGCCCTTGAAAGGCTTCAGCCTTCCCGCGGACTTGCTCCGCGCATCCGCACAAATCCGCTCCGACCATTACTGCCAATTTAATGAGTACGGAGCCTAGAAATGCTCTCCGGAGCGGAATGGACCGACGCGCGTCGAGGCGGCGACCAGATAGGCGGTCGACCAGCCGATCATCAGGAAGCCGTTGATACCTTCGAGCGCGGCAAACAGCCGCCATTCGCCAGCCGGCACGACATCGCCATAGCCAAGCGTGGAAAAGGTGACGGTGGAGAAGTACAGCGACGCGGAAAAGCTCTCGAAAGCGCCAACCACATGGAACGCCAGCGCCCAGAGCCAGACCTCCACGGTGAGGACGGCAAACAGGCCGAACACCACGGTGATCATCGCCACGGTCCGGCTTCTGCGCCCATGCATGCGAAAACGGGCAACCAGCCAGCTCATCACATGGGTGATGGCGATCAGCCCGAATGTGTGGATGACCACCGTCATCGCCACGACCACCGTGCCTCCCAGAAGATTGATCAGCATTCCATGCCTCCGCTGCCCTTGCGGTCCTGCGCGCCGCCGAGGCGCTGTGATGCAGGCCGGCAATCTGCTCGGCGACGTCGACGGTGGCAAGGGGTTTGCGCCCGGCTTCGCAATCCCGTTTTCTGCACGAAATGATTCAGGGACCGGTCGCAACGGGTTGAATGCATGTGTGAAAACTGAAAAGCTGCCGGCCGGCATTCATCGAGGAGCGAGTTATGAAGACACGTGCGGCTGTTGCGTTTGAGGCAGGCAAGCCTTTGGAGATCGTCGAGGTTGACCTTGAGGGTCCGAAGGCTGGCGAGGTTCTGGTCGAGATCAAGGCGACGGGGGTGTGCCACACCGACGAGTTCACGCTGTCTGGCGCCGATCCGGAAGGCCGGTTTCCGGCGATCCTCGGCCATGAGGGCGCCGGCGTCGTGCTCGAGGTCGGTCCGGGGGTCAAGTCTTTGAAGCCCGGCGACCACGTCATCCCGCTCTACACGCCCGAATGCCGCGAATGCGAGTACTGCCTGAACCCGAAGACCAATCTGTGCCAGGCGATCAGGACGACGCAAGGGGCCGGCGTCATGCCCGACGGCACCTCGCGCTTTTCCTACAAGGGCGAGAAGGTGCTGCACTATATGGGCTGCTCGACCTTTGCCAATCACACGGTGCTGCCGGAGATCGCGCTGGCCAAGGTCAACCCGAAGGCGCCCTTCGACAAGATCTGCTATATCGGCTGCGGGGTGACCACCGGCATCGGCGCGGTGATCAACACGGCCAAGGTCGAGGAAGGCTCGAACTGCGTCGTCTTCGGGCTCGGCGGTATCGGCTTGAACGTGCTGCAGGGCTGCAGGCTTGCCGGCGCCGACATGATCGTCGGCGTCGATTTGAACAACGACCGCAAGGGATGGGGCGAGAAGTTCGGCATGACGCATTTCGTCAACCCGAAGGAGGTCTCCGGCTCGCTCGTCGACCACCTGGTGGAGCTGACCGGCGGCGGGGCGGACTATTCCTTCGAGTGCATCGGCAACGTCAAGGTGATGCGCGACGCGCTTGAATGCGCCCACAAGGGCTGGGGCCAGTCGATCATCATCGGGGTGGCCGGCGCCGGCCAGGAGATCTCGACGCGGCCCTTCCAGCTCGTCACCGGCCGCTCGTGGCGCGGCACCGCGTTTGGCGGCGCCAGAGGCCGCACCGACGTGCCCAAGATCGTCGACTGGTACATGGACGGCAAGATCCAGATCGACCCGATGATCACACACACCATGCCGCTTAACGACATCAACAAGGCCTTCGACCTCATGCATGCAGGAAAAAGCATCAGATCAGTCGTGGTGTATTGACTGAATTCGGTACGACCATGAAACGCCAGATCACGGCAGCCCCGACACTGCTGGTATCGGTGGCGCTGACCGCGATCGCCCACGCGCAGTCGTTCGACGGCGCCTTCGATTTTCGTTGGCTTTCGGACCCGCAAGACAGACACCGCATAATGCGATTACTGTCAGATGTTTCCTTTACCGACAGCGCGGGGAAGGTTTGGACCGTTCCCGCGGGTGCGGATATCGACGGCGCGTCCATCCCGCGATGGCTTTGGACCTATGCCGGATCGCCCTTCGTCGGCAACTATCGGCGGGCATCGGTCATACACGACTACTTTTGTGAAACATCGAGTTCCGGCGGCAACGATGTCCACAAAATGTTCAAGGAAGCGATGATTGCCGACGGAGTGAGTCTTGCCGGAGCATGGTCAAAATATCTCGCCGTTCTGGGCTACGGAAACACCGCCGGCAAATGTGGCAAACGTGTCGCGGCGATCGAGGAATATCGTAAAGGCTCGCTGGACCAAGATTTCCCCCTCCCCGATGAAGCACTCGCATTGTTTGCCCGAATCCAGGCGGAGGTCGATGCCCGGGAGCTTGTTTCAGAACGCGATTCCGATCGCTTTCGGGAATATGCGAACTCCGTCCTGGCGATTGCTCCGGTGAAAGCGGCGCTGACCTACAGAGCGGCCGTAGAATTCAGATTGATGCCGAGCCCGGAGACCCTCAAAGACGTCGAAGTCGCAATTGCCGAAGAACAGCTTGGAGACGACGAAATCGAACAAGCCATGCTGTTGGCGGTAGCGACTGTTCCAGAACCCCTGCCATAGGCCGCGCGATGACAAGGACGCTTGCCGACATCTATGTCGACGCCGATGCCTGTCCGGTCAAGCCGGAGATCCTCAAGGTCGCCGAGCGGCGCGGGCTGAAAGTCGTGTTCGTGGCCAATGGCGGGTTGAGACCGTCGCGCGATCCGATGGTCGAAAACGTCATCGTCGGCGCCGGCTTCGATGCCGCCGACGACTGGATCGCCGCACGGGCCGGCCCCGGCGATGTGGTGGTTACCGCCGACGTGCCGCTGGCGGCGCGCTGCGTCAAGGCCGGCGCCACCGTCATAGGGCCGACCGGAAGGGTCTTCAGCGAGGAGGCGATCGGCATGGCGCTCGCCATGCGCAACCTGAACCAGGACCTGCGCGAGGCGGGCGCGATCTCCGGGCACAACGCTGCGTTTGCGCCGCGCGACCGCTCGGCCTTCCTTCAGGCGCTCGAACAGGCTATCCGTCGCGCGGCAAAATCGGCAAAGCGAGGATCCGAAGCGTGAAGACAGTTTCGACGGCAAAGGCCCATGGCGGCGTCCAGGGCGTCTATTCGCACCAATCGGACGCCTGCGGCTGCGAGATGACATTCGCGGTCTTCGTGCCGCCCGGCGCCGACAAGGCGCCCTGCCCGGTCGTCTGGTACCTGTCGGGCCTGACCTGCACCCATGCCAATGTCATGGACAAGGGCGAATATCGGCGCATGGCCGCCGAGCTCGGCCTGATCATCGTCTGCCCCGACACCAGCCCGCGCGGCGACAACGTGCCCGACGACAAGGACAACTGGCAGTTCGGTTCCGGCGCCGGTTTCTATCTCGACGCGACACAGGAGCCGTGGCGCAGGAACTACCGCATGTACAGCTACGTGACGGCGGAACTGCCGGCGCTCGTCGCGACGAATTTCCCCGTGGCGGTGGACAGGCAGGGTATTTTCGGCCATTCAATGGGCGGGCACGGCGCGCTGACGATCGCGCTGAAACATGCCGACCGCTTCAAAAGCTGCTCGGCCTTCGCCCCAATCGTCAATCCGTCCACGGCGGATTGGTCCTCGGGCGCCTTTCGCCGCTATCTTGGCGAAGATCCGCAAGGCTGGCGTTCCCATGACGCCTGCGCGTTGGTCGAGGACGGAGCCCGGTTTCCCGAATTCCTGGTCGACCAGGGTGACGCCGACGGGTTCCTCGATGACGGTTTGAGACCATGGTTGTTCGAGAAAGCCTGCGATAAGGCGGGTATCGAGCTGAAGCTCAGGATGCAGGAAGGCTACGACCATTCCTACAACTTCATCTCGACATTCATGGAAGACCATCTGTGCTGGCATGCCGAGCGCCTCTCGCGCTGAGAGGCCCGGCGCCGGTTAAATGCCGGATGACCGGCGATCGCGGGCGCGGCGAGCGCGCCTGATCCACAGACAAGCACGAGACGAGAAAAATGAACCGGAATATCAAGATGAGCGCCGAGGCTGACACGATCTACGACGAGGTTCCCGACCTCGACACCCTCGGCGGCCGCCTGTCGCGCGCGCGGGAAGCGGCCGGCATGTCGACGGCGCAATTGGCGCGTCGGCTCGGCATCAAGACGGCGACACTGCAATCGTGGGAGAGCGACCGCTCCGAGCCACGCGCAAACCGCCTGGCGACCATGGCCGGCATTCTCAATGTCAGCCTGGCCTGGCTGATGCACGGACTCGGCGATTCACCCAGCGAGGACATCAATTCCGATGTCGTCAACCTGGTGCGCGGTCACCTCAAGCAGATGAAGAGCCTGCGCGACAAGACATCCGTCATCATCGAGCGGCTGGAAAGCGAACTGCAGCGCTTCGACGGCTGATCCCGTTCCCGCGGCGGGAATGCCGTCAGGCGACCCGATCGAGCAGCGGCAGCAGATCCGGATGGATCGAAGGCGATTCGCGTTTGATGAAATCGAGCAGCGCCTTTTCGTTCTCGTGCAGCTTGCCGTCGCGTCCGATCCGGCTGGCGAGCCATTTGGCCTCAGCCGCGTCTATGGCGTCGGCTGAGGCGCCGGCCTCCGCCTGCCGGTCATTGCGTTCTTTCCAGGCCTGCTCCAGCGAACCGCCCTGCTGATAGGCGTTCAGCACGCCGCGCAGGCCGTCGGCGAACATGCGGCCGAAAAAGCCGGCGACGTCGGCCTGGGTGTTGTCGAAGAAGGCTTCCTGGCGCAGCGCCACGTCGCGCGGCGGCGGCGCGTAGCCCGAGGCGCACATCAGCGAATTGGCTAGCGCCTTGACGAACAGTTCGGTCCAGGCCGGATCGTTGGCCGATTCGACCGAGCTGTCGTTGAGGCGGAACAATATCTCAGCTTCGGCGCGCGCGATGCCGACCTGACCCTCGCCCGCCGCGGCATAGAGAATACGCCGGATAAGATCGGTCTCGGCGCGGCCGATGATGCCCTGCTGCAACTGCCGGCCGTCGACCAGCGGACCTTTGCCGTCGATGACGGCGTGGGCGACCTGTTCGAGCGCGTAAGCCGACAGGCTTTCCGGCGCCGAGCGTGCCGTCTCCAGCACCTTGATCAGCAGTTCCAGCTCGGTCACCGTGTCGACCATGCCGTCGCGCGAGATGACGCGGACCAGCCAGGCGGCATTTTCTTCCGAGATGTAACCGGCCGGCTTTTCCTGATGAACGATGAAATCGGTGATCGCCTCGCAAAAGAAGACCGGCCATTCCGGACACTTGTCCTGGCAACTCGCGTCGAGCGCAAACAAGGCTTCGGCCTCCTGGCGGGTCACGACGCCGTCGCCGAAAACCTCGCGGCGCAGCATGATGACATCCTCGCTCTGGATGCGGTTCTTTGCGGTCAGTCCGGCCACGGGCGCGGCCAAGATCAGTTCACCCATCAATCCGATTCCCTTGTCCCGGCCACCCCAGATCCCGCGGCAACCTTCTTCATCCTGGGCCGGAGGCTAGCAAAACCGCCTGAAATTTTAGGAAATCGGCATGGTGTACAAAGTACTAACGATCGGACATCGCCGTGCGGCGTCGAAATGGATGACAAAGGGTCGAAGATCGTCTAACGATTGTCGCCGTTGTGAGCCCGCAAGGGTTCTGCCTGTCCGTGGGAGAGAGCCCTGAAAGGGGCCGCCGAAGGGGAAATCGCCCGAAATCTCTCAGGCAAAGCGTACCGTGGGCGGGAAAAACAGCTCTGGAAAGTCGGGGGAAACCCCGCGCCGAAGGTGTAAGCGTTACCGACAGGGTTCCGGTGGCGTGAGTCTCTCAGGCTTCCGACAGAGGGGCGCAATTCGTGCCGTGGCGACACGGCAATGAAACGCGCGACCTGCGGAGGCGAGATGAGCTGCGACGATCAACCAAGACAACTTCCCCTGCGAGGCCTGCACGAAAAGGCCGGCGCCACGTTTGGCGGCTTTGCCGGCTGGTCGATGCCGATTTCCTATCCGGCCGGCGTCATGAAGGAGCATCTGCATACCCGCGAACATGCCGGGCTGTTCGACATCTCGCACATGAAGCTGATCGCGGTCGAAGGCCCGCAGGCGGCCGATCTTCTGGCGCGGCTCTGCCCGCTCGATCCGCTGGCGCTTGCCAACGGCGGCGCGAAATACACCTTCTTCCTCAATGACAAGGCCGGCGTCATCGATGACCTGATCGTTACCCGGCTCGGTCCCGAGCGCTTCATGGTCGTCGCCAATGCCGGCAATGCGGCGCGCGACATAACCCACCTGCGCGATCACGCCGGCGCGTTCGACTGCGCGGTCGAGCCGCTCGACCGCGTGTTTCTGGCGCTTCAGGGGCCGGATGCCGCCGACCTGATGGTGCAGGCCGGTTTCGATCTCGACCATCTCCGCTTCATGCAAGGCGCCGAACCGCGACCGGGCTGGTTTGCCAGCCGTTCCGGCTATACCGGCGAGGACGGTTTCGAGATCGGCATGCCGGCGGCCGAGGCGGCCGATGTTGCCGAAAGGCTGCTCGCCGACGAGCGCTGCCAGTGGGTCGGCCTTGCGGCACGCGATTCGCTGCGGCTCGAAGCGGGCCTCTGTCTGCACGGCCACGACATCGACGAGACCACGACGCCGCCGGAAGCCGGCCTGATGTGGGCCGTTTCGAAGCCGGTGCGCGAGGCGCGGCGCTTCATCGGCGCCGATGCGCTGCTCGAGGCGGCAGCCGCAGGGCCGAAGCGGCGCCGCGTCGGCCTCAAACCGGATGGCCGCCAGCCGGTGCGCGACGGCGTCGAACTGTTCGACGTCACGGGCGCACCGGCCGGCCGCGTCACCTCGGGGGGCTTCGGCCCCTCGGTCGGCCATCCGGTCGCCATGGGCTATGTCGGCGCCGATCTCGCCGCTGCCGGAACCAGGCTCGAGGCCGAGGTGCGCGGCCGGCGCCTGCCGGTCTCGGTAGCTCCCCTTCCCTTCGTCCAACCACGCAGCCGCAAAGGATAGCGATCATGGCAGCCGTGAAATATTTCACCGAAGACCACGAATGGATCAGTGTCGAAAACGGTCTGGCAACCGTCGGCATCACCAACCATGCCCAGGAACAGCTTGGCGACATCGTGTTCGTCGAACTGCCGGAGGCCGGCACAAGCCTGTCGAAGGGCGGCGCGGCAGCGGTGATCGAATCGGTCAAGGCGGCATCCGACGTCTATGCGCCGATCGACGGCGAGGTTGCCGAAGTCAACGGTGCGCTCGCCGACGATCCGGCCAAGGTCAATGGCGACGCCGAGGGCGCGGCGTGGCTGTGGCGAATGACGGTCGCCGACGACAGCCAGTTCGACGGGCTGATGGACGAAGCCGCCTACCAGGCCCACATCGCCTGAACGGGCGGTATCCGCTGAAAACGACAAACCGGAGACAGGACGGCAATGCCGCAGAGCAATGACGCATTCGCAGACCGCCATATCGGGCCTGGACGCAAGGACGAACGAACGATGCTGGCAGCGCTCGGGCTACCCTCGCGCGAAACGCTGATCGCCAAGACGGTTCCCGATTCGATCCGGCTCGGCCGGCCGCTCGACCTGCCCGAACCGACAAGCGAGAGCGAAGCGCTTGCCGAACTCGATGCGATGATGGGCGCCAACCGCGTCGTCAGGAGCTTCATTGGGCAAGGCTATCACGGTTGTCACGTGCCGCCGGTGATCCAGCGCAACCTGTTCGAAAACCCGGCCTGGTACACGGCCTACACGCCCTACCAGTCGGAGATCAGCCAGGGCCGGCTCGAGCTTCTGTTCCACTTCCAGACGCTGGTGATGGAACTGACCGGCCTGCCGGTGGCATCGGCGTCGCTGCTCGACGAGGCGACAGCGGTGGCGGAAGCCAACGGCATCGCCTTTCGCCATCATCGCGGCAAGCGCAGCGATATCGTGCTCGCCGGGGAACTGCATCCGCAGGTGCTCGACGTGGTGCGCACGCGCGCCGAACCGATCGGCATGACCGTTGGCGCGCAGGCGATCGGCGACAACACCGCCGCCGTCATCGTTCCCTGGCCCGATACACGGGGCGTCTACGGCGACCACACGGAGACGATCGCGGCGGCCAAGGCCGCCGGCGCGCTGGTGGTGGCCGTGGCAGACCCGCTGGCGCTGACGCTGATCGAGCCGCCGGCCGGCTGGGGCGCCGACATCGCCGTCGGTTCGATGCAGCGGTTCGGCGTGCCGATGGGTTTCGGCGGGCCGCACGCCGCCTACATGGCGGTATCCGAAGCGCTGACGCGGCTGATGCCGGGTCGCATCGTCGGCCAGTCGGTCGACGCGAAGGGCCGACCCGGCTATCGGCTGGCGCTGCAGACGCGCGAACAGCACATCCGCCGCGACAAGGCGACCTCGAACATCTGCACCGCGCAGGCGCTGCTCGCCAACATGGCCGCGGCCTTTGCCATCTGGCACGGACCTGAAGGCTTGCGCGCGATTGCCGAACGTATCCACAGTCGTGCCGGCCGCTTCGCTGCCGGCGCCGCGACCGCGGGCCTGGCCATCGCCGGCCGGTCCTTCTTCGATACGGTCACCGTCGCCGTCAAAGGCAAAGCTACCGAGATTGCCGAAGCTGCCGAGGAGGCGGGCATGCTGATCCGCGTCATCGACGCCGACACGATCTCGGTCGCCTTCGACGAGACGTCGAGCGAAGCCGAGCTTGCGGCGCTCTCGGCGCTGATCGGCGCAAGCCCCGCCGACGCAGCCGAAATCCGGTTGCCCGCGCCGCGCGACGGCGAACGACTGATGACGCAGCCTGTCTTTCACGACAACCGTTCGGAAACCGAGATGATGCGACTGCTCCGTCGCCTCGCCGACAAGGACCTGGCGCTCGACCGGGCGATGATCCCGCTCGGCTCGTGCACGATGAAGCTCAACGCCGCAGCCGAGCTCATGCCGGTAAGCTGGCCGACGGTCGCCAACCTGCATCCGTTCGCGCCGGCGCGCCACGCGCCGGGCTATCGCAGGATGATCGACGACCTCGACCGCTGGCTCTGCGAGGTCACCGGTTTCGACAAGGTGTCGTTCCAGCCCAATGCCGGCAGCCAGGGCGAATATGCCGGGCTGCTCGCCATCCGCCGCTATCACCGGTCGCGCGGCGAGAACAATCGCGACATCTGCCTGATCCCGTCATCGGCCCACGGAACCAATCCGGCCAGCGCCCACATGGCCGGGCTCGAGGTGGTGGTGGTCAAATGCACCGCCAATGGCGATATCGATATCGCCGACCTGGAAGCCAAGGCGATGGAACATGGCGACCGGCTGGCCGCCCTGATGCTGACCTACCCCTCCACTCACGGCGTGTTCGAGCAGGGCGTGCGGCTGATGTGCGACACGATCCACGAACAGGGCGGCCAGGTCTATCTCGACGGCGCCAATCTGAACGCGCTGGTCGGTCTGGCGCGGCCGGCCGATTTCGGCGCCGACGTCTGCCACATGAACCTGCACAAGACATTCTGCATCCCCCATGGCGGCGGCGGGCCGGGCGTCGGCCCGATCGGAGTGAGGGAGCACCTGGTGCCGTTCCTGCCGGGTCACGTGGACAACGGCTCCGACCATGCAGTTTCCGGCGCTCCGCAGGGCAGCGCCTCTATCCTGCCGATCACCTGGATGTATATCCGCATGATGGGAGCTGCGGGCCTGAAGGACGCCACCGAGATGGCGATCCTTAGCGCCAACTACATCGCCAAACGGCTGGAGCGCCATTTTCCGGTGCTTTATCGCGGCCGCAGCGGAAGGGTGGCGCATGAATGCATTCTCGATACGAGGGGCCTGAAGGAGAGCGCCGGCGTCAGCGTCGAGGACATCGCCAAGCGGTTGATCGACTATGGCTTCCATGCGCCGACCATCTCGTGGCCGGTCGCCGGCACGATGATGGTCGAGCCGACGGAATCCGAACCCTTGTCCGAGATCGACCGGTTCTGCGAGGCAATGATCAGCATCGCCGCCGAAGCAAAAAAGATCGCCGAGGGGATCCTGCCCCGCGACGACAATCCGCTGGTCAATGCACCGCATACGGCCGACGACATCGCCGCCGACGATTGGCCGCACCCGTATTCGCGCATGCAGGCCGCTTTTCCGGGCGGCGTCGGCGCGGCGAAGTTCTGGCCGCCGGTATCACGCATCGACAACGTGGCCGGCGACCGCAACCTGGTCTGTGCCTGTCCGCCGATCGAGGCGCTGGCAAGCTGAGCGAAAAAGGACTTCGGGCCGGCCTTCCCGCGAAGGCCGGCCCGAAGCCCGTGATTCCCGTCCAGGTGCGATCAGAGCTTGTCCAGAAGCTCGATATTGGCGACGATCACCTTGTCGTTGGGCGCATTGCGGCGGGCTTCCTCGAAAAGCTGGCGCGCCTTCTTGCGGTTTCCGCGCAGAAGCTGCGAATAGCCCAGATTGTTGACCACGCGCGGTTCGCGACCGGCCAGACGCAGCAACTGGTCATAGGCGCGATCGGCAAAGTCGAAGCGGCCCAGCTGATCGTAGGAAGCCGCAAGCCCCATCCAGGCCTCGGCGTTGTCGGCACGAAGCTCCACGGCCTTGCGGAAGTGCTTTTCCGCCAGACCGTAATTGGCGTCGCGGAATTGCGCCTTGCCCTGATTGAGATCCCCGGCGCTGATATCGGCGACCTTGACGCCGTGTACAGCGGTATCGAGAGAGTTGACCATGCCGGTCTGGCAACCCGAAACAACGAGCGCCGCAAGCATGGCAAGTGATGCCGTAAAGTGTGTTTTCCGCATTGTCCCCGTCCTCAATGCCCGGCTATCCGGGTCTATCGATGGGAACAACCCTACCAAACAGAGATTAAGCTTGGGTGCGGAAACATTGCTAAATTTCGGTTTCGCGCTTACGGCCGGTTAACCGTGGCAGCGTTCCGAAAGGCGTTCAGACGCTGAACTTCACGATCACCGGGATGATGGCGATCATCAGCACGACCGGCAGGATGCAGACGGTCACGGGCACCGACATCTTGGCCGGCAATGCGTGGGCCTTTTCCTCGGCCAGCGACATGCGCTTGTGGCGCATTTCGTCGGAGAAGACGCGCAGCGCGCCCGACAGGCTGGTGCCGAGCTCCTTCGACTGTTGCAGCAGCGTGGCGAACGAGCGGACCTCGTCAAGGCTCAGCCGGTCGCCGAGCGACTTCAGCGCGTCTTCGAGATTGCGGCCGGCGCGCAATTCGAGCGAAACGAGTTGCAGGTTCTCGGCGAGCGAGGGATAGCTTACCGCGATCTCCTTGGACACGCGCTCGATACCCGCCTCCATGGTCATGCCGGCATCGGAACAGACGATCATCAGATCCATGAAGTCGGGAAAGCCGTTGCGGTATTCGCGCATCTTGGCGCGAACCTTCTGCATCAGCACGATACCGGGCATGAAGTAGCCGAACGCGCCGGCCATGAGGGCGAGTATCCAGCGGTTCATCGGCTTGGCGTCGGTGCCGAACAGATGGGCGAGAACCAGCGTTACGACGAAGAACAGCGCCAGGCAGACGAAGCGAATGACGAAGAAGTTGCCGACCGCGCTCGGCTCCATGTAGCCGGCCTGGATGAGCTTGAGGCGCAGACGCGCGACATTTTCCGGATCGGTCTTGGCGTAGAAGTCCTGTGCCGTTTTCATGGCGCGGGCGCGCACGGCGCTGGTCTGCTTCTTGCCGGCCGGCGCCGCCTGGCCGATGGGCTTGACCGGATTGACCTTGAGCCGGCGCTTAACGTCGTCCTCGGCGTCACTGCCCACCAGCAGTGGAACGAACACGGCGCCGGCGCCGAGCAGCAGCATCAGGGCCGCCAGCGGCATCAGCGGCAACCCTTCGCCAAAACCAAGCATCGTGAGCAACTGTTCCATGGTCACATCTTGAAGTTCGACATCTTGAACATGGCGGCATTGCCGACGCCGAGCCAGAAGACCGTGCCTCCCAGCAGATACCAGGTCAGCGGCTCGCCGATGACGTCGCCGTAGAAATTCGGCATCAACACCATCATCGCCGCGGCCAGAAGGCCGGGAACGGCAGTCAGGATATAGGCAGACATGCGGCCCTCGGTGGAGATCGCCTTGACCTTGCGGCGCAGCTTGCCGCGCTCGCGGATCACCGCCGAAAGCCCGTCGAGGATCTCGCGCAGATTGCCGCCCGACGTGTTCTGGATCGACACGGCGGTGACGAACAGCGGCAGGTCCTCGTGGCCGACGCGCTCATACATGTTCTGCAAGGCGGAGACCATGTCCGAGCCGTAGGTGACCTCGTCGGCGACCATGCCGAACTCCGAACCGATCGGATCGGGCATTTCGCGACCGACCATGGAAATCGCCACGGGCACGGGATGGCCGGCCTTCAGGCCGCGCGTGATCAGGTCGAGCGCCTCGGGAAGCTGCATGCCGAATATCTTGTGGCGCCGGTTGCGCAGGTGTTTCAGCACCATCAGCGGAATGACGAACCAGAATACCGGATAGGCGATGACGGCATATTTGAGCGGCATGCCGAGAAACCAGATGACGCCGATGAAGGCCGCACCCACCGACGAGGTGATCGCGAGGAACCTGGGTAGCGACATCAGCAGGCCCGACTGGGTGCGCAGGTCGCGGAACCTGTTGAGCGAGAAGAACGAGCGCCGGCCGGTTGCGCCGCGCTCCTTGCGCAACTGGATCAGCACCTGCTCCTGGCTGATCTTGTTCTGCGACAGCCGCATGCGCCGGTTGATCGATTCGCGCTTCTCGCTGCTGCTGGAAAACAGCATGTAGACCGCCTCTGCGATCATGATGGCGGTGATAGCGACCGCGGCGTAGACGATGTATGCGCCGTTGAGCTCGGAGAACATCGACATCTACTCCAGCGCCTGGCCGGGTTCGAAATAGGTACCCGGGAACTCGATGCCCATTGCCTGCATGTCCTCGAGGAATCGCGGCCTGAGGCCGGTTGCCTCGAAATGGCCGAGAACCTGGTTTTCCGGACCGGTGCCCGTGCGCTTGAAGCGGAAGATCTCCTGCATCTGGATGACATCGCCCTCCATGCCGGTGACCTCGGCGACACTGGTGACCTTGCGCCTGCCGTCCGACAGGCGGGTCAACTGGACGATGAGATCGAGGGCGTTGGCGATCTGGCTGCGGATCGACTGCACGGTCATCGGCATGCCGGTCATGCCGAGCATCTGCTCCAGGCGGCTGATGGCGTCACGCGGCGTGTTGGCGTGGATCGTCGCCATGGAGCCTTCGTGACCGGTGTTCATGGCCTGCAGCATGTCGAAGGCTTCCTCACCGCGGCACTCGCCGAGGATGACCCGATCGGGGCGCATGCGCAGCGCGTTCTTCACCAGGTCACGCTGCTTGAGTTCGCCGTGGCCCTCGATATTGGCCGGCCTCGTCTCCATGCGCGCCACATGCGGCTGCTGCAATTGCAGTTCAGCGGCGTCCTCGATGGTGATCAGGCGCTCATCTTCCGGAATGAAGGCCGAGAGCGCGTTCAGCATGGTCGTCTTGCCGGTACCGGTACCGCCAGAGATGATGGTGGTCTTGCGCGCGTGCACGGCGGCGGCCAGCACCTCGGCCATCGGCTGGGTCAGCGCGCCGAACTCGATCAGCTTGTGCAGCGCAAGCTTGTCGGCGGAGAATTTGCGGATCGACACCAGCGGCCCGTCGACGCCGATCGGCCTGATGGCGGCATTGAAGCGCGAACCGTCGGCCATGCGGGCGTCGACCAGCGGCTGCGATTCGTCGACGCGGCGTCCGACGGCGGCGACAATCTTGTTGATGACGCGAAGCAGATGCGCCTCGTCCTTGAAGGGTATCTCGATCTGCTGCAGCTTGCCCTTCTTTTCGACGAAGCAGCTGCGGTGGCCGTTGATCAGGATGTCGGCGACGTCGGGATCGCGCATGATCGGCTCGAGCGGACCCAGACCGACCATCTCGTCGACGATGTCGTCGACCAGCGCGTCGAGCTCGGCGACATTGATCGCCATGCGCTCCTCGCGCGTCTTTTCCGATACGAAATCGTGGATCTGGCGGCGCATCTCGTCGCGCGGCAGCTTTTCCAGGGCGACCAGGTTGATTTCCTCGATCAGCGAGCGGTGCAGCCGCACGCGGGCGTCTGCCACCCGATCTGAGCCCTTGGATTTGGCCTTCTCCGGCGCCGCCTCGGTCTCGACCGCTTCCGCCTCGCCCGCCCGTACGGAGGGGATCGTGACGGCGCTAGCTTCGGCCGCCGCCTCGTCCTTCTTTTCGTCGACCGGATTGGCCCGTTTCTGCAGCGCCGAAAACCGACTCGAAATCGACATGACCTTACCCCGCAATTCGCCCCATGACCGGTTCGGGCCGGTCAGGAGGCCTTCCTGAACAAGCCCTTGCCGATATCCAGTATCGAGTTGCGCTTCTGCACCTCGACGTCGGCTTCCTCCGGCAGGATAATCCGCTTCAGATCGTTGATGACATTGGCGTTCGCGTCGATCTCCTGCAGCGGCACGCCGCGGTCGACCGCCTCGCGCACCAGCTTGTAGTTGTTGGAGATACCGCCAGCGAAATGCTCGCCGAGAATTTCCTCGACATCGGCCTGCTTGATGCCGTTCTCGAACATGCGCTGCTCGAACCGGTTGACGATGACGCGCGGCTTCACCTCCTTGCCGGCGGTGTCGTAGACCGCCTGGATCAGGCGCTGCGTGTGGCGTAGGCACGGCACCGTCATCTCGGCGACGATGTAGAGGTGGTTGGAACCGAGCAGCACCGTCTCAGTCCACGGAAACCAAGTGCGCGGCATGTCGATGACCACATTGTCGAAATAGGCCGATACCAGGTCGAGCATGCGCACGACGACGTCGGTGTTGAACGAGCGCATCTCGGTCGGCACCGTCGGCGCCGCCAGCACGCAAAGCCCGCTTGCGTGTTTCGACAGCATGACGTCGAGCAATTGCCGGTCGAGCCGCTCGGGCTGGTTTTCGATCTCGGCGATGTCGAAGCGCGGTTCGAGGTCGAGATATTCCGCGCACGAGCCCTGCTGGAAGTTGAGGTCGACCACGCAGGTCGATGCGCCGCGGGTCGCCGAATTATGCAACTGGAACGCGGTCTGCAGCGCCAGCGTCGTCGTGCCCACGCCGCCTGCGGCCGGCATGAAGGTGGAAATCTCCGACTCGGAGTTCTCCTCGTGCCGCTCGCCCTGCAGGGCGCGGATGCAGGAACGCACCAGATCGGCCGTGGTTACCGGCTTGGTCATGAAGTCGGCGACCTTGAGCTGCACCATGATGCGCACGGCCGCGGCGCTGAATTCCTGTGTGACGACGATCACCGGAATGCGGCCGTCGAGCCGCCGGGTGACGCGCTGCAGCGCCTCGATTTCTTCGAGCTGCGAGGCGTCCATGTCGATGATCGCGGCGCCCGCCTCGGCCTCCTGGATCTCGCCACGCAGTTCGTTGACGTTCTTGTCGACCGTCACCAGCTCGATCGCCTCCGACGCGCCGAACGCGGCGCGCGTGTCCTTGAGAAAGGACTTGTCGGTGGAAACGATGACGATGCGCTTGTCCTTACCCGCCATGGGAATCTGCCCCTTCGTCAGCCGGCGTCAGTTGGTTATGGCCGAGGTCGGCACGTTGCTCGCGCTGCTGTCGCCCTCTTCCGGCTTGTATTGTTCGAGGTCGGCCGGTGTCTTGATGCGGGTGTCGTCGACGCCCTCTGGCCACGGATCGACCATCTGCAGCACCGTGTTGGCTGCCTGCGCGTTGCCGGCGCCGAGCGTGATCGCCTCCGGACGCACCGTGCTGTCGGTGGCCGTGGTGCAGCCGGCGGTCGCAACCGCAAGCAGCCCGGCCAGTGCGATGTTCTTCTTGTTGTTCATGACCGCCTCACTCGTTCCACAAATCAAGATAATGTCCGGCGCCGGTGTCGGCGGCCTGGTTGGTGATGGCCAGCGACTTGGTCCGGTTGATGCCCGAGACCTTCACCTCGTCGAGACCCTGTCCGAAATATTCCACGCCGTTTGACGGCAGCGCCTGGTCGAGCGGCGTCGCCATCTTCTTCGACGGGTCGACCGGCTTGACCAGATAAGGCGTGATGATCACGACCAGATCGGTCTCGCGGCGCTGGAATTCCTTCGACGAGAAGAGCTGGCCCAGGATGGGCAGTTTCTTGGCGCCCGGAATGCTCTGGTCCACCTTGCCGTTCTCGGTCTGCAACAGGCCGGCGATCATGAAGCTCTGGCCGCTTTTCAGGTCGACCGAGGTCTTGGCGCGACGCACCACGAAGCCCGGCAGCGACAGGCCGTTGACATTGATCGACGCCGAGGTGTCGACGGAGGAAACCTCCGGCGCGATGTCGAGATTGATCAGCCCGTCAGACAGCACGGTCGGCGTGAACTCCAGGCTGACGCCGAACTTCTTGTATTCGACGGTGATCTGGTTCTGGTCCTGGGCGACGGGAATCGGAAACTCGCCGCCGGCCAGGAAGCTTGCCGTCTCGCCCGAACGCGCGATCAGGTTCGGCTCGGCGAGCCGGCGGGCATGACCGCCCTGCTCCAGCGCCTTGATTACGGCTTCGATCGAGAAGTTGCTGGAGTTCAGGATGTTGATGCCGGCAGATTCCGCCGCCGAGATCGCCGTCGGGTTGAACGAGACCGTGCCGCCCGGCGCCACGTAGATGCCGCGGAGCTGAGTGCCGAGCGTCTGACCGATCTGGCGGTTGACCTCGACGAAACGCACATTGAGCTGCACCTGCTGCGACGACGAGATGCTGAGCGAGTTGATCACCTCCTCGTCGCCGGAAAAGCGCTCGGCGATCTTGGCTGCCTTGCCGGCATCCACCGCGTCCTTGGCGTTGCCCGACAGCACCAGGCGGCCATTGGCCGACGACACCTTGATGTCGTTGCCCGGAACCGCCTGGCGGATCGTCGATGCGAGCCGGTCGGTATCGAGCGTTACCTCGACGTCGATCGTGCCGACCAGCTGCTTGTTCTCGTCGAACAGCGCGATGCCCGTGGTGCCGAGTTCGTTGCCCAACACATAGAAGGACCTGTCGGTCAGCGGGTTGACATTGGCAACGTCCGGATCGCCGACAACGATCTCGTAGAACGGCACGTCCGTCTTGATCGTCTGCGGCTTGCCCTTGGCGACCTTGACCGTCGTGGCCCGTTTCGACGAAACGTGGATTACCGAGCCGGCGGCGCCGGCCTCAGACACCGCGACCGTCATAAGGCCGCCGCCCGCGACGAGACCCGCGACCATGATCGTCGCGACCCCGCTTTTCAGTGCATTCAACGCATTTTTCATGACGTTTGTCCCACCCATCCTTGATTTGGAGCCGCTGTCCCCGGCGGCGTTCGACTATTCTTCTTCCTTTTCGCTCGCCGGCACCTTGTAGGTCTCCGGCTGCAGACCGCGCGTCACGACGATCGTCGAAAACTTCGGCTTTTCTTCCTCGACGGCCTTGAAGAAACTCGCCGCCGCCTCGACGATGCCGCCGGCGGTTGTGCCGCCGAAAGTCGACACCGTGGTCAGACCCGCGGCGGCGGAACTGGCGTCGATGGCCGAGCGCAGCGACAGCGACAGCGATCCGATCGAACGCGCCAACGCGATCCTGCTGGCGCCCTCCGTGGACACCTCGACGGTGACCGAGCTTGCCACCTTGGGTCCGGTGTCCCGCTCGTCGGCACCCTGGTCGACGGTCAGGACCTTGACGTTCTCCAGCACCGTCTCGGTGGTGATGGTCGATCCCGACGCGTTGGCGGCGACGTTGGAGACTTCCTCGACAGAACCGGCGTCGCGCGTCAGCACGACATCAACCCGGTCGCCGGGCGTTACAAAACCGCCGACACCGGCAATCTCGTCGACGCGGATGGTCACCGCGCGCATACCGGGGGTCAAAAGATTGGACAGCGTGGCGCGACCGCCGGGGCCGGAAAGCTTGGCAATCAGCACCGGCTCGTTCTGCTCGATCGGCGAC
This sequence comes from Rhizobiaceae bacterium, assembly GCA_041397625.1. Lineage (GTDB taxonomy): Bacteria > Pseudomonadota > Alphaproteobacteria > Rhizobiales > Rhizobiaceae > JAWKWH01. The sequence continues at coordinate 562,499 of JAWKWH010000002.1, forward strand.
AGGACGACGCGCGACCCCTTCGCCAGGACTTCGTCGACCTTGGCAAACGCACCCTCAGGCAGGGCATCGTTCGGCCACGGGATCTCGGTGAGCTGGTCGTTGGCCACTTCCATGCCGAAACGCAGCGGCGCCTTGGCCACGACGATGGTCTTGAACTCGACCTTCGGGCCGGTGTCCACTTCGACGCGAACCTGTTGTACGGAATTGGCCTGGTTTTTCAGCCAGATATCGGCGGCAAAGATCGACACGGCGCCCATGACGGCGGCGATACCGATCATTGTGATTACCTTGCGTTTCACGCCCCAGCTCCCTGCTGCCCGTCGTTTGTTTGGGCGGGAAGCTACCGGTCATTCCTAAATAAGTTGGTTTAGATCGGCGTTTGCCGGCCGCCATTCGTTCGCCATGGTTAGCGAGCGATTACGATTGCCGGCCAATGCTTCGACAGGGCATTTACCGCGCGTTAAGCTCCGCGTCGCGATGCTCGGTCGCATCGAAACCGAAACCATGACAATATCCGGGTGATTCGCCGCCATTTCTGGAATCCGCTCTCGTGATTGACGACGCAACCGACCTGTTTGCCGAGCTGGACGCTCCCGCCGAACCGAAACCGGCGCCGGCGCCCGGTGCCCGCAGGAAGGCGGCAACCGACGGCTCGGAAGGCTACAGTGCCGCCGACATCGAGGTGCTGGAAGGCCTCGAACCGGTGCGCCGACGGCCGGGCATGTATATCGGCGGCACCGACGAAAAGGCGCTGCATCACCTGTTCGCCGAGGTGATCGACAATTCGATGGACGAGGCGGTTGCCGGCCATGCGAGCTTTATCGAAGTGGAACTCGACGCCGACGGATTCCTGTCGGTTACCGACAATGGCCGTGGCATACCCGTCGACCCGCATCCGAAATACAAGTCGAAGTCGGCGCTGGAAGTGATCATGACGACGCTGCATGCCGGCGGCAAGTTCGATTCCAAGGTCTACGAGACCTCCGGCGGTCTGCACGGCGTCGGCGTTTCGGTTGTCAACGCGCTGTCCGACACGCTCGAAGTGGAGGTGGCGCGCGGGCGCAAGCTCTACCGGCAGACCTTCTCGCGCGGCATGCCGCAGGGCAAGCTGGAGAATCTCGGCGAGGTCCACAATCGCCGCGGCACCAAGGTGCGCTTCCATCCCGACGCCGAGATTTTCGGCGCCAAGGCACGGTTCGAGCCGGCGCGGCTCTACCGCATGGCGCGCTCGAAGGCCTATCTGTTCGGCGGCGTGGAAATCCGCTGGATCTGCGCGCCGTCGCTGATCGGCGACAAGGATGAGACGCCGGAAAAGGCGACATTCCATTTCCCCGGCGGCCTGAAGGATTTCCTCGTCGCCAGCCTCGGCAAGGAACACCAGGTCACCCGCGAGGTCTTCGCCGGCAAGAGCGACAAGCGCGGCGGCCACGGCTCGGTCGAATGGGCGGTCACCTGGTATGGCGGCGACGGCTTCCTGAACTCCTACTGCAACACCGTGCCGACGCCTGAAGGCGGCACGCACGAGGCCGGCTTGCGTTCGGTGTTGACGCGCGGGCTGAAAGCCTACGGCGAACTGACCGGTAACAAGCGCGCTTCGATCATCACCAATGACGATGTGATGATCAGCGCCGCCGGTATGCTCTCGGTGTTCATCCGCGAACCGGAATTTGTCGGCCAGACCAAGGACAGGCTGGCGACCGTCGAGGCAAGCCGCATCGTCGAAAGCGCCGTGCGCGACCAGTTCGACCACTGGCTCGCCGACAGCCCGCAACAGGCGACCACGCTGCTCGACTGGGTCATCGCACGTGCCGACGAGCGCGTCAGGCGCCGCCAGGAGAAGGAAGTCAACCGCAAGAGCGCGGTCAGGAAGCTGCGCCTGCCGGGCAAGCTTGCCGACTGCACGCAGGGCGCAGCGGCGGGCGCGGAACTGTTCATCGTCGAGGGCGATTCGGCCGGCGGCTCGGCCAAGCAGGCGCGCGACCGGCAGATGCAGGCGATCCTGCCGCTGCGCGGCAAAATCCTCAACGTAGCCAGCGCCGGGCGCGAGAAGCTTTCGGCCAACCAGCAGCTTGCCGACCTGATGCAGGCGCTGGGCTGCGGCACCGGGGCGAAGTATCGCGAGGAGGATCTGCGCTACGATCGCGTGATCATCATGACCGACGCCGATGTGGACGGCGCCCATATCGCTTCGCTGCTGATCACCTTCTTCTACCGCGAACTGCCCGACCTCATCCGCCAGGGTCATCTCTACATGGCCGTGCCGCCGCTCTATCGCCTGACCCAGGGCGGCAAGACGCTCTATGCGCGCGACGACGCCCATCGCGAAGAACTGCTGAAGTCGGAGTTCACCGGCCGCGGCAAGGTCGAGGTCGGCCGCTTCAAGGGCCTCGGCGAGATGCTACCCAGGCAGCTCAAGGAAACCACCATGGATCCGGCGCGGCGCACATTGCTGCGCGTCGAGATGATCGAGGATGCCGAGGTGACCCGCTCGGCGGTGGAGTCTCTGATGGGCACGAAGCCGGAAGCACGCTTCCGCTTTATCCAGGAACGGGCCGAGTTCGCCGAGGAACTCGATATCTGACCGGCTGGCGGCGGCAGCCGCAAAACCATGCGCGGCCAGCGCGACGGGCCGGTCATTGCCGTCAATGCCGGATGGTGTTACCATCGAAGAAGAGGGCAAGTATCGACTGCCCGGCTGACCAGTAGGCGCTGAAGGTTTGTTTCTTTCCGGGAAACAATCCGAAGTTGCAGGGTTGCCGGCTCGGCGGCGATACTACAGGTGTCGAACAATAGATGACACATCGGGGAAACGGGACGCCGAGACGAAGGCCGGCGAGCCGGCAATGCCTTGCGAAAGGACCGCAGGATGCCCGATGAAGCGAAACCCGCAGAAAGCGCTGACAAACCACCCGAAACCAAGGAAGCCCAGGCCTACAAGCCGAACTGGACCGAGCCGGTGTTCCGCTATGGCATACTGGTCGGCATGCTGTTTACCTTCGCCGGCCTGATGATCCAGAGTTTCGTACCGGCGATCCCGCAACTGTCGTCGTCCCTGCTGCTCGTCAGCGGTCTCGGCATTGTGTTCGGCGCGTTCGGCGCCAATGCGGTGGTCAAGACCAAGGGCATTATCGTCGGCGGCGTCGCCGCGATCGCCCTGATCTTCTTCCTGGTGTTCCAGAACATCATCCAGAAGGAGATCGTCGTCCTGCGCATCAGCGGCAACGAGGACATCGACAACGTCCAACTGCTTGCCAGCGAACGGATACCCGGCTCGGACCGTGACGACTATTTCGAGTTTCGCCTGTTCCGCGACGAGATCGACGTCGCCAACCTCATCCTGTCGCTGACGCCGCCGGAGGGACCGCCCGACATCGAGTTCCACTGCATTCCCAAGAAGGCGCTGATCGAGGGCTTCGGGCGCGGCGAGCGGCTGGTCTGGCGCTTCCACCGCGACACCGAAACGCTGGAAGGCGTCGGCGGCGCCGGCGTGGTGATCGCCAAGGGCCCGTGCACAGGCACCGGACCGGTGCCGGTCGACACTCCGCCGGACGACAGGCCGGGCTTTACGCTGCTCGATTGGCCGTGGTCGATCACGCCCGCCTTCGCCGCCCCGTCCATCCCCGCAATGCTGGCCGACCTGGAATCCAACGATGTCGCCGAAAGGCGCGACGCCCGGCAGGCGCTGGCGGCCCAGGGTCTGGCGGCGGTCGAACCAATGATGCGCTACTGGGCGGCCAAGCCCGATGTCTATCGCGTTCGGCTCGGCGTTTCGGTGGCGCTGACCGAATTCCTCCGCCGCCACAAGAACGAACGCAAGCAGGTGTCGCGGATATTGCAGGTGGTCGACCTACAGGCGCTGACGGAAGCCGCCGCCGACAAGGACCGCACGCTCAGGGTCTACGCCTCGGAGTTCCTCTACGACCTCGGCGATCCGCGCAGCATCGCGGCTGCCGACCGCGTGTTCTTCCGCAGTACCGAGAACGGTCAGTACAACCTCGCCCTCGTCGCGGTCGGCTCCGTCGGCGATGTCGCCGTGCCCGACCGTCGTGACACGGCGCGCATTCTCAATGGTTGGCGAGCGCGGGCGGCGGCGAAAACAAGGGCGCTGATCGACAAGGCGCTCGGCGGCCTGCGCTGATCCCGCTGGATCGACCGGTCAGGCCGCCGCAATGGCGATGGCGTGGCCGCGCGCGTTGGCTCTCAACTCGTCTATATGGATCGATTTCAACAGGTCGGCGAGGTCGCGGTCCTGCTCTCGGGCACCGGCCTTTCCGGGTATGGCGCCGAGAACGGCCAGCATCGACCAGGTCACTTCCTGGGCACCGGCGACACGCTTGCCACGCGCAACGTCGCGCCATATCTGCAGCGCGCGCAGCAGGATCACGTGCAGGTTGTCGGCAAGGCCGGCAGCGCGGAACAGTGCCCTCAGCGCCACGTCGCGACCTTCCGAAAGAAGCGCCCTCACCCGCCTTTGGCCCTGGCCCGACAGCGCCACCAGCACGGCGCCGAAGAAGTCGATCTTGCCATGGGCCACGGTGCGCACCAGGAAGGCCGTGGTCAGGTCGCCGCGAATGCGCAGGTGCTCGATCAAGGCGGGGTATTCCTCCTCGGCCGTGCCGTCGATCAGGCTGAGCGATGCCTTGACGCAGGCATCGCGCACCATGCGCTCGGCGCGCGCCTGGCCGATCGAGGCGACGACCAGCGGCAGGTCGCGCAGCGCCTCCGACAATTTGACCACCAGCGTGTGACGCACGTCCGGCGGCAGGCGCCGGTCGCCGAGGAGTGCCGCGCGCAATGCGGCGTCATGGCCGACGCGCTCGCCCATGCGGCGAAAGCTCAGGTCGGCGATCTCCGCGCCCGTGTTGCCGAGCAGTTCCAGACAGGCCTCGACATCGGCAACTTCGGCGATCGCGGCGGAAAGTGACTTGGAGACGCGGCCGCGGCTGGCAATCAACCGCTGCGCGCGGCGATCACCGGCGGCGACGAGGTCGATCAACTCGCCATCGGTCAGAAGCTCGGAGCGTACCAAAACGCAGCCGGCCACCTCGGCCTGGTCGGCGGCGAGCGCCGAAATGATCTGGATCGGCGCCCGCGGGCTCATCGACAGCGGTTCGGCCATTGCCGCCCTCACCTTCGGCGACGGATCGTCGAGCAGAAGCGTCAGTGCGGCTTCGGCCGCGCAGCGGTCCTCGAACGACAGGTCGGAGGTGATGTAGGCTCGCGCCAGCGCGTTGGCGGCTGCCGCGCGCTCGTTCACCTGTGCCGTGTCGATCCATTTGAGGAAGTGCTGGACGATCATCGCGAGAGCCAGTGCTGCGGAATTTCATTCACGGTGCCCAAGCTAGACGGCAAATGGTTTACGAACGGTTCACCATGTTTGATAAGGAACCGGAAACATCGCCACCGAGCCGGGCGGGCGGCCGGCGCAGCAAGGGAGATGCATATGGCGGGGCTCTATCTGGAGGAATTCGAACCTGGCCAGGTGATCGAACACGCTCTCCGCCGCACGGTGACGGAGGCCGACAACGTCCTGTTCTCGACGATGACGCTCAATCCCCAGCCGTTGCATATCGACTTCGATTTCGCCGCCAGGTCCGAGTGGGGCCGACCGCTGGTCAATTCCCTGTTCACGCTCGGCCTGATGATCGGCATCTCGGTCCACGACACCACGCTCGGTACCACGATCGGCAATCTCGGCATGTCGGAAACGCTGTTCCCCCACCCGCTGTTCCATGGCGACACGGTGCATGTGGAGACCGAAATAAAGACGGTACGCGCGTCGAAGTCGAAGCCCGACCGCGGCATCGTCGAGTTCGAACATCGCGCCTACAACCAGGACGACATCCTCGTCGCCAAATGCACCAGACAGGCCATGATGCTCAAACGGCCGGAGGCCTGATCCGATGCGTTCCTGGCTGTTCGTTCCGGGCGATTCGGAAAAGAAGCTCGCCAAGGGCCTCGATTCGGGCGCCGATGCGCTGATCATCGATCTCGAGGATTCTGTGGCTGCGTCGTCGAAACAGGCCGCGCGCGAGATTTGCGCCGCCTTCCTTACCGCCAACCGCGATACCGCCGCGCCGGTGCTGTTCGTGCGCGTCAACGCCTTCGATACCGGGTTGACGACGGCCGACCTGGAAGCGGTGATGCCTGCCGCGCCCGCCGGCATCGTGCTGCCGAAGGCCGAGGGCAGGCCGGCGGCCGAAAGGCTTTCCGACATGCTCGACGGCCTGGAGGCGGATTGCGGCCTGCATCACGGCGCGACGCGCATCCTGCCAATCGCCACCGAGACCGCCGCAAGCGTGCTGGCCGCGGCGACGTGGAACGCGCCGCTTGCCCGCCTTGCCGGCGTCACCTGGGGAGCGGAGGACCTGTCGGCCGATCTGGGCATCGCCAATCCGCGCGACGGCGCGGGCTTCTATACCGATGTCTTCCGCCACGCCCGCGCCATGACCGTGCTTGCCGCCGGCGGCGCGCAGACCGACGCCATCGACACGGTCTTCATCGATTTCCGCGACGAGGCCGGACTGAGCGCGGAATGCGACGCCGCCGCGCGCGACGGCTTCGCCGGCAAGCTCGCCATCCACCCGGCGCAGGTGCCGGTCATCAACCGCTGTTTCACGCCCGACGACGAGACCATCGCCGAAGCGCGGGCAATCGTCGCGGCGTTTGCCGGAGCAGGCGACACCGGCGTCACCAGCATCGACGGCAAGATGATCGACCGGCCGCATCTGCGCCGCGCCGAGCGCATTCTGGCGCGGTCAGCGGCGTTGTCCGGCTGACGCGCTTGCCATTCTCGCCCGGATGTGCGGGAAAATCGACACTTCGCGGTCAAAAGGCGTCGCGGTTCTGTTATCCGGCAGACGAGCCTCGTGACAGTTTTGTCATCCGGCGGAGATTGCCCGTCGGTGTGAAACCGAACGAAACGGGACCGTGCCATGTTCCAGCGACGCATGCCCGACTGGTTGCGGCATGCTCCCAATCCGGGATTGCGCGGTTTCGCGCTGCTCGCCGCGCTCGAGGCGGCCGTGCGCGGCATGCTGATCTCGGTCCTGCCCGTCGCCATGTACAAGGCGTTCGCCGACGCGCAGCGGGTTTCGGAAATCTACCTGGCAATCGGCTTCTGCTCGCTGCTCACCGGGCTGATGGTGCCGTGGCTGACACGCACCGTACCCCGGCGCTACATGTTCTCGCTCGGCGCATGCCTGTTCATGGCCGGATGCGCTCTGGCGATCGCCGGTCCGGCGGAGTCCATCGCCTTTACGGTTCTGTTGAATTCGGCCGCCACGGTCATCGTCACCGTGTGCTTCAACGCCTATGTGCTCGACTACATCGCCAAGGTGGAACTGGGGCGCGCGGAGACGCTGCGGCTGTTCTACAGCGCGCTGGCCTGGACGGCGGGGCCGGTGCTCGGCGTCTGGCTCTACGGGCTTTGGCAGCCCGCGCCCTTCATCGTCTCCTTCGCGGCGGCGACGGCGCTGCTGATCGCATTCTGGATCATGCGGCTCGGCGATGGAAAGCTGATCACCCGGGCCCGAGCGCCGGCGCCCAATCCGTTCGCCTATCTCGGCCGTTTCTTCCGCCAGCCGCGGCTGGTCACTGGCTGGCTGTTCGCCGTCATCCGTTCCTGCGGCTGGTGGGCCTATATCGTCTATCTGCCGATCTTCGCGCTCGACAACGGCCTGGGCGACAAGACCGGCGGTATTGCGCTGTCGTTCAGCAACGGGTTGCTGTTCGCCGTGCCGGTCGCCCTAGTCTGGCTGCAGAAGACCTCGGTGAAGGCAGGCGTGCGTCTCGGCTTCCTGTTTTCCGGCCTCGGCTTCATCGCGGCTGCCTTTGTCGCCTCGGCGCCGGTCGTCTCGATCCTGCTGCTCGCCGCCGGCTCGGCCTTCCTGATCCTGCTCGACGTCTGTGGCGGCCTGCCTTTCCTGCTTGCGGTCAAGCCGTCGGAACGCACCGAGATGTCGGCCGTCTACTCAAGCTACCGCGATGCGTCCAACATTATTAGCCCCGGCGTTGCCTGGCTGGTGTTGCTGGTCTTTCCGCTGCCGTCCGTCTTTGCGGCGATCGGCGCCGGCCTGCTCGGCTGTTTCGTCGTAGCCGGCAGATTGCACGCCCGCCTCGGAGCGCAGCGCCTGAAACCGCCGGCGCCGCTGCTGCCGCCGCTCGGCGACACAGGACAGCCCGCCGATCCGGAGCCCGCGCCTATCCCCTCCAGGGCGGGCGACGGGCGGAGAAGGTTTCCGTCGTCTTGAGGTAGTCCATGTAGCCGAGGCGCGCGACGTTACCCGCCTTGGCGATGTCGAAAAGCCCGTCGGTCATCATCGCCTCGTCTATGTGCACGCCGACGACCTCGCCGATCACGACGAAGACGCCTGCGGGTCTGCCGTCGAGCCCCTTTGGCTCGATCGTCTCAGTCACCCTGCATTCGAGCGCGGCATGGGCTTCGCCGACACGCGGCGGCGCGACGAGCCGCGAAGCCACGGGCGTGAGGCCGGCGACCTCGAACTCGCTGACGCCGCGCGGCGCATCCGTGGACGTTGCGTTCATCTGCTCGAACAGGTCGGCGCTGACCAGATTGGCGACGAACTCGCCGGTCTCATGTGCGAAAGCGGCGCTGTCCTTTGGTCCCTCGGAGGAAAACCAGACCAGGTGCGGATGGCTCGAAAAGGCGTTGAAGAAGGAATAGGGCGCGAGATTGAGGTCGCCGGAGGCGCTCACGGTTGAAATCCAGCCAATCGGCCGTGGCGCAACGATGGCCTTGAACGGATCATGCGGCAGGCCGTGGCCCCGGGACGGTTCGTAAAACAGCATCTCAATCCCCCTCTCCCGCAGACCAAGGTCCGGAATAGTCGCACAGCACGTCGTCCAATTCGGGGCGCGGACGGTCCGGCACCTGGCCGGAAAACGAGCCGATATGGACGAAGCCGACCACGCGCTCGTCGGGCGCCAGGCCGAGAATGCGGCGGCCTTCCGGTTCGTCGGAATACCAGTTGGTGATCCAGTTGGCGCCATAACCGAGCGCATTGGCCGCCAGCAGCAGGTTCATCGCCGCCGCTGCGCCCGACAGGAACTTCTCCCAGTCGGGGATTTTGGGGTGGGCGCGCGGCCGGTTGACGACACCGACCACCAGCGGCGCGCGCGAAAAGCGCTGCAGTTCCTTCGTCCGCGCAACGTCCGACAGCGGCCCGTTCAGGCGCTCGGCGAGCTCGGCGATCATCGCGCCCACCCGGTCACGCGCCGCGCCGCGGTAAAGGATAAAGCGCCAGGGTACGAGCTTGCCGTGGTCGGGCACGCGCGAGGCGATCTTGAGCATGGTGCGGATATCGTCGTCGTCCGGGCCCGGCAGGCCAAGCTCGTCGATCGGCGCCGAGCGACGGGTCGCAAGGAAATCGAGGATATGGGAATTGACGGATCGGGCCATATGAATGCTCTTGGGCGTTGGGGAGGAAAACCGGCGGGCGCCGATGGAAATCAGGCCTTGAAATTGCCATCGCCGTGGGTTTCAACGCAAGCCATGAAATTCGCCCCGACCGCGTTGTTCACTTTCTGCTTTGCCGTCCTGCTGCTGATCTCCGGCGCCGTCAGCGCCCAGCAGCTCGGCGAACCGGTGGAGGGACTGAAACTGCCGGGCCTGTCGGAGTATGCGCCTGCAAGCGGCGAAACGGCCTACAGCCCGGGTCGCATCAGCCTTGTCGCCCGGCTAACGGGTGACGCGCCGGAGATCACCCGCGGCCTGGTATGGCGCGTCTTCGGCTCCGATCCCGGCGAGGACGGCAAGCTGCCGCTCATCGCCACCGCGGAAGGCGGCAGCAGCGCATTCGAACTGCCGCCCGGCAGTTACCTGGTTCATGCCGCGTTCGGCCGCGCCGGCGCCACCAAGCGCATAACGCTCGGTTCGGGCGAATTGCGCCAGGAAAGCATGGTGCTGGAGGCCGGCGGCCTGTCGCTCGACGCCGTTCTGTCGGGCGGCGTGCGCATCCCCTCCGACAAGCTGCGCTTCGCCATCTACGAGGCGAATGCCGAACAGGATGCCTCGCGGCGCCTGATCATTCCCGATGTTCCGCCAAACACGGTGATCCGGCTCAATGCCGGCACCTATCACGTCGTCTCCAAATACGGCAACGTAAACGCCATCATTCGCTCCGACATCCGTGTCGAGGCCGGCAAGCTGACCGAGGCGACGGTGGAACACCGCGCGGCGCAACTGACGCTGAAACTGGTGCGGGAGCCCGGCGGCGAGGCGATCGCCGACACGCAATGGTCGGTGCTGACCGAATCGGGCGACATCGTGCGCGAAAGCGTTGGCGCCTTTGCCTCGATGGTGCTGGCCGAAGGCACCTACACCATCAACGCCCGGAACCGCGAGCGCAATTATCAGCGTGACTTCACCGTCGTCGCCGGGCGCAACCAGGATGTCGAGGTCCTGACCAGCGAATAGTCCCGTCAGCGCGCAGCAAGCGAGAACACCGCGTCGTAAAGGCGTTCGAGCACCGCCTTGCGGTCGCCCAGAAAGCGGATTTCGGCCGGCGCGATGCCGCCTCCTACCCGCACCCGGATCGTGTCGCCATACTGACGGGCGAACTCGCGGATAAGCAGCGCCGTGCGCAACGTCATCGAGAAGCGGCTGACGAGATGGAACATCCAGCCGTTCTGGCCCTCGAAATACATCGGAATGACACTGGCGCCGCTGTCTTTGACCAGGCGTGCCGGAAACATCTTCCACGGAAGGTCTTCGGCGCGGCCAAATCCCCTTGGGGCGGTCGCCACGCCGCCTGCGGGAAACACGACGATGATGGTGCCTTCCCCAATCAGGCGCAGCGCCTCGCGGCGCACTTCCAGATTGCTTTTCACCGCTTCGCGGGTCTCGGAAAAGTCGACTGGAAGCGCATAGGGTTCCATCTCGGGAATTCTCAGCAGCTCCTTGTGGATCATCACCCGGAAGGGGCGACCCAGTTGCTCGACCAGCGACAGGATGGCAATGCCGTCACCGATGCCGAACGGATGGTTGGCGACGACGACCAGCGGCCCATCCGGCACCATGGCCGGCGGCCAGGCACCGTCGATCTCGACCTTCATGTCGATCATCTGCAGCATGCGCCCGAAAATGCGGGTTCCGGTCGGCGCGACGTTCTCGCGCCAGATGCCATAGAGGCGGGCATAGCGGTCGCGGCCGGAGAGCCGCTCGATCGAGCGGACCACCAGCCTTCTCATCCGTCCCTCAACCGAACCGGCATAGGACAATTCGGGAAACAGCGGCTGGTTCGAGCGTACGAATGCAATCATTCGACTTCGATGCACCGATTCGATGACAGGCGCATGAACGATCGATGGCAGGGCGGTGACGGTTGTGGAATGCGCGGCGGACGTCAGGCCGCCGCGCTCTCGTTCAGTTTCCGGCGGATATCCGGGGGCGTCGCCTCGTCGACAAGCGCGGCGACCGCCTCCTCCAGCGCCATCGACTGCTGATCGCGGCTGCCGAGGCGACGGATATTGACGGTGCCCTCTTCGGCCTCGCGCTTGCCGCAGACGATGATCACCGGCACTTTCGCCAGGCTGTGCTCGCGCACCTTGTAGTTGATCTTCTCGTTGCGCAGGTCGGTCTCGGCCGACAGGCCCGCCCGTTTCAGCCGCTCGGCCACCTTGACCGCATAATCGTCGGCGTCCGAGGTGATCGTCGCCACCACCACCTGCACTGGCGCGAACCAGAGCGGCATGTGGCCGGCATGGGATTCGATCAGGATGCCGAGGAAGCGCTCCAGCGAGCCGACGATGGCGCGATGCACCATGACGGGCTGCTTCTTTTCGGAATCCTTGTCGATATAGAAGGCGCCGAAACGCTCCGGCAGGTTGAAATCGACCTGCGTGGTGCCGCACTGCCACTCGCGGCCGATGGCGTCGCGCAGCGTGTATTCGAATTTCGGCCCGTAGAACGTGCCCTCGCCCTCATTGATGCCGGCCTTGATGCGGCCGCCCGATTCGGCCTCCATGCGGGCCAGCGCCCGCTTGAGGATATCCTCGGCATGATCCCAGGCAGCGTCGGTGCCGACGCGCTTTTCCGGCCGCGTCGCCAGCTTGACCACCACGTTGTCGAAGCCGAAATCGGCATAGACCGACATCATCAGGTCGTTGATCTTGAGGATCTCCGCCTCGAGCTGCTCTTCGGTGCAGAAAATGTGGGCGTCGTCCTGGGTAAAGCCACGCACCCGCATCAGCCCATGCAGGGCACCGGATGGTTCGTAGCGATGAACGGCGCCGAATTCAGCAAGCCGAACCGGTAGATCGCGGTAAGATTTCAACCCATGCTTGAAGATCTGCACGTGGCCGGGACAATTCATCGGCTTCAACGCGAAAACGCGCTGATCCTCGGCTTCCTCGTCCGCGCACTGCACGGCGAACATGTTCTCGCGATACCAGCCCCAATGGCCGGAGGTCTGCCATAGCGAGGAATCGAGCACCTGCGGCGCGTTGACCTCGTCGTAATCGCCCTCCAGCCGGCGGCGCATATAGGCAAGCAGGTTCTGGAACATCTTCCAGCCCTTGGCGTGCCAGAAAACGACGCCCGGCCCTTCCTCCTGGAAGTGGAACAGGTCCATCTCGCGGCCGAGGCGGCGGTGATCGCGCTTCTCCGCCTCCTCCAGCATGTGGAGATAGTCGTCCATCTGCGTGTTGTCGGCCCAGGCGGTGCCGTAGATACGGCTCAGCATCGGGTTGTTGGAATCGCCGCGCCAGTAGGCACCGGCCACCTTCATCAGCTTGAAGGAGTTGCCGACCTGGCCGGTCGAGGCCATGTGCGGACCGCGGCAAAGGTCGAACCAGTCGCCCTGGGCGTATATCTTTACGTCCTCGCCCTCGGGAATGGCGTCGAGCAGTTCCACCTTGTAGGCCTCGCCCTTGTCGCCGAACACCTTGCGGGCCTTGTCGCGCGACCAGACCTCCTTGGTGAACGGCTTGTTGCGGGCGATGATCTCGCGCATCTTCTTCTCGATCGCCGGCAGTTCGTCGGGCGTGAACGGCTTGTCCTCGCCGCTTTCAGGGTCGACGCGCTTGAAATCGTAATAGAAGCCATTCTCGATCACCGGTCCGATGGTCACCTGGGTGCCGGGCCACAGTTCCTGCACGGCTTCGGCCAGCACATGGGCCGCGTCGTGGCGGATCAGTTCGAGCGCGCGCGGGTCCTCGCGGGTGACGATCTCGATCGCGCCGGGCCTGACCGGATCGGCAAGATCCTGCAGCGTACCGTCGAGCGCGATCGCAACGGCTTTCTTGGCAAGCGACTTGGAAATGGATTCGGCAACGTCGCGCCCCGTCGTACCGACGGGGTAGTCGCGGCTGTTGCCATCGGGAAATTGAAGGGAAACGGCCTCGGCCATCGATTTTCTCCTTATCCAGTCCCGCCTACGAGCGCGGGTGGTATTCATCGTGCGGCGGCGCGGCGCCACGGGTGCCATGTAGTCATATTCGTCACACAGGTAAAGGCCCGGCCAATGTGGCATTCGCTACATCGCCCGGGGCTGCAAGAGGCTTATGATCGACACGGGGCTTCATTCAGGACCGGGAGAACACCATGCCGATCGAAATCCTCCAACCCAAGCCTTTCGATCTCGTCGGATCGACCATCCTCATCGCCGGCAACGCCAACGCCTTCGAAGGCCAGATGACCATCCGCGTGTCGGAGGGCCATGATGAGTATACCGGGCTTGCCACCGTCGGTTCGCTGTCGACGCAGCAGTTCCAGGCCTCGATTACCATTCCGGACAATCACGCATTCCAGCTAAACCGCATCTTCGTCACGCTGATCGACGACAGCGGCGGCGGAGACGGCGTGCCGCCGCCCACCGCCACGGTGTCGGTGCTGTTCGGTCCAATGATCTATCCGGGTTATGTGGGTTACTGGGAACACACGGTGGTGCCTGGCGACACGCTGTCGAAAATCTCCGCCCGGTATTATGAAGGCGACAGTTCGCAATATCCCGCCATCCACCAGGCCAACCAGCACATCGTCACCAACCCGAACCTGATCCTCCCCGGCCAAGTGCTGCGCATTCCGCGCGATTTCTAAGCGCCGGATCAAAGCAAGGAATCCGGTTTTCGAAAGGTCCGATCCGCAAAAAGCGGTCGGGCCTCCGCCGGGCTTGCGAGCATTCGGGCGGGACGGTCATTGCCCGGCGTCCTTGGCGCTCAGACCGACGCGCCAGAACCGCCACGGCGCCCACCAGCGCCGGTCGGGGGCAAGCGCCTCGGGCACGTTGTCGATGCCGCGCGTGCCGCCCGGGCCGCAGCGCATGACGCGAAAGAGCCCGAGCCAGCCGCCGTTCCACAGTCCATGGCGGGCGATCGCCTCATAGGCGTATTCCGAGCAGGTCGGCAGATGCCGGCACGAATTGCCGACGAAGCCCGACAGCGTGAGCTGGTAGAGGCGCACGAACGCCGTGCCGGCAAGGCGGCCCGGCGTCTTCGGCCACGGACCGGCGTAGTTACGGGTCGATGCCGGCCGACGGTCTGCCGAGGGCTGGTCCATGGTGTTGCTCAGGCCGCCGCTTCGGCCCTCTTGCGCTCGATCTGGCCGATGGCGTCGACCACCGCGTCGAAGGTCAGCATGGTCGAGGCGTGTCGCGCTTTGTAGTCGCGCACCGGTTCGAGATATTTCAGGTCGGCGAAACGGCCGGTGGGCGCCGGGCCGTTTTCCTTCAACATGCGGCGCATGGTCTCGCGCACCGCGCGCAGTTCGTCCGCGCTCGAACCGACGACATTGCGCGCCATGATCGACGACGAGGCCTGGCCGAGCGCACAGGCTTTCACGTCATGGGCGAAGTCGGTGACGACGCCATCCTTCATCTTCAGGTCGACGGTCACCGTCGAGCCGCAGAGCTTGGAATGGGCGGTCGCGGTCGCGTCGGGCTCGTCAAGGCGGCCGATCGCCGGAATATTGCCGGCGAATTCCAGGATCCTGGCGTTGTAGACTTCATCGATCATGGATCGCGACCCTGGTTTGAAACCCGTGACTGATCATCCTGCGCCGGCATCTTCCCTTCGCCGGCACAGTTCCTATATAATGCGCGGCGACCGGCGACGACAAGATGTGTGGTCTTGCGTGCGGCCGGAGCAGAATACCGCTGGTGCCCGTTGCGCCGTAACGAACAAGTTTCGCGGGACGTCAAAGGCAGGTGGTCCGTTCAACTCGTTCCTCCGAATGCAGAAACATCGAGAGGGGAACTACGGGAGATGCCTTTATGGACGCGATAATCAAGAAATTCCCGCAGACTCCGGCCTATATGGACAAGCCCGTGGTCGACCGGCCGAGCCGCGAGGAGGCCGAGGCGGCCGTGCGCACGCTGCTGCGCTGGGCCGGCGACGACCCCGAGCGCGAAGGTCTGCGCGACACGCCGGCGCGCGTGGCCAACGCCTATCGCGAGATGTTCGGCGGTTACGACAAATGCCCGGCCGAGGAGCTTGGCCGCACCTTCGAGGAGGTGGCCGGCTACGACGACCTCGTGCTGGTCAAGGACATCGCCTTCCACTCGCATTGCGAACACCACATGGTGCCGATCATCGGCAAGGCCCATGTCGGCTACCTGCCCGACGGCAAAGTGCTCGGCCTGTCGAAGATCGCCCGCGTGGTCGATATCTTCGCTCACCGCCTGCAGACCCAGGAGGCGATCACCGCACAGATCGCCGGCGTGATCCAGGACGTGCTCAACCCGCGCGGCGTCGCCATCATCGTCGAGGCGGAACACATGTGCATGGCCATGCGCGGCATTCGCAAGCAGGGTTCGACGACGCTGACCTCGACATTTACCGGCACCTTCCGCGACCAGCCGGAAGAGCAGGCACGTTTCGTCGCCATGGTGCGCGGCGGCGCGCCGGCCTGAACCGGCACGCCGCATGGCCGCATTCGCCTTCCCCGCCCCATCGTCCGACAAGGCGGCGCTTGAGCGCGGCGCAGAGTTCACCCCGCGTTTCGACGAAAACGGGCTGGTGACCGCCGTGGTCACCGCCACGGATGGCGGCGACCTGCTGATGGTTGCGCATATGAACGCCGATGCGCTGGCGCTCAGCCTGGAAACGGGAATCGCCCATTTCTGGTCGCGCTCGCGCGCCACGCTGTGGAAGAAGGGCGAGACTTCCGGCAATTTGCTGCACATCGACGAAATGCGCACCGATTGCGACCAGGACGCAGTGTGGCTGAAGGTCCGTATCGCCGGCGACGGGGCGGCCTGCCATACGGGCGAGCGCTCCTGCTTCTACCGCCAAGTGACGACGACAGATGACGAAGCAACGCTCAAACCGGCGCGATAGGCGGCGAGATCAAGCGATTTTTGCCTTCAATGTGCGCTTCGGCACGGTTAACGTTCCCCCAACGGGTAATTTACCATTCTGATAGCGGTCCGTGCGACAATGCGCACAAGCTGAAGGAGATCGGGATGCTCGACTGGGCATCAAAACTGGCAAGACAGGAACATCGGGACCACGATGCGTCGCTCCCGTCGAACATCTCCGTTGCGCCGCCCAAACCGATCGAACTGCCGAAATCCGGCGTTGCATTGGCACTTGGCGGCGGCGCCGCGCGCGGATGGGCCCATATCGGCGTGCTGCGCGCTTTCGACGAGGCCGGGATCCGCATCGACATGATCGCCGGCACCTCCATCGGCGCGCTGGTCGGCGGCTGCTATCTTGCCGGCCGGCTCGACGAGCTGGAGGAATTCGCCCGCAGCCTGACGCCGCGGCGCATGTTCGGCTTTTTCGACCTGTCGTTCCGCGGCAACGGCCTGCTCGGCGGCATGCGGCTCGACGCCAAGATGCGCGAGCATCTGGCGGGCGTCGAATTCGAGGATCTGGCCAAGCCATTCATTTGCGTGGCCACCGAGATCGGCACCGGCCACGAGATCTGGCTGTCGAGCGGCAACCTGATCACCGCCATGCGCGCTTCCTACGCGCTGCCGGGCGTTTTCGAGCCGGTAAGCTGCAACGGCCGCGTGCTCATCGACGGCGCCATGGTCAATCCGGTCCCCGTATCGGTCTGTCGCGCGCACGAGCAGCGCCTCGTCATCGCCGTCAACCTGCATTACGACTGTTTCGGCCGTTCGGCCGTGGTCAAGCATTCCTCCAGCGGTGACGCGTTGATGATCCGCGACGACATCGAGGCAGAGGCCGGCGGCAACGCCTCCGCCCAGGAAAAGGAACGCCGCCTCGGCATTACCGGGGTTATGGTCGAAGCCTTCAACATCATCCAGGACCGCATCACCCGCGCCAGGCTGGCCGGTGACCCGCCCGACCTGTCGTTGCAGCCGAAACTATCGCATATCGGCCTGTCGGAATTCCATCGCGCCGACGAGGCGATCCGCATGGGCTACGAGGCGACCATGGCGCAGATCGCCGAGCTGCAGCGGCTGCAGGTGGCGCTGGTCTGACGGCGCGGCGAACGCTCCGCCGGCCGCGAGACCGACGCCCGGCGCCAGCCTGACAAGCTCCTCTGCTTCACGACGATGCCACCGAACCAGCCTCTTGGCGCGGGCCCGCCGCCGACCGGCGGACGATATCGGCGATCCGCATGAGCTGCTTGGCCAACGGGCTGGTCTTTCGCCAGATCATGCCGACGGTTCGCGACGGCGGGGAATTGTCGAAGCGCGCGACGGACACAGGGGCGGATCGCGTTTCGACGGCCAACGCCATTTCAGGAATCAGCGTCACGCCGATGCCGGCGCCGACCATCTGGACGAGCGTCGACAGCGAGCTCGCGTCCAACCCTTCGCGCGGCAGCGTCGAAGGCATGTCGCAGAACGACAGCGCCTGATCGCGAAAGCAGTGCCCCTCCTCCAGCAGCAGCAGACGCATTTCGTGCAGCATCTCGGGATCAGGCACCGGTTTTCCCTCGTCCTCGTCCGGCCGGACCAGCAGGAAATCCTCCGAAAATAGCGCGACCTCGGTCAACGAGGGTTCGGAGACCGGCAAGGCGACGATCGCGGTATCGATGCGGCCTTCCGTCAGGTCGTGGATCAGGTTCGACGTCAGCGATTCGCGCACGCGGATATCGAGACCGTCATGCAGGCGGGTGAGATCGGCTATGATCGCAGGCAGCAGATAGGGGGCGATCGTCGGAATGATGCCAAGCCGCAGCCGCCCCACAAGGCTGTCGCGCGAGGCGCGTGCCAGGTCGCCGAGTTCGTCGACCGACCGCAATATGGCGCGGGCACGGTGCGCGAACACCTCGCCGAAACTGGTCAGCCGCACCTGCCGCGCGCCCCTTTCGAAGAGCTCCGTACCCAGTGATTCCTCCAGTTCCTTGATCTGCATCGACAGCGCGGGCTGGGAGATACCGCAGGCTTCCGCCGCACGCCCGAAGTGGCCTTGCGCGGCAAGCGCTTCCAGATACCGAAGCTGTTTGAGCGTGACGTTCTTCATAAGAACATCTTATCAAAAAAATCAGAAAATCAAACTTTCATTTATGAAGATGCTTTGCTAGCGTATCCGTCCACCGGGAGACGGGGAACGGTCGGCGCCACGGACGCCGCATCTCCTGCGCATCGCCGCAAGCGACGAAATGTCCGTGCCGACATGGCCAGCCATCTGATACGCTGGCGACCTGAAGCGTGGCTCCTTGCCCCTGGAGGAGTGCACTTAACCGCAGCCGCGAATGGAGACGAAGATGGACGCGAAAGCAGGCAAATGCCCCGTGATGCACGGCGGCAATACCGCCACCGGCAAATCGGTCATGGAATGGTGGCCGAGTGCGCTGAACCTCGACATCCTGCACCAGCACGACACCAAGACCAATCCGATGGGCGGGAACTTCAACTATCGCGAGGAGGTCAAGAAGCTCGACGTCGAGGCGCTGAAGAAGGATCTGCACGCGTTGATGACCGACAGCCAGGACTGGTGGCCGGCCGACTGGGGCCACTATGGCGGTCTGATGATCCGCATGGCCTGGCACGCCGCCGGCACCTACCGCCTGGCCGATGGCCGCGGCGGCGGCGGTACCGGCAACCAGCGCTTCGCGCCGCTGGATTCCTGGCCGGACAATGCCAGCCTCGACAAGGCGCGCCGGCTTTTATGGCCGATCAAGAAGAAGTACGGCAACAAGCTCTCCTGGGCCGACCTCATCATCCTCGCCGGCAACATCGCCTATGAATCCATGGGGCTGAAGACCTTCGGCTTCGGCTTCGGCCGGGCAGACATCTGGCATCCGGAGATCGACACCTATTGGGGCTCGGAAAAGGAATGGCTCGGCCGCGGCCGCTACGAGGACGACGAGGACCCGCAGTCGCTCGAAAACCCGCTCGCCGCCGTGCAGATGGGCCTCATCTACGTCAATCCGGAAGGCGTCGGCGGCAAGGCGGACCCGGCAAAGACAGCGCTCGAAGTGCGCGAGACCTTTGCCCGCATGGCGATGAACGACGAGGAAACCGCCGCCCTCACCGTCGGCGGACACACCGTCGGCAAGGCCCATGGCAATGGTGACGCCGGCGCTCTGGGTGCGGATCCGGAAGGCGCCGATGTCGACCAGCAGGGCCTCGGCTGGGCCAATCCCGGCATGAAGGGGCTTGCGGCCAACGCCGTGACGTCGGGGCTCGAGGGCGCCTGGACCTCCGATCCCACCAAGTTCGACATGGGCTTCTTCGACATGCTGTTCGGCCATGAATGGGAGCTCAAGAAGTCGCCCGCCGGTGCCAACCAGTGGGAACCCGTCGACATCAAGGAAGAGGACAAGCCGGTCGATGCTTCCGACCCCTCGAAGCGCCACAACCCGATCATGACAGACGCCGACATGGCGATGAAGGTCGATCCGATCTACAACGCGATCTGCCGGAAATTCATGGCCGATCCGGAGTATTTCAAGGATACTTTCGCCCGCGCCTGGTTCAAGCTGACCCATCGCGACATGGGACCGAAAGCGCGCTATATCGGCCCCGACGTCCCTGCCGAGGACCTGATCTGGCAGGATCCGGTTCCCGCCGGCAAGACGGGCTACGATGTCGACGCCGTCAAGGCGAAGATCGCCGCCTCCGGCCTGTCGCTGGCCGACATGGTCGCCACTGCCTGGGACAGCGCCCGCACCTATCGCGGCTCCGACATGCGCGGCGGCGCCAACGGCGCGCGCATCCGCCTTGCGCCGCAAAAGGATTGGGAAGGCAACGAGCCCGAGCGTCTGGCGCGCGTGCTTGCCGTGCTGGAACCGATCGCGGCCGAAGCCGGCGCTTCCGTCGCGGACGTGATCGTGCTCGCTGGCAATCTCGGCGTCGAACAGGCGGCCAAGGCCGCCGGCTTTGACGTCAAGGTGCCGTTCGCGCCGGGCCGCGGCGACGCAACCGACGAGATGACAGACGCCGATTCCTTCAGCGTTCTCGAACCGCTCGCAGACGGTTATCGCAACTGGCTGAAGAAGGATTATGTCGTCACGCCGGAAGAGCTGATGCTCGATCGCACCCAACTCATGGGCTTGACCGCCAGCGAGATGACGGTCCTGGTCGGCGGCATGCGCGCCATGGGCACCAATTTCGGCGGCTCCAAGCACGGTGTCTTCACCGACCGCGAAGGGGCGCTGACGACCGACTTCTTCGTCAACCTGACCGACATGGGCAACAAGTGGGTGCCGGCCGATGGCGGCTACTACGAGGTCCGCGACCGCAAGACCGACAAGGTCAGGTGGACGGCGACGCGCATGGACCTCGTTTTCGGCTCCAACTCCATCCTGCGGGCCTATGCCGAGGTCTACGCCCAGGACGACAACGCCGAGAAGTTCGTCAACGACTTCGTGGCGGCCTGGGCCAAGGTGATGAACGCCGACCGTTTCGACCTGGCGGCCTGAGCCGGCCGAGATATCCCGAGACAAGAAAGCCGGGGCGGCAGCGCCCCGGCTTTTTCATGTAATGGCCGGTCATCCCCACCGACATCGGCGGGCGCGGGCAATCCCGCGCCCTACCTCAAACCTTCTCCGGTACCGCGGCGTCGATGATGCGCAATTGCGGCGTGGTGCGGCCATTCCACGTATTCGCCCCGAGCGTGCCTGCGACATGCAAGGCCGAACCGCGGTTTTCGCCGAGCATGCGACCAAGATCGGTATCGGCGACGCGAAAGGCGATTGCCTGCAGCCGGCCGCCGGCGCGCGAGCGCAGCGATACGCGCAGATGGCCGGTGCCGACCATGCGCACATCGCTCACCTGATGATGCGGCAGCGCGAAGACCGGTTGGGGATGGCCGGCGCCGTAGGGTCCGGCCCTCTCCAGCACCTCAATCAGTTCGAGCGTGGCGCCGTCGGCCGACAGCGCGCCGTCGATCTTCAGCGCCTCGTCGCGCCGGGCTTCAGCGACCGCCTCGCCGGCCCTGTCCTCGAAGAAGGCGCGCAACGCGCCGAGCCGGGCGCGCTCGACGGTGATGCCCGCCGCCATGGCGTGGCCGCCGCCCTTGGTTATCAGCCCCGCCTCGCCCGCCGCCCGCACCAGCCGGCCGAGGTCGACGCCGGCAATGGAGCGGCCCGATCCCGTGCCGATGCCGTTGCGGTTGAACGCGATGGCGAAGGCCGGCCGGCGCGCCGCATCCTTCAGCCGCGAAGCGAGGAGGCCGACTATGCCCGGATGCCAGTCGCCGCTCTCGGTGATCAGCACCGCTGGCCCGTCGCCACGCGCCAGTTCGGCATCGGCCTGGGCCATCGCCTCGGCCAGCATCGTCTGTTCCATCGCCTGCCGTTCGGTATTGAGCGCATCGAGCTTCGCCGCGATTTCGCTCGCCTCGGCCGGACTGTCGGTGGCAAGCAGCCGACTGCCGAGCGCGGCGTCGCCGATGCGGCCGCCGGCATTGATGCGCGGCCCGATGGCGAAGCCGAGATGGAACGTGTTGAGCGGTTCGCCGATGCGCGCCGCCTGCGCCAGCGCCGCCAGCCCGGCATTGTTCTGCGACCGAGCCACGACGAGCCCGCGCGTGACAAAGGCGCGGTTGACGCCGGTCAACGGCACCACGTCGCAGACGGTCGCCAGCGCCACCAGGTCGAGCAGGCCGAGCAGGTCGGGCGGTCTTGTCGTGTGGCCGGCCTGGCGCAACAGCTTCGATGTCTGCACCAGCGCCAGGAACACCACGCCGGCGGCGCACAGATGTCCCTGCCCCGACATGTCGTCGTCGCGGTTGGGGTTGACCACCGGCACGTTCGTTGGAAAGCCGTCGCCGACCTGGTGATGGTCGAGCACCACCACGTCCGCGCCGGCGGCAAGCGCGGCGTCGATGGCGGTTGCGCTGGCGGTGCCGCAATCGACGGTGACGATCAGCCCGGCGCGCGCCGCCAGATCGCGCATCGCCTCGGGGTTCGGCCCATAGCCCTCGAAGACGCGGTCGGGGATGTAGATTTCCGCCTCGACGCCGAAATGGGCGAGATAGCGCCTCAACAGCGCCGACGCGGCGGCGCCGTCCACGTCATAGTCGCCGAAGATCGCCACGCGTTCCCCGGTCCGCACTGCGTCCGCCAGGCGCGTGGCGGCGGCCTCCATGCCGGTCAGCGTCGCGGGATCGGGCAGCAGGTCGCGGATGGTCGGTTCCAGAAAGCGTCCCGTCGCTTCCGCATCGACGCCGCGAGCAGCCAGCACGCGGGCGACGAGGTCGGGCAGGCCGTGGCTCTGGGCCATGGCGAGCGCGACGTTCTCCTGGCGTGGATCGAGGCGCTGCAGCCAGGCATAGCCCCTGGCCGATTGCCTGACATCGAGGAAATATCGCCTGGCGCCGTCCGTCATCGGGCCATTGTAGCGGCGCGTGGAGGCAGGGTCAGGAAAACTTTTCCATGTCCTGGTGGCGTGCCTTGATCTCGCGCACGGTCTTCGACGAGGAGCGCATGACGATGGTCTCGGTCTGAATGTAGTTGCGGGCGAACTTGACCCCATCCAGCATGTTGCCGTCGGTGACGCCGGTGGCCGAGAAGAACACCTCGCCGCTTGCCATCTCCTCCATGCGATAGACCTTTGCCGGATCGGCGATGCCCATCTTGGCGGCGCGCTCCACCTTGGCGTCGCTGTCGAGGATCAGTCGGCCCTGCATCTGACCGCCGGTGCAGCGCAGTGCCGCCGCCGCGAGCACGCCCTCGGGCGCGCCACCGGTGCCCATATAGATGTCGATGCCGGTCTCTTCCGCATCGGTGGTATGGATCACGCCGGCAACGTCGCCGTCGCCGATGAGCCGGATCGCGGCGCCGGTGCCACGCACCTCCTCGATCAGCTTGGCATGGCGCGGCCGGTCGAGGATGCAGGCCGTGACCTCGCCGACGGGAACGCCCTTGGCCCTGGCGAGGTTCTCGATATTCTCAATGGCGGGCGCGTCAAGATCCACCACGCCGGCCGGATAGCCGGGCCCGACGGCGATCTTGTCCATATAGACGTCGGGGGCGAACAGCAGACTGCCCTTCTCGGCGATCGCGATCACGGCAAGCGCGTTGGGCAGGTTCTTGGCACAGATCGTCGTGCCTTCGAGCGGATCGAGCGCGATGTCGACATCCGGCCCGGAGCCGCCTCCGACCTTCTCGCCGATATAAAGCATCGGCGCCTCGTCGCGCTCGCCCTCGCCGATAACCACCGTGCCGCTGATCGGCAGGCGGTTCAGCTCCGAGCGCATCGCGTCGACCGCGGCCTGGTCGGCGGCCTTCTCGTCGCCGCGGCCGCGCAACCGCGCCGCCGCCACCGCCGCCCGTTCCGTCACCCTGGCCAGTTCGAGCGCCAGAATGCGATCGAGACCGGATTTAGCGCTGCCGCCCATGAACGTTTCTCCCGTTGTGTTCGCCGCGGGCACATGTCGAAATCCGACAGCCCGTTTGGCGCGTTTTTAGTCAATAGCGGGCGCGAACGGCAAGCGTTGTTTGGCCTTCAGGCCGGTTGTCGACAGGCGTTTCGACCGCCGCCGCTCAGGCCGCCCGCTCGATCCTTATCACCTGGGCCTTGTCGACCAGATGACCGTCGGCGGTGATCCCCTCCACCGCCTTGCGCACCGCCGCCTCGGTGGTCTCGTGGGTCACCAGCACGACGGTCTTTTGCGTCTCGTCGGCAGCATCGTCGCTGTGCTGGACGATCGATTCCAACGAGATGCCGTTATCGGCCATGCGCCCGGCGACCGCGGCGAAGACGCCGGTGCGGTCGTGCACGGTCAGGCGGATGAAATAACCGCCGGCGTGCGCCCGCATACGCGCGCGCTTGTAGGGCGCGAGCGCCTTTGCCGGGCGGCCGAACACCGGCCCGGTCTGGAAGCCCGGCCTGCTCTTGGCGATGTCGGCGATATCGCCGACCACGGCGGACGCGGTGGCGGCGCCACCGGCGCCTGGGCCGGACAGCAGCAGTTCGCCCAGAATGTCGGTCTCGATCGCCACCGCGTTGGTGACGCCGTGCACCTGCGCGATCACCGAGGCCGTCGGCACCATGGTCGGGTGCACGCGCTGTTCGATGCCGCTGTCGGTCTTCTGCGCCACGCCCAGAAGCTTGATGCGGTAGCCGAGCTCGGCGGCGGCGCGGATGTCGGCCTGGCTGATGTTGGAGATGCCCTCCATGTAGATCGCATCGCCGTCGATGCGGCAACCGAAGGCGAGGCTGGTCAGGATCGCCAGCTTGTGGGCGGTGTCATGGCCTTCGATGTCGAAGGTCGGGTCGGCCTCGGCATAGCCGAGCCGCTGAGCGTCGGCCAGGCACTCGCTGAACGAAAGCCCTTCCTCCTCCATTCTGGTCAGGATGTAGTTGGCGGTGCCGTTCATGATGCCGAAGAGCCGGTGGATGGTGTTGCCGGCCAACGCCTCGCGCATGGTCTTGATCACCGGGATGCCGCCGGCGACCGCCGCCTCGTAGTTGAGCAGCACGCCCTTGTCCTCGGCGACCTCCGCCAGCGCGACGCCATGGCGGGCCAGGAGCGCCTTGTTGGCGGTAACCACGTGACGGCCGGCTGCGAGCGCCGCCCCGACGCTCTCATACGGCGCGCCCTCGTCACCGCCCATCAGTTCCACGAAGACGTCGATCTCCGAATCGCCGGCCAAAGCCACCGGATCGTCGAACCAGCGCGTTTTCGACAGGTCGACGCCGCGATCGCGCTGCCGGTCGCGCGCCGAAACGGCAGAGACCACGATGTCGCGGCCGCATTGGCGCGTCAGCTCGTCCGCCTTTTCGGCCAGCACGCGGATCACAGACGTGCCGACGGTGCCAAGCCCGGCAATTCCGATTTTCAGTGCGTCGGCCATAGGCGCCGTGCCCCCCAAATTTCGATATGAATGGATATGAGGCTCAGCGGCGGGCGCTGAGCGAAATGACGTTGTCGGGCCGGTCGCTGGTTTCGGCAAGGAATTTCTTGATCGATCGCGCCGCCTGGCGGATGCGGTGCTCGTTCTCCACCAGCGCGATGCGCACATAGCCCTCGCCATGCTCGCCGAAGCCGACGCCCGGCGCGACGGCGACATTGGCGCGCTCGACCAGGAGCTTGGAGAATTCCAGCGATCCCATTTCGCGGAAAGCCTCCGGTATCGGCGCCCAGGCGAACATGGTGGCGGCCGGCGGCGGGATATCCCATCCGGCGCGGCGGAAGGTCTCGACCATGACGTCGCGGCGGCGGCGGTAGGTTTCGCGCACCTCGGCGATATCCGAACCGTCGCCGTTGAGCGCCGAGGCGGCCGCCACCTGGATCGGCGTGAAGGCGCCGTAGTCGAGATAGGACTTCACCCGCGTCAGCGCGGCGATCAGGCGCTCGTTGCCGACCGCAAAGCCCATGCGCCAGCCGGGCATGGAGAAG
The DNA here is from genome assembly GCA_041397625.1 of Rhizobiaceae bacterium. Lineage (GTDB taxonomy): Bacteria > Pseudomonadota > Alphaproteobacteria > Rhizobiales > Rhizobiaceae > JAWKWH01. Next base: position 588,227 of record JAWKWH010000002.1, read on the forward strand.
CTCTTCGACATCGAGGTAAATTCGACGGCGACATCCTTGGCGCCGGCGACCTCGAGCACGGAAGGCGGCGGATTGCCGTCGAAATAGATCTCCGCATAAGCGAGGTCCGACAGGATGACGATGTCGTTGCGGCGGGCGAAAGCGACCACGTCCTTATAGAAATCCAGCGCGGCGACATGCGCTGTCGGATTGGACGGATAGTTGAGGATCAGTGCCAACGGCTTGGGAATCGAGTGTTTGACGGCGCGTTCCAGCGCAGGGATGAAACGGTCGTCCGGCTCGACAGGCAGCGCGCGGATGACGCCGCCCGACATGATGAAGCCGAAGGCGTGGATCGGATAGGTCGGGTTGGGGCACAACACCACGTCGCCCGGCGCCGTGATCGCCTGGGCCATGTTGGCAAACCCTTCCTTGGAGCCGAGCGTCGCGACGATCTCCGCCTCGGGATCGAGCTTCACGCCGAAGCGCCGCTTGTAGTAGGCCGCCTGTGCCCGGCGCAGGCCGGGAATGCCCCTGGAGGCCGAATAACGGTGCGTGCGCGGATCCCTCACCACGTCGCAGAGCTTGTCGACGATGGAGGCCGGCGTCGGCAGGTCGGGGTTGCCCATGCCGAGATCGATGATGTCGGCGCCGGCGGCGCGGGCACTGGCCTTCAGGCGGTTGACCTGTTCAAACACGTAAGGCGGCAGACGGCGAACCTTGTGAAACTCTTCCATGTCGGTCCTGCATCAATCCTCAAACGTCGGGGAAAAGGCGTAAGCGGGCTATAGACCGGATTGCCGCCACGGTCGAGAGCCGGCGATCCGGCCGGATCAGTCCGAGGTCTCGTTCTCGATCTGCTTCAACACCTCGTCATTATGGGTGCGGGCGAGTTTCTTCAGTTCCGCCTCGCTCGTGCCTCGCGATCCGTTGCCGCCGGTGTTCGCCTGCCGCGCGCGCGCGGCGCGCAGTTCGGCCAGATAGGCTTTTTTTTCCTCCGGCGTCATCTGCTCGACGGCGCCGCGCTGCACCTCGTTCAGATTGGGATACTCGCCGGTGTCGCTCGGCGCGCCGCTGCTGACGGCCCGGTCGTCGTCGCTCGACTCGGCCGCCGAAACAAGCGCGCCTTGCGGCACCGCATCCTCGATGGTCGCCGTGGCGCAGCCTGCAAGCATCGCCGCCGCCACAAGAAAGACGGAAATCGCGAGTTTCACCTTCAATACCTCGCCGACCCGGAGCTGGCAGGTTCGCGGCCAATCGTCATCAGTTTGTTCACGTTCTTCTGCTAGCCGGTCCCGATCAAATAGCAAGTTGCGCAGATTCGCCGATGGCATGATAATGTGTCAAAATATAAGACAGTAGCCGATGAGTACCCGGTATGAGCAACAGCAACGATAAAAAAGATGCCCGGGCCAACGTGGAGCAATACCTGGTCAAGGACCCGGACGGCTTTGCCCGCAATCTGGCGAAGATGGCCGAAAAGGCCAGCGAAGCGGCGTCCGAATGGGCCAAACCGCTCGAAAAGGGCGAAGTCAAGGAATCGATGACCGAGCCGATGGCGGACCTAGCCAAGACGCTCTCCAAGGTTACCGAATACTGGCTGTCCGACCCTTCCAGGGCCCTGGAAGCGCAGACGCGGCTGTTTTCCGGTTACATGAATGTCTGGGCCAACTCGATCCGCCGCGCCAGCGGCGAGGCGATCGAGGACGTGGCCGCGCCCGACGAGCGCGATCGCCGCTTCAAGGATTCCGAATGGGCAGACAACGCCTTTTTCGATTTCCTCAAACAGGCCTATCTGATCACCTCGCGCTGGGCCGGCGACCTGGTCGAGCATGCGGACGGGCTGGACGACGCGACGCGGACAAAGGCGCGCTTCTACGTCAAGCAGGTCGCCGACGCGCTGTCGCCGTCGAATTTCGTCATGACCAACCCGGAACTGCTGCGCGAAACGATGGCCAGCAACGGCGAGAACCTGGTGCGCGGCCTGACCATGCTCAGCGAGGACCTCAAGGCGGGCGGCGGCGAGTTGAGGCTGCGCCAGGTCGATGCCTCCGGTTTCGAGATCGGCAGGAACATCGCCACCACGCCGGGCAAGGTGGTGGCGCGCAGCGACCTGGCCGAGATCATCCAGTATGAACCGACCACCAACAAGGTGCTGAAACGGCCGCTGGTCATCTGTCCGCCCTGGATCAACAAGTTCTACATTCTCGACCTCAATCCGGAAAAGTCGTTCATCAAATGGGCGGTCGGGCAGGGCCATACGGTGTTCGTCATTTCCTGGGTCAATCCCGACAAGCGCCATGCCAGCGCCACCTGGGAGGACTACATTCGCGACGGCATCGAACTGGCGCTCGACACGGCCGAGGAGATGACCGGCGAGTCCGGCGTGAACGCGATCGGCTACTGCGTCGGCGGCACGCTGCTGGCGGCCGCACTGGCGCTGATGGCCAAGCGTGGCGACAAACGCATCAAGACGACGACCTTCTTCACCACCCAGGTCGATTTTACCTATGGCGGCGACCTGAAAGTGTTCGTCGACGAGCAACAGGTGCGCGCCATCGAGCGTTCGATGAAGGGCAAGGGCTATCTCGACGGCACCAAGATGGCGATGGCCTTCAACATGCTGCGTTCCAGCGAGTTGATCTGGCCGTACGTGGTCAACAACTACATGCGCGGCAAGGCGCCGATGGCGTTCGATCTGCTTTACTGGAACTCCGATTCGACACGCATGAGCGCGGCCAACCACTCCTACTATCTGCGCAATTGCTATCTCGACAACAACCTGTCGCGAGGACGCATGGTGCTGGACGGCGAAACCGTCTCGCTGGGCGACATCACCATTCCGATCTACAATCTGGCAACCCGGGAAGACCACATCGCGCCGGCAAGATCGGTCTTTGTCGGCTGCGGTTTCTTCGGCGGCGACGTCGAATATGTTATGGCCGGCTCGGGCCATATCGCCGGTGTGGTCAACCCGCCCTCATTGGGCAAATACCAGTACTGGACCGGCGGCGTGCCCGAAGGCGAATTTGAGGACTGGTTGGCCAACGCCCAGGAGCATCCGGGGTCCTGGTGGCCGCACTGGCACGACTGGGTCAAGTCGCACAACGCCAAAAAGGTTGACGCACGGCCGGTTGGCGGTGAAAAGGGCGTTACGCTGGCCGATGCACCGGGAGACTATGTCCGGGTCAGGATTTGATACCGGCCAGCCGAGGGCGGCGTATCTGCGGCATATTGGACAACGACATGGCTGACATGTTGTTGCCGCATTTCGGCCATAGCGCCGAAATGGCATGATTTTCTCGGCGGGTTGGGTTCAGGTGATTCCTTCCGGACGCGGTACGGGGATTTTGAGGGGCAACGGCATATAACGCCGGTTTATGGGTGCATCGCCCGTTGGCGATGGGACGAGTGGAAGGGGTTCACGGATTGGCAGGCGCTGGAACGCATGACCGCGGAGCCACGGTTCGCATGCTTGCGGCCGTAGCCGCCGGCATGCTGCTGGCTTCGTGCACGACGGGCGGCGTTCCTCCTCTCGAGGTTGCTATGGCTTCGGTCGGCGAAACCGCCGATACCGGCAATGCCGGCAACGCTTTCGCCGGCGGCCAGACCACCCTGCCCGACGCCGTCGCCGTCGTGCCTTCGGCCAATCCCGGCGCCGGAACGGCGGCCGAGCCCGCTCCGCTGGAAGCGGCCGAGGTCGCCGAAACCGGGAAGGCAGGCGGGGCCGAGACCGCCACGGAGACCGAAGAGCCAACACCGCAAGAAGCCGTCACCGCCGCGACCGGGGAGGAAAGCACCTCGGCGCAGGCCGAGACCGTGGCCGTGGCCGCTCCCCCGGCCCGGAAGAAACGCGGCTTCCTGTCGACGCTTTGGTCGAGCGAGCCGCGTCCGGCCGCGCCCGTCGACATGCGGCCGGGCAAGAGGCTGGTCGTGGCCAGCGCGACGCCCACCCCGGCCAAGGAGCCGGCCCGAAAGACGGTCAAACCGCTGATCGGAGGCGATGCGCTGCCGGGCGTCAGGCGTGACAACAAGCTGTTCGAAATCAACCGCAAATCGGGTCTGGACGACAACTCCGACGTCGATATCGACGAGAACGAGGGCGCCTATCGCGTGGCATCGGCCGGCGGGCTGGCGCGGCTGGCGCCGAACGGGCTTCTGACCCAGCGCGAAGGCGTCGACGTGGCCTGCCTGAAGCCGTCGCTGGTGCGCGTGCTGAAGACGGTCGAGCGTCACTACGGCAAGCGCATCGTGGTCACGTCCGGCTATCGCAGCCCGGCTTACAACCGCAAGGCTCGCGGGGCGCGCAACTCGCTGCACATGTATTGCGCCGCCGCCGACATCCAGATCGACGGCGTGACCAAATGGGAGCTTGCCCGCTATCTGCGCTCCATGCCCGGACGCGGCGGTGTCGGCACCTACTGCCACACCAAGTCCGTCCACGTCGATGTCGGACCGGAGCGTGACTGGAACTGGCGCTGCCGTCGCGGCAAGAAGCGCCGCAAATGACGCCCCGGGGCATGCCTGCCCGGGTTTGCCCGTTTTATTTGAACATCGGCCGACAAAGCGGTTGCCGCGTCCCGGCAAGCCCACTATAAGGCGGCTCGTCCGCGCGCCCATCGTCTAGCGGTCTAGGACGCCGCCCTTTCACGGCGGAAACACGGGTTCGAGTCCCGTTGGGCGTGCCATAGACCTCTAATACCCCTTCTCTTTCAATACGTTGCGGCGGCGATTGTCCAATCTAGATATGGGGTTGGACACATTCCTGATTTTTCGAAGGCGGAATCCGCCAGCTTCTGCCGGTTCGCCGCCTTCACATGGGTGCGCGCCTCGTCCGGCGTCCTGCGGTCCCATCGGCAGGTCTTCCACTGATATGCGCTTGCGCCATTTGCGCACCGTCTTCGGGTTCAGGTGGTATTGCGCCGCGAGTTCCGCGACCGAAGCTTTCGATCGCTGTATTGCCCGTGCGTGGTCGTGGCGCTGCCGTGTAGAACTTGTCCCATGGCGCATCCTTGTCAGAGCGAGACAGCAATTTTGCCTTCTCTCACTGGGACTGAACAACTAGGCTACGATTGGCGGTAGAACACCATGGTTCAAAACATGCACTGGACGGTCCATGCTAACAATGAAGCCAGCGTGCATCGAACAGTCACGCACATATGCCAAAATTTAGCGTATTGACAGGACTAAGTTATGCAAATTCATATGCTAAAATCAAAAGCGGAGGCGAGAAGACGTTGACAAGATTGGCTGGAATCAATCGCCGTTTTGTTCTGGGGGGGCTGGTTTCCACCGTGGCCCTCGCGGGCATGTGGCCGGTTTATGCAAAACAGGTCATCAAGGAGATTGCCGACCTCAAACCTGGCGAATTCACCTGGCATCCGGAACGCTCGCCGAACGGTCCGGTGTCGGTCGTTGTCTCGCTTCCCGAGCAGCTCGTCCATGTCTACCGCAACGGCGTTCGCATCGCGGTGTCTACCTGTTCCACGGGCAAACCCGGCCACGAGACGCCGACCGGCGTGTTCGTGGTTCTGCAGAAAGACAAGCATCATCATTCATCGACCTACAACAACGCGCCGATGCCAAACACCAACCGGTTGACTTGGTCCGGCATCGCCTTGCATGCCGGCAAGTTGCCCGGCTATCCGGCTAGCCACGGCTGTGTTCGGCTGCCGCTCGATTTTTCGGAACTGCTGTTCACCGTCACGCATCTCGGCACGCCGGTCATCATTTCCGGTTCCCACAGCGATCCGTGGGAACTGACGCATCCGGGAATGGTGTTGGGCAACTACACGGAGCAGGAGTTCGAGCAGGTGCTTGCCGGCCTGGCGGAAAAGAAACATCCATCCGATTGGCGGGAAGCGGAATCCTTTCCAGTGACGAGCCTCGTCATATCGTCGGCCGACAAGATGGTTGAACTGATCGAGAACAACGACGTGATCGCAAGAACCAAGCTCATCCTGAAGGGGAGCGGGAAGCTCGGCTCGCATGTGCTCGTGCTCAACGGAGCCCACCATGGGACAAAGGGAATGCACTGGTCGGCCATCAGCCACCACGAGGGCGGCGGTGCATCTTCCTCGGACGATCAGCTCGTGCGCCGCCTCGGCGTCGAGCACGGTTTCGCCGAAATCATGCGCAAGCATATGCATCCGGGTATGATGATGATACTTACCGATCTGCCGCTGGAAGCGAACCGCCGTTCCGGGAAGGATTTCGTCATCGTAACGAGCTGATCGGTGATGGCGAGTTGTGTGATAATCCACGTTGAAATCAAAATGAGAGGGTCAACGGAATGAGAGTAAAACATAGTGTCACCCTGTTGGCGGTTGCGGCGTCATTCGCGCTTGGTGCCTGTTCGGAAACCACCTCCGAAAGCCCGGCGCCTGCGATGCGCACCGGTAGCGCGGAGGACGAGGCGGCCTGTGAGCGTGCTGTTTTCGACGAAACCCAGAACGAGAACACCGTTGTCCTGAGCTCCGACTTCTCGCAGGCGAACACCGAGGTCATCATCGGTGTCGGCCCCAACCGTGCGAAATGGCGTTGCCTGGTTTCGGGCGGGCGCGTCGCCGAAGTCATGTCGCTGACCGACGAAGGCGCGCTCTAAGGGCCGCAGCTGCCGTCCGGTTTTAATTCCGAGACGGGCAAGCCGACCAGTGGGAAACCGTGGACCATCTCCGTGGCCTTGGGAATGCAAGGCCGCGGGAAAGCGAAAGATATTGCGGTCTTGCATTGTCCGGCGGGCAGCACTTCCCGCAGTTTGAGGAAGGAATAGCGCGATGAAAAAGCTGTTGGCGGTGATCCTGGTTTTCCTGGTCGGGATGACGGCTGCCGAATTCGGCGCTTTTGCACAGAGCGATATGCGCACCGAAAGGGTGCGGTTCAACGCCGGCAGGTCGGGAACGACGATCCAGGATCGTATCCGCGGTTATGAATCGGTCCTGTATCTGATCGATGCCAGAGCCGGGCAGACCATGAATGTCTCACTCAATCCGTCGAACGGGGCGACCTATTTCAACGTCTACGCGCCGGGTCGCGGTCCGGGCGACGAAGCCCTGGCGACAGGAGACACCACCGGGCCGATGGTGCCGGACCTGAACAGGTTCAACGGCGTGTTGCCACAGACCGGAACCTACACGATTTCGGTCTACCTGTTCCGCTCCGCGGCACGCCGAAACGAGCGTTCGAACTACACTCTCGACATTTCGATTTCTGCCGGCGGCACCGCCACCCAACTGCCGGAGGTGGATGATGACTATGCCGACGGTCTGGAAGGCGGTCCCGATTTCTGGGAGGTTACAGGCGTCAGCGCCGGCGATGAACTGAACCTCAGGCGGAGACCATCCACCGGTACGCGGATCCTGGCCCGACTTCCCAACGGGACCGTGTTGAGGAACCAGGGTTGTCGCATGACCGGCGGCCAGCGCTGGTGCCGCGTCGAGACGACGGACGGCAGCCGCATCGTCGGATGGGTTGCCGGTCGCTACCTGCGCGAGAGCGGCGCGGCGGCCCAACTTCCGACGCGGCCGCCACAGCATCCGGTCGGCGGTACCGACACTGTCCGCGTCCGGTTTTCGGCCGGATCGTCGGGCGCCGTCTATTCCGGCAGGTTGTCGCCCGGCGGTTCGACACGCTATGTGCTCAACGCGCGTGACGGCCAGTTTCTCGACGTACGGGTCGGCTCCGCCGCCGCCGTGGTTTCCTACCAGATTTTCAATCCGGACGGCTCGTTCCTGCTCGATCAGATCAGCGCATCGAAACCCTATCGCGGGCAGCTGTGGCAGTCGGGCGACCATGTGATCGAGGTCATAAACCGCGGCGGACGCACGGCTTCCTACGACGTGACCTTCGGAATCCAGTAATCCACTCGAAACGCGAATACGAAGCCGCTTCAATGCTGCAAACGGAGATACAGATGAAAAACATTGTTCGATTGGCCCTGGTTGCCGCTTTTCTCGGTGCGGTGCCGGCGACGGCCCAGATGTCGGCCGAAGTCAAGTTCGATCCCGGCAACTACGGCACCTTGCTGAGCGGAACGATCAGGGGTGACGAGTATTTCGACTACAGGCTTGGTGCCAGCGGTGGCCAGGAACTGTTCGCCGAGCTGACCGTGACCGGAACCAACGGCGACGGGACGATCTATTTCAACGTACTTCCGCCCGGCAGCAACGACGCGGCGATCTACGTCGGCTCCAACGATACCGACCGGACCGAGACGATCAACCTGCCGGAGAGTGGCGAGTATATCATCCGCGTCTATCTGCTTGGCAACGATCGCGATACCGACAAGACGGTCGGATACAACCTCGACATCTCGATCCAGTAGTCGAGACGGGGAACCAGAACCGCGCGTCACCTTTTCGGCGCGATGCTTGGCCAGGATCGTGAAGCCCGCCGCGCGCGGGCTGCACGTCGTCTTTGATCGGGAGACCCGCATGATTTTCCCAAACCTGCGCCACTTGATGTGTGCGGCCATCCTTGTCGTCCTGACGCCCACCACCGCCAGCGCAGCCGAGCTTACGGGCACGTCGTGGCGGCTCGTCAGGATCACATCCGCAAGCGACCGCATCGACGAACCCGAGGATCGAGACAGGTATACGATCGAATTCCAGGCCGATGGCAGCGCGGCAATCGGAGCGGACTGCAATCGGGGCTTTGGCTCGTGGCGGTCGGAAGCGGCGGGCCAGCTCGAATTCGGACCGATCGCGACGACGAAGGCGATGTGCCCACCAGGCTCGCTGTTCGGCACCTATCTCGCCAGCCTCGGGCAAGTGAGCGGCTATGAGATAAAGGAAGGTCACCTGCATCTCGCCACCACGGCGGAGGGTTCGGGTGTCGAGCTGGAACCGGTTTCCTCCGCACCCCTGGCTGCGACGGTTCTTGGAGAGGCCGTCCGCACGGAGGACGTCGCGGTGGTGCGGGATGTTGTCCTGGGCCGGCTGTTCGAACAGTTCGCGCAGAAGAACGGCATTCGCGCCGAACGGGAGGAGATCGACGCCCATCTCGAAGCACTGCGCAAGGGCATGGGCGAAAACGGCTCGGCGGACGAGAAGAGCCTGACACCGGAGGAAGCCGAGCAGCTCGGCGAATTGCGACAGCAGATGGCCCGCTCGATCATCCGCCAATGGAAGATTAACAAAGCGCTTTACGACACCTATGGCGGCCGCATCATCTACCAGCAACTCGGACCCGAACCGCTCGACGCCTACCGGAATTTCCTGGAGCAACGCCGGTCTGAAGGCGCGTTCGAGATCCATGGCAAGGCCATGGCCGACGCATTCTGGCGCTATTTTACCGATGATTCGATCCATGATTTCATGGAACCGGGAGGTGCCGACGAGGCTCGGGCCTTCGCGGTTCCGCCCTGGCAGGCACAGTAGAAGTCGATCCTGGCAGCGCGGTGATCGGTTTGCGTGCCTCGCAGCCGCCGCGAAATGGGATCGGCGTTGAGGGATGGGAGGTGGCATGCTGAATTTTCGCAATGTTTCGAAGCTCTTGGCGGTGCTGGCGCTGATCGCCGCCGGTTTTGCAAGCAGCGCGGAAAGCGCTGACAGCGACCCGGTCGAGACGCTCCTGTCGAAGCTCGCGCCGCCGCCGTCCGACGAAGCGCTCGCCGCCATTCCGGATTTCGGGCGAAAGCTGCTTGCGCTCAGGAGCTATGTCCGCGCCGGTTCGAAGCTTGCCAAGCGGTGGAGCTGGACGGACGAGGAAATCGAAGCCTTTCAGGGCTCGGCGGAGCAGAAGGCGCTTCTGGCGGAAGTTGCTGCCGTGAGCGCGCATTTCGCCGAGGCCAATCCCGGATACGAGATTTACGCCAACACGAAAGTCCGCAGTCTCGACGTTCAGATCAGCCACTGGAACAGTAATCAGTCGGTTGGAGCAGCCGCGGAAGAGATACTTGCCGGGTGGACGGAAAAATTCGGCGCAAAGCTGGAGGCTTCCGCCGGCCCCGACGAAAAGGAAGTGCGGAACTGGCTGTCGGGTTTCAAAGGCGCGAAGCGCTCAAACCTGGCGGCGCCCGGGCTTACGGCTCACGGCCAGGCGCATGCCATCGACTTTCAGGTCATGAAGGACGGGCGGATCATCGCCGGCGCCGATTCGCATCAGATCGAAACGGTGTGGCGCGCCGACAGGTGGGACGAGAAGCTGAAACAAAGCATGGATGCGGCGGGACCGTCCTTTACCGGCCCACTGCATTCGCCGGAAGAGCCATGGCACTACCATTACGATCCGGAAGTCGTATCGGAATAGAAACGGGGTTTTCCGCTCACGGATCGTATCGTCGGCACGGCGGCAAGTCCGCTCCGCTCATCCGAACAGCAAGTCGACCTGTTCTTTCATGCGGGCTTTGAGGTCCGGTTCGTAGCGCCGGTCTTCGATGAACCTGTCGGCGCTGGCGGCATCGCTTATGCCCAGTTGCGCGAGCCCCCGCAGGGCATCCTTGAGCGATGCGGCGTCGCTACTCCAGGCAGCCGCGATCGCACGTAGGAAATTGCCGGGAAAGGATTGCAGCAGACCCAGCGACGGAGCGGTTGCAACCAGACCGTCGGTATCGTTTTCCAGGAGGGCGTGGAATGCGGGGGCAATATAGTACCATTCGGGCGGCGTCGGGTTGAGGTCGAATGCACGCGCGACGAGTTCCAGGCCCTCGTTCCATTTGCCGGTGCTGACGGCAAGCCTGGCGCCGAACTCCGCCAGCAGGTGGGGGCTGTTCGGTCTCAGTTCCAGGTTCCTGCGACCGTAGCGTTCGAAGGCCGCATAATCGGGATCGGGCTTTTCGATTGCCCAGATCATCGCGGTGCGCAGGACAATCGGATTGAGCGGCGACAGATCGAGCGCCCTGGCGATGGCGAGTTCCGCGTCGCGCCATGCATCGCCGCTCGCCGCCGGATCCCGCTTTTGATCCGCCTCGTCCATGTAGATATATGCCAAGGCGGCCCAAGCCTCGGCATATCCGGGATTGCGCGCCACCGACTGCTTCAAACAGTCACGCAGGTGACCGCGAAGGCCGTCCGTTGGCTCCTTCCAATATGTGTAGATTTCCATGAAGCAACGGAATGCGGCGGTATCGATCGAAAGCGCCGGCGGCGGGTTGGTCTTCATCAGTTCGGGAAGTATCCCGTTTTCAGACCCGACCACCGACGCGATCTTGTCGGAAATCTCGAACTGCAGCTTCTCGATGTCGGTACTGTCGAGCCGTTTGCGGAAGGTGTTGGACCACTTGATCTTCAGCGCGGGAAAACTCTGCAGGGTCACCGCCACGATCATGACGCCGGCGCTGTCCGATACGCGGCCGGAAAGAACGTAGTGCGGTGGATTCGAATTGCTGGCCTTTTCCGTGAGCGATCCAAGCCCGATGTCTTCGTCCGGCAATTGTACCACCGATAGCCACGGATACCGTGCCATGTCGGCGACAAGTTCAGCCGACAGGCCGATGGCGAGATCCTGCGCCGTTTGCTGCGAGGGCGAGTTCTTCACATGGGCGAATGGCTGGACAAGAACCCTTGGACCCTCGAAATGCTTCACTTCCGGCAGATGCGACTGCGGACCGGCCAGCTTCAGGCCGACCGCCACGGCAATGGCCAATCCGGCCGCTATCGCCACAATCGAGGCCAACAACGCCTTCGGGCGCGAGAGGAGCCGCGCCGGCATTCCCGCAACGCCTCTACTCTCAATCTTTGAGAACCTTGGCTCGTAACGTCCCGTCGGGATATCTATGCGCACCGCGTCGTCCCGACCGTCATTCGCATAGTATTGGGTCAACGCCTGACGCAGGCTGCGAGCAAGAACGCGGACACTGGGGTCGGACTGCGGATCGAAATCCGTTGGTCGGCCCAGCGCGTCCACACCGATCGAGTACGCCTTCAGTTCCCCGCCTTTTCCCGAAAGCGTCTGCTCGACGACATGTTTGAGCATGGCGGTGGCCTGCGGCGCGGCGACGAGGGGCCGGCTCGAGACGACCTTGGCCAGCGCATCGCGAACCTCTTGGGGGGATATCCCTCCGGGTGCCTCTTCGCTCAATGCATGCCTCGCATTTGAAAAGCGGTCTGCATCTTTCGGTTTCTCTCTTCTGGCAAACTGAAGATCGTACCTGCCAAGCGGAGCCCTTCCGCAACCACGAACCTCCGGCAACATTGCGCAATCAAGGCTAGTAGCCTCCGGCTAACCGTTAGTTACATCAAAAAAATCCGGGCAACAAATATCTGGACAGCAGTCGCAATTACGGAGGCTGCCATGCCGATTGACGGGAGAAAACTGACTGGCGCGCTTGAAGCCGTTGTCTCGCAGGAAAAACCCGAGTCGGTGTCGCTGGCCGCTTCCGTCGCAGCGGAACTGGTCGGCGCGCAGGAGTTCGGACTGCTCACGATAGAACTGCATCACGAAGCAGACATCGTTTCCGTGCGAAACGTGGTGATCCATGCCGGAGCACTGGGCTCGGAGATCATGAATAGGCAGGTGCATCAAAGGGCACGATGGTGGGAGCGGAACTTGTCTGACACGACACGAACCATGGTTCCGCGCTTGCTTCAGTCTGACCCCGACTTCGCGTCGGACGCTTTCCGGTTTGCCGGGGAGCCGCTCATCAATCCGAAGCTCTCAGCGCTTTGCATATTCGAGAAAACGGCACCGGGTCTCATGAACGCGGCGATCGCTGCGGACATGTCGCACGTTCCCTCCGTCCTCGAGCAGCTGGTTTTTCAAAGTCTTGCAGGCTTGCTTCTCGGCAGCCAGAGATCGGCGATGAGCGATACGTCGAGATTTTCCCTGTCGGCCAGAGAGAAGGAATGCCTCGAATGGATTGCACGCGGAAAGACAAGCTTTGAGATCGCACAGATTACCAATCTTTCCATGCACACGGTTAATCACTATCTGGCCAACTCGCTGACCAAGTTGAATGCGTCCAATCGCGTCCACGCAGTCGTGAAAGCCGTGGCCCTGGGCGTCATCTCCCTGGACGACATCTGACGATATCCCTCCCCCATTGGCAGCCTTCACCCTCTCCGCTTCGTCACAGGCCGAACCCCGTACCGGCCAAAATATTCCTTATCCAAGGCGCGGGAAGACACTGCCGACTTCATGGCAGCAAGTTGGGTGTTGTAGACCTCCCTGCCATCGGGCCTGCGCTGCCGCTCCGTCTCGATCTGCAGGCCGACATTGTCGACGATGTTCAGCTCCAAGCGCGGTTACGAGCCACCGGTCATCATCTGGTTCAGTTGGCTGTTGGAGACGATTTGCCCGCCATTCGATCCCATGCGCAGAAGTTCCGGCCCCCGCTCGCCGACGATATAGCTGCCGCCCGGCATAATCGGCCCAACCGGCGGGTTTGCCGAAGAGGAATCCGAGCAGCCCGCCGTCGGGGCCGCCGAATGCGTTCAACGGTTTTCAGGCCGCCTCCGCCTCGCTCAGTTCCTCGTCGTCAGGCAGCGTCTCGGGTTCGAGCCATTTCAGGATCAGTTCGTAGGCGACGGCCACGATGACCGGCCCCAGGAACACGCCGACGACCCCGAATTCCAGCATGCCGCCAAGCGCGCCGAGAAAGGCAAGCGACGCGGGCAGGTCGTTGTCCCTGCTGACCAGCATCGGTCGGACAAGGTTGTCGGTCAGATTGACGACGATCAACCCCCACAGAAAGACGAACGCCGCCATCCCGACCTGGTCGCCGGCAAAGAGCCAGATCGAGATCGGCAACCAGATCAGCACCGGTCCGACCTGGATGAGCGACAGGATGAAGGTGATGCCGGCGAGGATCATCCATCCGGGAACGCCGGCGATCACGTAGGAAACGGTCGCGACCAGCGTCTGCGCCAGCGCCGCGCCGAGTACGCCGCGCACCGCCTGCCGCGTCGTCGCGACCGAATGAACGGCAAGGCGGTGGGCGAACTTGCCGCCGATCTTCAGGAACAGTTTGGACGCCAGCTGCGCCACGCGTTCGGAACGATAGACCAGGATCATCGCCAGAAGGATGCCGATGGCGAACTCGAAGACGAACACGCCGAGCAGGTCGAACTCGTGGAGAAGCCAGAGCAGGACAGCCTTCAACTCCTGTTCGAAATGGGTTGCGGTTCCGGCCGCGTCGGAGAAAAGCGATTGCCAGATTTCGGCAAGATGCGGACCGACCGCCGGCAATGTCTCCAGGCTTCCAATGGAGATGCTGTCGACTACCGACACGCTCTCCAGCCAGCCGAGCGCGCCGGGCAAATAGGCAAGCATGGTGCGCGCCAATCCGATCGCCGGGATCAAGATGCAAAGGAACAGCACGAGCCCCATCAGCCACGCGGCAAGCAGCCGGCGGCCGTTCAGTTTGGCGACCAGCCATTCGAAGCGGGGCGCAATCGCAACCGCCAGCATCGCCGCCCACAGCAAGGCGGGCAGGAACGGCATCAAGGTCAGGAAGGCCACGGCCAGTACTGCCAGCAGAAGGCCGACGGGCAGCAGCCGTTCGATCAGCGTCAGGCGGGATAGCGGTATTCTCATGCAAAGCTCCATCTCATGGCGGCCGGGCGTGGTGAAGCGGCTGCACCGACAATCGCGCCGGCGCCTCCCGCCAGCGGCAGGCTTCAGAATATGGAGGCAGCGCCCGCTCGCAAAGCCCCGATTTCCCGGGAGTTCCGATCCGCCGTTCCGTCAGGCCGAAACATCGGCATTGCCGACGGCGGCCGGGCCAGACCGGCGGCGGGCTGCTCGCCCATATGTTTCACGAAGCAAACTCCAGATCCGCCGGCGCGATCAAAACGCCGAAGCGCTGGCACCAGATCACCACGCTTGGAAAGTCCTTCAGGTCGAGGCCGGCGGGAACCGCATAGTTCTGACTGCCCTTGAAGGCTCTGAGCCTGCCGAGATCGACATACATCGTGTTGTCGACATCGGCGGTCGAGCGGATCGCCGGCTTCGGTACCAGATAGACGTGATAGTCCGGTCCCGGGCCAACCTCGAAATCCTCTTCCAGATAGACCAGGCGCTCGAATACCCGCACGCCACCGGCGCCATAGTGGATCGGATCGGAGGGGTTGGCGTGGATGAAGGCGCCGCTGGCCAGCGGCTTGCCGTCCCCGGCTCGCGCCAGCTCCTCCTTCGCCTCCGGCGGCGGAAAGATGTAGGGAAAGGCAAAGATGCCGACCGCAACGCCGAAAGCGGTGCCGAAAATGCCGCCCAGAAAGAACACCGCCAGCCAGCGTCCCATCGCTTCTCCTCCTCCACGGCCGTCGCTGCGGCCGATCCTACACCGGTTTGCCGCGGCAACGCCATCGCTGCCGGCTGTCCCTTTGGCGTTTCCTTTGAACCTTCCGGCGCGCCGACGCGATACAACGGTACCGGCGGCGGACGCCGACGCCTGCCCCTGCCGCCGGTTTCTGATGCCGCATTGCACCTTGGCCTGCGCTGACATAGATAGTGGTGGTCAGAAACAGATGTTCGCCGGGCCTTGAACCCGGCCGCAGCAGAGGACGGATCAGATGAGCGGAATTGCGGAATTCATCGACAACGAGGTCAAGAGCAACGATGTCGTGTTGTTCATGAAGGGCACGCCGGGCTTTCCGCAATGCGGCTTTTCCGGCCAGGTCGTGCAGATCCTCGACTATCTCGGCGTCGACTATCACGGCGTCAACGTTCTCGCCTCCGACGAGATGCGCCAGGGTATCAAGGAATTTTCCAACTGGCCGACCATCCCGCAGCTCTACGTGAAGGGCGAGTTCGTCGGCGGCTGCGACATCGTGCGCGAGATGTTTCAGGCCGGCGAGTTGCAGTCGTATCTCGGCGAGAAGGGCGTAGCGACCAAGGGCGCGGCCTGATGAGCTGGTCCGTCTATCTTTCCGGCGAAATCCATACCGACTGGCGCGAGGCGATCGAGGCCGGCGCCAAGAATGCCGGCTTGCCGGTGCTGTTTGCCGGGCCGGTGACCCACCACGAAGCGTCCGACGATTGCGGCGTCGCCATCCTGGGCGGAGAGCCGGACAAGTTCTGGCACGATCACAAGGGCGCGCAGATGAACGCCATCCGTACGCGCACGCTGATCGGCAAGGCCGACATCGTCGTCGTTCGCTTCGGCGACAAGTACAAGCAGTGGAACGCCGCCTTCGACGCCGGCTATGCCGCGGCGCTCGGCAAGCCGCTCATCGTCATGCATCCGCCGGAGCATCAGCATGCGCTGAAGGAGGTGGACGCCGCCGCGCTTGCCGTCACCCAGACACCTGAAGAGGTGGTCGAAATCCTGCGATACGTCATCGATGGCGATCTGAAGGGCTATACCGACCGCGCCGAGGCGGCCGAGTAGACCAAATCGGATTTCATCTCGTGAAGCCGGCCGCCGCGCCGGCTTTATTGTTGCGGAACGGACCAGCCCATGGACGCCATCAAAGCCCGACAAACCGATCCGAAGGATGCCGGTCTGCCCGGATCGCGCGCCGAATTCATCGCCATGATCGCCAGCCTGATGGCGATCAACGCGATTGCGATCGACATCATGCTGCCCGCCCTGCCCGACATGGGCGCGGCGCTGGGCGTGGCAAACGAGAATTCGCGCCAATATGTGCTGACATCCTACTTTCTCGGCTTCGGATTTGCGCAGCTCGCATTCGGCCCGCTGGCCGATCGCTTCGGCCGCAAACTGCCACTGCAAATCGGCATGGCGATCTATGTCATCGCGGCGGTCGCCGCGATCATGGTGTCCGATTTCAACATGCTGCTTGCCGCGCGCTTCGTTCAGGGCGTCGGCGCCGCGTCGACACGCGTGCTTTCGGTCGCCATCGTTCGCGACATTTTCGGCGGCCGGCGCATGGCCGAGATCATGTCGCTGGTGATGATGGTGTTCATGGTCGCGCCGGTCGTCGCGCCGGCGGCGGGCCAGGTCATCATCCTCTTCGCCGACTGGCACATGATCTTCCTGTTCATGGCGGTCACCTGCGCGGCGATCATGCTGTGGGTCAGCCTGCGCCTGCCGGAAACGCTGCCCGTCGAGCGACGAACACCGCTGGTGCCGGGCGAGGTCGCCGCGGCATTCCTGACCGTGTTCACCAACCGGATGTCGCTCTGCTACGCGCTGGCGACCATGTTCATCTTCGGATCGCTGTTCGGCTTCATCGCGGCAGCACAGCAGATCTATGTCGGGATTTACGGACTGAGCGTGTGGTTTCCCCTCGCCTTCGCCCTGATCGCCGGCGTGATGGCCACTTCGTCCTACATCAATTCGCGCCTGGTTTGGCGTCTCGGCATGCGCCGGCTGTCGCACGGCGCCCTCATCGGCTATGCGCTGGCGACACTCTCCTGGTGGCTGCTCAGCCTGTCGGCAGGGCCACTGCCCTTCTGGCTGTTCATGACGCTGTTGTCGTTGATCTTCTTCTTCTTTGGCTGGATCGGCGCCAATTTCAACGCCATGGCCATGGAGCCTCTCGGCGCCATTGCCGGCACCGGCTCGGCCGTGCTCGGCTTTCTGCAAACCGCGGGCGGCAGCCTGGTCGGAGCGCTGATCGGCCAATCCTTCGACGGCACCGTCACACCGGTCGCGTTCGGTTTCCTGATCGTGTCGCTGGCGGCAATCGGCCTGGTTCTGTTCGCCGAACGCGGCCGGCTTTTCAAGGCCCACAACGATCCGGTTTGACGGGGCCGCCAGGCGCCGAGGAACTCAGTCGCCCGCGGCGGCGCCCGAAGGGTGCAGCCTGGCGAAGTCGAAGATGCGGCGGTCGAGCAGATGGCTCGGGCGCACGGTCGCCAGCGCGCGGATCATCGTGTCCTTGCGGCCGGGCATGCGGCGCTCGATATCGGCCAGCATGGCCTTCATAACATTGCGCTGCAGCCCGTCCTGGCTGCCGCACAGATCGCAGGGAATGATCGGGAATTCGAGTGCATCGGCAAATTTCGCCAGGTCGGCCTCGGCGCAGAAGGCCAGCGGCCGCAACACTTTCACGTCGCCTTCGTCATTGAGCAGTTTGGGCGGCATCGCCGCCAGCCGGCCACCGTGGAACAGGTTCATGAGGAAGGTCTCGAGGATGTCCTCGCGATGATGACCGAGCACCAGCGACGAACAGCCCTCCTCGCGGGCGATGCGATAGAGATGGCCGCGCCGCAACCGCGAGCACAGCGAACAGTAGGTGCTGTTTTCGGGCAGCTTTTCCGTCACCACCGAAAACGTATCCTGATACTCGATGCGGTGCGGTACGCCGTGTTCGGCCAGGAACCCGGGCAGGACATGCTTGGGGAAGCCGGGCTGGCCCTGGTCGAGATTGCAGGCAAGCAGATCCACAGGCAGGAGACCCCGCCATTTGAGGTCGAGAAGCACCGCCAGCAGCCCATAGGAATCCTTGCCACCCGACAGCGCCACGAGCCAGCGCTCGCCTGGCACGGCCATGGCGAAGTCCGCGATCGCCTGGCGTGCCTGGCGCAGAAGCCGCTTGCGCAGCTTGCCGAATTCCACCGTGTCGGGCGCGTCGCGAAAGAGTTTCGGACACTCCGCTTCCTCGACGGCGCCGGCAATCGCGGTCTGGATGGTCACCGTGCAAAACTCCCGGCGAGGTACTCGGAGAAATGTTCCGCGATCTGCTCCGGCCTGTCAAACCGGCGCGATGCGAACATCTCGCCGAGCCGCTGCCGGACTTTCTCCACCCCCCTGCCGATCGCCGATCCGTCGGTTGGACGCGGCAAGGCATGGCGGTAGTGGTCGGCCAGCGCGTTGAACGTGAACTGCGCCTTGGGACGGTTGACGATATCGCGCGGCCCCGAGGCGATGATCGCCTTGCGAAAGAAGCCCATCGTCTCGCCGGCATTGGCGCGCAGGGAGCCAGGATGCTCTTCAAGGCCGGCAAGAAGCGCCGCAGCGCGCAAATTCCACGGATTGAAGTTGAAGATGTGGCCGAAATGGAAAATCCTGCCTCGCATCTTAGCCGCGGCTTCCCGGTCGATGTTCGGCACTTCGATGTAGATGAGCCCGTCATCGCTCAGCCAGCGCCGCAGCGTTTTCAGCGACCGGACCGGATCGCGCATGTGCTCCAGCACATGGCTCAGACGAATGAGATCGAAACTGCCGTCGGAGAAGTCGCTTTCCTCGAGCGTCTGGGAACGGACGGAAAGGCCGAGCCTGTCGCGGCAATAGGCCGAGTATTTTTCGTCCGGCTCGATGCCCAGGCAATCGATGCCGATATTGCTCGCCAGATACATGAATTCGCCGCTGCCCGCACCCATGTCGAGACAGCGTTCGCGGTCACGATAGAAGTCGCGGAAGGCGTTGATATGCTTGGCCATGTAGCTGAAATTGCGCCATACCTGCCGCATGCGCGGTTCGGCCAGCCCCTTGTATTGCGTGCGGTAGTCCGTGCGGTAGAATTGCGCCAGCTCCCCGTCGGAGGGAATGGGATCGTTGACGACGATGCCGCAATCCATGCAGATCACCGTCCTCAACGGTCCGCCATTGCGGCTTTGCTCGGAGACCACAGGTCTCTCGACGCCGCCACACAACGGACAGGAATCAGACAAGCCGAATTCTCCCTCGCCACCGGACCCGGTTACCAGCATTTGAGCGCATGAAAAAGGCCGCGTGATAAGCGGCCTTGTTCGCTCGGGCATCGAAGCGCCCGCAAATCCGTCAGGTCAGCGCGAGTAGAACTCGACGACCAGGTTCGGTTCCATCTGCACCGCGTAGGGCACGTCGGCGAGACCGGGAATGCGCAGATAGGTGGCCGTCATCTTGTTGTGATCGGCCTCGATATAGTCCGGCACGTCGCGCTCGGCGAGCTGCGTCGCCTCGATCACCATGGCGATCTGCCTCGACTTCTCTCGTATCTCGATCACGTCGCCCGGCTTGCAGCGGAAGGAGGGGATGTTGGTGCGCCGGCCGTTGACCGAAACATGGCCGTGATTGACGAACTGGCGCGCGGCGAAGATCGTCGGTACGAATTTCGCCCGGTAGACGACTGCGTCGAGGCGCGATTCGAGCAGGCCGATCAGCGTTTCGGGCGTGTCGCCCTTGCGGCGGTCGGCTTCCTCATAGATTTTGCGGAACTGCTTTTCGGAAATATCGCCGTAATGGCCCTTCAGCTTCTGCTTGGCGCGCAACTGCACACCGAAGTCGGACAGCTTGCCCTTGCGGCGCTGGCCATGTTCGCCGGGGCCGTATTCGCGACGGTTGACCGGGGACTTCGGGCGGCCCCAGACGTTTTCGCCCATGCGGCGGTCGAGTTTGTACTTTGAAGATTCGCGCTTGCTCATTCGCATTTCCTTTCAATACGCTGTGCTCGATACTTCATGTACCGGGCGAAGGAAACGCGCCCTCCTCTGACGGCCGTTTTCGCCGTCTGACAGGATGATCCACGCACGCTTTGCGAAACCATCCACGGGACACGTCAAAAAAATATGCGGGCCGAAACGCCCCGCACGCGCGGTTCCATAGGCCAAGTGCCGCGGCAAGTCAATCGCGCGTTCTAGGCTGGCTCCAGTCCGAACCCCTTGACCAGTCGCGCCAGTTCTTCCGGTGGATTGCCGGACGTGAACACGGCCATGTCCGGTTCGTCCCGGCTGTCGCCCTGCGGCAGGTCGCCGGCCAGCACCAACGCCCGACGCGCAATCGCTTCCGACGTGTCGATCCAGTCGACCGGCCACGGCGCCATCTTGCGCATGCGGTTGACCAGAAACGGATAATGCGTGCAGGCCAGCACGACGATGTCGGTGCGCCGGCCGCCCTGTTCGACGAAGCAGGGCGCAATTTCGGCGGCCACAGCCGCCTCGTCGACAAAGCCCTCGCGCATATAGGTCTCCGCCAGCGCCGCCAGATGCTGGCTGCCGACAAGGCGCACATGGCATTTCGACGCATACTGGCTGATCAGGTCGCGCGTATATTGCCGCGCCACCGTACCCGGCGTTGCCAGAACCGAGACGAGGCCAGAGCGCGTGCGCTCGGCGGCGGGCTTGATGGCCGGCACCGTGCCGACGAAAACCTCGTCGGGGTAGACCCCGCGCAGATGGTCGATCGCCAGCGTCGAGGCGGTGTTGCAGGCGATGACGATCATCGCCGGATCGTGCGCCGTAATCAGGTCGCCGAACAGGCCGGTCATGCGCTCGAGCAGTTCCGGCTCCTTCCATGCGCCGTATGGAAACGCCGCATCGTCGGCGACATAGACGAAACGGTGGGCGGGCATCAGCACCCGCGCCTCGCGCAGCACCGTCAGCCCGCCGATGCCGGTATCGAAAACGAGGATCGGGCCCTGCCTATTCATCGCCATCTCCGCCGCGCTGCGGCGAGTGGGCGCCGCGCGGCTCTTTCGGCGTGAACCTGTCGAGCGAACGGATGACGCCGCGCAGCACCTTGATCTCCGCCTCGCCGAAACCGGGCCTTGTCAGCACGGCGCGCAGGTTGTCGACCATCTTCGGCCGCTTGTCGGCCGGGCGGAAATAGCCACGCACGGCAAGTGCCTCCTCGAGTTGGTCGAACATGCCGTGCAGCATGTGTTTGGGCGCCGGCTCCACCGCCGGCCCGCTGAAGGCGGTCGCCGTCTCGTCTTCCATGCCGGATTTCATCCATTCATAGGCCATCAGCAGCACAGCCTGGGCGATGTTGAGCGAGGCGAATGCCGGGTTGACCGGAAAGGTGACGATTTCGTCGGCAAGGCCCACCTCCTCGGTGTCGAGGCCGAAGCGCTCGCGGCCGAACAGGACGCCGGTCCTGCCGCCCGCCTCTTCACGCGCCCTCAGCGCCCTGCCCGCTTCCACCGGCCCGCGCACCGGCTTGAAGCCGTCGCGCTCGCGCGCCGTCGTGGCGTAGACGAAATCGAGGTCGGCGATCGCCTCGCGCAGTGAACCGAACACCTCTGCGCCCGCGATGACATGGTCGGCGCGGCTGGCGGCGGCGGACGCCTTGTCGTTGGGCCAGCCGTCGCGAGGATTGACCAGGCGCAGGCGCGACAGGCCGAAATTGGCCATGGCGCGCGCCACCATGCCGATATTCTCGCCGAGCTGCGGCTCGAC
This sequence comes from Rhizobiaceae bacterium, assembly GCA_041397625.1. GTDB lineage: Bacteria > Pseudomonadota > Alphaproteobacteria > Rhizobiales > Rhizobiaceae > JAWKWH01. The sequence continues at coordinate 610,148 of JAWKWH010000002.1, forward strand.
GAGCACGATCGCCGGCCCGCCGGTCATCATTTCGCGCTTGCTGTCGGTGCCTGCCATGAACGGTCTTGCCGGGACGGTGTCGGAGGGGTTTGCTGCCGCCTCACTGGCACAGGCGCGCTGAAAACGAAAGTGGCTCCGCTTTTCGACAGCCGCTCCTCATCCGACGAAGCGCCTGATCGCGTCGGCCACTTCGGCCGGTTTCTCGTGCAGGATCCAGTGGCCGGCGCCGGCGACGCGCTCGACCGTCAGGTCGGCTGCATAAGTGTCGAGCCCGTCGAGGCAGGCGGGTCTCAGCGCCTCGTCGTCTTCGCCCCACAGCACCAGATGCGGCACGCGCACGGCAAGCCTATCGGCCGGCATCTGCAGCAGTTTGGAGACCGGTGCCGGTTCGCCGGGTTTCGGCACGATGATCGGCGAGGCGCGGTACCAATTGAGCATCGCGACCATCGCGCCCGGCTGCGCCCAGGCCTCCAGATAGCCCGCCCGCAGGGCATCGTTCATCCAGCCGGATTTCGAGAAGCCCTCGATCATGTTGAGCGTGCGGGCAAAGCCGTTTTCGGCCATGCGGGCGGCAGTGCCCGGCCTGCGCAGCGTGTTGATGTATTGGCTTGCGGCGCGCTGGCCCTCGTCCTCGAAAATGGCGCGCTGGAAGCAGGCCGGGTGCGCGCCGTTGGCGATCACCAGGTGGGTCAGCCTGTCGGGATAGGCGAACGCATAGGCATAGGCGACCGCCGCGCCCCAGTCGTGGCCGGCGAGAACGAAGGGTTTTAGCGGCGACAGTTCGTCTGCGAGCGCGGCGATGTCGGCCACCAGGCGACGCACGCGATAGGCCTCGATGTCCTGCGGTTTGGGCGACAGGTTGTAGCCGCGCTGATCGGGCGCGGCGACGCGGAAACCGGGCGCCAGCGCAAGCATCACCTCGCGCCACGCCGCCCAATATTCGGGAAAGCCGTGCAGGCAGATGATCAGCGGTGCGTCGACCGCGCCTGTTTCGGCATAATGCAGCCGGTTTGCCCCTTTGCCCGGCACGCCGGGGCGGATCGCGTCCATCGGATTCCCTCCATTCGCGCAGAGCGCCCGTTACGCCCTTCGCATGGCTTTGCGTTGCGCGCGGCGGGTGTTATAGGGGCGGCAATTCCGGCCGGCCCCGCCCTTTCCGGCGTCAGTACACAGCGAGGCATTTCAGATGGCAAAAATCAAGGTGGACAATCCGGTCGTCGAGCTCGACGGCGACGAGATGACCCGCATCATCTGGCAGTTCATCAAGGACAAGCTGATCCACCCCTATCTCGACGTCGACCTGAAATATTACGATCTGGGCATCGAAAAGCGCGACGAGACCGACGACCAGATCACCATCGATGCCGCCAATGCCATCAAGCAATACGGGGTCGGCGTCAAATGCGCGACGATCACGCCAGACGAGGCGCGCGTGGAGGAATTCGGCCTGAAGAAGATGTGGCGCTCGCCCAACGGCACGATCCGCAATATTCTCGGCGGCGTCATCTTCCGCGAACCGATCATCGCCAAGAACGTGCCGCGGCTGGTGCCCGGCTGGACCCGGCCGGTGATCGTCGGCCGCCACGCGTTTGGCGACCAGTACCGCGCCACCGACTTCAAGTTTCCCGGCAAGGGCAAGCTGACGATCAAGTTCGTCGGCGAGGACGGCGAAGTGATCGAGCACGAGGTCTATGACGCACCGGCCGCCGGCGTCGCCATGGCGATGTACAATCTCGACGAATCGATTCGCGACTTCGCCCGCGCCTCGCTCAATTATGGCCTGCAGCGCGGCTATCCGGTCTATCTGTCAACCAAGAACACGATCATGAAGGTCTATGACGGCCGCTTCAAGGACATCTTCCAGGAGATCTACGAGGCGGAGTTCGAGGACAAGTTCAAGGAAGCCAAGATCACCTACGAGCACCGGCTGATCGACGACATGGTGGCGGCCAACCTGAAATGGTCGGGCGGCTATGTGTGGGCGTGCAAGAACTATGACGGCGACGTGCAGTCCGACACGGTGGCACAGGGTTTCGGCTCGCTCGGCCTGATGACCTCGGTGCTGATGACGCCGGACGGCAGGACGGTGGAGGCCGAGGCCGCGCACGGCACGGTCACCCGCCACTTTCGCCAGCACCAGAAGGGCGAGGAGACCTCGACCAACTCGATCGCCTCGATCTTCGCCTGGACGCGCGGCCTGGCGCATCGCGCCAAGCTCGACGACAACGCCGACCTGAAGCGCTTCGCCGACACACTGGAAAAGGTCTGCGTCTCGACGGTGGAATCGGGCTTCATGACCAAGGATCTGGCGCTGTTGATCGGTCCCGACCAGCCGTGGCTGTCGACCACCGGCTTCCTCGACAAGATCGACGAGAACCTGCAGAAGGCGATGGGGTGAGATAAACCGGAGCGGCGATCATGACGATCGAGTTTCTGCTCACCTCGCTGATCGTGATTCTCATTCCCGGCACCGGCGTGCTCTACACGCTCGCCGTCGGCCTCGGGCGCGGGTTCCGGCATTCCGCGTCGGCCGCGCTCGGCTGCACGCTCGGCATCCTGCCCTCGGCGGTCGCCGGCATTACCGGGCTTGCCGCGCTCCTCCATGCAAGCGCGCTTGCCTATCAGGGGCTGAAATATGCGGGCGCGGCCTATCTTCTCTACATGGCCTGGACGATTGCCCGCGAGGGCGGCGCGCTCGATGTCAGGGGCGACCGCAAGCAGCGGAGCCACTTGCAGACCGCCGTTCAGGGCATGCTGATCAACACGCTGAACCCCAAGCTGACGATCTTCTTCCTCGCCTTCCTGCCGCAATTCGTGCCGGCAAACGCGGTGAACGCCACGGCCCTCTTCGTCTTCGACGCGGCGGTCTTCATGGCGCTGACCTTCGTCGTCTTCGTGCTCTACGGGGCATGCGCCGCCCATGCACGCGACTACGTCGTCGCGCGTCCGGCGGTCATGCGCCGGCTGCGCTACGGATTTGCCGCAACCTTCGGATTGCTCAGCGTCCGCCTGGCGCTTTCCGAGCGCTGATCGCCGTCAGCCTTCCATCGCCGCCTTCACCGCCGCGACCGCCGCGTCGGCCTTCGACCCGTCCGGGCCGCCGGCCTGGGCCATGTCGGGCCGGCCGCCGCCGCCCTTGCCGCCAAGCGCCTCGGACGCCTTGCGCACCAGGTCGACGGCGCTGAAGCGCCCGACGACGTCGTCGGTGACGCCGACGACGACGCTCGCCTTGCCGTCCTCGCCGACGCCGACGAAGACGGCGACGCCGGAGCCGATCGACGCCTTGGCGGCGTCGGCGAGCGGTTTCAGATCTTTTGGCGACACGCCGGTCACCACCTTGCCCAGGAACGACGTGCCGGCGACGGTCTCCGCCTTGTCGGTATCGGCGCTTCCGCCGCCGCCGAGCGCCAGCTTCTGCCGCGCCTCGGCCAGCTCGCGTTCGAGCCGGCGGCGCTCCTCCAACACCGCGTCGAGCCGTTCGACGGCTTCCGCCGGGCTGGTCTTCAGCGCTGCGGCCATGCGCCTGACGCGCCGGTCCTGCTCATCCAGATAATGGCGGGCCGCCTCGCCGGTCAGCGCCTCGATGCGGCGCACGCCGGCTGCAACCGCGCCCTCGGAGACGACGTGCACCAGGCCGATATCGCCTGTGGCGCGCGCATGGGTGCCGCCGCAAAGTTCCACCGAATAGGTCTTGCCCGCCTTATCGCCACGCAGCGCCGTGCCCATGGAAACGACGCGCACCTCGTCGCCGTATTTCTCGCCGAACAGCGCCATGGCGCCCTCGGCGATGGCGTCGTCGACGGCCATCAGCCGCGTCGTCACCGGCGCGTTCTGCAGCACGATCTCGTTGGCGATATCCTCGATGCGCTCCAGCTCGGTCGCGCCGATGGGTTTCGGGTGGGAAAAGTCGAAGCGCAGCCGGTCGGGCGCCACCAGCGAGCCCTTCTGCGCCACATGGGTGCCGAGCACCTCGCGCAACGCCTCGTGCACCAGATGGGTCGCCGAATGGTTGGCGCGCAGCCGCGTCCGCCGCGCGCCGTCGATGGCTAGTACGACCTCGGCGCCGGTCGTCGCCGTGCCCTCCTCGACGGTGCCGAGATGGACGAAGACGCCGTCGGCCTTCTTCTGCGTGTCGGTGACGGTCACCGAAAACCCGTCGCCGGAAATCGTGCCGGTGTCGCCCATCTGACCGCCGGATTCGCCATAGAACGGCGTCTGGTTGGTGACGATGGCGACCTGCTCACCGGCCGACGCCCGGTCGACGATCTCGCCGTCGCGCACCAGCGCGGTGACGACGCCTTCCGCCGCCTCGGTCTCGTAGCCAAGGAAGTCGGTGGCGCCGACCTTGTCGCGCACCGAGAACCATACAGTCTCGGTCGCCGCTTCGCCGGAGCCGGCCCAATTGGCGCGCGCCTCGGCCTTCTGGCGCTCCATGGCGGCGTTGAAACCGTCAAGATCGACGGCGATGTCGCGGGCGCGCAAGGCGTCCTGGGTCAGATCCAGCGGAAAGCCGTAGGTGTCGTAAAGCTTGAAGGCGGTCTCGCCGTCGAGCGTGGCGCCGGCCTCCATTTCGCCGGTCGCATCGGCGAGAAGGCCGAGGCCGCGCGCCAGCGTCTTGCGGAAGCGGGTTTCCTCCAGCTTCAAGGTCTCGGTGATCAGCGCCTCGCCGCGCTCGAGTTCCGGATAGGCGCGGCCCATCTCGCGCACCAGCGCCGGCACCAGCCGCCACATCAGCGGGTCGGAAGCGCCGAGCAGCTGCGCATGGCGCATGGCGCGGCGCATGATGCGGCGCAGCACATAGCCGCGGCCCTCGTTCGACGGCAGCACGCCGTCGGCGATCAGGAAACTGGAGGCGCGCAGATGGTCGGCGATCACCCGATGGCTGGCGCGATTCCTGCCCTCGGCCAGCGTGCCGGTCGCCTCCTGCGAGGCATGGATCAGCGCGCGGAACAGGTCGATGTCGTAATTGTCGTGCTCGCCCTGCAGCACGGCGGCGATGCGCTCCAGCCCCATACCGGTATCGATCGAAGGACGCGGCAGGTCGACGCGCTCGTCGGGCGTCACCTGCTCGAACTGCATGAACACCAGGTTCCAGATCTCGATGAAGCGGTCGCCGTCCTCGTCGGCGCTGCCGGGCGGGCCGCCGGCGATCTTGTCGCCGTGATCGTAGAAAATCTCCGAGCACGGGCCGCACGGGCCGGTGTCGCCCATGGCCCAGAAATTGTCATGGGTGGCGATGCGGATGATGCGGTCGTCGGCAAGCCCGGCGATCTTCGACCAGTGGGCGGCCGCCTCGTCGTCGGTGTGGTAGACGGTGACCAGCAGGCGATCCTTCGACAGGCCGAATTCCCTTGTCAGCAGGTTCCAGGCAAGCTCGATCGCCAGCTCCTTGAAATAGTCGCCGAAGGAGAAATTGCCCAGCATCTCGAAGAAGGTGTGGTGGCGGGCGGTGTAGCCGACATTGTCGAGATCGTTGTGCTTGCCGCCGGCGCGCACGCATTTCTGCGAGGTGACCGCGCGGTTGTAGGGCCGCGTCTCGAGCCCGGTGAAGACGTTCTTGAACTGCACCATGCCGGCATTGGTGAACATCAGCGTCGGATCGTTGCGCGGCACCAGCGGGCCGGAGGCGACGATCTCGTGGCCATGTTTGGCGAAATAGTCCAGGAAAGCCGACCGGATGTCGTTGACGCCGCTCATACCAATTGCCCTTGCACGGAAAACCCGATTGCCCTTGCGCGGAAGCCGGACCGCACTGACGTGGCCGGTGCCGGAGACCGGAACCGCCTTTTATCGGCGCACCCCGCCGCTGTCCATCGTCATCGCCGGATCGCCCTCGCGAGGCACCGCCCGCGGGCGGCTTGCGTTCATGCAGGACGGGGACCGGCCGGCTCGAGCCCGGGCGATCCCCTTCACAGGCCTGCTGTCGTTTCCGCCGCCTTGCCCGGCCGGTTCGGCCAAGTCGGACCGACACGCGGGCTTTTGCCGCCTTGGCGAGCGCTCCGCGGCCGTCCCTGCGGCCGGGCTCGATGATCAGTCGTCGCCAAAGGCGGACGCGTCCGGGGCGGCGTCATCGGTGCCGGTGGCCGCGGCCTCGTCGAGCATCTGCTCGGCGATCAGGCCGGCATTCTGCCTCAGCGTCGTCTCGATCTCGGCTGCGGTGTCGGGATTGTCGGCCAGGAACTGCTTGGCGTTCTCGCGGCCCTGGCCGAGACGCTGGGAATTGTAGGAAAACCACGCGCCGGATTTTTCGACCACGCCCGCCTTGACGCCGAGGTCGATCAGTTCGCCGGTCTTCGACACACCCGAACCATACATGATGTCGAACTCGACCTGCTTGAAGGGTGGCGCCAGCTTGTTCTTGACCACCTTGATGCGGGTCTGGTTGCCGACCACCTCGTCGCGGTCCTTGACCGAGCCGAAACGGCGGATGTCGAGGCGCACCGAGGCGTAGAATTTCAGCGCGTTGCCGCCGGTGGTCGTCTCCGGCGAGCCGAACATGACGCCGATCTTCATGCGGATCTGGTTGATGAAGACCACCATCGTGTTGGAGCGGGCGATCGAGGCGGTGAGCTTGCGCAGCGCCTGGCTCATCAGGCGGGCCTGCATGCCGGGCAACGAATCGCCCATCTCGCCCTCGATCTCGGCGCGCGGCGTCAGCGCGGCGACCGAATCGATCACCAGCACGTCGATGGCACCGGAGCGCACCAGCGTGTCGGCGATCTCGAGCGCCTGCTCGCCGGTGTCGGGTTGCGAGATCAAGAGGTTCTCCAGGTCGACGCCGAGCTTGCGGGCATAGACCGGGTCGAGCGCGTGCTCGGCGTCGATGAAGCCGCAGATGCCGCCCTTCTTCTGCGCTTCGGCCACCGTGTGCAGCGCCATCGTCGTCTTGCCCGAGCTTTCCGGCCCGTAGATCTCGACGATGCGGCCGCGCGGCAGGCCGCCGACGCCGAGCGCGATGTCGAGGCCGAGCGAGCCGGTGGAGATCGTCTCGATCTCGACCACCTTGTCGTTCTGGCCGAGCCGCATGACCGAACCCTTGCCGAAGGAGCGTTCGATCTGCGAAAGCGCCGCGTCCAGAGCCTTGGATTTGTCCACCGTGTTGTCCTCAACAAGCCGCAATGAAGAATGAGCCATCGTACAATACCCCTTGATCGTCAATCGTGATCGTCAGTGAAGGCCGGACGCGCCGTTGCCGTGCCGTTTTATGTACCGGTTTTGTTCCCGTTTGGCAAGAGGATTTCAAGACACTGAAATAACGCCATAAATTGGCGAATGTTCTATTTTTGTCCTTGGCGACCTATATCGCATATATTCCCTTGAAACATGCAGCCATCGAAATTCCGCGCACCCGCCCTCCCCTGACCGCCCGAATCGGCTTCGTGGTTGTCGGCCGGCGCCGGCTCGCCTAGAGTCGCGGCAACGCTGCCCTCCGGAACCCGTCCATGAGAAAACCCAAGCTCCTTGCCATCGGCGGCGCCCATGTCGACCGACGCGGCCGCTCCGACGGCCCGTTCGTGCCCGGCGTTTCCAATCCCGGCACCATGCGCGAGGAAGTCGGCGGAGCGGCGTTCAATACCGCGCGGGTGGCCGCCCGTCTGGGCACCGAGGTATCGATGATGACGGCGCGCGGCGGCGATGCGGCGGGTGCCGCGGTCACAGCCGCCATCATGGCGGCGAACATCGCCGACCTTTCGGCCACCCATCTCGACCGGGTGACGCCGAGCTACACCGCCATCCTCGACGATCACGGCGAGCTGGTCGGCGCGATTGCCGACATGCGGCTCTACGACACCGCCCTCGACAAGCTGTCGCGGCGCGCGGCGACGCGCGTGGCGGTCGCGGCCGCCGACGCGGTGCTGTTCGACGCCAATCTGCCGGAAACGGCGATCGCCCGCATCGCCGAGTTTGCCGCCGGCAAGCCGGTTTTCGCCAACGCCATCTCGCCGGCCAAGGCGGTACGGCTGATCCCGTTCCTGCCCATGCTTTCCGGCCTGTTCATGAACGGAAACGAGGCGCGCGCCATCACCGGCCTCGACACCGACGACGAGGCGATGCTGGTGGCGGCGCTGCGCGGCCTCGGCCTGTCGTCGGCGGTGGTGACGCGGGGCGCAGGCTCCGTCATCGGCTACGATGCGCGCGGCGCCCATGTGCTCGCCCCGCCGAAGGTCGAGGCCGGCGACGTCACCGGCGCGGGCGATGCGCTTGCCGGCGCCACCATCGCCGCCCAGCTTGCCGGCAAGCCGCTGGCCGAGGCGTTGCGGCCGGGCGTGGCGGCCGCCTGCCTGATCGTCGCCTCGACCAGCGCGGTTCCTGATTTTTCCGATGACAGTTTCGCCGCGATGCTGCAAAGCGTGGGCGCAGCGCGGGTGCTCGCCGCCGCCGACAGACAGGATGCGTAAGCCTTGACGACCTCTCTTCCCGACATCGCCGAATTCATCGACTTCGCCCCCGAAATTGCCGCCGCGCTCAAGGAAGGCAGGCCGTTGGTGGCGCTTGAAAGCACCATCATCACCCACGGCATGCCATGGCCGGACAACGACGCCATGGCGGCGCGCGTCGAGGCGATCATCCGCGAGGCCGGCGCGGTGCCGGCGACGATCGCCGTCACGGCCGGCCGCATCAATATCGGCCTCGGCGCACATGAGCGCCAATGGCTGGCGCAGCAGCGGGACGCAATGAAACTGTCGCGCGCCGATCTCGCCTTCGCGGTCGCCGAGGGGCTGACCGGCGGCACCACGGTGGCCGCGACGATGATCTGCGCGGCGCTTGCCGGCATTTCGGTGTTCGCCACCGGCGGCATCGGCGGCGTGCACAAGGGCGCGGAAACCTCGTTCGACATCTCCGCCGATCTGGAGGAGCTGGCGCGCGCGCCGGTCATCGTCGTCTCGGCCGGGGCCAAGGCCATTCTCGATATCGAAAAGACGCTGGAAGTACTCGAAACCAAGGGGGTTCCGGTGGTCGGTTTCGGCACCGACACGCTGCCGGCCTTCTGGTCGCGCTCCTCGCCCTTCGCCGCGCCGCTCAGGCTCGACGATGCCGTATCGATCGCCAGGCTCTACCGCACGCGCCGGGCGCTCGGCCTTGCCGGCGGCATGCTGGTCGCCAATCCGGTGCCGGCGGAAGACGAGATCCCGGCCAAGACCATGGCCGGCCACATCGCCGCCGCCCAGGCCGAGGCGGAAAGCCGGGGCATCTCCGGCAAGGCGGTCACGCCCTTTCTGTTGGCGCACATCGTGGAACTGACCGGCGGCGCCAGCCTGAAGACCAATATCGCGCTGGTGGAAAACAACGCCCGGCTCGCCGCGGAGATCGCCAAGGCACTGTAAGCCAGTCGCTGTGGCAATTGCCACAGGCTTTGCAAATCAATCGGCCGATAATATCCTTCCGGTTTCGGATCGGCGACGGTCGTCCACCCCGCCGTCCCGCCGGTTGCGAGGAGGCCTTGATGATCCGCCGCATTGGTAAGTTCGTTCTCATCGCCCTTGTCGTCATTGTCGCCGGTGGGCTCGTTTCCTATCACTTCACCGCCAGCGAACAGGACAAGAAGGTGTTGTCGGCATGCTGGACCATGGTGTGGGCCGGCTTCCGGCCGATCGAGGACGTCCGGCGCGCCGAGCGCTTCCTCGGCAAGGTCGACGAGGCGACGGCGATCTGCCGCGGCGACCGCAACTACGCGCTGCATGCCGCGACGCCCTGGGTCGACTGGTCGAACTATTGGGGATCCGGCGACGAAAGCACGAAGGCGACCGGCGGCACCGGGCTGATCCGCGACGCGCTGTCGGCGCTGCTGTCGGTGACCGACCACGTCTTCGACCGCGACACGCGCGGCCTCGACGGCACGCTGCTCGACCTCGAATACCAGCGCATGGAGCTGATCCGCTTCAACCTGTTCGACAACGCCACCTACCCGCAATACGCAAAGGGCCGCGACGAGGCGGGCGAACACGTGCCGGGCTCGCTCATCAGGATATGGCCGGAGATGCGGCTTGCCCCCGACCATCCCGATTTCGCCAAGGTCGAGACACTTGACGGCGGCGGCCAGCTTTGCGGCGGCGAGCTCATCCGTCACCGCACGCTGACCGGCATCTGCAACGATATCCGCAATCCGGCGATGGGCTCGTCGGGCCAGCTTTTCGCCCGCAACAGCGCCTTCGAGGCGACCTTTCCGCGGCTTTCGCGCAACAAGCTTGCCGAAAACCGCCACGGTAACCGGCTCGGACTGTTGAAGCCCGATCCGCAGGTGATCAGCCGCAAGCTCTTCACCCGGCCGCAGGCGGCGGACTCCAACTGCAATGACGGCAAGGGCGACGGCACGGCGGCGGCCGACTGCGCCTATACCAGGGCCAGTTTCTTCAACGTGCTCGCCGCCTACTGGATCCAGTTCATGACCCACGACTGGTTCTCGCACATGGTCGAGGCGCGCAACGATCGCGAGCGGCTGATCGGCGAGGATGGCGGCACGCCAAGCCTCGGCTGCAACGTCTCGGGCATCGAGCAGGCCGAGCTCGGCTGCCGGCCGCAGGACAAGATGGAGCGCTCGCTCTATGCGGCGGAAGACGATCCGCCGATGCTCGACGGCGACCGGCCGGCGCGCGCCTACAAGACGACGCGCAACACGGTCACCGCCTGGTGGGACGCCTCGCAGATCTACGGCTATGACGAGCGCTCGCGTCGGCGCGTGATCCGCGATCCCGGCGATCCGGCGAAGCTCCTGCTGGTCACCGGCTCGGCCGCCGGCAACGGCACCGACGGCTACCTGCCGCTGTTCAACCCGCCCTGCGGCGCAGACGAGAGCGGCGACTGCGCGCCGATCAACCCGGAATGGGCCGGACAGGAGGCGACCGCCTTTCCCGACAACTGGTCGGTGGGCCTGAGCTTCTATCACAACCTGTTCGCGCGCGAGCACAACGCCTTCGTCGACGCCTTCCGCAAACGGGCCGAGGCCGATCCGGAGGCCGATTCGGGCCTGCGCGATCCGGCCGACCCGGACCGGGTGATCACCTATGGCGAACTGGCCGGCCCCGGCGGCGCCGACCAGCTTTTCGAGATCGGCCGCCTCGTGGTCTCGGCGCTGATCGCAAAGATTCACACCATCGAATGGACCACGCAGCTGCTCTACAACAACCCGCTGCACAAGGGCATGAATTCCAACTGGAGCGGCCTGTTCGAGGACCACCCGGTGCCGAGCGACGTGACTGCCAGACTGTTGCGGCGGCTGTCGGCATCAAACGATCCGGTGGAGGCGAACCTGTTCTATTCCGCCTTCAACGCCGGACCGGGCATCATCGGCACGGGTTCCAGCAGATACCCCTTCCCCGCCTTCCTCAACCGGGCGCTCGGGCGCGACAAATGGAGCCTTTCGAACCCCGACCACGTCAATGGCGGCACCAACCATTTCGGCTCGCCGTTCAACTTCCCGGAGGAGTTCACTTCCGTCTACCGGCTGCACCCGCTGCTGCCCGACCTGCTTGAACTGCGCCAGCTCGGCGACCCGAACCACGTTGCCGGCAAGGTGCCCGTCGTTTCCACCTTCCGGGCGGCAGCCACGGCGAGCATGCACGACAACGGGCTTTCGGCCTGGGCGCTGTCGATGGGCCGCCAGCGCCTCGGCGCGCTGGTGCTGCAGAACCATCCGCGCTTCCTCCAGAACCTCGATCTGAGGCCGCGGCTCGACACGACGATCGACGTCGCCGCGCTCGACATCATCCGCGACCGCGAGCGCGGCATTGCCCGCTTCAACGAATTCCGCCGCCAGATCGGCCTGAAGCAGCTGACCGGTTTTGACGATTTCATCGAGGCGCGCCTGCTCGATGGCGAAAGGAAAGGCACGCTGAGCGATGCCGACAAGGCCGCGCTCGACCATGAGCGCGAGCTCGTCGGCCTGCTGCGCCAGGTCTACGGCACCCATCGCTGCGACAATTCCAAGGTGATCAGCACCGCCCAGGCCGACCCGAACGGGATTGCGGTCGAAGGCATGGGCGAGACGCGCTACCCAACCGATTGCCTCGGCCATCCCGACGGCTCGGTCGTCGACAATGTCGAGGATATCGACAACATCGTCGGCTGGCTCGCCGAGACGACGCGGCCGCACGGTTTCGCCATCTCGGAAACGCAGTTCCACATCTTCATCCTCAACGCGTCGCGCCGGCTGTTCTCCGACCGGTTCTTCACCTCGTCCTTCCGCCCCGAGTTCTATTCGAGCTTCGGTCTTGCCTGGGTCAACGACAACGGCCCGGACGGCAAGCAATACGAGCCGGGCCTCGACAATGGCGAGACGGTGGAAGTGTCGCCGATGAAGCGCGTGCTGCTTCGCGCGGCGCCGGAGCTTGCACCCGAGCTCGAATCGGTGCGCAATGTGTTCGACCCTTGGGCACGCGACCGCGGCAGCTACTACTCGCTTGCCTGGAAACCGCGCCCGGGGGCCGAGGCGGACGGGGCGTTTGCCGGACAATGACATGACCGGCTTTCGCGGTCGCGCGCCCTGCCCGGCCGCCGCATGAGGAGGAACAACATGCCGGGTCCGGTCGCGCTGCCGCTGAGCTGGAAGATGCGCAAGGCGTTCTGGAACAGGTTCCTGGCGCTGAAATACAAGGGCGCCAAGCCGGCCAATATTCCCGTGCCGGTCCAGCAGGACCGCAAAATCGAGGCGGTTCCGCTCAATCGCTTCTATCCGTCGATCCCGATTGCCAACGCACTCGTCGCCGACCACGTCCCCGCCGACGAGGCGCAACCGCTGAAGCGCAAGGCGGTGTCCTTCCAGGTCTGGCTGTCGGATCGCTATCCGCAGATGCAGGCCGGCCTGCCGCAGGTGGCCGCCGATCCGGCCGAACGGCTTGAGGCCGCCTATTCCGGCAGCCGCTCGAAACTGTTCCCGCCGCCGGTCCTGCCCGACGTGCTGAAGATGACCGACAGCGCCGCCATGCTCGGTCGCCTGGCCGTGGAAGGGCCGTTTTCCGGCTATCTGGAAAAGCGCAATGGTGGTTTCGTCTGGGATCTCGCCTATCTCGACAATCCCGAATTCGAGCTGCACGAGGGCCTGCAGAAGATCGGCGCGCTGGTGCGCTTCAAGGTCGACCGCGAGCGCCGGTCGCTGCGCGCCGACCGCATCGAGACTGCCGCCGGCACCTTCCTGCCCGACGAGGACGGCTGGGAACACGCGGTGAGCACCGCGCTCTGCGCGGTCTCGAACGACATCTCGATCGTGCGCCATTTCGCCTGGGTACACCTGGCCGGTGGCGGCATGTTCGCCATCGCCACGCGCAACCGGCTCGGCGCCAGCCATCCGATGCGCCGGCTTTTGTGGCCGCACATGGTGCGCACGCAATATTCCAACGACATGATCACCGAGGTGCAGCTCGGCCCGACCGGCGATTTCGCCAACATGTTCTCGTTCACCGCCAGGGGCGTGAACGCGCTGATCGACGTCATGTATCCGGCCTACCGGATCAGGACCGCGCATCCGCGCCTCGACGCGGCGCGCCGCGGCATTGACGACGCCGGCTTCGACACGCCGAGCCAGGACAATCTCGCCGCGCTGCACGACCTGATGCTGCGCCACGCCACGCGTTACATCGAGGCCTGCTACGAGGACGACGCCGCGCTGGTGGCCGACGGCCAGATGACCGGCTGGATGGAGGAGATGAACGCGCTGATGCCCAACGGCACCGGCGCAATCACCGGCGGCAAGCCGCCGCGCCAGGCGGCTGCCGAACTGTGCGCATCGATGATCTATGTCGGTTCCGTGCAGCACGAGGTGCTCGGCACCAATCTGTGGAACTACCAGCTATGGACCCATGTGATCCCTTGCCGGATCTACGAGAATGGCCGGCGCGAGCCGGTCGACGTCTACCAGCGGCTGCTGAACGCCAACCTCAACCTCAACATCTACCGCGCCCAGATCATGCGCGATTTCGGCTATCTGGCGATCGACGAGCAGGGAAAAAAGCTGTTTGCGACGTTCCTGGAAGAGCTTGAAGCGCTGAACGACGAGATGCGCGCCGAACCCGCCGCGCCGTGGAAGATCTATCCCGACATCCTCGAAGCCAACATGAATGCGTGAGGGTTCCGGGCGCGAGGAGCGGACACGACTACGATCGGATTTGCTGGAAGCGGCTGGTGGGTGAGCAGGGACTCGAACCCTGGACCCGCTGATTAAGAGTCAGCTGCTCTACCATCTGAGCTACACACCCGCCTTGCGGCTGGGGCCGGATATAGTCGCACGTCCCGGCGCTGTCCAGTGTTTCCTTGGTCGCCGTCACCGCGTCCGCGATCAGACCGACAACGTGCCCTCCGCCACCTTCACGGCGCTGCCGCCGATGCGCGCGGCGTCGGTCCTGCCGCCCTTCACGTCGATCTCCAGACGGATGCGCGACGGCCGGCCCATTTCCATGCCCTGCTCGATCCAGAAGCTCGACGGGCCGTCGACCGGCTCGTCGAAGCGCATGATCTGACCGGCGAAGGCGGCTACCGCCGAGCCGGTGGCCGGATCCTCGGCGATCCCGTCCCACGGCGCGAACATGCGGGCGTGAAAGGCGCTGTCGTGGCGGACGGTCTCGCGGCAATAGACATAGGGCGCCGCCGGCACCGCCATGGTACCGGGCAGCAACGCCAGCCATGCCTCGGCATGAACGGAGACCCGCGCCGCCACCGCAAGGCCGGAGACCGGCACCGCCACATAGGGAACGCCGGCGGTCCAACAGGCGATCTTGTGGTTTTCGAAGCCGATCTCCACCGGGTCGATATTGAGCGCCACGGCAGCCGCCTCGCGCGTGGCGTCGAAGTCGATCGCCTCGGGCAGGCGCGGCAGATCGAACTCGGCGAACGACGCCTCGCCGGCACGCACCGAGACCGCAGCGCGCACCGAACCCACCTGCTCCTCCAGCACCTGGATTGCCGAACCCGAAACACCGTTCTTCTCGGCGATGGCGATTGCCGCGCCCACGGTCGGATGGCCGGCAAACGGCAGTTCGCGCGCTGGCGTAAAGATGCGCAGGTTTGCGGTGTGGCCGGGCGCCTCGGCCGGACGGACAAACACCGTTTCCGACAGGTTGAACTCGCCGGCGACCCTCTGCATGGCCGCGGTGTCGAGATCTTCGGCGCCAAAGACGACGGCAAGCGGGTTGCCGCTCAGCACCTCGTCGGTGAAAACGTCGTAGATGGCGTAGCTGCGGCTCATGGTTCAGGCCTCCGGTAGCGGCGCAGCTTCGCCGCTAAAATGCCAGCGGACAAGGGGTTTCATATGCGGCGGCGCGCTTTCCGGCACATCGGCCTCGGCACGGATGATCACCGCCTCGTCGACCTCCGGTTCGGTTTCGCCGGCAATGTGGGTGCGCACGCGGGCGGCGGCCGTCTCGGCGTCCACGCCCAGACAGTAGCGCCGCACCAGCGTCAGCCCCGCCGTGGTGCACAGCGCATGGTAATGGCGCTCGTGCGGCACGCCGGCAAGGTCGAAACCGGTTTCCTCGGCCACTTCGCGGCGGATGTTGTGGTCGACATCGACGAGGCCGCCGGAGAAGTCCTGGCGCTCGAACGAGCCGGCGGCGAAATAGACCCGCCCGGCATTGGCCGTATGCGGCCCCATGCGCACGGCAAGCAACGCGCCGTCGGCGGTCACCGGCATGGCGCTGGCGAAGACGTGGTAACCGGCGCTGGCGTCGCGGTTCTTGCGCCAGTGCAGGAAGGTCGCAAAGCGGATCGGATGGCATCGCCCCTCGATCCGGCCGTCATGGTAGCCGGCCGAGGCGAGCAGGATCATCTCGCCGTCGAACAGGCGCGGCTGGCGGGCGCGCTCGGCCGCCCAGTTGGCATCGATGGCGGCGCGGTTTTCCAGTTCGTAGGGATGCGGCGCATCGTCGAGCCGCACGGTGATGCGACTGACCGGCAGGATCACGCCCGGCGGTATGTCGAACATGGCCGAACCCAGCTCCCCTCAGGCAATGTCCAGCGTGATCGCCACCGGGCAATGATCGGAGGCCTTGGGCCGGTCCCAGCCGGTGCGCGGAAAGCGCTCCACCGCCTGGCCCGGCGGCATCAGCGTACGCCAGGGCTGGCCGGCGCGCACGATTTCGGGCAACGCCTTGCTGTTGGTCTTGGCCAGCGCCGGCGACAGCAGCACGTAGTCGAGCTGGCACAGATGGCGCTCTTCCGGCCCGCGCGTGTGATAGAGCGTCCAGCGCTCCAGTTCCGGCAGCCTGACGACCGGATTGACGGCGAAACCGTCCGTGGTGAACACGTTCAGCGACGATATTTCCTCGCCCACCGGCTCGAAACGGTAGCCGGTGATCTCGTCGCCGGCAATCACCACCCGCTCCTGGTAGTCGTTCATGTCGCCGCAGATGACGAAGCGTTTCGACGCGGTCTTTCCAGCGCCGAAACGGTTCTCGATAATGCGGCGCACGGCTTGCGCCTCCGCAACCCGGATCGGCATGGTGAACTCACGGCCGGAAACGCCGTCGCGCGGCGAACCCATCGACTTGAAATGCACCACGTAGACGGTGAGCGGCCGCCCCCCGACCTTCAGATCGATCTCAAGGCAGTCGCGGCGGAAGATCCGCTCGTGCGCCTCATTGCCCGTTTCCGCCAAGGCCTTGTTGTGCAGGCCGAATTCCTCGTAGGTCACATGCGCATGGCTGGTCATGCGCACGAATTCGATTTCCTGGCCGTGGCGGGTCTCGTCGCGCATCATCACCGCCACGTCGATACCGCGCGAATCGTTGCCGGCGGTGTGGTACTTGCGACGATACCCCTCGCCGACCATCTTGAACAAATAGCCGTATTCGAAGGCCTTGAGCGCGTCGAGATTGTCGACCTCCTGCAGACAGATGATGTCCGCGTGGGTGGCCGCGATCGCCAGTGCGGTGAGCTGGCGCGCATCGTCGGTATGGGCAATGGTGCGGGCGCGTTCGAGCTGGCGATACTCGTTCTCGTCCTTGATCGCGTAGAGCGACAGCGTGCGGTCCTGGTGAAGCTCGTTCCGATAGCCGGAATAGTCGAACCGGTTCATCAGGTTCTCGACATTGAATGTGGCGATGCGCAGTGACATGGCGGCACCTTCGCCCGCGCGGCGGCTGTATTGCAAGCGCGGCCGGCAAGCGGGCTGTGGACGAGCGGCACGCAAAAAACCGCCAGGCGCTAACCTGGCGGAGTTAGAGTGTGTTCAGCGCAGGAGACTTGCCTCAGCGCAGGAAGGCGTCGGCCCGGCGCAGGGTGACGCGACGGTTGCGCCATTCCTCATACGGTACAGGCACCAGCAGATCGTCCTCGCCATAGCCGACCGTGTCGAGCGCGCGGTGCGGAATGCCGAAATCGTAGACCAGCGTCTGTTTCAGCGAGTAGGCGCGGCGTTCCGAAAGGCGCTGGTTGGAATAGCGCGACCCGACGGCATCGGTATGCCCCTCGATCAGCACCACCATATGCGGCCGGTTGCGCAGGATGCGCTTCAGCGCGACGGCGATCTGCTCCACCTTGCCGTATTGCGAATAGGGAATCTCGGCGGAGCCGAAGGCGAAATTGATCGCCTGGATGTCGATCTTCGGTGCATGGCGGCGGATATCGCGGCGCTGCTTGAATTCTTCGATCGTCACCCGGTTTTCAGGCTTCACCTTCACCTTGGGCGCGGCTTCGAGCATGCGCTCGATCTTGGCGGCGCTCGGCGCCTGCGGGCCGGCATTGGCGGCGGGCATCCCCGCCAGCACGGTTGCGGCTATGGCCAGTCCGGCGATCAGCTTGCGGTTGGTCATGGGTCCTGTCCTTCTCAATGCCGGCAACGCGCCGGGCTCGTTGATGACAGGACAGGAAGTAGCAAAGCCCGCCTGAAGCGGCGATGAACGGGCCGTTCAGATGGAAAAGAGCCGAGCGCGCGGTATCAGTGACTTCCGCCGCGGGCAACGCGGTCGATCTCCTCGCGCACCAGACGCTCGACCAGAACCGGCAGGTTGTTGTCGAGCCAATCCTGCAGCATGGGCCGCAGCATCTCCTCGGCCATCTCGTCGAAACTCTTGCGCCGGGTGCCGGCGAACGCCTCGCTCAATTCGTCGAAGGCCGCCGCCACCTGGCGCCCGGCCTGTTCGGAGAGGATCGGCGGACGCGCGGCGGGCGCGGCCTCGCCGGCGCCGTGCGCCGTTGCCCCGGCTTGCGGCTCCGGCCTGTCCGGTTCCATCGCTTCCGATGCGATCGATCGGGCCAGCGCGGCAAGCGCGGCATCCGTGTCGGTGGCGGCATCGTATCCTGCCGCCCCCTCTCCGCCGGAGGATGCCGCGTGATCGACCGCGCCCTCGGCGATATGCCGCCATTCGTCTCCCAGCGCGGACGCGATGGTCTCGCCCGCGCCGGCATCCTCGTCCTCGTTGCCCGTTTCCGGCTCGATTGCGACCGCCCCATCGTCGGCCGCGGCCTCGTCCCCGCCTTCCTCGTCTTCCTCCGATGCCGGCCCGGCCTGCCGGGCAACCTCGTCGCCGATGCCCGACAGGTTGAGCGCGCTCATGGACCGGTCTGCTGCTTCGGAGCCGGCGTCGCCGGTGAACTCCTGACGAAAGGCCTCGACTTCCGCGTCGGCGCCCACGTTTTCGGCCGCGGTTTCGACCGCCGCTTCCGCGGCCACGGTTTCAGCCGGCTCGTAAACCCCCTCGGTTTCCGTTCCGCCTGTCGCGGCCGCCGTTTCCCCGCCTGCGGCGGCGGCTTCCCCGCTTGGCGTCTCCATGCCGGCGTCCACGTTTTCGGTCCCGCTCGCCCGATCGGCGGGTATGGCAGCCGTCTGATGCGCCGGCCCGGCGGCGGCGTCCACGGGAACGCCTGCATCCGCGGCGGTGTCGCTGTCCTCGATGATCCGCCTGATGGAGGCGAGAATCTCCTCCATGGAAGGTTCGCGTTGTGCGTTGCTTGCTTGTGCCATGTTCTTTCCGCCGCCCCGAACACGGTCGGCATGTTACCGACCTGGTGGACTTCCATGTATCCGGCCGGCCTCGTTCCGGGCCGAATCACGGGTTGATCGTAGCTGCTCCGGCGGGACGTGAGAATCCCCCCGGAAAGTTTTCACCGGTTTAGGCTGTATCGAAAACCGGCTTACCGACCATCCGGCGTCCTCAGACCGAACCATTTGTCCTTGACCGCCTCGTAGTGCTCCTTGGGCTTGTGCACACGCACCTGAAGCCCCAGCCTCGTGGCGGACAGGCGGCCGACTGCCGAAAGAATGGCATAGCTCGCCACCACGGTGTCGCGCTCCGAACTGACCTGGTTGATCTGGGCATTGATGACATCGGCCTGCGCGTTGAGCACGTCGAGCGTCGTGCGCTGGCCGACCTTGCGCTCCTCGATCACGCCGTTGAGCGCCAATTGCGCCGCCGAAACCAGCGCCCGGTTGGCCTCGACATTACGCCGCGAAGCCTCGAACTGGGTCCAGGCCGAGGCCACCGCCGCGCGCACCTGGTCGCGGGTCACGTCGACATCGATGCGGGCCTGGCCGAGCGATTCCTTCGACTGGCGCACCGCAGCCGAGGCGCCGCCTCCCTGATAGATCGGGATGCGCAACGTCGCGCCGACACGCCCGGTCGTCGACCAGCCATTGGTCAGCGCCGGCCCCGTCGGCGAAATGGTTCTGGAATAGTCGCGCGAAACGCCAAGTTCGGCCGACAGCGACGGCAGCAGCGCGCCTTCCTTCGACTTGACGGAGTAGCTCGCCGCATCGACGGCGTGCTTGGTCGCCATGATCGCCGGGTGCTCGCGCTCGGCAGCCGCATAGGCGCCGTCGATCGAGCCCGGCATCAGTTTCATGATCGGATTTGCCGCCCGCAGCCTTCCGGGATTGGCGCCGACGATCTGGCGGTAGACGGCGGCGGCCGATTCCGCCTGCGCCCTGGCGGCGGTGAGCTGCGCCTGGGCGGCCGAGCGCGAGGCTTCGGCCTGGGCGACGTCGGTGCGGGTGCCCTCGCCCACCTCGAAGCGCGACTGGGCGGCGCGCACCTGCTCGCCCAGGAACTCCAGGTTGCGCTGGCGCAGCGCGCCGATCTGGCGAAACAGGATGACATCCATATAGGCCGTCGCCGCGTCGAACAGCGTGTTCTGCTCGGTATTGCGCAGGTTTTCCCGCGCCGCACGCACCTGCGCCTCGGCGGCGCGCACATTATTGCGGGTCTGGAAACCGTCAAACAGCGATTGCGACAGCGTGATGCCGAAGGAACCGGCCGTGGTGCGGGTCGAACCGATCGCACGGTCGGTGACGGAGCGGCTCAATGTACCGACGCCTGTGATGAACGGACGGCGGCCGGATTTGGCCAGCGGCACGTTCTCGTCGGCCACCCGTACGCCGGCGCGGGCCGAGTTCAGCGCCGAATTGTTCTCATATGCCTTGGCAAGCGCGCCAAGAATAGTCTCGGCCGACGCCGCGGACGACACGAGCATGGCTGCCGCAAATACGCACGCCGCGACAAATCCTCGTCCCCGCATCCCGTCAAATCCCTCGTCGAATCAACCGCCCGCTTCCGCCCATTCCATCTAAGCGTAACGTCAATGCCATGACCAGTCCGCGACAGGCAAATCAGGAGAACATGAACAAGATTTAACAATCCGGCCGGATTCCGCCGGCAATATCAGAATTCGAAAGCGGCCTGGCGCTCGAAGCCCGGCAGCGGCCTGACGGCGGCGTTGAAGGCATGGCGCGCGGCAACGCCGCCGGCGTTCTTCGTCCACACCGTTGCGCGGCCGGTATTGCCGGTGCCAAGCACGCCGACAAGGCGCCCGCCGTCCTTCAACTGGTCGAACAGCGCCGCCGGCACCTCGTCGACCGCGCCGTTGAGCACGATCACGTCGTATGGCGCTTCCGAGGCGTAGCCGAGGTTCAGCGGCCCCTCGACCACCGCGGCGCTGTCATAGCCGCGGTCGACAAGCGTTTCCGATGCAATGGCGGCCAGATGCGGATCGCTCTCGAGCGCGATCACCGAACCGGCGATCAGCGTCAGCACCGCCGTCGAATACCCAGTGGCACAGCCGATATCGAGCACCACGTCGTCGGACCTGATATCGGCAAGCTGCAGCAGCTTGGCGTGCGGCGACGGCTCCATCAGGAAGCGCGGTCCCTCGCCGCCGGCCGGCTGCACCGGCACGTCCTCGTCGATATAGGCAAGCGCCCGCACCGCCTGCGGCACGAAGGCCTCGCGCGGCACCTCGCCCATCGCGTCCAGAATCGCCGGGCTGGTCACGTCGGTGGTGCGCAACTGGCCGTCGACCATCTTCCGGCGTTGTTCGGCAAAATCGATTGTCATGTCAGCGGCCCGTTCCGCCGGCACCGCGGTATCCTGCCGCGGACGCGCCGGCCCTGATCGTCATCCATGCCGCGCTGGAGGCCTCGCCCGGAATCGAACCGGGGTAACCGGATTTGCAGTCCGTTGCGTAACCACTCCGCCACGAGGCCGTCGCACAGCGTTCTAGAGCCGCTCCGTTAACAGATGGTATGGAACCGGACAAGGTCGCCGCTGACGGACTAATCGCTTTTTTGCCGTCGCTGAAACCAGACCACGAACCTGCGACGCAGCCGCCGCACCGCGGCGAACTCGTAGGACAGCACGATGAAGCCGAGCGGGATCATCCAGAAGCCGACCACCGGCAGGAAGCCGACGATGCCGAACATGACCAGCAGTATGCCGATGATAACGCGGACCGACCGCGAACGCGGCATCTCGATGTCGCGCCCGAACAGGTTGATCTTTCGCGCCGGCGCGTCACCGCCGGCCACGTCCGCACTGTCCCGCTCATCATCGCCGCTCGCCGTCATGGCCGGTCATATGCGATCTTTCGCACGCGATTGCCAGTACCGACGGCAGGCGGCGAAAACCCCTTGGCAAGGCGGAATTTGTTTTGCTATAGGCTGCCGGGTTCACGCGAGCGCGCTTTCCCCGGTAGCTCAGCGGTAGAGCAACCGGCTGTTAACCGGTTGGTCGCTGGTTCGAATCCGGCCCGGGGAGCCACTTTCTTCAAGCGCATTGCGAAACGGCGGCGGTCAACGACCGCCCGTCAGGCTGTGGCGTCACGCGGTTGCCGCATGCGATGGCGCCCGGCGGGAAGAGAGGCGCAAATCGCCCCTTCCCGACATTTCCGCCGCTACGGGCACGCCATGCAGTCGTCGTCATGCGACGGCGGCGGTGTCGGCGCGGGCGGCGCCGGGTTCGGCGTGTGCTCGTCGGCCTCGCCGCTGACCGACCTGATCCTGGTGAAGAGAATGAAGGCGGAGGTGCCCGGATTGGTCGCGCCCATCGTGTTTATGGTGTGGTCCCATCCGTTGCCGTCGCCAGCGCCCGATCCGCCGCCTGAACCCCCGTCGCCGGCACCGCCGCCGTCGCGGGCCGTCGCCGCTCCCGATGCCGCCAAGACCGCGACCAGTGCCAATGCGATGATCCTGTTCATTGCCGTTCTCCGTTCCCGTGGTTCTCGTTCGCAATGGAACGGAAACTGCCACGACCGGCTGTCCGGCGATGTGTCCGCCGTCACGCGGCGGCCATGGAGACATCATTTGGCTGCGGGCTGGTGCGGGCGGCGGGAATCGAACCCGCACGGCACGAGGCCTCAGGATTTTAAGTCCTGTATGTCTACCAGTTCCATCACGCCCGCACGCGGGTTGGCCTAGCGGTTCGCAATCGGGCAATCAAGCGATCGTTCGCGGCTTGCGGCGCCACAATGCGAGGATCAGGCAGGTCATCGACGTGGCGACGAGCAGTTGCGCGGCGTCGACGATCAGTGCGCTGTTGCCGACCTTGGCGAACAGATAGTGCGGCATCAGCCAGGGCAGGCCGAGGCCGAGCCACAGCCACAGCGCCAGCCAGACGGCGCCGCCGACACCGGTGATCGCCATGCGGCGGATGAGCCAGGAGACGACGTAGCAATTGACGACGGCGCCGAGCACGACGACGATCAGCGCCACCGGATCCGGTTCGCCCATGACCGTAAGATCGAGGCCGAAGCCGTAGGCCCAGGGCTCAAGGAAGGCGAGAGGCGAATACCACAGGAAGCCCAACGCCACCTGCAGCAAGGCCGTGACCCAGATGGCGATGTGATTGTGGCGCATGATTCGTTGTTCCCGTTGGTTTGTCCAACGATAGGCGCTATCGTCGGCGCGCTCAATCCGGTCGCGACGGCCGCCGCGCGCCAGCATCATGAACATCGAAAGGAAGTCGCCGATGCCCAAGATCGTCACCGCAGCCATGGTTGTCATCGGCGACGAGATCCTTTCCGGCCGCACCAAGGACCAGAATATCGGCCACCTCGCCGACATGATGACGGCAAGCGGCATCGACCTGAAGGAGGTGCGCGTCGTCGCCGACGACGAGGACGCGATCGCCGACGCGGTCAACGCGCTGCGCCGGGCCCATACCTACGTATTCACCACCGGCGGCATCGGCCCGACCCATGACGACATCACCGCCGATTCGATCGCCAAGGCGTTCGGCGTGCCCTGCGACTACGACGACAAGGCCTACAAGCTCCTGGAGCGCTATTTCGCCAAGCGCGGCATCGAGTTCACCGATGCGCGCAAGCGCATGGCGCGCATGCCGCTGGGCGCCGAGCACATCGACAATCCGGTATCGCTGGCGCCGGGTTTCCGCATCGCCAACGTGCATGTGATGGCCGGCGTTCCGGCGATCTTCCAGGCCATGCTCGACAATGTCGTGCCGACGCTCGAGGGCGGGACGAAGCTGCTGTCGGAGACCGTCCACTGTCCTGTCGGCGAAGGCTCCATCGGAGACCGGCTGGCAGCAATCCAGAAGGAGCATCCCGACACGATCATCGGTTCCTATCCGAAATATCGCGACGGCAAGTTCTGGACCGAACTCGTCATCCGCTCGCGCTCGCAGGAGGCGCTCGACGGCGCCAGGCGAGACGTCGAGGCCATGGTCGCCGCCCTGCCGGCGCCCGCGGCCTGAGTGTCGGCATGGCCTTGGGATCAGGCCCGACCGGCCCGGCCCCGCGCTTCCCCGACCGCTTCCTCCAGCCGGGCGCGAAACGCCACCAGCGGATATTTGACGCCGTGGGTGTTGAGCGCGCGGCGCACCGGTTTGCTGGCGCCGGTGATGTAGAGCTTCACATTCCGGCGCCGCGCCTTTTGGGCCACGCCCATCATCGTGTTGGCGGCGGTCGAATCGAGAAACGGCACGCCGGCGAAATCGATGACCAGCGAGCGGTGCTGGTCGCCGATGCGGTCGAGCACCGAACCCACTGTCGAGGCGGCACCGAAGAAGAACACGCCGGTGATACGGTAGACGACGACGGAGGGATCGGCGGCCAGTGACGCATCGTAGCGCTCGCCGGTCTCGTCGGCCTGGTCTTCGGGCACGAGCCGGGCATGGGTCTCGACGCCGGTGATTTCCGACATGCGGCTGATGAACAGCACGGAACCGAGCGTGAAACCGACCACGATGCCTTCGGTCAGGTCGCGGAAGATCGTGATCAGGAATGTCGCCAGCAGCACCATCGCATCGCCTCGCGACGAGATGATCAACGTCCTGAAGGCGTTCTTCTCCACCATGTTCCAGGCAACGACGGCGAGAAGGCCGGCAAGCGCGGAAAGCGGAATGTAGCTCGCCAGCGGCGCCGCAAGCAGCATGAACATGAGCAGGAACAGCGAATGCAGCATGCCGGAGACCGGGCCGCGGGCACCGGCGCGCACATTTGTGGCGGTGCGCGCGATCGTGCCGGTAACGCAGATGCCGCCGAACAGCGACGAGCCGATATTGGCGGCCCCCTGGGCGACGAGTTCGCAATTGGAGCGGTGACGCCGGCCGGTCATGCCGTCGGCGACCACGGCCGACAGCAGCGATTCGATGGCGCCGAGAAGGGTGAACGCAAAGGCGTGCGGCAGCAGTTCGACCAGGCGATCGACGGAGACCGGCGGCAGCGACGGCGCCGGCAGCGTCGCCGGAATGCCGCCGAAGCGGGTACCGATGGTCTCGATCGGCAGCCCCAGAAGCGCGGCAACCGCCGAGGCGAGGCTGACCGCGATCAGCATGTCGGGCCAGCCGGACTTGAAGCGCCGCAGCGCCAGGATCGCGACGATGGTCAGTGCGGCGACCGCCATGGCCGACGGCGTGACCGTCGGCAGCGCCCGGGCCAGCGCCAGCAGCTTGGGCAACAACGGGCCGGGCTCGCCGCCGGAGAGATCAAGGCCGAGCAGTTCGCGGATCTGGCTTGCCAGAATGATGACGGCGATGCCGGCGGTGAAGCCGACGGTGACCGGATAGGGAATGAACTTGATGTAGGTGCCGATGCGCAGGAAACCCGCCGCCATCAGCAGAAAGCCCGACATCAGCGTGGCCAGGACCAGCCCGTCGATGCCCTGGTCGGCCACCGTCGCCGCAACCAGAACGATGAAGGCGCCCGCCGGTCCGCCGATCTGGAAGCGACTGCCGCCAAGCAGCGAAACGATGAAACCGCCAACGATCGCGGTATAGAGGCCGCGGTCCGGTGTCGTGCCCGACGCGATGGCAATCGCCATCGACAGCGGCAGCGCGACGATCGCCACGGTCAGGCCGGAAATCGTGTCGGCCTTCAGATCGGCGAAGCGATACCCCTCGCGCAGCACCGTCACCAGCTTCGGCGTGAAAAGCTCCGTTGCCGTCGGTTGCTGGGTTCCCGTCGGCTGTTTCATCGAAACGTTCATGAATGACATTCGACCTCGATAACGCAGACCGCCCGCCACAAGCCGGCAGCCGCAAAACGCAACCCTGTTCCCCTCGCGGCCGACATTCAGCTCTCGGGCGTCGCCGCCTGCTTCAGGCGTACGCCGCGCCCGCCGGTCTCGCTGCGCATATTGTCGCCGATGAGCGCTATGCCGGCACGGTCGAGCGCCTCGACCACCTTGGTCAGGCTGTCGACGACGCCGCGCACGTTGCCGTCGCTGCTTTCCATGCGCTGGATCGTCGCCAGCGACACGCCGGACATGTCGGCAAGCGTCTTCTGGTCGATACCAAGCAAGGCACGCGCGGCGCGCATCTGGGCGGATGTGATCATGCGGCAGTCCTGTCTGGCAAGGCAGGAATGCCGTATAATCCATCATTCTCACGGTATCAATTGTGAATCTTCACTCAGATCACCTTGAAAATGGCATGTAAGGGCCGCCCGCAGAAGAACGGTGACAGGCGGTGAAGCAGACGACATGATCGGCCATCGCGTCCGAGCACATTCGATGGAGCGCCGGTGGAACCCTATCTGAGCTTTCTTGCCGCCGCATTCGCGCTCGCCGGCAGCCCCGGCCCCAATACGCTGAGCCTTGCGGCGGTCGGCGCCGCTTTCGGCTACCGGCGGGGGATCGGCTATATGCTGGGCCTGACGCTGGGTATGCTGCTCGTCATCGCACTGGTCGGCTCCGGCGTCGCCGGCCTGTTGTTGCTCGTTCCCGGCGCAAGCCCGGCGGTAGCGGCCGCCGCCGCCGCCTATTTCATCTATCTGGCGTGGAAGATCGCCACCGCGCCGCCCTTGTCCGGCGATGCAGCCGACGGCAATCCGCCGTCATGGTTCGCGGCGGTTTTCGTATCACTTGCCAATCCCAAGGCCTATGCGGCGATGGCGGCCATGTTTTCCGGCTTCGTGCTCGTCGCCGCCAGTCCGCTCGGCGACACGATCGTCAAGGCGGCAGTGCTGCTCGGCGTCATCGCGGTGGTCAACATCGTCTGGCTTCGGGCCGGCGCGGCGCTGACGCCCCTCTTCCGCGCGCCGAGGGCGAGCCGTTTCATCAATATCGGCTTTGCCGCGGCATTGCTGATTTCGGTCGCTGCGGCGGTGCTGATCTGAGCTGCGGGGCCCGGTCCGGCCGTGCGTCGATACGACATTCTGGAAAATCATGCCTCGGCAATCCGCAGCGGGGAACAGGATTGCCGAAAAATCGCCAATCGGGAAACCCGTTTGCCGACAAGGCGGAAAGCACCGTCCGGCGATAATGCACCCACGATACCGCGAAATCAAAACCGCAAATTGCAATAAGGCTGTAAGGATGAAACTTATTTAAGAATTTTATGAAATGGTACGGACTGCGCACTGCGAGGGGTAATTTCATGGCCGGTTCTGTGCTCGTCGTCGACGACAGTCAGGATATTGTCGAGCTGGTTCGCCGCTCGATCGGACGACTGGAAGGTTGGACGGTCGAAGGCGCCCTTAACGGCAAGGATGGTCTGCTGGCGATCACCGCCGTGGAAAAGGCTTTCGACGTCATCGTCCTCGATCTCAGCCTGCCCGATATCGACGGCCTGGAATTCCTGAGGCGGTTGAGCGAACGCGACTACTGCGGCGGCATCATCTTGGCGTCCGGGCACAGCAACAGCGTACTGGCCGCCGCCAAGCGGCTGGCCGAATTGCAGCGTTTCCAGGTGCTCGACGTGCTGCAGAAGCCGTTTTCGCCAGCGGCGCTGAGGCGCATCATCAGCAGTTTCAGTCCGGCGGGCCGCGGGACCGTCTCCAACTCGAACCAGCGGGCGGACGATCTCGCCGGCGCCAAGCTCATTCCCTACTACCAGCCCCAGTTCGACACCAACAACGGCCAGGTCGTCGGTTTCGAGGCGCTGGTGCGGGTGAAGCTGTCCGACGGGCCGCTGGTCGGTCCGAGCGCGCTATTTTCGCAGGTGCGCACCGCGTCGGACCGGGTCAGGGTGGCGCTGAGCATCGCCGAGCTCGTGCTCAAGGACCTGAATTACGCCAATTCCAGCGTCGAATCATTCCCCGGTGTTTCGCTCAATTTCGATGCCAGGGTTCTGGAAGACAACGAGGCGATGTCACAATTTACCGCGCTCGTGGACCGTGCCGGCGTCGACCGCTCGCAGATCACCATCGAAGTGATCGAGAAATCGCTGCCCAACAGCGATGTCAGCCTGCTCGAATCGCTCACCAGGCTCAGCATGTCGGGTTTCGGCATCTCGCTTGATGACTACGGTATCGGCGGATCGAACCACGACCTGCTGCGTCGCTGCCCGTTCGACGAACTCAAGCTCGACCACACCCTGATCCAGTCAGGCTCCAACGATCCGCTGTCGCGCAAGTTCATTTCGACCGCCGTGGACACCGCCCGGGCGATGAACCTGCGCCTGATCGCCGAAGGTATCGAAACCGTCAAGGACCTTGCCTTCGTCAAGGAGGCCGGCATCCATATCGTCCAGGGCTTCCTGTTCGAACGGCCGATGCCGATCGAAAGAGCGCTTCCCTTCGCCATGGCAAGGCACGCGGAAGAACTGATCGCCTGAACCGGCTCGGGGACCGTAGGCCGCGAACGTCCATTTTCCTCCGATCGGCACGGATTCGCCCCATTGATCCTTGTCAATGTGGCGGCGATGTCGCTGTTCCATTGTTGCTGCAACACGGAATACTGATCGGAGACCTGCGATGAAGACCATTCTGGCGGTACTGCGGGGCCAAAAGGACGCGGAACGGGTGCTTGAGCGCGCCATCCCGCTGGCGCAGCAATTTTCCAGCCATCTTATCGGCTTTCACTGCGAACCGCTGCCGGGTGCCTATTCAACCCCCGTCGGATTTCCCAGCACCGATCTTTATACCGCGGACATGGCGGTTGCCGCCGAGCGCACGGCGGAGATCAAATCGCTGTTCGACAAGGCAGCCGGCAATGCCGGCCTGTCCGCCGAATGGCGGGCAACAGAGACCTTTTCCGGCGATGCCGGCCTTTCGGCCTTGTCGAGCGCGCTTGCCTGCGACATGATTCTGGCCGGGCAGGTCGATCCGGATCTGGCGCATGCCGACGTCGCCGATCTGGAAGCGCTGCTGTTCGACAGCGGCCGGCCGGTGATCTTCGTTCCCTATGCGTCGCAGAAGCCGCGGCCTATCTCCAAGATCGTCCTCGGCTGGGATGGCAGCCGCGAGGCGGCGCGCGCGGCCTTCGACGCCCTGCCGTTGATCCTCGCCGCCGACGAGACGGAAGTGTTCACCGTCGATCCGCGCAACACGCCCAGCCAGGACGCGCCGATGGCCGGCGCCGAGATCGCCGCCGCGCTTGCGCGTCACGGCGCCAAGATCAGCGTGGAGACCGAGCCTTCCGGCGGCCTCGATGTCGGTTCGGTCATCGAGAACCGGCTGGTCGATGCCCAGGCCGACCTGCTGGTTATCGGCGCCTACGGCCATTCGCGCCTGCGCGAGCGGCTGTTCGGCGGCGTCACCCGCACGTTGCTGACCTCCATGCCGGTGATGACGCTGATGTCGCGCTGACCGCGAACGCGCCGCGCCAACCTTGCCATTTGCGGCGGAATCCGGC
This sequence comes from Rhizobiaceae bacterium, assembly GCA_041397625.1. Lineage (GTDB taxonomy): Bacteria > Pseudomonadota > Alphaproteobacteria > Rhizobiales > Rhizobiaceae > JAWKWH01. The sequence continues at coordinate 639,375 of JAWKWH010000002.1, forward strand.
TATCGCTCTCGGCAGCAGTCGAGCGCGCGCCGGAGGAACACCGCCCATGTCCCTGCCCGAGAAAGCCTTTCCCGTTTCCTGGGACCAGTTCCATCGCGATGCCCGCGCGCTTGCCTGGCGCCTTTCGGGACGCAACGAGGAATGGTCGTCGATCGTCTGCATTACGCGCGGCGGCCTGGTGCCCGCGGCCATCGTGTCGCGCGAACTCGGCATCCGCATGATCGAAACGGTCTGTGTCGCGTCCTATCACGACTATCAGGACCAGGGTGACATCAAGGTTCTGAAGGAAGTCTCGCCCGAGCTTCTGAAGAACGACGCCGAGGGCGTGCTGATCATCGACGACCTGACCGATACCGGCAAGACCGCCGGCCTGGTGCGCGCCATGATGCCGAAAGCCCATTTCGCCACCGTTTACGCCAAGCCGAAGGGCGTGCCGATGGTGGACACCTTCGTCACCGAGGTCAGCCAGGACACCTGGATCTACTTTCCCTGGGACATGGGCTTCACTTACCAGAAGCCGATCGCCGAGGACCATCAGGGGTGAACGAACCGGCAGGCGATGCCGGGGGCCACGCCGGCGGGCGCGCGCCCGTCACTTTCGTACTCATCGTCACCGTCATCAATATGCTGGGCGTCGGTCTGGCTTGGCCGATCCTGCCGAAGCTGGTCGAGGAATTGTCGGGCGGCGGCGTCTCCAATGCCGCGCTCATCTATGGAATCATCGCCACCGCCTATGCGCTTGCGCAGTTTGCGTTTTCCCCGCTCATAGGGGCGCTGTCCGACGCATGGGGGCGCAAGCCGATCCTGCTTCTGTCGCAGGCCGGCCTGTGCGTCGACTATCTGGTCATGTCGCTGGCGCCCAATCTCGCCTGGCTGGTCGCCGCCCGCATCCTGGCCGGCGTGCTCGGCGCCACGGTCACCACGGCCAATGCCTATATGGCCGATATATCGACGCCGGAGAACCGGTCGCGCAATTTCGGCTATGTCGGCGCCGCCTTCGGCGTCGGTTTCATCGCCGGCCCGCTGATCGGCGGCGTGCTCGGCGCGATCGACCTGCGCCTGCCGTTCCTGTTCGCCGCGGTACTTATCGGCGCCAACCTCGTCTTCGGGCTGGTCGCATTGCCCGAATCGCTGCCGCCGGCCAATCGGCGGCCGTTCGGCTCGTCCGGCGTCAGCCCGTTCGGGGCACTGGCCCGTCTCGTCCGCTTCCCGATGCTGTATCCGCTGATCGCCGCACTGTTGATCACCAACATCGCGCAACGCGGGCTGGAGGCGATCTGGGTGCTTTACACCGGCTTTCGTTTTGGCTGGAGCGTGCGCGACGCCTCGTTTTCTCTGGCTTTCGTCGGCGCCATGTTCGTCTTGGCGCAGGGCTTCATGGTTGGCCCGGCCGTCGCCCGCCTTGGCGAATGGCGGGCGGTGACGATCGGTTTTCTCACCTCCGCGCTAGCGTTGACGGCCTATGGTTTCGCAACCAGCGGATGGATGGTCTACCCGCTGATAGCCGTGCAGGTGACCGGCAACGCACTTGCGGGCCCCGCCCTGAACGCAATCTGCTCGAAGACGGTGCCGGCCGACGAACAGGGCCTGCTGCAGGGAACCCTGTCGAGCGTCAATTCGGTGGCGATCATCATCGGTCCGCTTGCCGCATCCGGCGTGTTCGCCGCCGTCAGCGCCACCAACCCGCTGATCGACGTGCCGGGTGCGTGGTTCCTGTTTTCGGGCCTGCTGTTTGCCGCCGGGTCGCTGCTGGTGCGTGTGGGAAACCGTCGTATTGCAGTCAAATGACAGTGATATTTGCGTGGGCTACCAGAATCACCGACAATGACTTTTCAAGTAAGCTGTTGTTTATACATGAGGGTCCAGAAATTAGGCTTGCGGCCTAATGCATCGGCGGAATTGATTTCTCGAGGCTGGAGCAGATTGAAACTGATCAACCATTCCACGGCTGAGCATCTGAAGGAGCTGGCACGGCGCATGCTCGGCGGTGCGCCTGCGCATGTTCAGTCGGCGGCGCTTCCCTGGCGCATGGGCAAGGACGGCGTGGAGGTTCTGCTGGTGACCAGCCGCGAAACCGGGCGCTGGATTCTTCCCAAGGGCTGGCCCGAGAAGGGCGAGACGCTTTCCTTCGCGGCGAGGCGCGAGGCCTATGAGGAAGCCGGCATTCGCGGGCGCATCGCCGACACGTCGCTCGGCATCTATTACTACACCAAGGCCGCCGCGTCGGGCCTGGCGCGACGCTGCGAGGTCCATGTCTTCGCGCTCGAGGTCGACAAGGCCGAGAAGCGTTGGCCGGAAAAGCAGGAGCGGCACCGTTGCTGGCTGCCGCCGTCCGAGGCGGCCAAGCGCGTGGGCGAACCGGCGCTTGCCGAAATGCTCAACGATTTCAGCGTTAATCCACGGGAATCTGCCGCCTGACCTATCGATGGCGGGGCTCTCCGGTTGCGCCTGTGCCCATGCCCGCGTAGAGCCCGTCTATCGATGCGGGAAGCGGACATGGCCGATACAAGCCCCGAACTGAGAAAGGCGACCCTCGACAAGGACCTCGACAAGCTCGAACGTGTCGAGGTGGCCACGATCACCGTGGCGCGCGAGCTCGCCGGCCCCGGGCTCGGCCTGCTGTTTCTGGTTTTTGCCGCGATATTTACCGCGATCTATGTCGCCGGAGAGCCGCGGGCGCTCATCATTGTTCTCGCCGCGGCGATCGGTGCCTACATGGCGCTCAATATCGGCGCCAACGATGTTGCCAACAATGTCGGCCCGGCGGTCGGCTCCAGGGCGCTGACCCTTGGCGGCGCGCTCGTCATCGCGGCCGTCTTTGAGAGCGCCGGAGCGCTGATTGCCGGCAGCGACGTGGTCTCGACCATCTCCAAGGGCATCATCGACCCGGCGGGCGTCGCCTCGCCCGACGTGTTCGTCTGGGCGATGATGGCGGCGCTGATCTCCTCGGCGCTCTGGGTCAATCTGGCGACCTGGATCGGCGCGCCGGTCTCCACCACCCATTCGGTGGTCGGCGGCGTGATGGGCGCCGGCATCGCCGCGGCCGGGCTCTCGGCCGTCAATTGGCCGACGATGGGCGCGATCGCCGCAAGCTGGGCGATCTCGCCGCTGCTGGGCGGGGTCATCGCGGCGCTGCTGCTGGCCTTCATCAAGAGCTTCATCATCTACACGGACGACAAGATCGCCGCGGCGCGGCGCTGGGTACCGGTGCTGATCGCGCTGATGGCCGGCTGTTTCGCCGCCTATCTGGCGATGAAGGGGCTGAAGAACGTCGTCCACCTCGACAGCGGCCAGATCATGCTTTCCGGCCTGATCACGGGCGCCATCGCCTGGGCCCTCGTCCACCCGCTGATCCGCAGGCAGTCGAGGGGCCTGGAGAACCGCAACCAGTCGCTGCGCCGGCTGTTCCACCTGCCATTGATCCTGTCGGCGGCGCTGTTGTCCTTCGCGCACGGCGCCAACGACGTCGCCAACGCGGTCGGACCGCTGGCGGCGATCGTGCACACGGTGCAGGCCGGCGATGTGGCGACCAAGGTGTCGATCCCGGTCTGGGTGATGCTGATCGGCGCGTTCGGCATCTCCATCGGCCTCGTCCTGTTCGGGCCGAGGTTGATCCGCATGGTCGGCGAGCAGATCACCAAGCTCAATCCGATGCGCGCCTACTGCGTGGCGCTGTCGGCGGCGATCACGGTCATCGTCGCCTCGAAGCTGGGATTGCCGGTTTCTTCGACCCATATCGCCGTCGGCGCGGTGTTCGGCGTCGGCTTCTTCCGCGAATGGTACACCGCCAATTCCAAGCGCCGGCGCGTCTATATCGAACGCAAGCTGGAACGCGCCCGCTCGGCGAAGAAATCATCCAAGCAGACCGGAGCCGCGGGCGCCTCCGAATCGGTGCTCGACGAGGACGATGCGGCTGAAGGAACCGGTAACGGTATCGAGGCCTCGCGGCGCAAGCTGGTGCGCCGCGCCCATTTCACCACCATCGTGGCTGCCTGGCTCGTTACCGTACCGGCGGCGGCCCTGATGGCCGCGATCATCTTCGTCGCGCTCAACGCACTGAACGCCTGATTGGCGCTCTACCGCAGCACGTGCACCGCGCATTTGGCGTGGCGCACCACACGGGCCGCCGTCGAGCCGATCAGGTAGTCTTCCCAGTGCGGCTTGTGAGAGGCGATGACGATGCAGTCCGCACCCTTCTCCTCGGCGATGTCGAGGATGGTGTTGGCCGCATGGCCGTGCCTGACATCGATCTCGGCATCGAGGCCGGACGCCGCCGCGACCTCCTTCAGCCTGGTTTCCGCCGAACTCTGCGTATCCTTGACGACATCTTCGGGAATCTGCGCCGCGACGAAGGCGGGAATGTCCTCGACCACGTGAACGAGGACCGCCTTGCCACCCGCGGCGAGGACCTTCGCCGCCGCGATCATGGAATCGATACGCTCCTGGTGGCTCAGATCGATGGGAACGACGATCTTCTTGTACATGGGCTTGCACCTCCGCTCTATCGGTTTGTCGCTCGCAAGCCTAACGGAGGCGACCGCCGGCGCCTTGCCATGGATCAAACCGCCTATTCGGCCGCCACGAGCGCCTCGTCCACGGAGATTCCGGCGATTTCGCGCATGTTGGCGGCGATCTGCAGCACGGCGCGCGCCGCCTCCCTGCCCTTGATGTCGAAATGATCGCGGAAGAACGCGACATGCGCCGCGCCCTCGTTGAAGTGGTGCGGGGTCAGCACGGCCGAAATGACCGGCACGCCGGTGTCGAGCTGCACCCGCATCAGGGCGTCGATCACCGTGCCGGCAACGAAGTCGTGCCGGTAGATGCCGCCATCGACAACGAAACCGGCTGCGACGACCGCCTCGAAACGTCCGGTTTCAGCGAGTTTCTTGGCCATCAGCGGAATATCGAAGGATCCGGGCACCTTGAACAGGCTGACCTCGGCTGACCCGCCGGCGGACGCATTGGCGATCTCCGCCAGGAAGCCGGCCCGGCATTTTTCCACGATGTCGGCGTGCCAGCCGGCCTCGATGAAGGCGATGTGGAGCGTTGTGTCTGATTTTTTGGTGGTTTTCATCATTCTGATCCATGTCTCGTTACGCTGGACGTGAATCAGGGCGCGCAATCGAAATACCGACGTGCCCGTCACCCGGGCCGGCGGCCTGCCGATTGTTCTCTACCATCCGGACTGTCACCGTCGGCTCCGGCCTCTCACCGGATCTGCTGACCTTCGACGCGGCCAGAACCGGCTGCGGCGAAGCGCTCGCGGGCTTCCGGATCTCCTTCGAGGTCCGATTACCGCCGGTGGGGACTTTCACCCCGCCCTGAGAACACTTGCAGGTGCATTAGCCGGCCGTTTCGGGCCGCTGTCAACGGCCCTCTTTCCGGTTGGGCTTGAGATGCCGCCTCAGCGGTAGGGCGGCGCGTAGAGAATGCCGCCGAGGTTCCAGAGCTGGTTCAGGCCACGGGCGATTCCGAGCGGGCTCGCCTCGCCGAGATTGCGGTCGAACATCTCGCCGTAATTGCCCACCAGTTCGATCGTTTTGACCGTCCAGTCATTGGCAAGGCCAAGGTCGGCGCCAAGATTGCCGTCCACGCCGGCAAAACGCCTGACGTCCGGTTTTTCGGATGCGGACGCCTCGCCCACATTGGCCGATGTGATGCCCATTTCCTCGGCGTTGACGAGCGCGAACAGCACCCATCTGACCAGCGTCGCCCAGTCGACGTCGTCCTTGCGCACCACCGGACCGAGCGGCTCCTTTGAGATCGTATCCGGCAGGATGATGTGTTCGTCGGTATCGGCAAGCTGCAGCCGCCAGGCGTAAAGCTGCGAGACGTCGCTGGTGACGACATTGCACTTGCCTTCCGCATAGGCCGCCAGGATATCGGCCGCGCTGCCGAGCGCGACGATCTCGAAGTCCATGTTGTTGGCGTTGAAATAGTCGGGAATGTTGGCCTCGCTGGTCGTGCCGGTCAGCACGCAGACCTTGCTGCCGGTCAGATCGAGCGAGGAGACCACGTTCATCGCCCGCGGCACCATGAAGCCCTGGCCGTCATAATAGGACACCGCCGCAAAGGTCAGGCCGAATTGAAGCTCGCGCCCGAGCGTCCAGGTCGAATTGCGCGACAAAAGGTCGATCTTGCCTTCGGCGAGCGCGGCGAAGCGGGTTTCGGCCGACAGCGGTACGTAGTCGACCCGCGTGTCGTCGGCGAAGATGGCGGCGGCGACCGCGCGGCAGAAATCGACATCGAAACCCTGCCATGCCTCGCCGTTTCGCGCCGCAAATCCGGGCAGGTTCTCGTTGACGCCGCAGACCAGTCTGCCGCGTTCCTTCACTTCGTCGAGCGTCGCGGCGGCGGCGCCCGACGGGGCTGCAAGCGGCGCCAGAGCGGACAGGGTTACCGCCAGAAGCGGTGCAAACACCTTTTTCATTGCCAATTTCCTCTCTGCGCGACCGCTAAAGTTTCGGTGCCTGACGCACGATGACGCGGGTGCCGACCGGCACCTGTTCGTAAAGGCTGATGACGTCCGGATTGATCATGCGGAAGCATCCCGACGACATCGCGTAGCCGATGGTCTTGGGCTGGTTGGTGCCGTGGATGCGGTAGACGGTGTCGCCCAGATAGAGCGCCCGCGCGCCGAGCGGATTGCCCGGTCCGCCGGCCATGAAGCGCGGCAGGTAGGGCTGGCGCTGGATCATCTCCGGCGGCGGCCGCCAGTCTGGCCATTCCTGCTTGCGGCTGATCTTGTGGATGCCCTGCCATTCGAAGCCGGCGCGGCCGACGCCGACGCCGTAGCGCATGGCCCGGTCATTGCCCAGCACGTGGTAGAGGAAGCGCTCCTCGGTGTGGATAATGATGGTTCCTGCCGGCTCGTTCGTGCGGAAGAAGACCGGCTGGGGCCGGAATTTCGCCGGCAGCTTCTCCTCCGCCGCCGTCGGCACGTAGCCCGGCTGTTCCGGGATGTCGAGCTCCTTGCGCTTGGCGGCGTCGGCCAGGCTCGATGCCGCCACCACGACGAGGGCCGCAACCGCCAATGTCTTTCGAAGACGCATGATGATACTCCGCTTGTCAGGCCTGCCCGCAGGGCACGTAGACCATTGTTCCGTACACGGTGCGCGCCCGTGGATCCATCCAGCGCAACGTCAGTACGCCGCCCTCATAGGACACGACATGACGGTCCTGTGCCGTGCCCGCCGGTCCCCTGGGACCGAGATAGGTCAGCCCCTTCGAATCGGTCTTGAGGAAGATTTCGGACGGCACGGACTGGCCGAGCGCGTGCATCATCACGCCGCCGCTGGGCCCGGCGCCGATCGTATAGGGGTTGTTGCAGGCGATCTTGGCCTGTTCAAGGGTGCGGTCGCGATCCTCGTCCCGGTGATAGGAGGCAAGGCCGTAATTGCCGGGCAGCGCCGCCATGTCGATCTGGACCGGCGGCGCGGTCTCCTTCGGCGTGGTGCCGGGCGTCAGGGTCGTGCAGGCGCCCAGCGCCACCGCCGCCGCCAGCGGCATCAGCCGCGCCGGCGCGCGCAACCGCCTTTGGAATGGAGCGCGCCTGCGAATCGCTACCCTCGCCAACCAGCCCGTCAAGCCCCGGTCTCCTCCCATGTCGTAGCTGTCCATAGCCGTTTTTCCGCCCTGAATATCCGTTGCGTGAAAGTTTGGACCGGATTGTCGATCGATTCAATTGCCAATGGACCCCAATGGGCGCCAATAGGCGGCGATCGGGGTCGGCGAGGCGGGTTTTCGTCACCGCCGACCATCTTTCCGCAACCGAAACGGACCGTCGGATTCTCCCCGTAATCCACATCGCCGGGACACAATATGTTGCGTCATGAAAGTTTCGTACTCCAAACCCTTGACGCCGGAATACGAGTCGCATTTTATGGTTCGCACGTTCGCGTGAGTGGCGTGGCTGGGCGTGTTCGGAACCGGTCTTTTTTCCAGATTTGTTGAGTAAGTTGGCGTTTTTCCGGTCGGTTTTCCAACCGGAGAGCGGGTGGCAGATTGTGCCATTAGACGGCGTGCGGCCGAGCTGGATTTTTCTGGTGTTAATTGGTCGTTAACACTATATTTAGTGTTTACGCCGAAGATGGCCACTAGATAATGTGAGGCGCTCGATTCGGGCGACTTCACGATCAGGCGTCAAATTCGAGGGGCCACCGGGTTCCTCGCAGCCGCAAACAAGGCCAGGGCAAGCCATGGTCAGCAGCGGCTGGCGGGAACCGCGGTCGGGAGAGCCGGCATCCGTAACGGAGCCGGTAAGGCGGACCTGTGTCCGCCGGTGGAAAAGAGAGGCAATCCACCGGCTGACACACTATATATGGGAATTGGAAGGGACACCTATGCGCATTGAACGGCACTTCACCAAAGCCGGCCGGTCGGCTTATGCGGACATCGAGTTCCGCAAGGCGGTGAGCGAGATCCGGAATCCGGACGGTTCGGTCGTTTTCCGGCTCGACGACATCGACGTGCCGAAGCAGTTCAGCCAGGTGGCGGCTGACATCCTGGCGCAGAAATATTTCCGCAAGGCCGGCGTGCCCGCACGTCTGAAAAAGGTGGAAGAAAACGACGTTCCCTCCTTCCTGTGGCGGTCGGTTGCCGACGAGCAGGCGCTTGCCGAACTGCCCGAGGACGAGCGCTCCGGCTCGGAGACCGACGCGCGCCAGGTGTTCACCCGCCTTGCCGGCACCTGGACCTATTGGGGCTGGAAGGGCGGCTATTTCGACAGCGAGGACGACGCCCGGGCGTTCATGGACGAGCTTGCCTACATGCTCGCCACCCAGCGCGTCGCGCCCAACTCGCCGCAATGGTTCAACACCGGCCTGCACTGGGCCTACGGTATCGACGGTCCCGGCCAGGGCCACCACTACGTCGATCCGGAGACCGGCAAGCTGACGCGGTCGAAATCGGCCTACGAGCATCCGCAGCCGCATGCCTGCTTCATCCAGTCGGTCGGCGACGACCTGGTCAATGAGGGCGGCATCATGGACCTTTGGGTGCGCGAGGCGCGCCTGTTCAAATACGGCTCGGGCACCGGCTCCAACTTCAGCCACCTGCGCGGCGAGGGCGAACGGCTTTCCGGCGGCGGCAAATCATCGGGCCTGATGAGCTTCCTGAAGATCGGCGACCGGGCGGCCGGCGCCATCAAGTCGGGCGGCACCACGCGTCGTGCCGCCAAGATGGTGGTCGTCGACATCGACCACCCCGACATCGAGGACTATATCGACTGGAAGGTGAAGGAGGAGCAGAAGGTCGCCTCGCTGGTCACCGGCTCCAAGATCGTCAAGCGGCACCTGACCGCGATCATGAAGGCCTGCGTCAATTGCGAAGGCCACGACGACGACTGTTACGACCCGTCGCTGAACACGGCGCTTAAGCGCGAAATCCGCGCTGCCAAGAAGAACGCCGTGCCGGAAAACTACATCAAGCGCGTCATCCAGTTCGCCAGGCAGGGCTACACCGAAATCGAGTTCAAGACCTACGACACCGACTGGGATTCGGAAGCCTATCTGACCGTGTCGGGCCAGAACTCCAACAATTCCGTCAGCCTGAAGGACGACTTCCTGCGCGCGGTGGAGAACGGCGGCGAGTGGAACCTCGTCAACCGCATCGACGGCAGGGTCGCCAAGACGGTCGCGGCGCGTGACTTGTGGGAGAGGATCGGCCACGCCGCCTGGGCGTCCGCCGATCCGGGCCTGCACTTCAACACGACGATGAACGACTGGCACACCTGCCCGGCGGCCGGGCCCATCCGCGCGTCGAACCCGTGCTCGGAATACATGTTCCTCGACGATACGGCGTGCAACCTGGCCTCGCTCAACCTGCTGCAGTTCCTGAACCGGGAGACGGCGAACATCGACCTCGCCTCCTACGAGCACGCGGTCAGGCTGTGGACCATGGTGCTGGAAATCTCGGTGATGATGGCGCAGTTCCCGTCCAAGCAGATCGCCAAGCTTTCCTATGAATACCGCACGCTCGGCCTCGGCTACGCCAATATCGGCGGACTGTTGATGACCACCGGCGTGCCTTACGATTCCGACGAGGGTCGCGCCATCTGCGGCGCACTCACCGCAATCATGACCGGCGTCGCCTATGCGACGTCCGCCGAGATGGCCGGCGAGCTCGGCCCCTTCCCCGACTACAAGCGCAATGCGAAAAACATGCTGCGCGTGATACGCAACCACCGCCGCGCCGCCCATGGCGAGACCCAGGGCTATGAGGGGCTTTCGGTCGAGCCGGTGGCGCTGAAGCATGGCGACTGCCCCGATGCCGACCTTATCGCCCATGCGAAATCGGCCTGGGACAAGGCGCTGAAGCTCGGCGAGAAGCACGGCTACCGCAACGCCCAGGCCACCGTGATCGCGCCGACCGGCACGATCGGCCTGGTGATGGACTGCGACACCACCGGCATCGAGCCCGACTTCGCGCTGGTCAAGTTCAAGAAGCTCGCCGGCGGCGGCTATTTCAAGATCATCAACCGCGCCGTGCCGGCGGCGCTCAGAACGCTCGGCTATCCGGAAGCCCAGATCGGCGAGATCGAGGCCTATGCGGTCGGCCACGGCAATCTCAACCAGGCGCCGGCCGTCAATCCGTCCTCGCTTGCCGCCAAGGGCTTCACCGAAGACAAGATCGCGGCGCTGAACGAAGCGCTGAAAAGCGCCTTCGACATCAAGTTCGCCTTCAACCAATGGACGCTCGGCGCCGATTTCTGCAAGGACACGCTCGGCATCACGGAAGAGCAGCTCGCCGATTTCGAGTTCAACATGCTGGCTTTCCTCGGCTTCTCGAAGAAGGACATCGAGGCGGCCAACATCCACATCTGCGGCGCGATGACGCTGGAAGGCGCGCCGCATCTGAAGGAAGAGCACTACCCGGTCTTCGACTGCGCCAATCCGTGCGGCAAGATCGGCAAGCGCTATCTCTCCGTCGACAGCCATATCGACATGATGGCGGCCGCCCAGCCGTTCATTTCGGGCGCCATCTCCAAGACCATCAACATGCCCAACGAGGCCACCGTCGAGGACTGCAAGGCGGCCTATCTGCGCTCTTGGAAGAAGGCGCTGAAGGCCAACGCGCTCTACCGCGACGGCTCGAAACTGTCGCAGCCGCTCAACGCCTCGCTGATCGAGGACGAGGACGACGAGGATGATGCAGTGGAGGCGCTAGCCGAGGCGCCGAAGGCGGCGGCCACCGTCGCGGTCACCGAGAAAATCGTAGAGCGCATCGTCGAACGCGTCGTGCGCGAGCAGGAGAAGCTGCCGACCAGGCGCAAGGGCTACACCCAGAAGGCCAAGGTCGGCGGCCACACCATCTTCCTTCGCACCGGCGAATATGACGACGGCCGGCTCGGCGAGATCTTCATCGACATGCACAAGGAGGGTGCCGCCTTCCGCGCGATGATGAACAATTTCGCCATCTCGATCTCGCTCGGCCTGCAATATGGCGTGCCGCTTGAGGAATATGTCGAGGCATTCACGTTCACCCGCTTCGAGCCCGCCGGCATGGTGATCGGCAACGATGCCATCAAGACGGCGACCTCGATCCTCGACTACGTGTTCCGCGAGCTCGGCATTTCCTATCTCGGCCGCCACGATCTCGCCCATGTCGACCAGTCGGACTTCGCCTCCACCTCGCTCGGCAAGGGCGTGTCGGAAGGCAAGGCCCAGCCGGTCTCCAAGGGGCTGACGCGCGGCCACACGCTGAAGGTCGTGACCGGCAAGAGCGAAGAGCCCAAAGGGGCGCTGGGACCGGGATCTGCGGGCGGGGCACCTGCAGACGGCGGTGGCGCAAACCGGACGGTGATGTCCTCCTCCCATTCACCCGTCCGCGCCATCGCCGGCAATTCGCCGACCGCCGCGGCTGCGGCAGCCAAGACCGTGCTTGAACTGCAGGAGGAGGCCTCCGCCTTCAAGCGCGACTACGAGGAGAGCGCGCGCGAGTTCGCCGCCGAGATCGAGGCCGAGGAGACCCGCACCGGCGTCCTGTCGGCGGAAGAGGAAGCCGCCGACCGTGCCGCCGCCAGGAAACTGGAGGCCGACCGCCGGGCCAAGGCCGTGATGCAGGGCTATACCGGCAATTCATGCCCCGAATGCCAGAACTTCACCATGGTGAGAAACGGCACCTGCGAGAAGTGCGACACCTGCGGCTCAACGAGCGGGTGTAGTTGAGGAGGGCGCCTTTTACGTCGTCATCCCGGACGGAGCGTCCGAACGAAGTGAGGGTAGACTAAACTGGGATCCATTCCATACGGCTTGGGCTTCCACCGCTGATGCAGAATGAGTCGTCACGGAGTGGATCCCGGATAAGACCATCTCGTTTCACTCGCTGTCCTTTCCGGGATGACGAACGGCGTGATCACCACCCCGTTCCGCGGAACAGTTCAAACCAGCCGGGATTGTCCTTCTCGATCAAGGCGATCTTCCAGGCGCGCCGCCAGCGCTTGATCTGCTTTTCGCGCTCGATGGCGTCGCGGACGTCGAAGTGTTCTTCGTACCAGACAAGGCGCATTGCGCCGTAACGCGATGTAAATCGCGCGCCCTTGCCCGCCTTGTGTTCAGGAACTCTCCGGGCCAGGCTGTTGGTAACACCGGTATAGATCGTTCCATCCTTCTTGCTGGCAAGCATATAGACAAAGCCCGTCATGATTGTATCATGGCGAGAGTACGCCGATCCGACAACCAACTCTTTCGTCATCCCGGACGAGGTTTCAAGCGAAGCGAGAAACATCGAGCCGGGATCCATTCCGTTCAGATGGAGGTTTCACGGACGGTGCAGAATGAAACCTCACGGAGTGGATCCCGGATAAGACCATCTCGTTTCACTCGCTGTCCTTTCCGGGATGACGAACGGCGTGATCACCACCCCGTTCCGGGATGACGAAGCGGTAAAGATGGACCGCTAATTGCTACCCTCTGACAGATCGCAGCGCTGATAGCTCGTCCCGCTCCCGTCGTCATCCCGGACGAGGTTTCAAGCGAAGCGAGAAACATCGAGCCGGGATCCATTCCGTTCAGATCGAGCGGGCGACACCCTAGAACCGAACCTTTTCGTATCGAGCCTCCAGCATCTCGCGTTGCCCGGGCGTCATCGGAATTCCATCCAGCCAAAGGCGTTTCAGCGATTTTATCCGCTCCAGATGTGGAATTACCCCGGCCGCCGTCAGTCTCGTCTGGTCTTCGAAACCGCCAATGGACAGATACGCCAGGTTCGGAAGGCGTGACAGATGCTCCAGATCGGCCTCGGTGATGTCGGTTGACCAGACATCCAGGACGGCAAGCTGCTTCATTCGGCAAATTTTCCTGAAACCCTTGGAAGTCAGCTTGGACGCGCCAACCTCCAACTCGGTGATCGTCTCCGACTGAGAGACAATCGATGCCATGTCATCGTCGAATTCGGTGTCTTCGACATCGATACTGGTGAGAGTCGGCATAAGCAGCAATCTCTCCAAGGCTCTCCGGGTCAGGTTCGAGAATTTCACGTCGATTGATTTCAAGTTGGGCAGCTTCGAAAACTCGAAGAGGTCGTCCTCGGATACGCCGTACATGCAAACAAGTTTTTCCAAACCGCTTGCCCGTTCGAACCCGGTAAGCTTTCCTGGGTGTTTCAGCCCAAAAACGACAAGCTCGCGCAGGTTTGGTCTCGATATGACGTAACGCATCGCGGCACGCGTCACGTCGCACCAAATAACCAGACTTCCGACCGAACGCACTCGCTGAAGCTCCTTTGCGATCTTGACCGTGATCAGATCCTGATCACGGATGTCCACTTCTCCAAAGTGACTGGTGCTTTCAAACATCGCCAAGTCTTCATGACGAAACGGCCCACGAAGGTTGAGCTCTGTAACTGAGTTCGGTTCTGGTTGCATTCAAAGTTCTCTGTCGGGAGCGACTAGCGCCGTTGTTCCCGCGATCAGCGTTGCTGATATCGTCAATTCAACCAGAAAATGCAAGAAGTCGGCCATGCACAATTGGAATGCAACAGGTGTCTGACGCGATGGACAGAGCGTCCGAACGCAGAGAGGATATTCCGTCTGTTGTGACGAATGCGGGGCGTTCGTGCAGACATTGGATAGCGGCGACAAAACGGCTACCCTCCCTATTCAATCAGGAACCCGTGCCATGAAAATCACACGCGCAGACGAGCGCGCCTCGCGCCAAGGCCCCGAAGACTGGTTCACCGGGCGGGTACGCCTGGACCCGCTGTTCAATCCGCACGATCCGGAGCGCGTGCAGGGCGCGCAGGTCAGCTTCCAGCCCGGCGCGCGCACCGCATGGCACACCCACCCGCTCGGCCAGACGCTCGTCGTCACCGCCGGCACCGGCCGGGTGCAGACATGGGGCGGCCCGGTGCGCGAGATCGCGCCTGGCGACGTGGTCTGGTTCGAACCCGGCGAGAAACACTGGCACGGCGCGGGCCCGGAGACCGCGATGACCCATATCGCCATCCAGGAAGCCGAAAACGGCAAGACCGTCGACTGGATGGAGAAGGTCAGCGACGAGCAATATGGCGGCTAGCGCCGCCTGTCGCCGGCGGAACCGCAACCGACCCCGGTTACTTGCGTTCCCTGAAAGTAGTGGGCGCGCAGCGCGCCGTCACAGCGGCCGGATTTCAGGCAGCAGCGCTTGAAATCTGCGTCCGGAACCGCACGGGCACGGATCGTTGCGGCCGAGTTTCTCGACCAGTTCGACGTCGCCGTGCACGGTGCGCGTACCGGTCTTCACCCGTGTTTCAGACGGGAAGGACCTACGCCGCTTGGACATCACCTCGAAAGGACGGCAATTCGTCGTGTTTGCGGTTTCTGGCCATGGTCGCCTCCCCTGCTCGAGCTGTTGCGGGACGGTGCAGATAGCGGCAAACGCCTTGTCATGCAAGCCTTTCCGCCGATGCGCGCCCGACACGCAAAGAGCCAGCCCGTCAAAACGGGGAGAGGTTTTATCCGCTCGACCGCGAAAGCCTTATTTTCGCGCCGCGTGATGGTCAATGACGACCAAATTCGTCCACGCCTCTCCCACCCATGCGATGATCTTGTCGCCGTCCTTCGGGAAGCCGGGTCATGAACCGGCCCGGTCGGGGCGGCGGACGGGCGGTCATGGCACCGCACCGCATTGTCCAGATGAGCGATCAGCAAAGACCGCCCGTCTTCCCGCCTTCGCATCTCTCCTCCCGGCAATGAAGCGATGCGGACATGCCGGGCCTCCTGCAACCCGCGGCAAACCCGGTGGGCGACATCGCCGTGCGCGATTTGTCGGAAACGGAGTATAGAGCAGCCGTCCTACCGCTCGAGAAGACCGGCGATCTCGGCATAGCCGCGCGCCTGCGCGAGTTGCAGCGGCGTCATGCCCTGGCGGTCGGCGATCGACTCATCCGCTCCGGCCGCAAGAAGGTGGCGCACGCACATCTGGTGATCCGACCCGCCATCGCCGAGCACGACGGCCTCGATCAGCGCCGTCCAGCCGAGATTGTTGACGTGATCGAGCGGCGCGCCGGCGTCGATCAACACCTTGACCACCTCATGGTGACCCAGATGGGCGGCGGCGATCAGCGCCGTGCCGTCATAACGGCTGGTGATGTTGTCGGCGCGGTTGCCGGCCGCAAGCGCGGCCCGGAGCATGGCGACGTCGTCGGCCACGGCGGCGATCGTCACCGCGTCGTAGGCATCGCTTTCCAGGGCGTTCATGTCGGCGCCCGCCTGCGCCAGCGCGGCAATGACCGCCACTTGGCCCGCGAAGGCGGCGACATGGGCGGCGGTGCGGCCATGGCCGTCGCGGGCTTCCAGGTCGGCGCCCGACGCGATCGCCTTTTCCAGCGCCACCAGGTCACCGGCATGGGCGGCCCGGTGCAGACCGTCGTAGCGATCGATCTCGACTGCGGACGGCGGCACCTGCGCGGCCACCGGCATCGTCAGAAGCAGACCCGCCAACATCACCAAACCGGCCTTCAACATGGACTTCTCCTTCTCGGCTTCCGGTCGACAAACGGCCGCGCCGACATTTTCGTCCCCGCGCGGGAACGCTCCCGTAGCGATTGATCTTGTCCACGTCCAGCGCTTGCGCGCGACAATGACAACCATGGACCGTTTCACCATTGGTTAACCATCGAGGCGCAGCATGGTTCGATCAGGTGAATGGCGGTTTGTGGAATGATGTGTGCAACGAACCTTGCGGCAGGGTCCGCGCGTTTCCGGCGATAAGGCAACGATCCACAGTCTGAATTGCCCCGTTGGAAGGCGCGAAAGCCGCGAACGGAGCAAACATGACCAATCTGTTGAAAATCACGATCTTCCTGGCGATGGCGGTTGCGGCCGCATTCGTGTTTCTGCCGGCAAAGGCTTCCGCCGCGCCGGCGCTTTGCGGCAAGCGCGGCGAACTGATCAAGGTGCTCGAGAGCCGCTACAAGGAAAGCCGGCGCGCCGTCGGCCTGTCGCAGAAGGGCAGCGAGGCGTTCGAGGTGTTCGTCTCGGGCCAGGGAACCTGGACGGTGCTGATGACGACGTCGAAGGGGCTGACCTGCATCATGGCGACCGGCCATTCGTGGAAGGACGTGGCGGAACTTGCCGGCGAGCAGAGCTGAAGGCGGTTGAAATGCGGCCCGCCCGGCGATAAGCCGGCCGGGTGGCAAGCATGATCAGACAGAAGCCGGCCGGCGCCGGCATGGCCGCATGACGGCGACGGCGGGAACCGCCCCGGCGGACGGCGCCATGGCGCGTTTGGGGCGCATCGACGCCATCGACCTGGCGCGCGCCGTCGCGCTCATCGCCATGGCGGTCTACCACTTTACCTGGGATCTGGAGTTCTTCGGCTATGTCGAGCCGGGCCTGTCGCAGCAGGGCGGCTGGAAGATCTTCGCCCGCGCGATCGCCTCGTCGTTCCTGGTGCTCGTCGGCATCAGCCTGGTGCTCGCCCATGGCGAGCGCATCCGCTGGGCAGGCTTCGGCCGCCGCCTGGCGCAAATCGTCGCCGCGGCGGCGGCCATTACAATCGCCACACGGTTTGCGATACCCGAACGCTTCATCTTCTTCGGCATCCTGCACCAGATCGCGCTTGCAAGCGTCATCGGCCTCGCCTTTCTCCGCCTGCCCGCCTGGCTGACGCTCGCCGTGGCCGTATTTGTCATTGCCGCGCCGCATGTGGTCAGCGCGACCATCTTCGGCCACCCGGCGCTGTGGTGGGTCGGACTTGCGCCGGTGTCGCCGCTTTCCAACGACTATGTGCCGGTGTTTCCATGGACGGGCGCAATGCTTGCCGGCATCGCGGGCGGGCGGTTGATGCGCGACCACGGACTGTTTTCCAGGCTCGCCCAGGTAAAAGCCGGCGCCTGGGCGACGCCGCTGCGCTTCATCGGCCGCCACAGCCTTGCCTTCTATCTTTTGCACCAGCCGCTGCTGATCGGCGCGCTGTGGCTGTATGCGCTTGTCCTGCCGGCTACGCCGCAAACGCCGGAGGCCGGGTTCATGCGCGGCTGCCAGCGGCAATGCGAGACCAGCGGCGCCGGCATCGATTGTGCGCTCTATTGCGCCTGCGTGCTGGACGCCATCGACGAGGCCGGCAGGCTTGACGACGTGTTTTCAGGGGTTTCAGATGACGCGTTGAAGGATGAACTGTCCGTCATCGCCGGTCAGTGCAGCCGCGTGACCGGCGAGTAGCCGGGAGGAGGAGCCATGAGCGACAGCAGCGAGCGCCCCGTCGCGCTTCCATGGCCACCGATCGTCTATCTGGCGGCGGCGGTCATCGCCATCGGGCTCGGCATTGTCTATCCCCTGCCCTGGCTCCTCTCGCCGCTTGCCGAACTGGCTTTTGCCGCCGGCATCGCCGTCATCGTCGGCGCCGTGGCGATGGAGGTGTCGGCGGTGATGGCGTTGCGGCGCGCCAGGACCACGGTGCTGCCCACCAGGCGGCCCGACCATCTGGTGACCGGCGGCCCCTATTCCTTCACGCGCAATCCGATCTATCTCGGCAACACGATGCTGCTCGTCGGCGCGGGGCTGATCTTCGGGCTGCTGTGGTTCCTGCCCATGGCGATCGCCGCTGCCATGCTCGTCAACAAGCTGGTGGTCGAGCGCGAGGAAACCGTTCTGGAACATCGTTTCGGACGCGCCTATCGCGACTATCGCAAGAAGGCGCGGCGCTGGATCTAACCGCCTGTCAGGTGTTCACGCCGAGTTCGGCGAGACGTTCGACGCAGGCCTCCTCGGCCTGATCGAGTTCGCTCAGCGTTTCCTCGAGGTCGCGGCGCTTCTGGCGCAGTTCGACGCGCCTCTCCTCGATCGCCGCGATGATCGCCTTCAACTGTCCCGCCTCGCCCGGCGGTTCGCGGTACATCTTGATGATTTCCCTGATCTCGGCAATCGAGAAGCCGAGCCGCTTGCCCCTGAGGATCTGACGCACCAGATGACGGTCGGAAGGACGGAACAGCCGGGTGCGGCCGCGCCTTACCGGCTGGATCAGACCCTCATCCTCGTAGAAGCGCAGGGTGCGCGTCGAAACCCCGAACTCGCGGGTCAGTTCGGTTATGGTGTAATATTCGCGCATGTCTTCGCCCCGGTCGATTTTTAGGCGAAGCAAACACGACTTTTACGTAAAAGTCAATTTTTGCCAATGGACGGCGAATACCGGGTATTGTCGGTTGCGATAGGCGGCGCGTTGGCTCAGCCGAGCCCGAACCACCACGCGGCCAGGCCGAGAAAGGCAAAAAATCCAACCACATCGGTCACCGCAGTCACGAAGACGGCCGAGGCCACGGCCGGGTCGGCGCCGGCCCGGTCCAGCAGCAGCGGAATGACGATGCCGGCAAGCGCGGCGACGAACATGTTGACGACCATGGCCACCGCGATAATGCCGCCGATCTGCGCGCCGAACCACAGGCCTGCGACCGTGCCGATCAGCGTGGCGAAGACGATGCCATTGACGACGCCGACCCCCATCTCGCGACGGATGATACGGCTGGCGTTGTAGATGTCGAGGTCTTTCGTCGCCAGCGCCCGCACGGTCACGGTCATGGTCTGCGAGCCGGCGTTGCCGCCCATGCCGGCGACGATCGGCATCAGCACGGCCAGCGCCACGATCTGCTCGATCGTCGCATCGAACAGGCTGATCACCGAAGCGGCGAGGAAGGCCGTCACCAGGTTGACCATCAGCCACGGCACGCGCGAGCGCGAGGCGGCGAACACCGTGTCGGACAATTCCTCGTCGCCGACGCCGCCGAGCCTGAGAATGTCCTCTTCCGCCTCCTGCTGGATAACGTCGACGACGTCGTCGATGGTCAATACACCGACGAGGCGCTCGTTCTTGTCGACGACGGCGGCCGAGAGCAGATCGTAGCGCTCGAAAATCTGCGCCGCCTCCTCCTGGTCCATCTCGGCGGGAATGGCGTGGCGCGTCTCGTGCATCACCTCCTCGACGCGCACGGAACGCTGGGTGCGCAGGATCTTGTCGAGATAGACCGCGCCGACCAGGTGAAAGGTCGCGTCGATGACGAAAATCTGGCTGAACGTGTCGGGCAGGTCCTTGTCTTCGCGCATGTAGTCGATCGTCTGGCCGACGGTCCAGAACGGCGGCACGGCGACGAATTCGGTCTGCATGCGCCGGCCGGCGCTTTCTTCCGGGTAATCGAGCGAGCGGCGCAGGCGGATGCGTTCGGTGAACGGCAGCCGGGAGAGGATGTCGTCCTGATCGCTGTCCTCCAGATCCTCCAGGATGTAGACGGCGTCGTCGGAATCGAGATCGGAGAACGAGCGGGCGATCTGCTCGTTTGGCAGGCTGGCGATGATGTCGAGGCGGATGGCTTCGTCGACCTCGGTGAGCGCGGCATAGTCGAAGTCCTCGCCCATCATCACGACGATGGCGCGGCGCTGTTCGGGCGAGAGCGCCTCGATAAGGTCGCCGAGTTCGGATTCGTGCAGGCCGGAGACCAGTTGCTTCAGCGCGCCGTCATTGTCGGTGTCGAGCGCCTCGACGACATTGGCCACGACGGAGCCGAGCACGGCGCCGTCTTCGCCGTAAATGCCGGCCGCCGCGGCTTTGACGTCATCCTGGTCCGGTCGGTGTTGTTTGGTCTGATCCAACTGGCGCTCCCGATCACGGCGTGCTCCGTCCCCCCGTCTAGAGCGGTTCATCTTCAGATGGAAGCGATTTGATGGCGTCCGTGCCGGCAAGGAGCGGACGGTCAACGGTATGCATACCGGTCGCCTTCCGTGCCTCACCGGGACACGAAATACCGGCGCTCAAACGCTTCCAGCTGAAGAAGAACCGCTCTATCGCGGGCCGGAACGGAGCTCAAAGTAACTTGCGCAGATGACAGTTCTATTCGCGGATGCGCCGCAGGATCGTCAGGCTTTCCTCGCGGTCGAGATCGTTGCGCACATGGGGTGGAACGGCATGGCGGCCATTGGCGGCCGCGTCGAGCGAGACGTCGCGCACGGTGATGTTCAGCGTGTGGGTGAGCGTGGTCGACGCGCCGAGCGACAACGAGCCGCCGAGCCTGGTGAACGGCCCGGTGACGATGCCGAAGGCCGGCCGCGCGCCGGCGCCGGCCGAGATGGTGAAACTGACCTGGTAGGAATAGGCCGCCGGCGTCTCGCGCACATTGATCAGCGACACGGTGGTGTTGAGCACCCACTGCCACAGACCGAGCCCGCCGGCGATTTCCGGCGGCGGGTTCTTCAACGAGCCGGCGCAGTCGAGTTCGGCGAAGGGGTAGTAGACGGACACCGACGTGTCGACGATCTTGATGCCCGTCAGCGAGCCGGTGAACGCCGTGCCGAAGGAGCCGCCGGTGACCGGAATGACGAAATCGACGCTGCCGTCGCCATTGGTGACGCGCGCCAGCCTGAGATCGACCGTCGCCTTGGCGAACTGCTTCAACGGATCGATGCCGGCCTCCGCCAGGGCGGCTGCCGTCTTCTCGTTGGACTCGATTTCACGGATCGCGCGGCAGAGCTCCTTTTCCACTGCATAGAAAAGGCTTTCCATGCGCACATAGTCCTGCTCATGGAATTTCGGCGCGCCGGCGCAGGCGGCAAGCGACACCGCCATTGCAAGGGCGAAGATGGCCCGTCCGACCCGCCTCACGGCCGTCCCCCTGACATTCGATCGCGACGACGAAAATAGTCCGGCCGGCCGGGTTGTTGGAATTCGCGACGACGCGAATCCTGTGGACAAGCGTCGATATGGCGCCGAAAAACGCGGCGATCGCAAAACGGCACGCGCCTTCGTCTAGATGTCCAGGGACCGGCTTTGGCGCGATGTCGCGCCAAAGGACGAGAAGCAACGCGCGCGAGGCCGGCAAGGAGAACACCCGAGCCGCGACGGGACCATCGCGCGAGGATCTCGACGGTGAGGCGTGGCTTATCGGACCTGCCCGGCGAAAGGTCCAGCGGACACCCGGGAGCAGAAGGATATCATACAGGGCCGTGTCGACGGCACAGCCATTGTTTCGGCGGCGCCATGATTGCCCCCGGTGTCGATCCGACGGTTCACCTCCATGAACAAGCCTTTGAGACCGAAATCATGATGCGCGGGGTCGCCTAATGGCGCCTCTGTTCTTTTACCAAGTCGGAGATACCAGGCTTACTACACTAGTTCAGTACTACGGCCTGACTTTACCTGAAATATTTGCAGCTTTCCGACTAAAAAAGCATACAACCCAATACATTGGAAAAATGAACAAAAATGCAAGCTAGGTGCAAGGTTGGCGCGATTATATTCATTCTCATGAAAAAAGGAACGCGGCCATGAACGGACAATCCCGACGAGAATCCCTGGATTACATGCAATACATACTTCGCGAACTATGCGAAATGGCCCGAGCCAATAGAGAGTCGATGCTCGTCTATCTGATCGAGATGGCCTATCTCGAAGCTTCCGACCGCTCAAGGGAGGCGCACAAGGAAGCTATCAAAGTGCAACAGAAAAAAGCCGCCTGAACAGCGCGCGCCCATCCGGAAATCGACTAACGCCTGCGAATGCCGAAGCTCTGGAAGCCGCCGCGCATCTCGGGCTTCTTCGATGAGATGACCGACGAGTTGACCCCGTTCCAGCCGATCTCGCCGGCCAGCCGCGCATATTCGATTTTCGGGCAGCGGTTCATCACCACCTTGATGCCGGCCGCCTCCAACCGGGCGGCGGCTTCGTCATGGCGGATGGTCAGCTGCATCCAGACCACCTGAGGCAACGGGTCGAGCGCCAGCACGTCGTCGACGATGCCCGGCACGGCGTCGGAGGAACGGAAGATGTCGACCATGTCGAGGCGCTCCGGTATGTCGGCGAGCCGCGCATGGGTCATGCGGCCGGCGATCGGTTTTCCGGCCCGGCCGGGATTGACCGGGAACACCTCGTAGCCCTTGTCGACCAGGTATTTGGTGACAAAGAAGGAGGGACGAACCTCGTTGGCCGACGCGCCGATGATGGCCACGGTCCGCACCGATCTCAGGATGCCGGCGATATAGGCGTCGTCGTAGCGGTCGTGGTTCATCTGCCGAATCTTGGCCTGGGCACCTGAGGAACAGGTCGACGTTTAGGTCAGCCGGCGCCGGAGAACCAGAGGCGGTCGCCAAAAAGATCGCGCCGCGCGGCCTATCGGCGTCCCGAAACCGAACCCGCCCGCAAGGGCAGCGGGCGGTCACGGTTTTGTCGCTTTTCGCCATTTTGCTATGTTCGGCTCAGCGACATGGGAGGCGACGTGTTGTGATGAAACAGGCGAAGACAGTCGGAAGCGCAATCCTGGTACTCGGGCTGCTGGCCATGACGGGAAGCGCGCACGCGATCTCGCGCTACAATTCGCTATCGCTGACCTGCCATGCCGCGCAGAACCTTCTGGCGCAGCAAGGCGCCGTCATCTTCCGCTATCCCGCCAAGAGCAATCCGAGCCTGACCCGCTACAACCGCTTCGTCGAGCATGGTGGCTACTGCGCGCACGGAGAGGCCGCCGTACCCGGTTCGGTTCCCACGGCCGATCGCAAGTCGTGCCCGATGCTCTACTGCCGGCAGCGCAACGACGACGGGTTCGGTTTCCGTCCGCCAGCCTACAAGAACGGACTTGCCAACTGAAGCGTCGCTTGCGGGAAACAGCAAGTTGTCTATGGCAGCGTCATGTGGCCGTCTTCGTCGAGCGGCGAAAACGGATTGTGGGCGACTTCCCATAAGTGCCCGTCGGGATCGGCGAAATAGCCGGAATAGCCGCCCCAGAACACCTTCTCAGGCTTCTTGACCGCCGTCGCCCCGCAGGAAAGCGCGAAGTTGTAGGCCTCGTCGACTTCGGCCTCGCTCGACAGGTTGTGGGCCAAAGTCACGCCGGAAAAGCCGGGCTTCGAATCCTCCACCCCAGCGTCTTCGGCAAGGCTTGCGCGCGAAAACAGGCCGAGCACCGTTCCCTTCAGCTTGATGAAGGTGACGCTGTCCTGGCTTGCCGGCGATTTCGTCCAGCCCAGCCTTTCGTAGAATTCGGTCGAGCGAGCAAGATCGGCGACGCCGAGCGTGACAAGCGAAATGCGGCGGTCGAAAGCCATTGCGGCTCCTTCGAATAAGAACAAAAAGGGAACATAATCGATACCGGACCGGCTGGCAAGCGGAGCAGTCAGGATCGCTCAATCACCGGTCCATTTCGGATCGCGCTTTTCGAGGAAGGCCGTCATACCCTCGCAGGCGTCATCGGTCAGAAAACCCTCGACCATGATTTCCGAGGCGAAGTCGTAGGCCTGCGCCAGCGGCATTTCGAGTTGCCGGTAAAAGGCGCGCTTGCCGTAGGCGATCGCCGAAGAGGATTTCGACGCAATGGTTTCGGCGTATTTTCTGACAACCTGATTCAGGTATTCGGGCGGCACCACCCGGTTGACGAGGCCGAAATCGCGCGCTGCGGCCGCATCGACCATCTCGCCGGTCAACAGCATCTCCATGGCGTGTTTGGGCGTCAGGTTGCGCGACAGCGCCACCATGGGCGTGGAACAGAAACCGCCGAGATTGACGCCGGGCGTACAGAAAGTTGCCCGATCCGAGGCGATCGCCAGATCGCAGCTTGCGACGAGCTGGCAGCCGGCAGCCGTGGCGATACCATCGACCGCGGCGATGACCGGCTTTGGATGGGCGGGGATCGCCTTCATCATCTCGGCGCAGCGGCGAAACAATTCCTCAAGAAACGCCCGGCCGCCATCATTGTCCCCGCGATGCGCCCGCATCTCCTTCAGGTCGTGCCCCGAACAGAAGACCTTTCCCGACGAGCAAAGCACGACGACGCTGACATCCGCATCGGCGCGGGCCTCGTCGAGCCGGGCGTGCAAGAGGCCGATCGTCTCAAGCGACAGCACATGCGCCGGCGGAGCGGCGAATTCGAGATACATCACCCCGTTTTTCCGCGAAACCTTCAACGGTCCGCTGTCGTTGCGTTCGATGCCAACCACTTCGGCCATGGCTGTTCCCGTCGGTTCGTTTCACTATCGTTGCCGACACTACACCAATGCGGCAAGGCGCTCAAAGCGGCTTGACGGGCGCACGGGCAATGGACACCCTGCGCGCTCGAGGAGGCGAACCATGGCGAAGGTGCTCTACGAAAAGGACGGCAGGATCGGCCGCGTCACGCTCAACCGGCCGGAGGTGATGAACGCGATCGACGACGATCTGCCGGTGGAGCTTGCAGACGCGATCGCGAGGGCCAACGGAGACCGCGACGTGCATGTGATCGTATTGTCGGGCGCGGGGGCCGCCTTCTGCGCCGGCTACGACCTGCAATACTATGCCGAGGCGACGTCGGGCGCCGGCAACGAGATGACCCAGGACATGCCGTGGGATCCGATGCAGGACTACGCCTTCATGATGCGCAACACCGAACTGTTCATGTCGGTGTGGCGCTCTCACCGCCCGGTCATCGCCAAGGTGCACGGCTATGCGGTCGCCGGCGGTTCGGACATCGCGCTTTGTGCCGACATGATCGTCATGGCCGACGAGGCTGAGATCGGCTACATGCCGGTTCGCATCTGGGGCTGCCCGACGACGGCGATGTGGGTGTACCGCCTCGGACCGGAGCGGGCAAAGCGCATGCTGTTTACGGGAGACCGCATCAAGGGACCGGAGGCGGAAAAGCTCGGCCTGGTGCTGAAATCGGTGCCGGCGGCCAAACTCGACGCCGAGGTCGAGCGGTTGGCGGAGCGAATTTCCACCGTGCCGGTCAACCAGCTCATGATGCAGAAGCTGGTCGTCAACCAGGCAATCGAGGCGATGGGCCTGAAGCAGACGCAGATGTTCGCGACGATCTTCGACGGCATCACCCGGCACTCGCCGGAGGGGCTGAACTTCAAGGCACGCGCCGAAGAGACCGGCTGGAAGAACGCGGTGCGCGAACGCGATCTCGGCACCTACGACTGGACGCAAGACCGCCCGATCAATCCGCGCGGTTCGTGAGCTGCCGCAGTTACCCCGCACGAAGGACACGAACAGTCATGGCCCCTCGCCCGCTCGAACCGCTGATGAACGCCGATGAGGTCAACAAGTTGATGAGCGAGGTCTATCCCCAGCTCAACGAGGCGCATTCGGCCTACTACACGCTCGACGTGTTTGCCGGCGGCTGCGTGGTGAGGCTCGATGCCGACGAGCGGCACCTGCGGCCGGGCGATACCGTCTCGGGACCGTCGCTGTTCACGCTCGCCGACATCGGCGGCTATGTCTGCGTACTGACCCATGCCGGGCCGGACGCGCTGTCGGTGACGACCAACCTCAACATCAACTTCATGCGCAAGGCGGAAGCCGGACCGATCGACGGCCATTGCCGCATCCTGAAACTCGGCAGGAACCTGATGGTGTTCGACATCGACATGCGCGCCGGGCCCGACAACATGACCGTCGCCCATGCGACGGGAACCTATTCGATCCCGCCGAAGCGCCAATCCGATATGGTAAAATAATACCTGATTTTCAAACTATTGATTTCTCGTGTTTTTTTGCGGCAGCATCGCGCTCTACGCGCTTGACGCACTCGCGCCCCTCCCCTATAAGCCGCGCCTGAACGGTGGCCCTTCCGGCTGCGGTTTGTTTTTGACGGGGTTTTGCCCGCCAATCCAAGCAACAAGAAAAGCCCTTCGGCCGGGAAAACCGGCCCGGGTCCAGTTGAAAGTGACATGTCATGAAGACCTTCTCGCAGAAACCTGCGGACGTGACCAAGAAGTGGGTGTTGATCGACGCCACCGACCTGGTCGTCGGCCGCCTCGCCACGATCGTGGCAAACCGCCTGCGCGGCAAGCACAAGCCGACGTTCACGCCGCATGTGGACGATGGCGACAACGTCATCATCATCAATGCTTCCAAGGCCCGGCTCACGGGCAGGAAGTATGACAACAAGAAATATTACTGGCACACCGGCCACCCGGGCGGCATCAAGGAGCGCACGGCGCGCGACATTTTCGAGGGCCGCTTTCCCGAGCGCATCGTCGAAAAGGCGATCGAGCGCATGATCCCGCGTGGCCCGCTCGGACGCCGCCAGATGAAGAACCTGCGCGTCTATGCCGGCGCCGAACATCCCCATGAGGCGCAGAAGCCCGAGACGCTCGACGTCGGCGCCTTGAATTCGAAGAACAAGAGGGTCGCCTGATGGCCGAACTGAATTCCCTGGAAGAACTCGGCAACGTCGCCGAGACCGCATCGGAAGAGCCGGCCGCGCCGGTGCATGTCCAGAAGCTGGACCAGCATGGCCGCGCCTACGCCACGGGCAAGCGCAAGGACGCGATCGCCCGTGTCTGGCTGAAGCCCGGCTCCGGCCGCATCGTCGTCAACGACAAGGAGTTCGAGAAGTATTTCGGACGCCCGGTCCTGCAGATGATCCTGCAGCAGCCGATCGTCGCGGCCAACCGCGGCGGCCAGTACGACGTCATGGCCACCGTCACCGGCGGCGGCCTGTCGGGCCAGGCCGGCGCGGTACGCCACGGCATCTCCAAGGCGCTGACCTATTACGAGCCCGAACTGCGCGCCGTGCTGAAGAAGGGCGGGTTCCTTACCCGCGACAGCCGTGTGGTCGAGCGCAAGAAGTACGGCAAGGCCAAGGCGCGCCGGTCGTTCCAGTTCTCCAAGCGCTGATCGGGCGACAAACGGCTTTCGATATCGACAAAGGCGGGCCTTCGGGTCCGCTTTTTCGTTGCCCGCGGCTCAGCGCCTGGCATGCGCCGCGCGCACCTCGTCGGGTTTGTAGTGAAGCCGGCACAGCCAGCGCAGCTCCGAGATCATCGGCATTTCGTAGAAACGGTAGAGCAGCGCCGAGGCGGCAACGGTCGCCGGAACGCAGATCGCGGCAAGCCATGCCGTGTCGAGCATGCCGACCTGGCGAAGGGCGATGATACCGAGCTGAATGATGAAGGCGTGAATGAGATAGGTCGAATAGGACCAGTCGCCGAGCTTCTTCAGCCAGACCGCCTTGAAATTGAGCGTCAGAATTGCGCCGACCGTCAGGCATACCGCCGGCAGCCCCATGCTGAAGAAGCGGTGCACGCCATCGCCGAAATCCGGCTTGATGGCGATCAGCGTCGCGCCGCCGATCAGCAGCGACAGCGGTGCCGCCAGAGGCGCCGAGGTCCGGTCGCGGTAGACGTAGTGGAAGATGATCACGCCGGCGGCGAATTCGAGCAGGATCGGATCGGTGTAGAAGCGCCAGTAGGCGCCGTGGTCCCAGATCTGGCCGACGGTCACCAGGCCGATGATCGCCAGTACGGTCACCTGCAGTTTGCGGTCGCCGAAGAACTGTGTGGCGAGCGCAATCAGGCAGTAGAAGAACATCTCGTAGTTCAGCGTCCAGCCAAGGCTCAGGATCGGCGTCATCGAACCGTCGGCGGCCGGATAGGGTATGAACAGGAACGAGGCGGCGAGACGGGCGAAATCCAGCCTGTCGGTGGCCAGCAGTTCCGGTTTCACCGCGGCTATGAAGAACAGCACGCTGGTGAGCAGATAGTAGAGCGGCGCGATGCGGATCAAACGGCGAAGCAGGAAATGGCCGTCGACCTCGCGGGCCTGCGACACGATCAACGCCATCAGGAAACCGCTGAGGACGAAAAACACGTCGACGCCGACCGCCCCGACCGAAAACAGCCGCGCTGCGGCCGTTTGCTCGCCGAGCGACGCCGATACGTGATAGAGCACCACGATATAGGCTGCGAAGGCCCTGAGATACTGTACGGAATAGAGCGTGGAAGGCGCCGGCGTCGCGGTCGTGATGGCAGGTTCCGGTATTCTTTGCATTTGCGCTCCATAACGGGACGGTTCCGCCCGTTTGCGGACCTGATTTTCCCAGACCGGTACAGCGATCGGCCCGCGATACCCGCCTGTCATCAACCGTGGCAATTTCCGCGCCATTCCGATAATGAGCCGGAAACGCCGACAGACCAGCGAGCTTTCCGATGCCATCGAAATCCATCGATCACGCCTTCACCGCCCGACAGATCAAGGGTGGCGCGTCCGACCCGACCCACGCCGGTGCGCTGTCGTTCATGCGGCGCAAATTCACCAAATCGGTCAGGGATGCCGATGCCGTCGTCTGGGGCATCCCGTTCGACGCGGCGGTTTCCAACCGGCCGGGCGCCCGTTTCGGGCCACAGGCGATCCGCCGGGCGTCGGCGATCATGGACAACGATCCGCAATATCCCTTCGATCTCGACCTGTTCGAGACGCTCGCCGTGGTCGACCACGGCGACTGCCTGCTCGACTATGGCAATCATTCGAAGACACCGGCCAAGATCGAGCGCGACGCGACAAAGCTTATCGCCGGCGGCGCCTTCCTGCTGTCACTCGGCGGCGATCACTTCGTCACCTGGCCGCTCCTGAAGGCGCACGCCGCCAAATACGGCAAGCTGGCACTGGTGCAGTTCGACGCCCACCAGGATACCTGGTTCGACGACGGCAAGCGCATCGATCACGGATCCTTCGTCATCCGCGCGGTGCGCGACGGCATCATCGATCCGGAAAAATCGATCCAGGTCGGCATCCGCACCCACGCGCCGGAGGATTGCGCCATCAAGATTCTCTACGGCCACGAGATCGAAGAGATGAGCACCGCCGAGATCGCCGATGCGATCCTCGATCGGACGGGCGGCGCCAAAACCTACGTCACCTTCGATATCGACTGCCTCGACCCGGCCTATGCGCCCGGCACCGGAACGCCGGTCGCCGGCGGGCCGTCGACCGCGAAGATGCTGTCGGTGCTGCGCCGGCTGGGTTCGCTTGACATGGTGGGCGCCGACGTGGTTGAGGTTGCGCCGGCCTATGACCATGCCGACATCACGGCGATCGCGGGAGCGGCTGTTGCAATGCATTATCTTGGACTGATCGCGGAAAAGCGCGCGCGACGATAGGCGCTCTCCCCTCTTCGGAAACCGATTCCGCGGAGCGCCGCATCTCCATGATTTCATTACGGCAAGGGCGAAACGCCATGGCACCCAAAATCTTCATCGACGGCGAACACGGCACCACCGGCCTGCAGATCGCGCAAAGGCTTTCCGGACGCGGCGACATCGAGCTGCTGACGATCGCGCATGAGGATCGCCGCGACATGGATGTCCGCGCCGACCTGCTGAAGGCGGCCGACATCGCCATATTGTGCCTGCCCGACGACGGCGCGCGCGAGGCGGTTGAACTGGCGAAGGGCTCGCAGACGCGGTTCATCGACGCGTCGACGGCCCACCGGACGGCCGACGACTGGGTGTTCGGTTTTGCCGAACTGGAACCCGGCCATGCGGCAAGGATCGCGGCGGCCGACAAGGTCTCCAATCCCGGATGCTACTCCACGGGCGCGATCGCCCTGCTGCGCCCGCTGACGTCTGCGGGCGTGCTGCCGGCCGACTATCCGGTGACGATCAACGCGATTTCCGGCTATTCGGGCGGCGGCAAGGCGCTGATCGCGCGGTTCGAGGACGAAAACGATCCGAACCCGGTGACGGCGCCGGCCTATCTCTACGCGCTGGCGCTCGCCCACAAGCACGTACCGGAGATCCAGCGCCATGGCCAGCTGACGCGCCGGCCGCTGTTCACGCCCAATGTCGGCAGATACCGCCAGGGCATGACGGTGCAGGTGCCGCTGCATCTGGACCTGCTCGGAGGCACACCTGACGTCGCCGATTTGCATGCCGCGCTTGAAGCCCATTATGCCGGGCAGGATGTCGTGCAGGTGGTGCCGCTCGAGGTTTCGGCCGGGCTGGAAATGGTGGAACCGATGGAGCTCAACGACACCAATACGATGAAGCTGCACGTGTTCGGCAAGCCGGGCGGCGGACAGGCCAACCTCGTCGCCGTGCTCGACAATCTCGGCAAGGGCGCATCCGGCGCCTGCGTTCAGTGCATGGACCTGATGATCGGCGCCTGAGACCCGCGCCACATCAGGATTGCAGGCGGACTTCCGTTTCCGGCGCATAGGCGCCTTTGGTGCCGCGCCAGTGGGCGCAGGCGAAGCCGAGCACGACCAGCGCCATGCCCTGATGGACGAGCGCCCAGCCGACCGGCACCTGGTTGACCAGCGTCACGACGCCGGCCGTTGCCTGCAGGAGCACGAGGCCGAGGAGCACGCGGGCGCGGCGGGCGTGAACCGAGCCGGCGCCGCGGTCGCGCATGACCTTCGTTGCGTGCACCCAGATGAGGATCACAACGGCAAATGCGAAAAGGCGGTGAACGAACTGCACCGTCTTGGGGTTCTCGAAGAAATTGCGCCAGGCCGGTTCGATCACCAGCAATCCGTCGGGCCACCACCGGCCGTCCATCTTCGGAAAGGTGTTGTAGGCCATGCCGGCATCGAGCCCGGCGACGAGACCGCCCAGATAGATCTGGACGAGAACCGCAAGCACCAGAAATCCCGCGAAATGCCGGGTGCCGTCATCGGCAGCGGCCTCCGAATGCGGTGCAAGACCGCGCGCCACCACCATGATGGCGGCGAAGATCATGCAGGCCAGCGTCAGGTGGGTGGCGAGCCGCACCTGGCTGACATCGACCCGGTCCACCAGGCCCGACGCCACCATCCACCAGCCGATCGCCCCCTGCAGGCCGCCCAGCGCCAGAATGCCGAGCAGGCGC
Organism: Rhizobiaceae bacterium; assembly: GCA_041397625.1. Lineage (GTDB taxonomy): Bacteria > Pseudomonadota > Alphaproteobacteria > Rhizobiales > Rhizobiaceae > JAWKWH01. The sequence goes on from JAWKWH010000002.1 coordinate 670,394, forward strand.
GGCTTCAGGCGCCGTTCCAGCCGTCCGGAAAGCCAGAATAGCGCAAGCGGCACGGCGAACAGGAAGCCGACGCCCCTTGCCAGCAACCGGTGCACCCATTCCCACCAGAAAATGACCTTGAATTCGGCGAGGCTCATCCCCTTCTTGATCTGCTCGTATTCCGGAATCTGGCGGTACTTGGCGAATTCCTCTTGCCAGTCGGCCTCGGAAAGCGGCGGGATGACGCCGTGGATCGGCTTCCACTCGGTAATCGACAGGCCCGAATCGGTCAGCCGCGTCGCGCCGCCGACGAGCACCAGCGCGAAGATCGCCACCAGCACCGCATAGAGCCAGTAGCGCACCAGCCGGCGATTGCGGATTTCGGCCGCCCTCAGGGCGACGGGCAGAGCGCTTTGTTCGGCAACCGTCATGGATTTCGCTTCCGCTCGCTTCGGACGTCTTCACGCCCTCGTGCCGCAAACGCCCGGCGCTTTCAAGCCTCGGCGAAGGGCGACACGCGGTCGCGGGCATTGCTGCAGGGGTGCTTGGAGCTGGCGCGGAGGGGCGGAAGCCGCTAAACCGGCGCCATGCCCATCCGCCTGAAAAAACTGATTGGATCGATACTGCTGGTCGCGCTGGTGATCGTCTACGCGCTGGTGGCGACAACCGTCGCCTCGGCCAGGCTCGGCTCATCGGGGCCGCTGGTGCATCTGGCCTACTTCTTCTTCACCGGGCTTTTGTGGATCCTGCCGGCGATGCTGATCATCCGCTGGATGGTCAAGGACAAGCGCGCGGTCAAACGGTGACCAGCCGGCGGCCGTAATTGGCCATCGGCGTCGTCAGCCCCGACAGCATGGTGCGGATATGGCTGACGCGCTGGTAGCGGCCGTTGACCGAGATGCGCGGCAAAGCGTGCAGGTGCTCGCGATGGCCCGCCTGTAGCACGCCATGGCGGGTGGTTACCGAGGTGTCGAAACCGGCTTCGCGCGCCATGGCCACCTCGCGGGCGCCGACGGCTTTCGAATAGCCGTAGGGAAAGGCCATGTGCCGGGGTTTGCGGCCCAGCTTGCGTTCCAGGACCCGGCGCACGCCGGCAATCTCGCGAAAGGCGGCGTCGTCGTCGAGACGTTTCAGGTTGTAGTGGTGCATCGTATGGGCGCCGATCTCCGCCAGCGGATGGGCGGCGATCCGGGCAAGTTCGTCCCAATTCATCAACAGGTTGGGTCCAACCGCTTGGAAATCGATTCCGGCGGTGCGGGCCAGGCCGACCAGCGTCGCCATCTGGTCGGCCTCCGCCACTTCCCCGGTCAGGAACTCGGACACCATGCAATTGGCATAGACCTTCTCGGCCGGGGTGCGGCATTCGATCGCCAGCGATCCCTTGCTGGTCGGCAGGCACACCTCATCGCTGAAGGTAACGATGTCCTCGACGATTTCCCACCAGAGCACCGTCTCGCCGTCGGTCAAGCCGGGCGCAACATGAACGATGAAGGGCACTTCGTGCTTCTCGAACACCGGCAGCGCCTCGACGAGATTGTCCCGGTAGCCATCGTCGAGCGACACGGCGGCGAAACGCTCCGACGAGCAGCCGGACTTCAGCCGGTCGGCCAGTTCGTCCATCGTGACGAAGCGATAGCCCATGCGCTTCATTTCGGCGATGGTCCGGTCGAGAAACAGCGGCGTCACCGACAAGTGCCGGTTGACGCCGAGCGGTTTGACCGGCTCGTTGGTGACACGGTGCAGCATAAGGCAGGCGCCGGCGCCGCCCAGAAACGGCCGGGTGATCAGCGGCAGGCCGGACAGCCGCGCCGCCGTCAACGCCAGTTTTCGCACCGCCTCGCCGCTGTCGATCATTCATTCACCTTTTGTGGCTAGTCTCGCCGGTAACCGACAACTGCCCGTGTGGATGTCGAAACCTACGCCACAAGGATTGAAACATGGTTGACGCCGAGGGCGCGATTTTGCCGAAAGCCGATTCAGGCTTGCGTCTGTCGCCCGTCATCCATTACGGCGGCGATGCGGCCGACGTTCACGCCACGGTCTGCCGGACCGCCGTCTCCGCGCCTGCGCAACACCCGCTGTGGGTCGAAACCCGGATGGCGCAATCGGGCGCCGACACGCTGGTCGCAGCGCTGCATGACGAAAGCGGCGCGCCGGTGTTCTCGCTACCGCTCGAAACGGCCGTGGCCAACGGCGTCAGGAGCGCGCGCTTCATGTCCGGCCCGCACGCCAACGGCAATTTCGCGCCGACGGCCGCAGCCGCCCCGCCGATCGGTGCGGAAATGCTGTCGAGGCTGACGGATCGCCTGGCCCGGCAAAGACCGGATATCGATCTGGTGCTGCTGGAGCGCCAGGCACCCTTAATCGACGGCCGCGACAATCCGTTGCTTGCCCTGCCACACAGCGCCAGTCCCAATCCAGCCCTGGCGGTCACGCTCGACGGCGGATTCGACGCCGTGCTGGCGCGAACAAGCGGCAAGCGCAAGCGCAAGAAGCACCGCTCGCAGAGGCGCAAATTCGAGGCGATGGGCGGGTGGCGGCGGTTTAGCGCCGACACGCCGGACGAGGTGTCGATGCTGCTCGATGCCTTCTTCGCCATGAAGCAGGCGCGTTTCCGCCAACTCGGCATCCGCAACACGTTCGAGGCGGACGGCGTCCAACCGTTCTTTCGCCGGCTGTTCGTCGAAGCGCTCGCCGAACCACGGCCACCGTTTGTCCTGCACGGGCTGGAGGTGGGCGGCAAGGTCCGCGCGGTGACCGGTTCGAGCGTCAGCGGCGACCGGCTGGTCTGCGAATTCTCCTCCTTCGCAGACGATGACACAGCGCATGCCAGTCCCGGCGATTTCCTGTTCTTCGAGAACATCCGCGAAGCCTGCGCGGACGGCCTGGCGGTCTATGATTTCAGCGTCGGCGACGAGGCCTACAAGCGACTGTGGTGCGATCGCGTGGAAACCCAGTTCGATTGCGCTATCCCGCTTTCGGCCAAGGGCCGGCTGGCGGCCATCGCCTACAGGGCCACCGGCGGGGCAAAGCGAGTGCTCAAATCCAACGAGGCGCTGTGGCAGGCCGCCAAGAAGCTGCGCCGGTCGGTCGCCGGCGACTGAACTCGATTGCATTGCCGGCGGGATGGCGCTCAGGCGGCCGTGCGGTCGCCGACGGGCGAATGCGGCGGCTCGTGGCCGACAGGGCTTACCAGCAGGAGGTCGTCATAGCCACCGGCGCGCAGCGCGTCGGCGGCCTCGCGCACCGCCTTGTTCGACGGTTCGAGCGCGCTGATCAGCACCTCGGAACCCGGCGCCACCAGGCGGCGCACGCCCTCCACGTCGGCCGGACCGCACTCGACGATGACAATGTCGTAGGCCGTGGTCAGCGAATTCATGATGATCGGCAGGCGCTCGATCGCCCGCATGGCGCGCGCCGGATTGGCGGTGCCCGACGGAATGACGTCGCACTCCGAATAGAGATCGGAATGGATGACGTCGGTGAACTGGGCTTCGGATGCGAGCAGATTGGTGATGCCGGGCAGCATGGCGCCGTTGAGCATCGGCCGCGCCGCCACGCCGTTGGCGGTCAGGTCCATCAGCAGCACGCGCAGGCCCGAATCGGCGATCTCGCGGGCGATCAGCACCGCGGAGGCGGCCGCCTCGTCGCCCTCGGGCGAGACCAGGATCGCCCGTGTGGCGCCCTCGGCGATCAACCGGTCGGCGACCATCTGCACCGAAACCTTGTCCGCCGCGGCGTCCTCGGCCTGCGCAACCGGTTCCCCGGGCTCCAGCCTTGCAACCGGTTCAGAAACGCTGGGCTCGTTGGCCGGTTCGGCCTGCTGTGCGGCAGCGCGCAACGCCGGCATCTCGACTGCACGGGTGGGAACGTAAGCCACCTCGCGCCGGCGCATCGCCCGGCCGGAAAACAGTTCACGCATCAAAAGGCTCAGCACCATCACCAGCACGGTGGCGGCAAAGGCGGACACGCCGATCGGGATGAATTTGGGGAAATAGGGCTCGGCGGGAACCGTTGCTTCCTGGAACACGCGGGCATCGGCCGGCAGGTAATTGCGGTCACGCCGGGCGGCGGCCTCGCGATAGCGGGTCAGATAGGATTCGAGCAGTTCGCGCTGTGCCGCAGCCTCGCGCTCCAGCGCGCGCAGCTCCACCTGCTCCTCGCCGGCACGCGCCGATTCGGCCTTCAGCTTGTTGACGTCGGCGACCAGTTCGCGCTCGCGGATGCGCGCCGTCTCGGCTTCCGTCTTCAGACTGCGCAGCAGCTTGCGCGCTTCCGCGGCGATCTGGCCGTCGAGATCGGCCAGTTGCGAGCGCAGCGCCTTGATGCGCGGGTGGTTGCCAAGAAGCGTGGTCGACAGGTCGGCGATATCGGCCTTCAGTTCCACCTGGCGTTCGCGCAGCCGCTGGATGAGCTGCGAATCGAGCACATCGGGAATGCTGTCGATCGAGGCGCCGTTCTCAAGCGCCCGTTCGACCGCGATCGCCTTTGCCTGGGCCGAAGACCGCGATGCGCGGACCCTGGACAGTTCCGTCGACAGTTCGGCCAGTTGCTGGGTCGCCAGCGGCGCGTCGTCCTCGCCGACGAAAATATCGGATTCGGCGCGGAATGAGGCAACCTTGGCCTCGGCCTCGCGCACCCGCGCCCGCAGGTCGTCGATTTCCTGTTCCAGCCATTCGGTAGCGTCGGAATTGGACTGCAGCTTGGCGTCTCGCTGGAGGTTTACATAGGCCTCGGCAATGGCGCGCGGCACGGCGGCGGCCAGCCGCCGGTCGTTGGAGGAAAACTCGATGACGATGACGCGCGAATTGTCGACATGGGCGACGGTGAGTTTCTTGCGCAGCGTCTTGAGAACGCGCTCCTCGGCCGGAATCTCGCCGGGATCGTTCTTCAGTCCCGTAAGCACGAGCAGGCGGCCGACCGCCGACATGCCGACGGACTCGTCGAACTCGGCGCGGCTGGCGAGATCGAGCTTGGCGGCGACCTGCTTCAACAGGTCGGCGGAGGTGATCAGCTCGACCTGGCTGGCGACACCCTCCTGGTCGAGAATCGGCCTCTCGTCGTCCCTCGCCCCGTCGGGCCGCGTGTAGATCGATTCCCGCGTCTCGATCAGGATGCGCGTCTCGGCCTTGTATTTCGGCGGCAGCATCCACGCGACCGCGAGCGCCAGCGCAGCAACGGCCAGCGCCGTCAGCAGGATGCGCAGCCAGTTGTCCGCGATGCTGGAAACCAGGGTGCCGAGATCGACATCAATGTCAGAATCGACCGTGTGAACGCCCGACATGGACCATACTCCGATACAAATGTGCCGGTTATGGTAAAGGCGCATGGTAACCGGGCCGTTAAGATGCCGGTAACCGCTTGTTCGGATTGGTTAAGATTGACCTAACGAGGCCCGTTTCGGCCTTTGCCGGACGGATCGGAATGGCAGGGCGACAGCCGATTTTACCGTCCATTAACCCTAACGGGATGATAACGGCAACACGTTCATGTTTCGCCGGTCGCCGATACCGGCAGCATTCAAGGGTGCGTGCTGGATGAAGAAATTGCTCGCCATCGTGACGGTGCTTTTGGTCGCGGCCGGCTGCTCGAGCTACCGGCCCACCCCGGCCGCGTTCCACGAAGCGATCACCAAGCCCTATGTGCTGGGCGCCGGCGACCGTATCCGGGTGACGGTGTTCGACCAGGAAGGCCTCAGCAACACCTACAGCATCGATCAGTCCGGTTATCTGTCCTTTCCGCTTGTCGGCGCCGTTCCGGCTCGCGGTATGACCGCCCAGCAGATCGAGCAGGAAATCGCCGTCAAGCTGCGCGACGGCTATGTGCGCAACCCCGATGTCTCCGTCGAGATCGACCGCTACCGGCCGGTTTTCGTCATGGGCGAGGTCGGCGCGTCGGGCCAGTATTCCTACGTGCCTGGCATGACCGTGCAGAAGGCGATCGCGCTTGCCGGCGGCTTTTCGGCCAGGGCCAACCAGTCGAATGTCGATGTCACCCGCGACATTAACGGCCGGGTGATCACCGGCCGGGTGCTGACATCCGATCCGCTTCTGCCGGGCGACACGGTCTATGTGCGCGAACGGCTGTTCTGACCGGCTGCGCGTTCGAAGCGATGCGGGGGATGACCGAGGAACGTGACCACGGGCCTTCGCATCGTTCACTGTTTCCGCTCGCCGGTGGGCGGGATTTTCCGTCACGTGCGCGACCTGGTGGCGGCGCAGAAGGCAGCCGGCCACCAGGTCGGCATCGTCTGCGATTCGGCGACCGGCGGCGCCTTCGAGGACGAGTTGTTCGCGCGGCTGGAGCCGGACCTGGCGCTCGGCATCACACGCATTCCCATGCAACGCCATATCGGCCCCGGCGATGTCGCCGCGGCATGGCGCACATTTCTCGCAATCAGGAAATTGAAGCCGGACGTCATTCACGGCCATGGCGCCAAGGGCGGCGCCTATGCGCGCGTGTTCGGCTCGCTGCTACGGGTATCAGGTTCCCGCGTTGCCCGTCTCTATTCGCCGCATGGCGGCAGCCTGCACTACGACGACGACAACATGTCGGGCAGGATGATCTTTCTGGCGGAACGCGTGATGGAACGGCGCACGGACCATCTGCTGTTCGTGTCGCGGTTCGAGCGCGATACCTACCGCCGCAAGGTCGGCGAACCGAAAACCGCCAACTCGGTTGTCTATAACGGTTTGCGGGAGGCCGAGTTCGAGCCGGTCAGACCGGCCACCGGCGCGGCCGACTTCCTCTATATCGGCATGATGCGCGACCTGAAGGGTCCCGACATCTTCATCGATGCCCTGTCGCTTGCAAGCCGCCAGACCGGCCGCGATCTCAGCGCCGTGATGGTCGGCGACGGCGATGACCTGCCGAAGTACCGCGAGCAGGCCTGCAGGCTCGACCTCGCATCGAGGCTTCGGTTTCTGCCGCCCATGCCGGCGCGCGACGCCTTCGCCCTTGCCGGCACCATCGTCGTGCCGTCGCGGGCCGAGGCGATGCCCTACATCGTGCTCGAGGCGCTTGGCGCGGGCATGCCGATGATCGCCACCGATGTCGGCGGCATTCCGGAGATTTTCGACGACAAGCGCGATGCCCTCCGTCAGCCTCGGGCCTCCGACATCGCCGAGGCGATGGCCGAAGCGGCGACCGACCCGAAAGCCTACCGCCAGCGCATGCCCGAACTCGCCCGGCTGAAGGTAGATTTCTCCGTCGCCACCATGGCGGCGTCGATCGAGGCGGCCTATCGCGACGCAATCGCAAAATAGCGCCGCACATCAAGGCTTTCTTAGTGGGTTTCCCATAGGCTTGCGGTCAGCAAGCGGACCGTCCGATGAACAAGTTCGACCCCGAGCAACGCTATTCCGGCGCCGCGGTGCGCAATTTCGACGACGGCACCGAGCCGGCCGAGATTGCCTCCGCGCCCGATAAGCTCAATTCGATCGCCGATCAGGTGGCGGCGCAGTATCGCCGCGACACCATGTCTCCGGCCATGTTCGGCGGGCTGTTCCGGCTGATCGAATTCACCTTGATCGCGCTGTCCGGCTTCGTCGTTTACGGCCTCTATGTCGGCTTCGCCACAAAGCCGGTCTGGCACTATCCGGCAGTGATCCTCGCCGGCGCCACCCTGACAGTGATCCTGCTCGAGTTCGCCGGCAACTACCGCATGTCGGTGCTGCGCGACCCGCTGCCGCGGCTGACCCGCGTGCTGTTGTCGTGGTGCGGGGTTTTCGCGCTGATGGCGCTCAGCGGCTTCTTCATGAAGATCTCGGCGGATTTCTCCCGCATCTGGTTTGCCGGCTGGTTCGGCAGCGGCCTGTTCTGCATGGCGATGCTGCGGCTCGTCATGGCGCGGCTGATCCGCCGCTGGGCCCGCAACGGCACAATGGAACGGCGCGCCGTCATCGTCGGCGGCGGACCGGCCGCGGAGACGCTGATCCGCGCCGTGGAGCGCCAGCCTGCCAACGACATCCGCATCTGCGGCATCTTCGATGATCGCGACGACGCACGCTCGCCGCCGATCGTCGCCGGCTATCCGAAGCTCGGCACCATTCCCGAACTGATCCGCTTTGCCCGCATCGCCCGCATCGACATGCTGATCGTGTCACTGCCGCTGACGGCCGAGGAACGGGTGCTGACGCTTCTGAAAAAGCTGTGGGTGCTGCCGGCGGACATCCGCCTTTCGGCGCACGCCAACCAGCTGCAGTTCCACCGCCGCTCCTATTCGTTCATCGGCTCGGTACCGATGCTCGACATTTTCGACAAGCCGATCAGCGACTGGGATTCGGTGGCGAAACGCATGTTCGACATCGTGTTCTCGGCGCTTGGCCTGATCGTGCTGTCGCCGGTGATGCTGGCGACCGCCGTCGCCATCAAGCTGGAAAGCAAGGGACCGGTGATCTTCAGGCAAAAGCGCCACGGCTTCAACAACGAGATCGTCGACGTCTACAAGTTTCGCTCGATGTATGTCGAGCAATGCGACCCGACGGCCAGAAACGCGGTCACCAGGGACGATCCGCGCGTCACCCGCGTCGGCCGCATCATCCGCAAGACCTCGATCGACGAGCTGCCGCAGTTCTTCAACGCGCTGATGGGCACGCTGTCGCTGGTCGGTCCGCGCCCGCACGCCATTTCGGCGCAATCCCACAACCGCCTCTACCATGAAGTCGTCGACGGCTATTTCGCCCGCCACCGCGTCAAGCCCGGCGTGACCGGCTGGGCGCAGATCAATGGCTGGCGCGGCGAGATCGACAGCGACGACAAGATCAAGATGCGCACCGAATTCGATCTCCACTACATCGAGAACTGGTCGCTTTGGTTCGACCTGAAAATCCTGTTCCTGACACCGATCAGGCTGATGAACACGGAAAACGCCTATTGAGCGCGATCGTCGCCGAAACAGGGTCCGCCGCCGCCCTGCCCCGCGCGGCGATCAACGCCAAGCTACAGGCGATGGTGCTGACCGCGGTCGCCGGGCTGGGCGTGTTTCTCTCCGGCTTCGTCATCCGCGAACCGGCACCCTACGAACTGTTCATGGCCGTGGTGATGGTGGCGTGGGCGCTGTTTGCCTTGCGCATCTCGCGCGCCGTGGCGCCGCTTTTGGCGCTCGTGGTCGCGTTCAACATCGGCGGCGCGGTCGCCATGACCCAGATGGGCGACCTTTACGAGACGCCGCTCTATCTCGCCGTGTCGCTATTTCTCGGCCTGACATCGGTGTTCTTCGCCTCCGTGGCAGGGCGCCGGCCGGAGCTTCTCGCCACGATGTTCAAGGCCTGGCTTGCCGCCGCGCTCATCACCAGCATCGCCGGCGTCATCGGCTATTTCGGCCTGGTGCCGGGCGCGGAAGTTTTCACCCGCTACGGTCGCGCGGCGGGCGTGTTCGAGGATCCAAACGTCTTCGGCCCGTTCCTGGTGCTGCCGGCGGTCTGGCTGATCCACCGGCTGCTCACCGGCGGTCTGCGCGACGCGCTTTGGGCGCTGCCGATGCTGCTGGTCGTCGTCGCCGGCATCTTCCTGTCGTTTTCGCGCGGTGCCTGGGGCCTGCTCGCGCTCTGTTCGGCGGTCCTGACCGTCGCGCTCGCGATCCAGAGCCGCAGCGGCGTTTTCCGGCTCAGGCTGGCGATCATGGCGTTCTGCGCCTTCGCCGTTCTCGCCCTCGCCCTGCTGGCGCTGCTGCAGATACCCGAGGTCGGCGACCTGTTCGCGGCCCGCGCCCAGCTCGTCCAGGACTATGATGCCGGGCGCTTCGGCCGGTTTGCCCGCTTCGGCATCGGCCTGCAGATGGCAATGGAAAACCCGCTCGGCATCGGCGCGCTGGAATTCGGCCGCCTGCTTGGCGAGGACACGCACGACATCTGGCTCAAAACCCTGCTCGACTATTCCTGGCTCGGCTTCGCCGCCTTCCTGACGCTGATCTCATGGACATTTGCGGCCGGTTTAAAGATCCTGTTCCGTCCGCGCCCCTGGCAGCCATTCCTGCTTTGCGCCTATATCGTGCTCGTAGGCCACGTCGCGCTTGCAACCGTGATCGACATCGACCACTGGCGCCATTTCTATCTCCTGCTCGGCATGGTCTGGGCCTGTTTCGCCCTGGAACAGCGCCATCAGGCGGCCCGCGCGGCGCGGGACCGGAGCGGCGGCGAATTCGGTTGACCACAAGGTCGAATTGCCTATAGTCCGCGCCGGTTCGGAGCGTAGCGCAGCCCGGTAGCGCACTTGACTGGGGGTCAAGGGGTCGTGGGTTCGAATCCCGCCGCTCCGACCAATAAAACCAAGGACTTAACAGGAAGCTCACAGCCTCAAGAAAGAGGCCAAAAGGCCAAGGGTAACGAAGCGGGTAACGGGACACACTTGGAGGTAGACCAGTGAGCGATAAAGAGCTTCTAGACCACGTCGGCCATCTGGTGCGCATCCGGGACAGTTTGGTAATGGAACGTCGAGCATGTGCGGCCTATCCAGCCGACGAGCCGAAACATGCCGCGAAGAAAATATACGACGTCCAATTGCAAATCGACGCCATCGACCGGGCAATTGAGGATGAGAAGCGCCCTGAGCCAAGAGTGTACGAGGAGCGCGGACTTCGACAGCTTGACTGACGGAGAAAACCGCCCCGGCCAGTAGACGGAGCGGCCCTTGATGTAATCGGAAGTCAGTCTGCTTCCGCGTCCAACGGGTCTTTGCCTTTGAGCATAAGATCCAAGGCGCTCTCCGCCTCCTCAATGAAATCGAGCGTCATGCTGTTCGCAAAGCAGAAACGCTCCCTCTCGAAGTCGGTGACATGGAATAAATTGACCTCAGGAGGATTCCGGAACGCTGACGCCGGCGCTACACACATTCTCTCCAACAATTCTTGAAGAATGCTCGCCATGTTGTTGGCCTTCACCAGCATGTCACGCGCCCGGCAAATACTTGCGGAATTCGTGACGCGTCGCTGTTTCGTGATATTGGTTTGCTTAGCCATAATTGATCCTTTCGCGATCGGTTCTGGTGAGGTCGGCGGGAGCGCTGCAATCGCCCCGTCGACCGTCTGAAGCATGACATCACATGCCACTTCTGTCACGCGCATAATGACGCATAATCAATGCGTTAGTGTATAAATTCGATACGTTTGCGCATCATTGGCGTCGGCGCTGTTCAAGCGGCATGGAAGCGCACACCTGATATCTATAACGCTGCGGATCGGAATTCCGGGCTAACGTCACCGCCAAAGACGACGCGTCAAGATAGGCCTCATTCTCTCCATCCGTCGTGAAGAATTTTTACTTTTCACGGTGTGTGCGGCATCATCAAAATAGGGAGGGGAAGTGATGCAGAAGATTACTTTCGCGTTGGTAGCAATACTCGCCGCGGTTAGTTCGGCGCGCGGCGAAACAGATGATCCCCGCGCGTGTGCCGCAATCACGGACAGTTTGCAGCGCCTAAACTGTTACGATCGAATCTTTCCCGTTGGCGAAGCGACGGAATATTCATCGGCTGACGATGATCCTATGTCCTCTGAGAATGCCGAACCGGTGTCGTCTTGGGTAGTGCGTGAGGGAAAATCTGCTATCGACGATAGCCCCGAAGTCCAAGCGTATCTTCTGCCGGTGGCAGTATCTAGCACGGGCATAGGCGAAGGCGAGCTGATCCTCATGCTACGATGCTATGAGAACACTACCAGCGCTGTACTTTCGTCGAATTCCTACATCACCGGAGACTCAGCGCAGGTGACAATCCGAATTGGGGACGATCAGGCCAAAACGTTTCGCTGGCGTGTCTCATCGAACCGCCGGGGCGTCGGGCTCTGGTCAGGATCGCAGTCGATACCGTTCATTCGTTCTCTGCGGAACAATGAACGGCTTGTGGTCCGGCTGGAAAGCCGACATAGGGTCGACGCGCAATTCGAGCTCGGAAACGTGAGCGAGTTGGCACAGAAGCTGGCGAATGCCTGCAACTGGAAACTATAGAGGCGCCACTGAAACGACCGCCACTGCGAATCAGCGGCTATAGACCGGTTGTAGAACGTCTCTCATTGATGCGCGCTGGTTGGCCATGAGTGCAGTTCATGCGGTCGCGGAAGAGCCGCCGCTCTGCCCCATATTGAGTGGCTGCAGAAACTCGTCACCTCCTTCGCGCGGCGGCATGTTCTCGGTGCGACGTGCCTCATTCGGCGACATGAACCCGTTTGTGATGGCCGTTGCGAATGCCGAGTAGCGGGCCGCAAGATCACCACGAAGAAGTCCGGCGAGATCGTGCTCAATGATATGGGAACGTCGGGCGTCGGCACTTAGGAGCGCTCGTTCCATGGCGCAGATTGCCCCCATGGCGATGGTTTTCGTTCCGTGCCGGGAAGGAAGAAGCCACTGTCCCGAGGAATGGGCGGAGAAGGACGATTTGCGTTGCGGGGCGAACACGATCCTAGCGGCGGTTTGCGAACTGGATACACGATAGCCTCGGTGACATCCAAGACTGCAAACCACGCAAACTCCGGCGTATTTCTCGTTCGATCTCGCTGCGGTTACTCGATCTTGACGGTCAGCCGTGCAAACGTGTCTTCGACCGGGTTGAAGCCGTGGCGCACGGTGTGGTTGATGTTCTTCCCGTAGACATGCAGCGACAAAGTCGTTTCCTCGCCGTCATTGCTCACGCTGTGGATGGCCGACTCGTCGGAAGCCAGAACATCCCCCGGGCCGATATCGACCCGCCCAGATTCCCTGATCTTTGCATAACCGCGGCTCTCGTCCTTTTCCGCGATTTCCCACATCGTATTGCGTTCCGTACCCTCAATGCCCGCAATCACGGACCAGGTACCGTGATTGTGCGGCGGAATTCCGAAACCCGGCAGCCACGCCGCCATCAGCACGGCAAGACTGTGGTCTTCTTCTTCATGAAGCAGATGTACTCCGAACCCCTGCTCCTCGTTGCACTTGCGGTACTCCGGCAGAACCCAATCCGGCTTCTTCGCCAGTTCCACTATCAACGGCCGTACTTTCTCGAGAATGTCCGCAGTCGTTTCGGTCTCTGCCGTAATAAGCCTGAGATTCTCGACAAGGTTCTCGATCTTGGTATGCATGTATTGAGCTTTCCGCAATTCATTGTCGCGCCGCTGAACAAGACACCGTACGATCAAGCGTCACGAGCAATGCCGCCACGTTGCCTGACAGTTTCAAGCCGGGAAGCCAGCCTGACAAATCCTCATTTGAAATTTATTGATAAATTTTCTCGATCGTTCGCCGATCTACGTCCGTCCGGCTCCGGCCGAACAGTAGCGGCGAACATGCGGCGAGATCATCGTCAGGAATGCCTTGGCTGCCGGCGCAGGCCGATAATCCACGCGGGTTGCGACGCCGAGCCGTCTGACGAAGTCGGCCTCGATCAAATCGACGACCCGAACGCCGGGGTGCGCAATCAGAGGTAGCGCCGTTGCGGGCAGGAGAGTTATGCCGATACCGGCCTCCACCAGCCCGCCAAGTGTAAAGTGATTGGTGACTTCTTCCTCGGGTTCGATGAAGATCGAATGTCTTGCGAGGAAGCGGTCAATCTCCTTGCGGACCATGGTGTTCTTGTGCATCAGCAACACCCGGTATCTGGGAAGTTCGGCGACCGAGACCCGGGCTGCATGAGCAAGCTCATGATTCTTCGGAACGACTACCTGGTAGGGATCGTTCGCCAAAAACTTGAACGAAAGCGCTGACGCACGCGACGGCGCCGGTCCGAAGTAGAAATCCAAGGCCCGATCCGCCACCAGCTGCTCCAACCTGGTCGTCGGCTCATCGGTGAAATGCAACCTTACATCGGGAAACTGCTGACGGAATTTCCTCATGATGTCGGGCAACATGTAACTCGCCAGCGTCGGCGTGGCGCCAACGCGGACCTCGCCCGTTTCCAGTGTCGCTATTCTCCTGAAATCGTGAACGATCTCATCGATCTCGTCGACAATTCTCTCGACCCTGGCGAAAAGCACCTCGCCTTCCGGTGTCAGTTCGACGCTTCGAGTCCGCCGGAAAAACAGCGGTACGCTCAATGCTTCCTCAAGGGATTTGATTTGCGCCGTAACCGCAGGTTGCGTGCGCCCGATGACGGCCGCCGTTTGATGGAAGTTGCCGACACGCGCCAACACCACAAAGCTCTTCAGCCGATCAAGCGTCACCGCCATGTGAAACACCACCCCTTTCCTCGTCCGCCTCGACGGATGCGGCGGAGCGATCAATCCTAGCAACAAAAACAGATCAATAAAAAAGAATCTTTATTGGCGAAGACGCATGCAACCCCGTTTCAATGGCTCCTGACTGGTCTATCGACATCAGGACGCCTTCGATTTCAGGACTGGAGTTGTACCCAATGCCCGCGAACGATCTGACAATCGCGATTGACCTCTACGATCGCCACCTGCCGCTCTTTGACGGGCGCATCCGCCCCAAGACAGATCGCGGCGTCGAATTTCTGGAAGTCGGGATGGTGCCGCCGCGCAGGCATGGCGTTGATCGCCACAAGAGAATGCTGGTCGACCGCGAGTTTGACGCCGCCGAAGTGTCCCTGGCCTCCTATCTGGTAGCCCGGGACCAAGGAATGGACGACCTGGTCGCGCTTCCCATCTTTCCCCGGCGGTTGTTCAGCCAGAACCATATTTTCGTCAGCGACGCAGCGAATATCTCGTCGCCGCAGGACCTGGTCGGCAAGCGGGTGGTGATCTGGGCGTTCCAGGTCACGATGTCGGTACTGGCGAAGGGAGACCTCAAGCGCGAATACGGCGTCGACTGGCGCGACATTCGGTGGCAATGCCAGCACCCCGAGGAAATCGACACCGACTATGGCGGCGAAGTCACCCTCGACCCCGTGCCCCCCGGCACGGACCTTGTCGAAGCGCTGCGCAACGGCACCTATGATGCCTACATCAATCCGCACCCGCCCGAGGCCATCATGACTCCCGATCAGGGTATCAGCCGACTGTTTGCGAACTGGCAGGAAACGAATGGAAGCTACTTCCGAAAACGCGGATACTTTCCCATCATGCACGTGCTCGCTGTCAAGCGCGCCCTGCTGGAAGACAATCCCGAACTGGCAGTCGCGCTCTTCGACGCATTCAACGATGCCAAAGCAATGGCGCGCGACGCATATGTCGATCCGAACTACTCGATGCTGATGCATTCGAGGAACCTGCTCGAAAGCGAAATGGTCGGGTTTGCTCCCGACGTTTGGAAAAACGGCTACGACGCCAACAGGCAGAACCTCGTCGATTTTGCAGAATACTGCATGGACCAGAAGCTGATCGACCTATCCTTCGATATCGATGGCGCATTTTTCCCACTGGTTCGCGAGGATAATCGCATCGCGGTGTGACGGCCGCCCGGCGGTCCGGCTGCCACCCATCATCATAGATCGCCCCTTGTCTTCGGGCCTTAGGTCCAATCGACATTCGGGGTTTGGAGCGCAGTATGGACAAAATCATCCATTTCGCGCTCCAAACCCTGAATGTCGATACGGCCTAAAGACCCTCGACCACGGCGATCGAGCACTTGGCGTTGGCGCGGCGGATGGCGCGCAGCGGCGTGTACTCGTCCGAATTATAGAAGGTCTCCATGCTCGCCATGTCGGGAAACTCGATCACGACCAGGCGCGACGGCGTCCACAGATCGTCCTCGAGCACCTTCAGTTCGCCGCCGCGGGCCCGGTAGATACCGCCATATTTCTCGACGATCGGCCGGGCGAGCGCCTTGTACTCCTCGTAGGCCTCGGGATCCTCGATCCGGGTATCGACCAGCATGAACACGCTCAACGGGTTTCCTCCCCTGGTTTCGCACACTGCCGGCGGCGTCAGCGCGCCTGGTCGAGCAGCCGCTTGCATTCCAGCAGGTCGAACAGCGTCTCCTGCAGCAATGCGTGATTGTCCTTCGACAACTGCCTTTCGCCGGACGCAGCGCTTTCCTCGCCGCCGTCCTCCGCCTTGCCGAGGCCGAGAAAGCGGCGTCCCGGCCGGGGCTTGGCCTTGCCGACCATCTCGTCTTCGGCCTGCAGCGCGTCGGATGCCTGGCGGCTCGCCATGATCGCCTCGGCCGCCTCCGCATTGCCGGCGCCAAGCGCCACCACATAGGACACGCCGTTTTCGCGCAGCAGCTTCTGCACGCCCTTGATCGTGTAGCCCTGGTCGTAGAGCAGGTAGCGGATGCCCTTGATCAGGTCGACGTCGTTGGGCCGGTAGTAGCGCCGCCCGCCGCCGCGCTTCATCGGCTTGATCTGCGAGAACCGCGTCTCCCAGAACCTCAGCACATGCTGGGGCAAATCCATGTCGTCAGCCAGTTCGCTGATCGTCCTGAACGCGTCGGGGTTCTTGTCCATGAGCGAATCCACGGTACGGTAGTTGATTCGCCGAGTATATCAGCGAGTTGCACCGAGACATTCAACCCCGTTCAAGACAAGATCAGGGGATTAGCCCGCGTTTTCCGTCGCTGTCTTGTGGCTTTCCAGGATCCGTCCCTTCAAAACGTTCGACGCCTTGAAGGTCATCACCCGCCGCGGCAATATCGGAACTTCCTCGCCGGTCTTCGGGTTGCGTCCGACGCGCTCCTTTTTCGAGCGCACCTGGAAGGTCGCGAACGAGGACAGCTTGACCGTCTCGCCACGTACGATGGCGTCGCAGATCTCGTCGATCACCATTTCAACCAGCTGGGCGGATTCGGTCCGCGACAGGCCGACATTGCGGTACACCGCCTCCGCGAGGTCAGCACGCGTTATCGTTTTTCCCCCCATGGGCCGGCCTTGCAATCTCTAATTGAGTGATACAGCAATGAAAATCAGTAAACTAGAATGTGCCAGCGCGGTCAAGGACCATCGCGGTTAACGCAACGGCCGACCGCTACCAGCGCAACAGCACTGCACCCCAGGTAAATCCGCCACCCATCGCCTCGAGCAGCACCAGGTCGCCCTTCCTTATGCGGCCATCGGCTACGGCGGTTGCAAGCGCCAGCGGCACCGAGGCGGCTGACGTGTTGCCGTGCCTGTCCACGGTGATCACCACCTTCTCGTCGGGAATGCCCAGTTTCCGGGCCGACGCATCGATGATGCGCTTGTTGGCCTGGTGCGGCACGAACCAGTCGAGCGCCGAGACCGGCAGCCCGGCCTTGGCGAACACGTCCTCGACGACGTCGGTGATCATGCCGACGGCATGTCTGAAGACCTCGCGCCCCTCCATGCGCAGATGGCCGACAGTTCCGGTGGTCGACGGGCCGCCGTCGACATAGAGCTTTTCCTTATGGGTGCCGTCGGAGCGAAGGCTCGACGCGAGGACGCCGCGATCGGCGACCGTGCCCTCGCCTTGCGCGGCCTCGACCACCAGCGCGCCGGCGCCATCGCCGAACAGCACGCAGGTCGACCGGTCGGTCCAGTCGAGAATGCGCGAAAACGTCTCGGCGCCGATCACCAGCGCCCGCCTTGCGCCGCCGCAGCGCACATGCATGTCGGCCGTTTCCATGGCGTAGACGAAACCGGAACACACTGCCTGCATGTCGAAGGCAAAGCCGTGATGCATGCCGAGCCGGTTCTGGATGTCGACCGCGGTGGCGGGAAAGGTGTTGTTGGGCGTCGAGGTGGCGACGATGATCGCATCGAGATCGTCGGGGGTCATGGCCGCATCGGCCAATGCCGCCCGCGCCGCCGCCTCGCCGAGCGACGCCGTGGTTTCATCGTCGGAAGCGATATGGCGCTGCCTGATACCGGTGCGCTGCACGATCCAGGCGTCGGAGGTCTCGACCATGCCTTCGAGTTCGGCATTGGCAACGGCGCGGCGCGGCAGGGCGGAGCCGATGCCTCTGACGACTGATCTGATCACACTATCTGGTCCTATTGCCCCGTACCCGCAGCGGCGCCATCGGAAGCAAGGCCGACCGATTCCGGCAGCGCGCCGAAAATCTCCAGGTCCGCACGAATCTTGTCCAAAAGCCCGTTGCGGACCATGTCATAGCCAAGTTCGATCGCCGCGGCAAAGCCTTCGTCGTCGGTGCCGCCATGGCTCTTGACCACGATGCCGTTCATGCCGAGAAACACGCCGCCATTGACCTTGCGCACATCCATGCGCTCGCGCAGCCGGCGGAAGGCGTTCTGGGCGAAGAAATAGCCGATGCGCGCCATCAGCGTACGGCTCATCGCGGCGCGCAGATATTCGGCGATCTGGCGGGCGGTGCCCTCGGCCGTCTTGAGCGCGATATTGCCGGAAAACCCCTCCGTCACCACGACATCGACGGTGCCCTTGCCGATATCGTCGCCTTCGACGAAGCCGACATAGTCCATCGATTCGAGTTGCGCGGCGCGCAGCATGGCACCGGCCTCCTTGACCTCTTCCTGGCCCTTGATCTCCTCGACGCCGACATTCAGCAGGCCAAGCGAGGGCTTGTCGATCTGGAACAGCGCGCGGGCCATCGCCGCGCCCAGAATGGCGAAGTCGACCAGCTGCCGCGCGCCGGCGCCGATGGTCGCGCCGACGTCGAGCACGACGCTCTCGGCGCGCAGGTTGGGCCAAATGGCGGCAATCGCCGGCCGCTCGATGCCGGGCATCATGCGCAGGCAGAATTTCGACATCGCCATCAGCGCGCCAGTATTGCCGGCGGAGACGCAGAACTCGGCATCGCCGTCCTTGACCGCCTCGATCGCCTTCCACATGGAGGAAACCTTGCGACCCCGGCGCAATGCCTGGCTCGGTTTGTCGTCCATCTTGACGGCGACATCGCAGTGGACGAAGTGCGAAGCGTCGCGGACGCGCGGATAACGCTCCAGCACCGGGCGGACGACCTCTTCCTGGCCGAACAGGACAAAGCGCACGTCGTCGCGGCGCTCAAGCACCTTGAGCATGCCGGGAATGACGACCTCGGGTCCGTGGTCGCCGCCCATCGCGTCAATCGAAATCCTGATCACGCCTGGCCTGCCAAGTTTTCCCCTCCGAGGACGCCCACGCAAAGTCGGCGAAAAATAGCGATTTTACAACACCGCACAACCGGTTTCGGCATTTGGCCACAGGCCAGTCCCGCAAAATCAGGCGTTTCCACCGCGTTTCAGCCTCGCCAACTCGGCAAAGGGCGACGGATTCTCGTCATCGGCCGCTGCATCGGTCGACGGCTCGATCTCGGCTCCATCCCCGCGCGGATAGGGGTCGATCGCCAGGGCGAAAAACTCCTCGGCGATGGCGCCGGCGTCGATACCGTCGCCGGAGAACGTGTCCGGATCATCCGGATCGTCGACGTCGATCACGATCTCGTGGCCGATGGTGGCGCGAATGCGGTCGTCTGCGATTTCGGGCACCAGCACCAAATCGACCGGTTCGTCGATGTCGGCTTCGACCGGCTCCAGCGTCACCACGCATTGCTGGGTAATGCGCGCCTTGACCCGCCCGGTGAGGCGAACGCCGTCGTGCTGCCAGGTCTCGGCAAGGAGCGTCGCCTCGAAGGCGTCGACCGCCAAAAGGCCATGGGCTTTGGCGAGCGCGGCGCGCTGACCGTCATCGGCGACGATTTCCAGCCGCATGCCGGCTCTTGGGATGGTCGAGACGCGGATGCGACGGCTTATCGGGCCTGCCGGCGACGGAGCGGCTTGCCTGTCGATCATCTGTCCGCAGCCCCGCCCATCTCAAAGCCGACCCGGCCACGCAGGATGTCCGCGATCGGCTGCTCGCGGAGACGATCGCTCACCGCGATCACGTGACCGGCGAGGTCCGGCGCGCCGGGCCAGTCTTCCGCGTCAGGACGCACGTTTCGCGCCAGCGCGGCGGCCAGTTCATCGCGGTCGCCGGCATCAAGCGCCTCGCCATAGGCCCTGGCTCGGCCGTAGAACATGCGCGCCAGCTTCTTCATCCGCTTCGGGATACCCATGTCGCCGATGCCGAGCTCGCGCAGCGAATGGTCGACATCCTGGAAGAACATGTCGGTGATATCCTGGCCGAGGGCGGCGGCGGCGCCCTGCTCGCCGCGCAGGCGATGCAGGAAAAGCACCATGTGCAGGGACAATATCTCAAATCGCCCGAGCGGGGTATCCGGCGCGTCGTGTTCGGCATAGAATACAGGCTGCCGCGCGGCCGCCACGATTTGACCGTATACGGCATCGGCAATCGCGCGGTTGGCGCGGGTTGCGGAGCCGAACAAGCGCTTGAACATGGAAATCCGTCTCCTCTGACGGCACTCCGGCGACCCGATCCCGTGCGGATCGGAGTTGGCATCAGGTTGCATCGGCGCCGCAGCTGGTTTACCGAGTTTCCGGCCCGGCGCAAGCCGTGGCGGCGGGGATTGATGTGGAGATGGTTTTGAGCATTCGCAAGTCACTGACCGTATCGGCGCTGGCACCCCTGGCGGCGGCAGCCGTGGCGCTTGCCGGTTGTACCAACGTCGCCGAGACACTTAACCCACGCACGACGCTGACCCAGGGCTATGTGGTCGACGAACAGGCGCTGGAGCTGGTGCCTGTCGGCTCGAGTCGCGAACAGGTGCTGCTGGCGCTCGGCACACCGTCGACGACGGCGACCTTCGACAACGAGGCCTTCTACTACATTTCGCAGAAGCGGGTGAAGAACGCCGCCTTCATGAAGGCCAAGATCGTCGACCAGCGGGTGCTTGCCGTCTATTTCGGCGACGACGAGCGGGTAACCAATATCGCCCATTACGGGCTGCAGGACGGCAAGGTGTTCGACTTCATCTCCAAGACGACGCCGACCGGCGGCAAGGACAATAATTTCATCGGCCAGTTGCTCTCCGGCCTGAGCAGCGGCCAGGCGCCGGACCTGGGCCGGCGGCCGTAGCGACGCCGGAACCGGCGTCCAAAGAGCCCTCCAGAGCAAAAAACCCGCGGAGATCGCTCTCCGCGGGTTTTCGTTTGTGCCGTTGCAGCCGTGGTCAGTGCGCAAGCACCGCCAGCAGCAGCAGGGCGACAATGTTGGTGATCTTGATCATCGGGTTCACCGCCGGGCCGGCCGTGTCCTTGTAGGGATCACCCACCGTGTCGCCGGTCACCGACGCCTTGTGGGCCTCGGAACCCTTTTCGTGCTTGGCGCCGTCCTTGTCGGTAAAACCATCCTCGAACGACTTCTTGGCATTGTCCCAGGCACCGCCGCCGGCGGTCATGGAGATGGCCACGAACAGGCCGGTGACGATGACGCCGAGCAGCATGGCGCCGACCGCGGCAAGCGCGTTGTTCTTGTCGGCGATCGCGTAGATGACGCCGAACACGACGATCGGCGACAGCACCGGCAGCAGCGACGGCACGATCATCTCCTTGATCGCGGCGCGGGTCAGCATGTCGACGGCACGACCGTAGTCGGGCCTCTCCTTGCCTTCCATGATGCCGGGCTTTTCGCGGAACTGCTTGCGCACCTCCTCGACCACCGCGCCGCCGGCGCGGCCGACGGCGGTCATGGAAATGCCGCCGAACAGATAAGGCAGCAGGCCGCCGAACAGCAGGCCGACCACGACGTAGGGGTTGGAGAGCGAGAAGTCGACGGCAACGCCCTCGAAGAACGAGCCCGGCGCTGCGTTGGCGGCAAAGAACTTCAGGTCCTCCGTATAGGCCGCAAACAGCACCAGCGCGCCGAGGCCGGCCGAACCGATGGCATAGCCCTTGGTGACCGCCTTGGTGGTGTTGCCGACGGCGTCGAGCGCGTCGGTCGACTTGCGCACCTCCGGATCGAGACCGGCCATCTCGGCAATGCCGCCGGCGTTGTCGGTGACCGGTCCGAAGGCGTCGAGCGCCACGACCATGCCGGCCAGCGCCAGCATGGTGGTAACCGCGATCGCGATGCCGAACAGGCCGGCGAGATTGTAGGTGACGATGATACCGGCGATGATGACGATGGCCGGCAGCGCGGTCGCCTCGAGCGACACCGCCAGGCCCTGGATCACATTGGTGCCGTGACCGGTGACCGACGCCTGGGCGATCGAGACCACGGGACGCTTGCCGGTGCCGGTGTAGTACTCGGTGATCCAGATGATCAGGCCGGTGACGGCAAGGCCGACGAGACCGCAGTAGAACAGGTAGCGGCCGTTGAACATCGTACCGTTGGAGGTGGTGAACTCGGTACCTGCGCCGAGCCAGCCCCAGACGATCAGCGCCAGTGCCACGGCCGACAGCACCGCCGTCGCCCAGAAGCCCTTGTAGAGCGCGCCCATGATCGAGTTGTTGGAGCCGAGCTTGACGAAGAAGGTGCCGACGATCGAAGTCACCACGCAGGAGGCGCCGATGACCAGCGGGAACATCATCAGGGTCTGCGCCACGGCGCCGTCGAAGAAGATCGAGGCCAGGACCATGGTGGCGACGATGGTCACCGCGTAGGTCTCGAACAGGTCGGCGGCCATGCCGGCGCAGTCGCCGACATTGTCGCCGACATTGTCGGCGATGGTCGCCGGATTGCGCGGATCGTCCTCCGGGATGCCGGCTTCGACCTTGCCGACGAGATCGCCGCCGACATCGGCACCCTTGGTGAAGATGCCGCCGCCAAGGCGGGCGAAGATCGAGATCAGCGAGGCGCCGAATCCGAGCGCAACCATCGCGTCGATGACGTTGCGGCTTTCCGGATCAAGCCCCATCGAGCCGATGAGGATCAAGTAGTAGACGGAGACGCCGAGCAGGGCGAGACCGGCGACCAGAAGGCCGGTGATCGCGCCCGACTTGAAGGCGATTTCGAGGCCGCCGGCCAGCGAAACCGAGGCCGCCTGGGCCGTGCGCACATTGGCGCGCACCGAAATGTGCATGCCGATGAAGCCGGCTGCGCCGGACAGTACCGCACCGATCAGGAAGCCGATCGCGGCGATACCCGACAGCAGCCACCAGGCCAGCAGGAAGACGACGACGCCGACGATGGCGATGGTCGTGTACTGGCGGTTGAGATAGGCCTGCGCACCCTCGCGGATGTAGCCGGCGATTTCCTGCATGCGGGCATTGCCCTGATCGGCTGCGAGCACCGACTGTGTCGCCCAGATGGCGTAAAGCACAGCCAGAAGACCGCAGGCGATGACGATGTAGAGCATGGTCATTGCCAATTTCCTCGGTTTGATTGATCCGGAAGAACCCCTCTCCGGATATTTCGGACTTTGCCGGAGGTTGCGTTGTCGCAAAGCCTGCCGGGCTATCGCAGCGGCTTATGCGCATGCGACCCGCCAACGTCAAGGTCTAGCTGTGAATTGACGCCAAATGCCGGGTCTTCGGATCTGCAGGCGGAGATTCAGCCGCGCAGCGCGGCGCCATGCCGGCTGAAGGTCAGATAGGCCAGCGCGGCAAGGCATACGAAGGTCACCGGCAGAACGATCCAGTTCAGCATTTCCCAGCCGCCGATATTGTAGATGCGGCCGGACATGAGCGAGGCGAAGGCGACCAGGCCGAACAGCAGGAAATCGTGGAAACCCTGCACCTTGTTACGCTCCGACAGGCGATAGCATTCGGCGACGATGGCGGTGGCGCCGATGAAGGCGAAGTTCCAGCCGATGCCGAGCAGGATCAGCGCCGTCCAGAACTGCCACAGCGCGATGCCGGAAAGCGCGACCAGCGCGCAGGCGATCAGCAGGAACAGACCGGTCGCCACCACAGCCTCGCGGCCGAAGCGGGCGATCAGCCGGCCGGTGAAGAAACTTGGCGCGAACATGGCCAGCACATGCCAGGAGATGCCGAGCGTCGCCTCGTCGGGCGTAAAACCGCAACCGACCATGGCCAGCGGCGCGCCGGTCATAACGAAGCTCATCATCGTGTAGGCGCCAACGCCGCAGACGAGCGCCGAGATGAAACGCGGCCGCAGCACGATCTGAGAGAGCGGGCGCGCCGGTTCGTCCGTCCCCATCGTGGTGGAGACCGAATCCTTCGGCAGGCGCAGCAGCGACAGCACGAGCGCGCCGACGGCGGCAAGGCCGATGACGGCGACGAACGATCCGGCGAACATGACCGGCGCGAACAGTTCGCGCGTATGGATGACCGTCTGCGGGCCGATGATGGCGGCGAACATGCCCCCGCCGAGCACCCAGGAGATCGCCTTCGGCTTGAACGGTTCCGGCGCGTTGTCGGCGGCGGCGAACCGATATTGCTGCACGAAGGCATTGCCGCAGCCAATGAACATCAGTCCGAGGGCAAAGAACCAGAAACTGTGCGCGAACAGGGCGGCCGCGGCCACCGCGCCGCCAAGCGCGGTGACGCCGGTGCCCGACATGAAGCCATAGCGGCGGCCGACCCAGCGCATCAGGGCGGCGGCCGGCAGCGCGCCGAGCGCGGTTCCGACATTGAAGCCGGTGATCGGCGCGGTTGCGAGCGACTTGTCGTCGCCGAGCAGGTAGAGGCCGGCAAGTCCGCCCATGGAGATCGCCACCGGCGCGGCCGAACCGACGACCGCCTGGCTGGCCGACAGGATGAACGCCGTGCGCCGCGCCTCGCGCCCGACTTCCATGCTCACGATTGCCCTTCGCGGACGCGCTTCGCCACGCGATCGAGAACCGCGTTCACCAGTTTCGGTTCCTCGCCCTCGTAGAAGGCGTGGGCGATGTCGACATATTCGTTGACGATGACGGCGACCGGAACGTCGCGGCGGCGCATCAGTTCGAACGTGCCCGAGCGCAGAATGGCCCGGAGCGTCGAATCCAGCCGCGACAACGGCCAGCCTTCGAGCAGCGACTGGCGCACGATGGGATCTATCTGCTTCTGGTTTTCCACAACGCCGGCCAGGATGGCGCGAAACCATTGCGCATCGGCCTCGCGGTACTGGGAACCGTCTATCTCCTTGCCGAGGCGGTAAGCCTCGTACTCGGCGGCGGTCTCCAGAAGCCCGGCGCCGGCAACATCCATCTGGTAGAGTGCCTGCACGGCCGCCAGCCGCGCCGCGCCGCGCTTGTTGGCCGGCCGCGCCGGCTCCGCCGGCCTATCGTCCTCGACGCCGATCACGACCGCATTTTCTCGCGCAGTTCGATCATGGTCAGCGCGGCGCGCGCGGCAAAGCCGCCCTTGTCGCCCTCGCTGCGGCGGGCGCGCGCCCAAGCCTGGGCCTCGTTCTCCACTGTCAGGATACCGTTGCCGATCGCAAGATCCCAGCCAATCGCCAGATCGGAAAGCGCGCGGCTCGATTCGTTGGCGACGATCTCGAAATGATAGGTTTCGCCACGGATGACGCAGCCAAGCGCGAGATAGCCGTCATAGTCGCGGGTGCCGTTTTCGGCGTAGGCGATCGCGGCTGGAACCTCCAGCGCGCCGGGCACAGCGACCACGTCGAAAGAGGCACCGGCCTCGGCAAGCGCCGCCCTGGCGCCATCGAGTAGTGCATCCGATAGATCGTCGTAGAAGCGCGCCTCCACGATCAGGAGATGCGGCTTTTCGGTTTTTGACATTCGTTACCCCGAATCAGGCGCGGCGTCGACGCACCGAAAGATCGTGTTCGCGGCTTCGTCTATGCCTCTTTTCGTGCTTCCGCAAGGCGGGCAGCGTATCTGGCCATGGTGTCGATCTCGAGGTTGACCATGTCGCCCTCGCGGCGTTCGCCCCAGGTGGTGACCTCGAGAGAATGACGGATCAGCAGCACGTCGAACCGGTTGCCGTCGACGGCGTTGACCGTCAGCGACGTGCCGTCGAGCGCGACCGATCCCTTGGGCGCGATGAAACGGGCGAAATCGGCCGGCGCCTCGAGCGTGAAGCGGACCGCCTCGCCTTCCTGCTCGACGGCGGCGATGCGCGCCTGGCCATCGACATGGCCGGACACGATGTGGCCGCCCAGTTCATCGCCGACCTTGAGCGCTCGCTCCAGGTTGACATGCGTGCCGGCGCGCCATGTCGCCGCCGTGGTGAGCCTGAGCGCCTCCTCC
The DNA here is from genome assembly GCA_041397625.1 of Rhizobiaceae bacterium. Lineage (GTDB taxonomy): Bacteria > Pseudomonadota > Alphaproteobacteria > Rhizobiales > Rhizobiaceae > JAWKWH01. The sequence continues at coordinate 696,145 of JAWKWH010000002.1, forward strand.
CAGGCTTCCACCTCGAACCAGCGGTCGTTCGCGCCCTCGTCCGGCAGCCCGACGACGGTGAGGCAGACCCCGGCGCAGGCGATCGACGCGCCGATATCGATGGTCGATGGGTCGTAGCTCGTTTCGATGCGCAGCCTGACACCGTCGTCGCGCTGCGAGACGGCGGCGACGGTGCCGATATCGGTGACGATGCCCGTGAACATCCTACGGCCTTCCCAGCCTGACCCATTCCAAACAGCGGTCTTCGCCGAGAACTTCCTCGCGTGCAAGCTCGAAACCGTCCGGCATGGTCGCCCGCGTCAACGGCGAGGCGATGCCGTCGGCACCGATTTGCATCGGCGCCGTAAACAGGACGACGCGGTCGACCAGCCCGTCGGCCATGAACGAACGAGCGATCCCGGCGCCGCCTTCCACCAGCACCGACATGACGCCTTTAGCGGCGAGATCCTCCATCAGTTCCGGCAGCGCCACGCGACCGTCATCGTGCTCGGTCGCCAGCAGGCGCACGCCGGCCCCGGCGAGCGTTGCCGCTAGGCCGGCGTCGACCGGTCTAGCCCCGGGCGCCAGCCATGTGGACACCTGCCCGGCGGTCGCGACCAGTTTCGCATCCGGCCTGAGCGATGCGGCATTGCCGACGACGATGCGGATCGGCGAGCGGCCCTGCAGACCGGGCAGCCGGCAGGTCAGTTCGGGATCGTCGGCGCCGGCCGTACCGCTGCCGACCAGGATGGCATGGACGCCGGCGCGCATCAAATGGGCGCGAGCACGGGCCGCCGGTCCGGTGATCGCCACCTGACCCTCGCCTTTCCGCCCGATCATGCCGTCGGCGGAAACGGCAAGTTTCAGAATCACTTCCGGCCGCTTGCTGACGGATCGAATCAGGTAGTCGGCCATGGCGTCGGCGGCGATCTCCGCAAGCACGTTCTCGACCACTTCGACACCGGCCGACCGCAGGATCGCATAGCCCCTGCCCGAGACGCGCGGATCGGGATCGGCGGCGGCACCGACCACGCGCGCGACGCCGGCAGCGACAAGCGCCTCGGCGCAGGGCGGCGTGCGGCCATGATGGGCGCAGGGTTCGAGCGTGACATAGGCGGTCGCACCGCGGGCGCGCGCGCCAGCCTCGGCAAGCGCGGCGGTTTCGGCGTGCGGCCTGCCGCCGAGCGCGGTGACGCCGCGACCGATGATCGCGCCACCGCCGTCGACGATCAGCGTCGCGACCGAGGGGTTGGTGCCGGTCAGGCCGGCATGGCGCCGCGACAGGCGAATGGCGGCCGCCATGAAGCGCTCGTCATCGCGGGCGCGCGCGACCAAGCGTCAGTCTCCCGTTTCCGGGTCGCCGCCATCTTCCAGTTCGCCGAGTACCTGCTGGAACTCGTCGAGATTGCGGAAATTGCGATAGACGGAGGCAAAGCGGACATAGGCGACGTCGTCCAGCGCCTTCAGCGCCTCCATCGCCGCCATGCCGATCCGCTCCGACGGGATCTCCAGGTCGCCGGAACTTTCGAGCTGACGCACGATGCCGGAAACGGCGCGGTCGAGCTTCTCGGGATCGACATTGCGTTTTCTCAGCGCCGTTTCCATGGAGCGGACGAGCTTGTCGCGGTCGAAGGGCACCTTGCGACCGGATTTCTTGACCACCATGAGATCGCGAAGCTGCACGCGCTCAAACGTGGTGAAACGCCCACCGCAGGAAGGGCAGACACGGCGGCGACGGATCGCGTTTCCATCCTCGGCGGGACGCGAATCCTTCACCTGCGTGTCTTCGGACTGGCAGTAGGGGCAGCGCATGGTCAGTGGCTCCGCAGGAACTGGAAAATCTGGTCCAAGGTTACTCGTCCGTTCTTGTGCTGCGGATTTTCACTTCCTTTTGGAAGGTTGAGCGCAACAGCCTTATTTCAGGTCTGGTGAGTTCCCTGTTCAGTAACTGACGGCAAATTGCGAGTAGTGGCCTGTCATGTTCGCCAGGCACACCACGTTCGGTTTTCCAGTAAGCCTCGATCGCGGCAATCTGACTTTCCGTCAGCTCTGCCACATATGCTCCCGCTGCCCGCTGCAGAGGGCGTTCGTCATCGTCGGACACTGCCGATGTGGAACCACTCACTCCGGTTTCCCCGCTTGCGCGCTGTAGTTCCGGCTTGACCGAGAGAAATTCTCCAACATCTTCTTTGGACAATTCGTGTGTCGTATCAGCTTCATGGATAAGTTGCACCGACTGGCTTGCACGCGCGGGTTCAATTCCCAGCAGGTGGATGCGAACTCCGAAGTTTTGAGCAATTTGCACCCCGACACGGACGTCTTCGTCACCCGACAGAAGCACGGCGTCGCTGATCGACTGCAATCTGGCGAGTTCAATCAGATCGGTTACGATCAGTGAATCAACACCTTTCTGCTGGCCGGCGCTGTTAACGAAGCCAAGCCGAAGCTTTACGTTGTCGAGTGCGGCCAGGACGGCTTGATCGGGAGTTGGGCGCATTCCGCCCAGCGCACCATCATACCAATAGATCCGAAGCAACTTGCAGCCCGGCGCTTTCCGCAGAGCGAGCGCTTCAAGATCTTTAACTGCCGCCTTCGGATCGAGGACCAGTGAGGAGCGCTTTTTCTTGCTTCCCGATATCGCTGCGCTGCCCTGTGCAAACAAGTATCCGGAATCTATGAAAACCGCTACACGGTCCATCGTGCATGCCTCGGAAATAGCAAGGGCTCCCGCAGGAGCCCTTATATGCCGTGCCGTCCAGATATCAGATAGCGGGCGACACGGAGTGTTACATATATGGCATATGTGCCGGCAGGCTACAACAGGTCATTGCAACGACAAACCAATCGCAAACCTTGCCTGCTTTCTAGCCCAGATGCCCGTAAATCGGAAAGCGGCCGGTCAGATCGTGGACCTTGCCGCGCACGGCCGCCTCGACCGCGGCGTTGCCGTCGTCGGAATTGGCTGCCTTCAGCCCGTCGAGTACCTCGGCGATCAGGTCGCCGATCTGGCGGAACTCCGCCTCGCCGAAGCCGCGGGTCGTGCCCGCCGGCGTGCCGAGGCGAATGCCGGAGGTGACGAACGGCTTTTCGGGATCGAACGGGATGCCGTTCTTGTTACAGGTGATGTGGGCGCGGCCGAGCGCGGCTTCGGCGCGTTTGCCGGTAGCGTTCTTCGGCCTGAGATCGACCAGCATCAGATGGTTGTCGGTGCCGTCCGACACGATGTCGAGGCCGGAATCCTTCAGGCTTGCCGCGAGCGCCCTGGCATTGGCGACGACATCGGCGGCATAAGTCTTGAACGAGGGGCGCAGCGCCTCGCCGAGCGCCACCGCCTTGGCGGCGATGACGTGCATCAGCGGCCCGCCCTGCAGGCCCGGAAACACGGCGGAATTGACGCGCCTGGCGATATCCTCGTCATTGGTCAGGATGAGGCCGCCGCGCGGGCCACGCAGCGACTTGTGCGTCGTGGTGGTGACCACATGGGCATGCGGCAGCGGCGAGGGATGCACGCCGCCGGCAACGAGGCCGGCGATATGGGCCATGTCGACCATCAGATAGGCACCGATCGAATCGGCGATGTCGCGGAAGCGTTCCCAGTCCCAGATGCGCGAATAGGCGGTACCGCCGGCGATGATCAGGCGCGGATTGTGCGCATGCGCCAGGCGCTCGATCTCGTCCATGTCGAGCAGGTGGTCGTCGCGGCGCACCCCATATGAGACGACGTGGAACCACTTGCCAGACATGTTGACCGGCGAGCCGTGGGTCAGATGGCCGCCCGAATTGAGGTCCAGCCCCATGAAGGTGTCGCCGGGCTGCAGCAGCGCCAGGAAAACCGCCTGGTTCATCTGGCTGCCGGAATTCGGTTGCACGTTGGCGAAGTTGCAGCCGAAGAGCTGCTTGGCCCGCTCGATGGCGAGGGTTTCGGCGACGTCGACGAACTGGCAGCCGCCATAATAGCGCTTTCCCGGATAACCCTCGGCATATTTGTTGGTCATCACCGAGCCCTGCGCCTCCAGTACGGCGCGGGAAACGATGTTCTCCGAGGCGATCAGCTCGATCTCGTCGCGCTGGCGGCCAAGTTCATCGCGAATGGCGCCGAAAATCTCCGCGTCGCATTCTTCGAGGGAACGGTTGAAAAACGTGTCGAGCTCGGCATTCATGGGGTGGTCCTTCGTGCGTGGCGGTGCCGGAAAGCAGCGCCCGTAGCACAATTGGCGCAAAACCGCCAAGAGCGCTACGTCGCACCATGTCGCGAAGGAGATGGCCGACTGTGGACGGCGCTACAGCGCCGTCGAGATCTGCAGCTCGTCGACGCCGTCGCGGCGATAGATATCGTCGCGGAAATGCACCACCGCATCGCTGGTCGCCCAGGCCGAAATATAGGTGAAGTAGACCGGCACCGGTTCCGAAAGCTCGACCGGCACGCTCTCGCCGCTCTTGATGGTCTGCTCGAAGCGCGAGCGGTTCCAGCCATCGGTATCGCGCAGCAGCCAAGTGACCAGATCGCGGACGTTTTGAACGCGCACACAGCCCGAGGATTCGAAGCGCAGCAACTGCGAGAACAGGCTCTGCTGCGGCGTATCGTGCATGTAGACGGCGTGCGGATTGGGGAAGTTGATCTTGACCGAAGCCATGGCGTTGATCTTGCCCGGATCCTGGCGGAAGCGCAGGTTCACCGCCTCGTCGGTCGACCAGTCGACGGTCGCCGGATCGACCTCGTCGCCGTTGGGCGCGTAGAGGCGAATGCTGTTGCGGGTCAGATAGGTCGGATCCTTGCGCATCAACGGGATAATATCGCGCTCGACGATCGAGACCGGCGCGTTCCAATACGGATTGATGATGACCTCGTTGATCTTGGAGTTGAGGATCGGAGTCTGCCGGGAAGTCCTGCCGACGATCGCGGTGTGGCGCTGGACCACGCGACCACCCTCCACCGCCTCGATCTGGGCGGCGGGAATGTTGACCATGACGAAGCGCTCGCCGAGAAAGCCCGACATCGAGCGCAGGCGAACCAGATTGGTTTCGAGCTGCCCCAGCCTGATCGGAGCCGAAACGTTCATTGCGGCAAAGGAATAGCGACCCATAACGCCGTCGGCGGGAAGGCCGTGGCGCGCCTGGAAGCGTTTCACCGCGGCATCGACATAGGTATCGTAGGCCGACGAGATGCCGGCGCGCGGCGACAGGTCGCCGGAGATCATCAGCCGCTTGCGCAGCGTTTCGACCGACCGGTCATAGGCGCCGAGATGGAGTTTCTTGGTCGCGGGCACGACGGGCCATCCGCCGCTGTTGACGATGTTCACATAGCGCTGGATCGCCTGTTCGATGAACCCGACGGTCTCGGGGCTGAAGATCGGCAGGTTGGACGCGACCTTGCCGTTGCCGGCACGCGCATCGAACTGGTCGTCCCAGTTGCCGCGGCCCGGCGCGTTGAGCAGACTCTCGATCAGATCGCGCGCCTGCGCCTGACCGGTTGCCGCGGTTGCCGCCAGCGCGCCGGCCGTTGCGAGGAATTGTCTGCGGTTCTTGTTCATCTGTCACCCGGTCTCAAGCTTGGCCCTGTCGCGCCTCAATGTTGTATCTTGCCCGCCCAACATGGTTTCCGAAAGTATAATGTTCAACGTTAACAAAGCGCGAATCACAATCGGATGAGCAGCACCGGCCCCGCCGACCCTTCGGGCGGCGGCGCGATACGGTTGTCTCCTGCCCGCTTCCCATCGGAATGCGGCGGTAAGTTGGCGAAAACCGGTCAAAAACCCGGGAAGCCGGCCGACACGCGAAAACGGGCCCGCTTCCCGCGGGCCCGTCCTGCCGGGCTATGCTGCCTTAGGCTGTATCGACATTCAGGATTTGGAGCACGGTATGAGGCGAAATCGTCCAGTTCCAGGAGCGGAACCGATGGAAGGGCCGATCCCTTTCGAGGTTTGGCGACGCCGAAATGGGCGATTTAGACCATATCCCCAAGGGACGCGGCGGATTTCGGCCCTGACATCGTTGAAAACCCCTTGTGGTGGTCGGCACCACGGCGGTCTTTTCGCCTTGTCAGGGCCGAAATCCGTCTCGCGCCGTGCCCGAAACCTGAGTGTCGATACAGCCTAATCCTACATCCGGTAGGCGATGGTGTCGTTCCAGAACCGGTCGAGACGCTGCAGCGCCTTGTTCATCTGCATGAATTCATCGGCGCTGATGCCACCGACCTGCTCGATCGAGCCGACGTGACGCTCGTAGAGCTTGCCGACCGTTTCGGCGATTTCGCGACCGCGATCGGTCAGGCTGATGCGCACCGACCGGCGGTCGACGCGCGAACGCTGGTGGTTGATGAAACCGAGATCGACCAGTTTCTTCAGATTGTACGATACGTTGGAGCCGAGATAGTAGCCGCGCGAACGCAGTTCGCCGGCCGTCAGTTCGGCTTCGCCGATATTGAACAGAAGCAGGGCCTGGATCGCATTGATGTCCGAGCGGCCGTTGCGATCGAATTCGTCCTTGATGACATCGAGCAGGCGGCGATGCAGCCGCTCGACGAGCTGCAGCGACTCCAGATAGAGCGTGCGGATCGCCTTTTGATGTTCCTCCTGCTCGGCCGGTCGGATTCCGGCGGGCTGTGCATTCATCATCTTTGTGCCTCTCGTTCAACGCCCGGTGGTTGTTGTTTTCTGTCCACCATGGCCGGCACAATATCGAAAGCATCTAAAATTCGACTTAAACGCCAAGCTTAACAGGAGCTTACCCAAAGCCCGATCAAACAAAGAGCAAATTTTCCGTTAACGCCGGTTCTTGCGCTTCTGCAGGAACAGGAGAACGCGGAACACGCAATAAATCGCAGCCACCAGCCCGTGGGAGATGACGACGGCCTGGCGCGCGCCGAAAAGCTCGGGAAATCCGACATACATGATCGCCTCGGCGGCAGCGCAGCCGAACCAGACGACCGGTCCCCAGGAGGCCGTCGTCCAAAGACCGACGGCGGCAAACGGATACAAGACGGCAAGCGAAGCGGCGGCGATCTGCCAGTAGACCGGCATCAGGTCGAAGCGCCAAAGATCGCCCTCGTAATAGCCGATCAGCCTGATCCAGTAGAACACGCCGAACAGCAGGCAGTAGGCGGCGATGACCCGGTGGAACCAGACGAACGTCACCTCGACGATCCCCGGCTTGAGGGCGGTTTCCTCGATGTTTCCGCTGATCATGTGGTACCGCCCGGATCGAAATCGAGCTCATGCTCCCCAAGCGGCGCAAAATATTCGTCGATCGAGGCAGGATCGACCGCCTGCAGCGTGTCGGGCCGCCAGCGCGGCACGCCGTCCTTGTCGATCACCGCGGCGCGTATGCCCTCGTAGAAATCGTAGCCGCGCAGCATGCGGCTGACGATGCGGTATTCCATCGCCATGCATTCGCGCATGGAAAGGGCGCGGCCGGCCCTGATCTGCCGGAAGGCAACACCGAGGCTGGTTGGCGAGCAGGTGTTGAGCCGTTCGAGCACCGCCCGGGCGAAAGTGTCCGCCGCGCCGGCCCGCGCCCTAAGCCGGGCGACAAGGTCGCCGAGCGTGGCGGCGGCGAAGATGTCTGCGACCGACGCGAGGGTCTTGTCGTCGATCTGCCTCTCCGGCATCGCGGAAAACCGCGCCAGCGTCGTGCCCACATCGTCGCCGGAAGACAGCGCCGCCGCGAGTTCGTCGAGCCCACCCGCCTCCACCGCATGGGTGGCGACACCCACTTGCAGCGCATCGCCTTGCCCGAGGCGCGTGCCTGTCAGCCCGAGCCACATACCGGCTTCGCCGGGCAGGCGCGGCAGGAAATGGCTGCCGCCGACATCGGGAAAGAAGCCGATCGTCACCTCCGGCATGGCGAAACGGGCGTTTTCGGTGAACACGCGGTGGCTGCCATGGATGGAAACGCCGACTCCGCCGCCCATGACGATGCCGTCGATGAGCGCGATATAGGGCTTGGGATAGGCCTCGATACGGGTGTTGAGGCGGTATTCGTCGGCGAAGAACCGGTAAAGCGGCTTACCCGCCTGTCCGGCGCGGTAGATCGCCTGGATGTCGCCGCCGGCGCAGAACGCCCTGCCCTCGCCGCGGATGAGGACGACCGCGATCCCGTCATCCGCCTCCCAGGCGTCGAGGGCCCGAGCGATCGCCAGCACCATGCCATGGGTGAGCGCGTTAAGGGCGGCCGGCCTTTGCAAGGTGATGACGCCGGCACATCCCCGGCGTGAAAATGCCACCTCGCCTGCGCCGCCGAAATCGCCCGTCAATACCGTCTTCCCCGTGAATTGCGGTTGAGGATTACGAAGCGCGGCGGGCCGCGTCAATGCAGCCTTTGTAAGCGGGCCGCCGGCGTGATAGAGAGCAGCCGCGCCAGGAGAGACCCGCCATGAACAAGATCACCCGTGCCGTGCAGAGCGGCACGCGAAGTGTCGATGAAATCACCGGCAGCCATCGCATGCGCCGCCTGCGGCGGTTTCCGTGGCTGCGTGCCATGGTGGCCGAGACCACGCTGACGCCCGCAGACCTGATCTGGCCGATCTTCATCATCGACGGGGAAAACCAGCGCCAGCCGATCGACGCAATGCCCGGCGTTTTCCGCCTGTCGCCCGATCTCGCGGTCAAGGAGGCAAAACGCGCCCGCGGCCTCGGCATACCGGCAATCGCCACCTTTCCCTATATCGACAAGGCGCTGCGCGACGATTTCGGTTCGCACATCCTCAATCCCGACAATCTGATCAACCGGGTGACGCGTGAGATCAAGGAAGCGGCGCCGGAACTGGGCATCATCACCGACGTGGCGCTCGATCCGTTCACCTCGCATGGCCATGACGGCGTCCTGCGCGACGGCATCATCGTCAATGACGAGACGGTGGGCGTGCTTGCCGACGCCGCCGTGCTGCAGGCGGCGGCCGGGTCCGACATCATCGCACCGTCCGACATGATGGACGGGCGCATCGGCGCCATCCGCGACGCGCTCGACGCCAACGGTTTCAACCATTTGTCGATCATGTCCTACGCAACCAAATTCGCCTCGGCCTTCTACGGCCCCTATCGCGAGGCGATCGGCACCGGCGGACTGCTCAAGGGCGACAAGAAGACCTACTATCTCGATCCGGCCAATTCCGACGAGGCCATGCGCGAGATCGACCAGGATCTGTCGGAAGGCGCCGACATGATCATGGTCAAGCCGGGCATGCCCTATCTCGACATCATCCGCCGTGCCAGGGAGATGTTCGCGATGCCGACCTTTGCCTACCAGGTATCGGGCGAATACGCGATGGTGAAGGCGGCCGCCGCCAATGGCTGGATCGACGGCGAGGCGGTGATGATGGAATCGATGATGGCGTTCAAGCGCGCCGGATGCGACGGCGTTCTGACCTATTTCGCGCCGGAAATCGCCGAAATCCTCAACAAATAGCCGGTTTTTCTTGAATCCGGACCTCGGCGCCACCACCTGAAGCCAGCCTGGTCGAACGGCCGGACATTGGCGAAAGGACTTGGAAATGAGCGCCGAAGTGCTCGAAGGCGAGATTCTGCGGACACATCTGGACGACTGGCGTGCCTATGAGGGCGTACGTACCAGGCGCGTGCTGGCATTCTGCTTCGACTACCTCTTCGTCGGCCTGCTCTCGATCCCGTTTGCGGTGGTCGTGTTCCTGCTCGGCATTCTGACGCTCGGTCTCGGTTTCGCGCTGTTTTCCATCCTCGTGCCCGCCGTGGCGCTGATCTATGTCGCCACCACGCTTGGCGGCGCCGAGCAGGCGACACCCGGCATGCGCATGATGGGCATCAGGCTCGAACGCCTCGACGGCCGGCCGGTCGACGGCATGCTGGCCATAGTCCACACCGTGCTGTTCTGGGCCGGCAACGTGCTGCTGACGCCGCTCATCCTGCTCACCACGCTGGTGTTCGACCGCAAGCGCACCGCTCACGACATGCTGCTCGGTACCGTCGTCGTCAGGCATCCGCAAATCTGGTAAGCCCGATCGTCGCCCGGTATCCGGGGCGGACAGATTTTTTCCCGAAGCGACGATCTTCGGCAATGGCGGTCTTCTAACGGGGATTGCCACAGCCTATGATGCTCTGGATCAATCGCCGGAGCATTTGAGCGGGATGCGTTCAAATGAAAGCGGTTTGACGGCCGGGATTTTTCGTGCCGGTAAGGAGAATACCGCAACGCGATGCGATCATCGTGCGAGGATTTCGACGCAGCCGGCGCGGAAAAGACCGCCAAGCCGGAAGAGGGTGTGGCTGGTATGTGCATCAACAAATCGCAATCGTTTCAACTTGGTCCTTCGCGCCCCGGACGGCGTCGCGCGGATCTAACGGTGATGAGCCTTCCCGCGGACTTGCTCCGCGGATCCGCACAAATCCGCTCCGACCATTACTGCCAATTTGATGAGTACGGACCCTAATGGACCAATTCCATATCTGGGCCACCTATCTCATCATCGCAATGACGGTGATCGCCTATGCCAGCGAACGCTGGGCGCTCGAACTGGTGGCGCTGTGCAGTCTGGCCACGCTGTTGGCGCTGTTCTCGCTGTTCCCCTACGAGACCGGTTCCGGACCGATCGCGCCCGCCGACCTGCTGTCGGGCTTCGCCAACCCGGCCCTGGCGACGGTTCTGGCGCTGCTGATCGTCGGCCAGGGTCTGTTCGCGACCGACGCCATGGACGGCGTGTCGCGCGCAATCTCCAGGCTCGGCGGCTCGTCGGGTTATCTGTCGATCGCCATCACGCTCGGCCTTGCCGGCGCGCTCAGCGCCATTCTCAACAACACGCCCGTCGTCGTCATCTTCATTCCGATTATCTCCCTGCTCGCCGCGCAGCGGAACCTGACGGCGGCGGTTGGGCTGCTGCCGCTGTCCTACCTGTCGATCCTGGGCGGCATGACGACGCTGATCGGTTCGTCCACCAATCTCCTGGCGGCGGGTGTCGCCAACGACGAGGGCGTGCGGATCGGCTTCTTCGATATCACCGTCCCAGGCGTCATCCTTGCGCTGACGGGAGCGCTCTACGTGTTTTTCGTGCTGCCGCTGATGTTTCGCACCCGCAGCGCCGAGACGGCGCGAACCGGACGCCGGTCGGGCGCCCAGTTCATCGGCGAGGTGCAACTGACATCCAACCATCCCTTCATCGGCATGGAATCGCGCGCCGGGCTGTTTCCGGAATTGCGCGAGTTGATGCCGCGGCTGATCATGCGGCGCAACACCAGCATCTATCCGCCGTTCGAGGATGTGGTGCTGTCGGGCGGCGACAAGCTGGTGGTGACGGCAACGAGGCAGGCGTTCACCCGGGCGCTTGCCGGCGGGTCTGCCAATGTCGGCCAGTCCGAAAATCCGGAAGGGGGCAACAGCCGCGGGCCGGCGGCCGGCTACCAGGTCGCCGAGGTGGTGGTGGCGCCGGGTTCGCGGCATGCCGGCCGCACCATCCGCAATGCCGGTATCGAAACCAGCTACGGCGTCGACATGATCGCCGTGCAGCGCAAGAACCGGATGAACCGCATTCCGTTTCCGGAAATCCGCCTGGAACCGGGCGACACGCTTCTGGTGGGCGGCAGCGAAACGGCATTGCAGAACCTGAAGGACAGCCACGACCTGCTGCTGCTGGAGTGGTCGGCCGAAACCGTTCCGCAGCGCCACAAAGCCGGCATCGCGGTCGTCATCTTCGCGGCGATCGTGGCGTGCGCGGCAAGCGGTGTGGTGCCCACCGCGACGGCGGCCATCGTCGGCGCCTTTGCCATCATCGCCACCGGATGCCTGACGCTGCAACAGGCGGCGCGTGCCTTCGACCGGCAGGTCTTCGTGCTGGTCGGCGCGTCGATTGCCGCCGCCGTCGCGCTGGAAAAGACCGGCGGCGCCATGCTGGCGGCGGAAGCGACGGTGCATGTGCTCGGCGATTTCGGGCCTGTCGTGCTGCTTTCGGGCTTCTTCGCGGTGATCGCGGTGCTGACCAATTTCCTTTCCAACAATGCGGCGGCGGTGCTGTTCACACCGATCGGCATCGGCATCGCCAGGGCGATCAACGTTCCCGCGGAAGCCTTTGTCGCGGCCGTGATATTCGCCGCCAACGCGTCCTTCGCCACGCCGATGGGTTATCAGACCAATCTGCTGGTGATGGGACCGGGCAATTACCGGTTTTCAGACTATCTGAAAGCCGGAGCGCCGCTGGTGGTGATAATTTGGTTGACGTTTTCCATTGTCGGGCCATGGTATTATGGTCTGTAAGGTTCCGAACCCCAGACTGCCGGAACAACACAACGGGCGATCACAACCAGCTTCATGACCCACCATTCCCCGCAATCGCCGCAGTTCTTCCTGACAGCGCCCTCGCCCTGCCCCTATATCGAAGGCCAGCGCGAGCGGAAGGTGTTCACCCATCTCGTCGGCGACAAGGCGCCGGGCATCAACGACCTCCTGACCCAGGGCGGGTTCCGCCGCTCGCAGAACATCGCCTACCGGCCGGCCTGCGAGCACTGCCGCGCCTGTGTCTCGGTGCGCATCGTGGCGCAGGCGTTCGAGCCGACCCGCAACATGAAGCGGGTTCTGCAACGAAACCACGACCTCGTCGGCTCCGAGATCGATCCGCAGCCGACAACGGAGCAGTATTCGCTGTTTCGCTCCTATCTCGATGCCCGCCACCGGAGCGGCGGCATGTCGGACATGACGGTGCTCGACTACGCCATGATGGTGGAAGATACCCATGTCGACACCAGGCTCATCGAATATCGCCGGCGCGGACCCGATTCGTTCATGACCGGGCGCGGCGAGGGCGAACTGATCGCCGTGGCGCTTTCGGACCGCATGACCGATGGTTACTCGATGGTCTATTCCTACTTCCGGCCCGACATGGACGACCGCTCGCTCGGCACCTTCATGATCCTCGACCACATCGCCCGCACCAAGGCGGCCGGCCTTGCCCATGTCTATCTGGGCTACTGGGTATCGGGCTCGCGGAAGATGGCCTACAAGGCACGCTTCCTGCCCCAGGAACATCTCGGCCCCAACGGCTGGGAAATCTACGAACCGGCAGAGCAGTGACGGCCCTTCGCCGTCCGAACTACGGAAGCCGGAAATGTTTTCCACCCTGCCCGACCGCGCCAAAGGACTGCTTCTCGCCGCACTCGGCGGGATGGTGCTGACGGTCGACGTGCCGCTGGTCCGGCTTGGAAACGGCGATGTGTGGTCGGTCATGGCGGTGCGCGCGGCGTGCACCTTCTTCTCGGGCCTTGCGGCGTGGTGGCTCTACCGGAAGGCGACCGGTCGCATGATCGCGCTGGTGCCGGGCTGGCAGGGCGCCGGCGTCGGGCTGTGCTATGCCTGTTCGGCTCTGTTTTTCATCACTGCCGTGCACATGACCCCGACGGCCAATCTGGTGTTCATCCTGGCATTGAACCCGATGGTCTCGGCGCTGCTGTCATGGCTGTTCCTGAAGGAGCGACCGTCCAACGCGACCATATTGGCGATCGTCATCATGCTCGCCGCGGTCACGCTGATCGTCGAGGAGGGTCTGAGCGCCGGGCACATGCTCGGCGACCTGTTCGCGTTCATGGCGACACTGTCGATCGCGGTCGGCATCACGCTCACCCGCCACAGCGGCAAGGAGATGGGCTTCGTCGCCGTTCTCGCCTCGGGCCTGACGCTGTTCATATGCCTGCCGATCGTGTTTTCCGGCCAGTTCAACCTGGCCGAACCCGGCTGGGTGGTGTTGAACGGGCTGGTGGTCATCCCGCTCGCCTTCTTCTGCCTGGCGCTGTCGCCGCGCTACCTGCCCGGCGCCGAGGTCGCCATGTTCTACCTCCTGGAGACGATCCTTGCACCGGTGTGGGTCTGGCTGATCTTCACGGAAGCACCGAGCCTTCAGGTGCTGGTTGCCGGGGTCGTGATGATCGTCACGCTGTTTGCCCATTCGTTCTGGCAGATTCGCGCCGGGCGCAGACGGAGGGCCGCGGCCGCGGTGCGCCACTCGCCCTGAGGCGTTTCGATTCACGAAAGGACGGCGAGCGTCGTCTGGATCGCCGCCGGCTCGGCGGCGAGCGATTGCGCGGCAGCGACCAGCAGGGCGCCGAACGCGATCAGGATCATCGGTACGATGGTACGCTTTTTCATTCCATTCCTTGCCACGCCCGTTTCGTGATCGGGGAACAGGCGCCGGACGCGCATATGCGGACGCCCGGTCCCGAAATCAAGCGCCGGAAGAAAATTTGGCGACGGGCTCGCGCATCGATTCCGGCACTTTCGCCAACCGCTTGAATTACCGGCTCAATCGCCCGCCGAACCGGCTTGTGACGAACGCCACTGCGTCGCCGGCGCATGCGGCCCAGGATCGGCGACGTCAGCCCGCAACGCGAACGGAGGACACCACCCATGTTCCGCAAGATCCCGATTGCCCTTCTGTGCCTGACCGCGATCGCCGATCCGGCCGTCGCCGACACCAGCCGCGGCTGCAATGCGCGCTACGACATCGTCTTCGTGCAGATCGATGGCGGCAAGCCCATTTCCGAAAAGCGCCTGTCGTTTGGCCAGTTCACCTCGCGCGGCCGGTGCCGGAGCTGGGCCTATGCCAATGATTGCCGCCGCGAGGCCAGGAGCCTGGCGCATTCGTGCATGCAGGCGCACTGGGACGGCCGCTGGGGCATCGAAGGCGTGCGCCAGAAGCCGGGCGAGTGCTTTCGCCAGCGCGCCAATGCCGGCCCGCAGGACTACAGGCTTGAGGACCTGAAGACCGAAATCGAGCGTACAGCCTCCGTTTCGGCAGGCGCTCCCTCCTTCGACGACGAGGTCATCGTTCGGCTCGAAGGCCGGACCTGGGGCGACAAGCGCTGCGACGGAACGACCGTGCTGACGACGAGCTACACGATCACCCAGGAAATGTGCGCCGCGGTGGGCGGCAAGGCCTGCGGCGAATAGCCCGACCTGGCGCTCAGCCGAACCTGCCGGACCGCGGGAAGCCCTTGGGCACCATGCGGCCGGCGGCGGCGCGGACACCGATCCATTCGCCGAGTTCGGCGGCCGGCCGGGTAAAGGTGCGGTCGGCCGAATCCTGCCATGACAGCCCGTCTTCAAGCGTGAAGGTCTTCAGGTCCTTCACCCCGCCATCCTTGTATTTCTGCAGGCGTACGCCCTTGCCGCGCGCCATCTCCGGGATGTCGGCCAGAGGGAAGATCAGCATCTTGCGGTTGTCGCCGACGATGGCGAGATGATCGCCGGAAACCGCCACGCAACACTTGGCCTCGTCGGGCGCCTTGACGTTCATGACCTGCTTGCCCTTGCGGGTGTTGGCGACGACCTCCCTTTCCGGCACGATGAAGCCGTTGCCGGCATGCGATGCCAGCAGCAACCGGCGCTCGGAATCGTGAACGAAGGCGGTGACGATGTCCTGGTCGTTGTCCATGTCGACGATGATGCGCACCGGCTCGCCATGGCCGCGCCCGCCGGGCAGCCGGTCGGCGCCGATCGTGTAGACCTTGCCGCCGGTGGTGAACAGCAGCACCTTGTCGGTGGTCAGCGCGTGGAAAGCGAGCTTGAGCTTGTCGCCCTCCTTGAAGGCAAGCGACGAGAAATCGGCCAGATGGCCCTTCATGGCGCGCAGCCAGCCCTTTTCGGAGACGACGACGGTGATCGGCTCCTTTTCGATCATCGCCTGCTGGATAGCCTCGACATCGTGCTCCGGCGCCTCGCCGAAATCGGTGCGGCGGCGGCCGAGATCGGTGTCCTTGCCGAATTTCTTCCTGATCTCGCCGATCTCCCAGGCGATCGTCTGCCACTGGCGGTCCTCGGAGCCGAGCAGTTCCTCGATCTGGCCCTTCTCGGCGGTGAGCCCGTCGAATTCCTTGCGGATCTCGAATTCCTCGAGCTTGCGCAAAGCGCGCAGGCGCATGTTGAGGATGGCCTCGGCCTGCACGTCCGTCAGATCGAAACGGGCCATCATCACCTTCTTGGGTTCATCCTCCTCGCGGATGATGGCGATGACCT
>JAWKWH010000003.1:0-542245 GCA_041397625.1 Rhizobiaceae bacterium
GATCGCCACGCGGTTTCGCGAGGACATTGCGCTCGACGCGGCGGCGGCGGTCGAAAAACATGTCGGCCCGCTCTGCCCCGAGCTCTGGGCGCGGGAGAGCTGACTATCCCGCGGTAGCGAGCCCGGCGTCGATTGCCGCGACCATGGCGGCGACATCGTCGGCGGTGACGACCAGCGGCGGCGACAGGATGATGTTCGGTCCCGAAATCCGGATCATGACGCCGGTATCGTAGGCGGTCTCGAACACCTTGCCGATCGTCGCCTTGTCGATGGGCGTCTTGGCCTTGCGGTCGGCGACCAGTTCGAGCGCCACCATCAGGCCCTTGCCGCGCACATCGCCGACCAGCTCGTGCCTATCCATCAGGCCGTTGCAGCCGGCGATCAGTTCGTCGCCCCGCGCTGCAGCGTTGGCGGCGACGTCGGCGCGGGTGATCTCCGGCAGGCAGGCCAACGCCGCCGCCGCGCCGACCGGGTGGGCCGAATAGGTGTAGCCATGGCCGATGGCGCCGAAAGCGGTCTTGTCGCTTTCGAAGGTTTCGACAACCTTTTCGCCGATCATAACGGCACCGAAAGGAAAGTAGCCATTGGTGATCGCCTTGGCGGTGGTCATCATGTCGGGCTTGACGTTCCACAGCCGCGAGCCAGTCCAGGCGCCGGTGCGGCCGAAGGCGGTGATCACCTCGTCGGCGATCAGCAGGATGCCATGGCGGTCGCAGATCTCGCGCACCGTGGGCATGAAGCTCTCGTGCGGCGGGATGACGCCGCCAGCGCCGAGCACCGGCTCCATGATGAAGGCGGCAATCGTGTCGGCGCCCTGGAAGGCGATCTCGTCTTCGAGTTCGGCCGCGCACAGCGCCGCCAGCCGCTCCGGATCGGTCTCGCCGAACGGGTTGCGATAGAGATAGGGCGCGGTGATGTGAAAGCAGCCCGGCAGCAGCGGTTCGTAGTTGCGGCGGAAATTGGCGTTGCCGTTGACCGAGGCGCCGCCGAAATGGGTGCCGTGATAGCCCTTCTTCAGGCTCAAGAACTTAGTGCGATCGCGGTCGCCGCGGATCTTGTGATACTGGCGGGCGAGCCGAAGCGCGGTCTCGACCGAATCCGAGCCGCCGGAAGTGAAGAAGGAACGCACCATGCCGTCGGGCGCGAACCACTCGGCGAGCATGTAGGACAGTTCGATCGCCGGGCCGGTGGAGGTGCCGCGAAAGGCGGAATAGTAAGCGAGCCGGTCGAGCTGTTCGGCGATCGCCCTTTTGACCGGATCGCAGGAATAGCCGAGATTGACGTTCCAGAGCCCGCCGACGGCGTCGAGCGTCTTGTGCCCGTCAACATCGGTCAGCATGACCCCTTCGGCACCGGTGATCACCTTGGGCGGGTTGGCCAGCATCTCGGCTGGATGCGCCATCGGGTGCCACAGGTGCCTGGCGTTGTTCTCCTTCAGGAAATTGTTGTCATGCAGCATCATGGCCGGCCTCCGTGCGGTTTGGCGCCAGGCCGAGCAGGGCGAGCGCCCCTGCATAGCCGGCGGCGGGATTGCGGACATCGAAGTGAACGGCGTGCATGCCGGCGCGGCGTGCGCCCTCGATGTTTCGGAACTGGTCGTCGACGAACACGCAAGCCGCAGGCGGAATGCCGAGCCCGTCGGTGACGAAGGCATAGGCGCGCGGGTCGGGCTTGAGGATGTCGGTGTAGGTGGCGTCGACGATCAGGTCGAACCGTTTGAGGAAGGGCAGCTTGTCGCGGAAGTCGGCGCCGTAGAAGAGATCGAGTTCGTTGGACAGGACGGCAAGCCGGTGTCCCGCCGCCCGGGCCCGGTCGATGGCGTCAAGCGCTTCTGGCCGAATGACCTTCATCGGTTCGGCGCTGCGCGCTGCGATGACGAGGTCGGCCATGCGCGTCCAGTTACGGCCGACAAGCCGGCCGGTCTCGCTGGCGCGGTGGAGCCAGTAGTCGCGCTCGCTGATCTCGCCGGCCTGCATGGAACGCCACAGATCGTCGTGCTCGGGATCGAACGGGCCACGCCAGGTCAGCGTGCCGGGCGCAAGGCCGAGCGCGGCCTCGGTCAGGTCATGGGTCTCGAACAGGGTTCGGGTGACGACGCCGCCGAAATCGAGCACCAGCGCCTGCGAAGTACCGCTCATGCCGCCAGGCGCTCCGTCGCCGACTTGAACGAGGCGGCGGGCTCGCCGCCGAGACCGCGGGTGATCTCGAAGGCTGCGCGCACGACGGCGGCGGTGATCTGTCGCCTGACATCGGCGTTCATGCGCGAGGCGGGCGCGGCCACGGTGACGGCGCCGCAGGCCCAGCCATCGGGGCCGAAGAGCGGCGCGGCGGTGCTGCAGACGTCGGATTCATAACCGAGATCGGAAATGCCGATGCCGGTACGGCGGCATTCGGCGATGCGTTTCCTCAGATTGCCGATGTCGCAATCGGTGTCGGCGGTAAAGCGCGGCAGCGGCCCGGCGAGCACGGTATTCACGAGGCTGTCGGGCGAGTGGCCGAGCACGGCGATTCCGGAGGCAGTGGCGTGGAAGGGCAGGATCAGGCCCGGCTCGATGGAAACACGGGTGCTGCGCGTGGCTTCCGCCGTGCCGATGGTCATCAGCTGCGCCCCGGCAAGCAGCGACGCGTGCGCCGTTTCCCTGGTGTCGGCGGCGAGTTGCTCCAGTACCGGGTTGACCACCGCGCCGACCGGAAAGCAGGCCTCGCGCAGGCGGGCAAGGCGCAATATGCCGGCGCCAAGGCGGTAGGTCTTGAGCGTCGAGTGCTGTTCGAGCAGGCCGTGGCGGGCAAGCGTGGTAAGCATGCGGTGCACGGTGGCCTTGTCGTGGCCGGAAAGGCGGGCCATTTCGCTCAAACCGATCTCCGAGCGCTTGTCGGTAAACCAGTCCAGCAATTTCAATGCTTTGTCGACGGTTCGCATGGTCGTTACCGTGGCCTTGTTCCAGTTCGCCGGCTGCGCTGTGTTGTTTAACGCGTGAAATGTCTTGACAGAAAGCCCGATGGAATGCAAGTATTTTGAACCGATGGTGATAATAATGAACCATTGATCAGGGAGGAAGTCATGAGGAAATCAATTGCATTGGCGCTCGCCGCGGCGATATCGGTCGCGTTGCCGGGCGCCGGTACCGCGCTTGCCGAATATCCCGAAAAGCCGGTTCAGTTCATCGTGCCCTGGCCTCCGGGCGATCTGGAGGACGTGCTGACGCGGATGATCGCCGAGGACTTCCAGGCCGAGTACGGCCAGGCAGCGGCGGTGGTGAACAAGCCGGGCGGCGGCGGCGGTCCGTTCCCCGGAGCGGTCGAGGTGGCGACGGCGCCGGCCGACGGCTACATGGTCGGCTCCTTCGTGATCGGCGTGCCGGTCGTCGGCCCGACAATCGGTATTCCGGAGCTCAACCCCGATCCGTTCGATCCTGTCGGAATTTTCCTGACCTATCCCTTCGTGATCGTCGCCTCCAAGGATGCGCCCTACAAGTCGATGAAAGAACTGGCCGAATACGCCAAGTCCAACGACGTCGTGCTCGGCCATTTCGGCGCGCCGCTGGCGCCGACCCAGGTGACGCTGGCGCTGGCGAAGAATCTCGGTTTCTCCTACGCTTCCGACGCGGCTTATGACGCACTCGACTGCAACACGCTGGCGTCGGGCGATGTCGACGTCATGAACACGACGATCCAGCTCGTCATGCCCTGCCTGGACCAGGTGCAGGTGTTGGCGTCGGTGACCGAGGAACGCATTCCGACCGCGCCGGACGCGCCGACCGTCAGGGAAGTCGACGAAACGCTCGATATCGCGCTGTGGAACGGTCTTTTCGTGCACAAGGACACGCCGGCGGATGTGCGCGAGAAAATCGCCGCCGTCGCCATGAAGACCATAACCTCGGACCGGGCGAAAAAGTTCGCTGAAGAAACCGGCGCGCAGATCTATTGGAAGGATGCCGATGCTTCCAAGGCGCAGATCGCCAAGGATATCGAGACCACCGCCAAGATCAGCGAGATCCTGGGCAACTGAGACTGGGGCAGTCGCGGCGGCGTGTTTGAGCGCCGCCGCGGTTGCATTTGCCCCGGGTTTGCGGATTGATTGACGCAATTCGCCCGCAAGCGGTGAGCGGCCATGGACACGAGCGATACAAAGCGGGACATTTCCAAACTGGTCGAGGCGCGCCACCATCGCGCCGAGATCATCTTCGGCGTTGCGTCATTCGCGATCGCGCTGGCGCTGCTGAGCCAGGTCGGTAACCAGACGACCTGGGCCGACGGCGAACCCTGGGTGAAGCAGCCGGCCTTCTGGCCGCTGGTTTCGATCGTCGGCATGACACTGTTCGGGGCGCTGGAGCTTTTCTTCTCGTGGCGACGCAACAGTACCGGGCGCGGGGACTCAATTCCCGCAGAAGTGCTGTTCTGGACCAGGGCGATCGAGTTCGCGCTGTGGTTCATGGCCTATGTGTGGGCGGTGCCGCTTGCCGGTTACCTGCCGGTTACGGTCGTCTTCTGCATTCTGCTGACGCTGCGGCTCGGCTATCGCGGCGCGCGGCCGCTTCTGTGGGCGGCGGTGATCGGCGCGGCCACCGTGGTGGTGTTCAAGTCGCTGCTGAGCGTGAAAATCCCCGGCGCGCTCTGGTACGACTATCTGCCCGATGGTCTGCGCAACATCATGATCCTCTATTTCTGAGCGGCGGCCTTGGACCTGCTTCTTTCCAGTATCGGCATCATCGCGAGGCTCGACGTGGTCGCGGCATTGCTGATCGGTTCGGTGGGCGGCGTGGTCATCGGCGCCATTCCCGGCGTCGGTCCGGCGATCGCCATCGCCATCCTGCTGCCGGCGACGTTCGCGCTGGAACCGATCGTCGGCCTTACGCTGCTGCTCGGCATCTACGGCTCGTCGATGTTCGGCGGCGCCATTCCGGCGGTGCTGATCAACACGCCGGGCACCGCCGCCAACGCTCTAACCACCTATGACGGCTATCCGATGACCCGGCGCGGCGAGGCGCCGCGGGCGCTGTCGCTCGCCTATGGCGCTTCGTTTTGCGGCGGCGTGATCTCGGTCGTCTGCCTGATCCTGCTGGCGCCGGTACTCGCGAAGGTGGCGCCGATGTTCGGCAGCCGCGAGATATTTCTTGCCGCGATGTTGGGCATGGTGCTGGTGGTGATCGCCCATCGCGGGCAGAACATGGCCGCCGGCGCGCTTTTGTGCTTCGGCATCTTCCTGCAGACGATCGGCCTGGAGCCGGTGCGCTACACCCAGCGTTTCACCTTCGACCAGACCTGGTTGACGTCGGGGGTCAATCTCATCGTCGTGGTGCTCGGCCTGTTCGCGCTGTCGCAGGCCTTCCTGCTGCTGATCGGCGACGACCAGAAGACGGAGATGCCGGAGGTCAAGGGCGGGTTGTTTGCGGGTTTGCGCGAAGTGTTCCGCTACCCGAAGGTGGTGCTGCCGTCGGCGGGTTTCGGCACGCTGATGGGCATCATCCCCGGCGTCGGCGAATTCACCGCGCAGTTCATGTCGTACACGCTGGCGCAAAAGACCTCGAAACGGCCGGAGATGTTCGGCCGCGGCGCACCGGAAGGGCTGATCGCCTCGGAAGCGGCCAACAATGCCGTGCCGGCCGCGGCGATGATCCCGCTTCTGGCGCTCGGCATTCCCGGCGAGGCACTGACGGCGATGATGTTGTCGGTGTTCTACGTCCACAACGTCATCCCGGGGCCGGGCCTGTTCAAGAACCAGCCGGATTTCATCCTGGCGCTCTATCTGTGCCTGCTGGTGTTGAACGTGCTGGCGCTCGGTTTCCTGATCGTGGCGACCAGGCCGCTGCTCAGTGTCATCCGCATTCCCAACCGGTTCCTCGGCATGGCGATCCTGACGCTGTCTTTCGTCGGCGTCTATTCGCTGCGCAATTCGGCGACCGATTGCGCGATCGCGGCTGCGTTCGGCCTGCTCGGCCTGGTGCTCAAAAGGCTCAACCTGCCGGTGGTGCCGATCATCCTCGGCATGGTGCTGGGCGGTATCATGGAAACCAAGTTCCGAACCTCGCTGCCGCGCATCAGGTCGCCGCTCGACTGGATCGACCGGCCGGTGGCTGCGGCGATCTTCGCGCTGATCGTGCTGACGCTCGCCTTCCACGCCTGGTCGATGGTCAGGCGGACGAGATCAAAGGGAAAGGACGGTCATGGCTGACCAATCGGCAATCGACACCCTGCGCATGGCGCCCGTCGCCGGTGGCAGGCTCTTCATCGGCGGGAGGCAGGTGTCGGCCGAGGACGGCTCGACGCTC
The DNA here is from genome assembly GCA_041397625.1 of Rhizobiaceae bacterium. GTDB lineage: Bacteria > Pseudomonadota > Alphaproteobacteria > Rhizobiales > Rhizobiaceae > JAWKWH01. The sequence goes on from JAWKWH010000003.1 coordinate 6,270, forward strand.
GACGTGACCTCGCCGATCGACGGCTCGCTTCTGACGACGATCGCCGATGGCGGAGCGCGCGACGCCGACGCCGCGGTGGCGGCGGCGCGAGCGGCCTTCGACAAGGGCGTGTGGTCGCGCGCCGCACCGGCCGAGCGCAAGAAGGTGATGCATGCGATCGCCGACGCGATAGAAGCGCACGCACTCGAACTGGCGGTGCTCGGCGTGCGCGACAACGGCACCGAAATATCGATGGCGCTGAAGGCCGAACCCGGCAGCGCCGCCAGCACGTTCCGCTACTATGCCGAGGCGATAGACAAGGTCTATGGCGAGATCGCGCCGACGGCCGACAACGTGCTCGGCCTGATCCACCGAGAGCCGGTGGGCGTGGTCGCGGCGATCGTGCCGTGGAACTTCCCGCTGATGATCGGCGCCTGGAAGGTCGCCGCCGCGCTCGCCGCCGGAAACTCGGTCGTGGTCAAGCCGGCGGAGATCGCCTCGCTGTCGCTTCTGAGACTTGCCGAACTCTGCCACGAGGCCGGCCTGCCCGACGGCGTGCTCAACGTGGTGACAGGCAAGGGCTCGGTCGCCGGCGAGGCGCTGGCGATGTCCATGGATGTCGACATCATCGCGTTCACGGGGTCCGGCGCCACCGGGCGGCGGCTGCTCGAATATTCGGCGCGTTCCAACCTCAAGCGCTGCTATCTGGAACTGGGCGGCAAGTCGCCCAACATCGTGTTCGCCGACGCGCCCGACCTCGACAGGGCGGCGAGCGTTGCCGCCTTCGGCATCTTCCGCAATTCAGGCCAGGTGTGCGTGGCGGGTTCGCGGCTGCTGGTCGAGCGCTCGATCCACGAGGCGTTCGTCGACAAGGTGGCGACGATCGCCGCGTCGATGGCGGTGGGCGATCCGCTGGACCTTTCGACGCAGGCCGGCGCGGTGGCAAGCGAAGCGCAACTGGAGCAGGACCTCGGTCACGTGCGCGATGCGGAGAGGGAGGGCGCGCGGCTGGTGACCGGCGGCAGGCGCATTCTCGAGGAAACCGGCGGGACCTATATGGCGCCGACGGTGTTCGACGCGGTGGATCCGGCGATGCGGCTGGCGCGCGAGGAAGTGTTCGGCCCGGTGCTGGCGGTGATGCCGTTCGACGACGAGGCCGGGGCGGTGCGTCTGGCCAACGGCACCGAGTATGGTCTCGCCGCCGCGGTGTGGACCAGCGACCTGTCGCGCGCGCATCGCATGGTGCGCGCCGTCAAGGCCGGCGTGGTTCACGTCAACACCTATGGCGGCGCCGACGGCACGGTGCCGCTCGGCGGCCACAAGCAGTCGGGCAACGGCCACGACAAGTCGCTGCATGCGCTCGACAAGTTCTGCGATCTGAAGACTGCGTGGATACAACTTTAACAGCCTGCGAGAATGAGTCGGGAAGTAGGTTCAAATGCCTGACAACAAAACGATTCTGATTATCGGCACCTTTGACACCAAGTCGGACGAACTCGCCTATCTTGCCGACTGCATCACCGCGCAGGGCGGCGCGGTTGCGACCATGGATGTCAGCGTGCTCGGCGATCCGCCCGAGCCGGTCGACGTCTCCAAGCACGAGGTGGCGAAGGCGGCCGGCTCGTCGATCGAAGCGGCGATCGCATCGGGCGACGAGAACAGCGCCATGCAGATCATGGCGGCCGGATCGTCGAAGCTGACCGCCGAGCTTTATCTTGCCGGCAAGGTCGACGCGATGATCGCGCTCGGCGGCACGATGGGCACCGACCTCGCGCTCGACTGCGCGCGGGCGCTGCCGATGGGCGTGCCGAAATACATTGTGTCGACCGTGTCGTTCTCGCCGCTGATCCCGGCAGAGCGGCTCGCCGCCGACGTGCAGATGATCCTGTGGGCGGGCGGCCTCTACGGGCTCAATTCGGTGTGCAAGTCGTCGCTCAGCCAGGCGGCGGGCGCCGTGCTTGGTGCGGCGCGGGCGGTCGAGGCGCCGGCACGCAACCGGCCGCTGATCGGCATGACCAGCCTCGGCAGTTCGTGCCTCTCCTACATGAAGTCATTGAAGCCGGAACTTGAAAGGCGCGGCTTCGAGCTTGCCATCTTCCATTCGACCGGCATGGGCGGGCGCGCCTTCGAGAGCCTGGCGGCGGAGGGGGCGTTTGCCTGCGTGATGGATTTCTGCATGCAGGAATTCACCAACGGCGTGCACGGCTCGGTGGTCAGCAGCGGCGCCGACCGGCTGACCAATGCCGGCCGCTCGGCCATTCCGCAGATCGTCGCGCCGGGTGCGAGCGACCTGGTCGACCTTCCGGAATGGGGCGGGGTTCCCGACAAGTGGAAGGACCGGCCCTACCACGCGCACAACCGGCTGATCGGCTCGGTGGCGATTTCGCCCGACGAGCGGCGGCTGACGGCAAGGCGCATGGGCGAGGCGCTGGCGCAGGCCGAAGGCTTGGTGCATGTGATCCTGCCGCTCGGCGGTATCGAGGAGTGGGACAAGCCCGGCGAGCCGGCGCACGATCCCGAGGGACTGGCGGCCTTCGTCGACGAGATGCGCCGATCGATCCGCCCGCCGGTCCGGATGACGGAGATCGATGCGCATATCAACGACCCGGCCTTTGCCGACAAGGCGCTTGAAATCCTTGACGGATGGCTCGCCGACGGAACGGTGAAAAAGACCGTCTGACCAACGGTTTGGCGGCGCCGGCGCGCACGCCGATTCAGTTTCTTTACAGACCGATTCAGGCCGCTTCGCGCATCATGTCGGCGCATTTCTCGCCGATCATGATCGACGGCGCGTTGGTGTTGCCGCCAATCAATGTCGGCATGATGGAGGCGTCGGCGACGCGCAGGCCTTCGATGCCGCGCACGCGCAATTGCGGGTCGACGACTGCGCTGTCATCGACACCCATCCGGCAGGTGCCGACCGGATGATAGACCGTGTCGGCGCGGTTGCGGATATGCTGCATCAGCGCCTCGTCGCTGCGGGCGTCGGCGGTATAGAGTTCGCGGTGGCGGTACTTGGCGAGCGGCGGCGCCTCGATGATGCCGCGCATCATCTTGGCGCCCTTGAGCAGCAGCGCCGCGTCGCGCTCGTCGGCGAGGAACTGCGGGTCGATGCGCGGCGCGGCCAACGGGTCGGCGCTGGCGAGCCCGACGCTGCCGCGCGAAAGCGGCCGCAGCACACAGACATGGCAGGAAAAGCCGTAGCCGAGATGCAGCTTGCGGGCATGGTCGTCGACGATGCCGATGACGAAGTGCAGTTGCAGGTCGGGCCGGTCCAGGCCCGGATCGGATTTGAGGAAGGCGCCGGCCTCGGCAAACGGCGTTGCGACCAGGCCGGTGCCGTGTTTGCGCCATTCGAGGATGGCCTTGACCAGCTTGACGGAGCCGGCGGCGCCGACGCCGAACAGGTCGGAGTTCTTCGACTTCCATGACAGGATGAAATCGATGTGGTCCTGCAGGTTCTGTCCGACGCCCGGCAGTTCGTGACGGATGTCGATACCGTGGGACTTCAGTTCGCCGGCCGGGCCGATACCGGAGAGCATGAGCAGCTGCGGCGAGTTGAAGGCGCCGCCCGACAGGACGATTTCGCGGTTTGCATGGACGGTCGCCTCCTGGCCGCCCTTGCGATAGCTGACGCCGGCGGCGCGCTTGCCGTCGAGCTCGACGCGGGTGGCGTGGGCGCCGGTGATGATCGTGAGGTTGGGCCGGTCCATATTGTCGTGCAGATAGGCGGCGGCCGCCGAACAACGCTCGCCCTTGTGGGCGCCCGACCAGAACTGGGTGACCTGGTAGAGGCCGGCGCCTTCCTGCTCCGGACCGTTGAAATCGTCGTTGCGCCTGACCTGAAGCGTTGCGGCGGCTTCGATGAAGTCGCTCGCCGCAGCGCGCGGACTGCGCTGGTTGCCGACCTGCAACGGGCCGTTGTCGCCATGCAGGTCGTCGGCGCCGCGCTGGTTGGCCTCGGCGCGCCTGAAATAGGGCAGCACATCGTCCCACGCCCAGCCGTCGCAACCCTCCGCCGCCCAGCCGTCATAGTCGGAACGGTGGCCGCGAATGTAGAGCATGGCGTTGATGGCGCTGGAACCGCCGAGCTGCTTGCCGCGCGGCTGATAGCCCTTGCGGCCGTTGAGGCCCGGTTGCGGCACGGTCTCGAAAGCCCAGTTGCCGAGTTTCGGCCGGCCGGGAAGCACCGCGACGACCGCTGCCGGCGCGCGGACCAGCAGGCTGCGGCCGTCTCCGCCTGCCTCCAGGAGGCAGACCGATACGTTCGGGTTTTCGCTCATGCGCGAGGCGACCACGCTGCCGGCCGAACCGCCGCCCACGACGATGTAGTCAAACGATGTTATGCTCATCGATTTCCTCCCTGCATTTTGCAGGGAAGATTGGCTCAATATCGGGCTGGCTGCAACGAGGATTGGAACCAGGTGACAAAGGAGGCCATGGAAAAGACCGGCATACCGGTCGCGCGGCGGATGTCGGCGGCATAGGGTGTCATGTTGGTGCATTCGAGCACCAGGGCGCCGATGTCGGGGTGACGGGCGACGAGATCGCGGGCTGCCTCGACATTGTCCCGGCGGGCAAGCTCGACATCGAGTTCGTATTCGTCGTCGAGGATGGCGCGGGTGAATTCGCGTCCGCCCTCTGTGGTGCCGACCGGCGTGCCTTCCGGTACGCGCGCCTTCTGGAGGTGCTCGCGCGTCAGGGTCGAGGCCGAGATGGTCAGGATGCCGGCGCGCTTGCCGGTGGGCAGCAGGCGGTTGACCATCTCGACCTGCATCAGCGAGGAGGTGGCCACCGGCACGCCGACGGCGTCGGCGATCTGCTGCTGGAACAACGACAGGAATCCGCAATTGGTGGTGATGCCGTCGGCGCCGTCGGCGATGAGGTCGCGCGCGGCGGCGATGAAATGGTCGAGCAGACCGTCGGCATGGCGACGGACGACCCGGTCGGGTGAGGCCTCGCGCACCACCTTGTAGAGAACCGGGAAGGGCCAACTCAGCGCATTGCCCATATCGCCGGGAATACGGGGAAAGCGCGCCTCGAGCATAAGGATGCCGACCGCGGCGCCATAGACCGCCTTGCCGCCTTCAACTTTCATCATTGTCTCCACCGCGTGATTGCGGCCACCGATACGGCCTGGAGTTCCCATGCCTTATGCGGGTTGACCGACCGGCAGCGATAGTTGACACAAGGCGCCGCCGCCAGCAACATACAAAACTGTATACAGGATTGTGCGCGATAAGGACGGGCTGTCCGTTGCTGCCGAGGTTGGCAAAGGAGGGGTTGGCTGGTTTGTCGGCGCGACGGCAATGTGATGCAGGACGGCGATCGCGGAACGAAAAATATTTATAAAACGTCGATAAAACGTTGACAAATTATGTTTGAAGCGATCTTCTTGCGGCCAGCCCGGATTCCGGGCGTGGAGGCGTAATGGCGCAAAGCGTGGCAAAGGCGGGACCGTCGACCGGAAAACCGGTAGCGATAATCGGCGCGGGCATCGTCGGCGTCGCGACCGCGATCTGGCTGCAGCGCGACGGACACGATGTCATCCTCATCGACAAGGCGGGGCCGGGAGAGGGCGCGAGCCATGGCAATGGCGGCGTGCTGGCGTCGTGTTCGATCGTGCCGGTCACGGTGCCCGGCCTGATCGCCAAAGCGCCGCGCATGCTGTTCGATCCGGCGCAGCCGCTGTTTCTCAAATGGTCGTATGTGCCTAGACTGCTGCCGTTCCTGGTCAGATATCTGGCGAACGCCAATGCGAACGCCGTGCACCGGCGGGCGGATGCGCTGTTGCCGATCATCGGCGACAGCCTGGCCGATCACCAGGCGCTGGCGGCCGGAACGGCGGCGGAAAAATGGCTGGTGCCGGGCGACTACCTGTTTGTCTACAACAGCCGAAAGGACTACGAGGCCGACGCGTTCGGTTTCTCGGTGCGCAAGACGCGCGGCTTTGAATGGGACATCCTGGAGGGAGAGGCGTTCCACGCCTATGATCCGGCCTTCGGGCCGGCGCTTGATTTCGCCGCGCGGTTTGCCGGTCACGGGCGGATTACCGATCCTGGCCGCTACGTCAAGGATCTCGCCGCCCATGCCGAGGCGAACGGCGCCCGCGTGATCAGGGCGGAGGCAACCGACATTGTGCGGGACGGCGGCGCGGTTTGCGGCGTGCGCGCCGGTGGCGAAACGATCCCGTGCGGAGCAGTCGTGCTGGCGGCGGGGGCCTGGTCGGGCCCGCTTGCCGGAAAGCTCGGCCTGAAGGTGCCGCTGGAGAGCGAGCGTGGCTACCATGTCGAACTGTGGGAGCCGAACGTCATGCCGCGTTCGCCGGTGATGGTGGCGTCGGGCAAGTTCGTCGCCACGCCGATGGAGGGGCGGCTGCGGCTTGCCGGTATCGTCGAATATGGCGGGCTCGACGCGCCGCCGTCCAAAGCGCCGGTCAAGCTTCTCTACGACAACATCAAACGGGCGATACCCGGTATATCGTGGGGGAAATCGACGGAATGGATGGGCCATCGGCCGGCGATCGCCGATTCCATTCCGCTTATCGGGGAGGTGCCCGGCGCGAAAAACGTCTATTGCGGTTTCGGTCACGACCATGTCGGGCTGACCGGCGGGCCGAAGACCGGACGGATACTGGCCCAACTCATTTCGGGGCGTACCCCGAATATCGACCTTGCGCCCTACGCGCCATCGCGCTTTCAATAGGGCAAGGGGGAATTCCAGTGGAAGAACAAACGAAAACGGGAGATTTCAAATGAAGAGACTTGCACATCTTCTGGCCGCCACGGCGCTGACAGCGGCGACCGCGGGCGCGGCACAGGCGGAAAAATGGGATATGCCGATGGCCTATGCGGCAACCAACTTCCATTCGGAGGTCGGCGCCGAATTCGCCAAATGCGTGACCGACGGCACCGGCGGTACGCTGGAGATCGTCACCCACCCGTCCGGCTCGCTGTTCAAGGGCAACGAGATCAAGCGCGCGGTGCAAACCGGGCAGGCGCCAATCGGCGAACGGCTGATCTCCGCCCATGGCAACGAAAACCCGCTCTACGAGGTCGATTCCATTCCGTTCCTGGTATCGTCATTCGATGAGCATGAGAAACTCTGGGGCATTGCGGGCCCGAGGGTTGCGGCCGCGCTTGACGCGGAAAACCTTCACTATCTCTATTCGGTGCCGTGGCCGCCGCAGGGGCTCTACTTCAAGAAGGAGATCAATTCGGTCGCGGACATGAAGGGCATCAAGTTCCGCTCCTATTCGACCGCGACCGCGCGCATGGCGGAACTGACCGGCATGCTGCCGGTGCAGGTTGAGGCGGCCGAGCTCAGCCAGGCGCTGGCGACGGGCGTCGCCGAAAGCTTCATCTCGTCGGGCGCGACCGGCTACGACCGCAAGGTCTGGGAACACCTGACCCATTTCTACGAGGTTGACGCCTGGCTGCCGCGCAATGTGGTGTTCGTCAACAAGGACGCCTGGAACGGACTCGACGACGCGACAAAGAAAACGATGGAAGACTGCGCGGCGACCGCCAAGGCGGACGGCTTGGCTCGCTCGAAGGACTACACCGCCTTCACGCTCAACGGCCTGAAGGAAGGCGGCATGACCGTGCAGCGCGCCGGCGACCAGCTCGTCAAGGAGCTGAAGGACATCGGCGAGATCATGACCAACGAGTGGCTGGAGAAGGCCGGCGATGAGGGTAAGGCCATCGTCGATGCCTACAAGGGCATGCAATAGGAAAGAACCGGGGGAGGGCGCGAGGCGGTCTCCCCCGGCTCATCAACACGACTGCAGCCGACGGGCGCAGATGTGAGGCGGTCAGTCGGCGGGGACGGGTTCGGGAGGATTGAATGCGGATGCTGCGGGCGCTCAGGCGCATTCTCGACATGCTCTATCTTGCCGGAGGGGCGATCGCGGCCTGCTTCCTGATCGCCATCCTGACGCTGATCGTGCTGCAGATGCTGGCGCGCTGGACCGGCCATGTGTTTCCGGGAGCCACCGATTATGCCGGCTACTGCATGGCTGGCGCCTCGTTCTTCGCGTTCGCCTATGCGCTCAACCATGGCGCCCATATCCGCGTGTCGATCCTGCTCAACGCGCTCGGCGCCAGGCGGCGCTGGCTCGAGATCTGGTGTTTCGCCATCGGCACCGCCGCCTCGACCTATTTTGCCTGGTATGCCGTGCGCGGCACCTACTGGTCGTGGAAGCTGAAGGAGTTGAGCCAGGGGCTCGACGCCACGCCGATATGGATACCGCAGCTTTCGATGTCGGTCGGTACGATCCTGCTGGCGATCGCCTTCTGGGATCATCTCGTCCAGGTGATCTTCACCGGCAAGCACGGCATCCGCGCTGACCTTGTCGACCAGAGCCACGCGGAGTAGGGCCATGGAGCAGCTTGCACCGATTGCGATATTCCTCTTCGTCCTGTTTCTGCTGCTCGGTACCGGCGTGTGGGTCGGCCTGGCGCTGCTGGGTGTTGCCTTCGTCGGCATGGAACTGTTCACCTCGCGTCCGGCCGGCGATTCCATGATCACCACAATCTGGACGTCGTCGTCCTCGTGGACGCTGACGGCGCTGCCCTTGTTCATTTGGATGGGCGAGATCCTCTATCGAACGCGGTTGTCGGAAGACATGTTCCGCGGCCTGTCGCCATGGATGGCGCGGTTGCCGGGCGGCCTCGTGCATACCAATATCGTCGGTTGCACGGTGTTTGCCGCAGTCTCCGGTTCTTCCGCCGCGACGCTGACCACGGTCGGCAAGATGTCGATACCGGAACTGAGGCGGCGAGAATACCCGGAGACCATGATCATCGGAACGCTGGCCGGCGCGGCGACGCTGGGCCTGATGATCCCGCCGTCGCTGACGCTGATTGTCTACGGCGTGACGATCAATGAATCGATCACCAAACTTTTCATGGCTGGCGTGTTCCCAGGACTCGTTCTGGCGGTCATGTTCATGGCCTATGTTGCGATCGTCTCGGTGGTGTCGAAGGGTTTCAACCCGAAGCCCGAGCCGAAGATGACCATTGTCGAGAAGATCAGGAATTCGCGCTTTCTCATTCCGGTGATCTGTCTGATCCTGGTGGTCATCGGCTCCATGTATCTGGGCTATGCAACGGCGACGGAAGCGGCCGCCTTCGGCGTCATCGGGTCGCTGGCTCTTGCCGCCAGCCAGGGTTCGCTCAACCGGAGCACGTTCATCGAGAGCCTGATGGGGGCGACGCGGACCTCGGCGATGATCGCGCTCATTCTCGCCGGCGCCGCCTTCCTGTCGCTGGCGATGGGCTTTACCGGCCTGCCACGCGGTCTGGCCAACCTCATCGCATCCCTGAACCTGACGCGCTTCGAGCTGCTGATGGCGCTGCTGGTCTTCTACATCGTGCTCGGCTGCTTCCTCGACGGCATTTCCTCGGTGGTGCTGACGATGGCGGTGGTGGAGCCGATGATCCGCCAGGCCGGCATCGACGTCATCTGGTTCGGCATCTTCATCGTCGTCGTCGTCGAGATGGCGCAAATCACCCCGCCGATCGGATTTAACCTGTTCGTGTTACAGGGCATGACCAGCCACGAGATGAACTTCATCGCCCGCGCCGCAGTGCCGATGTTCCTGATCATGGTGCTGATGGTGTTCGTGCTGATCGCTTTCCCCGAGCTTGCCACCTGGCTGCCCGAGAACATCCGTCAGAGGCCCGGGGGCTGAGTGTCAGACAACGTCGTGCAGCTTCTGGGCTCCCCCGGGCTCGTGGGACTGGTTTTCGTCATCGTCATGTTCGGGGCGCTGGTCCAGGCGGGGCTTGGCATGGGCTTCGGCCAGGTGGTCGCCCCGCTGCTGGCGCTGATCGACCCGCACCTGGTGCCGGGGCCGGTGCTGATGATCGGCCTGGTGACGGCCACGCTCGGCGCGCTGCGCGAACGTGAGGGGATCGTTTGGGGCGAGGTCGGCACCGGCGTTGCCGGCCGGCTTGCCGGCGTGATCGCGGCAGTGGCGGTACTGGCGGTGCTGCCTGACCGCAAGACCTTCATGCTGGTGTTCGGCCTTCTGATCGCCGCCTCCGTCGTGATGTCGCTGGCGGGTTGGAAGCTTGCATTCTCGCGCCGCAATCTTCTTGCCATGAGCGCGGTTTCCGGCCTCACCGGCACGGTCACCTCGATCGGCGCGCCGCCGCTGGCGATCGTCTATGCCGGGCGCGAACCGCGCGCGGCGCGGCCGACGCTCAGCGCCTATTTCGCGCTTGGCATCGTGCTGTCGCTGGCCGGCCTGTTTGCGTCGGGATGGGCCGGCCCCGGCGACGTCGCGACCGCGCTGCTGCTGGTGCCGCCGATGCTGGCCGGCATACTCGTCGCGCGACTTGTGCAGGACAGGTTCGACCGGCGCTACCGGCCGCTGCTGTTGATACTGGCCGGCGCAGCATCCGTGTTGCTGATCATGAGGGGGCTTTCGTGAACGTGTTGCTGACGCCGCTGGTGCTTGCCGCCGAATACGGACGGGCCTGCCTGATCCTCGGCCTTGTGGTGGCGATTGCCTTTCCGGGTACCGCCGCGACGATCAAGCCGCTTCTGCCGGAATTCGTCACGGCGCTGCTGTTCGTGGCGGCACTGCGCATCGGGCCGCGCCAGGCGCTGGGCGCGGCGCGCGACATCAAGGCTTCCGCCGTCTACGTGTTCATACTGCAAGTGGTGCTGCCGGTCTCGACAACGCTGTTGTTCTACGCCTTCGGCCTGGCCGGGCCGCTTGCCAGCGTTATCCTCCTCATGCTGGCCGGTTCGCCGATCTCCGGTACGCCCAATCTCTCGATCATGTGCGGCGCCGATCCGGCGCCGGCGCTCAGGCAACTGGTGGCCGGCACCGCGCTGCTGCCGCTGACCGTCATCCCGGTTTTCTGGCTGGCGCCCGGTTTCGGCAGCGGGCTGGAGGTGCTGGCGGCGGCGGGCAAGCTGCTGGCGCTGATCGGCCTGGCCGCGACGATCGCCTTTCTGATCCGCGGCTTCTGGCTGAAGGACCCAGCCCTGCGGGTGCTGAAAGCGATCGACGGCTCCTCGGCATTGCTGATGGCGGTCATGGTGCTGGGCCTGATGGCGGCGGTCGGGCCGGCGCTGCGCGACGCGCCCGGCGAACTGGCGCTGAATCTTGCCGCCGCGTTTGCCGCCAATCTCGGCCTGCAGGTGGTCTCCGCGCTGATCCTGGAGCGCTCGCCCTTGCGCGACATGACGGTGCCGTTCGCCATCTCGTCGGGCAACCGCAACATCGCCCTGTTCCTGACCTCGCTGCCGCTGTCGGTGACCGATCCGCTGCTGCTGTTCATCGGCTGCTACCAGATACCGATGTACATGACGCCGCTGTTGCTCGGGCGTTTCTACCGGGGGCGGCTGCCGTCGTGAATCATCGCCTCGACGGCGTCGAGGCCGAGGCGCAAATTGCCAAAACCCTCGCTGCCGACGCGGCCGACGAGGTCGCGCTCGAAACCGCGGGCGATCTCCACCAGTTCCTCATAGGCGCGGCGGCCGGCACGCGTGAGCCTGAGGTGCTCGATGCGGCGGTCGTGCTCGTCGGTGCTTCGCTCCAGCCAGCGGCGCTGTTCGAGCGCCCTGACCGCGCGGCTGATCTTGGTCTTGTGCATGGAGGAATGGCTGCCGATCTGCTTGGCGGTGATGGTGTCGAACTGGCCGATCGTGGCCAGTGTGCGCCATTCCGGCCGGGTCATGCCGTGGCGGTCCTTGTAGTGGCGGGCAAAGCGGCGGCTGACCTCTTCGGCAGCGCGCAGCAGCCGGTAGGGCGTGAAGGCCTCGAGTTGCAATATGGCGCTACTTTCGGGACGGTCCTGCATGGACTTGCTCGTTGATAGTTACAAAAACGATGGTTACGACTGAAACCAATAACGACATAATCGAGGGAATTGAAGCCATGGGCCACGCCTATATGCCGGGCTTCGGCAATGATTTCGAAACGGAATCGCTGCCGGGTGCGCTGCCGCAAGGCATGAATTCACCGCAGAAATGCAACTACGGGCTCTATGCGGAGCAGCTCTCGGGCTCGCCATTCACCGCGCCGCGCGGCACCAACGAGCGCTCCTGGCTCTATCGCATCCGTCCGAGCGTGCGCCATACCAAGCGCTTCGCGGCGGTCAACCGGCCGCGCTGGAAAACAGCGCCTTCGGTCGACGACCACGGCCTGCCGCTCGGCCAGTACCGCTGGGACCCGGTACCGCTGCCAAACGAGCGGACCAACTTCCTCGACGGCATCCGCACGATGACGACGGCCGGCGACGTGATGACCCAGGTGGGCATGGCCGCCCATGTCTACGTAATGAACGAAGACATGGTCGACGACTATTTCTTCAATGCCGACGGCGAGATGCTGATCGTGCCGCAGGAGGGCGCCATCCGGGTCAAGACCGAGATGGGCGTGATGGACTTGGAGCCGGCCGAGATCTGCATCATCCCGCGCGGCATGATGTTCAAGGTGGAAATGGGCGAAGGCGGCAATGGCGGTGCGCGCGGCTATATCTGCGAGAATTACGGCGCCAAGTTCACCCTGCCGGATCGCGGGCCGATCGGCGCAAACTGCTTGGCCAATCCGCGCGACTTCAAGACGCCGGTCGCCTGGTACGAGGACAAGGAGACAGCCTGCCGGCTGCATGTGAAATGGTGCGGCCGGTTCTACGAGACCGAGATCGGCCACTCGCCGCTCGACGTGGTGGCCTGGCACGGCAATTACGCTCCGTTCAAATACGATCTGAGGACGTTTTCGCCGGTCGGCGCGATCCTGTTCGATCATCCCGACCCGTCGATCTTCACCGTGCTGACGGCGCCGACGGAGGAGGCGGGCACGGCGAATGTCGACTTCGTCATTTTTCCGCCGCGCTGGATGGTGGCCGAAAACACCTTCCGTCCGCCGTGGTATCACCGCAACATCATGAGCGAGTTCATGGGCCTGGTCTACGGGCAGTACGACGCCAAGGAAGAGGGTTTCGTGCCGGGCGGCATGAGCCTGCACAACATGATGCTGCCGCACGGGCCGGACCATATGGGTTTCGAGAAGGCGTCGAACGCCGCGCTTGAACCAGTCAAGCTCGACAATACGCTCGCCTTCATGTTCGAGACCCGCTATCCTCAGCAACTTACTGAATTCGCGGCCAATCTCGATACATTGCAGGACGACTACATCGATTGCTGGGACGGGCTTGAGCGCAAGTTCGACGGCACGCCGGGCGTGAAGTAGCGCGGCGGAAGACCAGGAACATATCGGAGGAAGACGATGGCAAAGGCATTCGCCTCGCAAGGCGACATGGCGGAAAAGACGATCACGTTTTCGGAGATCGGCCGCGACCTCTGGGCGTTCACGGCGGAGGGCGATCCGAATTCGGGCGTCATCATCGGCGACGACAGCGTGATGATCGTCGAGGCGCAGGCGACGCCGCGGCTGGCGAACAAGGTGATCGAGAAGGTGCGCTCGGTGACCGACAAGCCGATCAGCCACCTGGTGCTGACCCACTACCACGCCGTGCGCGTGCTCGGCGCGTCGGCCTATGCGGCTCCGACGGTGATCATGAGCCAGAAGGCGCGCGCGATGGTGGCCGAGCGCGGGCAAGAGGACTGGGATTCGGAGTTCGAGCGCTTCCCGCGGCTGTTCCAGGGCCATGAGAGCATTCCGGGGCTGACCTGGCCGACGACGACGTTTTCCGACCGCATGACGGTCTATCTGGGCAAACGTCGCGTCGACCTGATGTTCGTCGGCCGGGCGCACACGGCGGGCGACATCGTCATCCATGTGCCGGACGAAAACGTCATGTTCACCGGCGACATCGTCGAATACCACTCGGCGTGCTATTGCGGGGACGGCCATTTCGGCGATTGGCCGGGAACGCTTGCGGCAATCGGCGCCTTCGACGTCGACGCGATCGCACCCGGCCGGGGCGATGCGCTTGTCGGCAGGGAGATGGTCGGCAAGGCGCTTTCCAACACCGCCGACTTCGTCCGCTCGACCTATCGGCCGGTGGCGCGGGTGGCGCAGGGCGGCGGCACGCTGAAACAGGCCTGGGACGCGTGCCGGGCCGAATGCGATCCGAAATTCGCCGACTATGCCATCTACGAGCACTGCCTGCCGTTCAACGTGGCGCGTGCCTATGACGAAGCGCTCGGCATCGACACGCCGCGTATCTGGACGGCCGAGCGCGACAAGCAGATGTGGGAGCAGTTGCAGGGGTGAGATCAGACGGTCATGACGTCGTATTTGGCGAATTCATCGTCCGCTGTCAGGATAGTCATATTTTCGGTTTTGGCCTGGGCGATTATAAGCCGGTCAAAGGGATCGCGGTGATGGGTTGGCAACTCACGCAGGTGCCGCAGGTGATCGAAAGTAACCGGCAGCACCTGATGACCGACGCTCTTGAGCGCCTCCTCTATGTCGCCGACGGTGTCGAGCTTGCCGAGGTTCACTTTTATGACGATTTCCCAGGCGGTCGCCATACTGACAAATGTCTCCGCCGAAGAACCGAGGATAGCCTCGTGTCTTTGCTTAAGCCGCCGGTCACCGTGCAAAGACCACAGGAGAATATGGGTGTCGACGAGGTATCCCGAGTTCACTTGACGTACTCGTCCCATTCAGGGCCAAGTTCATCGAAGTCGTCGGCCATCCACAGCCTTACGTGCTTGAAAGCGCCAACCCGGGGCAAGAACTGCTTCTGGCCCTGTTCCGCTTCGAGGCTCACATACGGCTTGCCGTGTTTGGTGATGTGGATCGTCTCGCCATTGGCAGCACGGGCCAGAAGCTCTGAGAAATGGGCCTTGGCCTCGGCGACGGAGACCGTATTTGCGTTGGCAAGCTTGGCGTGCTCGTTCATGGTTAATTTCCTTTATGGCCATAATTTAGATTGTTATGGCCAGAATTGCAAACCCGCCTCCGGTTGACGAGGGGAGCTCATCGTCGAAATGACCGAACTTCTGGCCCCACACACCATCGGTATCGCTCTTTGGATTTGCGGGATGTGTACCGCGCTGATTGCCACCATCCGCACGCGGGGCCGCTACGTGGTGTTCAGCATCAATATTTTCGATCCGGAAACCTGGCAGACCCAGTTCGGCGTGTTTCGCGATCGCGAAGCGCGCCCATGGAATTTCCTGACGCTTCTTTTATGCGGATTTGGGCTCGGGCTCTGGATTGGCGAGGACGTCATTGCCGGGAAATGGTGGCATGCGGCGGTCTTTTTCGGCGTGCTGTTTCTGCTTCTCGGTCCGTATCTGTACCGTCTGCTTCGACCGAAGAACCGGGTTTGATGGTTACATCCGATACCAATAGACAGGCCCCTTGCTGGGCGACAACCGACGGGAGGCGGGTGCCGCGACGATGACGAAAATCTTTGAAACGCCACTCTATTCCTATCAGCGGTCGGCCGACCAGGATGCCGGTGCTCCGGTGCGCCATCCGGTCGTCGTCATCGGCGCCGGCCCGATCGGGCTTGCCGCTGCGATCGACCTTGCCCGGCACGGCGTGCCGGTGGTGGTGCTCGACGACAACGACAAGGTGAGTTTCGGCTCGCGCGCCATCTGCTTTGCCAAGCGGCCGCTGGAGATCCTCGACCGGCTCGGCTGCGGCCAGCCTATGGTCGACAAGGGCGTGACCTGGAACACCGGAAGAGTGTTCTTCGACGAGCGTCAGGTCTACGGCTTCAACCTGTTGCCGGAGGACGGCCACAAGCGGCCGGCCTTCATCAATCTCCAGCAGTATTATTTCGAACTCTACCTGGTGAACCGCGTGCGCGAGCTTCAGGAAGAGGGCAGGCCGATCGACCTTCGCGGCAAGTCGATGGTGACCGCCGTCGAGCCCGGCGACGACGCGGTGCGGCTGACGGTCGATACGCCCGACGGCGCTTACGAGATGGAGGCGGAATGGCTGATCGCCTGCGACGGCGCCGGATCGCCGACGCGGCGCATGATGGGCCTCGATTTCATCGGCCGGGTGTTCGAGGACAATTTCCTCATCGCCGACGTGGTGATGGAAGCCGACTTTCCGACCGAGCGCTGGTTCTGGTTCGACCCGCCGTTCAACCGCGGCCAGTCGGCGCTGTTGCACAAGCAGCCCGACGGCGTGTGGCGCATCGACCTGCAGCTCGGCTGGGACATCGACAAGGAGAAGGAAAAAAAGCCGGAAAACGTCATCCCGCGGCTGAAGGCGATGCTCGGCGAGCAGGCGAAGTTCGAGCTGGAATGGGTGTCGATCTACACGTTCCAGTGCCGGCGCATGGAGAAGTTCCGCCATGGGCGGGTGATCTTCGCCGGCGACGCGGCGCACCAGGTTTCGCCGTTCGGCGCGCGCGGCGCCAATTCCGGCCTGCAGGACACCGACAATCTGGTGTGGAAGCTGAAGCTGGTGCTCGACGGCCTGGCGCCGGAAAGCCTGCTTGATACCTACGATGTCGAGCGCGTCCACGGCGCCGACGAGAACATCCTGAACTCGACCCGTTCGACGGATTTCATCACGCCGAAATCCAAGACGAGCCGCATCTTCCGCAACGCGGTGCTCGATCTCGCCGAACATCACGATTTCGCCCGGCCGATCGTCAATTCCGGCCGGCTGTCGGTGCCGTGCACCTATGACGGCTCACCGCTCAATGGACCGGACGTTGCCGGCATGCCGTCGCGGACGCGGCCAGGCTCGCCCGCGGTCGACGCGCCGGCGGCAGGCGGCTGGCTGCTCGACCGGCTGGGCGACCGGTTCCAGCTCCTGACCATCGACGTCGACGCGCCGGAAAGTCTCGATATCGACGGCATTGCGGTGGAACGGCTGAGGCTTTCGACCGCCGACGATGACAGCGGCGCGCTGGCGGCGCGCTATCTCGGCGACGCGGCTTCGGCGGTCTACCTGCTCAGGCCCGACCAGCATGTGGCGGCGCGATGGGAGGCCTATGACGAAGCGGCGGTGAAGACCGCGCTCAACAAGGCCGTTGGCAGATAGGGGACCGGAAATGGCGCAGTTGAACACCAAGCCCAACATCGCCGCGGCCGACGATTTCTACGCGGCGCTGCTGGATATCCATGAGGGGCTGGAGAAGGAGGAGAGCGATGCGCTCAACGCGCGGCTGATCCTTCTCCTTGCAAACCATATCGGCGAGATGGACGTGCTGAAGCAGGCGCTGGAGGCGGCGAAGCGCAGGTAAAGGATGCGCCGGGACGGGAAGCGCCCCGGCGCATCCGGTCACTCGGCCCGGTATTGCGGTGTCGAACGCAGGAAGCGCGCATAGGCGTCGGCGTTCGGCGGGGTGAAATTCTCAGCCAGCGGATTGCGTTTCCTGACCTGGGCACCCATGTCGGCCAGCAATTCGTCGAAATGCAGAAAATGGAACGGCGCCGAGCACAGGCCGCCATAGACCTGTGCGGCCGGGCGCTTGTTGCGCTTCCAGTCCAGCATCATCTCGATGTTCTCGTTCATCTGGGCGGCGGTCGGCTGCTTTTCGAGCATGCCGTCGGCATAGCGAACCAGCCAGTTTGCCGCCATCTCGGCGCTCAGCACCGTGCAGAACGACGAGTTGAAGCCGACGAAGCCCATGTCGGGCAGGTCTGGATTGGCGATGATGCGATAGAGACGGTACTGGCCATCCTTCTCGATCAGCTTGTCGCGATACTCCTGCGCCAGAAAGGGCACGCCGAGCTTCCAGCCGACGGCGAGGATGGCCATGTCGGCGGCGATGGTCTCGCCGTTGGTGAGCGCGATATGGCCCGGCTCGTAGTGGTCGAACGTGCCCTGGATCGCCCTGATGCGGCCATCGGCGATCATGTCGAACAGGCCCGGCGTGACGATCGGCGCCGAACAGCTGATGTCGTCTTCGATGCGGACCTTGGGCCGGAGGCCGGTCTTCTTCAGCTTGAGCTGGATGCTCAGAAGCGATTCCAATGCCCGCCAGTTGGCCCAGATGAACGGGGCGGCGACGGCGTATTTGAACCGGTCGAAGGCCGACAGGCCCCAGCCCTGGAACATGTTCTCCTGTTTGCGGATATAGAGGATGCGCTTGAAGTTGATCAGCCCGCCGATGAAGTAGGGCACGCGCCAGACGGATTCGCGATAGACGATCGCAACCGAGCGGGCGCCGCTTTTCACCGCGTTGACGGCGATGTCGGTGGCCGACTTGGAAAAGCCGAGCACGACGACGTCCTTGCCGCGAACCATCTCGGGATCGGTATATTCCGACGAGTGCATCACCTCGCCGCCACCGGCCTCGAAAGCCTCCTGGCCGGGAAAGGTCAGGATGTTCTTTTCGCTGAACTGGCCGGTGCAGACGGCGACGAAGTCGAAATCCTCGCCGGCCGGCTTACCGCCGTCCCTCGATACTTCCAGACGCCAGCCGGGCTCGCCATTGGACCGGCGATCCATCGATTTCACCTCGGCGTTGAAGACGATCGCGTCGCGCAGGCCGTAATCGTCGGCATAGCCCGCCAGATAGGCGTGTACCTGATGGCCCTTCGGCCATTCCGGATAGTCGTCCGGCATGGCCTTGTCGGTGTAGCGGTAGAGCTCCTTGGGGCTCTGGGTCTGGATGCCGGGATAGGACCGCGACGGTTCCCAGACGCCGCCAAGGTCGTGGCTGCGTTCGAAAACCGTGACCTCGTGGCCCTTTTCCCGGAACACCTTGGCGGCTGCCAGGCCGCTGACACCCGAGCCTATGATCGCCACTTTCTTCTTTTTCGCCATGTCTGCCTCCCTGATCAGACGGCTTATTCGGCGCCGGGCGGCGGCAGGAAATCGACCTCGTGCAGGGCCGAGAGCCGGACGAGTTCCTCGGGATCAGTGACACCGTCGAGTGCGATGAAGAGATCGAACAGCTTGCGCGACGGCGCGACGCCGAAGACGCAGGTGGCATCGGCGCCGGAGCGGTTGAAGATGCCGTGCGCTTCGCCCATCGGCATGCGGATCGTGTCGCCGGGGCCGGCTTTGTGAACCTCGGCACCGAACTCGATCTCGAGATTGCCGTCGAGCATGACGATCCATTCGTCCTGGGTCGGGTGGATATGCGGCGGCACGAAGGTGCCGTCGGGAATGCGCGCGTGCCAGATGAAGGCGTTCTCGCTTAGAAGTTTCGGCGTGTAGGTGTGTCCGACAACGTTCCAGACCTTGCCGTCGAAACCGTCGGCCGCTCCTGTTATGCCCTTGATCAGCTTGCTCGTCATCTTCTCCTCCTGTTCGGTTGACAAACCTCAAGCTCGTTTTAAGCTTAAAATGAAATGCGCCGCGGCCGGCTGGCTATCCGTTTTGCGCAATAAAGATGGTCGAGGGAGCTGATTGGTTCCGCTGAACCGATACACGCTGTTCTGCAGCGACGACCTGGATGAGGCCAGGGAGCTGGTCGCGCGCAAATTCTGCCAGCACAGGCTCAATACTGTCGCTGCCGCCGGGCGCTTCCATGCCCGCCACAACTGCGTGGCAGGTGCGCTGCTAGCGATCAACTACATGCATTACGGCGCCACGGTGCTGATCGAGCCGGGCGCGCTGGAGCATTTCTACCTGATCCAGCTCCCGATTGCCGGTCGGGCGGAAATCCGCAATGGCGGCGTCGAGGTGCTGTCGGACGCGATGACGGCGACGATCCTCAACCCGGACCGCGACACGAGCATGGTGTGGCGGGCGGGCTGCGAGCAGCTTCTGATCTATGTCGACAGGCTGAACTTCAACGCCTTCGCGGAAGCCTTTCTCGGCCGGCGCATCGGCGCGCCGATCGTGTTCGAACCGGCGATCGATCTTTCACGCGCCGAGATGGCGCGGTGGCGCCAGCACGTGCTCGCGCTGTTCGCCTCTGCCGACGAGGGTCGGCTGTTCCAGGATCGCGAGACCTTCAATCAGACGCTGGTGGAGGAGGCGGTGCTGGCCGGGTTGCTGACCTGGCAGCCGAGCAACGTGTCGGCCTTTGTCGAGGCGCTGGCGCAGGGCGCGGTTCCGGCGCCGGTCAAGAAGGCGCAGCGTTACATAACCGACCATGCCGGGCAGTCGATCGCGCTTTGCGACATAGCCGGCGCGGCGGGTGTGCCGATCCGCACGCTGCAGCACGGCTTCCATACCACGCTCGGGTGCTCGCCGATGGAGGCGCTGCGCGGCGAGCGGCTGACGCGGGTGCGTTGCGAACTGGCGTCGGGCCACTGCGACGGCACGGTAACCGACATCGCGGCTAAATGGGGCTTCCTGCATTTCGGCCGTTTCTCCGGCTACTACCGCCGGTCGTTCGGCGAACTGCCGAGCGCGACGCTGGCGAGGGCGCGGCGCGAACGCGGCCACGCCTGACCGGCCGATCCGGCCCAAAAACGGTAATCTGTCCGAGCGTGATTTTCCGGTTTGATAGTTACAAACGTAACTATTAGCGTCGCCTCATCCAAACTCGAAGCGGAGAACGAGACGATGAAGATCGAGCGCATTCACCACGTCGCCTATCGCTGCAAGGACGCCAAGGAGACCGTGGAGTGGTACACCAAGATGCTCAACATGGATTTCGTGCTGGCGATCGCCGAGGACCGGGTGCCGTCGACGCATGAGCCCGATCCGTATATGCACCTGTTTCTCGATGCCGGCTCCGGCAACATCCTCGCTTTTTTCGAGCTACCGACCAAGGCGGAGATGGGCCGCGACGAGAACACACCGGAATGGGTGCAGC
Organism: Rhizobiaceae bacterium; assembly: GCA_041397625.1. Classification (GTDB taxonomy): domain Bacteria; phylum Pseudomonadota; class Alphaproteobacteria; order Rhizobiales; family Rhizobiaceae; genus JAWKWH01. Next base: position 26,873 of record JAWKWH010000003.1, read on the forward strand.
ACATCGCCTTCAAGGTGAAGGACCGCGACACGCTGATCGAGTACAAGGAGCATCTGGAGAAGAACGGGGTCGAGGTGCTCGGCGTCACCGACCATTCGATCTTCCACTCGATCTACTTTTTCGATCCCAGCGGCCACCGCATCGAGCTGGCTTGCGACGACCCGGAAGCCGAAGCGATGAACAAGCGTCTCGACGAGGTCAAGTGGGACATGCTGGAGGAGTGGTCGAAAACCAAACGCGCGCCGAAACACGCCGAATGGCTGCACGAGAAGGAACTGGCGAACGCCTGATCCTGCGCGGGGCCGGTCGCCGCCGGCCGGCCCGATCGATCAGAACGGGATTTCGTCGTCCATGTCGCGGGAGAAGTCGCTGCCGCCGCCGCTTGGGCCCGACTGGCCGAAATCTGGGCCGCCACGGCTCTGGCCGCCGCCGCCATAGCCACCCTGGCCACCGCCGTCTGAATTGCGGCTGTCGAGCATCTGCAACTCGCCGCGGAAGCGCTGCAGCACCACCTCGGTGGTATACTTCTTTTGGCCGGACTGGTCTTCCCACGAGCGCGTCTGCAACTGGCCCTCGATATAGACCTTCATGCCCTTCTTCAGATACTGCTCGGCCACCTTGGCGAGCTGGTCGTTGAAGATGACGACGCGGTGCCATTCGGTGCGCTCGCGGCGCTCGCCCGACTGCTTGTCGCGCCAGGTCTCCGACGTGGCGACGGAAAGATTGACCACCGGGTCGCCGGAATTGAGCCGCCTGATTTCGGGATCGGCGCCGAGATTGCCGACCAGAATGACCTTGTTGACGCTGCCCGCCATATCGAAACTCCGCTGAAACCCTGTCCGGCCGGCCGCACCAGGTGCCCGGCATCTCCCGCACCTGTCTAAACCAACGGCGCGCCCGGCGCTTGCCCGAAACAGCCTATCCACAGAACGATTGCCGGATTGCGACCGTCGCCCAGTATATGTTCATGAAATGTTCCGTGTCAAATCGGGCCGTGGAGATGCCGTTGCCGTCGGCGCCGACGGTCAGCGCTGAAACAGCGATCCGATCATTTCGTAATCGGCGATCCGCCACAGCCGGTCGAAAAAGCCGTCGAGTTCGTCCGGCGCCAGCGCCCCCGACGATAGCGCCAGACCACGCGCCTTGGCGTCGATCTCGTCGCGACTGAGGCTGTTGCCGGGATCGCCCTTGGGATCATCGATGCGGGCGACAAGCTCGCGTCCGTCGAAGGTGGCGACGGAGACCTTGCCGATCCAGCGCTCCGGGTAGGCGCCGTCCACCTCCGGGTCGAGCCGCATCTCGACGCGGCCGAGGAAGGCGCGGGCGGCGTCGTCCTTTAGGAAGCCCGCATATTCAGCCAGTCCCGCCTTGCGGTGGGTGGCGATCAGGCCAAGTGTCGCCGGCATCGAGAACTTGGCCTGGTGCACGGTGACCGGATTTGTCACAGGGCCCAGAACATCGAGGGCGCCCTGGTGCACATGGGCAGTGATGTAAGCGATATCGCCGGCGGCGAGGTTGTTGTCGGCGATGATTTTCAGAAGCGCGTCGGCGGCTGGATGGGTGTGGCGGCAGGAGGCGTGAAACTTGAAAGAGGTCTCGGCGACACACCAGCGCTCGCCCAGCCGGTCGGTGAGCTTTTCCGGAACGGCATCGCTCGACATGCCCGCCGCCAGCCCCTGCGGACCTTCGAGGATGCGGCGCGCGCCCGTGAAGCCGTCACGGGCGATCCAGGCCGACATCAGGCCGGCGGCCGAAGCGGCGGCGGTGTGCAACTGCTTGGAATCGGCGGCATCGCGCAGGAACTCCCACAGGCCGGCCGATTGCGTGCCGGCCGACCCGAAGGCGTGCAGCATGGCGTCGTCGTCGAGATCCAACAGATTTCCGCAGGCTGCCGCGGCGGCAAGCGTACCGGCGGTGCCGGTGGTGTGGAACACCTTGTAGTGCGAGCGGCCGAGGAACTCGCCGACGCGGATGCCGGTCTCGTAGCCGGCGATGCTCGCCGTGATGAATTTGCAGCCCGACGCTCCGGTCGCCTGCGCCAGGGCCAGCGCGGCGGGAAAGACGATTGTACCGGGATGGAAAACCGAGCCGTTGTGCACGTCGTCCTGTTCGGAAATGTGCGAGGCGGCGGCGTTGGCAAAGGCGGCGAAATAGGGCGACGTGGCGCGCCGGCCGGTCAGTATCTCCGACGGGCCCTCGGAAGGCCCCATCGATTCGGCGAAAGCTTCCAGGATGGCGATGGCGCGGTGACCCCTGCCCGATAGGGCGGAGCCGGCCCAGTCGACGAAGAGTTCGACCGCGCGCGCGACGACCTCGCGCGGAATGTCGTCAAGGTCGAGGCCGGCGGCGAAGCGGGCAAGGTCACCGGAGGCGCTCACGGCTCAAGCCTCGCCCTGGCCTTCATGGCAAGCCCGCCATCGGCGTTGGCTGCCCAAAGGTCGATGCTGCCGTCGTCGGCGATCGCCGAACCGTTGAGGTGTATTTCGTTGCCGTCGAAGAGCGGCGAGACGGCGCGGAACTCGTAGGCGGCGATACGGCGGCGGGGATGGGTGCGCCCAACCAGGTCAAGCAGCAGTGTGGCGGTGAGCGGCCCGTGCACGACGAGGCCCGGATAGCCTTCCTCCTCGACCGCGTAGGGCCGGTCGTAATGGATGCGGTGGCCGTTGAAGGTGAGCGCCGAATAGCGGAACAGCATTACTGCGTCGGGCGCAAGCGAGCGGCCGATCTCGCCCGCCGGGCCGGCATCGGGTGCCGGCCTTGCGGCGGCGCCCGACAGGCCGCGATAGACGATGTCGTGCTCGTCGGTGACAAGCAGGCCGCCGCCGACCTCGCTGATCTCGTGGCGGACGGTAACGAAGACCAGCGGGCCGACGCCGCTCTGTTTCTCCGCGATCGACCGGATGACCGAGCGGCGCTCGATCTTCATGCCGGCGACAAGCGGGGCGGGGAAGGTGATCCGGCTGCCGGCCCACATGCGCCGCGGCAGGTGATCAACCGGCGGCAGGAAACCGCCGCGCGCCGGATGGCCGTCGACGCCGAGCTGCGACTGGCGCTCGGTCGGCAGGAAATGCAGCCAGTGGATGAGCGGCGGCACTTCGGCACCATTGGCATAGGGCGGACGATCGTGGTCGAGTGTCGCGGCAAGCCTGGTCGCCTTGTCGGCGCTGACGATGTCGCGCCCGGTCTGCGTCCTGCCGATCCAGTCCTGGTAGTCGGTCTGCATGATCTGCCTTGCCTTTCGGATGCCTCGCAGCCTTACCAGCTATGCGTCGCCGATCGTATCGCCATGGTGCCGCCGTTCCATCTCGCCACGCAGTTTCACCGCGGTCAGCGTATCGTCCAGCACGACGTCGTCATAGGTCAGGATCGCGTCGGACGCCACATCGCGGACAAGGCGGACATTGCCGGTGAGCCCCAGCGGCAGGGCGCGCATCGGCACCGAAACCGATGCGGGACGCAACTGTCCGGCGACGGAATAGCCGCCTTCGCCGTCGAGTATTTCTCCGGTTTTCAGGTCGCGCTTGGCGACAGCCACGACGTCGGCGCCGAAGCCGGTTGCCGTGCCGGTCGCTTCGCCGCGAATGCCGACATTGGCGACCGACATGCCGAGTTCGAGCCCGATCATGTGCCAGCGCCGGTAGAGGCTGGCATAGCGGCCGCTATCGTCGGTGACGACCTTGTACTCGGCGAAACAGTCGCGCTGGTAGTCGTCGGCCGCGCGAATGCATACCCACACGCCCATGCGGATGTCGTCGGCGATCTCCGAGCCGTCGGCGCGCTGCGACGAGATGACCTCGACCATGCCGGCCGTGTCGAGTACGCCGCCTTCGGCGCGCGGACGCATGAGGTTTGGAATGTCGGCGATGGCGCCGGAGGGATATTGCAGACCGTCCTGCGGCACCGACAGGCCGCAGGCATTGGCGATCGCCGCCGCTTCGATCGCCGGCTTTGTTCCGTCGAGGAAGGAGTTGAACATTTTCGGGTTGAGGCGGCCGTTCTCCGCCTGCTCGCGGGTAAGCCCCCAGTGGTCCCACACGGTGTCGGGCGTGGAGAAACGGTATTGCGGACACCATTTGTGGCCTCGGCCGGCGGCCACGACCTCGAAACCGCAGGTGCGCGCCCAGTCGACCAGGTCGCAGACCATGGCCGGCTGGTCGCCAAAGGCCATCGAATAGATCACGCCCGCCTGTTTCGCCCTGGCGGCGAGCGCGGCCCCGCAGACGGCATCGGCCTCGACCGTGGCGCTGACGACGTGCTTGCCGGCATCAAAGGCCGAGCAGAGGTGATCGGTGGCGACGACCGGGTTGCCGGTGCATTCGACGATGATGTCAACGGCGGGGTTCGCAATCAGCGCTGCCCCATTGTCGCCGACATGGGTGGTGCCAGTCTTCAGCGCGTCGTCCAGCGAGGATGCGGAGAAGCGCCCGGCTTCCCAGCCGACAAGGGCAAGGTTCGACCGCGCGACATCCGGCGCCAGGTCGGCGATGCCGGCGACATGGACGCCGGGAATGCGGATCGCCTGTGACAGGAACATAGAGCCGAACTTGCCTGCACCGATGACACCGACCCGGATCGGGTTGCGATCTTCCTGGCGACGGCGGAGTTGATCGTGAAGGCTCATGGGCGTTCAGTCGGCTTCTGCCGCCGGCATGCGGGCGGTGGCGCCCGACCTCTTCAGGTTGAGCAGGTTGCCGGCAAGGATCAGCGTCGCGCCGGCGACGGTGTAGACGTCGATCGCCTCGCTGTAGATCAGCCAGCCTGCGACCGCCGTTGCGGGCACGCGCAGGAAATCCATCGGCACGACGATGGTGGTGTCGGCGTGCAGCATGGCGCGGGCCATGCAGTAGTGCGAAAAGGTGCCGCAGATGGCGACCAGCACCAGCCAGGGCCACAATTCGTTGGGAACGGGCTGCCAGCTGTACCAGGCCGGCGCGATGCCGAGAATGCCCTGGATGACGAGCATCCAGAAGATGATGCGCACGACGCTGTCGGTGCGGGTCAGCGCCTTAATCAGGATGACGGAGATGGAGAAGCCGACGGCCGCGCCGAGCGACAGCGCCTGGCTGAACTCGACATGGCCGGCCTCGGGCCTGACGATGATCCACACGCCGACGAGCCCGAGCGCGATGGCCGTCAGCTTCCACCGGTTCAGCGTCTCGCCGATGGTGAGCCAGGCAAGCAGCGCCACCCAGATCGGCATGGTGAACTCGATGGAGATGACCTGTGCCAGCGGAATCAGCGAGACGGCGACCAGCCAGGCATACTGGGCGGCGTAGTGGACGACGTTGCGCCATATGTGAAGCCACGGATGGGCGGTGCGCATGGCGGCAAAACCGCCGAAGGCATGGACCAGCGGCATCAGCAGGACAAAGCCGATGATGGCGCGCAACTCCATGACCTGGAAGGCGTTGAGCCGGTTGACCGTCTCGCGGCCGGCGACGGCTAGGGTGACCATGGCGGCAAGCCAGCCGCCCATCCACAGCGCGGCCTTCAGGTTGGATTGTTCAGGCACGGCCATCGGTCATCCGGCAAGCATTGCTCAACCCCCGATGCCTAGCAGATGAGACGATCAAGGCACAATCGCGTTTGTGGCGCGTTCGGCCCGGGCGGAACGGCCGACGAACAAACCATAACAACGCCGCCAGAGCGCCGCCGCATTGATGAACATGTAAGTCATTGAGAAAATTGGCGCGCTCGGGAAGATTCGAACTCCCGACCCCCAGATTCGTAGTCTGGTGCTCTATCCAGCTGAGCTACGAGCGCGCATTGGCCGAACCGGTTTTGTGGTCATGGCCCAGCGACGGGCCTGCCCATCGCCGCAAAACGTGGTGCTACCTAGCGATTGACGCCGACAAAAGCAAGCCGCCGGTGCGGAAATTTCATGCCTCGCGGCGCAGCGCGGTACGGGCCTCGTCGAGGATCACCGGCCGGTCGGGAATGGTGATCGCAAATACGGTCTTGCCGCCGGCGCTTTCGACCAGTTCGAGCGTGCCGCCATGGGCGCGCACGAGCTCGCTGGCGATCGCCAGGCCGAGCCCGGTGCCGCCGCTTCTGGCCGAGCCGCGGAAAGCGGCGAACAGGTTCTCGCGCGCCTTCGGCGGCAGGCCGGGGCCGGTATCCTCGATCGTCAGGCGGGCAACGCTGCCCTCGCGCCCGGCCGAGACGGTGAGTCGGCGGATCACCGCCTCGCCGTCATCGGCGGTCATGGCCTGCACGGCGTTGCGGCACAGATTGTGCAGCACGCGGAACAGCTGGTCGGAATCGGCGTCGATCTCGAAATCGGGCTCAACCGTGTTGACGAACTCGATGCCGCCTTCGGCACCGAGGCCCAGAATGTCGTGGACCTCGTCGACCAGCCTGGCGACGCGCAGCCGGCGGCGCGACGGCGGCGCCTCCTGGGTGCGGCCATAGGCGAGCACGCCCTCGGCATAGGAGACGGCGCGGTCGAGTGTGCGGATCAGCTTGGGCGCGAAAGACTGCACCGAGGGATCCTTCACCACGGCCAGCCGGTCTGACATGAGCTGGGCGGAGGCGAGGATGTTGCGCATGTCGTGGTTGATCTTGGAGACGGCGAGGCCGAGATCGGCCAGGTGCTTCTGCTCGCCGAGCGTCTTGTGCAACTGCGCCTGCATGGCGGCAAGTTCGCGCTCGGCGACGCCGAGCTCGTCGTGCCGTCCGCTTGGCGCTATCACGCGGGCCGGATCGTCGGGCGCCTCGCGGAAGGTCAGCATGGCGCGCGTCATGGCACGGATCGGCCGGATCATGAAACGGTTGATCGAATAGAAGACCAGCGTGGCGGTGATCAGCGAGATGATCAGCGACAGGAGGGCGACATTGCGCGAATAGACCAGCATGGCGTCGCGCAGGCTGGCATCGGCGACGATCAGTTCGAAGACCTTGTCGCTGTCGCCGACGGAGCCGAAGACGCGCAGGATCTTGTCGCCGCCGGCAAACAGCGTGTAGAGCGCCATGCCGATCGAGGTCATCGGCTCGGCGGCGTCGATGTCGATCTGCTCGTCGACGGAGATCGGCATGTCGCTCATGACCAGCAGACGCGAGACGCCGGCCTCGCGGATGGCGACCGCCTTGGCGCCGATAGCCATCAACACGTCGTCGCGCACCTGCTTGGGCAATTCGACGTCGCCTGCCTCGGCAAGCACCAGGCTTGCCGCCGCCGCACTTGCGAGCCGCTCCTGCAGCCAGCGTTCGCGGAAATTTGCGACCGACGGCAGGAAGATCAGCACTTCGGCGATCATCACGAACAGGATGGTGAGGATGAGCAGGCGCGTCGACAGGCCGCGCGCCAGCGGCACGTCACGCGGGCGTCGCTGTCCGCCTTCGTCGGGACGGTCGGCGGCAGGCGGTTGCTGGTCCTGTGTTTCCACTGCGGTCCCTCGCCAGGTCGTATCGGCCTAGCCGAACTTCCTCAGGAAGCCGACAAGCCAGCGCACGAACGGTTTGCGCGTCGCCTCCACATAATAGGTAATCGCGGCGCGCTTTCCAATTTCGCTCATGGTGGGATAGGGCGGAACGTAGCCGGATATGTCCTTGACGGTCATTGATTTCGACAGCGCCAGCGCCCAGAGGTTGATCATCTCGCCGGCGTCGGCGCCGACGATCGACACGCCGAGAATGCGGCCGCGCTTGTCGGTCACCATCTTGATCATCCCGCCGGTCTTGCGTTCGGCCTGGGCGCGGTCGTTCTCGGCATAGGGCCAGCGCAGCACGCGGATCGTGCCGACCTTTTCACGCGCCTCCGCCTCGGTCATGCCGACATGGGCCAGTTCGGGATCGGTGAAGGTGACCCAGGGAATGATCGAGCGGTTCTCGCTCACCGGCATGCGAAACAGGATGGCGCGCACCACCAGACCGGCATGGTAGCCGGCGACATGGGTGAACTGCAGCCCGCCGGCCGCGTCGCCGATGGCATAGACGCGCGAATTCGACGTGCGAAGCGACCTGGAGACCTTGATGCCGCGCTTGTCGTGGTCGATGCCGGCCTCCTTCAGGCCGAGACCCTCGACATTGGCGGCGCGGCCGGCCGCGATCAGGAGATGGGTGCCGGCGATCGTGTCGCTGCCGTCCCCGGTCTCGACATGGACAGCAACGCCGGTCTTGCCGCGCCGCTCCACGCGGGTGACCTTGGCGCCTTCGCGGATGTCGACGCCCTCGGCGCGAACCTTCTCCAGCACGACGGCCGCCAGTTCCGGATCATCCTTGCCGAGCGCCGTGAACGCCTCGACGACGGTGACCTTGGAGCCGAGGCGGCGGTGGGCCTGCGCCAGTTCCATGCCGATCGGACCGCCGCCGACAATGACGAGATGACTGGGGCGGCGGGTCAGTTCGAACACGGTCTCGTTGGTGAGGAAGTCGACTTCGTCGAGGCCGGGAATGGGCGGTATGAGCGGCGAGGAGCCGGTGGCGACGATATAGCGGCGCGCCTTTATGCGATGGTCGCCGGCAACCACGGTGCGGGCGTCGACGAAGCGGCCGGCCTCCTCGATCACCCTGACGCCGAGCGCGGTAAAGCGTTCGACCGAATCGTTGGGCGCAATCGCTCCGATCACCGACTTGATGTGGGCGTTGACGGCGCGGAAGTCGACCTCCGGCTCGACATCGGCGATGCCGAACCTGGCGCCGTGGCGCAGGCTCTCAGCCTGCTTGCCGGCGGCGATCATCGCCTTCGACGGCACGCAGCCATAGTTGAGGCAGTCGCCGCCCATCCTGCCCTTCTCGATCAGCACCACGCTGGCGCCGAAGGCCGCCGCCGCGGCGGCGACCGAAAGGCCGCCGGAGCCGGCGCCTATGATGCAGATGTCGGGTGTGAGGGTATCAGCCATGGCGCCGAAAAATCGTCCGGTTGGAAAATGTCATGCTTACAGGTTCCGGCGGTATCAGGCCAGTTTGTTTCCACGCAGTTTCTTCACCACGGTGGGGATGGCGGCGACAATGGCGAGGGCGGCGAAGGCGATGACGATCTCGGTGGTGACGACGTCCCTGATCGTGACATCGCGGCCGGCGGCCGCGGCGGCGACGATGACGCTGTCGAGCCCCTCGCCGAGATAGGCATAGGCAAGCCCGCCCGGAATGATGCCGAGGAACGTGGCGAGGATGTAGGTGCGCAACGGAACGTTGAACAGCGCCGGCGCTATGTTGATCACGAAGAACGGGAAAATCGGTGCCAGGCGGAGCACGAAAAGGTAGGAGAAGGCGTCTTTTTCGAAACCGCGGGCGAGCCTGGCGACCTTACCGCCTACCTTCTGCTTGAGGAAATCGCCGAAGGCGGTACGCGCGGCGATGAAGATCGCGGTGGCGCCGACGGTGGCACCGACGATCGATGCAGCGCCGCCGACGATCCAGCCGAACAGGAAACCGGCGAAGATGGTCAGCAGCGACGCGGCGGGAAAGGAAAACGCGGTGGCGAGCGCATAGACGGCGGCAAAACCGAACACCGCCGGCAGATAGTGCGCGGCGACCATGGATTTCAGCATGTCGCGGCTTTCCACCAGATAGTCGAACGAAAGATACCTGTCCCAGCCCATCGCATAGCCGAAACCGAGCCCGGCGATAATGACGGCGATCGGCACGAAACGTCCGTAACCCGACCTGGAGGCCGGTTCCGGGCAGGTCTCTTCGGTGCCGGTCAGCGCGGTCTTCTCGGGCATCTCGTGTTCTCCGTCGTGCCGTGCCGGGGTCGCCATGATGTCCGTTTTCAGGTTAAGCCGACCTTCACATGGCCGAGCGGGGCCTTGAGAACAAGCGCGGGAGGGCCGGTCTCACCGGGAATTGACCCTCGCGTTTACCGGAGTCACCGCTTCGTGATCGCGGTTGGCGGAGGCTGCGGTGTTTGGCCTCACCGTCCCCGGTTGCCGATTGACTTGCCATGGGCTTCTCCCTATAAGCCCGCTCACGCTTGGGCACGGCCCGGCGCTTGTCATGCTTGCGCCGGAAACACCGTAGCCCCTGTTTCAGCAAACAGACCTCAAGAAGGGCCGCACGCCGCGGTGTTCAAATAAATGAAGCGTACCTATCAACCTTCCAAACTCGTGCGCAAGCGCCGTCACGGCTTTCGAGCACGCCTGGCCACCAAGGGCGGCCGCAAGGTGCTCGCCAACCGCCGCGCCCGCGGGCGCAAGCGGCTCTCGGCCTGAGACGGGCCTGATCACCATGCCGGAGCGCGGCCGGCAGGTACCGATCAAACTTCGCAAACGCTCGGAGTTTCTGGCGGTCCAGCGCGGCGAGAAGCGTCGCGGACGGCTGTTCCTGCTCGAGGTGCTGAACCGCGGGGACGACGGGTCGCCGCGCATCGGCATCACGGTGACCAAACGCCAGGGCAATGCGGTGGAGCGCAATCGCATGCGCCGGCGCCTGCGCGAGGCGGTCCGCACCCATGCCGCCGGTGACATGGCCGACGGCCACGACTATGTGATTGTCGCGCGGCGCGACATGCTATCGACACGATTTTCGGCGCTAAGAAGCGAGCTTTCCCGGCGCATCCGCGGCAAGGACAAGGGCTGAGCAGGGGCTGAGATGGAAAACAACCGCAATTTCTTTGTCACGATTGCGCTGTCGATCGTCATCCTGACGGCTTGGCAGGTGCTTTACATGAACCCGCGCATCGAGGCGCAGCGCGAGGCCGCGCGCATCGAGGCGGAGCGCGAGGCGGAAAAGCAGCCCGACAAGCCGGCTCCCGACAAACCAGCCGATATCTCCATACCGCAGCCCGGCGGCGAAAACGACAACGTGCCCGGCGACGGCAACGGCGGTGCCGGAGAAATCACCGTGGCGCGCATCGAAATCGACACGCCGCGCGTAAAAGGATCGATCAATCCGGTCGGCGCTCGCATCGACGACCTGGTGCTGAAGGACTACCACGAGACGGTCGACAAGAATTCGCCGAACATCACCCTGCTCGAGCCGGTGCGTGACGGCGATGGCTACTTTGCCGAGATCGGCTATTCGGGCAGCGGTGACAGAACGCTCTATCCGTGGGCGGATACGGTGTGGACCGTCGAGGGCAATGCCAAGCTGACGCCGACGACGCCGGTAACGCTGAGCTTCGACAATGGCAGCGGGCTCAAATTCACCCGCACGTTCGCGATCGACCGGGATTTCCTCTTCACCATTTCCGACAGTATCGCCAACACGTCGGCCGGGCCTGTCTCGCTTGCAGGCTATGGCCGCATCACGCGGCTGAAGAAGCCCAAGATTGCGGGTTTCTACATCCTGCACGAAGGCCTGATCGGCGTGACCGGCGAAGAGGGACTGCAGGAGGTCGACTATGACGATCTCGTCAAGAACAAGGAAGTCAAGCCCGGCAAGTCGACCGATGGCTGGCTCGGCTTCACCGACAAGTACTGGGCAGTGGCGATGGTGCCGCCGGAAAGCCGGCCGTTCCAACCGCGCTATTCCTATCTCGACGACAAGGGCGGACGCTATCAGAGCGACTATCTGACCGACGAGTTCGTGTTGCAGCCGGGAGGGACGGAAACCCTGAAGACCATGGTGTTTGCCGGCGCCAAGCAGGTCGGGGTCATCGACCGCTACGAGACCGAGCACAACATCCGCCAGTTCGAGTTGATGATCGACTGGGGCTGGTTTCACTTCATCACCAAGCCGCTGTTCTACCTGATCGACTGGCTCTACAAATTCCTGGGCAATTTCGGCTTGGCCATCCTGGCCACCACCGTCATCGTCAAGCTCCTCTTCTTCCCGCTCGCCAACAAGTCCTACGCCTCGATGGCGAACATGAAGAAGGTGCAGCCGCAGATGGTCGAAATCCGCGAGAAATACGCGGATGACAAGATGAAGCAGCAACAGGCGATGATGGAGCTGTACAAGAAGGAAAAGATCAATCCGATCGCCGGCTGCTGGCCGATGCTGCTGCAGATTCCGGTCTTCTTCGCGCTCTACAAGGTGCTGTTCATCACCATCGAGATGCGTCACGCGCCGTTCTACGGCTGGATCAAGGATCTCGCGTCACCCGATCCGTCGTCGGTGTGGAACCTGTTCGGCCTGCTGCCGTGGGATCCGCATCTCTACCTGCCGGCGGTGATGATCCTCGGCTTCTGGCCGCTGCTGATGGGCGTCACCATGTTCCTGCAGATGCGCATGAACCCGACGCCGCCGGATCCGACCCAGGCGATGATGTTCACCTGGATGCCGGTGATCTTCACCTTCATGCTGTCGACCTTCCCGGCGGGGCTGGTGATCTACTGGGCCTGGAACAACACCTTGTCGATTATCCAGCAGGCGGTGATCATGAAGCGGCAGGGCGCCAAGATCGAACTCTGGGACAATCTGAAGGGCATGTTCAGCAAGAAGCCGAAACAGCCCGCCGAATAGCGGCGGGCGCTGCCGGGGTAACCGCGATACCCCGCCATCAGGGCGACGGGAGCGTGGTGGCGGGCTGTTACGCATTTCTGCGGACGCCGGGTTGCCTCACGTCCGTTGCGTCGCCCCGCCCCGACAGACCAGCCGGAGTGCCGCCATGCGTGTGCCAGATCCCAACGACACCCGTCCGATGCCGTACCACCCGCGCACGGCATTCCTGAAAACCCTTGTTACCCGGCCGACCATCAGCGTCGGCGACTACACCTATTACGACGACCCGCTCGGCCCCGAGCGGTTCGAGGAGCACTGCGTGCTCTACCATTTCGATTTCATCGGCGACCGGCTGGAGATCGGCCGCTATTGCGCAATCGCCGCCAATACGCGGTTCATCATGAACGGCGCAAATCACGACATGGCCGGATTTTCGACCTTTCCGTTTCCGATCTTCGGCGGTGCGTGGGCCGACAATTTCGATCCCGCCGCCCTTGCCGCGGGAAACCGCGGCGACACGATCGTCGCAAACGATGTCTGGTTCGGCACCGAAGCCACGGTAATGCCGGGCGTCAGGATCGGCAACGGCGCGATCGTCGGCGCCTTTTCGGTCGTTGCCGGCGACGTGCCCGACTATGCGGTGGTGGCCGGCAATCCCGCACGCATCGTCAAGATGCGCTTCGACGACGGGTTGATCGCGCGGCTGCTCGCCATCGCCTGGTGGAACTGGCCGGTCGACAAGGTAACGCGCAATATCGATGCGATCTCGGGGCACGACATCGCCAGGCTGGAAGGCGCGCAATGACGGATACGACGACAAACGCCTTTCCGCGCAACTGGATATTCGTGCGCGGTGTGCCGGCGATGAAACTGCTGCCGCCGGAAGGGCCGGCGGAGATCGCCTTTGCCGGTCGCTCCAATGTCGGCAAATCGTCGTTGATCAATGCGCTCGTCGGTCGAAAGGGGCTGGCACGGACGTCGAACACGCCGGGCCGCACGCAGGAGCTCAACTATTTCGTTCCCGACGGCCATGCGGGCACGATGGACGACCAGCCGCCGATGGCGCTGGTCGACATGCCGGGCTACGGCTTCGCCAAGGCGCCGAAGGCGCAGGTGGAGGCGTGGACCAAGCTTGTCTTCGACTATCTGCGCGGCAGGGTGACTCTGAAGCGCGTCTATCTGCTGATCGACGCGCGCCACGGTATCAAGCCGATCGACGAGCAGGTGATGGACCTGCTCGACAAGGCGGCGGTGTCCTACCAGATCGTGCTGACCAAGGTCGACAAGATCAAGCCGCCGGCGGTCGAACGGCTGTGCGCCGACACGCTGGCGCGGATCAAGCGGCGCGGCGCGGCCTATCCGCAGATCATCGCGACGTCGTCGGAAAAGGGGATCGGGATCGACGAACTGCGCGCGGCGATCGAAAGCGTCGTCAGCGGCTGACCCTATCTTTTCAGTTCGCCATTGCGGTCGATCAGCATGATCTTCTGCCAGATCTTGCGCGACAGGTTGGTCGACAGCGTCTCGACGTCGTTGACCGCGTCAACCACCACGCGGTCGTTGACGGACTGGGCGTAGAGTGCGGCGAATTTGCCGGTCAACGACAGGAGCTCCGAGCAGTAGTCGAGATAGCGTCCGAGCGCCTCGGCGTCCATGGTGCGCTGCGGCGAACTCTCGGTGCGCACGAAGGTCCTGGACAGCGCCGAGGGATCCTTGGTGAGCTGGTGCATGTCGATGATATGGATGAGCGAGCGGAAGCCGTGCAGGCCCTTCAAGACGCGTTTCTGCTTGATGCGCTCCTCGCCCTTGACCAGCGTGTAGAAGCCGGCGCCGGCGAGAACCAGCGTGTTGAGACCGGCCTCGATGCCCTGGACGATGTCGATCGTGCCGGCGGCGAGCCCTTCCATGGGAAACTCGCTGGCCAGGAAGACGAAAATCGCGCCGCCGAGCAGGATCACCAGTCCGATCACCACCCGCAGCCACCAGATCGGTTGCTCCAGCTCCTTGGCCTCCGCCTTGGTGGCGATGCCGAGCGTTATCAGCTCGCCGGCAACGCCGCAGAGGCCGGCTTGTGGAAAACGCTCCAGGATGCGGCGTTCGAGCACCCGTGCCGTCTCGATGATGAAGTCGGCGTTGATCGTCGAATAGGGCATTGGCCCGGCGCTACCCGGTAGCCGGCGCATTGGTGCGCGGACCATAGTCGTTGGGGCCGCTGTCGCCCGGCCACAGGCTCAGGACGAGAAAAGCGGGAAAGGGAAACAGAACGCAAAACACCGCGAACGCGCCGTGCCTGTTCAGGTCGTGCACCCGCTTGACGCCGAGAACGAAGCCGCACCACAGGGAAATGAAGAAGACGATCCAGAACCCCGACGCCCAGACGGCAACCGCGGCGCTTTCCTCGGGAAGGCTGCCGTAGCGATAGAGTATGAACGCCTGTATCACCGCCAGAAGCAATCCGGCGAGGAAATAGGCCGCGCGGCTGATGCGCCCGTCGAGCTTCAAGAACAGCCAGGCGAGCTGGCTTCCAGTGCTAGGCGAGGGGGTCTGGTCCAAAACGGTTGGCCCCTTGAGTGCCGGGCAGGATACCGCATTCGACGAGGATCCAGATGCCGCCGATCACCGGCACGAGGCCGATAAGCGACCACCAGCCGGACTTGTCGCGGTCGTGCCAGCGCTTGGCGTAGAGCGCGAAGATGAAATAGAGCAGGGCGACGGTGACGATGATCGACACGATCCCCTCCGCGCCGACAATGGCGTCGATGATGGAACCGACGATCGAGATTGCGAACAGAACGCCCACGCCCGCCCAGAACTTGGCGCGGTTGATCCGGCCCTCATAGCTCGTCAGAAGATATTTCCAGTCCATTGTTCCCTCCTCAATGCCGGTTTCCGCGAATCCGGAGTGCGCAAGGTGCTTCGAGTCGGCGAAAGAATCAATCTCTGAGCAGTTCGTTTATCGACGTCTTCGACCGCGTCCGTTCGTCGACGCGCTTGACGATCACGGCGCAGTAGAGCGACGGACCCCAGTTTTCGCCGGGCAGGTTCTTGCCGGGCGCGGAACCGGCGACCACCACCGAATAGGGCGGTACCTCGCCGTAAAATATCTCGCCGGTAGCGCGGTCGATGATCTTGGTCGACTTGCCGATGAAGACGCCCATGCCGAGCACCGAGCCCTCGCGTACGATGCAGCCCTCGACCACCTCGGAACGGGCGCCGATGAAACAATTGTCCTCGATGATGGTCGGGCCGGCCTGCATCGGCTCGAGCACACCGCCGATACCGACGCCGCCCGAAAGGTGCACATTGGCGCCGATCTGGGCGCAGGAGCCGACGGTCGCCCAGGTGTCGACCATGGTGCCGGCGCCGACATGGGCGCCGAGATTGACGAAGGAAGGCATCAGCACCGCGCCCGGCGCGATGAAGGCAGAGCGGCGCACGATGCAACTCGGTACGGCGCGGAAACCGGCCTTCTCGAACTCGGCCGGGCTCCAGCCATCGAACTTCGACGGCACCTTGTCCCACCAGACCGCTTCGCCCGGTCCGCCCTTGACGATCTCCATCGGGTTCAAGCGGAAGGAAAGCAGCACCGCCTTCTTGAGCCACTGATTGACGTGCCAGTTGCCGTCGGGCTGGCGTTCGGCGACCCGCGCCCGGCCGCTGTCGAGCAGGTTGAGCGACGCCTCCACGGCGTCACGGACCTTGCCGTTGGTATCGGGGCCGATGCTTTCGCGTTCCTCGAACGCCTTGTCGATGATCGGCTCGAGGGTCGCGGCGTCGGGTCTCGTCATGGGCGGTACTCCGTTTGCGTCGTGTTAAGGGATGGGCCCGTAGATTGGCTCTGAAAGCAAATTCGCGCGGACCCTAGGCCAAGTGCCAAAACCGGTCAATTGCGGCAAGAAGGGACGCTTGCCGCCGACGCGAAAGCGATTGGGACAGGATATTCATGAAGCCTGAAGAACATCATGGCTGGACGCCGTTGCCGCATTCCGACGAGGATCTGCGGCGATCGCGCGCGGTGCCCGACACGCCGCAGACGCGGGCGCCCGAATACCGGCTTGCCTGGGACGACGACGACTTCATGACGCGGCGCGAGCTGCGCCCGGTCAGGCTGCAGCTCGAACTCCTGAAGACCGAGATGATGCTCGCCGAGCGCGGTATTCGCTCGACGGTGGTCATGTTCGGCGGCGCGCGCATTCCCGAGCCCGGCTCGGATGCCTGGGCGGCCAAGAACGAGACCCAGCACCGCAACCTGACGGCCAATGCCAGATATTACGACGAGGCACGCAAGTTCGCCCGCGCATGTTCGACCCATTCGGCCGAGACCTACTATCGCGAGTTCGTCGTCGTGACCGGCGGCGGGCCGGGCGTGATGGAAGCCGGCAATCGCGGCGCCGAGGATGTCGGCGCGCCGTCGATCGGCCTCAACATCGTGCTGCCTCACGAGCAGGCGCCCAACAAATATGTGACGCCCGACCTCTGCTTCAACTTCCACTACTTCGCCATCCGCAAGATGCATTTCATCATGCGCGCCAAGGCGGTGGCGGTGTTTCCGGGTGGCTTCGGGACGATGGACGAACTGTTCGAGACGCTGACGCTGATCCAGACGGGGCGGATGGAGCGGGTGCCCGTGCTGCTGTTCGGCAAACCGTTCTGGGAAGGGGCGATCAATCTCGATTTCCTAGCCGAGCAGGGAACGATCTCGCCGGGCGATCCCGAACTGATCAGCTTCGTCGATACGGCCGACGAGGCCTGGGGCATCATTCGCGACTTCTACGAGCTCTGATCCAGTGCCTTCGGCCGGTGGACCAGCGTCACCAGCACGAAGGAAATGATCATCAGCAGGTACCATGAGCCGAGCTTGGCGATGGAGACCGGCGACCAGCCTCCGAGCTGGCCGGGATAGAGCCAGGCGCGCGAGAAGGTGGCGATGTTCTCGGCGATCCAGATGAACAGGGCGACGAGCAGGAATCCGACCAGCAGCGGCATGCGGTGGCGGAAGCGGAAGACCCGGTAGTGCACCCATGTCGGCCAGAAGATGAGCCCGGTGGCGACAAACAGCAGCCAGCGCATGTCGGGCACGAAATGATGCGAGAAGAAGTTGATGTAGATCGCCGCGCATAGCGCCACGGTGTGGCCCGTCGCGGGAAAGCCGGTGTAGCGGATGTCGAAGATGCGGGTGATGCGGGCGATGTAGGAGCCGACGGCGGCGTACATGAAGCCTGAAAACAGCGGCACGCCGGCAATGCGGATCAGGTTCTCCTCCGGATAGACCCATGAGCCGGCGTGGGTCTTGAAGATCTCCATGACCGTGCCGACGACATGGAAGATCAGGATCACCTTGGCTTCCGACACGGTTTCCAGCTTCAGCGCCAGCATCGCAACCTGGATGGCGAGCGCCAGCATGAACAACAGGTCGTAGCGGGCGATAGCGGCGTCCTCGGGCCAGGCGTAGCGGGTAACCAGGATCATCGCCAGCATGGCGCCGCCGAACAGGCAGGCCCAGCCCTGCTTCAGCCCGAAGACCGCGAACTCGACCGCCGAGCCGGCAAGGCCGCTTGCCGGCAGGCGGTCGAGAACCGCATGGGCGGCCGCGTCGATGTGCGCCTCGACCGAGGTGAAGCGCTTCAAGCGGCGGCTTTCCCGATGATCGCGCCAAGAAAGGCGGTCAGGTCGTCGGTGACGTAGTCGACATTGTCGCCATGCTCGCCGTCGCGCTCCCAAATCTCGGAGAATGTCGGCTCGAAATTGCGTGGCACGATCAGCACGGTGGTCATGCCGAGCGCCTTGGGCACGACGAGATTGCGGGTCAGATCCTCGAACATCACCGCGTTCCGCGCATCGACGCGGTGCAAGCCCATGAACTTGTCATAGGTCTCGCGCGCCGGTTTGGGCACAAGGTCGGCGGCGACGACGTCGAAGATCTCGTCGAAATGGTCGAGGATGCCGAGCTGGCGGGCGGTGCTTTCGGCGTGGCTGCGGCTGCCGTTCGTGAAGATGAACTTGCGTCCGGGTAGCGCGCGGATCACCTCGCCCAGCGCCGGGTCGGGCGCGAGCCAGGAGTAGTCGATGTCGTGCGCCTTCTCCAGGAAATCATCGGGATCGATATTGTGCAGTTCGATCAGGCCCCGCATCGTCGTGCCGTATTCGAGATAGAGCTGCTTTTGCACCTGGCGTGCTTCCTCGCGCGGCATCTGCAGCAGTTCGGACACGTAGGCCGTCATGCGCACGTCGATCTGCGCGAACAGGTTGGTGTGGTGCGGATAGAGCGTGTTGTCGAGGTCGAACACCCAGTCGGTGACATGGGCGAAATCGCCGGGCGAGGGCGCTTTTGCGGGTTCGGCCGCTTTGGCGGTGCTTGGATTCGCGATCATGTGCCCCTTATGGCAGAGCGCACAGTCGAAGCAAGCGCTTCTTCCACAGACTGCCGCACGGCAGGCGGCTGTCCGCTGATTGTTGAGTATGCGCAAGAATGTTATAGGCGGATCATGTCGATGCCGACGCGAGAAAGCCCTTCGGTCAACGCCGCCTTCATCCTGCAGGACCGCAAGCGCCTGCCGGCCCGCTTCTTTGCGTTCCTGTCGGGCACGGAACTGCACCGAATTCTCTGAGATGATCCGCCGCCGGACGCATCCGGCGCTTCACCGCTGTTCGTATCTTCTGGAATCGCCCGGCGCTGGCCGGCGGTGCCGCTCATCGAAAGAGAAACCCATGTCCGCATGGATTGTCATTACCATCGCCGCCGCCTTCCTGCAGAATGTGCGCTCGGCCATGCAAAAGCATTTGAAAGGCGTCATGGGCACGACCGGCGCGACCTTCGTGCGCTTCGGCTTCGGCGCGCCGCTGGCGGTGCTGTTCGTCGTCGGCCTCAATCTGGGCGCCGGCTATCCCCTGCCGCCGCTCAACCGGTCCTTCTTCGTCTGGGTCGTCGTCGGCGGCGCCGCGCAGGTTGCGGCTACCTTCCTGCTCGTCCACCTGTTTTCCTTCCGCAACTTCGCGGTGGGTACCGCCTATTCGCGCACCGAGCCGGCGCAGGCGGCGTTGTTCGGCCTGCTGTTCCTGTCGGAACGGGCCTCGACCGGGGCACTTGCCGCCATAGCCATCAGCGTTATCGGCGTGATGCTGATATCGGTGGCGCGCACCACGGTGAACGCCGCATCGCTCGTCACCTCGGTTTTAAGCCGTACGGCGCTGATCGGGCTTGCCTCGGGCACGCTGTTCGGCATCGCCGCAGTCGCCTACCGCGCGGCGTCGCTCTCGCTCGGCGGGCCGAACTTCATGATGCAGGCGGCGGTGACGCTGGCCGTCGTCATCGTCTTCCAGGCGGCGGTCATGCTGGCCTGGATGGCATGGCGCGACCGTGCCGAGATCGGCCGCATCGCTCAGGCCTGGAAGCCGGCGCTGATCGTCGGCATCGCCGGGGCGACGGCCTCGTTCGGCTGGTTTATGGCGATGACGCTGCAGCAGGCGGCCATCGTCAAGGCGTTGGCGCAGATCGAGATGATCTTCACCTTCGCCTCGTCGGTGTTCGTGTTCAAGGAGGCGATCAACCGGCTGGAAATCGCCGGCTGCGTGCTGATCGTCGCCGGCATCGTGATCCTGGTGCTGCTCTAGAAATGCAGCCTAGGCCACGATCAGCGTGCCGGCGCCGTGTTCGGTGAACAGTTCGAGCAGGACGGCGTGCGGCGTCTTGCCGTTGAGGATGACGACGCCTTCCACGCCGCGGTCGATCGCCTCGATGCAGGTCTCCACCTTGGGGATCATGCCGCCGGAGATCGTGCCGTCGGCAATCAGCGCGCGCGCGTCGGCCACCGACAGTTCGTCGATCAGCCTGCCGTCCTTGCCGAGCACGCCCGGCACGTCGGTAAGAAACAGCAGGCGCTTGGCCTGCAACGCGCCGGCGATGGCGCCGGAAAACGTATCCGCGTTGATATTATAGGTGTGGCCGTCGCGGCCCGGCGCCACCGGCGCCAGCACCGGGATCATCTCCGAGCGCGCCAGAAGGTCGAGCAGCGTGCGGTCGACCTCGGCCGGCTCGCCGACGAAGCCGAGGTCGAGGATGCGCTCGATGTTTGAATCGGGATCGACCACGGTTTTGCGCGCCTTTTCGGCGAACACCATGTTGCCGTCCTTGCCGCACAGGCCGATGGCCCATTCGCCCTCGGCATTGATCATGGCGACGATGTCCTTGTTGATCGATCCGGCGAGCACCATCTCGACGATCTCGACCGTCTTCTGGTCGGTAACGCGCAGACCGCCCTCGAACTTGGATTCGATGCCCATCTTGGTCAGCATGGCGCCGATCTGCGGTCCGCCGCCATGGACGACGATCGGGTTGACACCGGCCTGCTTGAGCAGCGCGATGTCGCGGGCGAAGGCGCGGCCGAGCTCGATATCGCCCATGGCATGGCCGCCATATTTGACCACCACCGTGCGATTCTCGTAGCGCTGCATGTAGGGCAGGGCGGCGGACAGCAGCCGCGCCTGGTCTTCGGCGGTGCTGGCGGTAACGGTTTCTGTCATGGGGCTGATCCTGATACGGAAATCCGGGGGCGTTCTATCGGCTAATTGTCGCTGCCGCAACGGGACTGCGGCGAAGACGCGGCAAGGCGGTTTACCGGTTTCCGGCTTTCGGCTAGATGCTGGTCGCATGAGCCTTCCAACCAACCCAGTCGACAATCTGGCAACGCTTCTGCGCTGCCCGTCGGTTACGCCCAACGCGGCCGGAGCGCTTGCCACGCTGGAGGCGATGATCGAGCCGCTCGGCTTTGTCGCCGACCGGCCGGTGTTTTCCGAGGACGGCACGCCGGACGTGGAAAACCTCTATGCCCGGCGCGGCGGCGAGGGGCCGCATCTGATGTTTGCCGGTCACACCGATGTGGTGCCGGCGGGCGATGAGGCGGCGTGGACGCACCCGCCCTTCGGCGCCGAGATTGTCGAGGGAACCATGTATGGCCGCGGCGCGGTCGACATGAAGGGGGCGATCGCCTGTTTCGTCGCAGCGGTGGCGCGTCACGCCGACGCCGGCACGCTGCCGGCGGGATCCGTTTCGCTGCTGATCACCGGCGACGAGGAAGGGCCGGCCATCAACGGCACGGTCAAGCTTCTGGAGTGGGCGGCGGCGAAGGGCGAACGTTGGGACGCGGCGATCGTCGGCGAGCCGACCAATCCGGAAAAGCTCGGCGACATGATCAAGATAGGCCGTCGCGGCTCGCTGTCGGGCACGGTGACGGTTGTTGGCGTGCAGGGCCATGTCGCCTATCCGCACCGGGCGGAAAACCCGGTGCGCGGCATTGTCGAGCTCGCCCACGCGCTGATGCATCCGAGTTTCGATTCCGGCACCGACGAGTTCCAGGCGTCGAACCTGGAAGTAATCGGCATCGACACCGGCAATGCTGCCGCCAATGTGATACCGGCAAAGGCCACGGCCCTGTTCAATATCCGTTTCAACGACCTGTGGACGCCGGAGACGGTGAAGAAGGAGATCGAAACCCGGCTTTCCAGGGCGGCGAGGCACAAGGTGCTGCGCCACGACCGGACGGAGCCGGTGCGCTACGAGCTTCAATGGCGCGACCGGCCAAGCCCGGTGTTCCTGACCCGGGACGAGCGGCTGACCGGCACCTTGTCGGCCTCGGTGGAGGCGGTCACCGGCGTTCGCCCCGAACTGTCGACGTCGGGAGGCACGTCCGATGCGCGGTTCATCAAGGATTACTGTCCGGTGGTCGAGTTTGGCCTCGTCGGCCGGACGATGCATATGGTCGACGAGTGCGTGGCGCTTGCCGATCTGGAAACTCTGACGGCGGTCTATGAGCGGTTCATTGCCGACTGGTTCGCCGGGGCGGCCTGACGGGCAGCGCGCGATGCCTCCGGCGGAAGAAGTTCAGCAATATCTCCTGGGCGCCTGGCGCATGATGCTTGGCCGCGTCGACGGGCTGGACCTGCTCGATATTTCCAGCGACGGCTTCTGGAACTCATTTTTTGCCATCGTGCTGGCAACGCCGGTGCTGGTGGTCGGTTGGGTCGGATATGCCAACGAATGCGCGCTTCCGACCGATGGTCTTGCCTGGCGTATCGGCATCGTTGCCCGGCTGGCGCTTGCCGACCTCGCCGCCTGGCTGGTGCCGATCGCTTGTCTTGCAGCCGTGGTCGGACGGACGGGTTTGGGCGACCGTTTCGTCCACTACGTGGTGGCGAGCAACTGGGGTTCGGTGATCACAATCTGGCTCATGCTGCCGCCCTCGCTCATGGAACTTGTCGGCGCGGGCGGCAACGAGGTCGTCGGACCGATGTATCTGGTGCTGATGGTGGTGGCGCTGGTGCTCGGCTGGCGCCTGACCAATGCGGCGCTGCAGAAAGGCCCGGGCCTGGCGACGGCGCTGTTTTCGGCGATGCTGGTCGCGGCGATCTTCTCGCTCTATACGATGCAAAGCCTGCTCGGCGTGCTGCCGGCGGTCAAGGGGTAGGCGTTGCGCCGCCCTCGTCGTAATCCACCTTGACGAGATAGAGCCCGCAGGGCGGCGCCAGCGCCGCGCAGGCGGCGCGGTCGCGCGCTTCCAGCGCGGCGGCAACATCGTCGGCGCTCCAGCTTCCCTCGCCGGCCATCTTCAGCGTGCCGGTCAGCGAACGAACCTGGTTGTGCAGGAACGAGCGGGCCGAGGCGCGAATCTCGACCAGGTCGCCGCAGCGGGTGACGTCGAGGCGGTCGAGCGTCTTGACCGGGCTTTTCGACTGGCAGCGAACGGAGCGGAAGGTGGTGAAATCGTGGGTGCCGAGCAGGCGGTCGGCGGCGATCTGCATGGCCTGCTCGTCGAGCCGGTGCTTGACCCACCAGGCGCGGTGGCGGTCGATGGCAACCGGCGCCTCGCGATTGACGATGCGGTAGACATAGTGGCGCGCGCGCGCCGAGAAACGGGCGTTGAAATCATCGGAGACCCGCTCGGCCTGCAGGATGGCGACCGGCTCGTCGGCCTGGCGCAGCTTGGCGTTGACGGCATTGAAGACGGTCGACGCCGGCCAGTCGCGCGACAGGTCGAAATGCGCCACCTGGCCGAGCGCGTGGACGCCGGCGTCGGTGCGGCCGGCGACGCCGAGCCGCGCCGCTTCGCCTGAAAACGCCTCGATCGCCTGTTCGATCGCCGCCTGCACCGTATGCTGACCGGCCTGCAACTGCCAGCCGGCATAGCCGGTCCCGTCATATTCGACCGTGATGCGGTAGCGCGGCATGGGTCAGGCGACCTTTCCGATCCCGGCACCGCGCACGAAGCTTGCCGCGTCGAGCGCCTTGCCGCCGGCGCGCTGCAGGCGCGTCAGCCGCACCGCGCCGTCGCCGCAGGCGATCGTCAGATCGCCGGAGAGCACATCGCCGGGCGCGCCGCCGCCGTCGGCGATCGCCGAGCCCAGCACTTTCACCCGCTCGGCGCGGCCGGCGATCTCCATCTCGCACCAGGCACCGGGAAAGGGCGACAGGCCACGAATGTGGTTGTGCACCGCGACCGCCGGCTTCGACCAGTCGATGCGGGTCTCGGCCTTGTCGATCTTGCGGGCATAGGTGACGCCGGCCTCGGGTTGCGGTTCGAGCTTCAGCGTACCGGCCTCGAGCGCGGCCAGCGCCTCGACCACCAGATCAGCGCAGACGATTGCGAGCACGTCGTGCAGCTCGCCGGCGGTCTGGTCGGGGCCGATGGGCACGGTGCGCGCCAGCGCGACGGGACCGGTGTCGAGGCCCTCGTCCATGCGCATGATCTGAACCGCGGTCTCGGTGTCGCCGGCCATGATGGCACGCTGGATCGGCGCGGCGCCGCGCCAGCGGGGCAGGGCGGAGGCGTGGCCGTTGAAGGCGCCGAGGCGGGTGCCTTCGAGGATCGGCTTCGGCAGTAGCAGCCCGTAGGCGACGACGACCGCGGCATCGGCTGAGAGTTCGGCGAAGGCCGCCTGTTCGGCTTCGCCTTTCAGCGAGAGCGGCGTTCGCACCTCGATTCCGAATTCTTCGGCAAGTGTCTGGACGGGCGACCTTTTCAGCTCCAGCCCGCGCCGGCCGGCCGGGCGTGGCGGCTGGCTGTAGACGGCGACGATGTCGTGACTGGCACCGTGCACAGCGCGCAGCGTCGCGGCGGCGAAATCCGGCGTTCCCATGAAGATGATGCGAAGCGGCATTGCTTCTCCTGCCTGCGAGCTCAGCCCGCTTCAAACGGGTTTACGGACGCAAGGTCAAGGGTGGCGATGGCGCCGAATTTCGCGCCGGTAACGATATGACCGGATTTCCGCTTGGTTTGGCGGCCGCCGGATGCTAGAAGCCCGCAATCGAGTTTCGGCCTTACGGCATGGCCCCCGCGCTTTCCGGCGACGACCGACGCGCTTACCGCTTCCCTAATCCAAGACATCGATGACCACACGGATGCGCTGCATCCGCAAACCCAAAGCGTTCCTCGAAAGGACACCCAATGCCAAACGGTACCGTCAAATGGTTCAACAGCCAGAAGGGCTACGGATTCATCGAGCCCGATGATGGCGGCAAGGACGTCTTCGTCCACATCAGCGCCGTGGAGCGCGCCGGCATGGCGACGCTCAACGAAGGCCAGAAGATCGGCTTCGAGGTTGTCGCCGACCGCCGCACCGGCAAGTCTTCGGCCGACAATCTGCAGGCCGCCGACTGAGCATCTTCCGATAGCCGCTCTCCGGACGGCTGGACGGAACAGACGACAAGCCCCTCGCTCCCGACAGGAGCGGGGGGCTTCGTTCATCCGCGGAGCAATGTTTCAAAGTACCGTGGTGCGGGTGCCGCCGCGTTCCTTGGCGAGCTTCCTGAACTTCCTGATCACCATGTCGCGCTTGAGCTTGGAGATGTGATCGATGAACAGGACGCCGTTCAGGTGGTCGATCTCGTGCTGGAGCACGGTCGCCAGGATACCGTCGGCGTCGGTCACCTGCTCGTTGCCGTCGAGATCGATGGAACGCACGGTTACCGCGTCGGGCCGCTCGACATCGGCATAGTAGTCCGGGATCGACAGGCAGCCTTCCTCGTAGGTGGACACGCCACCGCCCGTCGCGACGATTTCCGGATTGACGAAGACGAGCGGGTTCTTCGGCTGGTCGTCCTTGGCGGTGTCGACCACCAGCATGCGGACCGGCTCGCCGACCTGGATGGCCGCGAGCCCGATACCGGGCGCGTCATACATCGTCGCCAGCATGTCGTTTGCCAGGTCGCGGACGCAGTCATCCACCCGCACGACAGGTTTCGACACCTCGCGCAGGATCGGATCGGGAAGCAGGACCAACGGCATGATTGTCATGGCAGTCAACTAGGGAATGCGCCGCAAACAGTCAATTATCTGTCGAAGCAGAAGCCGTCCGGTAACTTTGTTCCCGTTTTGATCTATCGGTGGGCGGCCGAATCGTCTATTGTGGCTGAAGGAGTGCCGTATGCTGTTTGACGAACCGGTCGCCCGGCTGGGCGCGACAACCATTACTTTCGGAGAAACGGTTCTGGCGGCGGGCGGCGTTCTGGCCCTGCTGCTGATCGTGCTCGTCGTGGCCCTGGTGCGCGCCTCAAGGGCGCGGGCGTTGGCGGCTGGCGAGGCGGCCGAAAGAGCGCGCGAGGCCGAGACGCGCATGGCCGAGATCATGAAGGCGCAGGCCGAGATGCAGGGCCGCATGGGCGCGATGGCCGAGGTGTTCGGCGCGCGCCAGGCCGATCTCAACAAGGCAATCGGCGACCGGCTCGACGGCATGACCAGTCGTCTCGGCCATTCGATCAGCGAGCAGACGAAGTCGACGCACGAGAACCTGGCGAAGCTGCAGGAACGGCTGGCGGTGATCGATACCGCCCAGACCAACATCCAGTCGCTGGCCAACCAGGTGGTGGAACTGCAGTCGATCCTGTCGAACAAGCAGACGCGAGGCGCCTTCGGCCAGAACCGCATGGAGGCGATCATCGCCGACGGGTTGCCGATCGGCGCCTTCGATTTCCAGTTCACGCTGAGCAACGGCAACCGGCCCGACTGCGTGGTCTACATGCCGAACGACGCCCCGCCGCTGGTCATCGACGCCAAATTCCCACTGGAAAGCTGGCACGCGATCCGCGATGCCGGCAGCGAGGCGGACGCGAAACCGGCGGTGCAGCGTTTCCGCCGCGACATGGACGTGCATATCAAGGCGATCGCGGAGCGCTATTTCATTCCAGGCGAGACGCAGGACACCGCCTTCATGTTCGTGCCGTCGGAATCGATCTTCGCCGAGATCCACGAGAATCACGAAGCGGTGGTGCACAAGGCGCACCGCGCCCGCGTCGTCATCGTGTCGCCGTCGCTGCTGATGCTGTCGATCCAGGTGGTGCAGGCATTGCTGAAGGATGCGCGCATGCGCGAGCAGGCGCATCTGATTCAGGCCGAGGTGATGCATCTGATGAAGGATCTGAGCCTGCTCGGCGAGCGGGTCGGCAAGCTGAAGACGCATTTCCAGCAGGCCGGCCGCGACATCGAGCAGATCGAGATTTCGACCGGCAAGCTCGCCCGGCGCGGCGCGAAGATCGAGGGGCTCGAATTCGACGGCCAGGCCGGCGGCGATCGGATGGCGGACGGTCCGCGTGACCAGGGCGAAAAGCCGGCCGTCGGTGCGGTCGAGGAAACCAAGCCGCGGCTGTTCAGCGTCAAGGGCGGTTCTTGAGGGAGGGGTAGGGACCAAAGCTGTTCATCTTTGGATGGAAGCGGTTTGATGGCGTTCGTTTCGGCGAGGAGGGAGAACGTCGCAGCATCAGACCCCCGCCTCCCCCTTGAGGGGAGGCGCAAGAGGCAAGCGCTAGCGCAGCCGATTGGGTGGGGGTGCCAAGGAAGTGCGATCTCTCCAAATACCCCCACCCGGCTCTGTCTTGGCTAACGCAAGCCGATCGCCGACCTCCCCTCAAGGGGGAGGTGGGTTTGGTCGCCAGGTCGCAAGCTGCAAATCACTGAAATCAGATAACAAACCGCTTTTACCTCAGGCCTCGGCGTCCTCGTCGTCGACCGCCCTGCCGGGGATGGCATAGGCGCCGGACAGCCAGCGGTTGAGGTCGATGTCCTTGCAGCGCGCCGAGCAGAAGGGATAGTGTCGGCGGGTCGAGTCGTGGCCGCATTCGGGGCATTTGACCCTGGGGCGGAGCGGGGCGATCTTGCCGTTTTCAGCTTTGGCCATCATCGTTTCATGCGCTGCACTCAGGCCGGCGCGTGGCCCGTTGCCCAGTTGATGTGGATGCGGAAACCCTCGGCTGCCAACAGCCCGACGGTTTCGTAGAGCGGCAGGCCGACGACGTTGGAATATGATCCGACCAGCTTGACGATGAAGGTGCCGGCCAGGCCCTGGATGGCGTAAGCGCCGGCCTTGCCGCGCCATTCGCCGGAGGCGAGATAGGCTTCCAGTTCCTCACGCGACAGGCGCTTGAAGCGCACCCTGGATTCGACCAGGCGCTGGCGCGTCGTTCCGCCCGGCGTGATCAGGCAGATACCGGTATAGACGCGGTGGGAGCGGCCGGAGAGCAGGCGCAGGCAGTTGGCCGCCTCGTCGGTCAGTTCCGCCTTCGGCAGGATGCGGCGGCCGACCGCGACCACGGTGTCGGCGGCGAGCACATAGGCGCCTTCGCGGTCATCGCGTCCGCGCAGAAGCGCCACGGCCTTTTCGGCTTTCTCGCCGGCAAGCCGCTTGGCGAGCGAGCGGGGGTGCTCGGATTTGTGCGGCATCTCGTCGATGTCGGCGGGAACCAGCAGGTCGGGCTCGATGCCGGCCTGTTGCAGCATCTCCACCCGGCGCGGCGACCCGGATGCCAAAACAAGCTTTTGCGCGATGCTCATCGGATCAAGTCACCAGGTTCGGATCAGAACGCCCGCGCGCGGGCGTCGCCGTCTATTTGAAACGGTAGGTTATGCGGCCCTTTGTCAGGTCGTAGGGGGTCATTTCGACCAGGACCTTGTCGCCGGTAAGCACGCGGATGCGGTTCTTGCGCATGCGGCCGGCGGTGTGGGCGATGATTTCGTGATCGTTTTCGAGTTTGACCCGGAACATCGCATTGGGCAGCAATTCCGTTACAACTCCCGGGAATTCGAGAACTTCTTCCTTGGGCATCCTTGACCTTTGGTTTGACCATATTCCTCCGGCCAAGCCGGAAGTCGCGCGGAACCTATAGGAAACTCCGGGCTTTGTGAACATGATTGTTGCACTGCGGCGTACGACGATGTGGCGAGCGTCACGGGACGGCAAAGCGCTTGCGGATGCGCTCGCGCAAACGGTCGCGGACATCGCGATAGGCGTCGAGGATCTGGCGGCGCGTGCCGGTGGCCGTCGTCGGGTCGGCGGTCGGCCAGTATTCCACGTCGACGGCCGCCGAGCGGGTCAGTTCCAGCGCGGCGTGATGGGCCTCCGGCGCCAGCGTGACGATCAGGTCGAAATAGCTATCGTCCAGCGCCGACAGTTCGTGCGGCTGACGCTCGCCGAGCGACAGGCCGATCTCGGCCAGAACCTCGTCGACGAAAGGGTCGCGCTCGCCGGAGCGCACGCCGGCCGAGGCGATGAAGACATGTTTGGGCAGCAGGTCGCGGGCCATAAGCTCGGCCATCGGCGAACGAATGGCGTTCATGCCGCAAAGAAACAGGATCGAGCCTGGAACCGAGCGGCCGGAAGCCAGCGCACCAACCGAACCGTCGCTCTCGGCCGGCGCCGCGTTCATCATCCGCGCCAGTGCAGCACGCAGACCAGGGTGAACAGCCGGCGGGCGGTGTCGAAGTCGACGTCGATCTTGCCGTTCAGCCGGTCCTTCAGTGTCTGCGAACCTTCGTTGTGCAGGCCGCGGCGACCCATGTCGATAGCCTCGATCTGGCTTGGCGTGGAACTGCGGATCGCTTCATAATAGCTCTCGCAGATCATGAAGTAGTCCTTGACGATACGACGAAACGGGGTGAGCGACAGAATGTGGGTTACAACCGGCATATCGTCCTCGCGCGATACCGCGAAGATCAGCCGCGATTCGACCAGCGACAGTTTCAGCTTGTAGGGACCGCCGGTCTCGTCGCCGACCGGCTGGAAACAGTTCTCTTCCACCAGGTCGAAGATGGCGACCGCGCGCTCGTGCTCGACATCCGGCGTCGAACGGCCGATCGTGTCATCGAGATGGACATCGATCAGGCGGTTGTTTTGCTGTTCCCGGTCCATCGCCGCCTCAGGTAAGCCTGTTCATGCGGATGGAAACCGAACGCGCATGGGCGTCGAGCCCCTCGGCGCCGGCGAGTGCGATCGCAGCGGGCCCCAGCTGGGCGAGCTGCTCGGCGTCGAGCTTCAGGATCGAGGTCCGCTTCATGAAATCCAGCACCGACAGGCCGGAGGAAAAGCGGGCCGTGCGCGCGGTGGGCAGCACGTGGTTTGAGCCGCCGACATAGTCGCCGATGACCTCGGGCGTGTAGCGGCCGACGAAGATGGCGCCGGCATTGCGAATGCGGCCGGCAAAGGCATCGGCGTCGTCGAAGGCGAGTTCGAGATGTTCCGGCGCGATGCGGTCGGCAAGCGATATCGCCTGGTCGAGCGCCTCGACATCGATGATGGCGCCATGGTCGCGCCAGCTCGCGGCCGCCGTCTCGGCGCGGGGCAGGGTGGAGAGCTGCAGGTCGACGGCGGCGGCGACCGCCTCGCCGAAACCGGCATCGTCGGTGATCAGGATCGACTGGGCGGCGGTGTCGTGCTCGGCCTGGGCGAGCAGGTCGGCGGCGATCCAGGCGGGATCGTTGTCGCCGTCGGCGATCACCAGCACCTCCGAAGGCCCGGCGACCATGTCGATGCCGACCGTGCCGAAAACAAGGCGCTTGGCGGCGGCCACCCAGGCATTGCCGGGACCGGTGATCTTGGCGACCGGGGTGATGGTCTCGGTGCCGTAGGCGAGCGCTGCGATCGCCTGGGCGCCGCCGATACGGTAGATCTCATCGACGCCGGCGAGGCGGGCGGCGGCCAGCACCAGCGGATTGAGCCGGCCGTCGGGGGCCGGCACCGCCATGACGATGCGTTCGACGCCGGCGACCCGGGCCGGTACGGCGTTCATCAGCACCGAGCTCGGATAGCTCGCCGTGCCGCCGGGCACGTAGAGACCGACGGATTCCACCGCGGTCCAGCGCCAGCCGAGTTCGACGCCGAGCGGGTCGGTGTAGCGATGGTCCTGCGGTCGCTGGCGCTGGTGATGGGCCCGGATGCGGTCGGCGGCCAGCTTCAGAGCGTCGAGTGTGCCCGGATCGACCGTATCGAAGGCGCGGGCAATTTCGTCTGCCGAAACGGCCATCGGCGTATCGGCGAAATCGAGCCGGTCGAGCTTTCGGGTATAGTCGGCAAGCGCCCGGTCGCCACCGGTCCTGATGTCGGCGATGATCGCGGCCGCTTCCCGGTCGACATCGGCGGCCGCATCGCGCCTCGCCGCCAGGAAGGCGGCGAAATCCTTTTCGAAACCGGCGTTGCGTATGTCGAGGCGGAGCGGCATGGTCGGTCGGACTCCGTCAGCGGGGGTGGGCCGGGCGCGAGGCGGCCTGCCAGGCCGCGCCCAGATCGGTCAGACGCGCCTCGATGCATTCGACGTCGAGCCGGATGGCCGCATCGCCGGAAAAGACGATCTCGACCCGTCCGGACGGCGCCTCGGTCTCCTCGAAGCGGATGGCGAGCACGGCGAGTATGGCGTCCTTTTTGCCGCGGTCGAGGCCGGAGGAACGCATCGCGACGACGCGGTCGAACTGTAGCACGGCGTTGCGGCGCTCGTTATGACGGCGGAACAGGCGCTGCGGTATCTCCCAGGCAAAACGATTGACCGGCAGCAGCAGTCGGCCGTCGCCGGGCCGGTAATCGATATCGCCGACCTTCAACACCGCGTCCTGCATATGGGCGGACACGATCTTGAGGTCTTCCTCGTCAAGGGCGGCAAGGCGCAGAGGCTTCATGCTCGTTCGGATTCTCCGCCGGTCTCATCTGTTCGGACATTCCCTAGGCCGTCCAATACCGCAGTGCAACATACAGACAGGCCGTTCGCGCAGCAACTGCAAGCATGGACCGGCCGACTGCCCGGCTCAATCCGATACGCGCTCGATCCGCGCGCCGCAGCCAGACAGCTTCTCCTCCAGCCGTTCGAAGCCGCGGTCGAGATGGTAGACGCGGTTGACCATGGTCTCGCCTTCGGCGGCAAGCCCGGCGATCACCAGCGACACCGAGGCGCGCAAATCGGTCGCCATTACCGGTGCGCCGCGCAGTCGCTCGACGCCGTCGACGATCGCCGTCTGACCGTCGAGCGTGATGTTGGCGCCGAGCCGGGCGAGTTCCTGCACATGCATGAAGCGGTTCTCGAAAATGGTCTCGGTGATGCGGGCGCGGCCGGCGGCGCGGGTCATCAGACCCATGAACTGGGCCTGCAGGTCGGTTGGAAAACCGGGAAAGGGCTCGGTGGTCACATCGACCGGACGGATCGGCTCGTCGCCGCGCACGACGCGGATGCCATCGTCGCCGGCGCTGATCTCGGCGCCGGTGGCGGCAACGACGTCAAGTGCCTTTTGCAGCAGCTCCGGCCTCGCGCCGGCAAGCAGCACATTGCCGCCGGTCATCGCCGCGGCCATGGCGTAGGTGCCGGTCTCGATACGGTCCGGAATGACCGCGTGACGGGCCCCGTGCAGTGCGCTGACGCCGGAAATGGTCACCGTCGGCGTGCCGGCACCCTCGATGCGGGCGCCCATGGCGTTGAGGCAGTCGGCGAGATTGACGATTTCCGGTTCGCGGGCGGCGTTTTCCAGCACGGTCTCGCCGCGGGCGAGCGAGGCTGCCATCAACATCACATGGGTGGCGCCGACGGACACTTTGGGAAAGCGGTAGCGGCTGCCGGCTAGCCCGCCCCTGGGGGCTTTCGCCAGCACATAGCCATTGTCGATGTCGATCTCGGCGCCAAGCGCGCGCAGCCCCTCGATGAACAGATCGACCGGCCGCGTGCCGATGGCGCAGCCGCCGGGCAGCGACACGCGCGCCTCGCCGGTGCGCGCCAGAAGCGGCCCGACGACCCAGAAGCTGGCCCGCATCTTGGAGACCAACTCATAGGGTGCCGTGGTGTCGACAATGGTGCGGGCGGTGAAGTTGACGGTGCGCGAATAGCCCTCGGCCTGGCGCGCGCGTCGGCCGTTGACCGAATAGTCGACGCCGTGATTGCCGAGAATGCGGATCAACTGCTCGACATCGGCCAGATGCGGCACGTTTTCGAGCGTCAGCGTGTCGTCAGTCAGAAGCGAGGCGATCATCAAGGGCAGCGCGGCGTTCTTGGCGCCGGAGATGGGGATCGTGCCCTTAAGCCTGTTACCGCCGGTTATCCTGATTCGGTCCATATGAAACTTCGTCCCCGTTGCATGCCGGTCTTTCGCGGCATGCCGTGCGGCAATGTCGCCATAGCCTGATTGTCCCTGATGGATTCACCGCTCTAAGAGATCGTCCGCAGCGGTTCAACCCCGGATGGCCCTGTCGGTTAACGCGGGCGGCCCGAGCGCTGCGCGCCGGGCGGGTTCCCGCTCACTTTTCCGTTTCTTGCCTCTTTTCCTCCGACGCTTTATCGCGCAGCCGCGCCTGGGCCTTACGCCTTTGCAGGTTGGCCCTGAGTTCGGCGGCAAGCCTGGCCTTGCGGTCGTCCTGCCTTGAACCCTTTTCGGCCTTGCCGTCGCCGGTCGTGTCGTTCATCTGCTGCTCCGCTTGCCGCGCGAATGCCTTGACTGACCCTAGGCAATTGCATGGCGAAACTACGGCTGCAAGCCTCAGCCGTCGGGCGTCGAACGGATGCTTGCACTGTCGCGGGCGATGTGCCAGAAGGCGGCGCAATTCATGGCCCAACGCTGCCGTAGCTCAGGGGTAGAGCACTCCCTTGGTAAGGGAGAGGTCGAGAGTTCAAATCTCTCCGGCAGCACCACTATCCCGGCGATCGGTTCTTCACGGCAATGCTGCAGGTTTGCGCGGCGCCCGTTGGTGTGTCTCAGGCCGCCTTCCACTTGATCGAGCAGCCGACCGAGAGCGACTGGTCGGCGGCGGGCGTCGTTCCGGCGAGTACGGCTTCGACCGCGGCGCGCAGGTCGGCGCCGGTGACGGGCTCGTCATTGCGCGGGCGGCTTGCATCGAACTGCCCGCGATAGACCAGCGAGCGGCCGGCGTCGAACAGGAAGAATTCCGGCGTGCAGACGGCATCATAGGCGCGCGCCACATCCTGGCTTTCGTCGTAGAGATAGGGGAAGGGGTAGCCGAACGCGGCGACGTCCCTTGCCATCTCCTCCGGCGAATCGGCCGGATAGGCTTCCGCATCGTTGCTGTTGATGGCGACGACGGCGCAGCCCCGCGGCATCATCTCGGCGGCGAAATCGGCAAGCGCCTTTTTCAGATGTTTCACATAGGGGCAATGATTGCACATGAAGATGACGACCAGCGCCGGGCTGGCGGCGAAGTCGGCCAGCCGGTTCACCTTGCCTTCCGTGTCCGGCAGGGCAAAATCCGGCGCCCTGGTGCCGAGCGGCATCATCGTGGATTCGGTCCGTACCATGACGACCTCCCTGACAGTTGCGTCAACTCCTGTATTGCGCAATTCGCCGCCGTCCGCCACCGCGTCGGAAACGTCGATGTCTACGGACCCTAGAGCGGTCTGCCGTCGCCGGTGTCGATGGCGTCGCCGCGGCCTCGGTCGAGAAGATCCTTCCTGATGCGCTGGCTCGGCGTGCGCTCGAAACCCGCCACCTGCTTCCAGAACCGCGGTACATGGTGGCGCGGCATCTGCCGGGTGCACCACGCGGCAAGTGCGGCAGGATCGAACGCCGCGCCGTCGCGCATCGACAAGAAACACATAATCTCGTGTTCGCCGATCTCGGCGGGTATGCCGACGACGGCGCATTCGGCGATATCGGGGTGGCTGCCGAGCGCCGTTTCGACCTCCCAGGCAGAGACGTTCTCGCCGCGCCGGCGCAGCGAATCCGTCAACCGGCCGACATATTGGAGATTGCCCGCGGCATCGAAACGGCCGAGATCGCCGGTAAAGAGGCAGCCGTCGCGCAGGAGCTTCGCCGTTGCCTCGGGCGCGCCGAGATATCCCGGTGTGAACAGTTCGGGATGGTCGGACGACACAACGATCTCGCCGATGCCGCCCTCCGGCACCGGCCGGCCGTCGTTGCCGGCAAGCGAGACGCTGAACCACGGTACCGGCGTGCCGACGGAACCGACCGTCCCGTTCATGTTTATCGTCGTGAAGCTCGAAGCCTCGGTCATGCCGTAGACTTCGCGGAGGGGAACGGCGAAGCGCTCCTCGAAGGCGCGCCAGACCTCGGGCCGGCAACCGCCGCCGAAGGCAAGGCGCAGCGGATGGTGGCGATCGTCGGGCCTTGGGGCGGCCTTGAGAAGGATTTCGAGGATGCCGCCAAGATAGTGCAGCTTGGTGACGCCGTTGGCGCGCACCTGCGGCCACAGCGCGCTGGCGCTGAAGCGTTCGACGACAACCAATTGCACCAGGCGGGCAAGCGCCATGACGACGATCTGGCTGCCACCGATGTGATGCAGCGGCTCCCACATCAGATAGACGTCGCCAGCGTGGCAGTCGGAGGCGATGGCGGTGCCGGCGGCCGAGGCGACGAGCATGCGCTCGGTGACCGTCACGCCCTTGGGCGGGCCGGATGTTCCCGAGGTGAACAGGATGGCGCGCGCCTCGTCCGGCTTCGCCTTGTGGGCAGGGATGTCGGGCGGCGGTGCGGAACGGTCGGGCAGCGCCCAGCCGTCGGTTTCGATCAGAATGCAGGCTTCGTTCAAGCCGGCCTCGCGCAGGCGCTGGCAGGCTTCGCCGGTCGCGAACGCAAGCTTCGGCCTGGCGACCGCCAGCGCATGGGCGAGCGACGGACCTTTCGCTTCCGGACTGAGCGGCACCCAGAGCGCGCCGGCAAGCGCGACGCCGAGGAAGACAGCGACATGGTTCGGTCCGTTGCCGAGCATCGTCGCGACGGCATCGCCCGGCCGGATGCCGCGTTCCGCCAGATCGGCTGCGACGGCGCGGGTATGGTCGGCAAGTTGCGCAAGCGTTATCCGTCGGTCGCCGGCAATGAGCAGGACATGGTCGGGATCGGTGCCGGCACCGTCGAGCAGGAGGTCGCGGATCGTCGTGCCGAAAGGCGGCAAGGCCGCCCGCGACCGGCTATCCATTCTTGACGCCGCCGCGGGCGGCGAGGAATTCGTGGGTCACGGATTGGGGCTCGCCGCTGACGAAGGACTCGCGGTGATGCCGCTTGGCCGCGGCGACCGCGTCCTCAAGCCCCGGCTCGAGCACCTCGAAGAAGCGGCGCTTGATCAGCCGCATGGCAGTCGGCGGCTTCGCCGCCAGTTCGCCGGCGATCTCTGTCGCCTTGGTCATCACCTGGTCGTGCGGCACCACATGGTGCAGCACGCCGATACGCAGCGCCTCGTCGGCGTGGATCATCCGTCCGGTCAGCGTCAGCTCTATGGTGCGCGACAGGCCCAGCACCTCGCGCATGATCCACGGGCCGGTGATGCTGGCGATACCGGAATTGATCTCCGGCTGGCCCATCTTCACGTCGGGATGGCCGACGCGGATGTCGGTGAGCAGGGCGAACTGGAAGGCCGAACCGGCTGTGACGCCGTTGATCGCGGCGACGACCGGCTTTTCCAATGCGCGCACGGCGCGATAGAGCGTCTTGAACTCGTCGATCCACAGTTCGGCGCGGTCGGCGTCGAAATCCGTCGCCTCGTTCAGGTCCTGGCCGGCGGAAAAGGCGCGCTCGCCGGCGCCGGTGAGGATCACCGCGCCGATTTTCCCGTCGCCGCCGGCGTCAGTGAGCGCTGCGACCAGCTTCTCGCGCATCGGCGCATCCCATGCGTTCAGTCTGTCCGGCCGGTTGAGCACGATGGTGCGGACGCCGTTCGAAGTCGAGGTGAGAATCGCGTCCTTGTCCATGATGTTCCAACTGTTTTTCGGGTTTCGGGAGCGTCGGGAACCTAACCAGATAGGCAGATGCGCGGCAAGCGGGGCGGAGGGCTTTTACCCATCCGCCCGCCGTTCGACAGGCCGGTTTCTGTACGGCGAGGCCGCGGGACCGTCAGCCGAGTATTCCCGGCAGGTTGAGGCCGTTTTCCCTGGCGCAGTCGATGGCAATGTCGTAGCCGGCGTCGGCGTGGCGCATGACGCCGGTCGCCGGGTCGTTCCACAACACGCGTTCGAGCCGGCGCGCAGCCTCGTCTGTGCCGTCGGCACAGATGACCATGCCGGAGTGCTGTGAAAAACCCATGCCGACGCCGCCGCCATGGTGCAGCGACACCCAGGTGGCGCCGGAGGCGGTGTTGAGCAGGGCGTTCAAGAGCGGCCAGTCGGAGACGGCGTCGGATCCGTCCTTCATCGCCTCGGTCTCACGGTTGGGCGAGGCCACCGAACCGGAATCGAGATGGTCGCGGCCGATCACCACCGGTGCCTTCAGTTCACCGCTCTTCACCATCTCGTTGAAGGCGAGGCCGAGGCGGTGGCGCTGGCCGAGGCCGACCCAGCAGATGCGGGCGGGAAGGCCCTGGAAGGCGATGCGCTCGCGCGCCATGTCGAGCCATTTGTGCAGGTGCTCGTCGTCGGGGATCAGTTCCTTGACCTTGGCGTCGGTCCTGTAGATGTCCTCCGGGTCGCCGGACAGCGCGCACCAGCGGAACGGGCCGATGCCGCGACAGAACAGCGGGCGGATATAGGCCGGCACGAAGCCGGGGAAGGCGAAGGCGTTTTCCAGCCCTTCCTCGAGTGCCACCTGACGGATGTTGTTGCCGTAGTCGAGGGTCGGCACGCCGGCGTTCCAGAAATCGACCATGGCGGCGACGTGGAGCTTCATCGAGGCGCGCGCCGCCTTCTCGACGGCGGCGGGGTCGCTTTCCTGCTTGTCGCGCCATTCGGCGACCGACCAGCCCTGGGGCAGGTAGCCGTGGATGGGATCGTGGGCCGAGGTCTGGTCGGTGACGATATCGGGATGCACGCCGCGTTTGACCAGTTCGGGGAAGATGTCGGCGGCGTTGGCGATCAGGCCGACGGACTTGGCTTCGCCGGCTTTGGTCCAGCGCGAGATCATCTCGAGCGCTTCGTCGAGAGAATCCGTTTTCTCGTCCAGGTACCTGGTGCGCAAGCGGAAATCGGCGCGCGTCTCGTCGCATTCGACGGCCAGGCAGCAGGCGCCGGCCATCACCGCGGCGAGCGGCTGGGCACCGCCCATGCCGCCCAGGCCGCCGGTCAGGATCCACCTGCCCTTCAGGTCGCCGCCATAGTGCTGGCGGCCGGCCTCGACGAAGGTCTCGTAGGTGCCCTGCACGATGCCCTGGGTGCCGATATAGATCCACGAACCGGCGGTCATCTGTCCGTACATGGCGAGCCCCTTGCGGTCGAGCTCGTTGAAATGGTCCCAGGTCGCCCAGTGCGGCACGATGTTGGAATTGGCGATCAGCACCCGCGGCGCGTTTTCGTGGGTCTTGAAGACGCCGACCGGCTTACCCGACTGCACCAAGAGCGTCTCGTCTGCGTCGAGCGTCTTGAGGCTGGCGACAATGCGGTCGAAATCGGCCCAGGTGCGCGCCGCCCGGCCGATGCCGCCATAGACGACAAGCTCGTGCGGGTTCTCCGCCACATCGGGATGCAGATTGTTCATCAGCATGCGCATCGGCGCCTCGGTCAACCAGCTCTTGGCGGTGATCTCGGTGCCGGTCGGCGGGAACACGTCGCGGATGTTTTTTCTCGGGTTTTCCATCGGTTTGGCCTCTGTCTGGAGAAAGTTACTCAGGAGCTAGAAGATCGCGGCCGGCAGCCAGGTGGCGATCGGCGGCAACAGCCAGACGATCAGGATGCCGACGATCTGCAGCACGATGAACGGCGCCACGCCGGCATAGATCTGGCCGGTGGTGACCTCCGGCGGCGCGGCGCCGCGCAGGTAGAACAGCGAGAAGCCGAAGGGCGGCGTGAGGAAGGAAGTCTGCAGGTTGATGGCGATCAGGATCGCCAGCCAGTAGGGGTCGTGACCCATCAGGATCAGCGCCGGGGCGATCAGCGGCAGCAGGATGACGGTGATTTCGACGAAGTCGAGGAAGAAGCCGAGCACGAAGATCAGCGCCATGGAGAAAACCAGCGCGCCGACCGGTCCGCCGGGCATGGCGGTTAAGATCTGCTCGATGCGGTCCTGGCCGCCGAGGCCGACGAAGACCAGCGAGAAGATGCTGGCGGTCAGGATGGTTGCGAAGATCATCGCGGTGACCGTCAAGGTCGAGGTCATGGCTGGTTTCAGCAGGTCGGCGGCGTGCAACCGTCTGAGGGAGGCCAGCACGGCGGCGATGCCGGCAAGGGCCAGCGCAGCGTAGAGACCGCCTTGCAGCCAGCCGGAAAACGTGACGTCGCTGCGTTGCAGGCGCACCGGCGCCAGGCCGGCGGCCACCGCCAGCAGCATCAGCGCCAAAGCAGCGGCGATGGCGACGCGGGCCGGCAGGCCCTGGCGCGCGCCGCCCATCAGGATGGCGCCGACGGCGCCGACGGAAGCCGCCTCCGTCGGCGTGGCGATACCGCCGAGAATGGCGCCGAGCACAGCGATGATCAGCACGACGGGCGGCACGACGGCGCGGCCGATTTCACGGATATCGGGGCGCGCTGCCTCCCGGCGCACCGGCGGCGCATCATCGGGGAACAGGAAGGCGCGGGCCAGCACATAGGCGATGTAGATTGCCACCAGCAGCAGGCCCGGCAACAGAGCGCCGGCGAAGATCTGGCCGACCGAAATGGTCTCGACGGTGAACTTGCCCTGCTCGAACTGCGCTTGCTGGTAAGCATTCGACATCACATCGGAGAGGATGATCAGCAGTGTCGAGGGCGGGATGATCTGGCCGAGCGTGCCGGCGGTGCAGACGATGCCCGAGGCGAGCCTGGCGTCGTAGCCGGTACGCAGCATGGTCGGCAGCGCGATCAGCCCCATGGCGATCACCGTCGCGCCGACAATGCCGGTCGAGGCGGCGAGAAGCGCGCCGACGATGACGACCGAGACGCCGAGTCCGCCGCGCAGAGCCCCGAACAGCCGGCCCATCGTCTCGAGCAGTTCCTCGGCGATACGGCTCTTTTCCAGCACCACGCCCATCATGACGAAGAGCGGGATGGCGATCAGTACGTCGTTGGTCAAAAGCCCGAAGACGCGCTGTCCGAGCGCGCCGAGCAGGCTCAAGTCGAGCGTGCCGGTAAGCCAGCCGAGAAGGGCGAAGGCCACCGCCGTCCCGGCGATCGAGAACGACACCGGGAAGCCGAGCAGGATGCAGACGATCAGCGCCGCCAGCATGATGAGGTCGAGTGGCAACATCACGCGTTCGCCTCGCGCAATTGCAGTACGGCCTTCAAGATGCAGGAGGCCGACTGGATGATGAGCAGGACGCAGAACGCCGGGATCAAAGACTTGAGCAGGAAGGAGGCGGGAATGCCGCCCACCGAGATCGGTCCCTCGAGGATGGCCCAGGAGTTCCTGACCGACGGCCAGGTCCAATAAAGCAGTGTGAGCATGGATGGCAGAAGAAGGAACAGGTGACCGAACAGGTCGATCTTCGCCTTCCCGCGGGCGTCGGCCTTGGCATAGAAGATGTCGACGCGCACGTGGCCGTCGACCAGCAGCGTAAAGCCGGCGCCGAGCATGAACAGCGTCGAGTGCATGTAGAGCACCGTCTCGTTGAGCGCGATGAAGCTCACGCCGAAAACGTAGCGCAGCACGACGACGGCGAACTGCACCAGCACCATGGCGAGCGCCAGCCAGCGCACTGCGTCGCCGGTCACGCGGTTGATCGCGTCAAGCCTGTCGGCCATCCGCTCCATCGTCTTCTCCGTCGAAAAGGGGATCGAAAAGGCGCGAACGGCAGGGCCGCCCGCGCCGGGGTCTTCTTGTCAGTACTTGTAGTCGAGCGCGCGGGCGTTCATCTGACCGTTGTCGGCATAGACCATGTACTCGGCCACCGAGGCGCGATAGGCGAGGAAACTCTCGGTGATGCGCTTGACCAGATCGTCGCTGTCCTCACGCAGTTCGGCGATGACCTCGCCGGCGGCGTTACCCATGGCGACGATCACGTCGTCGGGTAGCTTCCTGACCGTGACGTCATGTTCCTCGACGAGCTGCTTCAGCGCCAGCGCGTGCTTGGTGGTGTATTCGGTCCAGACCGGGTTGTAGAGGCTCTCGCAAGCGAGCGATACCGCCGCCTTCAGGTCGTCGGGCAGGTCGTCGTAGGCCTTGGCGTTGACGGCGCATTCCTCGGCCGACGACGGCTCGCCGACGCCGGGCCAGTAGTAGTTCTTGGCCGTCTGATAGAAACCAAGCGCGCTGTCGGTCCACGGGCCGATGAACTCGCCGGCGTCGAGCGCGCCGGACTGCAATGCCTGGAACATGTCGCGTCCGCCCATGGCCTGCACGGCCATGCCGATCTTGGCGCACATTTCCGAGGCCAGGCCGGTGGTGCGGAACTTCAGGCCCTTCAGGTCGTCGACCGAGTTGATCTCGTTGCGGAACCAGCCCTGCCACTGCGGGCCGGAATTGCCGCACAGGAAGGGTTTCAGGCCGAAGCGGCCATACATCTCGTCATAGAGCGCCTGGCCGCCGCCGTGGTTGAGCCAGCCGACCTGCTCGTCGGCGCGAAGGCCGAAAGGCTGCGAGCCGAACAGCAGGATGCCCTTGGATTTCGATCCCCAATAGGCCGGTACCGCATGGTAGAGCTCGGCCGTGCCTTCGGAAACCGCGTCGAACACGCCGTTGCCCGGCACCAGTTCGCCGGCAGCGAAAAGCTTGACCTCGATGCGGCCGCCCGACAGCGCGGTGATGCGGTCGGCGAGCATCTGCGCGGCGACGCCCGGGCCGGGCAAGTTCTTCGGCCAGGCGGTGACCATCTTCCATTCGCGCTTTTCCTGCGCGATGGCCGGTGCCGCCAGCGCCGTGGTCGACGCACCGGCGATCGCCGATGCCTTGAGGAACTTTCTTCTGTTCATGTCATGGCTCCTGTTTTTCATGGATTACACGAACCGGCTCAGCCGCCGGCCGATTGCGTCGGGGACCGCGCGATTGCGTCGATCCGGGTCAGTATCTGCTTCAGGTGAACCCGCAACTGGTCGGCCTTGCGGGGATCAAAGGCGAAGGGCGGGGCTTCGGTCGCCAGATGGGTGGATTGCGCCAACTCCATCTGGATCGCATGCATGTTCTCCGCCGGGCGGCCGTAGTGCCGCGTCGTCCACCCGCCCCTGAAGCGGCCATTGACCACATGGGTGTAACCGTCCGCGTCGGCACAGGTTTCGGCGACGGCTGCGGTGATCGACGCGGCGCAGGTGGCGCCGTCATTGTCGCCGATGTTGAAGTCCGGCAGGCGGCCCTCGAACAGGAACGGGCAGTGCGAGCGGATGGAGTGGCAGTCATAGAGGATCACGACGCCGTGGCGGGCGCGCACCCGCTCCAACTCGGCGGTGAGTGCGGCGTGGTAGGGTGCGTGGAAGTTAGCGAGCCGTTCGGCGATGTCGGCTTCCGTCGGCTCGGCGCCGTCGCGCCAGAGCGGGTTGTCGTCGAAGTCGGTAAGCGGGATCAGGCCGGTGGTGTTCTGGCCCGGATAGAGGCTTCTGCCCGACGGATCACGGTTGGCGTCGATGACGTAGCGGTGGAAGGTGGCGCGCACGGTGGTGACGCCGTCAAGAAGGCTGTCATAGAGCCTGTCGACATGCCAGTCGGTGTCGGTGAGCAGGCGGCCACGCTCGTTCAGCCGCTCAAGCACCGTTTCGGGCACATGGGTGCCGGTGTGCGGGAAGCCGAGCACCAGCGGCCCGTCGCCGCGAACGACCTCGACCGGGTTCATTGGTCCGCTCCCGTCACGAAGCCGGCAAGCCCGGTGGCCTTTACCAGCGTGCCGTCGGCGACGAGACGGGCGGCCGTCTCCAGGTCGCCGGCCAGGTGCCGGTCGTCCTCAAGCGCGGGGATGTCCGCGCGCACGGTCCCGACGACGTGTTTCAAGGCCGGGCTCGTCTGCAACGGCGCGCGGAACTCGATGCCT
The DNA here is from genome assembly GCA_041397625.1 of Rhizobiaceae bacterium. Lineage (GTDB taxonomy): Bacteria > Pseudomonadota > Alphaproteobacteria > Rhizobiales > Rhizobiaceae > JAWKWH01. Next base: position 69,245 of record JAWKWH010000003.1, read on the forward strand.
TGCGCGGCGCACATGACCTCGACGCCGATAATCGCGTTCAGGTTGGCGTTCATGCGGGCGAGCCGGCGGGCGCCATGGGCGGCCATCGACACGTGATCCTCCTGGTTGGCCGATGTCGGGGTGGAATCGGTCGAGCAGGGATTGGCGAGATGCTTGTTCTCGCTCATCAGCGCCGCGGTGGTGACCTCGGCGATCATGAAGCCGGAATTGAGCCCCGGATCGGGGGTCAGGAACGGCGGCAGGTCGAAGGAAAGCGTCGGATCGACCATCAATGCTACGCGGCGTTGGGCAATCGCGCCGATCTCGGAAACGGCGAGCGCGATCTGGTCGGCGGCAAAGGCCACCGGCTCGGCGTGGAAATTGCCGCCGGAGACGATGCGGCCCGCTTCGGTCAGTACCAGCGGGTTATCGGTCACCGCGTTGGCCTCGACCTCAAGCGTGCGGCCGGCGAAGTGCAGAAGGTCCATCGCCGCGCCGGTGACCTGCGGCTGGCAGCGGATGCAATAGGGGTCTTGCACGCGGCTGTCGCCCTCACGGTGGCTCTCGCGGATCTCGGACCCGTTCATCAGCGCCCGCATGGCGGCCGCGACCTCGATCTGGCCGCGATGGCCGCGCAACGTGTGGATTTCCGGGACCAGTGGCGCGGTCGATCCCATGATGGCGTCGGTGGACAGCGACGAGGAGACGACCGAGGCGGATGCATTGCGCCAGGCCGAATAAAGGCCGGCAAGCGCGCAGGCTGTCGAAAACTGCGTGCCGTTGATGAGGCCGAGCCCCTCCTTGGGGCCGAGTGTGATCGGTTCGAGCCCGGCCTTGCGCAACGCTTCGGCGGCGGCCATGCGCTCGGCGCCGAAAAACGCTTCGCCCTCGCCGAGCATGACGGCGGTCATGTGGGCGAGCGGCGCGAGGTCGCCGGACGCGCCGACCGAGCCCTGTTCCGGGATCACCGGGGTCACTCCGGCGGCAAGCAGCGCCTGGATCATCTCGACCGTCTGCCAGCGAACGCCGGAGGCGCCGCGGCCGACAGAGAGCAGCTTCAGCGCCATCATCAGCCGCGCGGTTGCGATATCGAGTGCCGTGCCGACGCCGGCGCAGTGCGACAGGATCAGGTTGCGCTGCAGTTTCGCCGTGTCGGCGGCGGCGATCTTGACGCTGGCAAGCTTGCCGAAGCCGGTGTTGACGCCGTAGACGGCCTCGTCGCCGGCCGCCGCTTTTGCGACCAGATCGGCTGCGGTATCGATGCCGCCGCGGGCGGAGGAATGCAGCATCACCGTCTCGCCGCTGCGCCAGACATGTTCCAGTTGCGCCAGCGTGGCGGCGCCGGGAGTGAGCGTGACGGTCATTGGATGGCACCCCCGAAAATGCGGCTGTGGAGTGGATTGAAGCCGATGCGGTAGGCAAGTTCGGCCGGTTCGCCGACATTCCAGACGGCAAGATCGGCGCGTTTGCCGGGTTCGATTGCGCCGGTGTCGGTCAGGCCGATGGCGCGGGCCGCGTGGCAGGTGACGCCGGCGAGTGCCTCGGCCGGCGTCATGCGGAACAGCGTGCAGGCCATGTTCATGGTCAGCAGGATCGAGGCGAGCGGCGAGGACCCCGGATTGCAGTCGGTGGCAAGCGCCATCGGAACGTCGTGCTTGCGAAACGCGTCGACCGGCGGCAATTGCGTCTCGCGCAGCGTGTAGAACGCGCCGGGCAGCAACACGGCGACGGTACCGGCCTCGGCCATGGCCTTCGCGTCGCCTTCGTCGGCATATTCGAGGTGGTCGGCCGATAGCGCGCCGAAGCGGGCGGCAAGTCGTGCGCCGCCGAGATTGGAAAGCTGTTCGGCATGCAGCTTGACGGGCAGGCCGAGTTCGCGTGCCGCCGCGAATACGCGCTCGATCTGCGTCGTATCGAAAGCGATGCCCTCGCAGAAACCGTCGACGGCGTCGACGAGACCCTCGGCATGGGCGGCGCGGAGCGTCGGAATGCAGACGTCGTCGACATAGGCGTCGGCGCGGCCGGTGAATTCCACCGGCACCGCGTGGGCGCCGAGAAAGCTCGTGCGTACGCGCACCGGCCGTAACCGGCCGATCTCGCGCGCAGCGCGCAGCATGGTCAGCTCGGTTTTGGGTTCGAGGCCGTAGCCGGACTTGATCTCGATAGTCGAGACGCCTTCGGCGAGCAGCGCGTCGACACGTGACAGCGCGCCGTATACCAATTCCGCTTCGCCGGCCTGTCGCGTCGCCTTGACGGTGGAGACGATGCCGCCGCCGGCGCGCGCCACCTCCTCATAGGTCGCGCCCTCCAGCCGCATCTCGAACTCGCGGGCGCGGTTGCCGCCATGGACAATGTGGGTATGGCAGTCGATCGGCGCCGGCGTCACCAGCCGCCCGTCGAGGTCGATGCGCTCGGCTTCGGCATAAGCGGCCGGCAGGTCGCCTTCCGCGCCCGCCCAGGCGACATGGCCATCGACGACGGCGATGGCGCCCTTTTGGACGGCCGCGCCGCCATCGACGCCGGATGCCATGGTGACCATGCGGACATCGCTCAGGACGAAGGAGGAAGCCATTAATTGCCCACTTGATTATGTAGCTTCATAATACTAATATGAGCGTACATATTAAGTCAAGCGGGCTTTCGCATGAAAATCATCGGCTGCAATACGGCACTCACGCCCGAGGGCTGGAAACGGGATATCGAGATCGGCATCGGCGATGACGGGCGCATCGCCCATATCCGCCCGCGCCACGGCAGGGCCGATGTGACGGTGGACGTGGTCCTGCCGGCGCCACTCAACCTGCACAGCCACACCTTCCAGCGCGCCATGGCCGGCATGACCGAGGGCCGCGGCCCGTCGGCGAGCGACAGTTTCTGGACCTGGCGGCAGTTGATGTACCGGTTCCTCGACCGGCTGACCCCCGACCATGTCGAGGCCATCGCCGCGCTCGCCTTCATGGAAATGCTGGAAGCCGGCTATTCGAGCGTCGCCGAATTCCACTACCTGCATCACGGCGTTGGCGGCGTTCCCTATGAGCGGCTGTCGGAGCTGAGCGACCGCATCATCGCGGCGGCCGAGCGAACCGGCATCGGGTTGACCATACTGCCGGTGCATTATCAATATGGCGGTTGTGACCGGCGGCCGCTGCAAGGCGGCCAAAAGCGTTTCGACAACGATGTCGACCGCTACCGGCGTCTGCACGAGGAGGCCGCTCAGTCCATTGCCCGCTCGCATGACGACTATCGTATCGGCGTGGCGCCGCATTCGTTGCGCGCGGTCGACACGGACGGCTTGAGCGAGGTCGTGGCGCTCGGCGATGGCGGTCCAATTCACATGCACATCGCCGAACAGATCGCGGAGGTGGACGAGGTCATGACACATCTCGGCAAGCGTCCGGTCGAGTGGCTGCTCGACAATCACGCCGTCGATGAAAACTGGTGCCTGATCCATTGTACCCAGATGACCGCCGACGAGACCGACCGGCTTGCCGCCACCGGCGCCGTGGCCGGCCTCTGCCCGATCACCGAATCGAGCCTCGGCGACGGCATCTTCAACGCGACGCGGTTTTTCGCCGCCAGCGGCAAGGTCGGCATCGGCTCGGATTCCAACATCCACATCGCGCTATTCGACGAGTTGAAGACACTGGAATATTCGCAGCGTCTGCGTGACCGGTCGCGCGCCGCACTGGCGACGGCGGGCTGCTCGACCGGCCGCGTGCTGTTCGAGGCGACGGCGCGCGGCGGCGCGCAGGCCGGCGGCCGCGCTTCCGGCGCTGTCGAGGCGGGGGCGCTTGCCGACCTGATCGGCATCGACGGCGACAATCGCTGGATCGGACATCTCGATGGCGATGCCGTGCTCGACGGCCTCATCTTCGGCGGTTTCGGCCAGCGCTGCATCCGCGATGTCTGGTCGGCGGGCCGCCACATGGTGCGCGACGGCCGCCATGTGCATGGCGACGAGATCGTCGCGGGCTATCGCCGGGTGATGGCCGAGATCGCCGGGCCGGCATGAACGCACCGGCGCGCCATTCCTGGAAAAGCGTGCGCGACACGATCCACGCCCGCATCCTCGACACCACGTTCGGGCCGGGCGACAAGCTGCCGAAGGACGAGGAACTGGCCGAACGGCTCGGCTGCTCGCGCGCCACGGTGCAGCGGGCCATGCGCGATCTCGCCGAAAGCGGCGTGGTCGAGCGCCGCCGCAAGGGCGGCACCCATGTGCGCGCCGATCCGGTGACCCGCGCCACGCTCGACATTCCGGTGGCACGGCGCGAGGTCGAGCGGCGCGGCAGCGTCTACGGCTACCAGCTGATCAGTCTGGAGGAGGCGAAGAGGGCGCCCTATGCGATCGCCGCCGCCATGGGCCTGCCGGCAATCGCTCCCCTGCTCAGGGTCGAGGCGATGCACATGGCCGACCGCCGACCCTATATCTACGAAGATCGCTGGATCTCGCTCAGGACGGTTCCCGAAATCCGCGAGGTCGACCTTACCAGGCAGAACGCCAACGAATGGCTGGTGCGCAACAAGCCCTACAACCGCTGCGACCTGCGCTTCTATGCCGAGCGGGCCGGCGATTACCACGGACGCCTGTTCGATGCCGACGTCAACGAGGCATTGTTCGTCATGGAGCGCACAACATGGCTAAACGGTGATGCCATCACTTTCGTCAAGGCGGTCGCCGCGCCCGGCTACCAGATGACGACAACGGCCTGAACGCGAGAAATCCCTGTCTTCATGCGCCTCGTGGCCGACTCCGATCGAATGCCGGGCACGCTTGCAATGCGCTGATTTTCTGCATAGCGTCACACAAGACGTCTGAAGCGGAAAAAATAACATATTATGCATGATATTGCGGAAGCGTTGCGGGTGGCGCTATCCCTCCTGGTGTCGTTCGACGCCGGTCTCGTCGAGATCGTCGCGCTGTCGCTGCAGGTGAGCCTTGCGGCGGTGACGATCGCCGCTCTGATTGGCCTGCCTTTGGGGGCGCTGCTTGCCATTGCGCGTTTCCCGGGCCGCGGCGTGCTGGTCGTGCTGATCACAGCAATGATGGGCCTGCCGCCGGTGGTGGTCGGGCTGGTGGTCTATCTGCTGCTGTCGGGAAACGGTGCGCTCGGCCCGCTGCAGCTTCTCTACACCCCGACCGCCATGATCATCGCGCAAGCCGTGTTGGTGTTGCCGATCATCACCGCGCTGACGCGGCAATCGGTCGAGGAGCTGCATCGCGAGTACAGCGAACAGCTGACCCTCTTCGGCTTGTCGCATGCCTCGATGCTGGCGACGCTACTCTGGGACGGGCGCTACGGGCTGCTGACCGCGCTCCTGGCCGGCTTCGGGCGGGCGATCGCGGAAGTGGGCGCTGTGATCATCGTCGGCGGCAACATCAATCACGTTACCCGGGTGATGACGACGACGATCGCGCTGGAGACATCTCGCGGCAATCTGGCGCTGGCGCTTGGTCTCGGCATCGTGTTGCTGGTGGTGGCGATCGCGGTCAACACGCTGGTGCTGTCGCTCAGGGCGACGGCGGGCAGGTCGGGTTATGCTTGAGTCGGCCCGGCCGCTTCAGGCAGCAGGCGCAGCCGCGCCGCAGGCCGGCGTGCGTCCGGTCGCCGGCACCGGCCTCGTCATTGAACGCGACGGCCGCCGGTTGCTCGATGTCGACGGCGTGTCGTTCGACGACCGCCGCCTGATCGCGATCGTCGGGCCGAACGGCGCGGGCAAGACGCTGCTGATGAAGGTGCTGGCAGGCGTGCTGCAACCCGACAGCGGCACCGTCACCTGGGCCGGGCGGCCGCCGTCGCGGGAGGGGTACCGCAAATTGGCACTGGTGCTGCAGGCGCCGGTGCTGCTCCGGCGCACCGCGCTTGCCAATGTTGTCTATGCGCTGAAGGCGGCGGGCGTTACTGCCGGCGAGGCGGATACCCGCGCCATGGACGCACTTGAGCGTGCCGGACTTTCGCATCTGGCCCGAAGTTCGGCACGGCTGTTGTCGGGCGGCGAGAAGCAGCGCCTGGCGCTTGCCCGGGCACTTGCGATCGAGCCGGAGATGCTGGTGCTCGACGAACCGACCGCCAATCTCGATCCGGCCTCGGCGCAGGCGATCGAGACGATGGTCGGCGACGCGCTGGCGCGCGGCGTGACCATCGTACTGGTCACCCACGACATGGCGCAGGCGCGGCGGCTCGCCGACGATGTCGTGTTCATGCATCGCGGCTGCATCGTCGAGACGGGAAAGGCTGTGGACTTCTTCGCAAAGCCGCGCACGGCGCTCGCCAGAGCGTTCCTTTCCGGAGAAATCATCACTTGAGTATCGATTCAAACCAGGAGAGCAACATGTTGAAAAGACTGACTTTCGTTGCGGCGGCGCTGGCGCTGACGCTGACCGGCAAGCCGGTGCTTGCCGAGGACTTCATCACTGTGCAGTCGACCACGTCGACGCAGAATTCCGGCCTCTACGACTACTTGCTGCCGATCTTCCAGGAGGAGGCGGGCATCGAGGTCCGCGTCGTCGCGGTCGGCACCGGGCAGGCGATCAAGAACGCCGAGCAGTGCAATGGCGACGTGCTTCTGGTGCACGCCAAGGCGGCTGAGGAGAAGTTCGTCGCCGGCGGTTTCGGCGGTCCGCGTTCCGACCTGATGTACAATGATTTCGTCATTGTCGGGCCCAAGGAAGATCCGGCCGGCATCGCCGGGCTGACCGATGTGGTCGAGGCGCTGAAGCGCATCGCCGGCAGCGAAGCGCCGTTTGCCTCGCGCGGTGACGATTCCGGCACCCACAAGAAGGAAAAGCAATTGTGGGCGGCGGCGCAAATCGATCCGGCGCCGGCAAGCGGCGGCTGGTATCGCGAAACCGGATCGGGCATGGGCGCGACGCTCAATACCGGCGTCGGAATGGGCGCCTATGTGCTGACCGACCGCGCTTCGTGGCTGAGCTTCGGCAACAAGGGCGATTTCGTCATCGTCACCGAGGGCGACGAGCGGTTGTTCAACCAGTACGGCATTATTCCGGTGTCGAAGGACAAATGCCCGAATGTGAAGGTCGAGCTCGGCCAGACCTTCATCGACTGGATGCTGTCGAAGAAGGGCCAGGACATGATCGCCTCGTTCAAGGTCGGCGGCAACCAGCTGTTCTTCCCCAACGCCAAGGCGCAGATGTAGAGCCGGGGTGAGGCGGGCCGGCCTTGTCGTAAAGAAACCGGGAAAGCGCCGCTCAGGCGGCGCTTGCCGGCCCGACATCGGCGATCGAGGCGATCGCGAACCATTTGTTGAAGGCGCGGCGCAACCGCGCCGTCGCCACCACCTCGAGCCGGCCATTGTCGATGGCGCGGGCGAGCTGCAGGTCGCCGCGCCACACATAGATCAGGTCGGGCAGGGTGGCGGTCACATGGATGTCGGCATCACGGTCGGGCGCGCTGACGCATAGTTCGCAGTGCCCGTCCTCGTTCAGATACCACCAGTGACGCTTGTGCTCGGGCTGGTCGGTGATGTCGAACTCGATCACCGTGCGCCGGGCGTCGAAGCTCCGCGCGTCGGCGCCCTTCTCCAGCGCCCACAGCAGCAGGCCGAGGTCGATCTCGTGCTCGGCGAGTTCGCGCCGGCTCCAGCGCTGGCCCCAGATGCCGAGCGCCATGACGATGGGCACGAACTCCTTGCCCGCCGCCGTCAACCGGTATTGCCAGGCGTTGCCCGAGGCGGTCTTCTCGCGGGTGACCACGCCCTCCTGTTCGAGCTGTTTCAGCCGGCTTGCGACGATGGTCGGCGAGGCCAGCGGAACGCCGCGCTGAATCTGCGCGAAACGGGCGCCGCCGCCGGCAAGTTCGCGGATGATCAGCGCTGTCCAGCGCTCGCAGAAGAGCTCGGCCGCCTTGGCGATGGGGCAGAACTGGTTGTAGCTGCGCATCGCGAACCTCCATGATTGCCGGCATCTTAAGGGCGCGGACAGCATGGGAATACTACATTAAATGGAGTAGTCCGAAAGCGCGGCACGGGTTTGACTTCGACCATCGGACCCTGATGGAGGAAGCCATGCTCGACCGTACAGACAATCCCGTTCGCGATCACAATCGTGCCGCCGCCGCGCTGTGGAACGCCGGCGGCCGCGCCTATGACAATGTCAGCTTCGCCATATCCGATGCGCTGGCGCACACGGCCCAGCGGCTGGCGCCGAAGCCGGGCGAGCGCGTGCTCGACGTCGCCACCGGTACCGGCTGGAGCGCGCGGAACGCGGCGCGCATGGGCGCGCAAGTGACCGGCATCGATATCGCGCCCAACCTGCTGGAGGCGGCCGAAGCCCTGTCGGCCGGCTTCGATCCGGCCATCGACTACCGGCTGGCCGATGCCGAGGCGCTGCCCTTCGGCGACAGCGCGTTCGACGGGGTGATCTCGACCTTCGGCGTGATGTTCGCCGCCGATCAAGCCGCCGCGGCGGCGGAAATCGCCCGGGTGACGAAACCGGGCGGCCGGCTGGCGCTGGCAAGCTGGGTGCCGGACGGCGCGGTCGCCGAGTTCTTCGGCCTGATCGCCTCCCATTCGCACGCGCAGGCGCCCGACGAGCCGCCGGTCCTGTGGGGCGACCCGGACCATGTGCGCGGCCTGTTGGGTGATGCTTTCGACCTCACCTTCGAGCGCGGTTTCAACCACGCCTATCACACAAGCGAGGACGCGATCTGGCAGTGGTATGTCAGCGGTTTCGGGCCGCTGAAGATGCTCAGCGAAAGCCTCGACGACGGGCGCCGCGCGGCGTTGAAGGCGGATGTCGACGCCTATCACCGCCACTACCGCGTCGAGGCGGGACTGTGCGTCGATCGCGAATATCTGGTGACGATCGGCACCAGGAGGTAAGCATCCGGTCCGGCTGGCGGCGCTGCCGCCGTCGGCCCGGAGTTCCGGCTAGGCGGCCGCGCAGGCCATGTCCTGCCCGCAGCATAGCGGCGACTTGATCATGCCGTGGCCGTTGGGGCACTTCGACACTTGCACCTCGCTGCCGTCATCCAGTTTCAGCATGTCGTTGACCAGCGGCGCGTCGCACTTGCCGCATGTGGCGTTGACGCTCATGCCGCAGACCGAACATTCATAGGTCGCCATCGTTCTTTCCTCTGTTCGTCGCAAGGGCGAACTCTTGCCGCCCTGACCGATTGTATGCGCCGGGGCGCGGATTTGAAAAGCGGATTTCCGCCACCGGCCCGGAACTGCTAACAAGGTGGCGGCGTGTTCTGTACCGAGATGGTGATGGCGCAGATGAAGGCGGTCTATTTCAACGAGCATGGCGGGCCGGACGTGCTGACCTATGGCGACCTGCCAGACCCGGAAGCGGGCGCCGGCGAGGTGGTGGTCGACATCCACGCCGCGAGTATCAACGCGGCTGATTGGAAGGTGCGCTCCGGCGCCAACCAAACGCTCGAGAGGTTTCCGCATGTCCTCGGGCGCGATTTTTCCGGAACCGTGGCGTCGCTCGGCGCCGGCGTCGACGATTTTGCGCCGGGCGAGGCGGTGTTCGGCGTCAGTGAACGGGACAGCGAAGGCGGCTATGCCGAAAAGAAGGCGATCGGCGCCGCGATCCTGGCGCGCAAGCCCGACGGCTGGAGCCACGAGCAGGCAGCCGCGCTGGCGCTGACCGGCCTGACGGCGATCGTCTCCATCGAGGATACACTCAGGCTCCAGCCCGGAGAGACGATCCTGATCCAGGGTGGCGCCGGCGGCGTGGCCGGCTTTGCCATCCAGCTTGCCAAGCATATCGGCGCACGCGTGATCACCACGGCCGGTACCGCCAATCTCGACTATGTGAAGGCCCTCGGCGCCGATCTGGCGATCGACTACACCAAGGAGGATTTCACAGAGGTCGCGGGCGCCTGCGATGCCGTGTTCGAGACGGTCGGCGGCGACGTAGCCATGCGGTCGTTTGCGGTGCTGAAACCGGGCGGACGGGCAGCCTTCATCGCCTCGGGCGCCGAGGCGCCGTCCGCGCCGCGCGCCGACGTCACCGCGCTGCGGCCGAAGGTCGGGCGCGACCGGCGGCATCTCGAGCGGATCGTCGAACTCGTCGACGGCGGCGCGGTCCGCGTTCCGGAGATCACGATCTATCCGCTGGCTGAAGCAGCGTCTGCACACCGGGTCAGCGAGGCGCGACATCTGCGCGGCAAGTTGGTCTTGAAGGTGCGCCAAAGATGAATCGCTCCGGCGCGTCGCGGCGAATTCCGCCGGCCTCCCGATCGCCGCAATTCAGCGCGGTTCGTTTCAGCATTTGACATCCTGGTGCTGACCCCGGCGCGAAAAACGTCGCTGTCACAACGGCTTGCAGGCGAAGCCGGCGAAGGCGGAACATGGTTCACATTTTTCGCCTAATTCGGCACTATCTACCGTGCCAACGGGCGAAGCGGGCCCGTTTTGGCAACAATGGCTTGGGAATGAACAAATGAGAAAGATTTTCTGCATATCCGCCGCCGTGGCGGGCGCGATGGCGCTTGCAACGCCGGCTCTGGCGCAATCGGTCGGAGGCGAAGCGTTTCGCGGCAATCTGCCCGACGGCGAGTTCGACCGCGATATTGGAACGCCCGAACTGCCCAATCCGGACGCGGGCATGATCCCGCTGCTCAAGGTCGATCCGGAAACGATGCGCGGCCTGCCGGGCGATCCGGCCGAGCTCGAGCGTGGGTTCGGCATCGTGTCGCGGCATCGCGACGGCACGATCACCGAAACCCCGCCGTCGGACGAGGTGCTCGACGCGCTGCGCAAGGGCGCCCTTGAAAAGAGGCCGAATCCGAACGAGGCGGCAGCGCCGCAGGAAGGCGATCCGCTGTTTGAGGATCAGGCGCAGGACCGTGCGATTGTCGGCGAGGACAGCCGTATCTGGGTTCGCGATTCGGCGACCTATCCCTACCGCACGGTTGGTCTGCTGGCGACGGAAAACGGCACTTGCTCTTCCACGCTGGTCGGGCCGTTGACCGTTGTTACGGCGGCGCACTGCGTCTACAGCCACGAGAAGGGCGGCTGGGTGAAGGAGACGACCTTCTATCCCGGCGCCAATGGCGAGGGCAACTTTCCCTATCGCGGCTACGAGTTTGAAGAAACCTCGATCATGAAGGGCTTCATCGAAAACTACCAGGGGGCCTACGGTTCAGTCATACCGTGGGATCTTGCCGTGGTAACCCTGAAGGAACCGGCCGGCGACCATGTCGGCTGGCTCGGCTATCGCCAGAACGACGGCTGGGATTTCCGCGCCTACAATCTCGGCTATCCGGCGGACAAGCCCTTCGCCACCATGTGGCGCGACATATGCGATGTCAGCGGCGAGGAGGCGATCGGCACGGAATATATCCATCGCTGCGACACCAAGCCCGGTTCCAGCGGCAGTTCGATGTATTCCTATCACAGGAAGGACGGCAATGCGCTGCGCTATGTCGAGGGCATCAACGTGGCGGAGGTCGACTACGAGGACCCGGCGCAGAACTACAATATCGGCGTCCTGTTCGTCGGTGCCTATTTCGACTGGATCAAGTCTTTGAAGAAGTAGCGCGCGGGAACCGGATTCACCGGTGAATTAGCGCCGATTGGGCCTCGCATAGGCGGCAGGCTTCCACTATGAGACGGGGTGTACCGCGCCCCGTCACCTCCCAGCGACCAAGTCCGCCCGCATGACGATTCCCAACGATATCCGGATCACCCCCGAACTCGTTGCCGCCCACGGGCTGAAAGCCGACGAATATCAGCGTATCCTCGACCTGATCGGGCGCGAGCCATCGTTTACCGAACTCGGCATCTTCTCGGCGATGTGGAACGAGCACTGTTCCTACAAATCATCGAAGAAATGGCTGCGCACGCTGCCGACCGCCGGACCGCAGGTGATCCAGGGACCGGGCGAGAACGCCGGCGTGGTCGACATCGGCGACGGCGATTGCGTGGTCTTCAAGATGGAGAGCCACAACCACCCCTCCTATATCGAGCCCTATCAGGGGGCTGCGACCGGCGTCGGCGGCATCCTGCGCGACGTTTTCACCATGGGCGCGCGGCCGATCGCGGCGATGAACGCGCTGCGCTTCGGAGAACCCGGCCACCCGAAGACGCGGCATCTGGTGGCCGGCGTTGTCGCCGGCGTCGGCGGTTACGGCAACGCCTTCGGTGTGCCGACGGTCGGCGGCGAGGTGGAGTTCGACGCCCGCTACAACGGCAATTGCCTGGTCAACGCCTTTGCCGCCGGACTGGCGAAGACGGACGCCATCTTCTATTCGAAGGCCGAGGGCGTCGGCCTGCCGGTGGTCTATCTCGGCGCCAAGACCGGTCGTGACGGCGTCGGCGGCGCCACCATGGCGTCGGCCGAGTTCGATGCCGATATCGACGAGAAGCGCCCGACCGTGCAGGTCGGCGATCCGTTTACCGAGAAATGCCTGCTGGAGGCGAGCCTGGAGCTCATGGCGTCTGGCGCGGTGATCGCCATTCAGGACATGGGCGCGGCCGGGCTGACCTGTTCGGCGGTCGAGATGGGCGCGAAGGGCGATCTCGGCATCGAACTCGATCTCGACCGGGTGCCGGTGCGCGAGGAGCGCATGAGCGCCTACGAGATGATGCTGTCGGAGAGCCAGGAGCGCATGCTGATGGTGCTGAGGCCCGACAAGGAGGCCGAGGCCGAGGCGATCTTCCGCAAATGGGGTCTCGACTTCGCCATCGTCGGGCGCACCACGGACGACAGGCGCTTCCGCGTGCTGCACCAGGGTGACGAAGTGGCCAACCTGCCGATCAAGGAGCTCGGCGACGAGGCGCCCGAATATGACCGGCCGTGGACCGCGCCGGCGGTGCCGAAAGCGCTCGCCGAAGACGACATTGCCGAAGCCGATGTCGCCGAAGCGCTCTTGTCGCTGCTCGGTTCGGCCAATCTGTCGTCGCGGCGCTGGGTGTGGGAGCAGTACGACACGCTGATCCAGGGCAATTCGCTGCAGATACCGGGCGGCGACGCCGGTGTGGTGCGGGTCGACGGCAGCGACGCCAAGGCACTCGCCTTTTCCTCCGACGTGACGCCGCGCTATGTCGAGGCGGACGCCTATGAAGGCGGCAAACAGGCGGTGGCCGAATGCTGGCGCAACCTGACCGCCACCGGCGCGCTGCCGCTGGCGGCGACCGACAATCTGAATTTCGGCAATCCCGAGCGGCCGGAGATCATGGGCCAGTTCGTGCGTGCCATCCAGGGTATCGGCGAGGCCTGCAGGGCGCTCGACTTCCCGATCGTCTCCGGCAATGTCTCGCTCTACAACGAGACCAATGGCGAGGCGATCCTGCCGACGCCGACGATCGCCGGCGTCGGCCTGATCGACGACTGGCGCCATATGGCGCGCGCCGGCTTTGCCGCCGACGACGAGGCGATCCTGCTCGTCGGCGCGCCGTCGGCCTGGGGCAGCCATCTCGGCCAGTCGGCCTATCTGCGGCAGGTGCATGGGCGCAGCGACGGTCCGCCGCCGTCCGTCGATCTTGCAAGGGAGCGCCGGACCGGCGATTTTGTGCGCGGGCTGATCCGCGACGGCATAGTCACCGCCTGCCACGACCTGTCGGATGGCGGGCTGGCGGTGGCGCTGGCGGAGATGGCGATCGCGTCCGGCATCGGTGCTGCAGTCAACCAACTCAACGACCATTCGCCCATTCCGGTGTTTTTCGGCGAGGATCAGGCGCGCTATGTCGTTACCGCGCCGGCCGGCCGGCTCGAGGCGATCTGGGAGCGGGCCGGCAAAAGCGCCGTCTCCGCGCCGTGGATCGGCAATACCGGCGGCCGGGAATTGAAACTGGGCGAGGCGCGTGCGATATCGGTCGATGAGTTGAAGCGGGTACACGCCGCCTGGTTCCCGACCTATATGGACGGTTGAAGGAGACGACGATTCATGGCCATGACCGCCCACGACATCGAGAGCATGATCAAGGCCGCCATTCCCGATGCGAAGGTCACCATCCGCGATCTGGCCGGAGATGGCGATCACTACGCGGCGGAAGTAGTGGCCGAAAGCTTTCGCGGAAAAAGCCGCGTCCAGCAGCACCAGATGGTCTATGACGCGCTGAAGGGCAACATGGGCGGCGTGCTGCATGCGCTTGCGCTCCAGACAAGCGTGCCGGAGTGAGCAGCGACCGGCGTCCGCAACACCGGGATTGAGCACACAGGCCGGTACGGGAAGGCGTTGCGATGTTTCCGAGCGGCTGGCGTCCGGACCTCGTCATCTTCGATTGCGACGGCGTGCTGATCGACAGCGAGATCATAAGCGCCAACACGCTGCTCGGCCTTTTGGAAGCGCGCGGCCTCGATATCGGCATCGATCACGTGAAGACGCATTTCCTCGGCCGCAGCTTCCCGACCGTGGCAGCGACGATCCGCAGCCAGTTCGACCATTCGCTGCCGGCCGATTTCGAAAGCCAGTACCGCCGCCTGCTGCTGAGCGAGTTCGAGACTTCGCTTCGCGCCACGCCGGGCGTGACCGACATTCTCGAGCGTCTTGCCATCCGCTGCTGCGTGGCGACCAGCAGCAGCCCGGAAAGGGTCGGGCGCTCGCTGCAGATCGTCGGCCTCGACCGTTTCTTCGGCGCCCATGTCTACACCGCCTCGGAGGTCGAGCGCGGCAAGCCGGCGCCGGACATCTTCCTCCACGTTGCTGCCCGCGAGGGCGTTGAGCCGGCCTCGTGCCTGGTGGTCGAGGACAGCATGCCCGGGGTCCAGGCGGCGCTGAACGCAGGCATGCCGGTGGTGCGTTATGTCGGCGGCAGCCATTTCGGGCCTGGGCGACCCGCGGCGGCGGACAACTGCCCGGCTTTTGACAAGTGGCCCGATTTCTTCGACATGATACCGTCGCTGGAAAAGGAAACGACCGGAAGTGCGCGCCATGGCGAGCAAGGCTGAGAACGAAGCGAGCAGGCTGGACGACGCGGCGCGCGCCGGCTGGCTTTATTATGTTGCCGGCAACACGCAGGACGAGATCGCGCGCAAGCTCGGCGTTTCACGCCAGTCGGCGCAGCGACTTGTCTCGCTGGCGGTCAGCGAGAAGCTGATCAAGGTGCGCCTCGACCATCCGATCGCCCACTGCATGGAGCTTGGCGCGCGGCTGAAGGAACGATTCGACCTGCGCATCTGCGAGATCGTGCCGAGCGATCCCGGCGCCCCGAACTCGATCGCCGGCATCGCCCAGGCCGGCGCGGCCGAGATGGAGCGCAGCCTGAGGTCCAACCATCCCAAGATCATCGCCATCGGCACGGGGCGGGCATTGCGGGCCAGCGTCGAGCAGTTGTCGCCGATGGATTGCCCGCAGCACCGCATCGTTTCGCTGCTCGGCAACATGATGTCGGATGGCTCGGCGACCGCCTACAATGTGGTGATCCGGATGGCGGAGCGGGTCAATGCCCGGCATTTTCCCATGCCATTGCCGGTGCTGGCGCGTTCGGTGGAGGAAAAGCAGGTACTGCACAACCAGGAGCCGGTGCACAATATCCTTGAACTTTGCCGGCGGGCCGACATCACCTTTGTCGGCGTCGGCGGCATGAGCGAGGATGCGCCGTTGTTCGTCGACGGCTTCGTCAATCGCGACGAGATGCGCGCGCTCAACCGTGCCGGCGCCGTCGGCGAGATCACGAGCTGGGTCTACGACCAGCAGGGCGTGGTGATCGACGGTCTGATCAACGATCGAGTGGCGAGTGCGCCGCTGGTCGCCAATCCGGCAAATCCAGTGGTTGGAATTGCCGCCGGCGAATCGAAGATCGTCGCGATTTCAGGCGCGCTGCGGGGCCGGCTTATCAATTCGCTGATCACCGACGAGGTCACTGCTGAGCAATTGCTCAAATAGTGGGCAAATTTCTATCTATTTTTAAGATGTTGAAATAATTAGCTTATTCAAAGCTATCGGGCTGCGAAACCGGAGTCGCTCGCATTTTGCCGATTGACATTGATCCGGTTTTATTGTGAATATTTGCTCGCAAAATAGGCATTTGCTCAACAGATGCTCTGGGAGGAGCTCAATGAAATATTCCGTACGCGCCCTGACGGGCGCTGCAGTGCTGTCGCTGTTGGCGTCCACTGCTCTCGCCGAAAAGCTCACGATCGCAACCGTGAACAATGGCGACATGATCCGCATGCAGGGTCTGACTGATGATTTCACCGCCAAGACCGGCCATGAGGTCGAGTGGGTCACGCTGGAAGAGAATGTGTTGCGCCAGCGCGTGACCACCGACATCGCCACCAAGGGCGGCCAGTTCGACATCATGACGATCGGCATGTACGAAACGCCGATCTGGGGCAAGCAGAACTGGCTGGTCCCGCTGAACGACCTGTCGGCGGAATATGACGTCGATGACTTGCTGCCGGCGATGCGCGGCGGCCTGTCGGTGGACGGCACGCTCTATGCCGCGCCGTTCTACGGCGAGTCGTCGATGATCATGTACCGCACCGACCTGATGGAGAAGGCGGGGCTTACCATGCCCGACGCGCCGACCTGGGATTTCGTCGCCGACGCGGCGCGCAAGATGACCGACAAGGACAATGAAGTCTACGGCGTCTGCCTTCGCGGCAAGGCGGGCTGGGGCGAGAACATGGCGTTCCTGACCGCAACGGCGAATTCGTTCGGTGCCCGCTGGTTCGACATGGACTGGAATGCCCAGTTCGACACCGAACCGTGGAAGAAAACGCTGACCTTCTATCTCGACCTGATGAACGACGCAGGACCGCCCGGAGCCGCCAATAACGGCTTTAACGAGAACCTGGCGCTGTTCCAGCAGGGCAAGTGCGGCATGTGGATTGACGCCACGGTGGCGGCGTCCTTCGTGACCGATCCGGAAAACTCCACCGTTGCCGACAAGGTCGGCTTCGCGCTGGCGCCGGACACCGGCCTGGGCAAGCGCGGCAACTGGCTTTGGGCCTGGGCGCTCGCCATCCCGGCCGGCACCCAGAAAGAGGCCGCCGCCAGGCAGTTCATCGAATGGGCGACGTCGAAGGACTATCTCGCGCTCGTGGCGTCGAAGGAAGGCTGGGCAAACGTACCGCCGGGCAGCCGGACGTCGCTCTACGAGAATCCCGAATATGCCAAGGTGCCGTTCGCCAAAATGACGCTCGACTCGATCAACTCGGCTGATCCGAACAAGCCGACCGTGGAACCGGTGCCCTATATCGGCGTCCAGTTCGCGGCGATCCCGGAATTCGCGGGTATCGCGACCCAGGTCGGTCAGGAGTTCTCGGCGGCTCTCGCCGGACAGCAAACGGTCGATGAAGCGTTGGCCAAGGCGCAGGAACTGACCAACGAGGAAATGGAGGCGGCGGGCTACCGCTAAATCCCGCCCCCTTGCGGCAAGGTCGTGGAAGGCCGGTCGGTCGGCCTTCCCGTCCGGGGCAGCCTCGACCGGCCCACCCTCCCGCTCGACGAGGCATCCCGCGGGGTGCACTTTCACCCCGCGGCCGACCCCGGCATGTGCACGGCACCAGGAGCATCCGATGGCCACTCAACATTCCCGTTCCGCAGCCCGTTTCATGATGTCGCCGGCGGTGATCCTGCTTCTCGGCTGGATGCTGGTGCCGCTGATCATGACGCTCTACTTCTCCTTCCTGGACTACAGGCCGTTGCGCGGCGCGTTCGAATGTTGCGTCGGGTTCGACAATTACTCCCGGTTCTTCACCTCCTCCAGCTTCTTCGACAGCGTCGTCACGACGCTTTCCATGGTCGGCGGGATCCTGTTGATCACCGTGATCGGCGGCGTTCTTTTGTCGATGCTGCTCGACAAGCCGATGTGGGGGCAGGGGATCGTGCGCATTCTCGTCATCGCCCCGTTCTTCGTCATGCCGACCGTTTCGGCGCTGGTGTGGAAGAACATGTTCATGAACCCGGTGAACGGTCTTCTGGCCTATCTGTGGAAGTTCTTCGGGGCACAGCCGGTCGACTGGCTGAGCCAGGCGCCGCTGTTCTCGATCATCTTGATCGTGTCGTGGCAGTGGTTGCCGTTTGCGACACTCATCCTGCTCACCGCCATCCAGTCGCTCGACAGCGAGCAGCTCGAGGCCGCCGAGATGGACGGTGCCGGCGCACTGTCGCGCTTCGGCTATATCATCCTGCCGCACCTGGCGCGCGCCATCACCGTGGTGATCCTGATCCAGACGATCTTCCTTCTGTCGATCTTCGCCGAGATCTTCGTCACCACCGGCGGCGCATTCGGCACCCGGACACTGACCTACCTCGTCTACCAGCGGGTGATCGAGAGCCAGAATATCGGCCTCGGCTCGGCGGGCGGCATCTTCGCCGTGATCCTCGCCAACATCGTCGCGATCTTCCTGATGCGGATCGTCGGCAAGAATCTGGACGCCTGAGGGAGATCGACATGGCCCGCGCCGTCACCAACCGCCAGAAGACGATCTACACAATCGCCGCGTGGATCGTCGGCCTTCTGATCTTCTTCCCGATCCTGTGGATCTTCCTGACCAGCTTCAAGACCGAGGCCGAGGCCATCGCCGATCCGCCGTCGTTCTTCTTCTTCGACTGGACGACCGAGAATTACGGCGTGGTGCAGGACCGGTCCGACTATCTGCGCTTCCTGTGGAACTCGGTGGTCCTGTCGGTCGGCTCGACGATCATCGGCCTGATCATCGCGGTGCCCGCCGCCTGGTCGATGGCGTTCGTGCCGGGCAAGCGCACCAAGGACATCCTGATGTGGATGCTGTCGACCAAGATGCTGCCGGCCGTCGGGGTGCTCTACCCGATCGTGCTCATGGCCAAATGGCTGCAGATCTTCGACAGCTACGTGCTGCTGATCACCGTACTGACGCTGATCAACCTGCCGATCATCATCTGGATGCTCTACACCTATTTCAAGGAGATCCCGGGCGAGATCCTCGAGGCGGCGCGTATGGACGGCGCGTCGCTGCGCGACGAAATCCTCTACGTGCTGACGCCGATGGCGGTGCCCGGCATCGCATCGACGATGCTCTTGAACATCATCCTGGCGTGGAACGAGGCGTTCTGGACGCTGAACCTGACCACGACCGATGCGGCGCCGCTCACGGCCTTCATCGCATCATATTCGTCGCCCGAGGGACTGTTCTACGCCAAGCTCTCGGCCGCCTCGACCATGGCGATCGCGCCAATCCTCATTCTCGGCTGGTTCAGCCAGAAGCAACTGGTCCGCGGACTGACGTTCGGCGCCGTCAAATAGGGAACATCAAGATGGGACGCATCACGCTCAACCAGGTCACGAAATCCTTCGGCGATATCCATGTCATTCCGCCCCTGGATCTGGAGATCAACGACGGCGAGTTCGTCGTGTTCGTCGGCCCGTCGGGCTGCGGCAAGTCAACGCTGCTGCGGCTGATCGCCGGGCTTGAGGACGTCACCAGCGGCCGCATCGAGATCGACGGCACCGACGCGACCGAGCTTCCGCCGGCGAAACGCGGACTGGCCATGGTGTTCCAGTCCTACGCGCTCTATCCGCATATGTCGGTCAGGAAGAACATCGCGTTTCCGCTCAAGATGGCCAAGATGGACCAGGCCGAGATCGACAAACGGGTCGACAATGCGGCCAGGGTCCTGAATCTCGCCGACTATATCGACCGCCGTCCGGGGCAGCTTTCGGGCGGCCAGCGCCAGCGCGTCGCCATCGGACGGGCGATCGTGCGCGAGCCTTCGGCGTTCCTGTTCGACGAGCCGCTATCCAATCTGGATGCCGCGCTTCGCGTCGGCATGCGGCTTGAGATATCCGAGCTGCACGAACGTCTCGCCACGACGATGGTCTACGTCACCCACGACCAGGTCGAGGCCATGACCATGGCCGACAAGATCGTGGTGCTGCAGGCCGGCGTGATCGAGCAGGTCGGTTCGCCGCTCGAACTTTATCGCAGCCCGGTCAACCGGTTCGTTGCCGGTTTTATCGGCTCGCCCAAGATGAACTTCATCGGCGGCGCGGAAGCGGCGAAGTTCAATGCCGACACGATCGGCATCAGGCCGGAGCATCTGCAGGTCTCCAAGTCGAACGGGACCTGGAAGGGAACCGTCGGCGTCTCCGAGCATCTGGGCTCCGACACGTTCCTCTATATCGAGGCCGACGACATCGGCACGATCACCGTCAGGGCCGACGGCGAGGTCGAACTGCACCACGGCGACACGGTTTACCTGTCGCCGGAACCCGACAAGCTGCACCGGTTCGACGCCTCCGGCCTGGCGATCAGATGAAGCGCCTTGATGGCCGCGCGGCGCTGGTTACCGGAGCGGCGCGCGGCATCGGCAGGGCATTTGCGCAAGCCTATGCGCGAGAGGGCGCCATGGTGGCCATCGCCGACATCGATATCGGGCGCGCCGAGGCGGCGGCGGAGGCCATCGGGTCCGGAGCATGCGCGATTCGCCTCGACGTGACCGATCCGGCATCCATCGACGAGGCGGTGTCGCGGACCGAGGCTGAATTCGGCCGCCTCGACGTCCTGGTCAATAACGCGGCGCTGTTCGACATGGCGCCGATTGTCGAGATCACACGCGAGAGCTACGACCGGCTGTTTGCGGTCAATGTCGCCGGTACGCTGTTCATGATGCAGGCGGCAGCGCGGTCGATGATCGCCCGCGGCGAGGGCGGCAAGATCATCAATATGGCCAGCCAGGCAGGACGGCGCGGCGAGGCACTTGTCGCCGTCTACTGCGCGACCAAGGCGGCCGTCATTTCACTGACCCAGTCGGCGGGCCTGAACCTCATCAAGCACGGTATCAACGTCAACGCGATCGCGCCCGGCGTGGTCGACGGCGAGCATTGGGACGGCGTCGATGCGCTGTTTGCCCGCCACGAGGGACTGAAGCGGGGCGAGAAGAAGAAGCAGGTGGGCGACGCCGTGCCCTACGGGCGCATGGGAACGGCCGACGACCTTGCGGGTATGGCCGTGTTCCTGGCCTCCGCGGAGGCCGATTACATCGTCGCCCAGACCTACAATGTCGATGGCGGGAACTGGATGAGCTAATGACGATCGACCTTTCCGCAGCCGCGCTCGATGCGCTTCCCGCCGAGGTCGCCGGGCCGCTCTACGACCGTGGCGCGCTCAGCGCCGGCATCGTCCATATCGGCGTCGGCAATTTCCATCGCGCCCACCAGGCGGTCTATCTCGACAGGTTGTTCGACCTCGGCCATGGCCACGACTGGGCCATCGTCGGTGCGGGGGTCAGGCCGGCCGATGAGGCGATGCGCGCCGATCTGGAGGCGCAGGACTGGCTCACCACCGTGGTCGAACTCAACCCGGACGGGCTCAATGCGCGGGTATGCGGCGCCATGATCGGCCATGTGGCGGTCGATCCCGCCGCGCTCGTCGAGCGGATGAGCCGGCCCGACATTCGCATCGTCACGCTGACGGTCACCGAGGGCGGCTATTATCTCGACGCGACCGGGCACGGCTTTCGCCACGATCATCCCGATATCCTGGAAGATGCCGCCAATCCGGCAGCGCCGAAAACCGTGTTTGGTTGCATCCTTGCCTCCCTGGTGCGACGGCGCGAGGCTGGCGAAGCGCCGTTCACAGTCGTTTCCTGCGACAACATTCCGGAAAACGGGCAGGTGACGCGCAATGCCGTGGTCGGGCTGGCGCGCGCCGGTTCGCCCGCGCTTGCCGACTGGGTGGAGGCCAATGTGGCGTTTCCGAACGGCATGGTCGACTGCATCACGCCGGCGACGTCGGACCGCGAACGCGCGCTGGTCGCCGATCGCTTCGGTATCGCCGACCGGCGACCGGTGGTCTGCGAGCCGTTCCGCCAATGGGTGCTGGAGGACCGGTTCACCGCCGGCCGGCCGGCACTGGAGCGGGTGGGCGTGGAATTCGTCGACGACGTCGCGCCCTACGAGTTGATGAAGCTCAGGGTGCTGAATGGCGGCCATGCGGCGATCGCCTATGCGGCCGGCCTGCTCGGCATCCATTTCGTCCATGAGGCGATGGCGCATCCATTGGTCGACGGCTTCCTGCGCAAGCTCGCCATCGACGAGATCATCCCGACCCTGACGCCGATCGCCGGCGTCGATTTCCAGGCCTATCTCGCCAGCGTTGCGCAACGTTTCGCCAATCCGGAGGTCGGCGACACGGTGGCGCGGCTCTGCCTCGACGGCTCCAACCGACAGCCCAAATTCATCCTGCCGGTGATTCAGGAGCGGCTGAGGGCGGGCGCGCCGATTGCCGGCCTGGCGCTCGAAACGGCGTTGTGGTGCCGCTACTGCGCAGCCACCGACGAGGTCGGCAATACCATCTTCGTCGATGACGAACGCGCCGCCGAACTGGCCGTCCGTGCCGAGGCGGCGCGCGCCGACCCACACCGGTTCCTGGAGCTGCGCGACGTGTTCGGCTCGCTTGGCGACAACGAAACCTATCGCGGGGCGTTTGCCGCCGCGCTGACATTCGTGTGGGAGCACGGCGCCGAGGCCGCGCTCAGGCGCTATCTCGACCTCGCGGAAGCCGGCGATGCACCCGGTGCAGCCCGCGGCTGAGGGCTGCGATCAGGGCCAATCGGCGTAGCTCGGCGGCGCGAAGCCGGGATTGTCGGGCGACGAGGCGATCACCATGCGCCGGAAGCGGCCGGGCGAGATGCCGGTCACGCGTTTGAAGAAATTGGAAAAGTGCGCCGGATCCCTGAAGCCGAGCGCATAGCTCAACTGCTTGATCGACAGTGTCGAGCGTTCGAGCCCGATGGATGCTTCGCGGACGACGCGCTGATCGATGAGCGCCTTGGGGGTACGGCCGAGTTCGCGCGTGCAGATGGCGTGCAGCCGGTCGGCGGTCATGCCGAGTTCGTCGGCATAGTCGCCGACCGAACGGTGCGCCCTGAACCCGACCTCGAGCAACTGGCGGAAGCGGCGCAGATGGTTGAGCGTCTCGCCGCGGGCGAGGCCGGCGGTCTCCGCTGCCGCCGACACGCGCAACACGCTGACCAGGATGATGCGCAGCCGGGCAATGACGATCATGGCGCCGCCGATCGACTGCTGGCGCGTCTCCTCGGCGATCGTCCGCAGGCTTTCCTCGACATCGGCAAACGTCGCGTCGCCGGCGGCAAAACCGCGCTCCCAGTCGGCGTCGAAATAGGATTGCAGCAGGCCGGATTCGAAGAAGTCGCCGATGGCGCGGGCGAGCGCTTCGCCGGTGATCTCGGCGACGATCGAGGATGCGCCGGCGGCAAGCGAAAGCTGGCAGCGACCGGCGCGACGGCGCCAGAACAGCGCCGGCCCGGCAAGCGTCGCCTCGCGGTCGCCCTGCGTCAGCGTGGCTTCGCCGTCGCCGAGCGCAACCAGCAGATTGGATTCCAGCGGAAACGATCTGAGGAAGGTGGCGACGCGGCGCTGCAGGCCGCTTTGCAGGCTGTGGACCTGCACCTGCGGTCTGGTGAGCTGCTCGGTCATGCCCGATGGCTGAAGGGCTGAGGCGATCAAATTCGACCAATTCTCCCGGTTTTCCGCAATACTGAACCAGAAATTCGCATTCTCAAAGCCGGTGCGGCGTATTTAACTTGAAGCCGATTGCGGCAACGAGCCGTCGCACCGTGTGAAACGGAAGCGATGCCGGGCGCGCAAAGGGAGGATCGATGCTCGATACCGCGCTGTTGATCGACAGCGAACAGGTCGCCGCGACCGCCGGCGCGACATTCGACCGGATCGATCCGGTGCTGCGGTCGGTGGCCACGCGCGCCTCGGCGGCAAGCCCCGCCGATGCCATCCACGCCGCCAATGTTGCCGCGCGCGCCTTTCCGGTCTGGTCGAAGACGCCGCCGGCCGAACGGCGTGCCGTGCTCAACCGCGCCGCAGACCTCCTGATCGAGCGCATCGATGATTTCGCCGACGCCGTCGTTACCGAGACCGGCGGCACGCGCATGTGGGCGGCGTTCAACTGCCGGCTGGCGGCGAGCATCGTGCGCGATGCTGCGGCGATGACCACGCAGATCACCGGCGAGACCATACCGGCCGACCGGCAGGGCAGTTTCGCCATGGCGGTGCGCCAGCCCTGCGGCGTCATCTTCTCGCTGGCGCCGTGGAACGCGCCGGTCATCCTGTCGGCGCGCAGCGTGGCGATGCCGCTTGCATGCGGCAACACGGTGTTGATGAAGGGATCGGAACTGTGCCCGCGAACCCATGGACTGCTCGGCGAGGTGATGAACGATGCCGGCCTGCCGCCGGGCGCGATGAACGTCATCCACACCTGTCCGGAACAGGCCTCCGACGTGGTCGAAGCGGTGATCGCCCACCCGGCCGTGCGGCGCGTCAACTTCACCGGCTCGACCAGGGTCGGGCGGATGATCGCTGAGAAGGCTGCGCGTCACCTGAAACGCTGCCTTCTGGAACTGGGCGGTAAGGCGCCGCTGGTCGTGCTCGCCGACGCCGACCTCGCGGCAGCGGTCGATGCGGCGACCTTCGGCGCCTTCTTTCATCAGGGGCAGATCTGCATGTCGACCGAGCGGGTGGTGATCGAGGAGGCGGTGGCCGACGAGTTCGTCGCCCGCCTGGCCGAGCGTGCAGCCGGGATGTCGGCGATCGATCCGCGCAGCACAGAATGCGTGCTCGGCTCGATGATCACCGAGCAGGCGGCGCAGCGTGTCAAGGGGCTGATCGACGACGCCCAGTTGAATGGCGCGGCGCTCGCCGCGGGCGGGCGCCAGGACGGCGTCTTCGTCGACCCGGTGGTGCTCGACCATGTGACGCCGGCGATGCGGATCTACCACGAGGAGAGTTTCGGACCGGTCGCCTCCATTGTCCGCGTCGGCGACGAGGAGGAGGCGGTATCGGTCGCCAACGACACCGAATACGGACTTGCCGCGGCGGTGTTCAGCCGTGACGTCACCAGGGCGCTCGCCATCGCCGAACGGCTCGAATGCGGCATCTGCCACATCAATTCGGCGACCATCCACGATGAACCGCAAATGCCGTTCGGCGGCATGAAGGCCTCGGGCTACGGCCGTTTCGGCGGCAAGGCGGGTATCGACGAGTTCACCGAGTTGCGGTGGATCACGATCCAGAACGGCAGGCTGCGTTATCCGATCTGACCAAAGCGGAAAAACAAACAACAACAGGGAGAAGGCACATGAAACGTAGAACATTGATGAAAGTTGCCGCGGCGCTTGTCGCCGGTACCATGCTCACCGGCGGCGCGATGGCGCAGGAGGTGATCCGCATCGGCGCCAGCGCGCCCAAGACCGGCCCGCTGGCCGGCGGTTCGGCGGTCACCTACTGGCCGGCGATCGCGCTTTGGGTAAGCGACGTCAACGGCCGCGGCGGCATCGATGTCGGCGGCAAGAAGATGATGGTCGAACTCATCGAATATGACGATCGCACCTCCAACGAGGAGGCGATCAAGAACATCCAGCGGCTGGCGACGGTCGACAAGGTCGATTTCATCATCCCGCCCTACGGCACCGGCATCAACCTGGCGACAGCGCCGCTGATCGCCAAATACGGCTATCCGCATATCGCCGTCACCGCGGTCACCGACGGCGTCGACGAGTTCGCCGCGCGCTGGCCGAACAGCTTCTGGACGCTGGGGACATCGTCGGCGTTCGCCGTGTCGCTCGCCGAACTCCTGAAAGGCATGCGCGAGGGCGGCCTGATCAACGACAAGGTGGCGGTGGTCAATGTTGCCGACGCCTTCGGCATCGAGCTTGCCAATGCCGGCAAGCCGGCGTTGGCGGAAGCCGGCTTCGATATCGTCTACGAAAGTTCCTACCCGCTGACCCAGCAGGATTTCGCGCCGATCATCCAGGCGGCCAAGGCGGCGTCGCCCGACAGTTTCGTTGCGTTTTCCTATCCGGGCGACACGTTCGGCCTGACCAAGGAGGCGGCCATCGCCGACCTGCCGGTCAAGGCTTATTATGTCGGCGTGGCGACCGCGTTCCCTGCCTTTGCCGGCGCCAACGGACCGGCTGCGGAAGGCGTGCTGGGAGCGGGCGGCGTCAACGCCAATTCCGACAAGATCAAGGATTTCATCACCCGCCACAACGAGGTGACGGGCCAGGCGCCGGACTACTGGGCGAGCCCCGTACAATATGCCAGCCTGGAGGTGTTGGAACAGGCGATCACGCGGGCGGGGTCGCTCGACAAGCAGGCGGTGATCGACCAGATCCACAACGGCACGTTCGACACGATCATGGGCGAATGGACATTTGACGGAAACGTCATCCGCAAGTTCTGGACAGTCGGCCAGTGGCAGGGCGGCGTGTTCAACGGCGTCGCGTCCACCGGTGTCGGCGGTGAAGTGACGCCGGTGGCAAAAAGCGGCTGGAAGTAGGCGGACCGGGCTTCCGGCTTTAACCACAAATCCGGTGCGGCCTTCGCCGCGCCGGACTTGAACGGTAGAATACGGGCATGGATATCCTCGTAACCGGCACGGTGCTGGGCGGCACCTACGCGCTGATCGCGCTCGGCCTGACGCTGCAATACGGCGTCGCCCGCATCATGAACCTCGCCAATGGCGAGAACCTCGTTCTGGCCTGCTTCAGCGCGTTCTGGCTCCTGAGCACGTTCGCGATCAACCCGGTCGCCGGCATCCTGCTGATCGCGCCGGCGGCCTTCCTGCTCAACTGGCTGATCTACCGGTTGGCCATGCGGCCGCTGGTGGAACGGGCGAAGGATCGCGGCCAGCTCGAGGTCGACAGCATCCTTGCCACCTTCGGGCTGATGTTCATCTTCCAGGGCGTCATGCTGCTTGCCTTCGGCGGCGGCTACTTCACCTACAATTTCCTGTCGGAGCCGGTGACGATATTCGGCGCCAATTACGGGCTCAACCGGCTGGTGGCGCTCGGTGCGGCGGCGCTGATCGCGGTCTGCCTGTGGCTGTTCCTCTATTTCACCCGCTACGGCACCGCCATCCGCGCCGTTGCCGTTGATCCGGCCTCGGCCAGCCTGGTGGCGATCGACGTGCCGCGCGCCTCGGCCTTTGCCTTCGCGCTCGGCGGGGCGCTGACGGCGGCGGCCGGCGCGCTGTTGTCGACCTTCTACACGTTCGACGCGTCGATGGGCGTCATCTTCACCATGAAGGCGCTGATCATCGTCATCATGGGCGGGGTCGGAGACGTGCGTGGCGCGGTGCTCGCCGCGCTGATGCTCGGCATCGCCGAGACGGCGGTGGCGGTGTTGGTCGATCCCGGGTTGACGCTTGCGGCCACCTACACGCTGTTCATCATCGTGCTCCTGTTCAGGCCGCAGGGCATGTTCGGAAGGAAGCCGGCATGAGCGCGGTGACCGGCAACGAGTGGCGCATCGCCATTCTCGGCGCGCTGGCGCTCGGCGCGGCGGCGCTGATCCCGCTTGCCGACGACGGCTACTATCTGTCGCTTTCCGTCAACATCGCGCTCTACGTCGTTCTGTGCACGGCGTGGACACTGTTTTCCGGGCCGACGCACTATATCTCGCTTGCCACCGCCGCCTTCTTCGGCATCGGCACCTACACGGTCGGCCTCGGCATCGACGCGCTGCCGTTCGCGCTGCTCGTCGCCATCGCCGCCGTCATGGCCGGCCTCGTCGCAGGCCTGGTCGGCATCGCCACGCTCCGGCTTACCGGCGTCTATTTCGTCATCTTCACGCTCGGCCTCGCCGAACTGGTGCGCCAGGTCGTCACCTGGCTGCAGACCAATTTCACAACCTCGGTCGGGCTCTACGTGTTCACCGATTTCACCGAGACGCACATCTTGTGGATGCTGCTGGCGCTGGCCGCGGTGATCTACGTGACCGGCTGGCTGATCAACCGTTCGCGGCTCGGCTTCGCCATGCGCATCATCGGCAATGACGAGACGGTGGCGCGCCATGTCGGCATCGACGTCGCCCGCGCCAAGGTGATCCTGTTCATGATCTCCGGCGCCTTCATCGGCGTCACCGGCGCCATCATGGCGCCTCGTTTCGCCTATGTGGAGCCGCCGTCGGCGTTCAATCCGCTGATCTCGTTCCAGGTGGTGATCATGGCGCTGCTCGGCGGCACGTCGCGGCTGTGGGCGCCGCTGCTCGGCGTCATTCCCTTCACCATCCTCTTCGACCAGGTGTCGGCGCACTTTCCCAACCATACCAGCCTGGTGATGGGCATCGCCTTCATGGCCATCGTCTACCTGCTGCCGCGTGGTGTCGTCGGCCTTGCGCGGGAGCTGTTGCGGCCGAAGGCAGGCAAGCGGCTGGTCGCGGCGGAGGAGGCGACCGCGCCATGAGCCCGCTTCTCTCAGTCCGCGATGCAAGGAAGGTGTTTGGAGGCCTCGTCGCTGTCAACCACGTCTCGTTCGAGGTCATCGAGGGCGAACTGCTCGGCCTGATCGGGCCGAACGGATCGGGCAAGACGACGATGCTCAACCTGATCACCGGCGCGCTCAAACCAACCTCGGGCCGCATCCTGCTTGCCGGCGCCGACATCACGGCGAAGCCGGCCTGGTACATCGCTCGCCGGGGCGTGGCGCGCACCTTCCAGCTCGTGCGCGTGCTGCCGTCGCTGACTGCGATCGAGAACGTGGTGGCGGGTGCCGCCTTCGGCCATGCGCGGCGCTGGGGCGACGACGCCTACCGTGAGGCGGCACGGCTGCTCGAGCGGGTCGGGCTTTCCGGCCGCGCCGACGTTCCGGCCGCCTCGATGACCTATATCGACCAGAAGCGGCTGGAGCTTGCCCGCGCGCTCGCCTCCGACCCCAGGCTGCTGCTGCTCGACGAGTGGCTCGCCGGCCTCAATCCGAGCGAATTGACGATTGGCATCGCGCTCATCCGCGACCTGCGCGAGGAGGGCCGCGCAATCGTCATGGTCGAGCACGTGATGGACGCGATCCGTTCGCTCTGCGACCGCTGCGTCGTCATGTCGAGCGGTAGCAAGATCGCCGATGGCGGCGTCGCCGAGGTGCTGGCGCAACGCGACGTCGTTGCCGCCTATCTGGGTGACGACGATGCTTGAGGTCTCACATCTGTCGGTCTCCTACGGTCCGCACCGGGCGCTCGAAGACGTGTCGATCAGCGTCGGCGAGGGCGAGATCTGCGTCATTCTCGGCGCCAACGGCGCCGGCAAGAGCTCGCTGCTCAAGGCCATTGCCGGCCTGGTGAAGCCGCTGGACGGCGGCCGCATCACCGTCGACGGCGCCGACATCGCACAGTTGTCGCCTGACCGCATCGTCGAGGCCGGCCTGGCGCTGGTGCCGGAAGGGCGCGGCATATTTGGCGCGATGACGGTTGCCGAGAACCTGCAGCTTGGTGCCTACAGCCGCCGCGCGCGCGGCGGCGAGGCAGCGCATCGCTCGCAGGTGCTGGCGTTGTTTCCCCGGCTTGCCGAACGGCGCGGGCAGGTGGTGCGCACCATGAGCGGCGGCGAGCAGCAGATGGTGGCGATTGCCCGCGCGTTGATGTCGAACCCGGCGATCCTGATGATGGACGAGCCGTCGCTCGGCCTTTCGCCGCTGCTGACGAAGGAACTGTTCCGCTCGCTTGCGGCGGTGCGCGAGACCGGCGTCGGCGTCCTTCTGGTCGAACAGAATGCGCGCCAGAGCCTTGCCATCGCCGATCGCGGCTACCTGATCGAGAACGGGCGCATGGTCGGCGAAGGCCGCGCCGATGAGCTTGCCGGCGATCCGGCGGTGCAGGTCGCCTATCTGGGTGGTGCGGCCGAGGCCGGCAAGCCGGCCGGACGACGGGCACCGAAGATGATCGCCCACCCGCCCGGTTCGGCCGAGGCCCTTGCCGAACGGGCGGCATACATTCATCGTCGCCACATCGAGACGGTTCGCGCCGGCGGCGTGAACGGCAGGGCGGTGTATTTTCACGTGCCGCCGGCGGCGGCGCATGGCCGGGACAGGGAGGAAATCGCGATGGACAGCCGGGCAAGGGAACTGAGCGCCATGGCGGGCGAAATGGCGGCGCGCGCCGCCGACATCCATCGCCGCCACGTGGAGGCGCTGCGCGTGGCGGCAAGCGGTGCAGTGCGAATGCCGGTGGCGGCCGGCGCCGACAATGCCGCGGCCGCGCCCAGGGCGACGGCAAACGCGCTGGTTCCCGCCGGCGACGGCAGGAAACCGAAGAAATCCAGAAAGGCGAAGAAGCGGGCAAAGAAGCTCGCCAAACAGGCAAGGAAGTTGGCGAAAGAGGCGCTGCGCTTGATCGACTGACGGTCGGCGCGGACATGAAACCCAAAACGGGAGAGCGACGATGGCAAGGGTACTGGACGGCATGTATATCGGCGGCGGCTGGTCGACGACGGCGGAGACGTTTCCCGACTATAACCCGTCTGACGGCGGAGTCTGGGCGAATATACCCGACGCATCCGTAGACGATGCGCGCCGGGCGATCGAGGCCGCGCACGCGGCGTTCGAGGAATGGTCGGCTGTGCCGTTCAACAAGCGCTCGCACCTGCTGATCAAGGCTGGCGAGATTTTTGTATCGCGCCGCGAGGAGATCGCCCAGGCGGTGATCGAGGAGGGCGGCGGCTGGTTCGGCAAGGCGATGTTCGAGACCGGCTACACGGCCGAACTGTTTCCCGCCGCGGCGGCCGCCAATTACGGTTCCATCGGTGACGTGTTGCCTTCGGAATACGGCAAGCTTTCCATGGCCGTGCGCCGGCCGATGGGGGTCGTATCCGTCATCAGCCCGTGGAACTTCCCGTTGATCCTTACCGGTCGCGGCATGCTGTTCCCGCTGGTTGCCGGCAACACGATCGTGCTCAAACCCTCGGAGGACACGCCCTATATCGGCGGGCTGCTGTGGGCCGAGATTTTCGAGGAGGCGGGCCTGCCCAAGGGCGTGCTCAACGTGGTCACCTGCTCGCGCGACCACGTGGCGGCGGTCGGCGACGAACTGATCGAGAACCCGCTGGTCAAGGGCGTGTCGTTTACCGGCTCCACCGCCGTCGGCCGGCTGGTCTCGGCCAAGGCCGGCGCGCATTTGAAGAAATGCTGCGTCGAGCTTGGCGGTAAGAACTCGATGATCGTCTGCGACGACGCCGATCTCGACCGCGCCGTGCAGGCGGCCAATTTCGGCGCCTTCATGCATCAGGGCCAGATCTGCATGTCGATCGAGCGGCTGATCGTGCAGGACAAGGTGCATGACGAATTCGTCAAGCGCTTCCTGCCACGGGTCAAGAAGCTCACCGTCGGAGCCACCGGCGACAAGGGCAACATTCTCGGCCCGGTGATCAACGACCGCGCCGCCGAGCGCATCCGCCGCCATTTCGACGATGCGCGCCAGAAGGGCGCCAAGCTGCTTGCCGGCGGCGGCATCGACGGCCGCTTCGTCGAGCCGACCGTGTTTGCCGATGTCACGCCCGACATGCTGCTCTATCGCGAGGAGACGTTCGGCCCGGTGTGCTCGATCTTCCGCGTCAAGGACGACGCCGAGGCGATACGCCTGGCCAACGACAGCGAGTACGGATTGACGGCGGGTGTGCTGACCGAGGACGAGGGACGCGGGCTTGCCATCATCAACCGGCTGGATACGGGCAACTGCCATCTCAACTGCTCGCCGGTGAACGACGAGCCGCATGTGCCCTTCGGCGGCTTCAAGGCGTCCGGATCGGGAAAACATGGCGGCCGCTGGTCGATGGAGACGTTCACCGAGACCCGCTGGATCACCATGGATCGCGGCGGGCGGCCGTTCCCGCCGGTGTTCTGATTGCCGTGGTCGCGCTTCGCGGCTGGGACGATTGCGGTTTACCGCCTGATTTCAGTGATTTGGAGCTTTCAACCCGGCGGCCAAATCCACCTCCCCCTTGAGGGGAGGTCGGAGAGGCGAGGCCCCCGGGTCTTGCCTTCGGCAAGCCCGAGGACAGGCCTGCCGAAGCCGATCCGGGTGGGGGTAAAGGCGACGATCGCGTTTCCTTGATACCCCCACCCAATCGACCTTCACTTCGTTCGGTCTCTTGTGCCTCCCCGCAAGGGGGAGGCGGGCGTCCGGTGCTGCACTCTCCTCGCCCATACGAACGTCATCAAACCGCTTCCAGCTAGAGATGAACTGCTCTAGACAGATGGCATGATGAAAATCCGCCCGCCGGTCGTCGTGCTGCTGGCACTGTTCTTGAGCGCCTGCGGCATCCCGGTTCCGCCCGAAAAGGCCGACTATGTCGGCGAGTGGCGGGCCGTCGGCATGGACCTCGTCATCACAGCCGACGGCAGCGTCGAATACAGGCGCTCTTCCGGCGGCATCTCCAAATCCGTCAACGGCCCGATCAAGGAATTCAGGGGCGACGATTTCGTCGTCGGCATCCTGTTCCTCACCACGACGTTCGAGGTGTCCCAGACCCCGCATCAGGTCGACGGTATGTGGAAGATGGTGGTCGACGGCGTCGAACTGACGCGGGTGTGGCCGTAGTCAGCTACAACCGCTTTCGCGCCAGCGCCGCGCCGGCGCCCAGCGCATGCACCTTGGCGACCGACACGTCTATCGGCAGCGGCGTAAGGCCGCAATTGCTGCACGGATAGAGCCGTTCGGCGTCGACAAACTCCAGCGCGTCGGCGATCACGCCGGCGACCTGTTCGGGCGTTTCGACGTCGAGCGAAGCGACGTCGATGGCGCCGACCAGCACGTCCTTGTCCTTCAACAGCCCCATTAGCGACAGCGGCACGCGCGAATTGGCGCATTCGAGCGACACCTGGTCGATGCGGCTTGCGTTGATCGCGGGGAAGATTTCCTCGTATTGCCGCCATTCGGAGCCGAGCGTCTTCTTCCAGTCGATATTCTGCTGGATGCCGTAGCCGTAGCAGATGTGAACCGCCGTCTTGCAGGTCAGTCCCTCACGCGCCGTGTTCAGTGCGTCGACGCCCCATTCCACCGTGTCGCGGGTAAATGCGTTGAAAGCCGGTTCGTCGAACTGGATGGTATCGACGCCGGCGGCCTCGAGTTCGCGCGCCTCCTCGTTCAGCAATTTTGCGAAGGCCATCGCCATGTCGGGCCGCGACGGGTAGTGGCCGTTTGCGATCGTGTCGCAGATGGTCATCGGGCCGGGCAGGGTGAACTTGATCTTCCGGTCGGTGCTGGCGCGGATGAACTTCGCCTCCTCGCCATGGATCGATCCCGGTCGCGCCACGGGGCCGGTGACCGTCGGCACATCGACGACATAGCGGTTGTCGCGGATGCCCATCCTGGTCTTTCGGTCCCAGTCGATACCCTGGACGGTCTCCAGGAAACCATGGACGAAATGGACGCGGAACTGCTCGCCGCCGGTCAGAATGTCGATGCCGGCATCCTCCTGTTCCTTCAGCCATTGCAGCGTCGCCTTGCGCTTGCCTTCTTCGAGCGCCTCGCCTTCGAGCCGCCATGGCGCCCACAGCTTCTCCGGTTCGGCAAGCCAGCCGGGCTTCGGCAGCGATCCTGCCAGCGTGGTTTCCAGCATGTCCTTGGTCCTCCCCACTGATGCCGCGGTCCGCGCCGCCAGATAAGACGCCAAAGGCGGCCTCAACGCAAGGCCGGGTGTGTCCTTGATTGCCTGAAACAGGGCTTTCTGTATACAATATTGCTTATTTTAACGCTTTATCCGGCCTATTGACCTTGTTCTGTATACAATCTAATGTGACGGGACTACTTACCTCCATCGGACGCAAGGCGATGACGCTGAGGCAGGATTCGGCGCGGATGACCCAGTTCTCCAAGGCTCTGCTCGAGCTGCGCCTGCTCGTGCTCAACGGCGAGTTCGAGGCGAAGAGCCGGCTGCCGGAGACGGCGCTGGCCGAACGGCTCGGTATTTCGCGCACGCCGCTGCGCCAGGCGATGGCGCGACTGGTGGAGGAGGGGCTTCTGGAACGGTTGGAGACCGGCGGTTGCCGCGTGGCCAGCTTCACAATGGACGACATCATCGATGCGATCGAGATTCGCGGCGTGATGGAGGGTACCGCCGCACGGCTTGCCGCCGAGCGCGGTCCCGACCCCGCCCTCGCCGAGGAGTGCCGCCGCGTGCTCGACGATCTCGACGATGCGGTGTTTGGCGCCGTCGAACCCGATTTCTCGCGTTATGTGCCGCTCAATGCGCGGTTCCACCAGCTTGTCGCCGAAATGTCGGGCAGCCGGCTGGTCCGGCGCGAGGTCGAGCGGGCAGCGCGCCTGCCGCTGGCCTCGCCCAGCGCCTTCCTGCAGGGCCAGGCGCTCATTCCCGATTTCAGGGCCTCGCTGAGGCATGCCCAGGTGCATCACGAGGCGATCTTCGACGCGATCGTCAGCCGGGAAGGCACCCGGGCGGAGGCGCTGGCGCGCGAACATGCGCGCCTGGCAAGGAAGAACCTCGACTATGTGATGAACACCGATCCGAGCCTGGCCGAGCGCGTGCCCGGCATGGCGCTCGTGTCGGCTTAGTGACCTATTGATTCCAGGGAGGAGAAATCGATGCCAAGCCTGTCGGATGTGATGGCGCAACACAAGAACCCGGTCGAGATGCTGCGCAACTCGAAGATCGGCATGTATGTCTATCCGGTTGTCACGCCGGAGTTCACCAACTGGCGCGACGAACAGCGCGCCTGGCGCGAGACCGCCGTCCTGTTCGATCAGACGCACCACATGGACGAACTGATCGTCGAGGGGCCGCAGGCCGAGGCGTTTCTTGCCCATCACGGCATCAACAGCTTCGCCAGGTTCGATCTCAACCGCGCCAAGCATTTCGTTCCGGTGACGCCGGCCGGCCATGTCATCGGCGACCATATCATCTTCCGCGAACGTGACGACAAGTTCATTCTCGTCGGCCGCGCGCCGACCTCCAACTGGCTGATGTTCTGCGCGGCCTGGGGCAACTGGAACGTGCGCATCAGGCACGATCCGCGCTCGCCGTCGCGGCCGGAGGGCGAGCGGGTGCTTCGAACCCATTATCGCTACCAGATCCAGGGTCCCGACGCGCCGAAGATCTTCGAGAAGATGAATGGCGGCCCGATTCCCGACATCAAGTTCTTCCATGTCGACTGGATCAACATCGGCTCCAAGAAGGTGCAGGCGCTGCGCCACGGCATGTCCGGCGCGCCGGGGCTGGAGGTATGGGGTCCCTACGAGGACAAGCACTACATCCACGCGACGATCCTGCAGGCGGCCCATGACGCCGGCGTCAAGCTGGTGCAGTGCGGCGCGCGCGCCTATTCGACCAACACGCTGGAATCGGGCTGGATTCCGTCGCCGCTGCCGGGAATCTACACCGGCGAGGGCATGCTCGCCGACTATCGCGACTGGCTCGGTTCCGACATGTACGAGGCGGCCGGCGCCATCGGCGGCAGCTACGTCTCCGACAATATCGAGGACTACTACGTCAACCCGTTCGAGTTGGGCTACGATTTCTATATCGGCTGGAAGAAGGACGACTTCATCGGCAAGGAGGCGCTTGCCGCGATGAAGGGCGCCACCAACCGCAAGAAGGTGACCTTCGAGTGGAACGCGGAGGATGTGCTGAAAGTCATCGCCAGCGCGTTTGAGGACGGTACGCCCTACAAGTGGATCGACTTTCCGCAGCCCAACTACGCGTC
Organism: Rhizobiaceae bacterium; assembly: GCA_041397625.1. Lineage (GTDB taxonomy): Bacteria > Pseudomonadota > Alphaproteobacteria > Rhizobiales > Rhizobiaceae > JAWKWH01. The sequence goes on from JAWKWH010000003.1 coordinate 104,584, forward strand.
GACCAGCGCAGACATGGTCATGCTCGACGGCCGGCAGGTCGGCATGTCGATGTTCAACGGCTACAGCTACAACGAGCGCTGCATGCTGTCGCTCGGCATCGTCGAGGAGAGCGTCAATGTCGGCGACGTGCTCACGTTGGTCTGGGGCGAGCCGGACGACACCGGCAAGACCTCGACCGAAAGGCACAAGCAGGCGGAGATCAGGGTGCGGGTTTCGCCGACGCCCTATGCGCGCGAGGCGCGCGAGAACTACGCCGAAAGCTGGCGCACCAAGGCGGCCTGACAAACACAACGAACCTGCCGGACAAACCGATGCCGGCCGGACAGAAGTTCCATGGGAGGAAATGTGATGAAAACCACGACCAGACTGGCGGCCGCCGCCCTGGCGCTTGCCGCGCTTGCACTACCCGCGAGGGCCGACGAACTGAAGTTCGCCTCGTTCACGCCGCCGCAGCACACGATCACCGCCTCGGTGGTGGACGTGCTGACCGAAGGGCTCAACTCGGCGACCGGCGGTGCGCTGACGGTGCGCTACTATCCGGGCGGCGAACTGGGCAAGGGACCGGTCGAGCAGTATGTGCGCGTGGTGCAGGGCGCCGCCGACATCTCCTGGGGTCTGCAGGGCTACACCTCGTCGCAGTTTTCCAAGACGATGCTGATCGAGCTTCCCGGCGTTGTCGGCATGGGCGGCAGCGGTTACGACAAGATCTGGGCCGCCTACGACCAGTACCTGGCGGATGAGTATCCGGGTACCAAACCACTGGCGCTGTGGGTGTCTGAACCCAACATCATCATCATGAAGGACCGGCAGATCCGCACGCCGGCCGACATGGCGGGCCTGAAGATCCGCGTGGCCGGCGCGGTCGCGGCCGATGTGGTGACCGCGCTTGGCGCGACGCCGGTGCAGATGCCCATCCCCGAGGTCTACAACGCCCTCGATACCGGCCTGATCGACGGCATCATCACCGGCGCCAGCGCGGTCGCCGACTTCAAGCTGCTCGAGGTCGCCAACAGCTACACGATCGGCGCGCCGCTCGGCCGCATCGCCTTCTTCACCGTCATGAACCAGGCCAGGTATGACGGCCTGCCGGAAGACCAGAAGGCGGCGATCGACGCGCTCGCCGGCCTGCCGCTGTCGAAAAGTGCCGAGGATGCCTGGAACGCCAAGGCCGACCAGACGATAGAGACGCTGAAGGCGGATTCCAAATATACGGTGATCGAACTGTCGGCCGACGAGGCAAACGCTTTCGGCGCGCTGACCAATCCGGTGACCGACAAGGTCGTCGCCGATCTCGGCGCTGCCGACGTGCTCAAGGCAATGCGTGGCGAGTAGGCGTCCATGCCGACATTGCGGCGTCTTGCGGACGGGTTGACCGGCCTGTCCGCGATCATCGGTTCTGCCGGCCTCCTGCTGGAGGCCGTCATCATCCTTGTCGACGTCGTCGGGCGCGCCTTCGGCAAGCCGCTGTTCGGCTCGCAGGATCTCGTCACCATGACGATGGTGTTCGTCGTCTTCGGCGGCATGGCGATCTGCGACCGCCGTGGCGGTCACATCGCCATCGACGTGTTCGAGCGCGGCTTTCCCGCCGGTTTCAATCGCTTCATCGACATCGCATCGGCATTGCTCGGCGCGATCATCTTCGCGATGATCGCCTGGACCATTGTCGAGAGCGCCAAGCTGTCGGTCATGCTGAACCTGTCGACCAATCTGCTGAACCTGCCCAAGGCCTGGTTCCAGTGGGCGTTGAGCGGGTTTGCGCTGGTCACGGCCTTCGGCATGGCGCTCCGCGCCGTCGAGTTTGCCGCCGGCCGCGGCGACGTCCGCCCGCGCGGAGACCGCGCATGAGCGCTTCGAGCATCGGCCTGGCCGGCATCGTCATCCTGCTGGTCTTGCTGATGATCAGGATACCGGTGGCGTTTGCCATGTTCGTGGTTGGTTATTTCGGCATCGCGGCGCTCAACGGTTATAATGCCGCCAACAGCACGCTGGCATCCGAGACCTTCACGCTGGCCTCGTCGCCGGAACTGGTGGTCATCCCGCTGTTCATTCTCATGGGCAATGTCGCTTCGGTTACCGGCATGAGCCGCAGGCTCTACGACGCGGCCTACGCGGTGATCGGCCAGGTGCGCGGCGGACTGGCCTCGGCGACGGTGATCGGGTGCGGCGGCTTTGCGGCGCTGTCGGGCTCGTCGGTCGCCGCGGCGCTGACCATGGGCAAGGTGGCGCTGGCCGAGATGGAGCGCTTCGACTACGACCCGCGGCTGTCGACCGGGGTGGTGGCGGCGGGCGGCACGCTCGGCATCCTGATTCCGCCATCGACCGGCTTCGTCATCTACGCCATCCTCACCGACCAGTCGATCGGCCGGCTGTTCCTCGCCGGCGTGCTGCCGGGCATCCTGCTGCTCATGCTGTTCGTCGCCGCGATCACGCTGCTGTGCTGGATAAAGCCGCAATTCGGACCCGCGGGACCGTCGACCTCGGTCGCCGACAAAGCCCTTGCGCTGATCGGCGCCGCGCCGATCGTCGGCGTGATCGTCGTGACGATCGGCGGCATCTATGGCGGCCTGTTCTCTCCCGTGGAGGCGGCGGCCGTCGGCGCCGGCCTTGTCATCGCACTCGGCTTCATCGCCAGCGGCCTCGGCCTTGCCGACCTGTGGCAGGCGACGAAGGATTCCATCATCACCACCGCGACCGTGATGCTGATCCTGATAGCGGCCCATCTGCTCAATCCGTTTCTGGCGCTGAGCCACATTCCGCAGGTCGTCGGCGAGGCGATTACCGGTCTCGGCCTGTCGACCTACGGCGTGCTGGCGATCATACTGGCGGTCTATCTGGTGCTCGGATGCTTCCTCGAGGGCTTCGCGATGATGGTGCTGACGCTGCCGATCTTCTTTCCGATCATCACGACGCTCGGCATCGACCCGATCTGGTTCGGGGTCCTCGTCGTTCTGACGCTGGAGATGGGCCTGATCTCGCCGCCGGTCGGCCTCAACGTCTTCATCGTCAAATCGGTGGCGCGCACCGTGCCGCTGAGCGCCATCTTCGCCGGCGTGCTGCCGTTCTGGTTCACCATGCTGGTGGCGCTGGTGATCCTGATCAGCTTCCCGCAGATTTCGCTCTTTTTGCCCAACACGATGATCAACTAGGAGGTCCAGACGATGAGCGAGCCCTGTTTCGATGTGGCCCATCTCAGCCATGTGGAGGTCCTGACCGACCGGTTCGACGAAAGCCTCGACTTCTTCACCCGGGTCTATGGCCTCAAGCTTTCCGGCGAGGACGACGAAAGCGCCTATCTGCGCGGCTGGGATGAATACGAGTTCCATTCGCTGAAGCTGACCAGGGCCGACACCACCGGCGTCGGCCACATCGCCTACCGCACCTCGTCGCCCGAGGCGCTGAAGCGGCGCGTGGCGGCGATCGAAGCCTCCGGCTACAAGGTGCACGGCTGGACCGGCGGCGATCTCGGCCACGGCCCGGCCTTCCGGTTCGAAAACCCGTTCGGCCACGTTTTCGAGGTCTACTGGGAAACGCGGAAGTTCGAGCCCGCCGAGAACGACCGCTCGGCGCTGAAGAACCTCTCAAGCCGCTTCCACGCCCAGGGCGCCTGTCCGCGCCGCATCGACCACGTCAACGTGCTCGGCGAGGATGTGACCGAGTTCCGCAAGTTCGCCGAGACCTGCCTTGGAACCCGGGTTACCGAACTGATCCAGCTCGACAATGGCCGGCTTGGCGGCTGCTGGTTTTCCGTCAACAACAAGACCTATGATCTCGTTTGCACCGAGGAACATGGCAAGGGCGTGGGGCGCCTGCACCACGTCACCTATGCCAGCGACCAGCGCGAGGATATCCTGCGCGCCGCCGACATCTTTCTGGAAAACGGCATCCACATCGAGACCGGACCGCACAAACACGCGATCCAGGGCTCGTTCTTCCTCTATGTTTGGGAGCCGGCGGGCAATCGCATCGAGTTGGCGAATGCCGGTGCCAGGCTTATCCTGCAGCCCGACTGGGAGCCGGTGGTATGGACCGAGGCCGACCGAAAAAAGGGCCAGGCCTGGGGGCTGAAGACGATCGCGACCTTCCACACCCACGGCACGCCGCCTGTCGGAGAATGAGACCATGAGCAAGACCGCCCTCGTTATCAGCGCCCATTCGGCCGATTTCGTCTGGCGCTGCGGCGGCGCCATCGCGCTGCACCAGTCGCTCGGTTACGAGGTGACGATCGTCTGCCTGAGCTACGGCGAGCGCGGCGAAAGCGCCAAACTGTGGAAGCAGCAGGGCATGACGCTGGAGCGGGTCAAGGCCGAGCGCCGCAAGGAGGCCGAAGCGGCTGCAAAGGCGCTCGACGCGCATGACATCCGGTTCTTCGATCTCGGCGACTATCCGCTGGTCATGGACAGCGATGCCAAGTATCGCCTGGTGGATGTCATCCGCGCGGTGCAGCCACGCTTCATGCTCAGCCACTCGACCTATGATCCCTACAACACCGACCATATGTATGCGAGCGAGGTGGCATTGGAGACGCGCATGATCGCCCAGGCCTGGGGACATAATCCCGGCGAGACGGTTCTCGGCGCACCGCAGCTCTACCTGTTCGAGCCGCACCAGACCGAGCAGATGGGCTGGAAGCCCGACACCTTCCTCGACATCACGCCGGTTTGGGACAAGAAGCGCGCAGCGATCGAATGCATGACCGGGCAGGAGCACCTCTGGGCCTACTACACCAATGTGGCCGAGAACCGCGGCAACCACTTCCGCCGCAATTCCGGCGGCCAGGCCGGCGGGCGCGACTGCCGCTATGCCGAGGGCTTTCAGTCGATCTTCCCGCGCACCGTGGACGAATTGTGATGAGCGTCGTGGTGCAGAACATCGAGCGCGCCGCCCCGGACGTCGTTGCCGGGTTGGCGGAGGCGGGCGTCGCCACCGTGCACGAGGCGCAGGGCCGCAAGGGGTTGCTCGCCTCCTACATACGGCCGATCTTTTCCGGCGCACGCGTCGCCGCTTCCGCCGTCACCATCTCGTCGCCGCCCGGCGACAACTGGATGCTGCATGTCGCCATCGAGCAGCTTTCCGATGGCGACATCCTGGTGCTGGCACCGACCAGCCCGTGCGAGGACGGCTATTTCGGCGACCTGCTGGCGACGTCGGCACGTGCACGCGGCTGTCGCGGCCTGGTGATCGAGGCCGGCGTGCGCGACGTGCGCGACCTGACCGAGATGCGTTTCCCGGTGTGGTCGAAGGCGGTGTTCGCGCAGGGTACGGTCAAGGAGACGCTTGGCTCGGTCAACGTGCCGGTGGTCTGCGCCGGCGTGCTGGTCAATCCGGGCGACGTGATCGTCGCCGACGATGACGGCGTCTGTGTCATCGCCCGCGCGGAAGCGGCAGGCGTGCTGGCAAAGGCACGCGCCCGCATGGAGAGGGAAGAGGAGAAGCGCCGGCGCCTGGCGGCGGGCGAACTCGGCCTCGACATCTACGACATGCGCGGGCGGCTGGCCGAGAAGGGCTTGAAGTATGAGTGAGGGCATACGGGCCATGTGGATGCGCGGCGGCACGTCGAAAGGCGGCTATTTCGTTGCCGGCGACCTGCCGTCCGACATCGCGGCGCGCGATCGCATGCTTCTCTCGGTCATGGGCAGCCCCGACCCGCGCCAGATCGACGGGCTCGGCGGCGCCGACCCACTGACGTCGAAGGTCGCGGTGGTCGGGACCTCGGCGCGCCAGGGCGTCGATGTCGACTACCTGTTCCTGCAGGTCATGGTCGACCGCGCCATCGTCACCGATGCGCAGAACTGCGGCAACATCCTCGCCGGCGTCGGACCGTTCGCCATCGAGCGCGACCTGGTCGCAGCAAGCGATCCGGTGACCGAGGTGCGCATCTTCATGGAGAATACCGGGCAGGTCGCTGTCGCTACGGTGCCGACGCCGGGGGGGCGCGTCACCTATGCGGGCGGCGCCCGCATTGACGGCGTGCCGGGAACCCATGCGCCGATCCCGCTTGCCTTCGAGGGCACTGCCGGCTCGACCTGCGGCGCTCTGCTGCCCACCGGCAACGCGGTCGACGTGATCGACGGCGTTGACTGTACGCTGATCGACAACGGCATGCCCTGCGTCATCGTACGCGCTGCCGACATGGGAATTGCCGGCGACGAGCCGCCGGAGAAACTGGAGTCCGATCAACGGCTTCGCGACCGGCTTGAATCCATTCGTTTGACCGCTGGTCCGATGATGAATCTCGGCGACGTGACCGACAACAGCGTGCCCAAGATGACCATGGTTTCGCGACCGAGGAGCGGCGGCGCGATCGCCACGCGCACCTTCATCCCGCATCGCTGCCACAAGGCGATCGGCGTTTTCGGCGCGGTCTCGGTTGCCACCGCCTGCCTGGTGCCGGGCACGGTCGCGGCCGGCATGGCGGTGAACCCGGAGGGCGAGGACAAGGCGCTGGCTGTCGAACATCCGACCGGCGAGATGACGGTGATCGCCCGCGTCGAGAACGGTCAGGTGGTGCGCACCGGCATATTGCGGACGGCGCGCAAACTGTTCGACGGTACCGTCTTCGCCGGCGAGGCGGCGTGATGGCGCAGCCGGCGCACATCGCCTTTCTCGGCTTCGGCGAGGCGGCGCGGGCGTTCTGCTGGACGCTCGGCAAGGCCGATCCGGCGCTGAAGTTCTCCGCCTATGACATCAAGCTCGGCGGGCCGGAAGCCTCTGCCATGAGCGGCGCGATGGCTCGCGCCGGCGTGACGGTGGTGAACGCGGCCGAAGGCCTTGCCGATGCCGACTGGATAGTCTCCGCGGTCACCGCCGACCAGAGCCTCGAGGCGATCGGGCCACTCGTTCCGGCGCTCGGACCGGGGACGCTCGTCATCGACATCAACTCGGTCTCACCCGGCCGTAAGCGGCAGACGGCGGAGCTGATCTGCGCGACCGGTGCGGCCTATCTCGACATGGCGGTGATGTCACCGGTCCATCCGAAGGGTCACGCCTCGCCGGTGCTGCTGGCGGGGCAGGGGATCGACGGCTTGCGCGCACCGCTCGATCGTCTCGGCTTTGCCTACGACGTCGCCGGGGACGAGCCTGGTGCTGCGACGGCCATCAAGATGGTGCGTTCGCTGTTCGTCAAGGGGCTCGAAGCGATCACTGTCGAGACATTGCTGGCGGCGGAAGCCTCCGGCTGTCGCGATGTGATCCTGTCATCGCTCGCGGCCAGCTATCCAGGGCTCGAATGGCCAGCGCTCGCCGGCTACAATTTCGAACGGACATTGCGCCACGGCGCCAGGCGGGCAGTCGAGATGGAGGAGAGTGCGGCGACGCTCGACGCGCTCGGATTGAACGGCGGCCTTGCCCGCGAGATTGCCGCCGTGCAGCGGGCGCAGGGCGCGGCCGGTGCTGCCAGCCTGTGCGGCGAGACGCTGCATGATATTGTGGCGAACAACCTCAGGGCGCGGATGAAAGCCTGTCCGCGGCAGGATGACGATGCCGAAAAGGTGCCGCCCGAAACCTGAAAGCCGATACTGCCTAATCCCAGGCGCAACAGCCAAGCAAATACTCGATTGTGGCGTCGTGGGAATAAAGCGGCAGCAGTAGCCGGTGATAGCGATCAGGCCGTGATCCGAAGACCGTGTTTGCCATCTCCCAATAATGCGGCCGACCGGTTTTCATCAGCGCGGCGTACACGTCGTTCACGCGCTTGCGAATTTGCGGATGGATCAAATCCGAAAAATGCATACCGCCGATTTCGCGCTTGATCCTCTCGCCGATTGCCGGCCCGGCGCGGATGACAAGCGGATCGGGTTTTCCGCGCTTCCTGCGACCGGGGTCGACAAGGAAAAGACCCGGATAGTCGCCAATCAGCGCGTCGAAAGACAGGTCTTCGGTGGTCGGGGGACGGCGCTCCCACGCCTGTCTCCATTCGTCCAGCAAACGGCTCAGGCTAGGGTGAGCGGTGACCGGCAATTCAAAGTCACGGTGACTGGCTTTCATATCCATGACCGTAGAACTCAAACCACCCAAGACGCGTTATGCAGACAGGATAGCACTCGCTTCGCCTGTGGATGGTGTGCTTTCCTCGTCAAATTTTGTACAATGCCCGCCAATGAGCGGAGGAACAGACCTGGTCTCCCTTGCGGACCAGTTTCAGATCCTGGCATCCGTCGGCCGGGACCTGCCGCGCTATTGCGCCGAAGCGGGTATTGACCTCGATGTGCTCGCCGGCCAGTTCGGAATCGACCCGGCGACCTTCGACGACTTCGACACGCGGATCAGTTTCGACCGGTTCTCCCGCCTGCTGGACGCGATAGCATCGGTTACGGGCGACGATACGTTCGGCCTCAAATTCGGCATGGTCGCCAGTCCCGGTGCGGCCGCTCCCTTCGGGTTCGGTCTTGCGGTGGCTCCCGACTTCACCGAGCTGATCCGCTTCTATGCCAAGTATGTCCACATCGTCGTCGATCTCGATATTTTCAACGCCATTATCGAAAGCGACCGCATCACGCTCGAATGGTCGTATTCGCCGCTTATCGGTCACAGCGAACAGTATGCCGACTATGCGGCCGCGGTGGCGATGCGCGTGTTGGGACGCTATCTGGGCCGGTTGAAGAAGCCGCTAAGGGTACAGCTCCAGCGCCGGCCGCCGCGCGACAAGTCCCTGCACATGCGGCTGATTTCGCCATCCATCCGCTTTGGCGCCGACATCAATCGTTTCGTGTTCTCGCCCGCGGTTCTCGGGCGGCCCAACATGTTCGCGGATCCGTCGTTGTTCAGATATATGACGCAGAGATGCGAGGAGATGTCCGCCCGCCTCCGCCGCAAGAAGGATATCGTCACGGCGCTGAAGGAGGATTTCGTCCGCGAGCTGGAAACCGGTGTCCGGTCGATCGGCGAACTGTCGAGAAAATACGGTATGAGCGAGCGCTCCCTGCAAAGGCGGCTCGCCGAACGGGGCACCGGATTTGGCCGTCTTGTCGAGCAGACGCGCGAGGAACTGGCGCTGCAGATGCTGCAGGAGACCGAGACGCCGCTCATCGAGATCGGCCACAGGCTCGGCTATTCCTCGCAAAGCTCGTTCACCAGGGCGATCAAACGCCTGCATGGCAGAACGCCAGGCGAAATTCGCCGTCAATACAAGGGCCCGTTTCGGCGCCGGAAGCCGACGGAGTGACGGCGCGTCACGGTGTCACGATTTGTTCACGCGGCGCAAACACCCCCGTTTTATTGGCGTCCATTGTCAATGCGCGAATCGCCGCCAGTGAGTATGTCCAGCCCGCAAATGAAGGGGGGTAATCACTTTTTATCTTGCTTGGTAACTGCCGTGCGAGCTACCTCGAAGAAAGGTTGCATACAAGATGTGCCAGTCGTTTCAGTTTATCGACAACACGCTGACCGATTTTGATTTGCGCTTCCTGACGGTTGATCTTTCGGAAGCCGCCAATATTGCCGATGCGTGCGCCACGCTGGAACGACATCTGCGTTCAAGCGGATGCGCGCTTCTTTCCATGAAGGTCCGCGGCTTGAACGATGACAATTCGGCGCTGCGTCCCTTTTTCGGCACACTTCCCTGTCCGCTTTCGGTGCTATCGCGGCAGGCTGACAGCGAATATGCGGCCGCAATGCCGACGCTGCATCGTTTCGCACCGTTTGACGCGATGGCGCTCGATCCGTCGCGCTATCCGGACTTCATGAGCAGGCGTTTCCTCGACGAGCTGAAGAAACTCGGCCACAGGCATATCGCGATCATCCCCGTTGTTATCGGCGACGGGCTGGCGCTCTACACCATCGGGCTGAACGACGTTCCCTTTGCCGGCGAATGCAGGGAAGTGCTGGTCAACATCGTCTGCCATGCGACCGTGTCGATCCTGTCCCGTTTTCCGGAGACGGCGACGCTGTTCAAACCAAGAGAGCTGTCGTTGACCGAAGCCGAGATCGTGCTTCTGCTCGCCGGCGGCAACACGGTCGGCGAGGTTGCCGAGAATCTCGGCTACAGCGAATTCACCGTCAGCCATCTGGTCGATGGCGCGTCGGAAAAACTCGGCGCCAGAAGCCGGGCGCACCTTGTCGCGAAAGCACTGGGGTCGTGCGAGATTGCCAATGTGCACGGCTAAGCGCGCGGCCTGAGCCGGGCCGGCAACCTTAATTCGTTTCGCGCCGTCGTTCCAGTTCGCGGTCGATCATCTCGTTATATTCCGCCATGTGCCGGTTGGCGGCCGCGCGCGCCTCGGCCGGTGCCAGGTCGGGATGATGGCGCTTGGCGAGCGAGCGCCTGAGCCGCATCAGCGCCGGCGTATCGAGGGTCGACAGGTAACTCGCGTCCGGCGTTTCCGGAAGGGCGGGATCGATCTCGTCGCCGGTTTGCGATGGCGGCTCGAAAGCCGCGTTAGCCTGATAGCTGCCAAAAATGGCATCGGCGGCGGCGACAGGGCGCCCGCCGCGCGGGAACAGGTGGGCCTGCGTCGCGAAGGCGCCCGGCGGGGGGGCGGGCGCTTCGCCGGCGGGTTGGCCGGGCCTGTCATCGAGGAAATCGGAGAACCTGGGACGCATATACAAAACCGCAAGCAGGCAGCGAATGGAAGCCGAGCCTAGCGGCTCGGCGTTTCAAATCGGTTACACGGCAAGCGATTTCCTCCAGGACGCCGGCCTGCCAGCCTGGAGCAAGTTTGACGTCCTATATCCTGACAATGGTGTGACACTATCGCGACCGGGGCGTACGCTTGGATGATCCGGACAATTCTCATTTCCGCCTGGGTGACCATTGCGACGGTCGGGGCGTTGTTTGCCTCGGTGACGCTCTTTTCCGATGATGGCGGCGCACCGCTCGCGGCGGCCGACGAGATCGAGGAACTTGAAAGCAGGCACATCGCCGTGCCCGTGCTGGCCGGTCAGCGGGTGACGGGCTATTTCATCGCCAAGGTCGGCTACTCCGCCCATGCGTCCGAAATCGGCCATATGGTGGCGCCGATGGACGCGGTCGTCCGGCATTCGCTGCATGCCGTGATCTACCGCCATCGCGAAAACGACTACTCCGACCCCGGGTCGGTCGACACCGAAAGCCTGGCGGCCGCCATGGTTGCCGATTTGAACAGGCGCCTCGATCGTGAAGCGGTCACCGCTCTGGAGCTTCGGGAAATCGACTATCTGCCCAGGGAAAGCCACTGACGGCGGAGAGCGGGCGATCGTTGGTTCGGCCGTGCCGTCGTGTTGTTTCGGCAGGCAGTCTTCCGCGGCGCTTTCCGAAAAAAGTTGGAAAATTCAACCAGAACTGGCTATGTTTGATTCGCGGGCGCTCCAATAGAAACAAAATGACGTGGCGTCAATCATGTTTTCGTAACGTGAGGTACAAGTAAAACGAATATCATCCGGGCGATTTCGACTTAAGAGAGTGAACTGCATGGTGGGGGCAAATGCAAGCAGAGGTTGCGGACCTTCGTGTTCCGATCGATGATGGAGTTTCGGCAGGAGAGACTTTGGTCCTGTCGGAATTCGGAACGCGGCAACATGAAATCGATGTCAGGGCGTTTACCGCGGAACTGCGGACCTATCCTTTTGACAGTATGATGGCCTCGTCTTTTCGGACCGACGGACTTGGTGTCCGCGGCCGTACGGAAGTGGTGGCCACAAACCTGCCGGACGAGGTGATGGACCGCCTGAGCGAATTGCCGGCCGGCGCTTTCCGGCTGTTTCATGAGCGATGTAGGGCGTCATCGCTGCCGTTCGGCTGGGACGCGTCCGATCTGGCGGACCATCGTAATGCAGCGGTCGGCGCGGCCGCCGGCGAGCTCGCCGCATCCCTGTCGGCGAGCGGCATTGCCGGAGGATATTGCGTGCCCGTGCGTGCACCCTACGGACAGAACGCGTTTGCGCTGCTGTTCAGCGCCTATCCGCAGGAAGGCATTCAATATCCCGGCCTGATCATACCGGTCATCCGGCTGGTCGAGGCGATCTTGCTCGATATCCGGGAGCGCCGTTTGCACAAGCTCGGGCTGACGGGCCGCGAGATCGAATGCCTGAAATGGGCCGCGGCGGGCAAGACCAGCATCGAACTGGCGAGGATCGTCGGCCTGTCGGAGAACACGGTCAACCACTATCTGCACTCCGCCACACGCAAGCTCGACTCCGTCAGCCGGACCCAGGCCGTGGTCAAGCTGATACGCTACGGCTTCGCCTGACGGCATGTTGCCGCTCCACCGCGGGTGCCGGGCGTTCCCGGCGCCGGCCGTGCTGGAGCGGGATGCGGCGCATCGTTAATCGTTTGTTTCGTATTTGCGGTGTACCAAGGCGCAGGCGGAAATACGTGGCAGGTCGGATTGGCAGGGTCCGGGCGGCCGTTCTCAGATTAGAGCGTTTTCCAAAATGGCAGCTCCTGCACAAGCACAGCAAAGTTCGACAGCCAAGAACCCCGCGCCGATCGGGTTGCGGATCGCCGATGCCATGCACAAGCTTGGCGTTCAGGGGTGTCCGAAAAACTACGAACTGTTCTACAACGCGCTGACCGGCATCAATCCCGAACTGAGTTCCGATTTCTGGGCGCTTGGCCGCACGGTGACACAGGACCAGCTCGACGCGCTCTACAAGAAACACTTCGAGGCCCGCAACAGCCAGGTCTTCGTCGAACGGGCGCGCGAGGTGCTCGAGCAGAACCTTACCGACGCCATCGAGGTTTTGAAGGACGAGCAGAGCTCGATGACCGCCTATGGCCGGGTGCTCGACAAGACGACGCGCACGGTCTCGGTCGACAACGACCTGTCGCCGGAGACCTTCCTGCACGTCATCGAGGTGCTGGCCAACGCCACCGGATCGACGCTAAGCCGCGGCCGGCAGGCATTGTCTTCGATGATCGACAAGTCGAACGAGCTCGAAACGCTCAAGACCGAGCTGGAAGAATACAAGAGGCTGGTGGACACCGATCCGCTCACCGGCGTCTGGAATCGCAGAGCGTTCGACAATCACATTTCGAGAATCGGCGTCTCCAACAAGACCAACGGTGCGCTTCTGGTCATCGACATCGACAACTTCAAACAGGTCAACGACACCCACGGCCATCCCTTCGGCGATGTCGTTATCCGCGACGTGGCGCAGATCATCCGTTCAAAGCTCAGGCAGGGGGTGTTTCTGGCGCGTACCGGCGGCGAGGAGTTCGTCGCCTTTCTCGAACAGACCGACGCCAAGACCGCTATGTCGATCGCCGGGCGTTTGCTGGCGGTCATCCGCGAATACGGGTTCTGCCACGACGACGTCAGTCTCAGGCCGGGCGATGTCACCATATCGATCGGCGTCTGCACGATCCCGCCAGCAACCTCGGGCGTCGAGCTCTACATGAGAGCCGATCAGGCGCTCTACACGTCGAAGGCGGACGGGCGCGACCGCGCCACGCTCTACGAGGAAGCCCAGCAGTCGGCGAGCAATCTGCGGCGTAAGAACTACTATATCTACAGGGACTGACGTCCGACGGCGCCGACAAGGCGGCTGATCGCCTCGTTTCCCACTCGAGCAAACCTGATCGCAAACGTGAGTTGCGGCGTCAGCCGAACATGCGGCGCGTCGCCTCCTCGGGCCGCGCCTTGTCGGCGGAAGGTTTGCCGAGCCGGTACTTGGCGATCGCCTCGCGCATGAACCGCGTGTTTGCGGCCGGGTCGTCGGACGGATCGTCGAACGAGATATAGGCCAGGCGTACCTCGGCGGCTTCCGCCTTCAGGCGCAGCAGGAAATGGATGGCCACGCCCGCCGGGCGCATGACGAGGTCGAGGTCGATCTCGGGCGGCGCGCCCCATGACAGCGACGCCTGGCCGCCCTGGCCGAGTTCGATGAAGCCGGGCGCGAAGTAGAGCTCGGCCGCCGATTGCACGATATCGGCCAGATTGCCATGCAGGTCGAGCCGCAGGAAAGCGGCATAGTCCAGCGGGTCGACAAGGCGCAGTTCCGCCACCAGTCCGCCGATCGCCTCGGCAATGATCTTTTCGCGTTCGAGAGAATGTGGCTGGCTACGCATGGGGTACTTGTCGTTGCAGGGAACCGGGTTGGCGAGCATACAGGATTTTGATCAGTTCGGCGACCGCCTGGAAGAAACGGGCCGGGATGAGCTGGTCGACACTGACCGTGTCATACATGGCGCGCGCCAGCGTCACCTCCTCGAACACCGGCACATTGTGCTCCTCGGCGATCTCGCGAATGCGCAGCGCGATCAGGTCCTGGCCCTTGGCGACCACCACCGGCGCGCTGTCGGTCTCGCGCTTATAGCGCAGCGCGATGGCGTAATGCGTCGGGTTGGCGATGACCAGCGTGGCCGTGGGCACCGCATCCATCATGCGCCGGCGCGAGCGATCGCGGGCGACAGACCGCATCCGTGCCTTGACGATCGGGTCGCCCTCGGACTGTTTCATCTCGTCCTTGACCTCCTGCTTGGTCATGCGCAGGTTCTGGCGCCAGTGATGCCTGGTCCAGATCAGGTCGGCGCCGGCGATGATGGCCATCGCAAGCGCGACGGCGACAATCATGTCGAGGATCAGCGAACCGACGACGTCGACAAAGGCGGTCGTGTGCTGCAGCGTCCCTTCGAGCAGCGTCTGCGGCGCGCTACGCAACGCCAGGTAGACGAAGGCGCTGGCGAAGGCGAGCTTGCCGGTCGATTTCAGGAACTCTGCGAGGCCGCTCGCGCCGAACTGGCGCTTCCAGCCCTGGGCGACGGAGACGCGCGACAGTTTGGGCGCGATGCGGTCGGCGACCACGCGTGGCGGGTTCTGCACGAAGGAGGACGCAAGCCCGCCGACCATCAGCACCAGAAACAGCGGCAGCACTATGAAGCCGGCGGCAAACATGACGGTCTGCATGAGGTTGGACACGTCAAGCGCGGAGCCGAACACGTCCTCGTCGGCATTCTCGAAGACGCGGCCGAGCAGGTTGGAAAACCGGAACACTGCGTCGCGGCCGGCAAACGAGAAATAAAGCAGGAAGCAGAGGATCGACACCAGGATCGGCAGCTCCTTGGAAACCGGAATCTGGCCCTTCTCGATCGCATCGCGGATCTTCTTCTCGGTCGGTTCCTCGGTCTTGCTTTCCTTGTCCGGCGATTCCGACATGACTGCACACGCCCGTTATCAGGCGGCCTCGTCCTGTTCGGCCGAGGGAAGCGCGATACGGCCTTCGCTGGCCAGGCGGATCGCGGTGGAGGCGATCTCGCGCCGGGCCGCGGCCACGGTGTCGGCTTTGACGGCGATCTCGTTGGCCAGTTCCGATTCGATCATGCGGCGGGTGCGCTGGCCGAGTGAGCTCAGCACCGCCTCGCTCAAATCGCCTTCCGCGCCGCGCAGGGCGGTGACGACCATGTCGGTGGCGATACCGTCGAAAATCGTGCTGCGCGCCGCGCCGCTGAGCGCGGTGATGTCCTCGAAGCGGAACAGCAGCGATTTGACCGCGGCGATGTTGTCGGGATCGGTGTCGTTGGCCAGATCGTCGAACACCTCCTCCATGTTTTCCCTGTCCAGCTCGTTCAGGACGTTGGCGACGCGCACCCGACCCTCGTTGAGACCCGCCTGGTTGGCGCCTTCGACGAACTGGTCGCGCAGGTGACGTTCGACGATGGCCAGAGCAGCCGGCATCGGCTCACCCAGCGCCAGCATGCGCTTGAGCACCGACTTGCGCTTCTCTCGGTCGAAGGAGGCGACGATCTCGGCGGCTTTGCGCGAGGAGAGTTTCGACAGGACCACCGCACAGGTCTGCGGATGCTCCTCGGCGATGAACACGGCCAGCTCGCTCGCCTCGACGTTTTCGACAGCCTCCCAGACCGGCGGTCCGTCCGCCTCGGCGCCGACATTGATCTTCGGCTCGATCAGGGCGCTGAATTCTTCCGGCGTGAAGGTCTCGCTGATGATCGACTTGATCGCATCGGAGGAATCCATCAGGCCGGTGCCGGCGGAGAACTCGTCCTCGAAACGCTCGACAAGGTCCTCAAGCTGCGGCTGAGAGATCGGCGGCAGACTGCGGGCGGCCTCGATCAGCCGGCGCAACTCGTGGTTCTTGAAGTGCTTGAGCAGCTTGCCCGCGCGCGCCTTTCCCATGGCAACCAGGATCGTGGCGGCCTTCTGGATGTTCGTCATGACGACCGGATGGTCCATCGCCGTCAGTTCTCGACCACGTCGGTCAGGCGGATGCCGAAACGGGTGGAATCCTCTTCGAGCACGATGATCTCACCGCAGGCGATGCGCTTGCCGCTGACCACGACGTCGACCGGTTCGCCGATGCGGCGGTCGAGCACCACGGTCGCCCCGCGCTTCAGCGCCATGAGCTCGGAGACGCGCATCTCGGCCTTGCCGAGCACCACCTCGACGTCGACGGGAATGCTCATCACCACGCGGTTGTCGGTCGATCGGCGCTGCGGTGTCGCCATCGCCTCGGCCTCAGCCTTGTCGCGTGCCGGTTTGTCGTCGTCCGCTGCCGGCTCCTGGCCGCCGAGTTCGCTGATGGCCTTGTCGAGTTCGCGTTCGGAATCGGCCAGGAGGTCGGTTGCCGATCTGGTTTCGTTGCTGTCTGTTGCGGCGCTTTCGGCTGACATTGTGTTTTCTTGCTCCAATCAGGCGACTACATGGTCGACACGATGTGATCCACGATGCCCGACCGGCTCTTGACCGGCTTGTCGACGAGGATCGTGTACTTGTTGCCCATGCGGCCGAAGCGGCCGGTGAACAGCGGCTGGTTTCCGACAGCGAGGGAGGCTTCGTGGGGATCGACGGCCGGGAACTCGATGATGTCGCCGGGTTTCAGCTCGTTGAGTTCGGCGAGCGTCCGGGGCGCCACGGACACGATCGCGTCGACACCGATGTTGGTCTGCATGATGCCGGCCTTCAGGCTGGCGTTCCATTTGCTGGTGTTGTCGTTTTCCGGCGCGCACAGCTTGCGTTCCGAAGACAGCGCCAGCTCGGAAACCATGACGGTGAGCGTGCCGGAATGGGCGCCGAGCGTGACCGAATAGGTGAACGACATGACGCGGAAGTCGTTGGTTTCCTTCCGGGCCTCGACCCCGTTGCAGGCGAACAGAAGCTGCTGCTTGGCGTCGATCATGCCGATATCGGCCATCGCCGCGACGAAGCTTTCGGCATTGGTTTCGAAAATGTCGGTCTCGATCGGCGACAGTTCGCCGGAAATCGGCGGCAGTTCCGTCTCGGCATCGGCGCCGAAGGACACGCCGAGCAGGATGGCGACCGTCATCGGGTCGCCGCAGATCATGCCGATTTGGCGATCCGCTTCCTCGCCGATCAGGGCGACTGCGCAGTCCTCGCCGAATTTTTCAAGCGCCTCGGCCGTCGTGGTGATGCCGTGTTCGCCGGTTTCCAGCCCGATGCTCTCGGAAAGATGCTTCTCGATCTTGGCCGACAGGGCCGTCTCCAGCTTGCGGGCCACGAGATCGCACAGCACGTCGAGTTCGGACGCCTTGTCGTCGCGACTCTTGAGCTGCTCGAGAATGTAGGCCTGCATGTCGGCCGGGCTGGTGGGAACGCTCATCTCGATGCCGCCTATGCCGCCTTGGGTGCGGCATTCATCGCCTGCTCTTCGACCGTGTCGATCGACGGACGGTCATAGGTCGAGATCGCCTTGCGGCCGAATTCGAGCGCCACCTGCGGCAGCGAGCCGTTCATGTAGGCAATCAGCGTCTGCTTGGCGACGAAGAACAAACGCAGCTGCTTCTCGCGCACGATCTTCACCTTGGTGGCGATCGGTCCGACCACCGCGTAGGACATCAGGATGCCGATGAAGGTGCCGACCAGGGCAGCGGCGATGTAGCCGCCGAGCACTTCCGGCGATTCGTCGATATGGCCCATGGCCTTCACGACACCGAGCACGGCGGCGACGATGCCCAGCGCCGGCAGGCCGTCGCCGACGTCGGTCAGCGCGTTGTAGGCCTTCAATCGATCGTGGCGAATGGTGCCGATCTCTTCTTCCATCAGCGCCTCGACTTCGTGCGGCCTGGCGTTGCCGACCAGGATCAGGCGGCAATAGTCGCAGATGAAATTGCGCAGCGGCTTGTCGCTGAGCACCTTGGGATAGGCTTGGAAAATCGGCGATTCCTCCGGATTGTCGATCGCCGCCTCGACCTCGTTCTTCGGCTTGGTCTTCAGTTCGCGCAGCAGCGCGTGCAGCAACCCGAGCAGCTGCAGGTATTCCTTCTCGTGCGGCACTGCGTTCTTCAGCGCCTCGAAGATGCCCTTGCCGGCGTCCTTGACCACCGACAGCGGGTTGGCGACCAGAAAGGTGCCGAGGGCGGCGCCGCAGATGATCACATATTCGAAAGGCTGCGCCAGCACGCCGACATGGCCGCCCATCGCCATGAAACTTCCGATAACACACCCCATCGTGACGATGAGCCCGATGATAATCGTCATGCAAAACCTCGACCGCTGCCTTTGACGCAAAATCTAGATGGCGAGACTTGTGTGAGGCTGGCTATGGCGGGCGCAACGGCGCCAGGCTGACGGATGTTCCAGAAAGCCTCGCGCAAGCCTGCCGGCGCATGATGGCGCAAAACCATCGAGGGGTCTTGTCGCGCCGTGCTCTCAACCTATGCAGATTTTACCCGGATTACCGGAAACCTGACCGCGTCGCTCGACCGGGTCAGCCGGCAGCCAATGGTGATGCGCGAGACCGAGTACTATCTCGCCAACATCGAGAACATCGATTCCATCGAGGCGCTTGTCGAGGACAGCCGGCTGTTCAACTACGCCATGAAGGCCCACGGCCTCTCCGACATGGCCTATGCCAGGGCGTTCATGATCAAGGTGCTGGAGGAGGGTCGCGACGATACCGACAGCTTCGCCAACACGCTGACCGACACGCGCTACCGGGAATTCGCCGAGACGTTCGATTTCCACCGCTACGGCGAGGCGGCGACGACGTTCACCAAGGCACGCCAGGGCGTGGTCGACCGCTACATGCGCCAGACATTGGAGGAGGACGCTGGCGCCGACAACGAGGGTGTGCGGCTGGCGCTCTATTTCCAGCGCAAGGCGGCAAGCATCGATTCTGCCTATGCGATCCTCGGCGACAAGGCATTGGCGACCGTGGTCAGAACCTCGCTCGGCATGCCGGAGGCGACCGCGCTGCTCGACATCGACAAGCAGAAGGAGATGCTGGAGGCGCGTATCGACTTCGCCGACTTTACCGATCCGGAGAAGCTTTCGCGCTTCCTCGAACGCTTCACCAATCTGTGGGAACTGGCCAACCCGCAAAGTTCGGCGCTGCAGGGCGCCCAGGCGCTCATCAGCCCGTTATCCTCCGTCGGCATATCGTCCGATCTCATGCTGACCATCCAGAATCTGAAGTAGGGGGAGGGCGGATGCAGGACAGTCTTTATGTTTCGCTCTCGTCGCAGATCGCTCTTGAGCGCCGCCTGACGACGATCGCCGACAATGTCGCCAATGCCGGCACGGTCGGTTTCCGCGCCACCAACATCAAGTTCGAGGAACTGGTCAACGGCCTTCGGTCCGACGCCACCGCCTTCGTGTCGACCGGCGATTCCTTCCTGTCGACGCACAGCGGCGCCATGGAACGCACCGGCGGCGCGCTCGATTTCGCCATCCAGGGCGACGCCTGGTTCGCCATCGACACGCCGGCGGGCATGGTGATGACCAGGGATGGTCGCTTCAAACTCCTTGAAACAGGCGATCTGGTGACCTTGACCGGCTATCCGGTGCTCGACCCCGGCGGAGCGGCGATCACGCTCAATCCGGCGGCCGGCGAGCCGACCGTGGGGCGCGACGGTTTCCTGCACCAGGACGGCAAGCAGGTTGGCGCCATCGGCCTATTCGACTTCCAGCCCGGCCCCAATTTCCGCCGCTTCGAGAATTCGGGCGTCATTCCCGAAATGCCGCCCGAACCGGCCATCGACCGGCTCGACGTGGGCGTGGTGCAGGGCTTCGTCGAGCAGTCCAACGTCAATCCGCTGAAGGAACTGACCAAGCTGATCATGGTTCAGCGCGCCTTCGAGAACGCGGCTGCCGCGATCCGCGACACCGAGGCCGCCTATGACGAGACCATCAAGGCGTTCGAGGCGTGACGGGCCAGGCGAGCAGCCTCGACCGGCTCGCTGCCGGCTACCGGCAATTCCGCGACAGCGGCGACATGGTGCTTAGCGGCGGAAGGGTGGTCGCCATCTCGCCGAACCATTTTCGCGTCAAGG
The DNA here is from genome assembly GCA_041397625.1 of Rhizobiaceae bacterium. GTDB lineage: Bacteria > Pseudomonadota > Alphaproteobacteria > Rhizobiales > Rhizobiaceae > JAWKWH01. Next base: position 124,743 of record JAWKWH010000003.1, read on the forward strand.
GTCTTGCCGCTTCGAGCCGGCTCGGGGACGTCGTGCATCACGACCGGGGACCGGTCGGCCGGCGCGGCGAGGTTATCCGGATCGACGGGACCGATATCACCGTGGCGCCATTTCGCGATGCCCGGCACCTGACCGTCGGCGCGGTGGTGGTCAATCGCGGACCGCTTTCGGCCAGTCCCGGCGACGGCTGGCTCGGCCGGGTGGTCGACGCGCTCGGAGAACCGGTCGACGGCAAGGGGCCGTTGCTCGGCGGGGAGGCGGCGGCGCACGCCGAAACCAGCCAGCCGACGGCGATGCAGCGTGGCCGCGTCGACCAGCCGTTTCGCACCGGGGTCCGCGTCATCGATATCTTCACGCCGCTCTGCTACGGCCAGCGCTTCGGCCTGTTTGCCGGCTCGGGTGTCGGCAAGTCGACGCTGCTGGCCATGCTGGCGCGCGCCGACGCGTTCGACGTCATCGTCGTCGCGCTGGTCGGCGAGCGCGGGCGCGAGGTGCGCGAGTTCATCGAGGAGACCTTCGGTCCCGGCGACATGGCCAAGGCGATCGTCGTGCTGGCGACCAGTGACGAGAGCGCCATGATGCGCCGGCGGGCGCCGGAATGCGCGCTGCAGATCGCCGAACACTTCCGCGATCGCGGCAAGCGGGTGCTATTGCTCCTGGATTCGGTGACGCGCTATGCCCATGCGCTGCGCGAGGTGGCGATCTCGATCGGTGAACCGCCGGTGGCGCGCGGTTATCCCGCCTCGGTATTCACCGAACTGCCGCGCATGCTGGAACGGGCAGGGCCCGGCGCGGAGGGCGGCGGATCGATCACCGCCATCATTACCGTTCTGGTCGACGGCGACGATCACAACGATCCGGTTGCCGACGCTGTCAGGGGCATTCTCGACGGCCATCTGGTGATGGATCGTCAGATCGCCGACCAGGGACGCTATCCGGCGGTCAATCCGCTGGCCTCGATCTCCCGGCTCGCCAACCGGGTGTGGCGCGAGGAGGAAAAGGCGCTGGTGCTGCAGTTGCGCTCGATGATCCATCGTTTCGAGGAGACGCGCGACCTGCGCCTTCTGGGCGCCTGGCAACCCGGCGCCGATGCGGCGCTGGACAAGGCTGTTGAAACCGTGCCGGCGATTTATGACGCGCTGTGCCAGGAACCGTCCGATCCGGTGTCGTCCGATCCGTTCGCCGATCTCATCACTTTCCTGAAGGGCGGAGCCGTCGTGCCCGACGCCGCGAAGCCCGTCGATGTCGATGCGGGAGGAGACGATGGCTAGGTCGTTCGGAGGTTTTGCCGTCGACACCGCACTTGGGCTCTTCGGCGTGGCGCTTGCCGCGGGCAGCCTCTACTTCCCATGGTATGTCTACCGGCACAGCGACAGGTTCCAGCCGCCGCGCATCGAGTATTCCGGCAATACCGAGCTCTACGGCGAGCCGGAGGACCGCACCGGCGTCCTGTGGCTGCAGGCGCAACTGCCGCAGGGCACCATCCTCGACCCGATCGAGACGGGAACCGTCGACAAGCCGCAGGAAGAGGAGACGGCAGGCGAAGCCAGGGGCGAGCCGACGAGATCCGCGGCATACCGGCTGGTCTTCGTCGCCAATGGCCGGGCGCTCGTCCGCGACGACACCGGCGTTTTCGTCGTCACGCCGAATTCGACCCTGCCGGACGGGCAGAGGGTCACCGAGTTTCGCAGCGTCGACGACCAGTGGGAACTGCTGACCTCCGGCAACGAGATCGTCGCCGGCGACAACTGACTGCGCACGAACCGCCAGCCCCGCGCAAGTCTCGCCGCATAGACTTGCGGGACAAGGAGCTTGGTTCAATGATCGTGTCGGAGATTTTCGGCCTGGCGGCGCAGCAGGCGCAATGGCTGACGGTGCGGCAGACGGCGGTGGCCAGCAATGTCGCCAACGCCAACACGCCCGGTTATCGCGCCGTCGACGTGCAACCCTTCGCCGATCTGCTCGACAACAAGCTGATCGCCCAGACGGCGACCCACTCGGCGCATTTCGGCGGCAGTTCCTCGGCCTACGCGATCAAGGCGGCCGAGGTCGGGGGACGGGCCGTCGATCCCAATTCCTCGTCGGTCAAGATCGAGGAGGAACTGGTCAAGTCCGGCGACATCGCCAAGGCCTACCAGTTGAACACCGCGATCGTGAAATCGTTCCATCGCATGATCCTGATGACGGCGAAGGGTTGACCATGGACGCGCTGTCTGTCGCCCTCAAGGTTGCCGCGTCGGGCCTCGAAGCCCAATCGAAACGCCTGCTGGTGGTTTCGGAGAACCTGGCCAACGCCCAGTCGACGGCCTCGGTTTCCGGCGGCGATCCCTATCAGCGCAAGGTGGTGTCGTTCGCCGCCGAGCTCGATCGCGCCACCGGCGGCACGCCGGTTAGGGTGGATTCTGTCGCGCGCGACCATGCGCCGTTTCCCGTCGAGTTCGATCCCGGAAACCAGGCCGCCGATTCCGCCGGCTACGTGAAGCTGCCCAACGTCAATGTGCTGGTCGAGATGTCGGACATGCGCGAGGCCAACCGCAGCTATGAGGCCAACCTGCAGGTGGTCAAGCAGGCGCGCAAGCTGATTTCGATGACAATCGACATGATGAGGTCGAACTCGTGATTGATCCGGTGACCCTTGCCGGCATTGGCGGGACGCAGGCCACGGGCCTTGCCGCGCCGGCCGCGACGAAGCCCGAGGAGGCGTCGGGCATCGGCGGCTTCGGCGAGGTGCTCGCAGCCACGTCGCGCCACATGCTCACCGATCTCGCCAGCGCCGAGAACCTGTCGATGCAGGCGCTTCAGGGCAAGGGCGAGACCCGCGAGGTCGTCGACGCGGTCATGAGCGCCGAGCGGTCGCTGCAGATCGCCATCGCCATACGCGACAAGATCGTGACCGCATATCTCGAAGTCAGCAGGATGCAGATCTGAGGAGTGAACCATGAAGGCTCTTGCCATTGCGGCGACGGGCATGAACGCCCAGCAGACCAACCTTGAAGTGATCGCGAACAACATCGCCAACATCAATACCAGCGGTTTCAAGCGGGCGCGGGCGGAGTTCTCCGACCTGCTCTACCAGACCGAGCGCATCCAGGGTGTGCCGAGCCAGGCCAACCAGAACATCGTACCGGAAGGCGCGCATATCGGGCTCGGCGTCAGGACGGCGGCGATCCGCAATGTGCATATCCAGGGCACGCTGACCAGTACCGGCAACCGCTTCGATCTGGCGTTGACCGGAAATGGCTGGTTCCAGATCGAGGGCGCGAACGGTGAGACCTTCTATACGCGCGCCGGCGCCTTCAACACCAACGCCACCGGCACCATGGTCACGGTCGACGGTTTCCAGGTGCAGCCGGGCATTACGGTTCCGGAAAACGCGCTCGAAGTGATCGTCTCGGAGACCGGCCAGGTATTCGCCCGCATTGCCGGCCAGACCGATTTGCAGGAACTCGGCCAGTTGACGCTGGCGACCTTCGCCAACGATGCCGGCCTCGACCCGCTCGGCAGCAACCTGTTCGCCGCGACCGAGGCCTCCGGTCCAGCCAATGTCGGCGTGCCCGGCGACCCGGGTTTCGCCACCGTGCGGCAGGGCTATCTGGAGGCGTCCAATGTCGATCCGGTCAAGGAGATCACCGACATGATCGCCGCCCAGCGCGGCTACGAGATGAACTCCAAGGTCATCCAGGCCGCCGACGAGATGGCCGCCGTCGTCTCCAAGAACATCCGATAGGCCGATGCGCATCACATCGAAATCGGCGGGGATGCTGATCGCCGCGGCGCTGGCCGCGTCCGCGTGGCTGCCGGGTTTGGCAGTCGCCGGCGAACAGCAGATCGTCGTCGTGACGTCGGTGATCTATCCGGGCCAGGAGATCGAACCCGGCATGATCCGCGAAGTGCGGCTGAAGCGCCCGCTGCGCGCCAGCCAGCGCATCGTGCTCGACACGGCGGAGATCGTCGGCAAGGTGGCGCAACGCACGCTCTTACCGCGCCGGGCGATCCCGGTCGCCGCGCTGCGCGAGCCCTTCGCCGTCGAGGCGGGCGAACCGACGCGGGCCAGCTATGTCAGCGGCGGCCTGCTGATCTCCACCATGGTCGTGCCGCTGGTCGACGGCTCGATCGACGACATGATCAGGGTGCGCAATCCCGAGTCCGGCCGCGTGTTCACGGCCCGCGTTCTCGCCGACGGCACCGTGATGGTGGAGCCGACCAGATGACGAGGCTGGCCGTTGCGACCTTGTGCCTGGCGCTGGCGGCGCTGCCGGCGTTTTCTGCCTCGCGGGTTAAAGACATCGCCACGCTGCAGAGCGTGCGCGAGAACCAGCTGCTTGGCTACGGCCTCGTCATCGGCCTGCAGGGCTCGGGCGACAGCCTACGCAATTCGGCGTTCACCGAGCGCTCGATCCGCTCGATGCTGGATAATCTCGGCGTCGCCGTCGAGGACGGCCGGGCGCGCACCCGCAACATTGCCGCGGTGATCGTCACCGCCAACCTGCCGCCGTTTGCCCGTTCGGGCGCCCGCATCGACGTCAATGTCGGCTCGCTCGGCGATGCCTCGTCGCTGGCTGGCGGCACGCTGATCATGACGCCGCTGCGCGGCGCCGACGGCGAAATCTACGCGGTGGCGCAAGGGCCGGTTTCGGTTTCGGGTTTCTATGCCCAAGGCGAGGCGGAGACATTGTCGCAGGGCGTGCCGACGGCCGGGCGCATTCCCGGCGGTGCGATCGTCGAGCGCGAGGTCGAGGGTCGCATGGGCGACCAGGACACGTTCCTGCTGCAACTGCGCAACCCGGATTTTTCGACCGCCGTTGCGGTGACCGACGCCATCAACGCCTTCACCCGCCAGCACTACGGCGCCCGCTTCGCCGCCGAACAGGATTCGCGCACGATCCAGATCGCCAAGCCTAAGAATGTTTCGCCGGCGCGCTTCTTCGCCCAGATCGAGGGTCTGCTGGTCGAGACCGACACGGCCGCGCGCGTGGTCATGGACGAACGCTCCGGCACGGTAGTGATTGGCCAGGACGTGCGCATCTCCAAGGTCGCCATCAGCCACGGCACGCTGACCGTGCGCGTGACGGAACTGCCGCAGGTGATCCAGCCGGCGCCGTTCTCCAAGGGCGAGACGGAAATCCAGGATGCCACGATCATCGATGCCGCCCAGGAGGGTACGCAGCTTACCACCGTCGAGGGATCGACGCTGCAGTCGCTGGTCGAGGGGTTGAACCGGCTCGGTGTCAAGCCGACCGACATCATTTCCATTCTCCAGGCCATCAAGACCGCCGGCGCGCTGCAGGCCGAGCTTGTGCTGCAATGAGGAGCACCGGGAAGATGAGACACGAACCCGGCCGCAGGCGGCTCGCCTTGCTTGCCGCCTTCGCCGCCGCGACGATGATCGTCGTGACCGGCGCGGTTGCCGAGGATGCGCACGGAAAAAAGCCTGCCGCCAGCGTCGCGCCACAGACCGAGGACGAGATCCGCCAGTTCTGCGCCAACATCGCCGAGCCGGCGCGCGAGCGGCGCTACGCGATGAAGGCGGCCGAACTGCGCAAGCTGCAGGAAGACGTCGAGGCGCGCATCGCCGTGCTCGAGGAGAAAAGTGCTGAGTTCGCCAAATGGGCGGCGCGGCGCGAAGCCTTCATGCAGAGAGCCGACGAAAGCCTGATCGCCATCTATGCCAAGATGCGGCCGGACGCCGCCGCGGTGCGGCTGGAGCTTCTGGGCACCGACCTGTCGGCGGCGATCCTGATGAAACTGTCGCCGCGCCAGGCCGGCGTCATCCTCAACGAGATGGACGCGACCAAGGCCGCCTCGATCACCGCGCTGATGTCGGCGTCGGCCAGCCGCAGGGATCCGTCATGAAGCGCGCCGCGTTGATCCTGTCCGCTGTGCTGCTTCACGGCTGTGCCTCGCCGGTGCGCGAGATCGGCAGGCCACCGGACGTGTCGGAGGTCGGCAGCGGAATTACGCGCGAGGAACGGTCGCTCGACCGGTTTCCCGAACGGCCGGCAAAGGCGGTCAACCGCTATTCGCTGTGGGACGACCGGCGCAGCAACCTGTTCACCGATCGGCGCGCCATGACCACCGGCGATATCCTGACCGTCGACATCGCCATCGCCGACAAGGCGCGGCTGTCCAACCAGTCCGACCGCAGCCGCACGGCGAACAAGTCGCTCGGCCTGTCGGCGAGCTACGATCTCGACGGCGCCGGTAATTCGGTCAATGGCGACGCCACCATCGGCTCGACCACCGATTTCGAGGGTACCGGCGCCACCGTTCGTTCCGAAACGATCAACCTGGCGGTGGCGGCGATGGTGACCGACATCCTGCCCAACGGCAATCTCATGATCCAGGGGTCGCAGGAGGTGCTGGTCAATTCCGAACTCAGGGTGCTCAAGATCGCCGGCATCGTGCGGCCGAGCGATATCGGTCCCGACAACACGATTTCGTACGAGCGTATCGCCGAGGCGCGGGTTTCCTATGGCGGCCGCGGCCGCATTTCGGAGGTGCAGGAACCGCCCTATGGCCAGCAGATTCTCGATCGTTTTCTGCCATTCTAGCGAGGATGAGACGTGGCAAAGGCTGAGGAAGCGGAGGGCGCACCCAAAAAGACGTCGCTGGTGGCGCAGATGCTGGGCCTGGTGCTGGTGACCGCGATCGCGGTCGGCGGCGGCTGGGGTTTCGGCCAGTTCGTGCTCGGCGCCGGCCAGCACAAGGCGGCGAACATGGCCGCCATGCCGCATGGCAGGGCCGAAACCCCGGCCGCCGCCGAAGCGGAACATGACGGCGAGGAGGGCGGGGAAGGCCATCTCGACGCGGCGGCCGACCGCAAGGTCGATCTGGAACCGATCGTCACCAACGTCTCGGCGCCGAAGGATACGTGGGTCCGTCTCGAAATGTCGGTCCTGTTCGACACCGTTCCGGAACCGGAAACGGTGCAGGCGATCCATCAGGACATCATGGCGTACATGCGCGCGATCAAGCTACACGAGGTGGCCGGATCGAGCGGTTACCTGCACATGCGTTCCGACCTGAAGGAAGTCGCGATGATCCGCAGCGGCGGCGCCGCCCGGGACATCCTGATCAAGGTTTTGCTGTTCGAATGAGATACGCTTCGATCACCATCGCCGTCGTGCTCGCCTTCGCGCCGACCATGGCGTTGGCGCAGACGCCCGATCTCGGCGCGATCGTCGCCGGCACCGACGGGGCGACGACGGGCTATATCCTGCAGCTCTTCGGGCTGCTCACGGTGCTTGCCATCGCGCCCGGCCTGCTGATCACGGTAACCAGTTTCACCCGCTTCATCATCGCGTTCTCGATCCTGCGCACGGGCATCGGCCTGCAGACGACGCCGGCCAACCTGATCCTGATCAGCCTTGCCCTGTTCATGACCTATTATGTCATGGCGCCGGTGTTCGACCGGGCCTGGGAAGACGGCATGAGGCCGCTGATGAACGAGGAGATCACGCAGGAGGAGGCGCTGGAGCGCATCTCCAGGCCGTTTCGCGGTTTCATGATCGACAATGTGCGCGAAAAGGACCTCGACCTGTTCGTCGACCTTGCCCGCGATCGCGGTCAGGAAGTGACTGTCGACGAGAACGTGCAACTGCACATCCTGGTTCCCGCCTTCATGATCTCGGAAATACGGCGCGGCTTCGAGATCGGCTTTCTCGTCGTGCTGCCGTTTCTGATCATCGACCTGATCGTGGCCACGGTGACCATGGCAATGGGCATGATGATGCTGCCGCCGACCGTGATCGCCTTGCCCTTCAAGGTGCTGTTCTTCGTCCTGATCGACGGCTGGAACCTGCTTGTCGGCAGTATGGTGCGTTCGTTCGTCTGAGCGCGGCGACATTTGCGGATTCCGCACGGTTCCGGGGAGAATGCCGGCAACCGGCCGGAACATATGCGAAATTTACGATTGTTTAGTGTCCTCGTGTCATAAGGCGGGCACTGACAGCGGTTTGTCGACACGACAAGCGGCATGATGCCTGCCCGCTGCACCGGACAAGCCGGTATGTCCCTAATCTGTATCGTGTAAAAGGGGACAAGTATGTCCAGTATCATGACCAACGTGTCGGCTATGACGGCACTCAAGACCCTCCAGTCCACCAACAAGGCGCTGGAAGCTACCCAGAAAGCCATTTCGACCGGTTTCCGCGTCGGCGAAGCCGCCGACAACGCCGCCTATTGGTCGATCGCGACGACCATGCGTTCGGACAACAAGGCCCTGTCGACCGTTCAGGACGCCCTGGGTCTCGGTGCCTCCAAGATCGACGTCAACTACACAGCGCTCAACAGCGCCAAGGAAGTCGTCGACGAGATCAAGTCCAAGCTGGTTGCTTCCCGCGAGCCGGGTGTCGACCGCGCCAAGATCCAGTCGGAAATCACCGTTCTCCAGCAACAGCTGATCGACTCCGCCGCCGCGGCAAGCTTCAGCGGTGAAAACTGGCTGTCGGTCGATTCGAGTGCTGCCGACTACTCGGCCACCAAGTCCATCGTCGGCTCGTTCACGCGTGCTTCCGACGGTTCGGTTTCGGTGAGCACGATCCAGATCGACATCACCAGCACCGAGCTGTTCGACGCCAACGACCAGTCGGGTATCCTCGACAGCACGTTCACGACCACGGGCGCCGGCGCCGTCTCGGTTGCCGTCTCGACGCTGGACATCACCGCGACCAATGTCGATGACGCCGACATCGACGACATGATTTCCAATGTCGATACTGCTCTGCAGTCGATGATTACGGCAGCCGCCGACCTGGGTGCTGCCCAGAAGCGCGTTTCGCTTCAGCAGGACTTCGTGTCGAACCTGATGGACGCAATCGACCGCGGCGTTGGCCAGCTCGTCGATGCCGACATGAACAGGGAATCGACACGACTGCAGGCGCTGCAGGTGCAGCAGCAGCTCGGCGTCCAGGCTCTGTCGATCGCCAACTCCGGCGCACAGTCGATCCTGTCGCTGTTCCGCTAACAGTCGGCCGGATTTCCGGAATGAGAGGGGCCGCCCTTGGGGCAGCCCCTTTTTTGTTTACTAATTTGAAAGGTTTAGCAACATCTTCGCGCAAGCTTGGTGGGCTAGTCTCGCTCCGGTCAAAGGAGCATGAAGCGTGCCAGAGCAGTTGCAGTCGGTTGTTTCCAGCCTTGCGTCCCTAGGAGCAAAACGTCTGATCGCGCTGGCCGCTGCGGGGCTGCTGGTTTTCGCGACGATCGGCATTGCCGCCTATTTCCTCAACCGGCCTGCCTTCGAAACCCTCTATGTCGGCCTGGAACGGGGCGAGGTCGGGCGCATGGGCGTCGTGCTCGGCGAGGCCGGCATCGCCTACGATGTCGGCAGTGCGGGCACGTCGATCATGGTGCCGTCGGGCAAATCGCGCCTGGCGCGAATGGTGCTGGCCGAGAAGGGCCTGCCCAACAGCGTCAGCGCCGGCTACGAGCTCTTCGACAATCTCGGCTCGCTGGGGCTGACCTCGTTCATGCAGGAGGTCACGCGCGTGCGGGCGCTGGAGGGCGAGGTGGCCCGCTCGATCCAGACGATCAACGGCGTGCGGGCGGCGCGCGTGCATATCGTCATGTCGGACGGCAGCAACTTCCGCCGCAGCGAGCGCAAGCCGACCGCCTCGGTGATCGTGCGTACCGACGGCGCCGACGACGTGCGCATCGCCTACTCGATCCGTCATCTCGTCGCCGCCGCCGTGCCGGGCCTGTCGCCCGACAACGTCACCGTGCTCGACGGTTCGGGCGACCTGCTGGCCGCCGGCGAGGACCCGATGAACAATGCGCTGACCGGCAATGTCGGCATCGAGCAGATGGTCGAGGGCCAGATCAGCAAGAACATCCACAACGCGCTTGCGGCCTATCTCGGCCGGAACAATTTCCGCGCCAATGTCCGCGCCGACATCAACACCGATCGCCGCCAGATCGAAGAGACGATCTTCGATCCGGATTCCCGCATCGAGCGTTCCGTGCAGGTGGTGAAGCTCGAGGAAAGCGCCAGCCAGGAGGCCGGCGGCGAGCCGGTGACGGTCGAACAGAACCTGCCGGAGACCGTCGACGTGGCCGACGGTCCGGCATCGTCGGAGAAAAGCGAGCGTCGCGAGGAAACCACCAATTACGAACTGAGCTCGAAGCGCATCGCCACCGTCTCCAACGGCTACACGGTCCGCCGCATGTCGATCTCGGTGGTTGTCAACCGCGAGAGGCTACTGGAGGCGCTGGGCGCCAATGCGACGCCGGAGGACATCGCCGGGAACATCGCCGAGATCGAGAAGGTGGTTACGACCGCGGCCGGCTTCGACGAGAAGCGCGGCGACGTCATCAACGTCACGGCGGTCGATTTCATCGACGATCTGGCCGGCGATCCGGTCGCGGACGGCGGCATCATGGACATGGCCGGCCGTTATGTCGGTACGCTGATCAACGCAATTGCCTTCGTCGTGGTGTCGGTGCTGGTCCTGTTCCTTGGCGTCAAGCCGCTGATCGGCGCCGTTACGAGACTCGGCGACGGTGCCGGTTCGTCGCCGATGCCCAACGGCAACATGACGGCGGGTCTGGACGGTCCGGATGACAGCGGGCTTCTGGAGGGCGGCGGAGCGCAGAGCGGTCCGATCCCCTTGCCGGCGGGCGTCGAGGAGGCCACGGCCGACCTTCTTGCGCGCATGAAGCAACAGCCGCAGGAGCGGCTGGAGTCGATCGTCGATCTCGATGAGGAGCGCAGCGCCATGGTCCTGCGCCGCTGGATCTACGACGAGGCCGCGTGATGGGCGGCGCCGGGCTCAGCGATTTCCTGCCTGACTTCTCCGAAGATGTCCGCGCCAGGAGCAGCGGGCGTGGAACGCCGTTCAGCCTGTTCTTCGAGGGCAAACGACGCGGCGGCGGGCCTGCCGCAAGGGCCGCGTTCACGCCGCTCGAACCAGTCGAGCCGCCGCCGGCCGGTGGCGAGGAGCCGGGCATCGCCGACGCCGCCGTCGCGACCGGCGATGTCGAGGCGACGATCGAGCAGGCCCATGATTCCAAATGGGAAGAGATCGAGAAGCTGACGCGCTCGCATGAGGCGGAAATCGAGGCGCTCGGCCATGCCCACGAGGACGCGCTGCAGGCGAGGGCCGCCGAACTGGAGGCCGGTGCCCTGCGCTCGCTCGCCGGCAGGCTGGCGGCGCTGGAAGACGGGATTGCCGAAACGGTGATCGGGCAAGTGGCCGAAACGCTGAAGACGATCCTCGGGCTGCGCATCGAGCAGGATACGATCCGCGAACTTTGCGAGGCGCTGCGACCTGTGCTGCGGGACGCCGGCGTCGGCGCGGTCGAGATCAGCGGGCCGAAGCTGCTGCTCGACAAGCTGCGCCTCCATATGTCGGAATACACCGCGCAAATACGGTTCACACCGGCGGATGTCGAAGACGTCACCGCGACGATCGATGAGCGGGTGCTGGTCACGCGGCTCGGCGAGTGGCGCGGGATGCTCGAGGAGGCCGGCCTGTGAACAGCCCCGAGGAACGCAGCGAAATCATCATCATCAAGCGCGGCGGCGAGCATGGCGACGGCCATCACGGCGGTGCCTGGAAGATCGCCTTCGCCGATTTCATGACCGCGATGATGGCGCTGTTCCTGGTGCTGTGGCTGGTCAACGCCGCCAATGAGGAAACCAAGAAATCGGTCGCCAGCTATTTCAATCCGGTCAAGCTGGTCGACCGCAATCGCAGCACCAAAGGCCTCGACGAGATGAGCGGCGGTCCAGCCGACTCCTCCGAGAGCACCGAGGAGACCGAGGTCGAGCATCCCGCCGCCGTAGCCGAAAAGCATGCCGAGGCGCCGACGGACGCCGAATTGAACCGGGCGCCCTACGAGGTGCTTGAAAAGATCGTCGCTGCGGGCGAGGGCGCGCAGGCGGTTGCCGGAACCGACGCGGCGAAGGGCGGCGTGCCCTATCGCGATCCGTTCGCGCCGGACTACTGGAACCGCGAGGCCGAGGGCATCGGCCGCACCGGCGAGGGCGGCGGCGAAGGCACCTTGCCGAAACCGGATGAAAGCGTGAAGACGTCGGCGCTCGACCAGACGGAAAAATCCGCCGAGGAGGCGGCGGCGGAGGGCGCGGCAGGCGGGATGCAGGAGGAAGACGCGGCCGGGCCCGCCGGGGCGGATGGGCACGAGGACGAAACGGCGAATGCCGGCGACAAGCCGGACGATGCGGCGAGCGACAAACCGGAAGCTGCCGGTGCGGGCGAAATGACCGCCGATGCCGCGACGCCGGCCTCCGAGACGGATCCGGAACAGGCGCGCAAGCAGGCGCTGGCCGAAGAGGCGGACCGGATCAAGAACGACATCGAGGAGGCGATGAAGCTCGCCTTCGGCGGCCGCAATGCCACGGAGCAGGGCCTGACGGTCAAACCGGTCGACGATGGCGTGATGATCTCGATTACCGATCAGTTCGACTGGTCGATGTTTGAGATCGGCTCGGCGGTGCCGAAGCGCGAACTGATCCTGGCGATGGAGAAGGTCTCAAGCGTGCTTGCCGACCGCAACGGCAGCATCCGCATCTACGGCCATACCGACAGCCGGCCTTTTGCCAGCGGCAGTTACGGCAACTGGCAGCTTTCCACCGCGCGTGCCCAATCGGCCTATTTCATGCTGGTGCGCGGCGGGCTCGCCGAAGATCGTGTCGCGCAGATCTCCGGCTTTGCCGATCGCGACCTCAAACTGCCGTCCGATCCGAATGCGGCCGCCAATCGCCGCATCGAGATCCTGCTCGAGGTGAACTGATGGGCGTCGGCGTCATCGGTCGCGCGGCCGCCGCGGCACTTGCGCTTTGCTGTATGGCACGGCCCGGCGCGGCAGGCGATCTGCCGCCGCTCGAACCCTATCAGCTACTGCGCTCGCTGCAGCTTGTCCAGGACCGGATCGCCGGTGGCGACCAAGCGGGGCTGCCGCTACAGGGCAGGCTGATGGTGATGACCGACGCCGGCTTTCGCGAAGCGTCGGCGGCGCGCATGGCGGATCGGCGCAACATCAAGGCGCTGATCGCCTACGGCCTTTCGGGCGGCAATCCGGAAACGGTGGTGTCGCTGGCCTCGCTGGTGCCGCGCGACGATCCGCTGAGCGGCCTGTCATTGGGCGTGGTCGGCTACGTGACCGGCCGCGAGGAAACGGCGCGTTCCGGCTTTGCCAAGGTCGATCCGCTGACGCTCGATGCCGACATCGCCGCCTATGTGGCGCTGGCCAAGGGCAACCTCAATGTCGACCATGACCCGGAGCTGGCGGTGGCGATGATGAGGATCGCGCGGCTTCTGGCGCCTGGAACGCTGGTCGAGGAGGCGGCGTTGCGCCGCATGATGGCGCTGGAGATGAAGTCCGGCGACATGAAGGCTTTCATCAGGGCTTCGGTGCAATATGCGCGCCGTTTCCACGCATCGCCCTATGCCGAGCAGTTCGCCGAGATGTTCACCAACGCTGTCGTCGAGATGGATGCAGCGCATGCGTCGCTGGCGCTGGAGGCCGTGGACGGGGCGATGCCGGTTCCCTATCGCGATGCGATCTATCTGCGGGTCGCACGCAAGGCGGCGATCCGCGGCACGCTCGGCCTTGCGGAGCTTGCCGCGGCGAAGATCGGTGCGGCCGTCAGGCATGCCGATGCCGGAAAGGACGGTGACGAGGTTTCGCCCCGCGGCGGCGGCAACGACACCGCGGCACTCAGGTCGCGGCTCTATTCCGGCATCAATTCGATCACGGACGAGGGCGGCGTGGAGGCGCTGGCCAAGCTCGACGGCATCGACGACACCAAACTGCCGCGCGAAGACCGGCGATTGCTGAAAGCGGCGAAGGCCGTTGCAAGGGCGGTGCTGGAGCCGATCGCCTCCACCTCCGGTCCGGCGCCGGCCGGGCCGAACGAAGCGGCCGACGGCGCGATGGCCGAGGGCGGCGGGATGGCGCCTGCCGGAGAAGCGCCGCCGGCGGAATTCAACGATACCGACGCGCTGCTCTCCGAAGCCCGGTCGCGGCTGCAGGAGATCGACGCGTTGCTGGAAAAGGAAACACGATGAGTACCGGTGTGTTCGGGTTTGACATCAAGGTTACGCGGCTGCTGGTCGGCGGCGACAGAACCCATGGCGGAGAGAAAGGCGACGGCTTCGGCCGGCTGCTTGCCGACAAGGCGCCGGACAGGCTGCCGCGCGACCTCCGGTCAAGGGACGAGGCGGAAGGCGGCGACGGCTTCGTCGGGAGGTCCACCGAACCACCGGCATCGCCGGGTCCGGTGATCAAGCTGAAGGGCGCGCTTGCCGAAAAGCATGCCCTGCCGGAGTTGGCGCACGACATGGGGCACGACAGGCGCTTTTTCGGCCTGCCGACGCATCCGCGCCCGGTTGAACCGGCCGCCGGCAAGCATGCGAAACGACCCGACGAACCGGTACTGTCGCCGGCCGACGTCGAGCGTGACGAGGTCCTGGTCGCAGACGAAGACACGCCCGAAACGACGGATGTCGTCGACGGACGCAAGGATGAACCCTTGCCAGGGGACGAGCTGAAACGGCCGGATACCGCGCGCAAGGACGACGACAAGCGGTTGGCCGTCATCGCCACAGCGGACCTCGTTGCCGAAGACGCGCCCGTACCACCCGTCCGCGACTTTCCGCCGCCGGCCGAGCGCAACTCGATTGTCAATGGGGCCGCGCCGGACGCCGGCATGGATGCCGGCGAGCCGGCGGAGACGGGAAGGGTACCGGAAACCCGTGCGCGGCCGCCGCTGAAACACATCGCAACGGCGGAAAGCGAAAGGCCTGATGAGGACGTACCGGCCGACAAGCGCCTCGAGGCGATGAAAGCCCCCGACCTGCCGGAACGCACGCAACCCCTGCCGGCGAAAGGCCGAGATGATGGCGAGGGCTCCGCCGCCATACGGGTAGGGAACGATCGCCGTGGCGCCGAGACCGGCAACGCCGTAACTCACCGCGAAATGTCCCCGCCGGCGATGGCCGCTGATACGCGGCGGGAAACCGTGGCGGACATGTCCGCCACGCCGAAGCTTGCCGTCGAGGCGCGGGCTGCTTCCGTGCCGCTGCGCGTGCTCGACACGAACCGTTCTGCCGGCGAGGCGTCGCGGCTTGCCATGGCCGCCGCGAACACAGGCGCCGCCGCTGGCGAGGCAGCGGCGTTGACCGGACTAACGGGCAATGCCGGCCACGCGCTTGCGGCGGACGACACAAGCCGGCCTGCCGTCGAACCGAAAGCCATCGCCGCGACCCGGCCGGTGGCTGCAGAGGCGGTGCGCGGCGCGGCCGAACTCGGCCAGACGGCGCCGATTGCAGCCGGAACGGCCGGGCAGGTCGGCGCCACCGCATCGCTGCTGCAGGCGATCGGCGAGAACAGCGACTGGGCCCGGCAGTTCACCGGACCTGCCGGCCTGCGCGCCGACCATGCGAGCCGGCTCGAACGCAGCGGCGAGACGAGCCACAGCCTGCGCATCCAGCTCAGGCCCGTCGAGCTCGGCGCGGTCACGGCAACGATGCGGCTCGTCGGCGACCGGCTCAGCGTCTCGCTCAAGGTCGAAAAAGAGACCACCCTCGGCGCGCTGCAGCGCGATCAGCAGGCCGTGCACAACGCATTGCGCTCGCTCGGCTTCCAGGTCGACGACCTGTCGATCAACGGTACCCAGGTCGATCGCGGCGGATCGGAGCTCGCCGGCCAGCGCGGTCACGCCGATGGCGGTACGCAGTCCGGCGAGCGGCGCCAGGCGCCCTTCGAGCAGCGGAGCGGTAACGCCCGACAGGCGGACGCCGAGATCATGAGGGACAACGCCGATGCGGCGACTTCGGGCATCTACATCTAGAGCGGCGCTGGCGGCGGCGATCTGCCTTGTAGCGGGCGGCGCGGCCGCGGCGGAAAATCCGTGCGAGCGCGAGATCATGGCGGCGGCCGGGCGCTACCACATTCCGGTCGGCATCCTCTACGCCGTCGGCCTGACCGAGACCGGACGCAAGGGCAGCCTGCAGCCCTACGCACTCAACATCGCCGGCAAGGCCGTGTTCACCGACTCGCCGGCTGAGGCCAAGAAGGCGTTCCGCAAGGCACAGGCGGGCGGGACGCGGCTGATCGATCTCGGTTGCATGCAGATCAATCATCACTACCACGCGGACCAGTTCCGCGATCTCGACCACATGCTCGACCCGGCCGCGAATGTCGACTATGCGGCGCGGTTTCTGCTGCGGTTGAAGCGCAAGCACAGGCAGTGGACCATGGCGGTCGCGCGCTACCATGCCGGTCCCGACAACGACGCGGCGCAGAAGAAATATGTCTGTCGGGTCATCGCCAACACCGTCGCGACCGGCTTCGGCAGATGGACCTCGAGGGCGAAAGCGTTCTGCGGTGGCTGACAGGCTGCGGTCGGGTTGTGCGGAAGACCGCTCCGAAGGCTCGTCCGCAACCGCCGCGGGTAGGTCGCGACCGATCATTTTAACGCAATTTTCCAAAACTAATCTAATGTTTTCAGATGGATAGATGTATGTAAAATTTCACATGCAAGATTTGGCCATTGCCAGCGAATCAGCGGTGCAACTACCTCGTTGTCGGCGGTGTGAACACTGATTCGGGGGACGTGACATGATTGTCATCGTTGACGAGCGGGATATTGTTACCCAAGGCTACACATCGCTATTCGGACGGGAAGGATTCCCGAGCGCCGGGTTCAAAGCCAACGAATTCGACGACTGGATCAACAGCGCCGATACCGACGACCTGAAGTCCGTCGGCGCCTGCCTGATCGGTCAGGGCGAGACCGAGCGTCTGTCGCTGAAGTCAATCCGGCGCAAGACGGGAGCGCCGCTTATCGCGCTGGTCGAGCGCAACTCGCTTGAGAACACGCTGAGCCTGTTTGAACGCGGCGCCGACGATGTCGTCCGCAAGCCGGTTCACGTGCGCGAAATCCTGGCGCGTATCTCGGCCATCCGCTCCCGCGCCCAGGACACCGACACCTCCATGAATCTGGGCGACCTGCGCATCTTCTTCGACGGGCGCGACCCGGAGATCGCCGGCGACGTGTTTCCGTTGCCGCGGCGCGAGCGCCGCATCCTCGAATACCTCGCTTCTCTCGACGGCCGGCGTGCGACGAAGTCGCAGATCTTCGGGGCGATCTACGGTCTGTTCGAGGACGAAGTCGAGGAAAACGTGGTTGAAAGCCACATCAGCAAGCTGCGCAAGAAGCTACGAACGGCGCTCGGACACGACCCGATCGATTCCAAGCGCTTCCTTGGATACTGCCTGGTGACGGAAAGCTGATCCGGCCGGCCGACCTTGTCGGAGCCGCGGGACAGGCATGTTCCGACGCGAGTTTCAGACAAGGTTGGCCCGCTACGATGAGTTCCAAAGTTAATTGCGAGGAGTCCATCCATGAGTTTGTACAACCTGATGAGAACCAGCGTTTCCGGCATGAACGCTCAGGCCAACCGTCTTTCCACCGTGGCGGACAATATCGCCAACTCGGACACGGTCGGGTACAAGCGCAAGAGTATCGCATTCTCCACGCTCGTCGTTCCAGGCACGAAGGCGCAGTACAGCTCGGGCAGCGTGGTGACCTCGGTGCGCGAGGCCATCGCGATGCAGGGCGTGCTTAGCTACACCTCGTCGATCACCGATCTGGCGATCGACGGCAAGGGCTTCTTCGTCGTTCACGATTCCTCTGGCACGCCCTATCTGACGCGCGCCGGTTCCTTCGTGCCCGACGACGAGGGCAGGCTGGTCAATGCGGCGGGCTTCTACCTCACCGGCTACAGCTACGACAACGGTATTCCGAGCGCGGTCGCCAACGGCTTCGAGGGCCTGGAGATGGTGTCGATCAACAACACCGATCTCGCCGCGACGCCGTCCACCTTCGGCGAGTTCGTCGCCAACCTTCCGGAGGCCGCCGACATCGTGACCGGCGACCTGCCTTCGTCCAACCTGGCGACGGCCGAGTTCAGCGAGAAGTCGTCGCTGGTGGTCTACGATAATTTCGGCGGCCGGGTCGTCCTCGACATCTACTTCACCAAGACGGCGGACAACACCTGGGAAGTGTCGGTCTACAACCAGGCCGACGCCGCGCCGGACACCAGCTTTCCCTACGCCACCGGCCCGATGGCGACGCAGACCCTGACCTTCGATCCGGCCAACGGCCGGCTGGATGCGGCGAGCGCCAGCAACATCATCTTCAACGTGCCGGATGGTTCGACGGTCGACATCGACATGGCGGAGATGACACAGCTCGCCACATCATACCTGGTGACGACGACGAACGTGAACGGCAATCCGCCGGCCTTCATCGAGAGCGTGACGATCAGCGAAGACGGCATTCTCTTCGCCAGCTACGACGACGGTACGCTGCAGCCGCTCTACCGCATTCCGCTGGCCACGGTCGTCAGCCCCGATCTGCTCGAGGGTCACTCGGGCAATGTCTACACGCAGAGCCCGACCTCCGGCGACATCCATATCGGTTTTGCCAATGACGGCGAGCTTGGCCGCATCGCGTCGGGCGCGCTGGAGGCCTCGAATGTCGACGTCGCCGACGAGCTGACCTCGATGATCCAGTCGCAGCGCAGCTACACGGCAAATTCGAAAGTGTTCCAAACGGGGTCCGACCTCATGGATGTGTTGGTCAACCTCAAGAGGTAGTTCGTTTTCCTGACGGCGCGCCGGGTACGCGGGCCGTCTCCCTTCCGCGGAGCCGGGACATGCATGTCCCATGAATGAAGAAGAATGTCCTTATCGACCGCACTCAACACCGCCCATCTGTCGCTGCTGAATATCGGCCGGCAAACGAGTGTGGCGACCAGCAACATCACCAATGCCGGCAACGAGAATTATACGCGCCGTTCAGCATCGCTGGAATCGCTCTATCCGGGCGCGCGCGTCGTCTCGATCAACAGGCATGCAGCCGCCGAACTGTTCAACAGCTCCATCCGCGCCCTGTCCGACAGCGAGGCGCAGCAGACGTTGCTCGGCCGGATCGAAAGCCTGCAGTCGACCCTGATGGGTCCGGACGGTCAGTTCTCGATCTCGCAATACCTGACTGACTTTCACGATTCCCTGCAGCTCTACGCGGCATCGCCGTCCAACGACCTGTTGGGCGAGGGCGCGGTCAATAGCGCCAAGGACCTAGTGCGCCGGCTGAACGAGGCTTCAAACTCGATCCAGGCGGCGCGCACCGGCATCGATTCGGAGATCGCCGCCTCGGTCGACCGGCTGAACGGCCTGCTGGCCGATTTCGAGAAAGCCAATGTCGAGGTGATCCAGAAGACCCATGCCGGCGCCGACGCCAGCGACGCGCTCGACCAGCGCGACATGCTGCTGAAGGAAATCTCCAAGATCGTGCCGGTGTCGACGATCACGCGCGAGAACAACGATCTCGTGCTGATGACGGGCGGCGCGACCCTTTTCGAAACCACGCCGCGAGCCGTCACCTTCGATCCGATGTCGACCTTCGGGCCGGGCACCGTGGGCAATACGGTGCGCATCGACGGATTGCCGGTCGCGCCCGGCGCGGGCAGCAATACCACGGCCCGGGGCTCGCTCGGCGCGCTCATCCAGTTGCGCGACACGGTCACCGTCGGCATGCAGGGCCAGCTCGACGAGGTGGCGCGCGGTCTGATCGAACAGTTCGCCGAACGCGATCCGGCGGGCGGCGGTCTGCCGGCGCTTGCCGGCCTGTTCACCTATCCGGGCGGTCCGGCGCTGCCGCCGGCCGGCACGGTAGTGACCGGCCTGGCGCAGTCGATCACCGTCAACGCCCTGTTCGATCCGGCGACGGGCGGCAACCCGGCTCTGCTGCGCGACGGCGGCGCCAACGGAGCCGGCTATGTGCAGAACACGTCCGGCGGCGCCTCGTTCTCTGACCGGCTGATCAACTTTTCCACGCTGCTCGACGCGCCGCTGACCTTCGACGGCGTGACCGGTATCGGCGGCGACAAGTCGCTGCTCTCCTTTGCCGCCGATTCGGCGAGCTGGCTGGAGGGATACCGGTCGGAGGCGAGCAACGCGGCCTCGTCCAAGGAAGCGCTGCATGTGCGGCTCAACTCGGCGCTGGTTGCGGAAACCGGGGTCAATCTCGATGCCGAGATGTCGCGACTTCTCGATCTCGAGCACACGTTCGAGGCATCGGCGCGGCTGATCAGGGCGGTTGACGAGATGCTGCAGGATCTGTTTGCCGCGGTGAGATAAGCGATGAAGGTTCCCTATATTTCCTCGCTGTCGGTCTCCCAGGCACTTCGCTATTCGATGGCGAGCGCGCAATCGCAGCTTGCCAGTTCGCAGCGGGAGGTCGCCTCCGGCAAGGTCGACGACATCGGCCTCGAGCTGGGCCGGCAAACCGGACGGTTCGTGTCGCTGAAGAGCGACATGCAGCGGCTCGAGACCATCATGCACACCAATGAGCTTGCCGCCTCGCGCATGAGCGTGTCGCAGGACGCCATCGGCCAGATCATGGTGCGAAACCAGGATCTCCTGGAAAACGTCGCCTCGGGGTTCACGCAGAACATCGATCCCGCCATCCTGGCGCAGATCGGCGAGAAGGTGCTCTCCGACACGCTCGGCCTGCTCAATACCGGCCAGAACGGCGACTACATCTTCGCTGGCGTCAACACCGACGCGCCACCGGTGGCCGACTATGCCACCGGTCCGGCCAAGGCGGCCTTCGACGCGGCGTTCCTCGGCTTCTTCGGCTTCGACAAGAACGATCCCGCCGCCCAGTCGATCGACGAGGCGACGATGACCACCTTCCTGGACACGGTCGTAGAGCCGCAGTTCCTTGGCGTCGACTGGACGACGACCATGTCGGTCGCCTCCGACGAGGGCATCCTGTCGCGCATCACGCTGACGCAGAGCGCGGTGACCTCGGCAAGCGCCAACGAGGACGGTTTCCGCCGGACGGTCATGGCCGGCGTCATCACCATGGAGCTGTTTTCCGGCAATCTCGGCGCACAGGCGCTGAACGCGGTCGCCGACAAGGCAACCGAGCTTACCGGTACCGCGGCCGCCGAGCTTTCCAACCTGCAGGGCCGGCTCGGCCTGGTGGAAGAGCAGGTTTCCAAGGCCAGCGAGCAGATACAGTCGCAGTCCGATCTGCTCGCCGAATACGCCAGTTCGCTGGAAAACGTCGATCCGTACGAGGCGTCGGTCCGGCTGACATCGCTGCTCACGCAGATCGAGACGTCCTACGCGCTGACCGCGCGGCTCCAGCAACTCAGTCTGATGCGCTTCATGGCGTGACCGTCACCGTATCGAGGGGAGAGTAATCTTGTTCCAAATGCAATACGCCGAGATCGACCGAGACTCCGTCGCCGACGCGCGCGAACGCGAGAAGGAGTTGCTGCAGCGGTCGGTCGACCTTCTGGCCGAGGCCCAGAAACAGGGCGTCAACTCGGCCGCGGCCTCGGAGGCGATCCTGTTCGTCGTGCGGCTGTGGAGTTCACTGCTCCAGGACCTTGCCGACAACGACAATCAGCTTCCGGACGAGCTGCGGGCAAATCTGATCTCCATCGGCATCTGGATCCTCAAGGAGGCCGAGGCGATCAGGCAGGGCGAGTCGGACAGTTTCGAGGGTTTGATCGATATTTCTCAGATCATAAGGGATGGAATCCAATGAAAAGCAGCTTCAAGGTTTCGCTGAAGGCAAATGAGCGGATCTTCATCAACGGCGCGGTGATCCGGGTCGACCGAAAGACGTCGATCGAGTTTCTCAACGACGTTCAGTTTCTGCTCGAGAACCACGTGTTGCAGGCGTCGGACGCCACGACGCCGCTGCGCCAGCTCTATTTCGTGGTGCAGATCATCGTCATGTCGCCGAACGACGCGGAAGCGGCGCGCAACCTGTTCCGCCAGAACCTAGCCTCGCTGCTGAAGACCTTCTCCAATCCGCACATCCTGTCGGAACTGAAGAATGTCGACCGGCTGGTGCATGAGAACAAGGTCTACGAGGCGCTGCGCACCATCCGCAACCTCTACGCGCACGAGGCGAAGATACTCGAAGGCGACAACGCTAAGGCGCCCACGTTGCCGCGTCGCGCCGAGCAACCCGAACAACGACTGGCCGTAGGATAAATGTCATGACCACAGTAACTCCCGTATCGCAGGCCACGGCGACATCAGCAGCGGCGGCAAGCGCGAATATCGACTACCAGATGTTCCTGAAACTGCTCGTCACCGAGATGCAGAACCAGGACCCGACCAAGCCGATGGAATCGACGGAATACGTGGCGCAGCTCGCCAGCTTCTCCAATGTCGAGCAGTCGGTGCAGCTCAACGCCAAGCTGGAGCAGTTGCTCAGCGTGTCGGTCATCTCCCAGGCCGAGTCGCTGATCGGCCGGACCGTCACATCGCCCGACGGCAGCGTCACCGGCACAGTCACCGAGGTCAAGGTCTACGATGACGGGTTGATCGCGGTTCTCGATTCCGGCGAGCAGATCGTCGTCGGCGGCGGCGTGACGATAAGCTGATGAACGAAGTCGACGCGCTGGAGCTGATGCAGCTGGCGATCTGGACGGTGATCTCGGCGTCCGGTCCGGCGATCATCGCCGCCATGCTGGTCGGCATTTCCATCGCGCTCCTGCAGGCGCTGACCCAGGTCCAGGAAGTGACGCTGACCTTCGTGCCGAAAATCC
Source organism: Rhizobiaceae bacterium (assembly GCA_041397625.1). Lineage (GTDB taxonomy): Bacteria > Pseudomonadota > Alphaproteobacteria > Rhizobiales > Rhizobiaceae > JAWKWH01. Next base: position 147,350 of record JAWKWH010000003.1, read on the forward strand.
TGGCGATCATGCTGGCCGTCTCGCTCGCCGCGCCGTTCATCGGCGCCCAGATCGGCACGCTGTCGAACGTCGTCTTCAACCGCATCGAGAACGGTTTCTAGGACCTGTAATCGCGAGGGTTTCGGGTGTGGCGCCATGTCGCCGCCCACGGCGCGATGAGCTTCGCGCAAGGCTCATCCGCGATAGTGGTGCGGCAACCGGAGTAAGTTTGCAATGGCGATGGCCGATACCGGCGTGACGGCGCCCCGCAATCACGGCAAGGACATTTTCTTCGCGACCGGCATCGTCTTCATCCTTGCCGTCCTGTTCCTGCCCATTCCGCCGCTGTTGATTGATTTCGGCCTGGCGTTTTCCATCGCGGTATCGGTGCTGATCCTGATGGTGGCCTTGTGGATTTCCAAGCCGTTGGACTTCTCGGCCTTTCCGACGGTGCTGCTGATCGCGACGATGCTGCGCCTGTCGCTCAACATCGCGACGACGCGCGTCATCCTGTCGGAGGGCCATGAGGGCGTGAATGCCGCCGGTTACGTCATCGGCGGCTTTTCGCGTTTTGTCATGGGTGGCGATTTCGTCATCGGTCTCGTCGTCTTCCTGATCCTGATCATCGTCAATTTCGTCGTCATCACCAAGGGTTCCACCCGCATCGCCGAAGTCGGCGCGCGTTTCACGCTCGATGCCATCCCCGGCAAGCAGATGTCGATCGACGCCGACCTGTCGGCCGGCATGATCACGGAAAAGGAGGCGCGCGACCGTCGCCGCGAGCTCGAGGAGGAAAGCTCCTTCTTCGGTTCGATGGACGGCGCGTCCAAATTCGTCCGCGGCGACGCCATCGCCGGCCTGATCATCACCGCCATCAACATTCTCGGCGGCATGATCATCGGCTATGCGCGCCACGGCATGGAACTGTCGGAGGCCGCCGACGTCTTCACCAAACTGTCGGTTGGCGACGGGCTGGTCTCGCAGATACCGGCGCTGATCGTGTCGCTGGCCGCGGGCCTGCTGGTGTCGAAGGGCGGCACGCGCGGCTCGACCGATCAGGCGGTGTTCGGCCAGCTCAGCGCCTATCCAAGGGCGCTCTACGTGGCGGGCTTCCTGCTTTTGGTGCTGGCGCTGATGCCCGGACTGCCGACGTTGCCGTTCCTCGCGCTGGCCGGCCTGATGGCGACGGTCGCCTATGTTCTCCCAAGGCGCATCGCCATGCGCCTCAACGCCGAAAACGAGGCCAGGGAACAGGAGGCCAGGGAACTGGCCGAGCAGGACCGCGATTCCATCAAGGCGTCGCTGCAGACCGCCGAGATCGAACTGCTGCTTGGCAAGCAGCTCGCCGCGCGTCTTCTGCCCGAGCGTCAGGAACTGGCATTCCGCATGTCGCGCATGCGCAAGAAGTTCGCCGTTCAATACGGTTTCGTCGTGCCGGAGGTGCGCCTTTCCGACGATTTCTCGATTGCCGACAAGGCTTACCAGATCAAGATCCACGGTACGGTGGTCGCCGGCTACGAGCTGCGCGTCGGCGAATTGCTGGTCTTTGCCGGCGCCGACGAGCTGCGCGACATTCCGGCGGTCGAAATCCGCGAGCCGGCCTTCGGCATGCAGGCGCTGTCGGTTCCCGACGCGTTTTCCGACGACCTCAAGCAAGCCGAGATACCGATCGCCGACAACATGTCGGTACTGCTCACCCATTTGAGCGAGGTGATCCGCAACAACCTGCCGCAGCTGCTGTCCTACAAGGACATGAAGGCGCTGATCGAGCGCCAGGAACCGGAATACCGCAAACTGGTCGACGAAATATGCACCACCCATCTGTCCTATCCGGGACTGCAGGCGGTGCTGAAACTGCTTCTGGCCGAGCGGGTTTCGATCCGCAACCTGCATCTGATCATAGAGGCTATCGCCGAGATCGCACCGCATATCCGGCGCACCGAGCAGATCGTCGAACATGTGCGCATCCGCATCGCCCAGCAACTGTGCGGCGACATCACCGACAACGGCGTGCTGCGCGTGCTGCGGATCGGCAATCGGTGGGAGATGGCCTTTCACAAGGCGCTCAAGCGCGACCAGAACGGCGAGATACGCGAGTTCGACATCGACCCGCGCCAACTGGAGGAATTCGGCGAGCACGCGCAGAAGGCGGTTCGCGAACAGCAGGAAAGCGGCAAGAATTTCGCCATCGTCACTTCGCCCGAGGCGCGGCCCTATGTGCGCATGATCGTCGAGCGGCTGTTTCCCAACCTGCCGGTGCTGTCGCATGTGGAGATCGCCAAGGGCGTCGAGCTCAACGTGCTCGGATCGATCTCTTGATTGCCCAGATACCGGACGCCGTGCTGGCGGCGTTCATAGCGTTCTGCCGCATCGGCGGCTGCTTCATGGTCATGCCCGGCTTTTCCAGCGCCCGCCTGCCCATGCGCATCAGGCTGCTCATGGTGGTGGCGATCGTCGTGGCGATGATGGTGCTGCTGTGGGACCAGATCGCGCCGCATCTCACGCACGAGCCGGCCGGCCTTGCCCGGCTGATCGCCACGGAGACGGTGACCGGCGGCTTCATCGGGCTGGTGGCGCGCATGTACATGCTGGCGCTCAGCTTCATCGGCACGGCGATCGCCATGTCGATCGGCCTTGGCGGCATCGCCGGCGCGGCTATCGAGGATGCCGAACCGCAAGCGGCGCTTGGCACGCTGATCTCGATGTTCGCGGTCGTACTCCTGTTCGCGCTCGACCTGCACCACCAGGTCATCCGCGCGCTGGTCGCCTCCTATACCTTCCTGCCGGTCGACGCGCCGATCTATCCGGCAGCCCTGCTCGACCGCTTCGTCGGCGGTCTCGGCGACGCCTTCCTGGTCGCGCTCCGGCTCGGCAGCCCATTCATCGCCTATGCGCTGGTGGTCAATCTGATGGTCGGCCTCCTGAACAAGCTGACACCACAGATCCCGATCTATTTCGTGTCGCTGCCCTTCGTCATCGGCGGTGGCCTGCTGTTGTTCTATTTCGCGGTGCCGGTCTTCTTCAGCATATTCGGCCAGAGCTTCTCCGATTTCGTGGTGGCGCGATAGGTATGACGAGTGACGTGAAACGGTTGGCGCGGCTTGCCAAAGTGCAGGCGCAGATGAAACAGATGAAGGAGATGCGGCTTGGCGAGCAGCTTGCCGCGCTTCGCCGTGTCGAAGACGATATCGACGAGATCTCGCGGCTTGGCGATAGCGGCAGTCCGGTCGCCATGCTGTTTCCGGCCTTGTGCGCCCGCCGCCTCGCCGCGCTGGAGGCCGAGCGCAAGGCGATCGAGGCGCAGGCGGCCGCGACACTTGGCGAAACGCATGTCGAAAATAAGCGCTTGCAGCGCATCGAGGACCGGCTGGTGCGGGCCGACGGAGCGCGCGAGCGCAAGGCGCTCGAACATGAAACGCTTGAGAGGCTGGCGCGGGACGGCTGACGGAAACGAAAGCCTCCCGCAAGGCTGATGCGATAGATTGCCTCAATCAGAGGAAGGGCTGTCGCCATGTCGATTTCACCACCCAGCGATATTCTGCTCGATGTCGTGAACGCGGCCGGCAATGCGGCCGTCGACCAGGCGCGCGAACGCCTGTCGTCCATCGCCAGATCCGGCGCCGCCGATGCCGCCGGTTTCAGCGCGGTAACCGCCGCGACACCGCCGGCGCCTGCCGCCGATGTCCGACAGCCGGCTTCGGCGGCGGTGAAGTTCGAGGGCATGGTGCTCAAGACCTTCATCGAATCCATGCTGCCGGACAAGGCCGAAAGTACCTATGGCAGCGGGCTTGCCGGTGGCATGTGGAAGTCGATGCTGGCCGAGAAGGTCGCAGACGTCATCGCCGAGCGCGGCGGCGTCGGCATCGCCAATCGCATCCTCGGCGATTTCGTCGTCAATGGCGAGAAGATCGAAGCGCTTACCGGCGTGAGCGACGCCACCAAGGCGGTCGAGCGCTCGCGCGGCAGCGACTTCGTCGCCTCCAAGCTCAACCAGGTGCTGGGTGATTTCCTCGATGTCGGGGAAACCGACGCTGACAAACAAACCTAATCAACAGGGACAAGACCGATGCAGTACGATCAGCAGCAATATGGCGAGTACCAGACCCGACCGGCGCCGCCGCGCGGCGACCTCCTGCAGGCGCGCAACGCCAGCCTGCAATCGATCATCCGTCGCATCCGCGAGTGCATCGAACTGGAAACCAGGGCGATTTCCGAGGCGGCCACGTTCGATGCGAAGGAATCGAACGCGCGCAAGAGCAGGCTGCTTTTCGAGCTTGGACGAGCAAGCCGCGACACCGACCCGGCATCGCTCGATCAGCAATGTCTCGACGATTTCGCCGAACTCAGGAAAGCGCTGGCCAGGAACGAGGCGGTTCTGCGCGCCCATGTCTCGGCGGTCTCCGAGGTTGCCGGTATCCTGCAGCGGGCGATCGAACGTGAGGAAACCGACGGCACCTATTCAACCAAGGGCATGATGGCCGCCGGAATTTGAGCGTCACAGGGCGATGATACGCAACCTGATGATCGGCTTGTGGGTCTGTGCGGCGACGCTTGCCGGCGCGCAGGCGGCCGTCATGCTGACCGAAAAGCCGCACGGGCCCGAGGGTACGGCGCCGGCTACGGCCGCAAGTGGTTTCCTGGAAACCGACCTGCTGGCCGGTTCGCAGGTGCGCGGCGGGGCAATCTCGGGCTATTTCCTTGCCCGGTTCACCTACACGGTCACCCAGGCCGGACTTCAGATGTCGGTTCCGCTTGACGCGATCTTCATCGACGGATTCAACGAGTTGGTGGCCGGATTCGACGGGTCGCTCGGCAGCGAGGATGGCGGGCTCGACCTGGATGCCCATACCGACCGCTTGCGCGAGATCGTCAATCGCCGCATCGGCGCCGACGTTGTCCAGGCGATATACGCCACGCAGATCGATTATTTCAGGCCGAACGAGACCCGTGCGCGCAGTGCCGCGCGGCAGGCGGTGATCCACGGTTCGGATGCGGGGGAAAAGCCGGAAAAGAAGAAGCCTTCGGGCGGGCACTGATCCCGGCGGCCGGGATCGCGTGTCGATCCGGGATCATACGAATAGGCCCAATCGACATTTGGGAATTGGAGCGCCGAGAACGCAAACAGCCGACGGGGCGGGCGAAACTGGTTCGCGCAGCCCGGCCGGCTTGCCTAGAGCGGTTCATCTTTAGATGGAGGCGGTTTGATGGCAGGGATTTTTCGTGCCGGCAAGGAGAATACCGCAGCATGATGTGACCATCATACCGGCGTTCAAACGATTCCAGCTAATGATGAACCGCTCTAGGTGGAGCGCACCGTCCTAGCCGGTACATCCGCGGTCTTCGAACCGTGCGTCCATGATCTGGATAGCGGAAAATTGTTTCAGGATCATGACACCAAAACGCGGAAGCATTTGCTCCAAACCGCCTCGAACGGAAATTCTAAGTCTTTGACCTTCCTGCAAAGCTAGGTGATAACGCCGGTAGAAGGTCTCATCAGCATTTTCATGGAAGGGGGAAGCGATGTCCCAGCACACACCGGGTTTCGAGACACTTGCCATTCACGCCGGCGCCAAGCCGGATCCGGCCACGGGAGCCCGTGCGACGCCGATCTACCAGACGACATCATTTGTCTTCGACGACGCCGACCACGCCGCCTCGCTGTTCGGTTTGCAGGCATTCGGCAACATCTACACACGCATCATGAACCCGACCCAGGCGGTGCTGGAGGAGCGCCTGGCGGCGCTGGAGGGCGGCACCGCAGCGCTGGCCGCCGCGTCCGGTCACAGCGCCCAGTTGATCGTGTTCCACACCATCATGCGCCCCGGCGAGAATTTCGTTGCCGCGCGCAAGCTCTATGGCGGTTCGATCAACCAATTCGGCCATGCGTTCAAGAATTTCGGCTGGGAGGTGCGCTGGGCCGATCCCGACGACATTTCCAGCTTCGAGGCGCAGATCGACGACAAGACGCAGGCGATCTTCTGCGAGAGCCTGGCCAATCCGGGCGGAACCTTCGTCGATCTGGAGGCGATTGCCGAAGTGGCGCGCCGGCACGGCCTGCCGTTGATCGTCGACAACACGATGGCCTCGCCCTACCTGCTGCGGCCGATCGACCACGGCGCCGACATCGTTGTCCATTCGCTGACCAAGTTTATCGGCGGCCACGGCAATTCGATGGGCGGCGCCATCATCGACGGCGGGACTTTCGACTGGTCGAAATCCGGCAAATACCCGATGCTCTCCGAACCGCGTCCCGAATATGGCGGCATGGTCCTGCACGAGACCTTCGGGAACTTTGCCTTCGCCATCGCCTGCCGGGTGCTGGGACTGCGCGACTTCGGCCCCGCCATCTCGCCATTCAACGCCTTCCTGATCGCCACCGGCTGCGAAACGCTGTCGCTGCGCATGCAGCGCCACTGCGACAATGCGCTCAAGGTCGCCGACTGGCTGTCCAAGCAGCCGCAGGTCGCCTGGGTGTCCTATCCCGGCCTGCCGAACGACGCCAACCACGCGCTGATGAAGAAATATTCGCCCAAGGGCGCGGGCGCCGTGTTCACCTTCGGCTTGAAGGGCGGCTACGAAGCCGCCGTCAAGTTCGTCGAGGGACTGGAGATGCTGTCGCACCTGGCCAATATCGGCGACACCAAGTCGCTGGTGATCCATCCGGCGTCGACCACCCACCGGCAATTGTCCGACGAGCAGAAGACCGCCGCGGGCGCGGGGCCCGACACGGTGCGCCTTTCGATCGGCATCGAGAATGTCGAGGACATCGTCGCCGACATCGAACAGGCGCTGAAAAAGGTGGCATAGAGGACGGGTTCCGGCACGCCGATGACATCGCTGGTCGCCATTTCGCCGGAAAACGCGCAGGTGGAGGAATCGCGCCCCGATTCCTCCAAGGTCGTCTCCGGCGATCCGGTTCACACCACCTGGAATGTCGAGGAACGCGACGGGCTTTACTGCGGCATCTGGCAGTCGACGCCCGGCAAATGGCGTATTTCCTATGACGAATGGGAGTTCTGCCACATCCTCGAAGGCCTGTCGGTCATCGCCGAGGAGGACGGCGAAGCTCGGGAGGTTCGCGCCGGCGACAGTTTCATCCTGCGGCCGGGCTTCAAGGGAACCTGGGAGGTGGTCGAAACCACCCGCAAGGAGTATGTGATCAGGCTGTAAAGACCGTCACCACTCCACATTCAACCGCTCCAGCCCGTGGAAGTGATAGGTGGCGCCGTAGCGCGGCGCCTCCGCCAGGCGCAGGCCCGGCAGCCGCTCGAACAGCACCTTCAGCGAGACCTGCATCTCCAGCCGCGCCAGCGGCGCGCCGATGCAGAAATGGATGCCGGCGCCGAACGAGACGTTCTTCTGGTCGGTCCTTTGCGGATCGAACCGGCCCGGATCGGCAAAGGCGAGCGGATCGCGGTTGGCCGCGCCGAGCAACAGGCCGATCTCCTGGCCGGGTTCGAGTACAAGCCCGGGTGCCACCTCGAAACCTTCATAGACGAAGCGCGTGAACATGTGCAGCGGCGGGTCAAAGCGCAGGCACTCCTCGACCGTGCGTGCCGTGTCGTCGCCGGTCGCAAACAGCGCCGCCGGCTCTGTTCCCGAGGTCAGGATCGTGCGGATGGCGTTGCCGGTCTGGTGCACCGTCGCCTCGTGGCCGGCCATCAGCAGCAGCATGATCGAGGAGATCAGCTCGTCCTCGGACAGTTTCTCGCCCTCGTCGCGCGCGGCGATCAGCAGGCTGATCAGATCGTCGCCCGGCCGTTTGCGCCGCTCGCCTATGCGCTTGCTGAGATAGGCGGTGAACGCGACGGCGGCACGGTTGGCCGCCAGTTCCGTGTCTCGGTTCCGCCCGTGCATGTACATGGCCACCATGGCGTGCGACCAGTCGAGCAGCGCGTCGCCGTCTTCGGTCGGCAGGCCCAGTATCTCGCAGATGATGACGATCGGCACCGGCGTGGCATACGCCGGCAGCAGGTCGACGGAACCATCCGCCTCGAAACGGTCGACCAGTTCGCCCGCAAGCGCCTCGACGCGCGGCCGCAAACGCTCGATCTGCCGCGAGACGAAGGCGCGGTTGACCAGGCCGCGCAACCTCGTGTGCACCGGCGGTTCCAGCTCAAGCATCGAATGCGCCTCGACGCGGTCGAAATCGGCAAGATGGCCGCGGTCGCCGGTCCGTGGGACGGGCCGTTCGCGGCCGAGGCGCCGGTCGCGAAGCAGGCGATTGACGTCGTCGTAGCCGCCGAAGCACCAGAAGCCGTATTGCTCCCAGAAGAACATCCGCGCCTCACGGTGAAGGAAGGCATAAGCCGCATAGGGATCCTGCACGAAACGGTCGTCGCGCGGGTCGAGCGAAACGCGCTTGCCGTCCGGGTCGAGGACCATGCCGGCCGGCGGTGTGCCTGTTCGGTCGGCGTTGTCGGCCGCGATTGTGCTTTCTGGCATCGGCTTTCTCCCGGCGCGCGGAACGTCCCCGCCGCTTCCTCATGCATGCGTCCTGCCTATCGGATAAGCCGTTGCCTCGCGGATGCAAGATATTCCGGACGCCGGGGGCAATCGGCCGGTCCGTGTGCCGGACTTTCCAGACGCCCGCCGCCCGCCGCCTGCCATTAACCGACGCTTAACGCTGATGGCCAACAAATCGTCGATATCGATTCGCAAGGGCTTTTCGGTGTAGCGGTTGATATGCCTTGCAGGCGCGTACCATGCAGCCCTATCTATCGGGAACTGATCCACAGGCGCATGCGCCGCCACCACGCAAAGGACGACCGATGAAGGACCCAATTGAGACCGCCATGAACCTGGTGCCGATGGTGGTCGAGCAGACCAATCGCGGCGAGCGGGCCTACGACATTTTCTCGCGCCTTTTGAAAGAGCGCATCATCTTCATCACGGGGCCGATCGAGGATGGCATGGCGACGCTGGTCTGCGCGCAGCTCCTGTTCCTCGAGGCCGATAATCCGAAGAAGGAAATAGCGCTCTATATCAACTCGCCCGGCGGCGTGGTGACGTCCGGCATGGCCATCTACGACACCATGCAGTTCATCAAGCCGGCAGTGTCGACGCTCTGCATCGGCCAGGCCGCCTCGATGGGTTCGCTTTTGCTTTGCGCCGGCGAAAAGGGCCTTCGTTTCGCCACGCCGAATGCGCGCGTGATGGTCCATCAGCCATCGGGCGGTTTCCAGGGTCAGGCATCTGACATCGAGCGCCATGCCCAGGATATCCTGAAGATGAAGAAGCGCCTGAACGAGACCTATGTGAAGCACACCGGCCAGGATTACGAGACGATCGAGCGCACGCTCGACCGCGATCATTTCATGACCGCCGACGAATCGCTGGAATTCGGCCTCGTCGACAAGGTGATCACCACCCGCGAGGCGCTGGAAGGCGTGACGGAAGGCAAGTAGGCGCAAGTTGACCGGGGGCGTTGCGAATTTGGAAACCAGTGCGGCAATATGGCAACAACATCGGCCGGCCGCCGCGCTGACCCGGCTTTGCGTTAATCCTATGTTGAGTTTCAGTGGCTTAGCATTGTCGATCGATTGGCAAACCGCCATTGCGGCGATAAAAGCGTTGTCTGCGTGTCGCCGCCCGGACATGCGTGCGGAGGTTGGCAGGAACAGCGTGTCGCCATAATGTAAGGTTTTGATCGCTCAAGCGATCCGCCGCCGGGGCGGTGTTGTGGAAAGGAATCTGGGCAATGAGCAAGGTCAGCAGCGGCGGGGGTGGCGACTCCAAGAACACGCTCTATTGCTCGTTCTGCGGCAAGAGCCAGCACGAAGTGCGCAAGCTGATCGCCGGGCCCACCGTCTTCATCTGCGACGAATGCGTCGAACTGTGCATGGACATCATCCGCGAGGAAAACAAGACCTCGATGGTGAAGTCGCGCGAGGGCGTGCCGACGCCGCAGGAGATCCTCACCGTCCTCGACGACTATGTCATCGGACAGGGCCACGCCAAGCGCGTTCTGTCGGTCGCCGTCCACAACCATTACAAGCGCCTGGCGCACGCCTCGAAGAACAACGACGTCGAACTGGCCAAGTCCAACATCCTGCTGATCGGACCGACCGGTTGCGGCAAGACGCTTTTGGCGCAGACGCTGGCGCGCATCATCGACGTCCCGTTCACCATGGCCGACGCGACCACGCTGACCGAGGCCGGCTATGTCGGTGAAGATGTCGAGAACATCATCCTGAAGCTTCTGCAATCGGCCGACTACAATGTCGAGCGCGCCCAGCGCGGCATCGTCTACATTGACGAGATCGACAAGATTTCGCGCAAGTCCGACAATCCCTCGATCACCCGCGACGTGTCGGGCGAGGGCGTGCAGCAGGCGCTGTTGAAGATCATGGAAGGCACGGTCGCCTCCGTTCCGCCGCAGGGCGGGCGCAAGCATCCGCAGCAGGAGTTCCTGCAGGTCGACACCGCCAACATCCTGTTCATCTGCGGCGGCGCCTTTGCTGGCCTCGACAAGATCATCTCCGACCGCGGACGGTCGACCTCGATCGGTTTCGGCGCCCAGGTCGCCTCGCCGGAAGACCGCAAGACCGGCGAACTGTTCCGCCAGGTCGAGCCCGAGGACCTGCTTAGATTCGGGCTTATTCCGGAATTCGTCGGCCGCCTGCCGGTCCTGGCGACGCTGGAAGACCTGGACGAGGATGCGCTGATCCAGATCCTGAGCGAGCCGAAGAACGCGCTGGTCAAGCAGTATCAGCGGCTGTTCGAGATGGAGAACGTGCAACTGACCTTCCATGACGGCGCACTGCTGTCGATCGCCAAGAAGGCGATCGAACGCAAGACCGGCGCCCGCGGACTTCGCTCGATCATGGAGACGATCCTGCTCGACACCATGTTCGAACTGCCGGCGCTGGAAGGCGTTCAGGAAGTGGTGATTTCCGACGAGGTCGTTGAAGGCAATGCCCGTCCGCTCTACATCTATGCCGAACGCGAGAGTGAGAAAGGCGCGGAAAGCGCCTGAGCAGCCGGCGTCGTCGGTACGCCGGCAGGCATCCCGAACGGGTCGGAACAAACAGACAGGCGTCGTATTCGACCTGCCGCCGGCGTTTGACGGCGGTGCGTTGGCGTAACGTGTTGGATATTCGCGGACACCTCTTGATCTTGCCGGCGAATATCGCCACCTACGGCGCAACGGGCTTGGACACAATTCCCGACGCGCTGGATGAGATGCCGCATTTGCGACACAGGCGGGTGGGAGCGTTCGAGTCATGATCGGATAAGCGGCCGGCCGATTTGGCGGCCGCCATGGAAAGGCAAGCTTGATGGTTGCAGAATTCGACGCGGGTGAGGACAGGCCGGTGGACGGAATCTATCCGGTATTGCCGCTGCGCGACATCGTTGTGTTCCCGCACATGATCGTGCCGCTCTTTGTCGGGCGCGAGAAGTCGATCAAGGCGCTCGAACAGGTCATGGGCGGCGAGAAGCAGATCCTGCTCGCCACGCAGATGAACGCCTCCGACGACGATCCCGAGGCCTCGGCGATCTACGACGTCGGCACGATTGCCAACGTGCTGCAGCTTCTGAAACTGCCCGACGGCACCGTGAAGGTGCTGGTCGAGGGCACGGCGCGCGCGCGCCTCGTCCAATTCGCCGAGAACGCCGAGTTCCACCAGGCCCAGGCCGAGGTGCTCGACGAGGACGAAGAGGACCAGGTGGAAATCGAGGCGCTGGCCCGTTCGGTGGTCGGCGACTTCGAGAACTACGTCAAGCTGAACAAGAAGATCTCGCCCGAGGTGGTCGGCGCGGCCAGCCAGATCGAGGACTACTCCAAGCTTGCCGACACGATCGCCTCGCATCTGGCGATCAAGATTCCAGAAAAGCAGGAAATGCTCGCCACGCTCTCGGTGAAGGAGCGACTGGAGAAGGCGATGGGCTTCATGGAGTCGGAGATTTCCGTGCTCCAGGTGGAAAAGCGCATCCGCAGCCGCGTCAAGCGCCAGATGGAGAAGACGCAGCGCGAATACTACCTCAACGAACAGATGAAGGCGATCCAGAAGGAACTCGGCGAGGGCGAGGACGGCCGCGACGAGAACGCCGAACTGGAAGAGCGCATCAAGAAGACCAAGCTCTCCAAGGAGGCCCGCGAGAAGGCCGAGGCGGAGATGAAGAAGCTGCGCCAGATGGCGCCCATGTCGGCGGAAGCCACCGTGGTGCGCAACTATCTCGACTGGCTGCTGTCGATCCCCTGGGGCAGGAAATCCAAGATCAAGAACGACCTTGAGTTCTCGCAGAAGGTTCTCGATGACGACCACTACGGCCTCGACAAGGTCAAGGACCGCATCGTCGAGTATCTGGCGGTCCAGAGCCGGCACAACAAGCTGAAAGGCCCGATCCTCTGCCTCGTCGGTCCGCCCGGCGTCGGCAAGACCTCGCTTGGCAAGTCGATCGCGCGTGCCACGGGCCGCGAGTTCGTGCGCATGGCGCTCGGCGGTGTGCGCGACGAGGCCGAGATCCGCGGCCACCGCCGCACCTATATCGGCTCGATGCCCGGCAAGGTCATCCAGTCGATGAAGAAGGCCAAGAAGTCCAATCCGCTCTTCCTGCTCGACGAGATCGACAAGATGGGCATGGATTTCCGCGGCGATCCTTCCTCCGCACTGCTGGAAGTGCTGGATCCGGAGCAGAACTCGACCTTCATGGATCACTATCTCGAGGTCGAATACGACCTGTCCAACGTGATGTTCATCACCACGGCCAACACACTGAACATTCCGCCGGCGCTGATGGACCGCATGGAGATTATCCGCATCGCCGGCTACACCGAGGACGAGAAGGTCGAGATCGCCAAGCGGCATCTCCTGCCCAAGGCGATGACCAACCACGCGCTGAAACCGGAAGAGTTCTCGGTGACCGACGAGGCGCTGCAGGCGATCATCCGCACCTATACGCGCGAGGCCGGCGTACGCAATTTCGAGCGCGAGCTGATGACGCTGTCGCGCAAGGCCGTGACCGAGATCCTGCGCACCAAGGCCAAGTCGGTGAAGGTCACCAAGGACAATCTCGCCGACTATCTCGGCGTGCCGCGCTTCCGCTTCGGCCAGAACGAGGGCGAGGACCAGGTCGGTGTCGTTACCGGCCTTGCCTGGACCGAGGTCGGCGGCGAACTGTTGACCGTCGAGGGCGTCATGATGCCGGGCAAGGGCAAGATGACCGTCACCGGCAATCTGCGCGACGTGATGAAGGAATCGATCTCGGCGGCGGCATCCTATGTCCGCTCGCGCGCCATCGATTTCGGCATTGAGCCGCCGATGTTCGAGAAGAAGGACATCCACGTCCACGTGCCCGAGGGCGCCACGCCCAAGGACGGACCGTCGGCCGGTATCGCCATGGTGACCGCGATCGTTTCGGTTTTGACCGGCATCCCGGTCAGGAGCGACGTTGCGATGACCGGCGAGGTGACACTGCGTGGGCGGGTGCTGCCGATCGGCGGACTGAAGGAGAAACTGCTGGCAGCACTGCGTGGCGGCATGAAGAAGGTGCTGATCCCGGAGGAGAATGCCAAGGACCTGGCGGAGATCCCGGACAATGTGAAGAGCGGTCTGGAAATCGTGCCGGTCAGCCGAGTCGGCGAGGTTCTGAACCATGCGCTGGTGCGCATGCCGGAGCCTATCGAATGGCAGGAACCGGCCGAATCGCACCCGGCGGCCGGCGCTGAAACCGGCTCCTCAACCGGCGCCGTGGCGCACTGAAACGGTCCTCGGTGGGCCGATTGAACGCATAGGTAGAAAAAATGCCGGGCTTGCCCGGCATTTTGCCTGTTCAGGCCTTGGAATCCCCGGAATTCCGGCGTTTTTCGCTTGGACTGGTTGCAACAAGTCCATAAACTCCGCGCCTGCTAGGTGAGTCGCTCACACGGCAAGATAACCAGGAAGAGGTTTTCCACCATGAACAAAAATGAACTCGTTTCGGCCGTGGCTGATGCGGCTGGTCTTTCGAAAGGCGATGCGCAGTCGGCAATCGAGGCGGTATTTGATACGATTACCAGTGAATTGAAGAAAGGCGGCGACGTTCGCCTTGTCGGTTTCGGCAATTTTTCGGTGAGCCGGCGTGAAGCATCGACCGGACGCAACCCCCAGACCGGCGCACCGGTCAACATTCCGGCACGCAACGTTCCGAAGTTTTCGGCGGGCAAGGGTCTGAAAGACGCGATCAACTGACCCCGTGACGCCATGAAAGTAAAAAAGCCGGGCAAGTCCCGGCTTTTTTTATTTTGCCCGCTGTTCGACGGCAATGCGCCGGCCGCCCGCCGGCAGGCGCAGGCGCCGTGAAATGAAGCGGACAAGGGCGATATTGTGCGGGAAGGTCGGTTTGGCCACCTGAAAGGCGTTGCGCCCGGCGCGACGACGGAGAATTTCACGCCGCGCGGCCTCGCCCAGGCGCCGCATCGCCCAGCGATGGTTCCAGGCAAACCAGTTCGGCGCAATCAGCGTCAGCGGCCGGATGAGGCGGTGGCGGCAATCAACGCTCCACTCGAAGGTCGCGAGCGTGCGAGTACCGGTACTGTCGAGCGTGATGGTGGCCGTGCCCTCGAAATCGCCCGTTATGTCGATCACCATCAGGCGGGCGGGCTCGTAGCGCCGCGTCACGCCGGAGAATGCGAATGAATGCGGCAGGAACCCCTTGGTGTGGGCGGCGACATGATGGCCAACGCCGAACCCGTTGGGCGCAGCAACGGTCCGTAATTCCATGAGCACGTCGCCGCACCAAAGCGAGGCCGTATCGGTATCGAAGGCGATCGCCGCCACCTCGTCGATACCCGCCTCGAACTCCCAGATGCTGCGCAGATTGAATTGCCTTGTCCCATTCATTGCTTCGCCGATGCCGCGCCGCGGATCGGCGGAGGCGGTGTTGTCATCCGGCTGGTTGGTACGCTCCACGACAACTTTCCCCGCCTTCCTGTTGGCCTGGCATAAAACCAAAAGCGGTCACCTCCGGCAAGCGCGTCGGAAAGTAGCGGCTGATTGCGCATTTTTGTCGGCTGCTCTTGTTTCGAGCCTGTCCATTTGATACATGCGCCGGGCCGGTCGGGTGTTGCCCGATCTCCGTGCGGTCGTGGCGGAATTGGTAGACGCGCAGCGTTGAGGTCGCTGTGGGGCAACCCGTGGAAGTTCGAGTCTTCTCGACCGCACCAACAGCTTTTTTGGCCAGTCTAGCCGACTGTTTTCTTGCGTTTATTTTCGGGTGCGGGACGACGGGAGCAGGGTGCGGGAATTGACCGTTCCTGGAACTGGACAGCTTTGCCTCACACCGTGCTCCAAATCCCGAATGTCGACATAGCCTAAATGCTTGACGCCCCGCTTGCGGCGGGGCGTCTTTCAGGCGGCACTGCAGGTAGTTGCCGCAAATCTCATGGCCGGCTCGCTGGGCGGGGTAAGGCGGTGAATGTTTCGAATTGCCCGGCTTGCTAACCAAGACATTTCGGATTGACCGAAATAGCGAAGCCGCATCATGCCCGGGAATCGTCCCCCCCGCTATGGTTCCGAATTTATCGGGCGCTTGGTTAACGACGTGTTAACGGGCGGCAGCGACAGGCAAAAAGATGTTTCGACATCGGCATAGAGCCGCTTTCGCCGGTTAACCTTCATTTAACGACGTTTGCTTATCGTCTCTTAACCATAATGGGCGAGCCGCAAGGCCCGGGCATGATGCCTTCCCGCTCCGGACGACCGGAATGTCGAGCTTGCAATTGTCGGCCAGGCGGGGACCCGAATGACCAGTATCAACACAAATCCATCCGCGATGACGGCCTTGCGGTCGCTTCAGGCGACCAACAAGGAGTTGCAGAAGGTCCAGAACCGCATCTCCACCGGTTTCCGCGTCGGCGAAGCCGCCGACAACGCCGCCTACTGGTCGATCGCGACGACCATGCGTTCGGATAACAAGGCCCTGTCGACCGTTCAGGACGCCCTGGGTCTCGGTGCCTCCAAGATCGATGTCAACTATACCGCGCTCAACAGCACCAAGGACGTCGTCGACGAGATCAAGTCCAAGTTGGTTGCCGCTCGCGAGGGGGGTGTCGACCGCTCCAAGATCCAGGCCGAAATCCTGCACCTGCAGGACCAGCTGCGCGCTGCTGCCGGGGCTGCCTCGTTTTCCGGCGAGAACTGGCTGTCGGTCGATTCCAGCGCGGCCGGCTATTCCACGACCCAATCGATCGTGTCCTCTTTCACGAGAAATTCCAACGGCGTCACTGTACAGACGATCGATATCGACATCACTTCGACCAAACTCTACGACGCCAACGACCAGTCGGGCTTGCTCGATTCAACCTTCACGACGACGGGCGCCGGCGCGGTATCGGTGTCGGTCGACACGCTCGACGTTGCCGATCCGAACCTCGACGATGCCGACATCGACGACATGATCTCCAATGTCGATGCGGTTCTCCTGTCGGTAACCACGGCAGCTTCGGACATGGGCGCGGCAAAGAAGCGCGTTTCGCTTCAGCAGGACTTCGTCTCAAGCCTGATCGATGCCATCGATCGCGGCATAGGCACGCTGGTCGACGCGGACATGAACAAGGAATCGACCCGCCTGCAGGCATTGCAGGTGCAGCAGCAGCTCGGCATCCAGTCGCTGACGATCGCCAACGCCAACGCCCAAGCGATCCTGTCGCTGTTCCAGTAGGCCGCCGCTTCGCGCCGGTTGACCAGTCCGGCGCAAGCCTGATCGGCTAACAGGGACCCAGGGCAGTCCGGCCAACGGACCGCCGAATGCGCATCCTCCCGGCCTGTCGCCGCTCGCGGCAGGCCATTTCCTTTGCGTGTTCATTGCCTGTTTACCCGCCGACGCTATGGTGCGCCCAACGAACGGGAACGCATGGTTCCCGAGCATGACGCGTTTCGTGCCACCGGCTTCGAGCCGGGATTCTTCTTTCTCCGATACATCCGATCGATCGCTCGTCCTCACCGGCGGCGCGCGTCGACTCGCAGCAACGGTTTCCGCGCGCCGGCGCGGCACGGGCTCCCCATGGCAGCCTACAAGCTTTGGGACAACTTGCGCTCCATCTGCGGATGGAGCGTTTTTTTTGGCGAGTGGAGGGGAATTACGTCGGCGCTTTCCGGCGTTTGGCGACGATGCCGACGAACAACAGCACGCAGATGGCGAAGAAGAGGGCGATCATGCCGCGGTTGCCGGCCATGTGAAGGACCGACGCGGATGCGACCGGACCGAAAACGCCGCCCAGCGTGTAGAGCATGGCGATGGCGGTCATCGATGCGGGGATGTCCGGACCTTCAAGGGTCTGCCCGGCCTCGATCACGGCGAGCGTGTTCAAGCCGCCGGCGCCGGCGCCGAGCACGAACAGCGTCAGGAGCATGACCGGCAGATTGAGTGGCGCCGTGGCGACGACGATGCAGGAAAACGCGACGGATGCGGCGCACAATGCCTGCGCGAAGTTGTAGCCCATCCGGTCCGACAGGTAGCCAAGCGGCGGTTGTAGCAGCGTGCCGCCAAATCCGAACGCGCTGACGAGGATGGCGCTCGAGGCCAGCGGATAGCCAAAACTGGCGAAATGCAGCGGCAATAGCGCGATGGCCGAGCTTTCGACGAAGCCGGCGACGAAGGCGGCGGCGAGCGCCACGGCGATCAGCAGGTAGAGCGAGACGGGAATCCTGCCGCCGCCGCCGGCGCGATGATGGGGGACGCGGCCCATGTCGGTCAACTGGAAGACCAGTTGGGCGACAACCAGCAGCGCGATGGACGTCCAGGCGACGTAGTACAGATCCGAGAGCACGAACAGCAGCGGACCGAGCGCGATGCCCAGTCCCATCAGCGCCTCGTGCAGGCCGATCAGCCGGCCGCGCGAACCGGATTCGCTCATCTCCACCACCAGCGTGTCGCAGTTGATCCAGCGCAGGATCAGGCCGAAGCCCATCAGCACGGCCGATGCGAAATAGCCGTAGAGATCGGGTGCGACGACCAGCAGATAAAGGCCGAGCATCGCCGAGAGGAACGCGGCGATCGATGTGCTGCGGTAGCCGATCCGCGAAATGACCGCCGGTACGACCGGGCCGAGAATGACGATCGTGATCCAGGAGATGGATGTGAACAGGCCGACCACGTAGCTGCTGTAGCCGTCGCGCACCAGCGACTGGGCGATCAGTATCGGATAGCAGCCGATCTGCACGATCTGGAAGAGCAGCGAACCGAAGAACAGCAGGTAGACGTCCCGTTTTCCGACGACGCCTGCCGGCGGCATGCCGCTGCCCGCCGCGTTCATCGCAGTCGAACCTCCGCCTCGGACAGTGAAGGTTTGATGTGCAGTTCAATGTTCGGATGAGAAACGATGATGATCACCAGCGGCAAATTCTTAACGAAAAGGTCTCAATGCAGATCACGTAATGATATACCGTGATTTCAGTTTGTATGCACAATACATAAATCGAAAAGCATGAGTTTGGAATTCCAGATGGCCTCGAAGCAGTCTCAACTCAACTCACTTCCTTCGCAACCACCTGAAATTGCACCATGCTTGCACCGGCAACCCCTCGGTGGCGGCGAATTGCCGAAGGCAAGGTCGGATGTCGAGATCATCGACGCGATGAAGGCCTGGATGGCGCGCGACCTGCCGTGCGTGGCCGGCCGGAGGGAATATTCCCGCGGTCGCTACATGGTCCGCAATGCAAGCCGCATGTCGGTTCCGATGATCCTCGCCGACTACAAGGCCGCCCTGGCGCGCGGCGAGGCGGTCGCCTGCCTGTTCGTGTTCAACGACGTGCGGTTCTACGAGGGGCGCGCCGACACGGCGGAGACATTCCATTTTCTGGCCCAGCAGATGGAGCTGATCGCCGGGGTCAGTGCCTGCGAACTGGCCAATGGAGCGGCCCTGACCACCGCGATCGAGCTGCGCTGCCCGGTGACCGGCCAGACAACCGTCTTCGACGATTTCGAATGCATCGCCTTCTGTCCGCAATCGGACAACAGGGCCGATCCGCTTTACGATCCTTTGATGTACGCACCCTATCCGTGCGTGAACATGTCGTCCGACGTCTATGCGTTTTCCAGGTTTGTCGCCGACAGCGCGCTTGCGGCGTGGCGCAAGCCGGTGCGCGAGGAAAGCGACATCGACCGCATTGCCCGGCTGTTCGAGGTTTGCGTCGATCGCTGGCAGCGGGTCGCGACCCGTACGATCGCCAATTTTGCCGACATCACCGACACCTCGCTTTGTCCGGTCCACGTGACCGCCGATCAAACGCACTGGATCGCCAAGCACAAGGATCCGGCCTTCGCCGAGCAGAAGAAGGAGGTTCACAGCCACGAGCTTCCGGTGCTCTACGGCGAGCGGATCACGAAACGGTGGTTGGACTTCTTCGGGGGTGCAAACGACTATGTCGCGGCGGGCCTTGCCCGCGACGGCAGACCGGTTTCGCCGATGTAGGATGCGGGCGGTTTGCAGTTGTTCGCGACGGACAAATGGTCGCGTGCATTCGGCGGGCATGACAACCCTTGATCTAGTTTTGCCCGGCGTCGTATTGTTACCAAAATGGCGACGGGGATTCGGACGATCACCTGGAGCCTCGGTCGCGGCGCCGCAACGACGGCACAGACGCGCTGGAGGGATATTGATGAAATTCTGCGAAGCAGGGAAAATGGACGAACTGTCCGACATCTGTTCTACCGAGCAGTTCGTCGGCAACGTCATCGGCGCGTTCTCGCTGGCGCTGAGCGACAAGATTTCTCTGGCGGTCCGCGAAGCGACCGGCCTTGGCAACACGGCGTGCGGCGCCATCGTCACCATCGGGTCGGAACCCGGCTCCTCGATCGAGAGGCTGCGGCGGATGCTGTCGCTGGAACATTCCTCGCTCGTACGGTTGCTGAACCGGCTCGAACAGTTCGACCTCGTCGAGCGCCGCCGCGGATCATGCGACGATCAGCGTATCGTCAGCGTCTGGCTCACCCCCAGAGGTGATGAGTGCTTCGACGTCATCTTGAGGGCGCGTGCGCGCGTCCTGAAAAACGTGGTGTCGACGCTCGATGCGGCGGAATACAAGACGATCCTTTCGATCGTCGACAAGATGATGCCCAAGACCGTCCAGTGCGGCGACGACCAGCACTATGTCTGCCGCCTGTGCGACCTGGAGATGTGTCCGCAGGAATTCTGCCCGGTCAATCGGGCGTTTCCGGATTTCTTCGAACTTCCGGCGGTGCCTTTCAGCAGGAACAACAACTCGGAAAAATCGGAGTCCCGCTGACCTTACCGGTCAGAGATTCTTTCTGATGATGTTGATGAAGAACTTGATGATGTACTCGTTTTCGCTGTTGCCCTCGATCATGCTGAGGGAATATTCGAGAAGCTGCTTTCTTTCATTATCCGTCTGCGGAACAAATTCCGAAAGTTCTTCATAGGCTTCCTTCAGCCTCTCGTCCAATTGCGCAATAAGTTCCGGCGCTTCGTCGCGCCGTATTGCACCAGCAATTTCGTTATTTAGATCGCTCAAGTTCTTTACTAGCTTTTCCAGGCCGCCACTAGTTTTATCATAGTTTACAGGTCGTGCCTCATTCATAGCAAGATGCCACTGATTTGAAAAAATTTTAGATATTGAACAGGCTTTTCGATAAACATCAACAAAAACCAGTATGTATGCACTATACATATTTTATTTCTGCTAGTGTGGAAGGGAGACCGCCTGCTTGTGATATAGTGTAAAGTGTCGGCCGAGCGGCTTGGTCCGCTTGGCTGGAAAGCCTTTCGCGTTCCCGACGATGGAGGTGCTCATGCGGCGTTATGTGAATGCGGCTCTCGCCGCCGCCGGCGGCGTAGCCATCCTGGCCTATGCGGCAAGCGCGCAAGCACCGGTGGAGTATCCGGGCAACGCAAAACGCTCGGGGGGAGCAGACAGCGGCAAGACGCGATCCGGCAGCGGCGACGGGGCCGGTACGGGAAAAGGGGTTGCCAGCGGCAATCAAAATCCGGGTGGAGCGCAGATCTACAACGGCTCCAAGATCGTGAAGGACTTTTCGAACATCAATTGCGCGGATTGCCATTCCGGCACCACGCCGGCGCGCCAGTCGTTCAGATTCAAACTGCACCGCCAGCGCGTTCCGTCGAAATTCCGCGTCGGGAATTAGGATCCGTACTCACAAGGGGTTTGGAGTGGCAGGAGTTCTGCGAGCGAACAGGAAGTGTCCATGACAAAACGGAAACCGGACGTTCTGCTTGCCCTCTCGGCCGTCGTCGCCATGGTTCCGGGTTGGCCGGCAGGCGTCCCGGATGCAGCGGCGATGACGAAAGCCTCGCCGGCCGCCGCGCTGCCTGTTTTGCGGGATGTCGTCATTCCGGTCCGGTCCGGCGAGACGGTGGCGCGCGCGCAGAGAAGAAAAATCGAGGAACTGGCCGTACGGTTTATCCGCGGTCTCGACCAGCGGCAGTTTGAAAGCGATTGGAAGCGGTTGATCGCCGCCGAGGTGAATTCGGGCCGTCTTCGATCCGAACAGGATGTGCGCGCCTATCTTGCCGCACTGGAGGAGAGCCTGAAAACGGTGGGAGACGACGCGCAACTGGCGAACATGGACCTGCAGCAGCACTTCGAACATGCACAGGCGTTGCTGGCCCTGATGTCCAAGATCATGAAAATGGCCAACGAGACCGCAATGGCCATCATCCGCAATATCAAGTAGTGCTTGCCGGGCAGCATGGGCGCACGCGGTTTCAGGCAGCCGGAAACGTCGTCATGGTCATGTGCGCTGGCGGAGAGGAAGGGATTCGAACCCTCGAGACGGCTTCAAACCGCCTACTCCCTTAGCAGGGGAGCGCCTTCGACCACTCGGCCACCTCTCCAATTGCGTGCGTTATCGGCAACGTGGCCGAAACGCAAGGGTTTTCCGGCCCCGACCCGGCTTCCTGTCCCGCGGTTTCGCGCAGAACGATGCAGGAACGGGCAGTTCAGGGTGGGGAAGTTTCCCTCAAGGTGGGGAAGTTCTCGCGGTTGGTTCCGGACAGGATGCCTGCTCCATGCCGAAAAGCACGTCTTCCCACGTCAACCTATCTACGCACCGCCGCGGCGGGTTTGCGCGCTTTCGGCGCCGTGCCGTCGAACGACCATCCGCATCCAGGCGAGTTTCTCTCGCCAGGCATCTGCGGCCTGGCGAGAACCGGACCGAAATCACGGCATACACGTGAACAGCCTGCGGATGCCGTCGGAGACCGGGATACCGTTACGCGCGGCCCGGGCCCGGAATTCCAAACGACGGTCTCCCGGAAGGCGCTGCATGCCCGAGTGCCGAAGCAGATCCACCAATGCGGAAACACGTTTGCCGAAGGCGTTGTTTCCGCCGCGTTTCGGGTCGATGAGGATCAGGATCTGGCCGGTACGCGGCGTCTCGGCCCCCGGTGTGGCAGACAGGTCAACTTCGTGCGAGAACGGCCCACCGGTCAGTGCGGAAGCCAGAATCTCCACCAGAATCGACAAAGCCGCTCCTTTGTACCCTCCGAACGGTAGAATACCGCCTTCATCGAGGATCTCGCCGGGATCGTCCGTGTCACGCCCGTCCCGCCCGATACCCGTACCAACGGGAACGCGGCGACCTTCGTTGCGCGCGATGCACAGGTCTCCGTGGGATATCGCGGAGGTCGCGAAATCCATGATCAGCGGCACCGACCCGTCGACCGGGGTCGCGAAAGCTATCGGGTTGGTCCCCAGCACCCTGCTACTCGCGCCCCTCGGCATGACGGCAGGGCCGCCCGTCACCATGGTAAGCGCAGCCAGGCCTTTGTCTGCGAACGGTTCGATGTCTGGCCAAAGCGCACTGAAGTGATGCGAGTGGCGGACGGCCACGACAACGACGCCGCATTCCGCGATGGCCGCTTCGATGTGCGGGAGAGCGTGGTTCAGCGCCGGCTGGGCGAAACCGTTCGCGGCATCAACGCGCAGAAAAGCCGGGCTGACGCGGGACATCCTGGGTGCCGCCTGCCCGTCGACGCTGCCGCAGCGCAGCGAGGAGATGTAACCGGGCATGCGGAATACCCCGTGGCTGAGCGTTCCGTCCCGTTCGCAGGCGGCGCAGTTACGGCTCAGAATTTGTGCGACATGGTTGGACGCACCGGTCTCCATGAAAATCTCTTCCAGCCGAGCAATCAGGCGATCAAAGGGAATATGCGTCGAGTTTGTGTCCAGCGGCGCAGTCATGGACATTCCTGTGGCTTGCTGTTGAACCAGGTGTCGCTGAGCGTAAAGCCGGCAGGATAGGGATCGGTCGGGTCAAGTCCCATCTGATAGAGGCCCGTGATCCACGCCTGCCCGGCGATCGCCGGGACCACGGCATCGTAGTCGGCCACCTTCGCCAGCCCGTCGATGGTGCAGGTAAATCGGCTGCCGGTTATTGATTCGTGGATGAAGGTCTCGCCTGGCTCCAGTTCGCCGCGTTCGTGCATGAGAGCGAGGCGCGCCGATGAGCCCGTACCGCAGGGTGAACGGTCGCAGCGCCCTGGCGAAACGACGACCGTGTTGCGGGCAACGAGCTGGCCGTTCTCACGCCGCACAGGTCCCATGAATTCGGTATTGGTGATGCCCGGCATGTCGGGATTGCCGGGATAGGAAACCGGAAGCTGCTCGACTGCCGCCGCCTTGATGCGCTGCCCTATATCGCACAGATCGCGTGCCTCATGGGGTTCGATCGAGAAGCCTAGCTCCGCAGCATCCACCATCGCGTAGGTCATGCCGCCGTACGCGACGTCAATGCTTACCGTGCCCAGGCGGGCAACCTCGACCATCGCATCGCGATGGTAGCAGAAGGCTGGCTGGTTGATCAGGCGGACGCTTGTGACCTTGCCGTCTCGGCATTCGCAGCGCGTAAGGATCAACCCGGCCGGGGCCTCGAGAACCAATTCGGTAACCGGCTCGACCATGGGCACTATGCCGGTCTCGAGTAGTACTGTCGCAACGCAGATCGTGTTCGAGCCCGACATGGCCGGATACTCGGTCGTTTCCAGGATCACATAGCCCATGGAGGCTTCCGGATGATTGGAGGGCAGGATGATATTGGCGTTGTGCCAGATGGCGCCCCGCGGCTCGAACAGGATCAGCTTGCGTATCTCGTCCAGATTGCGCTCCAGCCACAGTTTTTTATCGAACATCGTCTGGCCGGGCACCTGCCCGACGCCGCCGGTGATGACCCGGCCGATCTCGCCCTCGCAATGGCAGTCGACCACGTCGAGCCTCCGTTTCCAGCGCATGTCTTCTCCTTCTTTTGAGGGGGGTGGCGGCTCTTGGGCTTTGTAGAGGCCTGCCGACTAGGGTCATGCCCCTAGGGATTATGCCGGCTCAGGCGGTGCCGGACGTGCGCGCGTTCCGCCGCGGCCACGCTCGGCATGTCATCAGGTGTCGGTTCCTGTACCATCGTCGCCTCCGTCACTTTCATTTTCGTGTTTATGCGACCGCCCGGCGCGAGTGATGCCGACGATGTCACGCGTGCACGGAAAGTTGCGCCACATCCGGGTAAGCCGGCGATTCAAGAGCCTGAACGGATCCGGCATGGCAAGCCTCCTTCTCGTTGCGACAGGGATCCCGATTTGTCGCAATCTGGAAACCCGTCAACCGGTTCGTCCCGAGCCTGGAACCGGCGGAGGAGGGCGTTGCATCCCGTCGACCTCCAGATGCCCTCGTCCCGGCTCTCGAAGAACCCGACGATCGTGCGATGGCCATTGTCGGCGATCGGTTCGGCATGTTCCCGTGGATCGCCTTGTCGGCCGTCGCAGCCGAAATCACTTTGACCATCTCGCGTCCGACTCGCGGGCAACTCACACTCACCATATCATTCCACTTGACATTTGTCGACGTGAAGTCGACAACGTGTCGAAACGAAAAAGCGTGGATTGCTGCGTTTGTTAGGAAGGATGTTTCTATGAAGCTACAGGGTGTGATGCCGGCGCTTGTAACGCCGTTTGACGCGCAGGGCCGGGTGGATCTGAAGGCGCTCGAAAGGCATATGACGAGCCTCCGTGAGGCCGGCGTCACCGGCTGGGTCCCCTGCGGCTCCACAGGCGAGTACTTCTCGATGTCGGACGACGAACGGCTTGAAGTCCTTGAGTTCGTTAGAAGCTTCGCGAACGAGAGCGAGGTACTTATCGCCGGAACCAATGCGCCGGCAACGCGCGAGGTGATCCGCAATACCGAGCGCGCCAAGAAGCTCGGCTACGACATCGTCCTGCTGGCGACGCCCTTCTACACACGTCCCACACAGGATGAGTTGTTGCAGCATTATCGCGCTGTGCTCGATGCCGTGGACGTCAGCATCATCCTTTACAACTACCCATCGAAGGACGGTGTGGAAGTCTCGTTCGAACTCATGGATGAACTTGCCGACAATCCCCGAGTCATCGGCATCAAGGAAAGCTCAGGAGCCCTGCAGCGAGCGGTCGACATTCACAACCGGTACTCCGGGCGTATCGAACTTGTTTCTGGCTCTGACGATATTGCGTTGGACTTCATGCTCTGGGGTGCGGATTCCTGGATCTGTGGCCCCGCGAACTGCATGGTGAAAGCCTGCGTCGATCTCGACCGCACTTTCCGAAGCGGTGACCTCGTGAAGGCGCGCCAGCAGATGTCGATCCTCTATCGGGCGATGAACATTCTCGAGAGTGGCAAGTTCGTCCAAAAGATCAAGTATGGCTGCGAGTTGCAAGGAACGCCGGTTGGTCTCTGCCGCGCTCCTCTTGGTCCTTTGACGGACGACGAGAAGGCCGAATTTAAGGCCGCAATGAAGCCGATTCTGGAATGGAAATAGACTCTGCGAGATCGGTTTTTCTCAATTTGCATCCACCGAATCTCAACGGAGTTGACAATGAAAACCAAAATGTTCCAATATCTCGTCGTCAATGTGTCGACACGATTCAGTGACCAACGAAAGCGATATGGGAACCATAGCCTCCGATAGAGGCACCTGAGCCATCTCGGTTTGTACCGGCTACCCGGCAATTCCGTATCGGGGCGGAGCTGGTAGAGATTTTCTCGGCGACACAGGAATTAACAAAGGGAGAAGGAAAAATGAGACTAACTCAAATGCTAATCGCTGCTGCGGCGATGCTGGCGATCGGGACCTCTGTCAGCAACGCTCAGCAGAAGTCGACCTGGGAAACGATTCAGGAAAACAAGATGGTTCGCGTGGGGTGCGTCAACGGCGAACCTTTTGCTTATAAAGATCCCGCTTCCGGGGAGTGGAAGGGGATCGTTCCCGCGTTCGCCGCTCTGATTGCGAAAGAAATGGAGGTTGACTGGGAGTGCGTGGAAACGACATGGGGTACCGCCGTAGCTGGTCTTCAGGCCAATCAGTTCGACTTCGTAGGCGGTCTGGATGCCACGCCTCAGCGGGCCATGGCAATTGACTTTGCACCCGGGACGCTCGTCTACTATGCGATGGCAATTCTCGCGCGTAAGGATCTTCCGGTCGAAAACTGGTCGGATCTGAACAAGCCCGAAATCACTGCCGGCGTGCCCTTGGGGACTTCATCTGACCGGATTTTGACGGATCTGCTTGACAAGGCTCAGTTCAACAGGGCGAAGGGCAATCCTGAAGCTGTGGCTGCATTCGCGTCAAATCGGACTGACTTTATTGCCGGGTCCAGTGTCTGGCTAACCATGCAGAACCATGCTCTGGGCGATCAGGGCAAAGTCGTTGTACCGAAGCCGGCATTGATTTCCACCGCCGACGTTGGCATTCGCAGGGAAGAAGACAAGCGCTGGCGGGACTGGCTGGGTGTATCGCTCAGCTACTTCTACTGGAAGGGTTCGATCAAACAGGCCTACGAAGAATTTCTCGAGTTCCGTGGAATTAACGCCAAGAGCGCTCCCGGCATCCGCCTACAAGAATTGCAGTAGTTCTCCTGGCCGGCCCTTGGCCCTGCAGCCTGGGGCCGGCTCATCACCCTGTGGAAGACCGAATCTTCTCGCGCTGTTAAAAAAGAACGGACTCGCATGGGCCAGAGCTGGGATTTCCGTCTTGTTTTTTCCAACTTCGACTTTCTTGTCGAAGGATTTATCGGAACGCTGAAGATCTCTTCGGTGTCACTTGTCTTCGGGATAATGGCAGGCTTTGTCTTTGCCGCTTTGCGAATGTCAAAGTACAAGGTCATCGCGATACCGACGAGCGGGATTATCGAATTCCTTCGGATGACCCCGCTTCTGGTCCAGCTCTTCTGGGTATATTTTGCGCTTCCGGTCGTCCTCGGAATCAAGCTCGATGCCTTCACCGCGGGTGCGATTACCTTTTCTCTTCAGAACGGAGCCTTTTTCGGAGAAGTCTTTCGAGGAGGTATCCAGTCGATTGACATTAGTCAGTGGGAGGGTGGGCGCGCCATCGGAATGCGACGGTCGCAATTGATGCGGCGCGTAATCTTGCCTCAGGCAATCCGCCGGATGCTGCCGCCACTCCTCGAGCGAAGCTTCGAACTTATCAAAGGCACAACCCAGATGGCCGTCGTCGCCTATGGCGACCTGCTCTACAATTCAATGATCCTCAGCGCCCGTCTCTATCGCCCCGTTGAAGTTCTCACCACCGTGGCCGCGTTCTACCTCGTCTTCCTGACGGCGTTGTCCTTCATCATGCGATATATCGAGCATCGTTTCGATGCCCGGCAGGCTTAAGCGGAGCCGTCCATGGAATATCAATGGCAATTCGGAGAGGTGCTGGTTTACTGGCCACATTTTCTGCGGGGAATTCTCGTAACGCTGGAACTCGCCGCTTGCCTCTTATCAATGGCGATTGTTGGAGGCGTCATCGTCGGTTCCGCTCGGCACTCGCGCAAGCGGATCTACAACTGGCCGGCCTCCGCTTTCATCGAGATGTTCCGCAACACGCCCGTACTCGTACAGATCATCTGGTTCTACTACGCGTTCCCGGTTCTGATCGATGTGCAGATGCCGGGGTTCGTCGCCGCGGCCCTGGGCATCGGTCTCAACTCTGTCGCCTATTCGGCCGAGATTTTCCGCGCCGGTATCCAGTCCATCGAGCTCGGTCAATGGGAGGCGGCTCGAGCTATCGGGATGCAGTACATGGCGATCATGCGACGCATCATCCTACCGCAGGCCATCAAGCGCATGATCCCGGCATTTGCGAACCGGATGATCGAGATATTCAAGGCGACATCGCTCGCCTCTGCCATAGCGGTTGGCGAATTGCTGTTCCGCGGCGAGGAACTCGCCAACACCATCTATCGGCCGATGGAGGTCTACACGATCGTGGCGATCGTGTTCTTCGTACTGATCTATCCGTTGGCGCTGCTCTCCTACTGGCTAGAGTGGAAGTTGAACTCCAATAACGGGCGGCCGGCATGACCCAGACAGACAGCAGTTTCATCGAGGTCGAGAAGCTTCACAAGAAATTCGGCGACCTTCACGTTCTCAAATCGATCGACCTTTCTGTCATGAAAGGCGAAACCGTTTGCCTCATCGGCTCGAGCGGTTCGGGAAAGAGCACGCTGCTTCGGTGCCTGAACTTCATGGAGTATCCAACGGCCGGCCGCATCTCCATCAAAGGCAGCGCTGTTGGCAAGGAAGTGGGCACGTTGTTCGATGCGCCGACATTTCGTTACGACGAGAAGGCGCTATCCGTGCACCGACAACACATCGGAATGGTCTTCCAACAGTTCAATCTGTTTCCGCATATGAGCGTTCTCGAGAATGTCATGGAGGGACCGCTTACCGTCCTGGGTAAAAGTAGTGGCGAGGCTGAAGTGGAGGCGCGGAAACAACTCGACAGGGTCGGCTTGAGCGAGAAAGCCGCGCAGTATCCCTCTAGACTTTCTGGTGGGCAGCAGCAGCGCGTTGCGATCGCTCGTGCCCTCGCAATGCAGCCCGATGTAATGTTGTTTGACGAAGTTACATCTTCTTTGGACCCGGAACTCGTGGGAGAAGTGCTGAGCGTCATGAAAGACCTCAGCGCGGAGGGTATGACCATGATCGTTGTCACCCACGAGTTGGGGTTCGCCTATCATGTCGCGGATCGGATTCTGTTCCTCCACGACGGGCAAATCCTGGAGCAGGGGGTGCCCGAGCAGATATTGAGGAACCCGACCGAGCCGCGTATTCAGCAGTTTCTCTCCGGTTTCAGCAGTTTTAATTTCTGAGATCCGGTTCGATGAGAATCTGCATCCGGCTGGCGGCGTTGCGGGAACGGGCACGGTGAATTCCGGTATGGAACGGCGATTCACATTGGCGGAGGTGGACGGCGGCTGCCGCGCGGTCCTTGCAGGCTTCGGTTTTTCAGCGGCGCTGTCGGGTGCGCTGGCGCGACAGATATGTCAGGCCGAGCATCTCGGCATAGCGAGCCACGGGCTGGCGATGCTTGAGCGCTACCAAGAGTGTGCTTCCTCCGGGCACGTCAATCTGGCTCCCCATCCCGAGGTATTTTCTCCGAAGCCCGGTCTTACGATCATCGACTGCAAAAGCAGCTTCGCCGCGCTTGGCCTTGAACAGATACGATCGGACCTTGTCGCGCAGACCAGAAGGCAGGGCGTAGCATGCCTGGTGACGCAAAACGCCTATCACCTGAGTGCCTTGGGCCTTGATATCCAACCGCTGGCGAACGAGGGACTGATTGCCATTGCCATGTCAGGCACCGCACCATGGGTCGTGCCGCATGGAGGTGATCGTCCGATCCTCGGCACCAATCCCATTGCCTTTGCGTGTCCTCGCAGAAACAGGGAACCCATTCTCTGGGACCAGGCAAGCAGCATCATTTCGATTTCCGATGTGCGGGTTGCTCAACAACAGGGCCGCAGGGTCGGCATGAAGGCCGGGCTTGATAGACATGGAATGCCGACAGACGATCCCAAGGAGATACTGGCTTCCGGGAAACTTCTTCCGTTCGGTGGCCATAAGGGATCGGCGATCGCACTGATGGTTGAGTTGCTGACGGCAGGCCTCTCCGGAGGCAGGTTCGCCGTTGAATACGATAAGTCCAGAAGTGGACCGGCAAATTCAGCCGGTCAGTTCTATCTGGCGGTCGACCCGTCGACGGTGTCCGAAAACTTCACGGCTCACATTGAAACGGTGCTGCGCGCGTTTGCCGGTAACGGTGAGGCCAGAGTTCCCGGGGACGGCCGGTTCGCCCGTCAATTGCGCGCAGAAGCGGAAGGTATCTCCGTCTCGGAGAAACTCTGGATCAAGTTGGTCGAATGGGGCTGGCCGCAGGCGGCAAACGCTCGGGACGACGCCCGGGCTCCCCGCGAACGATAGAGGGGAGCATTGCCGTCAGTGGCCGCAACAACCTTGACATGTCGACTTTGTGTCGGCAAAATTGTATTCTTCACGACGAGAGGAGCGCCTAGAGCGGTTCATCTGCAGATGGAAACGGTTTGATGGCGTTCGTAACGGCGAGAAGAATACCCGAGCCATGATGTAATCATCATGCGAGGATTTCGACAGTGAGGTCTGATCTATCGGGCTTGCCCGACGAAAGGTCCAGTGGGGCTTTCGCCAGCCGAACGCCCGAAGGGCGGGCGGGGGAAAGACCGCCAAGCCGGGAAGGGTTCGGAGCTTTGATGGGACTTAACAAACCGCAATCGTTTCAACTTGCTGTTTTGGCCTCGGCGGCGTCGCGGGTGGCTTGCGGTATTCATACCGCGTCGCCTTCCGTGCCTCGCCTGGGCACGAAATGCCTGCGTTCAAACGATTCCAACCAAAGATGAGCCGCTCCAGATGATACCGCTCGAACAGGCCAACCGTGTCGATGACGCCCAGGCGCGGCCGAATATATTGCTGGTGATGGCGGACCAGCTTACGGCATTTGCTCTTTCAGTCTATGGAAACAGCGTATGCAAAACCCCGAGCATTGACGCTCTTGCCCGGCGCTCGACGGTATTTGTCAACGCTTACTGCAGCTACCCTCTCTGCGCCCCATCCCGCTTCGCTTTGATGACGGGAAGGTTGCCCTCGCGGATCAAGGCATACGACAACGCGTCCGAGTTTCCGGCGGCGGTACCGACCATGGCGCATTACCTGCGTGCGGCAGGCTACTATACCTGCATTTCAGGCAAGATGCACTTCGTTGGCCCGGATCAGCATCATGGCTATGAGGATCGGCTGACGACAGAGATCTATCCGGCTGATTTCAGTTGGGTCCCGCCGGAGACCTATGACGAACAGAGCGCTGAGGATTCGCAGCCTAATGAGGCGCCTTTGGGCGTTTCGAGCGTCGAGACTATCGCCGATGCCGGCCCGTTGGCCCGCAGCCAGCAAATCGACTACGACGATGAGGTGGCGCAGCGCGCGATCCAGCATCTCTACGACTGGAAACGATACGGCGACGGTCGTCCGCTGTTCATGACGGTCTCGTTCACTCAACCCCACGATCCTTACGTTACGACAAAGAAGTACTGGGACCTGTATCCGAACGAGATCATAGACGGGCCGATCACACCGCGTATTCCCCTGGAAGAGATGGATCCGCATAGCCGCGCGCTGTACTTCCACTATGGACTTAACAAGTTTGACGTCGACGACGAAACGTACCGGCGCGCCCGGCGCGGCTACTACGGCATGATCAGCTATATCGACGAGAAGCTTGGGGAACTTCTACAGGCCCTGGAAGATGCGGGTTGTGCCGATAACACCGTCGTCATCTTCACCTCGGATCACGGCGACATGATCGGGGAGAGGGGACTTTGGTTCAAGAAGAACCTCTTCGAACCCTCCCTGCGGGTTCCCATGATCATCCACGACCCTCGCAACGACCATCCGACCACCGTCAAAGCACCCGTCTCCCTGGTCGATCTGCTTCCGACGCTGGTCGAACTGAGCGGGCAGTCGACGGAAACCCTCGTGACCGAGGTCGAGGGGACCAGTTTGGTCGACCTGATGTCCGAGGATCAGCCGGATCGCACAGTCTTCGCCGAACATATTGACGGCGCGACCGTGGCACCGCGCGTGATGGTCCGCCGCGGCCGGTACAAGTTCGTCTATTCGGAAGCCTATCCGGCCCAACTCTATGACCTTCAGGACGATCCGGGCGAGCAGGTCAATCTTGTCGAATCTGCAGAGCATTCGGACGTCGCGCGCGCCATGCTGCAACTGGTTCGCCGTCAATGGGATCTTGTGACCCTGAAGGCCGAGGTCGTGAAAAGCCAGAAGGCGCGGCAGTTCATCAACGCGGCGATGCATCAGGGGCGTGAAATGATCTGGGAGCACTATCCCAACCCCATCCGCGACCACACGAAGTTCGTCCGCAATGGGGACAGATTTCCCGACGTGGAGCGCAGGTCCTACCTGCCGTATTCGGACTACTGATCAATTTACAATCTCGGATCAAAGGGGACCTAGCCAGATGGGCGTCATCATACCACTCGAGGAAGGAAATCCCGCCGCTGACACGAGGTTGTTCCGACGTTGTTTGGGCATGTTCGGTACCGGGGTGGCGATCATCACGACACGGCATGACGGGCAGAACGCAGGCGCTACCGTTAATTCGGTCGCGTCGGTTTCTCTCGATCCGCCGCTGGTCCTCTGGTCCATCGCCCGGACGTCGAGAAGCTTCGATATCTTCCAGCAGGCGGAAGGATTTGTCATCAACATCCTGTCCAAGGATCAGATGGAGCTGTCGCGGCACTTCGCGGGCTCGGCGACCGACAAATTCGCTGGGCAGGCGACGACTCCCGGATGGAACGGCATCCCCGTTCTCGACGGGGCCTTAGCCCATATCGAGTGTAAGACAGAAGATTCACACGATGGCGGCGACCACGTTATCAAGATCGGCCGCGCCCTCAACGTCCGCACCTTCGAAGGCGACCCGCTGATGTTCGTCCAGGGGCGCTATGCGGTGCCAGCCGATCACCCTGGCGTCAGGGTTCGCCCGGAGGTACCGAAGGCCAACGGCGAGATGCACGCGTCGGAAGGGGCAAACAGCCTCATCTCGCTCATTTTCAGGGTCCACCATCTTCTGTCGGAGAAGTTCGATGCCCACCGGGCGGCCGAGGGTGTGCACCTTTCCGTGACGCGAATCATGGATGCGCTTGACGACACGCCGGACATGACGACGTCCGCACTCGCCCGCAAGACGTTTCTTGGCATCAGGGATACGGAGGATGCCCTCATCGAGATGCAGCAGAAGAACATCGTCGCCCGCAATGGCGATACCTACAGGCTGACCGAGCGGGGTGCCGCGCTTCGCGAGAACATCCGCCGCCGCTGGTTCCAGTTTCAGGATGATGAGTTGTCCGGCCTTACGCCGGGACAGATCGAGGATGCGACAAACGTCCTTCGTCACCTTTGGTCGAAGTCATAGGCGGTGGCGAGATTGTGATGACCGACGGCAGCAAACCACTGCGAGACCAGAACATTTTGGTGACGGGGGCATCCAGGGGGATCGGCGCGGCCATTGTCCGACAGCTGGCGAAGGAGGGAGCGACCCCGATTATCCAGTACGGCCGAGACCGGGCGGCTGCGGAGCGGGTGCTTGAGGAGATCGGCGGCAACGGCGTGATCCTGCAGGCGGATCTGTCCGATCCAAAGGGTGCCGCACGGCTCTGGGAACAGGCCTGTTCGAAGGTCGACCGCATTCACGCGCTTGTCAACAATGCGGGAATTCGGACCGAGGAAAGTGTCGAGGCAGACCTCGAAGCCTGGCAGTCCATGTGGCGGAAGGAATTTCAGGTCAACCTGTTCGCGCCGGCGGACCTGTGCCGTGAAGCGATCCTTCATTTTTCCAAACACGAGGGAGGCAAGATCGTTAACCTGGCCAGTCGTGCAGGTCAGCGTGGATACGCCGCGGAGGCAATGGCTTACGGAGCGACCAAAGCGGCATTGAACAACCTGACGAAATCGATTGCCCGCAACTACGGCGACAAGGGCATCGTTGCGGTTGCGATCGCGCCTGGATGGGTGTTCACCGATATGGCGAAAGACTATATCGCGCGGTTTGGGAAGCAGTCCGCCGTAGCCGACATTCCGATCGGAGAGATGGCTATGCCCGAGGAAATCGCGGAAGTGATCGCATTCGTACTTCACTCGTCGCAACGTTCGCTCAACGGCGCCACACTCGATATGAACGGCGGAAGCTACATTCGCTAGACGTGAGTTTTCAACAGGCTGTCCATTCGGGTTCGATTTTGGGATTGGAATTACCACGTCTAGAGCGGTTCATCGTTGGACGTGAGCGGTTTGATGGCGTTCGTGCCGGGAAGAAGAATGCCCGTGCCGCTGTATGACCATCATGAGAGGAATTCGACGGTGAGGTCTGGTCTGTCGGGCTTGCCCGACGAAAATCCGGTGAACCTTTCGCCAGCCGAACGCCCGAAGGGCAGGCGCGGAGAAGACCGCCAAGCCGGGAAAGCTTGGGATATCGATGGAACCAGACAAACCGCAACCGTTTCAACCTGGTCTTTTCGCGCCCCGGCGGCGTCGCGGGCGGCTCACAGTGGTAACACCGCGTCGCCTTCCGTGCCTCACTGGGACACGAAATACCGGCGTTCAAACGATTCCAGCCAAAGATGAACCGCTCTGGGATTCCGATCCCAGATCAACGTCGACGATCATGACTGCTCGGCTGCCTTTAGCGGCGTCAGTGCGATTTCGAAACTGTAGTTCTCGCGGAGAAACCGTATGAACTGGTCTTGGAACTGGCGGGTGTGGGCGTGTGCCAGTTCGTCGGCCAGGTCGGCGTTTCGCGCTTCGATGGCGCCCAACATAAGGTCGTGCTCATCCGTCAGGAGATAGCCGTCTTCGGCTCGCTCTAAAAACTCGAAATGGAGATGGAGCATCCGCTGCCCCTGGTTCAGCAGCCGTTCGTAGAACGAGGCAAGGTAAGGATTCCTGCCAGCGTACGCCACCGCCATGTGGAACTGCTTGTTTGCCTCCGACATCCTCAGGTGGATGCCGGTTTTGACCGCAGCCCGGAATTCCTTCTGCTTCCGTGCGATCGTCTTCAGATCGGCTGACGTGCGGAACACGGCCGCAAGCCTCGTGTTCATCCGCTGGGCGAGGTCAAGTGCTTCGACATACTTTGGAAAGGTGCCGACCTCGATAGGCGCGACGATCGTGCTGCGATTGGACAAGGTGATCACGAGTTCTTCACCGGCCAATCTGATCAAGGCCTCGCGAACAGGCGAGCGCGACATATCGAAACGCTCGGCGAGCGTGGTCTCGTCGAGGAGCTGGCCTGGCTTCAGGGTAAGATTCAGGATCTCCATCCGAAGCGTGTCGTACACGCTTTTCCATCCTGTTCCCCTTACCCGACGGATTTCCGGTTCATGCGCCATAAATCAGTGTCCCCTTGCAGAATCGGGCTATCAATACAAAAAAATTACGCATCGGCAAACGCCCTGATCGCTTGACTTTGTCGACTTTGTGACGACATAGTTGCGCCTTAATAGACTGTCTTCAACGCTGAAAGTCCAGAAAGATATTCTCGCAGTGGGATTGTCTCAAGTCGCGGTTGTCGGCGCGGGAATCGTTGGCGTGTCAATCGCCTTCGAGTTGCAGCGCAATGGTTTCCAGGTTGTGCTGATCGATCGGGATCGGCCGGGGATGGGTGCTTCCTATGGCAATATGGCTAGCGTCGCGGTAACGGAATTCCTGCCGTCATCCCGTCCATCGGTCTGGTCGAAGATGCCGTTCTGGCTGATCGATCCGAATGGTCCGGTTAGTTTTCGGGCGGGCTACATGCCAAAGCTCATGCCATGGCTCGCCAGGTTCATCATGGCAGGCCTTCCCAGCCGCGTCCGGCAGATCGAGGCGGCCGGAGCAGTGCTGTGCAAGCGTGTCCACGGAGACCTGCTGGCTCTTCTCAAGTCTGTAGGGCTGATGGATGTGCTGTCCCGGGAGGGCTGTCTGAGCCTTTATGCCAACGATGCCGAGTTCGATGCTGACAGGGACCATATCGATGTTCTTGAACGTTATGGGCTGGCCCACGAGGTTCTGGACTGCGAGGCCGCGCGGGACCTCGAACCCGCCTTGTCGCCTGCCTTCAGCAAGGTTGTGCTGTTTCCCGAGAACCTGTCGATCAGGGATCCCTTCGAACTCGTGACGGCGCTTTGCGAGCGGTTCGAGGCGGCCGGGGGTAGGGTGCTCAGGGGCGAGGTCGTGGATTTCACAAGGACGTCGGCCGACTGGACCATCCAATTCAGCGACGGACGCGCGATATCGACCGCCCAGTTTGTTATCTCCGCCGGCGCGTATTCGGGACGGCTGTCGGCCAAGTTGGGCGAGCCGATCCCGCTCGAGACCGAGCGAGGCTATCACACGCAGCTTTCGACGCCCGGCGTGGAACTGCGTCATTCACTGATCTGGCCCGCCCGCGCCTTCATGGTCACACCAACGGCGGGCGGACTGAGGATCGGCGGGACGGTCGAGATGGCGGGGCTCGACGCTGCGCCGAACTTTCGTCGGGCAAAGGTTCTGGTAAGGCACGCCGAGGACGCGCTGCCGGGGCTTCAAACCGATCAGGCTACCGAATGGATGGGGCATCGTCCGGCGCTTCCCGATACCCTGCCGATCATCGGATCTTCGGAAAAAAACCCGGGCGTCTTCTACGCAACCGGCCACGGGCATCTCGGCTTGACATATGCGGCTACGACCGCGCGTCTCATTGCAGACCTCGTTTGTGGGCGTGTTCCACCCATCGACATGGCCCCTTACCGGGTCAATCGATTTTGACACGAACCGGCGGCTTGAGCCTCCATCGCAGAAAGGAAATCGCCATGCGTAGCGAACTCTACATCGACGGCCGTTGGGTGAAGCCCGTCAACGGGGCCACGTTCCAGGTCATCAACCCAGCGACGGAGGAGGTCATTCACAGCGCTCCGGCTGCGTGCGGGGAAGACGTCAAGATTGCCGTGGCGGCGGCCCGTCGCGCATTCGACAAGGACGGATGGTCCAGGACCAGCGGACGGCAGCGCGCGGAATATCTCCGGCGCATCGCCGCGGGCATCCGTGAACGCCTTGACGAACTGGCGCGCCTTGAGGTTCTAGACAACGGCAAACCGCTTCCCGAAGCCATATGGGATATCGAGGATGCCGCAGGATGCTTCGAATTCTACGCCGATCTCGCCGCCAAGCTCGACAATGAAGCAGAGGAAGCCATCCCGCTACAGGACAGACGGTTCTTGTCGAAGGCGGTGAAGGAACCCGTCGGCGTCGCCGGCGCAATTATTCCCTGGAACTATCCGCTGCTAATGGCGGCCTGGAAGGTGGCTCCCGCTTTGGCGGCGGGATGCACTATGGTCCTGAAACCGGCCGAGCTGACGTCGCTGACCGCGCTCGAACTGGGCGCCATCGCCGAGGAGGCCGGTCTTCCGGCGGGGGTTCTGAACATCGTGACAGGGTCCGGTTCCGTGGTCGGCCAGGCGATCGTCGAGCACCGGGATGTCGACAAGCTCGCGTTCACCGGGTCGGGTCCCGTGGGATCGGCTATCATGAAGACGGCAGCCCGGGACATCAAACGCGTCAGCCTCGAATTGGGCGGGAAGTCTCCCTTCGTCGTCTTCGGTGATGTCGATATCGAGGAGGCCGTGGAATGGATCATGTTCGGCATTTTCTGGAATCAGGGACAGGTCTGTTCTGCCACCTCCCGTGTGTTGGTCGAGGCCTCGATCTATGATCGGCTGCTCGCCCGTCTCGTGGAGGCGGCCAACAATATCAAGATCGGTGACGGGCTCGGGGAAGGGGTGCTCCTTGGTCCCCTTGTATCCAGGAAACAACACGAACAGGTTAGCGCCGCTATCGAAGCCGCCCAGGCAACCGGTGCGACTGTTGCCTGCGGCGGCAAGCGCCCCGCCGGATTCGAGACGGGGTACTTTCTGGAGCCGACGGTCCTTGTCGACGTGCCGCTGGAAAGCGATGCTTGGCGGGAGGAGATTTTCGGTCCGGTCGTCTGCATTCGTCCGTTCGAAACGGAGGAGGAAGCGATCGAACTGGCTAACGATAGCCGCTTCGGCCTCGCGGCTGCGGTCATGTCCGCCGACGATGTTCGCGCCGAACGGGTCGCCAGGGCCTTCCGTGCCGGTATCGTGTGGATCAATTGCTCGCAGCCGACCTTCACCGAGGCACCCTGGGGCGGTTACAAGGAGTCCGGCATCGGTCGCGAACTCGGCCGATGGGGGCTTGAAAACTATCTCGAGACCAAGCAGGTCACCAAGTTCGCCAGCAAAGAGCCGTGGGGTTGGTACCTGAAGCCGGCGACGACGGAATGACGACGGTGTGGGACAAGTCTCTTGATGTGCTGCAGGTTCATTGCCAGGGTGAGATCGGCAAGGTCATCCTCGATGGCGCTCCTGATATTCCAGGTGCAACCGCGCTCGACAAGATGAACCATATCAACGAGGTCGACGACAGCTTACGTCGCTTCGTGACGTTCGAGCCAAGGGCGCACGTCGCCATGTCGGTTAACCTGCTGATCGAGCCGACGCGCCCGGATGCCGATGCCGGGTTTATTGTCCTGCAGGCCGATCGGGCTCATCCGATGTCGGGTAGCAACTGCATCTGTGTCGTGACCGCACTTCTCGAAAGCGGTCGCGTGCCGATGACCGAGCCTGAAACGGTCGTCCGTCTGGATACGCCGGCAGGTCTGGTGGTGGCTCGCGCGAAATGCCGCAAAGGGGAGTGCGTTTCGGTTACACTCGACAACGTTCCTAGCTTCGTTGAAGTTCTCGATGCTCCCGTCGAGACTCCTCGCTGGGGCCGGATCAAGATTGACGTGGCATTCGGCGGCGTCTTCTATGCAATCGTAGATGCGTCGGAAGTGGGCATCGACATTGCGCCCGACAACGCGCGTCTGCTGGCCGAAGCCGGAACGGAACTGAAACGTCTGCTGACCGGAAAGATTCCGGTCAGCCATCCGACGCTTCGCGGAGTCGAACAGATCGCCTATGTGATGTTCCGGAAATTGGAGGGTGAGGGTGTCGTACGCACATGTACCACACTTGAACCGGGCCGGGTTGATCGTTCGCCCTGCGGCACGGGCAGCTCCGCCAATCTTGCCACGCTGGTCGCCCGGGGCAGGGCCAAGGTCGGCGACCGCTGGATATCCCGATCGACCATCGGCGGTGAGTTCCTCGCCGAAGTTGCCGGGTTGACAAAAGTGGGAGACAAGGCGGCTATCCTGCCGCGCATCACGGGACGCGGATGGGTATACGGTCGTGAGCAGCTTCGCATGACCGACGGCGACCCCTTCCCCGCGGGTTTCGCGTTGACGGACACCTGGGGTGCCGGCCCGTCCGGCATGTGACAGGAAGGCCGTTCCGGCAAACCGACGATCGAGCTCTCCTCGGTTCCACAGCCGTGGCCAACGGCGGTTGCCGTGCGTATCATCCTTAGTTTTGTAGACACCGTGCCGACATGACTTGACAGGACGATATCCTTTCTGCAATCTCCGAGCCATGTGGACGCGAAGATCAGCCTTTGTCATATCCGCCTGCGAACACTCTTGTGGGGCTTGGTAAAGTCCATTGGCGGGTGACTGCGGATCCGGTTTTGTGCGCCTGACGATACCTGGAGGAGTCGAATGACAGAACGGAAAATGCGTCTGGGGGCTTTTCTGCAACCCACGGGACAGCATTTGGCTGCTTGGCGCCATCCGGATGCGGTGGTCGACGCGGGAACCAACATCGCTCATTACGTCGAATTGGCGCAGATCGCCGAACGTGGTTTGTTCGACATGATCTTCGTGGCCGATCGCCTTGGTTTCCTGGCAGAAGACAAGACGATCTTGAAGCATACGGTGCGCAACATAGCCCATTTCGAGCCGATGACCCTGCTCTCGGCGCTGGCGCTTCAAACCAGCCATATCGGCCTCGCGGCGACGCAAACGACGTCGTATATGGAGCCGTTCAACATGGCGCGAAAGTTCGCATCGCTTGATCACATCAGTGCCGGACGGTCTGCATGGAACGTGGTGACCTCGAACTACGAGGATGAGTCCCTGAACTTCGGAAGGGAGCAGCACTACGGCGCCGCCGAGCGCTACGAGCGCGCGACCGAATTCGTCGAAGTTGTGACAGGCCTTTGGGACACTTGGGAGGACGATGCGTTCCCTCACGACAAGGAGAAGGGCATCTTCTTCGACGACGAGAAGCTTCACGTCCTAAATCACAAGGGCAAGCACTTTTCTGTCAAAGGGCCCCTCAACGTAGCCCGGCCTCCGCAAGGCTGGCCGGTGATCATTCAGGCGGGCACATCCGAACCCGCCAAGGAACTCTCGGCACGGTTCGCCGATGTTGTTTTCTCCGCGGAACAGGACATCAACGCCGCGAAGAGATTCTACGCCGACGTAAAATCTCGGCTTGCCAAGTACGGCCGGGAAGAGGACGCGATCAAGGTTATGCCGGGCATCATGGCTATTGTCGGCACAACCAAGGCGGAAGCACAGCGCAGGTTCGACGAACTCCAGGATCTCGTGCCGCCGGAGGTCGGGCTGAACCTTCTGTCCCAGACCATGCAGATGGATATGAGCAAGTACGATATCGACGCTCCCATGCCGGAACTCGACGTTACCGGCAAATGGAGCCGCGCCCAGATGATGCTCGATCTTGCCAAGCTCAACAACTGGACCGTGAAGGACGCCTACAAGTCGGTGTCGGCCGGTCGCGGGCATTGGGTCGTGATCGGTACCGCATCGGAAATCGCCGACCAGATGGAGCTTTGGTTGACCGAGAAAGCGGCGGATGGATTCAACGTCATGCCGCCGGTCTTCCCCGGTGATCTTTCCGCTTTCGTTGATCTGGTGATTCCGGAACTGCAGCGTCGGGGCCTCTTTCGCACCCATTATGAAGGCAGCACCCTTCGCGAAAACCTCGGTGTGGTCCGGCCCAGGCACTTCGCGGCGCGGAACTGACAGGGCGCGCCAGGCAGTGAGCGGCTGCCGGGCTCCGAGACGTTTAACCACGGACATCAGGATTGCATAGGAGGCCCCGGGTGAGCCTAAATCCGAAGGAATTCTGGATGCTGCTTGGACAACGGGCGATCGGCAGCACGGTGATCACAGTCGATGGTGCTGACGGGCCTTCCGGCTTCCTTGGCTTGTCGGCCACCCACGTCTGTGCCAGCCCGCCGACGATGCTCGTTTCGATCGACGAAAAGACCTCCGCCTGCGCCGATGTCCTGGCCAGAAGGCGGTTCGCGGTGAACTACCTGCCTGCCGGCAGCGAACGCGTCGCCGAGCTGTTCTCCGGAAAGGCAGGCGTTTTAGGTTCGGAGCGCTTCGAGGAAGGCCAGTGGACATCACTTGAGACGGGATGCCCAATCTACGTTGGCGCAGTCGGGGCGGCCGACTGCGAGGTCGAGGAAATCATCCATCGGCATGGTGTCGCGATCGTTATAGGCCGTGTGGTCGCGGCAATGACGAACGACAAGGAAATGCCGCTCGTACACTATCGAGGAGGAATGGTGACTCTGACGGCGGCGCCACCGCCGGGGTAGTATGGCCAATTTCGATGATCGGCGATCTGGCGCAGGTTTGCCACGGCGGCGATGACGAGCAGCCGTGTTCACACTCAAAGGCTGCATATGGGTAACAGGTTCAAGGAACTCCTAGCCCTCAGGTACGGATGCGACGCGACAGGCTTCGCATCCGTACCGCCGCCGGCTGCCGACATGCTGGAACTGCTGGCTGGCCACCGCGTGCATCGTGGCTTCGACGAGCGCGCGGTTCCAGACGACATGGTCAGAACGCTGATAGCGTCGGCGCTTTCGGCGCCGTCGAAGAGCGACCTCCAGCAACGCGATATCGTCGTTGTGGATCGAGGCATTCAAGACAGGATCGCGGATCGGGTTCCGCAGTCGCCATGGGTTCGCGAGGCTCCGCGATGCGTCGTCTTCTGCGTGAACGGTCGACGCCTTTCCAGCCAGTTCGAGCGAAGGGAGAGGCCTTTTCCGAACAACCATCTCGACCTGCTCTTCAACGGGGTCGGGGACGCGGCGATCGCCCTTGCATGGTTCATCGTGGCCACGGAAGCGGTCGGCTTGGTCGGGTGTCCCCTGAGCGAGATCCGCAATTTCCCCGAAGACGTGTCCAAATGGCTGCACCTCCCCGACAAGGTGATACCATTCGCGGCGTACTGTTTCGGCTGGGCCAAGGATGACGCGCCGCTAAGCCTCCGGCTTCCTCTCGAAGTCACGGTTCATGCGGGACAGTTCGACGATGCCGAAGCGATGACCCTGATCGAAGGCTACGATCGCCGGAGAGGCCGGATACAGCCTTTCGGCGAGCAGCGCGACGTCGATCGCTGGGGCGTATCGCAGGCCTACGGATGGTCCGAGGACAAGACCCGTCAGTATGCCGTCGAACAGCGGATCGATTTCGGAAGGTTTGTCCGGAGCAGGGGATTTAGCACGGAGTAGCGGACGCTGCGCTTCCCCCATCTTCGTGCGAGCTCACCTTGATATTTGTAGACACGGTGTTGACAACAAGTCGACTGTATCGGTAGCGTGCCGGATATTGCTGCCGGCTGCTCTAGTGCGGAGGGAAATCGAATGGCCAGAAATCACATGACGCTCGGTGCATTCCTGATGGCGCCCGGACATCACCCGGCGTCGTGGCGCCACCCGTCGGCTGT
This sequence comes from Rhizobiaceae bacterium, assembly GCA_041397625.1. Lineage (GTDB taxonomy): Bacteria > Pseudomonadota > Alphaproteobacteria > Rhizobiales > Rhizobiaceae > JAWKWH01. The sequence continues at coordinate 189,822 of JAWKWH010000003.1, forward strand.
GGCCGATCTAGGCGCCAACTTCAAGGAATATGTGAAACTGGCCAAGATGGCCGAGGATGCGAAGTTCGATCTGCTCTTCTTGGACGATACCGTCGCGGTAAAGGACACGAGCAGGGATGTCGGTGCGCGCCTCAGCCGTTCAGCGTTTTTCGAGCCGTTCACCCTCCTGTCCGGACTTGCTGCGGTAACCAACAGGATCGGGCTTGTGGGTACGGTTTCGACCACGTTCAACGAGCCCTACAATCTCGCCCGTAAGTTTGCCTCGCTGGACCTGATCAGTTCGGGACGCGCCGGTTGGAATGTCGTTACGTCCAACAACGAGGAGGAGGCCGCGAATTTCAGCTCGCAGACACATCCAGCTCACGACAAGCGCTACGAGCGCGCCGAGGAATTCATGGATGTCGTCCTGGGCCTCTGGCACAGTTTCGAGGATGACGCCTTTGTCTACGACAGGAGCAGCGGCATCTACTTCCAGTACGACAAGATGCATATCCTCAACCACAACGGACATTATTTCAACGTCCGCGGGCCGTTGAACGTGGCTCGTTCGCCCCAGGGACACACGGTCATTGTCCAGGCGGGGGCGTCCGAACCGGGACGTGAGCTTGCGGCTCGCACGGCGGAGGTTGTGTTTACCGCGCAGAGTTCGCTGGAGGACGGAAAGGCCTTTTATTCCGATGTGAAGAGCAGGTTGGCCAAGTATGGCCGCACCGAAGACGATTTGCACATTCTGCCCGGCATTCTGCCCATCCCTGGAGAAACACGTGCGGAAGCCGAGGATAAGTTTGCGGAGTTGCAGGAGCTGATCGACCTGACGGTCGCCATCTCCCAGCTTTCGCAGATGATCGGAAATTTCGATCTGTCCGCTTTCCCTCCAGACGGGCCGTTGCCCGACATCCCTGAGGCCAAGGGCAACAAGAGCAGGCAGCAACTCCTCGTCAATATGGCGCGGCAAGAGAACCTGACGATTGCCGAGCTCGCCAGGCGGACCGCGGGAGGCAGGGGGCACTGGATCGTTGTCGGCACGGCATCGGATATTGCCGACCAGATGGAAGAGCGCTTCAAGGGTAGGGCGGCCGACGGTTTCAACGTACTGCCTGCCACACTGCCCGGCGGACTCGACGATTTCGTTTCACTGGTGATTCCGGAACTGCGCCGCCGCGGACTGTTCCGGACCGACTATGAAGGTACGACACTGCGGGACCATCTCGGCCTGCGGCGGCCTGTCGCTCCTTGAGGCGGCAGACAACCCCGGTCGTCCGCCGCGATTTGGTGCCATGCCGGACCCATTTGCGCAGTACGTTCTCGTGGAGGTCCGGATCGCCCGCTTGAGGCTCGTGGCGCCTTCCCGGTCTTGGCTGGGATCGTCCCTGCAACCGGCGTGTCGAGACGGGTCCTCGCCTGGCAAAGACCAGGCCGACAATGCCTGCCCCGACGGCCTACACCGCTGATCGTCCCATCCAGTCAAAAGCCCAAACCATGCCGGTTTCCAGCCCTGGAACGGGACCGTCAAGGAACCTCGGTTATTCACGAGTGCGGCATGGCGCGTCAGTCGAACATGTCATTTGACCACGATCGTTGCAGCGGAACCTGATGCATCAATTCGGATTCGGTCGGCCGTTCGAATTGCAGTCCTTTCATCCGAGGGTAGACAGACCACCGGGCATCTCAGATTGTAGAGATCATTTGCTATGATAGCTCCAGCAGAGACGATCCCATCCCGTTGTGACAACAAAATACCGCAAGGCCCGATTCCCTTTCGCAGCGCCTCCGCCAATACAGCGGCGCCCGAACTTGAGCCTCTGCCGGATTCCATCGAAAGTATCCTTCCGGAAAGAACAACTCCGTGCTGAGGATGCCATTTGTCAATGATCATGCCCCTCGACAAATCCAACCCTCCGGAAAAGCTCAGCGGCTCATCCAGGGCCAGAACCTCGGCTTCGGCCTCTCCCCTGACCAGGATTTCCGCAGTTCCGTGGCCATTCATGCCCTTGACACCTCTCCAAGAACCGCAGATCTCACACAATCCGCGACTGATCCGAACGCTACCTTGGCGCCCAGGTTCCCAGGCGCGTAATAGGCCCACTTGCCTGAATTCGTCATCATCGCTCCAGAAAAATCCCTGATGATCGTACTCGTATAGGTACAAGTGTCGGTGACGACGGTAATCCCTTTTGCTTCCATGAGGCTCAGCCATCCCCGTTCCCTGATTTCTTCATAGGCGGCACGGCTCGTATTGATATAGAACGGAACCTTGAAGGCCCCCTGCTCAAGCAGCGGCATCAAGCAGGCAAACTGGTTGATCGAGAAGTGGGGAGTACCCAGGTTGACACCTCCCAACTTGGTTCCCTCCGGCACCATCGATATGGCGCGTATTTGCTCACGAAGGTCATCCGCGGTCAGACGTATCACCATCGTTGGCTTTCGCCCGCCAGGTGCCATCTCAAGTGTTTCAGCCTCGGGAGTTGGACCCACTGCGTGAAACAACGCAACGAGCCCGGAAGATGCCGAGACCGCGCCCAGCCCCTTCAGATCGTCCTCACTGGTTTCGGGGCGCGAGCCACGAATAACGGGGATGTTGTCACCGCAGGTTTTCCCAATCAGATGCCCGACCCCAATGGCAATCAGGGCCGGGTCGCGTATCTGTTCCAATCAGACATGGCTACGCTTCGATCACGTCGAGGGCGTGTTCGATCAGCATCTCAATGGTGCGCTGCATATCGTCTTCGCCCTTGGGGTTTGATGCGTTTCCTTGCCGTGCGCGGTGCAGAACGCCCGTCGCGATGGCGATCAGGCGAAAGAACGAGAACGCCATGGCAAATGGCCAAGTATCGGGCGGTGCAATAGCGCGCCGCGCGCAATAGTCGGCGACGAACTGTTCTTCGGTCGGCAGGCCAAGGTCGGCACGATTTGCCGAGCCAAGGCCAGGGATAAGGCCGGACCGAGGCAGCCGAAGGCACATGCAGAAATATGCAAGATCCGCGATAGGGTGTCCGAGCGTACAGAGCTCCCAGTCGAGAATACCGATCAACCGGCTCGTATCGTTCGCAAACACCAGATTGTCGATCCGGAAATCCCCGTGAACGATACTCACCTGTCCGCTATCGCCCGGCTCATGCGCTTTGAGCCACGCGATCAATCGCTCAATTCGGGAATCCTGGACGCCGGTGCTCGCGCGGTACTGCGTGGTCCAGCGCGCCAACTGACGGGCAAAGAAGTTACCCGGCGCTCCAAAGCCTTCAAGCCCGACCTGTGTCACGTCGACGTCGTGTAGCCGTGCAAGTGTTGTACAGATCTGGCTGAAAACAGCCCTGCGTTCCTCAGGTGAAATCTCAGGCAGCGACGGGTCCCAGAAGATCCGGCCATCAAGCATCTCCATCACGTAGAACATCGTGCCGAGGGGACTGGCCTCCTCGCTCAAACAATAGGCCCGGGGCACGGGTACCGGTGTGTTCGAAAGCGCCTGGAGCACGCGAAACTCGCGGTCGACCTGATGTGCCGATGACAGGAGCCTGCCCGGGGGCTTGGCGCGCAGGACGAAACTGCGCGCGCCGCTGGTGATCTTGTAGGTCGGGTTCGACTGGCCGCCGCCGAACCTCTCGATCCTGTCGAGCGTGCCGAACCCGGCCACATGGGCGGCGAGATAGGCCGACAGCCGGGAGCGGTCGAAGTCATGCAAGGGGTTCGGCATTTTCTTCCTTCAGTCCAGGCCGACGACGAGTTTGCCCTGCACCCTGCGTTGCGAAAGCTTGTCCAGTGCTGCGGCGGCATTTTCCAGTCCGCGTACGACCTCGACTTTCGGTTTCACCTTGCCCGCCTTGTAGAACTCGAATAGCTCCGCGCTCGCCTCGGCGTGCCGCTTGGGATCGCGCTCGACCGCCGCGCCCCAGAAGACGCCGGTGATGCTACAGGCCTTGAGAAGCGGCAGGTTCATCGGTAATTTCGCGATCCCCGCCGGGAATCCGACAACGAGGTAGCGGCCTTCCCAGCCGATGGCACGCAACGCCGGTTCGGAATAATCGCCGCCGACCGGATCGTAGATGACGTCGGCGCCGGATTTGCCGCACAGCTCCTTAAACTGTGCGGCAAGCGCTTTCGGATCGACCGTGTCGCGGGGATAGACGATCCCGTCATCGGCGCCCGCGTCGCGTGCGGTTTGCAGCTTGTCCGCCGACGATACAGCCGCGAGCACCCGCGCTCCCATGACTTTGCCCAACTCGACTGCGGCGAGCCCCACGCCGCCGGAGGCGCCCAGAACGAGAAGTGTATCACCTTCGCTAAGCCCAGCGCGGTCTTTGAGGGCGTGATAGGATGTCCCGTAGGTCATCATGAAGGCGGCAGCGTCCTCAAAGGGCATATTGTCGGGGATTTTCGACACCTTTTCAGCAGCAACGGCAGCCCGCTCGGCCAATCCGCCCCAGCCTGTGAAGGCGATGACCCTGTCCCCCACGTTCAGTCCGGAGACGTCGCCGCCCACCGCCTCGACGACACCGGAGACTTCGGAGCCAGGAGCAAAGGGGCGGGGCGGTTTGAACTGATAAAGGTCGCGTATGACCAGGAGATCGGGATAGTTGAGCCCGACGGCCTTCACCCCAACCAGAACTTCGCCCTTGTTCGGTACTGGAGCGGGGATGTCTTCAATGCGGAGTGTTTCGGGGCCTCCGGGAGCGTTGCTCATAAGTGCTTTCATCAGGTTTCCTTCATGCGAATTTGCGGAGTGTAGCGGCAAATTAATATTGTTGACAATCTTTATGTTCTCAGTTTAGCTTCGCTCAAGATGCATCGCAACCCGGTTGTGATCGCAAAGCGCAGGCCGCTGCAAGGGAGGAGAACAGGGCCATATGGATGTCATCCTGCTTGTAGTCTGCTTTGTGTTTCTGATCGTGCTGGGGGCGCCTGTTGCGCTGGCGATGATCATGATGCCGACGGCCTACATCCTGTTCACCGGGGATGCTCCGCTACTGACCGTGCCGCACCAGATGTACGAGGGGATCGCGCATTTCCCGCTGGTCGCCGTTCCGTTCTTCATGTTGACGGGCGAGCTGATGAACGGATCATCTGTCACGCAGCGCATCATGCGCCTGAGCCGGGTGATCGTCGGGCGAATGCAGGGCGGGCTGGCCCAGGTCAATATCGTGGCCAGCATGTTCTTCGCCGGTATGAACGGCTCGGCCGTGGCGGATACAGCCACCATCGGCACGATCATGATCCCCGACATGAAGCGCAAGGGCTATTCCGCGGCCTACGCTGCCGCGGTCACGGCGATAGGCTCCACCATCGGCGGAATCATCCCGCCAAGCATTGCGATGATCGTGCTGGCTAGCTCGGTCAACCTCTCGGTGGGGGCGCTTTTCGCCGGGGGCATCATCCCGGGCATCCTTATCGGACTTCTGCTCATGCTGATCGCATGGCTCATCGCGCGCGCAAAGGATCATGAGCGCGGCGACGAACCTTTTACAATCCCGTCTTTCCTGAGCGCATTGTGGGGTGCCTCGCTTGCGCTTTGTGTGCCGCTGATCCTCGTCGTCGGGATCTTCGGCGGCTGGTTCAGCTCGGTCGAGGCGGGGGCGATCACCGCCTTGGTAGCATTGTTCCTCGGCACGATCGTTTATCGCGATCTCGATCTGACCTCGTTTCTGGGCGCGATCAACCGGACGGTGCGAATGGCGGCCTCGGTCTTCATCATCATCGCGGCAGCGGGGCCTTTCACCTGGTTGCTGACCCGGATCGGTGCGCTTGAAATGCTGCAAGGCTGGCTTCTGAGCTATTCCGACACGCCGTTTCTATTCGCCATGCTGCTGCTGGGCCTCATTTTGATCGCCGGTATGATCATGGATGCCTCGGCCAATATCCTCGTCCTTGGCCCACTGCTCGTCACGGCTTGCCAGACCGCTGGATACGATCCGGTTCAGGCAGCGCTTGTCGTTGTCGTGGGCTTCCTGCTGGGGACCGTCACGCCACCCGTCGGTGTTTGCTACTTCACGGCGACCGCGATTGCCGGGTGCCGGCTGGAGCAGTCCGCGGCGGCATTGCTGCCTTTCCTCGCGGTGGAGATCGTGGTTCTGCTGCTCATGCTGTTCATTGCACCGTTGACGCTCATGCTGCCGGCGCTCCTGGGGTTTCTTTGACATGAAAGCGTTCAGCCGCATTGCCGATGTCGCCGATTTCGCGATCCTGCGCGTTCTGCCCGTGATCTGCGGCACGATGCTGGTGCTAATGGTTTGTTTCATTGCCTATACCATCATCATGCGGACAGTGTTCCTGGATCCGCCGTTCTGGGGCGACACGCTGACGCTGTTCGCCAATGTTTGGCTGGTGTTCCTGGGGCTGATCATCGCCGTGCGCGAGCGGTCGAACATCGCGATGGAGGCGCTCTACCAGATTGCCCCGACGTGGATCGGGCTTCTCCTGCGGCGGTTCTGGGCACTGGCATTCGCGGCGCTGGGCCTGCTGATGCTGGTAAAGGGCTACGAGGCAGCGATACGCATTCTCGGTACCTACTGGGAGTTGGGGAGCCTGCCGAAAACCTATCCGATGATGATCCTGCCGGTTACCGGTGCGGGGATCCTGATCGCATCGCTTCTGGCGATGTTCCGGCCGCATAAGAACATCACAGAAACCGATGACAGCGAGTTTCCATGAGGGCGCCTTAACTGGCGCGACAACTGAAAACAGGGAGGACGAAATGAAACTTGGGACATTGAAAGCGACGCTTCTGGGCGGGGTACTGGCTGTGATGACGGCCGGTGCGGCCATGGCAGAACCCGAGATCAAGCTTGTGTTCGGCGTCGCCGGACAGCCGACCTGGGGCTTCGGCAAGCTGCTGACCGAGGTGATCGAGCCGAACCTTGAAAAGTACTCCGAAGGCCGGATCGACCTCGAGGTTCACCAGCGCGGGGCACTGTGCAGCGAGGCGGCCTGTATGGAGCAGCTTGGGCTTGGCCAGATCGATATGACAACGGTTTCCGCAGGTAACCTCGGTACTTTCGGCAAGACTTTCGATATCCTGAACCTGCCCTATCTCTTCAAGAACCAGGAAGAAGCCGAGAAGATCATGCGGGGCTGGCTGGGTGAGGAGCTGGCCAAGCAGGCAGCCGAAGAAATGGGTATTCACGTGCTTGCCACGGTTTCCTCGGGTGGGTTCCGTAACCTTGTGAATACCGAGCGTGAGGTACACGTGCCCGCAGACCTGGAAGGTCTGAAGATCCGGGTAACGAAAAGCCCCACGGAGTTCAACCTCGTGAAGGGCTGGGGCGCGGTTCCTATCCCCTATGCCTGGGCGTCGCTCTACGAGGGGCTACAATCCGGCGTGGTGCAGGGGATGTATCTGCAGGACGTCTTCGTAGCCGCGGCCAAGTTCTATGAGGTTGCGAAATACGTAGCGAAGGTAGAAAGCTCCTATAGTGGCCGCCCGGTCATGATGAGCAAACAGCGCTACGATGACCTGCCCGACTGGGCGCGTGACGCTATCGACAAGGTGGCCGCGGATATCGCCGACCAGGCCCTGGCCTATGACCTCGCCTGGCAGGAAGAGGCTATCGGTACGATGAAGGACAAGGTTTCAATTTATGTCCCTACAGATGCCGAACTGGCAGAGTGGCAGAAGGGCGCAATCGATGCCTGGGTCGCCGTCAAGGGTAACTACGATCCGGCCTTGGCACGACGCATCCTGGAAGAGCAGGGCCGGACCGACCTGATCGCGCTGCTTGAGCAGGCGGGCGCGCTTTGAGCAAATGACACGGGCCCGGCGACACCGATGATCGGGCCCGATTTCCGCGACTGAGGTCGACATGCAGATCATCGACGCACACCATCATCTTTGGGATGTCGAGGCGAACGGCGCCAGTTATCCGTGGTATGGCGAGGATCATGGCGACAGGGGTTGGGGTAATACCGCGGCAATTATGCGCAACTATCTGCCCGCCGATATTCTGGCCGATGCGCGCGCGGGCGGGGTCGAACTGGTCAAATCCGTTCATGTGCAGGCCAATTACGATTTCTCCGATCCCGTTGCTGAAACCCGCTGGCTCGAGGGGATCGCGCAGGCGGACGGGTCGTCAGGCCTGCCGGCGGCTATCGTGGGTTATGCCGACCTGTCGGCGCCCGATGCCGCGCAGGTGCTCGCGGCCCACGCCGTGCATGGCCGGTTTCGCGGCATCCGGCAGGTGCTCAACCGGCATCCCGATCCGAAGTTGAATCGCGCGCCCAGGGATTACCTTGCTGATCCGCAATGGCATGCCGGCGTCAAGCGCCTTGCCGCTATGGGGCTGAGCTTCGATGCCCAGATCTATCATCACCAGGCCAGCACGCTGGCCGAGGTGGCGCGCGCCAATCCCGATCTGGCCATCGTCATCGACCACGCGCTCATGCCGGCGGAGCGCGACGAGGCAAACCTGGACGGTTGGCGGCAGGCGGTGGCGGAATTGGCCGGCCTGCCCAACTTGACCATGAAGGTCAGCGGCTTCGGTATGGTCGACGGTTCCTGGACCACCGACAGCATCCGCCCCTTCGTGTTGCATTGTATCGAGGCGTTCGGTCCCACGCGCATCATGTTCGGATCGAACTTTCCGGTCGACAGGCTGATGGCGGACTACGGGCGGGTCTGGTCGGCGTTCGATACGCTCACCGCCGGGTTCTCCCAGAGCGAGCGGGTGACAATGTTCCGCGGCACGGCGGAAGCATTCTATCGCATATGATCAGCCCGCCGAGCGGTTTGCTTCCTCTTCGAGCAAGCGGATCGCATAGGATTTCGACTGCTGAACCAGCCTGCGGGCCGTCGCTTCAGCCGTGGCTACTCGTCCCTGCTCGATTTGCTCGATCAGTTCCGCCCAGCTCCGCGCCGACTGGCGCCGGCGTTCGCGCGTGGAAAGCCCCAGGCGGGAATAGCGTATGGTCTGGTGAAACAGCAGCGTGACCATCGAGTTCAGCCGCTTGTTGCCCGTGGCCTCGCTGATCGAAAGGCCGGATTCGACAACCGCATCCACGTAGTCGGCCGAGGCGTTCTTGCCCTCCTTCTCCGCCAACTTCTCGATCCGGGACAATCGGTCGCGCAGCATGGCGATATCCTTGTCGGTGTGCCGACTGGCCAGCAGCATCGCACCGAGTCCCGACAGCACCGAGCGAATATCGAAGACATCCGCCACCTCTTGCACCGAGAGCTTGGTCACGACCGCCCCGCGGCGCGGCACGATGGTCACAAGCCCCGAGTTTTCGAGAATCCTAAGCGCCTCGCGGACCGGACCGCGGCTGACATTATAGTGCTCGGATATCCCGATCTCCTGCAATCGTTCGTTCGGCTGGTAGTGCTCATTGACGATATCATCAGCTAATTGCATTGCGATCTGTTCGGAAATGGACAGTGCCTCACCGCCTCCCGAATGCGACGGCCTAAGAGACGCCAGCATGGCGCGATGCAAGGGGGAAGTCTTCTGAACCATCAAAACCCATGTGTTGTGCTGCGGGCATGGCAGCCTTTACATGCTTTAGGCGCTGGGTTTGATGCGCGCAAGCACCTGTCCTTCGGAGATTCCTTCGCCTTCGGCGACAAGTATTTCGGTGATCGTGCCATCGCAGGTCGCGAGCGCGGGGATCTCCATTTTCATCGATTCGAGGATCATGAGGACATCGCCCTCCTCAATCGGGTCGCCAACGCTGACTTCGATTTTCCAAATCGTCCCGGCAATCTCGGATTCGATCGCTTCATCGCTCATTGGCGTATCTCCCTGTTCGCCATGCCTCACCGGGCCTCCCGCTGACCGGCCGGGAACCACGGTGTAGCCATTCTTCTCAAATCATTCTTATTGTCAACAATCTTATTTTGTGTAACCTATGTTCGTATCTGAGAGGACCGCGGAAAGGGAAGCTACAGATGAGTTGGCAAAAAGAAGTCGACGAAATCAACAGGCGCCGCGAGATCGCAAGGGGCCTTGGCGGTCCCGATGCGGTGAAACGGCAGCACGACGCCGGGCGGCTGACCGTTCGCGAGCGCATCGACATGCTGGTCGATGAGGGCAGCTTCCGCGAGCTTGGCGCGCTCACCGGCCGGTCGACATATGACAGGGATCACAACCTTGTCGATGTGACGCCCGCCAATGCCGTGATCGGCACCGGGCTGATCGACGGGCGCAGGATTTCGATCGACGGCGACGATTGGACCATTCGCGGTGGTTCGTCGGAGGCGACCGTGTCCGAGAAATGGATCTACTCCGAGATCTATGCCGAGGAAATGCGCATCCCGCTGGTGCGCCTGGTGGAAAGTGCCGGCGGCAGCGTCAAGATCCTTGACCAGAACGCGGCCACGAAACTGCCTGCCTATCCCAGTTGGACCCTCGGCCGGATGATGGGCAAGATCCCGGTTGTCGGCATCGCGCTCGGTCCCTGCGCCGGGCTTGGCGCGATCAAGGCAGCCACCGCCCATTATTCGGTGATGGTGAAGGGCACTAGCCAGGTTTTTGCGGGCGGCCCTCCGGTTGTCGAGCGCGGCATGGGCATCAAGGTCGACAAGGAGCAGCTTGGCGGATCGAAGATCCATACGCGCGAGAGCGGCGTGATGGGCAACGAGGCGAACAACGAGGAAGAAGCGTTCGAGATGGTGCGCAAGTTCCTTTCTTACCTGCCGTCGAGCGTTTACGAGATGCCGCCGGTGGTGAAGTGCGACGATCCCAAGGACCGCCGCGAGGAGGAACTGATCGAGATCATCCCGCGTGACAAGCGCAAGGTCTACAAGTCGCGCCGGATCATCGATCTGGTGTTTGACAAGGGTTCGGTGTTCGAACTGTCCAAGGGCTACGGCCGTTCCATCGTGACCTGTTTCGCGCGCCTCGGCGGGCGGCCCGTGGGTGTCATCACCACCGATCCGATGCAGTATGGCGGGGGCATGACCAAGCCTTCAGCTGGTAAGATGGAGGCGTTCATCGACCTCTGCGACACATTCCACCTGCCCATCGTACACCTCGTCGATCAGCCCGGCACCATCGTCGGACCGGAGGCGGAGCGCACTGGCGCGGTCAAGGGCTCGGTCCGGGTCTGTTTGGCCATCGAGCAAAGCCAGGTGCCGTGGTGTGCGATTATCACGCGGCGGTGCTATGGCCTTGCTGGCAGCACCTTCGGCCGGGTGCAGGGGCTTAACCTGCACTATGCCTGGCCCTCGGGAAGGTGGGGCTCGATCCCGGTGGTCGGCGGCGCCGAGGCAGCCTTCAAGAAGGAACTCGACGTGCTCTCGCCCGAGGCTCGCGCTGCGCGGCTCGAGGAGATCGAAGGTCATTTCCACCATATGGAATCGCCCTTCCTGACCGCCGAGAAATTCCGCATCCCCGATCTGATCGACCCGCGCGACACTCGCGCGCTCCTGAACGACTGGCTCGACGATGCCTGGAGGCTGATCCCCGATCAGTTGGGCGTCAAGGGCCGAACCTTCCGGATGTAATCCTGCCATGAAACGATTGCTCATCGCTAACAGGGGCGAAATCGCCTGCCGGATCATTCGGGCGGCCAAATCGCTTGGGATCGAGACCGTCGCTGTGCATTCCGAAGCGGATGCCCGCGCGCTGCATGTCGAGATGGCCGACGTCGCGGTCTGTATCGGCCCGCCGCCCGCTGCGCAAAGCTATCTTCTCCATGATGCGCTCCTGAACGCCGCGCAAGAGACCGGGGCCCATGCGGTTCATCCGGGCTATGGTTTCCTTTCCGAAAGCGCGGACTTCGCGCAGGCCGTGCGGGAGGCTGGCCTGACATGGGTCGGCCCTGCACCTGACACGATTGCCGATATGGGCGACAAAGGGCGGGCCCGGGCGCTTGCCATCGCCGCCGGCGTGCCCGTCCTGCCAGGCTCCGACAGCTTTGCCGAAGGTGCGCTGGATGAAGTGGAAGAGGCCGGCGAGGCGATCGGGTATCCCCTGCTTGTCAAGGCGACGGCGGGCGGCGGCGGGATCGGCATGCAGCGGGTGGACGACCCGGCCAAGTTGCGCAGGGTCGCCGAACGAACCCAATCCGCCGCCGCGCGCAGCTTTGGCAACGGATCGGTTTTCCTGGAACGTTTCGTGGCCCGCGCGCGCCATATCGAGATCCAGGTCTTCGGTTTTGGCGATGGCCGCGCCGTCCACCTTTACGAGCGCGACTGCTCGCTGCAGCGGCGGTTTCAGAAAGTGGTCGAGGAAAGCCCCGCACCGAACCTCGACCGTGCGATTGTCGTGCGCATGGGCGAGGTGGCCTGCGCCCTGGCCGCCGCCGTGCGCTACAGCGGCGCGGGTACGGTCGAATTCGTGCTCGATGTCGATACGGGCGAGTTCTTCTTTCTCGAGATGAACACCCGTATTCAAGTCGAACACCCTGTGACCGAGATGGTGACGGGCACCGATCTCGTGGCGGCTCAGATCCGGCTGGCGGCGGGCGAGGATCTGTTTGCGGAACTTGCCGCGCGCAATCTCGATGGTCATGCCATCGAATGCCGCCTCTATGCCGAGAACCCGGCCAGAAAATTCCTGCCGTCGCCGGGAACGCTCGACCGCTTTCGCATGCCCTCAGCGACCGGAGATGTACGGGTCGATACCGGCGTGCGCGAGGGCGATACGATCACGCCCTTCTATGATCCGATGATCGCCAAGATCATCGCGTGGGGCGCGACGCGTGACGAGGCGCTGGCCCGGATCAGCGCGGCCCTGCGCGCCATCGAAATCAGTGGCCCCGCGACGAACCGTGATTTCCTGATGGCGCTCGCCTCCAACGCGCAGTTCCGGAGCGGCAATCTCTGGACCGGATTCATCGATACCCATCTGGACGACCTGCTGACTTCGGGGGCAGCGCTCTAGGCCGTGCGGACAGTTGGGGATTGGAGCGTGGTATGAGACAAAACCTGACAGATCCAGGAGCGGAGGCGAAGGCGCAGTCGACCTGCATCGAGGCTTCGCGACGCCGAAATGGCCGGTTTTGGCCATATCCTTCCAGGACGCGGCAGAATTGCGCCCCGGCTTCGTTGAAAAGCCCTTGTGGGGGTCGACACCACGGCGGCCTTTTCGCCTGGCCGGGACGAAAATCCGTCTCGCGCCACGCCCAATCCATAACTGTCCACACGGCCTAGCGAACGGACCTGTCGGGGAGAACGCTAATGACGAGAATGCCGCCAATATCCCTTCTGCACGCGCTCGATTCGGTGCTCGACGAGGCGGCAGACCTTGAGGCCATCGTCTTTGGCGAAACGCGACTGTCTTTTGCTGCGATGGCCTGCCAGGCAGCGGCCCTCGCCAGAAGGTTGCGCGAAATGGGGGTGCGTCCGGGTGATCGCGTCGCCGCGTTGTTCACACCGCGCCCCGAAGCAATCTACTCGCTGCTGGCCTGCTGGCTCGCCGGCGCGACATGGCTGGGCCTCAATCCCCGATACCAACGCCCCGAACAGTCGCAGATTCTAGCGGATTCAGGCGCGAAGGTACTTCTGTCGATTACGCAAATCGGCTCCCGCGACCTGAGCGATGATTTGGATTTTCACGCGCGCGACCTCGGCCTGACCATCATGCGCTTCGGTTCCGAGCAAGAGAACGGTGGCCTGCCCGCCCCGCTGCCATTCGACGCGGCGCGAACCGGCTGGCGTTCCGCGCTCGACGGGTTCGATGCCGACCGCCCCGCGGTCATCGTTTACACCTCGGGCTCGACCGGGAAGCCGAAAGGCGCCCAGATCACCCATCGGGGCCTCGCCTTTCGATCGCACACCTTGCACACGGATCGCTTCAACCTTTCTGCGCCCACCCAGTTGATTGACCTGCCTGTGAACCATATCGGAGCACTTGCCAGCGGTATCGGGCTGGCAATGGCCTCGGGTGGCAAGATGATCCTGTCGGAAAGCTTCGATCCGGGGGTGACGCTGCAGATGATCGAGGCGGAACGCCTCGCCATTCTCAGTGCGGTGCCCGCGATGTTCGCCCGCATGGTCGAACATCCGGACTTCGACAAGACAGACATGTCCTCGGTCAAGGCCATCAGTTGGGGGGCGGGGCCGATCAACGCTGAGGTGCTTGAAAAGCTGATGGCCGCGACAGCCGCACTTTTCTCGCAGCAATATGGCATGACGGAAAGCAACGGCCCTATCGTCTACACCCCGCCCACGCGCGATTTGGAGATCCTTCTGAATACGACCGGGAAACCCGATCCTCGTCTCGAACTGCGCATCGCAGGCCCCGACGATGCCCCCCTGCCTGATGGCGAGGACGGCGAGATCCAGGTTCGGCACCCTCACCCTTTCGCGGGGTATCTGGGCAATCGCGAGGCCAGCGCCGCAGCCTTTACGACGGATGGTTACCTGCATACCGGCGATCTGGGTAAGATTCGGGAAGACGGCTATCTCGTCTTCCGCGGTCGTAGCAAGGAAATGTTCAAATCGGGCGGTTTCAACGTCTATCCGCGCGAAATCGAAATCACGCTCGAAGCACATCCCGCAATTCGCGCCGCCGCCGTTCTTGGCGTTGATGATGCGCGATGGGGGCAGGTCGGCCATGCATTCGTCGAGCTTGCCGCCGAGCTTACGATCGAGGACATCAAGACCTGGTGCAGGGCGCGTCTGGCCGATTTCAAGGTGCCCAAGCGCGTAAGCGTAATCGAAACGATGCCCCGGACCCCCATCGACAAGGTTGATCGCATGCGTCTGGCTGAGATCGCGGCAGGCGTTGACGCCTGATACGCCGCAAGGAGATAAAAACCATGGATTTTGCCCCATCCCCCAAGGCGAAAGAGTATTTAGAACGGATAGTCACCTTCATGGAGGCGCATGTCTATCCGGCGGAAGAGGTTTACCACGAACAGCACCGCGAAGCGCCCAGCCGATGGTTTGTGCCGCCCATCATTGAAGAACTCAAAGCCCGTGCGCGCGCGGTGGGGCTTTGGAACCTTTTCCTGCCCGACGCCGAGCTTGGAGCGGGACTCTCGGTACTGGAATATGCGCCGCTTGCGGAACAAATGGGCCGCAGCCATATCGCGCCGGAAGTGTTCAACTGCAACGCCCCCGACAGCGGCAATATGGAAACGCTTTTTCTCTATGGTACCGAGACCCAGAAAGACCGCTGGCTGCGGCCCTTGCTGGATGGTGAAATCCGCTCCGCCTTTCTGATGACAGAACCTGCCGTCGCCTCCTCGGATGCGACCAATATCGAATGCGATATTCGCCGCGACGGAGACCATTACGTGATCAACGGGCGCAAATGGTGGTCGTCGGGCGGCGGTGATCCGCGCTGCAAGATATTCATCGTCATGGGCAAGACCGATCCCGAAGCTTCGGTGCATACGCAGCAATCCATGGTGCTCGTGCCGGTGGACACGGCCGGTATCACGGTTGAACGGCACCTGTCCGTCTTTGGCTATGACGATGCCCCGCACGGGCACATGGAGGTTTCGCTCAGAGATGTACGCGTGCCGCTCTCGAATGTGCTGCTTGGTGAAGGGCGTGGCTTTGAGATCGCGCAGGGGCGGCTTGGTCCCGGCCGCATTCACCATTGTATGCGCTCCATCGGGGCGGCCGAGCGGGCGCTGGAGATGATGACCGAGCGCCTGCTGACGCGCAAGGCATTTGGCAAGGCCATCGGCATGCACTCGGTCTGGGAAGAGCGCGTTGCCAATGCCCGGCTGGAGATCGAGATGACCCGCCTGATTTGTCTCAAGGCAGCCTGGATGATGGGCGCGGTGGGGAACAAGGCGGCTAGGGACGAGATTGCGATGATCAAGATCGCGGCGCCGAACATGGCTGCAAGGGTAATTGATGACGCAATCCAAGCCTTTGGCGGCGCAGGCGTTTCTGGCGATACACCGCTGGCTTGGATGTATGCCGGGCAGCGCTCGCTCAGGCTTGCCGACGGGCCCGACGAGGTGCACCGACGCGCTGTGGCGCGGTCTGAATTCAAACGTGCTGCGGCACGCCTGGACCTCGACATCCGTGGGGTCTCGTCTTGAAACGGGCTGTCTAACCGCAACCCGTTGATCGAGTCCTTTCATGATATTTCTCGGCGAACCCCACCATCGTTCTTCGCCGCGATGATCGTTTGCCGGGACGACGGTACAGCAAGCACATCGCTCTCATGCAATGGACGACATCGATGGGCCTCGACCCCGGTATCGAGGGAAGCAGGCCGTCGCTCCGGATTGCACCAGCACCTTCCTTCGGATGATGCTTCGAATTCCTGCGGTAGTCAGCGATTGGTTTCTTTCTGTCGCTCCGCCAGTTCAGCCTGCTCTTTGACGCGCTCCTGACCCAAGGCGAGGGAGCCCACGCAGAGCAACAGGCCGATGATCATGAGCGGAATGCCGGGCTGCATCAGCAATACCCCTCCAAGGAGGAGAACGAGCCGGGAGACAATGTTCAGGCGACGGTTCAGAAAGCCTACTATGGCGATCGAAATGGCGACAACCCCGGCTGCTGCGGTCAGAAATGCGACGATGATAGCGCCCATGCTTCCATCGCCCAGCAACGCGGGCTGGTAGACGAACACAAACGGAATGAAAAAGGCCGGTGCGGCCAACCCGCAGGCGCGTGTGGCGATTGCGATGGGATTGGCTTCCGCCAATGACGCTGCCGCATACGCCGCCACGGCTACAGGCGGAGTGATCGCCGACAGCACCGCAAAGAAGAGAAGGAAGAAATGCACATTCAGGACCGGTATTCCAAGATCAATCAAGGTCGGCGCCGTCAGGACGGCTGACATGATGTACGCGCTGGGTGTGGGCATGCCCATGCCCAACAGGATCGCGATGACCCCGGATATCACCAAGGCGACCAGTGTACTTTCCCCGGCAACAGAATAGATGCCAAGCGCAAGCTTGCCGGACAACCCCGTCATCGAAATGCCTCCGACCACCAATCCTGCCGCAGCGCAGGCGGCGGCGACCGGCACCATCCTATATGCTGCAACAATAAGGGTATCGGCAATTCCGGCTAGATTTGGCCTGGTCTCCTCGCGCAGCGACGCGACGGCAAGGACAGTCGCCAGCCCTATCGTGGCGACAAGGCTGATCGAGAACCCGTAAGTCAGCGCACCAACGATGGCAATCAGAGGGAGCACAAACAACCATCCGTCACGAACGGCTTCGCGTACGCTGGGGATCTGTGCCGGATCCAAGCGACCGATACCCATTTTGCTCGAATAGTAATGTACCTGCACAAAGATGCCGAGCAGGAGCAGGAACGCGGGAAGGATGGCCGCCGTCGCGATGTCGACGTAGGGAATACCGGTGATTTCCACCATAATGAATGCTGCAGATCCCATGACCGGCGGAAGCAGGCCTCCACTTGGGGAACTGGCCACTTCGATCGCACCGGCAACGGATCGAGGATAGCCGAGGCGGCGCATCATGGGGATCGTAACAGATCCGGTGGTGACCACGTCCGAGGTGGGGCTTCCGGAAATCGTGCCGTAGAGGGCGGAAGAGAAAACCGAAACCTTGGCGGGTCCACCTATCTGGCGGCCGCTCACCGCGGCGGCGATCTTGAAGAAGAAGTTGCTGCCGCCAGTTTTTTCGAGGAGCGTTCCAAAAAGAACAAAGAGAAAGGCATACGTAGCGGCGACCCGAAGCGGGGCGCCGAAAACGCCATTGGTCGTGTATACCGTCTGGTCAAGAAAATGCTCGTAGCTAATATAGCCGTGCTCAAGAATTCCGGTCAGCTGGTGGCCAAACAGGTTGTAGGCCACCACCATGATGACGAGCAGGGTAAGCCCAAGACCGACGGTGCGTCGTGTCGCCTCCAACGTCAGCAGGCAGATCAGCGATCCGATGATGATATCGGCCGGCGTGAGCGGATCGAGAAGCGATATCCGCTGCACCAGATCATCGCCGTACGCAAGAAAATAGACGCCTGTTGCCAGCGAGGCGAGACTGGCCAGGATATCGGCAAATGGGGGATTGCCATCCTTGGCGACGCTGCGATGGCTTACCACCAGGAACAGCAAAGACAAGATCAGCGCCAGGAACACCGCGACGAGGATCAGTGGATCCATGATCAACCACAGTGCCGCGTAGAGCACATAACAGGTTGTCCCCAGCGCCAGAACACGGCTGACCCAGCCTATCGTACCTGACGGGCGTCGTCTGGCCCCAACTGAGAACAACAGAGCCAGCAAGCCCGTCATCGACTTCTCGTCAGAGTCCGTTGAAACCGGCACGGTGTGTTCCTTGTCCTTGAGATCGGTGCGTATCTGTCACGAGATCGCTTGCGCAGCACGGTCAGGTGTGTGCATCCAGGCGGGCTTCGCCTGGATGCCACAAGTCCTTTACTCCGCCAGGCCGGCCTCGCGATAAGCGCGAAGCGCACCTGGATGGTACGGGATCAGCGACAGGCTGGGCATCAGCTTCGGAGTCAGGTTGGACATGGCCTTGTGCACTCCACGAACCTGATCGATCTCGTTCACCAGTGCCTTGGTGATCTGATACGCGGTCTCCTCGGACATGTCGGCGCTTGCCACAAGGGCTGCGCTCAGCGCGACAGTGGGAATGCTCTTGTCCTGCCAATCGTAGCCTCCCGCGGCGATAACATACGGATCCGCTCCGGTCTTGGCGGCAACTTCCTGGATCACCTTCTCATCGAGCGGCAACAGCATCATGTCTTGGTTCCGGCTCGCCTCCACGAAGCGACGGTCGGGCACAAATACGCCGTTTCCTCCCATATCAATGCGGCGGTCATTGAACAGGTTGTTCATCTCACCGCCCGGCGCATAGATAATCTGGCCGCCCCAAGCCTCGATATCCTCCCACGTGGCGCCGTAGGCTTCGAATATGGCGCGGTTCACGGCCTCGACCATATTGCCTCTCTGGTTGACCGCGAAACGGACCGGCGCCTTCTTGTCGATGATATCGCCTACTGTTTTGATACCGTACCGTTCGGCGAACGATCGTGTTATCACCAACTGCATCGGCGCCCAGTCATAGAGCACGGCCAGCGCGCGCAGATTCTTGACCGGCTCCCGGAACGGCGCTTCGCCCTCGACGGCCGCCTTGAGCTCGATGTTGTGCATGATGCCGAGTTCTGCCTGCCCGTTCGAAACAATGGCGACATTCGCCAGTCCGCCGCCGGAGGTCTGATAGGTTATGACCGAGTCGGGAACCTCGGTTCGCACAGCGCTGTCGACTGCCGCACCCAACATCGACCACAAGCCCGCGGGGCTTCCGCCAGTGAGCGTGAGTTTCAAGGCGTCCTGAGCATGGCCGCTCAACGGTGCAAGCACAACCATGGCAGCCAAGGCCGCTATCAGCTTAATCCTCATGAATTTATCCTCCCTATATTGTTCCTGGATTCCCAAAAAAATCAGAAACTAGCAGATCTAGATCACCCCCAGCTTTCGATATTCTGCTAATTTTTCAACACTGTAGCCTAGCTCGCCCACATAGATGGCTTCATTGTCGAAACCTTTCTCCCGCCCGAGCCAATCCACCGAGCCGGGGGTGGCCGAGAACTTTGGCACGACGTTTTGCACCACCGCTTCCCCCAGGTCCTGGTCGTGCAGTCGTATGAGAGCCTCTCGGGCGATGTACTGCGGATCTTCAAAGACATCCCGCATGTCGAAAATGCCGGAGTAGGCGACCTCTGCCGCATCGAACGCGTCTCGTACTTCCGCTGATGTGCGCGCCGCGATCCAGTCTGCGACAATGCCGTTGATCTCGTTGCTATGCTTCACGCGTGCGGCGTTGTCGGCGAACTTCGGATCCCGCGGAAGATCGTCGCGGCCCATCGCCGTGCAAAGCCGCAGCCAAACATTGTGCGTACTGGCGGCCATGGTAATCCAGCGGCCGTCGCTGGTTTCATAGGTCGAGCTGGGCGCGGCGTAGGCGACCTGGTTGCCCGATCGTGTGTGAACCTCACCTGTCTGCTGAAATAGCAGCGGGTCAAAATCGAGCAAGCGAAACAGCGATTCAAACAGGGAGATGTCGACCACCTGTCCGTCACCGCCCGCTTTGTCTCGGTGATGCAAGGCAACCATTGTCGAGTACGCGGCAAAGAGCCCGGTGATCAGATCGCCCAACGGATATCCAGGCGACATTGGTGGTCCGTCGGGGTCTCCGATCAGGTGTGTCAGGCCGCTCATCGCTTCGCCGATTCGGCCAAAGCCCGGACGATCGCGATAGGGGCCATCCTGGCCGAAACCCGAGATTCTGACGATAACCGCTTTGGGCTCGGCCGCCCGGATTTTGTCGGGCCCGAGGCCCCACCGTTCCAGGGTGCCGGGGCGGTAGTTTTCCAGGACTACGTCTGCGCCCTTCACGAGATCGAAAAAAACGTTCGCGCCCTCTGGTTTGCTGAGGTCCAGCGTAACGCAGCGCTTGTTGCGGCTAATACACTTCCACCACAGCGAGATACCGTCCTTGAAGGGCTCCAGCTTTCGTTGGCCGTCGCCATGCAATGGGTGTTCGATCTTGATTACCTCAGCGCCGAGATCGGCCATCAGTACGGAAGCGAAGGGCGCGGCAACCATGTTGCCCGCGTCGACGACACGAATACCTGCCAGGGGCTTCCGATCGCTCCTTGTGCAAAAACCGAAGGCGTCGCCGCGTGTTTCGGGAGACCGGCGGGAACGACCGTTGTCATGCATCCTGCAAAGCTCTCTTGCTCTTGCCGAGAAACGCAGTGTCACGGATTTCCCGAAGATCGTCATCGTACTGCATGAAGAACTCGGCCGGGACCGTCGTGCCCAGCCCTTTGCCTTTTGCGCGCTCGTATATCAGTCGCCCCATCGCCGCGAACTGAATACCCATCCCGACATTGTTGTTGTGGTAGGTAATTTGGTCTCGTGCGGAACGGCCATGCACATTTTTTTTGACCAGGAGCTCGCCGATTTCGTAGATGTCGTCCCAGGAAAGCACGCCTCGCATAAGATGCGGGTACAGTTCCGGTTGCTTGTCCAGTTTTACTGAAGCGCGGGAGTTTACAACGATCAAATCGCTCTTCAGTACCGTCTTGTCGTCAGTCTCGCGCCGTGCGAGGAAATAGTCGCTGCCGATCATTGTGTTGACATGCGTACCCGGCTCCAGCCAATCGCCGTCAAAGACTGGTTCGTTTGAGCTCGTGGCGGTGGTGACGATGTCGCAGCCTTCCACGGCGAGACGAGGATGATCGACAGCGACGGCCTTCAGTCTCAACCGCTCTTCGATCTGCCTGGCAACGCCCTCGCGCCGCTCCGCCCGAGTGCTGTAGACGCGGATTTCTTCAATCCCGGTGACCGCGGCAGTACATTCCGCCTGAAGCAGGGCCTGTGTACCAGAACCAAAAAGTCCCATGACGCGTGCATCATCCCGCGCCAAACGCTTCGTCACGATGGCGGAGGTGGCTGCGACACGGATCGGGTTCAGGAGGAAATCCTGCATCACCGCCAACAGTTCCGTGGTCTCGGTGTCAAACAGGAAGACGAGTGCGGAAAATGCGCCTGGAAACCCAAGTCGTGCATTGCCCCGCTTGCGCTTGACGCTGACTGTGGCGGAATTAATTCGCAACCCCGCCGAATGGATACCTGGCAAAACCCCCGCCATCTCGTTGAACCAGTAATAGTGGTCTGGGGCGGTCTCTCGATGTTGGTAAATGCGTCGCCGCGGCAGCTCTTGCGCGCGCCCATGCCCCATCTCCAGGTAGGCATCTTCGATTGCGGCGATCGCATCGTCTGTGGTGAAGAGATCCACCATGTCGCGGTTCCGCAGCAACAGTACTTCCGCCATCCGATCATCCTTGCATCATTCGATTTCAGGGAGGCTAGGATTCATGGCTGATTGCGTCAAATTGATTATTGTACGATAATAATCGAGAATTTTGATCTATGATGTGAACGCATGACGAACGTGACCCTCGCCCAACTCAGGACCTTCATTGCCCTCGTGGACACGGGCAGCTTCCATGCCGCGTCCGACATGATCGGACGCGGCCAGCCCGCCGTGTCGAGCCAGATCAAGAAGCTTGAGCAGGAACTTGGGCTAAAACTCCTCTATCGTAACAATCGCAATGTCGCCTTGACGGCCGAAGGCTCTGTTTTCCTGGGTCGGCTGCGACGCACGATTGCGGATCTTGACGGAATACTCGCCGATGTCGGCCGGGTCGTCGCACTCGAGGCGGGCGAGGTTAGGGTGGGTGCCGCGCCGACGCTGGCGGTCTACATCCTGCCGGAGGTAGTCCAGGTTTTTCGAACCCGTTATCCCGAGTTGCGTGTGACCTTCTCAGACGAGAACACGCCGATGCTCGGAAAGCTGGTCTTCGACGGCAATCTCGACTTCTATATCGGACCGCGACCGATGGCTTCGAACCCACTGACCTTCAGGAAGATCGCCGAAGACCAGTATGTGGCTCTCGTCGCATCCGCACACCCTTTGGCAAGCCAAGACAGCGTAAGCGTGGAGGATCTCGCGCAAGAAGACTGGTTGTTGATGAAGGAGGGAACATCGCTGCGTCGAGAGACCGAGCGTCTCCTTGAACGACATGCCTTGCAGGTGCGGGTCATCGAAGAGGTCGCCAACCATTTCACACTCGGGAGCATGGTCGCTGCGGGCTGCGGCGTCGCCATTCTTCCCAGCACCGCAATTCCTTTGGCAATGCGGCAGGGGGTTTCGGTGCTTCCGTTGAAAAAAGCCCGGCTGATGCGAGAGATCGGAGTCGCGTGTCGACGCGACTATGTCGCAGGTCCCCCGGCGAGTGCGTTCCTTGACATCGCAGTTCCACTTGTTCGCGAACGTTGCAGAGATGCGCCTGTCTCGTGAAGTTCAAGGGACGTCTCGCGCTCGCAAAGGAGAGGCCCCGCAACAGCCAGACGCCGCAAGAACGCACCAACCGGTGGGACACTTCCAACAATCTCCGGTTTCAGGCGGGAGGATGCCGTCCACGAACAACGATGAACGCAAGCTTCGCGTTCTTCAACATGCCGTCAGCAGCGGCAACGTGTTCAAGGCCCGCCGATATGGCGGCATTGCCGAATGTGCTTTGATCGATGGCGCCAGGCGTTTCTCGGCCATGGTGGGTTGGCCTTGTCAATGATGGGCCGGTGCCCCGGGAGCCGTTCAATCAGTCGCCGAGCGCAGAGTGATAGAGACATGGGGGACGCCGGATGCTTCAGGCTGTATCGAGTTCAGGTTTTCGCGCTCCAAACCCTGAATGTCGAAACAGCCGGGGGGTCAGTTGGTGTACGGGACCCGGCCGCGGCCCACCAGGCCGCGATTGTCGCCGACGGCGTTGTCGATCGCCTGGGCGGCGGCCACCAGTTCGCTGCGGAACTGGAAGGCGGCCTCGCCGGTGATGCTGGCCAGTTCCAACATGGCGATGCTGTTTGCAAGCCTGTCGATCAACTGCAGCCGCCTGGCCTCGTCGAGATTGACGGTCACATAGTCGACGATGCGGCGGAACTGCTTGACCCCGTCTCGATCCATTGGATCGAGCTTGAGCGCATAATGCGACAGTACCGGTTCATCCGACATGGCGGAGATATGACAGATTCGATTCCGCCGGTCACTACATCTGTTTCATTTCAATGGGATGTCGGTCGCGCAGGCGCGGCCATGCCGGCGCGCGGCGCGGAATATCGACGGCGGCGGCGGACGATCGGGACCGGTCAGCGCTCGTCGAGCGCCGGCTCGCCGCGCTTGTCGCGGATCAGGTTGGCGAAGCGGCGGAACAGGTAGTGCGAATCCTGCGGGCCGGGCGAGGCCTCCGGATGGTGCTGGACCGAGAACACCGGCTTTCCCGTCACCCGCAGGCCGCAATTGGAGCCGTCGAACAGCGACACATGGGTCGCCTCCACGCCGTCGGGCAGGCTGTCGCCGTCGACGGCGAAGCCATGGTTCATCGACACGATCTCGACCTTGCCGGTGGTGAAATCCTTGACCGGATGGTTGGCCCCGTGGTGGCCCTGATGCATCTTCACCGTCCGGCCGCCGAGCGCCAGCGCCAGCATCTGGTGGCCGAGGCAGATGCCGAAGACGGGGATGCCGCTGTCGACCAGCTCGCGGATCACCGGCACGGCATATTCGCCGGTCGCCGCCGGATCGCCGGGTCCGTTGGAAAGAAAGACGCCGTCGGGCTCAAGCGCCAGTATGTCGGCCGCCGATGTGTCGCCCGGCACCACGGTCACCCGTGCGCCGAGCCCGGCAAGCAGGCGCAATATATTGCGCTTGACGCCGTAGTCGACGGCGACGATGTGCATTGTCGTATCGGTCGCCTCACCGAAGCCCTCGTCCCAGACCCAGGGCGTCTCGGTCCATTTGGACGACTGGCCGGAGGTGACCTCCTTGGCGAGGTCGAGGCCGACGAGGCCGTGCCACCCCGCCGCCTTCCTTTTCAGCGCGTCGATATCGAAGCTGCCGTCGGGCGCATGGGCGATGACGGCGTTGGCGAGGCCCTTCTCGCGGATCAGCGCGGTCAGCGCGCGCGTGTCGACGCCCGCCATGGCGACGATGCCGCGGTTCTTCAGCCAGTCGTCGAGATGCCTGGCGGCGCGATAGTTGGACGGATTGGCGATCCCAGCCTTGAACACGGCGCCGACAGCGCCGGCGCGGCGCGCCGGGTTGAGATCCTCGATGTCCTCGTCATTGGCGCCGATATTGCCGATATGCGGAAAGGTGAAGGTGACGATCTGGCCGGCATAGGACGGGTCGGTCAGGATCTCCTGATAGCCGGTGATCGCGGTGTTGAAGCAGACCTCGGCCTCCGCTTCTCCGGTGGCGCCGAGCCCTTCGCCGCTGATCACCGTGCCGTCGGCCAGCACCAGTACCGCGGTCGTCGTCTTTCGCGTCCACGGGGCCGGTCCGGCCGTCACCGCCGCGTCGCCATTGTCGTTGTCCGCCATGTCGGTTCCTTCAGCTTGGCCGGTCTTGATCGCTTGCGCGTCCCACCCCACATAGTCGCCCGAAACAATGTTTCGCGACGCTGCGGCGATGATGTATCGGGCATGCAGGTGGCGGACAATAGTGGATGGCGAAGGCCCGGTCAATTGTCGTGGAAAGACCGGTAGCCAAAACCAAAACATAAGTATATCAATAGGTTACCAGGGCAGAAAGCCGTTGCATTGCATGTGCGACGGCGTTAAGTTCGCCCTCTCGTCAAGGAGCATGAGAGAGCCATGCGCGACAAAATCGCCGAGGCACTGAAACAAGCCCAGAAATCGCAGGACAAGCGCAGCGTATCGACCCTGCGCCTGATCCAGGCCGCGATCAAGGATCGCGACATCGCCCATCGCGGCGCCGGCAAGGACCCGGTCAGCGACGAGGAGGTGCTGGAGATCCTGGCGAAGATGGTCAAGCAGCGCCAGGAGTCGGCCAAGGCGTTCGAGGAGGGCAACCGCCTCGAACTGGCCGAGCAGGAGCGCGCCGAGATCGACATCATCCGTTCGTTCCTGCCGCAGCAATTGTGCGAGGACGACGTCAAGCAGGCCTGCGCCGAGGTGATCAACGAAACCGGCGCCGACGGCCTGCGCGACATGGGCAAATGCATGAATGCGCTGAAGCAGAAGTATCCCGGCCGAATGGATTTCGGCAAGGCGTCCGGCATCGTCAAGACCCTGCTGCGGTAGCGGCTTGTTCCCTAATCCGCCCGGCTACTTCTTCGCCTTGCGGGTCGAAACGTTCAGCGCCACGGCGGCGCGGATCAGCGCCTTGAACGCCTCCTCGTCGATCGCCTCGCCCTCGCGGATGTCGATGGCGCGGCGCGCATTGCCGTCGAGGCCGGCGTTGAACAGGCCGGCGGGATCGTCGACGAGCGCCCCTTTGGCGAAAGTCAGCTTCACCTTGTCCTTGTAGGTCTCGCCGGTGCAGACGATGCCGTCATGCTCCCATACCGGGACGCCCGACGGGTTCGATGGCTTGCGCCATTTCACCTGCTCGACCATGTCGGCGTCCGCCGCCCTGATCAGGCTTCGCAGATGCGCGAGCGTCGTGCCGCGCCAGCCGCCGAGGGTGTCGATGCGCGCGTCGATGAGCTCGGAGGGGGAGGGGTCTGCCGGTGCCGTCGTCATCGATGTTTCTCCTCGGTTTCGCGCATCTGTGTCGGCCTGTCGCGTTCGTGTCGAGCGCTGGACGGATATAAACACGCAATCCGCACCTCGCTAGAGGCGGGTTTAGGCGCAATCCGCCAAACCGTTGATTCGTTCGCGCTTCCCGCAGCCGTCCACAGCAATTCACAGCCGCCGTTTGACGGTTTGCCGAAAGCGGCGCAATCTTCCTCTCACGCCCTGACAGGAAGGCTTCGCAAGGCGGCGGAACCGGAAAGTCGATTGGGGAACACCCGGCTCGGGAAACGGACAGGATTTTTTCGGAAAGACGGTTCGTGGAAGAGACGCCACCGGGGAAGCGAAACGGGATGTGCACTGAACCGTATTCGCGCCGGTAGATCGTGGAACGGCGGTTAATCCGAAACCACGGCGGACTTGCCACGGCCCTCGGGTCAGGCAGGGACGGATCGGGAAAGTCGAAAGATGATTTCGGTCTTTTCGAGCGTGTGCGTTGATTTGGAGTATTCCGTTTCACCTTCGGGTGCGGTGGGTAATCTTGATCGGCTGCACCGCTTGAAGCAGGGAGGCGCTGGCGAAAGTTGGCGCCTTTCCTGATTCCCGGCTCAGCCTTTTTTCGCGAACCGAAATCTGCCGTCACGCAGGCGCGCTCACCGTGCCGCCATACGGCGCTTTTTTGCCAAGCCAGCGATCTCCAGGATCAGCTTTCGCCGCACCGCTGCGGCGAATGTCGCCTCGCTGTCGGCGGTGATCACGAAGGCGCCCGGACCGCCGATGATGCGGTCGGCGAACGCTGCCTCCAGGTCGTAAGAGACCGGCCGGCCCGAACAGTGGCGGCACAGCACGGCGAGCCCGTTGATAGTGATTCCGGCGGCGACTACCTCGGCGCGCGCCGCGCCGATGGACGGGCCGTTCCAGTTGTTGGCGCTGTCGGCGGACAGGTCGATGACGCGGCGGATGCCGTTGATGTCGTTTTCCTCGATCTCGGCCTTGCCGAACAGCAGCGCGGCGCCGATGGCGTTGCGGCCGAAAGCGCGCCTCGGCGCCGCCATCAGTGCTTCGGCGAAGCGGGCCGCACTGTCTTCGTCGTCGATGACCGACCAGCCGACCACCACGTCCTGGGAGACCGCGTCGGCCCATTCGACATAGGTGAGCGCGATGCGGCCATGGGCATTGCCCAGTATCGCCGACAACACCTGCGGATGGGTGATCGCCTCGGCATAGCCCTGGCGTTGGAAGCGGATCTCGGCCTGGTCGATCGAGCCGGTGGCGTCGGCGAGCAGCACGAGTTCGAGGTCGACGACGGCCTGCGCGCCGGCCGGCGCGGCCGACAGCGTCAGGCAAAGGGCGAGGGCGGCTGCCAGTCTGCCGATCCGCATGGCTTCGGGTCTCCGTGTCGCGGGCACAAGCGCCTCCACAGAGTATGGCGCATCCGGCGGCCGTTTCCAGATGCAGGCCGGAAAATGCCGACGGGACACCGCGCCAACCATCGGTGATCGACTTTATCCACGCTGCCGCTGCCCGTGCGATCATCCCGCCGTCGCCTCCAAGGGAAGCCGGGTCTAGAACCGGCCCGGCGGAGGCGGTGGCGATCCCCGCAAGGGTGATCGTCGACGGGCGGTCACGGCACCGCACCGCACTGCCTCGATGAGCGATCCATTCGACCGCCCGTCTTCCCGCTTTCGCGATTTTTCCCGGTAACGAAGCGAAGCGGATCAGGCCGGAACCGGCTTAACCCCGCGGCGCAACCCGCGGTGAGGCTTTGCCATGCTCCAGAAACTCGCGCGACGTTGAATGGCTGAACGGTGCTTTCACCGGCGGCTTGATTGAAATGCGGCGACAATGCGCCTAAATCCCGGCGACCGTGCCAAACCGATTGGAACCGATCATGTCCGACGACACCGAATACACGCCGCCCAAAGTCTGGAAATGGGAACAGGAAAACGGCGGCCAGTTCGCCAACATCAACCGGCCGATCGCCGGACCGACCCATGACAAGGAACTGCCGGTGGGCAAGCACCCGTTGCAGCTCTACTCGCTGGCGACGCCCAACGGCGTCAAGGTGACGGTGATGCTGGAAGAGCTGCTCGCGGCCGGCCACAAGGATGCCGAATACGACGCATGGCTGATCAATATCGGCGAGGGCGACCAGTTCGGCAGCGGCTTTGTCGGCGTCAACCCGAACTCCAAGATCCCGGCGCTGATGGACCGCAGCACGCCGGAGCCGACGCGGGTGTTCGAATCGGGCGCGATCCTGCTCTATCTGGCCGAGAAGTTCGGCGCCTTCCTGCCGGACGATCCGGCAAAGCGGGCCGAGACGCTGTCGTGGCTGTTCTGGCAGATGGGGTCGGCGCCCTACCTCGGCGGCGGCTTCGGCCATTTCTACCGATACGCGCCGGTGAAGATCCGGTATGCCATCGACCGCTACACGATGGAGGTCAAGCGCCAGCTCGACGTACTCGATCGCCGGCTGGCCGACAACCGCTACATGGCTGGCGATGACTACACCATCGCCGACATCGCCATCTGGCCGTGGTATGGCGGGGTGGCGACGAACCAGGCCTATGACGCGGCCGAGTTCCTCGACGCCGAGTCCTACAAGCACGTCATCCGCTGGGCCAAGGAGATCGCACAGCGCGAGCCGGTCCGGCGCGGCCGCATCGTCAACCGCACCTTCGGCGAGCCGCAAAACCAGCTGCACGAGCGCCACGACGCCAGCGATTTCGACCTGAGGACGCAGGACAAGCTCGACGCCGCCGAATAGGGTCGGCGACCGGTTTGCCGAGCATGATCTCCTCCGCGAGGGGAGATCGGCCGGCCATCAAATCGACCTCCCCGCAAGCGGGGAGGTGGAGCCCGGTGCTCTCCTCAACGGCGCGAACGCCATCAAATCGCGCTCCAAACCCCGAATGTCGATTAGGCCTAAGGCCCGTTGTAGTGGACGCTGCCCGTGGCGGTGACGTCGTAGCCGGCCAGTTCGCCGGCGCGGGCGGCGAAGGCGTCCGTGCGGGTGACGGCGAGCAGCTTCTGGAAGGGTTCGGAAAAATAGTCACGGCGCCAGACGAGCAGGTCGAAGCGCTCGACCGCCAGCGGTCGGAATGTCAGGCCGAACTGGCGGGCGACCGCCTCGATGCCGAAACCCGCCTCTACCCTGCCGCTCGACACGGCCTGGGCGACGTCGGTCTCCGAGCGCGCGGTTTCGACGATCGGCGACAGGTCGGACAGGGCCAGGCCGGCATCGGCGAGCAGCGCCTCGAACAGCGCCTGGCTGCCGGCGCCGGGCTGGCGCCGCACCACCACCTTGCCGGCAAGGTCGGCCATCCGGGCGATAGACGAGCCCTCGGCGAGCACGAGGCCCTGGCTGCGCTTGGCCCATTCGATCAACACGGCTGGCGCCGAGGGCAGTTCGGCGCGGATACGCACCGTGTTGGCGTCGCCGGTGCCGGCCGCATTGTGGAAATGAAGGCCGGCGGCGAGCGCCTTGCCGGACTTCATGCGCATGAGCCCGTCGGTCGAGCCGTCGAACCAGGTGGCAAGCCCGCCGCCGGATTCGCGCAGCGCCCATTCCAGCAGCGGGTCGTGGCTGCCGGTCACCACATGCGGCCGGTCGGCATGGCCGGGCGTCAGGTCGCCGAACTCGGTGTTCTCGTTCAGCCAGGCGAAGATGGCGCCGCGCGGAAACAAGAGCTTGCCCGTCACCTTGGTGACGGGGATCGCGCCGCTCGACGCCATCTCGTAGAGCTTGCGTTCCTTGATGCGCAGCAGGTCGGCCAGTTCGCGAACGGTCAGGTAATCATGCATATTCCCGTGAAGTAGCGCACATCTTTACCGACATACAAGACGGTGCGGCGTTATGCATCATCCCGCTACCGTTTGCGCCCTTGCGGCATGCGACGGTTCGAACAGGCCGAAACGCTGGCCATGGGAGCGACGGCGCCGGCCGAGCACGACGAGCGTCAGCGCCAGCACCAGCAGTTCGGCGACGATGCCGGCATACCAGATGCCGGGTTCGCCGAACCAGAACGGCAGCAGGAAGGTCAGCGGCAGGGCGAACAGATAGGTGCGCGACAGGCCGATGAGCGCGGCGCGGGCGGCGTCGCCGATCGCCTGGAAATAGTTGCCGATCATCATCAGCGGCCCGAACAGCACCATTAGCGCGACGGCGTAGGGCAGGATGCGGCCGATCTCAGCGGCAATCGCACGATCGTCGACGAACAGGAAGCCGATCGTGTCGCGATTGCCGATATAGGTCGCCTCGACGGTGGCGCAGTATGCGAGCGCCAGCAGCAGCGCGAATTTGAGGCTGGCGTTGGAGCGCGGCCAGATGCGGGCGCCGAAATTGTTGCCGACGATGGTCTGGAACGCCATGGAAAGGCCAAGCAGCGGCAGGTAGGCGAAGGTCATCAGCCTGGTGATGATGCCGAAGGCGCCGGCGGTCGCCTCGTAGGTCGGGCCGGCCCAGATCTGCAGGCAGGCGAGTGTCAGCGCCGCCGACAGCGACACGCCGATATAGCCGAGGCTCGCCGGCGCGCCGAGCGCCAGCAGCTCGCCCCAGCGGCTCCAGCCCTGGCGCAGCGACGGGCGATGCCGTGTCGCGCCGGTCGCGAACCGGTAGGCGATGACCGTCAGCAGGGAGCAGCCCTGGGCGAGGACGGTACCGCATGCGGAGCCGGCGACGCCCCAGCCGAAACGGGCGATGAACAGATAGTCGAACAGGATGTTGAGCAGCGCCGACATCATGGTGATGGCCGACATGGCGACGAGCCGGCCCTCGCAGCGCAGCGCGGCGATGTTGATCGCCAGCACGAAGACCAGCGGCGAGAAGAAGATCAGGATCGAGATATAGGCGTAGCCGAAGCCGGCCAGTTCGGCCGACCCGTCGGCGGCCATGCGGGTCAATGTGCCGCCCGCCGCCACGAAGATCGCGATCAGCACGGCGCAGATCACCAGCGTCAACCGGATCGCCTGGCCGAAGGCATCGCGTGCCTCATCGTGCTCGCCGGCGCCGAGCAGACGGGCGAAAACGCTGGAAAACCCGTTGGCGACCAGTGTCGAAAGCGCCACCAGCAGCATGTAGAGCGGAAACATCAGCGTCACCGCCGTCAATGCCGCCGCGCCGACATAAAGGCCGAGGAAGTAGGCGTCGACCAGCGAGAACAGGCCGTTGACCAGCATGACGAGGATGATCGGGGCGGCGGTTTTCAGGAACAGGGCCGGCAGGCCGCCGGCAAGGAAGATATTGTCCGTCGCGGACGGATTCTCGTACATCGCAAACCTCGCGCGCTCTTTGAGTGCGGGACTTGGACGGGCGCTCGCATTGCCATCTGACCGCACGGAAAAACGCGTTTGGCGGATGTTGTCTAAGGAGGCTTTACCTTGGCAGTGCCAGCGAGCGGCGGGGGCCTCACCCCTGGCGGCTGGCTATCCGCAAGCCGCGGGAATGTCAATCGCCGGTTACGGCTCGTCGCCCATCAGGAAGCGCGGTCCGGCGCCGTTCCTTGCCATCCGGTCGTCCGGATTGACCAGCCGGCAGCGCTTCAGAGAAAGGCAGCCGCATCCGATGCAGCTATCGAGCTTGTCGCGCAGGCCGGTCAGCATATCGATCCTGGCGTCGAGGTCGCGGCGGAAGTGACGGCTGATGCGGGTCCAGTCCTTCTTGGTCGGCGTGCGCCCCGCAGGCAGCGTCTTCAACTGGTCGCGGATCTGGCCGATGGTGAAGCCGAACTGCTGGGCGGCCATGACGAAGGAAAGCCTGCGGATGTCGGAACGCGGAAAGCGCCGCTGGCCGCCGGCGTTGCGCTCGGGTGCCACCAGGCCTTCCTCCTCGTAGTAACGGATCGCCGACACCGACAGGCCGGTGCGGCGGGCCAGGTCGCCGATGGACAGAAGGTCGGAACCCGTCAGTCCGTGCGGTTTTACCGGCATCGAAAAAATTCCTTGACCTCAAGTTAGGTTGAGGAACTAGTCTCGGCAAACCGCTTGAGTCAAGCGGCGGCAGAAACCGAAAGGACAGGACGATGAAGCAAGCCGTTCTCGAACACGTCAATCTCACCGTCACCGACCCGGAGAAGACCGCCGAGCGGTTGTGCGATCTGTTCGGCTGGCATGTGCGCTGGAAAGGCGAAGCCAAATATGGCGGGCTGACCGTGCATGTCGGCACCGATAACGACTACCTCGCCGTCTATTCGATGGGCAGCCCGGCCAAGGCGCCGGCGGACGAGAGCTATGCGGTGCGCGGCGGGCTCAATCATATCGGTGTCGTCGTCGACGATCTCGAGGCGGCCGAGAGGCGGGTGAAGGCGGCGGGCTACGAACCGCATTCGCATGCCGACTACGAACCGGGAAGGCGGTTTTACTTCGACGACGATGACGGCATCGAGTTCGAGGTGGTCAGCTACAGCCTAGAACGGTTCATCTTTGGATGGATGCGGTTTGATGGCGTTCGTGCCGGCGAGGAGAACGCCGCGGCACTGAACCCCGCCTCCCCCTTGAGGGGAGGCCCAAGAGACCGAACGAAGTGAAAGTCGATTGGGTGGGGGTGCCAAGGAAGTGCGATCTTCGCCCTTACCCCCACCCGGCTCTGCCTTGCTTTGCAAGCCAATCGCCGACCTCCCCTCAAGGGGGAGGTGGGTCTGACGGCCAGACGGAATGCTGCAAATCACCGAAATCAGCTAGCAAACCGTGATCGTTTCAACTCGGTCTTGCCGCGCCCCGTCCGCCCCTGGCCGGGAACAACATACTGAAGCTCCACGTCTAGAACGGGACCGGAACACCCTGGCGGCCGCTTGTCCCTCCGCGCCGCATGGCCTATCTGGACGGCGGAACGAACGAAACGGAACCGCCATGACTGTGACCAAGGACCAGGTGCTCGAGACGCTGAAGGCCATCGAGCTGTCGGATGGCGGCGATATCGTCGCGCGCGGCATGGTGTCCGACATCTTCATTGCCGACGGCAAGGTGTTCTTCTCTATCACCGTGCCTGCCGACAAGGCCGAGGCGCTGGAGCCGCTGCGGGAAGCGGCCGAGACGGCGGTGAGCGCCATTGCCGGCGTCAAGGGCGCCGTGGTGGCGCTGACTGCGGAAAAGAGGGCGGGAAGCGGCGGCAGCGCCGCGCCGCCGCCGCGCCAGCCGCGCCCGCGCGCCGCCGCGCCGGCCGGCGAGAAGCCGGGCGTGCCCGGCGTCGGCGCCATCATCGCGGTGGCGTCGGGCAAGGGCGGCGTCGGCAAGTCGACCACCTCCGTCAACCTGGCGCTCGGGCTCATGGCCAACGGGCTGAAGGTCGGCATTCTCGACGCCGACATCTACGGGCCGTCCATGCCGCGCCTGCTCGGCATCACCGGCCGGCCGCGCGCCGTTTCCGGTCGCGTGCTGGCGCCGATGGAAGGCTACGGGCTGAAAGTCATGTCGATGGGCTTCCTGGTGGAGGAAGACACGCCGATGATCTGGCGCGGGCCGATGGTGATCTCGGCACTGACGCAGATGCTGCGCGAAGTCGAATGGGGCGAGCTCGACGTGCTCGTCGTCGACATGCCGCCCGGCACCGGCGATGCGCAACTGACGATGGCGCAGCAGGTGCCGCTTGCCGGCGCGGTCATCGTATCGACGCCGCAGGACCTGGCGCTGATCGACGCGCGCAAGGGGTTGAACATGTTCCGCAAGGTCGAGGTGCCGGTGCTCGGCCTGATCGAGAACATGAGCTATTTCCTGTGTCCCGACTGTGGCGGCCGTCACGACATTTTCGGCCATGGCGGCGCCAGGCGCGAGGCGGAGCGCATCGGCGTGCCGTTTCTCGGCGAGGTGCCGTTGCAGATGGCGATCCGCGAGACGTCGGACGCCGGCACGCCGGTGGTCGCCTCCGACCCGGAAGGCGCCGAGGCGAAGATCTATCGCGACGTCGCGGCAAAAGTTTGGGAGCGGGTGGGCGAGGCGAGCGCCGCCACCAGGGGGCCAGCAATCGTTTTCGAGTGAGGTCGGGGAGTGTTCGAGTGAGCGCCTTGAACGACGCAAAAGTGCGGGATCTGCTCGACGAACTGCACGAAAAGGCGGGCGGCGACCGCGACCGTTGGGCCGGCCGCAGGAATGCCGACGGAACCAGCGCATCCGGCGGCTGCGAGGAGCCGATCGTCAGGCTTGGTGAGTTCTACCTGGCAATCACGCGTCAGGAGGGCGGGCTGCTCCATCTGCTGGCGCGCGCCGCCAGGGCCAAGCGGATCGTCGAATTCGGCGCCTCCTTCGGCATCAGCACGCTTTATCTGGCCGCCGCCGCGGCCGACAATGGCGGCGAGGTGATCACCACGGAAGTTCATCCCGACAAGTGTGCTGCCGCCCGGGCAAACCTGGCGCGAGCCGGGCTTTCCGAATACGCCACCGTCATCGAGGGCGATGCGCGACAGACGCTCGCCGATATCGCCGGCCCGATCGATTTCGTGCTGCTCGACGGCTGGAAAAGCATGTATCTTGCCGTCTTCGAGCTGCTGCGGCCGAAACTGTCGCCGGGCGCGGTGATCGCCGCCGACAACTGGCGCCACGACGGCGTGGCGAGCTATATGGCGGCCGTGAGCGACCCCGCGTCCGGGTTCACCACGGTGACGCTCGACGACATGGCGCTGAGCTGCCTGACAGGCTGATCGAGCCCGCCTTCAGGCGCCCATCTCGTCGTCCTGCTTGCGTGCGATTTCGGCGAGCGCCAACAGCAACTCCTTGAACTCGGCCTCGCCATAGACCTTGTTTGCGTCGCCCTGCGATCCGCCGAAGCTTCGCACCAGCTTGAACTTGTCTTCCGTGGAGCCTGGAAAGTGCAGCCACAGGGCCTCGATATTGAGCGCTGGCGCCCGCACCGAGCGCAGCTCCGGCGGCTGCTTGGCGTCGGCGCCGTGCTTGCGCAGCGCTTCAAGACTTGAATCAAGCCGATCGAACATGTCGCTGTCGCTGTTCATGTTTATCAGCTCCGGGCGGTCGGGATCAACGCCGACTTCGTAGAGTGCGACGGCCTTCTCGTCGTCGATCTCGACGACGCGCAGCGAGGCGGGCTCCGCCGGCATCTTCATGTCGCGCTTGATCGCGTCGAGGCCGATGATGAAATTGTAGTGCGCGGTGGAGAAAGCGGTTTCGGGAACCGCCCTGGTCAGGTCGCCCTTGAAACCGTGCAGGTCGAGCAGGGGCCTCACCTTGTAGATGGGGTCGAACAGCCGCGTGTCGAAAACCAGATCCTTGTACCACATGAAATAGAACTTCTTCTTGGTGAAATAGGTATGGGTCCAGGTGCCGCTGCCCTGGTAGTTGGTGGCGAACTGCTGGTAGGTCAGCGTGCTCTTGCCGTAGATCGGATCGTCGATGTGCAGGAACTCTATGCCTGCCTGCCTGGAAACGCCATGGATGACCATGAAATGGCCGCCGCCGCCGTTCCAGCCGATGCGCGCGCCGACCACGAGGCCGGCATCGAGCTGGCTTTTGATATCAGCCCAGGAGATGGTGCCGCCCTGGTAGCTGACGAAGTTCTCGGTGATCTCCAGCGCCAGGTTGAGAAACCAGGGCTGGTTGCAGGCTCCGGGAACGGGCGTGACGCAGCAGCTTTCGCCCATCGCCTCGGAGGCGACCTTGCACTGGGTCCAGGGGCTCAGCCACGAATAGAATTTCGATACGCTGGTCGACGTGGCGGCCCAGCACCATTGCGACTGGGTCTGTTGCTGCATGGTGAAGTTGAGCACCGTCGAGGTGTAGAGCCAGTCGAAATAGAAGCGGTTTAGATTGACGGCGGTGTGGAAGCGGTGGGCGAGGAACTGATCGTGCAGCGCCATGGGATTTGCTCCTTTCAGCCCGCCCGAATTGAACAACCCGCCGGTTATATTATTTACTTTGTTTTATTTTGTCAAATCGCGCTGTTATTTAGCCTCGATAATTAATTCCAAATTGATATTAAATTACTTGAAAGCGCGTTATTGGTGTTTTGCTGTCGCTGATGCGCCGAGTGGTTGTTGCCGGCCATGCATGGTCAGGCGGTGGCGAGCAGGATCGCGCCGACGCTGATGAGCGCGATCCCGGACCAGCCCGTGACCGATAGCCGCTCGCCGAGGAACAGCGCGGCGATGATGGCGACGAAAACGACGCTGAGCTTGTCGACCGGCGCCACCTGCGACGCCTTGCCGATCTGCAGCGCACGGAAATAGCACAGCCACGAAGCGCCGGTCGCAAGGCCCGACAGCACCAGGAACACAAGCGTCCTCGACGGGACCTGCGACAGCGGCTGGAACTCCCCGGTGGTCAGAAGCAGCAGGGGCAGGGTCGCGGCCACCACGAGGGTTCTGAGGAATGTCGCGAAGTTGGAGTTGATCTCGCCGACGCCGACCTTGGCGAAAATGGCGGTCAGCGCCGCGAATATAGCGGCAAGTATTGCCCAGAACTGCCAGTTCGACGTCATCGGTTTTGCCTCCGGCCGATCATCGCAAGCATCTGTCTGGGCGCATTGCGGCGGAAATGCAAATGGCCGGCGGGCCGGCCATTGGCTTCGTCAGGTCGTCTTGCGCCGCATTAGACGGGGATTTTCTCCAGCGTCTTGCGGAAACAGTCGACGATCTCGTCGACATGGATCTTCTCGCTCACCAGCGCCGGGGCGACGATGCCGGTGTCGCCGGTCCACTTGACGTGGCAGCCGTTCCAGAACATCTCCTTTTGCAAGGCGTTGCCGCGGGCGCCGGGCTTGCCTTCCTCCGGCCAGATCTCGATGCCGGCCATCAGGCCGTAGCCGCGCAGGTCGCGCACCACCGGGATGTCCTTCAGCGACCAGACCGCGTCGAGGAAATAGTCCGACAGCGAGGCGGCGCGCTCGTAAAGGCCCTCGTCCTCGTAGATCTGCAGTGTCGCAAGGCCGGCGGCGCAGGCGACGGGGTGGGCGGAATAGGTGTAGCCGTGGAAGAACTCGATCGCCGATTCGGGCGAGGCATTCGTGACCGTCTCGTAGATGTCGTCCCTGGCTGCCACCGCGCCCATCGGAATGGCGCCGTTGGTCAGCGCCTTGGCCATGGTGATGATGTCGGGCGTGACGTTGAAGGCATGGCTGGCGAACGGCTTGCCGAGGCGGCCGAAACCGGTGATGACCTCGTCGAACACCAGAAGGATGCCGTGTTGGTCGCAGATCCGGCGCAGGCGCTCCAGATAGCCCTTCGGCGGCACCAGCGTGCCGGTCGAGCCGGCGACCGGCTCGACGAAGACGGCGGCGATGGTGGAGCCGCCATAGGTCTCGCAATGGCGCTGTAGGTCTTCGGCAAGCTCGGCTCCGTGCTCGGGCTGGCCGCGCTCGAATGTCCGCTCCGCGTCCCAGGTGTGGCGCATCATGACGATGTTCGGCATGACGACCGGAAAGCCCTCGCGGTTCTTGACCATGCCCGACAGCGACACGCCGCCGATATTGACGCCGTGATAGGCGCGCTCGCGGCTGACGAAGCGGATGCGCTGGCTGTCGCCGCGGGCGCGATGATAGGCCATCACCATCTTCAATGCGGTGTCGATGGCCTCCGAACCGGAATTGACGAAGAAGACATGGTTGAACGGTTCGGGCAGGTGGCGCGACAGCTTGGCGGCGAGCGCGAACGAGCCGGGATGGCCGATCTGGAAGTGCGGCGAATAGTCGTTCTGTAGCATCTGGGCGTGCACCGCGTCGATGATCTCCCGGCGGCCATGGCCGGCGGCGACGTTGAACAGGCCTGACGAGCCGTCGATGATGCGGCCGCCATTCTGGTCCCAAAGCTCGACGCCCTGGCTTTTCACCACCATGCGCGGCGCCTTCTTGAAATCGCGGTTCTGGGTAAACGGCAGCCAGTGCTGTTCCAGCGAGTTGGTGGAAAACTGCTCAAGCGGCTTGGCGAGAATGTTCATGGCGTGAATCCCGGCGAAAAAAGTAACGCGACACGCCCTCCCGATTCGGACCGGCGGGGGCGCCGTCGCGCGATCATGTTGTCGCCCGCCCCTTTGGCGCGATAGTGCCAGCGGCGACCAGATTGGGTGCCACGAGCGATCTGCGCGCGCCGGCTTCGGACGATGTCGCAAATCGGTCAGGTCGGGGCGCAATCGGGCGACGATTAGGCGCTGGCGGCATGAAGCTTGCCTCGTTTTTGACAAAACCGCCGAGTTGCGGAATGGTAAGCCCAAAGCACAAGAACAACGGGAGATGTTCATGACAACCTACAAGAGCAATGGCGACCGCGTGCCGGCTTCCATCGAGACGATGGTGGAAGAGGTCAAGCGCGGACGGATGGACCGCCGCGAATTCCTGGCGCTGGCCAGTGCGTTCGGCGCCAGCACGGCTGCGGCCTATGCTATGATCGGCCTGGCCGATCCGGGCGAGGCGGCGGCCCAGGAAATGGGCAAGAAGGGCGGCGTCCTGAAAGTGCAGATGATCGTCAAGGAGCCGAAGGACCCGCGTACCTATGACTGGTCGGAAATGGCCAACGTCACGCGCTGCTGTAACGACTATCTGGTTCGCTACACCTACGACTTCACCTTCGAGGGCCACCTGATCGAAAGCTGGGAAGTCAACGACGACGCTACCGAATACACACTGCATGTGCGCCAGGGCGTCAAATGGTCGAACGGCGACGACTTCAATGCCGACGACGTGATCTTCAACCTCAATCGCTGGTGCGACAAGGCGGTCGAGGGCAATTCGATGGCCGCGCGCATGGGCCCGCTTATCGACGATGCCACGGGCAAGGCCGCGGACGGCGCGATCACCAAGGTCGACGACCACACGGTCAAGCTGACGCTCAAATCGTCCGACATCACCATCATTCCGGGCATGGC
Source organism: Rhizobiaceae bacterium (assembly GCA_041397625.1). GTDB lineage: Bacteria > Pseudomonadota > Alphaproteobacteria > Rhizobiales > Rhizobiaceae > JAWKWH01. The sequence goes on from JAWKWH010000003.1 coordinate 228,551, forward strand.
CGACTATCCGGCGCTGATCGTGCACCGCGATTTCGACAGCAATCCGGATACGCTGAAGATGCCCGGCACCGGTCCTTACGAGATCGTCGAATACGAGGTCGGCAAGCGCGCGGTGATCAAGCGTCGCGAGAACTTCACCTGGTGGAAGGGCGATCCCTATCTCGATGGTGTCGAATTCATCGACTACGGCGCGGAGACCAATGCCATCGTGTCGGCGCTGGAATCGGGCGAGATCGACGCCAATTACCAGACGACGGGCGAGACGGTGGCGCTGCTCGACTCCATGGGCATGCAGAAGAGCGAGACGACGACGGCGGCAACTGTGGTCATGCGCATGCATGTGACGCATGAGCCCTACGACAACAAGACGGTGCGCAATGCCGTGCAGTTGGCGATCGACAACGCAACCATCCTGCAGCTCGGCTACAACGGCGCCGGCACGGTGGCGGAAAACCACCATGTCTGCCCGATCCATCCGGAGTATTTCGAGCTTCCGAAGATCGGCCGCGACGTGGAGAAGGCCAAGGCGATGTTCGCCGAAGCCGGTCTGGCCGGCAAGGAGATCGAGCTGATCTCCTACGATGCCGACTACGTGCAGAACCCGGCCGACGTCGCCGCCGCGCAGCTGCGCGAGGCGGGCATCGAGGTCAAGCGCACGGTCATTCCGGGCTCGTCGTTCTGGAACGACTGGACAAAGTATCCGTTCTCGACGACGGAATGGAACATGCGTCCGCTCGGCGTGCAGGTGCTGGCGCTAGCCTATCGCACCGGCGAGGCCTGGAACGAGACGGGCTATTCCAATCCCGATTTCGACGCCAAGCTCGGCGAGGCGCTGGCCATTGCCGACGCCGACAAGCGCCGGGTGATCATGGAGGACGTCGAAAAGATCCTGCAGGACTCGGGCATCATCGTGCAGTCGTTCTGGCGCGCGATCTACCGCCACTCGCAGCCCTATGTGAAGGATTTCGGCAAGCACCAGACTTTCGAATTCCACATCGACCGCGTCTGGCTCGACACCTAGGCGCAGGGTGGCAAACAGAACTTGGCGGGAGGGGTTGTCCCCTCCCGTCGCAGCGGGGACCTTTTGAACTTTGAATACCACGCCCGCGACAATGGGAGGGTATAGATGCTGCGGTTCATAGTCCGGCGTCTTGGGGTGATGCTGCTGACAATGCTCTGTCTCAGCTTCGTCGTTTTCTACTTCGTCAATCTCGAACCAAACCTGAAAAAGCTGGCGACCTCGCAGACCGAAATGCGCGCGTCGGATGCGGAAAAAGACGCATGGCTCCAGCGCATGGGTTATCGGGACAACATCTTCATCCGCTATTTCCGCTGGATGGGCGTCGCCCAGAAGCAGCCGGTCATCGATCCGGCGACGGGCGAGGCCATACCGCGTTTCCGCTACTGCGACGAACCTTCCGTGCCGACCTATTCCGGCGTGCTGCAAGGCGATTTCGGTTGCTCTACGGCGTTTCGCGGCAAGGTCAACGAGGTGATGCCGCAGGCGCTGAGAGCCACCGGCATCCTGATGTTCTGGGTGATGATCGTCATGGTGCCGGTGTCGCTGACGATCGGCGTGCTGGCCGGCATGCGCGAGGGATCGCGACTCGACCGCGGCCTGTCATTTGCCTCGATCAGCACCACGGCAACGCCGGAATATGTGTCGGGCGTCATCTTCACCGCCATCTTTGCCTCGTGGCTCGGCTGGTTCAACGGATCGGCGGCAACGGCCATGCGCCAGGGCGTGTCGTTCTACAACTTCACCCTGCCGGTGATGACCATGGCGATCTACGGCATCGGCTACATCGCGCGCATGACGCGAGCCTCGATGGCCGAGGTGATGACGGCGCAATATATCCGCACCGCGCGGCTCAAGGGGTTGTCCTTCCGGGCGGTCGTGGTCAAGCACGCGCTGCGCAACGCGCTGATCGCGCCGTTCACCGTCATCATGCTGCAGTTTCCGTGGCTGCTGACCGGTGTCGTGGTGGTCGAGAACATCTTCTCCTACAAGGGCTTCGGCTGGCTGCTGGTCAACGCGGCATCCAACAATGATATCGATACGGTGCTGGCCTGCGGTCTGGTGTCGGTGGCGCTGGTGCTGATGACGCAGCTCATCTCCGATGTCGGCTACGCCTTCCTCAATCCACGTATCCGCGTGTCGTAAGGGGGCGGGCAATGGAAAATATCGGTTTCTTCGGCATCGTCTTCGGCATCATCGGCAGTTTCTGGCCGGTGTGGATCGCGCTGGCGATCATCTGGGCGGGCGCGATCGTCTTCAAGAAGCATCTCGGCCTGTTCGGCCAGTTGTTCAACACCAAGGTCGGTACCGGCGGCGTGCTGTTGTGCCTGTTCTGGCTGTTTACCGCCCTGTTTGCGCATGTGGTCGCGCCGTTCGATCCGAAAGCGCCGATCCTGGTGATGAAGAACGCGGTTCCGGGCACGATCGAGCCGGACAGCGGCATGGCGTTCCTGCTCGGCGGCGACCATCTGGCGCGCGACGTGTTCAGCCGCGTGGTGCATGGCTCCGTCATCGTGCTCACCATCGCGCCGGCGGCGACGCTGATCGCGTTCCTCGTCGGCATCACGCTTGGCCTGCCCGCCGGGCATTTCGGCGGCAAGATCGACAATTTCCTGTCGTTCCTGGCCAATCTGGTGCTGGCCTTCCCGGTGATCCTGCTGTTCTACCTGCTGGTAACGCCCGGGATCATGGAGACGTGGCTGCCCTATGTGATGGGCGGCTTGCTGTTCATCGTGCCGATCGTATTCTTCGCCGTCCTGTTCTATTCGCGCTTCAAGCTCGATAAGGCGAAGCTGACTCTCTATGTCGGCGGCACGATCGTCCTCGGCGTCTGGATCTGGATGAACCTGATGTCGACGACGACCTTCCTGACCAAGCTGAACGAGGCTGGTCTGGGGTGGCTGTCGTCGATCATGGCCTTGCCCGTGTTCAACGTCTTCGGCATCGAGCCGAATGAACTCAACATATTCGTCGCCGTCGTCTTCGCCTCGTCGCCCGGCGTGTTCCGCATCGTGCGCGGGTTGGTGCTCGACATCCAAACCCGCGACTACATCGCGGCGGCGCAGACGCGTGGCGAGCGACCCTGGTACATCATGCTGTGGGAGATGCTGCCCAATGCGCGCGGACCGCTGATCGTCGATGCCTGCCTGCGCATCGGCTACACGACCATCCTGCTCGGGACGCTCGGCTTCTTCGGCCTCGGCCTGGCACCGGAAAGCCCGGACTGGGGAACCACCATTCGCGGCGGCAGCCAGGTGGCGCAGCTTCGGCTCTACTACTGGCAGGGCGTGTCGCCGGCCGTGGCGCTGATGAGCCTGGTGCTCGGCCTCAACCTGCTGGCCGACGCGTTGCGTGAAGAATCGCTCAGGGATTGAGGGAAGGGGAAATTATGACCGAACCAATCCTCGAGATCGACAACCTCTACATCTCGTTTTTCACCAAGGCCGGCGAAATTCCCGCCGTCATGGACTTCTCCTGCAAGGTCATGCCGGGCGAGGCCATGGGCCTGGTCGGTGAATCGGGCTGCGGCAAGTCCACCGTGGCGCTCGGCATCATGCGCGACATGGGCAATCGCGGTAAGATCGTCGGCGGCCGCATCAAGTTCAAGGGCCGCGACATGGGCGAGATGTCCGACGCGGAACTCAGGGCCATTCGCGGCTCCCAGATCGCCATGATCTACCAGGAACCGATGGCAAGCCTCAATCCGGCGATGAAGATCAGCCGGCAGTTGATGGAAGTGCCGATGATCCACGAGGGCGCCTCCAAGGAAGAGGCCTATGAGCGCGCCCGCGACATGCTTGCCGCGGTGCGCCTGCCGGATCCGGACCGCATGATGGGTTCCTATCCGCACCAGCTTTCCGGCGGCCAGCAGCAGCGCGTGGTCATCGCCATGGCGCTGCTGTCGAAGCCGGCGCTGCTTTTGCTCGACGAACCGACCACCGCGCTCGACGTCACCGTGGAGGCCGGCATCGTCGAACTGGTCAAGGACCTGGGCAAGGAATTCGGCACCTCGATGCTGTTCATCTCGCACAATCTCGGCCTGATCCTGGAGACGTGCGACCGCATCACGGTGATGTATTCGGGCGAGGCGGTCGAGACCGGCTCGGTGGGCGATGTGTTCGACCGCATGCGCCACCCCTACACGCAGGGCCTGTTCCGCTCGATCCCGCTGCCGGGCGCCGACAAGAACTCCCGTCCGCTGATCTCCATTCCCGGACAATTGCCGCTACCCTATGAGCGGCCGAAAGGCTGCAATTTCGGCCCGCGTTGCCTGCACTTCGTCGACGGCGTGTGCAACGCGCGCGAGATACCGATGCAGGCCGTCAAGGGTCATGTCGACCACATGTCGCGTTGCGAGCGGTTCAACGAGGTCGACTGGAGCCTGATGCCCGAGGGCGTGCACACGAACGAGCCGGTGGAGCCTGGCGACACGGTGCTGCAGATCGACGACGTACGCAAATATTACGACGTGGCCGCCAATGCGATCTTCGGCGGCGGCGAGACCCGCACGGTCAAGGCCAACGAGACGATCAGCTTCACCGCGCGCGAATCCGAGACCGTCGCCATCGTCGGCGAATCGGGCTGCGGCAAGTCCACGCTCGCCAAGATGCTGCTGGGGCTCGAGACCGCGACTGCGGGCTCGATCAAGCTCGGCAACCGCGAGATCGAATCCGTCGAGATCGAGAACCGCGACACCGATACGATCTCGGCGATCCAGATGGTGTTCCAGAATCCGTTCGACACACTCAATCCGAGCCATTCGGTCGGCTCGCAGATCGTCCGCACGCTGGAAATGTTCAATATCGGCAAGAGCGACGCCGAGCGCCGCAACACCATGCTGGAACTGCTCGACATGGTGAAACTGCCGCGGGCATTCGAAAACCGTATGCCGCGCCAGCTTTCCGGCGGCCAGAAGCAACGCATCGGCGTGGCGCGCGCCTTTGCCGGCCGGCCGAAAGTGGTGGTTGCCGATGAGCCGGTCTCCGCGCTCGACGTCTCGGTGCAGGCGGCGGTGACCGAACTGCTGATGGATATCCAGCGCGAAGCCAAGACGACGATGCTGTTCATCAGCCACGACCTGTCGGTGGTGCGCTACATCGCCGACCGCGTGGTGGTCATGTATCTCGGCCACATCGTCGAGCAGGGCACGACGGACCAGATTTTCTCGCCGCCCTACCACCCCTATACAGAGGCGCTGTTGTCGGCGATCCCGATCGCCGACACGAGCGTCGACAAGAAGCACATCGTGCTCGAAGGCGACATTCCCTCGGCAATGAACCCGCCGTCCGGTTGCCCGTTCCAGACGCGCTGCCGCTTCAAGGAGCGGGTGCCGGGCGGACTGTGCGAGAAGGAAGTTCCGCCGGTGCGCCATCTCAAGGGCGGCCACCAGATCAAGTGCCACCTGGACGACGCCATCCTTGCCGAGATGGAACCGGTGATCAGCTTCGACAGAAAGGCGGAAAAGAAGACAAAGAAGGCGGTCGCCAAGGCCAGGCCGGCCAAGGCGGCGACACGCAAGAGCGCCGGCACCGCCAAGGCCGCTTCGGTCGCTTCGACCGGCAGAAGCGCTGCGGTATCGAAGGCGCCGGCGAAGGCTACGGGCGCGGCGGCGAAGCCGGCCCGGTCGACATCCGCCGCAAAGGTTGCGGACGCCAACCGGCCGGCCCGGATGCGCAAGCCGGCAAAACCGGACGATCTGAAGCTGATCTCCGGCGTCGGCCCGAAGATCGAGGGTATCCTCAACGAGCTCGGCATCTACAAGTACGAGCAGGTCGCCGCGTGGAAGAAGGCCGAGCGCGCCTGGGTCGACGATCATCTCAGGTTCAAGGGCCGTATCGAGCGCGAGGACTGGGTCAAGCAGGCCAAGGCGCTGGCGAAGAGCAAGCGCTAGGCTGCCGGTCCAGATTCCGGCTAGCCGAAAAGGCCGGTGCGGTATTTCGCAAGCTTGTCGGGATCGGGGGTTACGCCGAGGCCGGGCGCTGTCGGCACCCGCACCTTGCCGCCCTCGATCGGGAACGGTTCTGCCAGAAGGTCGTCGGCGGCATAATATCTCGGCATGTAGAATTCGCAGCCGAGCGCAAGTTCGGGCACGGCGGCCATCAGGTGGACGCCGGCGGCGTGCGCGATGCCGGTCTCGAACATGCAGCCGCCATAGACGGCGATGCCCGCTGCCCGCGCGATCGCCGCGACCTCGAGCGCGCGGCGGATGCCGCCCGATTTCATGATCTTGAGCGAGAAGATGTCGGCGATGCGCATCTGCGCGCCCTCGAGCGCCTGGCGCGGGTCGAACACGCTCTCGTCGGCCATGATCGGCACGTCGACGGCGCGGGTAATCGCGGCGAGCGCGGCGCGTTCGTGCATCTTCACCGGCTGTTCGACGAAATCCGGGCGGAACGCCTCCAGGTCGCGGATATGGCGGACGGCGTCATGCGCCGGCAGGCCCTGATTGTAGTCGACGCGCAGGCCGATCGCGTCGCCGAAGCGCCGGCGCAGCGCCTCCAGCCGCATCATGTCGAAGGCGTGGTCGCGAAAGCCGGCCTTGAGCTTGAAGATCCCGACGCCATCGGCGTATGCCTTCTCGACCTCCGCCATGTTGGCGTCGAAATCGGGATTGGCGACCGAAAACGACAGCGGGATCTCGTCGCGGTGCCGGCCGCCGACCAGTTCGGCGACGGGCAGGCCGGCGACCTGCCCGGTGATGTCGAGCAGGGCGGTTTCGAGTGCCGCCTTGGCCTCGTTGTGGCCGACGATCGCCCTGTCGGCCGTCGCCAGATGGCGCTCGACTTGCACGGGGTCCTTACCGAGCAGATGAGGGCGCAGATAAACGTGAAGCGCGGCGGCATTGGCCTCGACGGTACCGGTGAAGACCGGCCACGGCGATGCCTCGCCCCAGCCGGTGACGCCGCCGTCGGTAACGATCTCGACGACGACCGAGTTTATGCCCGAGACATCGCCGCTGCCGTGCGAATGCACCGCCCTTGCCGGAATTGAAACCGTGTGGACGCGAATGGTTTCGATATGGTGAGCGCTCATCTTCCGGCGCCGCTCAGGCGATCCATTCGCTGACCGGGGCCGCGGCCTCGTTCAGCGGTTGGCTGATGACATCGACCAGCGTCGGACCGTCATGGCCGATCGCCTGTTTCAGCACGCCCCGCAGGTCCGCCGGATCCTCGACCGTCCACGCCTTGACGCCGAAGGCTGTGGCGACGGCGGCGTGATCGGTGCGGTTGAAGTCGACGGAGAAGTAGCGCTCGCCGAATCCGGCCTTCTGGCCGGCCTTGATCCAGCCGTAGACGGCGTTGGAGAAGACGATGAAGGTGATCGGCAGGTTGAGGCGCACCGCGGTTTCCAGTTCGCCGCAGGCAAAGCCGAAACTGCCGTCGCCCATCAGCGCCACCACCTTGCAGCCGCCGCCGCCGACCTGGGCGCCGATTGCCGCCGGCAGCGAATAGCCGAGCGCGCCGTGGGCGCGGTTGGAAAAGAGCGACCGGCCGTCGCGGCGCAACTCGTAGAAGGCGGACAGATAGGGACACGGTGTGCCGGGATCGCCGATGATGATGGCGTCGTCGTCGAGCACGGCGCGAAGGGCGGCGATGGTGCGTTCCGGCCTGATCGGTCGCTCGGCGCTTTCGGCGAGCGGGCGGAAGGCGGACCATTTCGCGTCCCGCGCCTTGCCGGCGGCTTTCGCGCCGCCCTTGCCGGCTACGTCACCGCGTTCGACCAGTGCCAGGTTCAGCGCGGCGAGTGCCAGCCGGGCGTCGGAGACGATGGCGACCTCGGTGCGGTAGGAGGCGGAGATTACCTCCGGGTCGTTGTCGATGTGGACGATGCGCGTGCCCTTCGCCGGCACGGTCCAGCGCTCGGTCGTCACCGAGCCTGCGCGGCAGCCGATGAACACCACGAGGTCGGCGGCCGCGACCAGATCGCGCGTTGCCGGCACGCCGCCGTTCGAACCGACCACGCCGACGCAGTTTAGATGCGTCTCGGCGAGCGTGCCCTGGCCGGAGATGGTGGTCGCCGCGGCGATGTCGAGCGTCTCGACGAGCGCGCGGAACTCGACTTCGCCGCGCGCCAGCAGCACGCCGCCGCCGGCGACGATCACCGGGAAGTCCGCAGAAAGGATCGCGTCGAGCGCCGCTTCGACCGCCTCGGGATCGGGGCCGGAAGGATAGGCCGGATAGGCGCCGTGAGCGGGATCGGCCCAGATGTCGTCGGCATCGGCCGGACCGCGCTGGACGTCGATCGGGAAGCCCAGATGCGCCGCGCCGGGCCTGCCGGTGGTCATCTTGCGAAACGCGGTTCTGACCATGTCGGGCACCGCATCGGAATGGTTGATCACGGCGTTGAACTTGGTCAGCGGCCGCATCAGCCCTTCCTGGTCAAGTTCGGTAAGGGGATAGTGGCCGCGCGAGCGGGTGCCGACGTCGGAGGTGATCGCCAGAATGGGAACGGAGGATTCGTTGGCTTCGACGAGGCCGGGCAGGATGTAGGTGGCGCCGCCGCCAGACGGTCCCTCGCAGACGCCGACGCGGCCGGTGACGCGGGCATAGGCGTCGGCCATGTAGGCGGCGCTGCGTTCGTCGCGGGTCAGGATGTGCGCGATGCCGTGATCGAGCTGGTAGAGCGCGTCGTAGAAGGGCAGGGTGGTGTCGCCGCAGAGACCGAAGACATGGCGCACGCCATGGGCCTCCAGCATCCGCACCATGGCCCCGGCGCCCGTCATCATGTTGCTTTTGCCGTCGTCCCGCATCGCCTGTCTGCCGGCAGCCTGCCGCTCGCGTTGTTTTTGTACGCGAAGCTGTATACAATTTGCCAAAAGCGGTCAAACGACGTGCTGCGAGCCGGGCGGCTGGCGGGCATGGCAAGGGGCGCTGCGCTTGCGACAGCCGGCGGCGACAGGATTTCAACGGGAAGGATCATGAATCGCAGCAGCGTCGACAAGATCTACGACCAGGTCCGCGCCATGGCGACGAGTTTCGAGTTCAAGCCCGACGAGCGGATCAACGAGGGCGACCTGGCCAACCGGCTCGGCACCAGCCGCACGCCGTTGCGCGAGGCGCTGAACCGGCTGGTGGCGGAGGGGTTCCTCAACTTCCACAACGGCCGCGGCTTCTTCTGCCGGTCGCTCGACCCGGAGCGGATCCTGGCGCTCTACGAGGCGCGACAGGCGCTTGAATGCGAGGCGCTGCGGCTTGCCGTCGAACGGGCAAGCGACGAGGAGATCGCCGGCCTGCTGACGTTCCTGACCGATACGGAGGCGGCCTATTCGTCGTCGTCCTCACCGCAGGAACTGGTGGAGCTCGACGAGGCCTTCCACCTCGCAATCGTGCGCATGGCGAGAAATGTCGAGCTGGAACGCCTGCTGGCGAACGTCAATGCGAGAATCCGCTATGTGCGCTGGATTGACATGAGCGAGCGGCGCGGCATCACGCCGGCCGCCCATGTGCGCATCGCCGAGGCGCTGGCCGCGCGCGACGAGCAGCGCGCGGTCGCCGAACTGCGCGCCCATATCGGCAAACGCAGCGAGGAGGCGACCGAAGCGGTTCGTATCGCCTATTCGCAGCTTTACGTGCCGGCGGCGGCAAGATAGGGCAACGATCGCCGCCGCATTGGCAAGGCTCTACTCCGCCGCCTCGGCGAATTCCGTCGTCCAGCCGCTCACCGCCTTGACCTCGAGGAAGTCCTCAAGCCCCCAGACGCCGCCTTCGCGGCCGTTGCCGGACTGCTTGTAGCCGCCGAAGGGTGCGCCGGCGCCGCGCGACTGGCCGTTCATCTCGACCATGCCGGAACGCAGCCTGCGTGCGAGGCGGTTGGCCCTCGCCGGGTCCTGGGTCTGCACATAGTTGGTCAGGCCGTAGACCGTGTCGTTGGCGATCGAGACGGCTTCCTCCTCGTCGTCGAAGGGGATGATCGACAGCACCGGGCCGAAAATCTCTTGGCGGGCGATGGTCATGTCGTTGTTGACGTCGGCGAAGACCGTCGGGCGGACGAAATAGCCGCGGTTCAGCCCCTCGGGTCGGCCGAGCCCGCCGGCCACCAGCCGCGCGCCCTCCTTGATGCCCTGGTCGATCAGGTCCTGGATCTTGTTGAACTGCAGCTCCGAGACCACCGGACCGATATGGCGGCCGGACTTCGACGCGATGTCGACGGCGGTCGCGTTCGCCGTCTCGGCGGCGATCTCGACCGCCTCGTCATAGCGCGAGCGCTCGACCAGCATGCGGGTCGGCGCGTTGCAGGACTGGCCGGAATTCTGGAAGCAGTGGATGGCGCCGCGCTTGACCGCCTTTTCGTCGGCGTCGGCGAAGACGAGATTGGCGCCCTTGCCGCCGAGTTCGAGGCTGACGCGCTTGATCGTGTCGGCGGCGTTCTTGGAGATCGCCGTGCCGGCACGGGTCGAGCCGGTGAACGAGATCATGTCCACGTCGGGATGGCCCGAAAGCTGCGTGCCGACGCCGGGGCCGTCGCCGTTGACCATGTTGAACACGCCGGCAGGCACACCGGCTTCGTCGACGATCTCGGCGAACAGCATCGACGACATTGGCGCGATCTCGGACGGCTTCAGCACCATGGTACAACCGGTGGCGAGCGCCGGGATGACTTTCAGCGTCACCTGGTTCATCGGCCAGTTCCACGGCGTGATCAGGCCGCAGACGCCGATCGGCTCGTAGCGGATCAGGTCGTTGGGCGCGTGGGCGCCGAGCGGCCGCTCGAACTCGAAATTCTCGAATACGCGGATGAAATTGCGGATGTGCCAGGTGCCGGCGCCGGCCTGGCTCGACTTCGCCATGTCGATTGGCGCGCCCATCTCCTGGGAGATCGCCTCGCCCATCTCGCCGCTGCGGCGGTCGTAGATGTCGGCAATCTTGCTGATATAGGCGAGGCGTTCCGCCTTGGGCGTGGAAGCCCAGCCTTCGAAGGCGGCGCGCGCGGCGGCCACGGCGGCATCGGTGTCGGCCTTGGAGCCGAGCGAGATGATCGCGAACGGCTCCTCGTTGGAGGGGTCGATGACCTCCAGGTCGTTCGGCTTGGCGGGGGCCGCCCATTGGCCGTTGATGTAGAACTCACGTGCTTGCCGCATGGTCGGTTCCTTCCCGGGATGTTCATGAAAGCATGTCTGTCGGTGGCGGATACTAGCGATTATCCGGCGACAGTCACGCTTAATTTGATCAAAAATTGTCGCCATGACATTTCGGGTCGAAGCGCGGAGCGCCGGTTCCGGGCCGCCGCGCAACGCCCGCAACTGCCGATCGGATATTTGACCAATTGATAAAAATTCGCCGCTGCGCTATCATCGATCCCGTCGCTGGCATTCGGGAGGAAGAGCATGGCCGACAGCCGTTATGCGCCAGGCATCGCCGCGGGGCGTCTCGCCGCCGAAGACTACGAGCGCAACTTCTCCGACCTGCATCCGCCGCTCGATGCGCACGAGGCGGCCGTGGAGGCGGATCGCTGCTATTTCTGTCACGATGCGCCGTGCATGAATGCGTGCCCGACATCAATCGACATTCCTCTGTTCATCCGCCAGATCGCCACCGGCAATCCGCTCGGTTCGGCCAGGACCATCTTCGACCAGAATATTCTCGGCGGCATGTGCGCCCGAGTCTGTCCGACCGAGACGCTGTGCGAGGAAGTCTGCGTGCGCGAGACGGCGGAAGGCAAGCCGGTGAAGATCGGCGAGTTGCAGCGCTACGCCACCGATACGGCGATGAAGGCGGGAAAGCAGTTCTACGATCGTGCCGCCGATACCGGCAGGAAGGTCGTCGTGGTCGGCGCCGGCCCGGCCGGGCTCGCCTGCGCCCACCGGCTCGCCATGCACGGCCATGCCGTGACGGTCTACGACGCGCGGGCAAAGTCGGGCGGGCTCAACGAGTTCGGCATCGCCGCCTACAAGACGGTCGATGGCTTCGCCCAGGCGGAAGTCGACTACGTTACCGCCATCGGCGGCATCGAGATCGAGCACGGCAAGGCGCTCGGCCGCGATTTTTCGCTTGCCGACCTGACCGACCGCTTCGATGCGGTGTTCCTGGCCTGCGGGCTTGCCGGCGTCAATGCGCTCGGCGGCGCCGACGCGGACGCGGAGGGCAGCGTCGACGCGGTCGAGTGGATCGCCGGCCTGCGCCAGTCCGACCCGGCAAAGGTGCCGGTCGGCAGGCGGGTCGTGGTCATCGGCGGCGGCATGACGGCAATCGACGCGGCAACGCAGGCAAAAGCGCTCGGCGCCGACGAGGTGACGATTGCCTATCGCGGACCGCAATCGCGCATGAAGGCCTCGGCTTATGAGCAGGAACTGGCACAGACGCGCGGCGTCGCGATCCGCACCAACCTGACGCCGAAGCGGACGCTGACCGAAGACGGCCGCGTCGCCGGCATGGTGTTCGAGCGCGACGGCGAGGAAATCGCCATTGCCGCCGATCAGGTGATGAAGGCGATCGGCCAGGCGCTTGCGACCGCGTCCTTGAACGGTGGTTCCGCCGGGCCGGAGATCGCCGGCGGGCGGATCAGGACCGACGCCGAAGGCCGCACCTCGCTTGCCAATGTCTGGGCCGGCGGCGACTGCACCGACCAGGGCGACGACCTGACCGTGACCGCGGTTTCGCAGGGCCGCGACGCGGCCGAGAGCATTCACCGGGCTCTCTCGAAGGGAGATGCATGATGGCTGACATTCGCAACGATTTCGTCGGGATCAAGTCGCCGAATCCGTTCTGGCTGGCGTCGGCACCGCCGACCGACAAGGAATACAACGTCGTGCGCGCCTTCAAGGCCGGCTGGGGCGGCGTGGTGTGGAAGACGCTGGGCGAGGCGGGGCCGCCGGTCGTCAACGTCAACGGCCCGCGCTACGGCGCCATCTGGGGCGCCGACCGGCGGCTGCTCGGCCTGAACAATATCGAGCTGATCACCGACCGCGACCTGGAGGTCAATCTGCGCGAGATGAAGCAGGTCAAGCGCGACTGGCCCGACCGGGCGGTCGTGGCGTCGATCATGGTGCCGTGCGAGGAGGCTGCCTGGAAGGCGATCCTGCCGCGCGTCGAGGAAACGGAAGCGGACGGCATCGAGCTCAATTTCGGCTGCCCGCACGGCATGAGCGAGCGCGGCATGGGGTCTGCGGTCGGCCAGGTGCCCGAATATATCGAGATGGTTGCGCGCTGGTGCAAGGCCAACACGCGCATGCCGGTGATCGTGAAACTGACGCCCAATATCACCGACATCCGCTATCCGGCGCGCGCGGCCAAGGCCGGCGGTGCCGACGCCGTGTCGCTGATCAACACGGTGTCGTCGATCACCTCGGTCGACCTCGACAGTTTCTCGCCGGAGCCGTCGATCGACGGCAAGGGATCGCATGGCGGCTATTGCGGCCCGGCGGTCAAGCCGATCGCGCTCAACATGGTGGCCGAGATCGCCCGCGATCCGGAAACCGCCGGCCTGCCTATTTCCGGCATCGGCGGGGTGACCACCTGGCGCGATGCGGCGGAGTTCCTGGCGCTCGGCGCCGGCAACGTTCAGGTCTGCACCGCGGCGATGACCTATGGCTTCAAAATCGTCGAGGAGATGATCGAGGGGCTTAAGAACTGGATGGACGAGAAGGGCCACGCGACGCTCGACGACATTATCGGCCGCGCCACGCCCAATGTCACCGACTGGCAGTATCTGAACCTCAACTACATCACCAAGGCGAGGATCGACCAGGACAAGTGCATCAAGTGCGGCCGCTGCCATATCGCCTGCGAGGACACCTCGCACCAGGCGATCACCACGTCGCTCAACGGCGCGCGCCACTTCGAGGTGATCGACGAAGAATGCGTCGGCTGCAATCTGTGCGTCAATGTCTGCCCGGTCGACGGCTGCATCACCATGGAGCCGCTGGCAGCGGGCGCGGTCGACAAGCGCACCGGCAAGCCGGTCGACAAGGATTATGCCAACTGGACACAGCACCCGAACAATCCCATGCGGGTGGCTGCGGAGTAAGCCGGACGAATTCCCGGCTGACCTCGGGGGTGATTTAGGAATTCCTCCTGGCGTGGGCGGTGTGCATCTCCAAAATGCATGCCGCCCATTGCTTGACGGGCCGCATCGGATATCCTTAGCGCGATGGCCGGCAACAAGACCGTTCCGACAGGGGCAGATCCGGCGGCGTTCGTCGAGGCGATCGACAATGAGCGCCGGCGCGAGGAAGCGCGGACGTTGCTCGGGTTGTTTAGCCGCGTGACCGGCTACGAGCCGCAGATGTGGGGGCTGAGCATCGTCGGCTACGGCCGCTATCACTACAAATATGAGTCGGGCCGCGAAGGGGAATCCTTCCTGACCGGTTTTTCGCCGCGCAAATCGGCGATGACCGTCTACATCATGCCCGGCTTCAAGCGGTATGGCGTGCAATTGGAACGCCTCGGCAGGCATCGCCACAGCGTGTCGTGCCTCTATCTCACCCGGCTTGAAGGCCGCGACCTCGGCGCGCTCGAGGAGATGATCGCCGATTCGGTGGAGCGCATGAAGGCGATGTATGCGCACTGGCCGAAGTAGGTATCCACCTCCCCCTTGCGGGAAGGTCGGATAGGCGAAGCCGATCCAGGTGAGGTAAGGGCAAATAGCGCTTTCTTGTTACCCCCACCCAATCGGCTGCGCTTCGCTTGCCTCTTGTGCCTCCCCTCAAGGGGGAGGCGGGTATCCGGCGCCGGCTTTCCCGCTTCGTCATCCCGGAAACGGGATCGAGCAAGGCGAGAGAGCGTTATCCGGGATCCACTCCGTGATGCTCCGGTTCCGCACCGCCGGCGACAGTTTTGCGATCACGGAATGGATCCCGGCTCGCCTGTCGTCGTTTCGCTCGGCCCGGCGTCCGGGATGACGAACCAGGTCAGGTCCGTCTTGGCTAAAAAACCGATTCACGTTTCGGCGTCAGGTGTTTGAATTGTCTTTGCCTTGCGGTCTCAGCGCGTTGACGTAGAACTGCTGGAGGAAGTTGGTCGCGTCGTGGAAACGGCCGTCGCCGCCGCGCGTCGACCCGAGCACGGCACGCACCTGGACGTCGAAATCGGCATAGTGCTGGGTCGTCGCCCAGATCGAGAAGATCAGGTGCCAGGGATCGAGGGTGGCGATCCTGCCGGCTTCCATCCAGTGTTTGAGGACCAACGCCTTCTTGTCGACCAGCTCCTTCAATTCGCCGTCCAGCATCGCCATCGTGCGCGGGGCGCCATGCAGCATCTCGTTGGCGAACAGGCGGCTTTCGCGCGGCAGGTCGCGCGACATCTCGATCTTGCGGCGCACATAGCCGATGATCTCGGCCACCGGATCGCCGTCCTCGTTCATGTGTTCCAGCGGCGCCAGCCAGGTTTCCAGCAGGCGATGGATCAGCGTCTCGTGAATATGTTCCTTGCTCCTGAAATAATAGAGCAGGTTGGGTTTCGACATGCCGGCGGCCTCGGCGATCTGGTCGATGGTCGAGCCGCGAAAGCCGTTCTCGGAGAAAATGTCGAGCGCCGCCTCCAGGATGAGCTCCCGCTTCCTGGCTTGAATGCGCGTCTTCGGTCCGGTTTCGGAAATCGCCATTGTCGCTGCCGACAAGCCCCCTTATCGGTGTATTGCCACAATCGCCAATTTTTTCCAAACGGTCAAATTTTGATTTCGCTCGTGGCGCTGATATGGCAAGGTCTTCGCACCGGCCAACGCAAACCTGAATGGGGAGGAAGCCTTGTCCAGCCGTCTCGACATCACGCCCAACGATCTCAACGCCTTCTGGATGCCGTTTACGGCCAACCGCCAGTTCAAGAAGGCGCCGCGCATGTTTGTCGGCGCCAAGGACATGCATTACGCCACCACCGACGGGCGCAGGATCCTCGACGGCACGGCGGGGCTGTGGTGCGTCAATGCCGGCCACGGCAGGCCGCTGATCACCGAGGCGATCCAGCGCCAGGCCGAGCAGCTCGACTATGCGCCGGCCTTCCAGATGGGCCACCCGGCGGCGTTCGAACTGGCCAACCGGCTGGTCGACATTGCGCCGGACGGCATGGAGCACGTGTTTTTCACCAATTCCGGCTCGGAATCGGTCGAAACGGCGCTGAAGATGGCGCTCGCCTACCACCGCGCCAGGGGCGACGGTTCGCGTTTCCGCCTGATCGGCCGCGAGCGCGGCTATCACGGCGTCAATTTCGGCGGCATCTCGGTCGGCGGCATCGTGCCCAACCGCAAGATGTTCGGCACTTTGCTCGCCGGCGTCGACCACCTGCCGCACACGCACCTGCCTGAGAAGAACGCCTTTACCCGCGGCGTTCCCGAACACGGCGCGGAACTCGCCGACGAACTGGAGCGCATCGTCGGTCTGCACGACGCCTCGACCATCGCCGCCGTCATCGTCGAGCCGGTCGCCGGATCCACCGGCGTGCTGATCCCGCCGAAGGGCTATCTGCAGCGCATTCGCGAGATCTGCGACAAGCACGGTATCCTGCTGATCTTCGACGAGGTGATCACCGGCTACGGCCGTCTCGGCACGCCGTTCGGCACCGACTATTTCGGCGTCACGCCGGACATCATCACCACCGCCAAGGGCGTCTCCAACGGCGTCATCCCGATCGGCGCTGTGTTCGTGAAGAAGGAGATCCACGACGCTTTCATGACCGGGCCGGAACACATGATCGAGTTCTTCCACGGCTACACCTATTCGGGCAATCCGATGGCGTGCGCGGCGGCGCTCGGCACGCTCGACACCTACAGGGAAGAGGGCCTGCTGACACGCGGGGCGGAGCTTGCCGCCTATTTCGAGGACGCGCTGCATTCGCTGAAGGACGCGCCGCACGTTATCGACATCCGCAATATCGGCCTTGTCGGCGCCGTCGAACTGGAGCCGATCGCCGGTGCGCCGACCAAGCGGGCATTCTCAGCCTTCGTCAAGGCTTTCGAGCGCGGTTGCCTGATCCGCACCACCGGCGACATCATCGCGCTGTCGCCGCCGCTGATCGTCGAGAAGGGCCATATCGACGAACTGGTCGATTGCCTCAGGACGGTACTGGACGAAGTGGATTGATCGGCCGGTCGGGAGGGCCGGCAAAATCTTGACCGTTTGGTCACAATATGATCGGCTGACGAACTGACAAAGGCCGGCAGCGGCCGCGGCGAGCGGTGATCCGCGTCGGCCATGTCGATACTGTTCAGGGAGAGAAGCAATGGCCGCGCCCGGCGAGAATCTTCGAATCAATTCAGACCGTTTGTGGGATTCGCTGATGGAGATGGCGAAGATCGGCCCCGGTATTGCCGGCGGCAACAACCGGCAGACAGTGACCGACGAGGACGGCGAGGGGCGCAGGCTGTTCCAGAGGTGGTGCGAGGAGGCGGGGCTGATCATGGGCGTCGACCAGATGGGCACCATGTTCATGCGCCGCGAGGGCACCGACCCCGACGCGCTGCCGGTCTATGTCGGTTCGCATCTCGATACCCAGCCGACCGGCGGCAAATATGACGGCGTGCTCGGCGTGCTGGCGGGGCTGGAGATCGTGCGCACGCTGAACGACCTCGACATCAAGACCAAACGGCCGATCGTGGTGACCAACTGGACGAACGAGGAGGGCACGCGCTTCGCGCCGGCTATGATGGCGTCGGGCGTGTTTGCCGGCGTGCTCGACCAGGACGACATCTACCGGCACACGGATGCGGCCGGAAAGACATTCGGCGACGAGTTGGAACGTATCGGCTGGAAGGGCGACGAGGAGGTCGGCGCGCGCAAGATGCACGCCTTCTTCGAACTGCATATCGAGCAGGGGCCGATCCTCGAAGCTGAGGAAAAGGACATAGGCGTGGTGACCCATGGCCAGGGCTTGCGCTGGATCGAGTGCACCGTGACCGGCAAGGAGAGCCATACCGGCTCGACGCCGATGCCGATGCGCAGGAATGCCGGGCGTGGCCTGGCGCAGATCACCGAACTCGTACACGAAATCGCGATGGATAACGCGCCAAACGCCGTCGGCGCGATCGGCCATATCGATGTCTATCCCAATTCGCGCAACATCATTCCGGGCCGCGTCGTCTTCACCGTCGACATGCGCAGCCATGAACTCGACCGTCTGAACGGCATGGTCGACCGGCTGATGGCCGAGGCGCCGAAACTGTGCGAGGCGCTGGGTGTTTCGTTCGAGGCCGAGATCGTCGGCCAGTTCGACCCACCGGCCTTTGACGAGGGCTGCGTGACGGCGATCCGCAACGCGGCGGAACGGCTCGGCTACTCGCATCGCGACATCATCTCGGGCGCCGGCCACGACGCCTGCTGGATCAACCGGGTGGCGCCGACGGCGATGGTGATGTGCCCCTGCGTCGACGGGCTCTCGCACAACGAGGCGGAGGAGATTTTTCCCGAATGGGCGCGCGCCGGCGCCGATGTGCTGTTCCACGCGGTGGTGGAGACGGCGGAGATCGAGGGGTGAAGGCGCGGCGCAGACGCCCGAGTGCCACCTCCCCCTTGAGGGGAGGTCGGAGAGGCGAGCCCCCGGGACTTGCCATCGGCAAGCCCGAGGACAGGCTCCGCGAAGCCGATCCGGGTGGGGGTCTCTAGTGCCCACGGTTGTAGAGCAAACTGCGATAAAGCGCGCCCGGACTCTTCGCCGCGCCATGACCGACGGCGAGAACAAGCTTTGGCGGGAACTTCGCGAGTTCCGTCGGCTCTACGGCATCCATGTGCGTAGCCAGGTTCCGATCGGTCCCTATGTCGCGGACTTCGCCGTCCATTCGGCAAAGCTTGTCATAGAGATCGATGGCGAGCATCATTTCACAGCCGAAGGTCGGCGGCGAGACGAGATACGGGACGCGTGGTTCCGTAAACGCGGCTACACGGTCCTCAGATTCAATACCGGTGAGGTTTCCGAATCCTTCGATGGTTGTGTCGAAGAGATAATCCGGAAGCTGGGGTTGATGAAATGAACCACTACTACCCCCACCCGGATCGGCTTCGGCAGGCCTTGCCTCTCCGACCTCCCCTCAAGGGGGAGGTGGGTTATGGCGGATACCGCCTCGCCCTACGAGCCATTTGGGAATCTCCGCGTCGACAAGACTTAGCGGAATGTTCGAGCGCCCGCCTCCCCCCTGAGGGGAGGCACATGAGACCGAGCGGAGCGACGGTCGAATGGGTGGGGGTAGCAAATCGATGAAGCTTGACGAATACGTAAAACAAACTTTGCTCGACATAACGAAAGGTGTTTCCGAAGCGAAGGACAAATCGAAAGTTTGGATCGCTCCCGGATATGTTGATGGAGAGAAGGTTTACTCTGAGCAATCGGTTCGTTTTGAAATTGTAGTGACGACGAGCAAGGAGGGATCCGGCGGTATTCAAGTGCTATCATTTGGCGAACTTGGAGCCAAAGGAAGTGCCGAAAACATAAACAAAATCTCGTTCGCCGTTCCGGTCTATTTCCAGGCTCCGCAGGAGCCGACGAATAAGAGAAAGTAAGCGCGAAAATCGCGGGTATTGAGGAGATCATAACATGTCCAAAGCCATCAAGAACGGAACCATCGTCACCGCGGACCGGACATGGAAGGCCGATGTGCTGGTCAAGCACGACAAGATTATCGCCATCGGGCCGGACCTGCACGGCGACCACGAGCTCGACGCCACCGGCTGCTACGTGATGCCGGGCGGCATCGACCCGCACACGCATCTGGAAATGCCCTTCATGGGCACCTATTCGACGGACGATTTCGAGAGCGGCACGCGCGCCGCGGTCTCCGGCGGCACGACGATGGTGGTCGATTTCTGCCTGCCGTCGCCGGGCCAGTCGCTCTTGGAAGCGATCCAGATGTGGGACAACAAGTCGACCAAGGCCAATTGCGACTATTCCTTCCACATGGCGATCACCTGGTGGGGCGAGCAGGTATTCAACGAGATGCCGGAGGTGGTGAAGCGCGGTATCACCTCGTTCAAGCACTTCATGGCCTATAAGGGCGCGCTGATGGTCAACGACGACGAGATGTACGCCTCGTTCCAGCGCTGCGCCGAACTCGGCGCGCTGCCGCTGGTGCACGCCGAAAACGGCGATGTCGTCGCCTCGCTGCAGGCGAAGCTGCTCGCCGAGGGCAATGACGGGCCGGAGGCGCACGCCTATTCGCGGCCGCCGGAGGTCGAGGGCGAGGCGACCAACCGCGCCATCATGATCGCCGACATGGCCGGCGTGCCGCTCTATGTGGTGCATACGTCCTGCGAGCAAGCGCATGAGGCGATCCGGCGGGCACGCCAGAAAGGCATGCGCGTCTATGGCGAGCCGCTGATCCAGCACCTGACGCTGGACGAGAGCGAATATGCGAACAAGGACTGGGACCACGCGGCGAGACGGGTGATGAGCCCGCCCTTCCGTGACAAGCTCAATCAGGATTCGCTGTGGGCGGGGTTGCAGGCGGGCTCGCTGCAGGTGGTGGCGACCGACCATTGCGCGTTCACCACCGAGCAGAAGCGCTATGGCGTCGGCGATTTCACCAAGATTCCGAACGGCACCGGCGGTCTGGAGGACCGCATGCCGATGCTGTGGACCTACGGCGTCGGCACCGGGCGGCTGACGATGAACGAGTTCGTCGCGGTAACCTCGACCAACATCGCCAAGATCCTCAACATGTATCCGAAGAAGGGCGCCATCGTCGAAGGCGCGGATGCCGACATCGTGGTGTGGGATCCGGAAAAGAAGAAGACCATCCGCGCCAAGAGCCAGCAGTCGGCGATCGACTACAACGTGTTCGAAGGCAAGAAGGTCACCGGCCTGCCGCGCTTCGTACTGTCGCGGGGCGACATCGTCGTCGATGGCGGCAAGGTCGACGTCAGGCCGGGCCATGGCGAGTTCGTGGCGCGCGAGCCGGGCATGGCGGTCAACAAGGCGCTGTCGACGTGGAAGGAGCTGGTCGCCCCGCGCAAGGTGGAGCGCACGGGGATACCGGCGAGCGGGGTGTGATGTGGAGGTTGCGGTTGGCCCGAATGCAGTTTCGCGTAAGCCTATGATTTCCGGTCGATTGGCCGCTGCCATGTTGCGGTTGGCCCGTAGATGCCCTAAATTTGAGATTATCCGCCCCTTGGCAGTACGTCAGACCCTCTCGATCACGGGTTTGGCCGAACCCTTGGGGCTTTTTGCGTTCAGAAGATGAACAACGTAGCGATCCTCATTGATGGCGGGTTCTTCCTGAAGCGCTTGAGGGCCGTTCGACCTGATATCAATGCGAGTGATCCGGCCGATGTTGATCGGTCCATCGGCCAATTGGTGTGGAACCACCTCAAGGGCCTGCAAAGGCAATATGGCGGACCAACTGCCTATTCACTTTTATACCGCTGCTTCTACTACGATGCCAAACCTTACCTGAAACGAGGCCACCGACCTGTCAGTCGCACCGCGATCGACTTCTCAGGGACGAATGAAGCGAAGTTCCGCCTGGGGCACTTTGAATGCTTGCGGAAGCGTTCCAACTTTGCGGTCAGGCTGGGAACCGTCGAACTTGAAAGATCATGGATCATCGGCGAGGCTGTCCAGAAAGACCTTCTCGCAGGCAAACTGAAAGTTGAGGACCTGACAGATGACGATTTTGTTCCAGGCTTTCGCCAGAAGGCGGTCGACATGCGCCTTGGCCTAGACATCGCATCGCTGACGCTGAAACGGCAAGTCGATACAATCATCCTGGTGGCCGGTGATTCAGATTTTGTGCCAGCCGCGAAGTTGGCCCGTCGGGAAGGGGTCAGAATCATTCTTGATCCACTATGGCGGTCCGTCAAACCAGAGCTTTTTGAGCATATCGATGGTCTGCGAAGCGGCTTTTTCAAGCCGGGGCAGGCAAGCGAGCAAGACGATACGCCAACAGACAGCGGAGAGACGAGTGAGTAATTCCGTCATCTCCGCTTCCGATCTCTCGCTGACGTTTCAGACCAATGACGGGCCGGTGCATGCGCTGAAGGACGTTTCGCTGGAGATCGGCAAGGGCGAGTTCGTCTCCTTCATCGGGCCTTCGGGCTGCGGCAAGACGACGTTCCTGCGCGTCATCGCTGACCTCGAACAGCCGACGTCGGGCACGATCTCGGTCAACGGAATGACGACGGAAGAGGCGCGCAAGACCCGCGCCTACGGCTATGTGTTCCAGGCGGCGGGGCTTTATCCGTGGCGCACCATCGAGCGCAACATCGCGCTGCCGCTGGAGATCATGGGCATCGCCAAGGCCGAGCAGGCGACCCGCATCGAGCGCGTGCTCGACCTGGTCAATCTCTCCGGCTTCGGCAAGAAATATCCCTGGCAGCTTTCCGGCGGCATGCAGCAGCGCGCCTCGATCGCCCGGGCGCTGGCTTTCGATGCCGACCTCCTGCTGATGGACGAGCCGTTCGGCGCGCTCGACGAGATCGTGCGCGACTACCTGAACGAGGAACTTCTGAAACTGTGGGCGGCGACGGAAAAGACGATCTGTTTCGTCACCCACTCGATCCCCGAGGCCGTCTATCTATCGACCAGGATCGTGGTAATGAGCCCGCGGCCGGGCCGGGTGACCGACGTGATCGAATCCACACTGCCGAAGGAGCGGCCGCTCGACATCCGCGACACGACCGAGTTCCTGGAAATCGCCCACCGCGTGCGCGAGGGGCTGAGGGCGGGGCATGAGGAATAGGTGCCTTTCATGACCCGCATCTGGCAAGGCAAAACCGGGCCGGTGATCGTCGTCGTCGCGGCGATCGTCATGATCTGGTACGTCTTCGTCGTGGTGCTGAACGCGCCGTGGGAGCGCGACCAGGCGGCGCGCGCGGGCACCACGCTTTCGTTCACCCAGCTCGTCAGGAACACCATGGCGCAGGAGCGCCCCGTGCTGCCGGCGCCGCACCAGGTGGTCGCCGAAATGTGGGACACGATCGTCAACAAGAAGGTGACGTCGAAGCGCAGCCTCGTCTATCACGGCTGGATCACCCTGTCGGCGACGCTGCTCGGCTTCGTCATCGGCACCGGGCTCGGTATCCTGCTCGCCGTCGGCATCATCCACAACCGGGCGATGGACAAGTCGGTCATGCCATGGGTGATCGCCAGCCAGACGATTCCGATCCTGGCGATCGCGCCGATGATCATCGTCGTGCTCAACGCCATCGGGCTTTCCGGACTTCTGCCCAAGGCGCTGATCTCGACCTATCTGTCGTTCTTCCCGATCGTGGTCGGCATGGTGAAGGGATTGCGCTCGCCCGAGGCGATCCAGATGGACCTGATGCACACCTACAATGCCAGCGCCGCGCAGACCTTCTGGAAGCTTCGCTGGCCGAGCGCCATGCCGTTCCTGTTCACCTCGATGAAGGTGGCCGTCGCCATCAGCCTGGTCGGCGCCATCGTCGGCGAACTGCCGACGGGCGCTGTGGCGGGGCTCGGCGCGCGGCTGCTTGCCGGTTCGTATTACGGCCAGACGATCCAGATCTGGGCGGCGCTGTTTACCGCCGCAGCGCTTGCCGCCACCCTGGTCGCCATCGTCGGCATCGGCCAGCGCATGGTCATGGCGCGGATGGGAGAAATCGCATGAGCGATGTGGACGTCGTCATCGTCGGCGCGGGCGCGGCGGGGCTGGGGGCGGCAAAGGTGCTGGCGCGCGCCGGCAGAAGCGTCAAGCTGTTCGAAGCGATGGACCGCATCGGCGGCCGGGCGTTCACCGAAAGCGAGACGTTCGGCATTCCGTTCGACCAGGGCTGCGCCTGGCTGCACGCGGCCGACCGCAACCCTTTCTTCCCGGAAGCCCAGGCGGCCGGCTGGACACTGTTCCATCACGACATGGGTCTCGACCGGCTCTATTTCGGCCGCCACGCGGCAAGCGCCGCACAGATGGCCGAGATGGAAGCCGCCGACGAGAGCTTCTCCGAACTGCTGGTCTCCTACCGTTCGGAGGGCGACCGGGTGTCGGAACTGATGGTGCAGACGGCCTCGGGCCATGCCAGCGGCACCTTCATGGGGCCGATGGATTTCGCCCAGGATCTCGACGAGATCTCGATTGCCGATTTCGCCAATGCCGCCGATCTCGACCCGAACTATTTCACCAAAGAAGGCTTCGGCGCGCTGGTGCATCGCTGGGGCGCCGACGTTCCGGTGGAACTCTCAACGCCGGTCAGGACGCTCGACTGGAGCGGCGACGGCGTGACCGTCGGAACCGACCGCGGCTCGATCCGCGCCGGCAAGGTGATCGTGACGGCGTCGACCGGCACGCTGTCCTTCGGCGGGATCAAGTTCACGCCCGACCTGCCCAAGAGCCATGCCGACGCCATCGACGACCTGCCGATGGGGCTCCTGACCAAGATACCGCTGGTGGTGCGCAAGGAGCGTTTCGGCCTCAAACCCTTCGACGACCTTCTGGTCGAACGGCGCAACAGCCACGACATCTACTTCCTCTGCTTTCCCTTCGACCTCGACCTGATGGTCGGTTTCGTCGGCGGCGATTTCGCCTGGGAGATCGAATGCGCCGGCGAGGCGGCGGCCGTCGATTTCGCCACCTCCGCGCTTGCGAGGATTTTCGGCGCCGACGCGGCCGGCGCGGTGGAGGCGGGCGCGATGACCCGATGGGGATCGGAACCGTGGACCCGCGGCGCCTACGCCGCGGCGCGACCGGGCCAGGCCGGTGCGCGCGACGTGCTTGCCCAACCGGTGGCCGAACGCATCTTCTTTGCCGGCGAGGCGCTGGGCGGGCCACTGATGCAGACCTGCGGCGGGGCCAGGCTTTCGGGCGAAAGGGTGGCGCGGAGGCTGTTGGGAGTATGAGCGCCGGCTGGATCATCTTCGCGCTTGTGGTCTGGCTCGGCGGCTGGGCGCTCAACGAGTGGCTGGTGCGTCGAAAGCCCGAGAGCCAGGCGACCGCTCGCGCGATCTCGCTTGCCGTCCCGATGATCTTCGGCATCTGCCTGCTGGCGCTCTGGGAGGGGGTCACGCGCGGCTTCAACATCCCGCCGGTGCTGCTGCCGCCGCCGTCGATGATCTGGGAGCGCATTGCCGGCTCGGTGCCGATCCTGGCAGCGGATTTTCGCCAGACCTTCCTGAAGGCGGTGGTGATCGGCTACGTGCTCGGCTGCGGCTCGGGCTTCGTCGCCGCCATCCTGATCGACCGTTCGCCGTTTTTGAAACGTGGCCTGCTGCCGCTCGGCAACTTCGTCTCGGCGCTGCCGATCATCGGCGTGGCGCCGATCATGGTGATGTGGTTCGGCTTCGACTGGCCGTCGAAAGCCGCCGTCGTCATCGTCATGACTTTCTTCCCGATGCTGGTCAACACGGTGGAGGGCCTGGCGGCGGCGAGTGCCATGCAGAAGGACCTGATGCGCACCTATGCGGCCGGCTATTGGCAGACGCTCGTCAAGCTCAGACTGCCGGCCGCGGCGCCTTTCATCTTCAATGCCTTGAAAATCAACTCAACTTTGGCGTTAATTGGCGCCATCGTGGCCGAATTCTTCGGCACTCCCATCGTTGGCATGGGGTTCCGTATCTCCGCCGAGATTGGGCGGATGAACACGGATATGGTCTGGGCGGAGATCGCGGTGGCCGCCGTTGCCGGCTCCGCCTTCTATGGTGTGGTCGCTCTGATCGAGCGCGCCGTCACCTTCTGGCATCCGTCCGTCCGTGGTGGGCGGACGTAACAACAGGGAAAACGAAATGACAAAAACAATTGCAACATTGCTCGCCGCAAGCGCCCTGACGCTTACGGCCTTTGCCGCCGACGCCGCCGACAAGGTCACGTTGCAGCTCAAATGGGTGACCCAGGCGCAGTTCGCCGGCTACTACGTCGCTAAGGACAAGGGCTTCTACGAGGAAGAAAACCTCGACGTCGAGATCAAACCGGGCGGGCCGGACGTCGCGCCGCCGCAGGTGATCGCCGGCGGCGGCGCCGATGTCGTGCTCGACTGGATGCCGTCAGCCCTGGCGACGCGCGAGCGCGGCGTGCCGCTGGTCAATATCGCCCAGCCGTTCAAGTCTTCGGGCATGATGCTGACCTGCCGCAAGGATTCCGGCATCGCCTCGCCCGAGGACTTCAAGGGCAAGACGCTCGGCGTCTGGTTCGGCGGCAACGAATACCCGTTCCTCAACTGGATGAGCAAACTCGGCTACTCGACCGACGGCGGCGCCGACGGGGTCACGGTGCTCAAACAGGGCTTCAATGTCGATCCGATCCTGCAGAAGCAGGCCGACTGCGTTTCGACCATGACCTACAACGAGTACTGGCAGATCATCGACGCCGGCATGACCCCGGACGAACTGGTGGTTTTCAAGTATGAGGACGAGGGCGTGTCGACGCTTGAAGACGGCATCTACGTGCTTGAAGACAGCCTGAAGGACGAGGCCTTCGTCGACAAGATGGTGCGGTTCGTGCGCGCCTCGATGAAGGGCTGGAAATGGGCCGAAGAAAACCCGGACGAGGCGGCCGAAATCGTGCTCGAGAACGACGCCACCGGCGCGCAGACGGAAAAGCACCAGAAGCGCATGATGGGCGAGATCGCCAAGCTGACCGCCGGCTCCAACGGCACGCTCGACCCGGCCGACTACGAGCGCACGGTCGATGCCCTGATGAGCGGCGGGTCCGATCCGGTCATCACCAAGAAGCCGGAAGGCGCCTGGACGCACATGATTACCGACAAGGCGCTGAACTAGGGTTCACGTCTCAGGCGGGGAAATCGAAAAGGGCGGTCGAAAGGCCGCCCTTTTCTCCTGCCGACGGGCGCGGGCGCGCCACGTGCCGGGCGTGACGCCGGCGTGCTTTCGGAAAAAGCGGTTGAAATAGGCCGGATCGGAAAAGCCCAGCGCTTCGGCGACCTGGCGCACCGACGCGCTTCCGCCGGCAAGTTCGCGCCGGGCCTCGGCAATCGCCCGCTCGGCGACGAGCGCCCGCACCGTGCGGCCGGTATGCCGGAGGGCGATGCGATTGAGTTGCTGCGCCGACAGGCCGAACTGCCGTGCATAGAAGGCGGTGCGGTGGCGCTGGCGGTAATGGCGGCTGATCAGGGCGCGCAAGGCGGCCATGCGTGCCGTGTCGCGATCCGCCACGGCGCCGGCCTCCGGCGCGGCGCCGATATTCCGGTCGCGGGCAAGATCGACGAGCACGATCGACAGCAGGGCGGCGGCTCTCACCAGATTGCCGGGTTTCAGATGTTCCAGTTCGAGCGCGATCTCTTCCAGCCTGGCGCGGATGGACGGCCAGGCGCTGTCGGGGCCGGCCTGGGGCAGGATCTGGACGCCGGCATAGAAATCGGCGAGTGCGCGATCGCTGCCAAGCGTGTCGTCGAGCTGCTCGGACAGCACCGTCAGCACCCGGCCATCGCTGCCGGAAGAAAAACGGAAACCGTGCACGGCGCCGGCCGGCAGAAAGATGACGGCGGGCGCCTCGAAGCGGTGGTAGGCGCCGTCGAAATAGACGTCGCCGCCGCCGCGCTCGACCGCGAAGAGCTGGAACGAGGTCTCGTGGCGGTGCAGGTCGATTTCCCAGCGGTAGCGCCGGCTGCGGGTGCGCAACGGTTCGCAATGGATGTGGAAATGCCCGGTTCCCGCGATGGTCTCGCGATAGAGCTGGTAGTCGGGGACCGGGCGACCGGTGGTTTGCGCTATGTCGGCCATGTACAAATAATTCAATGAAATGTCGAAATTGTCCATTGTTTGGTGGGCAAGCCGGAGGACAATCGGCGAAAAAGAAAATCGTGGGAGGAAGCCATTCGTACACAGGTTGTCATCATCGGCTCGGGGCCGGCGGGCCTGCTGCTGGGGCAGCTTCTCGGCCGCGCCGGCATCGACAATGTCATTGTCGACCGTGTCAGCCGCGACTACATTTTAGGCCGTATCCGCGCCGGGGTGCTTGAAATGGGCACTGCCGCGCTGCTGGACGAAGCGGGCGCCGGCGAACGCATGCGCGGCGAAGGATTGGTTCATGGCGGCGTCGGCATGGGCTTCGACGGCCACCGCCACCGCATCGAGCTTGCCCGGCTGACCGGCGGCAAGCATGTGATCGTCTACGGCCAGACCGAGATGACGCGCGACCTGATGGATGCGCGCCAGTCGGCGGGATTTGAAACGCATTACGAGGCAGCCGAGGTGACGCCGCATGATTTCGACGGCGGCTCGCCCCATGTGACCTTCGACAAGGACGGTGCCACCCACCGCATCGACTGCGATTTCATCGCCGGTTGCGACGGCTTTCACGGTGTGTCGCGCAGATCGGTGCCGGACCGGGCGATCGATATCTTCGAGCGGGTCTATCCGTTCGGCTGGATGGGGCTGTTGTCGGAGACGCCGCCGGTCGACGAGGAACTGGTCTATACCAGCCACCAGCGCGGCTTCGCGCTGTGCTCGATGCGGTCGAAGACCCGCAGCCGCTACTATGTCCAGTGCCCGCTCGACGGCAAGGTCGACAACTGGCCGGACGACGTGTTCTGGGACGAATTGCGGCGCCGGCTTCCCGACGACCTGGCACAGGCGCTGGTGACCGGTCCGTCGATCGAAAAGTCGATCGCACCGCTCAGGTCCTTCGTCGCCGAGCCGATGCGCTTCGGCCGGCTGTTTCTCGCCGGCGACGCCGCCCATATCGTGCCGCCGACCGGCGCCAAGGGGCTGAACCTCGCGGCGAGCGACGTGCACTATCTGTTCGAGGGGCTGCGGGAACACTTCATCGACGGATCGAGCGCCGGCATCGATGCCTATTCCGCCCGCGCGCTGGCGCGGGTGTGGAAGGCGGAGCGGTTTTCCTGGTGGATGACAACGATGATGCACCGCTTTCCCGATACCGATGCGTTCGGCCGGCGCATGCAGCAGGCGGATTTCGAATATCTCGCCGGCTCGGAGTTGGCCTCGGCGTCGCTTGCCGAAAACTATGTCGGACTACCCTATTGAGGTGATGATGAGCACGGACAAGGACGAGCTTTCCAAGACCGGTGAGGCGACAAGGCGCCAGGTGCTCGGCGACAGCCATGTCGACCGCGCCCAGGCTGCGACCACGCCGTTCGACCGGCCGTTCCAGGAGATGATCACCGCCGCCGCCTGGGGGCATTTGTGGTCGCGGCCGGAAATCAGCCGGCGCGAGCGCTCGATGATCACCATCGCGCTGCTCGCCGCGCTCGGCCACGACGAGGAACTGGCGATGCACGTGCGGGCGACCGCGAATACCGGCGCCTCGGCCGACGACATCCGCGAGGCGCTGCTGCATGTGGCGATCTATGCCGGCGTGCCGGCGGCCAACCGGGCGCTCAGGATCGCCAAGCAGACCCTGGCTGAGATGAACGAAGCGGAAGGAAAATGACATGAGCAACCTGCCGCCCGAAACGGGCTCCTTCTTCCAGCGCGACCGCAACCGGCAACCGCCGGCCTATACGCCCTGGTACAAGACCTCCGTGCTGCGCTCGCCGCAAAAGGCACTGCTGTCGCTCGACAACACGATCAGCGAACTGACCGGTCCGGTGTTCGGACGCGAGATTCTCGGACCGCTCGACAACGACCTGATCCACAACTTCGCCAGGGACGGCGAGGCGGCCATTGGCGAGCGCATCATCGTCTACGGACGGGTACTCGACGAGCGCGGCAAGGGCGTGTCCAACGTGCTGGTGGAATTCTGGCAGGCCAACGCCGCCGGCCGCTACCGGCACAAGAAGGAAGGCTACATGGCGCCGCTCGATCCCAATTTCGGCGGTTGCGGCCGCACGATCACCGACGATGACGGCGGCTATACCTTCCGCACCATCAGACCTGGCGCGTATCCGTGGTTGAATGGGGTCAACGACTGGCGGCCGGCGCACATCCATTTCTCGATCTTCGGCAGCGGCTTCGCGCAGCGGCTGATCACGCAGATGTATTTCGAGGGCGATCCGATGATCTGGCAATGTCCGATCGTGCGCACCATTCCCGACCGGCAGGCGATCGAACAGCTTGTCGCCGCGCTTGACATGGAGGCGGCGATCCCGATGGACGCGCGCGCCTATAAGTTCGACATCGTGCTGCGCGGCAGGCGCTCGACCATGTTCGAAAACCGCGTGGAGGGCAATTGAGATGGTGCAGGACCTCGGACGACTGAAGGAAACACCCTCGCAAACCGCGGGACCCTACGTGCATATCGGCGCCGTGCCGAATTTTTCCGGCATCGGCGGCGTCTACCCGGAAGATCTCGGCGCCGCCATGGCACGCGACGGCGCCAAGGGCGAGCGCATCACCATCGAGGGGCATGTGATCGACGGTTCCGGTACGCCGCTGAAGGACGCGCTTCTGGAAATCTGGCAGGCCGACGCGGCTGGCCTCTACAATTCGCCGGCCGAAACCCGCGGCACCGCCGACCCGGCCTTTGCCGGTTGGGGCAGGGCGCCGACCGACATGGATACGGGCCTGTTCCGCTTCGAGACAATCAAGCCCGGGCGGGTACCGTTTCGCGACGGCCGCCTGCAGGCGCCGCATGTGACGCTGTGGATCGTGGCGCGCGGCATCAATATCGGCCTGCACACGCGCATGTATTTCGGCGACGAGGAAAAGGCCAACGCCGAGGATCCGGTGCTGGCGCGCATCGAGCACAGGGTGCGCGTGCCGACGCTGGTTGCGCCGCGTGACGGAAACACCTACAGCTTCGACATCCATTTGCAGGGTGAGCGCGAGACCGTGTTCTTCGATATTTGATGCCCGTATTCGACCATCCGTTCCTCTCGGGCCTGCTCGGGGACGATGCCGTCGCGAAGCAACTGACCGCTGAAGCCGACATCGCGGCGATGCTGCAGTTCGAGGTTGCGCTCGCCGGTGCCGAAGAGGCCGAGGGCGTCATTGCGGCCGGTTCAGCTGAGCGGATCGGCGCGGCGGCCGATGCGTTTTCGGCCGACCTCGCAGCGCTCAACGAGGCGACGGCGCGCGACGGTGTCGTTGTGCCGGGGCTGCTTGCGCAGTTGCGCAAGGGGCTCGATGCCGAAACGGCGCAGGCGCTGCATTTCGGTGCCACCAGCCAGGACGTGGTCGACACCTCCTTTGCCATGCGGACGGTCGCGATCCTCGACGAGATAGGCGGGCGGCTTGCCGGCGTGATCGCGCGTCTCGACCGGCTGGAGGCGCGCGACGGCAACAAGACCGTGATGGCGCATACCCGCATGCAGGCGGCGATGCCGGTGACGGTGTCGCGCAAGATCGCAAGCTGGCGCGGGCCGCTGATGCGCCAGGCCGAACGGCTGGGCGACGTGCGCCGGGCGATCGGGATCCTGCATTTCGGCGGCCCGGTCGGCACGCTCGGCGCGCTCGGCGGCAAGGGGCCGGCGGTGGCGCAGCGGCTGGCCGAGGCGCTCGGCCTCGACCTGCCCGAGGGCGCGCGCCATGCCGAACGCGACGCCCAGGCGGCGCTTGCCGCCTGGTTGAGCGCGATCACGGGCAGCCTCGGCAAGGCCGGCGCCGACATCGCGCTTGCCTCGCAGCAGGAGATGGACGAGATCGAGCTGTCGCGCGGCGGCGGATCGTCGGCCATGCCGCACAAGGTCAATCCGGTTGGCGCCGAGATACTGGTGACGCTGGCGCGGTTCAATGCGACGCTGGTCTCCGGCATGCACCAGGCGCTGGTGCACGAAAACGAGCGCTCGGGCGCCGCCTGGACGCTGGAATGGATGATCCTGCCGCAGATGCTGCTGGCAACGGCGGCAGCCACGCGCACGGCCGACGGGCTGTTCCAGTCGATCGCCTTCGTGGCCATCGACTGAACGGGAGCCGGTAATCTTAATGCAGCCGCGCTCGATTATCGTCTACTGCGGATTGCTGATGTCGGCCGCTGCGTTTTCAACCGACGTCACGCTGCCGGCATTCGGCGACATGGAAGCCGGTTTGCAGACCAGCAAGACGCTGGTGCAATGGACCATTCCGGCCTTCATGATCGCCGCCGGCCTGGGGCAGGTCTTCTGGGGCGGCGTGTCGGACAGGTTCGGCCGGCGACCGGCGCTGGCGGCGGGCCTGGGCATTTTCCTGGCCGGCTGCCTGTTCGCCGCGTTCGCGCCCGACATCCGCATCTTGCTGGCCGCCAGAGCGCTGCAAGGCTTCGGTTCGGCGGTGGCGATGGTGTCGTCGCGGGCGATCGTGCGCGATCTCCATACCGGTCAGGAACTGGCGCGCGGGCTGGCGCTGGCCTCGGCGATCTTCGCCACGGGACCGATCATCGCGCCGCTGGGCGGCGGGATAATCGCCGAACTGGCCGGCTGGCGGATGATCTTCGCCGTATTGGCGCTCTATGGCGCGATCATGCTGGCCGTGCTTGTCCGGATGCCGGAAACGCTGGCGGCGAAAACGCCGGACGCCACCAGACTGGCGACGATCGCGCGGCGTTCGGGACGGATGTTGCGCAACCCGCAATCGCGCCATTTTCTGATCGCTTCGGCACTCACAAGCTCGATCATGTTCCTGATCCTGACCAGCCTGCCGGTGATCTACGAGGTTCACTTCGGCGTCAGCGGCTTCGTCTTCTCGGTGTTCTTCGCCATCCACGGTTTCGGCATCATCGTCGGGCAGATCGCCAACCGGCGGCTGATCCCGATCCTCGGCGTGGTCAAGACGACGATCGTCGCCGGCCTGGTGCTGACGGTGACGGCACTGGCGGTCATCGCGGCGACGCTGTCCGGTTTCATCAATGCCTATGTCATGTCGGCGCTTATGGTGGTGTTCGCGACCAGTTACCTGATCGTCTATTCGAACAGCACGTCGCTGGTGCTCGACCCGCATGGCGACATCGCCGGCTTCGCCGCCGCCGTGTTCGGCTTCTTCAGCCAGTTGGGCGGGGCGATCATCACCGCCGTCATCGTTGTCTTCACCGGGGCGAGCGTGATCGGCTTCGGCATCGCACTGCTGTCGCTCTGCCTTGCCAGCCTCGGCGCGACGGCGCTGTGGCAGGCCGGCGCCAAGGCCAGGTTGCGCGCTACATAGCGTTCATCGTCAGCAGCTCGTATTCGGCGACCTGCTCATCGTCCTGGTTGCGCACGGCGACGTGCCAGCGAACCTCGCCATACTCGTCGTTGCGCCTGGTCTTGTGCATGGCGGTCAGCCGCACCTTCAGCGTGTCGCCGGGCGAGACCGGTTTCTGGAAGCGCAGATTGTCGAGGCCGTAATTGGCCAGCACCGGGCCCGGATCGGGGTCGACGAACAGGCCGGCGGCGAAGCTCAGGATCAGATAGCCGTGGGCGACGCGGCCGGGGAAGAACGGGTTGGCACTTGCCGCCTCCTCGTCCATGTGGGCATAGAATGTGTCGCCGGTGAACTCGGCGAAATGCTCGATATCGGCGAGCGTGACGGTGCGCGGCGCGGTCTCGATCGAATGGCCGATCTCGAGTTCGGAAAAGCGCATGCGGAACGGGTGCCGGTCCTTCTCGATCTTTCGCGAGCCGGGCACATAGGTGCGGGTGATGCCGGCGAGGATGTCGGGGCTGCCCTGGACGGCGGTGCGCTGCATGTAGTGGGCAACGCCGCGAATGCCGCCCATCTCCTCGCCGCCGCCGGCGCGGCCGGGGCCGCCATGAACCAGGTGCGGCAGCGGCGCGCCGTGGCCGGTGGCGTCCTTGCCGGTGTCGCGATTGGCGAAATAGAGCCTGCCGTGCCAGGCGCCGGCCTGTTCGACCGCCTGGCGGGCGACGGCGGGATCGTGGGTGAACACGGAGGCGACCAGCGAGCCCTTGCCGCGATTGGCGGTGGCAAGCGCGTGGGCGAGGTCGCGATAGCCCATCACGGTCGAGACGGGGCCGAAGGCTTCCGTCGCATGCACCTTCTCGGCGCCGTCGGGATCGTCGCAGCAGAAGAGCAGCGGCGACAGGAAGGCGCCGTCCCCGGCGGCAAGCGCGTCGGGGTCGCCGTAGACGCGGCGCGCTTCCGAACCGATGATCGCCGCCTTCTCGAGCACGTCGTCGCGCTGGGCGAGGCTTGCGAGCGCGCCCATGCGCGTCGCCTCGTCGCGCGGATCGCCGACCGTTGTCCTGGCAAGCCGCGCGGATACCGCCTCGATCACCGCGTCGCGGTGGGCGTCGGGCACCAGGATGCGGCGGATCGCCGTGCATTTCTGGCCGGCCTTGGCCGTCATCTCGCGGTGCACCTCGCGCACCAGCGCGTCGAATTCGGGCGAGCCCGGTTCGGCGTCGGGGCCGAGAATGGTGGCGTTGAGCGAATCCTGTTCGGCGACGAAGCGCACCGAGTTGTCAAGCACGTTGGCGTTGCCGCGCAGCAGGCGCGCCGTTGCCGCCGAGCCGGTGAACGAAACCACGTCCTGGGGTCCGAGCCGGTCGAGCAGGTCGCCGGTCGAGCCGGTGACGAGCTGCACGGCGCCCTCCGGCAGCAGGCCGGATTCGACGATCATGCGGAAGGCGGCTTCGGCCAGCCAGGCGGTGGCCGAGGCCGGCTTGACGATGGCCGGCACGCCGGCGAGCAGGGTGGGCGAGAGCTTTTCCAGCATGCCCCAGACCGGGAAATTGAAGGCGTTGATGTGGACGGCGACGCCCTGCAGCGAGGTCAGCACGTGCTGGCCGAGGAAGTTGCCCGACCGGCCGAACTGCTCGCGGTCGCCCTCGACCAGCACGGTGTCGTCGGGCAGTTCGCGCCGTCCCTTGGACGAATAGACGAACAGCGTGCCGATGCCGCCGTCGATGTCGATCATCGCGTCGGTCCTGGTCGTGCCGGTATCGTAGGAGAGTTCGTAGAGGGGGTCGCGGCGCTCGTTCAGGTACTGCGCCAGCGCCTTCAGCGCCTGCGCGCGCTGGTGGAAGGTCATGGCGCGCAGCGCCGGGCCGCCGACGGTGCGGGCGTGGTCGGCCATGGCGGCGAAATCAAGCGCGGCGCCGCCGATCTCGGCGACGATATCGCCGGTCACCGCGCTTTTCAGCGCCGATCTGCCGGCGCCGGGCTCGACCCAGCGGCCGGCGGCATAGCTTTGAAGTTGCAGGACTGTCATCTAATTCTCCTGTTGGTCAGCGCAGCCGGGCCGGCAGCGAGGCATAGCCGCGGAAGCGCACGCGACCGTTGCGTACGGCATTTCCGGTCAATTGGTAGCCGGGAAACCGCTCGAGGAAGCGGGTGACGGCGATACGGCCTTCCATGCGGGCAAGCGAAAAGCCGACGCACAGATGCGGTCCGCCGGCGAAGGCATGATGCTTGTTGGGCTTGCGGGTGATGTCGAGCCGGTCGGGATCGGGAAACTGGCGCGGGTCGCGGTTGGCCGCGCCGATGCACAGATGGATGCGGGTGCCTGCCGGGATTTCCTCGCCATGGAATTCGACCGGCCCGGTCGACATGCGGTTGCCGAGTTGATTGGGGCTTTCGAAGCGCAGGAACTCGTCGACTGCGGTGGTGACGAGCGAGGGGTCGGCGATCAGCTTGCGGCGCTCGTCGGGCCAGGCATCAAGGCTCGCCAGCGCGTTGCCGATCAGGTTGGTCGTCGTCTCGTGACCTGCGTTCAAGATGAAGATGCAGTTTTGCAGCAGCTCGGTCTCGGTCAGCTTCTCGCCGCCGACGCCGTCGATCAGCCGCGTCAGCACGTCGGTCGCGGGATCGCCGGGCTTGCGGCGGCGCTCGTCGGCAAGGTCCTTCAGATAGGCCTTGAAGTCGGTGACGGCGTTGTTGCCGCGTTCCTCCTGCTCCTTCGTCAGCACCGGCTCCAACGCGCCGAGGATCGCCAGCGACCAGTCGCGCAGCGGCCCGCGCTCGGCTCGCGGGATATCGAACAGATTGCCGATCACCTCGACGGGGATGGCGGAGGCGAAGTCCTCGATCAGGTCGGCCTCGTCCTTTTCGTCGAGGGCGGCGATCAAGCGTTCGACCAGCGCGATCAGGCCCGGTTCCATGGCGGCGAGCGCGCGCGGATTGAGCGCGCCGACCATGATCTTCCTGACCCTGGTGTGCAGCGGCGGGTCGGAGAAGACCAGGCTGGTGGTGTGATGCTCGTAGAGCGGCGTGTCGCCGTATTTGGGCCAGAACTCGACCTTCTTGTCGGAGGAAAAGGCGGTGGTGTCGCGGTAGACGCGGTCGAGATCGTCGAAGCGCGACAGCATGATCGAGCCGTCGGTGAAATGCTTGACCGGCGCGTGCTCGAGCAGGGCATGGTAGACGGGAAACGGATCGTCGACGAAGCCGGCCGGCAGGTCGTTCAGTTCGAACGAGTTGGCCAGTGCCGCATCTGCCATGATCGGGTCTCCTCCCAGTGTCCCGCGTCGATCGGATTTCTGTATTATTGACCGGCCGGTCGGTTTATGCAAGTGTGAATCGACGACACTATCGGGGAGGAGCGTTGCCGATGACGTCTGAGGAGATCGCCACGAGAAGCGCCGAGGCGATGTGGGCGCGCGACGACGCGTCGAAATGGCTCGGCCTGTCGCTCGACGAGATCGGACCGGGCAGGGCGGTGATGTCGATGGTGGTCGAAAAGCACCACACCAACGGCCACGACATCTGCCATGGCGGATTCATCTTCACGCTTGCCGACTCGACCTTCGCCTTTGCCTGCAACAGCCACAACAAGATCACGGTGGCGCAGCAAGTGTCGATCACCTTCATTGCGCCGGGACAGCTCGGCGACCGATTGGTGGCCGACGGGCGCGAAGTGTCGCGCTCGGGCCGTTCCGGCGTCTACGACATCGAGGTTGCCCGCGAGGACGGCACGCTGGTCGCGACCTTCCGCGGCCTGTCGCGCACGATAAAGGGCAGCCATTTCCCCGAGGAAGACGAACGAAAATAGCCGCCGGCCGGGAACCGGCGGCGAGGGAGAACGACGATGGACGATCTGACACCTGCGCGCGACACGCTCGATCCGATCGAGGTCGCCTCGCGCGACGAGATTTCGGCGCTGCAGCTCGAGCGGCTGAAATGGTCGCTGAAACACGCCTACGACAATGTGCCGTTCTACAGGAAGAGCTTCGATGACGCCGGCGTGCATCCCGACGATTGCAGGGCGCTTTCGGACTTGGCGAAATTCCCTTTCACGGTGAAGACCGATCTGCGCGACAATTATCCGTTCGGTATGTTCGCCGTGCCGCGCGAACAGGTGGTGCGGGTTCACGCGTCGTCGGGCACGACAGGCAAGCCGACCGTGGTCGGCTATACGAAGAAGGACATCGACACCTGGGCGACCGTTGTCGCGCGCTCGATGCGGGCGTCCGGCACCAGGCCGGGCGACGTGGTGCATATCTCCTATGGCTACGGGCTGTTCACCGGCGGTCTCGGCGCCCATTACGGCGCCGAGAAGCTCGGCTGCACGGTGGTGCCCGTTTCCGGCGGCATGACCGAGCGCCAGGTGACGCTGATCGAGGATTTCGGCGCTTCGACCATCATGGTGACGCCGTCTTACATGCTGTCGATCCTCGACCAGTACCGCATTGCCGGCCTCGATCCGCGCAACAGCCCGCTCAAGGTCGGCATCTTCGGCGCCGAACCGTGGACCAACGCCATGCGCGAGGAGATCGAGCAGGCCTTCGACATGCACGCCGTCGACATCTATGGCCTGTCGGAAGTGATGGGACCGGGCGTGGCCAATGAATGCGTGGAGACCAAGGACGGCCTCCACATCTGGGAGGATCACTTCTATCCGGAGATCGTTAACCCGGAGACCGGCGAGCCGGTGGCAGACGGCGAGAAGGGCGAACTGGTGTTCACCTCGCTTTCCAAGGAGGCGTTTCCGATCATCCGCTACCGCACGCGCGACCTGACGCGGCTGTTGCCGGGCACGGCGCGCACCATGCGGCGCATGGAGAAGATCACCGGCCGCTCCGACGACATGATGATCCTGCGCGGCGTCAACGTGTTTCCGACGCAGATCGAGGAGCAGATCCTGAAGGTGGAGGGGCTGGCGCCGCATTTCCAGATCGAGCTGTCGCGCGCCGGCCGCATGGACGAGATGGCGGTGTATGTGGAAGCCGCGCCCGGCCACGCCGACGAGGCGGGCCGGCAGGGGTCGGCACGTTCGCTCGCCCACCACATCAAGAGCGTCATCGGCATCACCGTGCGCATCAACGTCACCGAACCGGACGGCGTGCCGCGCAGCCAGGGCAAGGCGGTTCGCATCGTCGACAAGCGGCCGAAGGGGTGAGGGGAACGATGGCCCGACAGGCGCTCGCACACCCGCCACCGTCGGCTTCGCCGACATCTCCCCGGCAAGGGGGGAGATTGCCGGGAGGCCGGAGGGGGGTGAACGGATCGGTTCCACCTCCTGAGACCCGACGCTGATGGTCCGGACCCGCGCCAAGGACCACGACGACAAGCGCGCCGGCATCATGGAGACGGCGGCGCGCATCTTCGCCGATGGCGGCTACGACCGCACCTCCATGGCGCAGCTTGCCGCCGAGTGCGGCGTGTCGAAAGCGCTGATCTACCATTACTACGCGTCGAAGGAAGCGCTGCTGTTCGACATCATCGACACGCATCTGAGCGACCTGATCGAAGCGGTCGAGGAAGCCGACCTGCCCGATGCCGAGCCTGTCGAGAGGCTCGAAACGCTGATCGCCGCACTGCTGGAGAGCTATCGCGACGCCGATTCGAAGCACAAGGTACAGCTCGGCGCGATCGCGCTGCTACCGGAGGAGCAGCAGGAGCATCTGAAATCGCTGGAACGCCGGCTGGTGGTGCGCTTTTCCGATGCGGTGCGGGCGATCAACCCGGAGGCGTTCGACGGCCGGCCGCTGCTGAAACCCGTCACCATGAGCCTGTTCGGCATGCTCAACTGGTTTTACATGTGGTTTCGCGAGGGCGGGCCGGTGACACGCTCAGGCTACGCCAAACTGGCGACGCGACTGCTGGTCAGCGGCGTAAAGGGGCTTTGATGCCGGCTGGCAGCCTTGCATTCCGGGGTTAGCGACCGGTGTTCCAATAGCCGTTTGCCTGCGCCACCGTCTGGAAATTGAGCGCCACGACCTGCGAGGCGAAAGTCAGGCTGTCGGCATTGTTGGCGTAGTCGCCGCGCAGGCGGCTTCGAACGTCATCGTCGGGTTGTGTCTTCTTCACCGCCATGCGGCTGAGCTTGATCGCAAGCTCGAAGCCCTCTTCGGGGGTGGCGGTTTGCAGCGATGGCAGCCAGCTCACGGGATATCCTCCTCGAATTCGACGGTCAGATGAAGTAGCGGATGGCGATCCACATGCCGACGGCCGTCCAGAAGCACATGTTGACGAAGGAGCGCAGGATGCCGCCATCCTCCTTGATGTCGATGCCGATGAAGCGCAAAGCCAGGGTGCCCGGCAACAGGAACAGTTGTGCGAGTCCGTTGATGATCTTCATCCGTCTTCTCTCCGGCTTGACATTGTCAGGCGCCCGGTTGGGAAGGTCCGCCGTGGGACCATTGCGGCGGGCTGGCGAAGGGGTCGCGCGACCGCGACAGCCAGAGGCTGGTAGCGATGCGGCGGGCGGCCTCGTCGACGAGAGGCGCCGCCTCGGGATGGAAGACCTTCCCGGAGACGGCCGCAAACAGCGACAGCCACTCTCCGAAATCGTCGGTGACGATGTCGGATATGCGCAGATGGGCGGAAACGGGTTGGCCCCTGTATTCGCCGGTACGCAACAGCACGGAGCGCCAGAACGCCTTCATCTTGTCGAGATGCGCATCCCAGCGGCCGTCCAGTTCGCGGTCGAAGATCGGGCCGAGACGGGCATTGGCGCGAACGTCGCCGTAGAAGCGGTCGACGAGCTCGGATATCTGCCCCGGCGTTATCGAGGGATGCACGGCCGTGCGTTCCATGGCGGGACTGGCGCTGATCTCAGCCATTATAATACATTCATTTCGTTTGCATCTTTTGGTTAGCACCGATTCCTGTTATTTGCAACATATGAAATGAATGATTGGGCGTCCGAGATGCGATTGAACCGAGCGAGCGACTATGCGCTGAGAATCCTGATGCTTCTCGCCGCGGAAAGGGAACCGGTCACCGTGGATGCCATATCAGTGCGGCTGAAGCTGGTGAAATCCCACCTGATGAAGATCGTCGCCAAGCTGGTGAAGGCGGAGATACTGAAATCGAACCGTGGCCGCAATGGCGGCATCAGTCTCGGTCGGCCGGCGGAGCAGATCACCCTGGGGGAGGTGGTGCGCACGATCGAGGCCGATTTCGCGGTTGTCGAATGCATGGGCAGCGGCAGCCGCTGCGTTTTCCTACCCGGTTGCAGGTTGAAGCGCGTCATGCATGACGCACGTTCGGCGTTCCTGGCCGAGCTGGACGGCCGCACGCTCGACGCGATTACGCCGCCCGGGGTGCGGCCGTCGTGATCACAGGCTCGTCCTGACATCCCAGAGTTCGGGAAACAGGCGCACCTTGAGCATGGCTTCGAGATAGTTGACGCCCGAGGTGCCGCCGGTGCCGCGCCGGTAGCCGATGATGCGGCTGACCGTGGTCATGTGCGAGAAACGCCAGAGCCGGAAGGCATGCTCGAAATCGACCAGCTTCTCGGCGAGCTGGTAGAGATCCCAATAGTCGTCGCGGTTGCCGTAGACGGTGGCCCATGCCGCTTCGACGCTGGCGTTGGCGTCGTATTTCCGCGACAGGTCGCGATTGAGGTGGTCGCTGTCCACCGGCAGGCCGCGACGGGCGAGAACGCCCAGCGCCGCGTCGTAAAGGCTCGGGCTTTCAAGGATTTGCGTCAGCCATTTGAAAATCTGATTCCTGTGGCGATGCGGCTCCATCATCGCCGCCGACTTGTTGCCGAGGATGAATTCGAGCGCCCGGTACTGATGCGACTGGAAGCCCGAAGACTTGCCGAGCGACGGGCGGAATTCGAGATATTCCGACGGCGTCAGCGTGGCGAGCACGTCCCAGGCCTGGTTGATCTGGGTGAGGATGCGCGCGACGCGCGCCATCATCTTTTCGGCCGGCGCTAGATTGTCGGCAAGCAGCGAATCGCGCGCGGCGACGAGTTCGTGGATTGCCAGCTTGAGCCACAGTTCGGTGGTCTGGTGTTGGACGATGAACAGCATTTCGTCGTGATGGCCGGAGACGGGCACCTGCGCCGACAGAAGCCTGTCGAGCTGCAGGTAGTCGCCGTAGGACATGTCGCGGGAAAAGGCGAGATGGGCGCCTTCGGCCTCGTCGGGCAGGTCGCTGTTCGGGGTCTTGTCGCTCATCGGGGCATCCGTCCTTGTCGGGTCCGGCCGGGGGACACCCCGGCGCTGCTCTCCCTAACCCCCCTATACCGGCTTGCCTGTTTTTGCCAATCCGTGGCATGGCTCGGCCCATGGCAACGGACGGAAATGGCGCCGAACGGGCGCTCGACGGACTGGTGCTGGCGCTGCATGCGCGCGGCCGGCTGCGCGTGTGGTCGCTGGCAGTGACGGTGTTCGGCGACGCCATCGTGCCGCGCGGCGGCAAGGCGGGCCTGTCGGTGCTGCAGGAGATCATGGGTCGGCTCGGTATCGAGAACGGCGCGCTCAGGACCGCCATGTCGCGGCTGGCGGCGGACGGCTGGGTGGTGCGCGAGCGTTCCGGCCGCAATTCAATCTACGCGCTGGCCGGTTCCGGCCGGCGCGCGTTCGACGAGGCAACGAGGCGCATCTATGCCGCCGGCCCGCCGGAATGGGACGGGCGATGGACGGTGGCCCTGCTGACCGGCTCAAGCGCCGACGAGCGGACGGCCGAACTGGCGGAAGCCGGATTTGCCCATGTCGGCGGGCCGACGTGGATCAGGCCGGAGACGAGCGCCGCGCCGACGATACCGGAAGCGGCGGGCGACATGCTGGTGATCGGCGGGACGAGCGACGGCCTGCCGGCGCTCGCCGACCGGTTCTTCGACCTCGAGGCGCTCGCCAAATCGTACCGTGGATTGGTCGAGGCGTTCTCGCCGCTGCACCGGTCCCTGGAAACGGGCGACGGCCTGTGTCCGCTCGAAGCGATGGCGGCGCGCACGCTGCTCATCCATGACTGGCGGCGCGCCGTGCTGCATGATCCCGGCCTGCCGGCCGAACTGCTGCCGGCCGACTGGCCGGGCGAAACGGCGCGGGCCCTGGTGCGGTCGGTCTACACCAGGCTTGCGCCGGCGAGCGAACACTGGCTCGACGAGGCCGGCCTGCCGCCGCAGCGCGATCCGACCCGGTTTGCCGCGCGCTTCGGGATCTTTCAATCCTCCAGATAGGCAAACGTGCTCGTCACCGTCGCGGCCAGCTTGTCGGAGCCTTCGGCGCGGAACTCGACGCGCAGATAGGCCATGCGCCGGCCGTTCGACAGAACCTCGACGCGCATGTCGACCGCACCCGGCGGGATCGGGCGGATGAAGTGCGTGGTGAAATCCACGGTGGTGCACATCCGCATCCGGCCGTTCAGGGCGGCAAGCACATAGACGATCGCCGTGTCGGCGGCCGAGGCGATCGCCTGTCCGCAGACCACGTTGCCGATGTGAACAAGGGCGCGATTGTCGGGCAGGCGGAAGTTGCCGCCCCTGTCGTCGAACGAAACCGGTTCGAGGCCCAGTTCCCTAATCCAGGGCGCAAACACCTTTTCGGCCAAGGCCTTGACCTCATCCACCGACATTCCCGACAATTTTCCCTCCATTTATGTTACAAAGAATTGCATTGTGAGTTATTTTTTGTTACATATTAATGGCGCGGTTAATCCGCGAACTGCCATGGTGGAGGAAAAATCGTGTACAGCCAAGGCCTTATCGGCGCAAAAACCGAAACGCACGAAGACGAGGCGTTTCTGGCCCGTTTCCAGGAACGGATCGACGCGGAAGAGAAGATCGAGCCGAACGACGAAATGCCGGAAGGCTATCGCCGCACGCTCATCCGCCAGATCGGCCAGCATGCCCATTCGGAGATCGTCGGCATGCTGCCGGAGGGCAACTGGATCACCCGCGCGCCGAGCCTGAAGCGCAAGGCCGCGCTTCTGGCCAAGGTGCAGGACGAGGGCGGCCACGGGCTCTATCTCTATTCGGCGGCCGAGACGCTGGGGATTTCCCGCGACGAGATGACCGAGGAACTGCTCTCCGGCAAGGCCAAATATTCCTCCATCTTCAATTATCCGACGCTGACCTGGGCCGATATCGGCGCCATCGGCTGGCTGGTCGACGGGGCGGCGATCATGAACCAGATCCCGCTCTGCCGCTGTTCCTACGGACCCTATGCGCGGGCGATGATCCGCGTTTGCAAGGAGGAGAGCTTCCACCAGCGCCAAGGCTACGAGATCATGATGACGCTGGCCAGAGGCACCGACGAGCAGAAGGAGATGGCGCAGGACGCGCTGAACCGCTGGTGGTGGCCGTCGCTGATGATGTTCGGCCCGCATGACAGCGAGAGCCAGCACGGCGACCAGTCGATGGCCTGGAAGATCAAGCGCTTTTCCAATGACGAGCTTCGGCAGAAATTCGTCGACGCCACGGTGCCGCAGGGCCATTTCATCGGGCTGACGTTTCCCGATCCGGAGCTGAAATGGAACGAGGAACGGCAGTCCTGGGATTTCGGCGCCATCGACTGGGACGAGTTCTGGCGCGTGGTCAAGGGCAATGGCCCGATGAACCGCGAGCGCATCGCGGCGCGCAAAAAGGCCTGGGAAGACGGCGTCTGGGTGCGCGAGGCCGCGCTCGCCCATGCCGAGAAACGCAAGGCCCGCCGCGAGGCGGCAAAGATCGCAGCGGAGTAGGACCGATGACCAAACACGAAACGCCCCTCTGGGAAGTCTTCATCCGGCCACGCAACGGCCTGGCGCACAAGCATTGCGGCTCGGTGCACGCGGCAGACGAGGTGATGGCGCTGCAAGCGGCTCGCGACGTCTATACGCGGCGCGGCGAGGGCACCTCGATCTGGGTGGTGCCGTCGAGCGCGATCACCGCCTCGGACCCGGACCTGAAGGACGAAAACTTCGAGCCGACGGCGTCGAAGATCTACCGCCATCCGACCTTCTACGAGATTCCCGACGAAGTGGGGCACATGTGATGGCCGGCGCTGAAGGATCCGATCTCGTCACCGGCCTCCTCAGGCTTGCCGACGACCATCTGGTGGCGGGCCACCGCCTGTCGGAATGGTGCGGCCATGCGCCGATGCTGGAAGAGGACCTCGCCATGCCGAACATGGCGCTCGACCTGATCGGCCAAGCGCGCTCGCTCTACCAGTATGCCGGCGAGGCCGAGGGCAGGGGGCGCAGCGAGGACGATCTCGCCTATCTGCGGCGCGAGCGCGAATATCTGAACTGCCTGCTGGTCGAGCGGCCGAACGGCGATTTCGCCCACACCATGCTGAAGCAGCTCTGGTTCGCCGCCTTCATGGAACCCTATTGGACGGCGGTACTGAGATCGACCGACGAGACGCTTGCCGCCATCGCCGGCAAGGCGATGAAAGAGGTCGCCTACCACATCCGCCACGCCGGCGAGTGGGTGATCCGGCTCGGTGACGGCACCGAGGAGAGTGCCACGCGCATGCAGGCGGCGGTCGAGGCGCTTTCACCCTATCTGGGCGAACTGTTCGAGGGCGACGAGGTGAGCGACAGGCTGGCCGAGGCCGGCATCCTGCCGGACCCGGCTTCGCTTTCCGGCGGATGGGAACGCGTTGTCGGCTCCATCTTCGCCGAGGCCAATCTGCAGATGCCGGACATCGCGGTGCTGCAATCGGGCGGGCGACAGGGCCGGCACGGCGAGGCGATGGGCTATCTGCTCGCCGACCTGCAGCACATGCAGCGCACCTATCCGGGAGCGCAGTGGT
Organism: Rhizobiaceae bacterium; assembly: GCA_041397625.1. Classification (GTDB taxonomy): domain Bacteria; phylum Pseudomonadota; class Alphaproteobacteria; order Rhizobiales; family Rhizobiaceae; genus JAWKWH01. The sequence goes on from JAWKWH010000003.1 coordinate 273,112, forward strand.
GAAACATCATCCGGCAAGTGCATCTGGTTGCTGGGATACCCCTCTCTGGCCTGTCGGCCATCTTCCCCTCAAGGGGGGAGATCACGGTTCGACTGCCGCAACAGTCAAATTGCCTTCCGGGAATGCCCGGGGAACAGCCTCCCCCCTTGGGGGGGAGATGTCGGCGAAGCCGTCAGAGGGGTGTGCGGAGCAAAACCGCGCCTGGGCCGCCGCGGCTTCGGTGCCCGACCCGGAGGTGCCCTGCGTGACGGTCGCCGATCTGGGGATCCTGCGCGACGTTCGCATGGAAGGCGGTGTCGCGGTCGCCAGCGTCACGCCGACCTATTCGGGCTGCCCGGCGACGGTGGCGATCGAACTGGCGATCGAGGCGGCGCTGCGCGAGGCGGGGTTCGACGTGCGCGTCGAGCGGGTGATGTCGCCGGCCTGGACCACCGACTGGATCAGCGAGGAAGGCCGCGAGAAGCTGCGCGCCTTCGGCATCGCGCCGCCCGAGAAGGCGTCGAACTCGGTGCGCGCGCTGTTCGGCGAAACGCAGGTCGCCTGTCCCAAATGCGGTTCGGGAGAGACGAAACGCGTTTCCGAATTCGGCTCGACGCCGTGCAAGGCGCATTACCGCTGCCTCGCCTGCGCCGAACCCTTCGACTACTTCAAGTGCTTATAAGGCTATCGAAATGAGCCGTTTTCACGATCTCACCGTCACGAATATCGACCGGCAGACGCCGGACTCGGTCGCCATCTCGCTCGACGTGCCGCCGGAGCTTGCCGATGACTTCCACTATCGGCCCGGCCAGTATCTGACGCTTGCGGCGACGATCGGCGGCGAAGACGTGCGCCGCTCGTACTCGATCTGCTCGGCGCCGGGCGAGCCGGTGCTGAAGGTGGGGGTGAAGAAGGTCGAGGACGGGACGTTTTCGAGCTTCGTCAACGACCGGCTCGCCGTCGGCGACACGATCCGGGTGATGCCGCCGGAAGGCCGTTTCACGCCGGAACTGGGCGGCGACCACCATTATCTGTTGATCGCCGCGGGCTCCGGTATCACGCCGATGCTGTCGATCGCCAAGACGGTGCTGACCAACGAATCAGGCTCGCAAATCACGCTTGTCTACGGCAACCGCTCGACCGGCACGATCATGTTCCGCGACGAGCTCGACGACCTGAAGGACCGCCATATGGGACGGCTTTCGCTGGTCCATGTGCTGTCGCGCGAGGCGCAGGACGTCGACCTGCTGCACGGGCGCATCGACGGCGAGCGCGTCACGCGCCTGGTGGAGACCGGCCTGATCGACATGGAGAAGGTCGACCTGACCTTCATCTGCGGGCCGGGCGAGATGATCGATTCGGTGTCGGCCGCCATCATGGCGCTCGGCGTGCCGGGCAAGCAGATCCGCTACGAGCGCTTTACCGTCGACGGCGAGATGGCGCCGCCGAAAGCGCCGTCGAAGGCGGCGCGCGAGGCGGCCCAGAAGGGCGTGGCCGTCGAGGTGCTGCTCGACGGCATGCGCCGCGATTTCAGGATCGCCGATCCGGAAAAGACGGTTCTCGCCGCCGGGCAGGATGCCGGGCTCGACCTGCCGTTCTCGTGTGCCGGCGGCATGTGCTGCACCTGCCGCTGCCGCATCGTCGAAGGCACGGCGGAAATGGCGGTGAACTACTCGCTGCAGCCCTGGGAGATCGAGGCCGGGTTCACGCTCGCCTGCCAGACGCGGCCGACCTCGGAAAAGCTGGTGCTCGATTTCGACGCGGCTTGAGATGCGCCAGTTACCGGACAGATTCCGAAAACCGGTGCAACCGCTTGAAAAAGCGGCCGATCGATGCGCGGGCGCGGCCTATCGACCCGCGCGAATATCGCTCAGCGTCCTCGTCGGCAGGATCGCTTCGGCATCGAGCCTGATCTCGATGATCGACGGCTTGCCGCTTTGCCGCGCGCGTTCGAAGGCGGGAGCGAAGTCGGCGGTCTCCTCCACCGTCTCGCCATGGCCGCCATAGGCGCGGGCCAGTGCGGCGAAATCCGGATTGGTCAGGCTGGTCGCCGAAACGCGGCCGGGATATTCGCGCTCCTGGTGCATGCGGATGGTGCCGTAGATGCCGTTGTTGATGACGATGACGATGATCGGCAACCCGTACTGCACGGCGGTGGCGAATTCCTGGCCGTTCATCAGGAAACAGCCGTCGCCGGCGAAGGCGACGACCTGCCGGTCGGGAAAGAGGTCCTTGGCGGCGACGGCCGCCGGCGTGCCGTAGCCCATGGAGCCGGAGGTCGGGCCGGCCTGGGTGCCGTATTTGCGGAAACGGTGGAAACGCAGCAGCCAGGTCGAATAGTTGCCGGCGCCGTTGGTCATGATCGCATCGTCGGGCAGGGCCGACTGCAGCCATGTCATGATCGGACCCATGTGGACATCGCCGGGGCCGGTCTCCGGCGGTGTCGACCAGGCAAGGTAGTCGTCGTGCATCCGCGCCGTGTCGTTGGCCCAGACGGGCACGCCGTCCGGTCCTGCCGCGGCCAGCGCGCCGGCAAACAGGCCGGGATTGGCGTTGACGGCGATGTCAGGACGGTAGACCCGGCCCAGCTCCTCCGCGTCGGCGTGGACGTGGATAAGCTTCTGGTCCGGATAGGGCACCTTCAGCAGCGAATAGTCCGATGACGGCATCTCCGACAACCGGCCGCCGAGGAGCACGACCACGTCGGCGGTCCTGATGGCGTCGGCGAGCTTGGGGTTCGGCCCGATGCCGACGTCGCCGGCATAGTTCGGATGCAGGTGGTCGAACAGCATCTGGCGGCGGAACGAGCAGCCGACCGGCAGGTGCCAGGCCTCCGACATCGCCTTCAGCTTCGCCACGCCTTCTTCGCCCCAGCCGGAGCCGCCGGCGATAACGAAGGGCCGTTTCGCCCGGCTCAGCATCGCGGCGGCCCGGTCTATATCGACCGCGCCGGGCTGCGTGACGACAGGGGTGTAGCGCTTTGGCGCCGGCGCGTCGGCCTCCGCCGTCAGCATGTCTTCCGGCAGCACCACCACGACCGGGCCGGGCCTGCCGGACGTGGCGACCGCGAAGGCGCGGGTGACCAGTTCGGGGATGCGCGCCGCGTCGTCGATCTCGACCACCCATTTGGCGAATTCGGTGAAGGCGCGGCGGTATTCGACCTCCTGGAACGCCTCGCGCTCGCGCGCCGACAGCGCCACCTGGCCGATGAACAAGATGACGGGAGTGGAATCCTGCATCGCGATGTGAAGCCCGGCCGACGCATTGGTGGCGCCGGGACCGCGGGTGACGAAACAGATGCCGGGCTCGCCGGTGAGCTTGCCGTGGGCGTCGGCCATCATCGCCGCGCCGCCTTCCTGGCGGCAGACAATGGTGCGGATGGCGGAATCGTGAAGCGCGTCGAGCACCGCAAGATAGCTTTCGCCGGGTACGCAGTAGACGCGGTCGGCGCCGTTTACGGCAAGCGTGTCGACGATCAGTTGGCCTCCGGTCTTCATGGTCGCGCTTTTCCCAGTTCGGCGAGGATCTCGTCGGTGTGTTCGCCGAGGCGCGGCGAGGGGCGCTCATAGTTAAGCGGCGTTTCCGGCAGCAGGATCGGCGAGCGCACGCCCGGTATGACGTTGCCGTGGCCGTCGTCGAGATCGCAGCGCAGGTCGCGCGCCCTGGCCTGCGGATCGGCGAACATGTCGGCGATCGAGTTTATCGGCCCGCCGGGCACGTTGGCGGCCTCGAGGCGGGAAAGCAGGTCGTCGCGCTGCCACGTCTCCGTCTCCGCCAGGAGCAGCGGCCGCAATTGCCTGCGGTTGCGCACACGCGCCTCGTTGGTGACGAATTGCGGATCGTCGGCCAGCGCGTCGACGCCGAGCACGCCGCACAGGCGCCTGAACTGGCCGTCATTGCCGACGGCGATGATCACATGGCCGTCGGCGACCGGGAACACCTCGTAGGGCGCGATGTTCATGTGGGCGTTGCCCATCTGAACCGGGGCGGTTCCCGACACGAGATAGTTGAGGTTCTGGTTGCCGAGAATACCGGCCTGGGTGTCGAACAGCGCCATGTCGATATACTGGCCCTTGCCGCCGGCGCGCACGTGCATGAGTGCTGCCTGGATGGCGATTACCGAATAAAGCCCGGTGAAGATGTCGGAAATGGCGACACCCGCCTTCTGCGGCTCGCGCCCCGGCTCGCCGGTGATCGACATCATCCCGGCCATGGCCTGGATGATGAAATCGTAGCCCGGGCGCGGCGCGTAGGGCCCGGTCTGTCCGAAGCCGGTGATCGAGCAGTAGACGATCTTCGGATTGACGCCGGCGATCGCTTCGTAGTCGAGGCTGTATTTCTTCAACCCGCCGCGCTTGAAATTCTCGATGAAGACATCGGCGCCGTTGGCGAGATCGCGCAGCGTCTCTTGGCCTTCCGCCGTCCGCAGATCGACGGCGATCGAGCGTTTGCCGCGATTGGTCGAGTGGTAGTAGGCGGCCGACAGGTTCTCGCCGTCGCGCCCCATGACGAAGGGTGGACCCCATTTGCGCGTGTCGTCGCCGCCGTCTGGGTTTTCCACCTTGATCACGTCGGCGCCGAGATCGGCGAGCAGTTGCCCGGCCCAGGGGCCGGCGAGCACGCGGGCCAGTTCGATGACCCGTACCCCCTTGAGCGGCGCGTCAGCCATTGGCGTGTTTTCCTTTCGCCATTATCTCTTTTTTCAGCAGAAGCTTGCGCTGATAGCGCGTCTGCACGATTTCCACCAACACCATGGTGACAAGCACGAAATAGAAGGTGCTCTTGGTCATCGGCCGGACGTCGTAGCCGAAGAAGGCGAGATGGGCGATATGGCCGCCGTCCGACATCAGCATGACACCGACGAGCAGCAGCACGAACAGGCCGAGCACCTCGTACATGCGGTTTTTCTTCAGGAAGGCGGCGACCGTGTCGGCCATCAGCACCATGAGGCCGCCGGAGACGATGATCGCCGCGGTCATGACAATGAAATGATCGGTCAGCGCCACCGCCGACAGAACCGTGTCGAAGGAAAACACGATGTTCATCAACACGATCCAGAAAAGCGCGGTTGCCCATGATTTGCCGGTCCGTTCGGCGGCGCCGTGCTCGTGCTCTTCCAGGTTCATCATGTGAAAGATTTCCTTCATCGCCGTGTAGATGAGGAACACGCCGCCCGCCAGCACGATGATCGCATGGCCGCTTACGGCGCCCTCGACAAAGGGCGGCAGGTGGATCTCGATCAACGGCGCCTGAAAGGCCCGGATGAGCTGCAGCACGACGAAGAGCAGCGCGATGCGCAGGCCGATCGCCAGGATGATGCCCCAGCGGCGCACGAAGCCGCGGCGTTGCGGCTCCACCCTCTGGGCTTCGAGTGAAATGTAGAGCAGGTTGTCGAATCCGAGAACGGTCTCCAGTGCGGTCAGCACCAGAAACGTCGTCAGCGCCTCGACGGTGAACAGGTTTTCCAGCATGAATCGGCCTCCGGTCGAAGGCCGATTTCGTAGCAGAGTGTTATTTGCGGGTCACGCCCGTGCTCGATCCGTCTGCATCAAAACCGCTGCGGCGAGCCTGTCGGACACGCGATTGCCGGGCAGACAGGGCTGGCTCGACGTTATCGGCCGAGCACGTGTTCCGCCCAGGCGGCGAAATCGGCCATCACCTCGTCGCGGTTGATCTCGTTCAGGCTTTCGTGGCGGGTTTCCTCGTAAACCCGGCAGGCGACGTCGGAAAATCCCATCTTGCGCAGCCGGGCATCGAGCGCGCGCGTCGCCTTGCCGCCGTCGGTTGCCGGATCGCGCTCGCCGCCGACCAGGCTGATCGCCAGGTCGCGGCGCATGGCCGGGAAACTGCCGTCGTCGGCGCCGCGGAATATCAGCGCGAACAGGTCGCGCCACAGGGAGACCGAGGCGTCCCAGCCGCACAGCGGATCGGCGACGTATTTCGCCACCTCGTCGGCGTCCCGCGACAGCCAGTCGAAATCGGTCTTCGCATTCGGAACCTTTTTTGCCCAGGCGGCGAAGGTCAGCTTGGGCAGGATGCGCGAGGCGGCGTCGGAACCGAGCCGGAAGCGCTCCCAGGCCAGTAGCGCGACCGCCGCGTGGCCGGTCAGTCCGGCGGAGAAGTTGGCGTTCCAGCAGGCAAGGCCGGCGATGCGGTCGGAATTGTCGAGCGCGAAGTTGAGCGCGACCAACCCGCCCATGGAATGGCCGAAACAGATGACCGGCAGACCGGCGTGGCGCTTGGCGATGAGATCGTGCACGGCGCCGACATCGGCGAGCACCTTGGCCATGCCGTTCTCGGCGGCGAATATTCGGGCCGGCGCGTCGGGCGCGGTGGTGGCGCCGTGGCCGCGATGGTCGTGGGCATAGACATGGAAGCCGTGGCCGGCAAGGAAGTCGGCGAAGCGGGCGTAGCGGGCGGCATGCTCGGCAAGGCCGTGATTGATCTGCACCACGCCACGCGCATCGGCGCCGGCGTCGCGATGATGGAGATTGAGCGTCGCTCCGGTGGGCGAGGCCAACGTCTCGCGGCGAAAATCCGTATCTGTCATGACGACAGATGACCGGCTGGCCGGCCGATGGTCAAGTGGCATCGCGTGTGGGTGTGCTTCACGCAAATGTCACGGCGGACGGGGCCGACGTGAATTTGCCGATGCGACAACGCGGTGTAACTTCGGGGCCAGTCAGACAATTCGACGGAGACCGATCCATGACCCGCGTCCCCCACTTGCTCGTGGCCGCATTCGCGTCGCTGCTGCTCTTCGCCCTGCCGGCCGCTGCCGGCGCGCTCAATCTCGACACGGCCGGCGTTGCCGTCGGCGGCTACGATCCCGTCGCCTATTTCAGCCAGTCGCAGGCGGTCGAGGGCTCTGACGCGCTGACCGCGACTCATGACGGCGCCACCTACCGCTTCGCCAGCGCCGAGAACAAGGCGGCGTTCGAAGCCGATCCGGAAAAATTCCTGCCCGCCTATGGCGGCTACTGCGCCTACGGTATGTCGCAAGGTTACAAGGCGCCGATCGACCCGCAGGCGTTCACGATCGTCGACGACAAGCTCTATCTCAACTACAGCCTCGGCGTGCGCAAAACCTGGCAGAGCGACATCCCCGGCTATGTCGCCAAGGCCGACAAGGTGTGGTCGGAGATCGGCGGCTGACGGCGGCTCTCACGCTCGCGCCGGTTAACGGCAACATAACGAAACCCGGCTAATCCTGCGGAGGGCGAAAACGCCGCCTTCAGCGCCGTGGAACCGGGATCGATGAGCACCACGCAGTCCAGTCATGCCACCGCCAGCGGGGCCATGCCGCTCCGTTCCGCATGGCTGGTCTTCGGGCTTGTCGCCTATGCGATCGTGTTGCTCGACGCCTATGACGGCCATCTCTATTACGGCGATCTCGATGACCGGATGCGGGCGCTGCAGGTGCGCGAACTGCTGCAGGGGCACGGCTTCTTCGACCTGACGTCGTCGTTCATCGCACTGCCCGAACCCTATCTGTCGCACTATTCGCGGCTGGTGGACCTGCCCTATTTCCTGATCGCTTCGGTCGCGGCGCCGATGCTCGGGCAGGACGGTGCGCTGGCGCTCGCCTTCAATCTGTGGCCGCCCGTCATGCTGGCGGCGTTCCTGTGGCTTGCGGCGTTCATCACGCGGCGCATCCATGGCGACGGCGAAATCGGCATCGGGCCGGCCGTGCTGCTCGCCATGCTGATGGGCCTGGCGATCCTGGAGTTCTCGCCGGGCCGCATCGACCACCACAATGTGCAGCTTGTGGCGATGATGGCGCTTGCCGCCGGTCTTGCCGCCGGCGGCGTGCGCGGCGGGCTTGCCGCTGGCGCGGCCTCGACGGTGTCGATCGCCGTCGGGCTCGAATGCGTTCCCTATATCGCCGCCGGCCTCGGTGCGCTGGCGATAGTGGCGGTTTTCAATCCCGAGCGGTTCCGCACGCAACTGGTCGCCGCCGGGGCCGGCTTTGCGGCGGCGGCCGCGCCTGCGGGCTTCTTTTCGCTTGGCGCCGACGGGGTGCTGGCGCGAAACTGCGATGCCATCGGCGCACCCTGGGTGTCGGCGATCATGGTCGGCGGCGCGATCCTGATGCTGGCGCCGCTCTGCTGGCACCTGCCGGCTTTCGCTATCGGCCGGCGCGGCGTGGCGCTGCGGTTTGCCAGCCTGGCGCTGCCGGCACTCGCGGCCGGCGCGGCGCTGCTGGTCGCCTTTCCCGAATGCGCCGGCGATCCCTATTCGAACGTTCAGGGCATCGCGCGGCAATTATGGTTCGATCGCATCCGCCAGGAAAAGCCCCTGGTCGAGGTGTTCGCCGGCGGTTCGGTGTCGGTGGCCGCGCTTTGCGGTATTTACGGCTTCATCGTCATCGTCGGCGCGGTCGACGCCTGGCGGCGCCTGCGGGCCGGCGAACCGGCGGCAATGGTGCTGCTGGCGGTGGCCGCGGTGTCGCTTGCCTTCTTCTTCGTGCTGTTCCGCTCGGTGCGGTTCATGGCCGCCTTCGTACCGCTGCTGCTGCCGGCCGCTTTTGCGCTGCGCGAGCGCGCCTTTCCCGAAGCCGGCGGCGGCGACCGAACAGCGCAAGGCTGGCTCATCGGCGCGGCGCTCGTGCCGGTGGCGCTGATCGCGACCGTGCTGGCGCTCGGCGACGGCAGGGAGAAGCCGCTTTCGGTCTTCGACCAGATGCTCGCCGACGACTGCGAGCGCAACGACATTTCCGTGCTCGGCCGCGTCGAGGGCGGCACGGTGCTGGCGAGCTATGCGATGTCCTATCGCATCGCAGAGGAATATCCGCGCCACAGGATCGCGGCGGTGCCGTTGCACCGGGCGGCGCCCGCCATCGGCCGGCTGCTGGCCGCCTATACCGGGACCGATGTGGCCAGGCGCGATGCGGCGCTTCAACCCTATGACTATCTTGCCGTCTGCGCGCGCAATCTCGGCGTCGGCGACATCGACGCGACGCCGCTGTTTGCCGCGCTTGTCCGCGGCGAGGCGATCGCCGGCTTGAAACCGGTGGAAGAAGCGCCGAACACCGCCTTCCGCCTCTACCGGATCGACCACGCCGGACTTCGCTGACGCCCTCCATTGCCGCGCGGCGGCAATTCGCCTACATGGGCGCGACGAAATCTCAACCGATCTTCATGCATGGGGAAGCGCGCGTGGCACGCCAGTTCATCTATCACATGGCCGGGCTCAACAAGAGCTACGGGTCGAAGAAAATACTCGAGAACATCCACCTGTCGTTCTACCCCGACGCAAAGATCGGCATTCTGGGGCCGAACGGGGCGGGCAAGTCGACCGTGCTGCGCATCATGGCCGGGCTCGACAGGGAATTCGCCGGCGAGGCGTGGCTCGCCGACGGCGCGACATGCGGATATTTGCCGCAGGAGCCGGAGCTCGACGCATCGAAGGACGTGACCGGCAACGTTATGGAGGGGGTGGCCGACAAGCAGGCGATTCTCGACCGCTACAACGAACTGATGATGAACTATTCCGACGAGACGGCGGAAGAGGGCGCCAGGCTGCAGGACATCATCGACGCGCAGAACCTGTGGGACCTCGACGCCCAGGTGGAGATGGCGATGGAGGCGCTGCGCTGCCCGCCGGGCGATGCCGACGTGACCACGCTGTCGGGCGGCGAAAAGCGCCGCGTGGCGCTGTGCAAGCTGTTGCTGTCGCAGCCCGACCTGCTGCTGCTCGACGAGCCGACCAACCATCTCGACGCCGAGACCATCGCCTGGCTGGAAAAGCATCTGCGCGAATATCCGGGCGCGGTGCTGATGATCACCCACGACCGCTACTTCCTCGACAACGTCACCGGCTGGATCCTCGAACTCGACCGCGGTCGCGGCATTCCCTACGAGGGCAATTACACGGTCTATCTGGAAAAGAAGGCCAAGCGCATGGCGCAGGAGGGCCGCGAGGAGGCGGCGCGGCAGCGGGCGCTGGCGCGCGAGAGCGAGTGGATCGCCTCGAGCCCGAGGGCGCGGCAGGCGAAATCCAAGGCGCGCATCAAGGCCTATGACGAACTGGTGAGGGCGGCGGCCGACCGACGCCCCGGCGACGCGCAGATCGTCATTCCGGCAGGCGAGCGCCTCGGCCAGAACGTCATCGACGCCGAAGGGCTTTCGAAGGGCTATGGCGAGCGGCTGCTGATCGACGATCTCACCTTCAAGCTGCCGCCCGGCGGCATCGTCGGCGTGATCGGGCCGAACGGCGCCGGCAAGACGACGCTGTTTCGTATGATTACCGGCCAGGAACAGCCGGACGGCGGCACGATCGCGGTCGGCGAGAGCGTCAAGCTCGGCTATGTCGACCAGTCGAGAGACGCGCTCGACGCCAACAAGACCGTGTGGGAGGAGATTTCCGGCGGAAACGACATCATCAAACTCGGCAAGCACGAGGTGAACAGTCGCGCCTATTGCTCGTCGTTCAACTTCAAGGGCGGCGACCAGCAGCAGAAGGTCGGCACGCTTTCGGGCGGCCAGCGCAACCGCGTGCACATGGCGAAATTGTTGAAGGAGGGCGGCAACGTCATCCTGCTCGACGAGCCGACCAACGACCTCGACACCGAGACGCTGGGCGCGCTCGAGGACGCGCTGGAGAACTTTGCCGGTTGCGCCGTCATCATCAGCCACGACCGCATGTTTCTCGACCGGCTCGCCACGCACATCCTGGCGTTCGAGGGTGACAGCCATGTCGAGTGGTTCGAGGGCAATTTCGAGGATTACGAGGCCGACAAGGTGCGCCGTCTCGGCCCGGAAAGCGTCAATCCGAAACGGGTGACGTATAAAAGGCTGACACGGTAGCCAGCGCCCGCGCCGACATGCTATACATGTATAGCAAAAGGAGACCGGCCATGCTCGCACTGCGCCTGCCGAAGGAAATCGAGGACCGTCTCGATGCGCTCGCCAAGAAGACGGGGCGGACGAAGAGCCGCATTGCGCGCGAAGCAATCCTTGCGCAGATCGAGGAACTGGAAGACATCGCGCTCGCCGAGGAACGGCTGCGCGATGCCGGTGAGACGCTTGGCTGGGAAGAAGTCAAGGCGCGGCTGTTTCACGACGAAATGCTGGAAACGGACTGACCGCACGTGCCCTGGAGACTCCGGTTCGACAAGCGGGCGGTCAGGGAACTCAAGAAACTCTCGCATGACAACCGCCGGCGCGTGGCGGCGTTTATCGACGAGAGACTATTGGCTGCCGAAAACCCGCGGACTTTTGGCAAAGCGCTTACCGGTTCATATTCAGGGCTCTGGCGGTACCGGGTGGGGGACGTGCGCATCGTCGCACGAATCGTCGATGAAGAACTGATCATTCTCGTCTTGTCGATCGGCCATCGAAGGGAAGTCTACCGATGACCACCATCCTGATCACCGGTACCAATCGCGGTATCGGCCTGGAAATGGCGAAACAGGCGCTGGCCAAGGGCTGGCGTGTCATCGGCTCGGCGCGCGGCGCGGTGACCGACCCGGACGCGCATATCTGCGAGCACCCGCAGTTCCTCGACCTGCAGTTCGACGTCACCGACCACGAGGCGGTGCGCGCGGCGGCGGCCAAGGTGGACGAGCCGATCGATATCCTGATCAACAATGCCGGGATCATCGGGCCGCAGCGACAATCGACGCGCGACATGGATTTTGACGGCTTCGCGCGGACGCTTGCCGTCAACACGATGGCGCCGCTCGCCGTCGCGCAGGCCTTTCTGCCGCATCTGCAACGCAGCGAACGGCCGCGATTGCTGACCGTGTCGTCGCGGATGGGTTCGCTCAGTTACCGCAGTTCGGACCGCATCGCCTATCGGGCCTCGAAGGCGGCGGTCAACAAGGTGATGCAGGGGCTGGCGACCGATCTGGCGCCGCTCGGCATCGCCGTCGCCGTGCTGCATCCGGGCTGGGTGCGCACCGACATGGGCGGCGCTGGCGCCGACATCTCACCGGCGGAAAGCGCCGAGGGCATCCTGCGCATCGCCGAGACGCTCGACATGGACAAGACCGGGAGTTTTCTCAACTGGGATGGGACCGTGGTGCCGTGGTAGGCCCTCAAACCGCCAGAACGCCTTCTAGGTGCTTTGTCAGGCCCTAGGCCAGCTTGGCGCGTAGGTATTTTCCAGCTTGCGCGTGATCCGATCCATTGCCGCCCTGACAACTTTCTGCTCGGCGTGTTAGCGCAGACCGGTTTTCAGCTTATCGCCCCGGCCGTCCGCCCAATCCCCCCACCCCCGGTCAGCCCATGCTGATGTGGTCTTTCCTCCTGCGGGCGCGGGCGATATCGTTGCGCCAGCTCCAGGCGGTCATCGCTCCCCAGGCCAGACAGTAGATCATGCCGAGCGCAAGGACGTAGCCGCCGTTAACCGGGCCGATGGCCGCCCGCTCCACCAGTTGCGACATGGTCGTCAGCGGTACGGGGTGGACGACCAGCTTGCCGATATAGGCCGCGGTCTGGATCAGCAGGATCCAGAAGTAGTTGCGGCGTATGCGACGGCCCACCGCCACCCACAGCGTGACGTGATAGCGCGGCGACCAGTAGTCGTCGGCCAGGATCCGCTGCCAGCCGTCTTCCATGTGGAGATCGCCGTCGTGCAGCATCGGCGCGAAGAAATGCACCTCCATCCAGCGGCAGCGGGCGCGCCAGACGTTGAAATAGCGGTAGCGACGCGCCTCCAGCATCAGAAAGAAGAAAATCAGCACGCCGACCAGGATCAGCGGCAGCGGCGAGGCCTCGGGCGAGGAGAAGGCGATCGACAGCGCGATGCCCAGCGTGACGACCGACCAGTTGGTGGTCGTGTCGAGGCGCGTGCGCCAGATCGTCGACCGGTAGACCTCGCCCCGGTAGAGATGTGCCAGCGCGCCGATCTCGGCGGCATCCAGATGCTTGCGTTCCGACAGATTGCCCGCCGACATCGCGCCGTCCTCCCTCGCTGCGGGCGGGAAGAATGGCAGCTATCGGGGTGCGGTTCAACTTGGCGCTGCCCGCCGGTCGACCGCCGCGATCCGATCGACCGGCATGCCGTCGTCCGGGCCGCCTCGTTGCCGCGGTCCTGTCAGGACAGTTCACCCGTAAATCGCCCGAGACGGGTGAGAAGTTTTTTTATCCGATGTCAAACCCGGTATTTGGCCGGCATCAACGAAGGATCATTCGATGCGGCAACAGAATGGGAAGAACGGTCCGCTGAGACCCGGCGCGCCGGTGGGCGTGAAGGTGAAATCGTGCACGTTGTCGCCCTCGTCGGTGCAGCCGGCGGGCGTGTAGGCGATCGTGCCGCTCACCGGATGGCTGGTCTCGAAGGTCCAGGGGTTCTGCGAGGAGAAGGTCACGGTTCCGGGCGTTTCGGTGAGGTTGCCGGAAAACGCGTCGATGAAGTTGGAGGTCATGGTATCACCGGCACAGATCAGCTCGATCGCCCAGTTGGGTTCGAAACCGGGACAGATGATCTTCTGGCCCGACGGCACCAGGCCGTCGCAGGTGAAATCGGCGGCCTGCAAAGGCTGAACCAGCAGAAGCGTCGCGATTGCGGCGACGCGGAAGGGAGTAAGGCGGGCAGACATCGGCACGGTCTCCTTGCGATTGACCAAACCCTTCCCGCCAGTGGTTGCACTTTACCGCAATCAGGCCGACTATCAAACAGCCAACGATGTGCGGGAGCTGACCGATGAGGAACAAGTTCGGGGGAGCGGGTATCGCGCTTTCATGTCTGACGCTGATTGCGGTCGTGGCGGGCGCGTTGCCGGCAGCGGCCAAGCCGGCGCGCTGCTTCACCACGGATGACGGCTACTACGCCTGCAACTTCACCTTCGTGGAGGGCGACGGCAGTTTCCAGATTTCGGCGCCGGGGGTGACGACATACCGGCTGATCATGGATGATACGCCCGGTTTCGCCTGGGGATTTGCCCGGTTCTCCGACCGCTTCGTGCCGTTGCCGGGCCAGTATGTGCGCCAGTCCGACGATCCTGCCTGCTGGTCGAACCCGGAAACGTCGACGAAGATGTGTGCCTGGTGACCTGCCGCGACGGGATGGCATCGGCGGACACGGGCGGCAACGATTGGGGTTGCTTGTTGCCGGCTTCTGCGGCAAGCAGGGGTGGATGGGGGCTTTGGTTGGCGCTGACAGGCGCGGCAAGGTTAGTACAGAATCATGAAACGCGTCTGTATCAGCGGTATCGGCGTCGAGATACCGGAAGCGTCCATTTCCAACGAGGAACTGGTCGCGTGTTTCAATGACTGGGTCGAGCGCGAGAATGTCGAGCGCTGCAAGCGCGGCGAGAAACCGCTGCAACCGTCCAGTTCCGAGTTCATCTACCAGGCTTCGGGCATCCGCAGCCGGCACGTCTACGAGCGCGAGGGGATTCTCGATCCGGCGCGCATGACGCCGAACATTCCGCCGCGCGAGGACGACGACCTGTCGGTCATGGCCGAGTTCGGCGTCAAATCGGCGCGCAAGGCGATCGCCGATGCAGGTATCGACCCGGCGACGATAGACATGATCATCTGTTCGGCCGCACATCTGCAGCGGCCCTATCCGGCGATCGCCATCGAGATGCAGAAGGAGCTGGGTACGTCCGGCGCCGGGTTCGACATGAATCTCGGCTGCTCGTCGGCCATCGGCGCCATCCACGTGGCGGTCAACCTGGTGCGCACCGGCGCCCACCGTCGGGTGCTGGTGGTTACGCCGGAACTGATCACCGCGCATCTGAACTTCCGCGATCGGCAGACCCATTTCATCTTCGGCGACGCCTCGGTGGCGCTGGTGATCGAGGCGCTTGAGGACGACGAGGTCCGGCCCGGCAAGTTCGAGGTCGTCGACACGCGGAGCTGGACGAAGTTCTCCAACAATATCCGCACCAATTTCGGCTTCCTCAACCGCGCCGCGCAAAGGGACGTCTCGGCAATCGAGGTTGAGGGCAACCTGATCAAGCAGGTCGGCAACAAGGTGTTCAAGGAAGTCACCCATGCCGGCTGCGAATTCATCATCAACTTCCTTGCCGACAACGGGCTCGACACCGACGGCGTGCGCCGGTTCTGGCTGCATCAGGCCAATTCGCGCATGAACGCGATGATCCTGAAGATGTCGCTCGGCGGTGGGGTGGGGCAGGACCGGGCGCCGACGGTGCTCGACCGGCTAGGCAACACGGCGGCAGCCGGCGCCATCGTGGCGCTGTCGGAAAACCACCGCGACATGAAGGCGGGCGAGTACGGGCTGATCTGCGCCTACGGTGCCGGCTACTCGATCGGCGGGGCGATCCTGCGCATGATGTGAACGGCCGGCGACCGGCCGGTCGAGGTGGAGATGTGGCATGAGCGTTCAAACGCAAGCGGTTGAGGCGGAATCGGAAATCGTTCCGGCAAGGAAGCTCGCCGGCACCGTAGCCGGTATCTATATCGCCGCCGGCGGCGATTTCGAGACCGCGCCATGCAGGCAACTGGAACTCGGGCTGAAGGGCATCAAGGGCGATCTGCATGCCGGCTTTTCACGCAAGTCGGGCAGCCGCGAGCCGTGGTACACGCGCGGCACCAAGATGCGCAACGAACGGCAGTTGTCGATCGTCGCATCCGACGAACTGGCGACCGTCGCCGAGCGGATGGGCATCGCCGGGATCGAGCCGGAGTGGATCGGCGCCAATCTCCTGATCGACGGGGTGCCGCGACTGTCGATGATCCCGTCCGGGACGCTGATCTTCTTTGCCGGCGGGGTGACGATCAAGGTCGACAGCCAGAACGGACCGTGCCGTATTGCCGGGGCGCTGTTGGCCAAGCGGGCCGGCATGGCCGACGAGGAAGCTGGCGCGCTCGCTTTTCCGAAGGCGGCCAAGCGCCTGCGCGGCCTGGTCGGCTGGGTGGAAAAGCCCGGCGTCATCAAACCGGGCGAGGCGGTGTCGCTGCGCATCCCCGAACAGTGGATCTATCGCTGAACGCCCCGTTTCGGCCGGGGTCAGGCATCGTCGTCATCGGCGGTCAGCAGCCGCCGGGCCTGCCAGCGCGTCAGCGTCCCGTTGATCTCGTCGATGACGAAATGGCGCGCCGCATCGCGGTCGTAACCCTCGTCGAGCAGCGTTTCGTAGTCGGTGTGCTCGTGGCGCACATGGGCGACGGTCGCCAGCCAGACCGCGATCGACGGCGGCAGGGCGCGGAAGGTGGCGCCGAGCGCGTCGGCGCGGATTTTCTCTATGTCGGCATAGGGCGCCAACGGCAGCAGCGCCGTCAGCGCCCTGGCGATCGCCCGCTGTCTCGATGTTCGCGGCCGGCCGGCCATCGTCTTATCCGTCGATCACGTCGGCTGTGGCGTACCACGGCTTGATGTCGACGAGCCGGGTGCCGTCGAGCACGTCGATGGCGTCGATGGTCAGAACGCCGGCGTCCCGGTCGATATCGACCAGTCGTGCGACATGCAGACCGACGGGATTGGGCCGCGCGGGCGAGCGCAGCGCAAAGGTGCCGCTCGGGTGATCGGCGCTGCGCGGCTTCTGGACGATCAGGTCGCGCGGCGCGTGGCCGAGCCAGCTCAAAAGCACGATCGGCCGTCCGGCCTCCAAACCGGTCAGGCCGTCGCGGTAGGGCCCGGCGATCTCGATTGTGGCGGTGCGGCCGCGCTCGCGGGCCTGGCGCATGTTCTTAGGACAGTCGGCGCGGCTTTTCCATGGTGAGTGGACCGTGCCGATGAACACCAGATGGGCATCGCCCGCCATCGTCGCCGGGTCGGTCGCGAGCCGGACCTCGCCTTCGCGCTGTTCAAACATTGCGGCTCCCATCGACGATAGCGGGGTTGTCGTTACCGGCGGAAGCCGTTCCACCTTGCATCGAGTGCCCAATTGATATAAACATATCTTTATATCTTTGCGGAGTTGCCATGTTGTCGCGGCGAAAAATCGATCTGAGCATGATGGTCGATACTATGAAGGCGGCCGCCGAATCCAGCCGGCTGCGCATTCTCGTGCTGCTGTCGCATGGCGATCTGACGGTCTCCGACCTGACCGAGATCATGAACCAGTCGCAGCCGCGTGTCTCGCGTCATCTGAAGCTGTTGCTCGAAGCGGCACTGATCGAACGCTACCAGGAAGGGTCGTGGGCCTATTTTCGCCTGTCGGATCTGGAAGGTGCGCGTCAGTTCGTGCTCGGGCTGGCAAGCCGTATCGACGACGGCGATCCGCAGATCGAGCGCGACCTGGAGCGGCTTGCCGCGGTCAAGCAGCGCCGCCGCGACCGGGCGGCGGAGTATTTCCGCGCCAATGCCGCAAGCTGGGATGAAATCCGCTCCATGCACGCGCCCGACCGTGACGTCGAGGCCAAGCTGCTCGACATGGTCGGCACGCAGACGATCCACGCCATGCTCGATCTCGGCACCGGTACCGGCCGGTTGCTCGAACTGTTCGGCGACCGCTACCGCCGCGGCGTCGGCATCGATCTGTCACGCGAGATGCTGACGGTCGCCCGCTCCAATCTCGACCAGGCCGGCATCACCCATGCGCAGGTGCGCCATGGCGATGTCTACGCGCCGCCGGTCGACCGCGATTCGTTCGATCTGGTGACCATTCACCAGGTGCTGCACTTTCTCGACGATCCGGCGCTGACCATCCTCGAAGCCGCCCGGGTGCTGCGCCCGGCGGGACGGCTGGCCATCGTCGACTTCGCGCCGCATGGGCATGAGTTCCTGCGCAACGACCACGCTCATGTCCGCCTCGGTTTTTCCGATGCGCAGATCGGCGAATGGCTGTCGGAGGCGGGGCTCGAACTGGTCGAGACCGGGACTGTAGCCGCCGCCGACGGCGACGGCCTGGTCGTGAAAATCTGGTTGGCGCGCGATCCGCGCCTGTTGATCGCCGAGACCCAAACCGCCGGGAGCGAGACCGCTTGATGAACACGAACGCAGCCAATGACGCCGTCGCCGCCAAGCGGGTGGGGGTTTCCTTCGAATTCTTCCCGGCGCGCGACGACGAGGGCGAGGCGCGGCTCTGGAAGACGGTGCGCCGGCTGGAGGCACTCAATCCGGGCTTCGTGTCGGTGACTTACGGCGCCGGCGGCACGACCCGGCACCGTTCGGGCGGCATGTTGCGCCGCCTGGCGGAGGAGACGAAGCTTGCCGCGGCGGCGCACCTGACGTGCGTTTCGGCGTCGAGAAGCGAGGTCCAGTCGGTGGCGCGCGAGTTCGCCGCGCTGGGGGTCACTCGCTTCGTCGCCGTGCGCGGCGACCCTCCGCAGGGCGTCGATGCCCGCTACGTGCCGCATCCCGGCGGCTACGCCAACGCGGCCGAGCTGGTGGCGGGCCTGCGCGAAATCGCCGAATTCGACATCTCGGTTTCGGCTTATCCCGAAAAGCATCCGCAGAGCCCGGATTTCGCAACCGACATCGAGATGCTCAAGCGCAAGGTCGATGCCGGCGCGGCGCGGGCGATCACCCAGTACTTCTTCGACAACGACACCTATGAGCGCTATGTCGAGCGCGTGCGCAGGGCCGGCATTTTCGTGCCGGTGGTGCCCGGTATCCTGCCGATCCACAATTTCCGCCAGATGGCGGCGTTCTCGGCACGCAGCGGCACCAACGTGCCGCGCTGGCTGGCGGAACGTTTCGAGGGGCTGGAAAACGATCCGCGCACCCATGAGCTCGTCGCGGCGGCGGTGGCGGCCGAACAGGTGCACGACCTGATGCGCCGCGGTGTCGACGATTTTCACCTCTACACGATGAACCGGGCCGAACTTTCGGTGGCGCTCTGCCACATGATCGGTATCCGCGCGGCGCCCGAGGCCAATGTGCGCCCGGCGCCGGTGGCGGCCTGAAAGACCGGCGAATCAGTGCTGTGAATGTCGAAAGGGCCGGATCGTCCGATCCGGCCCTTTCGCTGATCTAAGCCTGAGAGTTGGGATCGATGCGGCCTTAAGGCAGGTATCCCATAACGACGGCGATGACAAAACCGAATGCCGCAATCACGACCAGTGCGTTAAAAGAACGGGAAAGTCCCATTGCTCAAGCCTCCTTTGGAAGACTGGTCCAAGAATCTAGTGACGATTGCGCCAGGCGCAAGCGGATATTGTGCTGCAACGCAGCAATGGCTGTGATTAACTTTTTTACCCAACCGTCCCGACCGGCGAATTCCAAGGCCTGGCGCGAAATCCGTTTTCGATTAACCGCGTGAATTATTAAGTACGGCCCTTAACCGTGTTTTCGATGCGCGGGCGGCTCCCCGACCCATTTTGGGCCAAATCGGCGGTATCGTTCAGCGTCAATCGGCAGTGCGGCCGAACTGCTCGACGAGCATCGCCACGACCTCCTTGAGGGCCTTTTGCTTGTCGCCGGTGAAGGCCAACGCCTGCTCGTAGACCGCGCGCTGGCGTTCGGCGCTGGTGCCGCGGTTCAGTATGTCACGGGCATTGTTGATCTCGCGCACGCAGTTTAGCGCCTCGGCGTCCTCGGTCAGAAGCTCGATCAGTTCCTCCAGCAGTTCGTCATAGGGAACGATCTTGGCCCGACCGAAATCGACAAGACCCTCCGATGTGCCGTAGCGCTGGGCGCGCCAACGGTTCTCGCCGATGAGGAAATTGTCGTAGACCCGCCAGCGCTGGTTGTTGCATCTGAGCCGGTACAGCATGCGCATCAGACACTGGGTGAAGGCGGCGATCGTCAGCGCGTCCTCCAGGTTCGGCATCACGTCGCAGATGCGCGATTCCAGCGTCGGGAAACGGGCCGAGGGCCGGATGTCCCACCAGATCTTGGTCGTATCCTCGATGATGCCGTTGTCGAGCAGGACGCGAAGCGATCTTTGATATTCGCGCCAACTGCCGAAATCTGGCGGCAGTCCGGTGCGCGGCAGGTTGTCGAACACCGTCAGCCGGTACGAGCTCAAGCCGGTATCGCGCCCTTCCCAGAAGGGCGAGGATGTCGACAGCGCCAAAAGGTGCGGCAGGAAATAGGGAAACTGGCGCAGCAGGTCGATGCGCAGGTCGTCGTCGTCGATGCCGACATGGACATGCATGCCGCAGATCAGCATGCGCCGGGCGACGCCGGCGAGGTCGCGTTCCAGATCGCGGTAGCGCTGCTTGTCGGTGAAAAGCTGCTTGTTCCAGCGGGCAAACGGGTGGGTGGACGCGGCGATCGGCGCCAGCCCGTATCTGGTCGCCGTGTTGCGCACCAGCATGCGCAGGCGCACCAGTTCCTCGCGGGCTTCGCCGATGGAGGTGCAGACCGCGGTGCCGACCTCGATCTGGCATTGCAGGAACTCGGGGCTGACCTGGCTACCGGCGGCAGCCGTGCATTCGCTCATCATTTCCTCGGGGGCGGCGGCAAGGTCGAGCGTTTCGGCGTCGACCAGCAGATATTCCTCCTCGATCCCGATGGAAAAACTAGGTTCCGTCATCGCTCGCATCCCCGATCTTTCGGTCAGAATGCCAAGCGATTGCGCCGGCGTCGAGAGGGGAAGGCTATTGCCGGCGGGCGAAGAGCCGTCCGTCGATCACGACCAGGCCGAGGCCGATGAGCGCCATACCGGCAAGCTCGTAGGCTTCAAGGCGCTCGGACAGGAACACTACGCCGAGCAGGATGGCGCTTACCGGCACCACGAAGGTCACCAGCGACGCATTGGTGGCTCCGGAGCTGGCGATGAGACTGAAATAGAGGATGTAGGCGAGCGCCGTCGAT
Organism: Rhizobiaceae bacterium; assembly: GCA_041397625.1. GTDB lineage: Bacteria > Pseudomonadota > Alphaproteobacteria > Rhizobiales > Rhizobiaceae > JAWKWH01. The sequence continues at coordinate 293,713 of JAWKWH010000003.1, forward strand.
ATCAGCGCCAGCGCCGCGACCGCCGCCCATACCGGCAGGCTTGCGGCAAACAGCGTCGCCGTACCGTCGACCGCCAGCACCAGCGGCAGCATGATCACCGTCGAGGCGGTCAACTGGCCGGTGGCGGTGAGGGCCGGATCGATGGCGCGGAAACGCTTGGCGTAGATCGCCGCAAAGGCATAGGAGACCGTCGCGCCGATGACGGCGAACTTGGCCCAGACCGGCCCGCCGAGATCGGCGACGATGCCCGGGCCGATCATGACCGCCGTTCCGGCGACGCCGGCGGCGATGCCGGCGAGCTTGTTCCAGCTTATGCGTTCGTCGTCGGTCAGAACATTGGCGACCAGCACGGTCCAGAACGGCGTGGTTGCGTTGAGCACGGCGGCAAGACCCGCGCCCAGCTCGGTCTGGCCGAGGAAGATCAGCGAGAACGGGATGACGTTATTGAGCGCCGCCAGCGCGAGGAACGGGCCGGCACGCCGCAGCGCCGGGTGAAACGAGATGCGGCGCGCGGCCAGATAAACCTGCAACGCCATGGCGGCAATCGCCACGCGGAACAGGACCAGGGTGAGCGGGGGAATTTCGGCGACGGCGATGCGGCCGAAGAAGAAGGATGCGCCCCAGATCGCGCCGAGGAACAGCAGTTGTGCCCAGGCGCGCGCGGTCATCACGTTGGCCTCGGGCGGGGTTGAAGGTGCTGCTGGCGAGACTGTCATTTTCAAGCTCCGTGCGTTACAAGCTGCAGCTACCGGCCGCAAGCCAGCGCGGCCACCCGAAACCCGCCTGCCAGTCCGCATTTCCGCCGGTGCCTTGATGGAACGATTCGAAACTGCCCGCGACGCCGCCCTGACCCTGCGCCCGGACGATCCGGTCTATTGCTTCCGCCCCGATGTGCTGAAGGCCGATGCGCGCCAGTTCATGAGCATGTTTCCGGGCAAGACCGCCTATGCGGTCAAGACGAACGGCGAGCCCCTGGTGCTGAAAACGCTGGTCGAGGCCGGCGTCGAGGCGTTCGACGTGGCGTCGCCGGCGGAACTCGCCGCCGTCCACGCGGTCGCGCCGAAGGCCGAGATGCTCTACATGCACCCGGTCAAGGCGCAGTCCGACATTCGCCTGGCGCTGGAGAACTACCGTATCCGCACCATCGCCGTCGACCATGAGGACGAGGTCGCCAAGCTGACCCGCATCGTGCGCGCGCTCGACATCGACCCGGGCGCGCTGACCGTGTTTGTCAGGCTGCAGACCAAGGGACACGCGGCCTACGAATTGTCGAAGAAGTTCGGCGCCGCGCCGGCACACGCCGTCGAACTGCTGCAGCGTACCGAGCGCATCGGCTACAAGGTCGGCCTGTGTTTCCATGTCGGCAGCCAGATCGAGGATCCCGATACCTATGAGCGGGCGCTGGCTTCCGCCGACTGGGTGCGCAATCGTGCCGGCGTCGAACTGGCTGGCCTCGATGTCGGCGGCGGGTTTCCGGCCGAATACGGCCACGATCCGCGCCGCAAGGCGCCGCAGATGCCGTCGCTCGGGCAACTCATGTCGCGGCTGAGGGCCGACATCGCCGAATGGGAGTTCGACGGACTGCCGCTGGTGGCCGAGCCGGGCAGGGTGATCGTGGCGCGCGCCTTCTCGCTGATCGTTCGCGTGCTTTTGAGGAAGGGACGGCGGCTCTACATCAATGACGGCATCTGGGCATCGCTGTCCGATTCGTGGACCGGCAAGATTACGCTGCCGGCGCGCTTCATTCCCGATCCGGCGATCCGCAGCCGCGGCGGCGACGCGGCGCGCGTCGTTCCCTTCAAGGTCTGCGGCGCGACCTGCGATTCGGTCGACATATTGTCGCGGCCGTTCTGGCTGCCCGAAACCGTGGCCACCGGCGACTGGATCGAGATCGGCAATATCGGAGCCTACTCGCTGTCGCTCAGGACCCGGTTCAACGGATTTTATCCCGACACCTTCGTCGAGGCGGCGCGGCCGTTCGACGAGGGCGCGGCGCCCGAGGGTTTCGCCAGCCTGGAGACGATGGCGGATTGAAGTTCAGCGGCCGGCAGCGAGTTCGGCCATCTTCAGAACCGTGTTCATGTTGCGCGCGGTTGCCCCTTTTGCCGCCGGAATGACCAGTTTGGAGCGTCCCTGGCCGGAGGGATAGTGGACGTAGATTTCCCGCTTGCCGGGCTTGATCGCCTCATCGGCAACGTTCCGGGCCTGATCGGCGGCGTCAACTGGCGGCGCGTCGTCGAGAAACATCACCACCAACCTGTTTCCCTCGACGCCGGGAAACGGATTGGCATCGACGATGGCGGCCATCTCGGCGGCGGTGCGCACCATCACCGCGACCGGCTTGCCGGCGTAGGCTTCAAGCCGGTTTTCGAGCGCGGCCTTTACGTCCGCCGCGCCTAACGGGCTGTCGAAAACGACGTTGCCGGATGCGATATAGGTTTGCGGCGCGGAAAAGCCGGCCTCCTCGCATGTGGCCTTCAGTTCGGTCATCGGCAGTTTGCCGGTACCGCCAACGTTTACGGCGCGCAGAAGGGCGACATAGGTGGTCATGATATCGCGATAGCATGGTGGCGGGCATCCGGCGAGCGGCGACCAAGTGCCACGTTGAAGCCATGGCGCCAATTCGGGTCTAATGAGCCCGTAGCGGTCGCGAATTCGCCGCGCGAGGTCACCCGATGCCAAAGCTGTTTCGTTTCATCCTGTTCCATTCGGCGCTCGGCATCGTTTTCGGCTGGCTGGTGGCTTTCGGGCTCGTCTGGTTCAACATCGGCGGTTTCGGCGACCGCTTCGCCCAGTCGCACGACAAGCCGATCGTGGCGCTGATCCTGGGGCTTTCCTTCGGCATCACGTTCGGCTTTGCCTTCGTCAGTACCGCTGTGCTGCTGCTGCCGGTCGACAAGGACGAGTTCGACCGGCTTTGAGCGTTGCGGTGTCGCCGATCACCCGGATCGCATGGTGATTCAGCTTCTTCGTCCAAGGTACTGAGACGGAATCGCTTTTTCCTCGCTCTCGATGGTTCCATTCGCCATTTCGGCGCTTTAGAGTGGGCGGTTCGGACTACCCTCCCGGAGGCACGACTTGCCAACTCCCGCCAGGGACACCGTGCTCGCCGGGATCGGCTGGATGGTGTTCACAACATTCTGTTTCGTCGGCGTCACCGGCATCGTGCGCTATGTCGGCTCGAGCATTCCTGCCGTCGAAGCGGCGTTCATCCGCTACATCATCGGCGTTTTCCTGTTCGTGCCGTTTCTCCGCCGCATCCTGACGAACCGGCCGTCGCGCCAGGCGATGAAATTCTACATAGCGCGCGGCCTCGTACATGGCATCGGCGTCATCCTGTGGTTCTACGCGATGGCACGCATTCCGATCGCGGAAGTCACGGCGCTCGGCTACATCTCGCCGGTGTTCGTGGCGATCGGCGCGGCGGTGTTCTTCGGCGAAAAGCTCCACGTCCGGCGGGTTGCGGCGATCTCGGTGGCGCTTGGCGGCGCGCTCATCATCCTCAGGCCCGGGTTCCAGGAGATATCGGCGGGCCAGTTGGCGCAGCTTTGCGCCGCGCCGCTCTTTGCCGGCTCGTTCCTGCTGACCAAACGGCTGACGGAAACCGAAAGCCCGCTGGTCATCGTCGTCATGCTGTCGATCTTCTGCACGCTGGTTCTGGCGCCAGGGGCGATCGCCAACTGGATCACGCCGGAACCTTCCGAAGTATTCTGGCTGGCGATGACGGCGGTCTGCGCGACCATCGGCCACTACACGATGACCCGCGCCTTCGCCACGGCGCCGCTCACCGTCACCCAGCCGGTCGGCATATTGCAGCTCGTCTGGGCGGCGCTGCTCGGGATTGTCGCCTTCAACGAGCCGGTCGATCCGTTCGTGCTCGCCGGCGGCGGCGTCATCGTGGCGGCGGTCACCTTCATTTCGCATCGCGAGGCGCGCGCGGCGCAACGCATCAAGACGCCGCCGGCGCAAGCGACGAAGGAATAGGCGGTATCGATATTCCGGCCTCGATCGGGGTTGCGGTGCAGACGCGCGTCGCTAGAATCGGGCTTGTACGCATCCGGAGCAACGATTGGACCATTCGCAGGCCCACGCCTTTCCGCTGATCGAGATCGCGATCGTCATCGTCATCGCCGTTGCCTTCGGGCTCGGGCTGATGCGGCTGAAACAGCCGCCGCTCGTCGGTTTCATCCTTGCCGGCGTGCTGATGGGACCGACCGGCGTCGGCCTGATCGCCACCAACGACAACGTCACCGCGCTCGCCGAGATGGGTGTGCTGATGCTTCTGTTCTTCATCGGCACGGAACTGTCGCTGAAGGCTTTCGTCTACAGCCTCAGACCGGCGCTGATCGTGGCGGCCGGCCAGTTGATCGTCGCGCTCGGCATCGGCATGGCGATCGCGCTTCTGACCGATTCGAGCCGCGCGGAAGGCGTCATCCTCGGCTTCATCATCGCCATCTCGTCGACGGTGGTGGCGATGAAGGTGCTCGACGATGCCGGCGCATTGCGCGGCGACGCCGGCAAGATCGCCGTCGGCGTGCTGATCGCGCAGGACATCGCCATCGTGCCGATGCTGATCTTCGTTTCCGCGCTTGGCGGCGAGGACGTCTCGACGCTGTTCGTCGCGGTGCAGATCACGATCGCCGTGGTGGTGCTGGCGGGGTTGTTGTGGTGGCTCGGTCGCCAGCCGAAGCTCAAGCTGCCGTTCGCCGAGCAGATCGGCGACAATGTCGAATTGCTGGCGCTTGGATCCATTGCCGGATGCTTCAGCGCGGCGGCGGTGTCGGGCGCGGTGGGCCTGTCGCCGGCCTATGGCGCCTTCATCGCCGGACTGGTGATCGGCAATTCCAACCTGCGCACGCGCGTCATTCCGGTGATCGAGCCGATCCAGAGCATCCTGCTGGTGGTGTTCTTCCTGTCGATCGGGCTTTTGATCGATCTCAACTATATCTGGCACAACATCTGGATCGTGCTGGGGGCGACGCTGTTCGTCATCGTCGCCAAGACCTTCCTCAACGTGCTGTTGCTGCGCGTGACCGGCTATGACCGTGACACGGCGCTGATCGGCGGTCTGTCGATGGCGCAGATCGGCGAATTCTCCTTCGTGCTCGCCGCCGCCGGGTTCACCGCCGGCGTGCTTGGGTACGACAACTACCGGCTGGCGATCGCGGTCACCGCGGTAACGCTGCTCCTGTCGCCGGCCTGGATGTCGCTAATCCACCGCGTCGAGGACCTGGCGACCAAGGGCTATTCGTCCTATCGCGAGGCGCTGGCCGAAGCCTATGCGTCGGAGCTGGAAAATGTCGGCGAGGGGCTGTGGTGGGTCAGGGCGCGCTACAGGGCGGGGCGAATGGCGATGCACAAGCGTCGCGCCCGCAAGGCGAAGGCGGAGGCCGCGAGGCAGGAGGCAGAGGTTTTGCAAGCGGCAGCGCCGGACGGAGCGCAGTCGGGCGACGACAAATCGAAGGAGCAGCCGGCGCCCGGCGCGTGAACGCGCTTACAGCGCGGCGAGAAGCTCTCGCGTCGGCCAGCCGTCGACGGCCATGCCGAGGCGCTTCTGTTCGATGCGCACCGCGGTGCGGGTGCCGATGCCGAGAATGCCGTCGATCTTGCCGACATCGTGGCCGCGCGCCTGCAATTTCTTCTGCAACTGCTTCATCTGGTCGGACGACAGGCCGGGATCGGGATTGCGCTTGTCATAGCGCGGCGCGCCGCCGAGGCGCGTTGCCAGATAGGCGGCGGTGAGCGTGTAGACGAAGGACTGGTTCCACTCCAGATAGATATCGTAATTGGCGTAGGCCAGGAACGCCGGGCCGTTGCGGCCCATGGGCAGCAGCACGCTTGCCGACAGGCCGTTGTCGCGCAGCGGCTTGCCGCCGCGATAGGTGACGCCCCAGGCGGCCCATTGCGACAGCGGCAGCCTGACCTCGCGGCCGGTCTGTTCCCACGGCAGATCGGCCGGCACGCTGATCTCCTCGATCCACGGCTCGCCGGCGCGCCAGCCATGGTCGTGCAGCAGCCTTGCGCCGGTGAGGATGGCGTCGGGCGACGATCCCTTGAGATCGACGCGGCCGTCGCCGTCGCCGTCTTCGCCGCGTTCCAGATAGTCGGATGGCAACAGTTGCAGCTGCCCGATCTCGCCTGCCCAGGCGCCGGTGACGCCGGCCGAAACCGTGCCCTGGTCGATCAGCTTGGCGAGCGCGATGAGTTGCGGGCGGAAAAGCTGCGGCCGGCGGCAGTCATGGGCAAGCGTCGCGAGCGCGTTCAGCGTGTTGAAATCGCCCTGCACGGCGCCGAAATCGGTCTCCAGCGCCCAAAAGGCGCTGATCACCTCCGGCGGAACGCCGTAGGCCTGACGGGCGCGGTCGAACACGCGGCCGTAGCGCTTCATGTTGGCGGCGCCCTGCTTCAGCCGGTAGCCGGAAACCATGCGGCCGGAGAACTCGAGAAAGGTCTGGGTGAACACGCCCTGGGCGCGGTCGCGGGCGATAACCTTGCCGTCCTGGCGTGCGCCGGCGAGCGCCTTTTGGCCCTTCGAGCCGACGCCGGCGGCGGCGGCTTCGGCGACGACGTTGCCGCGCCAGGCGGAGAAATCGCCACCGCATTCGCGGGCGGATGCCGGCGGACTGACCGCAAATCCAGTAACCACGGCGGCCAGCGCCGCCTTGCCGACGATGTTCATGGACGATGCTCTCCGGTCAGTTGGTATTGGCGGCAAGCCATTTGCGCCAGGCCTTGTAGTCGCCGTTGAAGACGTTGATGTCGGCATCGCCGTTGACGCCCGGCACCTCTCCGGTGCCGGTGTACTGCCAGAACAGCCAGGGCTGCCGGTTGTATTTCACGTAAGGGTCGCCGGCGACCGAGCGCAGCCAGAAGGGATAGCCTTTCAGCTTATGCAGCTCGTTGTCTCGGTAGAAATCGATCGTGGTGTAGATGATCGGCTTCTTGCGGTAATGACGCTCGACCTGGGACAAGAAGACTTTCATCTCCTTGCGCACCGCCTCGGGGCCGGGCCTGAACTTGCAGGTCGGCGAATGCGGGTTCCATTCCATATCGAGTACGGGAGGCAGCGCCTTGGGGTCACGCGGCACATTGCGGATGAACCAGCGCGCCTGCTCGAAGGCGGGGCGGCAGAAATAGAAGAAGTGATAGGCGCCGCGGGCAATACCGGCCTTGCGCGCGCCGTTCCAATGTTGCGAGAAGTGGTCGTCGACCACGTCGCCGCCCTCGGTCGCCTTGATGAAGGTGAACGAAACGCCGTTCCTGCGCTTTGCGTGCCAGTCGATCCGACCCTGGTATTTCGACACGTCGGTGCCGTGGACGGTATAGGCATGCGGCGAGCGGCCGTCCCAGTCATGCGGGTCGCGGTCGCCGAAGCGCGGCTTCGGGATCGAGGCGTAGGCCACCGGCTCGGCCGGGGCCACCGACGTCTTCTCGTCGCCGGCTTTTGCGGCCACCTCGGCGTTCGGCTGCGGTGCGATATCGGCGATGTCGAGGGTCGTACTGGTGCAGGCGCCCAGAAGCAGGCCGGTCAGGACAGCGACGCCCGGCAGACTTCGTTCGATGGCTCGCAGCAGCACTGGCCTCATCCCTCCTGTCCGATCCGCAATTGCGACCGCTAACCCAAAATGGTCAATCAACCGTGAACGTCGTATATGTGCGTGGCGTTCGCGTGATTCCGCCCGCACCGTCTATCGTGCGGCGCATCATGACAGCGAACGCGGCGAAAACCGGGCAAAAAGCGGCCGCGACGCTGCAAATCGAGGGGGATCATGCGCACATTCGGCAGGATCATCAAGTGGGCGCTCGCGCTCCTGGTCGTTGCGATCATCGCGGCGGGCATCTGGATCAGGCTGTCGCCGCCCGAGTTGCTGCGGGTCGCGGTGAACTACGCGGCCAAGATCGTCTGCTCCAACGTGTTCGTCGCCGGCCGCCAGATCGACGACGTTCTGGCGACCGACGTGCAGGCGCCGGACAATCCGATCTTCTGGTTCATGCAGGCGAAGGTCGACGAAGGCGGCGGCACGGTGGAGACCAGTGTGGCGAGCCTGTTCGGCAAGGGTGTCGCCGTCGACCGCCAGGGCGTCGGCTGCGCGGTGGTGCCCGACGGCGACATCGAAAAGGCGATCGACCATATCGGGCCGTCGACCTCGCTGCCGCCGCCGGCGAGCGACGTCCTGTGGCCGGAGGGCGCCAGGGTCGAGGGGGACGATCGCATCGCCGCCATTCTCGACGACGCGGTGATGACCGGACCGGGCATGCGCGCCGTCGTCGTGGTCAAGGACGGGCGCATCATTGGCGAGCGCTACGGCGCCGGCTTTACCGCCGAAAGCAGGCTGATCGGCTGGTCGATGACAAAGACCGTCAACGCGGCGCTGATCGGCCGCATGATCCGCGAGAAGATCCTGACGCACGACCTGACCGGGCTGTTTGCCGACTGGGCGGGCGACGAGCGCGCCGAGATCTCGCTCGACGACATGCTCTCCATGTCGCCCGGCGTCGAGTTCAACGAGGATTATGGCGCTGTTGCCGACGTGACGCGGATGCTGTTCCTGGAACCGGACATGGCGGCGTTCGCCGCCTCCAAGCCGGCGGTGGCGAAGCCGGGCGAGCGCTTCAACTATTCCAGCGGCACCGCGGTTATGATCGCGCGCATCTGGCAGAACGCTTTCGTCGATCCGGCAAAGGCGCTGGATTTCCCGGTCAAGGCGCTGTTCGATCCGCTTGGCATGAGGAGCGCCGTTTTCGAAACCGACGCGCGCGGCACCTATGTCGGTTCGTCCTATCTTTACGCAAATGCCCGCGACTGGGCCCGCTTCGGCCTGTTTCTGGCGCAGCGCGGCGTGTGGAACGGCCGTTCGCTGCTGCCGATCGGCTATGTCGACTGGATGGCCTCGCCAAATCCCGCGTCGATGACGCAATGGGGCGTTCCCGAATATGGCCGCGGCCAGGTGTGGCTGCACGGGCCGCGCGGCAACACGCCGGAGGACCAGCATTCCGACACCGGTTTCGACCTGCCGGACGACGCCTACTGGATGCTCGGCCATGACGGACAGACGACCGTGATCATCCCGTCGGAGGGGCTTGTCGTCGTGCGTCTCGGCCTGACGCCGTCGGCTGCAGGTTACAAGCCGCAGGCGATGGCCGAGGCGCTGGTGATGGCGCTGCGGTAACGGCTGTCCGGCATACGCTATGGCGGTTGCCGGGCATTTCGCCTGCCCATGTTCCGGTCCGCGACAGGAGGTTTAATGACCAGACGCGATTTCGATCCCGCGACCGTCACGCCGGACGGGCGGGCGCCGGCGAAGGGCCGGCTGTTCGACGGCACGCTCGACGGTCCCTACCGCGGCTTCGTCAACGGCGAGACCTTGGGCACGCATGTCACCGTGTTGACCTACGGCAACGACGAGCCGGGCACCGGGCCCGTGCTGCATGTCCATCCCTATGACGAGGTCTTCGTGATCCAGCAGGGACGCGCCCGCTTCTTCGTCGGCGAAGAGGTGATCGACGCCGACGCCGGCGAAACCGTTCTCGGGCCCGCCGGGCTGCCGCACCGTTTCATCAATCTCGGCCCCGGTCGGCTGCAGACGCTCGACATCCATTTGTCGCCGAAGTGGGTCCAGACCAATCTGGAATAGGGGCGGGGCGACGAAAGATGAGAGGAACTCTACGAAGAGTTCAGGATACCGGCACTATGCAGTGCAAGGACGACATCCATCTGACCATTATGTACCTTTGGTTGATCGAGACAAGCTTGCCGCCAGAGAGCTGATTTATTGTGAACCAGTGCAGGATTGAGACTGAGGGCAATGACGGCTGCTACCGCGTATTCACCGTTTTTCTTTAGGCTGCCCGATCCGGTGCATTCGACGCCCGTCACAAAACCTGCCTCGCATAGGCCGATGAAGGCCCCGCGAGGGCACCCCTTTTCCCTTGACTTCGTTTGGGTTGGGTACTCGATCTTTACCGCGGCGTCCCAAGCCTCGCGTGGAGATTCGTGCTGTCTCGTTGCTAGTGATCTTGCCGCATTAACCGCTGCGTTCCCATAGTTCCCCATGTTCGAATCCCGTCTGTAAGTTTCGTTCAAGTACGCGATCCAAATCCCACCGTCTCGGCGCAGTGAGGCGAGCCGCCTCGCTTGCCGCTACGGCGCCGGTTCGTCGGGCATCACGAACTTGACCGTGATGCCGTCGATGCAGGACGTATCGAGTTCGGCGGTCGGATCGTTGACGAAGGCCACCGAGATATCGTTCGGGCATTGCTGGTATGCGATCGCGCCATGTCCCGCTTCCGGGACGACGTAGTTTCGACCGTTCGGCAGCGTTTCGACCGCCACCGCGCCCCAACGCCACGACGTCTGGATGTCCCTTAGGCCGTTGAACGCCAGCACCGGCACGTCAGAGATGACGGGCGACTGGAAACCGGGGCGCGGATGCTTTTCGAAGGATTCACAGGTCTTATAGAAGCTCGTTTCGCCGCCGAACGCCCGCAGGAACGGATAGCGCTGTGCAAGCTCGCCGACGCGGGCCTTGAACCCTTCGAGGCTGTTGTAGGGCACGTCTTCCTGGCAGGCGTAGATCGCCTGGTTTATGACCCCGCCGAGCACCGCCTCGTACTTGTTCACCTGGCCGCGAGCGATGTCGAAGGTGCGGTCGATATCGGCATCCGTCATCGCCGCGATCAGCTGGAGCAGCGCGTTACGGTCGGCGCCATCGAAATGGGCCATGACCCAGTCGATCAGCGGGCCCCGCCCGGGAACCATGGTCTGCAACAGCGCGTAGTCGCGCAGCAGCGCGGCTCTGGCGTCGTCATCCGTGATGGCCAGCGCCGCCTGCGTCGACCGGTTCTCGAACGCCTCGGCAATGCTTGTAACCTCGCGGTTGTCGCCCAGGTCGCGCTTGAGCCGTTCGATCGCGGCGGCGACCGCCTGTTCAAGATCGCCCATCGCCTCGGCCGCCTCGAGTGAAACACGGATCAACGCCCGTTCGTCTTCCGTCAGACCCTTGCTCTCGCTCAATACCTTCACGCGATCCGGCGGAACGGAGCTTTGAAGCATGTCGAACGTATCGCTCCTGCCTTGAGCGAGTTCCGCGATGATGCGCGGCAGCCAACGCGTGATGTCGCGTTGGTCGCGCCAGTTGTTGCGATCCTTGAAGATAAGCTCGAAAAGGCTGAGAAAACCGATTTCCGGGCGGCCGCGCGCCGCCGGTATGGGACTTTCCAGAAGCCGGATGAATGCGGCGTTTATGGTCGATCCCAGTTCCGGATAGGCGGTCCTGCATTCCTCCTGGGCGTCGCATTGCGCCACCAGGGCATCGATCGTGTCCGCGTAGGGACCGACAAGATCGTCGTAGAGATAGACCTGCGGCGGGGCGACGCCGTCGATCACGACCGAGCGGACGCCTTCCGGTTCGGTGCGCAACACCTCCAGTGCCAGCTTGGTGCCGTAGGAAATTCCGTAGATGTTGTAGACTGGATATCCCAGGGCCGAGACCAGGGCCCGAACGTCATGGGCATTGTTGACGGTGTTGTATGCGGAAAGGTCCGCGTCCGTGGCCTTGATCTCCTCGATGCAGGGAACGATCATCTGGTTCAGCGCCGACTTGTCGAGCTTTTTGACCGTGACGCCAATCAGTTCGACGATGTGCTCGGCCATGCCCTTGAAACAGGCGACGGTGCGCGAGGAGAGGGCGGCGGCACGCTGATCGAAGGTCACGATGTCGCGGGTTTGACGGTGATTGGAAAAAAGAAGGTCGCCGACAGGTCCGAGCGCCTGCAGCGTGCCGCCGCCGGGGCCGCCGTGCAGATAGACCAGCGGATTGGGCGCCGGCGACTGCGTGCGGGCTTTCATGATGGCGAACTCCAGCGGTACGCGCCTGCCCTCGGGGCTGGCGTAGTTCTCCGGCACGCTGACCGTTCCGCACAACACCGTTCGGCCCTCGACCTCAAGCGTACCGGGAGGCAACTCGCAGGCTTCGACCGTTACAGGATAGCGATCGTCAAAACCGCCGGCGCGCAGGCGGTCGAAATCCGGATCCGGCGTACCCGAAAGCAACGCTGCAATCACCGTGAAAATCTGTTCTGGCGTCATTTCCGCGTCTCCTTTCCGGGATCGTTCGCATAGCGTTTATCCGCCACCTTGCGAAGCTTGCCCGCCAATCAGCAGCGGCAGGCCGAAAATCGCCCAGTCGTTCAGTATGTGCGTCCCGGTCGACACCCAGATGTTCTTGGTCATGATGTAGGGTAGAAGCAGCACCAGACGGATTGGCACCAGCGCGACGAAAGCATGCGGGACGTTCCAGCGATAGGTCGGCAGATGTACAGCCGCAAAGACGGCCGCCACCGCGATCGAGGCCAGGACAACGGCCATCTTCCGCCCCATGCCGTGGCGGGCAGCCAACCAGTAGAGCAGCGCGAGGAAGGGAAGGATCGTGAACAGTTCCTCCCCGAACAGTTGAACGGCCGTCTTTGCGAAGAACAGGACCTGCTCGATGTCCGAAGCGGCGGCCACCTTTTGCCCGGCGGGATTGGCCTGGGCGTCGAAAAACTGCACCGCCAGAAAGCCGACGATGATGGTGACCACCCAGTTCAGGACGAAGAACAGGGCCATCCAACCGAAATCGGCTGCCCTGAGGGATCGAAACAACGCCTTCCAACCACTCCCCGCGACAAACGCGAGCGCGGCCAGCGGCATGACGACGAAAAGAACAGCTGGAATGAAGCCGGCAATGCCGGTGCGAAAAACGGGTTGCGTAAAGATCAGCGCAAAAAAGGCCGCCGCCACGGCCACCATCACGATCCACCATCGGCGACCGGATATCCCGACCGGCCGGCCGCGGTAGTACGGAAAATCGTCGCCGGCCCGCTCTAGCCAAGTGAAGCGGTCTGCCCTTGATTGGGGTTGCATGATCGTCATCATAGCACAGCGCCCGGCCCGGCGATGCCGTTTTGTCGACGTCAGGTGCCGGGAACATCCTGCGTTCAACCGCCTTGCGGGAACCGGAAAATCGGCATGCCGGCAAGCATCAGCGCCTGACCCGGAAACACCGTATAGGCGCCGCAGCGCCGGTCGAGCCGGATCATCAGGTCGCGGTAGATACTCAGCCGGTTTCTCATGTCGAAGGAGGCGTTGACATGGCTGAACAGGCTGTCGAAGCGGCTTGTGACGAACAGCAGTTCGATGGCGATCCTGGCGGACTGTTCGTTGGCCACCGCCTTCGGGTCGAAACGGTTGCTACGGATCTCCTCGGCGATCCTCGTCCATTCCTGCCATGGGAACTCGGCGCCGAGAAGGCCGGGCCGGGCGGGAAGGTCGGTCTTCAGCCAGAGAAGATAGGGGGTGAGCGCCTTGACCGCGATCGGCCATTTGATCACGTCGACGACCGAACCGGTATAGTGGCGATCGGTCGAGAAGGTGAATGAGCCGAGCTGTTTTTCGGCCTCGGCGCGACCGACGCTCTCGACGATCCTGCGGTACAGGAACATCCAGGCTTCCTCCGGGTAGCGGTCGGGATTGATGTTCCTGCTCGCGACCTCGGTCAGATAGCCGTCGGCGATTTCCTCTGCCTTCGCCAGCAGCCCGGTCTGGTTGACGTATATGTTCAGGAAATCGCGGTCGCCGCCTTTGAAGGCGGCAAGGGTGACCTTGTAGAGCTGGCGACGGAGATTTCGGGTTTCCTCGTCGTCGGCGTCGTCGAACTGCGGTCCGGCGTCGTGAAACATTGTCAGGCCGTATTTTGCCAGCTCGCGCGGCGCCATCAGGTCGTTGAGGAGCTTGTCGTCCTGATGGCGCCGCAGGAACGAGCGGTAGGCTTCAAGGTCGGAACCGGTGGCAAGAACGGATGCGGCGAGCAGCAGCTCGCCCTGCTGTTCGGCAAGCGTTGCGAAGCCGGTCTTGAAGTCGTCGGACTGGTCGACGATGCGGTAGGCGACGGTGAGGCCGCGATTGTAGACGGCGGAAAAATGCGGATCGGGAGGATCGGCCTTGTTCGACCGTTCGATCAGGTCGAGGAACGTCCGGCCGCCATCCTTGAGGATGATCGCCCGCCAGCCCGACACGCCGATTTTAGCGAATGCCCTGAGCGGGTCGGGATCGGCAAGCCGCAGGGCCGTGTCCACGTCGCCGGAGGAGAGCGCGTATGCCACGGCCAGATCATCGACACCGGTCACATTGGCATCAAGCAGCGGCCGGAGAAGCTCCATGCCGCCGGCACGGGAGGGATTGGCGTATCGCAAAGCGAGATAGGCGGCGATGTCGCCGAACCGGCGCTTGGCGAACGGACCGGCCGCTTCCCGGTTTTTGATGATGTAGTCGGCAAATTTCAGGATGGTGTCGCTATGGGTGCAGGCTGCGGTCGGCGCCACTACCGGGTCCGGCGAGGCAAGGGCGAGCTTGCGACGTGCCTCGCGCGCGAGGCTGATGCGGAACGGATCGCCGCCGGCCTCGTGCTTGGCGATGAATGCGGCCCAGCCCGCATCGGTGTTCAGGCGTTCGGCGAACGCGAAATCGGAGGCGACGTCGTCGGTGGTGTCGGTGTCGTGCGGGCGCGCGCCCGGGACGAAATAGAAATCGCCGAGCAGCGAGATCGAGATTTCCGGCAGCTGCGCGCCGCCGGTAAGCTCGTCGACGCGGGCGGCGACCTTGCGGAACGTCCGGCCGATCTCGACGCCCGGCTCGGCGATCGTCTGCAGCAGCGCGTGGGTGAACGGGCTGTTGCGGCTGGCATCGCCGAAAGCGTCGGAAGCGGTGCGGTCGGGCTGGGTGGCGAACACGACCACCTGGCCGCGCGTCGCGTTGAGCCGCACCAGGCCGCGATCGACATTGGTCGAGCGCTGGCCGCGCTTTTCGGCGAGCGCGATCTTCAGCGCGCGCTCGGCGTCATTGTCCCGGCAGGCGTCGAGGATGAGAATGCGTGCCCTGCTGGCGAGCGACAGCGCGTTCATCACCCGGGTGAGCGGCATGACCTCGAACGGCACGATGTCGGCGTCGGCGAAGGTCGCATCGACCGGCACCAGCACGTTCTCGCCCTCCCACTGCATGCCGTGGCCGGAGTAGTAGAACAGGCTGACATCGGCGCCGCGGGCCATGCTGGCGAATTCGCGGATCGTGTTCTGCAGCCCGATCAGGTCGACATCGGTGGCGGTCAGAACCTCAAAGCCGATGTTCTCGAGCGCGACGGCGACATCGGTGGCATCGTTGATCGGGTTGGCGAGAACCGGCGCATGGCGATAGGCGTTGTTGCCGACCACCAGCGCAACACGACGCTCGGCGCGCGCCATGCCGGCGAGTGCGAGAAGGGCGACAACAAACGCTG
Source organism: Rhizobiaceae bacterium (assembly GCA_041397625.1). Lineage (GTDB taxonomy): Bacteria > Pseudomonadota > Alphaproteobacteria > Rhizobiales > Rhizobiaceae > JAWKWH01. The sequence goes on from JAWKWH010000003.1 coordinate 309,024, forward strand.
CCAACCATATGGGTTGCCTGATCCGCTGCAGCATCGCGTTTCAGTCTAACGGAAATCCGGGCGAAAATATCGCCTCCGAATGCCGCCAAAACAAGACCGGATTCGCGGGCGCGAGCGATCCGGGCTGAAACGCGCTCAGGCCGCCCGGTGCTCGTGGCAGATCCGATCCGCCTCGTGCGGCTTCAGGTCGACCTTCAGCAGGTCGCAATAAAGGCCGGTCGGGTTGCGCCGGTGATGCCGACAGGTGCGGCAGGTGCCGAAGCCGCGGCCGCCACGCACGGCGATAAGGCGGGCGACCAGCTGTTTCAGCGCGGCCGCGAGTTCGGCTGCTTCCGTTTCGCCGTAGTGTGCCAGTGCCGCGCCGATATCCGTGTCGAAGGCCGTTGCCTCCAGCCCCTTGTCGGTCACCTTGTAGGAGATGCTGCGCCGGTCGAGCGCCGAGCGGACTTCCTCGACATAACCCTTGCGCGCCAGCGCCTTCAGCGTCTGCGAAACCGTGCCGCGCGTGGCGCTCAGATAGTCGGCGACGTGCGAGGGCGAGCGCGAGAAGCGGTTGGCGCGGGAGAGATAGGCGAGGGCGGCGCGCTGAGTCGGGTTCAGGTCGCCTTCCCATTCGCCGGCCTGGCCGATGCGGGCGATGCGGTCGACGAGTTCGCGGATCTCGGCATGCAGGGGATTGCTCATGGCAGGATAATAGCGAGTCAAAATAATTATTGCAATAATAGCGACTCGCTATTAGTAATACGGCCGTCCAACCCGATGATGGAGTATCGACATGAAAACCCTGATCCTGACATCCGCCCTGACGCTCGCGGCCACCGCGTTAGCGCTGGCCGATGGCGGCCACGCGATCCACCAGGCCGGCGCGGTCAAGTCGCCGGCCGATGCGGCCAAGACGGCATCCTTCGACATCCTGGCCGCCCATGTGCACCGAAAGGGGCGGGTGGCGACGTTCCACATGACCACCAACGGCACGGCCGGCGCCGACGTGCCGGAGACTGTGGGCGAGCTTGGCGGGGCGGGGGTCTACGCCTATGTCTGGCCGACATCGCTCGATCCGGCCGAGGTGGGCTTCGAGGGCAAGACCGGCATCCTGGCGCTTGCCGCCACCAGCCATCCGGATTTCGACGACACGCCGCTCTACGATGAGGACGGCGACGGCGATCCGGCCAATGACGGCGTGCGATGGCACAGCCACTGGGTGGTGCTGGCGCCGAGCGAGGCCTGCGGCGAGGGGGCGCTGGCCGTGCGCGACATCGCCGAGGGCGAGACGCCGAAGATGCCGCTGACGTGGCCGGGCTTGCCGATCTTCATCGACAGTCCCGGCTATACGCCGCTGTTCGACGGGCCGGAAGTGACGGTCAACGTGCCGTTCGCCGATGCCGAGGCGCTTTCCGGCGCGGCCTTCGACGGCGTGACCTCGGCGCTTCGCGTCAACGCCAATATCCACGCGCCGCTATTGTGCGTCACCGACGTGTTCGACGTCGCCTCCGGCGACCTGTCGCTGCCCGGCCGGGTCGACTGAGCGCATGACCATCGGCGCGGCCAGGGGTGCCGCGCCGACGGCAGGGAGTGTCGTCAGGCCTTGCCAAATCCGCCGGCCGTCGGCGTGGTGACGATCACCGCCTCGCCGGCCTCGAGCACGGTCTGGTCGCAGGCTTTCAGTTCCTCGATCGAGCCGTCGGCGCGACGGATTTCCGTCTTGCCGACCTGGCCGTCGCCGCCGCCCTCCAGCCCCTGTGGCGGGCGGTTGCGATGCGACGACAGGATGGCGCATTCCATCCTTTCGAGGAAGCGGACGGTACGCCTGGTGCCGTCGCCGGCCGACCACCTGCCCCTGCCGCCGGACCCTTCGCGGATGTGGAAATCCTCCAGCAGAACCGGAAAGCGCAGTTCGAGGATTTCCGGGTCGGTCAGCCGCGAATTGGTCATGTGGGTGTGAACGCCCGATGTGCCGTCAAAGCCGCGGCCGGAATTCATGCGGCCGGCCGGCGAGCCGGAGCAGATAGTCTCGTAATACTGGTAGCGGTCGTTGCCGTAGGTCAGGTTGTTCATGGTGCCCTGCGCGTTGGCAAGCGCACCCATGGCGCCGAAGACGGCGTTGGTGACGTGCTGCGACGTCTCGACATTGCCGGCGACGACGGCGGCCGGATAGGCCGGGCGCAGCATCGAGCCCTCGGGGATGACGATGTCGATCGGCCTGAGGCAGCCGGCATTCATCGGGATGTTGCCCTCGACCATGACGCGGAAGGCGTAAAGCACGGCGGCGCGGGCAACCGGCTCCGGCGCGTTGAAATTGTTTTTCATCATCGCCGAGGTGCCGGTGAAATCCACCGTCGCGGCGCGCTTGTTCCGGTCGATTGCGATCTTCACCCGGATCGTCTGGCCGGTATCGGTCGGGTATTCGTACGAGGATTCGTCGGGCAGGCGCTCGAGCACGCGGCGCACACTTTCGGCCGCATTGTCCTGCACATGGCCCATATAGGCCTCGACGACGTCGAGCCCGAAATGGCCGACCATCTTGCGCAATTCGGCGACGCCCTTCTCGTTGGCTGCGACCTGCGCCTTCAGATCGGCAACGTTTTGGTGCACGTTGCGCACCGGGTAGGGATGATCGGTCAGGAGCTCGACCAGTTCCTTTTCGAGGAATTTTCCGCGCGAGATCATGCGGAAATTGTCGATCAGCACGCCTTCCTCGTCGACGGTGGTCGCCAGCGGGGTCATCGAGCCCGGCGCCGTGCCGCCGACATCGGCGTGATGGCCGCGCGAGGCGACCCAGAAGAGGATTTCGCCGCTGTCGTTCTTCCCCTCGGGGGGAGAGATTGGAAATTCTGCAAACACGGGCGTCACCACGGTGATGTCGGGCAGGTGGGTACCGCCATTGTAAGGGGCGTTGAGCACGAAGACGTCGCCTGGATGGATGTCGCCGGCGTTCAGCCGGATCACCGTCTCCACCGACCTGTCCATCGAGCCCAGATGCACCGGCATGTGCGGCGCATTGGCGACCAGCGCGCCTGTGCGGTCGAAGACTGCGCAGGAAAAGTCGAGCCGCTCCTTGATGTTGACCGAATATGCGGTGTTCTGCAGCGTCACGCCCATCTGTTCGGCGATCGACATGAACAGGTTGTTGAACACTTCCAGCATGACTGGATCGGCTTCCGTGCCGACGGCCGCCGTGCGCGCCTTCTTCTCGTGGCGGCGCAAGAGCACGTGGTCTCTCGCAGTGATCTCAGCGCGCCAGCCCGGCTCGACGACGATGGTCTGGTGGCTTTCGATGATGAGCGCCGGGCCGGTGATGCGGTGGCCGGGCCGCAGGTTCTCGCGGCGATAGATGCCGGCTTCGCGCCAGGCGCCGTCGCCGTAGATTTGCGTGGTTCCATCGGCATCGGCGTCTCGCTCGTCAAGGGCGGCCTCGCGCTCGTCGCGGCCCTGGTCGCGCATGTCGATGGCTTCGACGTCGATGGCTTCCACCACCAGCGGCTTGTCGTCATAGATGAAGCCGAACTGCGCCTTGTGGGCGGCCTCGAAGGCCTGTTTGGCGGAAGGAATCGAGAACTCGGAAAAATCGACCGGCAGAGCGGTGTCGGTGCCGTCGTAGCGAAGCTGCAGCACCGGGCGCCAGGCGATGTCGTCGTCGGCGATGCCCTGGGTGCTGAGCTCCTGACAGACGGCCTTCCTGAGGACATCGGCCATGAGGCGGATCTCGACCAGCGTGTCGTCGTCGAATGGCTTGACCAGCGCCTGGCTGCGCGATGCGAATACGGCCGCAAGGCCGATGCCATACGCCGACAGGAGCCCGGAGAAGGGGTGGACGAGCACCGCCTCCATGCCGAGTGCGTCGGCGACCAGACAGGCATGCTGGCCGCCGGCGCCGCCGAAACAGTTGAGCAGGTATTCGGTGACGTCGTAGCCGCGCTGCACCGAGATCTTCTTGATGGCGTTTGCCATGTTCTCGACCGCGATGGTGACGAAGCCCTCGGCAACGTCCTCGGCCGAGCGGCCGTCGCCGGTCTCGGCGGCGAGTGCCACGAACTTTTCGCGCACGATTTCGACGTCGAGAGGCTGGTCCTGTCCGGGGCCGAAAATGGCGGGGAAGAAGCGCGGCTGCAGCTTACCGAGCATCAGGTTGGCGTCGGTGACGGCGAGCGGGCCGCCGCGGCGATAGCAGGCGGGACCCGGATTGGCGCCGGCCGAATCCGGTCCGGCCTGGAAGCGGCCGGCCTCGTAATGCAGTACCGAACCGCCGCCGGCGGCCACCGTGTGGATGCGCATCATCGGCGCGCGGATGCGGACGCCCGCGACCTCGGTGTCGAAGGCGCGCTCATATTCGCCGTCATAGTGGGCGACATCGGTCGAGGTGCCGCCCATGTCGAAGCCGATCACCTTCTCGAAGCCGGCGAGCCGCGCCGTCTCGACCATGCCGACAACGCCGCCGGCGGGACCGGACAGGATGGCGTCCTTGCCCTGGAACAGGTCGGCGGCGGTGAGCCCGCCCGACGACATCATGAATTTGAGGCGGGGGCCGTTTTCACCCCCCTCTGCCAGGTCCGGTGACATCTCCCCCTCAAGGGGGGAGATCGGTTTGGCGCCAAGTTCGCCCGCCACCCGTTCGACATAGCGCGACAGGATCGGCGACAGATAGGCGTCGACCACCGTCGTGTCGCCGCGGCCGACGAATTTCACCAGCGGCGAAACCATGTGGCTGACCGAGATCTGCGAGAATCCCACCGCATGGCAGAGGCTTGCCGCCATCAGCTCATGGGCGGGATGGTTCCAGGCGTGCATGAAGACGATGGCGACGGCGTCGATGCCGTCGGCTTTCGCCTGTTCGATTCCGGCGCGAACGTCGTCGAGCTTCGGCATGGTTTCGACATGGCCGTCGGCGCGGATGCGCTCGTCGACCTCGATCACCCGCTCGTAGAGCTGTTCGGGCAGGACGATCTCCTTGGCGAAAATGTCGGGCCGGGCCTGGTAGGCAATTCTGAGCGCGTCGCGGAACCCCTTGGTGATCAGCAACAGCACCCGGTCGCCCTTGCGCTCGAGCAACGCGTTGGTGGCCACCGTGGTACCCATCTTGACCTCGCCGATATGGTCGGAGGGAATGGCTTCGTCCCTGCCGACGCCGAGCAGGTCGCGAATGCCCTGGATGGCGGCGTCGGCATAGGCCTCGGGGTTCTCCGACAGAAGCTTGCGCGGATGCAGTTGCCCGTCCGGATCGCGGCCGATGACATCGGTAAACGTGCCGCCGCGATCGATCCAGAAATCCCATTTGCCGGCCATCTGCGCATTCCTCCGTTACGCCGGCGATGCCGCAGTGGACAATTCCGGCGCTTCGTATTATGACGATTCAACGCTAATTCATCGACAATTTATCGACAAATTATCAATGAAGCAAGGTGTGAAATGACCGATACGCAAAAATCCGGCCGGCAGGGACGCGGCGTCGGCCCCGTGGTCTCTGCGGCGCACCTTGCCGACGGCGCCATGCCGTCGCTGTCGGAACTGGAGTTCGCCATGACGGTCGCCACCAACGCGTTCCAGCGCTGGATGGTGCGCTGCATGGCGGCGGCGGGCGTGTCGGGCCTGCAGCCGACCGACGTGCAGATCCTGCACACGGTCGCCCATCGCGGCCGCGACAAGACGCTGTCCGACCTGTGCATGATGTTCAACATCGAGGACACCCATGTGGTGGCCTATGCGCTGAAGAAGCTGGAAGGCATGGGGCTGGTCACCACCGGGCGCCGCGGCAAGGAGAAGACCGTGCGCGTGACGGAGGAGGGAGCGGCGGCCTGCGCCCGCTATCGCGAAATCCGCGAATCGCTGCTGATGGCGAGCGTCACCACACTGAAGTTCGACGAGACCGGCCTGTCGGAGATGGCGGCGACGCTGAGGGCGCTCTCCGGCCAGTACGACCAGGCCGCGCGCGCGGCGGCGAGCATGTGAGCGCCGATGCGCCGGGGCCGCGGGCCGCGGCGAAATCCGTTTGACGCTCCGGGCCGGCCTACCTATCGTCCGCCGCCGGTATATCCCGCCACACATTCGCAGGAGCGCACCATGGAGTATGTCCGTCTCGGAACCACCGGCCTGAAAGTGTCGCGGCTGTGCCTCGGCTGCATGAGCTACGGCGATCCGGGCCGGGGCGTGCATTCCTGGGTGCTGCGGCGCGAGGAGGCGCTGCCGTTCTACCGGCGGGCGGCGGATGCCGGCATCAACTTCCTCGACACCGCCGATTTCTATTCCACCGGGGTGAGCGAGGAGATCACCGGCGAGGCGGTGCGCGATTTCTTCCGCCGCGACGAGGTGGTGGTCGCCACCAAGATCGGCCTCGCAATGGGCGAGGGGCCGAACCTCTCCGGCCTGTCGCGCAAGCACGTGCTCGAAGCCGTCGACGCCTCGCTTAAGCGGCTGAAGCTCGACCATGTCGACCTGCTCTACATCCACCGGCTCGACCCGCAGACGCCGGCGGAGGAAATCCTCGAAGCGCTCGACCACGTGGTGCGCGCCGGCAAGGCCACCTATCTGGCCGCGTCCTCGATGTGGGCTTGGCAGTTTGCCCGGCTGCGCGAGATGCAGAAGGCCAATGGCTGGGCGCGGTTCGTCGCCATGCAGAACTTCTACAATCTCGCCTATCGCGAGGAAGAGCGCGAGATGATCCCCTATTGCGAGGCGGAAGGCGTGGGCCTGGTGCCGTGGTCGCCGATCGCGCGCGGCTTTTTGGCCGGAAACCGGCCGAAGGAGGGCAAGGGGACGCTGCGGGCGGAGACCGACAGGCTGTCGCAGGGCTATTTCGGCTCCCGGGATGACTATGCGGTGCTGGCACGGGTGGAAAAGACGGCGGCCAGGCTCGGCGTCAAGCCGGCGCAGGTCGCCTATGCCTGGGTGCTGTCGAAACCCTTCATCACCGCGCCGATCGTCGGCGCCACCAAGACCTGGCAGCTTGACGAGGCCATCGATGCGCTGGACATCGATCTCGATAAAAGAACCGTCGCTTTCCTAGAAGCGCCCTACAGGGTTCGCATGCCAATGGGGCATACGTAAAGGTTTTTAGCGGACGGGCGCCCTTGGCGGAGTTCGATTTCATCATCGTCGGCGCCGGCTCGGCCGGCTGCGTGCTCGCCAACCGGCTGAGCGAGGGCGGCCGCTACGCCGTCCTGCTGCTGGAGGCCGGCGGCTCGGACCGCAGTTTCTGGATCCGGATGCCGATCGGCTACGGCAAGGTCTACTACGACGCGCGGGTCAACTGGAAATACGAGACCGAGCCGGAGGCCGCGCTCGGCGGCAAACGCAGCTACTGGCCTCGTGGCAAGGTGCTGGGCGGCTCCTCGTCGATCAACGCCATGGTCTGGGTGCGCGGCCATCCGGGCGACTATGACGACTGGGCGGCCGAAGCGCCAGGCTGGGGCTGGGATGCGGTGGCGCCGGTGTTCCGGCGCATGGAGGATTGGGAGGGCGGCGGCGACATTCGCGGCGCCGGCGGTCCGGTGCACGTCACCCGCATCGACGACGACGCCCATCCGCTCTGCGCCACCTATCTCGATGCGGTCAGGCAGGCCGGCTTTGCCGTCAATGGCGACTATAACGGTGCGTCGATGGAGGGCGGTTCGCTCTACCAGATCACCACGCGGAACGGGCTCAGGGCCTCGTCGGCGCGCTGCTATCTCGATCCGGCGCGGCGGCGATCCAATCTGGAAATCCGCACCAATGCTCACGCGATGCGCATCCTGTTCGACGCGGCGCGCGCCGTCGGGATCGAGTACCGGCAGGACGGGCGACTGTCGCAGGCGCGGGCGCGGCGCGAGGTGATCGTCTCGGCCGGCGCGATCAACGCGCCGCAACTGCTGCAGCTTTCCGGCATCGGGCCCGGCGAGCTTCTGCAGCGCCACGGTATCGCGGTGGTGCGCGACAATGGCGAGGTGGGCCGCAACCTGCGCGACCATCTCGGCCTCGACAATCTCTACCGCTGCCGCGTGCCGACGCTGAACCAGGCGCTGCGGCCGCTTCTGGGAAAACTGCGTGTCGGGCTCGAATATCTGGCAACAAGGCGCGGCCCGCTGGCGCTCAGCCTCAACCAGGGCGGCGGTTTCGTGCGTTCGCGTCCGGATGCCGAACGGCCCGATTTGCAGCTCTACTTTTCGCCGGTCAGTTATACCCGCGCGCCGCCCGGCACCCGGCCGCTGATGAGCCCCGATCCGTTTCCCGGTTTCTTGCTCGGCTACAATCCATGCCGGCCGACCAGCACCGGCACGCTGCGGATCCGTTCGCCCGATCCGTTCGAGGCGCCGGAGATGCGGCCGAACTATCTTTCGACCGAGCACGATCGCGCGCTGATGATCGCCGGCGCCAGGCTGATGCGCAAACTGGCGACGACGCCCGCTTTTACGGACGTCATCGAGGCGGCGATCCGGCCCGGCGACGACATCGTCGCGGACGAGCAGATCCTCGCCTATGCGGCGGACAATGCCTGGACGGTGTTCCACCAGTGCGGCACCTGTCGCATGGGCAGCGATCCGGCCGCTTCGGTGGTCGATCCGAGGCTGAGGGTGCACGGCATCGAAGGCTTGCGCGTGGCCGATGCATCGGTCTTTCCCGACATCACCTCCGGCAACACCAATGCGCCGGCGATGATGGTCGGCGAAATGGCCTCCGACATGATCCTGGCCGACAATCGCTAGGCGGAAATGCGGGCCTTGCGGCCGAGCGCGACGACCGCCACCACGGCGACGGCGAAGGCCAGCATCTCGCCGGTGACCGGCTCGCCGAGCAGCAAGGCCGAAACGGCGATGGTGAAGAAGGTCTGCAGAAGCTGCACTTGGCCGACCCGCGCAATGCCGCCCATCGCAAGTCCGGCGTTCCAGGCGAAGAAACCGACCAGCATCGAGCCGAGCCCGAGATAGGCAAGCGCGGTGACGGCCTTTGCCGAGGCCTGTACGAAGGCGGGCTGGAAGGTGAGAAGCGTACCTAGGGCCGACAGCGGCATGGTAAGCACCAGGGCCCAGCAGATTACCGCCCAGCCCGGCATCATGCGCGAGAGGCGGCCGGAGATCACGTAGCCGAGGCTGGCCGAGAGGCCGGCAAGGAAAAGCCATACGTCGCCCATGACCAGCCGCATGCCGCTGTCGCGGACGGCAAACAGCACCACCAGCGCGGTGCCGGCGATGCCGCACAGCCAGAACAGAGGAGACGGCCGTTCGCCGCCGATCAACGCGGCAAAGACGGCTGTCGCCAGGGGCAGGATGCCGAGTACGACGCCGCCATGGCTGGCGCCGACCGTTTGCATGCCGATCGCCATGAAACCGGGAAAGCCGAAGACAAGCAGCAGGCCGGCGCTAAGCAGCGCCGTCAGATGTCCGCGCGGGATCGTGCGACGCATTGAAAGCAAGGTGACCAGCGCCGCGAGCGAAGCGATCAGCGCGCGCGCATGGGTGATGAACCAGGGCGAGTAGTCTTCCAGCGCGATATGAGTGGCAGGCAGCGTCGCGGCGAAGATGGCGACGCCGACAATGCCGAGCAGGAAACCGAGGGCGTTGTGATGCGCCTTTTGTGCAGGCCCGATTGTTGTCATGGAGAATCCGTATGTGCCGACGCAACAGCAATCAGGATTGGCAGGCCGCGGTCAAGCCTTTCGGCTTTGATCGGGGCCCCAAACATTCTATGTAGCGCAGATGTCGATCTGGACCCGCATAGGCGACTTTGTCTCGCAGGTTTCCACCGGGGCGTTCTCCAGCGTTATCGAGGCGGTGCGCACCGTGTTCGAGGGCGATCCGGAAACGCGCCGCCGCGTGGCGTTTTCCATCGCCATGATCGCGCTTTCGGCCAAGATGGCCAAGGCCGACGGGGTGGTGACACCCGACGAGGTCAAAGCCTTCCAGGAGATATTCGAGGTACCGGCGGCCGATTCGGCCCATGTGGCGCGGCTCTACAATCTCGCCAAGTCGGACGTCGCCGGCTACGAACTCTACGCCGAACGGCTGGCGCGGCTTTGCGGCTCGGGCAAGCCCAATTGCGCCATGCTCGAGGACATCCTCGACGGACTGTTCCACATCGCCAAGGCCGACGGTGTGGTGCATGAGCGCGAACTGTATTTCCTGCAGCGCGTGGCGGCGATCTTCGGCTTCGACGAAGTGCATTTCAACCGCATCGCCGCGCGCCACGCACTGACCGCGGGCGACGACCCCTACATGGTGCTCGGCCTCAGGCCCGATGCACCGTTCGAGGAGGTGCGTCGGCGTTATCGCGAGTTGGTCAAAGACAACCATCCCGACCGGCTGATCGCCCGCGGCGTGCCAGAGGAGTTCCACGCCATCGCCAATGAACGCCTGGCGGCGATCAATGCCGCCTACCGGGCGATCGGCGCCGAAGCGAAGGCGCTATGAGCGGATTTGCCGCCGACCATCCCGGCGCAGATGTCAGGGTTTCGCCCAATTTCGGTCCGCGTCGTGGCGGCGCCAGACCGTCGATTATCCTGCTTCACTACACCGGCATGACAAGCGGCGCGGCGGCCGAGGCGTGGCTTTGCAACCCTCAATCGGAAGTCTCCAGCCATTATGTCGTGCATGAGGACGGACGTATCGTGCAATTGGTGCGCGAGGCCGAGCGCGCCTGGCATGCGGGCCAGGGGTCGTGGCAGGGCAATTCGGACGTCAATTCGGCCTCGATCGGCATCGAGATCGTCAATCCCGGCCACGAATTCGGCTATCCGGATTTTCCCGACGCGCAGGTCGAGGGGGTGATCGCGCTCTGCAAGGGCATCATCGCCCGCCATCCCGTCCGGCCGGAGATGGTGCTGGCGCATTCCGATACCGCGCCCGGCCGCAAGGTCGACCCGGGCGAGAAGTTTCCCTGGCGGCGGCTGGCCGAAGCCGGCGTCGGCCACCATGTCGAGGCGGCGGCCGGTCGGGGCGGCGAAGCGCTTGGCCCGGGAAGCCGGGGGCGGGCCATCGAGGCGCTGCAATCGATGCTGGCGCTCTATGGCTACGGGCTGGAGATCACCGGCATCTATGACGAGCGCACACGCGCCGTGGTCGAGGCTTTCCAGCGCCATTTCCGTCCCGAACGCATCGACGGCCAGGCCGACGACGCGACGGTGGAGACGTTGCGGGCGCTGCTTTCCGCGCTTCCCGACCCGGTCGACTGACCGGCAGATCGTGCGGGCTGTCGGCACCGCTGTAACATTTCGTCACGCAAAGTGACTTGCAGGGACATATTGTTGTGCGCTTATCCGTATTTAGCGGCGGTTGTGCAAGGTGACGTTGCGCCGTTCGGGGCAAGTCGCTGGAGTTGAGACCAGTGCGGTTGGGGAACCGCACAACCGTTGAGTTCAATGCATACATGAAAACAAAATCCACGCTTGCCCTGGTCTTGGTGCTGGGCATGTCCGCCGTTGGAGGGTCCGCCCAGGAGGCGCCTAATTCGGCTTTTCCGTCATCATTCACTACCGGTTCCGATACGGGCGCGTTTCGCGGCGGCCTTGTCCAGCGTACCGCCGGATACGAGGCTGATCGGGGCCGGCTTTTTGTCAGGCGCGACGTCGAACGCAAAACCGCCAAGGCCGACACAAGCCGGCTGACGGTGTTCCAGCGTATCGGGCGTTATTTCCGCTCGAACGCAGCACCCGTCGATCATCGCAGCGCACCGGCGAAGGTGCGCGCGGAAAGAAAGGCCAAGTCGTCCAAATCGCGGTTTCGCGGCGAGGAACGGCTGGCCTACGTGTTCGCGCCGGGTTTGGACGATTTGCGCGCGGCGGCCGGCGGCAGGGCGGACCGCAAGTCCGACCGGCTGGCGAAGAAGGCCGACAGGCGGCGTGCCCGGCTCGAAGCCAAGAGGCGCGAAACCGCGAAGACGGCGCAGCAGAGAACCGCGCGATCGCTTGACGATCGCGGCAGTTTCCAGATCGCCGCCAGGATCGAGCACCGCCGTCTCGACGAACGCGCGCAGGCCAACCTGACCGCGCGCATGGGTCCGGACCGTGGCGCCGGCGGTCGCATCGGCCAGTTGCTGGCGAAGGTCCACGTCAACAAGCCGGTGACCAGCAATCGCAAATACGGTCTCCTGGTCGACCGTTACGCGCGTGCATACGGCGTGCCAGTCGAACTTGCCCACGCCGTGATCAAGGTGGAGAGCAACTATCGGGTCGACGCGCGCGGCAGCGCCGGTGAAATCGGCCTCATGCAGATCAAGCCGTCGACGGCGCGCATGATGGGCTATTCAGGCTCGGTCAAGGCCCTCTACGATCCGGAAAACAACATCAAATACGGCATGGCCTACCTCGCCAAGGCGCACAAGCTCGGCGGCGGATCCACCTGCGGTACGATCCTGAAATACAATGCCGGGCATGGCGCCAAGCGCATGAACCCGGTCTCGGCGCGCTACTGCGCGAAGGTCAAGAGGCACCTGCGGGGGATCTAGCCCGGCGCTAGACGCAGGTCGCCGTCCCGCTCGGGTCGGAGCCGGAAGCAGGAGCCGGCTGCCGCCTGAATGGTTCATCCTGCTCCCGCTATGCTCTAAGCTGTCTTGCGCGGCACGGATTCGCCAGGCCGTCGCAAAGGGGGCAGGGTGCCATGCTGAAGAAAATCATCATCGCGATCATCGTTCTCGCCGTCGTCGGCGCGGCCGGCTTCTTCATCTTCGCGCCCGGCATCGTCGACCGCCAGCAGAACGTGGTGGAAGCCATGGAGTTCGCGCCCGTCGACGACGAGTTGCGCGAATTCCACGAGACACTGTTCATCGCCGACCTGCACGCCGACACGCTGCTGTGGAAACGCGACTTTCTCGATCGCAACGACCAGGGCCATGTCGACCTGCCGCGCATGGTCGAGGGCAATCTGGCGCTGCAGGTGTTCACCACCGTCACCAAGACGCCGGCCGGCCTCAACTACGACCGCAACGAAGCGGATGCGCGCGACAACATCACCCTGCTGGCGTTCGGCCAGCTATGGCCGTTGCGCACCTGGTTCAACCTCACCGAACGAGCGCTTTACCAGGCGTCGCGCCTGACCGAGGCGGCCGAGCGCGTGCCCGTGCGGCTGATGGTCATTCGCAACGTCGCCGATCTGGCGCGGCTCACCGCACGGCGGGAGGCCGGCGAATCCGTCGTCGGCGGGTTGCTCGGCACCGAGGGATCGCACGCGCTGGAGGGCGACCTTGCCAATATCGACCGGCTCTATGATGCCGGTTTCCGCATGATGAGCCTGCAGCATTTCTTCGACAACGAGCTCGGCGGCTCGCTGCACGGCGTCGCCAATGAGGGCCTGACCGAGTTCGGCCGCCAGGTGGTGCGGCGCATCGAGGAGAAATCGATCCTGCTCGACGTGTCGCATTCCTCCGAGCAGGTCGTGCGCGACACGCTCGACATCGCCAAGCGACCGCTGATCGTCAGCCATACCGGCACGCACGGCAATTGTCCGTCGAAACGCAACATCTCCGACGAATTGATGAAGCAGGTCGCTGACAAGGGCGGGCTGATCGGCATCGGCTACTGGGAGGCGGCGGTGTGCGACACCACGCCGGCCGGCGTCGCCAAGGCGCTGATCGACGCCGTGGCGCTGCTCGGCGAGGACCATGTCGGGCTCGGCTCCGACTATGACGGCGCGGTGACGACCAGGTTCGACGTTTCGCAACTGGTGCAGATCACCGCCGAACTGCGCCGCCAGGGCATGGCCGACGCGGTGATCGCCAAGGTAATGGGCGGCAACCAGCGCAACTTCTTCCTCAAATACCTGCCGGCCGGCTGACGGCTAGTCCGTTTCCCCGGCAAGCGCGCCCTGGGTCTCCGGCTCCACCAGCCAGCCGCAGACCGCCCAGGCGATCGCGGCGCCGACAAGCTGGGCGGCGATGAAGGCGGGCACGTGGCCGGGCATGATGCCGGAAAACGTGTCAGACATGCCGCGGGCGATGGTGACGGCCGGATTGGCGAACGATGTCGAGGCGGTGAACCAGTAGGCGGCGGTGATGTAGAGGCCGACGGCCATCGCCACCGCGTCGGGCTTGGCCCGCAAGGTCGCAAGAATGGTGAAGACGAGGCCGAAGGTGGCGACGCTTTCGGCAAACCATTGCGGCGGGCCGGTGCGGGCGGTGGTCGAGAACTGGATGAGCGCCTCGTCGAACATCAGGTGCGCCGCCCAGACGCCGGCGATGCCACCCGCCACCTGAACGGCGACATAGGCTGCCGCCAGCGCTGCCCGAATTTCGCGGCGGAGCAGGAACGCCATGGTGACGGCGGGGTTGAAATGGGCTCCCGACAGCGGCCCCAGCATGGTGATCAGCACGACGAGGATCGCACCGGTGGGAATGGTGTTGCCGAGCAGCGCGATGGCGACATTGCCGCCGGCAAGCCGCTCGGCCATGATGCCCGAGCCGACCACCGTCGCCAGCAGGAAACCGGTACCAATGGCCTCGGCCGCCAGCCGGCGGGCCGGATCGGCGGCGCTCAATCCTTCCTCCCGATCTCGTCGAGCCGCCTTTGCAGCGACAGCTTGTCGATGCTCGCCAGCGGCAGCGAGGTGAAGATCGATATGCGGTTGTCGAGCATCCGATAGGCCTCGGAGAAGGCCAGCGCCTTCTCGGCGTCCGAACCGGTGGCCGCGACGGGGTCTGGCACGCCCCAATGCGCCGACATCGGCTGGCCGGGCCAGACCGGACAGGCCTCGTTTGCCGCGTTGTCGCAGACGGTGAAGACGAAATCGAGCTCGGGCGCGCCGGGCCTGGCGAATTCGTCCCAGCTCTTGGAGCGGGCGAAACCGGTGTCGTGGTTCATGCGCTTGAGCAGTTCAAGCGTCAGCGGATGCACCTCTCCCTTGGGGTCGGAACCGGCCGAATGGGCGATGAAGCGGCCCTGGCCGTGACGGTTCATCAGCGCCTCGGCGATGATCGAGCGGGCGGAATTGCCGGTACAGAGAAACAGGACGTTGTAGATGTGGCCGGGCATGATCTTCTCCTCTGGAGCTAGCTACATGCGATTTCATCGATGAGCGGTTGGCAGATCTCCGGCCGTCCGCCGCAGCAATCCTCCATCAGGTAGGCGAGGAGGCCGCGAAGCGCGTCGAAATCGGCAAAATAGCGGATCGAGCGGCCGCGGCGCTCGTTGCGCACCAGGCCGGCGTTCAAAAGGATGGCGAGGTTGGTCGACATGGTGTTCTGGCGCACGCCGAGCCGCCTGCCGATGTCGCCGGCGGCCATGCCGTCGGCGCCGGAACGCACCAAAAGGCGGAAGACGTCGAGGCGCGTTTCCTGCGCCAGCGCGGCCATCGTCGTGAGTGCGGTTTTTCCATCCATATATCATGATGCTCCGATATGCCGTCTTCTACCGGTTCCATGTTACACTTCGATGACAGCGGCCGGCGGCAGGTGTGGATATGCCGGATCGCATGAAGGGAAGGTGCCATGTCCGTCGTCAGGGTGTTTCAGGTCGAAACCCATCCGGGCAAGGAGGCCGAGTTCGAGGCCTTCTTCCGCGAAACGGTGATGCCGCTGATGAGATCGCGGCCCGGTATCGAGCAGCTCGTGTTCGGCCTGCCGCGGCCGGAAACGCCGGGCCGTTTCTGCATCGTCATGGTGTGGAAGGACCTCGAGGCGATGAAGGCCTTCGTCGGCGAGGAGTGGCAGAACCCGCACATCCTGCCCGAGGAGGCGGCGCTGATCGCCGACCGCTCGATCCGCCACTACGAACTGGCGGAGGGCTGACCGGTGGGTGCCGCGGCATTCGAGGAAATCCTGCGGCTGGTGATCAGGCACGGCTATTATGGTGACGATCCGGCGCCGCTTCGCGCGGTTCTCGTCGACAGCCGGCTCGCATGGAGCGAAGGCATGCGGTTCAGGCCGGAGGCTGACGGCGTTTCCGTCTGGGTTACCGGCGATGCGGAACGGCCCGACAGCCTGGCGATCGCGCTGATGCCCGAGACCCCGGAAACCTGGGCGGTGACGGCGGGATTTGCCGCTGGGGAGACACAGGCGTTCGACCTGCCGTTTATCGGCAAGGCTCGGGAGGCGGTCCGCATAGCCGATATCGGCGGCCGCAAGGTCGATATCCACGGACCGGCAAGACCCATGGCGACGATGAATTTCGGCCTGCCGCCAACCGGCGCCCGCCGGCTGGAGGTCCGGTTCGACGCGGTCGAGACAGGCTGGACCTATCACATCACCGGTTTCGAGCGGTTCGGCGCGCTGTCGGTCGTCGACCGGCTGGGCGAGATCGTGTTCGCCGCCATCGATGCACCGGCGCTACCGGACGGGCGGGCGGTCATGTCGTTTTGCGCCGATGCGCCGCTGGCACTGTCCGCCCGGCCGCAACCGCGTTTCGAATTGCGCGAAACCACCGGCACGGGCGTCGACACGTTGATCGCGGCGCTGCCGTCGGCGGGGACGACAATCCGCCCGATCGCCGGAGAACCGGGCTTCGTTTCCGATATTTACTTCAGCCTGTAGACGTCTTCCCCGCCCCGATTTGCGCGTCGCAGAAGCTTCGCAATTGGGTTATAGTTTCATCGATAATCACCACAATAACGACAAACAGGAGGCAGGCCATGAGAGCGCCGAAATACCTTTCCGATCCTTTGCTGACGAGGCGCGGCTTCCTGGCCGGCACGGGCGCCGGCGCGGCACTGATCGCGCTGCATCCGTTCTCCGCCAACGCGGCGACCAACCAGGCGCATCTGCGCATCATGGAAACCACCGACATCCACGTCGCGGTGCTGCCCTATGACTATTATGCCGACCGGCCGAACGACACGATGGGCCTGGCGCGCACAGCCTCGGTCATCGAAGGGTTTCGCGCCGAGGCCACCAACACGATGCTGATCGACAATGGCGACTACCTTCAGGGCAATCCGATGGGCGACTGGATCGCCTATGAGCGCGGCATGAAGGAAGGCGACATGCACCCGGTGATCGAGGCGATGAACGTGCTCGGCTACGATTGCGGCACGCTCGGCAACCACGAGTTCAATTACGGCCTGTCGTTCCTGGACAAGGTCAATGCCGGGGCGAACTACCCGATCGTCTGCGCCAATCTGGTGCGCGGCACGATGCTTGCCGACAATCCGCGCGACGACGACCTGTACCTCAAACCCTATGTCATCCTCGACAAGACGGTGCTCGACGGCGATGGCCGCGAGGCCAAGGTGCGCGTCGGTTTCATCGGCTTCGTGCCGCCGCAGATCCTGGTGTGGGACTCGCGCCATCTCGCCGGCAAGGTCATGACCCGCGACATCGTGCAGGCGGCGGAAGCCTGGGTGCCGCAGATGAAGGAGGAGGGCGCCGACATCGTCGTGGCGCTGTCGCATTCGGGCATCGACGGCAACCGGTCAGACGGTATGGAGAACGCCTCGCTGTTCCTCGGCGGCGTGGAGGGCATCGACGCGATTTTCACCGGCCACCAGCATCTGGTGTTCCCGGGCAAGAGCTTCGCGGGCATCGAGGGCGTCGACGCGGAAGCCGGCACGCTGATGGACAAGCCGGCCGTGCAGGGCGGGTTCTGGGGCTCGCATATGGGCCTGATCGACCTGCTGATCGAGCGCGACGGCAATTCCTGGCGCGTGGTCTCCGGCATGTCGGAGGCGCGGCCGATCTACAAGCGCGACGAGAACCGCAAGGTGACGGCGCTGGTCGAGAGCACGGCGGCGGTCGAGGCGGCGGTCAGGGACGAGCACGAGGCGACGCTTGCCTATGTGCGCACGCCCGTCGGCGAAACGTCGGCGCCGCTGTATTCCTATTTTGCGCTCGTCGCCGACGACCCGTCGGTGCAGATCGTCAGCCAGGCGCAGATCTGGTACGTTTCGGACATCCTGAAAGGCGGGGAATTCGCCGGCCTGCCGGTGTTGTCGGCGGCCGCTCCGTTCAAGGCCGGCGGTCGCGGCGGACCGGAATATTACACCGACGTTCCGGCAGGCGCGGTGGCGATCAAGAACGTTGCCGACCTGTACCTCTATCCCAACACGGTGCGCGCGGTGAAGATCACCGGCGCCGACGTCAAGGAATGGCTGGAGATGTCGGCCGGCATCTTCAACCAGGTCGAGCCGGGCAAGGCCGACCAGCCGCTTATCAATCCGGACTTCCCGTCCTACAATTTCGACGTGATCGACGGCGTCACCTACGAGATCGACCTGTCGAAACCGGCGAAATATACGTCGAAGGGCGAGATCGCCGATGCCGCCTCCAGTCGCATCGCAGACCTGATGTTCGACGGCAAACCGATCGACCCGGCGCAGGAGTTCGTCGTCGCCACCAACAATTACCGCGCCGGCGGCGGCGGCAACTTCCCCGGCATCAACGAGAGCAAGGTGATCCTGGTTGCGCCGGACACCAATCGCGATGTGATC
The DNA here is from genome assembly GCA_041397625.1 of Rhizobiaceae bacterium. Lineage (GTDB taxonomy): Bacteria > Pseudomonadota > Alphaproteobacteria > Rhizobiales > Rhizobiaceae > JAWKWH01. The sequence continues at coordinate 327,335 of JAWKWH010000003.1, forward strand.
GTGCGCTACATCGTCGACAAGGGCACGATCAATCCGTCGGCTGACGCAAACTGGAAGCTCAAGGCCCTCGACGGCGCCACGGTGCTGTTCGATACCGGGCCGAAGGGCCGCGAACATCTCGACGACGTGAAAGGCGTTGCGATCGAGGCCGCCGGCGAAGGACCGGACGGGTTCGCCCGCTACCGAATAATGCTCTGACGGGAACAGGCCGGACCGGCTTGTCGTCGGTCCGGCAACTCTTTCATTTGCCTGCCGCTTCCTCTATCTAGGCGCTGCCAGTCGGCCGGGCGGCCGCGCGCGCCAATGCGGAAACGCGGCGCGTGAGGAAAGTCCGGGCTCCACGGAAACACGGCGCCGGATAACATCCGGCGGGGGCGACCCCAGGGAAAGTGCCACAGAGAGCAGACCGCCCCGCCTGTATTGCGGTTTCGGGCCGTTCGCGCCCGTCAACCGGGCCGCAATACTGGCGGGGTAAGGGTGAAAGGGTGGGGTAAGGGCCCACCGCGCGACCGGCAACGGAAGCGGCACGGCAAACCCCGCCGGGAGCAAGACCGAATAGGGATGGCATGGAGGGGAAACCCTTCACGGGCTGTTTCCGGCCCCGCCATCCGGGTTGGTCGCACGAGGCGGACAGCAATGTCCGTCCCAGAGGAATGGCCGCCACGTTTGCGCGCTCGCCGCGCAGGCCATACAGAACCCGGCTTACAGGCCGGCTGGCAATTTTCTTTTTCAGGCGGCTCCAAGCGCGCGGTCGAGTGCTGCCCACAGCGCCTCGACCGGCTCGCAGCCGACCGAAAGGCGCACATAGCCTTCGGCCACGTCGTCGCCCCAGCGGGCGCGGCGTTCGGCGGAGGTGTGGACACCGCCGAAGGATGTCGCCGGCTGGATCAGTTCGCAGCCGTCGATAAGGCGCTCGGCTGTGGCCGCATCCCGCAGCGTCAGCCCGATCAGGAGGCCGAAGCGGGCCATCTGCGCGCTTGCAAGATTGTGCGACGGATCGGACTTCAGGCCGGGAAAACGCACGGCCTGAACTGCCGAATGGTCGGCGAGGCGCGCGGCGACCGTCTCGGCTGAATCGCACATGCGTGCGAAGCGGACTTCGAGCGTCTCCAGCCCGCGATGCACCATCCAGGCCTCGAACGGGCCGGGAATGGCGCCCGACAGCTTGCGCCAGTCGCGCACCGCCTCGATGACCGTCGCATCGCGGCTCGCCAGATGGCCGAACAGTGCGTCGGAATGGCCGTTGGGCGCCTTGGTGTCGGCGGCGACGACGATGTCGGCGCCAAGGTCGAGCGGGCGCTGGCCGTAGGGCGTCATGGTGGTGTTGTCGGCGGCAACGATTGCGCCGGCATCATGCGCGGCTTTCGACACGGCGGCGATGTCGCAGATGTCGAGGCCAGGATTGGACGGTGTTTCGACGAAGACCAGCCGGTAGCCGTCGAAACCGCCCTCGGCGAAGCGCGATGTCGGCCTCAGGTCGAAGGCGACGCCCATCGGTGCCAGAAAGCGCTCGGCCAGCACCCGCGTCGTGTAATAGCCGTCCGACGGCAGCAGGACGCGATCGCCGGTCTTCAGCAGGCCGAAGAACAGTGCGGAAATCGCCGCCATGCCGGAGGGAAACGCCACCGCCGGCGCGTCCTCCAGATGCGAAAGCAGGTCTTCGGTCGCCTCCCAGGTCGGATTGTCGAAGCGGCCGTACTGGCGGTGGCCGGCGGGATCGCCCGGCAGGTGATACATCGAGGTGGGTATGATCGGCAGGGCCACGGGGTCGCCCTTCATCAGCCCTTGGCGCCGCAGATGCGCGGTCCGCGCGGCACGTTCGTCCCTGTCGCCCATCCGGTTTTCTCCACTATCGTTGCGCGGGTGTTGTGGCAGGGCGCGCCGCCGCCAGGCAAGCGGTTTGATGGATGCGCACCGCTCGAATCGTAGACCGCAAGCGGCCAATTCCTAACGCTTCCTTAAGGTTAAGCGGCGATAAAGACAGGATGCGCGGCAAATGCCGGAAAATCCCGGAATTCGCGCGGTTTGTGTCTGTTTGTCCCGTTGACCCCCATAGTTCCCCATGATATCCCAAATTCCGTTCGACACAGCGATTTGCCCGGCCGCTTCATCATCTGCGCCGCGGCGGCTCGCCGGAGTCGGCGCGGTGCGGGGATGGTGGTCCATGGGGGCATGGTCCGTCGACGGAGCCAAACGGCGTTGGAGCGCCGGAAACGGGATGTGTTTGGACGCGGACGGCACGGCGGATTTGAATGATGGACCGTTTTCTGTCGAGTGCGGTGAACCGGATCGACGCCAAGGGGCGGGTCTCGGTGCCGGCGCATTTCCGCTCGGTGCTGCAGAAGCGCGGCTATTCGCAGCTCTATGCGCTCAAGGCGCTGGACGTGCCGGCGCTGGATGTGGGCGGGCTCGATCTTCTCGACCGCTACGAGAAGCGGATGGCCGAGGAGGATCCGTTCCTGCAACTGGCCGACGACATGTCGTTCCACGTCCATGGCGATGGCGCGTTTTTGAAGCTCGACCAGGACGGGCGCATCATGGTGACCGATTTCGTGCGCGAGCAGACGGGGATCACGTCGGAAGTGGCCTTTGTCGGTCGCGGCAATTTCTTCCAGATCTGGCACCCGGAACAGCTTACCGCCCATGGCGAGGCGGTGCGCAAGCGGCTTTTGAAACTTCGCCGGTCTGCGAACGAGGCGCGGACGGGCGGAGAAACGGGATAATGGCGGACCCTGGCGCGGACCATCGTGCCGGTGGCGGACCGGTCCGCCATGTTCCCGTTCTTCTCTGCGAGGTGATGGCGGCGCTGGCGCCGCAAGCCGGCCAGACCATCATCGACGGCACCTTCGGTGCCGGCGGCTACAGCGCGGCGATCCTTGAGGCAGGCGCCAATGTCATCGGTATCGACCGCGATCCCGACGCCATTACCGGCGGCGCGGCGCTGGTTGCCGCCTCGGGCGGACGGCTGCGACTGGTCGCGGGCCGGTTTTCCGAACTTGATACCATCACCGATGCGCCGGTCGACGGCGTCGTGCTCGATATCGGCGTCTCCTCCATGCAACTCGACCAACCGGAGCGCGGCTTCTCGTTCCGCCACGACGGTCCGCTCGACATGCGCATGGCCAAGGCCGGCGCGAGCGCTGCCGACGTGGTCAACAGTTTCAAGGCCGGCGACCTGGCGCGGATTTTCGGCTTCTACGGCGAGGAGCGCCATGCCGGACGCATCGCGCGGGCCATCGAGGCACGCCGGGCCGAACGGCCGTTTGCGACAACGGGCGAGCTCTCGCGGCTGATCGAGCGGGTGTCGGGCAAGCGTCCCGGCGACCGCATCCATCCGGCAACCCGCGTCTTCCAGGCGCTGCGCATCTTCGTCAACGACGAGCTCGGCGAGCTCTGCCAGGCGCTTTTTGCCGCTGAACGCGTGCTGAAACCCGGCGGCAGGCTGGTCGTCGTCAGCTTTCATTCGCTGGAAGACCGTATCGTCAAGCGCTTCATCGCCGCGCGGTCCTCGGCCGCCTCCGGCTCGCGCCACATGCCGGCGACCGGCGGCCCTGCGCCGAGCTTCGAGCGCCTCGGCGGCGCGCGTACCGCTTCCGACGAAGAGGCGCAGGCCAATCCGCGCGCCCGCTCCGCCAGGCTCAGGGCGGCCCGGCGCACCGACGCGCCGGCGCAGGACGCCGACCTGTCCATCTTTTCGCTGCCGAAACTGCCGGCGCTTCTGGGCGGGGGGCGCTGACATGTTCCGAACCACCGATATCGTGCTGATCGCCGTGATGGTCTCGGCGGCCGCCTTTACCTACAAGACCAAGCACGACGCCGAACGCCAGCTGTCCGAGATGCGGCGCGTGGAGGCGGACATCCGCTCCGAGCGCGACACGATCGACGTGCTCAAGGCCGACTGGAGCCTGCTCACCCAGCCTTCGCGCCTGCAACGGCTGTCGGAAATCTATCAGGGAGAACTCGACCTCAAGCCGGTCGAGGCGCACCAGATCGTCGGTTTCGACGAATTGCCTGCCGCACCTCTGGAGATCGAGGACATCCTGACGGGCGACAGCGAGCGCATGGCCGGTAAAACCGCGCCGACCGACGCAACTGTGACGGGCGGTATCGAACCATGAGGCTGTTTCGTCGCCTGAAGAAACCCGGATCCGCGCTTGCCGCAACGCCGACGGACGCCATCGTCGTCGAGGGGTCGATCAAGTCCACCGGCGCGCGTGCGCGCAGTCGCCTGTTGATGAGCATGGCGCTGTTCATGGCGATCTTCGCCGTCATTGGCGGGCGCCTTGCCTATTTCGGCATGATCGATCCGGACACGCGTCGTCCGGTCGCCTCCAACCGCAATCTCGTGTCGCGGCCCGACATCGTCGACCGCAACGGCGAAGTGCTGGCGACCGACATCAAGACGGCGTCGCTCTACGCCGAACCGCGGCGCATCGTCGACGCCGACGAGGCGGTGGAGCTGCTGACGACCGTGCTGCCCGACCTCGATATCAACACCACCTATCGCCGGTTGCGCAGCGGTGGCGGCTTCGCCTGGCTGAGGCGCGAACTGACGCCGCGCCAGCAAAACGAGATCCAGAAACTCGGCATTCCCGGCATCGGTTTCCGCACCGAGAAGCGCCGTTTCTATCCCGGCGGACCCACCGCCTCGCATGTGCTCGGACTTGTCAACATCGACAACCAGGGCACCGCCGGTATGGAAAAATACATCGACGACCAAGGCTTTGCCGACCTGCAGGCGGCCGGCCTTACCGCCGGAGCCGACCTCGAACCCGTCAAGCTGTCGATCGATCTGCGCGTCCAGCACATCGTGCGCGACGAGATTTCCCGCGCCATGGAGCGCTTTCACGCGATTGCCGCCGGCGCCGTGGTGCTCAATGTGCGCACCGGCGAAGTGGTGGCCATGGCCTCGCTGCCGGACTACGATCCCAACAATCCTTACAATGCACTTGAAAAAGACCGCCTAAACCGCATGTCTGCCGGCGTTTTCGAGATGGGTTCGACCTTCAAGACCTTTACCACGGCGATGGCGCTCGATTCGGGCAAGGTACATCTCGGCGACAAGTTCGACGCGCGCAAGCCGATCCGCATCGCCCGCTTCACCATCCACGACTTCCACGGCAAGCACCGCTGGCTGTCGGTGCCGGAGATCTTCATCTACTCTTCGAATATCGGCACGGCCAAGATGGCCGACGTCATCGGCACCGAGGGGCATCGCGCCTTCCTGAAGCGTATCGGCCTGCTTGACCGGCTCCACACCGAACTGCCGGAAGTGGCGCATCCGACCGAACCGAAGCAATGGAAAAAACTCAACTCGATCACCATTTCCTTCGGCCATGGCATGGCGACGACGCCCTTGCAGACGGCGGTTGCCGCCGCCGCGCTGCTCAATGGCGGCAGGCTGATCCAGCCGACCTTCCTGCCGCGCAGCGAGCGCGAGGCCGAGCTTGCCGGCACGCAGGTGGTCGATCCGGCGACCAGCAACATGATGCGCTATCTTTTCCGCCTCAATGTCGAGAAGGGCTCGGGCCGGCGCGCCGACGTGCCGGGCTATTTCGTCGGCGGCAAGACCGGCACCGCCGAAAAGGTGGTCAACGGCCGCTATGTCTCCAACAAGCGCTTCAACGCCTTTCTGGCCGGCTTTCCGATCAACGATCCGCAATATGTGGTGCTGGTGATCCTGGACGAACCCAAGCCGGAGAAGCCGGGCGCCGGCGCCACGGCCGGCATCAACGCTGCGCCGACGGTTGCCGGCATCATCGGCCGCGCAGCGCCGCTGCTTGGGGTAAAGCCCGAATTTGGCCACGAAAGTAAGGCCCTGCTGATATCGCATCGATAGCGCTTTCTGGTATGAGGGCGGTTCGTGGAGCAGGGTGACGATCGGGACGCGATGAAACTCAAGGAATTCGCCGGGATTCTACCTGTCGAGGGCACTGTCGCGGAAATCGGGATTTGCGGCATCTCATCGGATTCGCGGCATGTGAAACCGGGGTTCGTGTTCGTCGCGCTGCAGGGATCGAAGGCCGATGGCGCCACATTTGCCGCCGACGCGGCCGCGTGTGGCGCGGTGGCCATCGTCGCGGCACCGGAAGCATCGATCGGCGGGTTGGACGTTCCGGTCATCGCCAGCAACGATCCGCGCCGGGCGCTGTCGCTGATGGCAGCGCGTTTCTACCACCGCCAGCCGGAAACCATGGTCGCTGTCACCGGCACCGCCGGCAAGACCTCGGTCGCCGCGTTCACACGCCAGATCTGGCAGCATGCCGGTCACGCGGCCGCCAGCATCGGTACCACCGGCGTCGAGGCGCCGGGGCGCAGCGACTACGGTTCGCTGACGACGCCCGATCCGGTCGAACTGCACCGGCTGCTCGCTGAACTGGCCGATGCCGGCGTCACCCACGCGGCGATGGAGGCCTCCAGCCACGGTCTCGACCAGCGCCGCCTCGACGGGGTGCGGCTTGCCGCCGGCGCGTTCACCAATCTTGGCCGCGACCACATGGACTACCATGCCGACATGGCGGATTATCACCGGGCCAAGCTGCGCCTGTTCGACACGCTTCTGGCCAAGGGTTCGCCGGCGGTGATCTTCGCCGACGACGAGTGGTCGAAGCGCACCGGGGAGGCGGCCCGTGCGGCCGGCCTCGACGTCCTGACCGTCGGCCGCGGCGGCGCCTTCATCGCCTTGAAGCGGGTCGAGCACGAGCGCTTTCGCCAGCGGGCGCAGGTGGCGGTCGGCGGCGACCTGTTCGAATTCGTGCTGCCGCTTGCGGGCGATTTCCAGATCGCCAACGCGCTTGTCGCCGCCGGACTGGCGATTGCCACCGGCACGGAAGCCGAGCAGGCGTTTACCGCGCTGGAAACGCTGACGGGAGCGCCGGGACGGCTCGATCTTGCCGGAACGTCGAAGGGCGGCGCGCCGGTCTATGTCGACTACGCCCACAAGCCCGACGCGCTGCGCAACGTGTTGCAGTCGGTACGGCCGTTCACCACCGGCAGGGTGATCGTCGTGTTCGGCTGCGGCGGCGACCGCGACCGCGGCAAGCGCCCGCTGATGGGCGCGATCGCCTCCGAGCTCGCCGACGTCACCATCGTAACCGACGACAATCCGCGCAGCGAGGTTCCGGAGACGATCCGCGCCGCGATCATGGAAGCCGCGCCCGGCGCCATCGAGATCGGCGACCGGCGCGAGGCGATCCGCCATGCCGTGTCACTGCTCGGCGAGGGCGACACGCTGATCGTCGCCGGCAAGGGTCACGAGCCGGGCCAGACGGTGGGCGAGATGACGCTGCCGTTTTCCGATCACGACGAGGTTCGCGCCGCGCTCGCAGGAGCGGCCGCATGAGCCTCCTGTGGAAAAGCGAAGCCATGGTCGCGGCCATGGACGGGCGGCCCGTGGGCGTGCTGCCGGACGGCGTGACCGGCCTGTCGATCGACAGCCGTACGCTGAAACAGGGCGAAGCCTTCTTCGCCATCAAGGGCGACAAGTTCGACGGCCACGACTTCGCCACGGCGGCCATGGCGGGCGGCGCCGGCCTGCTCGTGGTTTCCGAGGCCAGGCTGCCGGCGCTCGGACGCCTGAAAGTGCCGATGATCGTGGTCGACGACGTGCTTGGCGGGCTGGAGCGCCTTGCCGCGGCGGCGCGCAAGCGCTCGAAAGCAAAGATCATCGCGGTGACCGGTTCGGTCGGCAAGACGACGACCAAGGAGATGCTGCGCCACATCCTGGCGCCGTCGGGCACGGTTCACGCCTCGGTCAAGTCCTTCAACAACCATTGGGGTGTGCCGCTGACGCTGGCGCGCATGCCAGGGGACACCGATTTCGGCGTATTCGAGATCGGCATGAACCATGCCGGCGAAATCCGCCCGCTGGTGCGGCTGGTCAAGCCGCATATCGCCATCGTCACGCTGATCGCCGCCGCCCATCTCGGCCATTTCAAGAACCTGGCGGAGATCGCCGACGCCAAGGCGGAGATTTTCGAGGGCGTGGTGCGTGGCGGCCATGCGCTGATCAACCGCGACGACGGGCGCTGGAAGCGGCTGGAGAAGGCGGCGCGCGCCGCCGGCGTTCATAACATCCTCGGCTTCGGCGCCCATCGCCAGGCGGTCGTCAAGCTTCTGAAATACGAAGCCGGCGCCGACGGCGGCCATGCGCGCATCCGGCTCGACGGCAAGAGCCGCGACATCGTCATCGGCGCGCCCGGCCGGCACATCGCCCAGAACGCGCTTGCCGCGCTGGGCGCCGCCCGCCTCGCGGGCGCCGACATGGACAAGGCGATCGCGGCGCTGGCCGGTTTCGAGGCGGAGGCCGGCCGTGGCCGCCGCATCACGCTGAAGCATCCCAGGGGCGAGATGATCCTGATCGACGAGAGCTACAACGCCAATCCCGCCTCGATGGCGGCGGCGTTGGAGCTGTTGAAGAACGCGCCGGTTTCGGCGCGCGGCCGTCGCATCGCCGTACTCGGCGACATGCTGGAACTGGGCAGCCACTCGGCCAGGCTGCATGCCGGGCTTGCCGGTGCTGTGGCCGAGGCGGAAGCCGAGCAGGTGTTTCTCGGTGGCGAGGAGATGGCGGCGCTCTCCACCAGCCTGCCCGACGGAATCAGGTCCGAATACCGTGCAAGCGCCGGCGATCTGTGCGATCTGGTGATCAACGCGGTGCGTCCCGGCGACGCGATCATGATCAAGTCATCCAACGGAATCGGCTTTTCGAAGATTGTCGACGCGCTGGTAAAACGGTATCCGCCTGTAAAGGCCAAGGCTGAAGTTTAGCGCCACGTCCCGGATGGCGGGAATTGTCCCGGCAAACAATCCGGCGGAAACAGAATGGCGCATTAGGGGACACGGTACGCATGCTCACGATGCTGGTTCAATTCGCCGATCAACTGTCGGCCCTCAACGTGTTCCGCTACATCACCTTCCGCACCGGCGGGGCGTTGATCACTTCGGCGCTGATCGTCTTCATGTTCGGTCCGATGATCATCGATTCGCTGCGTATCCGGCAGGGTCGGGGCCAGCCGATCCGCGCCGACGGGCCGCAGACCCATTTCAAGAAGGCCGGTACGCCGACCATGGGCGGGCTGATGATCCTGACGGGCATCATCGTCTCGACACTGCTGTGGGCCAATCTTTCCAGCGTGTATGTCTGGGTGATCCTGATGGTGACGATCGGTTTCGGCGCGATCGGCTTCTACGACGACTACCTCAAGGTCACCAAGCAGAGCCACAAGGGGTTTTCCGGCGCCGCGCGGCTGCTTGCCGAGTTCCTGATCGCGGCGATCGCCACATGGGTTACCATCCAGGCCGGCACCGGATCGTTCGCGACGTCGCTGACCTTTCCGTTCCTGAAGGACCTTGTCGTTGATCTCGGCTGGTTCTTCATCCCGTTTGCCTGTTTCGTCATGGTCGGGGCGGGCAATGCGGTCAACCTGACCGACGGGCTCGACGGGCTCGCCATCGTGCCGGTGATGATCGCTGCCTCGTCCTTCGGCGTCATTGCCTATCTGTCGGGCAACGCGGTGTTCGCCGACTATCTGCAGATCCACTTCGTGCCCGGCACCGGTGAACTGGCCGTCATTCTCGGTGCTGTCATCGGCGCCAGCCTCGGCTTCCTCTGGTTCAACGCGCCGCCGGCGGCGATCTTCATGGGCGACACCGGCTCGCTGGCGCTCGGCGGACTGATCGGCGCGGTCGCGGTCGCCACCAAGCACGAGATCGTGCTGGCCATCGTCGGCGGCCTGTTCGTGGTCGAGATCCTGTCGGTGATCATCCAGGTCTCGTGGTTCAAGATGACCGGCCGGCGGGTGTTCCTGATGGCGCCGATCCACCATCACTTCGAGAAACTGGGGTGGACCGAGAGCCAGGTGGTGATCCGCTTCTGGATCATCGCCGTCATCCTGGCGCTGATCGGCCTGTCGACGCTCAAGCTCAGATGATCGCGGCGAGATCGTTTGCCGGTCGGACGCTCGCGCTGTTCGGCCTCGGCGGTTCCGGCATCGCCACGGCAAAGGCGCTTGTTGCCGGCGGCGCCGAGATCATCGCCTTCGACGACAATCCGGCAAGCGTGGAAAAGGCCGCGGGCGAGGGGATCGTCACTGCCGATCTGCGCGGGGTGGACTGGAGCGTCTTTTCGTCGCTCGTGCTTTCGCCCGGCGTGCCGCTCACCCATCCGCGGCCGCACTGGACGGTCGACATGGCGCACGCGACGGGCATTCCGATCATCGGGGACGTCGAGATCTTCTCGCGCGAATTTGCCGGTTCGGGCGCGCGTTTCATCGCGATCACCGGCACCAACGGCAAGTCGACCACCACGGCACTGATCGCCCATATCATCGCCCATTCGGGTCGCGACGCGCAGATGGGCGGCAATATCGGCCGCGCCGTGCTGACGCTCGATTCGCCGCGCGCGGGGCGGTTCTACGTCGTCGAGTGCTCGTCCTACCAGATCGACCTGGCGCCGTCGCTCGGGCCCGATGTCGGCATCCTGCTCAACCTGACGCCGGACCATCTCGACCGTCATGGCGACATGGCGCATTACGCGGCGATCAAGGAACGGCTGGTCGCCGGCGCGGCTGTCGCCGTGGTGGCGCTCGACGATGCGCATTGTGCCGCCATCGCCGAGCGGTTGGGCGATGCCGGGCACGAAGTCGTGCCGATCGCCACCGGAAAGGCGCTCAAGAACGGCTATTTCGCCGACGGGGCGCGGCTCATGCATGTCTGCGACGGCAGGGCGGAGGAAATCGCCTCGGTCGCAGGCGTCGGCACGCTGCGCGGCGTGCACAACAGCCAGAACGCGCTCGCCGCCGTCGCCGCCTGCCGCGCGGTCGGCCTCGATGCGACGGAGATACAGGCCGGCCTTCGAAGCTTTCCCGGCCTGGCCCACCGCATGGAGCAGGTCGGCCATGTCGGCGGCACGCTGTTCGTCAACGATTCCAAGGCGACCAACGCCGAGGCGGCGGCCACCGCGCTCGCCAGCTTCGACCGGGTGCGCTGGATCGCCGGCGGACTGGCCAAGGATGGCGGCTTCGCAGCGCTGAAACCGTATCTCGACCGCATCGAGAAGGCCTATCTCGTCGGCGAGGCGGCGCCGGCGCTGGCTTCCTTCCTCGGTGAAACGGTTCGTTATGAGATTTCCGGCACGATCGACGTTGCCGTTGAACATGCCGCAGCCGATGCTGCTCGTGATATAAGCGGCGAATCAGTGGTGCTGTTGTCGCCGGCCTGTGCGAGTTTCGACCAGTTCAGGAATTTCGAGATCCGGGGAGACACCTTCCGCGCGTCTGTCGAGGCGCTGGAAGGCTTCAAAGGGAGCAGATGATGGTTAGCCGTGTTGATCGCAGTCCGGCCGCTGATTGGTGGTGGACCGTCGATCGCTGGTTTCTGGCCGCCTTCCTCAGCCTGATGGGCCTGGGCATCGTGCTGTCGTTCGCGGCAAGCCCGGCGGTCGCCGAGCGCATCGGCCTCGATACCTATCACTTCGTCACCCGGCAGATCCTGTTCATGATCCCGGCGGTCGCTGCCCTGATCGCGGTTTCGTTCTTCTCGCCGCGCCAGGTCCGCCGCCTGGCGCTGATCATGCTCGTCGGCTCGCTCCTGGCGATGGTCGCCACGCTCTATATCGGCGTCGAGGTCAAGGGTTCGCGGCGCTGGCTGTCGCTGTTCGGCCTGTCGGTGCAGCCGTCCGAGTTTCTGAAACCGGCCTTCGTCGTCATCTGCGCCTGGCTGTTTGCCGAACACAAGCGCCAGCCGGATATTCCGGGCAACCTGTTCGCCATCGTCCTGCTCGGCATGGTCGTGGCGCTGCTGATCGCGCAACCCGATCTCGGCCAGACGCTGCTCGTCTCCGCTACATGGGGGGCGATGTTCTTCATCGCCGGCATGTCGTGGCTGTGGATCATCGCGCTCGGCTCGCTCGCCGCCGGCGGCGGTATCGCCGCCTATACGATCTTCCCGCATGTGGCGCAGCGCATCGACCGCTTCATCACCGGTGAGGGCGACAATTTCCAGGTCAACATGGCCCGCGAGGCCACCATCAATGGCGGCTGGCTCGGCCGCGGGCCGGGCGAGGGCGTCAGCAAGCTTGTGCTGCCCGACAGCCATACTGATTTCGTGTTCTCGGTGGCCGCCGAGGAATTCGGTATCATCCTCTGCCTCGTCATCGTGTTCCTGTTTGCCTTCGTCGTGCTGCGCGGCCTCAAGGTGGCATTGAAACGCGAGGACGATTTCGACCGCTATGCGATTTCCGGCCTGGTGGTGCTGTTCGGCCTGCAGGCGATCATCAACATAAGCGTCAACCTGCAGCTCATGCCGGCCAAGGGCATGACGCTGCCCTTCGTCTCCTATGGCGGTTCGTCGCTGGTGGCGATGGCGATTTCCATGGGCATGGTGCTGGCCTTGACCCGCAAGCAGCCCGAGCGGCGCAAGGCGCCGTCCATGCCGGTCATCTCGCGACCTATACATGCAGGGTGACCGATGGGCGGTGCAATCCTGCTCAGCGCCGGCGGCACCGGTGGCCATCTGTTTCCCGCCGAGGCGCTCGCCCATGAGCTGAAGGCGCGCGGCTGGTCGGTTCATCTGGCGACCGACAGCCGGGCTGAGCGCTTTTCGGGCGGGTTCCCGGCCGACGGCATCCACACCATCCGCTCGGCGACGATCGGTTCGAGGAACCCGGTATCCGTTCTCCGCGCCTTCTGGGTGCTTTGGACGGGGTTTCGGCAGGCCTCGGCGCTGATGCAGCGCCTGAAACCCGAGGCGGTGGTCGGCTTCGGCGGCTATCCGACCCTGCCGCCGGTCTTCGCTGCGACAAGGCGCGGCATTCCGACGGTGATCCACGAGCAGAACGCGGTGATGGGTCGCGCCAACCGGGCGCTCGCCGCCCGCGTCACGGCAATCGCCGGCGGCTTTTTAGCCGAGGCCGGGCCATATGCGGGGAAGATCGCGGTCACCGGCAATCCCGTCCGCGAGGCCGTGCTGGCGGCGGCCGGGACGCCATATCGGAAACCTGACGCGACGGGGCCGCTGCGCCTGCTCGTTTTCGGCGGCAGCCAGGGCGCGCGCTATTTCTCCGACACGGTGCCGGAGGCCGTGGCAAGGCTCGATGCGGGTTTGCGCTCGCGCCTGAGCATTGTGCAGCAGGCGCGGCCGGAGGACGAGGAGCATGTCAGGCGGCGTTACCGCGACCTGAACGTCGCGGCCGATGTCGCGGCCTTCTTCAAGGACCTGCCCCAGCGCATGGCCGCGTCCCACCTGGTCGTCGCGCGGTCCGGCGCGTCGACCGTGCTCGAACTCGCGACCGTCGGCCGGCCTGCGATCCTGGTGCCATTGCCGCATGCGCTCGACGACGACCAGGGGCACAATGCGGCGGTCCTGACCGGGGCGGGTGCGGCGGTCATGCGCCGCCAGCCGGAACTGGATGCGGCGGAGATGGCCCGCGAGATCGCTGCGCTTGCCGGCGATCCGGATCGTCTGGCCGCCATGGCGCGGGCCGCGAAAGCGGTGGATATCCCCGATGCGGCACGGTTGCTCGCAGACCTCGTGGAAGCTATTGCCTCGGGCAAATCCGTGGAACAATTCAAACGTGGAGCCAATCCATGAAAATGCCGGCAAGCATCGGCCCGGTGCACTTTATCGGTATCGGCGGCATCGGCATGAGCGGCATTGCCGAGGTGCTGCACAATCTCGGCTACCGGGTGCAGGGTTCCGATCAGTCCGACAGCGCCAACGTGCAGCGGTTGCGCGACAAGGGCATCGAGGTGTTCGTCGGCCACGCGGCGGAGAATCTCGGCGACGCCGAGGTTGTCGTGGTGTCGACGGCGATCCGCAAGACCAATGCCGAGCTGATGGCGGCGCGCGAGCGCCTGCTGCCGATCGTGCGGCGCGCCGAGATGCTGGCCGAACTGATGCGTTTCCGCCAGGCGGTCGCCATCGGCGGCACGCACGGCAAGACGACGACGACCTCGATGGTGGCGACGCTGCTGGAGGCCGGCGGGCTCGACCCGACGGTGATCAATGGCGGCATCATCAACGCCTACGGCACCAATGCGCGCATGGGCGAGGGCGACTGGATGGTGGTGGAGGCCGACGAGAGCGACGGCACCTTCCTGAAACTGCCGGCCGACGTGGCCGTGGTCACCAATATCGATCCCGAGCACCTCGACCACTACGGTACGTTCGACAAGGTGCGCGAGGCGTTCCAGACCTTTGTCGAGAACGTGCCGTTCTACGGTTTCGGCGTCATGTGCATCGATCATCCGGAAGTGCAGGCGCTGGTCAGCCGCATCGAGGATCGCCGTGTCGTCACCTACGGCGAGAACCCGCAGGCCGACGTGCGCTTCTCCAACCACCACATGGATGGGCCGGTCTCGGTCTTCGACGTGACGCTGCGAAGCCGCCGCGACGGCGAGTCGACCACGATCGAGGGCCTGCGGCTGCCGATGCCGGGCCATCACAACGTCGCCAACGCGACAGCGGCGATCGCGGTGGCGTACCAGCTCGGTCTATCGCCCGACGACATCCGCAAGGGGCTGGCGTCGTTCGGCGGGGTCAAGCGCCGCTTCACCCATACCGGGTCGTGGAACGGTGTCGAGGTGTTCGACGACTACGCCCACCACCCGGTCGAGATCAGGGCAGTGCTGGGCGCGGCACGCGCGGCCTGTCCGGGCCGGGTGATCGCGATCGCCCAGCCGCACCGCTATACCAGGCTGCACGACCTGTTCGCCGATTTCGCCGCCTGTTTCAACGATGCCGACACGGTGCTGGTCGCGCCGGTCTACCCGGCGGGCGAAGATCCGATCGAGGGTGCGGATGCGGCGCATCTGGCCGCCAGTATCCGCGGCGGCGGCCATCGCGACGCGCGCCATATCGAGGGACCGGAGGCGATCGCGCCCCTGATCAGGCAGAGCGCGCAGCCGGGCGACTTTGTCGTGTTTCTCGGCGCCGGAAGCATAACCCAGTGGGCCTATGCGCTGCCCGGCGAATTGGACGCGACATGAAGGCGGGCGCGGTCGTGGATGGCGCGAGCCTGCTCGAACGGCTCGGCGATGACCTTTCCGACCTGCGCGGGCGACTGACGCCCGACGCGCCGATGGACAAGATCACCTGGTTCCGTGCCGGCGGGCCGGCGGAAGTCCTGTTCCAACCGGCCGACGAGGACGATCTTGCCGCATTCCTGAAGGCCGTGCCGGTCGACATTCCGGTGCTGGTCGTGGGCGTCGGGTCCAACCTGCTGGTGCGCGAGGGCGGCATTCGCGGCTTCGTGGTGCGGCTGTCAGCCAAGGGGTTCGGCGCCATCGAGGCCGGGGGCGAAAACCGGCTTCGCGCCGGCGCGGCGGTCTCCGACAAGCGGTTGGCGGCTGCGGCGCTGGAGGCCGGTCTCGGCGGGTTCCACTTCTATCACGGTATTCCCGGCGGTGTCGGCGGGGCGCTCAGGATGAATGCCGGTGCCAACGGCGTGGAGACACGCGAACGCATGGTCGAACTGACGGCCTATGACCGCAACGGCGACAGGCATGTGCTGACCAATGCCGAGATGGGCTATTCCTACCGTCATTCGGACGCTGCCGACGAATTGATCTTCACCTCGGCGGTTTTCGAGGGCGGGCCGGCCGGCCGCGCAGAGATCAAGGCGGCGATGGACGAGGTGCAGCACCATCGCGAGACGGTGCAGCCGATCCGCGAGAAAACCGGCGGTTCGACCTTCAAGAACCCGCCCGGCACCTCGGCCTGGAAGGAGATCGACAAGGCCGGCTGCCGCGGCCTTCTGATCGGCGGCGCCCAGGTCTCGCCGATGCACTGCAATTTCCTGATCAACACCGGAACGGCTACCGGCTACGACCTCGAATTCCTCGGCGAGACGGTGCGCGCCAGGGTGCTGGAACATTCGGGCATCCGGCTCGAATGGGAGATCAGGCGCGTCGGCGAGTTCCGCCCCGGCCACGAGATCGATCCGTTTCTAGGCCGGTTGTTGTAACGCCTCGACTTCCGCGCATTGCCGGGTTATTGCGGGCGCCCGTTTTCGGGCGGTGATCTTCGCCGTCCGGTATCGTTTCCGGTGAATTCCAATGCGCAGCGAAATCGCGGATCACGGTCGCCCGACCGCCCAGTCCTGGCCCGCCCATGTGCGCGCCACGCTCGGGCTCGGCCTGCCGCTGATCGGCGCCCATCTGGCGCAGGTGGCGATTACCACCACCGACACGATCATGATCGGCTGGCTGGGCGCGGTGGCGCTCGGCGCCAGCGTTCTGGGCGCGCAGTCGTTCTTCCTGATGTTGATGCTCGGGTCGGGCTTCGCCATTGCGATCATGCCGATCGCCGCCCAGGCGGAGGGGCGCGGCGACGTGCGCGCGGTGCGCCGCTCGGTTCGCATGGGCCTGTGGATCGCGGTCGGCTACAGCGCGCTTTGCATGGTGCCGTTGACCTATTTCGAGCCGATCCTCCTGTTTGGCGGCCAGGATCCGGCCGTCGTCGGGCCGGCCGCCGAATACATGCGGGTCCTGCAATGGTCGCTGTTTCCGGCACAGCTGTCGTTCGTGCTCAGGTCCTTCTTCGTCGCGCTCGGCCGGCCGCAGATCATGCTGTGGACCACGGTTTTCGCGGCGGTGCTGAACGGGTTTTTGAACTACGCGCTGATCTTCGGCCACTGGGGCGCGCCGGAACTCGGCATCGTCGGTGCGGCTTGGGCTTCGCTCATCACCACCTCGCTCACCTTCCTCATCCAGTGTGGCTACGCCGCCTGGCAGCCGGCGCTCCGGCAGTTCGAGCTGTTCGTGCGCATCTGGCGATCGGACCGGGAGGCGATGGCGGAGCTGATTCGCCTCGGCTGGCCGATCGGCCTGACGGTGATCGCCGAGGTCGGCCTGTTTGCCGGCTCGTCGATGATGATGGGTTGGCTCGGAACGGTGGAACTGGCGGCCCACGGCATCGCGCTGCAACTGGCCTCGCTCGCCTTCATGATCCCGCTCGGCTTTTCCGGCGTGGCGACGGTGCGCATCGGCAATGCGTTCGGCCGCGGCGATCATTCCGGCCTGATGCGCGCTGCGCAAACCGTGCTGGCACTTGGCGTGGGGTGGGGCGTCGTATCGGCGATGCTGTTTGTCGCCGCGCCGGGACCGCTGGCGGCGCTGTTCCTGGACGAGACCAGGCCGGATTCGGCCGCCGTGCTGGCCAGCGCCACCGTTCTGCTGGCCTTTGCCGCCGCCTTTCAGCTTTTCGACTGCCTGCAGGCGGTGGCGGCGGGCCTGCTGCGCGGGTTGAAAGACACACGTACGCCGCTGCTCATCGCCGTCTTCAGCTACTGGGTCGTCGGCATGCCGGCGGCATGGCTGCTCGGCTTTCCGGCCGGGCTCGGCGGTGCCGGCGTCTGGCTCGGCCTGGCCCTGGGTCTGTCGGCGGCCGCCGTCCTGCTCACCATCCGCTTCTTCCGTCTGGCGCAGCCGCGCGGAAAGCCACCGACAAAGGCGCGAGTGGTCGCCTGAGCGCAATAAATTCGCCGCAGGTCTTGCCACGGAATCAACTCTCTGATTCTTATGACGCAGAGGGTTTTCTGATTGAGTCGGTCACGCGTTGCTCGCCGGGCTTGTTGTCGGCGTTGCCGGCCGACTCGGCTCAAAACCGGCGGCCGGTGATACGAGGGGATGCGGAATGACAGCAAAGCATGTGGCTGTTCTGTTGGGCGGATTCTCGTCCGAGCGGCCCGTGTCGCTGTCTTCGGGCAATGCCTGCGCCGATGCGCTCGAAGCCGAAGGCTACCGGATCACCCGGGTCGACGTCGATCACGATGTCGCCGCCACCTTGGCCGACCTCAAGCCCGATGTCGTGTTCAATGCTTTGCACGGCCCGTTCGGCGAGGATGGCACGATCCAGGGGGTGCTCGAATTCCTGCAGATTCCCTACACCCATTCCGGCGTGCTGGCCTCGGCGCTGGCCATGGACAAGGAGCGGGCCAAGATCATCGCCCGCAAGGCCGGCATTCCGGTCGCCGAATCGAAGGTGCTCAGCCGTGGGGAGTTCAAGTCGACCCACCCGATGCCGACGCCCTATGTGATCAAACCGGTGGCCGAGGGATCGAGCTTCGGCGTGGTCATCGTCAAGGAAGGCCAGCACCACCCGCCGCAGATCATCGGCTCGAGCGACTGGCGCTACGGCGAAAGGGTCATGGTGGAGCGCTATGTCTACGGTCGCGAGCTGACCTGCGCGGTCATGGGCAATGTGGCGCTTGGCGTGTCGGAAATTCTCCCCGTCGGTCACGAATTCTACGATTACGACTCAAAATATGTCCAAGGCGGATCAAATCACGTCTGTCCGGCGGAAATTTCACCAAATGTTTACCAAAAAATCCTGACACTGTCGTTGAAGGCGCACCAGGCAATCGGCTGCCGCGGAGTTACCCGATCGGACTTCCGCTACGACGACCGGCATTCGGAAAATGGTGAAGTCATCTGGCTGGAAATCAACACCCAGCCGGGCATGACACCGACTTCATTGGTGCCTGAGATTGCCGAACAAGCGGGACACTCGTTCGGCGAACTGCTCAGTTGGATGGTGGAGGACGCATCTTGTTTGCGTTGAAGTCAGCGTTCTGGGGTGGGAAGGTGCGCCGCGGCGCCCAAATGCCCGTCGAGATCGGCAAGCCCGGTCACGCGGTCGCCCATGACGGGCGCCGGGGCATTGTCCTGCCGCGGGTCCTGCGCCGTCCCGCGCGCCTGGCCGGCCGGCTCATCCAGGATGGCGCCGATACGCCTCGCCACGCGGCAATGATCATGAGCCTGGCGCTTCTCACATCCTTTGCCGCCTACGGCGCGGTGCTGGGCGGGCACATGCCATCGATCGTCCAGGCGGTGACGGCGCGCACGGGCTTTGCCGTCGAGGAGATCAGGATCTCCGGCCACAAGCAGACCTCCGAGATCGACATCATCGGTCAACTGGACCTTGGCGGGTGGACCTCGCTTCTGACATTCAGCGCCGCCGCGGCGCGCGACCGGCTGGCCGCGCTGCCGTGGGTCGACAATGTCTCGGTGCGCAAGGCCTATCCCTCGACGCTCGAAATCCGCATCGACGAGCGCAAGCCGTTCGCCATCTGGCAGAACGGTTCCGCGCTGACCCTGGTCGAGAAGTCCGGCGCCAGCATCGTCGCGTTTCCGGGCGGCGACTTTGCCTCGCTGCCGCTGGTCGTCGGCCTTGGCGCTCCGGAACATGCCGCCGGCATCGTTGCCCGGGTCGCGGCGGAGCCCGATCTGGCCAGGCACGTGAAGGCGTTCATCCGCGTTGCCGACAGGCGCTGGGATCTGCGCCTGGACAACGGCATCACCGTCAAGCTGCCGGAAACCGGCGACGAAGAGGCGATGGCCGACCTCGTCGCGCTCGACCGGTCGCAGGGCATTCTGTCGCGCGATGTCGCCTCGATCGACATGCGCCTTGGCGATCGTCTCACGGTGCGCCTGACCCCCGATGCGGTCAAACATCGCGAGGCCGCGCTGAAGGAGCGCGAGAAGCGCCGCCGTAAGGACAGCAAGATATGACCTGGCTCGTCGGTCAGGGCAGGGGTACGGAAGGTCGCTCCGGCATCATCACGGTGCTGGATGTCGGCTCTTCGAAAGTGTGCTGCATCATCGCGCGGCTCAGGCCCGGCGGCTCGAGCGACCTTCTGCGCGGGCGCACGCACCGCATCCAGGTGATCGGCATCGGCCACCAGCGCAGCCAGGGCGTCAAGTCCGGCGTCATCGTCGATCTCGCCAGCGCCGAGCGTTCGGTCCGCCAGGCGGTGGATGCGGCCGAACGCATGGCCGGCCTGACGGTGGAATCGCTCATCGTCAACCTGTCGGCCGGGCGGCTGAAAAGCGAAGCCTTTTCCGCCACCGTCCGTCTCGGCGGCCACGAGACCACGAAGTCCGACATCAAGCGCGTTCTGGCGGCGGGTTCCAAACAGGCCATGGCCGCCGAACGCGAAGTGATCCACTCGGTGCCGGTCGGCTATTCGCTGGATTCGGAGCGCGGCATTCGCGATCCTCAGGGCATGGTCGGCGAGGTGCTCGGCGTCGACATGCACGTGCTTACCGCCGATGCGGCGCCGGTGCGCAATCTGGAACTGTGCATCAACCGGGCGCATCTGTCGGTCGAACGCATGGTCGCCACGCCCTATGCCGCCGGTCTTTCGGCCCTGGTGGAGGACGAGGGCGAGATGGGTGCCGCCTGCATCGACATGGGCGGCGGCTCGACCTCGCTCGGCATCTTCCAGAACGGCAATTTCGTGCACGCGGCGAGCATTCCGGTGGGCGGCCTGCACGTCACCCAGGACTTGGCTCGCGGCCTGTCCACAAGCCTCGAGCATGCCGAGCGCCTTAAGGTGATGCACGGATCGGCGCTGCCGGTGGCGGCCGACGATCAGGACATGGTCAACATCGCCTCGATTTCGGGCGACGTGGCCGAGGCGCAGCAGCAGATACCGCGCGCGGTGATGAATCGTATCGTCCGCGCCCGGGTCGAGGAGACGCTGGAGATGATCCGCGACAAGCTTTTGCGGTCGGGCTACGGCAGCGCGGTTGGAAAACGCATCGTGCTGACCGGCGGCGCCAGCCAGATGGCCGGGCTCCCCGAGGCGGCGCGGCGCGTACTGGGAAGGAATGTGCGCATCGGCAGGCCGCTCGGCGTCGCCGGACTGCCGGAAGCCGCCAAGGGACCGGCCTTTGCCGCATCGATCGGCCTCATGATCTATCCGCAGGTCGCGGGGTTCGAAAATCACAAGCGGAGTATGCACCGGATCGGAACGGCGCTGACCGGCACCGGCCCCTTCCAGCGCGTGGGACAGTGGATCAGGAACAGCTTTTGAACGGAGCGCTCTAGAGGCGGAACCCGCCGCCAGCACAAAGGCGGCCGACGCGGCCGGCGGCCCAACAGGTGAAAAAAGGACGAGGTACCATGACGATCAATCTGAAGAAGCCGGACATTACCGAGCTCAAGCCGAGGATAGCGGTGTTCGGTGTTGGCGGCGGTGGCGGCAATGCAGTAAACAATATGATTAGCGCCGGCCTCCATGGCGTTGATTTTGTTGTAGCAAATACCGACGCTCAGGCCCTGACAATGTCGAAAGCGGAGCGGTTGATCCAGCTTGGCGCGCATGTGACCGAAGGGCTCGGCGCCGGCTCGCAGCCCGAAGTCGGGCGGGCGGCCGCGGAAGAATGCTTCGACGAGATCGTCGACCACCTGACCGGCACGCATATGTGCTTCGTCACTGCCGGCATGGGCGGCGGCACCGGTACCGGCGCCGCACCCGTCGTGGCGGCGGCGGCGCGCGAGAAGGGCATCCTCACCGTCGGCGTGGTGACCAAGCCGTTCCATTTCGAGGGCCAGCGGCGGATGTCGACTGCCAATGCGGGCATCGACGAACTGCAGAAGAACGTCGACACGCTGATCGTCATTCCCAACCAGAACCTGTTCCGGCTCGCCAACGACAAGACCACGTTCGCCGATGCCTTCGCCATGGCCGACCAGGTGCTCTATTCCGGCGTCGCCTGCATCACCGACCTGATGGTCAAGGAAGGCCTGATCAACCTCGACTTCGCCGACGTGCGCTCGGTGATGCGCGAGATGGGCAAGGCCATGATGGGCACCGGCGAAGCGTCGGGCGAGGGCCGGGCGATGGCCGCGGCGGAAGCGGCGATCGCCAATCCGCTGCTCGACGAGACCTCGATGCAGGGTGCCCGCGGCCTGTTGATCTCGATCACCGGCGGCCGCGACATGACCCTGTTCGAGGTGGACGAAGCCGCCACCCGCATCCGCGAGGAAGTGGACCAGGACGCCAACATCATCCTCGGCGCAACGTTCGACGAGGAACTGGAGGGCGTGATCCGCGTGTCGGTGGTAGCCACCGGCATCGACAAGTCGGCTTCAGAGGTGGGTCCAAGCGAGGTGCGCAGCGCCGCGACGATCACCACCGCGCGCAGTTTCGCGCCCGCCGAAACCAGGACGGCGGCCACCACGCGCGACGTCATCGCCGAGAAGATCCAGCAGGCCGAGGAGAACAATCGTCGCGAGGCGGCGGCCCGTATCGCCGCCAGCGCCGCCAGCGCCGAGCCCGTCACCACGGCGGCCGCGCCGGCGGCCGAAGCAGAAGATTTCCGACCGCAAAGCAAGCTGTTCAAGGCACCGGCTGCGGAAGTCGACGATGTTTCCGGTCTGGGCGACCTGGAGGAATCGCTGGCGACGGCGGCGGCCGAGGACATTGCCGCGCCGGAAGCCGCGCCCACGGCGCCTGCCGTTACCGCGGCGCGGATGCCCCGGGTCGAGGACTTTCCTCCGGTGGTCAAGGACGAGATCGTCGCGCGCGAGCAGGGTGCGGCTTCGGCGCATGACGATCGTGGGCCGATGGGGCTGTTGAAACGCCTGACCCACGGCTTGTCGCGCCACAACGAAGAAGACGATTCGGCCGAGCTCAGGCCCGCCGTCGCCTCGCGCCAGCCGGTGCTCAAGCAGCCCGGTCCGGAAGGCCGGCGTCCGGTGGCGCAGGATCCGCAGGTCTACGCGCCGCGGCAGGCCAAACTCGACGATCACGGACGCTCGCAGCCGGTCAAGCCTGCGACTCACGAGGACGATCAGCTGGAGATTCCCGCCTTCCTGCGCCGACAGGCAAATTGAAGCTGTTGATAATTGTAACACTCGATCACGAACCGGTCGCCAGTGCGACCGGCCGGGATCGAAAAACGATTTGTTTACAGAAAGTTAACGATTGATCCGATGGAAGCAAACCGTAACACGGGGTAAGAAACCGTGATTTGGCGTATCGGGGCGCTGCATCTATCTTTACCCTGTTAAAAGATGCTGGGAGTGTCGAGGGGACGTAACTCATCAGCCAACAAAACGAGAAGAACTGCCGACGGCGTATTTGTCAGGTGGTCGCCAACCGGGGTGGGTACATGGGGATCGAATTGCACGACTATCAGACGACGCTCAAGACATCCGTGTCTTTGTCGGGTGTGGGCGTTCACGGCGGAAAGCCGGTTACAATCACATTTCATCCAGCGGACCCCGATACGGGGATTTTGTTTACGCGCACGGATCTGGGCGAAGGCGCGCGTGAGTTGAGGGCACTGGTCGCCGAGGTCGGCGCGACCGACCTGTGCACGGTGCTGGGCAATCCTTCAGACGTACATGTGGCGACCGTCGAGCATCTGATGGCGACGCTTTTCGCGCTCGGCATCGACAATGCCTGCGTCGAAATCGACAGCGACGAGGTGCCGATCCTTGACGGCAGCGCCGCCGATTTCGTCGAGGCGTTCGACCAGGCCGGCATCGAGCCGCAGGCGGTCAAGCGCCGCTATATCCGGGTCGCCAAGCCGGTGCGCATCGAAAACGGTGCCTCATGGGCCGAATTCCGCCCCTATGACGGCACCCGCTTCGAAGTCGAGATCGATTTCGACAGCCCGGCCATCGGCCGGCAGTTCTTCGCCAGCGACATCCATCCGGACGTGTTCCGCCGCGAGATTTCGCGGGCGCGGACCTTCGGTTTCATGAAGGATGTCGAGCGCCTCTGGGCGGCCGGCTACGCGCTTGGTTCGTCCCTGGAAAACTCCGTGGTCATCGGCGACGACGACAGCATCGTCAACATGGAGGGCCTGCGGTACTCCGACGAGTTCGTGCGTCACAAGACGCTGGACGCGATGGGCGACCTGGCCCTTGCGGGCGCCCGTTTCATCGGCTGCTTCCGCTCCTATCGCGGCGGCCACAAGCTCAATGCGGCGGCGCTCAGGCAATTGCTGTCGGACAGGACCGCGTTCGAGATCGTCGAAACCGCACGCCGCGAGCGCGGCCGCAAGGCCGAGCTGATCGCTGTCAACGCGCCGGTTTTCGCTCCCTGGACGCTGTAGGCGGAACCGGGCGGGCCCGGTCACGGCCTGCATTCGGTCGCATTTCCGTTCCGCTGCCTTAAAAAAGTGCGATTGGCGTTCGATAGCGTTGCCGCGCGAAGATTGTTATGATTTATGGCCGGTACCGCGGGCCGACGCGTTCAGGGCGTCGCCTGCTTGCCTGAGGGGCAGTGATAACATGCATGTCGACATGAAAACCCGCGAGGGCCAATCGAAGCGTTTTCGGCATGGCGTGCGCGTGCGCACGATGGCGGCCATCCTGCTTGCCGTCGCGCCCCTGACCGTTTCCGCCTGCCGGTCGACGGACGATATCGATCTTGCCACCTATGTCGAGCAGACCGATCCGCCCGACGTGCTCTACAATCAGGGCCTGGCCAATCTCAATGCCGGCCGGCTGAAGGAAGCGGCGAAGAAATTCGAGGCGATCGACCGCCAGCACCCCTACTCGGAATTCGCCCGCAAGGCGATGGTGATGGGTGCGTTCACCAATTACCGCCAGGGCAAGTATGAGGAGGCGATCAGCGCCGGCAGGCGCTATGTATCGCTTTACCCGTCCTCGGAGGACGCGGCCTACGCGCAATATATCGTCGGCCTGTCCTACTTCCGCCAGATTCGCGACGTGACCCAGGACCAGAAGGATTCAAGCCGCGCCATCAACGCCATGAACGAGGTGGTGCAGCGCTGGCCGGAATCGGAATATGTCGAGGATGCCCAGGCGAAGATCCGCTTTGCCCGCGACCAGCTCGCCGGCAAGGAGATGCAGATCGGCCGCTACTATCAGGAGCGGCGCGAGTATGTCGCCGCGATCTCGCGCTTTCGCGGCGTGGTGGAAGGCTATTCCAACACCAGGCATGTCGAGGAAGCGCTGGCGCGGCTGACCGAGACCTACTTCGCCATGGGGCTGGTCTCCGAGGCGCAGACCGCCGCCGCGGTGCTCGGCCACAACTATCCCGACAGCGAGTGGTACCAGAGTTCCTACAAGCTCTTGCAGAGCGGCGGACTGGAACCGCGCGAGAACAAGGCGTCCTGGCTGTCGCGGGCGGCGCGCAAGATCGTCGGCAGCTGATTCCGCGGCAGATGCTCGCCCACCTGTCGATCCGCGATATCGTCCTTATTCGGCGGCTCGACATCGGCTTTGACGCCGGAATGTCGGTGCTGACCGGCGAGACCGGCGCCGGCAAATCCATCCTTCTCGATGCCCTGTCGCTGGCGCTTGGCGCGCGCGGCGATGCCTCGCTCGTGCGCCACGGCGCCTCCGACGGCCAGGTGAGCGCCATGTTCGACCTGCCGAAGGGCCATCCCGTCGAGGCGGTCCTGGCCGAGGAAGCGCTGGACGCAGGCGAGGGGTCGCTGGTGCTGCGCCGCGTGCAGGCGGCCGACGGGCGCACGCGGGTGTTCATCAACGACCAGCCGGCAAGCGTGGCGCTGATGCGGCGCATCGGCCGGGCGCTGGTGGAAATCCACGGCCAGCATGACGAGCGCGCGCTGATCGAGCCGGAGAGCCATCGCGATCTGCTCGACGCCTGGGCCGGCCATGCCGGCCTTGCCGCCGAGGTCGAAGCCGCGTGGCGGGACTGGCGCGACGCGATTGCCGCCTTCTCGCGCCACGAAGCCAAGGTGGAGGCATCGAAACGCGAAGCCGACTATCTGCGCGCCTGCCTCGACGAACTGACGGCACTCGACCCGGAGCCGGGCGAGGAGACGCGACTTGCCGACGAGCGCGCCACCATGATGAAGGCCGAGAAGATCGCCGCCGAGGTCCACGAGGCTGAACAGATGATGTCGGCCGACAACTCGCCGGTTGCCACGCTGTCGGCATTGCTCAGGCGATTGAGCCGCAAGGCCGCCGACGCGCCGGAATTCATCGACCCGATCGTCGAACCGCTCGACCAGGCGCTGGCGTCGCTCGATGCGGTGCAGACCGAGATCGACGCGGCAATCCGCGCCATGGAATTCGACCCGCAGCGGCTGGAAGCAGCCGAAGCGCGGTTGTTTGCACTGCGCGCCGCCGCCCGCAAGCACAATGTCGCCGTCGACGACCTTGCCGAGCTGCGCGACCGGTTTGCTGCCGACCTTGCCGACATCGACGCCGGCGAGGAGCGGCTGGCGGCGCTGCGCCAGCGTGCCGAAACGGCGAAAACCGCCTATGACCGGCGCGCCGGAGAGCTCTCGGAAAAGCGCCATGCCGCCGCTGGACCGCTGGCGGCCGCCGTGATGGCCGAATTGCCTGCGCTGAAGCTGGAACAGGCGGCGTTTTTCGTCGAGGTCGCAAGCGACGCCGAACAGCCGGGCGCCGCCGGTATCGACCGGGTCGAGTTCACCGTGCGCACCAATCCCGGTTCGCGCGCCGGACCGCTGATGAAGGTGGCTTCCGGCGGCGAACTGTCGCGTTTCCTGCTGGCGCTCAAGGTGGTGCTGGCCGAGCGCGGCTCGGCGCCGACACTGGTGTTCGACGAGATCGATACCGGCGTTGGCGGCGCGGTCGCCGACGCCATCGGCGAGCGGCTGGCGCGGCTTGCCGGCCGGGTCCAGGTGCTGTCGGTAACCCATGCGCCGCAGGTGGCGGCCAAGGCGAACGCGCATTTCCTGATCTCCAAGGCATCCGAGGACGAGAACAGCACGGTCACGGGCGTCGAGGAGATTGCCGAAGCGCGCCGCCAGGAGGAGATCGCCCGCATGCTCGCCGGCGCCACGGTGACCGACGAGGCCCGCGCCGCGGCCGCCCGTCTCCTGACCGAAACCCTGTCGAAAGCTTCGTGAACCTGGCCTATATTGCCCTGCCAATCTGATTCCGAACTCTCCGGGAAGCGTTTGAAATGGCGGATGAAAGCAAGGCTGTCGAGGCGCTTTCCGAAGACGAGGCGAAGCTGGAGCTGGCGCGCCTTGCCGAGCAGATCGCCTACCACGACGAGCGCTACCACGGCGAGGATGCGCCGGAGATAAGCGATGCCGAATACGATGCGCTGCGTCGCCGCAACGAGGCGATCGAGGCCCGGTTCCCGCATCTGAAGCGCACCGATTCGCCAAGCGAGCGCGTCGGCGCGGTGGTGTCGGAGACCTTTTCCAAGGTCACCCACGCGGTGCCGATGCTGTCGCTCGACAATGCCTTCGACGACAAGGACGTGCGCGATTTCGAGGCTCGTATCCGGCGTTTCCTGAAACTCGGCGAAACAGCCGAGCTTGCGCTGACCGCCGAACCCAAGATCGACGGGCTGTCGCTGTCGCTGCGCTACGAGCAGGGCAGGCTTGCGACGGCGGCGACGCGCGGCGACGGCCAGACCGGCGAGAACGTCACCGCCAATGCGCGCACCATCGACGACATCCCCGTCGAGCTCTCCGGCAATCCGCCGGAAGTCTTCGAGGTGCGCGGTGAAGTCTACATGCGCAACGAGGACTTCGCCGAGCTCAACCGCAAACAGGCCGAAACCGGCGGACAGATCTACGTCAATCCGCGCAACACGGCGGCGGGCTCGCTGCGCCAGCTCGACGCCTCGGTGACCGCCGGCCGACCGCTCAAATTCTTCGCCTATGCCTGGGGCGAGGTCAGCGACCTGCCGGCCGGCACGCAGATGGAGATGGTGGCCGCGCTGGCTGGTTTCGGCTTCAAGGTCAATCCGCTGATGCGGCGGTTCACCGACATCGATGCGCTGCTGACGCACTATCACGCCATCGAGGCGGAGCGGGCGCTGCTCGGCTACGATATCGACGGCGTTGTCTACAAGGTCGACGACCTGACGCTGCAGGGACGCCTCGGCTTCGTGTCGCGCAGCCCGCGCTGGGCGATCGCCCACAAGTTTCCGGCCGAAAAGGCGATGACCATCCTCAACGACATCGACATTCAGGTGGGGCGCACCGGTGCGCTGACCCCGGTCGCGCGGCTCGAGCCGGTCACCGTCGGCGGCGTCGTCGTCACCAATGCGACGCTGCACAATGCCGGTGAGATCGTGCGGCTGGGGATCAGAATCGGCGACACGGTCACCGTGCAGCGCGCCGGCGACGTTATTCCGCAGGTGCTGGGCTATGTGCCGGAGCGGCGACCGGCGGACGCGCGCGATTTTGTCTTTCCGACGATCTGTCCCTGTCCGCTGAAGACGCCGATCGTGCGCGAGGAAACGGCGAGCGGGTCGGAAGGCGCGGTGCAGCGCTGTTCGGGCGAGTTCGCCTGTCCCTTCCAGCGCAAGGAGCACCTGAAGCTGTTCGTCGGCCGCAAGGCCTTCGACATCGAGGGCCTTGGCGACAGGCAGATCGAGTATTTCTTCGACGACGAGGAGCTTTTCATCCGACAGCCGGCCGACATCTTCACGCTCAGGAGGCGCGACGAGGAAAACGCGCTGACGAAACTGAAAAACCGCGAAGGCTATGGCGAGGTCTCGGCGAAAAAGCTCTTCGAGGCCATCGAGGCGCGGCGAACGATACCGCTCGAGCGGCTGATCTTCGGACTCGGTATCCGCCATGTCGGCGAAACCACGGCGCGCACGCTGGCGCGCGCCTATGGCGACTGGCCGGCCTTTCACGAGGCGGCGCTCGCCGTTGCGAACGAGGGGCCGGAAAGCGCCGCGGCCGAGGAAATGGCGGCGCTCGACGATATCGGCCCGGCGGTAATCGTCGCGATCGGGCGCTATTTCGGCGAGGAACACAATCTGGCGATGGTCGAGGCGCTGGTGGCCGAACTGACCATCGAGCCGGCCGAGCAGGCGGCAAGCGATTCTCCGGTCGCCGGCATGACCATCGTGTTCACCGGCGCGCTGGAGCGGATGAGCCGCGACGAGGCCAAGGCGATGGCCGAGCGGCTCGGCGCCAAGGCGGCGGGCTCGGTGTCGGCCAAGACCAGCCTCGTCGTCGCCGGGCCGGGGGCCGGGTCGAAGCTGAAGAAGGCGACCGAACTCGGTATCGAGGTGATCGACGAGGATGAATGGTTCCGGCGGGTGGGCGCGCGCGGCTGATCCCGGCACCGATCACGCAATGCCGCCGTCCATCGATGTTCCCTTGCCGCCGGATGTGAGCGGTTCATCTTTCAATTGATATGGCTTGTTGGCGTTTTTGCCGGCAAGGAGAACGCCGTTTCGCCAAGCGCCCGCCTCCCCCTGAGGGGGAGAAAGTCTTTTCTCTGGCTTTTGATGTGAAACGAGCAGGTTATTGGAAAAGACCAGAGAGGTGGTCAGCCAATCAATGAGGCAATATCCCCGCTCTTGCAAAACCCAACACTTGGCTGGCGCTAAGATGTTGATTTTGCTTTCTCGCACCTCAGGGGCGAGACAAGTCTACTGAGCCGGGATCAGAAACTCACCGTCAGGCGGCCGCCGGCGACGACGGAAAGATAGGTCGGGTTGGCAAGGCCGCTGACGGTGCCGTTGATCGACAGCGAGACGCTGTCGCTGAAGGCGATCTCCGCACCCAGTGTCGCGTTCACGTCGAAGCGCCGCGTGTCGGCAAGCACCGATGTCGTCGCGGTCGTGGAGTTCAGGAATATCCATTCGGCTTCGACCGAAAGCTCCGGCGTTATCGCCGCGCCATTGCCGAGCGCGAAGGAACGGCTGACCGCGCCGCCGAACGCAAACGTACCCGTTCGCGTCCTCACCGCGGGAAACAGGGTCGCCGCGGTGTCGAGATAGCCGTCCTCGCGCTCCTCGTCGAGGCTTATGCCGACGGAGGGGGCGAGCAACCAGTCGCCGACCGGATGGTAGCTGGTGAGCGTCGTGTTGAGCGCCCAGCTCTGCGACCGCCAGGTGGAGGCAACGCCGAAGCTGGTCGCGTCATTGTCGGTCCAGGTGTAGAGGAGCGACCCGGTGAGCACGAGCGTGTCGGTCAGGAACACCGCCGCATAAGGTCCCGCGGCAACGGCGCTGGTGGTCGAGTTGCCCGGCAGGAAGACGTTGTCGACATCGGTGCCGGAATGGTTGATCAGTCCGCCGACGATCACGCGGTCGGTCACCTGCGTGTCGGCACCGAAGCTCACCGACCATTGCCGGCCGTCATAAGCGCGCGGGACTGCCGTGTCCTCGACGCGGCCGGCCTGTCCGTCGAGCCAGATGTTCCAGCCATTTGCGTCCGTGGCGCCGTGGGTGCCGCCGAGCGAGCCGCCCAGGCCGTGGCCGGCCGACAGCGCACCGGCGGTGCCGGAAAGGTCGTCGCCGAAGGCGGCCAGCCATCGGTCGCGCCCGATCTCGCGCATCAGATGACGCAGCCCGCGGGATTTTTCCAGGTTGAGCCAGGGCTTGATGACGGCCTGGACTTCATTGAATTCCTGGGCCGTCGCCTGTCCGCCGGCAAGGCTTGCCGCCAGCAAAATTGCCCTGAAAACAACTCGCTTCATGCCGTTGGCCGACATCTGGAAACTCCGGCGTGCAAGCTCGATTGGGACAAACCTAGCAAGGCATGTTTGTGGTGGCTACGGGATCGGCCGGCAAAGCGGCGATTCCGAAATGCGCAATCCCGCCGATGTGGCGGGATTGCATCAATATCCGCGGTTCACGGGCACTCGGAGTGCTTGCACAGCAAGGTTGGATCAAGCCGTCTGGCGCTCCCCCGTCGGCGATTATCCTCGTCATACCGTTCCAGCACGTCGTTTGCGGTGAACATTGCGGGGCCGGTTGCCGACGCACCGCCATTGGCCTCGTCCGGACCGGCCGGCAATACCCTTGCCTTGGTCAGCTTCGAGCGGTCGAGCGGCTGCAACCCGCCTTCGCCCCTGACGATGCAGCCGACGTCGCGGCAATTCGAACCGTTGTCGACAAAGTCGGGGTTTTCCAGTTTGGCGACGTCCTTGCCCGGCTTTTCGGGTTTGTCCGCCGGCTTGTCTCCATTCTCCGACGCGGTTCCCCCCGGTTTGTCCATCTGGACGTCAGGCAGGTTGATGATCCGCCGTCCATCGCCATGGGTAATCGTGGTGATGCGTTTTCCCGAAGGGTAGATGTCGACATAACGCTGATGGCGAAGGGTCCCGTCTTCATTGCGGATTGTACGAGAAAAGATACCTCGCCCTATGAAACCCGGTGCATATCGACGCTCATATGTGAAGGTCGTGCTGTTGTCGGCATTCCGGGTCCAGGTTTCGCGCACCTGCATGCCGGGGACCAAATCGGACCTGTCTTGCCAGCCGGTGTCATAATCGCCGGCAACACCCTTGGCCAGAGCGCCGATATTCACGCCCCACGGGTTGCTCGGCGTGTTGCCACTGTGGCTGTTGTCAATCGTTCCGAAGCCACCGGGGCCGCTGCCGAGATCGTCGTCCGGAAACATGCCGCCGCGCCTTTCGATCCCCATGCCGCCCAGACGTTCCGCGTTGGTCGGAATCTCGCGGGCAAGGTCGGGCATTGCCAGGCCGAAATCCGGAGATGCCGCATCGCGCAGCGCGCCAAGCGCGGCGATGTCTCTCAATTCGGCCGCGGCGCGGGCGGCTTCGGCTGCTTCGGCGCTCGCCGAAAAGTCGACGCGAAACTGCGGAATGACATCCGTGGTCTCCGGCAGACCGGCGATCACGTTGCCCTTGGCTTTCGCGTTGGCGGCAAGCTTGCCGCTACCGCCGCCAGTCGCGGTGCTGGCGAGTTTCGGATGCTCGACGATCTTCGGCTCCGGATTCACCGTCTCCTCGCTGCGCAGCCTGCGCTTGACTTTCACCCGCTTGGCGATCTTGGCTGCCGCGACCTTCACCTTGATGCGCACCTTCGGCTTGGGCTTCTGGACGACGACCTTGGTCTGCACGCGGACCTTGACCTTGCCGGCTTCGGCGTTGCCGACCGAAGCGGGATTGACCAGCACCAGGCCGGCGAAGGCGGCGGATATCAACAGTGTGGCGGTTTTCATGGAAACTCTCCCTGGTTTCTCGCTTGTCTTGGCTAAAACTAGCGCCGGTGCAGCCGGCCGGCTGTGCGCCGCCGCACAAGGGTGCCGGTGCGCAAACCGTCACCGTCAACCCGGTTCAACGCAGCCGTCAGACGAATTGACGTGACAGGACAGTATTGCTGACCTAGATTCTGCGGTTCCTGACTCGATAACGGGCAGATCATGGCTGAAGGACGCAAGACCGAGTTTTTCGACGGTGCCAAGGCCGGCCTGCCAGTCATGCTGGCGGCTGCGCCGTTCGGTGCGCTGTTTGGAACGCTTGCGATCAACAACGGGCTTACGGTCGGCGAGGCCGTGCTGATGAGCGCGACGATCTTCGGCGGCGCCAGCCAGATGGTCGGTATCGAACTGTTCGGGCAGGAGGTGGCGCCGTGGCTGATCGTATTATCGATCTTCGCGGTCAATTTCCGCCATGTGCTCTATTCCGCATCGAGCGGGCGGCGCATGGCCGGCTGGCCGCCGCTCAAGCGGGCGATCGGCTTCTTCTTCCTGACCGATCCGCAATATGCCGAGGCCGAGCGCCGCCACGAGAACCGCAGGCCGGTGACGCCGGTCTGGTATTTCGGCATGGCGCTGCCGCTCTACGTCTCCTTCGTCATGCTGAGCTGGCTCGGCGCCGTCTTCGGGCGGCTGATCGCCGATCCCGAGGCATTCGGCCTCGACTACCTGCTGCCGATCTACTTCCTGTCGCTGGTCATGGCGTTTCGCAAACGTCCGCTGTGGCTGCCGGTGGTCGCGGCAAGCGCCGCCGCCTCGATTGTCGCCTACCAGACCGTCGGTTCGCCATGGCACGTGTCGATCGGCGCGGTTGCCGGCGTGCTGGTGGCGGCCGTGGCACCGATATCCGGCGGGGAGGGCGCGCGGTGAGCGGCGTCACCGTTTGGACCATCCTTGCCGCCGCCGTCATGACCTATCTGACGCGCATCGGCGGCCATATGATGCTGTCGCGCTTCCAGCGCATCCATCCACGCGTGGAAGCGGCACTCGACGCGGTGCCGGCGGCGGTGCTGACCACGATCATCGCGCCGGCGGCCTATCATGGCGGGCCGGCCGAACTGGCGGCGCTCGCCATCGCGGGCATCGTCGCCTGGCGTGGGGTCGGCATGTTCGGCGTCTTCGTCGCCGGCGGCGCGGTGCTGATCGCGCTTCGCAACCTCGCCGGATTGTAGCCGGTCAGAGCGGCGCGCAGGCCTGGTTGAGCCAGGCTCGCACCGGTGCTTCCAGCATCGGGCCGACCTCGCGCAGCACGCGGTCGTGATAGGCGTTCAGCCAGTCGCGTTCCTCGCCGGTCAGCACGGTCTCATCGATCAGACGGCGGTCGAACGGCGCCAGCGTCAGCGTCTCGAAACCGTGCATGTCGATCTCGCCGCCGTCTATGGCACCAGCTTCCTCCACCAGAACGAGGTTTTCCAGCCGGATGCCGTAGTGGCCTTCGCGATAGTAGCCGGGTTCGTTGGACAGGATCATGCCGGCCAGCAACGGCTCGGTGCCGGTGCGGGCGATGCGCTGCGGTCCCTCGTGCACCGACAGGAACGAACCGACGCCATGGCCGGTGCCGTGGGCGTAGTCGAGCCCGGCTTTCCAATGGGCAAGCCGTGCCACCGCATCGATGTCCGACCCGCGCGTGCCCCTGGGAAAGCGCAGCAGCGAGATGCCGATCATGCCCTTCAAGACGATGGTGTAGTGCCGCCGCATGGCGCCGCTGGCCTCGCCGATCAGTATCGTGCGGGTGATGTCGGTGGTTCCGTCGACATATTGCGCGCCCGAATCGACCAGATAGAGGCTGTCGCGCGACAGCATGCGGTTTGTGGCGGTGGTGACGCGGTAATGAATGATGGCGCCGTCGGGGCCGGCGCCGGAGATCGTGTCGAACGAGATGTCGCGCAGTTCCATCTGCGTTTCCTCGCCGGTCCGCTGCCGGCAGGTTTCCAGCTGCTTCGCCGCGCCGATCTCGTCGACCGTGCCGGGTTCGCGCCCGTCGAGCCAGCACAGGAAGCGGACCATCGCCGCGCCGTCGCGCAGATGGGCGGCGCGGGTGCCGGCGATCTCGGCCTCGTTCTTGGTGGCGCGGGCAAGGCGCGCCGGATCGGCCATGGCGACGACCGACCCACCGGCTTCGTCGACGATGATCCGCAGCTTTTCCGCCGCCAACTGCTCGTCGAGGCCGATCGTGGCGCCTGCCGCGGCGATCTCGGACAGGGCGTTGTCGAACTCCGACGGCGGCCTCAGATTGCACAATTGCGTCAGATAGGCCTCGACCTTCATCGGCAACTTGCGCTTATCGATGAACAGGTCGGGCAGGCCGTCGGCGCCGACAATCGCAAAGGCGAGTGCCAGCGGCGTGTGCGGCACGTCGGAGCCGCGAATATTGAAGGCCCAGGCGACGGAGGATGCGTCGGTCAACACCGTATGGCTGGCGCCGGCATCGCGGACCGCGCCCGCCATGTCGGCCAGTTTTTCTCTTGCCAGCCGGCCGGCGAAGCGCTGCTCCTGGATGTCGACCTCGCCGAGCGGCGGCTTGGGCCGGTCGTGCCAGATCTCGTCGACGGGATTGAACCGGACGGCGACCAGCTTCGCGCCGGCCTTGTCGAGAGCGGTCGCCAGCTTGCGCGTCTCGGCGATGGTGTGCAGCCAGGGATCGAAGCCGATGCGCAGGCCGCTGCGGGCCTGTTTACGCAGCCATCTGGCCGGCGGCGTGGCGATCAGGTCCTCATAGTCGAAGACGGCGCCGTCGGTCTGCTCGCGCACCTGCAGCGTGTAGCGCCCGTCGACGAAGATCAGCGCCCGGTCGCGCAGCACCAGCGCCATGCCCGCCGAGCCGGAGAACCCGGTCAGCCATTTCAGTCGTTCGGCGCGCGGCGGTACATATTCGCCCTGATGTTCGTCGGCGCGGGGCACGAGGAAACCGTCGAGGCCGGTTTCGTCGATCTGCCGGCGCAGCGCGGCAATTCGTTCGGCGGCAAGCGAGGGGTCGGCGACTTCGTCGAAGGTCTGGAACATGGGGAGTAGTCGTCACGCAATCATCCTGGAATGCGGGACGGTAGCTCCTGGCAGGATGATAGGCAATGGCGCGCAGGCCCATGCGACGCACCCCGCGCCCGGGCAGAAAAAATCCCCGGGATGAAGATCCCGGGGATCGGCAGTCGTTCCGCTCGGCGGGGCGGCGGACGGCTAGCGGTGATCACACCATGTCGCCTTCCGCTCCTTGCCGGGACGCGAAATACCGACGTTCGAACGGTCCCAGCCAAAGGTGAACCGCGCTAGCGTCTGGCAACCTTCAGGCTGTCGAGTTCGGCCCGCAGTTCGGCAATCGCCAGTTCCAGTTTCTCCGCGCCTTCGAGCCGTCTGTGCAATTGCTCGATGTAAATATGCGCCTTCTCGAGTTCGTTGAGCATGCGGGTCAGCTTCAAAGTCACGTTCAGGGGTTCGTCAGGCTTGGTCGGGCCAATGGCCGGCAGGTAACCCTTCGCCCACATTTCTTCGGCGTGTTCGTCGATCGACGGCACTTTGTACACGCTCGGATCGAATACTGCATCGCAGGGATCCGCCACAGTACAGGCGCCACCGCCCCCTGTCGTGATCAGCCCTCCGGAAAGCGTCAGATCACCGGCGCTCGTGAGGCGGAACTGATTGACGCCCAGGCCATCCCAGGTAATGCGGAATTCGTTCGTGTTCGCGTTGTGATTCAGGCGAATCGGATTCGGCGCCGTCGCCGCGGTGGACGTCAGTCTGATGGCAACGGAATCAGTGCCTTCGATATCCAGGGCGTCGTCAGGCGAAGCCGTTCCCATGCCGACATCGCCGTCGACATCGATGAAGATGCTGTTCGTCGGCGCGTCAGGCCTGATGCGCAATGGCAACTGGCTGCCGTTGGTCACATCGCGGATGAAGAAGTTCGTCTCGTTGCCGGCAACGTCCCAGGTCTGGGGTGCGAAGCCCGAACTTCCGTCCTGCTGCAAGCGCAGCGTCGGCGTGTCGCCATCGACGATGTGCAGTTCCACCGAAGGCGTATTGGTGCGGATGCCGATGCGGCCGCCATCGTCGACATAAAGCGAATGCGAGCGCGCGCCTGCCTCGATGGTGAATGGCGTGCGCGCCCCCGAAATGTCGTCGATCGAGAACTTGCTCAGGCCTCCGTTGGCGCTGTCGTTGACGGTGATCTGCCAATCGTTGCGCGGAAAGCTCGCCGCCACGCTGGTGTCGTCGAACTTGATGCGAAGGTTGTTTTCCTTCAGCCGGATCGTGTCGAAGCCGAAGCTTTCGCCGTTGACGCAGTCGAAGCCGATACAGGCGCTGCCGTCGACGATCAGGTCGTCATTGATCACGAAATCGGCGCTGGAGGGCGCCGTGAGCGCCAGCAGGGCCACGCTCGACAGGGCGGCGGCAACCGTCGCGGACCGTGCCCTGTTTTTTCTCGTCCTATCGGTCATTGTCTTCTCCCTGGTCTCCGTAGGGCACCGGTACGATCTTTCCGTCCTTGAGGCAGAAACGTCCGCTGGCTACAGCGACTATCGGCAGCACCTTGGGAAAGTCGCCGCGCCCGTTGTCGAGGCCCGGATTGAGAACCTCCTGCTCGGCGTCGGCCAGCACGGCAGTCATGTGATAGGAGAAAATCCCGTCAACCAGCTTGCCAAATTTCGTCAGCGCGATCGTCGGAAGGGTCGAGCGATTAAAGGCTTCGGCCTGATAGTTGGCCGGCCCTGTGATGACCAGGTGGGCGTTGGCATAGCGCCCGCCCGGCTTGAACGCGACCCTCGTGCCGTCGAAAACTTCAGTCGCTTCTATCTTGACCTCGGGCTTCAATGTTTCAGCGGCCATGCCGACGCCCGGGGCGGCGAGCGCAAGCGTTGCCAGCGCCGTTGGTATCGACCATCGTTTCTTCATGTCATCGGTTCCCTAATTACTTTTCGTCGGTGTCGTGAAGACACGCTCAAGGTTTGCCCACGAGTCCCGCAAGGAGAGTCCGCCTGAAGCTTGTTGTTTTTGGGCGGTTTTGTCCGCCGGCCGTTCTGATCTTCGAAATATTAACAAATATTTCCCATAGTGCAATCAACTGACAGCTGCATGACAATATCGTCTTGAATGTAAGATTTCATGCAGTTTCGTTTCTCTTGCAGCCGCGACCCGCGGCATAGCGACCGTCGAGGCGGGCGCCGTCGACACGTTTTGCGCTTATCGGACGTTACGTGAACTAGCGCCTTAGTTGCATCGCTACCCATTCGCCGCGCGAGATCGTGCGGATGTGGCGGAAATGCTGATTGGCATAGGCGGCGATGACGGCGCGGCGCTGGCGGACGAGGATTCCCGACAGGATCAGCGTGCCGTCCGGTGCGATGTTGCGGGCCATGGCGGGCGCCAATCGCATGAGCGGACCGGCGAGGATGTTGGCGACGATCAGGTCGAAGGGGCCGGCGGCGGCAATCACCGGATGGGCAAGGCCGGTAGCCGTGACCGTCGTGATTCGCGCAGCGACGCCGTTGGCCTGTGCGTTCGCCGCCGCCACGCGCGTCGCCACCGGGTCGATATCGGTTGCCAGCACGGGGATCGGCGCGGCCTTCGCGAGCGCGATCGCCAGCACGGCGCTGCCGGTGCCGAGGTCGAGCGCGTTCTTCGGTTGCACGCGCCTGAGCACGTCGGCGATCATCTCCAGGCAGCCGACGGTGGTGCCGTGATGGCCCGTACCGAAGGCCTGGCCGGCCTCGATCTCGACCGCGATGTCACTGACACGCCGGGCGGCGCGGTCATGGGCGCCGTGGATAAGAAAGCGGCCGGCGCGCACCGGGGGCAGGTCTTCCAGCGACTTGGCGACCCAATCGATGTCGGGCAGGGTCTCGCGGTGGATGGCGACATGCTCGCCGGGCGAAAACAGGCTGCCGATCCGCACCGCGTCATCGTCTGGCGCAGTGGAATAGACCGAGATCTCGTGCAGGTCTCGCGCCTCGTCGACCTCCAGGATCGCCAGCGGCAATCCGTCATCCTCGAACATCTGCTCGATTGCGGAAAACAGCTCTCTTGCGCGCGCGCCCGAAGCGGCGAAATAAAGGCGGGTCTGGCTCATTCAGCCCTTGTCGATCAGCCGTTTGAGCTTGGCAAGGGCGGTGTTGGTGTTTTCGCCATAGGCAATCGTGCCGAAGAATGCGCCGGCGCTATCGAGCAGGATGACGGAAGCGGTGTGGTCCATCGTGTAGTCGCCGTCGCCGGTATCGACCCGGCGCGCATAGATGCCGAAAGCCTTGGTCATGGCGGCGATCTTGTCGGGAGGGCCGGTAATCCCCGTAATCCGGTCCGACACGTTGGACACGTAGAGGTTCAGCACCTCGGGCGTGTCGCGTTCCGGATCGACGGAGATGAAATAGGCCTTCAAACCGGCGCCCTCGTCGCCGAGCGTGTCGAGCCAGCCGTCGAGCTCGAACAGCGTCGTCGGACAAACCTCCGGACAATGGGTGAAACCGAAGAACACGACGCTCGGATGGCCGCGCAAGGCCTGTTCGGTGATCCTGTCGCCATGCTGGTCGACCAGTTCGAACGGTGCGCCGTAGGCCTCTCCGCCGTAAAGCGTGCGGTACCAGGAAAATGTCAGCCAGCCGACCGCGATCGCGAGCACGGCAAGCAGGGCGTAGGCGGATAGGCGGGCGGGGGTCATGCGCATGGGATTGGCAGTCGTCGCTTTCAGAAACACCAGGCGAGGCCGGAGCGGGCGAGCGTCATCATGATTGCGGCGCCATCGTTGATCCATCCGGCGAAGGCCAGACCGGTTCCGACGGCAAACACCACCGTGAGGGCGGCAAATCCGATGACCGGACGAAACGGCGATTTTTCCCGCATGTCGACAAGCTCACCCGTGTTGCAGGTTACCGCGACGAAGATAGGGCGTTCGGAGGCGAAATGCCAGCCAACCGCGCTGGCGCTGGACAGGCGAGGTCAGGCGTCCATAATCGAGGTGATGACGGACTGGCGACGATATCGTCCGGGCCATGCGCTGCCGGGCATTGCGGCCGTGTTGGCGGTGATCCTTGCGGCTGCGGTTGCGGCATGGCCGGCCCTTGCGGCCGGGTCGCAGCCTTCGGCGATCGACGTGTTGGCCGGACTCGACATCGCGGTCACCGGGGGCGCGGCGGCCGGATACGTGCCGGACGCGGTGTGTGGGGAATGTCACGTCGACAAGGCGGAAGGTTTCGCCGCGATGGGCATGGCCAAGAGCTTCTACCGTCCGTCGCCCGACAAGGTGATCGAGGATTTTGCCGACAGCCATTTCTTCCACGAACCGTCCGGCCGGCACTACGAGATGCAACTGCGCGACGGCGAGTACTGGTTCAGGCGCTATCGCACCGGTGAGGATGGCAAGGTGCTCGACCTGTTCGAGCGCAGGGTCGACTGGATCCTCGGTTCTGGCCACCACACGCGCACCTATCTCTACCAGACCGCCGACGGGGCGCTGTTCGAACTGCCGCTTGCCTGGTACAGTCAGGAAGGCAAGTGGCGGATGGCGCCGGGATTCGAATGGGCCCGGCATCTGGGCGTGATGCGCCAGGTGCGTCGGCAGTGCATGTTCTGCCACAACGCCTTTCCCGAGGTCGAATCCGGCAGCGACCGGCTCGGCATGGTGGAAACGTTTCCCCGCGACATGCCCGAGGGTATCGGTTGCCAGCGTTGCCACGGGCCCGGCGAGAAGCATCTGCGAGCGCTCTACAGCGATGACGCGACGGTGGAGGCGGTGCGCGAGGCGATCGTCAATCCCGGCAGGCTGCCGCGCGACAAGCTCTACAGCGTCTGCTACGGCTGCCACATGCAGCCGATCGTGGCGGTGCCGCCGGTGCGGCGCTTCGGGCGCGCCGCCTATTCGTTCCGACCCGGCGAATTGCTGTCGGACTTCTCGATCGGGCTCGACGCCACGGAGCGTGGCAGAACCCGGTCGGACCGTTTCGAGATCAATCACCATCCCTACCGGCTGGAACAGAGCCGTTGCTTCATCGAGAGCGAGGGAAAGCTCGGCTGCCTGACCTGCCATGACCCGCATCGCAAGATCAAACCGGCCGAGCGCGCCGCCCATTACCGCAAGGCCTGCCTTTCGTGCCACGGCGACGGCGAGGGCGGGCTCGGCCTTTCTGCGGAGGCCTCGGTTCGCCATCCGACCATCGGTGAGGAGGATGACTGCACGACCTGCCACATGCCCGAACGCCGCACGCAGGACGTCATCCACGTGACGATGACCGACCACCTGATCGCGCGCAATCCGGGCGGGCTGGAACTGATCGCGCCGATCGAGAAGAAGGACGTCGATATCGAGGCGGTTTTCATCCGGCTCGGAGCCGAGGCGCTGTCGGAAAACGAGCAGACCATCTACAAGGCGATTGCCACGCTGCGCTATTCGAACCACAGATACGAGCCGGCCGCGCAGCGTCTGGAGGAATTGCTCGCCGCCGACGGCGGCGACCGGTTCGAACCTTGGCTCGAACTGGCCGAAAGCCGGCTTCATCAGCGTGATTTCCAGGCAGCCGTCGCCAGCGCCCGCGAGGCGGCCGCAAGGGCGCCGGATCACCCCGGGCCGGTGGCGGTGCGGGCAAGCGCGCTGTTCTCGCTCGGAAAGAAGCGGGAAGCGATCGCGTTGCTCGAGGAAAGGCCGCTTGACGACGCGATCATGATGTTCCGGCTTGCCGCCATGCAGGCGGATACCGGTCGTTTGGAAGATGCTTTAGCAACGGCGCACAAAGCGCTGGGAATGCGGGAGAACCTTTGGGTCGCCTGGCGGCTTGTCGGCGATATCGAGGCGGCGCGCGGCCGTCACGAAATGGCGGCGGATGCCTTTCACGCCGCGCTGGCCATCGAGCCGGATGACGAGCGTGCGCGCTCCGGTCTCGTAAGGGCCCTGAACGAGCTGGGGCGTTGGGGCGAGGCAGGCGACTACGACAGATAGGTTTCGCGTCGACGCCGGTTCAGGCGGCCTCCCGAAGCTCCGTCGACGGTATCCTCACCGAAACGATCGTGCCGACGCCTTCGCTGGAGCGGATCTTGAGCTTGCCGCCATGCATCTCGGCCAGCGACCGCGAGATCGCCAGGCCGAGGCCGGAACCGGTATGGTTCTTGGAAAACTGGTTCTGCACCTGCTCGAAGGGCCTGCCGAGCTTCTTCAGCGCCGGCTTGGGAATGCCGCAGCCCGTGTCCTCGATCGTCAGCACAAGCGCCTTGGAGGTCTTGCGCGCGCGCACGAGGATGCGGCCGCCCTTGCCGGTGAATTTCACCGCGTTGGAAAGCAGGTTGATCAGGATCTGTTTGGTGGCGCGGCGGTCGGCCACGACGCTCATGTCCTCGGGGATCTTCAAGTCGACGCCGATGTCCTTCTGCTTTGCCTGAAGCGAGATCACGCGCACCGTTTCAGTGATCAGCGGGCAGAGGTCTATCGCCTCGGTTTCGAGCGACATGCGGCCGGCCTCGATCTTCGACATGTCGAGAATGTCGTTGATGACGCCGAGCAGATAGCCGCCACTGGAATGGATGTCGCGGACATATTCCTCGTAGCGGTCGGAGCCGAGCGGGCCGAACAGCGCCGACTGCATCAGCTCGGAAAAGCCGATGATCGCATTCAGCGGCGTGCGCAACTCGTGCGACATGTTGGCGAGGAATTCCGATTTCGCCCGGTTGGCCGCCTCGGCGCGTTCGGTTTCCTTCATGTATTTCCGGTTCAGGTCGACCAGTTCGGCGGTGCGCTCCTCCTCGGCCTTGCGGGCCAGCGACAGGTCGTGGATGGTCGCCATCAGGCGGCGCTCGCTGTCGACCAGCTTCTCCTCGTGCTGCTTGAGCTGGGTGATGTCGGTGCCGATCGACACCATGCCGCCTTCGCGGGTGGGCAGTTCGTTGACCTGCAGCCAGCGGCCGTCGGCAAGCCGGCGCTCGAAGGTGCGGTTGCCCCTGCCGTTCATCGGGCCGGCAAGCCGGCGCTCGAAGGCGAAGGCGGTCATGCGGTTTTCGACCTCGGCGCGGCTGGTGCCCGGCAGCACGTCGGCATCGGTCAGGCCCATATGGTCGAGATAGATCGTGTTGCACATGACGAGCCGCTCGTCGGCGTCCCACAGCACGAAGGATTCGGGCACGTTTTCCACCGCGGCGCGCAGCCTCATGTCGGCGGTCTCCGAGCGCATGGCCAGGCGCTGCTGCTCGGTGACGTCGACGGCGATGCCGACGAGGTGTACCTCCGGCGATTCGCGGTCGGAAACCTCGGCGCGGGCGCGCATCCACACCCAGCGGCCGTCGGCGTGGCGCATGCGGAAGATACGGTCGATGCTCTCGGTGTCGGCGGCGGCCACCTGTGTCGCGATCTCGAACAGGTCTCCGTCCTCGGGATGAATGATCGCCTGGACCTGGCCCAGCGACAGCATGGCGGTCAGCGGCTCGTAGCCCAGCAATTCGTACATGGAGCGCGACCAGTACATGCGGCCGCGGCTCACGTCCCAGTCCCACAGGCCGCAGCGCCCGCGCGCCAGCGCCAGGTCGATGCGCTGATGGGCGCTGAGATAGATGCGATCGGCGAGTTTGGCGCGCGTTGCCTGGCTGAAATAGGCATAGACGATAATGGCGAGGATGGTGGCGGTCAGCACGAACAGTGTGACATTGAGCGAAACGGTCTTGCGCCAATCGGCGAACACCGCGTCAACGGGAACGAAAGCGCCGGTGGCGCCGCCATCCGGCGCCAGCGTCAACGCGGCGAACCAGTCCTCGCCGCCGATGCGTACGCGCATTGTGCCGGCGCGCTCGCCGAACAGGAACAGCGGCTGGCCGCCGTAAAGCAGGCCCTCGAGCGGCTTGCCCATGAAGGCGGTGTCGTTGTCGGTGGCGGCGATCACGTCGAAACGGCTGTCGGTGACGACCAGGACATGGCTCGGTGTCAGGGCGCCTAGGCGCCTGGTCTGTTCGATCGCCTCGTTCGCGCTGCCGGCGTCGGGCGCGGACAGGGCGCGTTCGAGCTGCACGCTGCTCAGCGACAGCAACGAACGGGCGCTGGTTTCGATCGTCTCGTACCAGCTCGACAGCGACAGTACCCTGGCGGCGGCGACGATCAGCAGGAAGACGACGATCAGCACCGGGATCGAACGGCGCACATAGGGCTCCAGGGCCAGCAGGCGCCGGTAGTCCGGCGCGGCAATGATCCGGGCATTGCCCTGCAGGCCTTCGCCTATTCCGACATGCCCCCGGCCGAACATGCGCCATCCGGTCGCGCCCGGCGCGTCCGCCTTAGCCATTAAGGCTCTCCCCGAAACCTGATCCCCGTATGATTCGGTAAAACCGCACATCCGAATCATCGGTAAGGAATCAAAGCTGATTCACCTTGTCCAGACCTTTTTCGGGATTTCTTCGCGATTTGGCGCGCAAACCGGCCTGTCTCAGGCAAGCGTGCGATCGATGATGTCGCTGAGATCGGTCGACAGGCTCTCGCTTGCCGCGATCCGCGCCAGGGTTCGCCGGGCCTTTTCGCGCCGGCCTGGCTCAAGCGAGCGCCAGGAGCGCAGCGCGGTGGCGAGGCGGGCGGCGACTTGCGGGTTTGTCCGGTCGATCTTAAGCACCGCGTCGGCAAACAGCACGTAGCCTTCGCCGTCGGGGCGGTGGAAGCCGGTCTGGTTGGCGCCGGCGAATGTGCCGATCAGCGCGCGCACCCGGTTGGGATTGTTCATCTGGAAGCGCGGATGCGCCATCAGCGCCCTGACCGTGTCGACCGCCTGCGGGCCGGCGGCCGAGGCCT
The DNA here is from genome assembly GCA_041397625.1 of Rhizobiaceae bacterium. Lineage (GTDB taxonomy): Bacteria > Pseudomonadota > Alphaproteobacteria > Rhizobiales > Rhizobiaceae > JAWKWH01. Next base: position 370,760 of record JAWKWH010000003.1, read on the forward strand.
GGACCTGGAACCACTTGTCCATCACCAGCGGGTCGGCGCCGAAACGCTTCTCGAAAGCGGCCAGTGCGTCGCCTGTCTTCCTCGATCCGGCGAAGCGGTGCACGAGCGTCACCAGCGCGGCCATATGGTCGGTCATGTTGCCGGCGGCGGCAAGGCGCTCGGCCGCCAGGGCAGGGGAACCGTCGGCGACAGACAGGTAGTCGGCCAGGAGGTTGGCGAGTGCGCGCCTGCCGGCGCTGTCGGCATCCGGGCTGAAGGCGGCGGCCGGCGCATTCGCCTTCAAAAGGCCGGAAAAGAGGTCGCGGTGGGCTGTGGCGATGGTTCCGGTGAGCGCCTCGCGCGCCTCGTAGATCGCGTCCGGATCGATGCCCCTGCCCATCTCGCGCGCGGTGTCGCTCTCGCTCGGCAGCGTCAGCAGCAGCGCCCGGTAGGCGGGTTCCAGCTGTTCGTCGCCGGCCAGTTCGCCGATCAATGCGATCAGGCCGGCGTCGAAATCCGGTTGCTTGCCGCCGCGGATGTTGCGGGCCGCGCCGATCAGCGCTTCCGTCAGCAGGGCGCTCAGCACCAGCGAACGGGCGACGCCGTCGCCGTCGTGGCGGGCAAGGAAGCGCCGGTCGGCGTCCGACTGTTCCAGCGACAGCGTCACCGGAGCGGAGAAACCGCGATTGATCGACAGGACCGGCCGCGTGGCCACGCCCGAGAAGACGACCTTCTGCCGGCGCTTGGTCAGGTGGATGACCCCGTCATTGACGGCGGCGCCCTCGACATCGTCGAAGGCCATGTCGCCGCCATTGGGTCCGACCAGGCCGAAGGCAAGCGGGATGTGCATCAGCCGCTTGCGGTTCTCGCCCGGCGTCGGCGCCAGCGACTGCTCGATGGTGACTGTGAAGGTGCGCGCCCGCGCGTCATGCGCCGCCGAGACGGACACGTTGGGCGTGCCGGCCTGATGGTACCACAGCGAAAACTGCTTGAGGTCGCGTCCGGAAGCTTCCTCGAAGGCGGCGACGAAATCCTCCACGGTCGCCGCGTCACCGTCATGGCGCTTCAGATAGAGGTCCATGCCGCGGCGGAAATCCTCCGGCCCGAGAATGGTGCGAATCATGCGCACCACTTCCGAACCCTTCTCGTACACGGTCGCGGTGTAGAAGTTGTTGATCTCGCGGTAGCGGCGCGGTCGCACCGGATGGGCGAGCGGTCCGGCATCCTCGGGGAACTGGTGTCCCTTGAGCGTGCGCACCTCGGCGATGCGCTTGACCGGCCGCGAGCGCTGGTCGGCGGAAAACTCGTGATCGCGATAGACGGTCAGCCCTTCCTTCAGGCAGAGCTGGAACCAGTCGCGGCAGGTGATGCGGTTGCCGGTCCAGTTGTGGAAGTATTCGTGCGCGATGATCGCCTCTATATTGGCGTAATCGGTGTCGGTCGCCGTGTCGGGATCGGCGAGCACGAACTTGTCGTTGAAGATGTTGAGGCCCTTGTTTTCCATCGCGCCCATGTTGAAGTCGGAGACGGCGACGATGTTGAAGACGTCGAGGTCGTATTCGCAGCCGAATGTCTCCTCGTCCCAGCGCATCGAGCGCTTGAGCGCGTCCATGGCGTAGAGCGCGCGCTCCTCCTTGCCCTTCTCGACATGGATGGCGAGCGCCACCTTGCGCCCCGACACGGTGGTGAATTCGTCGGTGATGCGGCCGAGGTCGCCGGCGACCAGCGCGAACAGGTAGGAGGGTTTGGGAAACGGATCGTGCCACTCGGCGAAGTGCCGGCCGTCGGCAAGCGTGCCGGCGCTGCCGGGATTGCCGTTCGACAGCAGCACCGGGGCGTCGTCCACCGGCGCCTCGATGCGTACCGTGTAGACCGACAACAGGTCCGGCCGGTCGAGAAAATAGGTAATGCGGCGAAAGCCCTGCGCCTCGCATTGGGTGCAGTAGTTGCCGCCCGACAGATAAAGACCCATCAGCTCAGTGTTGCCAGCCGGGTTCAGCTCGGTGACGATCGTCAGTTCGAAGCGCTTCGGGTGCGGCGGCTGCTTGAGAGCCAGGTGGTCGGGCGAGACGTCGAGATCGCTCTCGTCGACCGGCCTTCCGTCTACGAGCAGGGATCGCAGTTTGAGCCCGTCGCCGTCGAGGTGCAGCGGCGTGCCGGGAACGGTGTCGTCGCGGCGCTCGATCTTCAGGCGCGCCGTCACCACCGTGCATTCCGGCGCCAGGTCGAAATGCAGATGCGTCTCGGGAACCAGATAGGCGGTCGGTTCGTAGTCTTCGAGGCGGTGGGTCTGGCCGGTGTCGGTTCGCATCAATCGTCTGTCCGGAAACGGAAATTTGTCAGGCGCGCCTCTTTACACGCTTATGGCCCATCGACCATAGTCGTTTCGTCCGCGCCGGACAAAAACTTCAATTCGAGATCCCGGGAACAATCATGAACGCCATTCCTCCCAAATTCGGTTTGGGTGCTTCAGCCTTGCGGTTGGAAGACGATGCTTTGGTCACGGGCACGGGACGCTATGCCGATGACAACAAGGCCGACGGGCTGTTGCATGGCTATGTGCTGCGTTCGCCGCTGGCCAAGGCGAAGATCAGGTCGGTCGCCGCAGACGAAGCGGCTGCCGCCGATGGCGTTCGCCTCGTGCTGACGGCGGCCGACATCGCGCATCTGGGCAAGCTCGCCTCGCATGCGATGCAGCCGCAGCCGGACGGCTCGCGGGCGCCGACGCGCGACATTCCGATCCTGTGCGGCGACCAGGTGCAGTATGTCGGCGACGCCGTTGCGTTCGTCGTCGCCGACACCCGGGCGCAGGCGCAGGACGCCGCCGAACTGATCGAGGTGGACTACGAGGACGAGGAGCCTGCGGTCGGTACCGCCGAGGCGCTGGAAGACGGTGCGCCGCTGGCCTGGCCGGAACTGGGCACCAACCGCGCCTACGTCAACGAATGGGGCGACCGGCCGGCGACCGAGGCGGCGTTTGCCGCCGCCGCCCATGTCTCGCGCATCGAATTCGTCAACAACCGGCTGGTCTGCAACTACATGGAGCCGCGCTCGGCCACCGGCGAATGGCGTGAGGAGGAAGAGCGCTTCGTCCTGACCACAGGCTCGCAGGGCGTGCACGGCATCCAGGCCGGACTTGCCGGATCGGTGTTCCGCATTGCGAAGGAAAAGCTCCGGGTGATCACCGGCGATGTCGGCGGCGGTTTCGGCACCAAGGCGTTTGTCTATCGCGAATATGCGCTGGTGCTGGAAGCGGCAAAGCGCCTCGGCCGGCCGGTCAAGTGGACGTCGGACCGGACCGAGCATTTCCTGACCGATTCCCACGGCCGCGACAATGTCACCACGGCCGAGATGGCGATGGACAAGGACGGCCGCTTCCTTGCATTGCGCGTGCGCGTGATCGCCAATATGGGCGCCTATATCCACCAGTTCGGCCCGATCATTCCGATGTTCGGCTCGTTCATGGCAACCGGCGTCTACGATATTGCGTCGATGGATTATTCGGTTACGGGCGTCTACACCAACACGACGCCGGTCGACGCCTATCGCGGCGCCGGTCGGCCCGAAGCCGCCTTCATGATCGAGAGCCTTGTGGAGGCCTGCGGCCGCGATCTCGGTCTCGATTCGGCGGAGATCCGCCGCCGCAATTTCATCCGCCCCGACCAGTTTCCCTACCACACGCCGAGCGGGCGCATGTACGATGTCGGAGAGTTCGAGGCCAATATGGATGTGGCGCTGGAACGCGCCGACCGCGACGGCTTCGACAAGCGGCTCGCTGAAGCGGCGGCGCGCGGCAGGCTGCGCGGCTTCGGCATGTCGACCTATATCGAGGCTTGCGCGTTTGCCGGCTCCGAGCCGGCTTTTCTCGAACTCAACGGCGACGGCACGCTGACGCTTCTTATCGGCACCCAGTCGAACGGGCAGGGACACAAGACGGCCTATGCGCAGCTCGTCGCCGAAAAACTCAACGTCGACATCACCAGGATCGAGGTGCGGCAGGGCGATACCGACGAACTGCCGGCGGGCGGCGGCACCGGCGGGTCGCGCTCGATACCGCTCGGCGGTGTATCGGCGGCACGCGCCGGCGAGGACCTGGCGAAGAAGATCAGGAAGATCGCTGCAGACGAGCTCGAAACCTCGCCCGAGGACATCGAACTGGTCGACGGCGAGGCGGTTATCGTCGGCACCGACCGGCGTATGGATTTTGCCTCGATCGCGCGCGCGGCGAAATCGCCGGACGACCTGAAGGGTGAAGGCGAGTTCGTGCAGGAGGAGGCGACCTATCCGACGGGCACCCACATCTGCGAGGTCGAGATCGATCCGGAGACCGGGACCACGGAAATCGTCGCCTACACCATCGTCGACGACTTCGGCGCGACGGTGAACCCGATGCTGCTCGAGGGGCAGGTTCACGGCGGCGTCGTGCAGGGCATCGGACAGGCGCTGATGGAGAATACGGTCTATGGCGAGGACGGCCAGCTCATATCGGCGACCTTCATGGATTACGCCATGCCGCGCGCCGACAACATGCCGAGCTTTGGTTTCGAGACGCGCAATGTGCCCTCGACGACCAACGTGCTTGGTATCAAGGGCGCCGGCGAGGCCGGCACGATCGGCGCCACGCCGGCGGCGATGAACGCGGTCAAGGACGCGCTGTGGCGCGCCCACCGCATCCGCGACATCGACATGCCGGCAACGCCGGTGAAGATCTGGCAGGCGATTGCCGATGCAAGCTGATCCGCGTCGCCGCAGGGTGGACGGCCGGACGGAGTAGGCCAAATTGGAACAGGGCGGCGACAGCCCGCTGACCGGCATCGCGCTGAAGATCGCCTCGGTTACGATGTTCGTCGGCATGGTGACCTGCATCAAGGCGGTCGGACCGGTGCCGCCCGGACAGATCGTCTTCTTCCGGTCGCTGTTCGCGATGGCGCCGGTGTTCATGTTCCTCGCATGGCAGGGCGAATTGCGCCATGCCTTTCACACGCAACGCCCGCTCGGTCATGTCGCCCGCGGCGTCGTCGGCGTGGCGGCGATGTCGCTGGGCTTTTTCGGCCTGACCGTGCTGCCGCTGCCCGACGCGATCACCATCAACTATGCCCAGCCGATCATCCTGACCGTGCTGAGCGCGGTCATGCTCGGCGAGGTGATCAGGATCTACCGCTGGAGCGCGGTCGTGGCCGGCATGGCCGGCGTTCTGATCATTTCGTGGCCGAAGCTGGCGCTGCTCAGCGGCCAGGGCACGGCCGGCCATTCCGAAGCTTACGGTGCGCTGGCGACGCTCGGCTCGGCGACGCTTGCCGCCTTTGCCATGATCCTGGTGCGCCGGCTCATCGACACGGAGACCACCGCCTCGATCGTCGTCTGGTTCTCACTGACGGCGACGGCGGCATCGCTTGTCACCATTCCGTTCGGCTGGGCGGCGGTCGATACGCGGCAGGTGCTGCTGCTCATCGGTTCGGGCATCTGCGGCGGGGTGGCGCAATTGCTGATGACCCAGGCCTACCGCCACGCGACGCTGGCGACCGTGGCGCCGTTCGAATACACCTCGATGCTGCTCGGCATCGCCTCGGCCTGGCTGTTCTTCGCCGAGATTCCGACCGCGCAGACGCTTGTCGGCGGCGCCATCGTGGTCGCGGCCGGTCTGTTCATCATCTGGCGCGAGCACCGGCTTGGCCTCGAGCGGCGCGCCGCGAAGCAAACCATGACGCCACAGGGCTGAGGGCCGGGGCGGTCGGTCAGTCGCGCTCTTCGTCCAGCCATCGCCGCACCTTCTCCAGGAAGGGCAGGGCGGCGGCGAATTCGGCTGGCGGAATATCGGCGGCAAGCCTTTGCAGATAGGGCGTCAGCGCGGCGATGCATTCGTCGCGCGCCACATGACCGGCGGCGGTCATGAACACCTTCTTGGCGCGGCCGTCGCGCTCGTCGGGCCTGGTCTCGATCATCGCCTTGCGCTCGAGATGCCGGAGTGTGTTGGTCATCGCGCCCTTGGTCACCTGCATGGCGCGGGCGAGGCGCAGCGGCGACCAGCCGTCGCCGAGGCGCGCCATGTGGTTGAGCAGCGCGAACTGCGGCAGTGTCATGCCTTCCGGCATTGCCCGCTCGAAAGCGTTGCCTGAAAGCTGGGCGACGATGCCGATCTCGTTGAAGAAGCCGAACACGTCCTCGGGGCTGGCTGGTCGTCGGGTCATGCGCTCCTGATCCGGGTTGCGAGCGGCCAGCGCGGCGCGGCCTTGACCGCCGGACCATAGCCGAGCCGGGCGAACATTTGCAGCGTTTCGTCGCCCTTGATCGCCAAAGTCCGCCGCATGCGGGCAAACGGGTCCGCCATCTCGTCATATTCCTGCAGCGCCTGGCTCATGGGCTGCAAGGCGAGGCCGGCGCCGGTGGCGGCCAGATGCACGCGGACATAGTCGCGGCCGGCGGCGATCTGGTCGGCGCGGCCGTTGCCCGACGTTGCCAGCCACAGGAAGGCCATGGCGGTATCGAAGCCGGGGCGCAAGGCGGCCAGCTGCTGGCGGTAGACCGTCGTCGAGGTGTCGAGCATGTCCTGGCGCGACATCAGGCCGAGCCTGTCGAGGCCCTCCATCAGCGGGCCCTCGATGCTGATGCCGTCGGGATTGGCCTCGATCTCCGCCTTGCCGATGCGCAACAGGTCGATGCTTTCCTTGGCGGTGCGGTAGGTGGAAAGCTCCAGCTCCATCGCCTCCCAGGCGAGCCCACGCAGTTCGGCGACGCGGGTCTCGCCGGCGGTATGGTCGGCGCGGGCGGTGCGCGCGACGGCGGCGACCGCGATCAGGGTTTCGGCGGGTACCGCGCGGTCCGTGTCGAAGGGCTCGCGATTGGTGCGCCGGTCGTGGACATGGGCAAAGAGCGGGTTGCGGGCGATATTGGCATCGGCGATGAAGCGGAAGCGGGCGACCGGCCGGTCGTCGAGCGTCGGGAACGGCTCGCCGTCGGGGAAGAAATCGGCGTCGACGCGATGGCCGGTCTCCGCGGCGGCCATCACCAGCAGTTCGCAAAAGCAGCCGAGCCCGATCACGATCTGCCGGTCGAACGGGTCGGTATGCGGCAGGTGGCGGTCGGCCTGGCAGTAGAGCGTCACCTCGTCGGCGACGGAAAGGTCGGCGATCCAGGGCTGGCGGTTGTGCGGGTTCGGCGCGAGGATGGCGTGGGCGAGCGCGAAGATGCGCGCATCCGCCGCCTCTTGCGGGCTCATCGCCTGCGCATCACGCCAGGGTGCGCGCGCCGATGCCGCTTCGCGGGTCATCGCCCAGCCACCGGCGCCGCCGGCAGCGGCGATCATGCCGCCGCCAAGGATCATCAGAACATTGCGTCTCGTGGTCATCATATCGGTCCATGGGTTGTTAGTTTAACGTCAAACTATATAGTTTATCATTAAACCAAATGCAAGTCCCCCGATCACCATCATTTGTCAGGCTTTTTGCTCCGGATCGATATGGTAGACCCGGACCGGAGCTTCTCCGATGACATGCACGTCTTCGAGGACGACGCACATCGGTGCCAATTTCGCTTGTCTGATAGGCGATTGATTGGGCGGGGCCGATCTGGCAATTTAGCCAGTCAGGCAAAATCAGCATGGGATTGCGCCATGGCCAGGTATCTTGTTTGGCTTGTCGTCGGGACGTTTGTCGCGGTGTTGCCGGCATATGCCGGAAAGCGCGTCGCCTTGGTTATCGGAAACTCTGAATATGAAAATGTTTCGCGGTTGAAGAATCCCGGAAACGACGCCGTCGACATTGCAGCGGCGTTTTCCCGGCTGGGTTTTGAGGTGCATGCCGAAAGCAATCTCGATCTGATATCGATGAACAGCGTGCTTCGCGGCTTTGCCAGGAAAAGTCGCGATGCGGACATGTCGGTAATCTACTATGCCGGCCACGGCATCGAGGTAGACAAGAAAAACTGGCTGGTTCCGGTCGATGCCGAACTCGCGACCGATATGGATGTGGAATACGAAACCGTCTCACTCGATCTGTTGAGCCAGACGGTCGGCGGTGCATCCGATTTGCGGCTGGTGATTGTCGATGCATGCCGGGACAACCCCTTTGCACGCCGGATGATCCGCAAGAGTTCCACTCGCTCGATCGGACGCGGCCTGACCCGTATCGACGACCCGGACCCGGGCACGCTTGTCGTCTTTGCCGCGGCGGAAGGACAGCTTGCGCAAGACGGCGACGGAAGAAATAGCCCATTTGCCGATGCGTTGCTTGATTTTATGGAACAACCCGGCATCGAGGTGAACTTCCTGTTCCGCAAGGTGCGCGACCGCGTGATGGCGGACACCGGCGACCGGCAGCAACCTTTCAGCTACGGATCGCTTCCGGCCCGTGAGATCTACCTGAAAAACCCCGCGCTTGAGGGTGACCGGGCGGCAGAGCTGAAACGGCTGAGAGAGCGCCTGGCCAAACTTGAAAACGGCGCATCCGCCGCAGAGGAGAAGCCGGTGTCGCCGGAACCGGAACCTCCCGGTTGGAACATGGAATACGACGACTTTCTGTCGGCCTATCGCAACGGCCTTGACGTCGATGCCGCGGAGGCATTGCACCGCGCGATCTCGGCGGGCGACAAAAACGCCTATGAGGCGATCAGCGGCAGTTGGAAAGCGTTCAGGGTCGAATTCCGGATTGCGTTCCAGTATCTGCTGATGAGCGAAGGATTGCTGAACAAAGCGTCGCAGGAGAGCAACGGGTATGACTATTACGCCCCGCTCAACGGCTACTACAACCGAACCACGCTGCGTGCGATCGAGATGGCGTTTGCGAAAAGCGGATCATGATCGCCCTGGTCGCGGTCTGGCGGTCGTTCCCTATTTGTCTGGCCTTTTGGCCCCGAATCACTACATTCGGCTGAATGGCCGGATATTCCGATGACATGCCGTTCTTCGAGGACGACGCGCCGCGCCCGCGGCCGGGCGGCATCGCCGCGCGCGCGCTCGGCGGCCGCACGGCGCCGGCCTATCTCGACGGGCTCAATCCCGAGCAGCGCCTGGCGGTGGAGACCACCGAGGGCCCGGTGCTGGTGCTCGCCGGCGCCGGCACCGGCAAGACGCGGGTGCTGACCACGCGCATCGCCCACATCCTTGCGACCGGCAAGGCGTTTCCAAGCCAGATCCTCGCCGTCACCTTCACCAACAAGGCGGCGCGCGAGATGAAGGAGCGCATCGGCCTGCTCGTCGGCGAGGCGGTCGAGGGCATGCCGTGGCTCGGCACCTTCCACTCGATCGGCGTGAAGATGCTGCGCCGCCACCCGGAACTGGCGGGACTGAAATCGAGCTTCACCATCCTCGACACCGACGACGTGATCCGGCTGCTGAAACAGTTGATCCAGGCCGAGGGGCTCGACGACAAGCGCTGGCCGGCGCGCCAGTTCGCCATGATGATCGACGGCTGGAAGAATAAGGGCTTCGGCCCGGCCGACATTGCCGAAGGCGACGCGCGCGCATTCGCCAACGGCAAGGGCAGGGAACTCTACGCCGCCTACCAGGAGCGGCTGAAGACGCTGAACGCGGTCGATTTCGGCGATCTTCTCTGCCACCCGATCCGGCTTCTGCGCGACAATCCCGATGTGCTGGCCGAGTATCACCGCAAGTTCAGATACATCCTCGTCGACGAGTATCAGGATACCAACACCGCGCAATATATGTGGCTCAGGCTGATGGCGCAGCGGCCTTCCTATTCAATCTCCCCCTCAAGGGGGGAGGTTGGCGTTCCGGCCGAAGGCCGCGAGGACGACCGTCTGTCCGAGCCGTTGCGAGGCCCCCGCGGAGCCGGTGAGCGAAGCGAACTCGGCGCGAGCGAAAACAAACACTCCCCCAACATCTGTTGCGTCGGCGACGACGACCAGTCGATCTACGGCTGGCGCGGGGCCGAGGTCGACAACATATTGCGTTTCGAGAAGGATTTTCCCGGAGCCACCGTCATCCGGCTGGAGCGCAACTACCGCTCCACCGCCCATATTCTCGGTGCGGCCTCGCACCTGATCGGCCATAATGAGGGCCGGCTCGGCAAGACGCTTTTCACCGACGCGGCGACAGACGACGACAGCCGCGTCAATGTCCACGCCGCCTGGGATTCGGAGGAGGAGGCGCGCGCCGTCGGCGAGGAGATCGAGCAGTTGCAGCGCCGCGGCCATGCGCTGAACGACATGGCGATCCTGGTCCGCGCCTCGTTCCAGATGCGCGAGTTCGAGGACCGTTTCGTCACGCTGGGGCTCAACTACCGCGTCATCGGCGGCCCGCGCTTCTACGAACGGCTGGAGATCCGCGACGCGCTCGCCTATCTGCGCATCGTCGCGCAGGGGGCCGACGACCTCGCCTTCGAGCGTATCGTCAACACGCCGAAGCGCGGCCTCGGCGAGGCGGCGGTGCGCCAGATCCACGACGCGGCGCGGGCAAACGGCGTGCCGCTGCTCACTGCTGCCGCCGACCTTGTCGAGACCGAGGAGATGAAGCCGCGGCCGCGCAATTCGCTTCGAAACCTGGTCGAGGCGATCCACCGCTGGCAGGGGCTGATCGACACCACGGCGCATACCGAACTCGCCGAGCAGATCCTGGAGGAGAGCGGCTATACCGACATGTGGAAGAACGACCGCTCGGTCGAGGCGCCCGGCCGGCTCGACAATCTGAAGGAGCTGATCCGCTCCATGGAGGAATATGAGAGCCTGCGCGGTTTCCTGGAGCATGTCTCGCTCGTCATGGACGCCGACCAGCACGAGGCGCTCGACGCCGTCAACATCATGACGCTGCATTCGGCCAAGGGGCTGGAGTTTCAGACCGTGTTCCTGCCGGGCTGGGAGGAGGGGTTGTTTCCGCACCAGCGCGCGCTCGACGAGGGCGGCCGTTCGGGGCTGGAGGAGGAGCGTCGGCTCGCCTATGTCGGCCTGACGAGGGCGAAGAAGAACCTGCACATCTGGTTCGTCTCCAACCGCCGCATTCACGGCCTCTGGCAATCGACTATTCCGTCTCGCTTCCTCGACGAACTGCCGGAGGCCCATGTCGAGGTCGCCGAGGGCGGCAGCGCCTATGGCGGCTACAATATGGGTGCCGGGCGCGGCGGTTCGGGCGGGCCCTACGGCGCCTCGCGCTTCGATGCGGCCGACCCGTTCTCAAACGCCTATGCGACGCCCGGCTGGCGCCGCGCGCAGATGAACCGCTCGGAGGCGACGGCGCGCAACTGGGGTTCGCGCTCCGGCCACGCGGTCGAGCGCATCGGCTATGGCGAGGACGATTCGGCCTTCGGCGCCGGCCGCGGCTCGGTCAAGGGCAGGGTGATTGAGGGCGAACTTGTGGCCAAATCGGTCGCCGACGAGCCGTCGCGCTTTGCCGTCGGCGACCGGGTGTTCCACCTGAAATTCGGCAACGGCAACATCGCCGCGATCGACGGCAACAAGCTCACCATCGACTTCGACAAGGCCGGACAGAAACGGGTGCTGGAGAGTTTCGTCGAGGGTGTGGGGTAGTTTACGCTGCTTCAAATTTCTTTGGCAGATCGTCCCAGGTTCGACCCAAGTATTCTCTTCCTGTCTTCTTCTTGTTCACGCCGCCCCACTGCTTAAAGAAGAATGCAGTTTTTGAGCGATCGCAAGCGTTCTTGATCTCGTCGACCCAAGCGACATCCATCGGTCGTGCACCGGGACCAGATTCTCCGCCAACGATTGCCCAGTCGATGTTCTTCATATTCGCGCTTTGCACACTGCCAATCAGCGGCTCGAAGGAAATAAAGCGTACGTTTGCAGGCACTTTACGCAGTTCGTCGATACGCCATGTAAAGTCGTCATTTTCAACCGACGTTCCCAGCCAAACATTTTCCAAAAGCGGGAAATTTTGATCCCTCAATATCCGAGCCATGTTCTCTGGCCGCTTTGTTAATATCTGAAATACATGCCAGTGGGAGTCAGCCATCACCTCCCAGACTTGTTTGATGAAATTTTCAGGAACTTTATCTTGAAAAAGGTCGGACATGGAGTTCACGAATATCATTCGCGGTTTTTGCCATGTTGTGGGCGCTTTAAGTATTCTCTCGTTCAGATGGATTTCCCCCGTCCAGACAGCCCTTTTTCCGCTTCTGCGCGTGACATCGCGGTAACTTCCGTGTCCCATTGCTTGTAAGCGTGCGGCCATGCGCATTGCGTAGCAATTTGTGCACCCGGGCGAGACGATGGTGCATCCGGAAACCGGATTCCAAGTTGCATCTGTCCATTCAATATCGGAAAGCCCGGCCATTAGTTCCTCGTCATGATGTCTTTTGCAACGCGTTGTGCGAGTCCTTTTGCCTTGGCACTCGGGTTAGCGCATGCGAAAAGTAAGGAATAAAAATGCCGCCCATTTCGACCAAGCGGTAACCATTTTTGCGACACGCCACCTTTGAAAATTCCCGACATGCAGTCAATCATGAACCTAGTGATTGAATCTGCAGTAGCGATTTTTTCTGTCTCCTCTGCTGTTTGTTCAAACATATCTGATTGCAGCGCCTCTTTGGACTGCACCACCTGGGTGCGCCAATCATGCGGACCAAACATCGCGTCAATTGATTGCGCTGCATCCGCTAAAATTTCACCGGTGCTCTTCACTTGGCGAGCAACACCCATCCAAGCTGGAAACAGGTACCAAAGGTCTACTTTTTCGGTTTCTGCCAGGGTAACGAGCGTTTGCCAACCAACCTGATTTCCAAAAGGATCTAGCAATACGAGCGCTCGATCATGCGATCCAAGCCTACTACAAAAACTCTCGACGATATCGCGTGCATCGCCTGTCTTGATCTCAATTCTATCCGACAATTTTGGGAATGTGGTGCGCAAGCGTAACAGCTCTTGGGTATTGGATTCTTTGAGATCGGAGAATACGTAGCGGTCAAAGGGATATGGAATGCTCAATGCCTTTCGGGCTGATCCTTCGATAAGTTCGTCAACTTCAATAACACCATCAAGAAGTGGGGCATCATCTCGCAAAGGAATTTGTCCGCTACCGGCAAAGGCATCGAGATAGTGCAACCGCAGCGAAGTTCCCTTAAGTGCTGTCGTGTAGAAGCTTGCGTAGTCAAATACAGTTTTGAGTTTGACGACGGTTCCTTTGTTCCCAAATGATCGTTGAGGCATCGTGCATTCCAAAGAACAATACAGGAACATATTGTGGCATTTTGATTGAGAAATCAACTTTGAATTGTTGGCAGCGAGGCAACATGTTGCGGCTGACGTGGATTGAGTTTTCCTATCTCTTGCAATTTCCGACATCTGGCCTTCGGCTAAGCCATTGAGATCACTTTCTCTACCGAAAGAGAGGCGTTAAGGATGCCCCGCCAACAACTGGCTTCGTCCACGCCCTCCGCACCCGTGCGATCATGCCGCCGTCGCCCTTTTGGGAAGCCGGGTCATGAACCGGCCCGGAACCGGGCGGCGGCTCCTTTCCACAATGCTCCGCTGGCGCGGCGGGAAGGGGCCACGGGCGGTCCAAGTGCCGCAAACAGTAGATGAGTGATCCTCCGGACCGCCCGTCTTCCCTTTTCGCACTCACGGCAGTCTGCGCTGCGCGTGAATGCTGTTCATGCGCGCCCACACGCAAGGTGTTGCTCGAGGGCTTTACCCGGAATGGAGAGTGGATCGGGGGGCATGGACAAGCCCGTCCTCTCGTCATCCCGGACGGGCCACCCGAACGCAGTGAGGACGGAACGAGCCGGGATCCATTCCGTTCAGCTCCAACCGCCGCCATCGGTGCAGAATGAAGCTTCATGGAATGGATCCCGGATAACGCCGCCTCGCTTCGCTCGGCACCTCTCCCCGAAGGGGCGAGGACGACCCGCCACCGGCGTCTCGCCGATCCTGTCGGTATCGCACGATGGCCCGGCCATGGGGCGCGGCAATCGCGGTTAGCGTCCTCGCCCCCATGGGGAGAGGATACCAAGGCCCGGTAAGGCAGAGCCGAGCCGCTGGCCGCGGTTGGTGAGGGGAGAGCGAAGCGAAACCGGGTGAGGGGCCGGGGTCAGCGCTGCCGGATGGCGTTTTGCCAGATGATCAGAACCGGGAGGCACAGTTCCAGGATCAGCGAACCAAACGGGATCGCTCCGGCGGGGCCGACGGTCAGATAGGAGATCAGGCGCGCGACACCGCCGAGAAACACCGCCAGGATGACGATCCTGAAGACCGTCGTCTCGCGATCGATGCGGGGGATCAGCCACCAGATGAGCACGGCCAGGCCGAAATAGACGCCCGACTGATAGCGGAACTGGCTGTCCAGCCCGGGATCGATCAGCTCCTGCGGCAGAAACCGCGCCGTGCCGATCCAGGCGTTGTAGATGCCGAAGAACCCGGGAATGAGGCTGAGAATGCCGGCCACGATCTGCAATCCCAATTTCATCGAAATCTCCCCCTCATGAATGCGCCGCCTCACCGGCCGGTGGCGGTTTCCGTGGTGCAGTCCTTGCAATCGCCGTCGCCTGCCTTGGCGGTTCCGGCCAGAACCCGCACCGGGGCGGTAATGAATTCGTCGGGCTGGGTCAGCACGGTGGTCGGCGCGTGGATCACCACGTCGCCGGTGGAGACGACGACCTGGCCGATGTTGCGGGTCAGGTTGCCGAGACGATCGGAAAACCGCACCTCGTTTGTTGCGAGCTGGTGGCCGGACCTCAGCCGCGTGCCGAGAATGCGCACGATTTCCGGCGCGTCGGAGAACTTTCCGTGCTTCATGCGGTCGCCTGCCGCAACGGCGGTCAGGTCGTAGACGACGATGCCGAGATCGACCAGGCCGGCGTCGTCGGCATAGTTGCCGAGGCGTGGCCGGTTGCCGGCAAGCCGCTGCGACAGGTTCAGCGCCCGGTCGTCGCGCGAGATCAAGAGGTTGTAGGGCTTGTCAGGCCGGCCGAGGCGGCGCATCTGCGACTTGAACACGTCGATGTCGATGTCGGGCGAGGCGAGCACAACCTCCCCCATCTTGCCGTTCAGCGTCGGGTTGCCGCCGATCTGCAACTGGCGCAGGCTTTCCATCGCCACCCAGTTGCCCATGGAATGGGCCATGATGTGGATGCGTTTCGCCTTGCTGCCGGTCAGGGTCCTGAGCGTCCGCTCCAGTCCGTCGCGGGCGATCGTCGCGCTCTCGCGATCGTAGAGATACTCGACCGCGCTGCCGCGCGACGCCCAGCTGAACAGCACCGTGGCGCCATCGAAGCCGGCATCGTGGGCGAACTGCGAAAACCGCAGCACGCTGTCGGAAAAGCCGCTGTTGTAGCCGTGGACGAAAACCAGCACGTCCTGATTGCCGCCGGATCGGTCGATCGCGGTATTGACCGCCTCGACGAAGGCGGCCTCGTCTTCAAGATAAGCGGGATCGCGGATGGTGAAGTGCTTGTCGGGCTGCGGATCGCCGCGGCGCGGGCGCTCGAGCGCACCGGACTTGTGTACCGGCGGAATGGTCACGGTGACCGCCGCGTGGTTGACGGTCGCCGCCCGCTCGCCGGAGAACAGTTCGCGGCCCGTTCCGGCCGGCTTGCGCGTGGTGGCGATCAGGATGCGCTCGGAGGAAAGCCCGGCCGTGCCGGCATTGTCGACCGCGGCAATACGCCTGGCGGCCGGCGATGCGCAAGCCGTCAGCGCCGCCATCGCGATTACTGCGATTATCCGACCTGTTTGCCTCATCGATATACGACCTGCCGCACGCACTAAGAACCCGGGAAAAATGCCCGGGTCTTCTCATGCACCAATTAAGGCCAAATTGGGAAGGGCGCGCGCCAGGAATACGCGCGCCGTCCGGGACGCCGGCGATTGCGCCCGACTGTGTCCTTTGTGCATCAGGCCGCGGACACCCGCGGCACGCCCGTCACCACAACATCACGGCCGATTTGCCGCTCGCCCAGCTCAGATAGAGCCGGATGCGCAACACGTAACGCTTGCCGGCTATCAGCTTCGCCTCGATCTTCGAGTTGGTCGACAGGCCGCTGTCGTCGTCGCCGTCGACATAACGCAGTTCGCCGTCGCGCTCCTCGAACAGTACCATCACCGTGTCGGAACGGCCGAAGGTCTGCATCGTGTAGTCGCGCGTCGCCTCGGGCAGGATGAGGAAGTTCGACTGGTCGCCCGGATTGAGCGACAGCATGCGCGGACGGAACACCTCGAGTTGGGGGTAGTCGCTGTCCGCGATGGGAGGATAGAAACGCTTGACCTCCTCCATGTCGTGATCGGACAGGCCGAGCTCCGGCGTGATGCCGTTGCGAAACTCGTCGGGCTGCAGGATCAGCCCCGGCGCGATGCCGTAATGCATGATGGAATCGGGATCCCAGTCCGATCCCTCGACGGTGGCCGCCGGCAGTTTCCTCAGCACGTTGTGGAAAGTCTGCTGGCGCGGCCAGTTGTTGGGCGGGCCGCCGAAATAGTTGTAGACGGCTTCCTCGTCCCAGACGATGCCGGCAAACGGGTTCTGGTGCTCGTGGGGGAAGCCCAGCGTGTGGCCGATCTCGTGTACCGCGACATCGACGCCGCGCGGATCGGAGGCGATGCGCCAGCCATAGTTCATCGTGCGCTCGAACTGGCCGGGAATGTCGATGACGTCGCGGCCGACATAGGACCAGGCGCCGTCGCCCTGCAGAAAGCCGATGCGGATCTCTGCATCCTCGATATTGTCGACTTCCTCGAACCGGACGCCGATGCCGACATCCTCCCACACCTTGAAGCCGTCGCGCACCAGCTGCATCTCGCCAGCCGGGCCGGCCCAGGCGCCTTCGGCGAAGAAGTAGTAATGCAGCACGGTGCCGTTGACCCACTTCTTGTCCATGTAGACGATAAGGCGCTCGCGGTCCGACGACACGTCGGGCGCGAAGACGCGCGGCGGAACCACCGGCAGGCCGCAGAAATACGGGCCATCGCTGAGGTCACCGTCGTGGTCGCCGCTTCCCGCGACAACCCCGTAAGCGGTACCCGATTCCAGCTTGTCGATGCGGGCGGCAAGCTTGTCGATCTTCTTGGCAAGGCTGCGATAATTGTCAGGCATGGCATTCGCTCCCTTGTTCTTTGGCGGAAACGAATTTTACATCAGTCGCCGAAGTATATCTGTGGCAATACTAACGTTGGGAGCGGTGGCGCCGGCCGCGTTTTAACAGATCGTGGTTTGCCACGGCCGCCCGGCGACCGTTAGGCTGTAATCGACATTCAGGTTTCGGCCGTACAACGGGGCGGGCGGGCGAGGGCGTGACCGCGCAAGGGAGAAAAGGCATGAAAATCAGACTGGTTTCGGCGCTCGCGATGATGGCCGGCCCGACCACGACCGCGCCTGCGGCGGATTTCTCCGGCCTGCTTTCGAGGATCAGCCTGCCGCCGGGGTTCACGATCTCGGTCTTTGCCGAAATGCCGGGCCCGCGATCCATCGACATCGACGAGGCGACCGGGGTGATCTATGTGGGGTCGCGCCGCGGCCACGTTTATTCGCTTGTCGACCAGAACGGCGACGGCGTGGCCGACGAGGTGATAGAAAGGGCTGACGGGCTCAACGTGCCCAACGGCGTGGCGGTGCGCGACGGCAACCTCTATATCGGCCTGCAGGACAGGATCGTGCGCTGGTCGCCGCCGGACGCCGCCGACACCACGCGCCCTATCGAACCGCTCGTCACGGTCAGGGACGGGCTGATGAACAAGCGCTCGCATGGCTGGCGCTATACCGATTTCGGACCCGACGGCAAGCTCTACGTGGCGCTCGGCGCGCCGTGCAACATCTGCGACCTGGAACAGAATACCGGCAAAATCGCGCGCATGAACCCGGACGGTTCGGACTGGGAGATCGTTGCCGACGGCGTGCGCAATTCCGTCGGTTTCGACTGGCATCCGGCAACCGGCGAACTTTGGTTCACCGATAACGGCGCCGACGGCATGGGCGACGACGTCCCGCCGGACGAACTCAACCGCGTGACCGCCGCCGGCCAGCATTTCGGCTATCCCTATTTCGGCGGCAAGAATACGAAGCTTGCCGGCTATGATGACGAAGAACCGATGGGCGAGGTGACGCCTGCGGAGATCGAGTTCCAGGCCCATTCGGCCAATCTCGGCATCGATTTCTATGACGGCTCGATGTTCCCGGCCGAATATCGCAACGACGCGTTCGTCGCCCAGCACGGCTCCTGGAACCGTTCCGAACCGGTCGGCTATCGCATCATGCGGGTGCGGTTCGACGAGGCCGGAAACGCGATCGACAGGCAGGTGTTCGCCGATGGCTGGCTGGATGGCGACACGACCATCGGACGGCCGGTCGACATCGAGGAACTGCCGGACGGCTCGATCCTGGTATCGGACGATTTCGCCGACGTCATCTATCGCATCAGCTACGATGGATAGACCCGTTCATCCTGTCTTGCCGGCCGGGCCGGGGCCGGTGTAGCGTCCGCCGCCCGCGCCTGCTTGCGGGCGAGTGAGCGAGGACCAGCCATGCGCGACCGCGTGCTTGTCATCCAGCACCATCCCGATCCGGTCGACGACCGGGTTTCGACCTTTCTGACAAGCGCCGGCTTCAGGACGGACCTGCGCCGGCCGTTCGCCGGCGAGGCGCTGGACGAGCCGGACGAAACGCTTGCCGGCACGGTGATCCTCGGCGGCGCACATTTCGCCGGCGAGAGCGGCAGGTATCCGTTCCTGCGCGACGAATATCGCTGGATCGACGCCTGCCTGAAGGCGGATGTGCCGATGCTCGGCATTTGCCTCGGCGCGCAGCAGATCGCCCACCATCTCGGCGCCCCGGTGGGCGCGCCGGAAAGCGGTCTGTGCGAATTCGGCTATTATCAGGTGGAGCCGACCGGTGCGGCGGGCGGGTTTCTCGACCGGCCGCGCTGGTTCACCCAGGCGCATTTCCACGCCTTCGGCCTGCCTGCCGGCGCCGAACACCTGGCGCGCAGCGACATGTTCGAGAACCAGGCGTTTCGCCTGGGCGAGCGGGTCTACGGCCTGCAGTTTCATCCGGAGGTGACGGTCGAGGGATTCCGGCGCTGGCGCGACAGCGATTGGGCGTTCCATGACAAGCCGGGCGCGCAGACGCCGGACGAGCAGACACGGCTGATGATGCTCCACGACGAGGCGCAGGCGAAATGGTTCTATGCCTTCCTGGGCGGGCTGTTCGGCAAGCCGGAGGTCGTGGGCGGATAAGCCGGCCGGCCGGCGCTGCGGTCAGTTGTTCCGGGGGTCGGATTCCGCCCGCCAGGCGAGCCTGGCGATGGCGATGCAGGCCCAGACGGCCGGCAGGGAGACCGCCACGCCGAGCACGATGAGCGTGATGCCCGCCACGTGCAGGAAACCGGAGAGCGCCCAGATCGCGGCGGCATCGGCAAACGCGATCTCGCTGCCCATGAGCACGGTTGCCGCAAGCGCGCCAAGTATGCCGAGGGCGGTGATCTTGTTGTGGATGGAAGGATCGGTTGCCGGGAGGCTTTGCTCTTTCGCGGTCTGCTGCGACATGGTCGGCGGTTCTCCAGACAAGGCGGCCCAAAGCGGCCGGGCAGGATTGCAACACCCGAAATGTGTCGGATCGAAGGCGGATCCGCTGGCGTGTCACGCCGCGCGTCGGTGCCTGCCGGCACGCTTGCCATGATTGGCTCAAGATGGTGACATACATGATTGCCGCAGTAAGGGCCGGGAACCTCGATTTTGAAATCTGTCTGGCAATACTGGCTGATCATTGCCGCCTGGCTGGTTTTACTCGTTCCGGCCAATGTCGGCGTGGCCGTGGCGGAGGCGCTGCGTGGCCAGGCGCTTGTCATCGGCCAGTCGGGTTACGCCCATCTGCCGGCGCTGCCCAATCCGGTCAACGACGCGCGGGCGGTCGCGGGCTTGCTCGAACGATTGGGTTTCTCGGTGAAGCTTGCCGAAAACCGTGACGCCGATGCGCTTGCCGCTGACGTCGACGGATTTGTCGAGGCGGTCTCCGGCGCCGATGTCGCGCTGGTCTATTTCTCCGGCCATGGCGTCGAGGCGGGCGGCGAGAACTTCCTGCTGCCGGTCGATGCCGAGCCCGGCGTGCTCGACGCGGGCAAGGGCCTGGTGTCGCTGTCCGCACTCCTCGCACCGCTGCGTGCCCGTACCGACATCGTCATACTGTTGATCGATGCCTGCCGCACGAACCCGTTTCCGCCGGGAACGACGGTGCTGACCGGCGACGGCCCCGCCGGTGTTCCGGTCGGAAAGGAGGGGCTCGGCATTTCGCGCGGAATGACAATTCTCTCCGATGGCGGCGATGCCGAAAACCTCGGCCAGGTCATCGGATTTGCCGCCGAGCCGGGCAGGGCGGCGCTCGACGGCGAGGCCGGCGGCAACAGCCCCTATGCGGCGGCGCTGATCAAGCATTTCTCCGCCGGCGAGCAGCGGTTTTCCGACATCATGACCATGGTCACCGAGGAGGTTTATCTGAAGACCGGAACCCGGCAGCGGCCATGGACGAATGCCAGCTTGCGGCGCCTGCTTTATTTCGGCGGCAACGCCGAGGAGGAACAGGGCGACGAAGGCGAACTGCGCGGCGCGCGGCGCGACCTGCTCCTGACGATCGCGGCGACGCCGGAGGCGACGCGGTCCTATGTCGAGCGCCTGGCGGGTCGCGAGGACCTGCCGCTCGACGCGCTTTATGGTATGTTGGCGGAGCTCGATGTCGACACCAGCGCCGGTCCGGCGCAGATCGGCCGGCAATTGCGCCAGGGCGCTGAAAACCTGAAACGGTTTCTCGCCGAACGGGTAACACCGGCGCGCTCCGACGCGGAATTGAAGCGCCTTGCCGGCCTTGCCGCGCGCGCCGAGGCGGAAGGCGCGATCGGGCTTGCCCGCAAATACCGCGCCATGGCGTCCGCGCGTGCAGACGATCTGTCGATCGCGCTGGACAAGCGCGAAGGCGAACTGTCCGCGGACAGGCTGGAGCTTGCCTCCGTCTACGCCGACCACGCGGAAACCGCGCTGCTGTCGTTCGACTACGGGCTTGCCGCCGACCGGTTTCGTGCTGCCTTCGAACAAGCGGAAAACTGGGATGATGCCCGCGCCTTCCGCTACCGGCTGGGCGAGGCCGATGCGCTGACAAACCAGGGCAGCCTTGCCGGCGACCAGGATGTCCTGCGCCGGGCAATCGATGTCTACGAGGACGCGCTTCGTCTCGCGCCGCGCGATGAGAGGCCGCGCGACTGGGCCGAGGCGAAGAACAATCTGGCGGGTGCCTGGTGGTCGCTCGGCCGGCGCGAGGAGGGTTTCAAGTCGTTCGATATCGCGCTTGCCGCCTATCGCGAGGCTTTGGAGGAGCGGCCGCGTGGCGAGGTTCCGGTGCTGTGGGCCAAGACGCACAACAATATCGGCAACGTGCTCGCCGAGATAGGACTGCGCCAGGAAGGCACGAAGTGGCTGAACGACGCGGTCAAGGCCTACCGGCAGGCGCTGAAGGTGTTCTCGCCCGACAGGGAACCGTTCTACTTCGCGGTCACCCAGAGCAATATCGGCAATGCGCTGCTCAACATCGGCATGCGCGGCAAGGGAACGAAAACGCTCAACCGCGCCGTGGAGGCGCTGGAGACGGCGCTTGCGCACCAGTCGCCCGACGACGAACCGCTGGCCTGGAGCGCGGCGCAGCGCAACCTCGCCAACACCTATCTGGCAATCGGCGAGCGAAAGCGTGACACCGGATCGATCGAACAGGCGGTCGAAGCCTATCACGCCACGCTCGAGGTGCAGACGCGCGACCAGATGCCGGCGGAGTGGGCGGTCACGCAGATCAATCTCGGCAACGCGCTCAAGACGATGGGAAAACTGACCGGCGAAACTGCCCGTTTCGAGGAAGCGGCAAATGCGTTTAAGGCGGCGCTGTCGCAATGGACGTTCGAGAAATCGCCCAGGGATTGGGGCGTGGCGATGATCGAGCTCGGCGGTACCAGGCTGGAGATCGGCAAGATTTCCGGAGACCGGGACATGGTGATGGACGGAAAGGCGATTGTCGAGGAGGCGCGCGATGCCTTCCTCGATGCAGGTTACGACCAGTACCGTGGGTTCTTCGACAACGAGCTGAAGCCGTTCGACGAGGCGCTGGCGAAGCTGTAGCCGGAAGCGTGAATGTCGAAGCCGCTCTAGCGATGCTCCTCCTCACTGGCGCTGACCAGCGCGCGGTTGAAGTAGCGCAGCGCTTTGACATGGCTTGCCTTGGCGATGATGGTCGAGGGGTGCTGCGGGTCGGTCACCGGCAGGCTGGCATGGCCGCCGGTATCGAAGGCGCGCAGTGCCTGGTCGAGCGAATCGGTGGGTTTCAGCGCCGGCACGCCGCGCTCGGCGTCGAACTCGGTGTCGTCGTCCTCGCCGACAGGGTCCATGAAATCCATCACCCGCGTGTGATGGGTTACCGTCGTGTGCGGACCGTCGGTGACGAAAATGCCGCGCATTTCGAGCTGCCACTGGAACCATGAATGGCCGTGCACCGCCTGGGTGATGCCGTGGGCGATGGCGACGCAAAGCAACAGCGCCACCGACAGCGTGTAGCCGCCGGTCAGTTCGAAGACGATCATCGTGGTCGAGATCGGCGCGCCGAGCACGGCGCCGGCCACAGCGCCCATGCCGAGGATGGCATAGAGGCCGTTGGACGAGGCCAGCTCGGGAAAGATCGAAGAGGCGATGATGCCGAAGGCGCCGCCGGCGAGCGCGCCGAGATAAAGCGACGGCGAGAAAATGCCGCCGCCGAAGCGCGCGGCGAGCGTGATCGCGGTCGCGGCCGTCTTGGCGACGATCAGCAGCAACAACAGATAGAGCGGCAACTGGTTCCACAGCGCCATGTCGGTGACTTCGTAGCCGACGCCGAGCACATGCGGAAAGGCGATGGCGATCAGGCCGACGGCGAACCCGCCGATGACCGGCCGCGTCCACAGCGGCACGGTGATCTTGCGCGAGACGAAATCGGCCGCAAACAGCGAGAACTCGAACAGGATCGCCACCGCCGCCGCCGTGATGCCGAGCAGCGCAAACGCCGGGAATTCCCAGTAGGAGGTGACCTGGTATTCCGGCAGGAAGAACGCCGCCGCGTCGCCGAACCAGACCCGCGACAACAGGCTGCCGGCCGACGACGCAATGACGATCGGCACGAAGGAGCGCATCGAGTAGTGGCCGAGGATAACCTCGTGGGCGAACAGCACGCCGGCGATCGGCGCGTTGAACGAGGCGGCGATTGCCGAGGCGACGCCGCAGGCAAGCAGGGTGCGCCGGCTCGCCTGCGGCAGGCCGGTCCGTTCGGCGATCGCCGAGGCCAGCGTTCCGCCCAGATGGATGACCGGTCCCTCGCGGCCGCCGCTTGTGCCGCTGCCGAGCGAAATGGTGGTGATCAGCGCCGACCAGAGCCCATCGGAGAGCGACAGCTTGCGGCCGGAAAGCGCCCGCGCCTCGATGACATCGGCGACGCCGCCGGCACGGCGCGAGCTGATGCGGGTGAGCAGCAGGCCGACGACCAGCCCGCCGGCGACGGGGGCGGCGAGGATCGTGTACCAGGGCAGGTCGAGCGCGGCGGTCAACACCTTTTCGGACCGCGTTGCCAGCCATGGAAGCTGGAACAGGCCGATCAGTTCGCGGAACAGAATCGCGGCGACACCGACGCCGAAGCCGACCAGCAGCGACAGGATCCAGATCAGCGGCTGCTTCTCGCTGGCGAAGCGCTTCAGATGCGGTTCGACCCAGGAGCGTACAATGTGGGGCAGGCGGGCAAGGTGCGCGAGCATGAGGCGGGCTATCCGTCCACCTCAGCCGGCTTTGCGGCGGATGCCGATGGTTCGGCCGATGCGGTCGGGTCGCGGCACGGCGGCGTGGTCCGCGGCCATGGCGGCGACGTTGGCGGCAATATCGCCGGGAAAGGCGGCCACCCTTGGCCCGCTCATGTCGACATGCAGCGACAGGGCCTCGCAGGTCGCCGACAGCCAGCCGTCGACGTGGCTCAACTCCTGATAGACGTGCAGCCGCTTCTCGTCGTGATCGACGAGATGGAAGGTGCAGCGCACCGCGTCGCCCAGATGCAGTTCGCGCAGATAGCAGACATGGATTTCGGCGGTGTAGATCGACAGGCCGCGATCGCGAAGATAGTCGGCTCCGATGCCGAGCCTGTCGAAGGCCTGATCGGCACAGCGGTCGAATAAGACGTTGTAGTAGGCCATGTTCATGTGGCCGTTATAGTCGATCCAGTCCTTTTCCACCGGCATCGGCGCGGACAGGAACGGTGCTGAGACGGGCATGCGAAATTTCCTGTGTTCAGAATCTCTTGCCACCTGCGGTGAAAGTGGTGGACAAATCGATATGCGCGGTCAGATTAACGTTCCTGCGCCCCCGTACAAGGGGTTGGAAGCGGTCCAAGCGGAGAGATCGAATGGCACTGGCGAACATGCCGCGCGTTGAGCGCAACGAGGCGGGCATCCGCACGGCTGTCTCGGTGCTGAAGCAGCGCTTTGGCGAGAGGCTCAGCACCGGCGAGGCGGTGCGCCAGCAGCACAGCCATACCACCACCTATCTGCCAAGCCAGTTGCCCGACGCGGTGGTGTTCGCCGATACCGCCGACGATGTGCGCCACGTCGTCGGCATCTGCGCCGAGCATCGCGCACCGGTGATCCCGTTCGGGGTCGGCACGTCGCTTGAGGGCCATGTCAATGCGCCGGCCGGCGGCGTTTCGCTCGACCTGTCGGGCATGAACCGCGTCGTCGAGGTGCATCCGGAGGATCTCGACTGTACCGTCGAGCCGGGCGTGACGCGCGAAGACCTCAACACCTACCTGCGCGATACCGGCCTGTTCTTTCCCATCGACCCCGGCGCCAATGCGACGCTCGGCGGCATGGCCTCGACAAGGGCGTCGGGCACCAACGCCGTACGTTACGGCACGATGCGCGAGAACGTGATCTCGCTGCGCGCGGTCCTTGCCGACGGCAGCGAGATCAGGACCGCCAGCAGGGCCAAGAAATCCTCGGCCGGTTACGACCTGACCAGACTGCTGGTGGGCTCGGAAGGCACGCTCGGCATCATCACCGAGCTTACCGTGCGGTTGCAGGGCATACCGCAGTCGATCGGCGGCGGCGTCTGCCCGTTCCCGACCGTCGAGGCGGCGTGCAACGCCGTGATCACGACCATCCAGTCGGGCATTCCGGTGGCCCGTATCGAGCTTTTGAACGCGCTGCAGATGAAGGCGACCAACCTCTATTCGGGCCTTGGCTATCCCGAAAGCCCGTGCCTGTTCGTCGAGTTCCACGGCAGCGAGGCGGGCGTGAAAGAGCAGTCCGAATCCTTCGGCGAGATCGCCGAGGAGTTCGGCGGCGGACCGTTCATGTGGACGAGTGTCGCCGAGGAGCGCAGCAAACTGTGGAAAGCGCGCCACGACGCCTATTGGGCGGGCTTCACGCTCAGGCCCGGCGCCAAGGCGGTGGCGACGGATGTCTGCGTGCCGATTTCCAGGCTCGCAGAGTGCATCGCTAGGGCCGAGGCGGATCTGGACGAGCTCGGTCTGATCGCGCCGATCCTCGGCCACGTCGGCGACGGCAACTTCCATGTCGCGCCGCTGATCGACGTCGATGATCCCGCCGAGATCGGTCTTTGCGAGCAGTTTCTCGAACGTCTTGGTCGCCTGGCGTTCGAGATGGACGGCACCTGCACCGGCGAGCACGGGATCGGTCAGGGCAAGGCCGGCTTCATGGAGATGGAGCATGGCGCCGGCGTGGCAGTGATGCGCTCGATCAAGCAGGCGCTCGATCCGCTCGATATCATGAACCCGGGCAAGATCCTGCCGGCCTGAAATGGCCTTGATTTGACCGTCAAGCCGGGCATGACCGGTCAGTAGTTGATCTGCTTGCCACTTTGTCGTCATTTGACTAGGGCTTAAATCATGGTTTGCGGATAGGCGCCGAACGCCACCGTTTTGCGGGAGGATTATCCTGGCGCGGCTATTTGTCTTGGTCGGAGGCTTGATCGTCCTGGCACTCACCGTGGTGCTGGTCGCTCCCTACTTTGTCGACTGGACGTCCTACCGCGCGGAGTTCGAGCGCGAGGCGAGCCGCATTCTGGGTCGGCGGGTCACCGTTGCCGGCGAGGCGACGGCAAGGCTTTTGCCGTTTCCCTCCGTCACGTTCACCGACGTCAAGGTTGCCGGCGACACGCCCGATGCGCCATCGCTGACGGTCGAAACCTTCTCGATGGATGTGGAACTCGCGCCGTTCATGCGCGGCGAGATCCTGATTTTCGACATGCGGCTCGGAAAGCCGCGGTTGACGGTCGACGTGGCCGACAACGGGCTGATCGACTGGACGATACGGCCCAACACGCCCTTCGACCCGAGCCAGATCACGCTCGAGAAAATCTCGGTCACCGAGGGGGCGATCACCGTGCACCATGCCGCCGGCGGTCGCGACTACGTGCTGGATGCGATCAATGCGGATATCTCGGCGCGCACGCTCGCGGGACCGTGGCGAATCAAGGGCGCCCTGCGCTTCGACGGCTCTCCGATGGACGTGGCGATCTCGACCGGCACGTTGCGGGACGACGGGGCGATGCGGTTGCGGTTCAACGTCACGCCCGAGGCGCTGCCGGTCGCGATCGAGACGGACGGCGATGTGCGCATAGCCGATGGCGGCGCGGTCTATCAGGGCCTGTTCCGCCTGCAGGCGCGCGAAACGGGCGAGGGGGACGACAGCGACGACGACGCTTCAGCCTTTGCCATAAGCGTCGAGGAAGACAAGAAGCAACCGGTCATTCCGTTCCGCGTCAGCGGGCGGTTTTCGGTCGACCATCGCCTGGTCGACATTTCCGAGTTTCTGTTCGAAACCGGAGACGAGATCGATCCCTATACGGCCGACGGCACCGCGTTTTTCGACTTCGGCGACGATCCGCGGTTTTCGATCCGGGCGGAAGGCCGCCAGGTGCGTTTCGGCGACGGCAAGGACGGCGGGCCGGGCGCTCTGCCGCTCATACAGCGCATCGCCCTGTTCCGCGATCTGGTGCAGAGCCTGCCGCGACCGCAGATACCGGGAACGGTGGATTTCGATCTGCCCGCGATCATCGCCGGCGACACCACCATTCGCCAGGTGAAACTGTCGGCCCAGCCCGCCGACGAGGGTTGGAGCATTGCCGCCTTTTCGGCCGAATTGCCCGGCCGTGCGACACTGGAAGCGGACGGACTGCTGGCGACGGGCGCCCAGTTCGGCTTCCACGGTTCGCTGTTGCTGGCGATCAGCCAGCCTTCGGGTTTTGCCGCCTGGCTGGCCGATGACGTGGACGAGGCGGTCAGGCGGTTGCCTGCGGCGGGATTTTCGGCCCGTGTCGACCTCGATGCCGAGCGCCAGACGTTCCGCGATCTCGAACTGATCCTGGGTGCGGCGCGGTTTACCGGCGAACTCGATCATCTGGTGCCGTCCGGCGCAAGGCCGTCGATGCTGATGCGACTTGACGGCGGCGCGCTCGATCTCGACGGACTTGCCGCCTTTGCCTCGATCTTCATCGACGACAGGGGCGCGGCGCGCTTTGCCGAGCACGATCTCGATCTTGTGGTCAAGGCCGGGCCGGTGAGTGTGGCGGGACTGACGGCCGAATCGGTCGACACCGCGCTCAGGCTCAAGAACGGGCTGCTCGATATCGATCGCCTGTCGATTGCCGAGCTCGCCGGCGCAACCGTCAGCGCCACCGGCAAAGTCAGGAATTTCCCCGAAAGCCCGACCGGAAACATCGATGCCTCGGTCGTTGCCGTCGATCTGGAGCCGTTGGTCGCGCTGGTCGCCGCACGCTATCCGCGCAGCACGCTGGCTGCGATCCTGGCGCGACGGGCGGCTGCATTTCCCGACCTTCTGGGTGATACGCGCATCGACCTGGTGGCGAGCGGCGCCTCCAACGATGACGGGTCTGTCGGATTGGCGATCAGCGCCAACGGCGCCACGGGCGGCAGCCGGTTCACGCTTTCCGGCTCCGCCACCGCGCTGGACGGCCGTCTGCACGGGCCGTTCACCACAACGCTGACGATGCACAATGGCGACGCCGCGCCGCTGTTTGCCGCCTACGGCCTGCCGGCCGTGCCGCTCGGTCTGACCGGGCCGGCGGAAACCAGCCTGACCATGTCTGGCAAGGCCGACGGCCTGTTCGACACCCAGCTGGTGCTGCGTGGCGAGGCTACCGAGATGACCTTTGACGGCCGGACCGGCATGGTCGACGGCGCATGGCGGGCGGAGGGCAGGGCGCAAGTCTCGTCCGACGATGTCGAACCGTGGCTGGCGACGGCGGGGCTGGCGCTGCCCGGTTTCGGTTACGGCTTGCCGCTCGATATCCGCGCCGATATCGACCAGAAGGATGGCGAACTGGCGATCACCGGTCTTGGCGGCACGGCGGATGGTGGCCCGGTGGAGGCGGTGCTGACGGCGCGGTTCGACGACACCATGCCGGCGGTTTCCGGCACTATTACCGTTCCGTCGCTTGACCTGTCCTCACTTGGCGGGATGCTGCTCGGCGACGACACGCTGGGCTTCGACGAAACGGAAAAGCCCAGGGCGACGCCGTTTGCCGCCGCAGCGCGGTTTCCCTTCGGCGCCGAGCTCGATCTCACGGTCGGCGATCTGGGGATCGGCCTGGCCGACCCGCTGCGCAACGTGGCGCTGCGATTGGCGGTTGACCACGACAGCATTCGCGTTTCCGGCCTGAAGGCCGACTACCGCGACGGACGTCTGGCCGGTATTGCCGAAGCGCGCAACAACGGCGGTACGGCACTGGTGTCGGCGCAGATGCGCTATGAGGATGCCCGCCTCGCCGAGTTGGCCGGGGCGCAATCGCTCGGCGGCAAAGCGACGCTCAGCGCCAATCTGACCGCCAACGGCAAGTCGTTTGCCGGGCTGGTTTCATCGCTGTCCGGTTCGGGCACGGCAACCGTGACCGCGCCGGTCATCCCCGCCGTCAACCCGGATGTCTTCGACGCGTTCATCGGCAAGGCCGACGAGATCGGCCGCGATATCGATGCCGCCGATGTCGCGGGTTTCGCGCCCGGCCTCATCGCTTCCGGCCCGTTTGCGGCGACGGCGGCGGAGTTCACCTTCGTGGTCGCCGGCGGCGTGGTGCGTACGCCGGCCATCCTGTTTAAAGACGACAAGGCGCGGCTGGAAGCGCAATTGACCACCGATCTCAACACCGGCGAGGCGGCTGTTGCGGCCGAGATCGCCTACGATCCGGGGCGCGAGGCGCTTGTCGGCGCGGTGCCGGCTGTGCGGATTGCCTCGCAGGGGCGGATCGGTGCCATGGCCGCCGTCTACGATACCGCGCCGCTGGCGCAGTTCCTTACCCAGCGGGCGCTCGAGATCGAGCAGTTCCGCGTCGAATCGCTGCAGGCCGGCCTGCTTGAGAAACAGAGGCTGCGCCGCGAGGCGCGCTATTACGCCAGCCTGCGCCAGGCGCGGCTTGAAGAGACCCGGGCCGAGGATACGCAGACCGGCGAACCCGCCGGCGAGGCGGCGGCCGTTACGAACGACGGCTCCGGCAAGGCGGTTTCGCCGCCGGCGGACAATGCCGGCCGTACGCTGGAAGACGATATCAGGCGCGTGCTGGACGAGGAGGCGCGCAAGCGGACCGAGGAGGGTGCTCTCGCCGAACCCGACGGCGCCGTCGGCGACGTGGTGTCTGTCGGACCGGTCCCGCAGCCGCGGCCCGATCCGGACGCCGTCGAAGACGGCAATGCCGACGATGGCGGCGCGTCAAGCTCGGCATTCGATCCGCTCAGCATCGACAGGTTCCTGCGCTCGCTCAATCGCTGACATCGATCTCGCGTTTCAAGGCGCGAAGTATGTGAAGCCTGATTGCCGACGACAGGTTCGCGTCCGGCGCCCGGTCGCGATCGATCTCGGCGACGAGCGAGGCCAGCGAACGGTCGGCCGCGGTCGCCAGCCGTTCCAGTTCGGCGAAGAACTCATCCTCGACGGAAAAGCTCGTGCGGTGGCCGCCGATGGTCACCGAACGCTTGCGGACACCGCCCATGGGCCTGAAACGCTATTTGTTCTTGCGAAACGCGTCCAGCGAGACGACATCGGCGCCCTTGGCGTCGCCGCCTTCGGTTTCGACCGGCGTCTTCGCCGTCTTGTCGTCGTCCTTCGCAGCCTTCGCCTTGGCCTTGGACGCGGTTTTCTTTGGCGTCCGCTTGGCGGCGGGCTTCTCCGCCTTCACCGATGCCAGCGGCGTAACCTCGCCTTCGCCCTTTTCACCGTCCGCTTCCTCGGGCTGGACGTCGAACTCGAGCTCGAAGTTGACCGACGGATCGTAGAATCCGCGCACGGCGGAAAACGGCACGACCAGTTTCTCCGGGACGTCGGAGAACGACAGGCCGACCTCGAAATGACTGTCGGAAACCTTCAGGTCCCAATACTGGTATTGCAGCACGATCGTCATCTGCTCGGGATAACGCTCGCGCAGGCGGCTGGAGATGCGCACGCCCGGCGCATCGGTCAGGA
The DNA here is from genome assembly GCA_041397625.1 of Rhizobiaceae bacterium. Taxonomy (GTDB): domain Bacteria; phylum Pseudomonadota; class Alphaproteobacteria; order Rhizobiales; family Rhizobiaceae; genus JAWKWH01. The sequence continues at coordinate 401,155 of JAWKWH010000003.1, forward strand.
AGGTGATGAAGAAATGATGGTCGCCCGGCAGGCCCGTCTTGGCGACCTCGGCGATCACCTTGCGCATGACGCCTCGAAGCGCCTCCTGCGCCAGGATGTCGTATCGAATGTGATCTTCCGCCATTGTTCGTGCCGGCTGCCTCGCTTCCAAGTGAAGCTGTAATCAAGCTTGGGGCCGCCGTAAACCGCCAAGTGATGTTTTGGCGCTTCGATGGCCGCGAAAATCTTGGGGAAGTGGAGGCTTCTGTTGCCAGGTGCCTCCGGACCCCGCCTGACCGAGCATACCGGTCAGGAGTTCAGTGAAGCTATCGCACCGCCATTAGGCAGCGAGACGTGCCTCTGCATAGTTGTCGTTGGCAACTATTAAGGTTAGCCCGATAACGGTGGTACAATGCCGGGCAAAAGCACGATCTTTACACCCTCGTCGATCCTGTTTCGCCCCCATCAGAAACCGCCCTTCAACCGGCGGTTCGTGGTGGAGGCGCCGGGTACCGCCCCCGGGTCCGAATGGCTTATTACATCGGCCGTTTATCGCCATAGTCAGCAGAACTGACAGACTGAATATAGGGTGTGGGCGTCAAAAATGAAAGGTCGGATTGATCCGTGCCTCGTCTTGACAGCGATCGCCCCGGCGCGCCATTTTCGCCGGTGCAAGCTTAGGGGGAACCGGGCCGGCCTGTTGCCGGTTGCGGCGGCCACAATTGCCGGCGTTCAGCGCGGCGAAAACGGGAGACCACAATGACTGACTATCTTGCTGATGTAAGGAAATACGATGCGACGGCGGACGAGGAGATCGTCAACAAGATCGTCAAGCATTTGGGCATTGCGCTGAGAAACCGCGATTCGGCCCTGGTGTCGTGTTCCGACGATAAGGAACTCGGCCGGGTGAAGACGAGCTGGTGCGGCAAGAAGCTGGGCGTGACCGACGGCGCCACATGCGATTCCGTGATCGCGAAGGTGTGCGAGACCATGGCCGCCGACCGTTCCAAGGGCCGCGTAACCTTCTACTATCTGGTGGCCAAGCATCTGGGCAAGCTGGGCGACCTTTAGCCCGTAGCGCCGCGGCCGGCCGGCGAAAAGGCCGCCGCCGGCCGGGAATGGATTGAATGGGGCCGCCGGCGTGCCGTCGGCCCTTCGCTACGGTGCCGTCCTGCTATATGGTCTGCCGGATCGAATCACGGGTAGCGGATGCGCCAATATCTCGACCTTCTTTCCCATGTGCTCGAGCATGGTTCCGACCGGAGCGACCGTACCGGCACCGGCACGCGCTCGGTGTTCGGCCACCAGTCGCGTTTCGACCTCGATGACGGGTTTCCGGTGCTGACCACCAAGCGATTGCACCTCAAATCGATCATCCACGAGCTTTTGTGGTTCCTGAGGGGCGACACCAATATCGGCTATCTGAAACGGCACGGAGTGTCGATCTGGGACGAATGGGCCGACGAGAACGGCGAACTCGGCCCCGTTTACGGCGCGCAATGGCGCTCGTGGCCGGCGTCCGACGGCGGCACGATCGACCAGATCGCCGGTGTGGTCGCGCAGATCAGGACCAATCCGGATTCGCGCCGCCTGATCGTTTCGGCCTGGAACCCGGCCGAAGTGGACCAGATGGCGCTGCCGCCATGCCACTGCCTGTTCCAGTTCTACGTTTCCGACGGGCGGTTGTCGTGCCAGCTCTACCAGCGCTCGGCCGACATCTTCCTCGGCGTGCCGTTCAACATAGCCTCCTACGCGCTGCTGACGATGATGGTGGCGCAGGTGACGGGGCTGAAACCCGGCGAATTCATCCACACGCTCGGCGATGCGCATCTCTACCACAACCATTTCGACCAGGCGCGCCAGCAGCTTCTGCGCACGCCCGGGACACTGCCCTACATGCGGCTCAATCCCGATGTAACGGACCTGTTTTCGTTTCGCTACGAAGACTTTAGCCTGGAAAACTACGAAGCCGATTCAACCATCCGGGCGCCGATCGCGGTATGAGCGGGATGCTTCCCGTCACCCTTGTCGTCGCCATCGCCGAAAACGCCGTCATCGGGCGCGACGGCGGCCTGCCGTGGCGATTGTCGTCGGATCTGAAGCGCTTCAGGGCCGACACGCTCGGCAATCCCGTGATCATGGGACGCAAGACGTTCGACAGCATCGGCAGGCCGCTGCCCGGCCGGCTCAACATCGTGGTAACCCGCAACGCCGACTGGGCGACGGACGGCGTTGAGCGTGTCGCATCGCTTGCCGACGCGATCACGCTTGCCCGCGTGCGGGCGCGGTGCATGGCGGAAGCGCGCGAGATCAGCGTCATCGGCGGCGGCCAGATCTATGCCGAAGCGCTGCCGCTGGCCGACAGGTTGCGTGTGACCCACATCCTGGCGGGCCCGGACGGCGACACGTTTTTCCCGGCGATCGACCCGGAAATCTGGCGGATGGTCCGATCCGAGGCCTTCCCCGCCGGCGAAAGGGACAGCCACGCCACGCGTTACGTCGTCTATGAGCGTGGCGCGAAAGGCGACGGATAGTCGCCTTGAAAGTGCTGCAAATTCCTGCAATTCAGCGCCATTGCGCGTTGAAAGCGGGTATCGGCATCCCTATAACCACTTCAAAACCGGCCGCGCCGACCTTGCGCGCGGCGCAGTGCGTGTAACGCTTGAAAGGATCTTCATGCCCTGGAGCAATCAGAGCGGCGGAGACGGCGGCGGCCCGTGGGGCGGCGGCGGCAACAATGGCAGCGGCGGTCCGTGGGGGCAGGGCCCGCGCGGCGGCAAGCCGCAGGGCACGCCTCCCGACCTTGAGGACATCATCCGGCGCGGGCAGGACCGGCTGAAAGGCATCATCCCCGGCAGCGGCGGCACCAGCCCGGCCTTTCTCGGCATCCTGGCGGCCGGCATCCTGGTGCTGTGGTCGTTCAAGGCGGTGTACACCGTCCAGCCGGACGAACTCGGCGTGGAACTGCGCTTCGGAAAGCCGAAGGAGGAGGTTTCCGCGCCCGGTCTGCATTTCCACTGGTGGCCGCTGGAGACGGTCGAAAAGGTCAACACCGCCGAGAAACTGCTCACCATCGGCGGCAGCAACCGCAGCGGCGGCAATTCATCCGGCCTGATGCTGTCGGGCGACCAGAACATCGTCGACGTGCAGTTCACCGTGGCTTATCAGGTCAGTGACCCGGCGGCCAATCTGTTCAACGTGCAGAACCCGGACGACACGGTGCGCCAGGTGGCCGAGAGCGCGATGCGCGAGGTGGTCGGCCGCCGCCAGGCGCAGGACGTGTTCCGCGACGACCGCGCCGGCATCGCCGAGGCGGTGCGCCAGATCATCCAGAACACGATCGACGAGTACGGGGCGGGGTTGAACGTCAACGCGATCTCGATCGAGGACGCTGCGCCGCCGCGGGAAGTGGCCGACGCGTTCGACGAGGTGCAGCGCGCCGAGCAGGACGAGGATCGCTTCGTCGAGGAAGCCAACCAGTATTCGAACCAGAAGCTTGGCCAGGCGCGCGGGCAGGGTGCGCAGATCCGCGAGGATGCGGCCGCCTACAAGAACCGTATCGTGCAGGAGGCGCAGGGTGAGGCGCAACGTTTCATCTCCGTCTATGACGAATACGCCAAGGCGCCGGACGTGACCCGCAAGCGCATGTTCCTGGAGACCATGGAGCAGGTGCTGAAGAACTCCAACAAGGTGATCCTGGAGAAGGATGCGGGGTCGGGCGTCGTGCCCTATCTGCCGCTGCCCGAGATAGATAAACGCCGCGAAGGAGCGGGGAACAACTGATGAGCAACCGTCTTCCCATTCTCGGCGCGCTGGCAGCGCTCGTGGCGCTGATCGTCTACGGATCGATTTTCGTCGTCAACGAGCGCCAGCAGGCGATCGTGCTGCGTTTCGGCGAGATCGTCGACGTCAAATCCGAGCCCGGCCTCTATTTCAAGCTGCCCTTCGCCTTCGTCGAAGCCGACAATGTGCAGCTCATCGAGGACCGCATCCTGCGCTTCGATCTCGACGACATCCGCGTACAGGTTTCCGGCGGCAAGTTCTACGAGGTCGATGCCTTCATCGCCTATCGCATCGAGGATCCGCGGCGTTTCCGCCAGACCGTGTCGGGCAGCGTGCAATTGGCCGAACAGCGTCTGAAGACGCGTCTCGACGCCGCCCTTCGCCGGGTCTACGGCCTGCGCGGCTTCGAGGCGGCGTTGTCGGAGGAAAGAAGCGCGATGATGCGCGAAGTCGCCGACAGCCTGCGTCCCGACGCCGTGTCGCTCGGTCTCAAGATCGAGGATGTGCGCATCCGGCGTACCGATCTGACGGCGGAGGTGTCGCAGCAGACCTATGACCGGATGAAGGCGGAGCGCCTTGCCGAAGCCGAGAGGCTGAGGGCGCGCGGCCGGGAGGCGGCGCAGCGCATTCGCGCGCGGGCGGACCGCGAGGTGGTCGAGATCGTCGCCGAGGCGCGAAGGGAGTCGGAGATCCTGCGCGGTGAGGGCGAAGGCGAGCGCAACAAGATCTTCGCCGACGCCTTCGGCCGCGATCCGGAGTTCTTCGACTTCTACCGCTCGATGATCGCCTATAGCCATGCGCTGCAGAATTCCGACACCACCATGGTGCTGTCGCCCAATTCGGAGTTTTTCCGTTTCTTCTCCGACGCGGAAGGCACCGCTCCGCAGGAGGGCACGGGCGTGCCCGGCCTTTCGTCCTCGGGCCAGTAGGGCGGACCGGCGGCGATGACCGATTTCATTGCCGCCATCGGTCTCGTGCTGGTGATCGAAGGCGTCTTCTATGGCGCCTTTCCGGGGTTTGCCAAACGCGTGGCCGCGGAAGCGTCCGCTGCGCCGGAGGAAATGCTGCGGGTGGCGGGGCTTGTTGCGGTCGCAGTCGGCGTCGGGATCGTCTGGCTCGTTCGCGGGTAACGCAATCGTCAATGTGCCTGGGTGCTTCCGCGCTTCAAAAGGCCGCATCGGTGCCGTAATTCTTGTGCAAAGCCATGCGGGAACTTAATCAGGCCCGCCAATCGGGAGGCGATCTCTAATGACCAACAGTGCGGCAATGCGTTGCGGAACTGAGTTCGGCCGTCGTGTCGTGCGCGGCGCGGCGATGGTTTTCGTCGCCGCCTGCCTGGTGGTGCCGGGCGCGCCCGTGGGCGCGGCGCTGGCGCAGCAACAGACCGGCCCGGCTTCGGTTGCCGACCTGGCGGAAGGCCTGCTCGACGCCGTGGTCAACATCTCGACGTCGCAAAAGGTGACCGGTGGCGGCGACGTGGTGCCCATGCCGCAACTGCCCGAGGGCTCGCCGTTCCAGGATTTCTTCGACGAGTTCTTCAAGGATCGCGAAAACGGCAACCGGCAAACGCCGCGACGCGTTCAGTCGCTGGGCTCCGGCTTTGTTATCGACGCCGAGGAAGGCCTGGTCGTAACCAACAACCACGTCATTACCGACGCCGATGAAATCGAGGTCAACTTCTCCGACGGCAGCAAGCTTGCGGCCAAGCTGCTGGGAACCGACCCGAAGACCGATCTTGCGCTGTTGAAGGTCGATCCGGCGAAGCACAAGCTCACCGAGGTGGCGTTTGGCGATTCCGACAAGATGCGCATCGGCGACTGGGTGATGGCGATCGGCAATCCGTTCGGCCTCGGCGGCACGGTCACCGTCGGCATCATCTCGGCGCGCAATCGCGACATCAACGCCGGCCCCTATGACGATTTCATCCAGACGGACGCGGCGATCAACCGAGGCAATTCCGGCGGGCCGCTGTTCAACATGAACGGCGAGGTCATCGGCATCAACACGGCGATCATATCGCCGTCGGGCGGGTCGATCGGTATCGGATTTTCAATTCCCTCCGAACTGGCGGTCGGCGTGATCGACCAGTTGCGCGAGTTTGGCGAGACGCGGCGCGGCTGGCTCGGCGTGCGCATACAGCCGGTCACCGAGGACATCGCCGAGAGCCTGGCGATGAAGAAGACCACCGGTGCGCTGGTGGCCGGGGTCATCAAGGGCGGTCCGGTCGACAATGGCAGCATCCAGCCGGGCGATGTGATCATCCGCTTCGACGGCAAGGCGGTCGAGGAAATGCGCGACCTGCCCCGTATCGTCGCTGAAAGTCCCGTCGGCAAGGAGGTCGAGGTGGTGATCGTCCGCAAGGGCGAGGAGATGACCGTCAATGTAACGCTCGGCCGCCTGGAAGATGGCGAGAAGCTGGCCGATGCCGGCGAAACCGGCGGCGATAGCGGCGACAAGGTGGCCTCGGCGAAGGTGCTGGGCATGACGATCGCCGAACTGGACGATGAAGTGCGCGAGCGCTTCGGCATCGCAGCGGAGGTCTCCGGCGTGGTCATTACCGAGGTCGAGGGCGGCTCCGTTGCCGCCGACAAGGGCGTCAATGCCGGCGATGTGATCGTCGAGATCGCGCAGGATTCGGTCGCCAATCCGGACGAGGTCGTGTCCCGGATCGACGAGTTGAAGGATCAGGGACGCAAGAATGCATTGCTGATGCTGTCGTCGAAAACCGGCGAACTGCGCTTCGTCACGCTGCGTATGCAGTGAGATCAAGGGCGCGGGTTCAGGCCCGTGCCCGCCAATCCTCCCGCCTCATCCGATAGAAGACATGGCGGCGCAGATGCGCCATGTCGTCGGCGATGCCCGGCATGTCGAAATCCAGTTCCGGCTCGGCCGTCATGCCGATGGCCCGCATGACGCCCGTCGAGGCATGGTTGTCCTGCACGGCAAAGGATACGATCTCGTCGAGTCCGAGATCGTTGAAACCGTGCGCCAGCAGGGCGCGCGCGGCTTCGCTGGCATAGCCCTTGCGCCAGTGCTCCGGCAGCAGGCGCCAGCCGATCTCGACCGCCGGGGTGAAAGCGGTTTCGAAGCCGATTCGCGACAGGCCGGAAAATCCGATCGTCGTGTCGTCATCCCTGCGGCAGATCGCGGCCCAGCCGAATCCGTCATCGGCCACCATCCGGCGAATCCGTTCAAGCATCTCAGCCGATTGCTTCCTGTCGCGCCTGAACGGGAAGAACCGCATCACGCGATCGTCGGAATTCAGTCGGTGAAACGGTTCGATGTCGTCGGCGCGCCAATGGCGCAGCACCAGCCGCCCGGTCTCTATGGTCGCGCCGGCCTTCACTGGACGAATTGCTCCAATCGATAGCCCTGCATGAACAGCAATGCCGTCAGGTCGCCATGATCGACGCGGAACCGCGCGGCCGCTGCCACCACCGGTTTTGCATGCAGCGCCACGCCACTGCCGGCATGGGCCAGCATGTCGAGATCGTTGGCGCCGTCGCCGACGGCAATCGCATCGGCCGGCTCTACACCGAGGCGGGCGCAGTGGTCGAGCAGGGCTGCGACCTTGGCGTCGCGGCCGAGGATCGGTTCGGCAACCTCCCCGGTCAGTCGCCCGTCCTGTTCCAGCAACGTGTTGGCCTTGTGGTCGTCGAAGCCCAGCATTGCGGCGATACGCGCCGTGAACGCCGTAAATCCGCCGGACACCAGCGCCGCGTGGGCACCATGACGCTTCATGGTCGCGACAAGCTGGCGGCCGCCGGCGGCAAGCGTGATGCGGGTCTTTATCACGTCGTCGATCGTCGTGACGGGCAGGTCTCTCAGCAGCGCCACGCGCTGGCGGAGCGCCGGTTCGAAGGCGATCTCGCCGTTCATGGCCTGCGCGGTGATCGCGGCGACCCGCTCCTTGATGCCCATCGCGTCGGCCAGTTCGTCGATGCACTCCTGATCGATCATGGTCGAATCCATGTCGGCGATCAGCAGGCGCTTGCACCGTCCTTCCTCAGGCTGGACGACCAGGTCGACGGGCGTTTCGCCGAGCAGGCGCCGGGCATTCCGTTCCGCTTCCCGCGCGTCCGCGGTGTCCGGTAGATGCAAGTCGCAGGCGATGTCCGGGGCTAGCCAGTCGATGGCGTCTGTGCCAAGGCTGGCGGCGATTTCGGCGGCCATCTCGCGCGTCAGGCAGGGATTGGTCGGATTGGCGATCAGGGTTGCGACCAATGGCATCGGGATTTCCGGCTTGACAGGAGGGGCGGCGCAGGCGGTCCTGATAGCCGGGCCGACCGCAAGCGGCAAGTCCGCACTGGCTTTGCGAACCGCCGAGGCGCGCGGCGGTGTCGTCGTCAACGCCGATTCCATGCAGGTCTATTCAGTGCTCGACGTCCTGACGGCGCGGCCGTCGGCAGACGAGATGCGTCGGGTTCCACATCGTCTCTACGGCCATGTCGATCCTGCCGAACCCTATTCCACCGGCGCCTGGCTCGCCGATGTCGGGCGGCTCCTGTCCGATCCCGGGATCGCCGGAAAACCGCTGGTCTTCGTCGGCGGCACCGGTCTTTACTTCCGCGCCCTGCTGGGCGGCCTTTCGGCCATGCCGGACATACCCGATACCGTGCGGCAGAGGTGGCGCTACCGCCTGACCGAGGAGGGCGCGTCGGGGCTGCACCGGATGCTCCGGCGCCAGGACCCGGATGCAGCGATGGCGATCAAGCCGGCCGACGGACAGCGGATCGTGCGGGCGCTGGAGGTGCTTGAAGTCTCAGGGCGCTCGATCCTCGATTGGCAGGCCGAGCGGGGCGCGCCGCTCGTCGATCCAGCCACGGCGAAACGCATCATCATCGAGCCGGATCGTGCCTGGCTGGCGCGGAGGATCGAGGCGCGCTTCGACGCCATGCTCGCAAACGGTGCGGTCGGGGAAGTGCGGGCGTTGCTGGCGCGCGGGCTTGCGCCCGCCATGCCGGCGATGAAGGCGATCGGCGTCGGCCAGTTGCGCCGCGCGATCGCGGGCGAGATCTCACTGGACGAGGCGGCTACGCTCGCCAAGACCGCCAGTCGCCAATATGCCAAGCGGCAGATGACCTGGTTTCGCACCCAGTGCGGCAATGAATGGACCAGGATGGCGGCCGGAGCAAACGGCGAAACCGAACACGGAACCCTAACCTGAAAGTGGTCGGTACGAGCAATTTGCTACCGTTGCGTTAACCCGTTGTAAGGCCTCCTCGAGGGATAATGGCGGTAGTTGGCGAAGCGGTGAACCCTCCTTGAAATTCCACAGGGCTGAAATAGCTTTTTTTGTCTTCATGACGCTGTTGCTGGCGGCGGGCGTGATGCTTGCCGGCTCGCTTATCGCCGATGGCGGGGCGGCGGGCCGGTTGTTCGGTTATTGGCCAACGATCCAGACCTCGACATTCTCGGCAGCGCTTCTCGTCGCCACCGACGTGGTGTTCGGGCTCTTCTTCATCTATCCGCAGATCCGGACCCAGGTACGCGAGGAGTTGAAGCTGCGCGAGATGACGCAGACGCTGAGCCGCCGTTCCGAGACGCTGGAGCAGGCGGCGCTCACCGACGCGCTGACCGGTATGCAAAATCGTCGTTTCTTCGATGATGCACTGCGCGAATATCTCGACGAATTCGGCCGTATCGGCAAGCCGGTCGGGCTGATGATCCTGGATCTCGATCACTTCAAGGCGATCAACGACACCCATGGCCACGATGTCGGCGACGAGGTGCTGCGCGGCGTGGCCTACTGCGTAAGGGAATTCACGCGCTATCACGACGTGGTCGCGCGCCTTGGAGGCGAAGAGTTTGCCATCGTGGTTCCCAATCTGGACGAGGAATCGCTGCGCAAGTTCGCCGAACGTATCCGCAAGGCGGTGGCCGATCTGGAAATCAGGGCCGGCGACGTGCGCCTGCGGGTGACGACCAGCATCGGCCTTGCAATCTGGGATGGCAGCGAGACGCCCGATGCGTTCTATCGCAAGGCGGACAAGATGCTCTATCAGGCAAAACAGCAGGGTCGAAACCGCATCTGTGCCTGATGAAGCGGTGCGCCGGCCGCGTCCGAAACCTGAATGTCGATACAGCCTAGCGGCTGGAACGGAAGCTGCGCACCAGATCGTTGGCGCGGCCGCCGCCGGCCGGCTCTGCATGCGGCCGCGGCTCGGCCGGTTCCGTCCTCGCGCCGGTATAGGCGTCCTGGCCGAAACGCCGTCCGTTGGCAGGTGCCGGCGGCCTGTTCTCGACGCGTCGAAGCTGCGGTTCCGGTTGCGGAACGGGTCGCGGCGCCGGCGCCTGTGCGGGCGCGAGGGTGGCTGCGGCGTTATCCGGCCTCGACTCCAATGGCTGCTGGCGCAGATGTACGGCCGGGCCTGCCGAAGCCTCCGGCGCCAGCCGCTGCACCGACGGTTTCTGTTCGGCGACCGCGTCGCCGACGAATGACAGTTCCGGGCTGTCGGCGCTGCCGGGGTCGAAATAGACGTTGCTCTCGTCCTGCTTGCGCAAGCGCCTGATGACATCGCGCAGCCCGGTTTCGCCATCGCCGTTCCGCAGCTTTTCCTGAATGCCGTAGATATGCGACCCCGGCAGTGCCCTCTGCTCGACGGTCTCGAACATCATGCGCATCGGGGTCGAGACCGCTTCGCCGAAAGCGATGGCCTCCCGGTTGGCGATCGACGACAGAAAGCTTGTCGTGCTGCGCGCGGCACCCGAAATCGCCTGCCGGATGATCTCCTTGTCGCGCTCATTGCCGAGGCGCATGGCGAAAACGGAATTGCACTGCGACAGGATCGTCGGATCGAGTTCGCCCGGCCGCTGGGTTATCACACCGAGGAAAACGCCGTATTTGCGGCCTTCCTTGGCGATGCGCGCGATCGCCGAACGCGTCGGCCAGAAACCCGCCTCCAGGTCGGCGGGGATATAGCGGTGCGCTTCTTCGCAGACCAGCAATGTCGGTATGGTGCCGTCGCTGTTGACGGCGATGTCGAAGGTGAACCGCGACAGGACCGAGACGACGGAGTTCACCACTTCCGACGGCAGGCCGGACATCTCGAACACGCAGATCGGCTTGCCGTTCTGAGGAACCCGGAATATCTGGCCGATGGTCTTTTCCAGCGTGTCGCCCGGGGTCTTGGGCTGGAACATGAAGCGGAAGCGCTTGTCCTGCATGATCGCTTCGAGACGGTTGCGCAACGCCTTCAGCACCGGACGCTCCGACTTGCCGTCGAGTTGGCCCTCGCGCTCCTGAACGATCTTGAGCAGGTCGATCATCCGGTAGGGGACGGGGGTGTCGGCGGTGAACGAATTCATCTCGCGTTCGCGCTTCAACAGTTGCGCGGCGGCTCCGCCATTGTCGCCGGCATACCGCTCCTTCGCCAATGGAATCATGTCGCGCAGCACGTCGACTTCTTCGGGGATGATCGGCCGGCCGCGGAAGATGACCTCAACGAATTCGTCGAGCTGGAACATCCAGAAAGGCAGTTCGAGGGTCCTGTGGTCGATGGTGACCGCGTGCTCGGGAAATGCCGCGGTGAACTCGTTGTGCGGATCGAGAAGAAGCACGCGGATGTCCGGGCGATGCTCGACGATCTTGCGCAGCAGAAGCGTCACCGCCGTCGATTTGCCGACACCGGTGGTTCCGACCACGGCGAAGTGACGCGACAGGAGCTTGTCGATGGTGATCAGCGCGGGAATCGAGGCATCCTGGGAGAGGTTGCCGATGGAAATGGCGTTTTCGGCCGACGCCGCATAGATGGCGGTCAGGTCGGAGGCCCTGATGCGGTGCGCGACCGCGCCCATATAGGGGTAGTTGGCGATGCCGGACGAGAAGGTCTCCGCGCCGCCTTCTCCTATGCGGATTTCGCCGACCAGCTCGATGTGGATGTGGACGATGTTGACGGCGTCGACGTTCCAGTCGCCGCTCTTGATGTCGACCTGGAAGATCATGCCGACAACGCGGTTTCTACCAACGCGCACGGAAATCAGCTGGCCGACGGCCCAATAGTCTTCGGAACCCGCCGCATCCGAACCGGCATCGGCGGCGATGATGGCACGCTCGCCGTCGCATTCGATGACATGGCCCTCGGTGCGGTTGCGCTCGATGAACTTGCCCTGGGCGTCGTGATAGCCATCCCTGGGTTTGGCATTCATGTCGTTGTCGCCGACCGGTTCCTGCATAATCCCGTTGCTGTCGATCAAAGCCAGTTTCCCTCTGCCGTAGCCGCTATATTTACTGCGGGAAGGTTAATACCGCGTTTTCTGCCGGAGGCTGCCCGACCGGGGCCGTTTCACTCGCTGCCGTGGCGCTTGACGGGGGCGAAAATGCGCCATAGTGTCCGCGACCATGGAACAGACGATCATTCTCGTAGTGGGATCGCGCATGGGCAAGGTGGTGTAACCACCGGGCGACAGCACCCCATGCGCGACGACAAGGCCCTCACCGGGGCCTTTTTTATTGGCCGCAATGAAGTTAAACCAAGCGGCCCGTTACGGGCCGGGCGCAACAGACGGACAGGAACGATGAACCAACGAACCAGCGAAACCGGACGCCGCGAAATGACCGGGGCGGAGATGGTCGTGCAGGCGCTGAAGGACAATGGCGTCAAGCACCTTTTCGGCTATCCGGGCGGCGCGGTTCTGCCGATTTACGATGAACTCTTCCAACAGGAGGACGTTCAGCACATCCTGGTCCGTCACGAACAGGGGGCGGGGCATGCCGCGGAAGGCTATGCGCGCTCGACCGGCAAGGCCGGCGTTCTGCTGGTGACGTCGGGGCCCGGTGCGACCAATGCGGTGACTGCACTGCAGGACGCGCTGATGGATTCGATCCCGCTCGTCTGCATCACCGGCCAGGTGCCGACGCCGCTCATCGGCTCCGATGCCTTCCAGGAGTGCGACACGGTCGGCATCACGCGCCCGTGCACCAAGCACAACTGGCTGGTCAAGGACGTCAACGAGCTGTCCGGCGTCCTGCATCAGGCCTTTCACGTCGCCACCACCGGCCGGCCGGGGCCGGTCGTCGTCGATATCCCGAAGGATGTCCAGTTCCAGACCGGCATCTACGCGCCGCCGATGGAATCGCCGCGCACCAGCTATCAGCCCAGGATGCACGGCGACCTCGAGCGGGTGAAGGCGGCGGTCGAACTGATGGCGCAGGCGAAGCAGCCAGTGTTCTACACCGGCGGCGGCGTGGTCAATTCCGGTTCCGAGGCCAGCCATCTGCTGCGCGAGCTGGTCGATCTCACCGGCTTTCCCATCACTTCGACGCTGATGGGACTGGGCGCCTATCCGGCCTCCGGCAAGAACTGGCTTGGAATGCTGGGTATGCACGGCACCTATGAAGCCAACATGGCGATGCATGATTGTGACGTGATGATCTGCATCGGCGCGCGTTTCGACGACCGCATCACCGGCCGTCTCGACGCGTTCTCGCCCAATTCAAAGAAGATCCATATCGACATCGACCCCTCGTCGCTCAACAAGAACGTTCGCGCCGACATTCCGATCCTCGGCGATGTCGGCCACGTGCTCGAAGACATGGTGCGCCTGTGGCGCGCCTCGGCCGGGGCCGATCGTGGCGCGCTGAAACCGTGGTGGGAGCAGATCGAGCGCTGGCGGGCGCGCAATTCGCTCGCCTACGCGGAGAACAGCGACGTCATCATGCCGCAATTCGCCGTGCAGCGGCTCTACGAAGCGACGAAGGACCGCGATACATACATCACCACCGAAGTCGGCCAGCACCAGATGTGGGCGGCGCAGTTCTACGGTTTCGAACAACCCAACCGCTGGATGACCTCCGGCGGCCTCGGCACGATGGGGTACGGACTGCCGGCGGCGTTCGGTGTGCAGATTGCCCATCCCGACAGTCTGGTCATCGACATTGCCGGCGACGCTTCCGTGCTGATGACCATTCAGGAGATGAGCAGCGCGGTGCAGTTCGACGCGCCGATCAAGATCTTCATTCTCAACAACCAGTACATGGGCATGGTGCGCCAATGGCAGCAATTGCTGCACGGCAACCGGTTGTCGCATTCCTACACCGAGGCGCTGCCCGATTTCGTCAAGCTCGCCGAGGCCTATGGCGCGCACGGCATCCGCTGCGACAAGCCCGGCAAGCTGGATTCTGCGATCGACGAGATGATCGAGGTGAAGAAGCCGGTGCTGTTCGACTGCCGCGTGGCCAATCTCGCCAACTGCTTCCCGATGATCCCGTCGGGCAAGGCGCACAACGAGATGCTGCTTCCCGACGAGGCGACGGACGAAGCCGTGGCCAATGCCGTCGACACCCGGGGCAGGGAGCTGGTGTAGCCGGCGCGATGTTTGGTCTGGATGAATTGCGCGCCATGCGCCGTGCCGCGAAGGCCGCGGTGCGGGAGACGCGAGGGCGTGCCGACCGGGCGGTATGGAAATAAATGAGCAGGCCGCTTCCCGGAATGGTCGATTTTGTGCTGCTTGGCGCGCTTGCCGCCATGTGGGGCGGCTCGTTCATGCTGATCAAGCTTGCCATCGACGAGGTGCCGCCGGCATCCATCGCGCTGATCCGGCTGGCGCTGGCATCGCTCATTCTGTTCGTGGTGGCAAAGGCTTATGGCGAGAAAATAACGATCCGATTCAATGCGGTGGTCTATATTTTCCTGACCGGGCTGTTCGGCAACGCCATCCCGTTTACGCTGATCGCCTGGGGCGAGAAGACCGTCGATGCAAGCCTGGCTTCTGTGCTGATGGGGATCATGCCGATCGCGACACTCATACTGGCGCATTTCCTGACCGATGACGAACGGCTGACGGCGCGCAAGCTCGTCGGCGTGTTTGTCGGGTTTGCCGGGCTGGTGGTTCTGGTCGGACCGGCTGTGTTGTTCAGGCTCGGCGATGACGGCATCCGGCAGCTTGCCATTCTCGCCGCCGCGCTGTCCTACGCCGTCAACGCGGTGCTCACGAAGAAGCTTCTGGGTCTGCCGCACCGCGCCGCAGCTGCCTGGGTGCTGTTTGCCGGAGCATTGGTTATGGCGCCGGTGGCATACACCGCCGACTATCCGCTGGCCGCCACGCCCGGATCGCTGGCGATCACGGCGGTTTGCCTGCTCGGCATCTTCCCGACCGCCATCGCCACGCTCGCCATGTTCGAGGTCCTGCACCGTCAGGGCGCGTTCTTCTTCGGCCAGGTAAACTTCCTCGTCCCGATATCGGGCGTCATCTGGGCAGCGCTCGTCCTGAACGAGCAGCCGGGGCTCGCTGCCTATCTGGCGCTGGCCTTCATCCTTACCGGCATCGGCATCGCGCGCGGCGGACGCTCGGTCGGCAGGGCGCGACTGGCGGCTGCCGGCGCGGGCGAGGAAGGGCAGTTGCGCCGATGAGCCGGCGTGACGGATTTGCGGACCGGACGCTTGCCGCGTGCGGTATCGTGCGGCTAAAGACCGGGATTGACAGACGGATATCGCCGCGGTGGAACCGGGAAGGAAAGTTGAAGCCATGAATGCCAGCCTGCAGCCGACCGGTTCGGCCTATTTCATCGCCAAGGAAACCGAGACGCCGGAAACCCACACGCTGTCGATCCTGGTCGACAACGAGCCGGGCGTACTGGCGCGAGTCATCGGCCTGTTCTCCGGGCGCGGCTACAATATCGAGAGCCTGACCGTGTCGGAGACCGAGCACGAGCGGCACCTGTCGCGGATCACCATCGTCACCACCGGCACGCCGCACATCCTCGACCAGATCAAGCACCAACTGGAGCGCATCGTTCCGGTTCACCGGGTCGTCGACCTCACCGTCCGGGCGCGCGATTTCAGCCACGACAAGCCGCTGGAGCGCGAATTGGCGCTGGTGAAGGTCAGCGGCACCGGCGACGCCCGGGTCGAGGCGCTGCGCCTTGCCGATGCGTTCCGTGCCCAGGTGATCGACGCCAACACCGAACACTTCATCTTCGAGATCACCGGACGGACCTCGAAGATAGAGCAGTTCATCGCCATCATGACGCCGCTCGGACTGGTGGAGGTCTGCCGCACCGGTGTCGCGGCGATGAACCGCGGGCAGCAGGGCATGTAGCGGCTCCTCCGAAGGTTCGCTGCGGTGCAAGAAACGGCCAGTATCGCGGCTGTTATATCGTAAATATTTCACCAAGCCGGCATCAATGTTTCTGCAATTGTTTTCGGTTACCTTCGCTCCCGGTGTGGAGTGGGTATGTCGTTTTCGAGTGGAAATCCTGTTGCGGTCCTGATCGACGCCGAGACCGTCGACGCGGCTGACGCCAAGGGCGCCATCGCCGCGCTTTCGGAGCGTTTTGCGCCGTTGATCCTGCATGCGTTCGGCGATTTCCGCTCGTCGGACCTGCAGGCATGGTGCGACATACTCGACGAATTCGACGGCCAGGCGCTCCAGGTGACGCCGACGGCGGGCTACCGCAACAGCGTCCACATCTGCCTGACCATGAATGTGATGGAACTGCTGCAGACCGATCGGGCGTCGGCCGTCTGCCTTTTCTGCGGGGCCGGAGATTTCTCGCAGCTCGCCATCAGGGTGCGCCGCGCGGGCCTGCCGGTTTACGGTTTCGGCACGACGAGCGGCCGTGCGGCCATGGCGCCGTTTTTCGATTCCTGGCACGTGGTCACCGATGACGGTGACGGCGGAGATGAGCGGTATTCCGCAGAGCCGCTGCCGCTGCCCGGCAACGGGCTTGGTTTCGACACGGCCGAGCCCGTCATGCCGGTTACTAACGAACCGGCGGAAAAAGTCATCGCGCGCGCCTTCGAGTTCACGGACGCGGATATAGAAACGGCCGTACAGTCCGCCCGTTCGCGCCGGGGAAGCCCGGAAGCGGCCGAAGGCGACGGTTACGATGCCGGCGACAACGACGACGATGCGATGGCCGCGATCGAAGGCAAATCGCGGCAGCCCGCATCGACCGTCGTCGACAATCCGCCGCCGCTTGCCGATATGGCGCTTGACGGCCGCCTGACCGAAGACGCCACGATCCTGCTGTCGGGCTTCATTTCCGATCACCTGAACGGTAACGGCTATGCTTTGCTGTCGGACGTGGCCAATGCCGCCACGGCCACCGACCTGCTGGTGCCGCCGCACAAGAAGGCCGATCCCTACGACCATCTCAAATGGCTGTTGCAAAGCGACGGGCGTTTCGAGATCACGCGCCTGCCCATGGGCGACGCGGAACCGGAATTCGTCCGCCGGCTCTGACGCTTCTCCGACCCCTGACAAAAAGCTTGCAAGCAAATCCTATTAGGTCAATATTACTGACCTAATAGGATAGCGGCCATGCCGACCGAAACCTTCATCGCGCTCGTGGTTTTCGCCTTCGTCTCGTCGGTCACGCCGGGACCCAACAACGTCATGCTGCTGGCATCGGGCGTGAATTTCGGCTTTCGCCGCACGATTCCGCACATGCTCGGGATCGCCGGCGGGTTCGCCGGCCTGCTTATGGCCGTCGGCCTCGGCCTTGGCGCGCTTTTATCGCTCCATCCGGGCCTGCACCTGGTGCTGAAGATCGCCGGCGGCGCCTACCTGCTCTACCTCGCCTGGCGTATCGCCATGTCGCGGTCGCCTGCGGCGAAACAGGGTACGGGCGGACAACCGATGAGCTTTGCCGCCGCCGCGCTGTTCCAGTGGGTCAATCCCAAGGCATGGGTCATCGGCCTCACCGCAATGAGCCTTTACGCCGACCCCGCCATGCCCTTGGTCTCCACCTTGCTGGTGACCGGTGCCTTCGTGCTGGTCAATTTTCCAAGCGTCTCGGTGTGGGCGGGCTTCGGCCGGGCGCTGCGCGGTTTCCTGTCGGACCCGACGCGGCTGAAATGGTTCAACATCGCCATGGGCCTGCTGCTTGCCGCGACGCTCTGGCCGATGCTTGCGGGATAACCGAACGCAACTGATCGTGCTATCATCATGCCATGAGCAAGCTGATCACATTGCCGCGGATCGTCGTTGTCGGCGTCGCCCTGGTCGCCGTATTGCTGGCGGTCGGCTGGATGACGCGGGAAGACCCGGCTGCAAAACCCTACCTGAAGGTTCTCGGACGCGGCTTCCTGTTCAACTACCGCGTCGCCGACGTGACTTACGGATTTACCGCGATAGTCATCCGGCCGCTGCCGGTTGGGTCCGTCATCGAGGCGGATTTCGAGGATCCCCAGGGCGGTCCGCCGGTGACCGTGCGCCAGCGCGTCGGCACCGACACGGTCCGCTACGGCTTCCAGTCGCCGCCGGTGCGCGGTGTGGAGGCCGGCAAACCGTATCGCGTGACGCTGCGGGTGTTTGACCGCGAGGAGAAGGAACGGCTGTGGACCGACACGTTCACCGTCACCAGCCAGATCAGCGACACCGTCGTTCCCGACGAACCGCTGACGATCGGGCCCGGCTACGCGCTCAATCCCGACAGTTGATCGCCGGGCGTTGACGCGCGGCCGTCCTGTTCAAGGCCGGCCGAATCTGGTTTTGCTGCGGCGATGGAATTCTCACCGCAACAGGACCGGGCGCTCAGGGACGTTTCCAGCTGGCTGAAGCGCGGCGACCGGCAGGTGTTCCGCCTGTTCGGCTATGCCGGCACGGGCAAGACGACGCTGGCGCGCTATTTCGCCGAACATGTCGACGGCGACGTGCAGTTCGCCGCCTTTACCGGCAAGGCGGCGCAAGTGCTGAGAGCCCGGGGCGCCGCCAATGCGCGCACCATCCACTCTCTGATCTACAGGCCGCGCGGCGAGGAGACGGTATCCGACGAGACAACCGGCAAGACGTCGATCTCGCCGACCTTTTCGCTCAACCGCCAGAGCCCGGTCGCCAAGGCGAAGCTGATCGTCATCGACGAATGCTCGATGGTCGACGAGGAACTGGGGCGCGACCTGGAATCCTTCGGCACGCCCATCCTGGTGCTTGGCGATCCGGGCCAGCTGCCGCCGATTTCCGGCGGCGGCTATTTCACCGAGCACGAGCCGGACGTGCTGTTGACGGAGATCCATCGCCAGGCGCGCGACAATCCGATCGTGCAGCTGGCGCTCGACGTGCGCGAGGGCCGCGAGTTCATGCGCGGCGACTACGGCACGGCGCAGGTGATCGGCAAGGACGAGGTCGACAGCGAGATGGTGCTCGCCGCCGACCAGGTGCTGGTCGGGACCAACCGCACCCGGCGGCGCTACAATCGCCGCCTGCGCGAACTGAAGGAGTTCACGCTGCCGACCCCGCAATCGGGCGACAAGCTGGTGTGTCTCAGGAACGATCCGTCGAAGGGCCTGCTCAACGGCTCGCTGTGGCGGGTGATGACTGCGTCGAAGGAAACCACGAAGCCGGGCATCAACCTGCTGGTGTCGCCGGAGGAGGAGGACCCGGATCGCGGTGTTGCCAAGATCAAGGTGCTCAAGGCGGCCTTCGAGGAGGACGATCCCGACATTCCATGGTCGACCAGAAAGCGCTACGACGATTTCGACTATGGCTACGCGCTCACCGTGCACAAGGCGCAGGGTTCGCAGTGGAACAATGTCGTGCTGTTCGACGAGAGCTATGCCTTCCGCGACACCCGCCAGCGCTGGCTCTATACGGCGATCACCCGGGCCGCCGAGCGACTGACGGTGGTGCGGTAGGGCGCACGGCTTCACAGCCGCCCGGCGCTGGTCTCCAGCATTACCAGTTCGCCGATGTTCTCCGCCGTGATGTAGCCGACGAAACGGCCCGACCGGTCGATCACCGCGACGGCGGGCGCTGTGGCTTTCTGCATCGCTTTCAGCGCGGCTTCGAGCCTGTCTCCGGGCGTGACCGACGGGATGTCGGCCTGCATGGCGGCGCGGGCCGGCGCGTCGGCGCCGGATTTCGCCAGCACCTCGATCATCGAGCTGCGGGTGACGAAACCGGCCAATCCGCCGTCTTCCTCCAGCACCGGAAACTCGACCTGCGTGGTTCTCAATAGCGCGTCGGCGGCGTCGCCGATGGTCGCGTCCGGGCCGAGCGTCTCGAAGCTGGTGATCATCGCGTCGCCGGCGCTGATGCCGCGCGAGACCTGCTGCAACTCGGTCGCCTGGGCCTCCGCCGTGGCGGCGATGTAGACGAAGATGGCGATGAAGATCAGCAGCGGATTGCCGAGCAGGCCGAGGAAGCCGAGCAGGAAGGCAAAACCCTGGCCGACGCGCGCGGCGATGCGGGTGGCGCGCGCCCGGTTGTAGCGCGTGGCCAGTATTGCGCGGAACACGCGCCCGCCATCCATGGGAAAGGCAGGGATCATGTTGAACACGACGAGGAAGATGTTGACGGTTGCGAGCCTCGACAGGAAACCGGCCGCCGGGTCGTCGATGTGCTCGAGCGCAGCCACGCCCGGTTCGGCGCCGAACACGACGATCAGCACAAGGGCGATGACGACGTTGACCAGCGGTCCGGCGATGGCGACGACGATCTCCTCGGAGGGTTTTTCCGGCATGCGCTCCAGCCGCGCCAGGCCGCCGATCGGCAGAAGCGTGATATCGGGCGTGTCGATGCCGTAGCGCCGCGCCGCCAGCGCATGGCCGAATTCGTGCGCCACCACGCAGGCAAACAGGGCCAGGATAAACAGCACGCCGACGGTCGCCGCCTCTCCGCCGCCCTGGTTATAGTGCGCGACGCCGATCCACAGCAGCAGCAGGAGGAAGGTGATGTGGATGCGGATTTCCGATCCGAAGATCCGTATCAGTGGAAACGACCAGGCCATTTGCGATCAACCCTTCTGCTCCTGGCGGAACCGAATACTGCCACATATGGCGTCTTCGCCGCCGGTCCGCAACGTGAAGCTTTGGCCCACCGGAATTCGCTTGCCTGACCAACGGCTTGCCTGATACGCCGTCGCTTCCATTCGAGGAAAAGCATCATGCCGGTCGCCCTGTCGGTCAATTTGAATGCCGTCGCCATGTTGCGCAATCGCCGCGACCTGCCGTGGCCGAGCGTTACCGGGCTCGGGCGGGCCGCGCTAGAAGCCGGCGCGCACGGGCTCACCGTGCATCCAAGGCCCGACCAGCGCCACATCCGCTTTTCCGATCTGCCGGAGCTCAGGGCGCTGATCGACGACGCCTTTCCCGCAGCCGAGTTCAACATCGAGGGCTATCCCACCGGCGAGTTTCTCGATCTTGTGGAAAGGACCGAGCCGGAGCAGGTGACGCTGGTGCCTGACGATCCGTCGCAGGCGACGTCCGACCACGGCTGGGATTTTTCAGGGCAGGGCAATTTCCTGCGCTCGGTGGTGCAGCGGCTGAAGGATGGCGGCATGCGCGTGTCGCTGTTCTGCGACCCCGATGCCGGCGAGGCGGGTATCGCCGCCGCCGCTGCGACCGGCTGCGACCGGGTGGAACTTTATACCGGCCCTTATGGCGGCTGCCACGACGACGCCGACCGCGCCGCACGTGAAATCGAGGTGCTGGGCCGGACGGCGGATGCGGCACGCGCTGCCGGCCTGGCGGTCAATGCCGGCCATGATCTCACCGTCGCCAACCTGCCGGCGCTGGTGGCGCGTATTCCCTATCTCGCGGAAGTGTCGATCGGTCATGGATTGACCGCCGACGCGCTGGAACACGGCATGGCCGGATCGGTCAGGCGCTTTCTCGGCGCGTTGGGGCGGGAACCTACTTCTTGAACCTGATCTTGCCCGAGGTGAACTTGCGGCCCGACCGGGCGTCGGGTGTGGTCGAGGTCATTTGATAGCCGGCCGAATCGGGTTCGAGCACCATCCAGAAGGTTCGGTTCTCTCCGGTCTGGGTGTCCTTGCCGACGACGGTCAGATGAACCGTCTTGCCGCTGATCCTGCCGGTGACGCCGGCGCGCGCGCCGTTTGCCACATCCGTCCATGAGCCGGTCAGCCTGCCGGTGGCCGGATTGAGCTTGATGCGGCTATCGATCGCCGCTTTGCTGCCGGGCACGGCGCAGGTACCGGTCTGGTGCAGGGACTGCCCGTCCGCCGACAGTTTTGACGTGATGCGGCAGCGCACGGTTTCGGCCGGTTCGTCCGGTCCGCGCCTGATGGTGCCGGAGCCGCGGAACGTGCCGGTAAAGGGCGCAAACACCGATGTTGCGGCTTTGGCGGTCATGCCCGCGCCCGATGGTGCGGCCAGGCCTGCGGCCACGACCAGGTTTACGGCGGCAAAGGTGCGGAAAGCGGGCCGGATCATCGGGTGTGCCAGCGTCTGTACATCAACATGATGGCCGGCAGGATAAGCAAATCGGCCAGAAGCGCAAATGTCAGGATCATGATCATCAACTGGCCGAAAAGCCGCACGGTCAGGAAGTTCGACAGGAAGGTGAGCGAGATGCCGGCGCCGAGCACCACCGTGGTGGCGCAGAGCACGAAGCCGACACCGGTGATCGCGTTCTCGACCGCTCCGGCCGCCGACGCACCGGCATCGCGCTCCAGAAAGGCGCGGTTGATGAAATGCACCGTGTCGTCCACCGCCACGCCGAAGGCTATGGTCATGGCGAGCCCGGTGGCGATCTTGAGTTCGCCGCCCATGAACAGCTGCAGGATGATGCCGGTCAAAAGCACCGGCGTCATGTTGGCGAGCGCGACGGCGGGCAGGATGGACATGTCGCGAAACGCCAGCGCCACCAGGAAGATCGTCATCACCGCCGCGGCGAGGATCGATGCGTTCAGCAGGTCGATCATGCGCCTGGCGTCGTGGCGGGCGAGTGCCGGCGTGCCGGTGACGATGTCGGCGCCGGCATGGCGCACTGCCGTTTCGAGGGCATCGAACCTGGCCAGGCGGCCGGCCGTGCGCGCCGGATCGCCAACAAGGGCGCTCATGGTCACATAGCCGGAGCCAGGCGCGCCGAGGCGGTTTCGGACCTCGTCGGGAAGGGCGGCGATTTCGTCGGCATGAAGCGGTCGCGCCGCATGGCCCGCCGCGCGCGCCACCGACAGCGGCGACAGGACGGCGTTGCGGCCGAGCACCGTTTCTGCGGCCTCGTGCACGGCGGTAATCTTCTTCCAGCCCTCCTTGCTCGTCATCAACTGGTCCGGTTCGCCGGCGATCCTGATCCACAGGTTGAAGAGGCCGCCGAACCGGTCTTCCGCATCGAGGCTCGCGGCAAGCGTGGGGCTTCCCTGCGGGATGTTGTCATAGGTGGAAAAGCGCGGTGTCGTCGTCAGGTGGCCGGCCGCGCCGCCGACGAGCAGGACGATTGAGATCGTGGCGACGATCCGCCTGTTGGGGCCGACCGTATCGGCGAGCCGCTGCAGCAGCGCCCCCGACATGCCCGGCTTGCGGCGATAGGTGCCGATGTCCTCCCGTCTGACCAGGAAGCTGGCAGCCAGCGGAAACACGACGATGATGGCCAGGAACGAGATCATGGCCGCGGCGGCGCCGAACCAGGCCAGCTCGGTCAGCGCGCCGTAGCCGGTCAGCGACAGCGACAGGAACGCGGCGGCGGTGGTGAGCCCGGTCAGCGCGCAGGCCGGTCCGACCCGCTCGACGGTGCGGCGGATGGCGGCTTGTACGCCGATTGCCGGATCGGCGTCGCTTTCGCGCAGGCTGTGCACCAGATGCATCGAATTGGTGAAGCTGATGACGATGGTCAGCACCGGTATGATGTTGGTGACCACGGTGATCGAATGACCGGCGAGCCCGGCCGCGCCGAGCGTCCAGACCACCGCGGCGCTGCCGGCCGACAATACAAGGGCGGTGAGACGGACGCTGCGAAAGACCAGGAAGGCGACGAGGATAGACACCAGCGAACCGCCGGTGTTGAAGACGATCTGGTCGTGCAGGATCGCGTCGGCGATCTCGAAGCGGGTCTTCTCCATGCCGAGCACGTTGATTGTCAGTCCAGGCCGGGCGAAGCGCGCTGCGGTGGCCTCCAGCCGCTCGATGAAGGCGCGTATCTCGCCGTTGGTCGTCGCCGAACCGTCCTCGGTGATCACCAGCATGATCGCCGCGCCGTCGGCCGATATGGCCCGGCCGAGGCCGAAGGGGTGGGCTCTCACCCGATCGAGGATATACGGTAGGTCGTCATCGCCAAATGCGTCGGGAAACAGCGCCGGGCCGGGCTCGCCGTCCTGGCCCGCCTGCCTCAGCGCGAAGGCCGATAGCACGGTGCCGACGCCGTCCTCGAATTCGAGTTCGAAATGCAGTTCGCGCAGATGGCGGAGCGTGGCCGCGTCGAGCGGTTCGTCCGCTTCCGCTATGACGATGACGTCGTTGGCCGAACCGGTCCGCTCGGACAAAAGGTCGGTGAAGTCGCGATAGGTCTGGCTATCGGAGCGGAAGGCGAGGATGACGTCGTCATCGAAGCCGAGGCGGAAGATGCCGACGACTGCGATCGCGGTTGTCAGCGCGACCATCGCCAGGAAGAGCTTGCGCCAGCGCAGGGCCGCGAGGCCGATATGTTCGAGGCCGAAGCCGATTTTCCGCATGTGGCCGCGTCGTCTCGAAGCCCGTGAATGTCGGCGTTTATTGGAAGCCCGCGGTTGCGAAGTCAAACGGATTTCAACAATACTCGCCTGCGACAGGACGAGGCGGAGCGGGCGTGGCGGCACGATACGACATCGCGATTGCCGGAGCCGGCCCGGCAGGGCTGGCGATGGCGATCTATCTTCGCCGCGCCGGCCACCGGGTGACCATCTTCGAAACATTCGAGGCGGCCGCGCCCGTCGGTTCCGGGTTGATGTTGCAGCCGACCGGGTTGTCGGTGCTCGACGATCTCGGCCTGCTCGACGCCATCGTGAAGCGCGGCAGCCGGATCGACCGCCTGCGAGGCACCGATGCGGCGAGCGGGCGCATCGTGCTCGACGTGCGCTACGGCGCGCTCGGCAAGGGCCGGTTCGGTCTCGGCGTGCACCGGGCGGCGCTGTTCGGCGTGCTTCACGATGCGGCGCTTGGCGCCGGCGCCGCGTTGGAGACAAATCGCGAGGTCGCCGGATTGGCGGGCGATGCCGGAAGGGCGCGCCTGGTCTTCGCGTCGGGTGCAAGAAGCGCCGGCTTCGATCTCGTTGTCGATGCCAGCGGCGCGAATTCGGTTCTCAGGCACGCGCTTGGCGAGATCGTTGCGGTGCGTCCGCTCGCCTACGGCGCGTGGTGGGCGACGCTCGACTGGCGCGGCGAGGGTTTCGACACGGCGGCGCTGCTGCAGCGCTATCGCCATGCCTCGGTGATGATCGGCGTGCTGCCGATCGGCCGTCCGGTACCTGGCGCGGGCGAGCAGGCCGCCTTCTTCTGGAGCCTGAAACCGGCCGAAGCGGACGCGACAAGGGCTGCCGGCCTCGACGCCTGGAAAGCCCGTGTTGCGGGTCTGTGGCCGCAATGCGCCGCCTATCTCGACCAGATCGGCGGTTTCGAGCAGTTGACCCTTGCGCGTTACGGCCATCATACGCTGATGCGGCCGGCGGGGCAGAGGCTTGCCGTCATCGGTGACGCGGCGCACTCGACCAGCCCGCAACTGGGGCAGGGCGCCAATATGGCGCTGCTCGACGTTCGCGCGCTTACCCACGCGCTTGCGACCCGGGCAACGCTCGACGAGGCGCTCGACGCCTATGTCGCGATGCGGCGCCGGCATGTGCGGCTGTTCCAGGCGCTTTCCTTCGCGCTGACGCCGTTCTACCAGTCGGATTCGCGGCTGCTGGCGCTTGTCCGCGACCGCCTTGTCGCGCCACTTGCCGGGGTCGCGCCGATCCAGCGCTTCCTCGCCTCGATGGTGTCGGGCACGCTCGTCGATCCGTTCGCGCCGACCGGCCTTCAGGAAACCGACTGGCGCAAGATCGTGCATTGACATAGTACCGTACGGTACGGTACTGCAAGTGCATGAACGCGACCAGCCAGACGGAGCCGGAGTTCTCGCCGCGCCAGCGCGAGGTGCTCGATGCCGTATTGGCGCTGATGGTGGAGGAGGGCGCTACCTTTTCCACCGCCAAGGTGGCGCGCGCGGCCGCCTGTTCGAAGGAAACGCTCTACAGATGGTTCGGCGATCGCGACGGGCTGTTGACCGCGACGGTACGCTGGCAGGCCTCCAAGGTGCGCATGCCGGAGGTGCCGCGCGCCGGCCTGACACGCGAGGCGCTGCGCGCCGGTCTTGCCGAGTTCGCGAAAAGCTGGCTGACGGTGATCAGCGGCGACCTGTCGGTCGCGCTCAATCGCACGGCCGTCACCCATGCCGGATCGGACAGGAGCCGGCTCGGCGAGATCGTGCTGACCAACGGCCCCGATGCCATGGCGCGGCGGCTGCAGCCGCTGTTTGCGGCCGGACGCGTCGCGGGCCTGCTCGACTACGCGGATGGCGAGGACGCATTTCGCGTGTTTTTCGGGCTTGTGGTGGCCGATACGCAGATTCGCGTCCTGCTCGGCGAGGCGCGGCGGCCGGCGCGGCACGAGATCGAGGCGCGGGCAGGGGACGCCGCCGACCGGTTCCTCGCCCTGTTCGGCCGAACCGGAACAACGAAATCAGCGGCCGCGTGAGCGGCCGGGAAACGAAACCGCAGACAACAGGAGAGTAGTGATGCGTGTTTATTACGATCGCGATGCCGATCTGAACCTGATCAAGGGCAAGAAGGTCGCCATCATCGGTTATGGCAGCCAGGGCAGGGCGCATGCGCTCAACCTGAAGGATTCGGGCGCCAAGGATGTCGCCGTCGCGCTGCGCGCCGGTTCGGCCACCGCCAAGAAGGCCGAGGCCGACGGTTTCGCGGTCAAGACGGTGGCCGAAGCGGCCGGCTGGGCCGACCTGATGATGATGGCGACGCCCGACGAGCTGCAGGCCGACATCTACAAAAACGAGATCGCGCCCAACATCCGCGACGGTGCGGCGATCGCGTTTGCCCACGGGCTCAACGTGCATTTCGGCCTGATCGAGCCGAAGGCGACGGTCGACGTGCTGATGGTTGCGCCGAAGGGGCCCGGCCATACGGTGCGCGGCGAATATCTGAAGGGCGGCGGCGTGCCCTGCCTCGTGGCGGTGCACCAGGACGCGTCGGGCAACGCGCTCGAACTCGGCCTGTCCTACGCCTGCGGCGTCGGCGGTGGCCGCTCCGGCATCATCGAGACCAACTTCAAGGAAGAGTGCGAGACCGACCTGTTCGGCGAGCAGGTGGTGCTGTGCGGCGGCCTGGTGGAACTGATCCGCGCCGGTTTCGAGACGCTGGTCGAGGCCGGCTATGCGCCGGAAATGGCCTATTTCGAGTGCCTGCACGAGGTCAAGCTGATCGTCGACCTGATCTATGAGGGCGGCATCGCCAACATGAACTACTCGATCTCGAATACGGCCGAGTGGGGTGAATACGTCTCCGGTCCGCGCATCATCACCGAGGCGACCAAGGCGGAGATGAAGCGGGTGCTGAACGACATCCAGACCGGCAAGTTCACCTCCGAGTGGATGCAGGAATATCGCTCCGGCGCGGCGCGCTTCAAGGGCATCAGGCGGCTGAACGACGCTCACCAGATCGAGGAGGTCGGCGAGAAGCTGCGCGCCATGATGCCGTGGATCTCGGCCAACAAGCTGGTCGACAAGGCGAAGAACTGACGTCCCGCCGGTCGTTCCGCCATCCGATCCGACACCGGCCGGGCCGTGGGCGTTCCACGGCGCGGTTCTGTTTGATGTTCGGCAAACGTGCCAGCGCGACTGTCCCGATCCGGTACAGTCGCACTGGCACGTTTCCTGCTCGGCCCCTCCATCGAACCTTTGCATGGGGAGCCAGCGATGGATACGCAGATCATAGAGCCGACATTCCAGCCGAGATATCATGGCGAGCGGCGCGCGGAACGGCGCCACCGGGTGTTGAAGGGGGCGACGATCACCTTCAACCGCGGCTATGGCGCGCTGCAATGCGTGGTGCGCAACCTGTCCGACCACGGCGCGCTTCTCGCCTTCGGCGACACCACCGGCGTGCCGGCGTCCTTCGACATCAAGATTGCCGGAACGGACCGGGTGCGCCGCGCCCGCGTGCGCTGGCGCAAGCCGCAGCTCATCGGCATATCGCTCGACTGATCACCCTTTAGGTGGCGCGTATCCGCGGCGCGGCCGGCGTAACCTGCGCCGCGTTCCTGGCCATGTTCATGAAGGCGCGGATCAGCTTGCCGCCGGTGCGTTCCTCAAGGCAGATCAGCGCTTCCTCCATGTGAAGCCGTTCGCCGGCGAGCGGGATCTTGCGCAGGCGCGGATCATGGCCGAACTCGGCCTCGGACACGACGCCGATGCCCGCCCCCGAGGCGACGATCTCGCGGATCGCCTCGCGACCTTCCGCCTCGATCGCAGCCTGCAGCACGATGCCCGCCTTTTCGGCGGCTTTCTCCAGCTTTTCGCGGGTCTTGGAGCCCGTTTCGCGCAGAACCAGCGGATGATCGGCCAGTTGGCGCAGCGTCAGCGAGGAAATGGCGTCCATCCCGGTGCCGATGGCGGCAAAGGCGACGAGCGGCGTCGAGCTCAGCCGCACCGTCTCGAATTCGCGATGCCGCGGCATGTCGCCGAGCACGCCGATATCGGCATGATAGCCGAACAGCGCGTCGACCACCTCTTCCGTATTGCCGGAGCGCACGGTCACCTTGACACCCGGATAGGTCTCGCGAAACGGCTTGAGCACGTGCAGCAGGTGCAGTGCCGAATCGGCGATGATGCGCAGACGGCCGGACGACAGCGCCCGCGATTCCGACAGGAATTCCAGCGCCTGGTTCTCGATCTCGAACAGCCGGTTGGTGATCTCCAGCAGTCTCTGGCCGGATTCGGTCACCGAAACCTGCTTCTTGCGCCGGTTGAACAGCAGGATGTCGTATTCTTCCTCGAGCTTGCGTACCTGGTCGGATATGGCCGGCTGGGTCAGCAGCAACGCCTCGGCTGCGCGCGAAAAGCCGCCATGGATCGCGACGTTGTGGAAGGCCCGGAGTTGGACGTAGCGCATGGTCTTGCCTCATGGACATCTATAAATAGTCTTGATTGTCTCATAGATACCAACGATTTGATTTATGTAAATGACGGTGCGACAAATCATACACGCTTGATATGATCGCCCGCATGCGGCCGGCGCATTGCCGCGGCAACGCCTGCAGGCAACGGAACAGAACGATGACCATGCTTATGATCCTGCTGCACCTTGCCGGTGCGACGATGCTGCTGCTCTACTCGGTGCGCATGGTGCGTACCGGCGTCGAGCGCGCCTCCGGGCCAGCGTTGCGGAGGGCGATTTCCGGCGTGGAGCGCGGCCGTGTCCTCACAGCGGCGGTCGGAACGCTGATCGCCGTGCTTCTGCAGAGCTCGACTGCGACGGCGGTGCTCGCCTCGGGCTTCGCGGTCAGCGGGCTGGTTGCGCTCACCACGGGCCTGGCACTGATGCTCGGCGCCGATATCGGCACCGCGCTCGTCGTCCAGGTGCTGTCCTTCGACCTTCGCTGGCTGGTTCCGGTGCTGCTGGCCGCCGGCGGCTGGATTTTTCTCAACTCCTCCGCCCGCGCGATGAAGCAGGGCGGACGGATCATGCTCGGCATCGCCTTCGTGCTGATCGCTCTTACCATGATTTCCGAGGCGACCGCGCCGCTGAAGGAAAGCCCGTTCATGCCCGTGCTTGCCTCCTATCTGTCCGCCGACTACGTCACCGCCTTTCTCGCCGGCCTGGCCTTCACCTTCCTCATCCACTCCAGCGTCGCCGCCGTGCTGATGATCGCCGCCTTCACCGGGCAGGGCGTGCTGCCGATCGAGGCGAGCCTGTCGCTGCTCCTGGGTGCCAATGCCGGCGGGGCGCTGATCGCGGTATGGCTGACCCGCGGCATGCCGGTCGCCGGGCGGCGGCTGCCGGCGGGTAACCTCGTCTTCCGCTTCGCAGGCGCGGTGGCGGCGCTAATGATCGTTCGCTTCGTCGGCCTGCCGCTCGAGCAGATCGGACCGAACCCGATGCGGCAGGTGATCAATGTGCACCTGCTGTTCAACGTCGTGCTTGCAATCATCTGCCTGCCGCTGGTGGGGCCGGCGGCCCGCCTGGTGCAAACGGTGATGGCCGAGGAGGCCGAACCGGACGCGGCGGCGCGCCTGCGGCCGGCGAGCGCGCTCGATCGCAACGTGTTGTCCAACCCCGGTCAGGCGCTGGCGAGCGCCACCAGGGAAGTGCTGCGCATGGCGGAGATGGTCGAGGTGATGACGCGGCCGGTCATGGAACTGTTCGAAAACGGCAACCAGCAGGAGGCGGCGCGGGTGCGCGCGCTCGACGAGGAGGTCAATGAGGCGCATACCGCCATCAAGCTCTATCTCGCCGAGGTCAATCGCGGCAAGTTGAGTGCCGAGGAAGCCGAGCGCAGCATGGGCCTCACCAGTCTCGCCATCGACCTGGAACGTGCGGGCGACGTGGTCACCAAGAAGCTGATCCCGCTGGCTCTGGAAAAGAACAAGAAGAAGATCGCGTTCTCCGGCGACGGCTGGAAGGAGCTCACCGATGTTCATGACCGTGTCATGACCAACATGCAATTGGCGATGAACGTGCTGGTTTCCGACGACGTCGATTCGGCGCGCCAGTTGATCGCGGAGAAGGACCGCATGCGCGGACTGGAACGGGCGAGCCATGACAGGCATCTGGAGAGGCTGACGGGCGGCAGCGCGGAGAGCGTCGCCTCCAGCGACATCCATCTGGACACCGTGCGGGCGCTGAAGGAGATCAACACGCTGTTTGCCTCCGTGGCGGTTCCGATCCTGTCGCGCAGCGGCCAGTTGCTCGAGAGCCGGCTGGTGGCGGCGAAGTAGGATAAATCATTCTTATGGGATGATTTGAAATATAGATTTTTCAAATCGTTTTGGCAGCGCTATGCAGGCTTCAGGCTTGAAACCGATTGAGAGGGAGCCCGATGGCGATTGCGGTTGATGTTGAGCCGGCAGGCGGGTTCGAACCTCCGGCCATGGGCGAACCCTATCTGCTGACGCCCGGCCCGCTGACCACGGCGCTTGCCGTCAAGCAAGCGATGTTGAGGGACTGGGGTTCCTGGGACGGCGATTTCAGGGCGATGACGGCGGAACTGCGCCGCCGGCTTGCCGCGATGGTGGGCGGCGAAAAAGGCGCCTATGACTGTGTGCCGATGCAGGGCAGCGGCACCTTCGTCGTCGAGGCGATGCTCGGCTCGTTCCTACCGGCCTCTTCGAAGACGCTGGTGCTGGTCAACGGCGCCTATGGCCAGCGCATCGTCCAGACGCTCGACTATCTCGGCCGCGCCCACACGGTCATCGACAAGGGCGACTACATGCCGCCGCGCGGCGAGGAGGTTTCGGCGGCGATCGCGGCTGACCCGGCGATCACCCATGTGGTTGCCGTTCATTGCGAGACCAGTTCGGGGATCCTGAATCCTGTCAAGGAGATAGCCGACGCGGTTAAAGCTTCGGGGCGCAGGCTGCTGATCGATTCGATGAGCGCTTTCGGGGCGCTGCCGGTCGAGGCCGGCAATATCGAGTTCGAGGCGCTGGTGTCGTCGGCCAACAAATGCATCGAGGGCGTGCCGGGCTTCGGCTTCATCATCGCCAAGACGGGGGCGCTGGAGGCGGCGAAGGGCAATTCGCACTCGCTCAGCCTCGACGTCCACGCGCAGTGGGCGCACATGAACAAGACCGGACAGTGGCGCTTCACGCCTCCGACCCATGCGGTGGCGGCCTTCCTCGAAGCGCTGCGGCTGCACGGCGAAGAAGGCGGGGTCACCGGCCGTGGCGCGCGCTACGCAGATAACCGCGACATCCTGGTGGCCGGCATGCGGGCGCTCGGCTTCGAGACATTGCTGAAGGATCGCTGGCTGTCGCCGATCATCGTCACTTTCTTCAATCCGGCGCACCCGAATTTCCGCTTCGACGAATTCTACGACCGGATGAAGGCCAAGGGCTTCATCATCTATCCGGGCAAGCTCACCGTGGTCGACAGTTTCCGCGTCGGCTGCATCGGGCGCATGGACGGCGCGGTGATGAGAAAGGTGGTCGAGGCGGCGGCGGCCTCGCTTCGGGAAATGGGCGTCGACAGCGCCGCGCCGCCGCAGGCGGCGCTCGACGAACGCGCCAAGCTGGCGGCCTGAGCCGCTTTTTCAACACGAACGGAACGGATTGACCGAAATGAACGACATGTCGCCGATCAAGATCACCGCCAACGGCCGCGACTACGCCCGCCCCAAAGTGCCGGCCATCGCTATCTGCCTCGACGGGTGCGAGCCGGAATATCTCGACGTGGCG
Source organism: Rhizobiaceae bacterium (assembly GCA_041397625.1). Lineage (GTDB taxonomy): Bacteria > Pseudomonadota > Alphaproteobacteria > Rhizobiales > Rhizobiaceae > JAWKWH01. The sequence goes on from JAWKWH010000003.1 coordinate 433,021, forward strand.
ATCGCCGCCGGGCTGATGCCGACGCTGGAGAAGATCATGGCGAGCGGCACGGTGCGCCGCGCCCACAGCGTCATTCCGAGCTTTACCAACCCGAATAACCTGTCTATCGCCACCGGCCGTCCACCGGCGGTGCACGGTATCTGCGGCAACTACCTCTACGACCCGGAGACGGGCGAGGAGGTGATGATGAACGATCCGAAGTTCCTGCGCGCGCCGACCGTGTTCAAGGCCTGCTATGACGCCGGCATGAAGGTTGCGGTGGTGACGGCGAAAGACAAGCTCAGAGCGCTGCTCGGCCACGGCCTCGGCTTCGACGAGGGCAGGGCGATCTGCTTTTCCTCGGAGAAGTCGGACACGACGACGGTTGCCGGAAACGGCATCGACAACGCGTCCGAATGGCTCGGCATGGCGGTGCCGGAAGTCTATTCGGCCGAACTTTCGGAATTCGTCTTCGCCGCCGGCGTCAAGCTGCTGGAGACGTTCGAGCCCGACGTGATGTATCTGACGACGACCGACTACGTGCAGCACAAGTACAAGCCGGGCGACGCCGAGGCGAACGCGTTCTACGCAATGTTCGACCGCTATCTGGCCAAGCTCGACGCGGCTGGCGCGGCGATCGTGGTCACAGCCGATCATGGCATGAAGCCGAAGCACAAGGCCGATGGCTCGCCAGCCGTCGTCTATGTGCAGGACCTGCTCGACGAATGGCTTGGCAAGGACCTAGCCCGTGTCATCCTGCCGATCACCGATCCATACGTCGTCCATCACGGTGCGCTCGGCTCGTTCGCCACCGCCTATCTGCCGGCTGGCACCGACGTGGCCGATATCATCGCCAGGCTGAAGGCCGTCGACGGTATCGACGTGGTCATCGATCGCGCGCAAGCCTGCGAGCGCTTCGAACTGCCGGCTGACCGGATCGGCGATGTCGTCATGGTATCGACGGAGAACATCACCATCGGCACCAGCGCCCACCGCCACAACCTGGCGGCGCTGAAGGAGCCGCTGCGCTCGCATGGCGGGCTGACCGAGCAGGAGGTGCCGTTCATCGTCAACCGCAAGCTCGACCTGCCGGAAGCGCCGGCCTTGCGCAATTTCGACGCCTTCTTCTACGCCACGATGGCGGCGGCCCGTTAGGGACAACACGACCATGCTGACGAAGACGAAAACCGAAATCCGCCACGAGGCGATGCGCATCGGTGGCCGGAAGGTGACCACGCCCGATGTCGTCGAGGTGCGCTATCCCTACACCAACGAGGTGATCGGCACCGTGCCGGCTGGGCAGCGCGAGCACGCGGCCGAAGCCTTCGAGATCGCCGCCGGCTACCGGCCGACGCTGACGCGTTACGAACGGCGGGAGATCCTGACGAGAGCTGCCGAGCTGATCCGCGAGCGGCGCGAGGAGATCGCCCGATGGCTGACGCTGGAACTCGGTATCTGCCACCAGCATGCGCTCTATGAGACCGGCCGTTCCTACGACGTCTTCACCTTCGCTGGCATACTGTCGACGTTCGACGACGGACAGATCTTTTCCTGCGACCTGACGCCGAACGGCAAGGAGCGCAAGATCTACACCAAGCGCGAGCCGGTCCGCGCCATCTCGGCGATTACGCCGTTCAACCACCCGCTCAACATGGTCGCGCACAAGGTGGCGCCGGCGATCGCCACCAACAATTGCGTGGTGTGCAAGCCGACCGAACTGACGCCGCTGACCGCGATCACGCTCGCTGACATTCTCTACGAGGCAGGCCTGCCGCCCGAAATGTTCCAGGTCGTCACCGGCTGGCCCGCCGATATCGGCGAGGAGATGATCGTCAACGACAATATCGACATCATCACGTTCACCGGCGGCGTCAAGGTTGGCAAGATGATCGCCGAAAAGGCCGGCTACAGGCGCCAGGCGCTGGAGCTCGGCGGCAACGATCCGCTGATCATCCTGAACGATCTTACCGACGACGATCTGAGCAAGGCAGCGACGATCGCGGTTGCGGGTGCGACCGGCAATTCCGGCCAGCGCTGCACCGCCGTCAAGCGCATCCTGGTGCAGGAAAGCGTCGCCGACCGTGTCGTGCCGATGATCCTGGAGAATGCGAAGAAGCTGAAATTCGGCGACCCGCAGGACCCGGAAACCCAGCTTGGCTGCGTCATTCACGAGGAAGCGGCGGCGACCTTCGAGAAGCGCGTTTATGATGCTGCGGAGAAGGGCGCCGAGGTGCTCTACGATCCTGGCCGCAAGGGCGCGCTGCTGCCGCCGATCGTCGTCGACCGCGTGCCGCATGACAGCGAGCTGGTCTACGAGGAGACCTTCGGGCCGGTCGTGCCGATCGTGCGCGTGCCTGACGACGACGACGCGCTGATCGCGATTTCCAACTCGACGCCGTTCGGGCTTTCGGCCGGCGTCTGCACCAACGATCTCGGCCGCGTCACGAAATATGTCGACGGGCTTGATGTCGGTACGGTCAACATCTGGGAACAGCCCGGCTACCGCATCGAGATGTCGCCCTTCGGCGGCATCAAGGACTCGGGCAACGGGGTCAAGGAAGGCGTGGCCGAGGCGATGAAGTTCTTCACCAATGTGAAGACCTATTCGCTGCCCTGGCCGATCCGCTGAACCGGCGATGAAGCGGGCAGGGCAGGTCCACACCGAGGGCGAGGCCAACACGTCGGCGGTGCGCACGGCCTGGGCCGCGCGGCAGCATCGGCCGGCCACCGATGCACTTGCCGCCCGCGATGCCGACGCCTTCCTGCACCAAAGCCTGTCGACGCCGGTGATGAGCGCGGCCGCAAAGGCCGAGGGCATCTGGATCGAGGATGTGGACGGCAACCGCTTCATGGATTTCCATGGCAATTCCGTCCATCACATCGGCTATGGCCATCCGCGCCTCGTCGCGGCGATCAAGAAACAGCTCGATGAACTGAGCTTTTCGCCGCGGCGCTACACCAACGAGGTCTCCGTCGAACTGGCCGAGCGGCTCGGCGGGATCGCGCCCGGCGGCCTTTCGAAAGTACTGTTCACGACCGGCGGATCGGACGCCAACGAGGTGGCGCTGAGGCTTGCCCGCGCCGCCACCGGCCGCTTCAAGACGGTCTCCTTCTGGGACGCGTTCCATGGCGCAGGCTTCGGCGCCGCGTCGGTCGGCGGTGAGGCGACGTTCCGCTCGCACATCGCCGGCCCGCTGCTCGCCGGTGCCGAACATGTCGCTCCGTTCGCCTGCTACCGCTGCCCCTACGGCCATGCGGGGCCGGATGTTTGCGGGCTCGCCTGCGCCGACATGGTGCGCTTCGCGCTCGACCGCGAGGGCGACGTGGCAGCGGTGATCGCCGAGCCGATGCGCGCAGTGCCCTACGTGCCGCCGCCGGGTTTCTGGAAGGCGGTACGCGCGGCGTGCGACGCGGCCGGCGCGCTTCTGATCTTCGACGAGATCCCGACCGGGCTTGGCAAGACCGGGAAATTCTTCGCTTTCGAGCATGACGGTGTGGTTCCCGACATCGTCACGCTCGGCAAGGCGCTCGGCGGCGGCATCCTGCCGATCGCCGCCGTGGTCGCCAGGCGCGAGCTCGACGTCGCCGGCGACTTCGCCATCGGCCACTACACGCATGAGAAGAACCCGGTGACGGCGCGCGCCGCGCTGACCACGCTCGACATCATCGAGGATGAGGGGCTGGTGGAGCGCGCCGCCGACCTCGGCCGCTGCGCCATGGAGCGGCTCGGCAATTTCGCCGCCTCCTCGCCGGTCGTCGGCGACGTTCGCGGTAGGGGGCTGATGTTCGGTGTCGAGATCGTCAGCGACTGCGGGGCGAAGACGCCGGGCAACGAACTTGCGGAGCACATCTTCTACCGCTGCCTCGACGCCGGCCTCAGCTTCAAGATCTCGCAGGGTTGCGTGCTGACGCTATCACCGCCGCTGACCATCGGCCGCGACGAGCTCGACAGCGCGCTTACGATCGTCGAGGACGCGATCGGCGAATGTGCGGTCGGCGCATGAAAATTGTCCGAACCGACCGGGAATTGCAGACGCCTACCGTCGACGAGGCGTTGAAAAGTGTTGGCCACGAACTGCTACTGCTGCCCGACGGCGTGTCTGAGGACGAACTCGTCGAGGCCGTGCGCGACGCCGATCTTCTGTTGATGTGCTACACGCCGGTCACCGCGAGAGTGATCGCCGCGGCGACGCGGCTGAAGGGCATCGTCAAATACGGCGTCGGCATCGACGCTATCGATATCGGGGCGGCAAGAGCGCGTGGCATCCCTGTCGTCAACATCCCCGAATATGCCGAGGAGACGGTGGCCGAGGGCGCGTTCGCGCTGATGATCGCGCTGGCAAAAAAGCTCAAGCCCCTGACCGTGGAAATGCAGGCCCGGGGCTGGACCTGGCCGGAACCGCGCTGGCTCGGCGGCGACATCGCCGGCAGCACCGTCGGCATCGTCGGGTTCGGCCGCATCGGCCGCAGCCTTGCCCGCATGGCCGGCGCCGGTTTCCGGGCGCGGGTGATCGCCTTCGATCCGAACGTCGGCGCAAACGCGATGCGGGCGGCCGGCGCCGAAAAGGCCGACAACCTGCACGACCTGCTCGAGCAAGGCGATTTCGTGTCGCTCCATTGCGTGCTGACGCCGGAGACGCGCGGTATCATCGGTGTGGCCGAATTCGCGGCGATGAAGCCGACGGCCTTTCTGGTCAACACATCGCGCGGCGCGCTTGTCGACGAAGGTGCGCTGCTGGCGGCGCTCGCGGAAGGGCGCATCGCCGGCGCCGGGCTCGATGTCTTCATGGATGAACCGCTGCGGCGCGAGGGCCATCGGCTGAGCCCGCTTTTCGCGATGGACAACGTCATCCTGTCGCCGCACCTGACCTTCTACACGCGCGAGGCGATGACGCGGCTGGAGGCCGAGACGCTCGAACGCTGCTTTGAAATCCTCGAAGGCCGGCCGGTGACGATCAAATCCTCCGATCCCCGGTTGCAGGGCCAGCGCCAAGGTGCCATGTAGGCTCCGACAGATTCTGAAGCGACCGATCGATGCCTGCTGCCTCATCAATCCTGATCGCGCTCATCGCGCTCCTGCATGTCTACATCCTGTGGTTCGAGATGTTCGCCTGGACGAGCCGCGGCCCCAAGGTGTTCCGCGGATTTCCGAAGGAGCTGTTCGAGCCGACCAAGGCGCTGGCCGCCAATCAGGGGCTGTATAACGGCTTTCTGGCAGCCGGCCTCGTCTGGTCGCTGCTGATCAGCGATCCGGCCTGGCATTTCAACGTGGCGCTCTGCTTCCTGATCTTCGTGGCGGTGGCCGGTCTCTATGGCGCGGCGACAGCTGCGAGAAACATTTTCTACGTTCAGGCGCTGCCGGCGCTTGCGACGATCGCCGTCCTTCTGGCCGGCTACTGATCCCGACCACAGTTTTCATTTCGCAACAGGAAAGACCAGGAATGTCAGACATCGCCAGATTCCGCTCGAGCCAGCGCATGAGCCAGATCGTCATCCACGGAGACACGATCTACCTTGCCGGCCAGGTCGGCACGCCCTATGAAAATGCGGCGGCGCAGACGCGGGAAATTCTCGACAAGATCGACGCGCTGCTGGCGGAAGCCGGCAGCGACAAGACCAAGGTGCTGCGCGCCGATATCTGGCTGAGCGACATGCGTTTCTTCGAGGAGATGAACAAGGTCTGGGACGCCTGGGTGGCGGAAGGGCACGCGCCGGCGCGCGCCTGTGGCTCAGCCAGCCTGGCAACCGCCGGCCATTGGGTGGAGATCCTCGTCGTCGCGGCGAAATAGCCAAACGCCGCGGAACCGCTCAACCGCCGCTTCTCGATTCGACCAGGCTTCCGTCACCGAGCGCATCGCTTGGGTGCAACACCACGCGGTCGCCGGCCGAAAGGCCCGACGTCACCTCGGCCGCCTCGCTGTTGAGGTGGCCGATTTCGACCGGCGTCCGCATCGCGCGGTCGCCGGCGATGCGGAAGACCGCCCAGCCGCCCTGATGGCGGAACAGCGCGGCGATCGGTACCTTGGTGGCTTTGTCGGTCTGCCAGACGGCGAGCCGGGCAAAGACACGGTAACCGTGGCCGAGCTGCGGTTCGGGTTCGGCCAGATCGAGGACGGCATTGACGCGCTGCTCCTCGATGCCGAGCGCCGACACCTTGGTGAAGGCGGACGGGTCGATGCGGCGGACGACGGCTTCGAGCGTGCGGTTGCCGCCCCAGTCGACGATCTCCGCCTTCAGGCCGGGCCTGATGCGCACCGCGTCGGCCGACAACAGGTCGACCGCGATCTCCAGGTCGCGCGGGTCGCCGACCTTGGCAAGCGGCGTCCCCGCCGTCACCGCCTGTTCGCTCCTGACCTCGACCGACAGAACGATGCCGTCGATCGGCGCGGTGACCTCGATGCAGCAGTCGCGGCCGGCGATGTCGAGAATTTCGTCGCCGGGCCCGGTCAGCCGCGCCCTGGCGCTGTTCAGCTCGGCCTGGCGCTGGCGGATGCGCGCCTCGGTGGTCTTCACCTGGGCTTCCTGCAGGGCGACCTCGGTCGTCGCCTGCTGCAATTCGCGCTCGGACACGATGTTGGACCCGAAAAGCCGGGTGGCGCGATCCAGGTCGGCGCGCGCCAGCTCGAGCGCGGCAATCGCCCGCTGATGCTCCAGCTCGGCCTGCGCGACCGCCGAGCGCGCGGCCTCGATGGCTGCCAGCAGTTCGGCCTCGGTGCGCTTGTCGATCAGCGGCGGATCGGGCGGGCGGATCGAGGCGACGACGGTCTTGTTGGCCTCGACGAGATCGCCCTCCTCGAGCGAGGTGCGGTTCACGTGGCCGGCGATCGGCGCCGACACGGTGTAGACGTTGCGCACGCGGGTAATGCCTTCCTGGTCGATGGTCACGGTCATCGGCCCGTCGGCCACGGGCGCGGTGTCGACCAGTACCGGCTGTTCGCGCAGCGCCATGTAGAGGCCCGCGCCGACAACCACCGCGAATGCGGCGATGCCCAGCCAGCTTGTCAGTCTTCTCATGGCGTTACTCCCTGGTCTTCAGGACGCTGACGAGGTCGAAGCGGTCGATGCGCCGCCTCGCCACCAGAGCCGTGATGATGCCGGCCAGCACGACGACGAGGCTGGCGCGGGCGAAAGTGGCCGGTTCGACCACGAAAGGTATGCGGAAGAGGTCGCTCTCGAAACCGTGGATGACGGACCAGGCAAAGCCGTAACCGAGCAGCCAGCCGAGCGGCTGGGCGATGGCGATGATGACGCCGAGTTCGGTCAACAGGACCGAGGAGACCTCGGCACGGGTAAAGCCGAGCACGCGCAGGCTGGCGAGTTCGCGGGCTCGCTCGGCAAGCTGGATGCGGGCCGAATTGTAGACGACGCCGAAGGTGATGATCACCGCCAGACCGACATAGACCGACGCCATGATGGTGATGTTCTCCTCGATGATCTCGCTGAACTTCTCGCGTGTGGCGCCGAGGAAGGAGAACGAGGCGATCGCCGGCGTGGTCTTGATCTCGGCATAGATGTCGTCGATGCGGTCGGTATCGACGGCGAGACGCGCGCCGGAAATCCGTCTTCCGTCGCCGATCAGCCGGTTGAGCGCGTCGAGCTCCATGAAAGCGCCGAGCCCGATCAGGCTCTGGATCACGCCGACGACCGGCACGTCCGTCGTGCGTCCATCGTGAAGCAGCAGTTCGACGGACACCTTGTCGCCGACGCGCAGGGCAAGTTTGCTTGCGACCCGGCGCGGCACGAGCAGTCCGCCCCGCGGTAGGCGTACCGGTGTGCCGTCGGCGCTCAGCACCCGGCCCAGGTCGCCGTCGCGGGGCAGGGCGGTGATATCGAGCTTCAGCGACCGGTGGCCGTTGGTCATCTTGACCGGCGTGACGCGGAAAGGCTCGGCGCGCATCACGCCGGGCAGTGCGGTGAGGTCGGTCAGCACGTCGCGCGAGCGCTCGGTCGCAAAAGCCACCGTGGCGTCCTGGCGTTCGGCCTGGAAGAACACGGTGTCGATCATGACGTCCATGGAATCGAACATGAACAGCGCCGTTGTGAGGATGGCGACGGAAAACGAAGTGCCGAGCGCCGTGATCATGGTGCGCACCGGCCGGCGGACGAGATGCCGCAGCGCCATGGTGGTGGTCTGGGAAAAAAGGTTGAGACGCGCGCCGGCCTCGCCGAGCAGGCGGTGGTAGCGCATTGGCGCGGCCGGGCGCATGGCGACCGCCGGCGGAAGGATCACCACCGACCAGATGGCCCGCGCCGCGCCGGCAAGGGCGGCAAGTGCGGTGATGCCGCCGGCAAGCGCGTAAAGGTCGAGGCTCTGGCGGAAGATCAGGTAGGGAAACGAGAAGAAGTCGCCATACATGCGGGTGAGCCCGCGCCCGAGCCATGCGCCGGCGACCGCGCCGATCAGAAGGCCGATCGCGGCGATCACCAGAACCAGCTTGGCGTAGTGAACGGCAATGGCCGCCTCGCCATAGCCGATCGCCTTGAACAGGCCGATCTGTTCACGCTCCAGCGAGATCAGGCGCGACAGGATCATGTTGACCAGGAAGGCGGAGACGAACAGGAAGATCGGCGGAATGACCAGCGCCATGGAGCGCAGTTGCTGCAATTCGTTGTCGAGGAAGGCGTTGCTCACCTGGTCCTTGCGCTCGATTGCGCCCCGGCTGCCATAGGGTTTGAGCAGGCGGTCGAGCGCATCGACCACCGCCGGTGCGCTGGCGCCGGCGTGCAAGGTCACGGCCAGCGAGTTGAAGCCGCCGTCCATGTCGAAAATGCCCTCGAGCACCGGCCTGGTCATGAAGATGACGCCGAAACGGCGCTCGTCGGGCATGATGTCGCCGGGCGCCAGCGCGTAGATGAATTCCGGCGACAATACGATGCCGGTGACCTTGAGCAGCCGGCGCTTGCCGTTGATCAGCGCGTGGAAGCCGTCGCCGGGTTCGAGCGAATGGGCCTCGGCGAATTTCTCCGCCACGGCGACTTCGTCGGCACGGCCGAGGCCCGGCAACCGCCCGAGCCGCAGATAAGGTTTGTTGAGACGGCTTTCGCCTGTTGCCGGGATCGAGATGACGACGCCGCTTGCCGGTTCCTTCATGCCCTCCATGTCGAGAACCACGGCCTGCGAGATGCGATAGTCGGCCGCCGCCACGCCTGGGATCGCCTCGATCTGGCGTGACAGGCGCATCGGCGCCCGGGTCGCGGTGGCGAAGATGTCGGCGAAGTTCTGGCGTTCGTAAAAGGCGTTGCGGGTTTCCTCCAGCGACCGGTAGGCGCCGACGGCGAGCACGATGGTGGCGACGCCGCAGGCCATGACCAGCGCCACGGCGATGACCTGCGCCCATAGTCGGCGGATATCGCGGGCGATCTTCCGGTCGAGAACCCGCATCGCCTACCAGCTCATCTCGCTTGCGGCCAGCCGCTCGTCGTTGACGTGGGTCTCGGCGATACGGCCGTCGTGGAACTTGAATACGCGATGCGCCATGCGCTGGATCGGCGCGTTGTGGGTGATGATCGCCGTCGTCGTGCCCAGTTCGGCGTTGATGCGTGACAGCGCCTCAAGCACGATGATGCCGGTCCTGGAATCGAGCGCGCCGGTCGGTTCGTCGCACAGCAGCACCTCCGGCCGCTTGACGATGGCCCGCGCGATCGCCACGCGCTGCTGTTCGCCGCCGGACATCTGGGCGGGGAAATGGTCCATCCTGTCTTTCAGGCCGACCATGGCGAGCGCCTCAGCCGACGGCATCGGATTTTTCGCGATCTCGGTCACCAGGGCGACGTTCTCCCGGGCGGTGAGGCTGGGAACCAGATTGTAGAACTGGAAGACGAAACCGACATGGTCGCGGCGGTAGCGCGTCAACTGGCGTTCGCTGTAGCCGGTCAGTTCCTCGCCACGGAAATAGACCTTGCCCGCGGTCGGCGTGTCGAGCCCGCCCATGATGTTGAGCAGCGTCGACTTGCCGGAGCCGGAGGGGCCGAGCATAACCGCCAGTTCGCCGGCGTGAAGGTCGAGGTCGACCCCGCGCAGCGCCCACACCTCGACCGCACCGGTGCGATAGACCTTGGTCACGCCTCGGGTGGAAAACACCGGATCGCCTGTCGGCTGGTTCTTGATCACGGCCATGAAGCTACCATAGGACTGTAGCGGCAAGCCACTTTGATCGCCGTCAATCGCAGTCTTGCGAAATGTGTCAGCAGCCCGCTTGCCGACCCGTGCCAAACTTGTTAGTATACGAATGATCATGGCATGAAACGGAAATGCGGTGCGGTCGATTTCCATCGCCAGCCAGGGAGAGAGCCAGCGGCATGCGACGATATCTCCAGATCGATCTTGCGGCGCAAACCGTCGAAACCGAGGAACTGCGTGGCAAGGAAATCGCGATATGCGGCCGCTATTTCATTGCCAGGACATTGTTGGATGGGGGCGTCGCCACGGTCGACCCGCTCGGTCCCGACAATCCGCTGATATTTTCTGCCGGGCCGTTTGCCGGTACCAACTTCTCCAACGCCAATCGCCTGAGCGTCGGCTGCAAGAGCCCGCTGACCGGCGGCATCAAGGAAGCCAATTCCGGCGGCACTTTCGCCTTCGCCATGGGGCAGTTGGAAATCGCGGGCTTCACGCTCAATGGCGTGTCCGACGACTGGGTCGTCATCCACATTCCCAAGGAAGGCGAGATCCGTTTCCTCGATGCGGCGCCCTACATGGGCAAGGGCAATTTCGAGACGGCGGCGAAGTTGCACGAGGACTTCGGCGACAAGATCTCCGTCGCGCTGTGCGGCCCGGTGGGAGAATATCAGGGCCTGCTCGCCGGCATCGCCTTCTCCGACACCGACAACCGGCCCTCACGCCTGGCGGCGCGCGGCGGCGTCGGCGCGGTGATGGGCTCGAAACGCGTCAAGGCGATCGTCGTCGACAAGCACAAGATGCCGCAGCTTCACGACCGCAAGAAGGTGATGGGCGCGGTCAAGGACTATGCCCGTCAGCTCAACGAGGGCGTCGCGATCCAGGCGTTCAAGACCCACGGCACCGCCATGGTCGCCGACCTGACCAACCGGCTCGGCGCGCTGCCGGTCAATAACTTCTCCGGCGGGCAGTTGGTCAAGGCCGGCGAGGGACCGCTGAAGATGGGCGGCGACTATATCCGCCAGCTCTATCTCGATCGCGGCGGCGAACCCTCGCACGCCTGCATGCCGGGCTGCCTGATCAAGTGCTCCAACGTCTATGTCGACAAGACAGGCCGCGAGATCGTCTCGCCGCTGGAATACGAGACGATCGGCCTGCTCGGCACCAATTGCGGGCTCACCGATCCGGATGATCTGGCCTACCTGAACGAGACCGCAAACGATCTCGGCATCGACACGATCGAGGTCGGTGCCATGATCGCGGTGCTTATGGACGCCGGTCAGGCCGAATACGGCGACACCGAATTCATGGCCGGCTGTCTTGCCGATATCCGCGCCGGCAACGAACGTGGGCGCATTCTGGCGCAGGGCACGGCACGCGTCGGCGCCCGTTACGGCGTCGCACGCGTGCCGGTGATCAAGAAACAGGCGATCAGCGCCTATGATCCGCGGGTCATCGAGGTGACCGGTGTTTCGATGATGGTTACGGCCCAGGGCGCCGACCACACCACCGGCAATGCGCCGTCCTTCGTCACTTCCGACAAGGACGTGCGCGCGGTGGCGGAGGAAAGCTACCGCATGCAGGTGACGAGCGCCGTCGCCGATTCGCTCGGTCTTTGCGTCTTCGGCCGTTCGGTCACGGATCCGAACCGGAAAATGATCGCCGAAGCGATCAACGATGCGCATGACTGCGATGTCGACGAGGATTTCATCGTCGAGATCGGGCGTGAGACCCTTCGCCTGGAAGCGGAGTTCAACCGCAAGGCCGGGTTCACCGAGGCCGACGACGAATTGCCGGCCTTCTTCCTCAACGAGCAACTGCCGCCCACCGACAGGAAGGCACGGCTTCGCGCCGAGGAGGTCAACCGGCACATGCGCGATCTCGCCGCATCGGCGAGCTTCCAGGCCTAGAAAATGTACGAGCGGCCCACCACACTGGACAGCGCGCTGGCCTCCCTGTCCGAGGGAAGCTGGAGTGTTCTCGCCGGCGGCACCGATTTCTATCCGGCGCTCGGCGACCGCCACATCGCGGGGCCGGTGCTCGATATTACCGCGCTCGACGAGTTGAGAGGCATCCGAATCGCCGATGACGGCTGGCATTTCGGCGCGCTGACGACCTGGAGCGACATCGTGCGCGCCGATCTACCGCCGGCCTTCGAAGGGCTGAAACTGGCGGCGCGCGAGGTCGGTTCGGTGCAGATCCAGAACCGGGCGACGGTCGCAGGCAATCTCTGCAACGCTTCGCCGGCGGCGGACGGCGTGCCGCCGCTGCTGACGCTTGATGCGGAGATTCAACTTTCCGCCGCAAGTGGTTCGCGGCGCGTCAGGCTTGCCGATTTCATCGACGGCTATCGCTCCACGGTCCTCGGGCCGGGTGAACTGGTCACCGCCGTGATCGTTCCGAAGGCGGCGGGCGCCGGCCGCTCGTCCTTCCTCAAGCTCGGCGCACGCAGATATCTGGTGATCTCGATCGCCATGGCGGCGGCACGGATCGAGCTGGATGCTTCCGGGCTGGTGGAACGCGCCGCGGTCGCCGTCGGCGCCTGCTCCGCGGTGGCGCAGCGGCTGGCGGCGCTGGAGGCCGACCTTGTCGGCCACGATGCGGCCGGAGGGTTCAAGGGCGTGATCGGGGCCGGGCACCTGCGGGACCTGTCGCCGATTGGCGACGTACGCGCCAGCGCCGAATACCGCCACGAAGCGGCGGGCGAACTGGTCGAACGCGCATTGAACGCCTGCGCCGGCGAAAGGCTGTCGGCATGAGCGACGGCGTTTCGGCAACCGTCAACGGCAAGCCGGTCTCGATGGCCGGCGCGGGCACCCGGCGACTGTCCGAACTGCTGCGCCACGATCTCGATCTCAAGGGCACCAAGGTCGGCTGCGATGCCGGCGATTGCGGCGCCTGCACCGTGCTCATCGACGGCGAGACGGCCTGCGCCTGCCTGGTAGCGGGCGGCCAGGTCGACGGACATGCGGTCACGACGGTTGAGGGCCTGCGCGCCAATGGCAGTCTCAGCGCGCTGCAGGAGAGTTTTCTGCGTCACGGCGCGGCGCAATGCGGCATCTGCACGCCGGGTATGCTGGTCAGCGCCAGGGCGCTGCTCGATCGGAATTCGCGGCCGAGCAGGGTCGAAGTTCAGGACGCGCTTGGCGGCGTGCTGTGTCGCTGCACCGGCTATGCCAAGATCGTCGATGCGGTGATGGACGTGATCGACGCGCCGGCAACCGCGAACCTCAGGGGCGGCGTGGGCGAACCCATTCGCCATGTCGACGGCGTGCCGAAGGTGACTGGCGAGACGATCTACGGCGCCGACTGCGTTCCCGCCGACGCTGTCTGGGTACGGGTGATCCGCAGCCCGCACCACCGGGCGGGTTTCAAGATCGGCGACAAGCAGGGATTCGTCGCCGGCCATCCCGGCCTGATCGCGGTGTTCGACGCTCGTGACGTTCCGGGTCGCAACCGGCACGGCACCATTGCGCCCTTTGCCGACCAGCCGGTGTTTGCCGAGAAGATCGCGCGTTTCAAGGGCGAGGCGGTCGCAGCCGTCGCCGGCGAACGCGAGGCGATCATGGCGCTCGACGTGAGGGATTTTCCGGTCGAATGGCAGGCGCTCGACCATTGCCTGACGCCCGACGAGGCGCTTGGGCAGGGCGCGCCCGTGCTGCACGAGACCCGGCCCGACAACGTGCTGGTGCGCGGGCTGGTCCGGCGCGGCGACCCGGATGCGGCGATCGCCTCCGCTGCCCATGCGGTCTCGGCGCGGTTTTCGACGCCCTTCATCGAGCATGGCTATATCGAGCCGGAGGCCGGATTTGCGCGCCGGGCGGGCGACCGCATCGAGATCCATGGCTGCACCCAGACCGCACACATGAACCGCGACGACATGATCGGCATCATGGGCCTCGATCCGGATAATGTGCGCATCGTGCCGAGCGCCTGCGGCGGTGGTTTCGGCTCCAAGCTCGACATTTCCTGGCAGCCTTATGTGGCGATCGCGGCATGGGTGCTCGGCCGGCCGGCGGCGATCATCTACACGCGCGGCGAATCCATGCAATCGACGACCAAGCGCCATCCCTCCGAGATCGAGCTTTCGGTCGGTTGCGACGTCGACGGCCGGGTGACCGGCATGGCGTTTTCCGGCACGTTCAACACCGGCGCCTATGCCAGTTGGGGGCCGACGGTCGCCAACCGCGTTCCCGTTCATGCTTCCGGGCCCTATCACGTCGAGAACTACCGCGCCGAAAGCGTCGCCGTGCACACCAACTGCGCGCCGTCCGGTGCGTTCCGCGGCTTCGGCGTGCCGCAGTCGGCGATCGCGCAGGAAAGCCTGTTTGATGAACTGGCCGACAAGGCCGGTATCGACCGGCTGGAATTCCGGCTGCTAAACGCGCTGGACGACGGCCTGCCGACCGTGACCGGCCAGGTGTTCGAGACCGGCGTCGGCATCAAGCCCTGCCTGGAGGCGCTGCGGCCGCGCTGGCGCGAGGCGCTTGAGGCTGCGATCGCTTTCAATCGCACCGCCGAAGAGTCCGGATCGAGCCTTCGCCGCGGTGCCGGCATTGGCACATGCTGGTATGGCTGCGGCAACACCTCGCTGCCCAACCCGTCGACCATGCGCATCGGCGTGAAGGCCGACGGCACGCTGGTGCTGCACCAGGGCGCGATCGACATCGGCCAGGGCTCCAACACGGTGATGAGCCAGATTCTCGCCGAGACGCTCGGCGTTGCGGCCGAGGCCATCATGCTTGTGGGCGCCGACACCGATGTGACGCCCGATGCCGGCAAGACATCGGCATCGCGCCAGACCTTCGTCAGCGGCAGGGCGACGTTGAAATCGGCGCTGGCGCTGAAGGCGCAGATCCTGCGCCACGCCAATGTCTCCGATAAGGCACAGCTTACCTTCGAACCCGGCCGGATCACCGTCGGCGACGACATGGCCACGGCGCGGATCGAGCTTGCCGACCTGCCGGCAAACGAGTTCGGCTATGTCTTCATGTCGGAGGAAACCTACGATCCGCCGACAAAACCGATGGACGAGAACGGCCAGGGCGATCCCTACGCGCTCTACGGCTATGGCGCGCAGATGGTGGAACTGACAGTCGACACGCGGCTGGGAACGGTCAAGCTCGACCGCATCACCGCCGCCCACGACGTTGGCCAGGCGATCAACCCGATGCTGGTCGAAGGCCAGATCGAGGGCGGCATCGCCCAGGGCATCGGCCTGGCGCTGATGGAAGAGTTTCTTCCAGGACGGACGGAGAACCTGCACGACTATCTGATCCCAACCTTCGGCGACGTGCCGCCGATTGACAGTATCGTGGTCGAAGTGCCGGACGGCGAGGGTCCGTATGGCGCCAAGGGGCTCGGCGAGCATGTGCTGATCCCGACCGCGCCCGCGATTCTCAATGCAATCCGCGCCGCTACCGGCGCGCGGCTGCGGCACCTGCCGGCGACGCCCGACAGGGTGCTGTCGGCCATCAGGGAGGTTGACGGCCATGAGTGAAGCCGCCGCAAAGCAAGAAAAGATACGCTGCGATGCCTGCCCGGTGATGTGCTACATCGCCGAGGGCCGTTCGGGCGCCTGCGACCGCTACGCCAACGAGGGCGGCCAGCTCGTGCGCCTCGACGCGCTGACCATCATCGAGCGCCACACCGAGAAGGGCGGCGAACTCGTGCCGTTCATGGAGGGCGCGGAAGACTGGGACGGCGAGATCATCAGGTCGCCGACCAACTTCGTCACCGCCGTCGGCGCGGGCACCACCTATCCCGACTACAAGCCGGCGCCGTTCATCGTCGCAAGCGAGGTCGAGGGCGTCGACATGGTCACGGTGGTGACCGAGGGCATCTTCTCCTATTGCGGCGCCAAGCTGAAGATCGACACCGACCGCCATCTCGGACCCGAGCGCAGCCTGGTGCGCGCCGACGGCGAGGCGGTCGGCCACGTGACCACCGGTGAATACGGCTCGCAGATGCTGGCGCTCGGCGGCGTTCATCACCTGACCGGCGGCAGCAAGAAGGAGGGCAGGGTCACCTGCGCGACGCTGCTGGCGCTGTGCAACGGCGAGGCGGTGGAACTGTCGATCGACGAGGGTTCGACCGTCATCGTCCAGGCCGGCAAGGCACCGATCGTCAACGGCGTGCACGAGGAACGCATGCGGGTCGGCTGCGGCTCGGCCACCGTCGGCATGTTCGCCTCGCAGTGGAAGGGGCTGGTCGACGAGGTGGTGGTGGTCGACGACCACATCACCGGTGTGATGTCGGAGCACCAGGCCGGCAAGGTGATCGGCTGGGGCGCGACCGGCATCAAGATCAAGGGCCGGCGCTCGACGCCCGGACGCTATTTCCAGGTCGCCGAACCGGGCACCGGCTGGGGCGGAACCGACATCAACGATCCGCTGGTGATCCTCGGCGATTTCGATCCCAAGGTCGCCAGGTCCGGCCAGTCGCTGCTGATGGTTTCGACCACGGGCGAGCAGTTCGCCTACTACGAGCTCGACGAGGAGCTGAGGCCGGTGGCGCACGACATGCCGGAACGGCTGCTGCCCTCGGTCAAGCGCATCGAGGAGAATTGCGAGCCGGCGCTTTGCTCGGTGGTGTTCATGGGCGGCGCCGGCGGATCGCTGCGCGCCGGCGTGACGCAGAACCCGGTCAAGCTCACCCGCTCGGTCAAGCAGTCGCTGACCTTCGTCACCTGCGGTGGCGCGCCAGCCTATATCTGGCCTGGCGGCGGCATCACGGTGATGGCCGACGTGACGCGGATGCCTGAAAACGCCTTCGGCTACGTGCCGACGCCGGCGCTGGTGGCGCCGATCGAGTTCACCATGCGGCGCGAGGATTACGAGGCGCTGGGCGGCCACATGGACCATGTCATGCCGCTTGGCGACGCGATCGCCGGCATGCGCGCCAAGCAGAGCGACCACGTGCTGAAGGGCAAGCGCCAGGTCGGCCAGGGCGCCGACAATCCATGGCCGACCGAGCGCGGGCACTACCGCTGGGGCAAGCAAGAGGGCGTGCGGTGAGCGGTTTTTGCGAACAGCCGGTGGCGGCGCTGATGGCGGATGGGCGGCGGCTTAGCCTCCGTCACGGCCCGATCGACCTGATCGTTGCCGCCGACGGTGCCGACGCCGAGGTGCAGCGGGCTTACGACCAGGCGATCGCCGGCTTCCGCACCGTGCTGGCGGACCTCGTGTCCGAACTCGATCTTCTGCGCGCGCCGGTTACCGTGGCCGGGCCGGTGCCGCTCGGCGTCGTCGCCAGGCGGATGCATGCCGCGGCGATGGCGCATCTGCCGCGCTTCGTCACCCCGATGGCGGCCGTCGCCGGTGCGGTTGCCGATCACGTGCTCGGCGCACTTGTGGGCGGCAGGCGGCTTACGCGCGCGAGCGTCAACAATGGCGGCGACATTGCGCTGTGGCTCGCCGGGGACGCGCGTTACGAGGTCGGCATCTGCGCCGATCCAACGACTGGCGCGATGGCCGGAACGGTGACGCTTGGCGCGGACGACGGGGTTTACGGCATCGCCACCAGCGGCTGGCGCGGGCGCAGCCATTCGCTCGGCATCGCCGATGCGGTCACCGTGCTGGCGCGCGACGCGGCGACGGCCGACGCGGCGGCGACGATGATCGCCAATGAGGTACAGTTGGAGGACAGCGCGGCGGTGACGCGCGTTCCGGCGTGCGAACTGGCGCCGGATTCCGATCTCGGCCCGCAACTGGTGACAACGGATGTCGGCCGGCTGAGCGACGACGAGGTTGCGGCGGCGCTTGATCGTGGTACCGCCGAAGCACGGCGGCTTGTCGCGGCGGGTGTCGTGGCGGCTGTTTTCCTCGGCCTCAGGGGCGAGGCCCGGATCGAGGGAATGGCGGGATATGCGGCCCTGCAGGCGCAGACGCACCCGCGATCGAAACACATGCTGGAGTTTGCCGATGCCTGAGGTGATCGTGCGCAAGACCGCCATGGTGGTCGAGGAGATTTTCCACGAGGGGGGACCTGTCTCCAACGTGCCGCACCGGCGAGCCGCCGTGCTTGCCGTGATCAAGAATCCGTTCGCGGGGCGCTATGTCGAGGAAATCACCGGCTTCATGGACGACCTGAAGCCGCTCGGCCTGAAGATGGCCAAGGATCTCGTTGCCGCGCTTGGCGGCGATGCAGCCGTCGTCGAGGGCTACGGCAAGGGCGCGATCATCGGTGAGGCGGGCGAACTGGAACACGGCGCGCTGTGGCATGCGCCCGGCGGCTATTCCATGCGCGAGGTCCTGCCGGCGTCGAACGCCATCGTGCCGTCGACCAAGAAGGTTGGCGGCATGGGCTGCCGGCTCGATGTGCCGATCACCCATTCCAACGCCTCCTATGTGCGGTCGCATTTCGACGCGATCGAGGTGGGGATCAACGACGCGCCGCGCGCCGACGAGATGATCGTCGTGCTGGCGATGACCACCGGCCCGCGCATCCACAATCGCGCCGGTGGTTTGAAGGCTTCCGAAATTGTCGGGGAGGACGGATTGCGATGACGAAGGCGAAGATCAGGAAGATCGTCACGGTGGTCGAGCAGACCAATAGCGAGGCCGGACAGACGATCGATCCGCCGACCCGCCGCGCGGCGAGCGTCGCGGTGATCGAGAACCCGTTCGCCGGCCGCTACGAAGAGGACCTCGAAGCGCTGATGGCGATCGGCGAGGAGTTGGGCGGATTGCTCGGCGAGAAATGCGTCGCCGCGCTCGGCATTTCACCGGCCGAGGCGGAAAGCTACGGCAAGGCGGCGATGGTCGGCGAACACGGCGAACTGGAGCACGCCGCGGCGATCCTGCATCCGCGTCTCGGCAAACCGCTGCGCGCCGCGGTGGAGAAGGGCGCGGCACTGGTGCCCTCGTCTAAGAAGATGGGAACGATGGGCCATCCGCTCGACATTCCGCTCGGCCACAAGGACGCCGCCTATGTGCGTTCGCATTTCGACGGCATGGAAGTCAGGATAAACGACGCGCCGCGC
Organism: Rhizobiaceae bacterium; assembly: GCA_041397625.1. Taxonomy (GTDB): domain Bacteria; phylum Pseudomonadota; class Alphaproteobacteria; order Rhizobiales; family Rhizobiaceae; genus JAWKWH01. The sequence continues at coordinate 452,100 of JAWKWH010000003.1, forward strand.
GCAGACGAAATCGTGGTGGCGATCGCGGTTACCGATTCGGGCCGTCCGCTGCCACGCGTCGGCGGGCTCGAGGTCAAGGATGCCGTTGGCGAGGACGGGCTTCGCTGACGACCGGCGAATACAGGAGGAACGACGATGGAATACGTTAAGAACGCCTGGTACGTGGCTGGCTGGTCGTCGGAATTCGACGACAAGCCCAAGCGGGTGACGCTGCTTGAAAGGAACGTCGTCATGTACCGGCTGTCGTCCGGAGAGGTCGTCGCGCTGGAGGACCGCTGCCCGCACCGGCTGCTGCCGCTGTCGATGGGCAAGCGCATCGGCGACAACCTGCAATGCGGCTATCACGGCATGACCTTCGGCCCGGACGGCAAGTGCGTGCGCATTCCCGGACAGGACAACCTGCCGGCCTCGGCCTATGTCGACGCGTTTCCGATCTGCGAGAAGAACGACATCGTCTGGATTTGGATGGGCGACCGCGACAAGGCCGACACCGACAAGGTGTTCGACATGCCGGAGTTCGGCGATCCCAGATGGCACGCCCACCAGGGCGACGCCCTGCATCTGAAGGCGCACTATCTGAACGTCGCCGAAAACCTGGTCGATCCCGCGCATGTGAGCTTCGTCCACCCGACGACACTGGGCAATGCGGCGAGCGAGAACGTACCTGTGCATGTGTCGACCGAGGGCGAGACGATCGTCGCCTGGCGCTGGATCCGCGACGCGCCGCCGATCGGCTTCTTTCAGAAGTTCGGCGGGTTTGAGGGCAATGTCGACCGCTGGCACTATTACCACCTTCACCTGCCTTCGACCGCCGTCATCGATTTCGGTTCGTCGCCGGCCGCGGACAATCTGCCGGAGGAAGAGCGCGACAAGGGGGTGCGGGTCTTCGCACTGCATTTCCTGACCCCGGTGGCGCCGAACTACACGATCGACCGCTGGATGCACGTCCGCAACACGGCGGTGGACGACGAGGCGGCTTCCGAGCAGATGGATGCGATGTTCCGCACCGCGTTCGCCGAGGACAAGGCGATACTGGAAGCGGTCCAGGAGGAAGAAGAGCGGCCGCAGACCAGGCGGCCGATCCGCATCGCCATCGACAAGGGGCCGCTCGTCTATCGCAAGCGTATCGCCGAACTGGTCGAGCGCGAGCGCACCGAACATGTCGAGGCGGTGCCGTCGCCCGCCTATGTCTACCACGACTGAAAATGCCAACACCCAGACAACAACGGAGGAAAGCATGAAGATAGTATCAGGACTGGCAGGATTGGCCCTGTCGGCGGCCGTCGGCCTGACGGCGTTTGCCGCGCAGGCCCAGGACGCCATCAAGATCGGTGAGATCAATCACTACAAGCGCATGGCGGCCTTTGCCGGCCCCTACAAGCAGGGCATCGAACTGGCGCTCGAGCAGATCAACGCCAATGGCGGCGCCATGGGCAAGCAGCTCGAGTTCATCTTTCGCGACGATCAGGGCGATCCCGGCGAAGCCGTGAAGATCGCCGAGGAACTGATGACGCGCGACGGCGCGGTCATGCTCACCGGAACCATCCTAAGTCATGTCGGCCTGGCGATATCGTCTTATGCCGGCGAGAAGAAGCACGTCTACCTGGCATCCGAGCCGCTGGCCGACGCGATCGTCTGGGACAAGGGCAACGACTACACGTTCCGCCTGCGCGCCTCGACCTACATGCAGGCGGCGATGCTGGCCGAGGAAGCGGCGAAGAACCCGGCGAAACGCTATGCGACGATCGCGCCGAACTACGCCTACGGCAAGGACGCCGTCGCCGCCTTCAAGAAGGCGCTGATGGCGCTGAAGCCGGACGTGGAGTTCGTCGCCGAACAATGGCCGGCTCTCTTCAAGATCGATGCCGGCGCCGAGGTGCAGGCGCTCGAGGCGGCCAAGCCGGAGGCAATCTACAATGTGACCTTCGGCGGCGATCTGGCCAAGTTCGTCCGCGAAGGGTCGACGCGCGGCCTGTTCGACGACCGGCTGGTGCTCGGCCTTTTGACCGGCGAGCCTGAATATCTCGATCCGCTCGGCGACGAGGCGCCGGAGGGATGGATCGTCACCGGCTATCCCTGGTACGATCTGGGCGACGGTCCGGGCAAGGATTTCGTCGACGCCTATCAGGCCAAGTACAGTGATTATCCGCGCATTGGCTCGCTGGTCGGTTACATGACGGTCCAGTCGATCGCCGCGGCCATCGACAAGGCCGGTTCGACGGATACGGATGCGCTGGTCGCCGCCTTCAAGGGGCTGAAGGTCGCCACGCCCGTCGGCGAGATCACCTTCCGCGAACTTGACCACCAGGCCACCATGGGCGCCTATGTCGGAAAGACGGCGCTGAAGGACGGCAAAGGCGTCATGGTTGACTGGGAGTACAAGGACGGCGCCAACTACTTCCCGTCGGACGACGAAGTGAAGGCGATGCGGCCTCAGTAACAAGCGACGGCTGCCGGGCCCAGGGCCCGGCAGTTTCCAAAAAACAACAACTCCGGGGGAACATAACGCGATGGGTGTGCTGATCGCACAGCTGCTGACCGGGCTTGCCAACGCCGCGGCGCTGTTTCTCGTCGCTTCGGGACTGTCGTTGATCTTCGGGGTGACCCGCATCGTCAACTTCGCCCATGGCTCGTTTTACATGCTCGGCGCCTTCATCGGCTATTCGGCGATGCAGGTGCTGCCGGGCGGCCTCGGCTTCTGGACGTCGATCCTGGTGGCCGGCGTCGCCGTCGGCATCATAGGCGTGATCGTCGAGATTTGCGTGCTCAGGCCGATCTACAGGGCGCCGGAACTGTTCCAGCTCGTCGCCACCTTTGGCGTCATCCTGGTGATCCAGGACCTGGCGCTGCTGGTCTGGGGGGCGGAGGACGTTCTCGGGCCCCGCGCGCCGGGTCTCAAAGGCGTCGTGCGGATTATGGGCGAGCCGGTGCCGCAATACGATCTGGCGCTGATCGCGATCACCCCGGTGGTGCTGTTTGCGCTGTGGTACCTCATCACCAAGACACGGCTCGGCATCCTCGTGCGCGCGGCGACGCAGGACCGCGAGATGGTCGGCGCGCTCGGCGTCAACCAGGCGTGGCTTTTCACCGGCGTGTTCTTCCTCGGCGCCATGCTTGCCGGTATCGGCGGCGCCATCCAGTTGCCCAAGGGCGGCGCCGACCTGCTGATGGATTTCAACATCTTGGCGGCGATCTTCGTCGTCGTCGTCATCGGCGGCATGGGCTCGCTGCCCGGCGCCTTCGTCGCCGCGGTGCTGATCTCGGTGCTCAACGTGTTCGGTGTGCGCTACATTCCCCAAAGCACGCTGGTATTGATGTTCGTGGTCATGGCTGTGGTTCTGATGGTGCGGCCCTACGGGCTGTTCGGCCGCGAGGAGGTGGCAGGCGAGCATGGGCAGGTGGGCGAGCCGGAACAGCCGATCGCGCCGTTCGGCACGCGTGGGCGCATCGCCGTCGCCATCCTGCTGGCACTGCTTGCGCTGGTACCGGTGTTCGGCTCGAGTTTCATGCAGGTGCTGATCATCGACATCATCGTCTTCTGCCTGTTTGCCGCCAGCCTGCATTTCATCCTCGGCCTCGGCGGGCTGGTGTCGTTCGGTCATGCCGCATTCTACGGCGGCGGCGCGTATGCGGCAGCATTGTTGGTGCACTATGCGAATACGCCGATGGAACTGGCGTTGATGCTGGCGCCGCTGGTGGCCGGTCTGCTGGCCTTCATTATCGGCTGGTTCTGTATCCGGCTGACCGGCGTCTATTTCGCCATGCTGACGCTTGCCTTCTCGCAACTGCTGTGGTCGCTGGTGTACCAGTGGGGCGAATTCACCCATGGCGATGACGGAATGACGGACATCTGGCCGCCCGCCTGGGCATCGTCGACCACAGCCTTCTTCTACCTGACGCTGGTCGTCGGCACCGGCGGCATCCTGATGCTGCGCCATGCCGCCCACTCGCCGTTCGGCTACGCGCTAAGGGCGGCGCGCGATTCATCGCGGCGCGCCGAGGCGACGGGCATCGACACCAAGCGGGTGCAATGGGTCGCCTTTGCCTTCGCCGGCGCGATGGCGGGGCTGGCCGGCGGGCTTTTCGTCTTCTCCAAGGGCAGCGTGTTTCCGACCGAGCTTGAAATCGCCCGCTCGTTCGATGCGCTGATCGTCGTGTTTCTCGGTGGCGTGAAGACGCTGTCGGGCGCCGTTGTCGGCGCCTCGGTGCTCGAAGTCGCGGAGGACTATCTGACCCGGTTCGAATACTGGCGGCTGTTGCTCGGCCTCTTGATCATCTTCGTGGTGATCGTCGCGCCCGAGGGTATCGCCGGCTCGGCGCGCAAGCTCTGGCAACGTTTCGGTCCGGTTGAGAATGGGGGGCGCGGCACATGAGCGGAATGCTCGAAGTGAAAGGCCTGTCGAAGTCCTTCGGCGGAATCCGGGCCGTTTCCAACGTCTCGTTCAATGTCGAAAAGGGCGAGCTGCTGGCTCTGATCGGCCCCAACGGCGCCGGAAAGACCACCTGCTTCAACATGATGATGGGGCAGCTCAAGCCCGATTCCGGATCCATCCGCCTCAACGGCGAGAACATTTCCGGCCTGGCGCCCAGAACCATCTGGCGCAAGGGGGTCGGGCGGACGTTCCAGATCACCGCGACCTATCCGACCATGACGGTGGTGGAAAACGTCCAGGTGGCGCTGATGTCCCATCATCGCAAGATCTTCTCCTTCCTGCCCTATGCGCGACGGCTCTATCGCGACGAGGCGCTGGCGCTACTGGAACTGGTCGGCATGGTCGGGCAGGCGGACCGCGCCGCCGCGATCCTCGCCTATGGCGACCTGAAGCGACTGGAGCTGGCGATCGCGCTGTCTCATTCGCCGTCGCTGCTGCTGATGGACGAACCGACCGCCGGCATGGCGCCGAAGGAGCGCATCGGGCTGATGCAACTGACCGCCGACATCGTCGACGAGCGCGGCATCAGCGTGCTGTTCACCGAGCATGACATGGATGTGGTCTTCGCCCATTCGCACCGCATCATGGTGCTCAACCGCGGCGAGCTCATCGCCAACGGTTCGGTGGACGAGGTCAGGCAGGATCCGCGCGTGCAGGAAGTCTATCTGGGCGGCGGTTCGGTCTTCGCCGAGGAGCGCGCGTGATGCTGTCACTGATCAACGTCAACAGCTACTACGGCAAGGCGCATATTCTGAGCGACCTTTCGTTCGACATTTCGGCGGGCGAGGTGGTCGCGCTTCTCGGCCGCAACGGCGCCGGCAAGACGACGACCATGAAGTCGATCATGCAGATCGTCAGGCCGAAGAGCGGAACGGTCAGTTTCTCCGGCCAGGACATCACCCGATGGCCGCCGCACCGCATTGCCAAGGCGGGGCTGGGTTACGTGCCCGAGGAACGTCGGATCTTCACCGATCTCACCATTCTGGAAAACCTGGAGGTGGGGCGGCAGCCGGCGCGCGACGGCGTGCCCTGCTGGAGCGCGGACGTGCTGTTCAAGCTGTTTCCCAATCTGGCGGAGCGGCGCAACAATCGCGGCAAGGCGCTGTCGGGCGGCGAGCAGCAGATGCTGACGATCGCGCGCACCCTGATGGGAAATCCCAGGCTATTGTTGCTCGACGAGCCGTCGGAGGGTATCGCGCCGGTCATCGTCGAGCAGATGGCTGAAACGATCCTGAAACTGAAGAAAGAAGGATTGACGGTGCTGCTCTCCGAGCAGAACCTGCATTTCGCCAAGCTTGTCGCCGACCGTGCGGTTATCATCGAAGGTGGCTCGAAACGATTTGACGGAACGTTCGAGACCCTGGAGGCCAATTCGGAGATCAGGGATGCCTATCTGTCGGTCTAGCGAGACCGGATTTTGATCGGGAGGAGTGCACCCGCACCGCCGCGGGCAACCACGATTGCAGGCCATGACCAGTAAGGATCGCAACAAGAAGTCGGCAAAGGGCGGCTACAAGCTCGACGAGCAGGTGGGTTTTCTTCTGCGCAAGGCCAACCAGCGCCACACAGCCATCTTCGCCAGTCTGATGCCGGGCGACCTGACGCCGATGCAGCTTGCCGCCATGGCCAAACTGCACGATCTCGGCGAATGTTCGCAAAACCAGCTCGGCCGGCTGATCGCCATCGATGCGGCGACGATCAAGGGCGTGGTGGACCGGTTGACGGGGCGCGGGCTGGTGGCCAGCAGGGCCGATCCGTCCGACCGTCGCCGCATGCTGGTCGCGCTGACCGGCGAGGGCGAGGCGTTGGCGGGAACCGCCTTCGACATTGCGAAGAAGATCACCGCCGAGACACTGAAACCGCTGAGCGGAAGCGAGCAGGCGACGCTGCTTGCCCTGCTGTCGAAACTGGCCTGAACCGCCCTAGGCGATCTCGGGCAGCGTGGTCGCCGGTGGCGTGTTGCGGCTGCGGTGCGAGCGCACGATGCCGTCGATCACCGTCATGCCGACGCCGGGCAGGTTGCCCTGGTGGATCGATTCCAGCATGTCCTTGCCGGGCGCGTGCTGGGCCCGGTCGATGAGGATGAAATCGGCCGCCTTGCCGACTTCGACAATGCCGCAATCCAGCCCGCGCATGCGCGCCGTGTTGCCGGTGGCGAAGCAGAATGCGATCTCCGGCGGTATGTCGCCGAGGCTCGACAGCATGGCGATCATGCGCAGGATGCCGAGCGGCTGGACGCCGGAACCGGCCGGCGCGTCGGTGCCGAGGATGATGCGCTCGGGTTGCTTCAGTTCGAAGGCCGTTCGCATGGCGAGAAGGCCGGCGCGCTCGTTGCCGTTGTGGACGATCTCGATGCCGCGCTGGCAGCTCTCGCAAAGGCAGGTGATCTGGTCGTCGGGTAGCGCGGTGTGGCCGCCATTGATGTGACCGATGATGTCGGCATCGGCCTCCAGCACCACGTCCTTGTCGATAAGGCCGGAACCCGGGATCGAAGGCCCGCCGGTATGGATCGTCGACTGGATACCGTATTTGCGCGCCCATTTGACCATCTTGGCGGCGGTTTCGCCGGCCTTGACCGAACCCAGGCCGACTTCGCCGAGCAGCTTGACGCCGGCGTCGGCCATGTCCTTGAAGTCCTGTTCCTCCATGCCTTCCTCGATCACCGGCGCGCCGGCCAGCATCTTGACGCCGGAAGGGCGGAAATTCTCGTACCAGCGCTGCGAGGCGATCGCCATCGCCTTCAAGCCGACAATGTCCTTCGGCCGACCGGGCGCATGCACCTCGCCGGCGGAGATCATGCAGGTGACGCCGCCGTGCAGGCAGGAATCGATCCAGTTCAATTGCTGCTGGCGCGGTGTGTAGTCGCCGATGACCGGATGGACGTGGCTGTCGATCAACCCCGGCGACAGGGTGACGCCCTTGGCGTCGACGACCGTGGTCGCCTGCGACGTATCGAGATCCTTCTCGCGGCCTATCGCGGTTATCCTGCCGTCGACGGCGATGACGCAGTCGCCGTCGAGAAGCGGTTGCTCCATCTTGCCCGACAGGATCAGGCCGATATTGCGGACAACGAGCTTTGTGGAACCGTCTGCCATCGTCACCTCCCGTGCAATATTGTTTGCACACTAACATTATCGATGGGATGGCGCAATTCGTCTGCGACCGTCCGCGGATGAAAAATCCGCTGCGCGACCCGCGCTTGGAGGTCAGTGCCGAATGTGTCGCTCAGGCGTCCTCGACGACTTTCTGGCGCTGGCTCCCCAAGCCGTCGATGCCGAGTTCCATGACGTCGCCGGCTTTCAGGTAGACCGGTTCCGGCTTCATGCCCAGGCCGACGCCCGGCGGCGTGCCGGTGGAGATCACGTCGCCCGGATGCAGCGTCATCAACTGCGACAGGTGCGAGACGATCTGGGCGACGGTGAAGATCATCGTTGTGGTATTGCCGGTCTGGCGTCGCTCGCCGTTGACGTCGAGATACATGCCGAGTGCTTGCGGGTCTGCAATCTCGTCGCGGGTCACCAGCCACGGGCCGGTCGGGCCGAACGTGTCGCACGATTTGCCCTTGGTCCACTGGCCGGAGATCTTGGATTGGAAGGTGCGTTCGGAGACGTCATTGACCACGCAGTAACCGGCGACATGGGAAAGCGCCTCGGCCTGCGAGACATATTTGGCCGGGCTGCCGATCACGACGCCAAGCTCGACCTCCCAGTCGGTGGTCTTCGAGCCGCGCGGCAGCGACACCGTGTCGTTGGGACCGACGATTGCCGAATTGGCCTTCATGAACAGGATCGGATGTTCCGGGATCGTCGCGCCGGTTTCGGCGGCGTGGTCGGAGTAGTTGAGGCCGATGCACATGAACTTGCCGATGGCGCCGACGCAAGGGCCGAGGCGCGGGGTTCCCGGCACCAGCGGGAGGGATGGTATGTCGAGCGCGCGCAGGCGGGTCAGGCTCTCGTCTGACAGCGCCTCGCCGGCGATATCGGCGACATGGCCGGTGAGATCGCGGATGTTTCCGTCGTTGTCGAGCAGGCCCGGGCGTTCCATGCCCGGTTCGCCATAGCGTAGCAGTTTCATGGATATCGTCCCTCTTTTGGATGGGCCATGTTTTGTTGCCCGCAATCCGGCCTGTCAAGGTTGTCGGCGGTCTTGAGCCTAACGCCGCAGCGCCGCCCACCAATCCTTCGGCTTCAGACGCTCGGCCAGGCCACGCCGTTGCTCCCACCAAAGCGCCAGGCGCCGCAGCCTTCCGGTGGCGAGCCGGCGGAACAGCCGGTCGGTAAGGCCGTCATAGCGGCGGTTGAACGGACAGACGCGCATGCAGATGGCGCAGTCGCTCTTCAGCTTGGCCCAGTAGCCGAAACATTTCTCGCAATCGGCCGACCATTTGACCACGCCGGCAATCGTCGACTTGTTCGGGCCGCCGGCCTCAGGCGGACCGAAGGGCAGGGCCTTCGGCGGGCAGGCGTCGGCGCATCTGGTGCAGATATCGCAATACTGGCGGATGCCGAGCGGGCGCGGCGTGTCGGCGGCAAGCGGCATCGAGGTGAAGATCTTGGAAAAGCGCACGCGCGGGCCGAACTCGGGCGTGATCACCATCTGGTTGCGGCCGTATTCGCCGAGCCCGGCTTTCACCGCGTAAGGAATGACGAGCGCCGTGTCGTTCATCGAGGCGACGGCTTCGAAACCAAGATTGCGGATATAGGTGGCAAGCTGGATGACGATCGCCGCCTCGTGCGAATATTCAAGCCCGGTCGATGCGCCTGCCAGCGCCGAGGGATAGGTGGCGACGAGATCGAAATCCATCGCATGGCCGAGCACGATGACATGGGTGATGTTCTCGGGCAGGTCGTTGGGGGCCGAGGAGAAATCGCGCGTGTCGACGCGCGCCGAATAATGCCAGCGCTCGTCGACTTCGGTGACGCCGACCAGATCGGCGCCGAACAGTCTGGCGATACGCTTGATTTCCGCGGTTTCGTCCGCCGGCTCGCCGAGTTCCGCCCGTTCGGCGGCAACGGGCGTGTCGTTTTCGATCGCCGCCTGGAAGCCCTCGCGCCTGCCGTCGTCATTGCCGCGGTTGGAGATGATGTCGGAGATGGCCCAGGCGGCGTTGCGCAGCGCGAAATCCTTGTGCTGGAAACCCTCGCCGCGCCTGGGGCTCGCCTCCATGCGGTAGCTGTCGAAGAAGCCCTGTGCGTTAGGGCCCTTGATCTCCGGGTCCCAGAAGGCGCGGGTGAACATGTCGTTCATCTGGTCGAAAGGCTCGAAATCGTCGGTGACCTCGATTCCGGCCGCTTGGTCGCCGGTCGCGAAGCGCTGCCGCCAGGACGTCCGGGTTTCGTCTGAGACGTGCGGTCGGTTGGAGGGCCAGGCCATGTCGAAAGCGGTCTCCGGTTCGGGTCGGATGCGCCGGGCTGCGCGGTTGACAATCTGATTCAGGCTATCAGCACAAGCGCTTGGTTCGCAATCCGGCTTGTCCGTCGGCGATGCGACATTCCGGCTTGCCAGCGGCGGTTCCGCCGTCGCATGGTCGCGAGCGGGGAGGAGGCAAGGCCGGCCGATGAACGATATCGCGATTACCGAACATCTCTGGATACCGCTTGGCGACGGCAGGCGGCTTGCCGCGCGGCTGTGGCTGCCGGCAGACGGGCATCCGGCGCCGGCCATCCTCGAATATCTGCCCTACCGCAAGCGCGACGGCACGGCGCCGCGAGACGCTACGACGCATCCGGTGTTTGCCGCCCACGGCTATGCCTCGATCCGGGTCGACATCGCCGGCACCGGTGATTCCGACGGCATCTTCGACGACGAATATTCCGAACAGGAGCTTTCCGACGGCGAAGAGGTGATTGCCTGGATCGCCGCGCAGGACTGGTGCGACGGCAATATCGGCATGATCGGCATTTCCTGGGGCGGGTTCAACGGGCTGCAACTGGCGTATCGCCGGCCGCCGGCGCTGAAGGCGATCGTTACCGTGTGCTCGACCGTCGACCGCTACGCCGACGACATCCATTTCATGGGCGGTTGTCTTCTGACCGACAATTTCAACTGGGGCGGCCAGATGAACGCCTACCAGACGCGGCCGCCCGACCCGGCGCTGCGCGACGACTGGCGCGAACGCTGGCTCGAGCGCATGGAAACGCTGCCGTTCCTCGCCGCAGAATGGCTGAAGCATGGATCGCGCGACGCTTATTGGAAGCACGGCTCGGTATGCGAGGACTGGAGCGCCATTAACGCTGCGACGCTCGCCATCGGCGGCTGGGCCGACGCCTATGTCAACGCGCCGCCGGCGCTCGCCGCCAATCTCGCAGCGCCGGCAAAGGCGCTGGTCGGGCCGTGGGAGCATAAATATCCGCACATCGCCCGCATCAATCCGGCCGATTTCCACGGCGAGGTGCTGCATTGGTTCGACCGCTGGCTGAAGGGCGAGGCGAACGGCGCCGAGACGATGCCGGCCTATCGCGCCTTCATGCAGGAGCACGACGATCCGTCGCCGGGCTACAAACCGCGCAAGGGCCGCTGGATCGCCGAAGCCGAATGGCCGTCGCCGCAGGTGGTCGGCGAGGTGCTGCATTTTTCTGCGGCCGGTCTTGGACCGCAGCCGGGCGAGGGACGATGCCTGGTTGCGACGCCGCAGCATGTCGGCCTCAATGCCGCCTATTTCTGTCCCGGCATGCGTGTCGACCACGAACTTTCCGGCGATCAGGCGGAGGACGACGCGTTGTCGGTCTGTTTCGACAGTGCGCCGCTTGCCGAGCCGATGGAACTGCTCGGCCGGCCGGTGGTCGAGATCGCCCTTGCGGTCGACCGTCCGGTGGCGCAGCTCTGCCTGCGGCTCTGCGAGGTCGACGCGGCCGGCGTGTCGCAGCGCGTCAGCTACCGTGCCTTCAACCTGACCCATTTCGCCAGCCACGAGGTGCCAGAACGGCTTGAGCCGGGCAAGGTCTACACGGCGCGCATCGCGCTCAACGAATGCGCCCACCGTTTCGCCGCCGGGCATCGGTTGCGCCTCGCGCTGTCGACCTCCTACTGGCCGGTGACCTGGCCGTCGCCCGAAAACGCCGGGGTCGAGCTTGACCTGGCCCGCTGCCGGCTGGTGTTGCCGAGGCGGCATGCGGCGGTCGAGATCGATCCGGTGCCGCCGCTGCCGCCGCACAAATTCCCGACCTGGATGGCGACCCCGCTGCGTGAGCCGCAAAGCTCTACCGAACGGCGCATCGAGGCCGACGGCACCCATGTGCTGGAGACATTCGACGATTTCGGCGCGGCGCGCGACGCCGCCCACGGGCTGGAGACGGGCAGCCATGTCCGCCAGCGCTTCTCGATCCACCCGGACGATCCGCTTTCGGCGCGCCACGAGGCGACATGGCGCTTTGAATTTAGGCGCGGCGACTGGTCGGTTGTCGTCGACACGGAAAACCTGATGACCTCGACGGCCGACAGTTTCATCCTGCAGCGCAGCATCATCGCCCGTCAGGGGGACGAGAAACTGTTCGAAAGGGAACAGACGGAGACGCTGCCGCGAAAGTTCCACTAGACTGAAACAAGCAGACAGGCGGAGGGGAGACCATGTCCATTCACATCGGCGCGAAGAAGGGCGACATCGCAGAGACCGTGCTGCTGCCGGGCGATCCCTATCGGGCGAAATGGGCGGCGGAAACCTTTCTCGACGACGCACGCTGCGTCAACGAAGTGCGTGGCATGCTGGGCTTTACCGGCAGCTACAAGGGCATGCCGGTCACCATCCACGGCAGCGGCATGGGCATGCCTTCGCTGTCGATCTACGTCAACGAGCTGATCCGCGACTACGGCGCAAGGCGCATCATCCGCATCGGTTCGTGCGGCGGCATGGCGGCCGACGTCAAGGTCAACGACATCGTCATCGCCATGACCTCGTCCGCCGCCTCGTCGATGAACAGGATGATCTTCGGCGAGATCGAGTATGCGCCCTGCGCCGACTGGCGGCTGTTGCGCCATGCCGTGGAAGCGGCCGAGGCGCGCGGTCTTGCGCCGCATGTCGGCGGCATCATCTCGCAGGACACCTTCTACACCCATCCCGAATATCCGCTCGACACGCTGATCGCCCATGGCGTGCTCGCCGTCGAAATGGAGACGGCGGCGCTCTACACGCTGGCTGCCCGGCTCGGCGCGCGGGCACTGACCGTTCTGACCGTGTCGGACCATCTGAAGACCGGCGAGGAGATGCCGGCCGAGCAGCGCGAACGCGGCTTCTCGGCGATGGTCGAAATGGTGCTGGAGGCCGCGCTGGCGGACGCGGGATAGGTCTGGCGTCCGGCCGCGCCGACACACATCCGTCACATATCTGCAGCGCCGGTGTTACAGAATCGGCATAGACGGAGCGCAACCGAAACGGGCAGCGCTCCAATCCATGAATCCTCACGCTTATGCACCCGCCGGACGGCAACCGGGCTCGATCCTCAAACAGGCCGTTTATCACCATCGCGCACTGTCGCGTCAGGGCCTGCTCGAACGCGCCTTTGCCGCCATGTTCGACGGCCTCGTCTATCCGCAGATCTGGGAGGATCCGGTTGTCGACATGCAGGCGCTCTGTATCCGTCCCGGCGACCATGTGGTGGCGATCGCCTCTGGCGGCTGCAACGTCATGTCCTATCTGACCGGCGATCCGGCGCGGATCACCACCGTCGATCTGAACGAGGCGCATCTGGCGCTTGTGCGCCTGAAGGTCGTCGCGGCCATGCATCTGCCGGGCCACGAAGCGTTCCGGCAGTTCTTCGCCGATACCGGCAATCCCGCCAATGTGGCGCTCTATGACGACCACCTCGCCGCCAGGCTCGACCCGCAATCGCGCGACCACTGGTCGGCCGGCGCTTTCGGTCGCCGGCGCATTTCCATGTTCGGCCGCAACATCTACCGGCGCGGCGTGCTCGGGCGGTTCATCCTGATCGGTCACGCGGTGGCGCGGCTTCACGGCGTCAATCCGGCGGCGATGATGAATGAGGAGAACCTCGCCGGCCAGCGCCGCTTCTTCGAGGAAAAGCTGGCGCCGCTGTTCGACCGAAAGCTTCTTCGCTGGGCGATGTCGTCGCCGGTCTCGCTCTACGGGCTCGGCATACCGCCGGCGCAGTATGCCGAACTGGCGGAGGGCCGGCACATGGCCGACGTTGTGCGCGAGCGGCTCGGCAGGCTTGCCTGCGACTTCACGCTCAACGACAACTATTTCGCCCGCCAGGCCTTCGGGCGCTCCTATGGCGACGCGGAGACCGGCGGCAGCCTGCCGCCCTATCTGGAGGCGGAGAACTGGGACATGGTGCGCACGCGCGCCGGCCGCATCCGCAGCGAACAGGGTTCCGTCACCGACGTGCTCGGCGCCATGCGGGCGCGCAGCGTCAACAAGGTCGTGCTGCTCGACGCGCAGGACTGGATGGACGATCGGCAGCTCAACGATCTGTGGCGGGCGCTCGCCAGCGCCGCCGCGCCGGGGGCGCGGGTGATCTTCCGCACCGCCGCAAGCCGCTCGCCGCTGGAAGGCCGTGTCGACCCGGCGATCCTCGGTCTTTGGAGCCGTGACGACGAAACCTCGGCGAAGTGCCATGTGCAGGACCGTTCGGGCATCTATGGCGGCTTCCATCTTTATGTGCGCGACGCATGACGATCGAGACCTCATATGCCGACCGGCGCGAACATGCCCGGGCGATGGACCGCATCTATCGCTGGCAGCGACACATCTATGATGCGACGCGCAAATATTACCTGATCGGCCGCGACGGCATGATCGACGGCCTCGATGCCCGTCCGGGCATGAGCGTGCTGGAGCTCGGCTGCGGCACCGGCCGCAACATGGTCGTCGCCGCGCGCCGTCACCCGGGCGCCCGTTTCTATGGCGTCGACATTTCCGCCCAGATGCTGACCAGCGCCGTCAGGTCGGCGGGCCGGGCAGGGCTCGCCGACCGGATCGCAACCGCGCCCGGCGATGCCGAGACGATCGACGCGGCAAAACGCTTCGACGTTGCCGGCTTCGACCGGGTGATGCTGCCCTACTGCCTGTCGATGATCCCCGGTTGGCGGCGCGCCATTGCCAATGCGATTGCCCAGACGGCGCCGGGCGGCAGCGTGCACATCGTCGATTTCGGCCATATGGGCCGCTGGCCGGATTTGGCCCGCAAACTGATGCGGCTGTGGCTTGCCCGCTTCCGCGTCGAGCCGCGCCGCGATCTCGTGGGAACGGTCGAGCGCGTGGCGGCCGAGCACGGATGCCGGGCGCGGGCGCGATGCATCCTGGGTGGCTATGCCTGGGCGATTGTCGTCGAGAAGCCGGGCGACGAAGGCAGGGGAACGGAACCGTGAATGTGAGTGTCAGTGTCGAGGCGCCCGATGTCACCCGCTATCGCGCCATCTGGATTTCGGACATCCATCTCGGCACAAGACGCGCGCAATGCGAGTATCTGCTCGATTTCTTCCGCCACACCGAATCCGATTTCCTCTATCTGGTCGGCGACATCGCCGACAACTGGTCGCTGAAGAAGAAATGGTACTGGAAGCAGTCGCACAACGACGTTCTGCAGAAAATCCTGCGCAAGGCGCGCAAGGGCACGCGGGTGACCTACATACCCGGCAACCATGACGAACAGTTCCGCGATTTCGTCGGCACCCGTTTCGGCCGCGTCAAGGTCAAGCAGAACGCCATCCATGTGGGTCTCAACGGCAAGCGCTATCTCGTCCTGCATGGCGACGAGTTCGACGGCGTGATCCAGTACGCCAAATGGCTCGCCTTCCTGGGCGACAGCGCCTACGAATGGGCGATGTCGCTCGGCATTCTGGTCAACCGGGTGCGGCGCTGGTTCGGCATGCCGTACTGGTCGCTGTCGGCCTATCTGAAGAACCGGGTCAAGCGCGCCGTCGAATATCTGTCGCTGTTTGAGGACGTGATGGTGCGCGAGGCGAGGCGTCACGGCGCCGACGGCGTGATCTGCGGCCATGTGCACACGCCGGAAATGCGCCTTGTCGACGGCATCGCCTATTTCAACGACGGCGACTGGGTGGAGAGCTGCTCGGCGCTGGTCGAGCATCTCGACGGCCGCTTCGAGATCCTGCACTGGGCCGAGCGCGAGGCGAGCCCGGCAAGAGCATCGGCAAGGCCGCTCGAGGTGTCGCTGGCCGACGCCGGCTGAGCCTGCGCGACGCTCCTACTTCGATCCCCAGCCGCCGCCATTGGCGGTGCGGACGAGGATTTCGTCGCCGGGCTCGATCGCCAGTCCGCTGACGAAAGCGTAGTCGCTGGTGCCCGATCCCGCCTTGACCACCGATATCGCGTTTCTTCCGCCGGTTTCGCCGCCATTGGAGCCCCAGACGGGCAGGCGGTTGCGGCTGTAGCCGGCCGAAAGCAGGGCGCGGCCGCGCGGCCGGTAGCTGATCTGCAGGCCGCGGCCGCCGGCATGCAGCCCGCCGCCCTCGTCGGTTTCGTTCAGGCGCTTGTAGCCGACATCGATGCCGTAGCGTGCCTCGCAGATTTCCACAGGGCAGTTGAAGGTCTCGCCATGGCTGGTCGAATACATGGCGTCGAGACCGTCGCGTTTGGACGTCGCGCCCCAGCCGCCCATCTGCGGTTCCACCATGGTGAAGCGGCGACCGGTATCGGGGTGGTCGCCGGCGATCACCGTGCCGCAGATCGAGGCGAAGTGGCCGGCCGGCAGGCGTTCCGGCATGGCTTTGGCCATGCAGCGCCACAGCATGTCGTAGAGGCGGATGCGGGTCTCGAAATAATAGCCGTGCGGCGCGGTGCCGGTGGCGTGGAACACGGTTCCGGGCTCGGTGATGATCTCGAGCGCGCGGAACGATCCGGCATTGGCGAAAAGTGTCGGGTCGGTCAGCGCCTTGAAGATCATCTGCGCCGAGATGACCGCGCCGTCGCGGCTGGTGTTGTAGGGCGCGTCGCGCTGTTTCGGGTTGCCGGAAAGGTCGACGGTGAAGCGGTCGGCGGCAATGGTGATCGACGCGCGCCAGAGCGCGCCGTCGTCCTGCTCGTCCTCGACCTCGTAGGTGCCGGCCGGCAGGTCGGCGAGGCCGGCGAGGCCGCGCTTCTCGCCCTCGTCGAACAGCGCCGACAGGGCGGCGTCGTAGGCGTCGACCCCGTAGGCGTCGACCAGTTGGCCGATGCGTGCGCCGGCCTTGCGCGAAGCCGCCACCTGCGCCCACAGATCGCCGCGGACGAAATCCGGTAGGCGTGAGTTGACCGCGATGATGTCGAACACGGAACGAAGCGGTTCGCCGTCCTCGAACAGTTTTATCGCCGGCAGGCGCAGGCCTTCCTGGAAGATCTCGTTGACGTCGACGGCCATCGATCCCGGCGTCTTGCCGCCGACATCGTTCCAGTGGGCGATGGAGGCGGTCCAGGCGATCGGCGTCTCGCCAGCGAAGACGGGCTGTGCAATGACCACGTCGTTCAGATGCGTGACGCCGCCGTAATAGGGATCGTTGGTGACGAACATGTCGCCCGGCCGGATATCCTCCGGCGGATTCACCTCGATGATGCGCTTGACCGCCTTGTCGAGCACCCCGACGAAGGTCGGAATGCCGGCGCCCGACGATACGAGGTTTCCCGCCGCATCGGTGATGCCGGTGCCGACGTCGAGCACCTCGTAGATGATCGGGCTCATCGCCGTCTTCTTCAACACGGCGAACATCTCGTCGGCAGCGGCGATCAGGCTTGCCTGGATGACGGATACGGTAAAGGGATCGACGGCTGGCGGCATGTCGTTCAGACCTCGGCGACGTACAGGTCGCGCGGCAGTTCGGAGAAGATCTCCGGCCCGTCGGCGCGTAGGATGACGATCTCCTCCAGCCGGATGCCGAAGCGGCCGGGCAGGTAGATGCCGGGTTCGATGGAGAACACCATGCCCTCGTCGAGCACCGTCTCCGAGGTGGCTGTGATGTAGGGCGGCTCGTGCACTTCGATGCCGAGGCCGTGGCCGGTGCGATGGACGAAGTATTCGCCGTAGCCGGCATCGGAGATGACATTGCGGGCGGCGGCGTCGACCTCGCGCGCCTTGACACCGGGCTTCGCGGCGGCAAGAGCCGCCTGCACGGCCTTTTCCACCACGGCGTGGACGGCCTCGTAGCCCTCCGGCGCGTGGCCGAGCACCGCCATGCGCGTCATATCGGAGGGAAAACCGTCCCTGCGGCCGCCAATGTCGATGACGATGGCGTCGCCGGTCGCAAGCCTGCGGTTGCCGGTCTGGTGGTGCGGAAAGGCGCCGTTTGGGCCGGAGCCGACAATGGTGAACTGCGCCACCGCGCCCTCAGAGCCGAAATGCGCCCTGACCGCCCCGGCGATCTCTAGCTCGGTTGCGCCCGGCTTCAGCGCGTCGAAGGCTGCCCGCATGGCGCGGTCGTCGATCAGCGCGTTTTCCTTGAGCAGGGCGAACTCGGTGTCGTCCTTGCGCATCCTCAGCGCGCCGATTGTGTCGTCGGAGAAACTGCGCCGGGCATTGGGCAGGTTGTCGAGCAGCAACAGCGCGAAATCGGCCCGCATGGTCTCGTCGAGCGCGACCGAGCGCGCCCGGTCGCTTCCCGTCGCGGCGAGTGCGGCGTTGAGCGCGTCGAGCGGCCCGTCCGCGTCGGCCCATTCGTGGAAGGCGACGTCGGTCATCTCGCGGCTGCCTTCGGCGTTGAGCGCCGGCATCAGGAAGGCTTCCTCTTTCGGGCCGACGAGAAGCAGGCAGGGCCGTTCGTCCGGATGCGGATGGAAGCCGAGCAACCAGTCGATATGCGGGCCGGGGCCGAGGGCTACGAGGTCGGTGCCGGTTTCGGCCATGCGGACGCGCAGGGCGGCGAGGCGCTTTTGGGTGGGAACGGGCATTGACGGATTGTCCTTCTGTCGGCGGATCTGGATCAGGCGGCAAGCATCGCGGCGCCCGGCTCGGCCGGCACGACAACGCGATTGCCGAAGGCCTCGCCGTCGTCGAAACCGCCGAAACGGGCGATCTCTTCTTCCGACGGCGGTTCGCAAGACCATTTGCGGCTCGGCGACCAGCCGCACTGGCGCTTGAGGATGGCGGCGTATTCGGCGCGCTTCAGCGCCGCGATCGACGGGTCGATGACCGGCACGCCGAGCGTCCCGGATAGTTCCCTGTAGAAACCGACTTCGAGCGTGCAGCCGAGGATGAGTGCCTCCGCATAGTCTTCCTCGACCGCCTTTCGGCCGGCCTCGGTCAGCCGGCGATTGGTCTCGGCGTGGTCGCGCTGGAAGTCGTTGACGCCGAGTTCGACATGGTAGAAACCCGCCAGTCGGTCGCGGTGGCCATGCTCGTGTACCGTCGTCTGCATCTGGTTGACCCATTTGCGCCGGCCGACGATGACGCCGAAGCGGTTGGCGAGGCTGGCGGCGATCTCGCACGAGGCGACGCAGGGCGCGGTGACGATCATGCCGCCGGAGATCTCGCGGGCGTCGTGCAGTGCGGTATCGTAGAAGCAGCCGATGGCGAAGGCGTCGAAGCCCTCGCGCGCGGCGGCGCGGGCGGCGCGGATGATGCCTCGGGTGACGATCGCCTCGTAGGAGCGGAACTCGATATGGGTGAACGCGCCGTCCTCGTCGGGCAGGGAGGCGATATGCACTTCGGTGCCCGGCAGCTTGTTGTCGGCGGCCATGGCGGCGAAGATGCCGTCGTCGGCGCCGCGGTTTCCGACCGGGCTCAGATACATGATCTTCAGCGGTGTCGTCATTTCATCCTTCCTTCCCGTGTTCTTTCCGTTCGATGCCGCTCACAGCGGCCCGTAGATTTCCTCGGCCCGCTCCCTGGTGATCAGGCCGTTCCTGATGTCCTCGCGCACCGCGTCGCGGTTGCGCTCGGCCGGATCGCCGAGCCCGCCGCCATTGCCGGTCACAACACGGATGACGTCGTCCTTGTGGGTGGTCTTGCCCGAGACGAAGGCGAATTTCTCCGGTTCGCCGCTCTTGGGCCGGAACTCGATATAGTTGGGCGAGCCGTCGCGACCGCCGTCGACGCCCCAGGCGGGGAATTTCGAGCGGGTGTAGCCGGCGGTCAGGAAACCGTTGTCGCCGCGTACGCGGTAATCCATGACGATACCGCGCCCGCCGGTGAATTTTCCCTCGCCGCCCGGCTCCATGTTCAGCTCCATGCGGTCGACGTAAAGCCCGTTGCGCGCCTCGTTGATCTCGGCCGGACAGTTGAAGGTCTCGCCGTGGAAACCGCAGAACATGGCCGAATTGCCGTCGCCGGTACGGCTGGCGCCCCAGCCGCCGAGCTGCGGCTCGATGATCGTGTACTGCCGGCCGGTGTCGGGATGGATGCCGCCGATGAAGGTGCCGCAGACCGAGGCGAAATGGCCTGCCGCCAGCCGGTCGGGCATGTGCGGCGCCAGGCAGCGCCACATGATGTCGTACACGCGCAGCTCGATCTCGTAATAGAAGCCGATCGGCGCCGGCTCCTTGGCGTGGAACACCGAGCCCTCGCGGGTCAGCAGTTCGATCGGCCGGAACGAGCCGCCATTTGCCGGCGAATAGGGGTCGGTCAGCGACTTGAAGATCATCTGGGCTGCGACCATGACGCCGTCGCGGCTGGTGTTGACCGGGTTGTCCGACTGGTCGGGATTGTCGCGCAGA
This sequence comes from Rhizobiaceae bacterium, assembly GCA_041397625.1. Lineage (GTDB taxonomy): Bacteria > Pseudomonadota > Alphaproteobacteria > Rhizobiales > Rhizobiaceae > JAWKWH01. The sequence continues at coordinate 472,131 of JAWKWH010000003.1, forward strand.
TCGACGGTGAACGTATCGTCGCCGATGGTGATCTTGACGTTGAAGGTGCGGCCGTCGTCTTGCTCCTCCGACAGTTCGAAGGTGCCCTTGGGCAGGTCGGCCAGCGCCTTCAGCGACGCCTGCTCGCCATAGTCCATGAACGAGCGCATGGCATTTTCGAAGGTGGCGACGCCGTATTTGGCCGCCAGTTCCTTCAGCCGCCGGTCGCCGACGCGCACCGAGGCGATCGCCGCCCAGACATCGCCTTCCAGCACGTCGGGCATGCGCGAATTGACCTTGATGATGTCCATGACCGGCCCGATCGGCTTGCCCTTCGAGATGATCTTGATCGCCGGTAAGCGCAGGCCTTCCTGGAAGATCTCGGTCGCCTCGCCGGAAAGCGATCCCGGCGCCATGCCGCCGACATCGGAATTGTGGGCGATGTTGGCGGTCCAGGCGACGATGCGGCCTTCGGCGAAGACCGGCATGGCGACAACGATGTCGTTCAGGTGGGTGACGCCGCCGTAATAGGGATCGTTGGTGGCGAACACGTCGCCCGGCTCGATGTCGCCCTCCTTGTCGAACTTGGCGACGATGACCTTCACCGCCTTGTCGAGCACGCCGATGAAGGCGGGTATGCCGGCGCCCGAGGAGGCAAGCTCGCCTTGGCCGTCCATGATGCCGGTGCCCAGGTCGAGCACCTCGTAGATGATCGAGCTCATCGCCGTCTTGCGCATGGCGGCGAACATCTCGTCGGCGGTCGCCTGTAGCGAGTTCTGGATGATCTCCAGCGTGATCGGGTCGTTTGACAGGTTGCTCATCGCCATCTCCTCAGTTCGCGACCGTGATGTGGACATTGCCGAAACCGTCGACCTCGACCTCGTTGCCCGGATGGATGACGATGGTGGTTCCCGGGTCCTCGACGATCGCCGGACCGGTGAACGTCATGCCGGGTTCGAGCTTCGTGCCGTCATAGATCTGCGCTTCGTGGACGCCCTCAAGCGCGTAGTCGACATCGCGGCTGCCCTTCAGCACGGTTTTCGCGTCGTTGCCGGTCTTCGGTTTCTCGGTCATGGTCAGCTTGCCGACTTCCGCCGAGGCGATCAGGTGGATGCCGACCATCTCCACCGGCGCGTCGAGCCGGTAGGTGTATTCGCGCTCGTAGGTCTCGTGGAAGTCGGCCTCGATCCCGGCGAGGTTTTTTGCCGTCACCGTGCCGTCGAGCAGCACTTCGGTCGTGTGTTCCTGGTTCTGGTAGCGGAACTTGCCGAAGCGGTGGAACCTCACCCTGGCCGGATCGATGCCCTCGGCCTCGAATTGCTTGCGCGCCAGCGCCTCGGTTTCGGCAAACGTCGCCTCGATACTGGCCGCCGCGTCCTCCTTCAGGTCGGCGAGCCGGGTGACGAAATAGTCGCGGCGCAGGTCCGACATCATCATGCCCCAGGCGGAGAACACCGAGGCGCCCGCCGGTACGACGACCTTCTTGACGCCCAGTTCCTGGGCCAGCGCCGCCGCGTGCATGGCGCCGCCGCCGCCAAAGGCGACGAGGGTGAAGTCGCGCGGGTCGAAGCCGCGATTGAGCGACACCAGCTTCAGCGCGTTGACCATGTTATTGTTGGCGATGCGTACGATGCCGCGCGCGGCCTCCGTGGCGTCGATGCCGAGTTTCCTGCCGACCGCCTTGATGGCTTTTTCGGCCGAAACCATGTCGGCATCGACCTCGCCGCCGCAGAAATAGTCCCTGTTGATGCGGCCGAGCCACAGATTGGCGTCGGTGGTGGTCGCCTCGGTTCCGCCCTTGCCGTAGGCCGCCGGACCGGGCAGGGCGCCGGCCGATTGCGGACCGACATGCAGCTTGCCGAAATCGTCGACCCAGGCGATCGAGCCACCGCCATTGCCGATCTCGACCAGGTCGACCACCGGCACCATGATCGGATAGCCGGCCGAGGTGCGGTCGCGCTCGATCCAGTAGTCGGTCATGATCTTGACCTGGCCGTTCTCGATCAGCGAGCACTTTGCGGTCGTGCCGCCGATGTCGAGCGCCAGCACGTTGGTCTCGCCGATCAGCCGGCCCAGTTCGGCCGCACCCCAGAAGCCGGAGGCGGGGCCGGATTCGACCATGGTGATCGGAATGCGCGAGACCGATTCCAGCGAATCGACACCGCAGTTCGATTGCATGATATAGGGGCTGCCCTTGAAACCCTTCGCCTTCAGCCCGTCGTCGAGTCGGTGCAGGTAACGCTCGGCGGCCGGCTGCACATAGGCCGACAGCACCGCTGTGTTGGTGCGCTCGTATTCGCGCCATTCGCGGGTGATCTGGTGCGAGGAGACGACCGAGACCTCCGGCCACAATTCGGCGACCTTGGCCATCGCCGCCTGCTCGTGCGACGGATCGGCATAGGAATGCAGGAAGCAGATGGCGATCGCCTCGACGCCGTCCTTGCGGAAATCGTCGAGGATGGCGGCGAGCGGCGCCAGATCGAGCGGTGCCATCTCCTCGCCCTTGTAGCCGATGCGGCCCGGCAGCTCGCGGCGCAGGTAGCGCGGCACGAAGGGCTTGGGCTTCTCGTAGTGCAGGTTGAAGAAGTCCGGGCGGTTGCCGCGGGCGATCTCCAGCGTGTCGCGGAACCCTTCCGTTGTGATCAGGCCGACCTTGACGCCCTTGCGCTCGGTCAGCGCATTGATGACCACCGTGGTGCCGTGGGCGAGGAAATCGACGGTCGCCGGGTCGACGCCGCCCTTTTCGAGCACGTTGAGCACGCCGCGTTCGAAGTCCGGCGGGGTGGTGTCCGATTTGGCGGTGACAACCTTCGATTCGCCGCTGTCGAGATCGGTCTCGAAACAGACCAGATCGGTGAAGGTGCCGCCGACGTCGGTCGCCACGCGTATTGTCTTGTTCGCCACTATCGGCCTCCATCTTCAAGGAATTTCTGCATCAGGAAACAGGCTGCGCCCGGCAGTTTCAGCGTCTCGGACGCGGCGACGCGCTCGGGCGTATAATGTCCCGCCCCGTCGAGGCAGTTGATCGTGCCGAGAAACCGGCCGGCCACGAAAACCGGCACGTTGATGACCGCTTCGCAGCCGAGCGATCGGATCAGCTCGTAATCGGTAAACACCTCGGCGATCGCCTCGATGTCGTTGGCGACGAAGGTGTCGCGCCCCTCGATGACCCGCCGGCTCCAATGGGATTCGTTGGCCGGCTTCTTGCCGGAAACCGGATAGGCGTCGGGCATGTTGGAGTAGATGCGGCTCGCCTCGCCGGTGACGTCATCGAAGATCATCAAGGTGAACAGGCGGTGGCCGACGGTCCGCCGCGACAGGTCGCACAATGCGTCGAAGGCGGCGTGGGGCTGGTTGGCGCCGCCGGCGAGCGCTGCGGCGATCGAATTGGGTCTGCTTTCAAGCATCTGCGACACCTGCCAATGTGGTTCGGAGCGTTTGTTCGTCGGCGCTGACGACCGGAACGGCGGAAATGAGCTTGCGGGTGTATTGCGCGGCAGGATCGGCGAACAGCGTCCCGGTTTCGCCAAGCTCGACCAGCCGGCCCTTCTCGAACACGGCGACGCGGTCGGCGATGTTGCGGACCACGGCGAGGTCGTGGGTGATGAAGATATAGGTCAGCCCACGCTTCTCGCGCAGCTCCTGCAGCAGCTTCAGCACGCGGGCCTGAACCAGCACGTCGAGCGCCGATGTCGGTTCGTCGAGCACGACGAGGTCGGATTCGCAGGCGAGCGCCCTTGCGATCGCCACGCGCTGGCGCTGGCCGCCCGACAGTGCTGCCGGCGCGCGTCTTGCGAATTCGGCCGGAAGCCCGACCTCTTCCAGCAGGCTGCCGATGCGGGCGGTCCGGCCGGCACGGTCGCCGATATCGTGCACGTCGAGTGCCAGCCTCAGCGAGGCGCCGACGGAGCGCTTGGGGTTGAGCGACGACAGCGGGTTCTGCTGGACGAGCTGGATGGCGCGGCGATGCGTCAGCGTTCTCGTCGCCGGCAGGGGCGCGCCGCGATAGGTGATCGTTCCGGCGGTCGGCGGATAGATGCCGAGCACCATGTTGGCGATCGTGCTCTTGCCCGAGCCGGATTCGCCGACGACCGCCAGGCACTCGCCCCCGGCGACGTTGAAGGAAACGTCCTGGACCGCCTTGATCTGGTGATCGCCGAGCATGAAGGTCTTGGAGACGTTCTTGAGCGTGAGCAGGGGAGAGGTCATGCGGTCGCCTCAGCGTCATGGTCGACCAGAGGGTCGAGGTAGGCGCTGGTGTCCTCCTCGACGTCGGCGACGCCGCCGCCGGTGATCTTGGGCACCGCCGCCATCAGTGCGCGCGTGTAGGGGTGACCGGGATTGTCGAACAGCGCCCTGGTCCGGCCCTTCTCGACGATGCGGCCCTTGTAGATGACATAGACGCGGTCGGCGAACTCGCGCACCACGCCGAGATTGTGGGAGATGAACAGCACCGAGGTGCCGTGCTCTTCCACCAGATCGCGCATCAGGTCGAGCGTCTGGGCCTGCACTGTGACGTCGAGCGCCGTGCCCGGTTCGTCGGCGATCAGCAGCGACGGCTCGTTGGCCAGCGCCATGGCGATCATGACGCGCTGGTTCATGCCGCCGGAAAGCTGGAAGGCGTAGGAATCGAGCACGCGCTCCGGTTCGGTTATCGACACGTCGTGCAGCATCTTCGCCGCCAGCCCGCGGGCTTCCTCGACGCCGAGCGAGGGTAGGGCGCGTTTCAGCACTTCGTGAAACTGCGTGGCGATGGTGTAGACCGGGTTCAGCGAAGAGGTCGGATCCTGAAAGATCATCGACATTTTCGTGCCGCGCAAATCGTGGCGCGCGGCCGCCGAAAGGCCGTTCAGGTCGGTGCCCTCGAAATGCAGGCCGCCGGTGATCCGCGCCGCGCGCAGTTCCTGCAGCAGGCCGAGCACGATGCGCGCGGTGACCGACTTGCCGGAGCCGGATTCTCCCACCAGCGCCACGCGCTCGCCGCGCTCGATGTGCAGCGAGATGCCGTGCAGCACCTCAACCGTGCCGGTGTAGCCCTTGAAGGCCAGATGCAGGTCGCGGATATCGAGGGTCGGCACGCTCATTGGTCCGCCCCGAGGATTTCGCGCAGCGCATCGCCGATCAGGTTGAATCCGAAGACGGCGACGAGGATGGCCAGGCCCGGAAACACGGTCAGCCACCAGGAATCGGGCAGGTATTTGGCGCCGTCCGCGACCATGGAGCCGAGATCGGGCGTCGGCGGCTGCACACCCAGGCCGAGGAAGGACAGCGACGAGGCGATGATGATGACGAAGCCGAGATCGAGCGTCATCTTGGTGATTACCGCCGGCACGCAATTGGGCAGGATCTCGCGGAAAATGATGTGCAGTTTCGATGCGCCGATCACCTCGGCGGCGAGCACGTAGCCTTCCTCCTTCTCGGCACGGGTCAGGTTGTAGACGAGGCGCGTGTACCAGGGCCACCACATGGCGGTCACCGCCAGCATGCCGTTCAGAAGCGTCGGTTCGAGCACGCCCATGATCGACATGGCGAGCACCAGCGGCGGGATCGACAGGAACACGTCGGTGATCCGCATCAAAACATAGTCGGTCCAGCCGCCGAGATAGCCGGCGACAAGGCCGACGGTGACGCCGATCGGTACGGCGATCGCCAGCACCACCACGCCGAGGATGAGTGAGATGCGGTAGGCGTAGACGATGCGGGAAAAAAGGTCGCGACCGACAAGGTCCGTGCCGAAAATGTAGGGCCATTCCGGCGGCTTGTTGAAATTGGCGAAGTCGACCACGGCGCCGCGATGGTCGGGAAACGGCGTGATGAAATCGGCGAACAGTGCCGACAGCACCACGATCGCCACCAGGATGACGCCGAGCAGCGACAGCGGGTTGGAAAGCAGGATGGCGATGGTGCGCTTCATGCCGGCCTCTGCGAATAACGGATGCGTGGATTGATGAAGGCGATCATGAGGTCGACGATAATGTTGACGATCAGGAAGGTGGCCGAGATGATCAGCACCGTTCCGACGATGGCGTTCAGGTCCTTGCGCAGGATGACGGCGACGCCGTAGCGCGACAGGCCGGGCCAGGCGAACACCGCCTCGACCAGGAAAGCGTTGCCGAGCATGGCGGCGAAGTCGAGGCCGATGATGGTCAGCGACGGGATCAGCGACGGGCGGAAGGCGAAGCGGTTGGCGATGCGCCGGTCGGCGAAGCCGTAGGAGCGCGCCATCTCGATATAGGGCTTGTCATAGGTCTCGACCATGTTGGCGCGGGTCAGCCTTGCCGCCTGGCCGATGCCCGACAACGCCAGCGCGAAGGCCGGCAGGATGATGTGCCAGGCGGCGTTGCCGAAGGCACGGAAATCGGCGGCGACCAGCGTGTCGAGCATCAGGAAGCCGGTGACGGGCGCGACCGAATAGCTGTCGGAAATGCGGCCGGCGATCGGAAACAGCGGCAGGAAGAAGGCGAAGAGCAGCATCAGGATCACCGCCCAGACGAAGCTCGGGGCGGAAACGCCGAGCAGCGAGACGAGGCGGACGAGATTGTCGGCCCAGCGGCCGCGATAGCGCGCCGAAACGATGCCGAGCGGCAGGCCGATGCCGATCATCATGACGCCGGCTACCAGCACGAGCTCCAGCGTAGCGGGCAGGAACTGGGCGATATCGGCGGTGACCGGCCGGTTGGTGTAAAGCGAGATGCCGAGGTCGCCGCGGGCGAGATCGGCGATGAAGTAGCCGTACTGGACGACGATGCTCTGGTCGAGATGCAGCGCCTGGCGCAGGTTCTCGACCTGTTCGGGCGTGGCGTTCGGCCCGAGGGCGATGCGCGCCGGATCGCCGGGGATGACCCGGGCGATGGTGAAGATCAGCATCGAGACCCCGACCAGCACGATCAAAGAGGTTCCGAGCCGCTTCGAAAGGAGGCGGACGACCGGTGGCATCATTCCAATCCAAGAACAGGTCCGCCGGGCTTTTCGCGCGACGGGCGCGGTTGGCGGGCCGCCGGGAGCAGCGGCCCGCGGGTTCCGACCTACTCGGTCATTTCCATCAGGCGGAAGGAAAAGCCCATTCCGTCGAGCCCGAAGGCCTTGGACGGATCCGACATGGCCGGAACCTTGACCCGGTTGCTGGCGGCAAACACCGACTGGCGATCATAGGCGTAGATCGAAGCGGCCACCTCCATAAGGCGCTTGTTGAGCGCCGCATAGGCGGCCTCGCGACCGGCATCGTCGGCGGCCATGCGGCCTTCTTCCAGATATTTGTCGACCTCGGCGTCCTTCAGATATTCCGGCGATTGCCAGGTGCCCGAGGTGGAGGAGTGGTACTGGCCGTAAAGCAGGGTATCGGGATCGCCGGTCACCGCGTTGACGAAGAGCTGCGAGATATGCGGGGTGTTCTCCGCCTTCGACACCTGCTCGGCAAACAGTGCCCACGGCATCTTCTTGATCTCCGACTTGACGCCGAGTTCCGTGAAGTTTGCCTGCATCAGCAGGGCGAAACGCTCCTCGAGCGGCACTTCGGCAATCCACGACACTTCGAGCGTGAAGTCCTCCGGCTTGTACTTGCACTGGGCAAGCTCCGCCTTCGCCGCGTCGAGATTGCGGGTGAGGATGTGGTCCGCCGGATTGGCGCCGAACATGCCGACGGGAATGGCGCCGGTGGCGGCGCTGCCCTGGGAGACGTCGTCGGTGACGGCGATCATCCTGACGGCCGCGTCGTAGTCGAAGGCCATGGAGAGGGCGCGTCGGCAATGCACGTCGTCCATCGGCGCCTTGGCGGTGTTCATCTTGACGTAGAACGCGCCGGTACCGGATTCGGTCAGCAGTTGCGCGCCGCCGGCGGCCAGCGCCTTGATCACCTCCGGCGGAAGCCACTGCGAGGCGATGTCGTGCTCGCCCTGCGCGATCAGCGTGCGCACGGTCGCCGCCTCCAGGCCATAGCGCAGGCGCACCGTATCGGGCGCGACGTCGGGTACGCCGAGGAAATAGCCGGCGTTCTTCTCCATCACCGTCTCTTCCTGCGGGTTGTGCGCGGTGACCTTGTAGGCGCCGGTGCCGGCGCCATTGGCCGACAGATAGGCCTGGCCCCAGTCTTTCATGTCGCCGTCGCCGTCGCCGAGATTGGCCATCACGGTCTTCTTGTCGACGATCGGCAGGCGTACCAGCGAGGCGATGAACGGCGCGTAGGGCCGGGCGAGGTTGAACTTCACCGTGTGCTCGTCCACCGCCTCGGCGCTCTCGACGCCCGCGAACAGATAGGACAGGCCGGCGCCCAGCGCCTTCATCCGGTCAAGCGAGAACACCACGTCCTCGGCGGTTAGCGGATTGCCGCTCTGGAAGGCCACGTCGGAACGCAGTTTGAAAGTATAGCTGTTGCCGTCGGCTTCCCAGCTTTCGGCGAGATGCGGCACGTGGCCGGGCCCGCCCTGTTTCGGCAGCACCAGCGTGTCGTAGACGTTGAACATCAGGATCGAGTCGGCATAGTCCGAGGCCTTGCCCGGATCGAGCTCGCCGACGGCCACCTCATCGAGGCGCAAGACGCCGCCGGCAAGGGCCGAGGCGGGTGTGAGGGCCGTCAGGGCCGTCGCCGACATCGCTGCGGCCGCGATGGTTTTGCTGAGTCTTTTCATGTTGATGCTCCCGTTTATTGTTATTCCGAATCATTGCGTTTGCGGCCGGCGCCCAGAGCCGCGCCGGCGGCTTCATCTTCCCCGAAAACGTCCATCGTCCCGGCCCACAGGATCGTCGCCGGCGTATCGCCGTGGTTCCAGGTCGAGTGGGTGATGGTCGATGGAAAATGGATTGAATCGCCGACCTCGAGTATTGCTCGCTCGCCGTCCAGCTCGACGGTGATCGCGCCTTCGAGCACGAACAGCATCTCCTCGCCGTCGTGCGAGATCGGCTCGCCTCGATGGCCTGGCGGCTCGTGGATGATGACGCTGCGCAGAATGCAGCCGGGGAAGGAGGAAGAGATGCGCTCGTAGGTGACGGAATTGCGGCTTATGGCGTAGACCGCCCGCTCGTCGTGCCTGGTTTGCGGCGCATCGCCCTTCGGTTGGGCCAGAAACTCACTTACGTGCAGGCCAAGAACCCGCGACACCGAGACCAGCGAGGACAGCGACGGGGTGGTGATGCCGCGTTCGATCTGGGAGATGAACCCGACCGAGAGGCCGGCACGGTCGGCGACCTGCTGCATCGTCAGGCCGATTTCCTTGCGCCGGGCGCGCAGACGCTCCACCAGGGCAAAATTCTCCCCTGCTTTTGCGGCGCTGTCGGTCGCCTGCCTGGCCATGCTCGCTCCCCATTTTAGTATTGCTAAAATCGTGCGGTGTGCCGCGGTAAGTGTCAAGCATTTTTTTAGCTATGCTAAAATTTGTACAAACCTTTCTGATCGTGGAAAAAATCCGGACAAGGGGGCTGCAGTGATACTCAGCAGAGCTTATGGGTTCATAAGAATAATAGATTTTATTAATGCATTTCAGCCGTGCCTAAATGCCATTGGGGGGATGCGTGGGTGGCCGTGGCATGGCCGCGAACGGGAGGCGGGATGCAGATAAAACGGTTTACGGGCGACGGAAACGGGTTTTGCGATCATTCCCGCCGCTTGCCGCCGGCCGGGGTCGGCGGGACCGCGGACGCCGTTGTCGAACCGTCATCCAACTGTCGTCAACGATATCTATTCGAATGGGACGCCGGCCGGCTTTTCGTTCAGCCGGACAAAGCTCGCCCGGCTGCCGAATTGTATTGCCCAGCCGGCGATGGGGTGGCTAGAGTGTTGGCCGTCACACAGAATTAACATGCGCGGGCCGTGCGGTTTTCCGGCTCGTCAAAGATAGTGGCAAGGGAGAGCAGACCATGAAGAAACTACTATTGGCGAGTTCCGCGCTGTTGTTGGCGGCCGGAACCTCGTTCGCGGCCGACTGTCCGTCGGTAACGGTGGCCGACATGATGGGTGTCGGAGCCGGCGCCTTTCCGCAGCAATACGAGTTGGACGAGTTCCAGTCGCTTGGCGGCTGCACCGTGTCCTTCAAGGAAAATCCCGCCATTGGCGACATGAACAAGCAGATCCGCAACAACCCGGACCTGCCGCCGCTGGCCGAGCGTATGCCTGAAGAGCCGCTCGTGGTGGCGCCCTATGAATCGATCGGCAAGTATGGCGGCACGCTCGACGCGCTGTCCAACGCCACCGAGGCGGGCACGTCGGACTTCATGTCCACGCGCCACGTCAACCTTGTTCGCTATTCCGACGACTTGCAGACCATCGTTCCCAATGTGGCGAAGGGCTGGAAGTGGAACGACGACTATACGGAACTGACCTTCTTCCTGCGCAAGGGCCACAAATGGTCCGACGGCGTGCCGTTCACCTCGGCGGACGTGAAGTTCTGGTACGACAACCTTGCGCTTGATCCGAACGTCATCGAGAAGCCGAAGGACTACGTTCTGGTCGGCGGCGAGCGCATGCAGGTCGAGACGCCGGACGATCAGACGGTCGTCTTCAAGCTGCCGGCGCCGAAGCCGGGCCTGCTGGCCCACTTCGCCACCCACTACGCACAGGGCTTCCAGCCGAAGCACTTCCTTGGCCGTTTTCATCCGGATATCGATCCGGACGCCGACAAGAATGCCCAGGCGATCGGATTCGAGACCGGCTATGACGTAATCAAGGCCTATTACGGCTCGTCGGACTGGATGGATACCGCCACGCCGATGCTGAACAGCCCGGACAAGGTGGCCAACATGCCGGCCGACGCCGCGCCGACGCTGGAAAGCCACATCGTCATCAAGGAAACCACGGAAGGCCGGCATTTCGTCGCCAATCCGTATTTCTACATGGTCGACACGGCCGGCAATCAGTTGCCCTACATCAACGAGATGGATGAGCTGTTCATCAACGACCAGCAGGTCCGCCTGCTCAAGCTGGTCAACGGCGAAGTCGACTACAAGTCGCAGTCGCTGCAGCTTTCCGACGCGCCGCTGCTTCTGGAAAACCAGGAGAAGGGTGATTACACGATCCAGCTCAAACCCAAGATCGCGATGCATGCGATTTCGTTCAATGTGACGTCGGACGATCCCGTCAAGCGTCAGGTGTTCGGCGATCTCAGGTTCCGCAAGGCAATGTCGATCGCCATCAATCGCGACGAGTTGAACGAGGTGGCCTATTTCGGTCAGGGAACGCCGGCGCAGTATACCGGTTTCTCGCCGCTGCCGGATTTTGCCGACAAGAAGTGGACGTCGTTTGCGATCGAGCACGATCCGGACGGCGCCAAGGCGCTGCTCGACGAGGTCGGCGTTGTCGACAAGGATGGCGACGGTTTCCGCGACCTGCCGGACGGCAGCCCGCTTGTGCTGAACCTCAACTTCGCCACGCAGGGCATCGCCGGTCAGGTGGTGGAACTGCTGAGCCAGTACTGGGCGGCTGTCGGCATCAAGTCGGCGGTCAAGGAAGTGACGCCCGACGAATTCCGTTCGGCACAGTCTTCCAACCAGAACGATGTCGGTCTTTGGGAAAAGGGCCAGCCACTCGGCATCGTGCTCGGCAACAACGAACTTTGGGTGCCGCCGTTCGAGAACTACTTCGGTCACCGCGTCGGCATGCTGTGGGCTGAATGGGTGGATTCGAACGGTTCCAAGGGCGTCGAGCCGCCGGACTTCGTCAAGCAGCTGATTGCCGATATCAACGCGTTCCAGTCGACACCGTCCGGCACCGACAAGTTCAACGAGCTTGGCGCCCGCCTGGTCGAGAACATGACGTCGAACCTGTTGTTCATCGGAACAGCCCTTACGCCAGATCCGATCTTCCACCGCAATGCGCTCAAGAATTTCCCGGAATTCAAGACCGCGTCCTACGAATACTACCGGACCTATCCGTACCGTCCGGCGCAATGGTATCTCGACGAGTAAGCGGGGATAGTAGAGCGGTTTCTGGAAATAAATTCCGGGCGGCAAGCGCTGCCCGGAACTTGCCAAAAACCGGTGCAACACTGAATTCGGCAGGCGGTGGACGATTCCGCCACCCGCAAGGGCTGGATAGGGCGGCATGGGTCAATTCATTCAGTTTGCGTTTAACCGGGCATGGATGGCGCTCGTCACGCTGCTGACGGTTTCGCTCATCGTGTTCACGCTGATGGAACTGGTTCCCGGCACCTGCGCCGAGCGTTATCTCGCTTTCAAGAACACGCAGGGCTCGCAAATTTCGGTGGAGGACATCAGGGCCGAGGAAAAGCGCCTCGGGCTTGACCGGCCGTTCCTGATCCGATGGGGATCGTGGGTCGGCAATGTGTTTTTGAAGGGCGAGTTCGGCGACAGCTGCATCCTGCGCCTGAACATAAATCAGCTCCTGTCGGACAAGTTCTGGATAAGTCTCGGCATCTGTCTTGCAGCGCTGATATTCTCCTACCTGATCGCAGTGCCGATAGGAATTATTTCGGCGAGTTCGAAGAGTCCGGTCGTAAACAATTCGCTGCGGTTCACCAGCTATCTGGGGCTGGCGTTGCCGAACTTCCTGCTTGCGCTGATGATCATGTTGTTTTCGACAGTGGTGTTCGGGGATTCGCTGACCGGGCTGTTCTCCAAGGAATATCGCGATGCGGCCTGGTCTTGGGCCAAGTTCGGCGATTTCCTGTCGCGCGCCTGGCTGCCGATCTTCATTCTGGGCTGGTCGGCCACCGCGTTTGCGCTGCAGACCGTGCGGGCGCTGATGCTCGACGAAATCGGCAAGCTCTACGTCACGGCGGCTTCCGCGCGAGGGATCACGGGCTCTAAGCTGCTTTGGAAATATCCTGCCCGCCACGCGCTCGGTCCGGTGATCAATTCACTCGGCTTCGATCTCAACCGTATCTTCAACGAATTGCCCGTCGTGGCGCTGATCCTGACGCTGACGGAGTCGGGTGCGTTGCTGATCGAGGCGCTGGCGCGATCAAATGACCAGCAATTGGCGGGCGCCATCATCTTCCTGCTCACGGCGAGCATCGTGTTCGTCAACTTCGTAACGGACATACTGCTTGCGGTGCTCGATCCGCGGGTGCGGCGCGGATTGATGGGGTAGGGCGATGTTCGGGTTCGGCAAAAACAAACAGACGGGCGTCGACGCCAAGGCCAAGGAAGCCTATTTCACGGCGTCGCAGGGCCAGCTTATCCGCGCCCGGTTCAAGGCCAACCGATCGGCCGTGATCGCGGGCTGGGCGCTGGTGGTCATGATCCTGATGGGTTTTTTTGCGCCGTTCCTGTCGCCCTACAATCCGACGATCCATGGCCGCGACAAGGACTATGAAAACGGTGCGCCGCAGATACCGAAATTCTGGGACGAGAATGGCTTCTCGGTCAGGCCGTTCATCTACACGCCGGTGCGGGAGCGTTCGATCAAGACGAATTTCCGCTGGGTGACGACAATCGACCGCGAGAAGCGGCGCTACGTCCAGTTCTTCGTCGAAGGTTGGGAATACAGCATGATCGACATTGCCTGGGACCTGCCGGGCACTGCATTCGACATCAACATCAAGGCGCTGACATTCGACACGCATCTGTTCGGGGTGGATGAGGGCGGTATCCACCTTTTCGGCACCGACGAGAGTGGCAAGGATATTTTCGGGCGAACGCTGCACGCCATCTGGACATCGCTTGCGGTTGGTACGCTCGGCGTGTTGATCGCCTTCGTTCTGGCGCTCGTCATCGGAGGGGTGGCCGGCTATTACGGCGGCTGGATCGACTCCGTCCTGCAGATGATAACCGACGCAATACGCACCGTGCCGCCGATCCCGCTGTTCATGGCGCTTGCCGCCTTCATGCCGGCACATTGGAGTTCGGAGACGCGGTTCTTCTTCATATCGATCATCCTCGGTCTGATCGGCTGGCCGACACTGGCCCGGCGCATACGCACGCATCTTCTCACCGAACGAAGCCAGGAATATGTGCTGGCGGCAGAGCTGTGCGGCGCGTCTTCCTCGCACGTGATCCGGCGGCACCTGTTGCCGAGTTTCACGAGCTACATCATCGTCGACCTGATGATCTCGTTTCCCTACATGGTGCGCTCGGAAACGGCGCTTTCCTTTATCGGGCTCGGCCTGAAGGACCCGGTCAATTCGCTCGGCGCGCTGATGCAGAACGTCTCGAAGGCCGACGTCCTCCTAAACTATCAATGGTATTTCATCCCGGTCATCTTCTTCATCGCGCTGGTGCTCGCCTTCGTTTTCGTCGGCGACGGACTGCGCGATGCGGCCGACCCCTATTCGAGCACGCGCAAATGACCGACCCGCTTATTTCCGTCCGCGACCTGACGATCCGGTTCAAGACCGATGAAGGGCTGATCACGGCGGTCGAGGAGATGTCGTTCGACATCGCCCCGGGCGAGGTTCTCGGCCTCGTGGGTGAAAGCGGCTCGGGTAAATCGGTCACCGCCAAGGCGCTGATGCGGCTCAATGCCGACAACACGGTCTATGGCGACGACAGCAAGATCACGCTCAGGGCCAATGGCGAGCCGGTCGACGTGCTGTCGCTGAAGCGCAACAAGGACATGATGATCATCCGCGGCGGTGCTGTGTCGATGATCTTCCAGGAGCCGATGGCGAGCTTCGCGCCGGCGATCAAGATCGGCAGCCAGATGGTCGAACAGCTTCTGCTGCACAAGAAGATCTCCAAGGCGGAAGCAAAGAAGATCTCGGTGGAGATGCTGGAACGCGTCGGCATCTCGGATGCCGAGCGCCGCTTCGACCAGTACGCATTCGAGCTGTCCGGCGGCATGCGCCAGCGGGCGATGATCGCCATGGCGCTGTCGACCAATCCGAAGCTGCTGATCGCCGACGAACCGACGACAGCTCTCGATGTCACCATCCAGGCGCAGGTGATCGACCTGATGAAGGACCTCGTTGCCGATTTCGGCATGGGCATCATCTTCATCACCCACGATCTCGGCGTCATCGCCCAGACGGCGGATCGGGTGGCGGTGATGTATCTGGGCCGGCTCGTGGAGCAGGGGCCGGTGCGCAACGTCATCCGCAACCCGGCCCATCCCTATACGCAGGGGCTGATCAACGCGTTGCCCAAGCTCGACGATCTCGACGCGCCGCTGACCCCGGTCGCCGGCGACATCCCGAGCCCGCTCGAGCGGCCGTCGGGCTGTGTGTTCCATACGCGCTGCCCCGTCGCCATCGCCGGGCGCTGCGACGTCGACGTGCCGCAGATGTTCGACATGGAGCCGGGCCATGGCGCGGCCTGCTTCGTCGCCGCCGACAGGAGGGAGATGGCATGACCGACAAGCCGTTGATCTCGGCGCGCGATCTCTGCGTCTATTTCGGCATCGGCCGCCGGCTGCTCGGCTCGTCGGCGGTCATCCGCGCGGTCGAGAAGGTCAGCGTCGATATACCCAAGGGCTCGTTCTTCGGGCTGGTCGGCGAGAGCGGTTCAGGCAAGACGACCTTCGGCCGGGCGCTGCTGCGCGCCGCGCCGATCACCGGCGGCCATGTCGCCTATGATGACGGCGAGGTCGCCTACGATGTCGCGACCATGTCGAAGGCGGACCTGAAGGAGTATCGCAAGCGCGCCCAGCTGATCTTCCAGGACCCTTATGCGGCGCTCAGCCCGCGCATGACGGTGCGCGACATCATCGCCGAGCCGCTGGAGGTGATGAAGCTCACCTCGACGCGCGAGGAAACCGATGCGCGCGTGCGCGAGATCGCGGCCAAGTGCCGGCTCAACCTCGAACATCTGCGCCGCTTCCCGCACGCCTTTTCCGGCGGTCAGCGTCAGCGCATTTCGATCGCGCGGGCGCTGGTGTCCAACCCGCGTTTCGTCGTTGCCGACGAGAGTGTGGCCGCGCTTGACGTGTCGATCCAGGCCGACGTTCTAAACCTCCTGAAAGACCTGCAGAACGAGTTGGGTCTGACCTATCTGTTCATCAGCCACGATCTCTCCGTCGTCGCGCATATCTGCGACCATGTGGCGGTGATGTATCTCGGCCGGCTGGTGGAAAGCGGGCCGACGCGTGACCTGTTCGACAAGCCGCGTCATCCCTATACCCAGGCGCTGTTGTCGGCGATCCCGTCGCTCGATCCCGATCATGGCGGCACCGCACAGAAGCTGGAGGGCGAGATCCCGAGCCCGGCCAACCCGCCGCCCGGCTGCAAGTTCCAGACCCGCTGCCGCTACGCCACCGATCTGTGCCGCCGCGAGGAGCCGAAACTGGAGGAGGCCGGCCGCGAGCACGAGGTCGCCTGCCACCGCTGGAAGGAACTGGCCGCCGAAACGGCCTGAGCGGTTGCTACCAGCGGCTGCCGGTCTTCACGCCTTTGTCGGTCAGTTTCATCAGCGCGCGCGACTGGTCGGCATGTTTCATGCGGTGATCGAGCATCTTTGCCGTCAGTCGGTAAAGCTCGCCCGCGAAAGCCGCGTCACCGGCGAGGTTTTGGCGTTCCAGCGGATCGTTCTCCAGGTCGAACAGCATCGGCGGCAGGCCACCGTTGAAATGGACGAGCTTGAAGCGCTCCTCGCGCAAAAGCGTGCAATTGCAAACGGTCGGGTGCGAACCGAGGAATGCCTGGAAGCGGGTCGGCTCAACGGGATCGCCATAGTCCATCTCGGCGAAAACGTAGTCGCGCCAGCCGTCCGGGACAACGCCGCCCACCAGCGGCAGCAGTGAGCGGCCGTCGAACGCATGGGGAACTTCCCGTCCCATCCAGTCGAGGATAGTCGGCGCGATGTCGACGGATTCGGTAAACGCCTCGACGGTTCCGCCGGCGGCCGCGCCATTGCGCGGATCGCGGATGATCAGGGGTATGTGATAGGCCTGCTCGTGAATGGTGCGCTTGCCCCATTTCCGCTTGTCGCCGAGCATCTCGCCATGGTCGGCGGTGAGGATGACGAGCGTGTCGTCCGACTGCCCGGTCTCGTCGAGGAAATCGAGCAGGCGGCCGACATGGGCGTCGACCTCGCTTACCAGGCCGAAATACACCGCCCGCAGCGCGTCGGCGTCCTCGTCGGGCAGGTCGGCCATCCGGCCGTCGAAGCCGATAAAGAGTTCGTGTTCGCCGGTGGCGGAGAAGAATGCCTCGATGAACGGATGGCTCTTGCGATAGGCGTCGAAATCGGCCGGGCGGTCGGGCTTCGGCAGGTCGGCGAGGTCGTACATCCGGTTATATGGTTCCGGTGCGACGAGCGGCGGATGCGGCTTGATGAAGGTGACGTGGGCGAACCAGTCGGTACCGCCGCGCACCGACAGTGCCTTCAGCGTCTCGGTGGCCAGGAAAGCCGTTTCGCTGTCCTTGGCGTCGAACATGGCCGGGCCGCGAATATGGGCGCTGGGGCCGCCGTCGTCGCGGGGCAGATAGGTGGCCCAGTAGGCGTGGGGAAGGTCGTAGCCCTTGTGTTTCAGGTCGGCGAGCCATGTCCGGTTGCTCTCGGCGCGCATCTCGGCCATCTCGCGAAAGCCCGGCAGTACACCCTCATAGTCGGTGAGATCGGGATCGGCCGGCGCCCGCGAAGCGGGATCGGGGCTTGCGTCGGTGTAGCCGAACAGCAGCGGTTCGTAGCCGCGCTTGCGCGCCTCGGTGGCGAGGTTGGGCAGGTGGCCGGCCAGCGGCGTGCCGTTGCGCACCGAGCGGTGGTTCATCGCGTAGCGGCCGGTGAGCAGGCTTGCCCGCGCCGGGCCGCACGGAACCGTCACCGTGTAGTGGCGGCGGAAGGTCACGCCACCGGCCATCAGGCGCCGGAGATTAGGCATCCGCACTGTGCCGGCGAGCCCGCCGAAGACGCAATCGGCGCGCAACTGGTCGAGGACGATGAAGAGGATTTTCCCGGCCATGACGGTATCCTGTTGCTTGGCGGAACGGAGGCGGACGCACCCGATCTGAAGCACGGATCGTCGGGCGAGATCAACCGAAATGGGGGCCTGCGGGCAGGGGTGCCGCGCGGCCGGTCGCTGATATGCGGAAACGCTCTGCACCAATGCTCATGGACCAACGCAGGGAAGATGCCAGGCCCTAGTGGATGATCCGGCTTGGCCCTAAACCGGACTGCGAGACGGATCAATGCGCCGGTACCGCGGGAAAGGCTCCGCGCCGGCGGAGACAGGGAAGACAAAGCCATGAAAATGACCACGGAAGAAGCCTTCGTGAAAGTGCTGCAGATGCATGGCATCGAGCACGCATTCGGCATCATCGGTTCGGCGTTCATGCCGATCTCAGACCTGTTCCCCAGGGCGGGAATCACGTTCTGGGACGTGGCGCACGAGACCAATGGCGGGCTGATCTGCGACGGCTACACGCGCGCCACCGGCAAGATGGGCATGGCGATCGCCCAGAACGGGCCGGGTGTCACCGGCTTCGTCACCGCCATCAAGACCGCCTACTGGAACCACACGCCGATGCTGCTGGTCACCCCCCAGGCGGCCAACAAGACCATCGGACAGGGCGGCTTCCAGGAAGTCAACCAGATGCCGATGTTCGCCGAGATGGTGTGCTACCAGGAGGAGGTGCGCGACGCATCGCGCATCGCCGAGGTGCTGAACCGGGTGATCGAGAAGGCCTGGCGCGGCTCGGCGCCGGCGCAGATCAACGTGCCGCGCGACTACTGGACGCAAGTGATCGACATCGAACTGCCGCAGATGATCCGCTTCGAGCGGCCGTCCGGCGGCAGGCAGGCCATCGCCGAGGCGGCGAAACTGCTGTCGGAAGCGACGTTTCCGGTGATCCTCAACGGCGCTGGCGTGGTGCTGGGCGGCGCCATCGAGGCGTCAAAGGCGCTGGCCGAGCGGCTGTCGGCGCCGGTCTGCTGCAACTACCAGCACAATGACGCCTTTCCGGGCAGCCATCCGCTCTCCTGCGGTCCGCTCGGCTATAACGGCTCCAAGGCGGCGATGGAACTGATCTCGAAGGCCGACGTGGTGCTGGCGCTCGGCACCAGGCTGAACCCGTTCTCAACCCTGCCGGGCTACGGCATCGACTACTGGCCGAAGCAGGCGAAGATCATCCAGGTCGACATCAATGCCGACCGCATCGGCCTGACCAAGAAGGTCACCGTCGGCATCCAGGGTGACGCCAGGCAGGTGGCCGAGCAGATCCTCGAACAGCTTGCCGGCACGGCCGGCGACGCCGGCCGCAAGGAGCGCGAGGCGCTGGTGCACCAGACCAAATCGGCCTGGCTGCAGACGCTGTCGAGCATGGACCACGAAGACGACGATCCGGGCACGACGTGGAACGAGCGGGCGCGCAAGCGCGACGCCGACCGCATGTCGCCGCGCCAGGCCTGGCGGGCGATCCAGGCGGGCCTGCCGGAAGATGCGATCATCTCGTCGGACATCGGTAACAACTGCGCCATCGGCAACGCCTATCCGACCTTCGAGAAGGGGCGGAAATATCTGGCGCCCGGCCTGTTCGGCCCATGCGGCTACGGCTTTCCGTCGATCATCGGCGCCAAGATCGGCTGCCCGGACACGCCGGTGGTCGGCTTTGCCGGCGACGGCGCCTTCGGCATCTCGATGAACGAGATGAGCTCGGTCGGGCGCAAGGAGTGGCCCGGCATCACCATGGTGATCTTCCGCAACTATCAATGGGGCGCGGAAAAGCGCAACACGACGCTGTGGTACGACGACAATTTCGTCGGCACCGAGCTTGATCCGCACCTTTCCTATGCCCGCGTGGCCGAGGGTTGCGGGCTCAAGGGCGTCACGGTGCGCAGCGCAGCCGAACTGACCGATGCGCTTCAGGCGGCATGCGCGGCACAGAAGGACGGTATCACCACCTTCATCGAAGTGATCCTCAACCAGGAACTGGGCGAGCCGTTCCGCCGCGACGCAATGAAGAAGCCGGTCGAGGTCGCCGGCATCGACGCAAACGACATGCGCGCCCAGCGGCCGGTCTGAGTGCTTCCAGCTTCATGGGGAATTGCCAAAGGCGATGCCTGACGGGTAGCGTTGCGGCCCTGAATCATCGCCAACTGGATGGATCCCAATGCCTGCCGTGAAACCGTGGAATGAAGTGGCGCCGCGCCTGGTCGACGTGGCGATGGGGCGGACGCCGGCCGATACGGTGATCCGCAACGGCAAGTGGGTCAATGTCTACTCCGGCGAGATCGTGACCGGCACCGACATCGCCATTTCCGCCGGGCGTTTCGCCTATGCCGGGCCCGACGCCGGCCATACGATCGGTGATGAGACCAGGGTGATCGAGGCCGACGGCCGCTACATGCTGCCCGGCCTCTGCGACGGCCACATGCATGTCGAAAGCGGCATGGTGACGGTGACCGAGTTCGCCCGCGCGGTCATTCCGCACGGCACCACGTCGATGTTCATCGATCCGCACGAGATCGCAAATGTGCTCGGTGTGCCCGGCGTCAGGCTGATGCATGACGAGGCGGCCGGCCTGCCGATCAACGTCCTGGTGCAGATGCCCTCCTGCGTGCCGTCGGCGCCGGGGCTGGAACTGGCCGGCGCGGAACTTAGCGTCGAGGACATCGCCGAGGCGATGAACTGGCCCAACATCATCGGGCTCGGCGAGATGATGAATTTTCCGGGCGTCGCCGCCAACGATGCCAAGATGATGGGCGAGATCGCCGCCACGCAGGCCGCCGGCAAGACGGTCGGCGGCCACTATGCCTCGCCCGATCTCGGCCCACCGTTCCATGCCTATGCCGCGGGCGGACCGGCCGACGACCACGAGGGCACGCGCGCCGACGACGCGATTGCCCGCGTGCGCCAGGGCATGCGCGCCATGCTGCGGCTGGGGTCGGCCTGGTACGACGTCGCCGAGCAGGTCAAGGCGGTGACAGAACAAGGTATTGATCCGCGCAATTTCATCCTGTGCACCGACGACAGCCATTCCGGCACGCTGGTCAATGACGGCCACATGAACCGGGTGCTGCGCCACGCCATCGCCCAGGGGCTGAAGCCCGTGACCGCGATCCAGATGGCGACACTCAACACCGCCCAGCATTTCGGGCTTGAGCGCGAGATCGGCTCGATCGCGCCGGGTAGGCGCGCCGACCTGGTGATCACGTCGGACCTGGTAACCCTGCCCGTCGAACTGGTGATCGCCGGCGGCGAGGTGGTGGCCGAAAACGGTGAACTGGCGATCGAACTGCCCGTGTTCGACTATCCGCAGTCGGCCCGCGGCACGGTGCATCTTGGCAAGACCCTCGAAGCGGCCGATTTCGATATCGCCGCGAAGGAGGGCGCCAATTCGGTGCGCGCCCGCGTGATCGGCGTCATCGAGAACCAGGCGCCGACCAGGGCGCTGGAGGCCGACCTGCCGGTGGAGGACGGCCTCGTCGGCATGGACCGGGCAAACGATGTCTGCCAGATCGCGCTGGTCGAGCGCCACCGCGCCACCGGCATGGTCGTCAACGGCTTCGTCTCCGGTTTCGGCTACGAGAAGGACTGCGCCGTCGCCTCGACGGTCGCCCACGACAGCCATCACATGATCGTCGTCGGCACCAACAAGGAGGACATGGCGCTCGCCGCCAACCGGCTCGGCGAGGTCGGCGGCGGCATCGTCGTCGTCTCGGAAGGCAGGGAACTGGCGCTGGTCGAACTGCCGATCGCCGGACTGATGTCGGACGAGCGCTCAGACATCGTCGCCGCCAAGGCCGAAAGAATGGTCGAGGCGATGGCCGAGTGCGGCTGCACGCTCAACAACGCCTACATGCAGCATTCGCTTCTGGCGCTGGTGGTCATCCCGGCCTTGCGCATTTCCGACCAGGGCATCGTCGACGTGACAAAGTTCGAGAAGGTCGACCTGTTTGTCTGATGTCGGGTACGGCCGCGGAAGCGTGTTTTTGGACTCCGGCCCGGAATCAATCTGTGCTACCCGACAGGATGGTTTTGAGATTGCGGCCGGGCATTGCCGCCGGCCGGTTATGCGCAGGCAGGAGGGGAGACGATCATGCCGGGAAACCTGACACTGGACGGGCTGAAGAAAGCCGTCGATGCCGGCGAGATCGACACGGTGCTCGCCTGCCAGGTTGACATGCAGGGCCGGTTGATGGGCAAGCGCCTGCATGCGCGTTACTTCCTCGACAGCGGCGTCAACGAGACCCACAGCTGCAACTACCTGCTGGCGACCGACATGGAGATGTACACGGTCGAGGGCTACGCCTCGACGAGCTGGGCCAAGGGCTATGGCGACTACACGATGAAGCCCGATCTTTCGACGCTGCGCCGCATCCCCTGGCTGGAGCGTACCGCGATGGTGCTGTGCGACGTGCTCGACCATCATGGTCACGAGGAAGTCGCGCATGCGCCGCGCGCCATGCTGAAAAGCCAGGTCAGGCGGCTCGAGGCGATGGGTCTGACGGCGATGGCGGCGACCGAGCTTGAATGTTTCCTGTTCAAGCAGAGCTACGAGGAGGCGCATTCAGGCGGCTATCGCGGCCTGCAGCCGATCAGCCCCTATAACGAGGACTACCATATCTTCCAGACCACCAAGGAAGAAAACGTCATGCAGGCGATCCGCAACGGGCTTTACGGTGCCGGCATCCCGATCGAGGGCACCAAGGGCGAGGCCGATGCCGGCCAGGAGGAGATCAACGTCAAATATTCCGACGCGCTCGACGCCGCCGACAACCACGCGATCACCAAGAATGCCGCCAAGGAGATCGCTTGGGCCAACGGCCGGGCGCTGACCTTCCTGGCCAAATGGAGCCACGACTACGCCGGCAATTCGGCGCACGTCCATCAGTCGCTGTGGACGCTCGATGGCAAGCCCGCCTTTTTCGACAAGGATGGCGAATACGGCATGTCGGAGACGATGCGCCACTATCTGGCCGGTCTCATCCACCATGCCGGCGAGATTTCGGTGTTCCTGGCGCCATACATCAATTCCTACAAGCGCTTCGCCAAGGGCACCTTCGCGCCGACCAAGGCGATCTGGTCGCGCGACAACCGCACCGCCGGCTTCCGCCTTTGCGGCGACGGCACCAAGTCCGTGCGTATCGAGTGCCGCATCGGCGGCTCCGACCTCAATCCGCACCTGGCGCTCGCCGCACAGCTCGCGGCGGGAATTTCCGGCATTGAGAACAGGATGAAACTGGAACCGGAGTTCACCGGCGACGCTTATGAGGCGCAGGGCGCGCAGGGCATCGCCACCAATCTGCGCGACGCCAAGGACGCGCTGAAGGCGTCGAAAATGCTGCGCAAGACATTCGGCGACGCGGTTGTCGACCACTATGTGCACGCCGCCGAGTGGGAGATCGAGGAGCACGAGCGCAAGGTGACCGACTGGGAGGTGGCGCGCGGTTTCGAGCGCGCCTGACGGGATCGAGCGGGAGGACGGACATGAAGAAGCTGACCCTGATCTCGCCGGTTGACGGCAAGGTTTTCGTCGAGCGCCCGGTGGACAGCCGGGCCGATATCGAGGCGCGGCTTGCCGCGGCGCGGACGGCGCAGAAGGACTGGGCCGCGCGGCCGCTTGCCGAGCGCCGCGAGATCGTCGCCGCCGGCATCGAGGCGCTCGCCGGCATGAATGACGACGTGGTGCAGGAGCTTGCCCGCATGATGGGTCGGCCGGTGCGCTACGGCGGCGAGATCGGCGGCGTGCGCGAACGCGCCGACTACATGATCGGCATCGCCGAAGAGGGGCTGGCGCCGGTCGTCATCGAGGAGAGCGACGCTTTCCACCGCTACATCGCCCGCGAGCCGGCGGGGATCGTGCTGATCATCGCGCCGTGGAACTATCCCTATCTGACCGCCGTCAACGGCATCGTGCCGGCGCTGGTCGCCGGCAACGCCGTATTCCTGAAGCATGCGACGCAGACCCTGCTTGCCGGCGAGCGCTTCGAGACCGCGTTCAGGCGCGCCGGCCTGCCCGACGGCCTGTTCAACAATGTCCGCCTCGACCACGACACGACGGCAGATCTGATCGCGGCACGCAGTTTCGGTTTCGTCAATTTCACCGGCTCGGTCGGTGGCGGCAGGGCGATCGCGCGTGCCGCGGCGCAGTCGTTTACCGGCGTGGGGCTCGAACTCGGCGGCAAGGATCCGGGCTATGTGCGTGCCGACGCCGACCTCGACGCGGCGGTCGACACGCTGATCGACGGCGCCATGTTCAATTCCGGCCAGTGCTGCTGCGGCATCGAGCGCATCTACGTGCATGAAAGCCTCTACGAGCCCTTCGTCGACAAGGCCCGGGCGATTGTCGAGGGTTACCGGCTCGGCGATCCGCTCGATCCCGAGACGACGCTCGGACCGATGGCCAATATCCGTTTTGCCGACGAGGTCAGGGCGCAGGTTTCCGAGGCGGTCGCTGCCGGCGCCACGGCGCTGATTGACCCGAAACTGTTCCCGCGCGACACCGGCAAGGACGCCTATCTGGCGCCGCAGATTCTCGTCGATGTCGACCATTCGATGCGGGTGATGCGCGACGAGAGCTTCGGTCCGGTCGTCGGCATCATGCCGGTCTCCTCCGACGAACAGGCGATCGAGCTGATGAACGATTCGCCCTTCGGCCTCACGGTGTCGCTGTGGACCGATGACGAGGATGCCGCGCAGTCGATCGGCCGCCGGGTCGAGACCGGCACCGTGTTCATGAACCGCTGCGACTATCTCGATCCGGCGCTGTGCTGGACCGGCTGCAAGGATACCGGCCGCGGCGTGTCGCTTTCCATCCTCGGCTTCGACAGTGTCACGCGGCCGAAATCCTACCATCTGAAGAAGGGTTGACCCATATGCGCCTGGTTGGAAACTGGAGCTATCCGACGGCGGTGCGGTTCGGCGCCGGCCGCATCGGCGAAATCGGCGATGCCTGCGCGGCGGCCGGCATTTCGAGGCCGCTTTTGGTCACCGATCGCGGCCTTGCCAGCCTGCCGGTGACGCAGGAAACGCTCGACCTTGTCGACAGGGCCGGGCTCGGCCGGGCGATCTTCGCCGATGTCGATCCCAATCCCAACGAGGCCAATCTCGCCGCCGGGATCGAGGCGTTCAGGCAGGGCGGCCATGACGGCGTCATCGCGTTCGGCGGCGGCTCGGGGCTCGATCTCGGCAAGCTGATCGCGCTAATGGTCGACCAGACGGTGCCGGTATGGGACCTTGAGGATATCGGCGACTGGTGGACGCGGGCCGACGCTTCGGCGGTCAAGCCGATCGTCGCCGTGCCGACGACGGCGGGCACGGGATCGGAGGTGGGCCGGGCCGGCGTGCTTACCAATTCGCAGACCCAGGTCAAGAAGATCATCTTTCATCCGAAAATACTGCCCTCGGTGGTGATCTGCGATCCCGAGCTGACCACCGGCATGCCGAAACCGATTACCGCCGGCACCGGCATGGACGCGCTGGCGCATTGCCTGGAAGCCTACAGTTCGCCCTTCTACCACCCGATGTCGCAGGGCATCGCGCTGGAGGGCATGCGGCTGGTGATGGAGAACCTGCCGAAGGCCTATTACGACGGCAACGACCTGGAGGCCCGCGCCCACATGATGAGCGCTGCGGCGATGGGCGCGGTATCGTTCCAGAAGGGGCTCGGCGCCATCCATGCGCTGTCGCATCCGGTCGGCGCGATCTACCATACTCATCACGGCACCACCAACGCGGTGGTGATGCAGCCGGTGCTGCGCTTCAACCGGCCGGCGATCGAGGCGAGGATCGACAGCGCGGCCGCCTATCTCGGCATCGAGGGCGGTTTCGACGGTTTCTACGAGCGGGTCGGCCGGTTGTGCGGCGAGCTCGGCATTCCCGACAGCCTGGCGGCGCTCGGCGTTGACGCCGGCGACATCGAGCGGCTGGCGGCGATGGCGATCGAAGACCCGACCGCCGGTTCCAATCCGGTGAAGCTGACCCTGGAAAACACGATCGAACTCTACCGGTCCTGTTTCTAAGCCACGCCTTGACCGCCGCTTGCCGGATGTGGTCGGTTACCGGTCGGATGCTGATGGAGGACGCATGGCGCGGGCATTGAGGATCGGCGGCGCCAGCGGCTTCTGGGGCGAGGCGTCCTTCGCCACGCGGCAATTGCTGCAGGCGGGCGGGCTCGATTTCATCGTCTACGACTATCTGGCCGAAATCACCATGTCGATCATGGCGCGCGCTCGGGCCAAGGATCCCGACGCCGGCTACGCCACGGATTTCGTCACCGCCGCGCTTCAGCCCAATCTGGCGCAGATTGCTCGTGATGGCGTGCGCATCGTCTCCAATGCCGGCGGCGTCAATCCGATAGCCTGCG
This sequence comes from Rhizobiaceae bacterium, assembly GCA_041397625.1. Classification (GTDB taxonomy): domain Bacteria; phylum Pseudomonadota; class Alphaproteobacteria; order Rhizobiales; family Rhizobiaceae; genus JAWKWH01. The sequence continues at coordinate 498,236 of JAWKWH010000003.1, forward strand.
GCGCGGCGGTGCGTGCGCTGGTCGAAAAGGCCGGGCTCGACCTCAAAGTTGCGGTGGTGACCGGCGACGACCTGACCGCGCGAGCGGCGGAATTCGCCGAGCACGGCGTCACGGAAATGTTCTCCGGCGATACTTTTCCCGCGCCCGAGACGATCGCCTCGATCAACGCTTACCTCGGCGCTTTCCCAATCGCCGCGGCGCTCGACGCCGGCGCCGACATCGTTATCACCGGACGTTGCGTCGACAGCGCCGTGACGCTCGGCGCCTGTATCCATGCCTTCGGCTGGCGCGCCGACCAGTTCGATCTTCTGGCGGCCGGGTCGCTTGCCGGCCACCTGCTCGAATGCGGACCGCAGGCGACCGGCGGCAATTTCACCGACTGGCGCGCGGCGGGCGACCTTGCGCGCATCGGCTATCCGATCGCCGAGGTCGAGGCCGACGGGCGCTTTGCCGTCACCAAGCCGGTAGGTTCTACCGGCATCGTCTCGCGCGGCTCGGTCGGCGAGCAGATGCTCTACGAGATCGGCGATCCGCGCGCCTATCTGCTGCCCGACGTGACCTGCGATTTCTCCGAGGTGACGCTGGAGGAAATCGCGCCAGACTGCGTCGCCGTTGCCGGCACGAAGGGATATCCGCCGACCGATACCTACAAGGTCAGCGCCACCTATATGGACGGCTACCGCGCCGGGCAGGTTCTGTCCTTCAACGGATTCGAGGCGCGGGCCAAGGCGGTCGCCTATGGCGAGGCGGCGATTGCGCGGGCGCGCGCCGTGCTGCGGGCGATGAATGCGGCCGACTATGACGAGACCAGCATCGAGGTGTTCGGCGGCGAGACCGGTGCTGCGCCCGGCTACGAGGAGGCGAGCCTGAAGGTCGCCGCGCGCCACCGCGACGCCCGTGCCATCGGGCTGTTCCTGAAAGAGCTGACCGGCATGGGACTGGCGACGCCGCCCGGCATGGCGGTGTTTTCCGGCGGCGGCCGCGCCCGGCCGTCGCCGGTGGTGCGGCTGTTCTCCTTCGTTGTCGGAAAGGACAGCGTGCCGGTGGCGGTTGACTTGGGTGAAGGACCGCAACCCTGCGCACTTCCCGGCTATCATGACGGCGCGGCGGCGCCGGCGCAACGCCCGAAGCCGGAGGCCGCGAAAAGCGATGGCGAGATGGTCGAGGTGCCGCTGATCGAACTCGCCTGGGCGCGATCGGGCGACAAGGGCGACAAGGCCAATATCGGTGTTATGGCGCGCGATCCCGATGTCCTGCCATGGATCTGGGCGGCGCTCGACGAGAGAGCGGTGGCCGAACGGTTCGCCGCCTGGCTCGGCGGCGGGGTCGAGCGCTTCTACCTGCCCGGCAGCCAGTCGATGAACATCGTGCTGCACGACGTGCTCGGCGGTGGCGGCGTGGCCAGCCTCAGAAACGACGCCCAGGGCAAGGGCTACGCGCAAATGCTGCTTGCCCATCCGGTGCCGGTGCCGCAAGACTTGGCCGCACGGATCGCGGACGGGGAGGAGGGATGAACCCGTACAGGTCACGCATCGCGACGGGCTCGGCCGAGTTTTCCGCCAACCGCGCCGCCATGCTGGAGCTTATCGACAGGCTGCGCGAGGTCGAGGCGCGCGCCGGGACGCTGTCGGAAAAGCGCCGGCCGCGCTTTACCGAACGCGGGCAGCTGACGCCGCGCGAGCGGCTCACCCGCCTGCTCGATCCCGGCATGCCGTTCCTGGCGCTGCACACGCTCGCCAACTATCTTGTCGAGGACAAGAACCCCGATACCAGCGTGCCGGGCGCCTCGCTGATCGGCGGCATCGGCTTCGTTGGCGGCACGCGCTGTATGATCTGGGTCGACGACAGCGGCATCAAGGCCGGCGCCATGGCGCATATGAGCCTGCCGGTGGGCCTCAGCCTGCAGGAGATGGCGCTGCGCCAGAAGCTGCCGCTGGTGCATCTGGTCGAGAGCGCCGGCGCCAACCTGGTCGAATACGCCGTCGAGGGCTGGGCCAAGGGAGGGCGCATCTTCTACAACCTCGCGCGGCTGAGCGCGTCGGGCATTCCCACATTCGTCGTGCTGCATGGACCGTCGACGGCCGGCGGCGCCTACATGCCGGGCATGAGCGACTACGTGATCGGCGTGAAGAAGAACGGCATGGCCGCGCTTGCCGGTGCGGCGCTGACCGAGGCTGCGACCGGCGAGATCGCCAGCGACGACGAACTCGGCGGGGCGGAGATGCACGCCTCCGTCTCCGGCCTGGTGGAATATCTCGCCGAGGACGACGTCCACGGCATCGACATGGCGCGCGACGCCGTGGCGCGGATCGACTGGAACCGCGGGCTGCCGCCGTTCGAGCGCCAGCCGTTCGACGAACCGCTCCATTCGCCGGACGAGATCGCCGGCGTCGTGCCGGTCGACAACAAGGTGCCCTATGACGTGCGCGAGGTCGTCGCGCGAATCGTCGACGGCTCGCGCTTTGCCGATTTCAAGCCGCGCTACGGCGTCTCCACCGTCTGCCTTCAGGCCGATGTCTACGGCCAGGCCTGCGGCATCATCGGCAATAACGGCCCGATCGACCCGGCCGGCGCCACCAAGGCGGCGCAGTTCATCCAGCTTTGCGGGCAGGCCGGCTCGCCGCTGGTGTTCCTCAACAACACCACCGGCTACATGGTCGGCACGGAATACGAGCAGGCCGGCATGATCAAGCACGGCTCGAAGATGATCCAGGCGGTGTCGAATGTCCGCGTGCCCAAGATCACCTTCTATATCGGCGCCAGCTACGGCGCCGGCAATTACGGCATGTGCGGCTATGCCTACGAGCCGGATTTCCTGTTTGCCTGGCCGAACGCGACGACCGGCGTCATGGGCGGGGCGCAGGCGGCGCGCACCATGAGCATCGTCATGGCGGCAGCAGCGAAACGGCGCGGCCAGGCGGTGGACGACAAGCAGATGGCGGCGCAGGAGCAGATGATCACGCATCATTTCGACCGACAGTCGAGCGCCTTCTACACCTCCGGCCGGGTGCTCGACCACGGCGTCATCGACCCGCGCGACACGCGCAAGGTGCTGGGCTTTGCGCTGGAAACCTGCTGGGAGGCGCGCAACCGGCGGGTCAACCCGAACAGTTTCGGCGTGGCGAGGATGTAAGGCGATGGCCGGTCTTCCGGAAACTTCGGCGCTCGACCTGGAACTCGACGGCGGCTGGCTCACCGTCTGGTTCAACGAGCCGGAGCGGCGCAACCCGCTGAGCGAGACGCGCTCACGCGAGCTGATGGCCGTATGCGAGGCGGTCGCGCCCGACCGCGGCATCCGCGGCGTCACCTTTCGCGGCCGCGGCGGCGTGTTCTGTGCCGGCGGCGACCTGAAGGCGTTCAGCGCCGTGTTCCAGGAGGGCGGCGACCGCGCCGCCACGGTGGCGATGAGCCGCGAGGGCGGGCTTCTGTTCGACGCGGTCAACGCGCTGCCGCAGGTCACCGTGATGGCGGTCGAGGGCGCGGCGATCGCCGGCGGGCTCGGCCTTGCCTGCGCCGGCGACGTGGTGATCGTCGAGCGCACGGCGAAATTCTCGCTCACCGAGACTATGATCGGGCTGTCGCCGGCGCAGATCGCGCCGTTCGTCATCCAGAGGCTGGGTTTGCGCCTGGCGCGGCGGCTGATGCTGACTGGCGCCGCCTTCGACGGCGACGGCGCGCTGCAACATGGGCTTGCGGATGTCGTGGCTGATGGCGCCGACGGCGTCGATGCCGCCGTCGCCGCGGTTCGGGCCCAGGTGCTGCGCTGTGCGCCCGGCGCGGTCGCCGACACAAAGCGGCTGATCCTCGGGTTGGCGGGCCTGTCGCGGGCCGCACAGATCGATCTGGCGGCCGAAATCTTCGCCGACCGAATCCATTCGCAGGAAGGCCGCGAGGGCGTCTCGTCCTTCGTCGACAAGCGCAAGCCGGGCTGGGCGCGATGACGGGTACGATCGACAGCCTGCTGGTGGCCAATCGCGGCGAGATTGCCTGCCGCATCATGCGCACGGCCTCGGCCATGGGCATCCGCACCATCGCCGTTCATTCCGAGGCCGACGCCGCCGCGCCGCATGTCGCAATCGCCGACGAGGCGGTTCCGATCGGACCGGCGCCCGTGGCCGAAAGCTATATGGACATCGGGCGCATCATCGAGGCGGCGAGGGCGACCGGCGCCGCCGCCGTGCATCCGGGCTACGGCTTCCTGTCGGAGAACGCCGCCTTCGCCGAAGCCTGCGCTACGGCCGGGCTGATCTTCATCGGCCCGCCGGCGGATGCGATCGCGCTGATGGGCAACAAGGCGGAAGCAAAGCGTCTGATGATCTCAGCCGGGGTGCCTTGCGTGCCGGGCTATGAGGGCGAGGACCAGTCGGACGGGGCGCTCACGGAGGCGGCGGAGAAAATCGGCTTTCCGTTGATGGTCAAGGCGACGGCCGGTGGCGGCGGTCGCGGCATGCGGCTGGTCGCCGACGCGGCGAGCCTGCCCGAAGCATTGAACCTGGCGCGCTCGGAGGCCGAAAACGCCTTCGGCTCCGGCGACCTGATCCTCGAACGGGCGATCGTCCGTCCGCGCCATGTCGAGATCCAGGTCTTCGCCGACAGCCACGGCAACGTCATCCATCTGGGCGAGCGCGACTGTTCGGTGCAGCGCCGCCACCAGAAGGTTATCGAGGAAGCGCCGTCGCCCGCCGTCGGTGCGGCGCTGCGCGCGAAGATGGGCGCTGCGGCGGTCGAAGCGGCCCGCACCATCGGCTATGTCGGCGCCGGCACGGTCGAGTTCCTGCTCGACCCGGCGGGCGAGTTCTATTTCCTCGAAATGAACACGAGGCTGCAGGTCGAGCACCCGGTGACCGAGATGGTGACCGGACTTGATCTCGTCGCCCTGCAGATCGCGGTGGCGCGCGGCGAGCCGCTCGATATCACGCAGGCCGACGTGAAGCTCGACGGCCACGCGATCGAAGTGCGGCTCTACGCCGAGGATCCGGACATTGGCTTCCTGCCGTCGACCGGCGACATCGTGCTGTGGCAACCGCCGGAAGGGCCGGATGTCCGCGTCGACGCCGGTATCGCCAGCGGCCAGGCCGTGTCGCCGCACTACGATCCGATGCTGGCCAAGATCATCGCGCGCGGTGATACGCGCGACGAGGCCCGCCGCCGGCTGATCGGGGCGCTCGGGCGCACGGCGCTGTTCGGTCCGGCGACCAACCGCGATTTCCTGCTTGCCGCGCTGCTAAACGACAAACTCGCCGCCGGTGAAGCGACCACCGCCTTTATCGAGGAGGCTTTCGGCGGGCGCGAGTATGCGCCGGCGCCTTCATTCGACAACGCGGCAATCGCTGCGGTGCTCCGCTACCTGTGGGCGCGCGACCGTTCGATGGCGCGGGCGGGACGGATCTCCGGGGCGCTGCTCGACTGGTCGAGCCGTGGCCCGATCCCGAGCCATTTTCGCCTTGCCGCCGGCGAAACGGATTTCGCGCTCGCCGTGACGGCCGAGGAGGGCGGTTATCGGGTTTCCGGCGCGGGACATTCCGTTTTCGTCAGGCCGGGACGCATGGAGGGCAACCGGGCGCGGTTTGCGATCGGATTGCGGACGGTCGACGTGATCCACCATGCGGACGCTGCCGGCGTCTGGCTGGCGACGCGTGACCGCACCACCGAGTTTCGCGCCGGTGATGCCGGTCCCGGAGGGGGTGACGACACCGTCGCGGGCGGCGCGGTGCTGGCGCCGATGCACGGCCGCATCGTCGAGCTGTTCGTGGCGGCGGGCGACGAGGTCGTGCCGGGTGACCGGCTGGCGGTGCTCGAAGCGATGAAGATGCAGCACCAGATCGTCGCCCGGCTGGCCGGCAAGGTGACGGCGGTGCATGCGGCTGCCGGAACCCAGGTCGGCGCCGACGATCTGTTGGTCGAAATCGAGGTCGCGGATGCCTGAGCGTCCTGCCGAAAGCGGAGATTGATTCAACATGCTGCAGCAAGCCATTGATTTTCGCGATGAATCCGAGGCGCTTCACGGGCTTCTCGACGGTATCGACGAAACCGGCTTCGAACGCGCGACGCAGTTCAAGCAGTGGACGGTGAACGACGTTCTGGTGCATCTGCATTTCTGGAACCGGGCCGCTGACATGTCGGTATTCGATCCCGACGGTTTTGCGGCGCTGTTTGCCGAACTGGGCGCAAGCCTGTCGTCGGGCACGCTGCGCGCCTTTGAAAACGGCAAGATCGGCGAACGCGGCAGGCAACTGCTTTTTGCCTGGCGGGCGTTCTATCTCGACATGGCGGCGCGTTGGGAGGAACTCGATCCCGGGAAACGGGTCAAATGGGCAGGGCCGGAAATGTCGGTGCGCTCGTCGGCCACCGCACGCCAGATGGAGACCTGGGCGCACGGACAGGAGGTGTTCGACCTGTTCGGCGTCGAGCGCCAAGACACCGACCGCATCCGCAACATCGTCGTTCTCGGCGTCAATACCTATGAATGGGGCTTCAAGGTACGCGGCATGACCGCACCGCAGCCCATGCCTTTCGTGCGGCTGACTGCGCCGTCGGGCGCGGAATGGCGTTTCGGCGAGGATAATTCCGAAAGCGAGGTTTCCGGCAGTGCCGTCGGTTTCGCCCGGGTCGTGACGCAGACGAGGAATGTCGCCGATACCGACATCGAAACCAAGGGCGAGGCGGCGGCGCTGTGGATGGCCAACGCCCAGTGTTTCGCCGGCCCGCCGGAGACGCCGCCGGCGCCGGGCGAGCGCGCGCCGGCGAAGTAGAATCGCGAAACCTCAGGTATCGCTGTCGAGCGAATAGCCTGCGCCGCGCACCGTGCGGATCGGATCTTTCTTGCCCTTGGTCTTCAGTGCCTTGCGCAGGCGGCCGATATGGACGTCGACGGTGCGGATGTCGACATCCTTGTCGCGACCCCAGACGAGGTCGAGCAACTGGTCGCGGCTCCACACCCGACCGGGCTTTTCGATCAGCGTGCACAAGAGCCGGTATTCGGTCGGGCCGAGATGGATCGGCTTGCCGTTGCGGACGACGCGGTGGCGCTCCGAATCGAGCGTGATGTCGCGAAACGACAGCGTCTGGCCGACGCTGGCCGGCCGCGCCCGGCGCAGCGCAGCGCGGATACGGGCGATCAGTTCGCTGACCGCGTAGGGCTTGACCACATAGTCGTCGGCGCCGGTATTGAGGCCGCGCACACGGTCGCTCTCGTCGCCGCGCGCCGTCAGCATGATGATCGGAATGTGGGCGGTCGTGTCGCGCGCCTTCAGCCGCCGGCAGATCTCGATGCCGGAAACGTTGGGCAGCATCCAGTCGAGGACGATCAGGTCGGGCCGGATCTCGTCGGCGACGATGAGCGCCTCCTCGCCATCTTCGGCGGCGCTGACCTTGAAGCCTTCCTTCGACAGATTGTAGGAAAGCATCTCGAGTTGCGGCCGTTCATCCTCGACCACGAGAATGACGGGTGTGATCATGCCCGACATGTGGTTATGTCCCCGATTTTTCGGCTTCCGGTCCGTGTGCCATGTAACTGGTGACGTCGCCCTTGGGGCGCTCGTCAACCGGCATCTCGCCACTTACCAGATAGTGCACCTGCTCGGCGATACTGGTGATATGGTCGCCGATGCGCTCGACGTTCTTGGCGATGAACAGCAGGTGCATGCAGGGCGTGATGCTGCGCGGATCTTCCATCATGTAGGTCAGGGTCTCGCGGAACAGCGCGTTGTGGATCTGGTCGACCTCCTCGTCGCGGCGGCGAATGTCGTCGGCCGCCTCGAGGTCGCGGGCGACATAGGCGTCGAGCACGCCGCTCAGCATGGTCTGGACCAGTTTGCTCATGCGGCGGATGGTGTCGGCGGACGAGCCGATTGGCGGCGACTTGGCCAGAACCGTGGTGCGCTTTGCGACATTCTTGGCGTAGTCGCCGATGCGTTCCAGATTGGCCGAGACCTTCAGCGTCGAGACGATGGCGCGCAAATCCTCGGCCATCGGCTGGCGCAGCGCCAGCACGCGCACGGCCAACTCGTCAATCCTGGTTTCGAGCGCGTCGACCTCGGCGTCGCGGCTGCGCACCTTGTCGGCCAGTTCGGCGTCGCGGCGCGCCAGCGCCTCGGCTGCGTCGGCGATCTGGGTTTCCACCAGACCGCCCATCTCGAGAAACAGGCTTTCGGCCTGGCCCAGCTCCTCGTCGAAAGAGCGAACGATGTGGCCTTGTTCCATTGGATCCTCCGGGTCAGCCGATACGGCCTGTTACATAGTTGCTGGTGCGTTCATCGACCGGCGCGGTGAAGATTTTCTGCGTCTCGCCCTTTTCCACAAGCTCGCCGAGGTGGAAGAACGCCGTCTTCTGCGACACGCGGGCTGCCTGCTGCATCGAATGGGTGACGATGACGATCGTGTAGTTTTCCCTCAACTCGTCGATCAGTTCCTCGATCTTGGCGGTGGCGATCGGATCGAGCGCCGAACACGGTTCGTCCATCAGGATCACTTCGGGGCTGACGGCGATGGCGCGGGCGATGCACAGGCGCTGCTGCTGGCCGCCCGACAGGCCGGTGCCGGGCCCCTGCAGCCGATCCTTGACCTCGTCGAACAGGCCGGCCTTCTGCAGGCTGGTTTCGACCACCTCGTCCATCTCGGCCTTGCCGCGAACCAGCCCGTGGATGCGCGGTCCGTAGGCAATGTTCTCGTAGATCGATTTCGGGAACGGGTTGGGCTTCTGGAACACCATGCCGACGCGGGCGCGCAACTCGACGACGTCGACCCGGGGATTGTAGATGTCCTCGCCCTTCAACAGCAGTTCGCCCGTCACGCGGCAGACGTCGATCGTGTCGTTCATGCGGTTCAGGCATCGCAGGAAGGTCGACTTGCCGCAGCCCGACGGTCCGATCAGCGCCGTGACCTCGTTTTCGTAGATGTCCAGGTCGACGTTGAACAGCGCCTGCTTCTCGCCGTAGAACACCGACACGTCGCGGCCGCTCATCGCCACCACGGGCTCGTTCCCGGACTGCATTTCGGCCAGGGCTTCGTCCTTGTCCTTCTGCGGCATCATGTCCATTCGTCCTATCCCTTTTTGGGTTTGTTCTCTACCAGCGACGTTCGAAGCGACGGCGCAGTATGATGGCGATCGCGTTCATGATCACAAGGAAGATCAGCAACACGATGATGGCGCCGGAAGCTCGTTCGACAAAGGCGGGGTCGCCGCGCTGGGTCCAATTGTAGACCTGAACCGGGAGTGCCGAGGAAGGATCGAACAGGCCTTCCGGCGGGGCGCCCGGAAACTCGCGCACGAACGCCACCATGCCGATCAGAAGCAGCGGTGCGGTCTCGCCGAGCGCCTGGGCCAGGCCGATGATCGTGCCGGTCAGGATGCCGGGCGCGGCCAGCGGCAGCACGTGGTGGAAGATCGCCTGCATCTTGGACGCACCGATGCCGAGCGCGGCGTCGCGGATAGACGGCGGTACCGCCTTCAGCGCGGCGCGCGTGGCGATGATGATGGTCGGCAGCGTCATAAGCGTCAGCACCAGGCCGCCGACGACCGGCGCCGATTGCGGCAGGCCGGCATAGTTGATGAAGATCGCCAGGCCGAGGATACCGAAGACGATCGAGGGAACGGCGGCCAGATTGGCGATGTTGACCTCGATCAGGTCGGTTATCCGGTTCTGCGGGGCGAATTCCTCAAGGTAGATCGACGCGGCGACGCCGATCGGCAAGGCGAGCGCCAGCACGATCAGCATCATGTAGGCCGAGCCGAGGATGGCGACGCCGAGGCCGGCCGCTTCCGGGCGGGTGTCGGAGGCATCGGGATTTGAGAAGAACGACCAGTTGAAACGCGTCTCCAGGATGCCCGCCCGTTTCAACGCATCGGCGACCAGCAATTGCTGCGGCGACACGTTGCGGTCGAGTTCGGCCGTCTCCATGGTGACACGGCCCTTGTAGTAGCCGTCTATGCGCCCGGCGGCGAGAAGGTTGAAGGTCATCGTCTGCCCGATCAGCGCCGGATCGGCGATCACTGCGCGGCGAAGATCGGCTGGCGCTTCCTTGGAAATGACCGCGGCTGCGTCCTTCTTCGACAGGCCGTCAATGGCGATGCCGTTATCCTCCATTGCCTTCTGCATCGCCGCGGCGATCAGCGGCGCATAGGCGAAGGTCGTCACCTTGGCGATTTCCTCGGGGTCGCGATTGCCCGACTTGTCGAGTTTGGCGGGGTCGAGAAAGACGTCGAGCGTCACATAGGTCTGCCGGAACGACGACGCGCCGTTATAGAGGATCGAGGTCAGCAGGCCGACCACGGCCAGCATGCCGAACATCACCGCGGCAAGGCCCAGCATGCGGAAACGGCTTTCGGCGGCCTGCCGGCGGCGTGAGCGCTCGCCCGGCTTGAACAGCGAGCGGGCTGCGGCTGCTGGCGCTTCGGTTGTAAGAATGGTCATTCGTACTGCTCCCGGTACTTGCGTACGATGTAGAGCGCCAGGATGTTCAGGCCGAGCGTGAACACGAACAGCGTCAGGCCGAGCGCGAAGGCGACCAGCGTTTCGGGGCTTGCGAACTCCGTGTCGCCGGTAAGCTGGCTGACGATCTTGACGGTGACCGTGGTCATCGCCTCGAACGGGTTGAGGCTGAGGCGCGCGGCGGCGCCCGCACCCATCACCACGATCATCGTCTCGCCGATGGCTCGGCTTGCCGCCAGCAGCACGGCGCCGACGATGCCGGGCAGGGCAGCCGGCAGGGTGACCTTGCGGATGGTTTCTGATTGCGTGGCGCCGAGGCCGTAGGAACCGTCGCGCATCGCCTGCGGCACGGCGTTGATGATGTCGTCGGACAGCGAGGAGACGAAGGGGATGAGCATGATGCCCATGACCAGCCCGGCGGTCATGACCGACGACGACGAGGTGCCGACGCCGAGCGGCTGGGCAATCCAGTCGCGCAGGAACGGGCCGATGGTGATCAGCGCGAACAGGCCGTAGACGATGGTCGGGATGCCGGCGAGGATCTCGATTGCCGGCTTGGCGACGCCGCGCAGGCGCGGCCCGGCATATTCGGAAAGGTAGATTGCGATCAGCAGGCCGATCGGCACCGACAGCGCCAGCGCGACGAAGGAGACATAGAACGTGCCCCACAAAAGCGGCAGGAAACCGAGATCCGATCCGCCGCGGAACTGCGGGTTCCAGACGGTGGAGAAGAAGAAGTCGCCGGCCGGATAGATGCGGAAGAAGTTGATCGATTCAAACAGCAGCGACAGCACGATGCCGACCGTGGTCATGATCGCCACCGACGAGGACACGATCAGCAGCGCCAGGACGAATGTCTCGCTGACGTTTCGGGCCCGCATGCCCGGATTGATCCTGAGGAACGACACCAGCCCGAAGCCGATCGCCGCGGCCAGAACGAGGATGTTGCGCAACAGCGAGCCGGTGTGTTCGAGCTTGCGGTAGTCCTTGGCCGCCTCGAAAACGATGGGCGACACATCGGCGCCGAGCGCGACGCCGACTTCCGCCAGCCGCGAACGGATGTTGGAGATATCCGCGCGCATGGCCGCCAGTTCGTCCTCGGACACGCCGCCCTGCTCGACGATCAGGTCGAGGCCGCCGGCGATGCGCCTGACATCGGCCATCACCAGGCTGCGGGCGCCGCCCTCGGGAATGGCACTTTCGGGGATCTGTCCGCTGATCTGGCTTTCAATCACGATCGGCTGCAGGAACAGCCATGCGCCGAGCAGAAAGAGCGCCGGCACCATGACGAACAGCGCCACCGTCTGTCCGTAGTAGCCGGGAAGCGAATGCGCCTTGACGCCGCCGCCTCTGGCCAGCGAAACGACGCGGTTGCGGCCGAGAAAATAGCCCAGGATCGCGATGCCGATCACGATCAGCGCAAGCAAACCAGAAGTCATGACCCGTCCGCCGGTAAGAGGAAAGGGGCGGCGATGCGCCGCCCCCAAAAGCTACAGGATGGCCGTCAGTTCAGGGCGCCCATCGGGGTGCGGGCCTTGACCGCGGCCTGGGTCGTGGCGAGCTCCGGATCGGACACCAGGCCATAGGCGGCCAGCGGGCCGTCGGGACCGGCGATCTCGTCGGACACGAAGAACTCGATATACTCCTGGAGGCCCGGGATGACGTCGAGATGCGCGTTCTTCACATAGAAGAACAGCGGACGCGACACCGGATACTCGCCAGAGGCGATCGTTTCGACCGACGGAGTGACGCCGCCCATGGTGGCAACGCGCAACTTGTCGGTGTTGTTCTGGTAGAAGGACAGGCCGAACACGCCGATGCCGTTCTTGTTGGCGTCGATCCGTGCCAGCGTCTCGGTGTAGTCGCCGTCGATGTCCACCGACACGCCGTCGGTGCGCAGCATGTTGCATGCCTTTTCGCCGGCCTTCTTGTCGCCGCCGGCAGCTCCGGTGTGGGCCTCGAGCGCGCCGGTTTCCTCGCAGCCGGCGACGATGACCTTCTCGTCGAACACTTCGCGCGTGCCGTGTTTCGTGCCCGGAATGAAGGCGATGATCTCCGCATCCGGCAGGTCGGAGCGGATTTCGCTCCATTTCTTGTACGGATTGTCGACCAGCGCGCCGTCCTTGACCACCTTGGCGGCAAGCGCGTTGTACCAATCAGCCGGCGTGAACGCATATTCCGGACCGTTGATATCGGAGGCGAACACGATGCCGTCATAGCCGATACGCACTTCCTGGATCTCGTTTACGCCGTTCTGGGCGCACAGATCGATGTCAGACTGCTTGATGCGCGACGAGGAGTTGGCGATGTCGATCGTGTTCTCGCCGACACCCTCGCAAAGCTTCTTGCGGCCGGCGCCGGAGCCGCCGGACTCCACGACCGGGGTGGGGAACTCGAAATTCTCGCCGAACGCTTCGGCGACGATCGATGCATATGGCAGCACCGTCGACGAGCCGGCGATCTGGATCTGGTCGCGCGCAAAGCCCGTGGTGGTGCCCAATGCGAAAATGGAAAGGCCTGCGCAAAGCGCGGCCAGCGAAGTCTTCTGTTTGAACATGCCCTGTTTCTCCATGAGCTGTATTCGAACGCCGTTGTTGGAATCCACGGCGGCGCGCGATCGTCGTAGAGGACGCGGGTCACGTATCTATGACCGTTTTGCTACAGTTGTGTGACAGTCTGTGGAGGCGTCGGCGCGGCCTCGACGGGCAGGTGGACGGAAAACGTGCTTCCCTTGCCGGGTTGGCTTTCGACCTGCATCCGGCCGCGATGCCGGTTGAGTATATGCTTGACGATCGCAAGACCCAGGCCGGTACCGCCCTTGTCGCGCGAGCGGCCGGCATCGACCCGGTAGAAACGCTCGGTAAGGCGGGGAATGTGAATCGCATCAATGCCCTCGCCATGGTCCCTGATCGAGATTGTGAGCGCCGGACCCTTGATGCCGGCAACGGATGCGTGAACCGCGATCGTCACCACGACCTCCGTGCCCGGCGCGCCGTATTTGAGCGAGTTCTCTATCAGGTTGTGGAATACCTGGACGAGCTGGTCGCGGTCGCCCGGCACGGTTGGCGCCTTTTCCGGTTTCTTCAGCCTGACGGTCTTGCGTTCCTTTTTCGTCTGTATCTCGAGCATGGCGACCACGCCCTCGACCAGCGAGACGATGTCGACGGGATCGGACGGCCGCACGCGCTCGTCGGCCTCGACCTTCGACAGCGACAACAGGTCGCCGATCAGCCGGTTCATGCGCAGCGCCTCGCTCTCCATCAGTTCGAGAAAGCGCAGGCGGGCCGCCTCGTCGTCGCGGGCCGCGCCCTTCAGCGTTTCGATGAAACCGCTGAGCGCCGTCAGCGGCGAGCGCAGTTCGTGACTGACATTGGCGACGAAATCCGAGCGCATCTGCTCGGCGTGGCGGATATGGGTGATGTCGTTAAAGCTGATGGCGGCGCGCGTGCCGTCCTCGTTGTTGCGGCCGAGCGAGGAGACGTTGAACTGGTAGGTGCCGCTCAGCGGCGCGTCGAGCGAGATGACCCCTCGCGCGCCCTCCTGGCCGTCGAGCACGCGGCCGATGGCGGAGATGCATTCGGGATGGCGCACGGCGCGGACGATGTCGCGACCGCGCAGTCCGGTGCCGAACAGCCGGTCGGCGGCCGGATTGGAAATCAGGATGCGGCGGTCCTTGCCGAGAACGAATACCGCTTCGCCGAGCCCGTCGAGAATTGCAAGAAGCTGCTCCTGTCTCACGCACCCCTGCCGTCGAATACCGCCGTGTGGAACCGGCCGGGAAGGGAGACTTCCAGCAGTTCCAGGTCTTCCGAACAGTTGTCATATTGGGTTTTCATGCCCGGTGGAACCACGAATGCGTCGCCGGCCTCGAGCTCGGCGGGATCCTGTCCGTCGCCGCTCAGCGTCATCGTGCCTTCCATGACGAAGGTGAACAGGATGTCGCTGTCGTGGCTGGAGGCCGCCGTCGCGCCGCCGTCACAGGTCGCGACCTGCACGCTCGCCACGCCCCTTGTGCCGGCATTGATGCCGGTGTCGCGGTGGATGAAACCGGGCATCCGCCAGGGCGACCACGTCGCCTCGGCCTTGCGGTGGCGGACGAATTTCTGGCCCTGGAACTCGCGGTCGGGATTGGCGGCGCCGTTGGGCAGTTCCATCTCATGGTCGATGGTGGTGACGTGCTCGGCCGGCACACCGATCTCGATCACCTCGATATTGTCGGAGGCATAGAGCACGCGGTGGCGGATTTCCGGCGGCTGGATGACGCAGTCGCCGGCCTCGAGGCGGAATTGCGGTCCCTGGTCCTCGTAGACCAGGTCCACCCAGCCCTTGTAGCAGAAGATCAGCTGGAAGCCGACCGTGTGGTAGTGGACCATGTCGGGCACCGGGCCGCCGTCGGGGATGCGGATGTGGCTGGCGATGATCGAGCCGCCGAGCCGGCTGGGAATCAGGTCGCGATAGTGCATGCCGGCGCGGCCGATGATCCACGGCGCCTTGTCGCGCAGGCGGCGCACGACGAAGGCGTGCTGCGTTGCCGGCATCTGCATGGGCGGGTTGAGTTCGGCGATCTCGATGCGCATGCCGTTCGGCGCGGTAAGCTCGGTCTCGCCGCCGGCAAAGGAGCCGGGATCGTCGCACAGGATGCGCAGCGTGCCCGGCGGCTCGGTGGCGTCGCGGTCGATGCGCAGTCTGACGCCGTGGCCGGAGAGGATGGCGACGCTGGGATTGTCGGCGGGGAAGATCTTGTCGAGGCGAAACCCGAGCTTCCTGGTGAAGAACGGCAGGTCCTTGCGCACGTCGGGCGTGGGCACGCGGATTTCCGCTTCTGCTGTCTGGCTGTTTGTCATTCTTGTTCCCTTGTTGGCTGTCAATGTCGGACGCAACCTCCAACGGCCTTGCATCCCGCCCCCGCTACCGCTCGTCTGCTTCCATCGCATCCGCCATGCCTTCGCCTTCGTCCGCGACCTCGCGCGCGGCCGCGGCTACCGCCTTTTCCTCGCGCTCGGTCAGCGGACGCGCCGGTTCGTCGGCGAGGCGCACGGTAACCTCCTTGCTGGCGAACCGGATGCCTTCCTTCTCGAACAGTTCCCTGATCATCGCGTAGACGACCTTCCTGGTCACGAACTGGTCGCCGGGTTTGGTCATGAACTTCACCCGGATGATCATGGCCGAATCCTCCATCTTGTAGACCCCCTGCGATTTGAGCGGTTGCAGGAAGAGATGGCCGACGTCGGGATGTTCGAGCAATTGCTGGCCGAGCTTCTTGATCAGCTTGCGCACGCGTTCGACATCGGTGTCGTATGTCAGGCGCAGCGGCAGTTTCATCATCACCCAGTCGCGCGAAAAGTTCGTCAGCCGCTTGATCTCGCCGAAGGGGATCGTGTGCAGCGGGCCGCTGTGGTGGCGTAGCTGGAACGAGCGCAACGATATCTTCTCGACCGTGCCTTCGATACCGTCCATCTCGATATACTCGCCGCGGCGAAACGCGTCGTCGACCAGGAAGAAGCCTCCCGAGAAGATGTCGCGGATCAGCGCCTGGGCGCCGAAACCGATGGCAAGGCCTATGACGCCCGCGCCGGCAAACAGCGGCGCGATGTCGACACCCATGTTCGACAGGATGACCATGGCGGTCAGAACGACGATCGCCGACACCGCGACATTCCGGATGAGCGGTAGCAGGGTCGTCAGCCTGCTTGCGCCCGGACCGCCCATTTCGTCGCTTTGCGGCAATCCGCCTGTATCGTCGGCATCCTCGGCGATCTCGTTGTCGATGTAGATCGCCACCGCGCGATACAGGAACCAGCCGAGGTAGCCGATGACCAGCGTATCGACGAACGCGGTGACCGGATTGCCGCGCTGCCCGACATTGACGTCCCAGGAGCCAAGAACGAAGCCGACGGCGATGATGGTTATCAGCACGCCGGCCGCCTGTTCGAGCAGCGGCTTGAACAGCGGCTTGAACGCCGGCATCTGTTCCATGTCCTCCTCGGCCATGGCGCGATTGACGATTTCCACCTCGTCGTCGTCGCGGTCTTGCCTGAGCGCGGCGTCAAGCACCTCCTGGCGCTGCTCGCGGCGCAGTTTCTCCTGCTCGCGGGCGACCGCCACCTTCACCTCGAAACGCCGCTGGCGCGATTCGTAGGCCTTGTCGATGATGAGCAGCACGATGCCGTAGCTGCCGACCCCGCCGAGGAAGGCGATGATCGGCGAGGCGACCAGCAGCGTCGCGCTCGGCAGGTCGAGCACCGTCCGGTAGACGCTGATCGTCCAGGCAAGGCCGAGATAGACCAGCGACGTCACGTGCCAGGAATTGGCGAAGAGCCGCCGCCACAGCGGCTTGGTCGCCGGTTCCCCGGCGCCCAGCAGAACGCCGACGAAGGGTTTGCGGTGCTTTATCGTCAGATATCCGAACGTCAGCACCGCAAGCGTCATCGTGGCGAGCAGCATCAGCTTGTAGACGTCGCGGTTCGTATCCAGCGCGTCGAACCAGGCGGTTAAGGAAAAGAAGATGATGACGGCGACCATCGAGTTGCGCCAGTCGAACTGGATCATCTTCGCGTCGGTGTCGTTGAGGTTGACCAGGCGGTGCTTCGGCAGGTCGTGCGCGATGATGTTGAACAGGATCACGGCGCGGAACACCCAGTAGAACGAAAACGCGACGATGACGATGAGAACCGTGTCGCGGCTGGGCTGATGGCCG
Organism: Rhizobiaceae bacterium; assembly: GCA_041397625.1. GTDB lineage: Bacteria > Pseudomonadota > Alphaproteobacteria > Rhizobiales > Rhizobiaceae > JAWKWH01. Next base: position 515,363 of record JAWKWH010000003.1, read on the forward strand.
TAGTCGAGGATGACGGCGACGATCACGGCGATGGCGAAGTTGATGATGATGTTGGCCATGATCAGCCCGGCGCGGAACAGGAGGAAACCGATCTTGTCAGCCCGGCTTTTTGGATCTTCGGCCAGCATCGCCTGAAGGAAGCGGCGGTTGAATCGGGCCACCGCCATGCGGGCAAGCGACATTGCCGCGATGCAGAGCGCTGCCGTTCCGAAGGCTCGCACCAGCCACCACAGGCTGCCGTCGGGACTGGCTGTGCCGATCGCCGCAACGATCTCGGCGGGCGCCCTGGGCGCGCTGGCGAGTATGCGCGAGAGCCCTTCGCGCACTTTCAGGACGTGCTCCTCCCAGGATTCGGCCGGTTGATCGACGACCTCCGGCTGGGCTTCGGGAGCGATGAAAACGACCCCCAGCCCGAGCTCCTTGGCCTTGGCCAGAAACGCGTCGAGTTCCGGACCGAACAGCGTTGCGGGCGCGCCGGGCGTCTCGGGCGCGGCGACGCCCGGCGCGGCGCCGGCGAATATCATGGCAACAAGCAGGATCAGCAGCCTGATGGCGCGTCCGCGTGTCGTCAGCCATCTCATAACCGTCTCCCATCGCAGATCGCCAGCCACAAGAAAACCGGCGATCGTTCAAAATCGCAAATCAAGTCCTTGCAAGCAATCGGCAAAAACGCTATCAGCCCGTTCGACATAGCCGGTTCCCTACGGGAGCATTGTTCGGGATCGGCGCTTGGGCATGAAACCCGGATAGCCCCTTGCATGAGAGGCGTTTGGGTTCTATGTAGCGGTAACGGATCACGCGGTGCGTGGAGCTGGCGAGGCTTTGCGCACCGTAAGTGCGTGGAAAATACCGATTCCAAGTTGATTCGCATTTCGGAATACACCCGGTTCCGCACAAAACGACGACAGGCTGGCGATGGCGTCCAAGAGCACCAACCCATTTACATTTTTGCAGCAGGTCAGGACGGAAACGTCCCGCGTAACATGGCCGTCGAGGCGCGAAACGCTGATCTCGACCGTCATGGTCGTGGCGATGGCGTTCATTGCGGCGATTTTTTTCTTCGCCGCCGACCAGGTGATCGCCTTTGGCGTGAGCCTCATTCTTGACCTGGGTAGCTGAGCGGGCCTGCCCGGTCTGACAAGCGGCGTTTACGGAGATAGTTTTACAATGACTGCGCGGTGGTACATCGTCCACGCCTATTCGAACTTCGAAAAGAAGGTCGCCGAATCGATCGAGGAACAGGCCAGGCAGAAGGGCCTGTGGGACCAGTTCGAGAAGGTTCTGGTGCCGACGGAGAAAGTGGTCGAAGTGCGTCGCGGCCGCAAGGTCGATGCCGAGCGCAAGTTCTTCCCGGGCTACGTGCTGGTCAAGGCCAGTCTGACGGACAAGGTTTTCAGCCTGATCAAGAACACGCCGAAGGTCACCGGTTTCCTGGGCGATTCCAAACCGGTGCCGATCACCGAGGCGGAAGCCGAGCGCATCCTGACCCAGGTGCAGGAAGGCGTGGAGCGGCCGAAGCCGTCGGTCACCTTCGAGATCGGCGAGGCGGTGCGCGTTTCCGACGGCCCGTTCGCCTCGTTCAACGGCACGGTCCAGGAAGTCGACGAGGAGCGTTCGCGCCTCAAGGTGGAAGTGTCGATCTTCGGGCGGGCGACGCCGGTCGATCTGGAATTCGGTCAGGTCGAGAAGGGCTGACCTGAATGCCGCGGGGCCGGAAGGCGCCGGGGCAACCCCCGTGGGAGGGTGAACGGCCTGGCCGGTCGTTCGCGAGAGCCCGGACCACGAAACTGCAACCGCCGGTTTCCGGCACGTAACAAGGCAAGGCAAGAGAAGCAGTCATGGCTAAGAAAATCGCAGGCCAGCTGAAGCTCCAGGTTCCGGCGGGGTCGGCAACGCCGTCGCCGCCGATCGGCCCGGCGCTCGGTCAGCGCGGCATCAACATCATGGAGTTCTGCAAGGCGTTCAACGCCGCCAGCCAGGAGATGGAGAAGGGATCGCCGATTCCGTGCACCATCACCTACTTTCAGGACAAGTCGTTCACCTTCACGATGAAGACGCCGCCAGCGTCCTATCTCATCAAGAAGGCGACGAAGCTGAAATCGGGTTCCAAGGCGCCGGGCAAGGAGAAGGCCGGCCAGATCTCGCGCGCCGACGTGCTGAAGATCGCGGAAACCAAGATGAAGGATCTCAACGCCAACGACGTCGAGGCCGCGGCCAGGATGATCGAGGGCTCGGCCCGTTCCATGGGCATAGAAGTGGTGGGCTGAGACTATGGGCAAAAGGACAAATGCTGCCCGCGAGGGCATCGACCGCAGCAAGCTGTATGACCTGGCCGACGCGATCACGCTTCTGAAGGAGCGGGCAACCGCCAAGTTCGACGAAACGATCGAGATCGCGATGAATCTCGGCGTTGATCCGCGCCATGCCGACCAGATGGTGCGCGGCGTGGCCAACCTGCCGAACGGCACCGGCCGCAATGTGCGTGTGGCCGTGTTCGCCAAGGATGCCAAGGCAGACGAGGCCCGCGAGGCCGGCGCCGATCTGGTCGGAGCGGAGGATCTGGTGGAGAAAGTGCAGAAGGGCGAGATCGATTTCGACCGCTGCATCGCGACGCCGGACATGATGCCGCTGGTCGGCAGGCTCGGCAAGGTGCTGGGCCCGCGCGGCCTGATGCCGAACCCGAAAGTCGGCACGGTGACGCCGGACGTTGCGGGTGCCGTCAAGGCTTCGAAGGGCGGTGCCGTCGAGTTCCGTGTCGAGAAGGCGGGCATCGTCCACGCCGGTGTCGGCAAGGCATCGTTCGACGCCAAGGCGATCGAGGAGAATATCCGCGCCTTTGCCGACGCCGTCGTCAAGGCCAAGCCGTCGGGTGCCAAGGGCAACTACCTGAAGCGCGCGGCGATCACGACCACGATGGGGCCGGGCATCAAGCTCGATATTGCGAGCCTGAGCGCATCGTAACCGCGTTTGCCGCGGACCTTGAGGTTCGCGGCGGCGCGTTGAAGAAATTCCGGACCTTTCGGGGTCCGGATTTCCGGAGGGAAACTTCCGGAAATCCTGTCCGAGATTGCAGGCGGCTCGCCTTAATTCGTATGGGCCTGCATGAGACGGGTGAGACCTGAGTTGCAAGGGGCGATGCCCCGGAGATGAGGGTTCGAACCAGGTTGACCTTTTGCCCAAGGCTGCTCGCGGCCCGGCGAAGGGGGACAGGATCCTCGCTGTCGTACGGGTGATCCTCGAAAAAGGGATCGTGTCCCCTGCGGCAAAAGGCAACCGGCAGAGGTTCGGGTTTCCCGGACATCTGCCAACTGGAGAGAGGCAAGTGGATAGAGCGGAAAAACGCGAATTCGTCTCGGAACTGAACCAGGTGTTCAAGAGCACCGGCTCGGTTGTCGTGGCCCACTATGCCGGTCTGTCCGTGGCGCAGATGAACGATCTTCGTTCGAAGATGCGCGCTGCGGGCGGCACCGTCAAAGTCGCGAAGAACCGCCTCGCCAAAATCGCTCTTCAGGGCACGGAATCGGAGGGCATGTCGGTCCTGTTCCAGGGACAGACGCTGATTGCCTATTCCGAAGATCCGGTCACGGCGCCAAAGGTTGCGGCCGATTTTGCCAAGACGAATGACAATCTCGTCATTCTCGGCGGCACGATGGGTCCGACCTCGCTCGACGCCGACGGCGTGAAGGCGCTCGCCGCGCTGCCGTCGCTCGACGAGCTCAGGGCCAAGATCGTCGGCATGATCTCGACGCCGGCAACCCGGATCGCCCAGGTCGTCAACGCACCGGCAAGCCAGCTTGCCCGCGTGTTCGACGCCTATGCCCGGAAGGACGAGGCGGCATGAGGCCGTTCCTCAGCACTGTCAAACCAAACGTTCGAACCTTTTGAAGGAAATGAAAAATGGCTGATCTTGCAAAGATCGTAGACGACCTTTCTAGCCTGACCGTTCTGGAAGCGGCCGAGCTGTCGAAATTGCTCGAAGAGAAGTGGGGCGTTTCGGCCGCCGCTCCGGTGGCCGTGGCCGCCGTGGCCGGCGGTGCCGCCGCCGGTGGCGAAGCCGCCGAGGAGAAGACCGAATTCGACGTCGTTCTTGCCGCCATCGGCGACAAGAAGATCGAGGTGATCAAGGAAGTCCGCGGCATTACCGGCCTCGGACTGAAGGAAGCCAAGGATCTGGTCGAAGCCGCACCCAAGGCGGTCAAGGAAGGCGTTTCCAAGGCCGAGGCCGAGGAAATCCAGAAGAAGCTCGAGGCGGCTGGCGCCAAGGTCGAGCTCAAGTAGGCATTGCGTGGACATGCGCGGCGGGCGGCTTGTCCGTCCGCCGCGCATTCCGGTGCGTTCGAGAGTGACAACCCCGTTCCCGAGAGCCTTTGGCGAGGCTTTCCGGAGTTGGGTTTTCCCGTTTTCAGGCCCGTATCGCCGCGGTGACAGAAACGGACAAGGCAAAGCCGGCGCCCACCGGCGAAACAGATGGCGAGACAAGGAGCGACGATGGCGCAGTCCCAAACGTTCAATGGCCGCAGACGTCTCAGGAAATTCTTCGGCAAGATCCCGGAAGTCACCGAGATGCCGAACCTGATCGAGGTCCAGAAGGCATCCTATGACCAGTTCCTGATGGTCGAGGAACCCGAGGGCGGCCGCCCCGACGAAGGATTGCAGGCGGTCTTCAATTCGGTGTTCCCGATTTCGGATTTCTCCGGCGCGGCCATGCTCGAATTCGTCAAGTACGAGTTCGAGGCGCCGAAATTCGACGTTGAGGAGTGCCGGCAGCGCGATCTGACCTATTCGGCGCCGCTGAAGGTGACGCTGCGCCTGATCGTGTTCGACATCGACGAGGATACCGGCGCCAAGTCGATCAAGGACATCAAGGAGCAGGACGTCTATATGGGCGACATGCCGTTGATGACCAACAACGGCACGTTCATCGTCAACGGCACCGAGCGCGTGATCGTATCGCAGATGCACCGCTCGCCGGGCGTGTTCTTCGATCACGACAAGGGCAAGTCGCACTCCTCGGGCAAGCTGTTGTTTGCCGCCCGCGTCATTCCGTATCGCGGTTCGTGGCTGGATATCGAGTTCGACGCCAAGGATGTGGTCCATGCGCGCATCGACCGCCGCCGCAAGATTCCGGCGACGTCGCTGCTGATGGCGCTCGGCATGGACACAGAGGACATCCTGTCGACCTTCTACAACAAGCTGACCTATGCCCGTGACGGCGAGAACTGGCGCATTCCCTATTCGGTCGAGCGTTTCCGCGGCCTGAAGACGGTGACCGACCTGGTCGACGCCGACAAGGGCAAGGTGGTCGTAGAGGCCGGCCGCAAGATCACCGCCCGGCAGGCCAATCAGCTTGCCGAAAAGGGACTGAAGGCGATCCGCGCCACCGACGAGGACGTCTACGGCAGCTATCTGGCCGAGGACGTCGTCAACCTGGAGACCGGCGAGATCTATCTCGAGGCCGGCGACGAGCTCGACGAGAAGACGCTGAAAGTGCTGATCGACGCTGGCATCGACGAGATCGACATTCTCGATATCGACCACGTCAATGTCGGCGCCTATATCCGCAACACGCTGGCCGTCGACAAGAACGAGAGCCGGCAGGACGCGCTGTTCGACATCTACCGTGTGATGCGCCCGGGCGAGCCGCCGACCATCGAGACGGCCGAGGCGATGTTCAACTCGCTGTTCTTCGATCCGGAGCGCTACGACCTGTCGGCCGTCGGCCGCGTCAAGATGAACATGCGTCTCGATCTCGATGCCGAGGACACCGTGCGCGTGCTGCGCAAGGACGACATCCTCGCGGTGGTCAAGACGCTGGTCAATCTCCGCGACGGCAAGGGCGAGATCGACGACATCGACAATCTCGGCAACCGCCGCGTGCGCTCGGTCGGCGAGTTGATGGAGAACCAGTACCGCATCGGCCTTCTGCGCATGGAGCGCGCGATCAAGGAGCGCATGAGCTCGATCGAGATCGACACGGTCATGCCGCAGGACCTGATCAACGCCAAGCCGGCGGCCGCCGCCGTGCGCGAGTTCTTCGGCTCCTCGCAGCTGTCGCAGTTCATGGACCAGACCAATCCGCTGTCGGAGATCACCCACAAGCGCCGCCTGTCGGCGCTGGGACCGGGCGGGCTTACCCGCGAGCGCGCCGGCTTCGAGGTGCGCGACGTGCATCCGACCCATTACGGCCGCATCTGCCCGATCGAGACGCCGGAAGGCCCGAATATCGGCCTGATCAACTCGCTGGCGACGTTTGCGCGCGTCAACAAGTACGGCTTCATCGAAACGCCTTACCGCAAGATCGTCGACGGCAAGGTAACCAGCGACGTCGTCTACCTGTCGGCGATGGAAGAGGCGCGCCACTATGTGGCGCAGGCCAATGCCGAGCTCGACAAGAAGGGCCAGTTCGTCGAGGAATTCGTCGTCTGCCGCCACGCCGGCGAGGTGATGATGGCGCCGCGCGAGAACGTCGACCTGATGGACGTGTCGCCGAAACAGCTCGTCTCGGTCGCCGCGGCGCTGATCCCGTTCCTGGAGAACGACGACGCCAACCGCGCGCTGATGGGCTCGAACATGCAGCGTCAGGCGGTGCCGCTAGTCCAGGCCGAGGCGCCGTTCGTCGGCACCGGCATGGAATCGATCGTGGCGCGCGATTCGGGCGCGGCGATCGCGGCCCGGCGCACCGGCGTGGTCGACCAGGTCGACGCGACGCGTATCGTCATCCGCGCCACCGAGGAGGTCGACGCGTCGGAATCGGGCGTCGACATCTACCGGCTGATGAAGTTCCAGCGTTCCAACCAGAACACCTGCATCAACCAGCGGCCGCTGGTGAAGGTGGGCGACCGGATCGAGAAGGGCGACATCATCGCCGACGGTCCGTCGACGGATCTCGGCGACCTGGCGCTCGGCCGCAACGTGCTCGTCGCCTTCATGCCGTGGAACGGCTACAACTACGAGGACTCGATCCTGCTGTCCGAGCGCATCGTGCGCGACGACGTGTTCACCTCCATCCACATCGAGGAATTCGAGGTGATGGCGCGTGACACCAAGCTCGGGCCCGAAGAGATCACCCGCGACATCCCGAACGTTTCGGAGGAGGCGCTGAAGAACCTCGACGAGGCCGGCATCGTCTATATCGGCGCCGAGATGCAGCCGGGCGATATCCTGGTCGGCAAGATCACGCCGAAGGGCGAGAGCCCGATGACGCCGGAGGAGAAACTGCTGCGCGCCATCTTCGGCGAGAAGGCGTCCGACGTGCGCGACACCTCCATGCGCATGCCGCCCGGCACCTTCGGCACCGTCGTGGAAGTCCGCGTCTTCAACCGCCACGGCGTGGAGAAGGACGAGCGCGCCATGGCGATTGAGCGCGAGGAGATCGAGCGTCTGGCCAAGGACCGCGACGACGAGCAGGCGATCCTCGACCGCAACGTCTACGGCCGCCTGGCCGAGATGCTCGGCGGTAAGGTGGCGATCGCCGGACCGAAGGGCTTCAAGAAGAACACCAAGCTGACCGCCGAGCTGCTGGACGAATATCCGCGCAGCCAGTGGTGGCAGTTCGCGGTGGAAAAGGAGAAGCTGCAGAGCGAGCTGGAAGCGCTGCGCAACCAGTACGACGAGTCGAAGAACGCGCTCGAGCAGCGTTTCATGGACAAGGTCGAGAAGGTGCAGCGCGGCGACGAGATGCCGCCCGGCGTGATGAAGATGGTCAAGGTCTTCGTCGCGGTGAAGCGCAAGATCCAGCCCGGCGACAAGATGGCTGGCCGCCACGGCAACAAGGGTGTGGTTTCCCGCATCCTGCCGGTGGAGGACATGCCGTTCCTGGAGGACGGCACGCATGTCGACATCGTGCTCAATCCGCTCGGCGTGCCGAGCCGCATGAATGTCGGCCAGATCCTCGAGACCCATCTGGGTTGGGCCTGCGCCGGCATGGGCAGGCAGATCGGCGAGCTGATCGAGGCGTATAACGAGAACAGCAACATCAAGCCGCTGCGCAAGACGATCGAGGCGATCATGCCCGACAATGATCGCAACGAGCCCGTGCGCCAGTATGACGATGATTCGGTTGTTCGCCTGGCGCGCCAGATGACCCGCGGCGTGTCGATCGCCACGCCGGTGTTCGACGGCGCCGTGGAGGCCGACATCAACACCATGCTGGAACAGGCGGGTCTGATGACCAGCGGCCAGTCGACGCTCTACGACGGACGCACCGGCGAGGAGTTCGACCGGCAGGTGACGGTGGGCTACATCTACATGCTCAAGCTGCACCACCTGGTGGACGACAAGATCCACGCGCGCTCCATCGGCCCGTACTCGCTCGTTACCCAGCAGCCGCTGGGCGGCAAGGCGCAGTTCGGCGGCCAGCGCTTCGGCGAGATGGAGGTCTGGGCGCTGGAGGCTTACGGCGCCGCCTACACGCTGCAGGAAATGCTCACCGTCAAGTCGGACGACGTAGCCGGCCGCACGAAGGTCTATGAAGCCATCGTGCGCGGCGACGACACGTTCGAGGCGGGCATTCCCGAAAGCTTCAACGTGCTGGTCAAGGAGATGCGTTCGCTCGGCCTCAACGTGGAGCTGGAGAACACGCGTGTCGAGTTGGACGAGACGCCGGCCGAACTGCCGGACGCAGCCGAGTAGATGATGTCGGAGCCGTCGGGCAGACACGCCCGGCGGCCAGTCGAGCCCGAAAGGGCAGGGCCGCGTTGCCGGCCATGCATCAAATTTGTGGGGAACGGAGTTTCCCAGGCAAGGAGAACGGCATGAACCAAGAGGTCATGAATCTTTTCAACCCGCAGGCGCCCGCGCAGACCTTCGATTCGATCAGGATCTCGCTGGCAAGCCCGGACAAGATTCAATCCTGGTCCTATGGTGAGATCAAGAAGCCGGAGACGATCAACTACCGTACGTTCAAGCCCGAGCGCGACGGTCTGTTCTGTGCGCGCATCTTCGGGCCGATCAAGGATTACGAGTGCTTGTGCGGCAAGTACAAGCGCATGAAGTACAAGGGCATCATCTGCGAGAAGTGCGGCGTCGAGGTCACGCTGAGCCGGGTGCGCCGCGAGCGTATGGGCCATATCGAATTGGCCGCGCCAGTCGCCCATATCTGGTTCTTGAAGTCGCTGCCGAGCCGCATCGGCACGCTGCTCGACATGACGCTGAAGGATATCGAGCGCGTCCTTTATTTCGAGAACTACATCGTCACCGAGCCCGGCCTGACCTCGCTGAAGGAGAACCAGCTCCTGTCGGAAGAGGAATACATGCTGGCCGTCGACGAGTTCGGCGAGGATTCGTTTTCCGCCATGATCGGCGCCGAGGCGATCCACGACCTGCTGGCGGCCATGGACCTTGCCAAGATCGCGGTCGATCTGCGCGAGGAACTGGCGACGACGACGTCGGAACTGAAGCAGAAGAAGCTCTTGAAGCGCCTCAAGGTAGTCGAGAACTTCGTCGAGAGCGGCAACCGGCCGGAATGGATGATCATGAAGATCGTCCCGGTCATTCCGCCGGACCTCAGGCCGCTGGTGCCGCTCGACGGCGGCCGGTTCGCCACCTCCGATCTGAACGACCTCTACCGTCGCGTCATCAACCGAAACAACCGCCTGAAGCGGCTGATCGAGCTGCGCGCGCCGGGCATCATCATCCGCAACGAGAAGCGGATGCTGCAGGAATCCGTCGACGCGCTGTTCGACAACGGCCGTCGCGGCCGCGTCATCACCGGCGCCAACAAGAGGCCTTTGAAGTCGCTTTCCGACATGCTGAAGGGCAAGCAGGGCCGGTTCCGCCAGAACCTGCTTGGAAAACGCGTCGACTATTCGGGCCGTTCGGTCATCGTGACCGGCCCCGAACTGAAGCTGCACCAGTGCGGCCTGCCGAAGAAGATGGCGCTGGAGCTGTTCAAGCCGTTCATCTATGCGCGGCTCGACGCCAAGGGCTATTCCTCGACGGTCAAGCAGTCGAAGAAACTGGTCGAGAAGGAGAAGCCGGAAGTCTGGGACATCCTCGACGAGGTGATCCGCGAGCATCCGGTGCTGCTCAATCGCGCGCCGACGCTGCACCGCCTGGGCATTCAGGCGTTCGAGCCGGTGCTGATCGAGGGCAAGGCGATCCAGCTTCACCCGCTGGTGTGCACGGCGTTCAACGCCGACTTCGACGGCGACCAGATGGCGGTCCACGTGCCGCTGTCGCTGGAGGCGCAGCTCGAGGCGCGCGTCCTGATGATGTCGACCAACAACATCCTGCACCCGGCCAACGGCGCGCCGATCATCGTGCCGTCGCAGGACATGGTGCTCGGTCTTTATTATCTGTCGATCGTCAACGAGAACGAGCCGGGCGAGGGCATGGTGTTCGCCGATATGGGCGAACTGCATCACGCGCTCGAGACCGGCGTGGTCACGCTGCACACCAAGATCAAGGGCCGCTTCAGGTCGGTCGACGCCGAGGGCAACACGGTGTCGAATATCTACGACACGACGCCCGGCCGGATGATCATCGGCGAATTGCTGCCGCGCAACAGCAACGTGCCGTTCGAGGTCTGCAACCAGGAGATGACCAAGAAGAACATCTCGCGGATGATCGACACGGTCTACCGTCACTGCGGCCAGAAGGACACGGTCATCTTCTGCGACAGGATCATGCAGCTCGGCTTCGGCCACGCCTGCCGCGCCGGCATTTCGTTCGGCAAGGACGACATGCTGATCCCCGATACCAAGGCCAAGCTGGTGCACGACACCGACACGCTGACCAAGGAATACGAGCAGCAGTACAATGACGGCCTGATCACCCAGGGCGAGAAGTACAACAAGGTCGTCGACGCCTGGGCCAAGTGCTCGGAGAAGGTCGCCGACGAGATGATGGCGCGCATCAAGGCGGTGGAATTCGACGAGGAGACCAAGCGCCAGAAACCGATGAACTCGATCTACATGATGAGCCATTCGGGCGCACGCGGCTCGCCGACCCAGATGCGCCAGCTTGCCGGCATGCGCGGCCTGATGGCCAAACCGTCGGGCGAGATCATCGAAACGCCGATCATCTCCAACTTCAAGGAGGGGCTGACGGTTCTCGAATACTTCAACTCGACCCACGGTGCTCGCAAGGGTCTGGCCGACACGGCGCTGAAGACGGCGAACTCCGGCTACCTGACGCGGCGTCTGGTCGACGTGGCGCAGGACTGCATCGTCAATTCGAGGGATTGCGGCACCGACAAGGGCCTGACCATGCAGCCGATCGTCGACGCCGGTCAGGTCGTCGCCTCGATCGGCCAGCGGGTGCTCGGCCGCACCTCGCTCGACGACATCGTCGATCCGGCTTCGGGCGACGTGCTGGTCAAGGCCGGCACGCTGATCGACGAGCGCGACGTGGAGGCCATCGAGGTCGCCGGCGTGCAGTCGGTTCGCATTCGTTCGGCGCTGACCTGCGAGATGAAGACCGGTGTCTGCGCCACCTGCTACGGCCGCGACCTGGCGCGCGGAACGCCCGTCAACCAGGGCGAGGCGGTCGGCGTCATCGCGGCGCAGTCGATCGGCGAGCCGGGTACGCAGCTCACCATGCGCACCTTCCACATGGGCGGTACCGCGCAGGTGGTCGACCAGTCGTTCGTGGAAGCCTCCTATGAGGGCACGGTGAAGATCCGCAACCGCAACATCGTGCGCAATTCCGAGGGCCACCTGATCGCCATGGGCCGCAACATGGCCGTGCTGATCATGGATGGTTCCGACAAGGAGCGCGCCTCGCACCGCATCACCTACGGTTCGCGCCTGCATGTCGACGACGGCGACAAGGTCAAGCGCGGCCAGCGCATCGCGGAGTGGGATCCCTATACCAGGCCGATCCTGACCGAGGTGGGCGGCACGACCGCGTTCGAGGACATTGTCGACGGCGTTTCGGTCCAGGAGACCGCCGACGAATCGACCGGCATCACCAAGCGCGAGATCATCGACTGGCGCTCGACACCGCGCGGCACCGACCTGAAGCCGGCGATCGTGGTCAACGATGCCAAGGGCAAGATCGCCAAGCTCGGCAAGGGCGGCGATGCCCGCTTCATGCTGTCGGTGGAAGCGGTGCTCTCGGTCGAGCCGGGCGCCAAGGTCAATCCGGGCGATGTGATCGCCCGCATCCCGATGGAAAGCGCCAAGACCAAGGACATCACCGGTGGTCTGCCGCGCGTTGCCGAGCTGTTCGAGGCGCGCCGGCCGAAGGATCACGCGGTGATCGCCGAGATCGACGGCATCATCCGCTTCGGCCGCGACTATAAGAACAAGCGGCGCATCGTCATCGAACCGCACGAGGAAGGCGCGGAGCCGGCGGAATACCTCATTCCGAAGGGCAAGCCGTTCCATCTTCAGGACGGCGACACGATCGAGAAGGGCGACTACATCCTCGACGGCAATCCGGCGCCGCACGACATCCTGGCGATCAAGGGCGTGGAGGCGCTGGCCTCCTACCTCGTCAACGAGATCCAGGAAGTCTACCGGTTGCAGGGCGTCGTCATCAACGACAAGCACATCGAGGTGATTGTCCGGCAGATGCTGCAGAAGGTGGAGATCACCAAGCAGGGCGATTCTGTCTACATTCCCGGCGACAATGTCGATGCGATCGAGTTCGACGAGGTCAATGATCGCCTGAAGGAGGAGGGCAAGCAGCCCGCCGAGGGCCAGCCGGTGCTGCTCGGCATCACCAAGGCGTCGCTGCAGACGCCGTCCTTCATCTCGGCGGCCTCGTTCCAGGAGACCACCAAGGTGCTCACAGAAGCGGCGGTGGCCGGTAAGACCGACACGCTGCAGGGCCTGAAGGAGAACGTCATCGTCGGCCGGCTGATTCCGGCGGGCACCGGCGGCGCGATGAGCCAGATCAGGCGCATCGCCACGTCGCGCGACGACCTCATCCTCGAGGAGCGTCGCAAGATGGCCGATGCCGAGGAGGCCGTGCCGATGATCGAGGAGCTGAGCGGCGCGGCGGAGTAGCGGCGCGGCACGGCTGACTGGAAAGATCAACCGCCGGGGCCCGCTCCGGCGGTTTTTCGTTGCAGGGGCGTTGCCGGCGGCTCAGTCGGCGGCACCGAGCGTGACGATGGCGATCTCGCCTTCCAAAACGCCCTGATAGGCCGAGGCATGCGGTTCCTCGTCGGGCGCGCCATCGAGTTCGCCGATCTGATCGAGTTCCGCCTCGGCATAGCCCTCGCGCGCCAGGGCTTCGAGCGACCGGTGCACGGCGGTGTCGTCGTCGGGCGCGGTGATAAGCACGTGCACCCGCTCGGCGGGCGCATTTTTTCGCCGCCATGCCCGGCCGATGATGATGTAGACCGGCACGTCCGGCGTGTTGTCGTTCATGCCGATTCTCCATGGGCTCGCATCGTGCCGGCCTTGTCGCACGGAGGCGGCGTCAACGGCAACCGGAGCATGATATTTTGCGATCATTGCCGGATGCGGCGCGAAACAATCTTGCGCGCAAACGCCAAGCGACAGAAAGTGCAGCCGTTTTCAGCAACCGGGCTTGACGATGCCCGGGCAAATGAGTAAGTGACCGACGTCTGAGCCTATGTGAGGCTTTGTCTTTCAGGGCGTCCAACGCCCCGGATTTGGCCTCAAACAAGGTTCGTTCTGCGAACGATGACATCGCCGGTATGCATGAAGCGGGCAACCGTTTCCTCTGCTTATCTGTTCGGGCAGGACCGTGAAGCACGGTTGTCTGCCCCGAATTTTGTTGGAAATGGATGTCACGCATCGCATCCGGAACGACGCCCGACAGGGCTCGGAACACGAGATTGAATGCAAGGGGAAGGTTTGAATGCCTACCGTCAACCAGCTGATCCGCAAGCCGCGCACCGCACCGGTCAAGCGCAACAAGGTTCCCGCCATGCAGCAGAACCCGCAGAAGCGGGGCGTGTGCACGCGCGTCTACACGACGACACCGAAGAAGCCGAACTCGGCGCTGCGCAAGGTGGCCAAAATCCGCCTGACCAACGGTTTCGAGGTGATCGGCTACATTCCCGGTGAGGGTCACAACCTGCAGGAACACTCCGTGGTGATGATCCGCGGCGGCCGCGTCAAGGATCTTCCGGGCGTGCGCTATCACATCATCCGCGGCGTGCTCGACACCCAAGGCGTAAAAGACCGCAAGCAGCGCCGCTCCAAATACGGCGCCAAGCGTCCGAAGTAAGGAACCCCCGCTTCGGCGCTTTTTTCATTCAGGCGCCGGGCGACCGACAAGGTTGAGAGACGAAAGACATGTCCCGACGTCACAGAGCAGAAAAGCGCGAGATCAATCCCGATCCCAAGTTCGGCGATCAGGTGATCACCAAATTCATGAACGCCATCATGCTCGACGGCAAGAAGTCCGTCGCCGAGCGCATCGTTTATGGCGCGCTTGACCAGGTCGAGGCCAAGGCCAAGGCCGAGCCGCTGGCGCTGTTTCACCAGGCGCTGGAAAACGTTTCGCCGCATGTCGAGGTGCGCTCGCGCCGCGTCGGCGGCGCCACCTACCAGGTGCCCGTCGAGGTCAGGACCGAGCGCCGTCAGGCGCTGGCGATCCGCTGGCTGATCAATGCCGCGCGCGGCCGCAACGAGACCACGATGGTCGACCGCCTGTCGGGCGAGCTGCTCGACGCGGCCAACAACCGCGGCACCGCGGTCAAGAAGCGCGAAGACACCCACCGGATGGCCGAGGCCAACCGGGCGTTCTCGCACTATCGCTGGTAACCGGACGTTCGTTCGCTAAAGATTCTGAAGGCAACCACCATGGCCCGCGAATACAAAATCGAAGACTACCGCAACTTCGGCATCATGGCGCATATCGACGCCGGCAAGACCACGACCACCGAGCGCGTGCTCTACTATACCGGCAAGTCGCACAAGATCGGCGAAGTCCACGACGGCGCGGCGACCATGGACTGGATGGAGCAGGAGCAGGAGCGCGGCATCACCATCACGTCGGCCGCCACCACCACCTTCTGGGAAGGCCGCGACGGCAAGAAACGCCGCTTCAACATCATCGACACGCCCGGCCACGTCGACTTCACCATCGAGGTGGAGCGTTCGTTGCGCGTGCTCGACGGCGCGATCGCGCTGCTTGACGCCAATGCCGGCGTCGAGCCGCAGACCGAGACCGTCTGGCGCCAGGCCGACAAGTACAAAGTCCCGCGCATGATCTTCTGCAACAAGATGGACAAGATCGGCGCCGACTTCTTCCGCTCCGCAGAGATGGTCAAGACCCGCCTCGGCGCCACGCCGGCGGTCATGCAGCTGCCGATCGGCGCGGAGAACGATTTCGCCGGCGTCATCGACCTGATCGAGATGAAGGCGCTGGTGTGGAAATCCGAGAACCTTGGCGCCGATTGGGACGTGCTGGACATTCCGGCCGACATGCAGGCCCAGGCTGAAGAGTACCGCGAAAAGCTGATCGAGACGGCCGTCGAGATCGACGAGGGCGCCATGGAGCGCTACCTGGAGGGCGAGATGCCCTCGAACGACGAGCTCCGCTCGCTGATCCGCAGGGGCACGATCGCGGTGCAGCTGTTTCCGATGTTCTGTGGTTCGGCCTTCAAGAACAAGGGTGTGCAGCCGCTTCTTGATGCAGTGGTTGATTTCCTGCCATCGCCCATCGACGTACCGGCGATCAAGGGTATCGACGCGAAAACCGAGGAAGAGACCGTTCGCAAGTCGTCGGACGAGGAAGCTCTGTCGATGCTGGCTTTCAAGGTCATGAACGACCCGTTCGTCGGCTCGCTGACCTTTGCGCGCATCTATTCGGGCAAGCTCGAAAAAGGCGTGTCCCTCATGAACACCGTCAAGGACAAGCGCGAGCGCATCGGCCGCATGCTGCAGATGCACTCCAACAGCCGCGAGGATATCGAGGAAGCGTTTGCCGGCGACATTGTCGCGCTGGCCGGCCTCAAGGAGACGACCACCGGCGACACGCTGTGCGACCCGCTCAAGCCTGTCATCCTCGAGCGCATGGAGTTCCCCGACCCGGTCATCCAGATCGCGATCGAGCCGAAGACCAAGGGCGACCAGGAAAAGATGGGCCTGGCGCTCAACCGCCTGGCGGCCGAGGATCCGTCCTTCCGCGTCAAGACCGACGAGGAGAGCGGCCAGACGATCATCGCCGGAATGGGCGAACTGCATCTCGACATTCTCGTCGACCGCATGAAGCGCGAGTTCAAGGTCGAGGCCAATGTCGGCGCGCCGCAGGTGGCCTATCGCGAGACCATCACGCGCGCCGCCGAGATCGATTATACGCACAAGAAGCAGTCGGGCGGTTCGGGCCAGTTCGCCCGCGTCAAGATCATCTTCGAGCCGAACGAGGAGGGCGAGGATTTCGCCTTCGAATCCAAGATCGTCGGCGGCGCCGTACCGAAGGAATACGTTCCGGGCGTCCAGAAGGGTATCGAAAGCGTGCTGTCGTCGGGTCCGCTTGCCGGCTTCCCGATGCTCGGCGTCAAGGCGACGCTGATCGACGGTGCCTATCACGACGTCGATTCGTCCGTGCTCGCCTTCGAGATCGCCGCGCGCGCGGCTTTCCGCGAGGGTGCGCAGAAGGCCGGCGCGCAGTTGCTCGAGCCGATCATGAAGGTCGAGGTCGTGACGCCCGAGGATTATGTCGGCGACGTGATCGGCGACCTGAACTCGCGGCGCGGCCAGATCCAGGGCACCGAGGCGCGCGGCATCGCGACCGTGATCAACGCCTTTGTCCCGCTCGCCAACATGTTCAAATATGTCGATAATCTGCGTTCGATGTCGCAGGGCCGCGCCCAGTACACGATGCAGTTCGACCACTACGAACCGGTTCCCTCGGCGGTCGCCCAGGAGATCCAGAGCAAATACGCCTGAGGCGCTGCTAACCGATTGAGATGAATTCGCCCCGCGGGGCACAGAAACGATAGATGGAGAGGTCCCATGGCTAAGGGAAAATTTGAGCGCAACAAGCCGCATGTTAACATTGGCACGATTGGTCACGTTGACCATGGCAAGACGAGTTTGACGGCTGCGATCACGAAGTATTTCGGCGAGTTCAAGGCCTATGACCAGATTGACGCTGCTCCGGAGGAGAAGGCGCGTGGGATCACCATTTCGACGGCGCATGTTGAGTATGAGACGGATGCGCGCCACTACGCCCATGTCGACTGCCCGGGCCATGCCGACTATGTGAAGAACATGATCACGGGTGCGGCGCAGATGGACGGCGCGATCCTGGTTGTGAGTGCTGCGGACGGTCCGATGCCGCAGACGCGCGAGCACATTCTGCTTGCCCGCCAGGTTGGCGTTCCGGCACTTGTTGTGTTCATGAACAAGGTCGACCAGGTTGACGACGAGGAGTTGCTGGAGCTTGTCGAGCTTGAGGTTCGCGAGCTTCTGTCGACCTACGAGTTTCCGGGCGACGACATTCCGATCGTGAAGGGTTCGGCGCTTGTTGCGCTTGAGGATGGCGACAAGGCGATCGGCGAGGATGCGGTTCGCGCGCTGATGGCTGCGGTTGACGCCTACATTCCGACGCCGGAGCGTCCGGTCGACCAGCCGTTCCTGATGCCGATCGAGGACGTGTTCTCGATCTCGGGCCGCGGCACGGTTGTGACGGGTCGCGTGGAGCGCGGCGTGATCAATGTCGGCGACGAGATCGAGATTGTCGGCATCCGTCCGACGTCGAAGACGACGTGCACGGGGGTGGAGATGTTCCGCAAGCTCCTGGACCAGGGCCAGGCGGGCGACAATATCGGCGCCTTGTTGCGCGGTGTCGACCGCGACGGGGTGGAGCGCGGGCAGGTTCTGTGCAAGCCGGGTTCGGTGACCCCGCACACCAAGTTCAAGGCGGAAGCCTATATCCTGACGAAGGAGGAGGGCGGCCGGCACACGCCGTTCTTCACCAACTACCGTCCGCAGTTCTACTTCCGCACCACCGACGTGACCGGCGTGGTCACGCTGCCGTCGGGCACGGAGATGGTGATGCCGGGCGACAATGTGACGGTCGATGTCGAGCTGATCGTGCCGATCGCCATGGAGGAGAAGCTGCGCTTCGCCATCCGCGAGGGCGGCCGTACCGTCGGCGCAGGCATCGTCGCATCCATAACGGAATGAACCCAGAAGGCTCTGACGCGGGCGCCTGAGAGAAGCGCCCGCGCGGAACAAGGAACAATCGCATGAACGGACAGAATATCCGCATCCGCCTCAAGGCGTTTGATCACCGGGTGCTCGATGCGTCGACCAAGGAAATCGTGTCGACGGCCAAGCGCACCGGCGCGAATGTCCGCGGACCCATTCCGCTGCCGACGCGGATCGAGAAGTTCACGGTCAACCGCTCGCCGCACATCGACAAGAAAAGCCGCGAGCAGTTCGAGATGCGTACGCACAAGCGGCTGCTCGATATCGTCGATCCGACCCCGCAGACCGTCGACGCTCTGATGAAGCTCGACCTTGCGGCCGGCGTGGACGTGGAAATCAAGCTCTAGGGTGCGGATGAGAAGGAGCGCGCGGCGCAAGCGGCCGGCGCGCTCTAACCAGAGGAAATCGAACCGATGCGTTCAGGTGTAATTGCTCAGAAAGTCGGGATGACCCGGGTCTACAACGACGCCGGCGAACATGTGCCCGTGACGGTTCTGAAGATGGAAAACTGCCAGGTCGTGGCGCAGCGCACCGAGGAGAAGAACGGCTATACGGCGGTTCAGCTCGGCGTTGGCCTGGCCAAGGTGAAGAACACGTCGAAGGCGCTGCGCGGCCATTTCGCCTCAGCGTCGGTGGAGCCGAAGGCGAAGCTTGCCGAGTTCCGCGTGTCGCCCGACAACATGCTCGACGTCGGCGCCGAGATCACCGCCGAGCACTTCGTGCCGGGTCAGAAGGTCGACGTTACCGGCACGACGGTGGGCAAGGGCTTCCAGGGTGTGATGAAGCGCCACAATTTCGGTGGCGGTCGCGCGACGCACGGCAACTCGATCTCGCACCGCTCGCATGGTTCGACCGGCCAGCGCCAGGACCCCGGCAAGGTGTTCAAGGGCAAGAAGATGGCCGGCCACATGGGCCATACCCGCGTAACCACGCAGAACATCGAGGTGGTTTCGACCGACGTCGATCGCGGCCTCATTCTGCTGCGCGGCGCGGTGCCGGGCTCCAAGGGCGCCTGGATCCTGATCAAGGACGCCGTCAAGGCGATCCTGCCGGATGCGGCGCCGAAGCCCGGCGCGGTGCGTGCCGCCGCCAAGCCGGCCAAGGAAGAAGCCGCGCCGGCACCGGCCGAAACGCCGGCCGAAGACACTGCCGCCCAAGCGGGCGAGGGAGCCGAGTAATGGATATCGAGATTGTGACCCTCGCCGGCAAGAGCGCCGGCAAACTGAAGGTATCGGACGAGATTTTCGGCCTCGATCCGCGCGAGGACATCCTCCAGCGGGTGGTGCGCTGGCAGCTTGCCAAGAAGCAGCAGGGCACCCACAAGGCCAAGGGCCGCGCCGAGATCTCCCGTACCGGCGCCAAGATGTACCGCCAGAAGGGCACCGGCCGCGCCCGGCATCATTCGGCGCGCGCGCCGCAGTTCCGCGGCGGCGGCAAGGCGCACGGCCCGGTTGCCCGCGACCACGCGGTCGACCTGCCGAAGAAGGTCCGCGCGCTCGGCCTGAAGCATGCGCTGTCGGCCAAGGCCAAGGCAGCCGAGCTGATCGTCATCGACGAGCTTGCCGCCAGGGATGCCAAGACCAAGGCGCTGGCCGGCCAGCTTTCCAAGCTCGGTCTCGACAATGTGCTGCTGATCGGCGGCGCCGAGCTCGACCGGAATTTCCGCCTGGCCGCGTCGAACATCCCGCATGTGGACGTCCTGCCGGTTCAGGGCATCAACGTTTACGACATTCTGCGCCGCGGCAAGCTGGTCTTGTCCAAGGCTGCGGTCGAGGCTCTGGAGGAGCGGTTCAAATGACTGATCTTCGCCACTATGACGTGATCGTCAGCCCGGCGATCACCGAGAAGTCGACCATGGCGTCGGAATCAAACCAGGTGGTTTTCAACGTTGCCCGCACGGCAACCAAGCCGGAGATCAAGGCGGCCGTCGAGGCTCTGTTCTCCGTCAAGGTCACGTCGGTCAACACGCTGGTGCGCAAGGGCAAGGTCAAGCGCTTCCGCGGCAGGATCGGCCGGCAGAGCGATGTGAAGAAGGCGATTGTGACGCTGGCGGAAGGCCAGTCGATCGACATCGCCACGGGTCTCTAGGGGGCTTGGTGTAGTACGATGGCACTGAAGAAATTCAATCCGACGACGCCCGGCCAGCGCCAGCTGGTCCTCGTCGATCGTTCGCATCTCTACAAGGGCAAGCCGATCAAGGGTTTGACCGAGGGACTGAACTCGAAGGGCGGTCGCAACAATCTCGGCCGGATCACCACCCGCTTCCGTGGCGGCGGCCACAAGCGCAGCTATCGCGTGATCGATTTCAAGCGGCGCAAGTTCGACATGAACGCGACGGTGGAACGGCTCGAATACGATCCGAACCGCACCGCGTTCATCGCGCTGATCCGCTACGAGGACGGCGAACTGTCCTACATCATCGCGCCGCAGCGCCTGTCGGTGGGCGACAATGTCGTTGCCGGCAGAAGCGTCGACGTCAAGCCGGGCAACGCGATGCCGCTGTCGTCGATGCCGGTGGGCACGATCATCCACAATGTCGAGCTGAAGCCCGAGAAGGGCGGCCAGATCGCCCGTTCGGCGGGCACCTACGCGCAGCTCGTCGGCCGTGACCAGGGCATGGCGATCCTGCGCCTGAACTCGGGCGAGCAGCGACTGGTGCCCGGCGCCTGCATGGCGACCGTCGGCGCGGTGTCGAACTCCGACCACGGAAACATCTCGCTCGGCAAGGCGGGGCGCAAGCGCTGGATGGGCAAGCGCCCGCACAATCGCGGCGTGACCATGAACCCCGTCGACCATCCGCATGGCGGCGGCGAGGGCCGCACCTCGGGCGGCCGCAACCCGGTCACGCCGTGGGGCAAGCCGACCAAGGGCAAGCGTACCCGGTCCAACAAGACCACCGACAAGTTCATCATGCGCTCGCGCCATCAGCGCAAGAAGTAGGAAAGAGGCAAGGACAAGTGACACGCTCAGTCTGGAAAGGCCCGTTCGTCGACGGCTATCTGCTGAAGAAGGCCGAGAAGGTGCGCGAGGGCGGCCGCAACGAGGTTATCAAGATGTGGAGCCGCCGCTCCACCATCCTGCCTCAGTTCGTCGGCCTGACCTTCGGCGTCTACAACGGCCACAAACACATCCCTGTCTCGGTTACCGAGGACATGGTCGGCCATAAGTTCGGCGAATTCGCGCCGACGCGGACCTATTACGGTCACGGCGCCGACAAGAAGGCCAGGAGAAAGTAAGATGGGCAAGGCCAAAGCTCCACGCCGGCTTGCTGACAACGAGGCGCGCGCCGTTCTGCGCACGATCCGCATCAGCCCGCAGAAGCTCAACCTGGTGGCCGCGCTGATCCGCGGCAAGAAGGTCTCGGCGGCGCTCGCCGATCTCGAGTTTTCGCGCAAGCGCATCGCCGGCACCGTCAAGAAGACGCTGGAATCGGCGATCGCCAACGCCGAGAACAACCACGATCTCGACGTCGACGCGCTGGTGGTGGCGGAAGCCTATGTCGGCAAGTCGATCACCATGAAGCGCTTCATGGCGCGCGGCCGCGGCCGCGCCAGCCGCATCGAGAAGCCGTTCTCCAATCTGACGATCATCGTGCGTGAAGTCGAAGCACAAGAGGAGGCCGCCTGATGGGCCAGAAAGTCAATCCGATCGGCCTTCGCCTCGGCATCAACCGCACGTGGGATTCGCGCTGGTTCGCCAATTCGGGCGAATATGGCCGGCTGCTGCACGAGGATCTGGAGATTCGCAAATATCTCGAGAAGGAACTCAAGCAGGCCGCGATCTCCAAGATCGTCATCGAGCGTCCCCACAAGAAGTGCCGGGTGACGATCCATTCGGCGCGTCCGGGCCTGATCATCGGCAAGAAGGGCGCCGATATCGAGCGCCTGCGCAAGAAGCTGACCGAGATGACCGGCGTCGACACCCATCTGAACATCGTCGAGGTGCGCAAGCCCGAGACCGATGCGACGCTGGTGGCCCAGTCGATCGCCCAGCAGCTCGAGCGCCGCATTGCATTCCGCCGGGCGATGAAGCGGGCGGTGCAGTCGGCGGTCCGGCTCGGCGCCGAGGGCATCCGCATCAATTGCGGCGGGCGCCTGGGCGGCGCGGAGATCGCGCGCATGGAGTGGTATCGCGAAGGCCGCGTGCCGCTGCACACGCTGCGCGCCGACGTCGACTACGGTACCGCCGAGGCCAAGACAGCCTACGGTATCTGCGGTGTCAAGGTATGGATCTTCAAGGGCGAAATCCTCGAGCACGACCCGCTTGCTTCCGAGCGCAGGGCGATCGAGGGCGACCAGCCGGGCGGCCGTCGCCGCGAGAACGCCTGAGCGGCGACGGCGAAGAGAGAATTTGGAGTAGATTGACATGCTGCAGCCCAAGCGCACGAAGTTCCGCAAGCAGTTCAAGGGTCGCATCCATGGCGCGGCCAAGGGCGGCACGATCCTGAACTTCGGTTCCTACGGCCTCAAGGCGGTCGAGCCGGAGCGGGTCACCGCGCGGCAGATCGAGGCGGCGCGTCGCGCGATCACACGCCACATGAAGCGCCAGGGCCGCGTGTGGATCCGGGTGTTTCCCGATGTGCCGGTGACCTCGAAGCCGACCGAAGTCCGCATGGGCAAGGGCAAGGGCTCGGTGGATTACTGGGCCGCGCGGGTGAAGCCCGGCCGCATCGTGTTCGAGATCGACGGCGTCAACGAGGAGACGGCGCGCGAGGCGCTGCGTCTCGGCGCCGCCAAGCTTCCGATCAAGACGCGCTTTGTCCAGCGCATTGGCGAGTAGGAGTGGCTGCGATGAAAGCCGAGGATGTGCGGGCGATGAGCCCCGACCAACTGAACGACGAACTGGCGAAGCTGAAGAAGGAGCAGTTCAACCTGCGCTTCCAGAAGGCGACCGGCCAGTTGGAGAAGACTGCGCGCGTGAAGGCGGTTCGCCGCGACATTGCCCGCATCAAGACGATCGCCGCCCGGAAGGCGGCCGAGAAGAAGGCGTAAGGAACAGACAATGCCGAAGCGCGTATTGCAGGGCACCGTCGTCAGCGACAAGAACGACAAGACCATCGTCGTCAAGGTCGAGCGCCGGTTTACCCACCCGGTGATGAAGAAGACCGTGCGCACGTCGAAGAAGTACAAGGCGCATGACGAGAACAACAGCCACAAGGTTGGCGACAAGGTGTTCATCCAGGAGTCGAAGCCGATCTCCAAGGACAAGCGCTGGACAGTGGTTTCGGGCGCCGAAGCCTGAGTTTGGAAATGTGGAAGTTCCGGCGGGGGCGTGCCCGCGCCGGTCGGTTTGAAGAAGGCGGCCAGTCATGATTCAGATGCAGACAAATCTCGACGTGGCGGACAATTCCGGTGCTCGTCGCGTCATGTGCATCAAGGTGTTGGGCGGTTCGAAGCGGAAATATGCCTCCGTCGGCGACATCATAGTCGTGTCGGTCAAGGAAGCCATTCCGCGCGGACGCGTCAAGAAGGGCGATGTGATGAAGGCGGTCGTCGTGCGCACCGCCAAGGACATCCGCCGGCCCGACGGCAGCGTCATCCGTTTCGACGGCAATGCCGCCGTTCTGGTTGACAACAAATCCGAGCCGGTCGGCACCCGCATCTTCGGCCCCGTGCCGCGCGAACTGCGCGCCAAGCGGCACATGAAGATTATTTCGCTGGCGCCGGAAGTGCTCTGAGGGAGAACGGACAATGCAGAAGATCCGTAAAGGCGACGAGGTCGTCGTGCTGGCCGGCAAGGACAAGGGCCGCACCGGCGAAGTGCTGAAGGTGATGCCGAAAGAGAACCGTGCGCTGGTTCGCGGCGTCAACATGGTCAGGCGTCACCAGAAGCAGACCCAGACCCAGGAGGCCGGCATCATCTCGAAAGAGGCGCCGATCCACCTGTCGAACATCGCGATCGCCGACAAGGACGGTAAGCCGTCGCGCGTCGGCTTCAAAATCCAGGACGGCAAGAAGGTACGCGTTGCGAAGCGCTCCGGAGAGTTGATCGATGGCTGAGGCGAAATACACACCGCGCATGAAGCAGCGCTACAACGAGGTAATCCGCAAGGCGCTCCTCGAACAGTTCAACTATGACAACCACATGCAGGTGCCGCGCATCGAGAAGATCGTGCTGAACATGGGCGTTGGCGAGGCGACGAACGATTCCAAGAAGCCGTCGGTGGCGGCCGAGGAACTGTCGCTGATCGCCGGCCAGAAGGCGCAGGTCACCCACGCGCGCAAGTCGATCGCCAGCTTCAAGGTCCGCGAGAAGATGCCGATCGGCGCCAAGGTGACGCTGCGCAAGGACCGCATGTATGAGTTTCTGGACCGGCTGGTCACGATCGCGCTGCCGCGCGTTCGAGACTTCCGCGGCCTGAACCCGAAGAGTTTCGACGGCCGCGGCAATTTCGCCATGGGCCTGAAGGAACACATCGTTTTCCCGGAAATCGACTACGACAAGGTCGATGACATCCGCGGAATGGACATCATCGTCTGTACGACCGCCAAGACGGATGACGAGGCCCGGGCGCTGCTCAAGGCCTTCAACTTCCCCTTCAGGCAGTAACGGCAGGCGAGCAAGAGGACGATACCAATGGCAAAAGTCAGTGCAGTCGACAAGAATGCCAAGCGGCGCAAGCTGGTGGCGCGCTATTCCAGGCGCCGCGCCGAGCTGAAGGCGATCATCAACGACCGTTCCAGGCCGATGGACGAGCGCTTCGCCGCGCAGCTCAAGCTGTCGCAGCTTCCGCGCAATTCGTCGAAGACCCGCATCCGCAACCGCTGCGAGGTGTCCGGTCGTCCGCGCGGCTACTATCGCAAGCTGAAGATGTCGCGCATCGCGCTTCGCGAACTGGGATCGCTCGGACTGGTTCCGGGCCTGGTCAAGTCGAGCTGGTAAGGAGGACAGGCGATGTCTATGAGTGACCCTCTCGGCGATATGCTGACCCGCATCCGTAACGCCGCCGGCCGGCGCAAGTCGACGGTGTCGACGCCGGCTTCGAAGCTGCGCGCCCGCGTTCTGGAAGTGATGAAGAACGAAGGCTATATACGCGGCTATTCGCAGACCGATCACAAGGACGGCAAGTCGGAAATCGAGATCGAGCTGAAGTACCACGATGACGGTCCGGTGATCCGCGAGATTTCGCGCGTTTCGCGCCCCGGCCGCCGGGTCTACGTGTCGGTCAGGTCGATCCCGCACGTGGCCAACGGCCTCGGTATCGCCATCCTGTCGACCCCCAAGGGGGTGATGGCGGACCACGATGCCCGCGAACAGAATGTCGGCGGAGAGCTTCTCTGCCAGATTTTCTGATCGCGGCGAATAACAACTGAACGGCAAGGACGAAGAACATGTCCCGTATTGGCAAAAAACCCGTGGCTGTGCCCGAGGGTGTCACCGCCACCGTCGAAGGCCAGACGGTCACCGCGAAGGGTCCGAAGGGCGAGCTGAAATTCGTCGTCAACGACGAGGTGCTGGTCAAGCTCGAGGATGGAGCGATCGCGGTCGATCCGCGCGACCAGTCGAAGGATGCACGCTCCAAATGGGGCATGTCGCGCACGCAGATCGCCAACATCATGACCGGCGTGAAGGACGGTTTCGAGCGCAAGCTGGAAATCAACGGCGTCGGCTACCGCGCCGCGATGCAGGGCAAGAACCTGCAACTGTCGCTCGGTTTCAGCCACGAAGTGGTCTACGAGGTGCCGGAAGGCATCTCGGTGGCGTGCCCCAAGCCGACCGAAATCGTCGTTACCGGCATTGACAAGCAGAAGGTCGGGCAGGTGGCTTCCGAGATCCGCAAATACCGTCGCCCGGAACCCTACAAGGGCAAGGGCGTCAAATATGCCGAAGAGCGCATCGTGCGCAAAGAAGGCAAGAAGAAGTAAGGGACTGGCGCAATGGCTGCGAAGGACAATGTCAAACGGCGTGCCGCACGCGTTCGCCGTACCCTCAAGGCGGTGGCCGGCGACCGGCCGCGGCTTTCGATCTACCGCTCGTCGAAGAACATCTATGCCCAGATCATTGACGATGCGAAGGGGCAGACGGTTTGCGCCGCCTCGACGATCGACAAGGACCTCAAGGGCAAGTTGAAGACGGGCGCCGATGCCGATGCCGCCGCCGCCGTCGGCAAGCTCGTTGCCGAGCGCGCCGCCAAGGCCGGCGTCAAGGAGGTCGTTTTCGATCGCGGCCCCTATATCTATCACGGTCGCGTCAAGGCGCTGGCGGACGCCGCGCGCGAGGGCGGTCTGACCTTCTAGAAACCAACCCGTGCTACCGGAAAAGAACAAGGAACCAGGACATGGCACAGCAAAACCGCAGGGACGACCGCAATCGCGGGCGTGACCGCGAGGAGCGCGACAGCGAATTCGTCGACAAGCTCGTTCACATCAACCGCGTCGCCAAGGTGGTCAAGGGCGGCCGCCGCTTCGGCTTCGCCGCGCTCGTCGTCGTCGGCGATCAGAAGGGCCGCGTCGGCTTCGGCCACGGCAAGGCCCGCGAGGTGCCGGAGGCGATTCGCAAGGCGACCGAAAGCGCCAAGCGCGACATGATCTTCGTTCCGCTCAGGTCGGGACGCACGCTGCACCACGACGTTACCGGCCGCCACGGAGCCGGCAAGGTGCTGCTGCGCGCCGCCAAGCCGGGTACCGGTATCATCGCCGGCGGCCCGATGCGCGCCGTGTTTGAGACGCTGGGCATGCACGATGTCGTCGCCAAGTCGATGGGATCGTCCAACCCCTATAACATGGTGCGCGCGACGTTCGATGCGCTGAAGCACCAGATGCATCCGAAGGACATCGCCGCCCAGCGTGGCATCAAGTAC
>JAWKWH010000004.1:0-459493 GCA_041397625.1 Rhizobiaceae bacterium
TCCGGCAGCAAGATCAACGCATTGGCAAAAGAAAGCGCCGGGGTTTATCCGCGCGATTCACGAATCGCGGCGCGGTAGAGCTGTCATCAAACCGCTTCCAGCCAAGGATGAACTGCACCGGGGTTTGTACTCATTAAGGAATTGGAGCGCGGTATGAGGCAAAATCGTTCAGTTCCAGGAGCGGAACCGCAGGAAGGGTCATCGCCTTTCAAGGTTCTGCGACGCCGAAATCCGTCTTGCGCCGCGCCCGAAACCTTAATGAGTACAGACCCTAGCGGGAAAGCGGGAGGATCATCCCCGGCCGAGAATGCCCTTGACCCGCTCGCGCACGATGCGCGCCATGTTGCGGGTCTCGCGATAGAGATGGAGCTGTTTTGCCGCCTGGCGGGCGGCCCGGTCGGAGCCCGGCGTCAGGCCGATCACCATCGCGCCCATCTCGCGTCGTTCGGTCCAGATCCGGTTCATCACCGGGTGGTCGGCATGGGCGCAGGAATCCGTCGCCACGATGTTCGGGTCTTCCAGATGATTGCGCGTCACCTCGACGGCCAGAAGCGTGCCCGGCGACCAGGCCTGCCAGGCCTCGTCATAGGCCGTCTTCCACGTATAGGCGACGCCGGCCTCGATGAACACGATCAGGCTGGCGATCGTGCGCCCGTCGAGTTGCAGCGAATGGATGCGGCAGAGGTCGTGCTGCGACAGCCTGTGCACGGCCTCGCGCGCGAAGGCCGCCCGGAAGCGGTCGATCACCATCGCCGTGCCGGCCCGGCCCTTCCAGCCGCTGGCCTCCAGCGTCAGGAAGGTCTCGAGACCGAGCCGAATCTCGTCGGCCTGCCGGGCGACGTGGTAGACGAGTTCGCCCTTGTCGGCGAGCCGGCGCTTCAACCGCCTGAACTCGCGGAAGTGATGCGACGACAGCGCCCGGCGCAGATAGTCGTCCGGTTCCTCCGAACTCTCCAGGAAGGCGCGGCTGGTCCGTGTCGCGGTGTGGACCGGCAGGTTGCGCTCCAGCGCGACCATGCGCACCAGGCCCGCCACCGGCCCTTCAAGCCGCATGTCGGGCAGCACCAGCACTTTCGGCAGCTTCAGATGCGGCCTGGACAGCATGTTGAAGAAGTCCTGCAACACGCTGACGGGATCGTCGCGGTCGATCAGCGGCGTCCCGAGCGGCCCGAACGGGCTCGACCAGGTGCGCATCACCGTCACCCCGAGCGAGATCGCCGGCTTCTCGACCGAGAACGGCACCAAGAGCCGCAGCCGGCTGTGCAGATCGTCGCCGTCGCGGATCACCGCCAGGCGCACGTCACGATCCTCCAGCCTCGGCATTGCCGGCGCCAGGAAGCGCGGATTGAAGAAGATGTTGGGCTCGATCGTGCGCGCACTCAGGAAATCAAGCTCCTCGATCAGTTCGAACCCGGCCGAGGACGGATAGATCGACAGCCGCCGGTCGGCGTTGAACTGGTCTGTCCAGCTGACTTCCGACAGATCGGCCGGCGTCCGCGACAGTCCGGCCAGATTGGCGATCATCGCGCCGGACGGGCCGGCGGCGGTCTCCTCCATCAGCGGTATGGCGACCATCAGGACGCTCCCTCGCCGGCCGCGGCCGGCAGGAACACCGCCATGACGATGCCGAGGCGCCGCCACGCAGTCGTTGCCAGCGCCGCCGCCTCGAACACCATCGCAAGCCCCGTGGCGACCGCCGCGCCCCACAAACCGTATTGCGGGATGAGCACGACGTTGAGGCCGATATTGATCGCCAGCGCCACCGCATAGATCGCCGCGCAGATGTTCTGGTTGCCGGTCATGGTGAGCAGGCTCTCGGCCGGCCCCACCGAGGCGCGGGCGACGACACCGGCCACCAGCACGAACAGCAGCGGATAGCCGGCATCGAAACCGGGCCCGAACAGCCGCAGCAGGAACTCGCCCAGCATCAGCACGACGACGCCCATCGCCAGCGACGGCCAGAAGGTCCAGCTCGCCGTTTCGCGGGCGAAGGCGGCAAGACCCGCCCGATCGCCGGAATGGGCAAAATGCGCATAGCGCTGGGCGACGCCGGCCTTGACGGCGAAATAGACGAAATGCACCACGGCAAGCGTCTTCACCGTGGCGAAATAGACGGCGACATCCTCCGGCGGCATGAACCGGCCGACCATCAGCACGTCGGCATTGGTCAGAAGGAAGAAGAAGCCCTCCACCAGGAAGATCGGCATCGACACCGAAAGCCAGGCCACCGGCTCGTAGGCGCGCGGCCCGGCCGGCACCCGGTTGTCGGCGCGGCTGGTGATGCCGAGCACCTGGACGAGCGTCGTCAGATAGGTGGCGACGATGGCGGCGATCACGGCGGTTTCGGCGCTGGCCGGAAACCCCGCCGACAGCGCCGCCATCATGGCGGCGAGGATCAGGATCGGCCGGATGAGATAGGTCGGCGAAAGCGCCGCCGCCACCCAGGCGTTGGCCCGCGCGATCCCCTGTAGGACGTCCGACAGCGCGATCATCGGCAGGCAGATGACGCCGAGATAGAACGGCAGCACGTAATAGGATTCGATCGACGGCGAGAACAGCCAGATGCCGGTCGCGCCGAGTGCGGCGAAAAGCGTCGACACGACGATGGCGAACAGCCGTGAGGCGAGCAGGATGCCGCGCAGTTCGGCGAATTTCCTTCGCTCCAGATATTCCGGAACGTAGCGGATCACCGAGGTGTGGACGCCGAGGCAGGACAGGTTGCCGACGATCACCATCGTCACCCATACGAGCACGAAGATGCCGTATTCGAACCCGCCCATCCAGCGGGCCAGCAGCACCTGCGACACGAAGGCGATGGCCGCGCTGACGATGCGGATGGCGAAGGCGGCAAGCGACATGCGCCCCGCCTTGCCGCTGTCGCCTGGCTGAAACAGCGCCGAATCGATGCGGTCGAGAAACGGCCGGAACTTCGCCGCCCAGGGTCCGGGCAGCAAGCGTTCGGCCGTCAATGCCGCGGAAAAGCGCACGCCTGTCAGTCTCCATCCAGCAAAAGTCCCGCAAATTCATAGCGCCGAGTGCTTAAAAAACGGTTCGGCCGGCCCGCTGGGCGACAAGCGCCGTTTACCCCGGCCGGCGCTGCGGATATGGCTTGTGGTTCGGGCATTTGCAGGGAACGCGATGACAGACGCCACCGGGCATCGAGCAGCGACGGAAACGCGAATGCGGGCCGTCGAGGTCGCCGTCGTGCTCGGCCTGACGACGACGGTCAGCTATGGCACGCTCTACTACGCTTTCGGGGTGGTTTCGCACGACATGGCCGCCGATACCGGCCTGTCGCTGACCTCGGTCTACGCCATCTTTTCCTTCGGCCTGTTTGCGAGCGGCTTCCTGGCCACCCGTGCCGGCCGCCTGCTCGACCGCCGCGATCCCGCCGCCGTGATGGCCACCGGTTCTGCGCTCGCCGCCGCACTGCTGGTGCTGTGGTCCCTCGTCGAGGGCCGGTGGGCCTATGCGATGCTGCTGGTGGCGCTGCAGGCGGTTTCGATGCTGGTGCTCTACGAGGCCGCCTTCGTCACCGCGGCCCGCTACGCGCCCGCCACGGCACGGCGGACGATCACCGGCATCACCCTGATCGCGGGTTTCGCCTCGACGATCTTCTGGCCGCTGACCGACTGGTTGCGAAGTTTCTGGACATGGCGCGACATCTACCTGCTCTATGCCGCGCTGCACGGCGCCTTCTGCCTGCCGCTGCACCTGTGGCTTTCGCGCCGGCACACCAATGGCAGGCGCGGCGCGCCACGTGTGGAACGGACGGAGGCGCCGGCCGTCGCGCCCCGCCTGACCGATACCCGGACCAGGCGACTGGCGTTGATCCTGCTCGCGATCGGCTTTGCCAGCAAGGCGTTCGCGATCTCGGCGCTGCACCTGCACCTGATCGGCCTTCTCGACGCCATCGGCCTTGCCGCCTCGGCCGCCGCGATCGGTGCGCTGATCGGACCGTCGCAGGTCGCCGGCCGCATCGTCGAATTCGTCATGTCGGACCGCCTGTCGATCTTCGCGGTCACGCTGTTCTCCACCGCCGCCATGCCAGCGGCGCTGCTGCTGCTCGTCTGGGCGGCGCCTTGGACCGTCGCGGCGATCGTCTTCGCCATCATGTTCGGGCTGGGCCAGGGCCTTTCCTACATTGCCCGCGGCGTTTTCCCGCTCGAGCTTTTCGGAAGTCACGGCTTTGGCGCGCTGACCGGCCGCATCAACGCGATCAGGCTCTACGTTTCCGCTGCAGCACCATTCGTCACCGCGGCGGTCCTCGAACGCGCCGGCGCGGTCGCGACAATTTACGTCATTGTTTTTGCAGGTCTTGTGGCGCTGGTCGCACTGGGTGCGATCGGTCCGCTTCTCACCAAGTCAAGTAACTGACTCTGCAAGGGTTCAGTTGAACGCGCCGTGGCAGTGCTTGAACTTCTTGCCGGAACCACAGGGACACGGTTCGTTGCGGCCGACCTTGCCCCAGGTCGCGGGGTCGCCGGGATCGCGCTCCGCCGCCGGCACGACGCGGCCCTGCGCGGTCCTGAGCATGACGTCGGTGTCGCCGAAATCGTCCTCGCCGGTCGTCGCGTCGATATGGTGACCCTCGCCGTCCGGCGCCTCGGGCGGCGGCGCGTCGGCGGCCTCGCGCACGATCTCGACGCGCATCAGCTGCGCGGTCACCGCCTGGCGCAGATTGGCGAGCATGGCCTGGAACATCTCGAACGCTTCGCTCTTGTATTCGTTGAGCGGATCGCGCTGCGCCATGCCGCGGAAACCGATCACGGAGCGCAGGTGCTCGAGATTGACCAGATGCTCGCGCCACAGATGGTCAAGCGTCTGCAGCAGTACGGACTTCTCGACATAGACCATCACTTCCGGGCCGAAACGCTCCAGCCTGTCGGCCGCCGCCTTGTTGGTCGCCTCCGTCATGCGCTCGCGGATATCGTCCTCGGCGATGCCCTCCTCCTGCACCCAGTCCTCGATCGGCAGGTTCAGGTTGAGATAGGCCGCCGCGCCCTGCTTGAGCCCCTCGGCGTCCCACTGCTCGGCATAGGCCTTTTCGGGAATGTGGCGCTCGACCAGATCGCTGATCACGTCCTCGCGCATTTCGAGCACGGTTTCCGACAGGTTTTCGCCGTCCATCAGCTCAAGCCGCTGCTCGAACACCACCTTGCGCTGGTCGTTCATCACGTCGTCATATTTCAGCACGTTCTTGCGGATGTCGAAATTGCGCGCCTCGACCTTCATCTGCGCCTTTTCCAGCGCCTTGTTGATCCACGGATGGATGATCGCCTCGTCTTCCTTCAGGCCGAGCTTCTTCAGCATGCTGTCCATGCGCTCCGAACCGAAGATGCGCATCAGGTCGTCCTGCAGCGACAGAAAGAACTTCGACCGTCCGGGGTCGCCCTGGCGGCCGGAGCGGCCGCGCAACTGATTGTCGATGCGCCGGCTTTCGTGGCGCTCGGTGGCAAGCACGTAGAGACCGCCGGCCTTCAGCGCCTGTTCCTTGAGCTTCTGCACGTCGGCGCGGATCTCCGCTTCCCTGGCCTTGCGCTCCTCGCCCTCCGGCATGTCGCCCAGTTCGGCTTCGATGCGCATGTCGGCATTGCCGCCGAGCTGGATGTCGGTGCCGCGGCCGGCCATATTGGTGGCGATGGTGACCATGCCCGGCTTGCCCGCCTGGGCGACGATCTGCGCCTCGCGCTCGTGATGGCGGGCGTTCAGCACCTCGAACTCGCTCAGCCCGTCGGCGCGCAGCCTCTCGGCAAGCTGTTCCGACTTCTCGATCGACGTGGTGCCGACGAGGATCGGCTGCCCCTTGCCGGCGGCTTCCTTGATCTCGCGCACGATGGCGCGAAACTTCTCTTCCGATGTGCGGTAGACCTCGTCGTCCTCGTCGATACGGACGACCGGCAGGTTGGTCGGCACCTCGGTTACCTCGAGATTGTAGATGTTGCCGAACTCCTCGGCCTCGGTCAGCGCCGTGCCGGTCATGCCGGCAAGCTTGCCGTACATACGGAAATAGTTCTGGAAGGTGACGGAGGCCAACGTCTGGTTCTCCGGCTGGATCGCCGCGCCTTCCTTGGCCTCGAGCGCCTGGTGCAGACCTTCCGAATAGCGCCGTCCCGGCATCATGCGGCCGGTGAATTCGTCGATGATCACAACTTCGTTGTTGCGCACGATATAGTCGCGGTCGCGCTGGAACAGCGCATGCGCCCTGAGCGCCGAATTGACGTGATGCACGATGGCGACGTTCTCCACGTCGTAGAGCGAATCGCCCTTCAGCATGCCCGC
The DNA here is from genome assembly GCA_041397625.1 of Rhizobiaceae bacterium. Taxonomy (GTDB): domain Bacteria; phylum Pseudomonadota; class Alphaproteobacteria; order Rhizobiales; family Rhizobiaceae; genus JAWKWH01. Next base: position 6,283 of record JAWKWH010000004.1, read on the forward strand.
TTCGCGCAGCATGGTCTCGATCGTCTCCGTGCCCTCTTCGGTGAATGTGGCGGAGCGCTGCTTTTCGTCGACCTCGTAATGTTCCTTGGAAAGCTGCCGCACCAGCTTGTCGATCGCCACGTAGAGATCGGATTTGTCTTCCAGCGGGCCGGAGATGATCAGCGGCGTGCGCGCCTCGTCGATCAGGATCGAATCCACCTCGTCGACGATCGCGAAATTGTGACCGCGCTGCACCATCTGCTCGCGTTCGTATTTCATGTTGTCGCGCAGATAGTCGAAACCCAGTTCGTTGTTGGTGCCGTAGGTGACGTCGCAGGCATAGGCCGCCCGGCGCTGTTCGTCGTCCAGCCCGTGGGTGATCACACCGACGGTCAGGCCGAGGAACCTGTAGATCTTGCCCATCCAGTCGGCGTCGCGGCCGGCCAGGTAATCGTTGACCGTGACCACGTGGACGCCCTTGCCGGCAAGCGCGTTCAAATAGACCGGCAGCGTCGCCACCAGGGTCTTGCCTTCGCCAGTCCGCATCTCGGCGATGCCGCCGCCATGCAGCACCATGCCGCCAATGAGCTGGACATCGAACGGCCTCAGCCCCAGCGCCCGCTTCGAGGCCTCGCGCACGGTGGCGAAGGCCGGCACCAGAAGGTCGTCGAGCCTGGCGCCGTCGGCAAGCTGCTGGCGGAACTCGACGGTACGGTTGCGCAGGGCCTCGTCCGAGAGGGCGGCGACCTCGTCTTCGAGCGCGTTGATCGCCTGCACGTTCGGCTGCATTGCCTTGATTCGACGATCATTCGCCGAGCCGAACACCTTGCGGGCCAAAGAGCCGAGACTGACCATGGATGGTCCTTTCGATTGCGGTCCCGTGAACGCCATGCCAGCGGCCAGCGCGGCCGTGGCGGCCGATGAAAAAACGGAACATCAAAAATGCGTCCGGAAAACGGTTCTGGACGCAAAGTTGGAGGACAGATAAGAGGGGGCCTTGACGTTGTCAACGCCGCAGCCCGGCCCGCCGTCGCGCGGGAAAGCGATATGGCAGGAGCGGAAAATTGGCAGCGGGTACGAAACCTTTGGAGAACGCGCCCATGCCCCGTAAATCCGCCCGAAGCCTGACCTGCGCGCTGTTCTTCGCCGCGGCGGTGGCCCTTGCCGGTCCGGCGGCCGCCGCGCCGGATGACGTGCTTGCCAATGTCAACGGCGATCCGATTACCGAGGCGGAACTCGACCTGGCTGTCAACGATCTCGAACAGCAGCTTGTCAACGTGCCGGAGGAGCGCCGGCGCGCGGCGGCCCTGTCTTTCCTGATCGAGGTGCGCCTGCTGGCTGCCGCCGCGGTCGAATCCGGCCTCGACCAGACGCCGGCGTTCCAGCGCCGCATGGCGCTGCTGCGCCAACGCGCGCTTCATACCGGCTATGTCGAATCCGAGGTCGCCACCAAGCTGACCGAGGATGAGGTGCGCAAGCGCTACGACCTTGAGGTCGCCAACACGCCGCCGGTCAACGAGATCAAGGCCCGTCACATCCTGGTCAAGACAAAGGAGGAGGCGCTCGCCATCATCGCCGAACTCGACGCCGGCGCCGATTTCATCGAGCTCGCCAAGCAGAAGTCCACCGGACCGAGCGGTCCGGAAGGCGGCGATCTCGGCTATTTCGGCCCCGGGCAGATGGTTCCACCCTTCGAGGAGGCGGCGTTCAAGCTCGAGGTCGGCACCTACACCAAGGAACCGGTGGAAACGCAGTTCGGCTGGCACGTCATCCTGGTGGAGGACAAGCGGGCCCAGCAGCCGCCGCCCTATGAGCAGGTCAAGGACCAGATCCGCGGCGTGCTGTTCCGCGAAATCTACGCCAAGGTCGTCGATCAACTGAAAAGCGCCGCCAAGGTCGACATCGTCGATCCCGAACTGAAAAGCCAGGTCGAGGAAATCGCCCAGTAAAAACCGGCCGGTGTGCGTATCCTGGAACATGTCCATGAGTGCCGTTACTCCTTCCCCGCTCGCTCCCGCAACAATCGTCGACGTGCCGGAAATCGCCGGCGTGCGGCTCGCAACAACGGCGGCCGGCATCAAATATGCCGGACGTCGCGACCTGATGGTGATGCTGTTCGATTCGGGCACCACGGTCGCGGGCGTGTTCACCAGGTCGAAATGCCCTTCGGCGCCTGTCGACCTGTGCCGCAGGCACCTAGCGGGCGGGTCTGCCCGCCTCCTGGTGGTCAATGCGGGCAATGCCAACGCATTCACCGGCGCAAAGGGCGCCGAGACGACGAGACTTACCGCCCACGCCGGAGCGGCGGCAGCGGATTGCCGCCCCGAGGAGGTGTTCGCCGCCTCGACGGGGGTGATCGGCGAACCGCTCGATGCCGGCAGGATCACCGCCCGCCTGCCCGACATGGTAGCCGAAGCCGGTGCCGACGGATGGAACGAGGCGGCGCTGGCGATCATGACCACCGACACCTTTCCCAAGCTCGCCACGGCAACGGCGGAAATCGGCGGCGTCAGGGTTACCGTCAACGGCATCGCCAAGGGCGCCGGCATGATCGCGCCGGACATGGCGACCATGCTTTCGTTCATCGCCACCGACGCGCCGATTGCCGCGCCCGTGTTGCAACGGATGCTGGGCAAAGAGGTGGAAACCACCTTCAACGCGATCACCGTCGACAGCGACACGTCGACCTCCGACACGCTGCTTGCCTTTGCCACCGGCGCCGCCGAGGCGCGAGGCGCGCCGCGCATCACCGATCCCGCCGATGCGCGCCTGGCGTCGTTTCGCGAGGCCCTTGCCGGCCTGCTGAAGGACCTGGCGCTGCAGGTGGTCTGCGATGGCGAGGGCGCGCGCAAGCTTGTCGAGGTCACCGTCAGCGGCGCCGAGACGGATGCCGCCGCAAGGCGCATCGCGCTCTCGATCGCCAATTCGCCGCTGGTCAAGACCGCGGTCGCCGGCGAGGACGCCAACTGGGGCCGTGTGGTCATGGCCGTCGGCAAGGCCGGCGAGAAGGCCGACCGCGACCGGCTGTCGATCTGGTTCGGCGAGCACCGGCTTGCCCATGCCGGCGAGCGCGACCCGGCCTATGACGAGGAAACGACCTCGCGCTACATGAAGAACGACCGCATCGCCATCCGCGCCGACGTCGGCATCGGCAATGGCGCCGCCACCGTCTGGACCTGCGATCTGACCAAGGAATATGTCGCCATCAACGGCGACTATCGAAGCTGATCCATGGCCACCGATCCGCAGAGGCCCGCCAGGCTGTCCGATGTGAGGCGTTTCGAGGCGGCCGGTTTCCGCGCCTGGCCGGCCACGTCGGTGCGCTATGACGGCACATGGGTGATCCGGCTCACCGCCGGCCACCCCGCCAAGCGGCTGAACTCGGTCAACCTGCTCGATCCCGGCGACATCAACAATCTCAAGGAACGCATTGCCGGCGCCGCCCGCCGCTTCGAGGCCTATGGCCGGCCGATCACCTTCCGTATCTCGCCGCTGGCGGGAAAGGCCCTGTCCCGCCACCTGGACAGCGAAGGCTGGTCGGTCTTCTCCGAATCGCTGGTCATGTCGCTCGATCTTGAAACCGTCGATTTCGACGAGGTGATGGACCAGATCCCGATGAAGGATCTCAGCCGCTTCGTCGCCGCGGCGCTCAAGGTGAACGCGGACGATCCGGCGATCCGGCCGGGCCTTTCGGAAATCATCACCGCGATCCAGGCCGAGGCCGGACTGTTCGTCAACGAGCGCGAGGGCAAGGCGGTCGCGACGGCGATCTGCGTGCATGACAGCGACCTGGCCGGACTGTTCGAAGTCGCCACCGATGCCGGCGAACGCGGCAAGGGCTACGGACGCGGCGTCGTGCTGTCGGCGCTCAAATGGGCGCGCCTGCGCGGCGCACGGTCCGCCTGGCTGCAGGTCGAGGCCGACAATTCGGCCGCCCTGCACCTTTACGGCAAGCTCGGCTTTCGCGAGACCTATCGCTATCACTACCGCCGCCCGCCGGGCGTGGCCGCCTGATGCCGGCGCCGAAGGCCAAGCCGGTGCTGCTGGTCGTGGCTTGCGCCCTGGTCGATGCGGACAACCGCATACTTCTGTCGCAACGGCCCGAAGGCAAGACGCTGGCCGGCCTGTGGGAGTTTCCCGGCGGCAAGGTCGAGGACGGCGAGACGCCGGAACAGGCCGTCATCCGCGAACTGGCCGAGGAACTCGGCATCGAAACCAGGGTTGCCTGCCTCGCGCCGTTGACATTCGCAAGCCACACCTATGACGATTTCCATCTTCTGATGCCGCTCTTCGTCTGCCGGCGCTTCTGGGGGGTTCCCGCCGCCCGGGAAGGCCAGGTGCTGAAATGGGTGCGCCCGCGCGACATGCGGTCCTTTCCCATGCCGCCGGCCGACGAACCGCTGATACCGGTATTGATGGATTTGCTGCACTGACGGGGAGGAGCGACCGGAACATCGCCATGAAACCAGAAACCGCGTTTACAGGACCGGAACTGTGCCGTCTGTCGGCAGCCGACGCCGTCGCGCTGTTGAAGAAGGGCGACGTCAAGCCGTCGGAACTGCTCGAAGCCAGCCTGACCCGCATCGAGCAGGTCGAAGCCGGGATCAACGCCGTCGTGACCGTCTGCGCCGAACGCGCGCGCGAAAGCCTGGCCGACCTCGACGCCCGGGCCCGGCGCAATGGCGGCAAGCCCGGCTGGCTCGGCGGCCTGCCGATCGCCATCAAGGACCTGAACGACGTTGCCGGCGTGCGCACCACCTACGGCACGAAGGGGTTTGCCGACCATGTGCCGGAAACCAGTGACCCGCTTGTCGAGCGGCTGGAAGACAATGGCGGCATCATCGTCGGCAAGACCAACACGCCGGAATTCGGCGCCGGCGGCAACACGTTCAACGACGTCTTCGGCATGACGCGCAATCCCTGGGACACGCGCAAGAATGCCGGCGGCTCGTCGGGCGGCGCAGCGGTTTCGCTGGCCGCCGGCGAGGTATGGCTGAGCCATGGTTCCGACCTGGCCGGTTCCCTGCGCACGCCGGCCGCCTATTGCGGCATCGTCGGTCTCAGGACATCGCCCGGTCGCGCCGGCGGCGGTTCGGTCAAGGCGGCGTTCCAGAACGCCGGTGTCCAGGGACCGATGGCGCGCGACATTCTCGACACGGCGCTGTTTCTCGACGCCATGGCCGGCTACGACCCGCGCCAGCCGCTGACGATCGACGCGCCGGCCGAACCGTTCCAGAAGGCGGTGCGGGAGGCGGATGCGCGCGTGCGCATCGCCTGGGCGCCGACGCTTGGCGGCTTCGCGCCCGTTGAGGCCGAGATCGAACAGGTCATGCGCGCGGCGCTGGAGAAGGCGGAGAGGAACGGCGCCCGGGTGGAGGAAGCCTGCCCGGACCTGCCGGAACTGGAACCGACCTATGTCACCTTGCGCGCACTGACCTGGGAGGCCGGCCCGGGACGGCAACCGCCGCACATCCAGAGGCACTTCAAGGCGACGCTTGCCGAGAACATCGAGGTCGGGCGCAACCTGACCGTCGACCAGGTGGTCGACGCCGAGCGCAACCGCACCGCGCTCTATCACAACTGCCGGCGTTTCCTCGAAAGCCACGACGTGCTTGCGACCGCGGTCGTCGGGCTCGAACCACAGGCGGTGGAGAAGGAATATCCGACCGAGGTCGCCGGCGAGAAGATGCGGACCTATGTGGACTGGCTGAAATTCTCGTTCCTCGCGACCGCCACCACGCTGCCGGCGCTCTCCATGCCATGCGGCTTCACCGAGAGCGGCATGCCGGTCGGCATCCAGCTGATCGGTCCGCCGCGCGGCGAGGCCAGGCTGCTGGCCGTGGCCAGAGCCATCGAGGACGCCACCGGCCTGGCGGCCATCACGCCGATCGACCCGCGCTGAGCGGAAATGCGGGACTGAGCCGCGATTTGCGGCTCAGCTCTCCTCGTCCTTGCCGCCGTCGCCGCGATTCTCGTCGACGATCTTCAGCGCCACCAGCCCGATGATGGGGACAAGGATGCCGGCAAGCCCGCCGCGCGTCTTCAACAGGCCGGGAACGGCGCCGAGAAGCGCAGCGATCGCCAGCGCCTTCACCTCGCCGGCACGCGCCTCCTCGCGGCGGCGCTTCCAGGCTTTCGCCTGCATCGAGTTGACGACCAAAAGCAGCACCGCGACGACCAGAAAGCCAAGGCCGAAACCGAGCGTCGCCTCGATCGTGCCGTAACGTTCGGCGACGAGCACGAAGCCGGCGCCGACCAGGAAAGCGACACCGACGACGGCGCACAGACCGGCCAGCACATAGAGGATAGCGGCGCTGCTGACCCGGCTGGTCAGCTCCTTCACCTCGCCGGAGACCAGAGACGAAACCAGCGACTTCAGCATCGCCTCAAGACCTCAGCGACGGGCAAGCAGGGCAAGCAGAAAGCCGACGCCCGCCGCCATCGCAAGCGAGGTTACCGGTTTTTCGCGCACGTGCCTGGCAAGTTCCGCCTCGAGCTCGTCGGCATTTTCGCGCAGCGATTCCAGCGCCACCTCCCCCTGCGCCTTCAGGGCCTCCATGCCGTCGCTCGCCACCTTCTTCGCCGCGCCGGTCGAGCGCTGCTTGGAGCGTTTCAGCTCGTCGGACAGGTGGGCGACCTCCTGCTTCAGGATCTCGATCTGTTTGACGAGCTCCTCGTTTGCCGCCTTGGCCCGGTCTGCGGCCGAGGGTTTCGCGGTCGTTGCCATATCGGTTCTCCTGCATCTGCCTGTCGGCCGCATGAAACGGCGTTTGCCGGGCAATGTCCAGTGGTCGATCCGGCCTGTGATGCGGCGCACAGCCATCCCGGCCGCCGCCGCCTAGCCTGTGAACCATGACGAGCGGGCCAAACGTCGGCGCCGCATCTACAAACCAGAGGCACGGAAACCATGGAACACATCGCCGCAATCCTTCTTCTCGTCGGATGCTCGGACGACATGCTCGTTTGCCGCGAACTGCCCGCTCCGACGCCGATCTACGAAACCGCCGAGGAATGCGAAGCGCAGATCGAAGCCTCGATGATCGACTTTTCCGACCGCTATCCGCAGGTGCTGGGCCAGTGCGTCGCCACCGATCCCGCGCTTGAGGAACTCGACGCCGAACTGGCCTGGCGCATTTCGGCCGACGGTACGTTCCTGGCGTCCTACGAGCAGCCGGTGGTTCAGGTGGCCGCGCGCTGACCGCCAGCCTTGCGATCAGCTTTTTTCTCCCGTAGCGAAAATCCTTCCTTAACGCCGATCGCCGAAATTTCGCCTCCTGATCATGGTTGTGATCGATTCGCGGATTCCGGCGGGGCGTCCTTTTCCGTCTACAGGAGATCTTCATGAGAAAGTCCATCATCGTGCTCGCAGCCATCATGGGAATGACCGGCTGTTCGACGCTCGAGCGCGACGCTTCGCTCGGTGCCGCCGCCGGCGGCGCCATCGGGGCGCTGGCGACCGGCCGTCTCGGCGGCGCGCTTGCGGGAGCGGCCATCGGTGCGGGAACCGCGGTTCTCGTCGGCCAGGCCACACGCAAGGGCTATTGCATCTATCGCGATCCGCGCACGCTGAAGACCTACGAGGCGCGCTGCCGCGCCGGCTAGGTCGTGGTGAGGATTTCCGCAACGCCGCATCCGCGGTGCGCCGGCATTTGCCTTCGCGCCGCCGCGCGATAGGTTCTGCCTGACACCAACCAGGCATTAGCCCATGCGGTACGACCGACCCGTATTGAGCCTCCACGCAGCTTGCATGGCCGCCGTCGTGTGCGGCGGCCTCGCATTCGCCCAGGAACCGCCCTGGAGCGAGCGGGCATTGCGCGCCCATGTGGATCAGAACGACCTGCGTGGCACGCTGCCGAAAATGGTGCTGGAGGAGCTGCGCCGTCAGGGAGAAACCCTGTTTGACGCCCGTTTCACACCGGCCGACGGCGCCGGTCGGCCGCGCGCCACCATGGCACCGGCGCCGACCCGGCGAGAGAAGGCGTCGCAGACCCTGTTCAACCGCGCCACCGGCCCGGACGCCAATGCCTGTTCGGGCTGCCACAACCAGCCCGCCGCCGGCGGCGCAGGCGATTTCGCCAGCAATATCTTCATCGTCGAGAATCCGGAGGGCGACCTCGCGCCGATGCCCGATCCGTCACTCGCAAACGAACGGGGCACGAGCCACATTTTCGGCGCCGGACTGATCGAGCTTCTGGCGCGCGAGATGACCGCCGACCTTCAGGCCGCGCGCAGTCGCGCCGCAGCCAAGGCCGAACGGCAGGGCCGCGCGGTCACGCTTCGGCTCGCGGCCAAGGGCGTGGACTTCGGCGAGATCATCGTCGCGCCCGACGGCACGACCGACACGACACGCCTGGACGGCGTCGATGCCGATCTCGTCGTCAGGCCCTTCGGCCAGAAGGGCGTGTTCGTCTCGCTTCGCGAATTCACCGTCACCGTGCTCAACCATCATCTGGGCATGCAGGCCGACGAGCGTTTCGGCCTGGCGCATACGGGCGAACTCGATTTCGACGGCGACGGCGTTTCCGTGGAGATGACGGAAGGCGACGTCTCCGCCCTGGTCGCCTGGCAGGCCGGCCTGGCGCCGCCGACGACGATTGCGCCCGACGACGCGCGGTGGCGCGAGGCGGCCGCGCGCGGCCGGGCGGTGTTCGGCGAACTGGGCTGCGCCGCCTGCCACGTGCCGTCGCTGCCGCTCGAAAGCCTGCGGTTTTCCGATCCGGGCCCGGTCGACGCCGCGGGCACGCTGACGGCGGCCGACGTGATGGAACCGGCGGTCTACGACCTCGATCTGGCGGATTGGGCGGCAGCCCTGCCACGCGACGAGGATGGCCGCGTACTGGTGCCGCTCTTCGGCGACCTGAAACGCCATGCGATCGCCGGCGACGGCGAACCGCTGGGCAACGAACGCCTGTCGCAGCGCGGCGTTCCGACCGGCTCCTTCATGACCGCGGAATTGTGGGGGCTTGCCAGCACGGCGCCCTACGGACACCGCAACGACCATGTGACGATCGACGGCATCATCCGCGCCCATGGCGGCGAGGCGCGAGACGCGCGAAGCGGATATGAACGGGCCGACGAGGCCGACCGCAGCGCTCTGATCGCCTTTCTCAAGACGCTGGTGATCGAGCCGTAGGCGAGGTTTTAGGCCTCTCCCGGACGCCAAGCGCCCTTAGCCGGCCTGCTGCCGCATGGCGTCCTTGACCAGCCAGCGGTCGATCTTCTTGTGCAGCGCGTCAGGGCTGATCGGCTTCGGCAGGTAATCGTCCATGCCGCATTCCAGACAGCGTTCCCGGTCGCCCTTCAGCGCATGGGCGGTCACCCCGATGATCGGCGTATAGCGGTTGCCGCCTTCTTCGCTCTGGCGGATTTCGGCGGCCGCCTCCAGCCCGTTCATCTCCGGCATGGAAATGTCCATCAGGATCATGCGCGGCTTGCGCCGGGCCGCCGCCTCCACCGCCAGCCTGCCATTGGCGACGATCTCGTAGCGGTAGTCGGTCTCTTCGAGGATCTGGGTGAACACGATCTGGTTCACCTCATTGTCCTCGGCCACGAGGATGTCGAGCTCGGTATCCTCGGCATCAAGCAGCATCTCTTCGACCACGACAGGCGCGGCCGGCGCTTGTCCGGTATCGGCTGCGGCTTCGGCATCGACCGGCCCCGCCATGGACCCGGCCTGCCTCGCGCCTTCCTCGCCGTCGGTCTCGCTGCCGCGATGGGCGTGGATGGTTTCGACCAGGGTTTCAAGCAGTTGCGACGAGCGGGCCGGCTTCACCAGATGCGCGTTGATGCCGATCTCGCGATATTCACGCGTCGTCAGCGCCTGGTCGACCGAGGTGAGCATGATGATCGGCGTGTCGGAAATGTCCGGATGGTTGCGAATGGCGGTCGCGACCTCCAGGCCGGTCATGCCGGGCATCTGGTAGTCGAGGATGACGCATTCGACCCGCACGCCCTTCTGAAACGCCGCGTCGAGCACCATCAGGCCGACTTCGCCGCTTTCGGCCGCGCAGGCATCGAACGCCCATGACGCCGTCTGCTCCAGCAGGATCGCGCGATTGACCGAATTGTCGTCGATGATGAGGATTTTCGCGCCCGTGGTGTCGACCGGCGCGACCTTGCGGTTGCTGCGGGTACCGGAATTTTCCAGTTCGACCTCGAACCAGAATGTCGACCCCTCGCCGAGCACGCTGCTGGCGCCGACATTGCCGCCCATGAGTTCGACCAGTTTCGAGGTGATCGTCAGCCCGAGACCGGTGCCCTCGTGCTTGCGGGTCGAGGACGCATCCACCTGGCTGAACTTCTCGAAGATCGATTCAAGCAGGTCCTCGGGAATGCCGATACCCGTATCCGTCACCGAGACCTTCAGCCTGGTGGCGTCGCCGACGGGTTCGCCGGTCACCTCGACCAGCACATGGCCCTTTTCGGTAAACTTGACCGCATTGCCCATCAGGTTGGTGATGATCTGGCGGATGCGTCCGACATCGCCGATCAGGTTTTCCGGAAGGCCGGGCTGGATGCGGACGATCAGTTCGAGGTCCTTTTCCTTCGCCCGCGTCGATACCAGCGTCGCCACATCCTCGATCGCTTCGGCAAGCTGGAAGGGTGCGGGATCGAGCTGCAGCTGTCCGGCGTCGATCTTGGAGAAGTCGAGAATATCGTTGATGATCGTCAGCAGCGCATTGCCCGACTTGACGATGATGTCGGTGAAGGTGCGCTGTTTGGAATCGAGTTCCGACTTGGCCAGCAGTTCGGCCATGCCCAGAACCCCGTTCATCGGCGTGCGGATTTCGTGGCTCATATTGGCCAGGAATTCGGACTTGGCGCGGTCTGCCAGCTCTGCCTTTTTCTGCGCCTGCTCAAGCTCGGCCTGACGCTGCTTCTGGTCGGTGATGTCGTAATAGGTGACGAGCCGCTTGCCGCCGCTGAGCGGCGTGACCGAAAACAGCAGCGTCCTGCCATCGGCGCGCATGACTTCGCGCGGCGCCGGATTGGTTCCCTCTATCTCCGCCAGGCGGTTGGCAACGTACCGGTCCCATTCCTCGTCGTTGAGCGGATGGACGCCATTGGCGCGACTGTTGTCCATGAGCGCGCGGAACTGGCAGCCTTCGCCGACCACGTCGCGCTCGATGCTCCACATGTCGTAGAATGCGGTGTTGATGATCTCAGCGGTGAGGTCCTTGCCGACCAGGACCACGCCCATGTCGAGCGTGTCGACCAGCGTCCTGAAATCGGCGAGCAACCGTTCGGTTTCGCCCCTTGCGGCGGCCAGTTCCGTCTCGCCGTTCTTTATGTCGGTGATGTCGGCCCTGATGCCGACGCGGTCGCCGGTCGCCGTGGTCTGGTCGCGGCGCATGATCCAGCGGCCGTCATGCGTCTCGAACACGATCTCGCGCTCCAGTTCCTCCGTGCGCTTGTCGATCAGGTCCTGGACCCATTCGCTCTCGCGGTCGACCGCGTCGGCGACCGCGCCCGACCAGGCAAGATCGGTCAGCAGTTCGCGGTAGGTCCTGCCTTTCTCGACCTTCATGCCGGGCGGCACCTGGCGCTTGAACGCCTCGTTGCAGACCACCAGCCGGTCGTCGGCGTCCCAGATGACGAAGCCGTCCTTCAGCGCCTCGATCGCATTCTCAAGCCGTGCGGTCGCCGCAATGGCTTCCTGCTCGCGCAGCTTGCGTTCGCTCACGTCGAGCCTGACCCCGACATACATTCCGTGTTCGTCGCGCGTATCGATGGCTTGTATGAAGCTTCCGTCGGGATTGCAGCGCTCGGAGACCCGATGACCGATATGATAGCGCTCCGCATAGCGTTCGATCCACGCCTCGCGGTCGCCATCGTAGAGCGCATCGATTTCCGCATCGCCGCTGACCTTGAAGTAGCCCGCATCGTGGGCGAGCTCGAGCGAAGCGCGCAGCGGTTCGCCGGGATGCATCGCCGGCGCCATCGCCGGAAATGCCTCGCGGGTTATCTTGTTGGCGAGCACGAACCTGTCGTTCTCGTCGAAGACAATGATGCCGGCCGGGACGGAATCAAGTATGCGCTCCAAAAACGCCTTGTCGCGGCTCACATTCGACACCGGTTCGCCGATTTCGTCCCGGGCGCAGGCGGGATCGCCGGTTACGGGTTCTTCCCCGATCGTTTCGACCGCATCCGCGGTTGCAGGCGCGGGTTCGTCTCCGGCGTCAGTCTGGTCGTCGCAGTCGGAAACATCGACGGGAGCAGGAGCCGCGGCGGCGAGAGCCGAAACATTACGCCCTATGCAACGGTATCCCTTGAAAAACCCGGCGACGAAGACCGGGATGCCGCTGATCGACAGCCGGTTGAAGCCCGGTTCGCCGCCCGGCACCTCATACTGGAAATTGCTGAAGGCCCGGTAGGCCAGCAGATCCTCCAGATGCGCCTCGGCATCCTTGTCGGTATCCGCCAGTTCCTTGATGAAATTGATATGCGAACCGCCGATCAGCTCGGCGGCCGGCATGCCGGTGGCTTCCTCGACATTGTCGGAAAACCAGATGCAGCGGTGCTCTGAATCGGTTTGCCACAGCCAGTCGCCGGTGGCGACGATCAGGCTGCGCAACAGGTCCGAATCGCGCATCGGCGCCAGATCGTCCTCATCCTTGACGATCTCGGCGCCGGCCTTTTTGGCGGCGATGGATTCCGAATCAGCAGACATGAGTTCTTGCCCCAGGTTTCAAGAAATCGGAGCAAAAATGCGCGACAACGATTAACGACTAATTAACCATGTTCACGGAATCGCGCAGACGGGCGCTCTCCAGCGCTCCGAAACGCCGTTTCGGCCGGCAGCGGACAGCCGGCGCGCCCGTCGATTTACCATCTCATAAGGCTGTTCCGCTAAGATCGCACCGTTCTGGAGGGTCTCATGACCGCGTTGCGACAAGCGCCGGAGAGCAGGCGGACAAAGCGGCACAACGTAGCCTGGAAGGGCGTCATCACCTTTGGCGTCGACCAGGCGCCGGTTGCCTGCGTGATCAAGGACATATCGCCGGTCGGCGTGCAGGTGCTGATCGGCCCGAACTCCAGGGTTCCCGACCGTTTCTTTCTCAAATTGCCCAATGGCAGCAAGTCGTTCCGCTGCCAGGTGATTTGGCGCGACGGCCAGTTTCTCGGCATCAAGTTTGTCGGTACCAGCCCGCGCTGGCAGCACGGCTGACCACTTTGCCGGCCCGAGCCTATTTTGTCGCTCCGGCCGGGCGGCGGCGGATGCGTTAACCGACGGTTAACCAACAATTCGCACAGTCATCGCACGTCATGTCTGATTGAGAGGGCCTGCCGATGCAGATGCCTCAGGTCGATGTTCAAGGCGAATCCGCCCGGCTTGACTTTTGGACGCGCCGCATGCGCATCGAGGCGCACAATGCGGAAAAGCGCATGGAAACGCTGTCCCATGTCCACATGCTGCTGGAGCGGCTGCAGGACGGCAGCATCTCCACCTCGCTTGCCATGCGCTGGCTTCAGCGCATCGAGACCGCCAATCGCGGCGGCCGGCCGTTGTCATGACCGAACTGCCCACCGATCTCGTCCATCGCCTGCAACACTGGACCGTGCGGCAGCCGACGATCTCCGCCTTTGACCTGGCCGAATACATGGTCGCGCCGGAGGGCCAGCGCGAAGCCATCGTCAGGCGGTCCAGGTTTCCCGCGGCGATGCGCGCGCCGAGCCCGGCCGAGGCACGGTTCGAAATCTGCCGTCACCTGACCGGTGAACTAAGCGCCGAGCACCTGGCGCGCAAGGCGGCGGCGATGCGCACCCGGCTTGTGGCCAGGGAAACCGATTACGTGCGCAACCGGCTCAACGCCGACGGCATCGACGGCTTCCAGTCGCGCATCGGCGACGGCGCCCTGCCGGCATGTCGCCGGCAGATGCAGATCGAGACCCATCCGGTCTATCTGGAGGGCGTCAAGGTCACGGCCGATATTCCGCTGCGCCTCGACAAAACGACCGCCGCCGGCAGGATGCGGCTTGGCGGGCTGGTGCTGCGGTTCGGACGCGGCATCATGGCGGGGCCGGAGACCGCGCAATGGTTGTCGTCCTTCGTGCACGGCTATCTCAGGCAGACAAGCACCGCCGGGAACGCCGACATCGGTCACAATCTCTGCCTGGTCGCCGATATCGGTGCCGCGCGGTTGTTCAAGGCCCCGACCGACGCCATCAGCCGGTACAAGGCCATGCAGGCGGCCTGCGCCGACATCGCCGGACAATGGCGCATGCTCGCGCCGCCAAGACCGGCGGCCCGGCAACTGGACGACCTCGTCCGCCTGACATCCGAGCAAAGCACCCGCCTGACGCCCGCCTGACCGTTCGCCGCTCACGTCAGCTCGACGACCCGGCCCTCCTCGATGCTCTGTTCGGCCGCCAGAACGATGCGCAGGCTGTTGACCGCCGCGTCCATCGATTCGGTCAGATCGAGGTCGTCGCGGATGGCGCTGAGAAAGAAAGCCTGCTCGCGGTCGCAAAGGTCCTGGTGGCCGGGTTCGTCCTGCATCGACAGGATCTCGTCCTTTCTGACGAAGTTCTTGTCCGCGTCGACCTCGGCATGGTGGATCTTGATGGCGTCGGTCTTGGTGTGCTGGTCGATGTCGGCGGAATCTGACGGTTCGTTGCCGTCCCTGCCGCTCTCCGACTGGCCGGCGACGATCGACACCGCGCCCTTGGGACCGACCACGTCCTTCACGAAATAGGCGATCTCGCTCATCATCGGTCCCCAGCCTGCCTCGTACCAGCCGACCGAGCCATCGTCGAAGGTGACGTGCAGATGGCCGTAATTCTGCTTCGCCGCCTCGCCCCACAGCTTGGCGCCGATGCCGTGCACCCTGACCGGCCTGGCGCCGGTCAGCTGGCACATGACGTCGACATAGTGCACGCCGCAATCGACGATCGGGATCAGCGAATCGATCAGGTTCTTGTGCCAGTGCCAGGCCGGGCCGCTGCTCTGCTGGTTGAGATTGAGCCGCATGACCAGCGGCTTGCCGAGCGTGCGGCCCTTCTCGATGAAGGTGATCCATGACGGGTGGACGCGCAGGATGTAGCCGAGCACCAGCTTGCGGTTCGCCTCGCGCGCCCTGGCGACGACCTTCTCGGCGTCGACGATATTGGTCGCCAGCGGCTTTTCCATGAACACATGGCAGCCGGCGTCGAATGCCTTCAGCGCGTATTCGGCATGAGTGTTGGGCCAGCTGTTGATCGACACCGCATCCGGTTTCGTCTCCGCCAGCGCCTGTTCGTAGTCCTCGTAAAGCGGGTAGCCGGACAATTCGTCGGGAACTTTCCTACTCTTGATGGAGCGGCTCATCAGGCCGACGATCTCGAACCCGTCGAGCCGGTGATAGGCGCTGGCATGCGACGCGCCCATGTTTCCGAGGCCGACGACAAGAACCTTCACGCGATCGGACACTTTGCATTCTCCCCTGTCTTCCGGCCTGCCGGCGGCGGCGTAAACGACGAATTCAAAGCAGCTTGTGGCTATCTTCCGCGCTGTCAAGCCGGCGCGGGCTCGTCGGCCCCCGCCTACCCCCTCGACCCGAAAATCGCGCTTCCCACGCGCACGCAGGTGGCGCCGAAGCGGACCGCCGTCCCGTAGTCGCCCGACATGCCCATGGAGAGGCCTTCAAGGCCGGCGTCCCCCGCCAGCTTCTCCAGCAGGGCAAAATGCGGGCCGGGGTTTTCGTCGAAGGGCGGGATGCACATGAAACCGCGCACGTTCAGCCCGTGCACGTCGCGGCAGCGGGCGGCAAACGCCACCGCCTCGCGCGGATCGACGCCGGCCTTCTGTTCCTCCAGCCCGGTATTGACCTGGACGAAGACGGGAAGCGACCGCTTTTGCTTTTTCATCTCCCCCGCAAGTTCGCGGGCGATCTTGTCGCGGTCGACGGATTCGATGACGTCGAACAGCGCGACGGCGTCCTTCGCCTTGTTGGACTGCAGCGGGCCGATGAGATGGAGCTCGATGTCGTCGTAGCGCGCCTTCAGCGCCGGCCACTTGGCCTGCGCCTCCTGCACGCGGTTTTCGCCGAAGACGCGCTGGCCGGCCTCGATGACCGGCACGATATCCTCGGCGCCGAAGGTTTTCGAGACGGCGACGAGCGTCACCACGCCGGCTTCGCGGCCCGCCTCGCGCTCGGCGGCGGCGATATTGGCCTTCACCGCGGCCAGTCCCTGCGTCGCGTCGGTCATGAGCGGTCCGTCTCCAGTGGTTCGAACCGGTGATCCCAAGAGTTGACCGTTTCGTCAATCCGTGGTGAAGGTCGCGGCCACGTTTTCTCACTGAATCGGCGACAGATACGGTCATGGCAACCGAACGATACAATCCGCGCACGGCCGAGCCGAAATGGCAGAAGGCCTGGGATGAAGCCGGCATATTCGAGACGGCCAACGACGATCCGCGGCCCAAATATTACGTGCTGGAGATGTTCCCCTACCCGTCGGGGCGCATCCATATGGGCCATGTGCGCAACTACACGATGGGCGACGTGGTGGCGCGCTACAAGCGGGCGATGGGCTTCAACGTGCTGCACCCGATGGGCTGGGACGCCTTCGGCCTGCCGGCCGAGAACGCGGCGCGCGACAATCGGGTCAATCCGCGCGACTGGACCTACGACAACATCGCCACGATGAAGGGCCAGTTGAAGACGATGGGGCTGTCGCTCGACTGGTCGCGCGAGATCGCAAGCTGCGATCCGTCCTACTACAAGCACCAGCAGAAGCTGTTCCTGGATTTCTGGAAGGCCGGCCTGGTGGAACGCAAGACGGCCAAGGTCAACTGGGATCCGGTCGACATGACCGTGCTCGCCAACGAACAGGTGATCGACGGCAAGGGCTGGCGCTCCGGCGCCGAGGTCGAGCAGCGCGACCTGACGCAGTGGTTCTTCAAGATCACATCGATGAGCGAGGAACTGCTTACCGCGCTGGACGGTCTCGACCGCTGGCCGGAAAAGGTGCGGCTGATGCAGCGCAACTGGATCGGCCGCAGCAAGGGCCTGGCCTTCGAATTCGGCGTCGAGGGCGCGCCGGCCGGCTTCGAGAAGCTGCCGGTCTTCACGACGCGCGCCGACACCATGTGGGGACCGACCTTCGCGGCCATCGCGGCCGATCATCCGTTGGCCAAGGCGCTGGAGCAAGGCAATCCGGACGTGGCGGCATTCAACGCCAGATGCCGCGCGATCGGCACATCGGCCGCAGCTATCGAGACCGCGGAGAAGCTGGGCTACGACACGGGGCTGAAGGTCATCCATCCCGCCGACCCGAGTTTCAAGCTGCCGCTGTGGATCGCCAATTTCGTGCTGATGGATTACGGCACGGGCGCCATCATCGGCTGTCCGGCTCACGACCAGCGCGACCTCGATTTCGCCCGCAAATACGGGTTGCCCGTCATCGACGTGTTCAAGCCGCTTGACAGCGACGAGGCGGTCGGCGACGAGGCTTTCGTGCCGGCCAAGACGGACAAGGTGCGCTACGTGCACTGGCACGGCGAGCCGGACACCGAGATCACCTGCCAGGAGGCGATGGACCGCACGCTTGCGCTCTACGAGGAAAAGGGCTGGGGCACGGCGGAGATCCAGTATCGCCTGCGCGACTGGCTGATCTCGCGCCAGCGTTTCTGGGGCTGCCCGATTCCGGCGATCCACTGCGAGGCCTGCGGCACGCAACCGGCGCCGGAGGCCGACCTGCCGATCCGCCTGCCCGACGATGTGACCTTCGACAGGCCGGGCAATCCGCTCGACCATCATCCGACGTGGAAGCACACGACCTGCCCGAAATGCGGCGCGGCGGCGGTGCGCGACACCGACACGATGGACACGTTCGTGGACTCGTCGTGGTATTTCGCCCGTTTCACCGATCCGTGGAACAAGGACGCCCCGACAACGCTCAACTGGGTGGACGGCAAGCAGGGCTGGCTGCCGGTCAACCAGTATATCGGCGGCATAGAGCATGCGATCCTGCACCTGCTCTATTCGCGCTTCTTCACCCGCGCCATGAAGATCACCGGCCATCTGAACGACGTCGAGGAACCCTTCGAGGGCCTGTTCACGCAGGGCATGGTGGTGCATGAGACCTACAAGGGGCCGGACGGCTGGGTGACGCCGGCGGAAGTGCGCGTGGAAGGCGACGGCGATGCGCGCAAGGCCGTTCTGATCGAGAACGGCGCGGAGATCGCAATCGGCTCCATCGAGAAGATGTCGAAGTCGAAGAAGAACGTGGTCGATCCCGACGACATCATCGCGTCATACGGCGCCGACACGGCGCGCTGGTTCATGCTGTCGGATTCGCCGCCCGACCGCGACGTCATCTGGACGGAAGCCGGCGTGGAAGGCGCGCACCGCTTCGTGCAGCGGGTGTGGCGCATTCTCGGCGAGGCCACGCCGGTGCTCAGGGACGCAACGGCCGCCGCCGGCAGCGACGGCGCCGCATTGACGGTTTCCAAGGCGGCGCACAGGACGGTGAAGGCGGTCGGCGAGGACATCGAGAAACTGGCTTTCAACAAGGCGGTCGCCCGGCTCTACGAGCTGGTCAACGCCCTGGCCGCCCCCATGGCCGACATCGCCGCCGGCAAGGCGGACGCCTCGGTCGTCGGCGCGTGTCGCCAGGCAACCGACATGCTGATCGCCATGTTCGCGCCGATGATGCCGCATCTGGCGGAGGAATGCCGCGTGGCGATCGGCGGTTCCGGCCTTGTCGCCGAGCAGGCCTGGCCGACCTTCGATCCGCGGCTGGTGACCGAGGACGAACTGCTGCTGCCGGTGCAGATCAACGGCAAGAAACGCGGCGATTTGACAATTGCCCGCGACGCGGATCAAGTGCAGGTCGAACAGGCGGTTCTGGCGCTGGATTTCGTCAAGAAGGCGCTGGACGGCAAGCCGCCTCGCAAGGTGATCGTTGTGCCGCAGAGGATCGTCAATGTCGTTGCCTGACTGTCGCGTGGCCTGCCCCGCCTTAAAACCGGTCGTCGCCGCGTTGATCGCCGTGTCGCTGTTTGCGACAAGCGCCTGCACCGTGCGACCGCTCTATGGCGATGCGGTGGTCTCGGGCGGCGAGACCATGGCGGCGGCGCTGTCGGCCGTCGAGGTCAAGCCGGTCGACACACGCCAGGCGCTCGAGGTTCGCAACCACCTGATCTTCCTGCTCACGCGCGGCGCCGGCCAGCCGGCCGGTCCGCAATGGCAGATGGCTCTGCGCGTGACCAGCCGGATCGCAAGCACGGCGACCGTACAGGTCGCCACCGATAACGAACCGTCGGCGGGCACCGTCACCATGACCGCGTCATATACGCTGACCGATGCCGCTTCGGGCGATGTCGTTGCCAGGGGAAAGCGCGTGGCGACGGCATCTTTCGACCGGGCGCGGCAGCAATTCGCCACCATCCGGGCCGAGCGCGACGCAGAGAACCGCGCGGCACGCGAATTGGCGGAACTGCTGAGGCTTGCCCTCGTGCACGATCTGGAGAGGGGATCGGCGCAGTAGCGCTTGTACCGGATTTCAGGAAGCGATTGCCTCATCGTCGTCGCACAGCCAGCGATCGATGACGCCGCCGAGCTTTTCCGACGAGACCGGCTTCGACACGTAGTCATCCATGCCGGCATTGATGCAGCGCTCGCGATCGCCCTTCAGCGCATGCGCCGTGACGCCGATGATCGGCGTGTGAGCGCCGGCGTTGCCCTTCTCGGCCTCGCGGATCGTGCGGGTCGCCTCCAGCCCGTTCATCTCCGGCATGGAAACGTCCATGAGAATGATGCCCGGCTTGCGCTTGGCATGCATGTCGACGGCGCGCTTGCCATTGCCGACGATCAGGTAGTTGAGGCCGGTCTCGTCGAGGATCTCGGTAAAGACGAGCTGATTGATCTCGTTGTCCTCGGCAATCAGCACATCGAGGCGCTCGTCAAGCGGCGGACGTTCGGTTTTGCCCTCGACCTTCCCGGTCGCGTCCGCGCCGGACAGTCTTTCCTCGCGCATCCGCGCGGCCATGGCGGCAAGCCGTCCGCCACTCCGGGCGTCATCGTCGTCGTCAATGGTCGCCTCGCCCCCGGCGGCGCCACCTCGGGCATCCGCAGCCGCCGGTTCCGGAGCCGGCGCGGCGCTCTGCCGTTCGTCGGCAAAGACGGCCTCGTGCGACTGGTCCTCCGGCAACTCGACGGGATCGTCGTCGACCGCCGGTTCGCTGCCGACGCCGGCCTGCTCAACCCGGTCGCGATTGAGGCGGTCGCGGCGCAACACGCCGATCAGCGTGTCGAACAGGATCGACGAACGGGCCGGCTTGGTCAGCGTCGCGGCCAGGCCGGTCTCGCTTGCCATCCGGGTAAAGTCGGCCTGGTCGACAGACGTCAGCAGGACGATGGGCACGTCGACCGTGTGCGGATTGGCACGGACCGCCCTGGCCACCTGCTCGCCGTTCATCTCCGGCATCTGATAGTCGAGCACGATGCAGTCGATCGTCTCGCCGGCGGCGCGGCGCTCCTCCAGCATCGACAGGCCCTCCGCGCCACTCTTCGCGGCGATGCAGTCGAAACCCCAGCTTGCGATCTGCTCGGTCAGGATCCTGCGATTGACCGGATTGTCGTCGATCACCAGAATGTGGGCGCTGGAAATCTCGACCGGCGGCAGCTTGTCGATCCGTTCGCTGGCGTGAACGGGAAGTTTCGCCGTGAACCAGAACCGCGTTCCCTTGCCGAGCTCGCTTTCGACACCGATTTCCCCGCCCATCAGATCGACCAGCCGCGAAGCGATGGCAAGGCCAAGCCCGGTACCCTCGTGTCGCCGCGTCGAAGACGAATCGACCTGGGCGAATTTCTCGAAAACCGCCTGAAGCTTGTCCTGCGGAATACCGACGCCGGTATCCTCGACCGCGAATGTCAGTTCGGCGCGACCGTCTTCGTCGTCGACCTTGCCGGACACATCGATGAGCACATGACCGGCTTCGGTGAACTTGACGGCATTGCCCATCAGGTTGGTGATGATCTGGCGCATGCGCCCGACATCGCCGACGAAATGGCTCGGCAGGTTTGGATCGATACGGACGATCAGTTCGAGGTCCTTCTCGGCGACGCCCGTGGAGATCAGCGCAGCCACATCCTCGATCGCCTCCGAAAGGCTGAACGGCGCCACGTCGAGTTCGAGCTGGCCGGCATCGATCTTGGAGAAATCGAGAATGTCGTTGATGATCGTCAGCAGCGCGTTGCCGGACTTGACGATCACATCGGTGAATGTTCGCTGCCGCGTATCCAGGTCGGTCTTGGCCAGCAGTTCGGCCATGCCGAGCACCCCGTTCATCGGCGTGCGGATTTCGTGGCTCATATTGGCCAGGAACTCCGACTTGGCGCGATCGGACGATTCGGCGTGGTCCCTGGCTTCCTCGAACTTGCGGTTGGTTTCGGTCAGTTCGTCATGCGCCTGCGCGACGCGCCGGGCCATCGGGAAAAGCACCGAAACTGCCATCAGCAGCGAGAAGACGACCAGTACCCCGGCAGAGGCGAGCAGCATTTTCTGCAGGTCGAGATAGCTCGCGATCAGATCGTCGTGCAGGCCGTCGAGCGTGCGGGCGAGACCCGGCTTGATGCGCTTGTCGGCGAGCTGGTTCAATTGCTTGAATGTGCGAAGGGCGGTGGGGCTGGCCAGATCGCTGTAGATGTCGAGCCGGTTGCTGAGCGAGATCACCTCGGCGATGTCGTGCTCGAGATTGGTATCGCCGCTGCCCTCCCACATCGGGCGGATCGCGGCGGGCATGCCATGGCCTTCGAGCACGCCGACGATCGAGGCGAGCGCCACGTCGGCGCTGAACACGGCTTCGCCGGTCTCCGCGGCGGTGAGCCTTCTGCTCTCGCCCATCGTGATGTCACCGTCGGCCGACCACTGAATGGCCTCGAACAGATGGTTCAGCCGCCTGATCCTGAGACTGAATTCGGTTTTCGCCGCATCGACGGCCGCCCGGGTACCGGCAGTTCCGGGATCATGTTCGTGACCGCCATGCATGTGGCCCATGCCCATGGCCCGGGTTTTGGCCCTGGCCATGGATTCGATATGCGCGACATGTTCCAGTTGCGCGGAGCTGTAGAGCAGGTCGCCTGTCAGCTCGGCCATCACGCCAAGTGCCGCGCCGAACTTGACCTTGGTTTTCTCCTGCTCGAGCTTGTAGAGCATGAAGGCGGAACTGGCCGCCAGCGCGCCGATGAACGCGATCAGGACGATCATCAGGCGCGCGCGCAGATATCCGCGCGTGATTTCGAACGACATGAAGCCCCATCCGCGTCAGTGCATGCGATGCGCAAACTATCTGCGATCAGCGTTAATGGGCGTTTAACGGCCCGTATCCGGGCCGGGGGCCGGCGCGGCGCGCGGCCGTTACTGCGCGATCTTCTGCCCGGTTTTGGCCCAATCGGCCAGGAACGCATCGAGCCCCTTGTCGGTGAGCGGATGCTTGGACAGCGCGGTGAGTATCGCCGGCGGAATTGTGGCGACGTCGGCGCCGATCAGCGCCGCCTCCCTGACATGGTTCACCGTGCGGATCGAGGCGGCCAGGATCTCGGTCGAAAAGTCGTAATTGTCGTAGATGGTGCGGATCTCGCCGATCAGTTCCATGCCGTTGAAGCTGATGTCGTCGAGCCGTCCGATGAACGGCGAGATGAAGGTGGCGCCCGCCTTGGCGGCAAGCAGCGCCTGATTGGCCGAAAAGCAGAGCGTCACGTTGGTCTTGTGCCCGGCGGCCGATAGCGCCTTGCACGCTTTCAGCCCCTCCATGGTCAGCGGAACCTTGACGCAGATATTGTCGGCGATCCTTGTCAGCGCCGCGGCTTCCTTCATCATTCCGGCAAAGTCGGTCGCCGTCACCTCGGCCGAAACGGGACCATCGACGATATCGCAGATTTCCTTGGTCACCTCGGCAATATCGCGACCCGATTTCAGGATCAGAGAGGGGTTCGTGGTGATGCCATCGACAAGGCCGGTTTCGTTCAGGTCGCGGATCGCGTCGACATCCGCCGTGTCGAGAAAGAATTTCATGATCATTCCCTTGATGGTTCGGTATCCGTCCGGCCCGGCTGGCCTTCGCTTGTCCGGTCGACTTTCACTTAAATGAAGTTCGGGGCAAGGTCACGCCCGATGAGTACAGATTCGCCGAAAATCCATAGCGATCCCACGGTCGTGCCGGTGCTGGTGCCGATGCCGGCACCGGGGCCCTACAGCTATGTGCTGCCGGCCGGCATGGTCGCGCCGCCGGGATCGATCGTGCAGGTACCGCTGGGGCCGCGCAAGGTCGCCGGCATTGTCTGGGACGAGGGTCGAAGCGCGGTCGATCCGGCCAAGCTGAGGCCGGTCGAGCATCTGTTCGAATGCCCGCCGCTCGACGTGAAAATGCGCCGCTTCGTCGACTGGGTGGCGCATTACACCCTCTCGCCGCCGGGCATGGTGGCGCGCATGGTGTTGCGCGCGCCGGCGGCATTCGAACCCGAACCGCCGATGGAAGGCCTGGTGATCACCGACCGGCGGCCGGAGCGGATGACGGATGCGCGCCGCAAGGTAACGGAGATCGCGGCCAACGGACTTGCCTGGACGCGCACCGGTCTGGCGCGGGCCGCAGGCGTATCGATCGGCGTCGTCGACGGATTGAGCGCGCAGGGGGTCTTCCGGGCAACCCCGATCCCGCCCCGGCCGGTGGTGCCGCCGCCCGACCCGGCACGTTCCGGCAGCGAACTGACGGCCGACCAGGAGGCGGCGGCCCGGGCGCTGATCGATACGGTGCAGGCCGGCGGCTTCTCCGCGACGCTGCTTGACGGGGTGACCGGCGCAGGCAAGACGGAGGTCTATTTCGAGGCCGTGGCGGCGGCGTTGACGGCCGGACGGCAGGTGCTGATCCTGCTTCCCGAGATCGCGCTTACCCAGGCGTTTCTCGACCGGTTCGAGGACCGGTTCGGCGCCAGGCCCGCCGAATGGCATTCGGAACTGGCGCCGCGCATGCGCGAGCGGGTGTGGCGACAGGTCGCCGAGGGCGCCGTCAAGGTGGTGGCCGGCGCGCGCTCGGCGCTGTTCCTGCCGTTTGCCGATCCGGGCCTGATCATCGTCGACGAAGAGCACGACACCGCCTACAAGCAGGAAGACCGCGTCTTCTACAATGCGCGCGACATGGCGGTGGTGCGGGCCCATATCGGCGGCTTTCCGGTGATACTGGCCTCGGCGACGCCGTCGGTGGAAAGCCGCGTCAACGCCGATGTCGGGCGCTACCGCCACATCGCGCTGCCGGCCCGTTTCGCCGATGCGGCGCTGCCGAACATCAGTGCCGTCGACATGCGCCGTCATCCGCCGGCCCACGGCGGCTTTCTGTCGCCGGTGCTGATCGAGGCGGCCCGCGCCACGCTCGAACGCGGCGAGCAGGTGCTGTTCTATCTCAACCGGCGCGGCTATGCGCCGCTGACGCTGTGCCGTGTCTGCGGCCACCGCTTCCAGTGTCCCAACTGCACGAGCTGGCTTGTGGAGCACCGTTTTCGCGCTCAGATCATGTGCCACCACTGCGGCTATTTCGAAGCCCGGCCGGAGGCGTGCCCGGAATGCGGCACGCTCGACCACCTGGTGGCGTGCGGCCCCGGCGTCGAGCGGATCGCCGAGGAGGTGGTCGATCTGTTCGGGGAACATCGCGTGATCGTGCTCTCCTCGGACATCGCCGGCGGCGTCAAGCGGCTACGCCTCGAACTCGAGGCGATCGCCCGCGGCGAAGCCGACATCGTCATCGGCACGCAACTGGTGGCGAAGGGACACAATTTTCCCGACCTGACGCTGGTCGGCGTCGTCGATGCCGATCTCGGCCTGTCGAGCGGCGATCCGCGCGCCGCCGAGCGCACGTTCCAACTGCTGTCGCAGGTGACGGGCCGTGCCGGCCGGACCGGCAAGGCCAGCACCGGTCTGCTGCAAACCTGGCAACCGGACCATCCGGTGATCCGCGCCATCGTCTCCGGCGACCACGAGGCGTTCTATCAGCGCGAGATCGCCGAGCGCGAGCGGGCGCATCTGCCGCCTTTCGGGCGGCTGGCCGGCGTCATCGTGACCGCCACCTCGCGCTCCGAGGCGGAGGGCCATGCCCGCGCGCTGCGCGCCGCCGCGCCCCAGGCCGCCGATATCGCGCTTCTGGGACCGGCGGAAGCACCGATGGCCCTGGTGCGCGGACGCCACCGCTTCCGATTGCTGGTCCACGGCGAGCGGCGAGCGGACCTGCAGGCCTTCATCCGCGCCATGCTGGACAAGGCGGCAAGACCGCGCGGCAGCGTGCGCGTCCAGGTGGATATCGATCCGCAGAGCTTCCTGTAGCCGACGTTGCGCACCATGCCGGCACCACCTTTACAATCCTCGGCCGACATGGCTGCATGGGCCGCATGACAAACAATGGCGACATGCGGCGGAACCGCGGAATTTCCATGGCGATGGCGGCGGCGGTGTTCGCCGTCCTGGGCGCGAGCGAGCTGCGTGCCGGCGCGCCGGAACCGGGCACGGTGTTCTGGCATCCGGACGAAGCCCACTGCCGGTTCAACCGGACGGAGACGCCCGAGCCCGACCGCGGCGATCCGGCGACATGGCGGTTCCTGTTCGTCAGCGAGCTCGTCTCCGACGACCTTGCGTCGGCCGAGCGCGGTTATCTGCGTCTCGACGGGCTGCTGCGCGAACTGGAGTTCACATCGCGCCGCGAAACCGACATGGGCGAGCGGCGCACCTATCGCACGTTCGGCGAGGAGCCGGTAACGATCGATCTCGACCTCGTCGCCGGCAAGGGCGAGAAAAGCAGGCTTGGCCAGACGATCCTGGTCCATTACACCGGCACGATGACGGTGAGTCGCGGCGGCTCGCAGCGCCTGGTTCCGCTGCACGGAAGCTGCGGCGTCGAGCCCGAAACATAGATCGGACGGTTGGAGCGGCAATATCATGGGTTTTGAGTTTCCCTGGCCCGTCAGCACCGGCGGCTGGCTGGCGTTCTCGTCGGCCGCGGTCACTGTCCTGTTCGGCCTGCTGCTGCTGTTTGCGCCGAGGATCAGCCTGCGGCTCCTGCGCCTGCAGACGACGCCTGAGCACCCCGAGGCTCTGGCCGAGAGCCGGGCGACGATGGCCGGCTTTCCGCTCGGGCTTGGCCTGAGCTGTATCGTGCTCGACCAGCCGCTGGTCTATCTCGCGCTCGGCGCTTCCTGGGGCTTTGCGGTATTCGGCCGCATCATCTCGATGATGTCGGACGGCGGCAACACGCTGTTCAACTGGTTTTTCACGCTGGTCGCGCTGGTGCTGGCGGCGCTGCCGCTGGCGATGGTCTTCGGCTTCGTTCCGTAGCGCTTTCGGCGCCGTTTCGCGCAAGTTTTCAGAGCGTGCGACAAAAGCGACGAACACGGCCTCCGCAAGCGGTTGCGAGTCCTAAAAGCCTGTGCTAGACGGCAAGCGGCTTCCGACCGGGGGATGCGGCCAAGCCCATTGATCGGTCAAAAAATGTCAACAAGGTCAACGGTTTAATCAGGCAGCAACATACTGTCTGCGAATCCGGAGACCTGCCCAGCAGGGAAAAGACCGTCCGTGGCCCAATCAACCTCGCCAATTTCCGGTGTCGCCCAGCGTTACGCAGCTTCGCTGTATGAACTCGCCGAGGACGCGAAATCGGTTTCCAGGGTCGAGGGAGATCTGGATCGCTTCGAAAAGCTGATCGAGGGCAGCGACGATCTCAAACGGTTGATCACAAGCCCGGTTTTCTCCGGCGACGAGCAGCTTCGCGCGATTTCCGCGGTGATCGACAAGGCCGGTATTTCCGGCCTGACCGGCAATTTCGTGCGCGTGGTGGCGCGCAACCGTCGCCTGTT
Source organism: Rhizobiaceae bacterium (assembly GCA_041397625.1). Taxonomy (GTDB): domain Bacteria; phylum Pseudomonadota; class Alphaproteobacteria; order Rhizobiales; family Rhizobiaceae; genus JAWKWH01. The sequence continues at coordinate 33,081 of JAWKWH010000004.1, forward strand.
CGCAGCCCCCGCCATGATCAGGGCATTCCGCCATATCGCCGCCGCCGCGCGCGGCGAGGTGGCCGCCGATGTCACCTCCGCGCACGCCCTGTCGGCGGCGCAGAAGAAGGAACTCGCCGCGGCGCTGAAAAGCGTTGCCGGCAAGGACGTGGCCATGAATGTGACGGTCGATCCGTCCATCCTCGGCGGCATGATAGTCAAGATCGGCTCGCGCCAGATCGACACGTCGCTCAAAACCAAACTCAATTCGCTCAAGCTTGCACTGAAAGAGGTCGGCTGATGGATATCCGCGCCGCGGAAATTTCCGCAATCCTGAAAGATCAAATCAAGAATTTCGGCAAGGAGGCTGAGGTCTCCGAGGTCGGACAGGTTCTCTCCGTCGGCGACGGCATCGCCCGCGTATACGGCCTCGACAACGTCCAGGCCGGCGAGATGGTGGAATTCCCGGGCGGAATTCGCGGCATGGCGCTGAACCTTGAGTCCGACAATGTCGGTATCGTTATCTTCGGCAACGACCGCGACATCAAGGAAGGCGACACGGTCAAGCGCACCGGCGCCATCGTCGACGTGCCGATCGGTCCGGAACTGCTCGGTCGCGTGGTCGACGCGCTTGGCAATCCGATCGACGGCAAGGGTCCGATCAACGCCAAGGCGCGTGCCCGCGTCGACGTCAAGGCGCCCGGCATCATCCCGCGCAAGAGCGTGCACGAGCCGATGTCGACCGGCCTCAAGGCCATCGACGCGCTGATCCCGATCGGCCGCGGCCAGCGCGAACTGGTCATCGGCGACCGCCAGACCGGCAAGACCGCCGTCATCCTCGATACCTTCCTCAACCAGAAGCCGCTCAACGAGGGCAACGACGAGAGCGCCAAGCTCTACTGCGTCTATGTCGCCGTCGGCCAGAAGCGCTCCACGGTCGCCCAGTTCGTGAAGGTTCTGGAGGAGCGCGGCGCGCTTCCCTATTCGATCATCGTCGCGGCCACCGCTTCCGATCCGGCGCCGATGCAGTTCCTGGCGCCGTTCGCCGGCTGCGCCATGGGCGAGTATTTCCGCGACAACGGCAAGCACGCCGTGATCGCCTATGACGATCTGTCGAAACAGGCCGTCGCATACCGCCAGATGTCGCTGCTGCTGCGCCGCCCGCCGGGCCGCGAAGCCTATCCGGGCGACGTCTTCTATCTTCACTCGCGCCTGCTGGAGCGCGCCGCCAAGATGAACGAGGACAACGGTTCCGGATCGCTGACGGCCCTGCCGGTCATCGAGACCCAGGCCAACGACGTGTCCGCCTACATTCCGACCAACGTCATCTCGATCACCGACGGCCAGATCTTCCTTGAGACCGACCTGTTCTATCAGGGCATTCGCCCGGCGGTGAACGTCGGCCTGTCGGTCTCGCGCGTCGGATCGTCGGCGCAGGTCAAGGCGATGAAGCAGGTCGCCGGCTCGATCAAGGGCGAACTGGCCCAGTACCGCGAAATGGCGGCGTTTGCCCAGTTCGGCTCCGATCTCGACGCCGCGACGCAGCGCCTGCTCAACCGCGGCGCCCGCCTGACGGAGCTTCTGAAACAGCCGCAGTTCTCGCCGCTGAAGACCGAAGAGCAGGTGGCTGTGATCTTCGCCGGCGTCAACGGCTATCTCGACAAGCTGGCCGTCAACCAGGTTGGCCCGTTCGAGCGCGGCCTGCTTACCCACCTGCGCAACGAGGGCAAGGACGTGCTTGCCACGATCGCCAAGGAGAAGCAGATCAGCGACGAGACAAGGGAAGCGCTGACCAAGCAGGTCGACGCGTTCGCCAAGGGCTTCGCGTAAGCCGGTCCGACGGATCAGGAAACGGAACGTTAGATCATGGCTTCACTGAAAGACCTTCGCGTCCGGATTGCCTCGGTCAAGGCGACGCAGAAGATCACCAAGGCGATGCAGATGGTCGCCGCGGCGAAGCTGCGTCGCGCCCAGGAAGCGGCCGAAGCGGCCCGCCCCTATTCGCAGCGCATGAACGCGGTTCTCGCCAATATCGCCTCGGCGGTTGCCGGCGGCGCCGACGCGCCGAAGCTGATGACCGGAACCGGCGCCGACCAGACCCACCTGCTGGTGGTCTGCACGGCCGAGCGCGGCCTGTGCGGCGGCTTCAACTCGCAGATCGCCCGCCTCGCCCGCGATCGCGCCCGCAGGCTCCTGTCGGAAGGCAAGACCGTCAAGATCCTCTGCGTCGGCAAGAAGGGCGCCGACATCCTCAAGCGCGACTACGGCTCGCTGATCATCGACCGTGTCGATCTGCGGGAAGTGAAGAATGTCGCCTACGCCAACGCCAACGACATCGCCAACAAGGTGATCGGCATGTTCGAGGAAGGCGGCTTCGACGTCTGCATGCTCTACTATTCGGAGTTCAAGTCGGTGATCTCTCAGATCCCGACCGAACAGCAGATCATTCCGGCCGCCGCCCCCGCCGCCGAAGAGGCCGAGAATCCGCAGGGCGCAGCGGTCTACGACTACGAGCCGGAGGCTTCCGACATCCTGGGCGATTTGATCCCGCGCAACATCGCGGTACAGATTTTCCGTGCGTTGCTGGAAAATGCGGCATCCGAGCAGGGCGCGCGCATGTCCGCCATGGACAACGCCACCCGCAACGCCGGCGAGATGATCGACAAACTGACGATTTCCTACAACCGGCAGCGTCAGGCGCAGATCACCAAGGAACTCATCGAAATCATTTCGGGCGCCGAAGCGCTCTGAGACAAGTCCAAAAGAGGGTTTGAAGAATGGCTAAAGCAGCGACCTCAACGAAGGCTCCGGCCAAGCGCGCCGCGCCCGCCAAGACGGCTTCCGCAAAGAAATCGGCCCCCGCCAAGGGTGCTGTCGGCCGTGTCGCCCAGGTCATCGGCGCCGTCGTCGACGTATCGTTCTCCGATTATCTGCCGGAGATCCTGAACGCGCTCGAAACCCAGAATGGCGGCCAGCGCCTCGTGCTCGAGGTTGCCCAGCATCTGGGCGAGAACACCGTTCGCTGCATCGCCATGGACTCCACCGAAGGCCTGGTTCGCGGCCAGGAGGTGACCGACACCGGCGAGCCGATCGCCGTGCCGGTCGGCGACGAGACGCTCGGCCGCATCATGAACGTGGTCGGCGAGCCGATCGACGAGGCCGGACCGGTCAAGACCAAGGGCAAGCGCGCCATTCACCAGCCGGCCCCGGAATTCGTCGAGCAGTCGACGGAAGCCGAGATCCTGGTTACCGGCATCAAGGTCGTCGACCTTCTGGCGCCCTACGCCAAGGGCGGCAAGATCGGCCTGTTCGGCGGCGCCGGCGTCGGCAAGACCGTGCTGATCCAGGAGCTGATCAACAACGTCGCCAAGGCGCATGGCGGCTACTCCGTCTTCGCCGGCGTGGGCGAGCGCACCCGCGAGGGCAACGACCTCTACCACGAGATGATCGAATCCGGCGTGAACAAGGATCCGAAGGAAACCGGATCGACCGAAGGATCGAAATGCGCGCTGGTTTTCGGCCAGATGAACGAACCGCCCGGCGCCCGCGCCCGTGTCGGCCTGACCGGCCTGACCGTCGCCGAGCATTTCCGCGACCAGGGCCAGGACGTGCTGTTCTTCGTCGACAACATCTTCCGCTTCACCCAGGCGGGTTCGGAAGTGTCGGCGCTTCTCGGCCGCATTCCTTCCGCCGTGGGCTACCAACCGACGCTCGCCACCGACATGGGTGCGTTGCAGGAGCGCATCACCACCACCCAGAAGGGATCGGTCACCTCGGTGCAGGCCATCTACGTTCCGGCCGACGACCTGACCGACCCGGCGCCGGCGACCTCGTTCGCCCACCTCGACGCCACCACCGTGCTGAACCGCGCGATCTCCGAAAAGGGCATCTACCCGGCCGTTGATCCGCTCGATTCCACCTCGCGCATGCTCGATCCGCTGATCGTCGGCGAAGAGCACTACAACACCGCCCGCCAGGTCCAGGAAATCCTGCAGCGCTACAAGGCGCTCCAGGACATCATCGCCATTCTCGGCATGGACGAGCTTTCCGAAGAGGACAAGCTGGCCGTGGCGCGGGCGCGCAAGATCGAGCGCTTCCTGAGCCAGCCGTTCTTCGTCGCCGAGGTGTTCACCGGATCGCCCGGCAAGCTCGTCGACCTGGAAGACACGATCAAGGGCTTCAAGGGACTTTGCGCCGGCGAGTACGATCACCTTCCCGAAGCCGCCTTCTACATGGTCGGCACGATCGAGGAAGCCGTCGAGAAGGCACAGCGCCTGGCCGCCGAAGCGGCGTAAGCGAATAGCGAATAGGGAGTAGCGAATAGGAATCGAGGCGGAGACGAAATGCGAACTTCCATTCGCTATTCGCTATTCGCTATTCGCTAAAAACAGATGGCAGACAGCTTCAAGTTCGAACTGGTGTCGCCCGAGCAGTTGCTCGTGTCCGAGGACGTTTTGCAGGTGCAGGTTCCCGGCACGGAAGGCGAGATGACGGTAATGGCGCATCATGCGCCGGTGATGACCAGCCTGAAGCCCGGCCTGGTGGTCGCCAGGACCGCGGCAGGCTCCGAGGACCGCTACGTGGTGTTCGGCGGCTTTGCCGACATCCTGCCGGATTCGCTGACGCTGCTGGCCGAATCGGCCGTCGCGGTGGCCGATATCGACCGCGACGATCTCGCCCAGCGCATCCAGAATGCGCGCGAGGATGTCGCCGACGCCAAGGACGACGAGGTCAGGGCGAAAGCCAATGAGCGCCTGGCCCATCTGATCACGCTGGAAAGCGGCCTGGCCTGAGGCGGGCTTCAAAGTCCGATGATTGCCGAAGCCGGGCCTTGAGCCCGGCTTTTTTTGCTGGTTGGTCAGGCTCATTCCAACTGGAGCGGTTCATCTTTGGCTGGAAACGGTTTGATGGCGTTCGTACCGGCAAGGAGAATACCCGAGCCATGATGTGACCATCGCGCGGGGATTTCGACGCTGCCGGCGCGCGACAAGACCAAGTTGAAACGATTCCATCTGAAGCTAAACCGCTCTAGAAAAGAAGAATGGAAACCGGACTCAAGCAACGTGGCCTTCTGTCGACGGTCCTGATCTCGTTCTTCCTGACGAGTTTTGCCGGATTTCTCTGGATCGGCCGCGGTTTTGCGGCCCTGATCGCTCTTGCGGTCATGGCGCTGGTGCTGGGCATCGCGTTCCATCTGGCCGGTTTTGCCGTCATCAGCGGCAATACCAGCCTGACCGGTATTGGCGGCGAGACCATTGGCGGCCTCATCGACTTCCTTGTCATTGGTTTTGTTCACGCCGCCGTCGTCCTGCCGTTTCGCCGACCGGCGCGGCCGGCAAGATGGTTTTCCAACGGCTTCGCGGTCGTCGGCCTGACGCTGGTGCTTCCCGTTGTGGTGGCGGTAGTGATCCGGACCTTCCTCTATCAGCCGTTCTCCATCCCCTCGTCCAGCATGGCGCCGACACTGGTGGAGGGCGACTATTTGTGGGTGTCGAAATCCGCCTACGGTTACAGCCGTCATTCCGCACCGTTCAGCCTGCTTCCGGTTTCCGGCAGGATCTTCGCCCGCGAACCGGTGCGCGGCGACATCGTCGTGTTCAAATTGCCGTTCAACACGAATATCGACTATGTCAAACGTGTCGTCGGCCTGCCCGGCGAGCGCATACAGATGATCGACGGCGTGCTGTACATCAATGGCGAACCGGTCGACTTGCAGCGAAAGGCCGGGGTCTTTTCCGAGCCGGGATGGGACAAGGAAGCCGAGGTTCAGATCGAAACTCTGCCGAACGGAGCCAAATACCGGGTTCTAAGCATCATCGATGGCAGCCCCGGCGACAACACCCGCGAATATATCGTGCCGGAAGGCCACTATTTCATGCTCGGGGATCATCGTGACAATTCCACCGACAGTCGTTTCAACGTCGGCTTTGTGCCGTTCGATAATGTCGTCGGGCGGGCCGAGAAGATTTACGCCAACACCGAAGGACGCGAATATGAAAGCCGGGCTGACCTGAACCCCTGACGACAAGCGTCATTCGACCTGTGCGCCGACGACCTTCGTTATGTTGCCTCGACCAGGTGCCCGAACGCCGCCACCACCTCTTCATAGGCCTTGCGCTTGAACGGCACGATGAGCGACGGCAGGTCGACCATCGGCCGCCAGGCCCAGGCGTCGAACTCCGGCTTGTGGCCGTCCGGCGGCGGATCGATGCTGATCTCCGCTTCGTCGCCGGTGAAGCGGAAGGCGAACCAGCGCTGTTTCTGGCCGCGATACTTGCCCTTGAGCCCGATGCCGACCAGATGATCCGGCAAATCGTAAAGTATCCAGTCGGATGCCTCGGCAATCAGCGAGACCGACCGGATGCCGGTCTCCTCGTAGAGCTCGCGCAGCGCCGCCTGCAGCGGCTCCTCGCCCTTGTCTATGCCGCCCTGCGGCATCTGCCAGAGCTGCGGCGTGCCATCGGATTCGCTGTTGTCTTCCGACAGGCGCCGGCCGGTCCAGACAAGGCCCTCGGCATTGAGCACCATCACGCCGACACAGGGCCGGTAGGGCAGCGATTTCGGGTCGACTTCCTTCCGGCCCATGGCACGCCTACCGCCTTTCCGGATCGTCGGCGAGCGCGGACACCGGAACGATTTCGATGCCGCGTTTCTTGGCCTCGCCCACCCAGGCGGCGACCGCGTCGACAGTAACGTCGAAAGCCGATCCGGTGCCGAGCGCGAACCCCTTGGCGCGGGCGATGCGCTCAAGCTCGTCGAGCTTCTTCAATATCTCGCCGCGGTCGCGCACCGCGTCGATGACATTGTCGCCGCTTGCCAGCGGCACGCCCTTCTGCGGCGCCAGTTCCGGCGCGAGCGTTCGCGCCGAGGTGCCGTCATCGAGATAGAGCAGGCCGCGCCGGCCGAGCTCGACCATCAACGGCTCCATCGCCGTGCGGTCGGCGACGAAGCGCGCGCCCATATAGTTCATCACGCCGGTATAGTTGGTGGTCCGTCCCAATACCCAGCGCAGATTGGCGATGTTCTTCTCGTCGCCACCCGCCACCGTCAGCGTGTTGCGGCCGGGATTGACCTGCGGATAGTCGAACGGTTCGAGCGGTATCTGCATCAGGATCTCGTGGCCGCCGCGGCGCGCTTCCGTCATCCAGCGCCCGATGCTGTTGCCGTGCGGAGCGAACGCCAGCGTGACCTCGCCGGGCAGTTTCCTGATCGCTTCCTGGGTGCCGGTCTGCGACAGGCCGAGCCCGCCGATGACGATCGCGACGCGGGCGCCGCGGGCGCCGGACCATGGCCGGGCATAGACGTCGAACGGACGCCGGCCGTCCCTGGCCCGCTTGGGCAGCGGTCCGAAATCGGACTGTTCGATCAGCGCCCGGTCGGGCAGATGGGCGACGCGCAGATCCTGGCCCACGGCCGACGGATCGCGGATGACGATGACATTGTCCGCCGGCTCCGGTTCCGGACCGACCGTGATGATGGAAGGGCTGGTTTCCTCGATCACAGTGTCGCCCGCATCGACCGCCGCGACATCCGCCTTGTCGTGGACGTCGTCCTCCTGGTCGGGCACCACGGTCACCGCTTCGGGCTCCGGCGCCGGCCGGCGCAGTCCGTCGTCGCGCAGGGCGACAAAGCCGGCCGTACCGGCAATCGCGACCGCCGCCAGGACGCCGAGCATTCCGCGGAAACTGAGACGCCGTCCGGTCCTTGCGGACCGGCCGGGCTTCAGATTCTGGCCAAGCGGCTGCTCGATTTTCTTGTCCAGGGGCGACAAACTGCTTCCACGTTGTTGGCGCCGGGACCCGGACGCGGGACGCCCGGACCTCCGGTCTGGCAATGATTACGCGGTACCTGTCACCGTTACTGGTTCAACACGGTCTTGTTGGGATCGGGCGGAAAGGCCGGATCGTGGCGTTCTCCACGCAGCAGTTGCAGCGCGAAGGTCAGCTGCTTGTCGTCCTTCGGATCCGGCGGCACATAGGCCGACGAACCGGAACCCTCATCATCCTCTTCCGCACCCTTGATGTGACCGCGCAGTTCCGATTCTCCGCGCGTGACGTCGCGGCCCTGCAGCTCTTCCGGCAGCGGCTGGGCGACCTCGATGTCCGGCGTGATGCCCTTGCCCTGGATCGATTTGCCGGCCGGCGTGTAGTAGAGCGCCGTCGTCAGCCTCAGGGCGCCGTTTTCGGCCAGCGGGATGATGGTCTGCACCGATCCCTTGCCGAACGAACGGCTGCCGACGATGGTGGCGCGGCGCTGGTCCTGCAGGGCGCCGGCAACGATCTCGGAGGCGCTCGCCGACCCGCCATTGACCAGAACGATCAGCGGCTTGCCGCCGGTCAGGTCGCCGGGCCTGGAATCGAAGCGGGTCACGTCGCTGGCCTCGCGGCCGCGGGTGGAAACGATCTCGCCATGTTCGAGGAAGGAATCCGACACGCTGATCGCCTGGTCGAGCAGGCCGCCCGGATTGAGCCGCAGGTCAAGCACGAAACCCTTGAGCTTCTCCGCCGGGATTTCCTCCTGGATCCTGTCTATCGCCTGCTCCAGATCGGTCTGTGTCTTCTCGGTGAACGAGGTGATCTTGAGATAGCCGATATCGTTCTCGACCCGGTATTTGACCGCCTTGACCTTGATGATGTCGCGAATGATCGTGATCTCGATCGGCTTGTCGGCGCCCTCGCGAACGATCGTCAGTTCGATCGGCGTGTTGACCGGACCGCGCATCTTGTCGACAGCCTCGTTGAGCGTCATGCCGCGCACTTCCACGCCGTCGATCTCAGCGATCAGGTCACCGGCCAGCACGCCGGCCCGGGCGGCGGGCGTGTCGTCGATCGGCGTGATGATCTTGACCAGTTCGTTCTCCATCGTCACCTCGATACCGAGGCCGCCGAACTCGCCCCTGGTCTGCACGCGCATGTCCTGAGCGGCTTCGGGGTTGAGATAGGACGAATGGGGATCGAGCGAGGCCAGCATGCCGTTGATCGCGCTCTCGATGAGCTCGCTTTCCGACGGCGGCGTCACGTACTGGGCGCGCACGCGTTCGAAAATGTCGCCGAAAATCGCCAGCTGCCGATAGGTCTCCGACCCGGCGGCATTCGCTTCGTAGCCCGGCGCGGCATTGATCAGGCTGATGGCCGAGGCGCCCATCAAGGCACCGGCGGCAAGAAGCGAAACCTTACGAATCATTTGCAGTCCTTCCCGTTCGTCTGTCCGCCCACCACGGAGCTGGATCAACCGGTTTTCCGTTCTTCCGGAACTCCACATAGAGTTCCGGACTGTTGTTTCCCGTTTTGTGAGCGACAGAGCTCGCCAAACGGATTTCACCCATCGCGCCCACCGGCTCTCCGGCCAGAACCGATTGGCCGAAGGCGGCGTTGATTCGGTCCAGACCAGCCATCACGACATGATATCCATCGCCCGCGTCGAGGATCAAGACTTGGCCATAGGAGCGGAACGGTCCGGAATATAGCACGATTGCGTCGGTCGGTGCTGTGACAATAGCTCCCGATTGTGTTTGAACGGTGTCGCCGTTGCGCTTGCCGCCGACCCCGTCGCGCGAGCCGAAGCGCGCCACGATGCGCCCGGCGACCGGCAGGGCGACCTTGCCCCTTAGCTGGGAAAAGGACCGGCTCAATTCAAGCCGATTGCCGCGCGGCACCGGCCGGTTGGCCAGTTCGGCCTCGCGGCGCTTGCGCTCCTCCTCGGCGCGGCGCGCCTCTTCCCGCGCCCGCCGGATGCTGCCGATCTCGCTTTCAAGCGAGGCGATCAGGTCTTTCAGGTTCGACGCCTTGCCGACCAACTCCTCGGCCTTGCGTCGTTCGGCCATCATCTCGGCTTCCGATTGCGTCTGCAGCCGCTTTCGCTCCGCCAGCAGGCGGCCGAGCCGTTCCTTCTCGGCAGCCTGCTCGGTCATGCGCTCGACAAGGCGCTGCCTTTCGTCGCCGATCGACGCTGTAATGCGCGCCAGCGACTGAAGGTCTGTGAACAGGATCTCGGTTTCCGCCCGCATCTCCGGCACGACGGCGCCGAGCAGGATGGCGCTGCGTACCGACGCCAGCGCGTCCTCCGGCGTCACCAGCAAGGCCGGCGGCGGGTTGAGCCCCATGCGCTGCAACGCGCCGAGAACCTCGGCGAGAATGCCCCGGCGCAGCTTCAGCGAGGTGTGGATGTCGAACTTGCGCTTCTCGAGCGTGTCGAGCCGCGCCTCGATGTCGGAGACGTCCTCGGAGATCTTCTTTTCGGTCTTGGCCGCCTGGATCAACGCCGCCGTCAGGCTGGCATTGTCCTTGCGGATCGCGGCAACGTCCTGTTCCAGCGTCTTCAGCCGCTCGTCGGAAAGCGTGATCTGCTGGCGCAGGCGGTCATATTCGCGGCGGTTCTCTATATTGCGCGCCTCGAGCTCGGCGGGATCCCGATCCTGCGCGCCGGCCACCGGCAGGCCGGCCGCCAGGGCAACGCAGAGGCAGGCGGCAAAGCCGGCGCCGCACCGTATGAATGCTCTTGCGCGCAAGTTGTCCCGTCTCGACCCCGTTGTCACGTCGCGTTGTCCGCCATCATCGCCCCTTTGCGTAAAGGATGCGCTAACCATGGCGGCCAATATGGCGAAAATAGCTGCGGATCAGCCGCGGTGGTAGGGGTGGCCGGCAAGAATTGTCGTGGCGCGATAGAGCTGTTCCGCCAGCATGATGCGGGCCAGTTGGTGCGGCCAGGTAAGCTTGCCGAACGATATGACCTGGCGGGCCGCCGCCCTGAGTTCCGGATCGTGGCCGTCCGGGCCGCCGATGGCGACCACGCAGTCGCGCACGCCCTCGTCGCGAAGGCCCGCCAGCATGGCGGCGAAGGCGCGGGAATCGAGGTTCCTGCCGGTTTCGTCGAGCAGGATCAGGCCCTGTCCGCCCTCCACCGCTTTTCGCAGCCTTTCGCCCTCCTCGCGACGGCGGGCGGCAGCGTCGCCGGCCCGGCCTTCGGCAAACTCCCGAAGCCCGGCGAATTCAAGGCCCAAGGGCGGGCCGGCGCGGGCGAAGCGCTCGAAATAGCGGTCGCACAACTCACGCTCCGGGCCGCGCTTCAATCGCCCGATCGCGTGAACGGATATGCGCACCGTCAGCCGGCCGGACCGGGTTCAGTGTACGGTCTGGTCATCAAGATCGGGCGTCAGCCACATTTTCTCGATGTTGTAGAAGTCCCGGACTTCGGGCCGGAAAACGTGGACGATGACGTCGCCGGCGTCGATCAGCACCCAGTCGGCATTCCGCAGTCCTTCGACGCGGGCCTTGCCGAAGCCGGCATCCTTCAGGGCCTTGAGCAGGTGATCGGCCACGGCGGAGACGTGCCTGTGCGACCGCCCCGACGCAACGACCATGTGGTCGCCGAGACTGGACTTGCCCTGGATGTCGATCGGAACGATGTTTTCGGCCTTGGAGTCTTCGAGACTGGCAAGAACGATGTCGAGTGCCACAGACGAGTCGCCATTCGCGCCCATCTCGGCAGGTGAAGGCTCGTGAGATACCTTCCGCGTATTTGCTGTTCTCAGCGTTTTCCCTTTCCTGGAAAGAACAACCAAATCATCCGGTCACCGGACCGGAACATCCCTAAGATATGCAGGAAAATCTTAACGTTTCAAGACAGTGGCCGGATTTGCCACGCCCGGGCCGGTCGATGGCGCGTCTTCACCGGGCTGATAGGCAAGATCGGCGGCAACCGGCGCCTGGGCCGTCATCGGCGCGAACGATCCGCTTTCGTCCGCCGGAACCGGCCTGCTGGTGGCGATGCGCCACGCCGTGAACGCAACGAACAGCGCGGCGATGACGATCGCCACATAGATGAAGGTGATCGTGCCATGGATGGCGGTCAGCGTCGTCGCCACGGCCGGAATCAGGAAGCCCGAGAGCGACCAGGCAAACAGCATGGTGCTTGCGACCTGCACCAGTTCGCCGCGTTCGGCGCGGTCGCTGGCGTGCGCATTGGAGATCGAATAGATCGATTCGGTCGCGCCGGCCCAGATCACGTAGATGCAGATCAGCACCAGGATCGGCGAACCGTCCCACAGCCGCGCGACCATGCCGCCGGCGATGACGATAAGCGCCGCACCGGCAAGCACGCAGCGCCGGTCGACCCGGTCGGAGAGCCAGCCGGCGGGAAGCTGCACCAGCAGCGTGCCGAGCGGCAGCGCCAGCATCAGGAGCGCGATCTCGTTCTTGCTGTAGCCCGAAGCGGCCAGGTGGATCGGCGTGAAACCGGCGATCATCATGGTAAGCCCGCCGACCGCCAGCATGCCGACGAGCGCCACCGGCGATATGCGCCAGACCGCGCGGACCGATATCGAGGCGGTTTCCGGCGGCGGCGGCGGCCTGAGGCGGGTGAGACCGACGGGCACGATCGACAGCGCGGCAAACGAGATGGCGACCAGCGGCGCCATGCCGGTCGCGACATCGACATGGGCGATGAGATAGGAGCCGACACCGATGCCGACGATGTACGAGACATAGAAGATCGCCAGCACGCGGCCGCGGATGTCGTTGCCGACGACGTCGTTGAGCCAGCTCTGCGACACGATGAACAGGCCGGTGATCGCAATGCCGTAGACGGCACGCGCCGCCAGCCACAGAACCGGATACAGGCCGACACTCAACACCACGCTGGACAGGATGATCAGCGCCGAAAAAGTCATGTAGACCCGCGCATGGCCGACGCGGCGAACCAGGATCCCGGTCAGGAAGCAGCCGGCGATGCCACCGGCCGAAAGCGCAATGACCATCGAGCCCGCGAGCACCGGCGGTAAGCCTTCAAGCGCGAGCCGTAGCGGCACGAAGGCGAAGATCAGGCCGTTGCCGACGGCGATCAGCGCCATCGACAGGATGACGCTGGCGACGGCGGTGGCCGGCGCCGGCATCTCGCCTTCGCCATAGGCGGCTATTTCGGTCAGGTCGGCCTCGATTTTCATGCCGGCAGGATCGGCGCAACGGACACGGCGCGCCAATTGAAATGCGACGCGATTTTCACAGACAAAATTAGCGAGCGCTGCGGATCGCGGTCGAGGAAAGCGAGGATCGCGGCCCGTGGATGAAGGTCCAGGCCGGCGCCTTGCGACGGGACAATATGCCCGCATCGTCCTCGTCGACACGGGCGAAGTCGTAGGCGATCGCCATGATCGACGACAGGAAGGCGAGCGTCGAGCCCGGCCGGTCGATTACCGCGATCGGCAACGTCTCGGCGATGCTGCGCCATCGCTGCCATTTGTGGAAGGTCTTCAGGTTGTCGGCGCCCATCACCCAGACGAAGTTCACGCCGGGATTGCGGCTCGTCACCAGATCGACCGTGTCGGCGGTGAAACGGACATCGTGTGCCGCCTCGAAGGCGGTGACGCGGATGCGCGGATCGTCGGCGACGCGTTCCGACGCGGCGAGCCGGGTCTCCAGCGTCGCCTGCTCGCGGCCCGATTTCAGCGGATTGCCGGGCGTGACGATCCACCAGAGCTGGTCGAGCCGCAGCCGTCTGAGCGCGATTTCGGCCACCAGCCTGTGGCCGCCATGCGGCGGGTTGAAGGAGCCGCCGAACAGGCCGACCGCCAGGCCGCGCTCGACATGCGGCATGCGCAGGTAGCGGGCGGCAACGCCGCCGCTGTCGGTCGCCGAACGCTTCAAGGCCGCGTCTGGCCGCTGCCGCGCACGCAATATTTGAACGACGTCAACTGTTCGACGCCGACCGGGCCGCGGGCGTGCATCTTACCGGTGGCGATGCCGATCTCCGCACCCATGCCGAATTCGCCGCCATCGGCGAACTGGGTCGAGGCATTGTGCAGCAGGATCGCCGAATCGACCTCGTTGAAGAAGCGCTCCACCGCCTGGCGGTCCTCCGCGACGATGGCCTCGGTGTGATTGGACGAATAGCGGCCGATATGGCCGATGGCGCCCTCGATCCCGTCGACGATGGCGACCGAGATGACGGCATCGAGATATTCGGTCGACCAGTCCTCCTCGGTTGCCGGCTTGGCGAGGCGGAAGCCCCGTATGGCCTCCTGGTCGGCGCGGATCTCGCATCCGGCATTGACCAGTTCCTGCAGCACGCGGATCAGATGGGTGCCGACCGCCTTGCGGTCGACCAGAAGCGTCTCGGCAGCGCCGCAGATACCCGTGCGGCGCATCTTCGAGTTGACCGCGATCCCGATCGCCATGTCGAGATCGGCCGACTTGTCGATATAGACATGGCACACGCCCTCAAGATGGGCGAAGACCGGCACGCGCGCCTCGGTTTGCACCCGCTCCACCAGGCTCCGGCCGCCACGCGGAACGATGACGTCGATGGCGCCGTTCAGGCCCTTGAGCATCTCGCCGACGGCGGCGCGATCGGTCGTCGACACGAGCTGTATGGCGTCGGCGGGAAGGCCCGTGGTCTCCAGCCCGCGGGTCAGGCATTCGTGGATCGCGCGCGAGGAATGAAACGAATCCGAACCGCCGCGCAGGATGACGGCGTTGCCGGCCTTGAGGCAGAGCGCGGCGGCGTCCGCCGTGACGTTGGGCCGGCTCTCATAGATGACGCCGAGGACGCCGAGCGGCGTGCGTACGCGCTCGATCTTCAGCCCGTTGGGCCGGCGCCAGGAGGCGATCACCTCGCCGACGGGATCGTCGAGCGCGGCGATGTCGCGGATGCCGGCGGCCATCGCCCTGATGCGTTCCTCGTTGAGCGTCAGCCGGTCGACGAAGGCGTCGGCCATGCCCGCCTCACTGGCGGCGGCCAGGTCCCTGGCGTTGGCGGTCAGGATCGTGCCGACCTCGCGCTCGATGACCATCGCCATCGCCTGCAGCGCACCGTTCTTGATCTCGGTTCCGGCGATCGCGATCCGCCCGGCCGCGGTACGGGCGCGGCGGCCCATGTCGAGCATCTGTTCGGCGATATCGGCCGGCGCCGTGGCGGTCTTGTCCAGCATCGGTTTCAGTCTCCAGACGATCCGGTTTCGGCGTTGCCCGTTCCCGCCATCACCAGGTCGTCGCGGTGCACCATCGCGGAACGGGCTTCGTATCCCAGGCGGTCGGCGATCTCGTTGCTCTTCAGTCCGGTGATCTTTACGGCATCGGCGGCGTCATAGGCAACCAGCCCGCGAGCGACAATGTGCCCCTGGCGATCGCGGATCGCCACGGTATCGCCGCGCAAAAACGCGCCGGTGACGCCGGTGACGCCGGCCGGCAGCAGCGACTTGCCTTTCGACAGCGCGGCGACGGCGCCGTCGTCGATGGTGATCGTGCCGGTCGGTTCGAGCTGGCCGGCGATCCAGGTCTTGTAGCTCTTCACCGGGCTCGGCGAAGGATGGAAGAAGGTCGAGCGCGCGCCATTGGCCATCGCCGCAAGCGGGTTCATCCCCGTGCCCGACGTGATGATCATCGCCGTGCCGGCCTCGGTCGCGATGCGGCCGGCGTCGAGCTTGGTGCGCATGCCGCCGCGCGAAAGGCCGGAGGCGGCCTCGCCCGCCATCGCCTGTATGTCGGGCGTGATCCGCCTGACCTCGTCGACGAAACGCGCCGCATCGTCCCTGGCGGGCGGAGCCGAGTAGAGACCGTCGACGTCGGAGAGCAGCACCAGCAGGTCGGCGCCCATCATCGTCGCCACGCGGGCGGCGAGCCGGTCGTTGTCGCCATAGCGGATCTCGGACGTGGCGACGGTGTCGTTCTCGTTGATCACCGGGATGGCGCCGAGCTTCAGAAGCGTGCCGATCGTCGCCCGCGCATTGAGGTAGCGCCGGCGTTCCTCGGTGTCGCCGAGCGTAACCAGCACCTGGCCGGAACGGTAGCCGCGCCTGTCGAGCGCTTCCGACCAGGCGCGCGCCAGCGCGATCTGGCCTGCCGCCGCCGCCGCCTGGCTCTCCTCCAGTTTCAGCACGCGGTCGCCGAGGCCGAGAATGGTGCGGCCAAGCGCGATGGCGCCGGAAGAAACGACGATGACATCGGTCTTGCGCGCCGCGATATCGGCAAGGTCGGCGCAAAGCGAGGCCAGCCAGTCGGCGCGGATGCCGGTGCCGGGCTCGACCAGCAGCGACGAACCGATCTTGACGCAGATACGGCGATAGCGGTCGAGCGGTTTCACGGCATGCCGTCCGTCTTCTGCCAGCGCGCATCTGGCGTCTCGTCCAGCTCTTCCATCCGCGTTTCGGCAATCGCGTCCATCAGCCGGCGCAGCGACTGCTCGATACCCTCGCCGCTGACCGCCGAGATGGCGAGCACCCCGCCGCCCGTCTCCGCCGCCAGTGCAGCGAGCCTGTCGGCGCGCGTTTCCCCGTCGAGGATGTCGCATTGCGACAGGGCGACGATCTCGGGCTTTTCGGCAAGGCCGTGCCCATAGGCCTCAAGCTCGCGGCGTACGGTGCGCCAGGCGGCGGCCGGATCGTCCTCGCGGGCCGAAACCAGGTGCAGGAGCACGCGGGTGCGCTCGACGTGACCGAGAAAGCGGTCGCCAATGCCCGCGCCCTGATGCGCACCTTCGATGAGGCCCGGAATGTCGGCGATGACGAATTCACGCGCATCGATGCGGGCGACGCCGAGACCCGGATGCAGCGTGGTGAACGGATAGTCGGCGATCTTCGGCTTGGCGGCGCTGACGCGGGCAAGATAGGTCGACTTGCCGGCATTGGGCAGTCCGACGAGGCCGGCATCGGCGATCAGCTTCAGGCGCAGCCGGATGGTGCGCTCCTCGCCCGGCAGGCCCGGATTGGCCCGGCGCGGCGCGCGGTTGGTCGACGACTTGAAGTGCATGTTGCCGAAACCGCCATTGCCGCCCTTGGCGAGCAGGAAACGGTCGCCGGTCTCGACCAGGTCGCAGATCAGCGTCTCGTCATCCTCCTCGAACACCTGGGTGCCGGCCGGTACCTTGAGCACCACGTCGGCACCTTTGGCGCCGGTCTTATGCCGGCCCATGCCGTGCATGCCGGTCTTGGCCTTGAAATGCTGCTTGTAGCGGTAATCGATCAGCGTGTTGAGCCCGTCGACCGCCTCGACCCACACATCGCCGCCGCGCCCGCCGTCGCCGCCGTCGGGGCCGCCGAACTCGATGAACTTCTCGCGCCTGAACGAGACCGAGCCAGCACCGCCGTCGCCGGAGCGGATATAGACCTTTGCGGTGTCGAGGAACTTCATGATCGTGTCGCCGTTCGGCCGCATGCGACCGTGTTGAGTTGACCGGAACGATGCTCTATCGCATGGCGGTCGGGCAGGCGACAGCGCAAACCGGAAAAACAGTAAAACGCAGCGGAGCCGATACCATGCAATGCGTCACCTACAACATCCACTTCGGTGTCGGCATGGACGGCAACTACGATCTTGCGCGCATCGCCGACGCGGTGCGCGGTGCCGACCTGATAGCGTTGCAGGAGGTCTCGCGCAACAATCCGCAAAATGGCGGCGCCGACATGGTGGCCGGGCTTGCCGACCTGCTGCCCGACTACTTCTTCGTGTTCGGCTCGCCCTACCAGGTCGATCTGGGATCGCACAGGGATGGCGATAACGCCGTGTCGATCTATTTCGAGTTCGGCAACATGGTGCTGTCGAAGACGCCGATCCTGTCGTCGCGCAACCTGCTGCTGCCGCGAACGCGAACTTACGACATGCTGAACCTGCAGCGCGGCGCGCTGGAGGCCTTGGTCGAGACGCCGCTCGGTCCGGTGCGTTTCTACAGCGTGCATCTCGACCATGTCAGCCGGCGCGAGCGGCTGGCGCAGATCGCCTTCCTGAAGGACCGCGTGCTCGGCTACGGCCGCGAGGGCGGCGCGGTGACCGGGCTTTCCTCGCTCGGATTTCCCGAGCCGCCGCATCCCGGGCATGCGCTGCTGATGGGCGATTTCAATTTCGAGCCGGAGACGCCGGAATACATAGCGCTTTGCGGCGACACCGATCCCCAGTTCGGCCGCCCGCCCAATGCCGATGATTTCTGCGACGTCTCGATTCCAGACGGCACGGTGGCAGCCGACAGCCACAGCTGGTTCGACCCGGAAGGGGCGCTGGCGCCGAAGCGCATCGACTTCTGCTTTGCCACCGCGGAACTCGCCGGCCACGCCGGCAAGGCGCGCGTCGACACGCAGGCGGCCGGTTCCGACCACCGCCCGGTGTGGATCGAGATCGCCCGGTCCGAAACCTGAGGACCGACAACGCTCAGGCGGCGACATCGAACAGGGCTCCCGCCGTGCCGGTGAAATCGGCCCGGCTGAGTTCGGTGCGGACGTCGCCGGCCATGGCCTGGCGGGCGGCCGAGAAGGTCTCGCCGGCGCCGGTGACCCTGAAACCGAGGCGCTGCTGCAGGCGCAGCGATGCCGGATTGTCGGTGAAGACCGACGACGAGACCGCAGCGTCGGGCCGCCTGGAAAAGACCAGGTCGAGCACGGCGCCGACGGCTTCGCTCATCAGCCCGTTGCCCCACCAGGCCTCGCCCAGCCAGTAGCCGAGGCGCGGCGCCGACGCGTCGCCCTCGATGCCGATCACGCCGATCAGGCGCTCGCGGTGGATGGTGAAGACGATCTCGTCCGCGCTCGATGCCGCGCGCCGCGCGATCCAGTCGGCCGCATCCTGGCGGTCATAGGGGAACGGCACGCGCGCCAGCATGCGGCTCACCTTCCAGTTGGACAGGTGCAGCGCGATGTCGTCGGCATCGACCTCCAGCGGCGGCCTCAAGGTGAGCCGTCTCGTGAGCAGAACTTCCATGGCAACCTCCAACGCCAAATAGGAAAAGGGGAGATGGCGGCCCATCTCCCCTTCGACTGTCTGGCTTTGCTGCCTTCAAACTCCGGGTCCGAGATGGGACGCCGGTGTTCGTTTGAGCGGAACCGGCTACTCCGCGGCCTCCATGATCGGGTTTACCGACACATAGGTGCGGCCATTGGCTTTTTTGCGGAACGCGACGGAACCGTCCTGCAGCGCAAAAAGCGTATGGTCCTTGCCCATGCCGACATTGGTGCCGGGATGCCACTTGGTGCCGCGCTGGCGGATGATGATGTTGCCGGCCACGACCTGCTCGCCGCCGAACTTCTTGACGCCAAGGCGCTTGGATTCGGAATCGCGACCGTTGCGCGACGAACCACCGGCTTTCTTGTGTGCCATCTCAATTCTCCTTTGCGCCGCTGGTCAGGCGCGTTGATGTGCTTATGCGCGCTTCGGCGCCTCGATTCAAGTATGGCCTATTTGGCCAGTTCCTTCGCCTGGGCGCGCCAGTCGGTGATCTGGTCGGCCGAAAACGGCATCGCCTCGTCGATGCGCTCGATGTCCTTGTCGCTCAGCGCCGCGACCTGGGCGTAGGTTGTGATGCCCTGCTCGTTGAGCTGGCCGGCGGCGACCGGGCCGATGCCCTTGATCTTGGTCAGGTCGTCGGCCTCGCCCTTCGGCGCGGTGAAGAGCGGTGCGGCCGCGGCCGGCGCCTCGTCCTTCTTGGCGGCCGGCTTCGCCTCGGCCTTCGGCTCGGCTTTCTTGGCCGGAGCCTCGTCCTTGGCCTTGGTTTCGGCCTTCGGGGCTTCCTTCTTGGCTGCGGCCTTCTTCGACGGTTTGGCGCCACCAGTCAGGATCTCGGAAATGCGCACCGTGGTGAGCAACTGGCGATGGCCGCGGGTGCGGCGCGAATTCTGCCGGCGGCGCTTCTTGAAGGTGATCACCTTGCGGGCGCGGCCCTGCTCGACGATCTCGGCGGTCACCAGCGCGCCTTCGACGAAGGGGGTGCCGACCGAGGTCTTCTCGCCCTCGCCGACCAGCATCACATGATCGAATTCGACCACGTCGCCGGCGGCGCCTGCGAGCTTCTCGACCTTCAGCAGGTCGTTGGCGGTAACGCGGAACTGCTTTCCGCCGGTCTTGATGACTGCGAACATCTTTTTTGCCTTTCGCATGTTCCGTCGGCACGTGAACGGTCATGGCCGTTCCGGCCGTCTTTTTGTCAGTCGTTTCGGGTTCGTGTTCTCAACGCCAAGCGGCGCGGACCGGTGTCCACGCCGCTGGCTGGCGGTCTCATGCCGAAGGCAGGGGGGAATGTCAAGGAAAACCGCGCTCGCCCGGAGCCCGGGCGCCGCATGAGCTTGCGCCCTGCGGCGGAAATTCCCACTTGTGCGCGGCGCGGCCAGCCGTTATCTAGGCGCCGCGCAGCCCGCCGCCAGCGGCAGGGTGCCTGCGGAGAGGTGGCTGAGCGGTTGAAAGCGCCGCACTCGAAATGCGGTATAGGGGCAACTCTATCGGGGGTTCGAATCCCTCCCTCTCCGCCAAACACCTCAGATTGCCCGTTATAGCGTTGCCGTCCCGCGATCATGCGGACCTCTTCGCGAGGGCGACGCAAAGGACGACCAGCTTCGGCGGGCCGGGCCCGGTTGCAACGGAACTGATTGCAAACGTTCTTTCGAGCGGCCGGTACCGAAAACGCATGGAGGAACTGCGTCGCCGCCTGGCGCGGGCGTGGCGGCAGGCGTCCGGGCGGCCTGAGACCATCGGGCTCGAACCCTGGCTGACGCCGCGCGGCGCTTCTATCTCCGGTGCAGGCTACCGGATGGACGCGATACCGCCGACCTGGCCGGCAGGGCTCCCGCCGCAAATGTGCTGCTGGCGCCCGGCATCTCTCAGTGCAGCACCAGTTCGCCCGACACGTTGCGCCATTCGCTTGCCGAGATCAGCTTTCTGTGGGTGTAGCGGATCGAATGCAGCGGTCCCTCGATCTTCTCCTTCCAGAAATCGATGAAGCGAAAGAGCACCGGAAATTTCGGCGCGATGTCGTAGGTCTGCCAGATGAAGCTCTGCAGCACATGCGGGTGATCGGGCATGTGGTAGATGAACTCGGCGGTGGTCAGCCCGTAGCCCTTGAGCATCAGCTCGGTTTCGCGATTGCTCGCCATTGCCTGCTCCTTTTCCGGTGCACGCGAACCTCCCTTTGAAAAGTCTCGCCAAAATGCGTTAACCAATTCCTTCGCCGCCGAGCCGGCTCGCCATATGTCTAATTTTGTGGCATCCGGGAAGCTGCTAGTAGAATTCGCCGAAAGCGGCGCCGGAGCGCCCGGCCCGTTACATTTCATTGTTTGTCGTGAGGAGGTCACCATGTCCGAGGTTCACAAGCACAAGGTCAAGAGCGCGTGGAAGAAGCACGCGCTGGTCGACAACGACACCTATCTGAAATGGTATGGCCAGAGCGTGAAGAACCCGGAAAAGTTCTGGGCCCGGCACGGCAAGATCATCGACTGGTTCAAGCCTTTCACCAAGGTCAAGAACACCTCGTTTACCGGCAAGGTGTCGATCAAGTGGTTCGAGGACGGCGTCACCAACGTCTCCTACAACTGCATCGACCGGCATCTTAAGAAGCGCGGCGATCAGACGGCGATCATCTGGGAAGGCGACAATCCCTACGACGACAAGAAGATCACCTACAACGAGCTCTACGACAATGTCTGCCGGCTCGCCAACGTGATGAAGTCGAACGGCGTCAAGAAGGGCGACCGCGTCACCATCTACATGCCGATGATCCCCGAGGCGGCCTACGCCATGCTGGCCTGCACGCGCATCGGCGCCGTCCATTCGGTGGTGTTCGGCGGTTTCTCGCCCGACGCGCTGGCCGGCCGCATCGAGGATTGCGACTCCAGGTTCGTCATCACCGCCGATGAGGGCCTGCGCGGCGGCCGCACCGTCCCGCTCAAGGCCAATACGGACAAGGCAATCGAGCTGGCGAGGAAATTCGGCGCCGACGTCAGGAACGTGCTGGTGGTGCGCCGCACCGGCGCCAAGGTCGATTGGACCGAGGGCCGCGACCTCTGGTACCACAAGGAAATGGCGGCGGCGAAACCCGACTGCAAGCCGGAAAAGATGAAGGCGGAGGATCCGCTGTTCATCCTCTACACGTCGGGCTCCACCGGCAAGCCCAAGGGTGTGCTGCATACCACGGGCGGATATCTGGTCTTTGCGGCGATGACCCACCGCTACGTGTTCGACTACCAGGACGGCGACATCTACTGGTGCACGGCCGATGTCGGCTGGGTCACGGGCCATTCCTACATCGTCTACGGCCCGCTCGCCAACGGCGCCATCACGCTGATGTTCGAGGGCGTGCCCAACTACCCGTCGGCGAGCCGCTTCTGGGACGTGGTCGACAAGCACAGGGTCAACATCTTCTACACCGCGCCCACCGCCATCCGCGCCCTGATGGGCGCCGGCGACAGCCACGTCACCTCCACGTCGCGCAAGTCGCTGCGCGTACTCGGCTCGGTCGGCGAGCCGATTAATCCGGAGGCCTGGGAGTGGTATTACAATGTCGTCGGGGAACAGAAGTCGCCGATCGTCGACACCTGGTGGCAGACCGAGACGGGCGGCATCATGATCACGCCCCTGCCCGGCGCCACCGACCTGAAGGCCGGCTCGGCCACCCGACCCTTCTTCGGCGTCCAGCCGCAGCTCGTCGACAATGACGGCAAGGTGCTCGAAGGCGCCACCGACGGCAATCTGTGCATCGTCGATTCCTGGCCCGGACAGATGCGCACCGTCTATGGCGACCACGAGCGCTTCGTCCAGACCTATTTCTCCAGCTACAAGGGCAAGTACTTCACCGGCGACGGCTGCCGCCGCGACGAGGACGGCTACTACTGGATCACCGGGCGCGTCGACGACGTGATCAACGTCTCCGGTCACCGCATGGGCACGGCCGAAGTGGAAAGCGCATTGGTGTCGCACGACAAGGTGTCGGAGGCTGCCGTGGTCGGCTATCCGCACGACATCAAGGGCCAGGGCATCTACTGCTACGTCACGCTGATGGCCGGCGAGACCGGGTCCGACGCCCTGCGCAAGGAGCTTGTCGCCCATGTGCGCAACGAGATCGGGCCGATCGCCTCGCCGGACAAGATCCAGTTCGCGCCGGGCTTGCCCAAGACGCGCTCCGGCAAGATCATGCGCCGCATCCTGCGCAAGATCGCCGAGGACGATTTCGGCTCGCTCGGCGACACCTCGACGCTCGCCGATCCCGCAGTCGTCGACGACCTGATCGACAACCGGCAGAACAAGAAGGGCTGACATGGAGCCCGCGGCGCTTGCCGTCTTCGCGGCGGCCCTTTTCGTCGCCGCCGGCTCGCCCGGACCCTCGATCGCAGCCCTGGTCGCGCGTGTTCTGACGCGCGGCCTGCGCGACGTGCTGCCGTTTCTGGCCGCCATGTGGATCGGCGAGGCGATCTGGCTGTCGCTGGCCGTGTTCGGCCTGTCGGCCGTCGCTGCCACCTTCCACTTCGCGTTCACCCTGCTCAAATGGGCGGGCGTCGCCTACCTCGCCTGGCTGGCGTGGAAAATGTGGACAGCGCCGGTGAGCGTGAACGAGAGCGCCCTGCCGGCGACCACGTCGCCGGTCAAACTGTTCGCAGCCGGCATGGCGGTCACGCTCGGCAATCCCAAGATCATGATGTTCTACCTGGCGCTGCTGCCGGCGATCGTCGACCTCGGCGGCGTCACAATCGCCGGATGGGCCGAACTGACAGCGACGATGATGGCCGTGCTGATCGTCATCGATTTCGGCTGGGCCTTTGCCGCCGCCAGCGCCCGCCGTTTCTTCAAAAGCCCGCGGGCGATGCGGGCCTCCAACCGGACCAGCGCCGGCCTGATGGCGGGTGCCGCGGCGGCGATCGCCGCGCGCTGACATTCGTCCGTCGCGATGGCAGGGGAACTTGTCTGTCGGAAAAAACAATAACCCGGCGGGGAATCGGTGCGGGATCCCCCGACAGTTGGAACAGCCGCCGCGGCAATCGAATTCCGATCGCGGCGTGGCGGAAACGGCTCAGCCGGCCGCTTAATGCGTGAGCGGTTTCTCGAGCTTTACTATCTCGTCCTTGATCGCCAGTTTGCGTCGTTTCAGCGTGGCGATTTCAAGCGGGTCGACGGAAGGATGGTTCATCGCCTCGTCGATTTGCCGCTCGATGTCGCCGTGTTTTTTCTGAAGCTCGGCAATATGGGACGCAAGTGACATAGGCTGGTCTCCCCTTCTTCAAAGGTTCCTCGAACGACCGCCGCGACCACCCGCCGCGGGTGATTCCCGACGGTCTTGTGACAGTGTGCCACCACTTTCAGGCAAAGTCGAATATCGCGTGACGGCATTTCCGATTTGCCTGAATTGTGGTAAGCGATTGGTTCAGTCCGCCGGCGTATTGGCGGCTTGTCGCCAAGTGAAAAAACGGCCGCCAACGGATCGAGACTGCACGCATGTCGGAACAGGAACAGGCTGAAATCCGCCTTCAATATGCCCGGCTGAAGCAGGAACACAACGATCTGGACGCAGCGATCGGCGCCATGATCCAGACCGGCTGCGATCCCCTGCAGATCCAGCGGCTGAAAAAGAAGAAGCTGGCGCTCAAAGACCGGTTGCAGGTCGTGGAAGACCGGATTATCCCCGACATCATCGCCTGACCGGAAAATCAGCCTGTCAACGCCGCAACGGGAAAATCCACGCATGGCCGACGTCGCGATCATCATGGGCAGCCAGTCCGACTGGCCAAACATGCGTCACGCAGCCGAGATGCTCGACGAGTTGGAAATCTCGCACGAGGCGCGCATCGTCTCGGCCCACCGCACGCCGGACCGGCTCTACGACTTCGCCCGCAATGCGAAAAGGAACGGGTTCAAGGTCATCCTGGCGAGCGCCGGCGGTGCGGCGCATTTGCCGGGCATGACGGCCGCCATGACCACGCTGCCGGTATTCGGCGTCCCGGCCGAAACCAGGGCGCTTTCGGGTCGGGATTCGCTGCTGTCGATCGTACAGATGCCCGCCGGCATCCCTGTCGGCACGCTCGCGATCGGCAAGGCGGGCGCGGTCAATTCGGCGCTTCTCGCCGCCGCCGTGCTGGCGCTTGCCGACGACGGCGTCGCCGAAAGGCTCGAGGCCTACCGCGCCGGCCTGACCGCAAGCGTCGCCGAATTCCCCTCGAACGACGCATGACCGCGCCGCTTCCGCCGCTCTCCACCATCGGCATCATCGGCGGCGGCCAGCTCGGCCGCATGCTGGCCATGGCCGCGGCGAGGCTGTCCTATCGCACCGTGATCCTCGAGCCGCAGGCCGGCTGTCCGGCGGCACAGGTGGCCAACCATCAGATCGAAGCCGCCTATGACGATGCCGCCGCGCTCGGCGAACTGGCGCGCCGCGCGGACGTCGTCACCTACGAATTCGAGAACGTGCCCGTCGCGGCCGCGGAAAAACTGGCGGCAAGCACGCCGGTCCTTCCGCCGCCGCGCGCGCTCGAGATCGCCCAGGACCGCCTCGTCGAAAAACGCTTCCTGAACGAGGCCGGGCTTCCGACGGCGCCGTTCCTCCGGGTCGACAGCGACGCGGAGCTCGCCGCCGCGCTTGCCGACATGGGCGGCAACGGCGTGCTCAAGACCCGCCGGCTCGGCTATGACGGCAAGGGCCAGAAGCGGTTTCGCGATGCCGGTCCCGGCGAAGCGCAAGGAAGCTTTGCCGAAATGGGCGGCGTACCGCTCATCCTGGAAGGGTTCGTTGCCTTCGACCGGGAGATTTCCATCATCGCCGCGCGCGCGGAAGATGGCGGCTTCGCCGCCTACGAACCGGCGGAAAACGTACATCGCGACGGCATCCTGCATATGTCGACCGTGCCGGCGGCCATCCCGCCCGCGCTGGCGGGGCTGGCCCGCGACAAGGCGAAGGCGCTGATGGAGGCGCTCGACTATGTCGGCGTCATCGGTATCGAGTTCTTCGTCGTCGGAAACGACCTGCTCGCCAACGAATTCGCCCCTCGCGTGCACAATTCCGGCCACTGGACGGAAGCGGCCTGCGCGGTTTCGCAATTCGAGCAGCATATCCGCGCCGTCGCGGGCCTGCCGCTCGGCGCCACCGACCGGCACGCCGACTGTGTCATGGAAAACCTGATCGGCGACGATGTCGACCGTCTTGCCGAACTGGCGGCCGAGGCCGGCGCGGTTGTCCATCTCTACGGCAAGGCCGAAGCCCGCCCCGGCCGCAAGATGGGCCATGTTACCCGCCTCGTGCCGGCGGCAATCACCGGTCGGTGATGATCTTGACCTTGTCGCCGGCGGAGACGGCGGCGCCGGCGGGAAGCGCGTTCAGCAGTCTGAAAAGCCCGAGCTTGCGGTCGGTGCCGGCCATCTGCCCGGCGATGCTGGCGATCGTGTCGCCCGGCTTGACCGTGACCACCTTCACCGTCAGCGGCTTCAGATTGGCCCTCTCCGCCTCGCCCATGCGGCGGAAACTTGCCGAAACGCCGCCCGCCACCTCTTCGAGCTTCTGGCTCGAAAGCGGGGCGGCGGTCAGCAGCCGGTAGATCTGGTCACCGACGCGCACCGCCGTTATGTCGAACTTCCATCCGTCGGCGCGGGCGCGGGCATTGGCGCCTTCCAGACCATTGACGGTGACCGGACGGATGGAGGCCTCGTCCAGCCCGACCACCCAGCCGCTGCGGATGTAATCCGTCGCTTTGGTCCGCTTGGATACCGCGACCGCGTCGAAGCGAACCGCGATATCGCCCGGACCCGCCGCGGTCACGGCATCGGCGGAGTTGTCGATGACGAAGCCGGCCGGCACCGAGAATGCCACGCCCAGCCCCGGGTGCAGGAAGGTGCGGCCGCGCACATAGCCCTCGTCGGGCGTGTCGCCGAACACGATGCCGTCGATACCTGCAAGATAAGAGTCGCGGTCGCGGTTGCCGCTATTGGGCGACCCGAACTGGCGCGCATGGCGCATGGCGAGTTCGATCCGCCGCGGCGCTGCCGGATGGGTGGCGAGGAAATCGAGGCTGGCGTCGTCCGCCCCGCTCACGGCGCGAAAATCGCTGTAGGCGGCCATCGACTGCAGGAAGCGCGGCGCGGCATAGGTGTCGAAACCCGCCTCGCCCATCGCCTTGATGCCGATCACGTCGGCCTCCAGTTCCTGGTTGCGGGAAAACTGCGCCAGCCTGAGCTTGCCGCGCACCAGCGCGGTACGCGCCTTGCGGTCATTGCCGAGCACGTCGGAGACCACGCGCGTGGCCAGTTCCTCCTCCGCTTCCTTGCGCTGCCGCTCGATGCCGTGATTGGCGGTCACATGCCCCATTTCGTGAGCGATGACGGCGGCGAGTTCGGCCGAATCGTTGGCCAGCGCCAGCAGACCGCGCGTCACGTAGAGATAACCGCCCGGCAGCGCGAACGCGTTGACGTTGGGCGAATTGAGGATGGTGATGCGGTATGTCTGCGCCGGACCGCCGGAGATGCCGGTCAACTGGCCGACCACCTTGGCCACCATGCGTTCCAGCTTCGCATTCTGATACTCGCCGCCATAGGTCGCCAGGATGCGGGGATGCTGGGTACGGGCGATCTCGGCCAGCCGGTCGTTCTTCTCGGCGGTCTCGATGGTGATCGGGTTGCGCGACGGCTGGAACGCCTGCTCGCTGATGGCGCTGTTGGTGAACTGGCAGCCGGAGAGCAACAGGCCGAGCACGGCTACCACCGGCAGCGGACCCGCCGCAACCGGTTTTCGCCCGGCGGCGGTCGCCGGAACTGAGCGCTGTCTGGTCCCCATGGTCGTCATCTTTCCGGCAGGGCCTTGCGCGCCGACATATAGCACGTTCCAGACCGAAGCGAATGGCCCTCTGTGCCGTGCAATTATGTCGGCATCCGGGCGGGCCGCCGTCATCGGCCCCGTTGCCCGGGATCGGAGCCCAGATAGTCCGCCACGATCGCCGGCGCATTGTCGCCCAGCAGGTCGCCGGCCGGCCCGTCCGCGGCGATGCGGCCCTCGTCGACGAACAGGATGCGCCGGCCGAGCCGGCGCGCGTCGCCGGGATGGTGGCTGACCATCAGGACGGTCATGCCGCGCTCGCCATGCAGCTCCGCCACCAGGTCCAGCATGTCGGCGCGCAGCGCCGGTCCGAGCGAGGCGAAGGGTTCGTCGAGCAGCAGCACCGGTCGGTCGCGCACCAGCGCGCGGGCCAGCGCGGCACGCTGGCGTTCGCCGCCGGAAAGCGCCGCCGGCAGCCGGTCGGCCTTGCCGGCAAGTCCGGTTCGCGCCAGCGCCTCGGCGACGCGGTCCCGGTCCTCCATCGTCAGCCGCAGCGACGGCGACCGCCCGAGACCGACATTTGCGGCGATGTCGAGATGGCCGAACAGGTTGTTCTCCTGGAACACCATCGTCACCGCCCGCCGGTCGGGCGCCAGGCCGGTGACATCCTCGCCGTCGATCGTCAACCGTCCGGTATCCGGCATCTCGAAGCCGGCGACAAGATTGAGCAATGTCGACTTGCCGGACCCGCTCGGCCCCATCACGGCGACGATCTCGCCGGCGCCGATCGCCGCATCGAAGACGAAAGCCTGCGCGCCATAGGAAAAGCGCACCGCCTCAATGCCGATGGTAGCCCCGCTCATCGCCTGCCCTCCAGCCGCCCGGCAATCGCCATCAGTGCCAACGTCAGCAGCGCCAGCAACAGCGCCAGCCCAGCGGCATCCGCCGTGCGGTAGCTGCCGAGACGCGCCAGCAGCAGATAGGGCAGCGTCTGCACCGAATCGCTGCCGAACAGCGCGATCACGCCGAGATCGCCGAGCGACAGCGCCATGGCGAAGGCGAAGCCGGCAAGAAGCGGCGCGCGCAGCACCGGCCAGTCGACGAGGCGCAATCGGTTGAACCCGCGGATGCCGAGCGAGGCAGCGAGCCGGTCATGCCGTTCGGCGGCGTTGTCATGGGCAGGCCTGATGGCGCGCACCACGAACGGCATCGCCATCGCGGCATTGACCGCGATCACCATCGCCGGCGCCAGCGCGAACACGTCGCCGACATGACGCAACAGCACGAACCAGCCGGCGCCGAGCACGATCGGCGGCACGACGAGGATCATGCCGGCGCCAGTGTCGGAAGCCAACTCCAGAAGCGAAGCGCGGCCGCGCCGCGCCTTTTCAAGCCGTTTTCTGGCCGCGACCAGTCCCATCGAAAGCGCCACCGAAAGAATGGCCGCGGCAAGCGCCAGCGCCAGGCTGGTCGCCGCGGCACCGATCACCGCCGTTTCGCCGGCAAGGCGCGCCAGGTCGGCCTTGAAACCGGCGACGACCACCGCGCCCATCGGCGCCAGCACGAAGGCCGCGGCAAGCGCGATCACGATCGCGTTTAAGACGGTCTCGCCATTATTCGCCATTGCCGGCCGCCGTGTCACCACCGACAGCGTGGCCGATTCGGCGAACGTGCCCCCGAGCCGGACGAGCGCAAGGACGATCGCCCCGGTCAGCACCAGTTGCAGCAATGTCAGCGCCACCGCCATGCCCGGATCGAAATCGAAGCGCAGCGCCTGGTAGATCGCCACTTCCAGCGTCGTCGCCGCCGGCCCGCCGCCGAGCGTCAGCACGATGGTGAACGAGGTGACGCAGAGCATGAAGACGAGGCCGGCGATGCCGGGAAGCGCGGCGCGCAGCACCGGCCATTCGATCAGTCGCCACTGCGCCGCGCCGCCCATGCCGAGCTGGCTTGCCAGCCGCCAGTGATCGGCCGGCACCGTCTGCAGCGCCTCGATGAGCAGGCGCGTGGCGAGTGGCAGGTTGAAGAACACATGCGCCACCAGAATGCCGCTCAGCCCGTAGATGCCGGGCCAGCGCCCGCCCGCAAGCGCCGAAAGCGGTTCGGCCAGCAGGCCGGCGCGGCCGTAGAGCGCCAGGACGCCGAGCGCCGCCACGATCGCCGGCAGCGCCAGCGGCACGGCAAACAGGCGCAGCAGCGCCGCGCGGCCGAAAAAGCGCGGATGCCGCGACAGCGCCCGCGCCACCGCTAGCGCCGGAACGACCGACAACGCCGTCGACAGAACGGCCTGATAGAGCGTGAAGCGGGCAATGGCGAGCACCCGGCCGTCGAACGCCGCGGCAAGCGACCGCCAGTCGCCGGCCGCCTCCAGGCCAAGGCCGGCAAGGGCGCCGCCGCACAATAGCGCCAGGAAGCCGAGCGCCAGCCGGCCGGGCCACAGGCCCGGCACGGCCCGGCGCGCGCCCGGTTGCCAGGCGGGCCGGCTCAGCGGCCCATCACCGTCAGCCATTCATCGACCCATGCCTTGCGGTTCGCCGCCACCTCCTCGGCGCTGAAGAGCAGTGTTTCGGGCGGCTGCACCAGCTTGCCGAACACGGGATTGAGCGGCTTGGAAGTCTTTCCGGCCGGAAACATCCAGTTGGTTTCGGGAATGACGTCCTGGAAGCCAGGCCCGGTCATGAAGGCGAGGAATTCGGCCGCCAGCGGGTTGTCGGCACCCTTCGCCGTCATGCCCGCCACCTCGATCTGCATGTAATGCCCCTCGGCGAAGCGCGCCGCCTGGTAGCGCCCGGTCTCCTCGGCGATCATGTGATAGGCCGGCGAAGTGGTGTAGGAGAGCACCATCTCGGCCTCGCCATTGGTGAACAGGCCGTAGGCCTCGCTCCAGCCCGGCGTCACGGTCAGCACCTTGTTCTTCAACCGTGCCCAGGCATCGGGGGCCTTGTCGCCGAACACAGAGCGCATCCACAGCACCAGTCCGAGCCCCGGCGTCGAGGTGCGCGGATCCTGGATGGCGATCTTGACGTCGCCCTGCAGGTCGACCAGTTCGGCAAGGCTTGCCGGCGGCGTTTCGACCTTCTCGGTGTCGTAGACGACGGCGAAGTAGCCGTAATCGTACGGTACGAACACGTCGTCCTGCCAGCCGCCGGGCACATCGACATTGCCGGGCATCTGCCCGTGCGGCGCGAACAGGCCGGTGGCCTTGGCCTCCGCGGTCAGATTGGTGTCGAGGCCAAGCACGATGTCGGCGGACGTGCCCTCTCCTTCGAGCTTCAACCGGCTCAACAGCGCCACGCCGTCGGCAACCGAGACGAACTCCAGGTCGCAGCCGCATTCGGCCTCGAAGGCCTTTTCCACCAGCGGGCCGGGACCCCAGTCGGCGGTGAAGCTTTCATAGGTGTAGACGGTCAGCCTGTCGCCGGCCGCCGCAGCGCCGGTTATCGCAGCCAGAACGGCCAGGGTCGGAACGAACAGTGATGTCACGCGCATCGGCGCCTCCTTCTTTGCGTTGATGGAAAGATCGAAGCGCCTTTTTCAAGGAAGCATCTAATCCCTCCGCCGGTACAAACCGGATCAGGTTCAGCGGGTTGACGGGCAGGTACTGCCTTGGTCTCTCAGCCGATCCGCGAAAAGCGGCCGGCACCCCGTTAGAGCAGGAGCGAACTTAATCTCCCCGACGACCGGTGACAAGGGCCGTAGTCGCATGCACGGTTGACGGAACCGCCGCCCGTGATAGAGCGGCGCCATGAACGATTTCGCGATCCTGCTCGACGGCGAGATGACGGCGACGCCGCGCCTGAAGGCGCAGCTTGAAGGCCGGCGCGTGATCGCCGCCGACGGCGGCATCCGTCACGCCGAGGCACTGGATGTCGACCCGGAACTGTGGCTCGGCGACTTCGATTCCGCGCCGTCCAACGTGCCCGCGCGCTATGCCGGCCTGGCGCGCCAATCCTACCCGCGGGACAAGGACCTGACCGACGGGGAGATTGCCGTCAACGCCGCACTTGCCAGCGGCGCCACCAAGCTGCTGCTCGTCGGCGCCTTCGGCGGCCGTCGCGCCGACCACGCCCTGCTGCACAAATTGCTCGCGATGCGCCTGGCGGGCGATGGTATCGCCGTTCTGCTCAGCGACGGTATGCAGGAGGGACGGCCGATCCTGCCCGGCCGACATGAGTTCGACCTTCCGCAGAACACGGTGTTCAGCCTGATTGGCTTTGCCGCCCTGTCCGGCCTCAGCATCACCGGCGCCAAATGGCCGCTCGACAATGTCGAGGTCGCGCTCGGCTCGTCGCTCACCCTGTCGAACGAGGTCGCAGGCCGGCTGGCGGTCACCCTTGAAAAGGGCCAGGCGCTGATGATCGTGCAGACGGGCACCGGCTAGAGCGATGGCGCCGCCGCTGCTCAATCTCGACGATATCCGGCTGACCTTCGGCGGTCCGCCGCTGCTCGACGGCGTATCGCTGACCGCTTCGCAAGGCGACCGCATCGCGCTCGTCGGCCGCAACGGCTCGGGCAAGTCGACGCTGCTCAAGATCGCCGCCGGCCTGGTGGAAGCACAGGAAGGCGCCGTTTTCCTCCAGCCGGGCACGACCGTGCGCTACCTGGAACAGGCGCCCGACTTTTCCGGCCATGCCGACATCCACGCCTATGTGACGGCTGGCCTCGGACCGGCGGACGACGCCTACCGCGCCGACTATCTGATCGAACATCTAGGCCTAGACGTTGCCGCCAGCCCGGCGACCCTGTCGGGCGGCGAGGCAAGGCGCGCCGCACTCGCCCGCGTGCTGGCGCCGGAGCCCGACATCCTGCTGCTCGACGAGCCGACCAACCATCTCGACCTCGCCACGATCGAATGGCTGGAGACGGAACTGCAGCGCATGAAAAGCGCCGTTATCGTCATCTCGCACGACCGGCGCTTCCTGGAGACCGTCAGCCGCGCTACCGTCTGGCTCGATCGCGGCCAGGCCCGCCGGCTCGATCGGGGCTTCGCGCATTTCGAGGCCTGGCGCGACAAGTTGCTGGAGGAAGAGGAGCGCGACGCCCACAAGCTCGGCCGCCGCATCGTGCGCGAGGAGCACTGGCTGCGCTACGGCGTGACCGCGCGGCGCAAGCGCAACATGCGCCGGCTTTCCGAACTGAACGCCATGCGCGAGGCCTATCGCAGCCGCATGCGGCCGACCGGCACGGCAACGCTTGCCGCAAGCCAGGCAAACGAGGCCGGCAAGCTGGTGATCGAAGTCAAATCGGCTGCCAAGGCCTATGGCGGCACGACGCTGGTGCGCGATTTCTCCATCCGCATCCAGCGCGGCGACCGCATCGGCCTTGTCGGTCCCAACGGCGCCGGCAAGACGACGCTGCTGAAACTGCTGATCGGCGAGATCGAGCCGGATGAAGGCGCGGTGCGCCACGGCGCCAATCTGGAGATCGCGACGCTCGACCAGCGCCGCGACAGCCTCGACCCGGCCCAGTCGCTTGCCGACTACCTGACCGGCGGGCGCAGCGACCAGGTCGCCGTCGGCGAGGAGAAGCGCCACGTTGTTTCCTACATGAAGGATTTCCTGTTCGCGCCCGAACAGGCCGGCACGCCGGTGCGCGACCTGTCGGGCGGCGAGCGGGCGCGGCTCGTGCTCGCCCGCATCCTCGCAAAACCTTCCAACGTGCTGGTGCTCGACGAGCCGACCAACGATCTCGACATGGAGACGCTCGATCTTTTACAGGAGATGGTGTCGGCCTATGAGGGCACCGTGCTGCTGGTCAGCCACGACCGCGACTTCCTCGACCGCACGGTTACCGCCATCATCGCACCCGAAGGCGACGGACGCTGGCAGCAATATGCCGGCGGTTATTCCGACATGATGGCCCAGCGCGGCCAGGCCCCGGCCGAACGGGATCGGACAAGGTCGAAGGCCGGCAGGCCGGAGAAAGCAGAAAAGCAGGAAACGTCCCGGCAGCCGAAAGCGCCGGCGAAAAAGCTCTCCTACAAGCAGAAATACGCGCTCGAAACGCTGCCCGGGCGGATGGAGCAGTTGGCAGCCGAGATTGCCGCACTGGAGACCGCGCTTGCCGATCCCCGGCTCTATGAAACCGATCCCGGCCGGTTTAACGGCACGGCGGGCCTGCTGGACGAGAAACGCGCGGCACTTGCCGCCGCCGAGGAGGAATGGCTGGAACTGGAGATGCTGCGCGAGGAACTGGAGGCATGACGTCCGGCCGGGGATATTGACCTTGCCGTCGCGATATTGAAGGCTCCCACCGCAACAGGATCACGTGCCATGGCCGACAACGCCCTCATCGTCATCGACGTCCAGAACGATTTCTGCCCCGGCGGCGCGCTTGCCGTGCCCGGCGGCGACGAAGTGGTGCCGGAGATCAACCGGCTGATCGGCGAGTTCGATCACGTGGTGCTGACCCAGGACTGGCATCCGGCCGGCCATTCCAGTTTCGCCTCGATCCATCCGGGCAGGAGCCCATTCGAGACCATGACGATGCCCTATGGCGAACAGACGCTGTGGCCCGACCACTGCATCCAGGGATCCGACGGCGCGGCGTTCCATCCGGCGCTCGAATGGACCGGCGCCGAACTGGTGATCCGCAAGGGTTTCCGTCCTGAAATCGACAGCTACTCGGCCTTCTTCGAAAACGACCGCACCACGCCGACCGGCCTTGGCGGCTATCTCGCCGAGCGCGGTTTCAAGGCGGTCACGCTTGCCGGCCTCGCCACCGATTTCTGCGTCGGTTTCTCGGCGCTCGACGCAGCCCGGCTCGGCCTGTCGGTCGAGGTCAGGCTGTCGGCGAGCCGCGGCATCGACCTCGACGGCTCGGTCGACGCCATGTGCGGCCGGATGCGCGACGCCGGCGTCCGGTTGACCTGAACGGCTGATTTCAGCCAGACTCCAAACCAGCCCCTTTCGCGGCAGGAAACCCGCCATGCCCAAGACCGACATCGCCCGCAGGGTCTACAATCACACCTGGAAGCTCGATCCGATCATCCGCAGCCTGCTGGACACTGATTTCTACAAGCTGCTGATGCTGCAGATGATCTGGAAGCTGCATCGCGACATCGACGCCACCTTCACGCTGATCAACCGCAAGACCTCGGTCCGCCTTGCCGATGAGATTTCCGAAGCCGAACTGCGCGAACAGCTCGACCATGCCCGGACCATCCGGCTGACCAAGAAGGAAATGATCTGGCTGGCGGGCAACACGTTTTACGGACGCAAGCAGATCTTCCTGCCCGAGTTCCTGGCCTGGTTCGAGGATTTCCGGCTTCCCGAATATGAGTTGTCGACGCGCGACGGCCAGTTCGAGCTCGACTTCCACGGGCCGTGGACCCACACCATGATGTGGGAGATTCCGGCACTCGCCATCATCAACGAATTGCGCTCGCGCGCCGCCATGCGCCGCTTCGGCCCGTTCGCCCTCGACGTGCTCTACGCCCGCGCCAAGGCCAAGACCTGGGACAAGGTCGAACGGCTGAAGAAGCTGCCCGACATCCGCATTTCCGACTTCGGCACGCGCCGGCGCCATTCCTTCCTGTGGCAGCGCTGGTGCGTCGAGGCGCTGAAGGAGGGGATCGGCGAATCCTTCTCCGGCACCTCCAACGTTCTGCTCGCCATGGACACCGACCTGGAGGCGCTCGGCACCAACGCCCATGAGTTGCCGATGGTCTATGCCGCGCTGACCGAAAGCAGGAAGGAACTGCTCGAATCGCCCTATCGCGTGCTTGCCGACTGGAACAAGCTCTATGGCGGCAACCTGCTGATCGTGCTGCCCGACACGTTCGGCACCGCCGCCTTCCTGCGCCGCGCGCCCGAATGGGTGGCCGACTGGACCGGTTTCCGCCCCGACAGCGCCCCACCGATCGAGGGCGGCGAGCGTATTCTCGAGTGGTGGCGCGAGCAAGGCCGCGACCCGCGCGACAAGCTGCTGGTGTTCTCCGACGGTCTCGATGTCGACACGATCATCGAAACCTACGAGCATTTCCGCGGCCGGGTGCGCATGGCATTCGGCTGGGGCACCAACCTGACCAACGACTTCGCCGGCTGCCTGCCCAATGGCGGCGATTCGCTCAATCCGATCTCGATCGTGTGCAAGGTCACGGCCGCCAACGGCCGGCCCGCGGTCAAGCTGTCGGACAATCCGCGCAAGGCAACCGGCGATCCAGCCGAGGTGCAGCGCTACCTGGCGGTTTTCGGCGAGGAAGACCGGGTCGAGCGCGCCGTCACGGTGTGAGCCCCGCCACGGCGGTCAGGCGGTCTGGCTGCTTTCCCGCTCGGTGAGCTTCAGCGCCGCCGCCTCGATGCGTTCGGCCAGGCCTGTCAGCACGCCGGTTACCGCGGCGTCGTTCTTGTCGGCCTTGGTAAGCGCGTCGTCGCGGGTCTTGCGCAGCGTCTCGACCTCGCTTTCCATGCCGCGAACGCGTTTTTGCAATTCGGCGAGTTCGTCCATCACCATGATGCCGGCCATGACCGTCAGCCTCTGGTCGCCGATCTCGCCGAAGGAGTTTTTCAGGTGTTTGACATATTTGTCGAACTGGGCGGCGAGCCCCTCGAGGTGCTCTTCCTGTCCCTCGTCGCAGGCCATGCGGTAGGCCTTGCCGTCGATATGTACCGTCACTTGCGCCATGTCTGCCGCTCGCTTTCCGGCTCGCCCGGACCTACCGGTCCAGCACCGCCCTGATCGTTTCCATCGCCGATACCAGCCGCCGCGAGACCTCGGTATTGGCTTCCTGTAGCCTTTCGGCGCGGGCCTCGCTTTGGTCGAGCTCCTGCGCCAGGCGCGCGCGGTCGGCGCCCATGCGCTGCACTTCCTCCTCGGAGTCCGCGAATTCCTGTTCGCGCTCGATCCTCTGATCGGCCGATTTTTCCAGCGCCTCCACCGCCTTGGTCAGGCGGCCGATGGCCTGTTTCAGTGTGACGTCACCGCTCATGGTCCTAGGGCCTGCACTCATAAAGGTTTCGGGCGCGGCGCGTGCCGGATTTCGGTCCTGACAAGGCGAGAAGACCGCCGTGGTGCCGACCACCACAAGGGCCTTTCAACGACGTGAGGGCCGAAATCCGCCGCGTCCCTTCGGGATATGGGCAAAATCGCCCATCTCGGCGTCGCGAATCCTCGAAAGGGATCGGCCCTTCCATCGGTTCCGCTCCTGGAACTGAACGAATTTGCCTCATACCGCGCTCCAAACCCTTTACGAGTGCAGGCCCTGGCTCCGGGCCCGCCCACGGCGCGAATCGTCCGCGCCAATAACGCCTTAGCGGCGAAACGTTAGGCATCGTGTTAATCCATCGTCAACATCGCCCGGCCCGCTATCCCCGACAATGCATCGGATATGGGCCAAAGCATGGACGCCGACGACCGGCCTGCGACCTGCGGATTTGTTGACTCGCCGCCGCCACCTGCTATGTGTCCGGCGACATTTCCACCAGCGCCGGCAGGGGAGCGAAAGCGCGGCCGGCGAGCGATTTGCGAGACAAGATGACACCACGCGAAAAACACGAACGCATGGCCAACGCGATCCGTTTCCTGGCCATGGATGCGGTCGAAAAAGCCAAATCCGGCCATCCCGGCCTGCCCATGGGCGCCGCCGACGTCGCCACGGTCCTTTTCACCCGTTTCATGGTGCACGATCCCAAGAACCCGCATTGGTCCGACCGCGACCGTTTTGTTCTGTCGGCCGGCCACGGGTCGATGCTGATCTACGCGCTGCTCTACCTGCTCGGCTATGAAGACATCACCATCGACGAGATCAAGAATTTCCGCCAACTCGGTTCGAAGACCGCCGGCCATCCGGAGTTCGGCCACGCCGCCGGGATCGAGACCACGACGGGACCGCTCGGTCAGGGCCTGGCCAATGCCGTCGGCATGGCGATCGCCGAACGCCACCTCAACGCCGAATTCGGCGACGATATCGTCGACCACTACACCTATGTGCTCGCCGGCGACGGCTGCCTGATGGAAGGGATCAGCCAGGAGGCCGTGGCGCTTGCCGGCCACCTGAAGCTGAACCGGCTCATCGTGCTGTTCGACGACAACGGCATCTCCATCGACGGCCCGGTGTCGCTGTCGGATTCCACCGACCAGCAGGCCCGTTTCGCCGCCTCCGGCTGGCACACGCTCGCCATCGACGGGCACGACCCCGACGCCATCGCCGCGGCGATCGAAACGGCCAAGGCCTCCGACCGCCCGACGCTGATCGCCTGCCGCACCACCATCGGCTTCGGCGCCCCGACCAAGGCCGGCACCTCCAAGGTGCACGGTTCGCCGCTCGGCGCCGAGGAGATCGCCGGCGCGCGCAAGGCGCTCGGCTGGGCCTGCGAACCGTTCCAGGTTCCCTCCGAAGTGCTCGACGAATGGCGTCTGGCCGGCCTGCGATCGGCCAAGGAGCGCAGCGCCTGGGAGACGCGCCTGGCCGAGTCCGACCCGGAAGTCCGCTCCGCCTTCGAGCGCCGCATGAGCGGAAGCCTGCCGGGCGGTTTCGAGGCGGCGCTGGACGCATACAAGAAGAAGCTCGTCGAAGACCGTCCGAACGTCGCCACGCGCAAATCCTCCGAGATGGCGCTGGAGGTGATCAACGGCGCCATTCCCGAAACGCTTGGCGGTTCGGCCGATCTCACCGGCTCCAACAACACCCGCACCAGCCAGACCCAACCGTTGTCGGCCGACAATTACGGCGGCCGTTTCATCCACTACGGTATCCGCGAGCACGGCATGGCGGCGGCCATGAACGGTATCGCGCTGCATGGCGGCATCATCCCCTATTCCGGCACCTTCCTGGTATTTTCCGACTATTGCCGTCCGGCGATGCGGCTTTCCTCGCTGATGGGCCAGCGGGTGATCTACGTGATGACCCATGATTCCATCGGCCTCGGCGAGGACGGACCGACGCATCAGCCCGTCGAACACCTCGCCGCGCTGCGCGCCATTCCAAACCACCTCGTCTTCCGGCCCGCCGACGCAGTGGAGGCCGCCGAATGCTGGCAGCTGGCGCTTCAAAGCACCGACGCGCCGTCGACGCTGGCGCTAACCCGGCAGAACCTGCCTTTGGTCCGCACCGAGCACGAGGAGGAAAACCTTTGCGCCCACGGCGCCTACGAGCTGCAGCTCGCCAGCGACGACGCCAGGGTCAGCATCTTCGCCACCGGCTCGGAAGTCGAGATCGCGCTTGCCGCGCGCCGGCTTCTGGAAGACGCCGGCTTTCCCACCCGC
Source organism: Rhizobiaceae bacterium (assembly GCA_041397625.1). Classification (GTDB taxonomy): domain Bacteria; phylum Pseudomonadota; class Alphaproteobacteria; order Rhizobiales; family Rhizobiaceae; genus JAWKWH01. The sequence goes on from JAWKWH010000004.1 coordinate 71,733, forward strand.
GTCGTCTCGGTGCCGTGCTGGGAACTGTTCGAGCGCCAGGACGAGGAGTACCGGACCGCCATGCTCGGCAACGCCGAGGTCAACATCGCCATCGAAGCCGGCATCCGCCAGGGCTGGGACCGCTTCATCGGCCGTGAAGGCCTCTTCGTGGGCATGCGATCGTTCGGCGCCAGCGCGCCCGCCGAGGACCTCTACCGGCATTTCGGCATTACCGCGGAAGCTGCCGCCGAAGCGGCGAAGGCCAGGCTCGGCGGAGCCTCCTGATCACCGAACCAACCACCTCCCATCGTCAATCTGGAGAACCACACCATGACCGTCAGGGTTGCCATCAACGGATTTGGCCGCATCGGCCGCAACATCGCCCGAGCGATCTTCGAATCCGGCCGCAAGGACATCGACATCGTCGCGATCAACGATCTCGGCCCGGTCGAAACCAACGCACATCTGCTGCGCTATGACAGCGTCCACGGCAAGTTTCCCTCCGAGGTCAAGGTGGAAGGCGACACGATCAATATCGGCACCGACTCCTTCAAGGTGCTGGCCGAGCGCAACCCGGAAAACCTGCCCTGGGGCGAGCTTGGCGTCGACATCGTGCTGGAATGCACCGGCATCTTCACCTCGAAGGACAAGGCTTCGGCGCATCTGAAGGCCGGCGCCAAGCGCGTGCTGGTCTCCGCGCCGGCCGACGGCGCCGACCTGACGGTGGTCTACGGCGTCAATCACGACAAGCTTTCCTCCGAACACGTGGTGGTCTCCAACGCGTCCTGCACCACCAACTGCCTGGCGCCGGTGGCCAAGATCCTGAACGACGCCTTCGGCATAAAAAAGGGCTTCATGACCACCATCCATTCCTATACCGGCGACCAGCCGACGCTGGACACGATGCACAAGGATCTCTACCGCGCCCGCGCCGCGGCCGTGTCGATGATTCCGACCTCGACGGGCGCCGCCCGCGCCGTCGGCCTGGTGCTGCCCGAACTGAAGGGCAAGCTCGACGGCGTCGCCATCCGCGTGCCGACGCCCAACGTCTCCGTCGTCGACCTCAAATTCGTTCCAAGCAGGAGCGTCACGGTCGACGAGGTCAACGACGCGCTGATGGCGGCCGCCGACGGCCCGCTTTCGGGCATTCTCGCCTATACCGGGGAGCCGCTGGTCTCCATCGATCTCAATCACAATCCGGCTTCGTCAACCTTCGCGCTCGACCAGACCAAGGTGATCGAGGGCGATCTGGTGCGCGTCATGTCGTGGTACGACAATGAATGGGGCTTCTCCAACCGCATGGCCGACACGGCGGTGGCGATGAGCAAGGTGATCTGAGGAACGGATGAGGCCGGGCGGGCAATGGCCGGGCTTCGGTGTCCTGGCCGTGCCCGCCTCGGTCTTTGGTCCTCCTGGTCTTCCGGTCGGCGGCCATGGCGGCCCGGGTCGCGATTTCGGCGGCGGTGGAGAATAGGGCTCAAAGGCCGGTTGGCAGCGGTTTCGCGATCTCCTAGTCTCGCTTGCGATGGAAAAGGCGACAGGAGAACATGCCGGATTGCGTACGACGGCCGCGAACTACCGGCGCGTCTGTGCCGGCGTCCTGTTGCTCGCTCTTTCGATCGTTCCAGGCCAGACCGGATACGCGGCCGAAGATCCCGGCCAGCCCAGCTCGCGGGTGATTGGTTCCCAGCAAGCCCTGTTCTCGCGGCTCGAGCGGCTTTGGGCCGAACACGACGCACGGACCGGGACGGCCAGCGGCGCAGCCGAGGAAGAACGCATCGCCGGTCTCGGTCCCGATGCCGCCGACGGTTCGGGCCGGGCGCAACCCTCGTCCGAAATTTCAGCCGCAGCCGAACGGGATGACCGCGCCGGCGCCACAGTCGGGAAAGCGCTTCGCGTGACCAATATCGGCGTGTTCGAGGGCGACGATTTCGAGCTCTGCGGACACAGCGAATTCAAGGCCAGGCTTCAGCGAACAGGAACGGAGGGCGGCGAACTGATGCTCACCAGCCGCGACCGCACCATACCGGATATTCCTTTCAGGGGTTTCGAGGCCCGTGTCGCGCTCGAGACGAAAACCGATCTGTGGCCGGGCTGTTCGATCATGGCCGGCTATGTGGACATCTCCGGGATAATCCGTATTGGGTTATCGGTCCGTGAAGCAGGGAGTTCCCGATGAACAGAATTGCGCAAGCCGCCGCTGCCTTGCTCGTGGCGGCGTTCTCGTGGCAGCCGGCGGATGCCTGCGAGGAATACCGCTCGCTGTCGACCGCCGAGATGAAGGAATTTCGCGACAAGCTGGTCGAGACCGACGCCGATCCCCTGGACCGCATGTTCGCCTTCGAGGAACTGAACTGCTCGGACAATCCGACGATCAGGGCCTATGCCGTACGCGAGGGGTTGAAGAACGCCACCGATCCGCTTGTCCGCCATCAGATCATGTTCGAGGCGCTGATGCAGAAGACGCGCATCGACGTGGAACTGAGCAAGGCCGGAAAACTGAAGGGCGGGGACAAGAGGTTCTACGACAAGAACGACGGCGTCTATTCACGCGAGGTGAGCTTCCGCGACCGGGCATCCGGTTGCATAGGGATCAGCTTCAACCGATGCGCTTCCAACGCGTCGCTGATCATCAGCGGCGATACCGTTGAATATACCCATGGTGCGATGATCGGCGTGTTCAAGCTTACCGAGCAGAACGAGCTGGTCGGGTTCCTGCGGCCGGACAACCGTTCCGAATATAGCAAGATCCCCGCAATCATAAGGCTGTTTTGATCCATGTCCGCCAAATTCGGAACCATCGACGATCTGGGCGACATCACCGGCAGGCGCGTGCTGGTGCGCGTCGACCTCAACGTGCCGATGGCCGATGGCAGGGTGACCGACAAGACCCGCATCGAACGCGTCGCTCCGGGCATCGCCGAACTGGCGGACAGGGGCGCCAGGGTCGTGCTGCTGGCGCATTTCGGCCGCCCGAAGGGCAAGCCCAACCGGGACATGACGCTCGAACCGGTTGCCGCCGCGCTCGGCGAGGTTCTGGGCCGCAACGTCGGTTTTGCGGCCGACTGCATCGGCGACGCGGCGACCTCGGCGATTGACGCCATGGCCGCAGGCGGCGTCTTGCTCCTGGAAAACACCCGTTTCCACGCCGGCGAGGAGGCCAACGATCCGGCCTTCGCCAAGGCGCTCGGTGCACAGGGCGACATCTACGTCAACGACGCCTTTTCCGCCGCCCACCGGGCGCACGCCTCCACGGAAGGCGTCGCGCATCTGTTGCCCGCCTATGCGGGCCGCACCATGGAGGCCGAGTTGAACGCGCTGCAGGCCGGCCTCGGCAATCCCGAACGGCCGGTGATCGCCATTGTCGGCGGCGCCAAGGTGTCGACCAAGATCGACCTGCTGGAGAACCTGGTCGACAAGGTCGACATGCTGGTGATCGGCGGCGGCATGGCCAACACCTTCCTCAATGCCCAGGGCGTCGATGTCGGCAAATCCCTTTGTGAAAAGGATCTCGCCGACACCGCCCGGAAAATCCTCGCCAAGGCCGAGCGGACGGGCTGCGACATTATCCTGCCAAGCGACGTCGTGGTGGCGGAGACATTCGAGGCCAATGCGCCCGATACCGTGATGGCGCTCGACGCGGTTCCCGCCGGCAGCATGATCCTCGACGCCGGGCCGCAGACGACCGGACGCGTGATCGAGGCCATCGACAAAGCACGCACGCTGGTCTGGAACGGGCCACTCGGCGCCTTCGAGCTCCAGCCGTTCGATCGCGCCACCCTCGCCGTCGCCCGCCATGTGGCGGAACGGACCGGAGCCGGCCGGCTGGTCTCGGTCGCCGGCGGCGGCGATACGGTCGCCGCCCTCAACAAGGCGGGCCTTGCCGGTGAACTCACCTATGTGTCGACCGCCGGCGGGGCGTTCCTGGAATGGATGGAGGGCAAGGCGCTGCCCGGCGTGGAAGCGCTCAATGAAGCGTTAAGCTGGAGTCAGTAGATAGAAGCACGTCACGGTCCCGCGCCTATTTTTTGCTATGTTGCATTGCAATAGTCGCGTATAAGGCCCGTCGCTGCGGACAGGATTTACAACCTGCGCGTTGAATATGCCCCGGCGAAGGTCCATATCGCCACAGTGCAGGCCGTCTACCGGCCGGCCGAGGGCAGAACTTGTTGAGCCGGTGTAATGGCAGAAATTAGGTTTCACAAACTGGCCGCGGTAGCGGTTTTCGTCGCTGCGGCCGCTTGGGTTTACACCGGCGAGTTCGTTTCCGTCGGCAGCGCCACCAATGAGGCGGGCGAGGAAGCGGCCAAGCCCGACGAGCCGGCCGCTCGAGCAGAAGAGGCCATCCGGACCGTGGCCTATGTGGTTCCGCCGCACATGGCCCATGCCCGTGCCATCCGCATTTCCGGCCAGACGCTGTCCGACAAGCGCGCCAACCTTTCGGTGCGCGCCAACGGCGTCATCGAGGCGTTGCCGGTCAAGCAGGGTGACTGGATCGAGCAGGACGATCTCATTCTGTCCCTTGAAGCCGAAGGCAAGGCGGCCATGGTCGAAACCGCCCGCCAGCTGCTGGCGCAGCGCGAAGCCGAACTGGCCGCCACCGAAGCGCTGGTGAAGCGCGGCACGCTGCCGACGCTGCGCGCCGACGAGGCGCGTTCGGCCATTGCCGCGGCCAGATCGCAGCTCGAAGCCGCCCAGGCCGACCTCGACCGCATCCAGGTCGTCGCGCCGTTCGCCGGCTATGTCGATCGCGTCAACGTCGAAAAGGGAAGTTCGGTGATGCAGGGCGCGCAGGTCGCCACCCTGATCAGCATCGATCCGATTCTGGCCACCGGAGAGATTTCCGAGCACGATCTGCGCTACGTCAAGATCGGCGATACCGCCGATGTGCACCTGGTCGACGGATCGGTCCGGCAGGGCAAGCTGCGCTATATCAGCCGGGAGGCGACAAGCCAGACCCGCACGTTCCCGCTCGAAATCGCGGTGCCCAATCCCGATGGCCGGATTCCCGCCGGCATGACCGCGGAGATCACGCTGTTCGGCCAGCCGGTGGACGCGGTGACGCTGCCGCGCTCCGTCGTGACCCTGTCGGGCAGCGGCGACCTCGGCATCCGCATCGTGCGCGCCGACGACACGGTCGGCTTCATTCCGATCGACCTCATCGACGACACGCCGCACGGGCTGGTCCTCGGCGGCGTGCCGATCGGCTCGCGCATCATCGTCGCCGGGCAGGATCTCGTCGTCGAGGACGAGAAGGTCAACCCGGTCGAGGCCGACGCCGAAGCCATCAGGCAGTTGGTCGGCGAAGCGACCGGCTCCGTGAACTGATCCGGGCCGATGGGTATCGTCGACCACGCCATACGTCAGTCTCGGCTGACCATATCGGTTCTGCTGTTCTTCCTGGTGGCCGGCGCTCTGGCCTACCAGTCGATCCCCAAAGAAGCTGAACCCGATATCCAGCTTGGCTACATCTACGTCAGCCTCGGCTATCAGGGCATCTCGCCCGAGGACGCCGAGCGGCTGCTGCTCAGGCCGGTCGAGACCAAGCTGAAATCGATCACCGGCGTCAAGGAAATGCGCTCGACCGCCTATCAGGGCGGCGCCAACGTGCTGGTGCAGATGCAGGCCGGCGCCGATGTCGACAAGGCGCTCGACGACGTGCGCAACCGGGTGTCCGATGCCAAGCCGGACCTGCCGCAAGGGGCCGACGAGCCCACCGTCAACGAGGTGAACATCTCCGAGTTTCCGGTTCTCGTCGTCACCTTGTCAGGCAATGTGCCGGAGCGTGCGCTGACGATTGCGGCACGCGAACTGCGCGAGCGTATCGAGGAGATCGGCGGCGTGCTCAACGCCAATCTGGCCGGTTCCCGCGACGATCTGGTCGAAGTGGTGATCGATCCGGTCAAGCTCTCCTCCTACGGCCTGCGCCTCGACCAGCTGATCGCCGGCGTCGGTGCCAACAACAGCCTGGTCGCCGCCGGCCGCATCGAGGGCGACGAGGGTCGTTACGCCGTCAAGGTGCCCTCGCTGATCGAGACCGTGGAGGACGTCGCCAACCTGCCGGTCGTGGCCGGCGCCAACGCCGTGGTGCGCGCCCGCGATCTCGCAACCATCCGCTCCACCTTCAAGGATGCCGAGACGATTACCCGGTTCAACGGCCGGCCGGCGATCGCCATCGAGGTGTCGAAGCGCACCGGCGCCAATCTCGTCGAAACCGTCGACGCCGTGAAGCAGGTCTCCAACGAATTCGCCAAGCTGCTGCCCGAGGGCGCCGTCGTCACCTTCAGCCAGGACAAGTCGACGGTCATCCGGCAATTGCTCGGCGACCTGGAAAATAGCGTTCTGACCGCTGTCATCCTCGTCTTCGTCGTCATCCTCTACGCGCTGTCGGGCCGCGCTTCGATGCTGATCGGCCTTGCCATTCCGGCTTCCTTCCTGATGGGCATATTGTGGCTGTCGCTCGCCGGCTACACGGTCAACATCGTCGTCCTGTTCAGCCTCATTCTCGCCGTTGGCATGCTGGTCGACGACGCCATCATCGTCACCGAGTTCGCCGAACGGCGCATGACAGAGGGCATGGACAAGAAGCAGGCGTTCGCGCTCGCCGCCCGCCGCATGGCCGGCCCGGTGGTCGCCGCGACGATGACCCGCGTCGCCGCCTTCTCGCCGCTCCTGTTCTGGCCCGGCATCGTCGGCGAGTTCATGAAGTTCATGCCGATCACGCTGATCGTCACGCTGTCCTCGTCGCTGCTCTACGCGCTGATATTCGTGCCGGCCATCGGCGCGCTCATCGCCAAGCCGGTGGTTGAGACCGAGCAACGCGACGGCCTCTACATGCGCTTTGCCCGCCGCGCCGTGCGCCATCCCTTCATCGTCGTCCTGTTCACTGTCGGCGCCCTTGTCGCGGTGCCCGTCGCCTACGGCAAGTACGGCAAGGGCGCGGAATTCTTCCCCTCCGTCGAACCCGAATACGGCCTGCTCTATGTCCATGCGCGCGGCAACCTGTCGCTCGAGGAGCAGGACATTCTTGTGCGCGAGGCGGAAAGCCGCATTCTCGGCTGGCCCGGCATCAAGACCGTCTATACCCGTGTCGGCAAGACCCAGGGCGGCGGCGCCCAGGTGGCCGAGGACGTGGTCGGCGTGATCCAGTACGAGTTCATCGACTGGCGCGAACGCAAGCCGGCGGGAGAGATTCTCGACGACCTGCGCGCCGCCATGGTCGGCATTCCCGGCGCCGAGGTCGAGGTGCTGGTGCCCGATGCCGGCCCGCCGACCGGCAAGGCGGTTCAGATCAGGCTTTCGGCCGCCGATCCGGACGGGCTGGACGACATCGCCACCAAGGTCGCCGCCATGCTCAAGACCGTTCCCGGCGCCATCGACGTCGCCGACGGCCTGCCGCCGCCGGGCATCGACTGGGAGCTCAAGGTCGACCGCACCAAGGCTGCCCGCTACGGCATTGGCGCCGGCTCGGTCGGCACGGTCGTGCAACTGGTCACGACCGGGCTGAAGCTCTCCGACTACCGGCCTGCCGGCTCCGACGACGCCGTCGATATCCGGTTGCGCCTGCCCGAAGATCGGCGCACGCTTGCCACGCTCGACCAGTTGCGCGTCGAAACGGCGGTCGGTTCGGTGCCACTCTCCAACTTCGTCACCCGCGAACCGGCACAGAAGACCGGCATACTGACGCGCATCGACGGCGCCCGCACGATCACGGTGGAATCCAACATCCGCGAAGGCGTGCAGGCCGACGGCGTACGCAAGATGGTGACCGAGAACCTGGAAGCGATGGGCCTTGACGATCAGGGCGTACGCTGGAAGCTCGCCGGCGAGGACGAGGAGCAGAAGGCGGCCGGCGAGTTCCTGTCCAAGGCGTTCGGTGCGGCGATCTTCCTGATCTTCGTCGTGCTACTGGCGCTGCTGAACAAGTTCATGTCCGTCGGCCTGGTGCTGTCGGCGGTCGTCATGTCGACCATCGGCGTGCTGCTCGGCCTGATCATCATGGGCCAGCCCTTCGGCGTGGTCATGACCGGCATCGGCGTCATCGCGCTGGCCGGCGTGGTGGTGAACAACAACATCGTGCTGATCGACACCTATGACCGGCTGCGCGCCGAGGGCATGGACAAGCTCGATGCGGTGCTGCAGACCTGCCGCGAACGCGCCCGCCCGGTAGTGCTGACCGCGGTCACCGCCATTCTCGGCGTACTGCCGATCGCCTTCGGCTTCAATCTCGAGCTGCTCAACCACGAGACGACGCTCGGCGCGCCGTCGACCCAGTGGTGGATCTCGCTGTCGAGCGCCATCGTCTTCGGTCTGGCGTTTTCGACCGTGCTGACGCTGGTCGTCACCCCGTCGCTCCTGATGATCGTCACCCGGTCGAACGATTCAAAGGTCACCGCCTTCTTCAACCGCTTCCGCCGCCGCAGGAGCGAGGAAGCCGAGGCTCCCGCTTCCACCGGGCGTTCCGCCGCCAACGAACCGGGCGAGCCGGGCAAGATCGCCGCCGAGTAGCTCCTACGCGGCCTGTCTCCTATCGCCGTCAAGGTCGAGATCGGCAATCGCCCGGCGCAAGGCCGTCTCGGGCGGCGTGGTCTCCAAGGGTCCGATCAGCTGCGCGAATTTCGATCCGTCGAGCGAATGGGCCGTGCGCCACAGATAGGACATGACCGCGACCTCGCGATAGAGCGGCCTTGCAAGGCCGAGCAGCCGCACCAGCGGCCACGGCACGCCGCCCCGTTTCAGCGGCCGGCCGACCGCTTTCTCCGTCAGACGATGCATCTCCGCGCCGGTCAGCGTATGGCCGGAAAAATGCAGCCGCTCGAACGGGGCCAGGCTGTGGCGTTTTTCCGCCACGGCGACGAAGGCGCGGCCGAGATCGGGCAGATAGGCGAAGGCATGCGGCAGGTCGTCTGGCCCCGGCCAGGTGAACACGTTCTTTTGCAGGCGCGCCAGTATCATCGTGTCGAGCCAGCTTTCCGGTTTCACGCCGCCATAGAAATCACCGGCCCGCAGGACGACCGTCCGCGCGCCGCCGTCCTGCGCTTCCCGGCGAAACAGGCGCTCCATCTCGATGCGGATTTGCGCCTTCTGCGTCGACGGCACCTCGGCTGCGTTTTCGCCCGTATCCACGCCGATCGCATGGCCGAAATTGTAGACATTGCCCGGCAGCAGGTGGGTGGCGCCGGTTTTCCGCGCCGCCGCGGCGACATTGCGCGCCATCGGCAGGACCTTCTCCCGCCATTCGGTGTATTGCGGGTTGAGCGCGTTGAGGATGACGTCCGCGCCGGCGCAGGCCGCTGTCAGCGCCCGCGCGTCGAGGGCATCGGCTTCCACCGGCTCGACCCCCGGCGCCATCTGGCCCTGACGTCCGCCTCGCCCGATGCCCCTGACACGCCATCCTGCCTCCACGAAGGCGCGCGCCGCCGCGTCGCCGATGCGCCCGGCCGCGCCGAGGATGGCGACGGTCCGGTCACGCGACGTCATGGTCGTGCCATCCGCTGTCATTGTTCAAGATGGCGATGATGCCGTCGCGCGGGTCGAGCGGCAGCTCGGCGCACTGGGTCGCGGCGAACGAACGGTAGGCCAGCGTCAGGAACAGGCTCGCCAAGGTCGGACCCAGTCCGGTTCGTCTCTTCGGTTCAAAGGTCGGATTTGCAATGGTCATCTCGTTCTCCTTTTTGCTGACATGAATATTGGAGAAGCGAAAATGAATTGCTATTCCCAGATTTCGGGAAGAAGATATTCAAAAATGAATTGGTAGGCCGTCATGGATAATTTCGACTGGAACCTGGTCAGAAGTTTCGCCGCTGTCGCAAGGGCCGGCAGCCTGTCCGGCGCGGCACGTGCTTCGGGCATCAGCCAGCCGACACTCGGCCGCCATGTCGGCGAACTGGAGACGCAGCTTCAGGTGACGCTGTTCGAGCGCGCGCCACGCGGCATGCGGCTGACCGAAGCCGGAAGCGCGCTGTTCGAGCGGGCGCAGGGACTCGAACGCGAGGCCGCCGCATTCTCGCTGGCGGCAACCGGCCGCTCCAGCGAAATTGCCGGCACGGTGCGCATTGCGGCAAGCGAGATCGTTGCCCACTATGTCCTGCCGCCGATCGTCGCTTCGCTCAAGGGCGAGGAACCATTGCTTGAAATCGAGATCGTCAGCTCCAACCAGGTGCAGAACCTGCTTATTCGCGATGCCGACATCGCCGTGCGCATGGTCGAGCCGGCGCAGAGCGAACTGATCGTGCGCAAGGTCAACGATCTTGCGATCGGCTGTTATGCGGCGGGCGCCTATCTCGATCGCGCCGGTCGCCCGCAGACCGTCGACGACCTGTTCGATCACACGATCATCGGTTACGATCGCTTCGACCTGCTGCTGAAGAGCGTGCAACGCCTCGGCCACGACATCGACCGCCATGCTTTCGCGGTGCGCACGGATGCCCAGGGGGTCTATTGGAAGCTTGTCGAAGCCGGCGCCGGCATCGGCTTCGTGGCTCACCTGCTTGCCCGCGACCACTCCGGAGTGGAGCGCATCCTGCCCGACCTGCCCACTGGTTCGATACCGATGTATCTGGCCGCGCATCGCGAATTGCGCACCAGCCGCCGCGTACGCCGCGTTTACGATTTCCTCGCCGAGGAACTGCGGCGGCTTGATTTCGCCGCCCCGGATTGACCGGTATCGGCCGCCGGAGCGATCAATTCGTGCAAAAAGCCCGAAATATGACCAATCCGTGCCACATTCTGATTCCTATAATCGCCGTAACCGGTGCCGGACTGGGGGGCGCCGCAATAATAAAACGCCGTCATGATCGACGGTAGGCCGAGGGCGAGGGTGACAGAGTAAGAGGCGAAGCCTCCGGGGAGACAAGCCATGTCCAAGTATTTCGTGACATCGCAGACCACGCAAACCTATCCTTACACATTCGCGGACCTGCGTGCCCGCCCGCCGCAAAGGAGGCGCACCGGATTTCTTCTCGCCGGCGTCGCGCTTGCTTCGGCGATTTTCGGTGGTGCCGCGGCCTATGCGTTCATGGCGACCGGCGACGAGCCGGCTCCGGTACAGGTGGCCCAGCTCGACACGGTCAGGACGGACGCATCCGACGAGATCGCCGTCGCGCGGATAACCGAACCGACCAGGGCCGAGAAGGTCGAGGCGGAGAAGGCGGGGAAGGCCGAAACCGCCGGGGTCGAAGCCAGGATGGCCGACCCCGCGCCGCTGGCGAAGAACAATCCACGCTGGGCCGACGAAGCGCCCGAACCGGTTATCGCCGCCGACGACAACCGCGCCGTGAACGCGCTGGAAACCGCTTTCAACGGGAAGCGGGACGACGTCGTGGACGCGAATGTCGACGGCGATGCATCGTCGACGCTCGTCGCCGCCCTGTCCGACGTCGACGTTGCCGAGACCGAGGCCGACGTGCTGGCGCTGGAAAAGGAGATGAATCCGGATGTCGCCACCAGCTCGATCGAGCAGGCGGAAGAGATCAGGCCCGCCCGCATCTCCGCGCCGTCATTCGCCACCGGCGACCTGACCTCGGCCCGCGCCACCAAATGGGTGAACATGCGCGCCAGCAACAACAAGCACGCCGCCAAGATGCTCGTCGTGCCCCAGGACGCCGAGATTCTGGCCGATCCCGCCTGCCAGCACTGGTGCAGGGTCGTCTACGACGGCAGGCTTGGCTACATCTATCGCACCTATATCCGCTTTCCGGGCGAGGCGACCGTGGCCAGGCGCACCACGCAGGTGGTGGAGACGCGCGAGGAAACCAAATCCGAGGCCGGCCTCCTCAAGACGCTGATACGCGGCGGCAACAACGCCGGTCGCTAAGCGTCGCCGGCCTGGGTTTCCGGCAGCATTTCAGTGCGTGCCGGCGGCATGCCGTGTGATGCCGGCAAGCGAGATGGCTGACGCCAGCAGGGCGGCAAGCCCGATATAGACCGGCACGAAACCCGTTCGCTCGGCAATGAACCCGATGATCGTCGGCACGAAAATATAACCGGAATAGGCAAGCGTGGTGGCGATGGACAGGCCGACACCCTGACGCAAGCCCGGCAGGTTGCCGGCCGCCGACAGCACGATCGGAACCAGATTGGCCATGCCGAGGCCGGAAACGCAGAAACCGGCGATCGCCAGCCATGGCGAGGCAGCCACGACGGCAAACAGCATGCCCGCCGCCGCGACGATCGCCGACAGGCGAAACAGCGCCACCGGGCCGAAGCGGGCGCGCAGACCGTCGCCGAAGAACCGCAGCGCCGCCATCGACAGCGAAAAGCCGGCAAAGGCAAAACCGGACATCGTCAGGTCGGCGCCGCGCTCCTGAATGAGGAAGAGAGCCGCCCAGTCGAGCACCGAGCCTTCCGGCACCATCGACATCAGCGCCAGCAATCCGGTCAGATAGACGATGGCCTGGCGCGGCAACCGGAATCGGGTGCCCTCGCTTCCCGCTTCCGTGTCGCTTTGATCGCTCATCACGGTGAAAAACGCGCCCGCCCAGATCGCCAGGCACACGGCCGTGACGACCAGCGCATGCGCAACCGGGCCGGCGGTGGCGATCATCCAGCCACCGGTCGCGCCGCCGACGAGGCCGCCCAGCGACCAGAACCCATGCGAGGACGACATGATCGGCCGCTTGAGCGCGCGCTCGACGCTGACCGCGTTGGCGTTCATCGCCACGTCCATGCCGCCGAGGAACAGGCCGAAACAGAAGCCGACGCCGATCGCGGCGGCGAAGTCCGGCACGAGGCTCAAGGCCAGCAGGATGAAGGACGACAGGAACGCGCCGAGCAGGCTCAACAGCCGCGAGCCGAAGCGCGACATATAGATGCCGGCGAGCGGCAGGCCGAGGATGGCGCCGAAGCCGAAAGCAAACAGGATGATGCCGATCTGCGATTCCGAGATCGCCAGCCTGAGCGCCGTTTCGGGTATCTTCGGCGCCCAGTTTCCGATCACGTAGCCGTTGAGGAAAAACAGGCCGGCCACCGCGTAACGCCCGAGGCGCACGCGACGAACAGCGTCATTCATAGGTCACCAGCAGGTCCTTTGCGTCGATCTGGTCGCCGGCGGCGACCAGCACCTCGCCGATGGTTCCGTCGCGCTCCGCGTGCAGCGCCGTCTCCATCTTCATCGCCTCGATGGAAAGCAGCACGTCGCCGGCATTGACCGCCTGGCCTGCCGTGACCGCCAGCGTCGAGATGACGCCCGGCATCGGTGCGCCGACATGGTTCTCGTTGCCCGGATCGACCTTCGGCCGCGCCCGGCCGCCGCCTGCGCCATGCGCCCGGTCGGGCACCTTGACGCGCCGCGGCTGGCCGTTGAGTTCGAAGAACACGGTGACCATGCCGTCTTCATGCGTGTCGCCGATAGCGAGACAGCGGATCACCAATGTCTTGCCGCGCTCGATGTCGACGAAAATCTCGTCCTCCGGCGCCATGCCGTAGAAATAGACCGGCGTCGGCAGCGTGCTGACCGGTCCGTACTCCTCCGACGCCGCGGCGAAATCGGAAAACACCTTCGGATACATCAGCCAGGAAGCGAACTCCAGCTCGCTCAGGCTCCGTTCCAGCCTGCCTTCGATCTCGGCGCGACCGGCCTCAAGATCGGCATCCTCGAGCAGCGAACCGGGTCTTGCCGTGATCGGCTTCTCGCCCTTCAACACCTTGCCCTGCAGCGCCGCCGGCCAGCCGCCGGGCGGCTGGCCGAGATCGCCATGCATCATCGACACGACGGAATCGGGAAAGGCGATATCCTTGTCCGGGTTTTCCACGTCGGCCACCGTCAGGTCCTGGCTCACCATCATCAGGGCCATGTCGCCGACCACCTTGGACGACGGCGTCACCTTGACGATGTCGTCAAACATGCGGTTGGCGTCGGCGTAGGCCTGCGCCACCTCGTGCCAGCGCGCCTCCAGCCCGAGCGAACGGGCCTGCTCCTTCAGATTGGTGAACTGGCCGCCCGGCATCTCGTGCAGATAGACCTCCGAGGCCGGCCCCTTCAGGTCGCTCTCGAACGCCGCATACTGGTTGCGCACCGCCTCCCAGTAGAACGATATCTTCCTGATCCATTCCGGGCTGAGCCCGGGCGCGCGCTCCGATCCGGCCAGCGCCTCGACGATCGAGCCGAGACAGGGCTGCGAGGTGTTGCCGGAGAGCGCGTCCATCGCCGCGTCGATCGCATCCACGCCGGCCTCGACCGCCGCCAGAACCGTCGCCGCCGAGATGCCCGACGTATCATGGGTATGGAAATGGATCGGCAGGCCGGTCTCCTCCCTCAGCGCCTTGAACAAGGCGGAGGCGGCGGCCGGTTTCAGCAGGCCGGCCATGTCCTTGACCGCGATGATGTGGGCGCCGGCCGCCTCCAGTTCGCGCGCGAGGCCGGTATAGTATTTCAGGTCGTATTTCGCTCGGTCGGGATCCTGGATGTCGCCGGTATAGCAGATCGCCGCCTCGCACAGCCGGCTCTCCTCCGCCACCGCATCCATCGACACGCGCATGTTTTCCACCCAGTTCAGGCAGTCGAACACGCGGAACAGATCGATGCCGCCGGCCGCCGCCTGGCGCACGAAGTGTTTCACCACATTGTCGGGGTAGTTGGTGTAGCCAACGCCGTTGGCGCCGCGCAGCAGCATCTGCAACAGCAGGTTGGGCGCGCCTTCGCGGATCAGCGCCAGCCGCTCCCACGGATCCTCGGTCAGGAACCGCATGGCCACGTCGAAGGTCGCCCCGCCCCAGCATTCCAGCGACAAGAGCTGCGGCAGCGCCCGCGCATAGGTACCGGCGATACGGGCGATGTCGAAGGTGCGCATGCGGGTTGCCAACAGCGACTGGTGGCCATCGCGCATGGTCGTATCGGTCACCAGCACCTGTTTGCACTCGCGCATCCAGCGGGCAAGTTTCTCCGGCCCGTCGGCGTCGAGCCGCTGCTTGGTGCCGTCCGGCACCGCACCGTGGAAGAACGGAATCTGCGGCGGCGCCGCATCGGCCGGCGGCCTGGGCCGCCCACGTGCCTCGGGGTGGCCGTTGACGCTGACATCGGCCAGATAGTTCAGAAGCTTGGTGGCGCGGTCGCGCCGCTTGACCTGACTGAACAGTTCCGGCGTTTCGTCGATGAACCTGGTCGTGTAGCTGTTGTCGGCGAATTTCGGGTGGCCGATGATCGCCTCGAGAAAGGTGAGATTGGTCGCCACGCCGCGAATTCGAAATTCCCGCAAGGCCCGGTCCATGCGCGCGATCGCCTCTGCCGGCGTCGGCGCCCAGGCGGTCACCTTCTCCATCAGCGGATCGTAGAACCGGGTGATCACCGCGCCCGAATAGGCGGTACCGCCATCGAGCCTTATGCCGAAACCGGTAGCGCCGCGATAGGCGGTGATACGGCCGTAGTCGGGAATGAAGTTCTGCTCCGGGTCTTCGGTGGTGATCCGGCACTGCAGCGCATGGCCGTTCAGGCGGATGTCGGCCTGCGCCGGCACGCCCGACTCCGGCGTGCCGATGGCGGCACCGTCGAGGATGTGGATCTGCGCCTTGACGATGTCGATGCCGGTCACCTCCTCGGTCACCGTGTGCTCGACCTGGATGCGCGGATTGACCTCGATGAAGTAGAAGGCGCCGCTGTCGGCGTCCATCAGGAACTCGACCGTGCCCGCGCCGACGTAATCGGTCGCCCGCGCCAGCGTCAGCGCATAACCGGCCACCTCCTCGCGCCGGGCGGCGTCGAGATAGGGCGCCGGCGCCCGCTCGACCACTTTCTGGTTGCGCCGCTGGATCGAGCAGTCGCGCTCGAACAGGTGCACGCAATTGCCATGCGTGTCACCAAGCACCTGCACCTCGACATGGCGGGCGCTCTCGATCAGCTTTTCCAGGTAGACCTCGTCCTTGCCGAAAGCGGCCTTGGCCTCGCGTTTGGCCTCGGTCACCTCGCGCGCCAGCTCGTCGGCGCCACGGATGACGCGCATACCGCGCCCGCCGCCGCCCCACGAGGCCTTGAGCATCAAGGGATAGCCGATCTCGCCGGCCATCGCCGCGATCCTGTCCATGTCGTCGGGCAGCGGCTCGGTCGCCGGCACCACGGGCACGCCGGTTTCGACCGCCAGGTTGCGGGCCGCCACCTTGTTGCCGAGCCGGCGCATGGTCTGCGGCGTCGGACCGATGAAGGTGATGCCGGCCTCAGCGCAGGCTTCGGCGAATTCCGGGCTCTCCGACAACAGCCCGTAGCCGGGATGGATGGCGTCGGCGCCGGAAAGCTTCGCCACCCGGATCACCTCGTCGATCGACAGGTAGCTCTCGATCGGCCCCATCTCCTTGTCGAGATGCGGCCCCCGGCCGATCTGGTAGCTTTCGTCCGCCTTGAACCGGTGCAGCGAATACTTGTCTTCCTCGGCCCACACGGCGACGGTCTTCAGGCCCAATTCGTTGGCGGCGCGGAAAACGCGAATGGCGATCTCCGAACGGTTCGCGACAAGGATCTTCTTCATCGGAAAGTCTCTGCGGTCACTGGTGTCCTGGGAGGGATACCGTGATTCCATAGCCCGCGCCCGCGCATCTGGCAAATGCGGGCAATTGCATGTGAAACGCAACCGGCGTTCCGACGCCGACAAAAAACCCCCGGCCAAGGGGCCGGGGGTCGGTATTCGCTTCTGCGCCGTTCGTTATTCGCGGTTGCCGAAGAACTGCAGCATGAACAGGAACAGGTTCAGGAAATCGAGATAGAGGTTGAGCGCACCCATGATCGCCTTGCGGCCCATCACGACGGCGCCGTCGCCCTCATAGTACATTTCCTTGATCTTCTGCGTGTCGTAGGCGGTCAGCCCGGCAAACACCAAAACGCCGATACCGGAAATCGCGAACTGCAGCGCCGAGGACTGCAGGAAGATGTTGACCAGCATCGCGATGATCAGGCCGAACAGGCCCATGATCATGAACGAGCCCATGCCCGTCAGGTCGCGCTTGGTCGTGTAGCCCCACAGCGACAGGGCGCCGAACGCGGTCGCCGCGATGAAGAAGGTCTGCACGATGCTGCCGCTCGTGTAGACAAGAAAGATCGACGACAGAGATACGCCGACGAGTCCGGCATAGATCCAGAACGTCGTCTGCGCCGCCTGGACGCTCATCTTGTTGATGCGGAATCCGAGAAAGAACACCAATGCCAGCGGCGCCAGCATGACAACCCAGCGCAGCGGCGAGCCATAGATGGCCGTGCCGAAGGAGGTCAGCATCTTGCCGTTGGGCAGTTGCGCCACGGCGGCGGCCGGATCGCCGGTGGTTGCCAGCATCACGGTGCCGAGCGCCGCGGCGCCGGTAATCACCAGGCCGAGCGCCATCAGGTTGTAGACCCTGATCATGTAGGCGCGCAGGCCCTCGTCGATGGCCGCATCGCCCCGCGCGGCGGGCGCGGCACGAGTCTGATAATTTCTGAGTTCAGCCATGTTTGTCCTCATTTGCTCCTGTCCCGTCGGGTGTCGCACCGTGGCGTTAGCGCACGGCGTCAGGCGCCGCTGGCGGGACTCCAGCATGCCTCCTGGTGAATATGTGCTTTCTTTGCCGCAAGAACAAGGTCTCGGCGACCTGCCGGGCTTGTTTTTTGCGCAAATGCGCCACACCCTGCAAGATGGTTAACGGGTGGTGAATTGATCCCTGAAATCAAAGATTTCTGAGTACCGGCGCTGCCTTGTGGCCGAGCACCCGCCATGTTCCGAGCAGGCCGAAGCCGACGGTCAGCACCAGTGCCGTGACGATCGTCGCCACCGCCACCTCCGGCAGGAAGTCCGACGGCAGCGTCATGATGCGGGCAATGACGAACCAGGCGGCGACACCGCCGGCAGCAAGCGCAAAAATCGCTGTCGCCAGGCCGATCAGCATGTATTCGATGGAGAAGGCGGCGATCAGTGTGCGCCGCGTCGCGCCCAGCGTCTTCAAGACCACGGCGTCGTGGACGCGGGCGCGGTTGCCGGCGGCGAGCGCACCCGACAGCACCAGGACGGAGGCGATCAGCGCCACCGCCGCCGCCGCCCGGATCGCCGTCGCGAGCTGCCCGACGACGCGGTTGACCACGTCGAGCGCATCCTTGACCCGGACCGAGGTCACCGCCGGAAAGGCGCGGGTGACCGCGTTCAGCACCTTGGCCTCGCGCTCCGGCGTCGCTTCGGGATCGGTCAGCGTCGCCAGCCATGAATGCGGCGCGCCGGCAAGCGTGTTGGGCGAAAACACCATGACGAAGTTGATGCCGAGCGTCTCCCATTGCACGGCGCGCAGATTGGCGATCTTCGCGGTGACGTTGCGGCCGAGCACGTTGACCGTCACGGTGTCGCCGATGGTCAGACCCAGTTCGCCCGCCTCCTCGGCCGAGAAGCTGACCAGCGGCGGCCCGGCATAGTCTTCCGCCCACCATTGACCGGCGGCGAGCGTCGAATTCTCCGGCAGCCGCTTTGCGTAGGTGATGCCGCGGTCGCCGCGCAGCACCCAGCCGCCCTCCGCCGGTATCTCCATCTTGTCGACATCGGTGCCGTTGAGCGCCACTACCCGGCCCCTCAGCATCGGCACCCGCACCACCTTGCCGCCCGGCGCTTCCTTCGCCAGCAGCTCGGCGAAGGCCTCGACTTCGGTGTTCTGGATGTCGACAAAAAAGAAATTGGGCGCGATCTCGGGCAGGTTGCCGACGATCTGGCGGCGCAGATTGCCGTCGATCAGCGCCAGCGTCACCAGCAGCGTCAGCCCCAGTCCCAGCGACAGCACCACCGAAGGCGTCAGCGCGCCGGGCCGGTGGATGTTGCCGACCGCCAGCCTGAGCGCTGTCGAACGCACGCGCGGCGCGCGCCGGGCGACATCCTGCACCAGCACGGATACCGCGCGCAGCACCAGGAAGGAGAACGCCACCGCGCCGATGAAGATCATGGCGATGGTCTTCTGGTAAGAAAAGGCGATCGCCAGTCCGGCAAGCGCCAGCGCGATCAGGACGGCCGCCGCGATATAGACCGGGCGCGGCCGGCCGCTGCCATCGAATCCCATCTCGCGGAACAGGGCGGTCGCCGGGACGTCGCGGGCACGGCCGAGCGGCAGAAGCGCGAACGCCAGCGTCACCAAAACGCCGAACACGGCGGCGAGCGCCAACGCGCCGGGATAGATGCCGGCCGCCGACGGCAGCGGCAGGATCGCCGCCAGGAACGTATTGGCCGCAAACGGCATCGCCGCGGCGATCACCAGCCCGCCGCCGATGCCGATGCCGGCGATCAGCAGGATCTGGACCAGATAGATGGTGAAGACCAGCCGCCCCGAGGCGCCGAGGCATTTGAACGTGGCGATGACGCCGCGCTTGCCGTCGAGATAGGCGCGCACCGCGTTGGCGACGCCGACGCCGCCGACCACAAGAGCGGTCAAGCCGACCAGGGTCAGGAACTGCGAGAAGCGCGAGATGTTGCGCGCCAGCGCCGGCGCCACCGTCGACCGCGTGCGGATGCTCCAGCCGGCCTGCGGAAACCGCTCGTTCGCCTCGGTTCTGATTGCCTCGATCCGCGAATCGCTCGCGCCGGGCGGCAGTTTCAACCGGTAGCGGAACTCGACCAGGCTGCCCGGCTGGATCAGGCCGGAGGCGCGCAACCCCTCCAGCGACACCATCAGCCGCGGCGCGAAGCCGAAACCGTCGGAAACCAGGTCCGGTTCGGAAACGATTTTCGCTTTCAGCCGGAAACGCATGTTGCCGAGCCGGATGACGTCGCCGATCCCGAGCCCCAGCCGGTCGAACAGGATCGGCGGCGCGGCGGCGCCGTAGACGCCGTCCTTGGGCGCGAACAGTTCGGCAGGCGGCAGGGCCGGCTCGGTGACGAAACGTCCGTAGAGCGGATAACGGCCGTCCACCGCCTTGACCTCGACCAGCGCCTGGTCGGAACCGTCGTCGAGCCGCGCCATCGACCGCATGCCGGCATTGACGGCCAGTTCGCCGGTATCGCCGAGGAAGGCCAGTTCCGCCTCGCTCGCCTCGCGCTGCACCAGTTCGAAGCGCATGTCGCCGCCGAGCAGCGACCGGCCCTCGCCGGCGACGCCGGCGGTGATCGCCTGCGCCACCGAATTGACGCCGCCGATGGCGCCGACGCCAAGCGCGATGCAGGCAAGAAAGATCATGAATCCGGAAAGCCCGCCGCGCATCTCGCGAAGCGAAAACCTGAACGCGAGCGCCAGGTCGGAGGTTCGCCTCACGCCGGCACCGGCCCGGCTTCGGCGTCGATGCGGCCGGAGCGCATGGCGATCTGGCGGTCGCAGCGCCCGGCAAGCGCCGGATCATGCGTCACCAGCACCAGCGTCGTCCGGCGCTCGCGCGCCGTGGAAAACAACAACTCGGCGATCTGCCGGCCGGTCGCCTGGTCGAGATTGCCGGTAGGCTCGTCGGCGATCAGGATCGCGGGCTGCGGCGCCAGCGCACGGGCGATCGCCACGCGCTGCTGCTCGCCGCCCGAAAGTTCGCCGGGATAATGCGTCAGCCGGTCGGCAAGCCCAACGGCGGCGAGTTCCGCCTCGGCCGCGCCGAACGGATCGCGATGGCCGGCAAGTTCCAGCGGCACGGCGACGTTTTCCAGCGCCGTCATGTTGGGAATCAGGTGGAACGACTGGAACACGATGCCGATGGTGCGGCCGCGAAACGCGGCGATCTCGTCCTCGCTGCGGCCGGTAAGCAACTGGCCGTCGACGGTCACGGTGCCGGCGTCGACCGTTTCCAGCCCTGCGATCACCATCAGGAGCGTCGATTTTCCCGATCCGGACGGCCCGACGATACCGGCGCTCTCGCTGCGCATCAGGTCGAGCGTGATGCCCTTGAGCACATGGACCGAGGACGCGCCCTCGCCCAGTGTCAATGATACATCGGCAAGCTGGATGACGGGTGTTGCCACGTGTGTCCCATCCTGTAATGAAGATCGTCCGCCGCTTGGCTCATGCCGCTATAAGGCCCATATGGTACCTTCGCTATGGCTTTCAATCCGGAAATCAAGCGGTTCTTTTCGCACTGGCTGATGACCGTCCTGTTAACGGGGGCGCTCGCGGCCGCCCAAGCACCGCTCGCGGCCGCCGAAACACTGCGCGTCGTCGCCTTCGGCGACAGCCTGATGGCCGGCTACCAATTGGCGCCCCCGGAGGGTTTCGCGCCACGCCTGGAAGCGGCGCTGCGCGCTGCCGGCTACGATGTGGACGTGGTCAATGCCGGCGTCTCCGGCGACACGACGACCGGCGGGCGCGCACGGCTCGACTGGGCGATCGCCGACGGCGCCGACCTGGTGATCCTCGAACTCGGCGCCAATGACGCGCTGCGCGGCATCGGACCGGAGATTACCGAGGGCAACCTCAAGGCGATGATCACGTCGCTGAAAGCCAGGAACATCCCCGTCCTGCTCGCCGGCATGCTGGCGCCGCCCAATATGGGCGCCGAATACGAGGCGGCATTCAACGCCATCTTTCCGCGGCTTGCCGAAGCCCACGACCTGCCGCTCTACGGCTTCTTTCTCGACGGGGTTGCGGCACAGCCGGACCTGTTGCTTACCGACGGCATGCATCCCAATCCGCGGGGCGTGGAGCGCATCGTCGCCGGAATTCTGCCGCAGGTCACCGCCATTCTGGACCGCCTGTCGCGCTGACTGCGGTCGGCACCCAAATAGCGCTTGCCCGCCGGCGAAATCGGTGATTCGGTGGCCTTGTTGGGGACCGATTCGGGGAGATTTCACATGCCACGACTGTTCACCGCGCTCGAGATTCCCCACAATGCCGCCCAATCCCTGTCGCTCTTGCGCGGCGGCCTGCCCGGCGCCCGCTGGATCGACATGGAGAACTACCACCTGACGCTGCGCTTCTTCGGCGACATCGAGGGCTACGTCGCAGACGAGATCGCCGCCGCGCTCGACCGGGTCAACCGGCCTTCCTTCCAGCTTCAGCTGTCGGGCGTCGGCGTCTTCGGCTCCAGGAAGCCGCGCGCGCTGTGGGCCGGCGTTGCCGCCTCGCCCGACCTCGTCGCGCTGCAGGCCGAGATCGAGCGCATCTGCCAGCGGCTGCGCCTGCCGGCCGATCCGCGCAAGTTCTCGCCGCACATCACGCTCGCCCGCCTGCGCGACGTCGCTCCCGGCACTGTTGCCACCTGGCTGTCGGCGCGCGGCAATTTCTCCGCCCTCCCGTTCACCGTGAACCGCTTCGTGATGATGTCGTCGCGCAATTCCGTCGGCGGCGGCCCGTATGTCATCGAGGAGACCTGGCCGCTCGCCGAACCGATCGCCTCGGCTCAGGCAAGTTTCGCCGCCAGCAGTTCGCACGCCTCGCGGATCGTCCGGTAGGCCGTCTCGAACCCGTCCGGCCCGCCATAATAGGGGTCGACGATCTCGGCTGCGTCACCGGTCGCCACCTCCAGGAACAGCCCGATCGAGGCGACGGCGTTCGCCGGCGCAGCGCGCCGGAGATCGGCGACATTCGACCGATCCATGCCGAGAATGTGGTCGAAGCGGTTGAAATCGTCGAACCTCACCTTGCGGGCGCGCTGGCCGGCAAGGTCGATCCCGTAGTCGGCGGCCACCGCCATTGACCGGCGGTCGGGCAGGCTGCCTTCGTGCCAGCCGCCGGTGCCGGCGGAATCGATGACGAAACGGTCGGCAAGGCCCGCCTCGCCCGCCACGTGGCGGAACACGCCCTCGGCCAGCGGCGACCGGCAGATATTGCCGAGGCAAACGAACAGCACCGAGGTTGACGGCTTTGCATTCATGGCAAAAGGCCTATCCTCCAGGCAGGCTGCGAACAATAGGAAGATTACGCGATGAACCGTGAAAAACTTTCCGCCGCCACGATCGGCGAGGCGTTGGCCGGGCTCGACGGCTGGGTACTCGACGATGACGGCGCCGGTATCAAGAAGACATTCAAGTTCAAGAACTTCAACGCCGCCTTCGCCTTCATGACCCGCGCCGCGATGCTGGCCGAGAAGATGGACCACCATCCCGAATGGTTCAACGTTTACGCCACCGTCGACGTCCGGCTTTCGACCCATGACGCAGGCGGCGTCACCGCGCTCGACACCGAAATGGCCCGAAAAATGAACGCTTTCGCCGGGAGCTGAGCAGGCTCCAATCCGCCAAAACGTTGCAAACCGGGCCTTCCGACCCCACATTCGGATCACAATCAGGTGGAGGCGACCACGATGGACGACGTCAAGATCGGCGAGATCCTCGCGCCTGTCGACGAAACGGAACAGGCAAGGCGGGAAGAACGCGTGCGCGCCAGATTGTGGCGCACCGCCAGGCGCGCCGCGCGCCAGGTGCCCTTCATGGACGAGGTGATCGCCGGCTATTACTGCGCGCTCGACCCCGACACGCCGATGAAGGTGCGCGGCGTCCTGCTCGCCGCGCTTGCCTATTTCGTGCTGCCGCTCGATTCGATCCCCGATTTCCTGCTCGGCTTCGGCTTTACCGACGACGTCGCGGTGCTGACCGCGGCGCTTGCCGCCATCCGCAGCAACATCACCGACGCCCATCGCGACGCGGCAAAGGCCGCACTCAAGGACACGTCAAACGACTGACGCGGCGAAAATGCCAAAATCCCGTCTGATTGATCCGTGACAAGGTTACCGGCGACGCCCTGCGGTTGACTGACTGCCGGACCGACGCGACAGGATCGCATTTCGATGGCCAAACGTGCACAGGGCAAACCCTCCTCGACGAATGGCGGCGGCCACGCCGCGCTGCCGCCCGAGATGCTGCGCCGCACCACCGATCCCGCCATCCTGTCGTCCGCCGCCGAACTGCCGCCCAACGGGCTGATCGGCCAGTCGCGCGCGCTTGACGCGCTCGATCTCGGCACGTCGATCCCCGGTTCCGGCTTCAACATCTTCGTCATGGGGCCGCGTGGCAGCGGCCGCCACCGCGCCGTGAATTCGCTGTTGCAGGCGCGCGCCGGCGGCGAGAAGCCGCCCGACGACTGGATCTATGTCGCCAATTTCACCACGCCGCACCGGCCGCACGCCATCCGCATGCCGCCCGGTTCCGCCGTCAGCTTCCGCGACGCGATGGAGGAACTGCTCGGCGACCTCGGCGTCGCCATTCCGGCCACCTTCGAAGCGGAAGAGTACAAGTCGCGCGCCGGCGCCATCGTCCGCGAGATGGAGGAGGCGCACGAAAACCTGTTCGGCGACCTCAACCGCAAGGCGCGCGAACTGAACGTCGCCGTGATGCGCACGCCGATGGGTTTCGCCTTCGTGCCGCAGAAGGAAGGCGAGACGCTCAAGCCGGAGGATTTCGAGAAACTCGACACCGACGAGCAGAAACGCATCCAGGACCAGATCAACCTGTTGCAGGGCGAACTCAAATCCATCCTGGAAAAGCTGCCGGGCATGGAGAAGGCGCGCCGCGACCGCATGCGGGCGCTCAACCAGGAAATGGCGAGCCGGGCCGTCACCGCCGAGATCGCCGAAGTGGCCGAAACGTTCTCGTCGATCGAGGGCATCGCCAAATTCCTCGAAAACGTCTCCCGCGACGTGATCAAGAATGTCCAGGTGTTTATGGAGGCAGAGGAGGCCGCGCAGAAGGCACCGCTGCCGGTCGCCGGGCTGATCTCGGCGCGCGACCCGCGCCTGCGCCAATATGGCGTCAATGTCATTGTCGGCGAGGAAGATGGCGATGGCCGCGGCGCGCCGGTCGTCGTCGAGACCAATCCGACCTACCGGAACCTGATCGGCCATATCGAGCACATCTCGCAGATGGGCGCTCTGGTCACCGACTTCACGCTGATCAAGTCCGGCGCGCTGCACCGCGCCAATGGCGGCTATCTGGTGGTCGACGCGCGCCAATTGCTCATGCAGCCCGGCGCCTGGGAAGCGCTGAAACGGGTGCTGAAGGACGGCGAGATCCGCGTCACCTCGCTCGGCGAGCAGTTCAGCCTGGTCAGCACCGTCTCGCTCGATCCCGACCCGATACCGCTGTCGGTCAAGGTCGTGCTCATCGGCGATCGCATGATCTACTACATGCTGCACGCGCTCGACCCCGATTTCGCCTCGCTGTTCAAGGTGTCGGCCGATTTCGACGACGACATCGACCGCACGGACGACGCAGCGCGCCAGTATGCCGCCATGATCGCCACGATCGCCGAGCGCGAGAAGCTGGCAACGCTCTCCCCGGACGGGCTGGCGCGGATGATCGACGAGACGGCAAGGTTTGCCGCCGATGCCGAGAAACTGTCGCTGCAGGTCGAAACCGTGACCGACATCCTGCGCGAGGCCGATCATTGGGCGCGCGATGGCGGCGGCGACAGGATCGGCGCCGACGCCATCGCCCGCACCATCGCCGAACGCCGGCGACGCGCCGGCCGGCTTCGCGAGCGCATGCACGAAGCGGTCACCCGCGACATCGTGCTCATCGACACGTCCGGCGAGGCGGTGGGCCAGGTCAACGGCCTGTCGGTGCTGTCGCCCGGCGACCAGCGGTTCGGCACGGCGGCGCGCATCACCGCCCGGGTACGCATGGGCGCGGGCAAGCTCGTCGACATCGAACGCGAGGTCAAGCTCGGCGGACCGCTGCACTCCAAGGGCATTCTCATCCTCTCCGGCTTCCTATCGGCCCGCTACGCGCTGGATGCGCCGATGGCGCTATGGGCAAGCCTGGTCTTCGAGCAGTCCTATGGCGGCGTCGACGGCGACAGCGCCTCGTCGGCCGAACTCTACGCGCTGCTGTCGGCGCTTTCCGGCGTGGCGATCGACCAGTCCTTCGCGGTTACCGGCTCGGTCAACCAGATGGGCGAGGTCCAGGCCATCGGCGGCGTCAACGAGAAGATCGAGGGTTTCTTCGACATCTGCTCCGCCCGCGGCCTGACGGGTCGGCAGGGCGTTCTCATCCCGGCCGCCAACACCCGCCACCTGATGCTGCGCGAGGACGCGGTCGAAGCCTGTGCCAAAGGCCGGTTTGCCGTCCACGCGGTCGGTTCTATCGACGAGGGTATCGCGATCCTGACCGGCAGGCCGGCCGGCGAACGTGACGCTGGCGGCAGCTTTCCCGAAGGATCGATCAACGGCCTCGTCGAAGCCCGCCTACGGGAATTTGCCGACATGCGCCGCCGCTACGGCGCCGCAAGGGACGACGGTGCCGGCGCCGCGCCGGCCGATGGAGGGGCGTCGTGAGCGGCGAAGCGATTGGGTTCCGCCGCATCCGGCTGATGGTCGGCTCGTCCGGCGAGGCGGAAATCCTGGCCAACGCGCTACGCCAGCTCGGCAGCGCCTTCGAGGCGGAACTGACGGGCTTCTTCGTCGACGAACTGACCGGCGCGAGCCGGCTGCCGGTCGCAAATTTCGTCTCGTTCACCGGCGAGGCGCTCGAGATCGGACCGGAAGAGGTGGAACGGACGCTGCGGCGCGAGGTGTCGAGCTGCGTTCGCATTTTCAAGACCGGGCTTGGCGGCAGGACCGTCCGCTGGACGTCGCAGGCCTCCACTGGACAGGCGTCCGGCGAAGAGACCGGCCGCGAGATCATCGCGGTCGCGCCCGGACGCATCGTCGCCGGCCGGCTGCCGACACGAAGCTTGTCGCGCGCCTTTGCCGCCGGCAACGCCATCCTGCTCGTGCCTGCGGCCCGAGCGGCTGCCAGTGGCGACGTGGTGCTGTCCTCAACCGACGCCGCACCATCGGCCGTCGCCATGGCGCTCGCCCACCGCGTCGCCGCCGCGACCGGTGTCGACGTCGCCACCCGCCCGGTCGGAAGCTCTGTCGCACAGGCGCTCTCCGACGCGAGCGCCGGCGGCCTGCACATTGTCGAACTGTTGCCTGACGAGATGGACGAGGGGCTGATCGACCGGCTGATGTCGCGCCTGCGCGTGCCCGTTTTGTTGTTGAAGCGCGCCAGCGCGGCGAAAGCCTGACCGCAAAGACCGTCAGGCCCCTGCTTCGGCCTCGGTCGCCTTGGTGCGCCTGTAGCCGCCGAACAGCAGGAAATAGCCGCCCGGCACGAAGAACAGCGTCAGCAGCGAGGCCACCAGCAGGCCGCCGATCATCAGCGTTGCCATCGGCTCGAACAGCGCGCCGCCGGCGATCGCCATCGGCAGCAATCCGAATATCGTCGTCAGCGAGGTCAGCAGGATCGGCGTTACGCGCTTGCAGGCCGCGCTCACCACGGCGTCCTTCAAATCATGGCTTTCACGCTCGATGTCGATCTGGTCGATCAGTACGATGGCATTGTTGATGACAATGCCGGCAAGCGAGATCAGGCCGAGAATGGCAAAGAAGGACAACGGCCTTCCGGTAACCATCAGGGCAATCGGCGCGCCTATGATCACCAGCGGAATGGTCATGAAGGTGAGGGCCACGCGGCGGACCGAATTGAACTGGAACACCAGCGCCGCCACCATCACCATCAGCGCCGCCGGCATGCCGGCAAGCAGCAGCGCATTGACCTCGGCGCTGTTTTCCGTCTCGCCGCCGATCGTCAGAGCCTCGCCGCCGGCAAGGTCGAGTTCCGCCAGTTTCGGTTCGACGAGGGCGACAACCTCGTTTGCCGCCAATATCTCGCTCTTGGCCGAGATCTTGATCTGGCGCACCTGGTTTTCACGCCGCATCTGCGAATATTCGAGCTTCGGCACGAAGGTGGCCACCCGGTCGAGCGAGATGAGCTGGCCGCCGGCCGGCACCGAGAGATTGGCGAGATCCTCGACACTGTCGCGAAAGCCTTCCGCCGCGCGCACCACGATCGGGATCGACTCGGTACCCTCCCGGTAGGTGGAATAGGACGTGCCGGAAAAGTAGGTGTCCATCACGTTGGAGATGTCCTCGGAGGTCACGCCGAGTTCCCGGGCCTTGTCCTGCGCGATGTTGATGACGACCTTCAACGTCTTGTTGCCCCAGTCGTTCTCGTTCTGAACGACACCGGGAACGCCGGCGAAGATCGTTTCCACCTCGTGCGCCAGCGACAGAAGCCGTTCCGCGTCGCCGCCAACGATCTTGATCTCGACGATGCCGGATTCACTGCCGCCCATCGACAGCCGCTTGACCTTGAAGCGCGCCGCCGGATGGTTCTCGTAGAGATAGCGCTGCGCCCGCGCCGCCGCAGCCAGCGTTCCCTCATAACTCGTCGTATTGACCAGGATGAAGGCGCTGGCCGGATTGGTGTCGGCCGGATTGAGCGCCAGGTAGAAGCGCGGGCCGCCATCGCCGACATAGACGGTGGTGTTGAGGACCTCGGGATTGACGGCCTGGTCGGCAAGCCAGCGCTGCACGCTCAGCGCCTCCTGTTCGGTTCGCGCGATCGAGGTCCCCTTCGGCATGTCGAGATAGATCAGGTATTCGGCGCGTTCGGCGAGCGGGAACATCTCCGACTTGACGTTCGAGAACAGCAGCGAAGCGCCATAGACGGCGACGTAGGCGGCGATGATGATGGCCGGTGCGAAAACGAGGGAGCGGCGCACGGCCACCCCGTATAGCCGCACGAGCAGGCTGGGTTGCCCGTCGGCGCCGGCCGGCGTCTCGCGCCGCGCCAGCCACACGCAGAGCGCCGGCAGGATGTAGAGCGCCGTCAGCCACGAACCGAGCAGCATCACGCCGACCACGGCGCCGAGCGAAAAGGCGAACTCGCCCTCCACCCCCTGAAGGATCAGCATCGGAATGAAGGCCGATACCGTGGTGACGGAGGCGACGCCGAGCGGGATGAGGAACTGCCGGCCCGCCGCTGCCGCAGCCTCGCGCGGCGGCGTGCCGCCGGCGATGCGGCCTTGTATGTCCTCGACCATCACCAGCCCGTTGTCGACCAGAAGGCCGAGCGAGATGATCACCGCGGCAATCGATATCTGCTGCAGGTCGATCGCCAGGTAATCCATTCCGATCAGTGCGAACATGACCGTGAACGGCACGATCGCCGCCACGATCAGCGCCGCCCTGAGACCGAGGAACACCAGCATGACCAGCACAACCACGGCGAAGGTCTGGGCGACGTTCGACAGCGCTCCGTTGATCGAGGTGGTGACGTTGGTTTCCTGATAGGTCGAGAACTCGAACGCGATGCCGATCGGCATCGTCTGTTCGAACGCCCCGACGGCGGTCCTGAGCGCTCTGCCGATCTTCTGGATATCCTCGCTGTCGTTCATCTCGATGCTGACGATGATCGCCGGCCGGCCGTTGAAGTAAACGGGCTTGTTCTTCGGCGATTGATAACCGCGGCGCACGGTCATCAGGTCTTTCAGCCGCACGAAACCGGCCTGTCCCTGTACCTTGGTCAACAGGTCGCCGATCTCCTCGACCGACCGGAGGTCGCCATTGGCTTCCAGGATCAGTGTGGTGCCGTCGGCGTCGAACGACCCTGCAGGCAGGATGACGTTCTGGGCGGTGAGATCATTCAGCACCTGGTTGATCTGCACGCCCACGGCGGCAAGCTTGCGCGAATCGATCTCCAGCCAGATCCGCTCTTCCTGCACGCCGAAGAGCGTCACCTTCGATATGCCGTCGACCGTATAGAGATGTTCGCGCAGATCGTCGGCCGCCGCCTTGATCTCGGCGTATGAGAAGCCCTCGCCGGTGACCGCCACCGTGGCAATCGCCACATCGCCGTAATTGGTGTTGATGAACGGGCCCTGCGTCCCCTTCGGCAGGTCGTTCTTCAGGTCATCCATCCGGTTGCGGATATCCTGGAAAACGCTGTCGATTTTCGCCTTGGGCACGGAATCGTAAAGCGTCAGCGTGACCACTGCGCGCCCGGTGGAAATAAGCGCGTTGATGTCCTTGATTTCGCCGATTTCACGCGCCGCGCGCTCCACCGGAACGACGATCAGATCCTCCATGCGATCGGGCGCCATGCCGGGAAATTGCACGGTGACGATCGCGTTGCGGATGGTGATCGCCGGATTCTCGCGCTTCGGCAGGTTGAAATAGACCAGCAGGCCCTGAAGGAGCAGCCCGACCATCGCCAGCAAGGTCAGGCGCGAACGCGTCAGGCCGAAACGGGTCAGGAAGTCCACGGTCGTCAGCCCCCGTCATCGTCGGGAAGCAGTTTGACCTTCTGACCTTCGCGCAGGAAGGAGACCCCGGCCGAGGCGACCCGTTCGCCGATCTCCAGCCCGCCGACCGCGATCAGCGCACTCTCCCTTATGCCGCCGATCTCGATCACCCGGCGCTTGACCGTGCTTGTGGGCGGATCATAGACGAAGACCGCCACCTCGCCCGGCTCGTTCTGGTCGCGCGGCGCCTTGATCTGGCCTTCGAAGGGCAGCACCGACAGCGGCAGAATGTAGCCCTGGCCCTTGGGAACCGGAAACTCGAGCGTGATCTCGACGGCCATGCCCGCCTTCATCGACGGATCGGTCTCCTCCAGCTCGATGACCACGGGAAACGAGGACACGGTGTCGGCCCGCGAACCGAGCTCGCTGACATGGGCGGAAAGCGCGATCTGCGGATTGTCGGCCAGCCGGACAAGCGCCTTCTTGCCGACCGCCAGCCGGCTTACGATGTCGAAGCTCACCGAGAACGATGCCTCGAACGTGTCGGCCGCATAGAGCGTGACCACGGGCGCTCCGGCGGCGATATTGGCGAACGACTGTACCTGCACCGAGTTGATGATGCCGGCGAACGGCGCCGTCAGGATCGCCTTCTCGAGGTTCTGCTCGGCTGTTTCGACCTGCTTGGCGGCCTGTTCGACCTGCGCGGCGGTCGCTTCCATGGTCGCGCGCGCCTGATCGACGGCGGCCTTCGTCGTCACGCCCTTTTCGAACAGTTCGCTCTTGCGTTCGAAATCGTCGCGCGCATTGCGGGCATTGGCCTCGGCCTGTTGCAGCGCCGCCTTGGCGCTGTCGAGTTGGAGCCGCAGCGAGACGGTGTCCAGTTCGGCGATGATCTGGCCGGCCTCGACCCGCTGGCCCACATCCAGGTCGATTTCCTTCAGGCGACCGGAAACCTCGAACGACAGCGTCGTCACCGACGCCGGCTGCAGAACGCTCGGATAGCGGCGCACCGTTGTCTGCTCGGATTCCTTGACCAGCACGGTCCTGAGCCCGCGCACCGGTGGCTCGCTTTCGGCAGGCGGCGAACCGCTGTCGCTGCACGCGGCCACAGCCAAGCTCAGCAGCAGCGCGAGGATCCCTCTTTTCATCGATCCGATCCCTCCATCGGCCGTCGGTAACAAGGTCACAACAATTTGCCGCGGGCGTCAATCGCCGGCATTCGATGACAAAGTATCGCCGTTTTCATGCCGTTGTAAGTGGACCGGGCGGCAACAGGCCCGAAGCGGCATTCAGGGAACGACGGTGGGCGAAACTTGAACTTCCTTCACCGTTTGGTAACCCAAATTAATTCAAACTGAAGACAACGGGACCGGCGGCTTCGCGGCCCGATCTTATCGATTCGAATGACACGGAAACCGGTACGACCATGCGAATTCTGATTTCCACCCTCATGACCCTGGCGCTGGTGACCACGCCTGCCCTGGCGCAATCCGCCAAGCGCCTGTCCCAGTTCAAGGACTGGGCGACCTACAGCTACAAGGCCAGCAACGGTCAGGTATGCTATGTCCTGTCGGTGCCCTCGTCGAAGGAACCGTCCAATCTCGACCACGGCGACATCTATTTTTCCGTCAGCCAGAAGCCGGGTCAGAACGTCGCGTTCGAGCCGCAGTTCATCGCCTCCTACAATCTGAAGGAGAAGTCGAAGGTCACGGTGACGATCGACGGCAAACCCTTCACCATGTTCACCAAGGGCAAGCTCGCCTGGCTGGAGAACGCCGCCGAGGAGCCGACGCTGGTGGCGGCGATGAAGGCCGGATCGTCGATGAAGGTCGCGGCCGTGTCCGGACGCGGCAACCCGACCAACTATACGTTCTCGCTGAGCGGCATCACCGCGGCGCTGGATTCCATCAAGGGATGCAAGTAGACGCCGGCCCCGTCAGCTCCGTGTGAAGCCGAACCCCGCCGCCAGATCATCGACCCACTGGTCCTGAAACGCCTGCAGCCGCTCCGTCGGCTGCTGGGCGGTGATCCGCGCCGCCATCGGGTCGTCGATGCGCACGGCCGACCGCGACATTTCCTGCAGCACCGCATGGCCGCAGAACGGCACATAGACCTCCGAGTAGCCGCCTTCATGCACCATGACGATCCGCCCCTCGCACAGATCGGAGGCGGCTTCCATCAGCATCGCCGTCATCTCCGCGTAGGTGGTCGCCGAACACAGCATGCGTGACAGCGGATCGGTGCTCACCGCATCGAAGCCGCACGCGACCATGATCGCATCCGGCCGGAACCGCCCGAGCGCCGGCACCACGATGCGCTCGAACGCCCGTAGATAGGTGCTGTGGCCGCCGCCGGGCGGTAGCGGAACGTTGAAATTGCTGCCCTCGCCGGCGCCGCGTCCGCGCTCCGAAGCCGTGCCGGTATCGTGAGGGAAGCAGTTTTCCTGGTGCAGCGAGATCGTCAGCACGTCGGCGCGCTCAAGGAAGATCGCCTCGGTACCGTTGCCATGGTGGACGTCCCAGTCGATCACCGCGATCTTCAGGTCGGGTTGCGTCGCCTTGGCGGCCTCGATGGCGATGGCGACATTGGCAAGCAGGCAGAACCCCATCGGCTGCGCCGGCAGGCAGTGGTGGCCGGGCGGCCGGCTGAGCGCATAGGCATTTTTGTGGCGGCCGTGGAGCACGCCGGCAAGCGCGGTCGTCGCCAGGCCGGCGGAGAGCGCGGCGATCTCATAGGCGCCGGGTCCGAACGGCGCGCGCACGCCCAGTTCGCCGCCGCCGGCGTCGCTCAGGCGCTCGAATTCGTCGAGATACGACGCCGGATGCACACGCAGAATGTCCTCCCGCGACACCGGGTCGGCCGTCAGGCAGTCGAGCTCGCCGGCAAGCCCCGTCACCTCGATCAGGTTCTTCAGCCGGCGCTTGGTTTCAGGGTTTTCCGGCAGGCCACCGGCCAGTTGCGGCTGAACCAGACCGCCGACCGGCAGGATCGATGCGTAGTTTCCGCCGAAATGCCAGAAACACCGTTCATCGCTGTAGAAAGCGGTTTTGACCACGGCGGCCCCTCCGGATTGCCGACCTCTTTCGTTCCCGAAGGCGGTCGCCGAGTCAACCGCGCCGACGATTGACCGCATGACGTGGCCACACCTTTGTGCTAACAGCCGCGGCAATTTCGTGAAACGACACCGCAGCCATGTCCGTGACGCTCGACATTTCCCATCAAGACCGCGCCGCAAGCCAGCCGGCGGCCCCCGCGCCGGCTTCGCTGATCGGCCTGTCGCGCGACGAGATGGCGACGGCGCTTGTCGGCATCGGTGTTCCCGACCGGCAGGTCAGGATGCGCGTCTCGCAGCTCTGGCACTGGCTCTATGTGCGCGGCGTGTCGGATTTCGCCGACATGCGCAACATCTCCAAGGAGCTGCGCGCCGGGCTTGCCACCGAATTCACCATCGCCCGGCCGGAGATCGTCGAGGAACAGATCTCCGAGGACGGCACGCGCAAATGGCTGCTGCGCTTTCCGCCGCGCGGCGCCGGCAAGCCGGTCGAGGTGGAAACGGTCTACATCCCCGAGGAGGGTCGCGGCACGCTATGCATCTCCAGCCAGGTCGGCTGCACGCTCACCTGTAGCTTCTGCCATACCGGCACGCAGAAACTGGTGCGCAACCTGACGGCCGAGGAGATCCTGGCGCAGCTGCTGGTCGCCCGCGACCGGCTCGGCGACTTTCCCGACCGCGACACGCCCGACGGCGCCATCGTCCCGGCCGCCGGCCGCAAGGTCTCCAACATCGTCATGATGGGCATGGGCGAGCCGCTCTACAATTTCGACGAGGTCAAGAAGGCGCTACTCATCGCCTCCGACGGCGACGGCCTGTCGCTGTCGAAGCGCCGCATCACCCTGTCGACCTCCGGCGTGGTGCCGGAAATCTACCGCACCGGCGCCGAAATCGGCGTCATGCTGGCGATCTCGCTGCACGCCACCAACGACGCGCTGCGCGACGAACTGGTGCCGATCAACAAGAAGTATCGGCTGGCCGAACTGCTCGAGGCCTGCCGCGCCTATCCGGGCCTGTCCAATGCCCGGCGCATCACCTTCGAATATGTAATGCTGAAGGGCGTCAACGATTCGCTTGCCGATGCCCGCGACCTGGTACGGCTGCTCAAGGGCATTCCGGCCAAGATCAACCTGATCCCGTTCAATCCCTGGCCCGGCTCGCGCTACGAGTGCTCCGACTGGCAGACGATCGAACGCTTCGCCGATTTCATCAACCAGGCAGGCTACGCCTCGCCGATCCGCACGCCGCGCGGCCGCGATATCCTGGCCGCCTGCGGTCAGCTCAAGTCGGAATCCGAGCGCTTGCGCAAGGCCGAGCGCCTGGCGCTCGAAGCCATGATGATCGCGGGGCACGGGGAAGCGTGAGCCGGTTTGTCGCGATTCTGGCGCGGTTTGCCGTCATCGTCTTCGGCTATGCCGCCGCGTCGCTGACCGCCAGCCTGTTCATGAACGTGGTCATCGCCGGCGCCGGCGTCGTCGAGGCCAGCGAAACCGACGAGCTTTACCGCGTCGACCTGATCGTCTCCACCGCGGTCGGCGCGTTGTTCGTCGGCTATTTCGCCTTCCTGCCGGCCATGGTGGCGATCACCGTCGGCGAGATCGCCAACAGGCGCGACTGGCTGTTCTATGCGCTGGGCGGCGCCGTGATCAGCGCCGTCGTCGTCACCCTGTTCTGGGCCACCGGCAGCGAGGCGGAAAACGACCCGGCCTTCTTCCTGATGCTGATCGCCGCCGGCATCGCCGGCTCCTGGGTCTACTGGCTGATTGCCGGTCGCAACGCCGGTTCGTGGCGCAAGCCGCCCGGCCCGGCGCCGGTCATTTCGACTCCGCCAGAAGAATCTTGACGGCAAAAGCCGAGAACACGCCGGCAAACAGCCAGTCGATGGCCCGCATCACCCGTGGATTGCGCTTCATAAGCGCCGAGAACCGGCCCGCCGCCAGCACCATGGGCGTGGTGATGGGAATAGCAATCGCGATCGACAGCAGGCCGAGGAACAAAAGTTTGCCCGGCGCGTGCGGATCGCCTGCCGAGACGAATTGCGGCAGGAAGGTCACGTAGAACAGAACGATCTTGGGATTGAGCAGGTTGATGCCGATGCCGGTGACCCAGTTCACCACCAGCGGCCGCGCCGGCCGCCTGGCGGTATCGGGCGAAAACGCCGAGCCGCGCAGCACCGCCTGCACGGCGAGCCAGACGAGATAGGCCGCGCCGACGACCTTGAGCACCAGAAACGCCCGGGGCGAGGCAAGGATCAGCGCCGACAGTCCGACCGTGACCATCAGCGTGTGCACCAGGATACCGGTATAGGAACCGAACATGCAGGCAAGCCCCGCCGCGCGGCCCTCGGAAAGCGTTCGCCCGACAAACAATGTCATGTCGGGACCCGGCGTGATCGCCAGGATGACGACGGCGACGGCGAAGGGAAGGATGACACTGGCGTCGGGTATGAACGGCATTCGGTGTCCGCCCTGTTGTTGGGAAATCAGGCGAAACGCGTAGGCCTTTTTGTCGCCGAAGAAAAGAGCCGGGGCGGATGGACGGCTATTCGCCCTCGGCCTCGTCGGTGACCGGCGGCAGATACTGGCCGTCCTCCCAACGCCATACCACGATGTCGCCGTCGAAGGTGAGCACGACAAGATCGGGCCAGCCGTCGGCCGCGGCGTTGGGATCGACATGCATGGTCACGCCCTCGGTCTCGTAGACACGGCGCCAGTCGCCCTCGCCCTCCTGGGCGTGCACTGTCATGTTGCAGCCGGAATTGCCGTAATACCAGCTTGAACCGCACAGCGTCGCGAACAGAAGCCTGCGGTCTTCGCCCGGGGTGAAAAGCGCCGCGGCCACGGTCGGCTCGCTTCGCGTCGCGGTCCGGAAGGCGACGATCTCCTCGCGCAACAACTCGCGCGCAAGCGTGGTTTCCGGATTGAGCTCACCTGGAACGATCTCGGTATAGGCCGACATGTCGCGCTTGGAGCATCTCGGGGCGATCTCGTCGATGGCGCGCCGCGAGCCGATCAGCGAGAAGCGCGCGTCGTGCGTTTCCGTGCCGCCCGATATGGTGACGTCCATGCGGATGCCGCTGCGCAATGGCTGCAACGCCTCGCTCGGAATCGCGACCGAAACGACCGAAGCCCTGCGCTCGGCCTCAAGCTCGAACCGGTCCCCGCCGATCCGCACGCTGGCCGCGCGCGCGCCATTGTCGCCTTTCGTCCCGAAGGCGAGCGCCACGTTCAGCGCCCATTCCTGCTGATCGCATCTCAGTTCCGCGCCGGTGATCGCTCTGGCGCGCGTTGGATCGGGCAACCTCGCCGCGGCCTCGCCGTCCAGCGCCGCCCAGCGTTCCGCCGCCTGCGCCTGGCCGAAAGCAAGCGCGCCGATGACTGTGATCACCTTCGCAAGGATTCCTGACAGCCGCCGTCCGCGCATCGACTGATCTCCCGATCGCCCTTCAACTGAACGGCGAACATGGCGTAACTTCCTTAAGAATTGCCTGAACTTGCGCCAGTCGTCCTACCGGTGGATCGATATCCGTACTTGACGGCGAACCGGCGGCGCGACACGCTCCGGCAAAACCGGAGGATATGGGTGGTGTGGATGTTCCTGCGGACGATGGGGAAACCGGGGCTGATCCTCGCCATGATGACCGCATGGCTTGCGGCCACGCCGGCAAGCGCGCAAACGGTCGTTCCGGGCACGACCGTCAAGCCGGCCGAGAACGGTGAGGTCGCCCTGCCCGATCCGCTGACGCCCGAGGCAGTACGCGAATTGCTGAGCCGGCTCAGCGATAGCGAGGTGCGGCAGATACTGCTGGAGCGTCTCGACGCCGAGGCCCGCCGGCAGGAGGTCGATACCGCCTCCGAGGGAAGCCTGCTGGATTTCGTTACCGGATCCATCGTCGGCGTCTACAGGGTCGTGTTCGACGCGGTCACCGGAATACCCGCGCTCGGCAGTGGCCTGCAGCGCGGATTTGCGACTTTCCTCGACCGCGCCGGCTGGCATGGCCTCTTCACCGTACTGGCCACGATCGGCTTTGCCGCGCTGGTCGGCCTGGCCGCCGAATTCCTGGTCAACCGGCTTACGAAAAAATGGCGACGCAAGCTGGCCGCGGCCAGCGAGCCGGAGACGCTTGGCCAGACACTGGCGCTGCTGGCCCGCCGCTTCTTGCTCGACATGCTCGGCCTTGTCACCTTCTTTGTCGTCGCCCGCAACATCGGTGTCAGCCTGATCGGGCCGGAGGCACGACCGCTGGCCCATTCGATCATGCTCTACATGGTTGCCGTTCCGCGTCTGGTCGCTGCGTTTTCGCACTTCCTGCTGGCGCCGCACCGGCCCGAACTGCGGCTCGTGTGCATCGACGACGCCAATGCGCGCTATCTCCACCATTCGCAGATCGGCCTCGCCATTCTTGTCGGTGCCAGCATCTTCATCATCAACTTCATGGACGCCAACGGCGTGCCGTGGACGGAAACGCGCCTGAGTTTCTGGCTCAATACAGCCATTTTCATATGGCTCGGCACCATCGCCTGGCGCGCCCGCGACGGCCTGGTGATGGTCGCACGCGGCTGGGATGAGGACGTAACCCCGGTCGAGGAGCGCATCGCCCGCGCCTTCCCTTACCTCGCCATGACCCTGATCGCGCTCGGCTGGCTCGTGATCGAGGTCATTGTCTCGCGTGGCCAGATCCAGATGCTGCAGGGCGGCCGCCAGTTCATCACACTGGGCCTCTTGTTGCTGTCGCCGGTGATGGACACGGCCATTCGCGGTCTGGTCAGGCACCTGGCGCCACCGATGCAGGGCGAAGGCCAACTGGCCATACAGGCCTGGGTTTCGACCAAGCGCAGCTATGTCCGCATCGCTCGGGTCATCGTCTTCGGCGTCGTCATCATGACGATTGCCCGCATCTGGAACATCGACCTGCACAATCTGGCCTCCGCCGGTATTGGCAATTTCCTGGCGGCGAAACTGGTCACCATGCTGATGATCTTCGCCGCCGGCTACCTTGTGTGGGAAGTCCTCACCCTTGTCATCAACCGCAAGCTTGCCAACGAGATGACGGCGGCCGGCATCGATCCCAATTCCGAGGAGGCAGGTGGCGAGGGCGGCGGCGCCGGGGGATCCAGGCTGTCAACCATCCTGCCGCTGACCAGGCTGGCGCTGCAAACCGTCGTCATTGTCATGACGGTGCTGGTCGCGCTCGGCAATCTCGGCATCGACATCACGCCGCTGCTCGCCGGCGCCGGCATCGTCGGCCTCGCCATCGGCTTCGGCGCGCAGACACTGGTCCGCGACATCGTCTCCGGCCTGTTCTTCCTGATCGACGACGCCTTTCGCATCGGCGAATATCTGGTGATCGACAACACGGTCGGCACGGTCGAGAAGATTTCGATCCGCTCGCTGCAGCTTCGCCATCACGAGGGGCCGGTGCACACCATTCCCTATGGCGAGATACCGCGTGTCACCAACAATTCGCGCGACTGGGTCATCGTCAAGATGCGCTTCACCGTGCCCTTCGACACCGACGTCAACAAGATCAAGAAGATATTCAAGCAGATCGGCAAGGATGTAATGGAACAACCCTACGCCGAAGACATCATCCAGACATTCAAGTCGCAGGGCGTCAACAGCGTCGACGATGTCGGCATCGTGGTTCGCGGCAAGTTCATGTGCAAGCCGGGCAAGCAATGGGTGATCCGTAAGGACATCTATGCACGCGTGCAGCGCGCCTTCGCCGAAAACGGCATCGAGTTCGCCCGCCGCGAGGTGCGCGTCAACATTCCCGGTCTTGGCGACAGCGCCGAATTGGACGAGCCGGCAAAACAGGCGATCGCCGCCGCCGCCAGCGAAGCGGCGGGAAGCGACACGGGAGCGAAATCGCGTTGAAACCGACGATGGCCAACTGGGCGGGGCCTGCCGTCCTCGCGCTTGTTTTCGTCCTGACCGCCGGCTTCGCCGCGCCGGCGGTTTCCGCCGAGCGCGTCGGTATCGCCGCGTCGCAGAAATGGCACGGCCGCGCATTCGAGCTGCGCGGGCAATTCTATCGGCCTGCCGGCAGGGCGCGGGCTCCCGCCGTCATCCTCATGCACGGTTGCGGCGGCCTGGGCGCGAGCGTGCGTGCCGCACTCGACGCCCATGCCCGCAATCTGGTCCGCAACGGCTTCGCCGCGCTCGTCCTCGACAGTTTCGGCTCGCGCGGAATTCCCGGCGACTGGGTCTGCCGCAGCCTGAATCGGCTGGCCGAAGCCCGCCACTATCGGCTGGCCGATGCGCGCGATGCGATAAGATGGCTGAAATCCCGACCCGACATCGATAGCCGCAACCTATTCCTGATGGGCCAGAGCAATGGCGGCAGCGTTGCGCTTCGCGCCGCGGCGGCCGGCGGGGTTCGCGCCGTCGCCGCCTATTATCCGTGGTGCGGCGCGGCTTCCGCCAACCGCGTGCCGCTGATCGTCTTCGGCGGCGGCAAGGACGACTGGGTTCCGCCCGACGAGTGCGGCCGTCGCCGGCAATCGAAGCGCTATCGCTTCGTGCTCTACGACGCCGCCGCCCACTCCTTCGACGTCAAGGCCGCAACGCAATCCTATCTCGGCCACCGCATCGGCTACGACGCCCGCGCGACTGCCGACAGCCGCCGCCGCATGGTTGCATTCTTCCGCCAACATATGCGTTGAGCGTCGTAAAATTCTCATCTAAGACCCCGGCAGATCCCGATCATCGGAGTTCATCACGTGACCAAGTTCAAAGACGTCAACAAAGTCGTGCTCGCCTATTCCGGCGGCCTCGACACCTCGATCATCCTCAAATGGCTGCAAACCGAGCTCGGCGCGGAAGTGGTGACATTCACCGCCGATCTGGGTCAGGGCGACGAGTTGGAGCCGGCGCGCAAGAAGGCCGAGATGCTCGGCATCAAGGAAATCTACATCGAGGATCTGCGCGAGGAATTCGTCCGCGATTTCGTCTATCCGATGTTCCGCGCCAACGCGGTCTATGAGGGCGTCTACCTGCTTGGCACCTCGATTGCCCGGCCGCTGATTTCCAAGCGCCTTGTCGAGATCGCCGCCGAGACCGGGGCGGACGCGATCGCTCACGGCGCCACCGGCAAGGGCAACGACCAGGTGCGCTTCGAATTGTCGGCCTATGCGCTCAACCCCGACATCAAGGTCATCGCGCCGTGGCGCGACTGGTCGTTCAAGTCGCGCACCGACCTGATCAACTTTGCCCGCGACCACCAGATTCCGGTGCCCAAGGACAAGCAGGGCGAAGCGCCGTTCTCGATCGACGCCAACCTGCTGCATTCCTCGTCGGAGGGAAAGGTTCTCGAAGACCCGTGGGAGGAGGCGCCGGAATATGTCTACCAGCGCACCATCTCGCCTTTTGCCGCGCCCGACACGCCGACCGAGATCGCCATCGACTTCAAGCGCGGCGACGCCGTGGCGCTGAACGGCAAGACGCTGAGTCCGGCGACGATGCTCGCCGCGCTCAACGATCTGGCCCGCGACAACGGCATCGGCCGCATCGACCTGGTGGAGAACCGCTTCGTCGGCATGAAGTCGCGCGGCGTCTACGAGACGCCCGGCGGCACCATTCTGCTCACCGCCCACCGGGCCATCGAATCGATCACGCTCGACCGCGGTGCTGCGCATCTGAAGGACGAGCTGATGCCGCGCTACGCCGAGCAGATCTACAACGGTTTCTGGTTCTCGCCCGAACGCGAGATGCTGCAGGCGGCGATCGACAAGGCATCGGAAAACGTGGAAGGCACGGTGCGCCTCAAGCTCTACAAGGGCAATGTGCTGGTCTGCGGCCGCAAGTCGCCGAAATCGCTCTACTCGGATGCGCTGGTGACCTTCGAGGACGACCGCGGCGCCTACGACCAGAAGGACGCCGAGGGCTTCATCCGCCTCAACGCGCTTCGCCTGAGAACCCTGGCGGCCCGCGATCGCAACGCGTGACCGCCGGCACGGTATATTTTAGCCGTCGATCTTGGATGCGATGATCGCGATCGCCTGCTGATAGACGCCGGCGGCATTCCAGCCGCGAATGGCGTTGTAGTTGCCCTGGCCCTTCTGGTAGCCGCCGCCGCGGCGCCAGCCATGGGCGCGCAGGAAATTGGCGGTGGAGGCCAGTGCGTCGGCCTTCGAACCGGACAGGTTGACGCCGCCGCCGTCGAAATCCACGCCGTATTTCAGCACCGAACCGGGCAGGAACTGGGTCTGGCCCCATTCGCCGTGCTTGGCGCCCACGGAGCGCGACGACAATACGCCGCGATCGACCAGTTTGAGCGCCGCAATCAGGTGGCCGGTGAAGAAGGCCGAGCGCCGGCAGTCATAGGCCAGCGTCGCGGTGGCCGACAAAAGGTTGCTGCCGCCCTGGCCGCGACCGAAGCCGGTTTCCATGCCCCAGATCGCCAGCAGCGGCCCGGCCGGAACGCCGTAGCGCTGTTCGATTGCCGCAAACAGTTTGGCGTTCGACCGCTTCAGCGACTTGCCGCGCGAGATGATCGCATTTGCGCCGCGTACCTGCATGAACTTCTGCAGCGAGTATTTGAAGCTGCGCTGACCGCGATCGGCCTTGATGGTGGCCGTCGCATACCGTGTCGCCGCCAGCGCCTGCAGCCCGCGGCCTTTGATGCCCGCGGATTTCGCCTCCGCCGCCATCTGGGCTTTCCAGGCTTCGAAACCGCCGGCGTTGTTGCCGCATTGGGCCGCCAGCGCGCCCGATGCCGAGACCGTCAGTCCGATGGCGATACCGGCAATGATACCCAAACCCCGTGAAGTCAGCATGCCCGCTCCTTGTCGATGTTGAACCGAGATTGCGTTTCGCCGGCAAATTGCCAGCATCGCAGCAATATGTCACCTTCAGTTCACCGGAATATGCAAATAAGGTGAACGCGGATTACTTGCCGTCGATTGCCGGCAATTTTGCGGCAAATTCAGTTGTTTCCCGCTTTTTCGATCGAGCCGGGAGCGGCCGCCGCGCCGTGGACCGCCGACAACCGGTTCGCCTCATGCCAATCCGAATTCGATCAGGCTTTCGCCCGACGCCACGGCCGCCTTCTCGACCGGAATGAACTCGATCCCGAGCGCTTTCTTCGTGCGGCTGTTGTCGACGCTGCGCGCAAGGCCCAGTTCGGGAACCGACAGTCTGGCAACCGGATCGAAGATCGCGACGATCTTGACCACGAGATCGGGCAGTTCGAATTTCGGCGTCTTGCGCGCCTTGTTGCCAAGTCCCTTCTTCAGCGCCCGGGAGATATCGATCAGCCAGGGCGCGGCGGCGCAACCGAGATACCTTCCGCCGGAAG
Source organism: Rhizobiaceae bacterium (assembly GCA_041397625.1). GTDB lineage: Bacteria > Pseudomonadota > Alphaproteobacteria > Rhizobiales > Rhizobiaceae > JAWKWH01. The sequence continues at coordinate 113,957 of JAWKWH010000004.1, forward strand.
GTTCGCCGGTTTCGGTGGCAAGCAGGTGCATCTTTGCGATGTCGCGTACGTCGACGCACGGCATCACCACCCGGGGAGCCCCGGGAAACTTGCCTGCCAGAAACATCTGCACCAGCTCCAGCGATGCGCCGATTTCCGCATCCAGCGCCGGACCGAGCACCAGGCCCGGATTGACCGTCGCAAAATGCATGTCACCCCCCTCTTCGGCGACGAAGTCGCGCGCCGCTTTCTCCGCCAGGGTCTTGGATTTGTTGTAGGGCGACATCCCCGCTCCGTTGAGGACAGACCAGTCGTCCTCATTGAAAACCATCTTGTCGTGCGGGTGACCATACATCACCGCGACAAGCGACGAAGTCTGCACGAACCGCTTGACACCGGCCTTCCTCGCCGCGCGAAGCACGCGCAAAGTGCCTTCCACGGCCGGTTTGATCAGCTCGTTTTCGTCCTTCGGCTGCGCCAGCGGAAACGGCGAGGCGACATGAGCGACGCAGTCGCAGCCGGTCACGGCTTCCTCCCAACCTGCATCCGAGCTCAATTCCGCTTCGAAGATCTTGACGCCGGAAGCGTCCGCGTGCCTGCCCAGCGTCTCGATCACCCTGTCGCCCTTGGCTTTCGAGCGCACCGTGCCGCGTACCTTGTAGCCCGCCCGGAGGAATTCCAGCGCCGTGTGCTTGGCGATAAAGCCGGATATGCCGGTGACAAGAACTGTCTTTGCCATGATGATCTGATCCCCGCCCTTTCTTGCGCCGAAGCGCCCAACCGGAGCCAATATAGGCCTCAATCGCCGGCAAGACCATGATCGATCCGTTTCGCCATTTCTGGTTCGCCGTCGGCCTCGCGGCGACCGCGTTCGCCATTGCCGGCGTCTTCCTGCCGTTGCTGCCGACGACCCCGTTCCTGTTGCTGGCCGCCTTTGCCTTCGCACGGTCCTCGCCGCGCCTGCACGGCTGGCTGGTCACTCACCGGCATTTCGGCCCGATGATCGAGAACTGGCGCATGCACGGCGCGATTGCCAGACGGGCGAAGATCGCCGCCATCGCCTTCATGGCCGCAGCGGTGCTGCTTTCCTGGCTGACCGGCTTTTCCGCCACCGTCATCGTCATCCAGGTGGCGATCATGGCCTGCGTGGCCGCGTTCATACTGACGAGGCCCGATGCGCCTTCGTCGTGAAACCGCACCGGCATTGACTTTCGCCGCCTTTTCCTGTTTATCCGCGCCAAATTCCGCGACGAGTTGAAAGCTCCAAGCGCCGACCGGGACCCGCAAAGGTATAAACAGATCCCGGAGGTCAACACCCGGCAGCGCAATGCGCCCCCGGGTGCAAAGGCGTTTTTGGGGTTTGAAATTGGCGCGGAGCGACCCGACCTTGGGGCAAGATGCGCTCCAATGGACAGAGGACAGACATGTTTGAATCGCTGCAGGAACGCCTTGGCGGAATTCTGAACGGCCTGACCGGGCGCGGCGCGCTCTCGGACAAGGACGTCGCCGCCGCGCTGCGCGAGGTGCGTCGCGCGCTGATCGAGGCCGACGTGGCGCTGGAAGTGGTGCGCGGCTTCACCGACCGCGTGCGAGAGAAGGCCGTCGGCGCCGAGGTGCTGAAGTCGATCAAGCCCGGCCAGATGGTCGTCAAGATCGTCCACGACGAACTGGTCGAGATGCTGGGCTCCGAGGGCGTCACGATCGACCTCAACGCGCCGGCGCCCGTCGTCATCATGATGGTCGGCCTGCAGGGCTCCGGCAAGACGACCACATCCGCCAAGATCGCCAAGCGCATGAGCGAGAAGCAGGGCAGACAGGTGCTCATGGCCTCGCTCGACACCCGGCGTCCGGCCGCCCAGGAGCAGCTGCGTCAGCTCGGCGAGCAGACCGGCGTCGCCACGCTGCCGATCGTCGAGGGCCAGTCGCCGGTCGATATCGCCAAACGCGCCGTGCAGGCCGGCAGGCTCGGCGGCCACGACGTCGTCATCCTCGATACCGCCGGCCGCACCCATATCGACGAGCCGCTGATGCTCGAAATGGCCGACATCAAGAAGGCGTCTGCTCCGCACGAGATCCTGCTGGTCGCCGATTCGCTCACCGGCCAGGACGCCGTCAACCTGGCGAAAAGCTTCGACGAGCGCGTCGGCATCACCGGCCTGGTGCTGACCCGCATGGACGGCGACGGCCGCGGCGGCGCGGCACTCTCCATGCGCGCCGTCACCGGTAAGCCGATCAAGCTGATCGGCACCGGCGAGAAGATGGACGCGCTCGAGGAGTTTTATCCCAAGCGCATCGCCGACCGCATCCTCGGCATGGGCGACATCGTTTCGCTTGTCGAGAAAGCCGCCGAAACCATCGATGCGGAAAAAGCCGCGGCGATGGCAAAGAAGATGCAGTCGGGCAAGTTCGACCTGAACGATCTCGCCGACCAGCTCGGACAGATGCAGAAGATGGGCGGCATGGGCGGCATCATGGGCATGATGCCCGGCATGGGCAAGATGAAGGACCAGATGGCCGCCGCCGGCCTCGACGACAGGATGTTCGGCCGCCAGCTCGCCATCATCTCGTCGATGACCAAGCACGAGCGCGCCCATCCCGACGTACTGAAACACAGCCGCAAGAAGCGCATCGCCGCCGGCTCCGGCACCAACGCCGCCGAGATCAACAAGCTGTTGAAGATGCACCGGCAGATGGCAGACATGATGAAGGCCATGGGCGGCGGCAAGGGCAAGGGCGCCGGCATGATGCGCAACCTGATGGGCGGCATGGCGAACAAGATGGGATTGGGCGGCCTCGGCGGCATGATGGGCGGCGGCATGCCCGACCTGTCGAAGATGGATCCCAAGCAGATCGAGGCGCTGCAGAAGCAGGCCGAAGCCGCGGGCCTCGGCAAGGGCGGCGGGCTTCCGGGCGGCGCACCGGGAGGATTGCCGGGTCTGGGCGGGCCGAAATTGCCGGGCCTCGGCGGCCCGTCGCTACCGGGACCGGGTAAGAGGAAATGATGCCGGTTTCAGCGACAATCCCCACCCTTGAGACCGAGCGGTTGATCCTGCGCGGCATCAAACGCGCCGATTTCGAGCCGTTCGCCGCCTTCATGGCGACCGATGCGGCCCACTTCATCGGCGGACCGTGCGAGCCGGCGCTCGCCTGGCGGCAGCTTGCCGCCTATGCCGGCGACTGGCTGCTGCGCGGCTACTCGAAATTCGCGCTGGAGGAAAAGGCGTCGGGCAGGTTTGTCGGCATCGTCGGCCCGTGGTTTCCGGTCGGCTGGCCGGAACCGGAGATCGCCTGGACGGTGATGCCGGAGTTCCAGAGCACGGGCATGGCCAGGGAAGCGGCGCTAAGGGCGCTGCGCTTCGCCTATGAGGATCTCGGCTGGCCGACGGCGGTTTCCTGCATGGACCCGGAAAACGAGCCGTCGATCCGGCTGGCGAGGAGCCTCGGCGCGGTGCCCGAGGGCGAGACCGAGATCAGGCCTTACGGCAGAGCGCTGCTCTACAGGCACGTTTCACCGGCCGAACTTTTGTCCGGCCCGCAAGCAAGGGGCGCGGCATGAACGACACCGAGCGCGCAAAAGCGCTGTTGAAGGACTACCGCCAGTCGATCGACAATTTCGACGCCGCGCTGATCCACATCCTCGCCGAGCGTTTCCGCTGCACCAAGGCGGTCGGCGAACTGAAGGCGGCGCACGACCTGCCGCCGGCCGATGCCGAGCGCGAGAAGGCCCAGATCGGGCGGCTGCGCCAACTGGCGAAGGACGCCGATCTCGATCCCGACTTCGCGGAGAAGTTCCTCACCTTCATCATCAGGGAAGTGATCCGCCACCACGAGAAGATTGCCGCCGAAAACGGCGCCAACAACGACAACTGAAATCAAACGGACAACGCCGATCAGGAGAATATGACATGGCACTGAAAATCCGTCTGGCCCGTGCGGGCTCCAAGAAACGCCCCTACTACCACGTCGTCGTCGCCGATGTGCGCAGCCCGCGCGACGGCCGTTTCATCGAACAGCTCGGTTCCTGGAACCCGATGCTGCCGAAGGACGGCGAGCGCGTGAAGCTGAACGAGGAGCGCATCAAGTACTGGCTCGGCCACGGCGCGCTGCCGACCGACCGCGTGCTGCGCTTCCTCGACGAGGCCGGCATCGCCAAGCGCGATGCACGCAACAACCCAAACAAGGCCCAGCCCGGCAAGAAGGCGCAGGAGCGCGTCGCCGCGGCCAAGCAGGCCGAGGAAGAGGCCAAGGCCAAGGCCGAGGAGGAAGCCGCAGCGGCCAAGGAGGCCGAGAAGCAGGCAAGCGCCGAAGCGGAGGCTCCGGCCGAGGCCGAAGCGCACGCCGAGGAGGCTGCGGCGGATGAGGCTCCCGCCGAAGAGACCAAGACGGAAGAAGCCGCTTCCTGATAGCTGTCTGACATGCCGGAACGCGGGCGACCGGCCCGCGTTCCGGCATGTAGCCTATCCACGACTGTCATGAAAACCGGTTCAACCGGTCATGTGAACGCCATTCCAGCGTAACATCGGCCGGCCACGCACCTCCGGCGATATTGCAGTCCGCCTTTCACGCCCATCAAAAAGGCCCGGCGGTTTCCCGCCGGGCCTTTCCGTTTTCCCGTGTGAACGGCGATCAGTTCACGTAGTCGTACTTGCCGTCCTTCCACTCGTAGAACACGTAACCCGGCAGGGTGACGTCGCCCTTGTCGTCGAAAGAGAGATTGCCGAGCACGGTTTTGAACTCGCCGTCGTTCAGCGCCTTCACCACGGCGTCGAAATCCGTCGACCCGGCGGCGCCGGCGGCCTGGGCCCAGGCCTGGATCGCCGCATAGGTGTAGAGCACGTAACCCTCAGGCTCCGTACCCATCGAGCGGAACTTCTCGACGAGGTCCTGAACGTCGGGGTTCTTGCGCGGATCGGGCGAGAAGGTCATCAGCGTGCCTTCGCCGGCCGGGCCGGTGATCGCCCAATACTCGTCGGTCACCAGCGCGTCGCCCGACACCAGCACCGTATCCATGCCCTGCTCGCGCATCTGGCGCGCCATCAGGCCGGCCTCGGTGTGATAACCGCCGACATAGAGAACGCCGATACCCTCGGCCTTCAGCTTGGAGACCAGCGCGGTGTAGTCCTTTTCACCGGCCGTATAGGCTTCGTACAGCGCCGGCGTGCCGCCGGCTGCCTCGAACGCCGCCATCGTGGCGTCGGCAAGGCCCTTGCCGTAGGCCGTCTTGTCATGCACGAAGGCGATCTTCTTGTCGCCGAAGTGCTCCTTCAGATACTTGCCTGCCACATCGCCCTGCTGGTCGTCGCGGCCGCAAACACGCATCGTGCCCGGTCCCGGACGCTCGTCGGTGAATTTCGGGTTGGTCGACGCCGGCGAGATCTGGATGATGCCTTCCTCGGCATAGACCGCCGAAGCGGGGATCGACGAGCCGGAGCAGAAATGCCCGGCCATGAACACCACGCCCTTGCCGGCCATCTGGTTGGCAACGGCGACGGCCTGTTTCGGGTCGCACGCATCGTCGCCGATTTCCAGCGCCAGCATTTCGCCGTTGACGCCGCCTGCCGCGTTGATGTCGGCGACAGCCTGTTCGGCACCGGCCTTCATCTGCGCGCCGAACGAGGCATACTGTCCGGTCATCGGGCCGGCGGTGGCGATCAGGATTTCCGCCCAGGCCGACGGAGTGAAGGCGAAGCTGAGAACAACGCCTGCCAATAGTGCCTTTTTCATTTTATCTCCCATCGGACACCGGTTACTTGCTACGCCATCGGAAAAGGTGTCCGGTTTTCCGATGCGGTGTGAAAAGCGGCCAGGGCCGCGATATGAGCATCAAAGCCCAATTCCGCCGCGAAATAAAGCCGTTTCAATCACAGGCTTTCACGCGTCGATTCGTTTCAACTCCCCGAGCCGGGTTGGCCCGCCGCGTGTTTCGACAAAAAACCGTATTGCGTCTGCATCTGTTTGGCCCGGGTCATGTATTTGCCGGCAAAGCCGATGACCAGCAGCACGATCAGGTCGACGCAGAAATACCAGGGTGAAATCAGCGTACCGTGGAACAGCGCGAAGTGGATGAAACGGGTCGCCGCCGCCAGCAGCACCATGTAGATGGCAAGCTGATGGTTGGCGAGCCAGGAAAGCGCCGTTGCCCGCCCGGTGAGAAAGGCCGCTCCGCCGGCCAGAATGACCGTCACGAAGATAAACTCCCAGGCCGTCACCTCCCAGATGAGGCCGTGATCCATGTGAACGCTTTCCATCAGTGACGCCCCCCTTCCAGATAGGCCGCCCGCACGTCTTCGCGTTTGAGCAATTCGGCGCCGGTGCCGGTCATCGTGATCTTGCCGTTGACCATGACATAGCCCCGGTGGGCCAGCTTCAGCGCATGGAACGCGTTCTGTTCCACCAGGAACACGGTCAGCCCCTGGCTGGCGTTGAGTTCGCGTATGACGTCGAAGATCTGCTTGACGATCAGTGGCGCCAGGCCAAGCGACGGCTCGTCGAGCAGCAATAGCCGCGGCCGGCCCATCAGTGCGCGGGCAATGGCGAGCATCTGCTGTTCGCCGCCCGAAAGCGTGCCGCCGCGCTGCTGCGCGCGTTCCTTCAGCCTCGGAAACAGGTCGAAAACCCGGCGCAGATCCTCGTCGAAATGGGCGTCGTCGACCAGCATCGCGCCCATCATCAGGTTTTCCATCACCGTCATGCGCGGAAAGATGCGCCGGCCTTCGGGCGATTGCGCGATGCCGAGCGCCATAATCTCGTGCGTCGGCATGCCGGTGATCTCGGTGTCGTCGAAAACCACCTGCCCGCTGCGCGCTTGCGGATTACCGCAGATCGTCATCATGAGCGTCGATTTGCCGGCGCCGTTGGCGCCGATCAGCGTGACGATCTCACCCCTGTTGACATCGACATCGACCCCGCGCAGCGCGATGATCTTGCCGTAATAGGTCTCGACGTTGCGAATGCTCAGCAGGGGATTTTGCGCATTGCTCATGCCTTGCCTCCCCGGCCCTTGGCCACCTGTTTTGCCAGCGTCTTGGCCTGTTTGACCCAGTCCTCGCGCTCGATCCGCCCCTTGAACTTGAGATGGTCGTCCACCCAGGACCGTTCCGCCTTCTTCCAGGCGGCGATCTGTTCGTATTTGTAGATGCCGAGCCCGTTGAGAATGCCCTCGATTTTCGGTCCGACGCCGGATATCCGCTTCAGGTCGTCCGGCATCGCCGGCTTGCGCATTTTCGGCGGCCGGCCGTCGCCTTTCGGCGTCGCCTGCCGCCTGGGCGCGGCCGTTGCCTTTGCCGCGGCCGTTGCCTTTGCCGCCTTCTTCGGCGCGCGCTTTGCCGGTGCCTTGGATTTGGCGACGTCCTTCCGGACTTCCGGAATGTCGACCTCCTCCTCGTCGTCGACGCCCAGATAGGCTGCAATCACGGCGGGATCGTTGCGGATGAAGTCGGGATCGCCGTCGGAGATCTTCTCGCCGTAGTCGAGCACCACCACGTGATCGGAAATCTCCATCACCACGCCCATGTCGTGCTCGATCAAAAGGATCGATGTGTTCTCTTCCGAGCGGATGTTCTGCAGCAACTGGTTGAGCTCGGCCGATTCGCGCGGATTGAGGCCGGCGGCGGGTTCGTCGAGGCACAGAAGATGCGGACCGGTGCACATGGCGCGGGCGATCTCCAGCCGCCTCTGCGCGCCGTAGGGCAGATCGGAGGCGGGATCGTCGGCGCGATCGATCAGGTTGACCTTTTCCAGCCAGTATGTCGCCCTCTCCATCGCCGCCCGCTCGGCGCGGCGATAGCCCGGCAGGCCGAGAATGCCGCCGATGGTGAAGTTGGAAGCCGCCATCAGCCGGTTGTGCTGCGCCACGAGCAGGTTCTCCAGCGCGGTCATGCCGCCGAACAGGCGGATGTTCTGGAACGTGCGCGCCACCTTGGCGCGTTCGGCGATCTCGGCGTCAGCCATGCGTTCCAGAAGAAACGCCGCGCCGCCCTCGCCCTTGCGCCACTGGTCGCCGCTGGCCGTCACCTGCCTGACGAGCTCCTCCTTGCGGCCCGGTCCATGGCGCATGACGATGCGGCCCTCGGTCGGCTTGTAGAAGCCGGTCACGCAGTTGAACACGGTCGTCTTGCCGGCGCCGTTGGGTCCGATCAGCGCGGTGATGTCGCCGCGGCCGACGTCGAACGACAGGTCGTTGATCGCCACGAGGCCGCCGAAGCGCATGGTCAGGTGCTCGACCGAGAGCACCGGATCGTGCTCCCAGTTCCTCGCCGCGGTGGCGGGTCTTGCTTTCTCGATCGCGTCCGCCATGGTCAGTGCCCCTCGCCCTGGGCGACCATGTCGGCGCCGATCCGTTTCTTCTCCTTCAGCACCGCCGAAGGTTCGCGCGTCGATATCAGGCCGCGCGGCTTCCAAACCATGATCAGCACCATGGCCAGGCCGAAGATCAGCATGCGGTACTGCGTGGGATCGAAGGACTCGCCGAAGATCGTCTTGAGAAAATCGAGGTTTCGCAGCAGTTCGATGCCGCCGATCATCACCACCGAGGCGATGACCACGCCGATCTGCGAGCCCAGCCCGCCGAGCACGACGATGGCGAGAATGATCGCCGATTCGAGGAAGGTGAAGCTCTCCGGCGAGATGAAGCCCTGTCGCGTGGCGAAAAACGAGCCGGCAAACCCGCCGAACATGGCGCCGATGGCAAAGGCGGTGAGCTTGGTGTTGGTGGTGTTGATGCCGAGCGAACGGCAGGCGATCTCGTCCTCGCGCAGCGCCTCCCAGGCGCGCCCGATCGGCAGCCTGCGCAGCCGGATCGTCACCAGGTTGGTGACGATCGCCATGATGAAGATGATGTAATAGAGATAGATGAAGCGCTGGATCGGATCATAGGCGAAGCCGAAGAACTCGGCCACGCCGCCGGAGCGCGAGAATTCGAGCCCGAACAGGGTCGGCTTCGGAATTCCGGAGATGCCGTCCGGCCCGTTGGTGAACTCGTACCAGTTGAGCAGCACGACGCGGATGATCTCGCCGAAGGCGAGCGTCACGATGGCCAGGTAGTCGCCGCGAAGCCTCAGCACCGGAAAGCCGAGGATGATGCCCCAGAACGCCGCCAAGCAGCCGGCGAGCGGCAGCGCCATCCAGAAGCCGAAGCCGAAATAATGCGCCAGCAGCGCAAACGAATAGGCGCCGACTGCGTAGAATGCGACGTAGCCGAGGTCGAGCAGGCCGGCGAGGCCGACGACGATGTTAAGCCCCCAGCCGAGCATGATGTAGGTCATGATCAGGATGGCGAGATCGATATATTGCCGGTCCTGCTTTGGGAAGAAGGTGGTCAGCAGGAAGGGCAGCGCGATCGCCAGCGCGAACAGCGCGCCGCCGACCCATTTGCCCAGTCCCTCGAATTGCGACGATACGCCGGAGGCCGCCTTCGACATGGCGCCCGACATCGCGTCGCCCCGGCCGAACACGAACAGGTTGAGCGCCAGCCGGCCGAGGAAGACGATGGCGATGGCCGAAAAATACAGGCCCCAGCGCGTCGACAGCACCAGCCCGCCGGTGGCGATGTCGGTCCTCAGCGCCAGGAAGTAGAAACCGAGAACGGCGACCAGGCCCGCGGCGAGTGCCGCATCCTTGAGCGAGCCAGCGAAATCCTTCTGTCCGACAGCCGCCATCAGACCTTCTCCACTTCCGGTTTGCCGAGCAGGCCGGACGGCAGGAAGATCAGCACGATGGCCAGGATCGAGAATGCCGCCACGTCCTTGTACTCGACGGTGAAATAGCCCGACCAGAACACCTCGATCAGCCCGATCAGCAGACCGCCGAGCATGGCGCCGGGCAGCGATCCGATGCCGCCGAGCACCGCCGCCGTGAACGCCTTAACGCCGGCCAGGAAGCCGATGTAGAAATCGATGACGCCGTAAAGCAGCAAGAACATGATGCCGGCCACCGCCGCCAGCGCCGCGCCCATGACGAAAGTGAGCGAGATAGTGCGGTCGACATTGACGCCGAGCAGCGCCGCCATCTTCTGGTCCTGCTCGCAGGCGCGCTGCGCGCGACCGAGCGGCGTCTTGGCGATCAGAAGCGAGAAGGCGATCATCAGTGCCAGCGTCAGAGCGATGATGATCATCTGCATGTAGGAGAGCTGCACGACGATCGGACCGTTCTCGGTCACCCCTTCCATGATCGTCACGCCGCCGGATATCACCGGCTGCAGCGGCTTGACGCGGGCGCCCTGCGTCACCTGCACGAAGTTCTGCAGCACGATCGACATGCCGATGGCGGTGATCAGCGGCGCCAGGCGGAACGAGCCGCGCAACGGCCTGTAGGCCAGCCGCTCCACCGTCCAGCCCCAGGCTGCGGTGAACAGCATCGCCAGGATCAGCACCACCAGCAGGACCAGCGGCAGGAAGGCAAAGCCGAAAACCGCGGTCAGCGCCAGGAATGTCGCCAGCGCGATGAAGGCGCCGACCATGAAGATGTCGCCATGGGCGAAATTGATCATGCCGATGATGCCGTAGACCATCGTGTAGCCGATGGCGATTAGCCCGTAGATCGAGCCCAGTGTCAGCCCGTTGATGAGCTGCTGTACGAAATATTCCATTTTATTTGATGGCTCCCCGGGAATGCTGCCGCCGACGCTGCATTCCAGTCTCCCGCTGTTCCCTCGCGGCTTGTCGCCGCTTGTTGTGATTTCCCGTCCCCATGCCGGGATAGCGCTTGTGGTGACTTCCTGCAACGCTTCATGTCGAAGACCGTAGCCCTATCTCCGGCTGTGCACAATCTCTTTGCTTGGCCGAACCGGTTTCGCGGTCAGGTTGTCGGCTCTGCCGCACGCCCGTGCGCCCGTCATCCTTCCCTCATGTCACCGAAAAGCCTTTGACGAAAGGATCGCGGTCGTCGAGGAAGATGGTGTTCAGACCGGTCATGCGCGCCCAGCCGGCAATCGAAGGGATTATCGCCGGCCGGCCCGCCACCTCGGTTTCGCCCTCGATGCGCCCCTCGAAGGTCGATCCGATGATCGATTCGTGCACGAAGCGATCGCCCTGCCTCAACCTTCCCGTCGCGTGCAATTGCGCCATGCGCGCCGAGGTGCCGGTGCCGCACGGGCTGCGGTCGATGGCGCGCTCGCCATAAAAGACGGCATTGCGCGCGCTGGCGCCTTCCGCCTTGGGCTGACCGGTCCACATGATGTGGGTCAACCGGTCGATCGCCGGCTTCTCCGGATGCACGAATTCGTAGAGCGCGTTCAGCCGCGCCCTCAGAATCGGGCTCCAGTCGAGCAGCTGGTCGACCGTGTGATCGTCCATGTCCTCGAAATTCGGCTGCGCCTCAACGATGGCGTAGAAATTTCCGCCATAGGCGATATCGACATAAAGATCGCCAAGGTCGGGGCATTCGACCTTCAGCTTCTCGGCATGGAGAAAGGACGGCACATTGGTGATCCGCACCTCCTCCACATACCGGCCTTCCTGCCGGTATTCCGCCTTGACCGCGCCCGCCGGCGTATCGAGCATCAGCACGCCCGGCGTCTTCGGCGTTACCAGTCCGTGCTCGAGCGCAAAGGTGACGGTGCCGATCGTGCCGTGACCGCACATCGGCAGGCAGCCCGACGTTTCGATGAACAGGATGGCGATGTCGCAGTCCGGTCGCGTCGACGGATATAGGAACGAGCCCGACATCATGTCGTGGCCGCGCGGCTCGAACATCAGCCCGGTACGGATCCAGTCGTATTCGGCAAGAAAATGGGCGCGCTTTTCCATCATCGTCGCGCCGTCGAGCCGCGGCCCGCCGCCGGCGACCAGGCGAACCGGATTGCCGCACGTGTGCCCGTCGATGCAGAAGAAGGAATGGCGCGCCATGGATGTCAGAACCTGTCGGGACGGAAGGGCGTGAGATCGATCGGCGCAGATTGGCGGAAAACCAGGCCCCCGATCAAGCGTCCCGTCGCCGCGGCCTGCGCACCCGGTCATTGGTTCCGATGGCGTTCACCCCGGCAAGCTTGATGTTCTGGACCAGATAGGTCGACACGGTCGAGGTCGAACTGCGGCCCCTCGCCGAGCGAGCCGCTGACGATGATGCCGTGACAGCCCCGTCTCCATCTGCAGCGCGAAACAGCGTTCCATCCCGGCATGGTCGAGCGTGTCGTCTCCCTCGAACTTGGCGGTGACCGCCGGGTAAACACCGTTCCACTTTGCATCGTCCTCTCAATTGATATATCAATGATATATCTGACGGCTCGAAAGCTTGTCGACACGAAACCGGAGCCGGCCATGCCCGCTGCCGCCGAAAAGACCACCGAACCGACGAGAAAGGCCGAACCGGCCTCGGTCGCCGCCTATCGCGCGCTGGAACGCATGATCGTCACGCTGGCCCTGCCGCCGTCGGCTGCGGTCTCGGAGGGCGAACTGACGGAGCGCAGCGGCTTCGGCCGCACGCCGGTGCGCGAAGCGCTGCAGCGCCTGGCCTGGGAGGGCTTGGTCGATATCCGCCCGCGCTCGGGCATCGTCATCGCGCCGATCAATCCGTCCGACTGGCTGAAGGTCATCGATGCGCGCCGTGGCGTCGAGATCATCCTGGCCCGCTCGGCGGCGCGGTTTCTGAGCCGGGACGCCGCCCAGCGCTTCCACGACGTGGCGCTTGCCATGCGCAAGGCCGCGATCATGAGCAATGTGATGGCCTTCCTCGACGCCGACCGCCGTTTCGACGAGGCGCTGTCGGAGGCCGCCGACAACAATTTCGCCGCCCGGTTTGCGGAACCGTTGCAGACCCATTCGCGTCGCTTCTGGTTCCGCTACCAGAGCGAGGACGGGCTCGCCACCTCGACCGAACATCACCTCGCCATTATCGCGGCGATCGCCGACGGCGATGTCGACGGCGCCGAGCAGGCGGCCGGCCGGTTGATGGATGTGTTGCGCGGCTACGCGGAGAAACTGGCGCTCGCCTAGATGCATTGATAGCCGGCTATACGCATGGCGAGCGCCCTTGCGCGGGCGTTCGAACTGCCTGCGCGCCCACAGCAAGGCGAGGACGCGCAAGCGGATGATCGTCCGGCCTAGTCCATCGCCTTGAAGTGGAACTCGCCGCCTTCCTTCAGGCCGCTCGGCCAGCGCGAGGTCACCGTCTTGGTGCGCGTGTAGAAGCGGAACGCGTCGGGGCCGTGCTGGTTGAGATCGCCGAAGCCGGACTTCTTCCAGCCACCGAAGGTGTGATAGGCGAGCGGCACCGGGATCGGCACGTTGATGCCGACCATGCCGATATTGATCCGGTTGGCGAAGTCGCGCGCGGTGTCGCCGTCGCGGGTGAAGATGGCGGTGCCGTTGCCGTATTCGTGATCCATGGCAAGGCCGAGCGCCTCCTCATAGGTTTTGGCGCGAACGGTCGACAGCACCGGGCCGAAGATCTCGGTTTTGTAGATGTCCATGTCCCTGGTGACATGGTCGAACAGATGCGCACCGACGAAGAAGCCGTTCTCGTAGCCCTGCATGGAGAAATCGCGCCCGTCGACCACCAGCTTGGCGCCCTGCTCGACGCCGGAATTGATCAGGCCGAGAACGCGCTCCTTGGCTTCCTTCGTTACCAGCGGCCCGTAGTCGACATCGTTGCCGGCCGTATAGGGACCGACCTTCAGCTTCTCGATGCGCGGCACCAGCTTGTCGATCAGCGCGTCGGCGGTCTTGTCGCCCACGGGCACGGCCACCGAGATGGCCATGCAGCGCTCGCCCGCCGCGCCGTAGCCGGCGCCCACCAGCGCATCGGCCGCCTGGTCCATGTCGGCATCGGGCATGACGATCATGTGGTTCTTGGCGCCGCCGAAACACTGGGCGCGCTTGCCGTTGGCGGTGGCGCGCGAATAGATGTAGTGGGCGATCGGCGTCGAGCCGACGAAGGCGACGGCCTGGACCGTCTCGTTGTCGAGAATGGCGTCGACCACCTCCTTGTCGCCGTTGACCACCTGCAGCACGCCGTCTGGAAGGCCGGCCTCCTTGCAAAGCGCCGCCAGCATCAGCGGAACCGACGGGTCGCGCTCCGACGGCTTCAGGATCACCGCATTACCGGCGGCGAGCGCCGGACCCATGCCCCACATCGGGATCATGGCCGGAAAATTGAACGGCGTGATGCAGGAGACGACGCCGAGCGGCTGGCGCATGGAATACATGTCGATGCCGGGGCCGGCCGAATCGGTGAACTCGCCCTTCAGCATCTGCGGCGCGCCGATGCAGAACTCGATTACCTCGAGCCCGCGCTGGACGTCGCCCTTGGCGTCCGGCAGCGTCTTGCCGTGCTCCGACGATAGCGCCTCGGCGAGCTTGTCCATGTCGCGGTTGAGCAGTCCGACCAGCGCCATCATCACCCGGCCGCGCCGCTGCGGATTCATCGCGCCCCATTTGCGCTGCGCCTTCGCCGCCTTGGCGACGGCCTCGTCCAGCTCCGCCTTGGTCGCCAGCGATACCTTGGCCTGCACCTCGCCGGTCGCGGGGTTGTAGACATCGGCGAAGCGTCCGCTCCTGCCGGCGACATCGCTGCCGTCGATGAAATGACCGATCTCGCGCATGATCTGCTCTCCTTTGGACTTGATCGCCCGCATTGTCCGGCTTCTCGCCGGTGAAGGCAATGCCGCGAAAGCCGCAACCGATGTGCACATTTTGACATAAGAGCAAACAAGTGCTTCAAATGGCGCACCATGTCATGGCATACTCAACCGTCATGAACTGGGACGATCTGAAGATCTTTCTCGCCGTTGCGCGCGCCGGCCAGTTTCTCGGCGCGGCCAGGCGTCTCGGCCTCAACCACGCCACGGTCGCCCGCCGCGTCAGCGCGCTCGAGCGCGCCGCGGGCGGCGTGTTGTTCCATCGACGCACCACCGGCGCGGTGCTGACGGAGGCCGGCGGGCAACTGCTGCGCATCGCCGAACGCGTCGAGGCGGAGGTCAACGGCGTCAAGGCCGCCGTGGCGCCGACGGAGACCGCCGTCGCCGGCACGGTGCGCATCGGCGCGCCCGACGGTTTCGGTGTCGCCTTCCTGGCGTCGCGCCTTGCCGGACTGTCCGCGCGTCACCCGTCGCTGTCGGTGCAGCTCGTGCCGGTGCCGCGCAGCTTCTCGCTGTCGCGCAACGAGGCCGATATCGCCATCACCGTCGAGCGTCCCACCGAGGGCAGGCTGGTCGCCTCCAGGCTGGTCGATTACACGCTCGGCCTCTACGCCTCGCAGGCCTACGCCGCCGCGCACGGCCTGCCCGCCACCGCCGCCGAGCTCCACGGCCACCGCCTCGTCGGCCATGTGCCGGACCTCGTGTTCAACCCGTCGCTCGACTACGCCACCGAATTCAGCCCCTCGTGGCAGGCCGGCTTCCAGGTGTCGTCGGCGCTCGGCCAGGTCGAGGCGGTACGCGCCGGCGCCGGTATCGGCATCCTGCACACATTCATCGGCCGCGCCCATGACGACCTCGTCGCGCTCGACGGCTTCGAGCCCGTGCGCCGCGCCTACTGGATGGTGTTCCACGAATCCGCCCGCCCGCTGCCGCAGGTGCGCGCCGCCGCCCGCTTCATCCGCGAGATCGTCGACGACAGCCGGGCGATCTTCGCCTAAGCGGTTCTAGTGACGGAAGTGGCGCATGCCGGTGAACGCCATGGCGATGCCGTGCTCGTCGGCCGCCGCGATTACCTCGTCGTCGCGCATCGACCCGCCGGGCTGGATCACCGCCGTCGCGCCCGCCTCGATCGCCGACAAAAGCCCGTCGGCAAAGGGGAAGAAGGCGTCCGACGCCACCACCGACCCCCTGGTCGCCGGCTCGGCCGCACCTGCCGCCTCGGCCGCGTCCAAGGCCTTGCGCGCGGCGATGCGCGAGGAATCGACCCTACTCATCTGGCCTGCGCCGATGCCGACTGTCGCGCCGTCCCTTACATAGACGATGGCGTTGGATTTGACGTGCTTGGCGACGCTGAAGGCAAAGACCATGTCGGCGAGTTCGGCTTCGGTCGGCTGCCGCCTGGTCACGACCTTCAGCTCCGAGGTCGCGATCCGGCCGTTGTCGCGCGACTGCACCAGCAGTCCGCCGGCAACCGACCTGACCGCAAGGCCCGGCGCGGCCGGGTCCGGCAGCCCGCCGGTCGTCAGCAGCCGCAGATTCTTCTTGCCCGCGACGATGGCGCGGGCTTCCTCGCTTGCCGACGGCGCGATGATCACCTCGGTGAAAATCTCGACGATCTCATCGGCAGCCTCGGCGTCGAGCTCGCGGTTCAGCGCCACGATGCCGCCGAACGCCGAAACCGGGTCGCAGGCGAGCGCCTTGCGATAGGCATCCACCACGGTGGCGCCGGTCGCCACGCCGCACGGATTGGCGTGCTTGATGATGGCGACGGCGGCGCTCTCGGCGGGATCGAACTCGGCGGCGAGCTCGAATGCGGCGTCGGTATCGTTGATGTTGTTGTAGGAAAGCTGTTTGCCCTGGAGCTGGATCGCGGTGGCCACGCCCGGCCGCTTCTCGCCGGTCAGGTAGAAGCCGGCATTCTGGTGCGGGTTCTCGCCGTAGCGCATCACCGATTGCAGCCGCCCGCCAAAGGCGCGCCAGTCGGGATTGTCGATCGCCAGATGTTCGGCGAACCAGCCTGAGACCGCCGCGTCATAGGCGGCGGTGCGTGAGAACGCCTTTGCCGCCAGCCGCTGGCGCACGGCGAGCGGCAGCGCCCCGTCATGCGCGACGAGCGCTTCCAGCAGGTCGTCGTAGTCGGCCGGATCGGTGACCACCGCCACATAGGCGTGGTTCTTGGCCGCGGCGCGAACCATTGCCGGCCCGCCGATGTCGATGTTCTCGATGATCGCCGCCGCGTCGCCGCCGCCGCGCCGCACCTCCTCGAACGGATAAAGATTGATCACCACCAGGTCGAACGGCTCGATGTCGTGCGCCGCAAGTGCGGCGGCGTGATCCTCGTCGTCGCGGATCGCCAGCAGCCCGCCATGCACCGACGGGTGCAGCGTCTTGACGCGGCCGTCCATGATCTCGGGGAAACCGGTGACCTCGGATATGTCGGTCACCGCCACGCCGGCCGCCGCGATCGCCCTGGCCGTACCGCCGGTGGAGACGAGATCGACCCCGCGGCCGGCCAGTGCCACGGCGAGCCCGTCAAGCCCGCTCTTGTCGGAAACGGAAATCAGCGCCCGGCGAACCGGCACCAGATCGGGAGCGGGAATGTTCTTGGAAGCGACAGCCATCGGCGACACACATTTTACGGGGATCGGGATGCCGCCGGACCTATCACGGCCCGCGCCGCAGCGCTACTCATGCGCCCTCGTCTTCCCCGTCTGTTTGCGTCGCCGCCATCGTGCCGCCGCCAATGGCGGTCCTCGTCAGCCTCCACGTCACTTCCGGCGTTTCCGAGGCACGAAAGGCCAGCACCAGCTGGCTGGTCTTCTGCGGTCCGGCAATACCGGCGAAAAACAGCGATTCCTCGGCAGTCACGTCCGCCAGCGACGCGGTGAACACCCAGGTATCGGCGCCCGCCCCGGTCAGCACGAAACGGTCGGCCTCGTCGCGGAAAAGCTCGATATCCGGATGCAGGTGGAACCGCACCGTCACGCGGTCATGATCGCCCCCGCGCGCCGCGCCGCCGCCCTGTCTGGCAATGCGATCCTTGCCGTCGACCACGCTGCCGTCATGCGACAGCGCGATCTCGCGCTCGTGCAGCAGGCCGTAGCGCGACAGATAACCGTCATGGGTGGCGCGAAAGCTCTGGTTCCTGTCGGCGTCATGGCGGTCGACAACCACCCGGCGCGGGCCGGCGACCAGCGGCGTGCCCAGCAATTCGCCCGCTTTCGACGAGCTGTTGAAGCGGCATGAGGATGCATCGTTGAGCGTCGCCGTCGAATGGGCGGCGGTGACGCGGGCCAGCGCCCGGTAGTCCTGCGGTCCATAGGTGTCGATACCGGCATTGACGATGAACTGATGCCGTCCCGACGACATCTCGAACGACAGGCAGCCGGCATGGGCGTCGGCCGACACGTCGACCGGCGGCGGCGCGCCGGTATCGGCGATCACCGTCGTGCCGCCCATTACCATGCGCTGGTAACCGGAAAACGACGCGTTGAGCAGCGGCGCGCCCGCCGTGTCGTCATGGCGCAGGATTGCCGCCACCCGGTCGGGGATCGTCGCGCCCATGCCGTTGAAATGGGCGAGATTGCCGTCCTGATGACGGAAGAACCGCAGCGCCGGCAGCATCCGCTCAACCGCGCCGATCAACGCTGCCGGCGTCTCGGCGCCCTGGCTGGTATAGGTGTGGCGCAGCGGCAGCAGGTCGGCGAGCAGTTCGAGCAGCACATGCGGATTGCGCGAGATATGGCCGCCATCGGGCAGGATCTGCCGGTCGAGCTCGATGGCGAGATTGCGCGAAGCCGATCGCAATGTCGAACTGGCCACCGGCAGCGACAGCGCCGCAAACGCCAGCGCGATGCGCGCGCGCAGCCGTTCGTCTCCACCCTTCATTTCCGGCGTCATCGAGCGCAGATAGCGTATCTGCACGGCGATCGATTTCAGATAGCTGCGATAGAATGGAAACTCCGCCCCCTGCAGCACAGTGGTCGAGTGCTGCAGCCAGGCGATGATGCGCCACGCCGTCACCTCCGGCTCCCAGGCCACCCCCTCGATGCGGCGGCCATGGGTCTCGATCCAGTCGGCGGTCAGCGCCCGCGCATTGGCCGACGCCAGCTCCGTTCCCGCCTCGCGCAGGTGCCGCAGCCAGCGGAAACCGTGCAGCGCTTCCTGCCACGGCGGGTGATGCACCTCGACCATGAAGGGAGACAAGCCGCCTGTGTCGACGAAATGGCCGGCGAAGGGAAACCGGCCGGCATAGATCTCCGCGGCGATCTCGCGGTCGGCCAATCTCAGATCGGGCGGCGCGATCAGCACACGCTCGGGCGTGCGCCCGGAAAACCGCCAGCGATAGACGGGTCCGGCGCGCAGCCGTCGCTTGATGCGGCGCCAGTACTCGCGCGCGACAAGCCCCCAAACACGCGATGTGTCGGCTGCTGCGTTCGCCAAACGAGTTTACCTCCCCGATTTCCGCCGTCCGGACCCCGACGATCCGCTCGAACCCTAGAATATTGGCTGATTCGCGCGAAGTCCTAAATGGGGACGGAGCGCGGCAATCCCCGTCATTCCGGCGACATTCAGCCGCGGCGGCGAAAACGCGCGGCGAAAAACCCGTCCATGCCTGAAATTTCCGGCCGGCCGAGATCCATGTCGGCCGGCGTGGTCCGGAGCCAGCCGCGTTCCGTGATCCAGCCGTCGATGCCCGCGATCTCCCCCGGAGCGACGGGAAGCGCCTCGACCTCCGGCGTCTCGCCGACGAACTGCTCCGCCACCGCCTCGCCTTCCGTCGGATCGAGCGAGCAGTTGGCAAAGACGATCACGCCGCCGGGCTTCGTCAGCCGCACTGTTTCGGCGAGCAGCCTCGACTGCAGGTCGGCAAGCTTGGCGATGTCGTCCGGCGTTTTCGTCCACGGCACATCCGGATGCCGGCGCACCGTGCCGGTCGATGAGCACGGCGCGTCGAGCAGCACGGCATCGAACGGCATCTCCGGCTCGAACGTCGTCAGATCGGCGGCGATGACCGTTGCTTCCAGGCGCAGCCGTCTCAGGTTTTCGGCAAGCCTGCTGAGCCGGTTCTTCGAGATGTCGACCGCCGTCACGCGCGCGCCGGCACTGGCGATCTGTGCCGTCTTGCCGCCGGGCGCGGCGCATAGATCGGCAACGTCGCGTCCGGCGACATCGCCTAGCAGGCGGGAGGGAAGCGCCGCAGCGGCGTCCTGCACCCACCAGGCGCCCTCCTCGTAGCCCGGCAGCGCGCCGACCGGACCGTCGAGTTTCGCAAGCCGCACCGATCCGGTCGGCGTGACAATGCCGCCCAGCCTTTCTGCCCACGCCTGTGGTTGGTCTCGCACCGTCAGGTCGACCGGCGCCGGGCGGCGATGTGCCTCAAGGATAGCCGTCGCCTTCTCGTCGCCATAGACCCCCGCCAACCGCGCGGCGAACCAGTCCGGCGCGTCGACGGTCTTTTCCAGCACCGTCGGCAGCCGGGCCGTCTTTCGCCGCCCGATTGCCCGCAACACGGCGTTGACCAGCCCCGCAAAGCGCCTTGTCCGCGGATCGTCGCCGGCATGGGCGACAGCGAGATCCACCGCCGCCCGGTCGGGAACATCGAGAAACAGCATCTGCGCCAGCGCCACATGCAGGATGTGGCCGAGCGTCGCCGCGTTTGCGGGAAGCGGCCGGTCGAGCCGCTCGGCCAGCATCGCCGAGATCGTCATCCGGTAGCGCAGCGTCGTCGCCAGGATCGCCCTAACCAGCGCCCGGTCGCGCGGTTCCAGCGCCAGATATTGCGGGTGGCCGTGATGGTCGTCGGTGAGCCCGTCGGCCGGCGTCCTGCGGTCGACGATCGCCGCCAGCAGGCGCGCCGCCGTCTTTCGCGCCGCAAGCCCCGGCCGCTCGCCCGCGCCCGCGCCCGGCCGGCTCGCCATGATCTTTTTCCCTGCTGGTCTCATCGCCCTGCCTCTCGGCGCTCGAGGCCGGACTGTCAAGCGCCGGGCGCACCGGCTGCCGCCGCGACGCCTCGCCAGCCGCGCCATGATCGCCTATAGAAGGTTCGCACCGCAGCCGATCCGGGAAACGAGCGATGACCGACAGCCAGGCGCCCGACACCGGGCCAACCGCAAAACCGCTGACGCCGGCCGCCAAGCGGGCGCTGGCCGAGGCAGAGGCGAGGCGCGCCGCAATCGAGGCCCGCGCCGCCGGCCTGCCGCCGGAAAAGGGCGGCCGCGGCGGCAAGGAACCGGTGCGTTACGGCGATTGGGAGGTCAAGGGCATCGCCACCGATTTCTGATTTTCCGCGTTCGAAGCCAGTTCGAAACCGGCCTGTTCCTGCGTGCCGAAACGGTACAGTGACCCCGTCCCGGCGCGGGCGCCGTTCGGCCGCCGGCCGCCTTATGGTTGCCAGCCGGTAAACGCCGGCCGCCCATTCCTCCGTCTTCTAACGTCCCGTTAACCGTGATCCGGCGCCCTCCGGGGACGATCCACGCCAAAATGGCATCACACCGCCTGCCGGCCGCGCCGGACAGGTTAACCGGCATCAATCGTGCACCGCTTCTGGCGGACGGAACGAAAACTGTCCCGACCGGAGACACGAAGATGCGGAACATGTTCGAAAAACTGACGACGATTTCCTTCCTGAAAGACCGGAGCGGCAATTTCAGCCTTGCCTTTGCGGCCCTGGCCACGGCGCTGCTGATGAGCGCCGGCATCGCCATCAACTATGCCCAGCTTTCCATGGCGCGGTCCAATCTCAACAACGCCGTCGACGGCGCGGTCACTTCGACGGCCCGCGACATCACCACCGGCGTCATCGAGATCAGGGACGCCGAGAAGATGATCCGCGCCTTCCTGGACGCCAATGGCACGACCGCCTTCATTGGCGGCGGCATCAATATCGAGCATATCGAGATCGACCGCACCGCCAAGACGGTCGCCGTGGCCGCCAGCGCCAATGTCGGCGTCGCCTTTCCGCTTTTTTCCGGCGCGGACACGCGGCGCGTGTCGACGGTTTCCAAATCGCTCTATTCCGACCGGCTGATCGAGGTCGCGATGATGCTCGACGTGACCGGATCGATGGCCGGTCACAAGATCGAGGATCTGAAATCGGCCGCCAAGACCGCGGTCAACACCTTTCTGGCCGGCCAGGACAAGAACGATCCGCGCATTCGCGTGGCGGTCGTTCCCTATGCCGACAGCGTGAATGTCGGGCCGCTCGCCGCATCGGCGGTTCATGTCGAAACCGCGTATACGACCGGTGAGCCGCCGGCCGCCGACGATCCGGTGGTCGCCAGCGCTGCCGCGCCGGACGACTGCGCCACCGAGCGCAAGGGCCGCTACCAGTTCTCCGACGCCGGACCCAACGCGGCCAAGGTCAACCGCGATTATCGCCTGACCTATTGCCCGTCCGCCCGCATGCAACCGCTGACCGCCAGCATCGACGACCTGGAAGCCAGCATCAACGCTTTCCGCGCCGACGGCTTCACCGCCGGACACATCGGCGTCCAGTGGTCGTGGTATGTTCTGTCGGACAAGTGGGCCGGTTTCCTGCCGGCCGAATCGCGGCCTGCCAAGGCCAATTCCACGAAGGTCGCCAAATACGCCATCCTGATGACCGACGGCGAGTTCAACACCGCCTTCGCCGATGTCGGCAAGCGCGAAAAGACGCGCGGCGGCCAGCCTTTCAGGTCACGCAGCAAGGCCGAGCGCCTGTGCGCCGAGATGAAGCGTGACGGCATCGAGATCTTCACCATCGGCTTCGACCTCGACAACAACGACGCGCGCGGCGTCATGCAGAAATGTGCCTCGCGCAATCAGGGTTCCGTGCAGCACTACTATGAGGCGGCCGACGGCGCCGCGTTGGAGGCGGCGTTCCTCGAGATCGCGGCCAACATCGAACGCCTGACGCTGGTCAAGTGATTCCTCGCTGACTACCTCGGGAGGAACCTTTGGGGAGCTTTCGGGCTCCCCTCTTTTTTGCAATGAAAAGGGCCGGAAGATCGATCGATCTTCCGGCCCGTTTTCGTGAATCTCGTCTGTGGCGCGGCCCTTCGGCACCATCCGGGCACCGGCCGCGAAATCACGTGTCAGCGAAGAGGCTGCTCCCCGCCAAGGCAATCCGCAGAGCCTGCACACAAACAGATAAGACCACTCGACATCGGATCACCTCCTTTCGCTTGTTGAACACAGGCAGATGATGGGGTTTCGACCGCAAAATTGCAAGGTCCGGACTCGAATTACGCGTCGGCCGGAATGCCGAGCAGGAAGATCGCCGCCGCCAGAAGCGCGGCAAGGCCGAACAGCAGGGCCTTCGCCATGTTGCGCGGCTGCATCGCGGCGGATGTGTAGCTCGCCTGCAGCGACTGCATTCCGTAATAGAGCACGAACGCCTTCGATGCGTAGACGATGATCTCATAGATGTTGGCGAACCATGTGATTGCCACGGCCACCGTGGCGGCGAGCAGGTAACCCGCCGGCACAGCGACACGGCGTCCGGTGATGTTCGATATCAGCCCGCCCGCCCCGCTCATATCCGCCACCGCGGCCGAAAGCTGCGACGCCAGCGCCGCCACGATGATCAGCGGCGCCACCAGCGCGCCCAGCGGCGCGAGCATGTCGATGATCGCCGTTTCGCCGCCCTCGACGGGCACCTTGTCGCCGAAATAAGGCGTGATGAGCGCGATGAACGCCAGGTAGATCAGCGACGACAGCAGTTGTGCGTTGCGCATGGTCCTGATTCGCGTCGCGCGATCATAGGCATCGTCGAGATATCGCGATGTCTCGAAGCCCTGAACCAGGATGACAAGGCCGAGCAGGATCGCGATTTCGTGCGCGCCGGTGGCATGTTCCGGTTGGTGCAGCGCCATCGTGCCGCCGGAAAACGCCACAATCGCCGCAAGCAGTAGGCCGGATATCAAGCCGGCGATCATGCCGAGCTTGATGCCGACGGCCAGTTCCTCCACGCCTTCCAGCGCGGCAAGCCCGCGCCGCGCGCCGTAAAGCCCGAGCGCCACGATCGTGACGGTTGAGACGATCCGCGTGGCATTCGCGTCCATCACGCCGATACCGCGCAGCCCGAACGCGGCAAACAGGTTCAGATAGTAGGTCACCGAAATGAAGTAGGCGACGGCCAGCGCCGCGCCCGACCCGCGTTCGATCAGGTCGACCGCGATCGCCGGCTTCTGTTCGAGCATCGGCTCGACAACGGCGATATTGTGCCGGATGGCGGCGCCGAACAGATAGGCTGCGGCGCATAGGCCGAACATCGCCAGCCACGCCAGATTTCCCGCCGCATGCCCTAGGATCGGTCCGGCGACCAGAAAACCCGAACCGATGATCGAGGCCAGCGGCGTCACGGTGGCGCGCCACTCGCGGCTTTCGATGACGGCGGGACGCAGCATGACAACCGCTGTCAACGCCGCCATCCCGCCCATCACTAGGTTCGAAGGAATCATGACCAAGCCAAAGCATGGCACGACCCCGTCGGCAAGCGCCGATCACGCGGGATCAGGCGCTCAGCAGGCTTTCAGCGGTACCCAGTTCGAGAACTTGTAGTTGCCGATACCCTTCGCCGCGATACGATACTTCGCATCGATCGGATGATGGATGGTCAGCGTCCGGGAGATCTCGGCTACGTATTTGTTGCCGACCTTCTTGGCCACCGCCGTCTGCACTGCACCGGCGCCCTGGCCATGGCGGATCATCATGTAGCTGATCGTACCGCCCTTGGTCGTGTAGATCCACGCCTTCATCTTGGCGGTGCCCTGGCAGCCCAGGGAAACCGGTACCTTGATCGCCAGCGTCGCGGATTTCACCAGCAGCGGCCCGGAGCCGCCAACCTGGAACTGGCCGCCAGCCGAAGCGCCGGTAGCGATCAGGGCCGCCATCGCGGCGAGGGCTATTCGTTTCATCATTGTCTCCATGTGGTTCGCCGGGCGGACCATTCCGCCGGGCGGGGCAATCCCTTCCATGGAGATGTCTGGCAGCGGCGGCGGCCGGACGCCGTGCGCCCGGTCACATCGCGGATTTGTCTACGACCTGAAAAACGCTTCAGCAGCGTCGCGGCTGGCGTCCTTGCTGCCGGCTTCCGCCTCCAGCCGGGCGATTTCGGCCTTCAGCAACCCTATGCGCTCCTGCAACTCGTCGACCGATAGCTGCGACAGGTCCTGTCCGATCTCGTGAACCGGCGCCTTCTTGACCTCTTCCTCGTCGAACACACCCATCGTCAACTCCCGTTTACACGCGACCGCATGGGATAATACAGTCGCCGTCCCACATTTCCAACGGACCACCACGACACGGCGGACGCGATGAAACTACCAAGCAAGATGACAGCGGTCGCCATCAGCGAACCGGGCGGACCGCTGGCGCTGAAACCCGAAGCAAGGGGCCTGCCCGAGCCGAAGTCCGGAGAGATCTTGATCCGGGTCAGGGCGGCCGGCGTCAACCGGCCCGACGTGCTGCAGCGCATGGGCGCCTACCCCCCGCCGCCCGGCGCTTCCGACCTGCCGGGACTCGAGGTTTCCGGCGAGGTCGCCGCGCTCGGCAAGAATGTCCAGCGCTGGCGCGAGGGCGACCCGGTCACGGCACTCACATCGGGCGGCGGCTATGCCGAATTCGTCGCCGTCCACGAAACCAACGCCTTGCCGGTGCCGCACGGCTTCACCTTCACCGAGGCGGCGGCCATCCCCGAGACCTTCTTCACCGTCTGGCACAACGTGTTCCAGCGCGGTGGCCTCTCCGAGGGCGAAACGTTCCTCGTCCATGGCGGCTCGTCGGGCATCGGCACCACGGCCATCCAGCTCGCCAAGGCCTTCGGCGCCACGGTCGTCGCCACCGCTGGCTCCGACGATAAATGCGCCGCCTGCACCCGTCTCGGCGCCGACAGGGTCGTCAACTATCGCAACGAGGACTTCGTCGCCGCGGTGAAACTGGCGACCGGCGGCAAGGGCGCCGATGTCATCCTCGACATGGTCGGCGGCGACTATATCGCCCGCAACTACCAGGCCGCCGCCGTCGACGGCCGCATCGTCCAGATCGCGTTCCTGCAGGGCTCGAAGGCGGAGGTCGATTTCACCCGGCTGATGATCAAGCGCCTGACCCATACCGGTTCGACGCTGAGGCCGCGCAGCGTGGCATTCAAGGCCAAAATCGCCGCGGAGCTGGAGGAGAAGGTCTGGCCGTTGCTCGCCGACCGCAAGGTGGCGCCCGTCATGGACATGATCTTTCCGTTGAAGGAAGCCTGGCGGGCACATGAACGCATGGAGGAAGGCCAGCACATAGGCAAGATCGTGCTCGACGTGGCCTGACATGTCGTCCGCCACCCATGGGCGCATCTCGCGTGCTGGAAACCGGGACCGTTATGAACAGGAAAAAGACCGCCGGGAAAACGCCCCTCGATTCCGTCGACATGAGCGCAAGCCTCTCGCAGGCGGCGCACGACAGGAAGCTGAGGGAACTGCAGCGCACGCTGGCCCGGATCCAGCAGAGCTATCTGCTGAACGGCCACACCGGCGTCATCGTCGTCGAGGGGTGGGACGCCGGCGGCAAGGGCGGCACCATCCGGCGCATCGCCGAAGCGCTCGATCCGCGTAGCTTCAAGGTCTGGCCGATCGGAGCGCCGCGGAATTACTATCTCCAGCGGCATTTCCTGCTCCGGTTCATGGAACGCCTGCCGCCCACGGGAGCGATCAGCGTGTTCGACCGCTCCTGGTACGGCCGGGTGCTCGTCGAGCGGGTGGAAAAGCTCACGCCGGAACACCGCTGGCGGCAGGCCTATGACGAGATCAACAATTTCGAGCAGATGCTGGCCAATGACGACACCCGTCTGGTCAAGCTGTTCTTCCATATCACGCCGGAAGAACAGCTCGCCCGCTTCGAGAAACGCCTGCGCAGCCCGATGAAGCGCTGGAAACTGACCTATGAGGATTTCCGCAATCGCTCGCGCTGGCCGGACTACGAGGCAGCGATCAACGACATGCTGCGGCGGACCTCGACCTCCCATGCTCCCTGGACAATCATCCCGGCCAACGACAAGAAACATGCGCGCATCGCCGCGATAAGCGAGGTGGTCCGTTGTTTCAGCCGCGATATCGACCTGTCGCCACCCGATCTCGACGAGCGGGTATTGAAGGAAGCGAACAATCATTTCGACCTGGAGCCGTCGCTGGTCGAAAGTTTGAAGGGCAGGACGGAATAGCCGGCCGCGGTTTGTAGCGGTTCATCTCTAGATGCCCGACAGCACCAGGATCGTCGGCTGGCGCGGCAGCGTGGCAAGCGACACGGTGAACGAGCGGCCGGAGCGGAAATCCGCCGCGAAACCGTCGCCCATCATGGCGATGAAGCGCTCGATCGCCATGCCGCGCCGGTGCATGGGCAGCACGATCGACGACTGCAGCCGCCGCGTGATCTCGGTCATGCCCTCATGGCTCAGCGTCAGGCCGCCATCGACCGGCACCATGACGATGTCGAGCCGGCCGATCTGGGCGAAATGCCTGTCTTCCAGCCGGTGGTGCAGATGGCCGAGATGGCCGATGCACAGTCCCGCCACCTCGAAGATGAAGATCGAGTTGCCGTCGGGTTCCATGGCGTCGAAGGCGCGGATGTCCGTGGTGACGTTGCGGACATAGACATCGTCGATCTTGACGCGGTGGCGCGCCGGGCCGCCTTCGGGGTTCCAGCCGCGCAGCACGTATTCAATCGCCGGATCGGGATAGTCGGTGTAGTGGGTCGAATGCGCCTTGTTCATCGTCACCACCCGCGGCGTTACGTCCGCCCCGGCCCAGCCGTTGAAATCCGTGGCGATCGTCACCCCTTCCGGCGTCTCGATCACATAGGTGGAATGGCCGGCGAAGGTGATCTTGACTTGCGGCGCCGAAATGCCGGCCCCGAGCGCGCCGGGCGTCAGATTGGCATAGATGACATTGGGCAGCGCGTTGGCCATGGCGATGCAGGTCGACGGGATCGGCGTCTCGTCTTCCGCCTGCTGGGCCTGTGCGGCCGTGGCGACAAGCAGCACGGCCAGCAGGAACATGAGCTTGCGCATCGGCGATCTCCCTGTTCGGGCTGCATGCAGTCTATCCGATTTTTCCGTCTTGCGGGAGGGTTCGCCGGCCCAGGGGCCTACGCGTCGCGCAGAGGCGCGCTGACATCCAACAGCCAGTCGCGGAATCCGCGAACTTCCCTGCGCCGGATCGTCTCGCGCCGGTAGACCAGATAGTAGGCGCCGTAATCGAAGCCGATATCCGAGTAGCAGACCAGCCGGCCGGCGGCGATATCGTCGGCGATCAGTTCGTCCGACATCAGCGCCAGGCCCTGGCCGGCAAGCACGGCCTCGATCGCCAGCAGGCCCGACAGCTTGCCGTGCTGTTTCGGCAAGGAGAATTGCTCGACCCCGGCATGTTCGAACCAGCGCCTCCACAGCGTGCCGTCGTCCTCCCGCAACAGCCGGTAATCCTGCAGCATGCCGGGCCGGTGTTCGGCGGGCGGCCATTGCGCGATTTCCGGCGTTCCGACCGGGTAGACAGGCCGGCGGCAGATCAGGTCGTATTCCAGTTCCTGCGGCGTGCGCTTGCAATAGCGCAGGCCCACGTCGAATTCGTAGCCCGAGATGCTGGCCAAGGACGACGAGGCATCGAGGTCAATCTCAACATCGGGAAAGAGCCGGTTGAACCGGCCGATCCGCGGCATCAGCCACTTGACCGCGAAAGTCGATTCGCAGGTCACCGAAACCAGACCGCTTGTCGCGTCGGCAACGTTCGACGCCGCCTCGGCGATCCTGTCGAGGGCCGGCGTCACTTCCGCAAGCAAGTCGCGTCCCGCATCGGTAAGCGCCACGCCACGGACCACGTTGCGGAAAAGCTGCACGCCAAGCCGGCGCTCCAGGCCGCGCACGTGACGGCTTATCGCCGCATGCGACACGTTGAGTTCCGAGGCGGCGGCCGAAAAACTCTCGTGCCGGCCGGCGGCCTCGAAGGCGCGGATAGCATTTAGCGGTGGCAGGGATCGGGGCATGGTTTATATGTGACTTTTTGTTACATGACTGTCAATTCTTGGCGCTTGAGAAGCCGCGCGCGCATTGCCAGATTCCGGGCAGTTCAAACTCGCTTTTTCGGAAATGACCGTCATGCGCACAATTTCGAGAGACCAGTTCCACGGTCGAATCTGGGACCATCTGCCCGATGATCCGGCCAGTGTCCATCCGCGTTCCCCGATAGCGGCATTGTGGCGAGGCTGGCGCAACCGCCGGCGGACGGCGCGTGCGATTTCCGGGCTCGACGACCACCTGTTGCGCGACATCTGCCGCGACGAGGATCCGCCGCTGCCCGGCGATGCGATCCGTTACGGCGCCGCCGGGCCGAGCGACATGCTACGCTGTCCGTGAAACCGGCCGCATAGGCAACCGTGTCCGGCCGGCTCAGTCCGCGCCGGTCATCTCCCGCCAGCGCCCTTCCAGCGCCGTGTCGCTTTTGTCAGGCTGGGCCTCGTAGACCAGCTCGTCATCGCCGAAGGCCATGAAGCGCTGCGCCGAGCCCGTCC
This sequence comes from Rhizobiaceae bacterium, assembly GCA_041397625.1. Classification (GTDB taxonomy): domain Bacteria; phylum Pseudomonadota; class Alphaproteobacteria; order Rhizobiales; family Rhizobiaceae; genus JAWKWH01. Next base: position 143,034 of record JAWKWH010000004.1, read on the forward strand.
ATATATGGCCGGCGGGGACGAGCCACGATGTGTCGTCGAGTGTGCCGGCCTTGATGTTGACCATTACGCTGCCCCTCGAACCGTGCCATATGCGCACGCCGCAGCCGGGGCAGAACCAGCCCTCGCGCAGCGTTCCGGATTCCGATCCGCGCGTCGTCAGCTTAAGCTCACCCTCCACCTGGAGATCCTCCCGCTTCAGCCTGAGGCTCTCGCCGAAGGCGCTCGACGTGTGGCGCTGGCACTCGCTGCAATGGCACAGATAGAAGCTCACCGGCCGGCCGCTGATGCGGTAGCGCACGGCGCCGCACTGGCAGCCGCCCGTCAGCGGCAGGTCGGGTATCTCGACGCGTCGGACCATTGGCGCTTTCCGCTTTGACGTTGCAGGTCAAAATACCTATAAGCTGCGGCCAATCCAGCCGTTTCGATCAGATTTTTTGCAGGGATGCCATGGCAGGCCATTCACAGTTCAAGAACATCATGCACCGCAAGGGCCGGCAGGACGCCGTCCGCTCGAAGATGTTTTCCAAGCTCGCCCGCGAGATCACCGTCGCCGCCAAGCTCGGCACGCCCGATCCGGCCATGAACCCGCGCCTCAGGCTCGCGGTGCAGAACGCCAAGGCCCAGTCGATGCCCAAGGACAACATCCAGCGCGCCATCAACAAGGCGGCCGGCGGCGACGGCGAGAACTACGAGGAAGTCCGCTACGAGGGCTATGGTCCCGGCGGCGTCGCCGTCATCGTCGAGGCGCTGACCGACAATCGCAACCGCACCGCCTCGAACATCCGCGCCGCATTCACCAAATCCGGCGGGTCGCTCGGCGAGACCGGTTCGGTTTCCTTCATGTTCGACCGCGTCGGCGAGATCGTCTACAAGCCGGAGGCCGGCGACGAGGACCGCGTGATGGAAGCTGCGATCGAGGCGGGCGCCGAGGACGTGCAGTCCGACGACGGCGGTCACACCATCATCTGCGGCTTCGAGGATATCGGCGAGGTGTCGGCGGCGCTGGAAGCCGCGCTCGGCGAAGCCGAATCGGTCAAGGCGATCTGGCGCCCGCAGACCGGCGCGCCGCTCGACGAGGAGAAGGCCCAGTCGATCCTGCGCCTGGTGGAGGTGCTGGAGGACGATGACGACGTGCAGAACGTCTACGCCAATTTCGAGGTCGACGACGAGGTGATGGCGCGCCTGAGCGCTGCGTAAGGCTCGCGCCCGGTATTTCAACCCACCTCAACCGAGACCGGCCACGGCACCGGATCGGGGTTGAGTAAACAAAATCCCGGCCGTCGCCGCCGGGATTTTGCGTTCCGGCCGTGCCGGAAAGGTCCGTATCGGGCCTTAGATACCCAGATTGGCGAATTTCGACTTGAAGCGCGAGACGCGACCGCCGCGGTCGACCAGGTTCTGCTGGCCGCCGGTCCACGCCGGATGCGTGGTCGGGTCGATGTCGAGCGTCATCGTGTCGCCCTCCGACCCCCAGGTCGAGCGCGTCTCATACTCGGTGCCGTCGGTCATCACGACCTTGATCATGTGGTAATCGGGGTGGATATCGGTCTTCATCGTCTCTATCTCTTGCGGTTCGGGGCGGAGCGGCCCCTTAAAAACCCGAAGCCGCGGCCCGTTTTCGGCTACGGCTTCCAAAACTTGGCGCCAGCCTATACATCAGCCGGACACCGCGCACAAGAGCGCTCACCCGATAACGCCCGCACGGGATGGAAACAGGCATGACCGACACGACAGAGGCCGAGCGCGAGAAAAAGCGCCGATCGCTGAAACCGCTGAGGCGCCTCTTTCCATATCTGCTGCGCTATCGCGGCATGGTCGCCGGCGCGCTGTTCTTCCTGGCGCTCGCCGCGGTCACCACGCTCACCCTGCCGCTCGCCGTGCGCCGTATGATCGACAAGGGCTTCTCGGGCGCCGATTCCATCTTCATCGCCAACTATTTCTCCATGCTGATCGTCATTGCCGGCGTGCTGGCGCTGGCTTCGGCCTGCCGCTATTTCTTCGTCATCACGCTCGGCGAGCGCGTGGTTTCCGATCTGCGCCGCGATGTCTTCACCCATGTGACCAGGCTGTCGCCCGGCTTCTTCGACCGGTCGCAGTCGGGCGAGATCGTCTCGCGGCTCACCGCCGACACCACCCAGATCAAGTCTGCCGTCGGCGCCACCGCCTCCATGGCGCTGAGGAATTCCATTCTCGGCGTCGGCGCGCTGATCATGATGGTCGTCACCAGCCCGAAACTGTCGGGCCTGGTGATCGCCGCCATTCCGCTGATCGTGCTGCCGCTGGTCGGTTTCGGCCGCTCGGTCAGGCGCAAGTCGCGCTATGCCCAGGACACGCTCGCCGACGCGACGGCCTATGCGTCAGAGCAGATCGGTTCGGTGCGCACGCTGCAGGCCTTCACCAATGAAAGGCTTGTCACCGGCCGCTTCGCCGACGCCGTCGAAAGGGCATTCGACGCCGCGCGCTCATCGATTTTCGCCCGCTCGATCCTGACATTCTTCGCCATCTTCACCATCTTCTCCTCGGTCGTCGCCGTCTTGTGGTTCGGCTCGCGCGACGTGCTGACCGGCGCCATGTCGCCAGGCACGCTCGGCCAGTTCCTGCTCTATTCCGTGTTCGCCGCCGGCGCGCTTGGCGCGTTGTCGGAGGTCTGGGGCGAACTGAGCCAGGCGGCCGGCGCCGCCGAGCGCCTGACCGAGATTCTCGCCGAGGAGCCGGCGATCGCTGCGCCGGCCGAGCCTGTCGCCCTGCCGCAGCCGCCGGTAGGCTCGATCGCGTTCGAGGATGTCGATTTCGCCTACCCGGCGCGGCCCGACCTGCCGGCGCTGAAGCAGCTCACCTTCAAGGTCATGCCCGGCGAGACGCTGGCTATCGTCGGCCCGTCGGGCGCCGGAAAGAGCACCGTCTTCTCGCTGATCCTGCGCTACTACGATCCGCAGGCGGGCCGCATCTGCGTCGACGGCATCGACATCCGTCAGGCCGACCCGGCGGCGGTGCGCGGCAGGCTTGCCGTGGTGCCGCAGGATACCGTCATCTTCGCCGCCACGGTGCGCGACAATATCGGTTTCGGCCGTCCCGGCGCCTCGCAGGCGCAGATCGAAGCGGCGGCGTCGGCCGCCCTTGCCGACGAATTCATCGGCAAGATGGAACGCGGCTTCGACACGCCGGTCGGCGAGCGCGGCGTGACGCTTTCCGGTGGCCAGCGCCAGCGCATCGCCATAGCCCGCGCCATCCTGCGCGACGCACCGGTGCTGCTGCTCGACGAGGCCACGTCGGCGCTCGACGCCGAAAGCGAGACCCTGGTGCAAAAGGCGCTCGAGCGTCTGATGGAGGGCCGCACCACCATCGTCATCGCCCACCGCCTGGCGACGGTGCTGAAGGCCGACCGCATCCTGGTCATGGACGAAGGCCGCATCGCCGAGGAAGGCACGCATGAAAGCCTGGTGGCGAAGGGCGGCATCTATGCGCGGCTGGCGAAACTGCAGTTCGATACCGGCAACGGCGCCTATCGCCGCGCCGCCGAGTAGCGCTCCCGGTCATACCGTACCGCGACGCAGGACGGGACCGCAACGAGCGGCCGTTCGACCGCCGGTGTACGTGCCGTGTCCACCATTTGCGTTGAGGCTGACTTTCCCCGGTCAGGCGTGCCCGAAATGGGCGCGGGCCCGGCCTCTGGAACGGGAACCCGAAAACGGCAAACCGGCACCTTGTTCCGTGCCGGGCGGTTCGTTCTTCGGCACTGTCGTTTTGTTTGGAGGATCGATCGCTTCACGTGCTATATTCAGCGTGTAGCGCCAAACCGAAGAATATCCGTTTCTCACCCCAGGTCCGCTGCGGGCCGGGGTTTCCCACAGGATGTCCGGCATTGAGCGAAGCGAAAGAAAATGGAAGCTCGACGGGATCAGGCTACGCAAAGCCGATTACATGGGCGGCGATCGCCTTCGGAATCGGTTTGGCTACCGACGCGCTGAACCTGTTCGACAAGATAACCACATTCATCAGCCCGCCGGCGATCGAAGAGCCGCAACTGGTCAACCGGTACACAGTCGTCAAACTGAATGGCCTTGGCGAGGTTCTCCCGCACAATCTAACCGGCCCGATCATCCAGAACTCCATCTACACATCGACCAGGCATCCCTCCGTTTTCGAGGAGAAGGACGCGGAAATGCTGGCGTTTGCCAGAAACCAGCTCACCGCGAACCCCGACGAATATTGTCTCTCCGAAACATGCGCCGATGTCATTGGAAATGAAATCTACATGATGTTCCTCAACATCGAGAATGTCGGGCAAACGAACATCAACAATCTCTCCTTGGAGTACGATCTGTTCGAGTTGTCGTACGAGATGAGGAACATTGTCGGGTTCAGCATTGCGCACCAAAGCCTGGAAAACGGATGTCTGGTGGATTTCGAGAAGCCTTGTGCGTTGCGGGTTGGCGATGTTCAGCCGCAATCCCGTTCGGCGGAGCTGCCTGACCTGAAGGCCGGCCATTCGATAAACGTCCCCATGTATGTCGTTTTGGTTCCGTTCGACGAGCATGGCGAAATAAACGAGATCTGGCTGCAATATCTGGTCGGGCCGGCAATCCATCCGAAAAGCGTGGTGTACAGATTCAACAACAACCGCTCGGAAGGCCGGTTCGAACTGCGCCAACCGGCAGACAACATTACCAAATCGTCGGATGTTTCCTACGGATTGGGATAGCGGGCCCGTGCATTCCCCGACCGGTGGACCGTATTTGCGTGTCGAGCCGCCAACGCGGCATGCGATATCGCCATGCTTCCCCGCACGTCCCGCGCCTCGTTTTTTGGCGTTCGATACCCGTCAGGCCCGGCATTGCGGGCTGCGGTCACATGGCGAAACATTGTGTTCCAATTGGTGATGTGTCGTCACATTCCTGCCGTTTTTTGCCCCGGTTGACGCCTCATTCCAAGGCCACGATCCAATCGTTGCCTGAGACGGTTCGGTTCGGCGTTGGCTCCGTAAACCCCAAGCCCCCCGCCCACGGGTCAAGGTTGGACCGAACCACCTCCGGTGCGTATCCCGGATGTCGCTTGTTTGCGGCGTCCCGGGAATCCGGTTTCAGGCTGCATTGCAGACGATCCCAAACGTATTGCACCGGCGCCTTGACCTTCGGGTCCGGCGCCGGATTTTTGTTCCGACGGCTTATCAGGCCTGTCGGAAGAGCAGCCTTGCGCCCGTCAGTGTTCCAGCAGCGCCGCGCCCAGTATGGCGCCGGGCGCGCCATTGTCGTCGACCACCTGCAACAGCACCGCGCAGCCTCCGTCGCCGCGACGCGCCATCTCGCTCTTGGGCAGTTCGAAGCGCACCGGTTCGCCGTGCCACATGCCGGCCGTCTGGATGCCGGTGACGATATTGGCGTAGGTGATGGTCTTGCCGCGGTTTTCGCCGCGCTCGATCTTCACCTGCCTCGCGCGATCGAAATAGACGACGACGAGATGGGCGTTGTCGAAACCCGCGACATCGCCGGCCTCGGCACTGACGACCACGCTGTCGTCTGCCTCCTCCATCGTCACCCTGATCGGCAGCAGCGGCCCGTCGGCGGACAGTTCGTCGAGTTGGCGGTCGATGGCCGGTCGGTTGCCGCCGTTGACATGCAGTCGGCCGTTGATCACCGCCTGCGGCGTGTAGACCGAGCGCTCGGCAAATGTCCGCGCATAGCCGTGCTGGCGCTCGGTGAAGTCGGGACTGCCAAGCGTGTCCTTCCAGCCGAGATAGTCCCAGTAATCGACATGGTAGCCGAGCGCGATCACCTTGCCTTCCTTGGCAAGATCGAGCAGCACGCGATCGGCCGGCGGGCAGGAATTGCAGCCCTGGCTCGTAAACAGCTCCACCACGCCGCCGACCTGCCGGCTTTCGCTCGCGGTGGCGGGACCGGCGATCAACGCCAGCGCCGCCATTAGTATCGAAATCCGCCTGACCAATCCGGTTCTCCGCCACAATTCGTGCAACCCCGGGGCGATTGCGCCCGTGCCTATTGTGATACGCCCCGCCCTGTTCAATAACCAGTCAACTGATGGTGAAACCGCAAAACGTGATCGGGCGGGGACGATGGGCGGAATCTGGCAGAATGTCGATCTTTACTGCGAGCGCACCGGGCCGGAATACTGGTCGGAGCCGCTCAACGCGCTGACCAACCTGCTCTTCGTCGTCGCCGGCCTGTGGGGGCTCTCGCTGATCCGCCACGCCGGCGCCGGGCGCTTTGCCGAGGTGCTGGCCTGGTGGGTCGCCGCCATCGGCGTCGGCTCCTGGCTGTTCCACACCCATGCAAACCGGCTCACCATGTGGGCCGACATCCTGCCGATCGCCGGCTTCACCATTGTCTACATCATCTACAATTTGCGCCGCTTCATGGGGTATTCCTGGCCGAAGACCTTCGCCATCTTCGTCGCCTACGCCGCCGTCATCGGCACGATCACCGCGCTGATGCCGCAATCGGTGCACGCGGCCACCAACGGTTCCATCGGCTACCTGCCGGCCTTCGCGGCGCTCTTGTTCTTCGGCTGGCTCGACATCCGCGAGGGTAGTGCGGCCGGCTGGTACAACATCGCCGCCGCCGGACTGTTCGTGCTGTCGGCCACCTTCCGCTCGATCGATGCGGCGGTGTGCGACGCCATTCCCTTCGGCACGCATTTCCTCTGGCACACGATCAACGCCATCATGCTCGGCGTCATCTTGCTGGCGATCGCCCGGTATAGCCCGAGGGCAGGCGAGCGCGCATGAAAAAAGCCCGGCGGGGTTGCCGCCGGGCCTCGGTATCCACCCTGAAAGTTCGGCTCAGGCTGCCAGGTCGCGCAGCACGTATTGCAGGATGCCGCCATTGCGGAAGTAGTCGATCTCGTCGGCCGTATCGATGCGGCAGATAATCGGCACGTCCTTCACGCTGCCGTCGGCATAGGTCACCTTGGCCACCATCTTCTGGCGCGGCTTGATGTCGTCGATACCATCGATCGTCACCGTCTCCTCGCCGGTCAGCCCCAGCGACTGCCAGCTCGTGCCGTCCTCGAGCACGAAGGGGATGACGCCCATGCCGACCAGGTTGGAGCGGTGGATGCGCTCATACGACTTGGCGATTACCGCGCGCACGCCGAGCAGGTTGGTGCCCTTGGCCGCCCAGTCGCGCGACGAGCCGTTGCCGTATTCGCCGCCGGCGAACACCACCAGCGGCACATTCTCGGCGCGGTAGCGCATCGCCGCGTCGTAGATCGACAGCTCCTCCTTGGAGGGATAGTGGATCGTGTATCCGCCCTCGCGGCCGTTCTCGCCCATCATGTGGTTCTTGATGCGGATATTGGCAAACGTGCCGCGCATCATCACCTCGTGATTGCCGCGCCTGGTGCCGTACTGGTTGAAGTCCGCGACATTGACGCCGTGGCCGGTCAGATATTCGCCGGCCGGAGAGGCCGCCTTGATCGAACCCGCCGGCGAGATGTGATCGGTGGTGATCTTGTCGCCGAACAGGCCAAGAATGCGCGCGCCCTTGATGTCGCCCACCTTGCCCGGCGTTTGGCCCATGCCGGCGAAATAGGGCGGGTTCTGCACATAGGTCGAACCCTCGTCCCAGGCATAGGTCTGGCCTTCCGGCACCTTGACCGCGCGCCAGTTCTCGTCGCCGGCGAACACCTCGGCGTACTTCTTCTCGAACAGGTCGCGCGTGACGTATTGCGCGATGAAGTCCTGGATCTCGTGATTGCTCGGCCAGATGTCCTTCAGATAGACCGGCTTGCCGTCCCTGTCCTCGCCGATCGGCTCCTTGGTCAAGTCGATCTGCACCGAGCCGGCCAGCGCATACGCCACCACCAGCGGCGGCGAGGCCAGGTAGTTGGCCTGCACGTCGGGCGAAATGCGGCCCTCGAAATTGCGGTTGCCCGACAAGACGCCGGCAGCGATCAGGCCCTTGTCGTTGATCGTCTTGGAGATCGGCGCGTTGAGCGGGCCGGAATTGCCGATACAGGTGGTGCAGCCGAAGCCGACCAGGTTGAAGCCGATTTGGTCGAGTTCCTTCTGCAGGCCTGATTTTTCGAGATATTCCGCCACCACCTGGCTGCCGGGCGCCAGCGACGTCTTCACCCAGGGCTTCTGCGTCAGGCCGAGCCGGTTGGCGTTGCGCGCCAGAAGGCCGGCGCCGATCAGCACCGACGGGTTCGACGTGTTGGTGCACGAGGTGATCGCCGCGATCGCCACGTCGCCATGGCCGAGATCGAAATCCTCGCCCTCGACCTCGTAGCGCTTGGAAAGCTCGCTGGCCGGCTTCTTGTACTCGTCGGCAAGCGACTTGGCGAAGCCCGAGGCGATGTTTTCCAGCGGAATGCGGCCCTCAGGCCGCTTCGGCCCGGCCATCGACGGCACCACGTCGGCAAGATCGAGCGTCAGCGTGTCGGTGAACACCGGAGCCGCGCTGCCGGTGTCGCGGAACATGCCCTGCTCGCGGCAGTAAGCTTCGACCAGCGCGATGCGCTCGGCGGCGCGACCCGACGTGGTCAGATATTTCAGCGTCTCCGAATCGACCGGGAAGAAGCCGCAGGTGGCGCCGTATTCCGGGCCCATATTGCCGATGGTCGCCGCATCGGCCAAAGTCAGATTGTCGAGACCCGGACCGAAGAATTCGACGAATTTGCCGACCACGCCCTTGGCGCGCAGCATCTGCACCACGGTCAGCACCAGGTCGGTGGCGGTCACGCCCTCCTTCAGGCTGCCGGTCAGCTCGAAGCCGATCACTTCGGGCAACAGCATGGAGATCGGCTGGCCCAGCATGGCGGCCTCGGCCTCGATACCGCCCACGCCCCAGCCGAGCACGCCGAGGCCGTTGATCATCGTCGTGTGGCTGTCGGTGCCCACGCAGGTGTCGGGATAGGCGATCGTCTCGCCATCCTCTTGCTTCGTCCACACGGTCTGGCCGAGATATTCCAGGTTCACCTGGTGGCAGATGCCGGTGCCGGGCGGCACGACGCGGAAGTTCTTGAACGCCTGCTGGCCCCATTTGAGGAAGCGGTAGCGCTCGCCGTTGCGCTTGTATTCGAGCTCGACATTGCGCGCGAACGCGCTCGGATTGCCGAATTCGTCGACGATCACCGAATGGTCGATGACGAGATCGACCGGCACCAGCGGGTTGATCTTCTCCGGATCGCCGCCGAGCGCCACCATGGCGTCGCGCATGGCGGCGAGATCGACCACGGCCGGCACGCCGGTGAAATCCTGCATCAGCACGCGCGCCGGGCGGTAGGCGATCTCGTGGCCGGCGGCACCCTTGTCGTCGAGCCATTTGGCCACCGCCTCGATATCGGCCTTGGTCACCGAACGGCCGTCCTCGTTTCTCAGCAGGTTCTCAAGCAGCACCTTCATCGAATAGGGCAGCCTGGAAATGCCGGTCAGTCCGTTCTTCTCGGCCTCCGCCAGGCTGAAAAAAGTGTACGATTTGCCACCGACGTCGAGCGTCTTGCGGCATTTGAAACTGTCGAGTGATTTGGACACGGTCCACCTCTGGTCTGCTTCGCCGGAGGAAACGGACGCAGGTTGCGCCGGGCTCGTTTGAAACGAAGCGTCCGGCAACGCGCTTGAGCTGCGGGTGCGGCCATTTCCGCTGTCCGTTTCCCGGCCGCCGCCTGGGATGCGGAGGCATGAGTTCGGCGCTGAAATTAGCGTTTCCACGACCGGCCGCCGGCCGTGGTTGCCGGGCTTGTAGCGGAGATTCTCGACAGGCGCTAGGCTGTATCGACATTCAGGTTTCGGGCGCTGCGAGCTTTCGCGAAATCGAATGATGACTGGGCGCCGAGTTCCAACTATTAGGGGAAGCGGCGCATCCTTCCGCTGAGGTCCTATTTTGCCGTCGTAATTCCGGTCTCAACAGACGATCCCGAATGAAAGTCAGACAAGCCTGCCGCTTTTCTGGCTGAACTTGTTCGCTTGGGGTACGGCTTGAGACCGGACTGGCATGTCAAGATGTGCCCCTGATGCCCGGCTTTTCGGGCCAACCCACAACAGAACAACTGCCGTTCCGCACCCTGCCGGGTGAACTCAGCCGTCACCGCCATGGCGAACTTCCGAATGGAAGGCCAGGGCAACATGACTGGAACATACAAAGTTTACTGGATGGTGGAACCGGCCGCTCCTCCCCGTCCTTGGCGGCTGTGCGGTGGCTGCCGGAAACCTCGGCCGTTCGTTTCGAGCGGCAAGATCAGACTGAATGCAAACGGACGTCGGCTGGACGCATGGCTCATTTACAGGTGCATTGCCTGCGACAGAACCTGGAACCGGACTGTCGCAGAGAGAATTGCGGTATCGTCGGTGCCGGACGCGAAACTCCAGGCAATGCACCGGAGCGATCCGGACTGGGTGCGTAATCGCGAGTTCGACCTGGCTTTCCTCAGGAGATACAGTAGCCGTATCGATCTTGATTGCGACCTTGTCGTCAAGAAATCACCCCCGCAGGCCGTTCCGTGGGATTGGTCGATCATAACCCTGCATATTGAAGCGCCGTGGCCGACCGTAATTCGTCTGGACCGCCTCCTTTCCAACAAACTCCCCATTTCCCGGTCCGGCCTTCGGGCAATGGAACGCAAGGGAAGCGTCAAGATTTTTCCGGTACCGGCTGCGAGCCTCAAAAAGCCCGTCCTGGGACGGATCACGGTCAGATTCGTCGCCTCCATGCTCGCGGAAGAACACCGTGCGGCGCTGGCGGGCCAATCGCTGTGATGAATTGACAACGACTGACCGTGGACTACCGGGCTCGCGGCGGCGATTCTCGACCTGCGTCGGGGCCCATCGGCCGGATTCCGGCAGGATAGGCGCATAAAACCTTTCTCAACGAAACGGTGCTCTTATCGTCGTCGACCCGGCCGCCATGGCGCCGGGAAGAAGTTGACCGGGGCGGACATGCCGATTTGGCTGAAAGTGATGTTCGGTGTTGCCGGCGGCGGCGCGCTGATCGCGCTCGTTCTGCCGGAGATCGGCACGGTTGCCGCCATCACCATCATCGGCCTGCCGCTGGCGATCGTGTACTGGGCGCTTCCGGCGCTGTTCCTGGTCGCGCTGATCGCCTTCGGCATCAGCCGTGTCCTGCCGTTGCGCAACGGGGCGGCGCTGATCGCGGTTTCGCTGGCGGCGAGCCTGCTGCTGCTGGCCGTTCCGCCGAGCATCATCAATATCGGCATCGACAACGAGGCGGCCGCGATCGTCGCCGGCGACCGTAGCAAGCTGGCGCTGCCGCTGCGGGCGCGTGCGATCGCGTTCCGCCAACCCGCCGCGCGGGCGCGGCTGCGTGAAGCCGACGAAGGCTATTCGACCTGCAACCAGTTCTGCATCCACGCCCTGCTCAACGGCGTCGCCGACCGGTTCCTCATCGTCAACGTGAAGGATCCCCACGCGGCGATCGCGCTAAACGAACCGGCCGTCGAATACACGCTTCGCAAGATGCCCGCGTGCCCGCCGGTCAGGTACAAGTCCGCCGTCCGCGACCTGGACTTCCGGACGCCGCGCGAACGCGGCGCCAAACAGCTCGACGCCGTCGAGGAACTCATGCTGCGCGTGTCGTCGGGAACCTGCCTGGTATCGCGCGACGCGGTGCTCGGCGACGCCGACATCGCGATCACCGACGGCAACCTGAAGCGGCGCGGGAAGAACGCCTTCGGCGCCGGTTTCGATCTTGGCGCCGATACATTGTCGGCGACCCGCCGCACCGTGCACCTGATCGACGGCAAGGCCGGCTCCTTAACCGAGATCTTCCGCAACACCGCGGTCGAATACGCACCGCTCGGTCCGATGCTGCTACCGGTTCCGCATATGGCGGCCGAACTGCGCACCTCCATGGGCTGGTGGCGGCGCAACCGCCGCATCAACATGCCCTCGCGATATCCGGGCAAGGCCGAGTGGACGTCCTTCCTGACCGGCACGCTCGGGCTCGACCTCGAACTGAAGACCCCAGACCGGAGCAGTGAGGTCATCGCCCGGATCGATGCGATACGCGCCGAGGGCCGGGCGCCGAACCGGGCCGAATGGGCGCTGATCGCCACCCATTTCGACAACCTCCAACCGCACAAGGTGACGTCGGAACAGTTCCGCGCCGCCGTCGACATATTGGAGGATCCGGCCTTTCCGGCACCGCCGCGGCTATACGCCATCGTCGAGCACGGCTTGAGGAACGCCAGTCCGGATCTCGACAGGATTGCCGCCAGCCTGGTGCGCCGTCTCGCCGACGGCTCCGTTGGAGACGCGGCGCTGCAACAGGACGCGGGCGAGCAGATCGAGACCATGTCGATCGCCGTCGACCGCCTTCCCGGTGAGACGCTGCGGCCGCATCTCAACGATTTCCTGCGTCTCGTTCGCTCACCCGACGTACAGTTTCACGGCTACAAGGCGCTCCGGAAACTTTCCGCCTTCGGCGAACCCGCCGTTCCGGCGATGCTGGGGCTGATCGATACCGGTCTTGCCGGCGGCGACAGGTTCTACAACGACCGCCAATTCCAGCTTCCCTATCTCGGCGGCCTCGGCGGTCTCTGCCTGGCAGGGGAAACGGCGGCTTCGGCGCTGTCGGCGCTGCATCTTCGCATCGGCGCCGAGCAACTGCCGCTGCATGCCTCCTATGGCAAGCTGCTCGCCAAGACGCTGATCAGGCTGGGCGACAGCGAGGAAAATGCCTGGCGCGCCTATTCGGGAACGCTGCGGCCTGACAGGAAGCAGTTCGACAAGCTGGTCCGCCGGGCGAAATCCGACAATCCGGATTGCGGCTTCTAGGAATCTGGCGACGGAGACGGCGCTGCAGCCTGATCCCGCCCGTCATACGCCTACCCTGTTGATTTTTTACCGCAAATTCTGCCAGTGACGGGCATGCTTGAACAACGTCTTGACGCTGCCTTTCGCGCCGGCGAACTGCCGGGACTGCACAGCGTGCTGATCATTCACCGAAACCGGACGCTGGCCGAATGCCACTTCGAGGACGCCGACGAGCGCTGGGGCCAGCCGCTCGGCGTCCGCGCACACGGACCGGATACGCTGCACGACCTGCGCTCCGTGACCAAGAGCATCGTTGGTCTGCTCTACGGCGTTGCGCTTGCCGAAGGCTTGGTACCCGGACTCGACGAACCGGTGATCGACCATTTCCCCGACTATGACGACCTCGCAACGGACCCGGTGCGGCGGACGATCCTCGTCCGCCACGTCCTGTCGATGCAGATGGGCACCGAGTGGAACGAAGACCTGCCCTATACCAGTCCGGCAAACAGCGAGATCGCCATGGAAATGGCAGCCGATCGCTACCGTTTCGCGCTTGACCGCCCGATCACCGGCACGCCCGGCGAGACATGGACATACAATGGCGGAGCGACCGCGCTGATCGGCCGTCTGATCGCCAGCGGCACCGGGTGCTCCTTGGATGCGTATACCGCCGAAAAGCTGTTCGGTCCGCTTGATATTGAGGATTTTGATTGGATCAAAGGCAGTGACGGCGTTGCCTCCGCAGCGTCGGGCTTGCGGCTTTCCATCCGTGATCTCTCCAGGATCGGCCGGCTGATTCTTCAGGGCGGTCGCTGGAATGATAAGGAAGTCGTGCCGGCCGACTGGCTTGAAGCCCTGTCGACGCCGCGCATCGATTTGGCGACCGGTTTGCGCTACGGCTATTTCTGGTGGCTCGCAGGCCGGGGAAACCCGCCACACTGGATTGCCGGTTTCGGCAATGGTGGCCAGCGGCTGACGGTAAGCAAACCAAACGACCTGATCGTCGCCGTCTTTGCCGGCAACTACAATGATCCCGAAGCATGGCGCGTTCCCGTCAAGATTCTGACCGAATTCGCCTTTCCCGCGACAAGCAGAAGCTGACGGCGCGAACAACCATCGCCGATTGCGCGTCAGCGCTTTTCCGTGTCAAACGGGCAGCATGAGGAATGCCCGCCCATGCAGTTGATCGCCGACGGTCTGGCCGCCGAACGGTCCGGCGAGATTGTCGTGGCCGACATATCGTTCGCGCTCGACGGCGGCGAGGCGCTCATCGTCACCGGAGCCAACGGCTCGGGCAAGTCGACGCTGCTGCGCGTCGTCGCCGGGCTGCTGCCGCCGGCAGCGGGATCGGTGCGCGTAGAAGGTGCGAACCAAGGAGCCGGCATCGCCGAACTCAGCCACTATCTCGGCCACAAGAACGCGCTGAAACCGGCGCTCACGGTTACCGAGAACCTCGCCTTCTGGCGCGATTTTGCCGGCGAACCGCATCTTGCCATCGCCGACGCGCTCGACATGGTCGGGCTTTCCGCCACCGCCGCCCTGCCCTACGGCTATCTGTCGACCGGCCAGCGCCGCCGCATCGCCATCGCCAGGCTTCTGGTCAGCTACCGCCCGATCTGGCTGCTCGACGAGCCGACCGCCGGCCTCGACGCCGATTCGGAGGCCGGTTTCGCCGAGCTGATGGGCGCGCATCTCGACGACGGCGGCATCATCGTCGCCGCCACGCACCAGCCGCTGGGGCTCGACGGCGCGGCGGAACTGAAGCTGGAGGCTGCGCGGTGAAGACGCAAACACCCCCTCATCGCCTCGCTTCGCTCGGCACTTCTCCCCATCGGGGAGAAGACGCCAGGTCCGGCACTGCAACCGCCGGCAGCGAACACACGGTTGCGGACCACGCAGCGAAGGACGCTGATCCCGGCGTTTGCGTCCTCTCCCCGCTGGGGAGAGGGTGGCTGAGCGAAGCGAAGCCGGGTGAGGGGGAGCATCCAACGGCGAGGCCACTCCCATGATCGCCCTCTTCCAGCGCGATGTCCGGCTCGGCATCCGCGCCGGCGGCGGGGCGCTCACCGGCGTCCTGTTCTTCCTCGCCGTCGTTGCCGTCATTCCCTTCGGCGTCGGCCCCGACTTGAACCTGCTGGCCCGCATCGGCCCGGCGGTGCTTTGGATCGGCGCGCTGCTCGCCTCGCTGCTCGGCCTTGACCGGCTGTTCCAGGCCGACCGCGACGACGGCTCGCTCGACCTGATGATCATGGCGTCTGCCCGCCACATGCCGGCCGTCACCGTGCTGGTCAAATGCGCCGCCCACTGGGTGGCGAGCGTGCTGCCGCTGGTCATCGCCGCGCCGCTGCTCGGCCTGTTGATGAATGTCGAGCCCGCCGGCATCGCCGCCGCCACGCTGACCCTCGCCGTCGGCACGCCGGCCATCACCTTTGTCGGCGCGGCCGGCGCCGCGCTCGCCGTGTCGCTGCCGCGCGGCGGCCTGCTGGTCTCGGTCATCATCCTGCCGCTGGTCATTCCGGTGCTGATCTTCGGCGTCGCGGCGACGCGCGGCGCCATCGCCGACCCCGATCCGTTCCTCGCGCCGTTCCTCATTCTCGCCGCGCTGACCCTGTTCTTTGCCGTCATCGGACCGGTCGCGGCAGCAGCCGCATTGAAATTTTCCGCCGACTGACGGAATAAATCCCCCGTGATGCGGCGTTGGTGTTGATTGTCGAGTACCGCGCAACCAGCTAAACAGGCGCCATGACAGAAACCACCGTCCAGCGATCGACCATCGCCGACCTGGCCAATCCGACGAAATTCGTGCGCTTCGCCGATATCGCCGTGCCCTGGCTCGCCGGCCTGTCGGCGGTTCTGATCGCGGTCGGCCTGTGGATGGGCTTTGCCGCGCCGGAGGACTACCAGCAGGGCATCACCGTGCGCATCATGTACATCCACGTGCCGTTCGCCTGGCTGTCGATGATGATCTGGAGCGTGATGGCCGTCTCGGCGCTCGGCACGCTGGTCTGGCGCCATCCGGTCGCCGACGTGGCGATCAAGGCCGCCGCCCCCGTCGGCGCCGTCTTCACCCTGCTGGCGCTGGTCACCGGCTCTGTCTGGGGCAAGCCGATGTGGGGCACCTGGTGGGTCTGGGACGCGCGGCTGACCTCGGTCTTCGTGCTGTTCATCATGTATCTCGGCCTGATCGCGCTCACCCGCGCCTTCGACGAGCCGCAGAAGGCCGCCCGCGCCGCCGCCATCCTGGTGCTGATCGGCGCCATCAACCTGCCGATCATCAAGTTCTCCGTCGAGTGGTGGAACACGCTGCACCAGCCGGCGTCGGTTGTCCGCATCGACGGGCCGACCATCCATCCGAGCCTGCTGTGGCCGCTGCTGGTGAGCGCGACGGGCTTCACCTGCCTGTTCTTCACCTTGCATCTGGCCGCCATGCGCACCGAGATCTGGCGCCGCCGCATCGCCGCCATGCGCAAGCTCGCCGCGCGCAACGCCGATCGTGGCCGCGCCGGCGCGACAACCGGAAAGGCCGGCGCATGAGCCACGCCTTCTTCGTCACAGCCGCCTATGGCGTATCGTTTCTCGCGCTTGCCGGCCTGGTCATCTGGATCATCGCCGACCATCGCGGTCGCCGGCGCGAACTGGCCGAGTTGGAGGAAAGCGGCGTCCGCCGCCGCTCCGACCGCGCCGCGGAGCCGGCCGCTTGAGCGTCAGGTCGGCAGAAAGGCCTGCCGGCAAGCCGGCACCGGGCGCCCCGCGCGGCAAGGGCAAGGCGCCGGCGAAAAGGCGGCGCTGGATAGTCTTCCTGCCGCTCGCCGTCTTCGCCGCGCTCGCCGCCGTCTTCCTCGTCATGCTGCTTGCCGACCGCAATGCCTCCGACATCCCCTCGGCGTTGATCGGCCAGCCGGCGCCGGAGACCGACCTGCCGCCGCTCGATCCGACGCTGTCGATCGGCCTCAGCTCGAACAACTTCATCGGCAATGTCACCCTGGTCAACATCTGGGCCTCATGGTGCGCGCCCTGCCGGCAGGAACATCCCGTGCTGATGCGGCTCGCCGCCGACAAGCGTTTCGTCGTCGCCGGTTTCAACTACAAGGACGATCCGGCCAATGCGCGCGGCTTCCTCGCCGAACTCGGCGATCCCTACCGGGTGATCGGCACCGATCGCGAGGGCCGCAAGGCAATCGACTGGGGCGTCTACGGCGTGCCGGAAACCTTCCTCGTCGACCGCGCCGGCATCATCCGCTTCAAGCATGTCGGGCCGCTGACCGACGATGCGGTGCGCACCGTCCTGATGCCGGAAATCGAAAAGGTGCTGGCAGGCGGCGGTGGATGAGCGACGCCGTCGCCGCGCATTTCGACAGGCAGGCCCGGGCCTGCGACGGCATGGGATCGCCGTTCACCGCCGCACTCTGCCGCCTGCTGATCGCCACGCTCGACCACGAAACCGAAACCGGGCGGACGGTCCTCGACTGGCCGGGCGACCCGTTTGCCGACGCGCTGGCGCTGAGGCTGTGCGGCGGCTTGCACGCGCTGGTGTTGGGCGACGCCGACGCGGCGCTTGCCGATTGCTATCCGCCCGAGGGCGATCCGCAAAGGCTCGCCGACATCCTTCCGGGCGTCATTGCCCGCCACGATGTCCGCCTCGCCGCCGGCCTTGCCAACGCGCCGCAAACCAACGAGATCGCCCGTTCCGCCGCGCTCTATCCCGGCCTTTTGGAAATCGCGCGGCAGACGCGGCTGCCGTTGGCACTGAACGAGATCGGCGCCAGCGCCGGCCTCAACCTGCTCGCCGACCGTTTTGGCTATCGCTACAACACGCTTGAGACGGGCGACCGGGATTCGGCCGTTTCGCTGGCGCCCGAGATGCGCGGCAGCCGCCTGCCGGACCCGCGCGGGCAACTGACGATCGCCAGCCGGCGGGGCTGCGACATCGCCCCGCTTGCCGTCGCCGATCCGGCGGCGCGGCTGCGGCTCAGATCCTATATCTGGCCCGACCAGCCCGAGCGGCTGCAACGGCTCGACGCGGCGATCGCCCTGACCGCCTCAACGCCGTTTTCGCTGGTCGCGGGCGACGCCGCCGGTTTTGTCGGCGAAAGCCTGGCAGGCCGCCGCCTCGGCCAGGCCTTCGTGCTGTTTCATTCGGTGATGTGGCAATATCTGCCCGACGCGACGCAAGACGCGATCAGCGAGGCGCTCGACCGGGCCGGAAACGCCGCCACGCGCGACGCGCCGATTGCCTGGCTGCGCATGGAGGGGCTCGGCGGCGTCGAACCGCATGCCGGCCTGCGCCTGACCCTTTGGCCGGGCGGCGAGACCCGCCTGCTCGCCCATTGCGACTGGCACTGCCGCTGGATCGAATGGCTCGCCTGAGCCGGCCTTGCCACGCCGGAAATCATCACTTACCCAAACGATGACGCACGAATTGCAACGACAGGAACAGGCCATGCCGCTTGCACTAAGACCGCTTCACGCCCGCGATCCGAAGGCGCCGCACCGCGCCGCCACCCAGCTCGAACTGTTCTTCGACCTCGTCAGCGTCATCGCCATCGCCGCGGTCACGGCCGGCTTCCACCACGCCGTCTCCAACGCCCACGGGCTGGAGAAACTGCCCAATTTCGTCTTTCTCTATGTGGCGATCTGGTGGGCGTGGATGAACCACACATGGTTTGCCTCCGCCTTCGACAATGACGACGCGCTCTACCGCGTGCTGACCATCATCATCATGCTGGGCGCGCTGGTTTTCGCCGGCAGCGTGTCGCACATTTTCGAAACGCTCGATTTCGGTATCGGCGTCGTCGGCTGGATCATCATGCGCCTTGCCATGGCCGGCCTGTGGTTGCGTGCCGCCGCCAGCGGCCCCGCCCATCGCGTCACGGCGCAGCGCTACGCCTTCGGCATCCTCTTCGCCCAGGCGCTCTGGGTGCTGCTCTACCTCGCGCTTCCGGCAGGTTCTGCGGCTTTCATAGCCTGCGGCGTGCTGGTGTTCCTGGTCGAGTTCGCCGTGCCGGTTTATGCCGAACGCGCCGGGCGCACGCCCTGGCATCGCCATCACATCATCGAGCGCTACGGCCTGTTGAACATCATCGTGCTCGGCGAGGTGCTGCTGTCGGTATCGTTCTTCTTCGGCCATGCCTACGAGCACGGCCATACCGGCGCGCTGGTTGTGACGGCGGTTTCCGGCCTGGTGCTGGTCTTCGTGCTGTGGTGGCTCTATTTCGCCGAAAGCGAGCATCTCGACACAGACGATTTCTGGCGCACCTTCGTCTGGGGCTACGGCCATTTCTTCGTTTTCGCCGCCGGCGCGCTGCTGGCCGTCGGCCTCGGCGCCCATTTCGACATCCTGACCGACCATTCCAGGGTAACGCCCGCCGTCGCGTCCGGCTGGGTCAATGGCGCGGTCGCCATCTACCTGCTGGCGCTCTACGGCATCCGCGACCGCTTTCTCGCCCGCGGCTGGCGCAACCACGTCCTGCTTGCCGGCGGCATTGTGTTCATGGTCTGCGCCTATGCCGGCCTTGAGCCGTGGATGGCGGCAGTGCTGGCGACCGCGATCCTGATCATCCGCGTCTACGGCCAGGACACCGCCCATGAGGGCAGCGACCGCCCGGCGATGCCTGCGGAGTAGGATCAGCCTTTCTCGTCGCTTTCCAGCGAATGCCGCATGATCAGCGGCATCTGGCTCACGGTGAACGCGATGGTGATCGGCATGATGCCCCATACCTTGAACGCCACCCAGGTGTCGGTGGAAAAATTGCGCCACACGATTTCGTTGATCACCGCCAGGAAGACGAAGAACAGGCCCCATCGAAGCGTCAGCTTGCGCCAGCCCTCCGCGTCGAGGCTGAAGGCCGAATCGAACACGTAGCCCAGAAGCGACTTGCCGAAGGCGAGCCCCCCCAGCAGCACGGCGGCAAACAGCGTGTTGACGATGGTCGGCTTCATCTTGATGAAGGTCTCGTCCTGCAGCCACAGCGTCAGCGCGCCGAAGACGAACACGACGACGCCCGAGACCAGCGGCATGATCGGCAGCGTGCGCGTCAGCGTCCACGAGACGGCAAGCGCCATCGCGGTCGCCACCATGAACAGCGCCGTGGCGACGAACAGCGGGCCGCCGAGATCGGCCAGCGCCGGTATCTTCGCCGCCAGCCATTCGCCGCGCGAATTGGCGAAGAAGAACACCATCAGCGGCCCGAGTTCGAGCGCCAGCTTCAAAATCGGATTGATTTCCTTGCGCTTCGGGTCCGACGGATCGCGCTCGAAGATCGGTTGGCTCATGCGTCCGCTCCCGTGATTGCCCTGGCGAAATCGCCGGCCTCGAAGGGTTCGAGGTCGTCGACCTGCTCGCCGACGCCGACGAAATAGACCGGCAGTTTGTGCTTCGCCGCGATCGCCACCAATATGCCGCCGCGCGCCGTGCCGTCGAGCTTGGTCATCACCAGCCCGTTGACGCCGGCGACATTGCGGAAAATCTCAACCTGGTTGAGCGCGTTCTGGCCCGTCGTCGCGTCCAGCGTCTGCAGCACCGTATGCGGCGCTTCCGGGTCGAGCTTGCCCAGCACGCGCACGATCTTGGCCAGTTCGTCCATCAGTTCGGTTCTGTTCTGCAGCCGGCCGGCGGTATCGATGATCAGCACGTCGGTGCCGGCTTCCTTCGCCTTCTCGAACGCGTCATAGGCGAGCCCCGCCGCGTCGGCGCCAAGCTTCGAGGCGATCACCGGCGAACCGGTGCGCTCGCCCCAGATCTTCAGCTGCTCGATCGCCGCGGCGCGGAACGTGTCGCCGGCGGCCAGCATCACGCTCAGCCCGCCCTGCCGCAGTTTCGCCGCCAGCTTGCCGATCGTCGTCGTCTTGCCGGTGCCGTTGACGCCGACCACCAGGATCACATGCGGGCTGTGCGACAGGTCGAGTTCCAGCGGCAGCGCCACCGGGCCGAGCACGGTTTCGATCTCCGCGCCCATGATGCGCCGCACTTCGTCGGTCGACACGTCCTTGCCATAGCGGCCGGAGGCGAGCGCGTCGGTGATGCGCATCGCCGTCTCGATGCCGAGATCGGCCTGGATCAGCACGTCCTCCAGGTCCTGCAGCGTGTCTTCGTCGAGCCTGCGCTTGGTGAAGATTCCGGTGATGTTGTCGGTCAGTTCGCGCGACGATCGCGACAGGCCCTGCCTGAGCCGCTGGAACCAGCCCTTCTTTTCCTCGACCGGTTCCGGCGCGGGTTCCGGTTCGGTGATCTCGGCGACCCTGTCGGTGACCGAGACCTTGCCTGTGGGTGCCGCAGACGCGGCCGGCGACGGTTCTGCCGCCGCATCCATCGCCTCGGCTGCCGCCCTCGCCGCGGCTTCTTTTTCGGCGGCCCTTTCCGCCTCGGCCCTGGCCTTTGCTTCCGCTTCCGCGGCAAGACGTTCTGCCGCCGCCTTCTCTACTTCGGCTCGTTCGGCTTCGGCCCTGGCTTTTTCTTCCGTCTCGGCGGCGGCTCTTTCAGCCTCGGCGCGGGCTTCCGCTTCCGCCTCGGCGCGGGCCTTTTCCTCGGCTACCCTGCGCTCTTCTTCAGCCGCCTTGCGCTCGGCCTCCGCCTTCGCTTCCGCTTCCCGCGCCAGACGCGCGGCCTCGGCTTGCTCTTCGGTCTTGCGCGCGGCCTCAGCCCTGGCTTTCTCCGCTTCTTCCGCGGCAAGACGTTCTGCCTCGGCTTTTTCCGCAGCAATTTTTTCGGCCTCGGCCCTGACCCTGGCTTCCGCCTCATCGGCAAGGCGCGCGGCTTCTGCCTCCTCTGCCGCCTTGCGTTCCGCCTCGGCGCGTTCAGCGGCGGCTTTCTCCTCCTCGGTCCTGCGCGCCGCTTCCGCCGCTGCCTCAGCTTTCGCTTTCTCTTCCGCAGCCCTGCGTTCCGCCTCCGCTCTCGCCTGTTCCTCGGCTAGCCGGCGCTCTTCTTCGGCTTTCTCCGCCTCGGCGCGGGCTTTATCGGCCGCTGCCTTCGCCTCGGCCTCGGCCTTCGCTTCCGCTTCGGCAGCAAGACGCGCAGCTTCCTCTTCAGCCTTGCGCGCTGCTTCGGCTTCCGCCTCGGCCTTCGCCTTTTCCTCCGCAGCCCTTGCTTCCGCTTCCGCCTGTTCGGCAAGCCGCGCGGCCTCCGGCGCGGCGTCATCCTGCGGATGCTCTTCGACCGTCTTGGTGCCGAACGAGAAGACTTTTTTCAGGAAGGCTTTCAGCGCCATGCGAGTTTCCCGTTACGCGGCTTCTGCCGCCGTCCGCGCCTCAAGCACGGCGCCGTCATGGCCGGTAACTACGGCCTCGACGATCGTTCCAGGCGCATGCTGACCATCGATCTGCGCGAGCGTGAAGCCCTCGCTGCGTCCGAGACCGGGCTTTTCCACCAGAACCAGCTGCGTCGTGCCGGTCACGGTGTCGAGATGGGCGCGATAGGCCGCGTCGGCCGCCTCGCGCAGGCGCGCGGCGCGCTCCTTGATGAGCCGGCGCGGCAGTTGCGGCATTCTTGCTGCCGGCGTGCCCTCGCGCGGCGAGAACGGAAACACGTGGAGATGCGTCAGCCCGCATTCCTCGACGATACGAAGCGAATTGTCGAACATCGCCTCGGTTTCGGTCGGAAAGCCGGCGATCAGGTCCGCGCCGAAGACGATGTCGGGCCGCGCTTGCCGCATCTCGGCGCAGAAACGGATCGCGTCATCGCGCGCGTGCCGCCGCTTCATGCGCTTCAGGATCATGTCGTCGCCCGATTGCAGCGACAGGTGCAGATGCGGCATCAGCCGCCTCTCGCCGGCGATCGCCTCGATCAGTTCGTCATCGGCTTCGATCGAGTCGATCGACGAGAGTCGCAGGCGGGCAAGCTCCGGCACGCCCTTCAACACCGCCGTCACCAGCCGGCCGAGCCGCGGCGCCCCCGGAAGGTCGGCGCCGTAGCTGGTCAGGTCGACGCCGGTCAGCACCACCTCGCGATAGCCGTTGCCGACGAGCCTCCTTATCTGCTCGACCACCGCGCCCATCGGCACCGAGCGCGAATTGCCACGTCCGTAGGGGATGATGCAAAAGGTGCAGCGGTGGTCGCAGCCGTTCTGCACCTGCACGAAGGCCCGTGCCCTGCCCTCGATCGCATCGACCATGTGGGCGGCGGTCTCGCCGACGCTCATGATATCGTTGACGCGCACCTTCTCCGTGTCGTTGACGCCGAAATCCGGCAGCGCCCGGTAATTGTGCGCGGCAAGCTTCTCCTCGTTGCCGAGCACCAGGTCGACCTCCGCCATGGCGGCGAAGTCGGCAGGCGCGGTCTGCGCCGCGCAGCCGGTCACCACGATGCGGGCGTCGGGGTTCTCGCGCCTGGCCTTGCGGATCGCCTGGCGCGCCTGGCGCACCGCCTCGCCGGTGACCGCGCATGTGTTGACGATCACCGCCCCGCCTGCAAGCGTGTCGAGCCCGGCCCGGCCGGCCTCGCGCCTGATCACTTCCGACTCGTAGGTATTGAGCCGGCAACCGAAGGTGACGATATCGACCGCCATCAGGCCGCGCCCGCCTCGCCGGGGCTTCCGTCCGGGTTCCACGCGCCGGTTTCGGGATCGAAGAGGCCGGAGAACTCCCATTCGGCCGGTCCGGTCATGATCACGTGATTGTCGGCCCGCCACTCGATCTCCAGCGGTCCGCCGGGCACGGTCACGGTCACCCGGCGTCCGGTGCGGCCGGTGCGCGCGCCCGATACCGCCGCCGCGCATGCGGCCGAGCCGCAGGCCTGCGTCAGCCCGGCGCCGCGTTCCCAGGTGCGTATCGTCATCGCGCGGTCGGAATCGACATGGGCGATCGTGATGTTGGCGCGCTCGGGAAAGATCGGATGGTTTTCCAATAGCGGCCCGAAGCGGTCGAGATCGTAGGCCCGCACGTCGTCGCCGACCCAGAAGATGGCATGCGGATTGCCCATCGACATCGCGCTCGGCGAATGCAGCACCGGATCGTCGATCGGACCGATCTGCAATTCGATCGCGCGGGTGTCGTGAAACGGTTCTGCCAGCGGCACCTCGTCCCAGCCGAAGCGCGGTTCGCCCATATCGACGGAGATCGAGCCATCCTCATGCTCGACCGCCTCCAGCAGACCGGCGATCGTCTCGAAGCGGAACGTGTCGTCGCCGGTCTCCGCGGCGAGCGCCTGCACCACGCAGCGCATGCCGTTGCCGCAGGCCTGCGCCGGCGAGCCGTCGGAATTGAGAATATCGATGTAGTTGGCGGTTCCGGGCGAACGCGGATCGTGGATCGCCATGATCTGGTCGAACCGCGTCAGCGCGTCGCCGTTGAGCGCGATTGCCGCGGCCGGCGACACGCGGTCGGCACGGCCGCGCATGTCGGCGACGATGATCTCGTTGCCGAGCCCGTTCATCTTGGCGAATTGCGCACGTTCGGCCATGCCGGCGGCCCTGTTTCCTGTTCGAGGCGCTTATATGGAATTCGACCCCAAAAACCAAGCGCCCCGCGGCATCGCCGGACGCTTGCAGGCCGCGTCAATGGGAAACGGCCGAAGTCATGAATGGTTCCGTCGTTCAGGCGGCCGGCGCTTCCGGCACATCCCACGCCTCGCCCGGCCGCATCGGGCGGAAGCGCTCGCGCGCGACGCCTTCGCGTTCCAGCGCCGCCAGCAGCATGTCATGCGGTTCCTCGATCGCCTCGTTGGTCAACTGCACCGTGCCCCAGTGATGGCCGACCGCATGGGCGGCACCGCACAGGCCGAAACCCGCCACCGCCTCGTCCGGGTTCTGGTGCTGGCCCTTCATGAACCAACGCGGTTCATAGGCGCCGATCGGCAGGATCGCCAGGCGGAAACCGCCGTGCTTTTCCGCCGCCGCGCGGTAGTTGCGGCCCTCGTGGAAGCCGGTGTCGCCGACATGGTAGATCTTTCCGGCCGCTGTTTCGGCGACGAAGCCCGCCCACAGCGCCATGCGCCGGTCGAACGCCCCGCGCGCCGACCAGTGGTGCACCGGCTCGAAATGCAGCCTGGTCCCGTGCGTGTCGATAACGTCGCCCCAGTCGCCGGTGGCAACCCGCATATCCGGCACCGCGGCGGCAACGATCGCATCATTGCCGAGCGGCGTGACCACCAGCGGATCGTGCGCCGCCTTCAGCCGCTTCAAGGTTCCGGTGTCGAGATGGTCGTAGTGATTGTGCGTCAGCAGCACCAGGTCGATCGGCGGCAGGTCGCCGAAATCGATACCCGGCGGGTTGACACGTTTCGGCCCGGCGAAACTGAACGGCGAGACACGCTCAGACCACACTGGATCGGTGAGGATGTTGACGCCTGCGGTCTGGACCAGCAGCGTGGCGTGACCGACCATCGTGACGCGCAGGCCGCCGCCTTCCACACGGCGTTCGGGCTTTGCCGCCGGGTGCGGGCTCGGCCAGGTCGCCGGCCATTTGATGCGACCGTCGCCCATCTGCCAGCGCAGCAGGTCGGCGAAGTTGCGCGGCGGAATGCCGCCGGGATTGAAGAACACGCGACCGTCGAAATGGTCCGTCACGGGACCGGAATAGTAGCGGTTGGCGGCCTCGCCGCGGCTGACGGCGAACCCGCCGCCGACAAGGCCCGCCGCGCCGGACAGGCCGAGCCATTTGACCAGCGTTCTGCGTTTCATGATCCGACCATGTAGCGATTGACCGCCGATGATCAACCCCGCGGCACGGCCGGCGCCACCGCGCGCCGGTAGAGATGCCAGGTGGCATGGCCGAGCACCGGCAGCACCACCAGCAGGCCGGCGAAGGCCGGCAGCATGGCGAGGATCGCCAGCGCGGTGACCGCCAAGCCCCAGCCGACCATGGTTACCGGGTTTTCGATGACGGCGCGGAAACTGGTGATGATGGCCGAAACGAAATCGATCTCCCGGTCGAGCAGCAGCGGAATGGCGATGACCGTGGAGGAGAACAGGACCAGCGCCAGCACCGCGCCAACCGCCGTGCCGACGGTGAGGAAGGCCAGCCCCTCGGGCGTCGCGGTGACGACGTGCACGAAGGCGCCGATGCTGGAAAACGACTTGAACCCGAGGAAGATCGCCAGCAGCAGCCGCACCTGGTAGATCCAGATCCAGAAGATGAACAGCACGACGAAGGCCATCCAGGCGAGCTGGCGCTCGCGCTGGCGCGCCATCGCGGTCAGCACGCCGCGCCATTCGAGCCGGTCGCCGGCGGCCAGCCGCCGGCTGACCTCGTAGAGGCCGACGGCGACGAACGGCCCGACCAGCGGAAATCCGATCGCCACCGGAATGATCATCCACGGCATGTCGAATACGTTGAGCGCGGCAAGGATGAACAGTCCGCCGGCGAAATAGACGCCACCGAAGAACAGGCCGTAGAGCGGGGCGCGGACAAAATCGGCGATGCCGGCCCGCAGGCAGGCCGAAATATCGCCGGGCGACAACGCATTGACCGCCGGCATGCCGCCGGCCGCCGCCGCTTCCTGACCGTCATTGCTCACATCGTCATCCTCCCGCTGACCAACTGCACGCATATGCCGCCCGCGCGCCTTGATCCAGATTAAGCCGTCGACCGGAAACGACCTCGCCGGCCGGGCAATCCCGGTTTTTGCTTGCGCGATCGCCAAAAAAAACCCGATATTAACCAAGATGCGGAAATTGCTACCCAAACATTGCCACTTTTGTGCGCCTTGAAGTGCAACGGTGCGGACGATTGACCGGGGAACCGGCGGAGGTTGATATCATGGGCACATTGCGAGCCGGGTTGCGCGGCGCGGCCCCCTTGGCGCTGCTGGCGCTGCTTGCGGTCGGAATGACCGCCTGCCAGGGCACGCGGATCCCCTATCTCAACACCCGCAACAAGGCGCCCGAGCCGCTGACGCCGGCGCCCACCGGCACGGTGGAAACCGAGGAACTGAAGCCGGCCGAGGGAACCACCGAAGCCGGGGATTTTCCCGACGCGCCGGACGAGAAGCCGGTAAATGTCGAGGTTGCCTCCGCCAATGCACCGGATATCACCAAGAACGGTGTCGTTGGCTCGTGGAAGACGGCCGCCGGCGGCGTCAATTGCCAGATGTTCCTGACGCTGACCAAATATGGCGACAATTCGCGCGGCGGCACGCGCGGCTGCGCCGGCGAATTGCAGGGAATGCGCGGCTGGAACGTCGCCGGCAAGCAACTCGTGCTGTTCGACGAGAACGGTGCGCGCATCGCCATCCTCTACTCCACCGGCTCGGAACGCTTCGACGGCCAGACGACGGGTGGTCAGGCGGTCAGCCTGTCGCGCTGATTTCCCCGGACGCGATCACGAAACATACCGATCCCGATGGAGCATGACCGGCTCGATACAATGAACTCGGTCGCAGATGCGTTGCTGCATCTGGTCGAAAGCGGCGGTGTTTCGCACGACCCGGCCCAGGCGGCGATCGCGGCCAGGCTCGACCGGGTGCTCGACGAGATTGCCGCCAGGCGTCTGGCATCCAAGACCAGCGCGCTGGGCTGGCTGTTTGCCAAACGGGTCGAGAAGATCGAGGGGCTCTACATCCACGGCGATGTCGGTCGCGGCAAGACCATGCTGATGGACTTGTTTTTCGAGCGCGTGCCGGTCAGGCGGAAGCGCCGCATCCATTTCAACGATTTCATGGCCGACGTGCACGACCGCATCGCCGCCCATCGCGCGGCGGTCAAGAACGGGAGCGCGAGGGGCGACGATCCGATCCCGCCGGTCGCGGCGGCGCTGGCGCGCGAGGCCTGGGTACTCTGTTTCGACGAATTCTCGGTCACCGACATCGCCGACGCCATGATCCTGTCGCGCCTGTTCACCGCCCTTTTTGGCGCTGGGGTCATCCTTGTCGCCACCTCCAACGTGGCGCCCGCGGACCTCTATCGCGACGGGCTCAACCGGGCGCTGTTCCTGCCCTTCATCGATATTCTCAAGGCCCATGCCCGCATCGCCGCGCTTGACGCCTACAAGGATTACCGGCTGGAGCAGCTCAACCGCATGCCGGTCTATCTCACCCCGCTCGGCCCCGCCGCGGAAGAGCGCATGGACGCCGCCTGGACGACCGCCTCCGCCGGCCGCGACGAGATGGCGGCGACGATCAGGATCAAGGGTCGCGAGATCGTCGTCGAGCATGCGGCGGGCACCGCCGCACGGTTTTCCTTCGACGAACTGTGCGCCCGGCCGCTCGGCGCCCGCGACTACCTGGCGCTGGCGGATCGTTTCGACACGTTTCTGATCGACCGCATTCCGGTGATGGACGCAAGGATGCGCAACGAGGCCAAGCGCTTCATCCTGCTCGTCGACACGCTCTACGACAAGAAGCGCAAGCTCATCGTCTCCGCCGCCGCCGGGCCGGATACGCTCTATCGCGAGAAATCCGGCACCGAGGCCTTCGAGTTCAGGCGCACCGCCTCGAGGCTGGTGGAAATGCAGGGCGCGGACTGGGCCGGCGGGGATGCATCAGAATGAGGGAAGCGTGATGTTTCCCGACTTCCACTTGATCTTGAATTTCTTCGACCAAATCCCCCCGCTTACCCGCAAACGCACATACATGGACGTATTCGGAAAGGGAACCGGCACCGCGCCTGCCGGCGGCGCGGGCACCTTGACCACGTCGGGGAAATTCGGCGCCGGTCCGTAGATCTTGACGTAAACCGGGAACGGAAACGGATTTTTGAGCTTGAATGTCCTGTTGGCGGCAAGCTTCAGCGCCGGTGCTTCCGGGGACGTCGCGGAAAACAAGCCCGCTTGCGGCGCCGCCGCGCCTGCAGGTTGGTGCCGGGCCGACGTGTCGGGCGCCGCGCCGACGCTTGCAACCCATACCACAGCGACCGACAACACCGTCGCAGCAGACCCCTGTTTCCCGATCATGCCCGTTCCTCCCCGGCGATGATGCTGCCGATCCGCCCGGGATACGACATCCGTCGACTTCGCCAGCCGAGCCGGCGGTCCTCCGCAGTGGTACCGCCGGGTCAGGCCCCATGGATGTCATCCCTTCCGCGGCCGCGCAGTTGGTTTCCGATCCAGGAAGAAGGTGCCGGAAATCGGTCTCGTTTTCAAATCCTTCCCCTGCGTTAGGCCTGGATTGCCGGAACGCGGCCGCGGTCGAACCAGCCGCCGCTTTGCCCAAATTCCAGGCGCTTCGGGCGTATCTGAGGCCACCGGAAAGAAAAACCCCTTCTGATTCAAATATTTATAGGCTTCTTCCGGCCTCGCCTTTCCTGCCCCATTCGACGCCATGACCTTCAATTCCACGCCTGGGCGGTAACGAAAGTTGATGCACTGCACAATCGGCATCATTGAAATGCGGTAGTAAAGACCATATCTTGTTGCAGTGCAGCATAGGTCGATTCGTAGGCCCGTGCTGCGGGAGGAAAACTCGAACCAGCATTGCCGGAGAAGTTTTCCATGACCCCCAATCGAACCATGCAGTCGATTGCTGCGCGCCAACCGCGGCAGCTTCCCCGCGGCGGCGCCGTGCGCAAGCGCGGCAACACCGCTTCCCCCGACGACGCCGAAGTGGTCTATCGCAAGCTGAAGCCCGCCGACGGGGCGGCCATCGCCGATCATCTCAAGCGCCTGCCGTCTCAGGACCGCAGGCTTCGCTTCATGGGCTATGTCGGCGACGCGGTCATCGACCGCTACTGCGCCGGCCTCGACTGGCAGCGCGCCGTGCTGATCGGTGCCTTTGTCGACGGCGTCCTCCGCGGCGTCGCCCATGTGGCGCTGGGCGAGAAACCGGGCGGCGAGGCCGAGATCGGCCTGTCGGTCGAACCCGCCCATCAGGGCAAGCGCATCGGCACCGAACTGTTCGACCGCGCACTGCTGTCGGCCCGCAATCGCTCGGCGGTTTCGGTGCGCGTCAACTGTCTTGCCGAAAACCACAAAATGCGCCGCATAGCCGGCAAATATAGCAAGGAGGCGGGCCACTGCGGCGATGAACTGACGCTGCTGGTGCACCAGGACGCCTCCGATGCCGTTTCGCATGTGCAGGAGGCCAAGGCCGACGGCATCGCATCGACACGCATTATTCTCGATCATTCGAAATGGACGACCCATGTGCAAACTGCGCCATGATCGCACCTTCCGCCGCGGCCAGGTGCCGCGCCGTCCGTCGCACCAGCCCTTCTGGAGCGTCGCCGAAGCGGTGTTGCGCGCGCCGGGCAAGGCAGTGCCCGAAATCGCCGCGTCAAAACCGGCGCGATGATCCGTTAATTGCGCATGGCAGCCTTGCAATCGCCGCCCTACAAATGCCGGCCGGCCGGCGCCATCTTGTCGATCGACAAAGGAGAACAACAATGGCCAGAAACCGTTTCAAGAGCATGATTGGCGAGTTCGTCGGTTCGTTTCGCGGTCCCTCGCGACGCGAACTGGAGACTGCCTATTTGAACGAATCGGTCTCGATCGTCGACCTCGAACGTCGCATGAGCGAAATCGACCGCGGCAAGTTCCGCTACTTCTGACCTACCCGGCCTCGCCGGCGCAACGCCGCCCGGCCGCGCTTGCCCTTTCCGCCATGGCTGCTAGGGTTCGACTGAGGTGGGACCGGTTTGATGCCAGCGGCGTGCGCATCCACGGGCAGAGGCCCGTGGCCGGGTGAAATGGTGTGACCGGCGGTAACGCCGAGCCGCCGTCACGTTACGCGGCATTCCAACATCCGGCCTTCGGTCGGTTCCTGCCCGCGCGCTTTCTTACCACCTTCGCCACCCAGATCATGTCGGTCGCCGTCGGCTGGCAGATCTACGACCTGACGCGCAACCCCTTCGATCTCGGCCTGGTCGGCCTCATGCAGTTTGCGCCGGCGCTGCTGCTCGTGCTCGTCACCGGCGCGGCCGCCGACCGTTTCGGCCGGCGGCTGATCATGGGGCTGGCCGCCGCGCTGGAAGCCGCCTGCGCCGTCGCCATCCTGGTTCTCACATTGCGCGGCCTGACCTCGCCGGTCCCCGTCTTCGCCGTTCTCGTCGTCTTCGGCATGGCGCGCGCCTTCTTCAACCCGGCATCGTCGGCGCTTGTCGCCAACATCGTGCCGCCCAGGGATTTCTCCAATGCCGTCGCATGGGCTTCGTCGGCATGGCAGACGGCCACCATCGCCGGGCCGGTCGCCGGCGGCCTGCTCTACGGCCTGTCGGCGGACGTTGCCTATGCGGTCGCCGCCCTCATGCTGGCGACAGCCTCGGTACTGTCCTTTTCCATCCCCAAACCCGAACAGAGGCCGATGACCGGCGCCACTGCACGCGAAACGCTGTTTGCGGGCTTTCGCTACATCTGGCACGAAAAGGTGGTTCTCGGCGCCATCTCGCTCGATCTCGTTGCCGTGCTGCTCGGCGGCGCCGTGGCGCTGATGCCGGTCTATGCGCGCGACATTCTCGACCTCGGCCCCTGGGGCCTCGGCCTGCTGCGCGCCGCGCCGGGTGTCGGCGCACTGGCGATGGCGGTGTGGCTGACCGGCCAGGCCATCCGCGACCATGCCGGCATCATCATGTTCGTCGCCGTCGGCCTGTTCGGGCTGTTCACCGCCATATTCGGCTTTTCGCCGCTGCCATGGCTGTCGGTCGTCGCGCTCGCCGGCCTGGGAGCGGCCGACATGGTCAGCGTCTATATCCGCGAAACGCTGATCCAGCTGTGGACGCCGGATCGGCTGCGCGGCCGGGTGAACGCCGTCAACGGCGTGTTCATCGGCGCGTCGAACGAACTCGGCGAGTTCCGCGCCGGCACGATGGCGGCGGTCATCGGCGTGGTTCCCGCCGTGGTGTTCGGCGGCATCGGCGCTATCGCCGCGGCGGGATTGTGGGCGTTCCTGTTTCCGGCGCTCAGAAAGGCGCGCCACCTCGACGGGCGCACCTGAGAATACCGACTATTCGCCATCCTTCAGATCGGCCTCGACTTCCTGGCGCATGGCGACACGCTCGGCCTGCTCGACGCCGATCAGTTCGGCGACGCGCCAGACGATGTTCTCTTCGAGCTCATGGCGCTCGCCGTCGGCATAGACCATCTCCCAGAGGATGCGCACGAGATTGATTTTCGCTTCCCTGCCGAGATGGCGCTTGAGGACGCTGGTGAAGGCATAAAGATCGACGGCCTCGCGATCGGCCTCCTCGCCGGCGGCGATCAGCGACTTCAACTCCCCGCCGCTCACTGGATAGAGTTCCCTGAGCACCTGCTCCAGCTTGTCGCGCTCTGCCGTTTCGCGAATGCCGTCGGCATCGATCACATGGAACATCAGCGCCACCGCCGCGATGCGCGGATCGTCGGAATTCTCCCCCTTCGCCCCGGCCTCGTCGCCGGGCAGGCTGCGCAGGAAGCGCATCAAACGGTCAAACATGTCGGTTCCCACTGCCGGTGCGGTTGATCTGCAAGGCTATTATCGCGACCGGCTCGATCAAAACAACCGGAACCGGCTCGGTTGCTGCTTGTCGACGTCTTCCTCATCGACGCCGGGGTCGTCGGGAATGGGCGGAAACGGTACGACCGCCTCGTCCTCACCGGCCTTGCCGGCCTTGCCGGCCTCCCCGGCCGCACCGTCCGGCTCTTCCTTCCGCTCGTCCGTCTCCTGCGTTTTCGCCTCGCCGTCCGCTTCGGCCGTTGCCGCAACCGGCTCCGCTTCCGCGGGCTTTTCCGCCGCCACATCCTCGGCCTCGACCGCATCCTCGGCATTGGCGGACGCTCCGTCGCCGTCTTGCGCGGTCTCGGCAGTCGCGCCGGCGGCGGCCGGCTCTGTCGCCTCGCGCCCGATCACCTCGACATCCACCGGTTCCTCGACGGTTTCTTCCACAATCCCGGGTTCCACCGCCGGCTCCGGAATGATCGGAATTTCGGCCGCGTCGTCGTCGCCGGCGTCGATCACAGTGCCAAGGCGCTCGACCGGCACCTTCCACTCGAATGCGCCCAATGCCCCGGTGATCGGCGAGACCGGCGCCCATGTCTCCGAGACGTAGCCGTCGGCCGTCCACGCCGGATCGCGCGGCGCGCGCACCGCCTTGGACAGCCAGTGGCGCACCCGGCCCTGGTCGCCGGTCTCGTTCTCCTCGATATCGGCAAGCAACAGATAGGCGCTTTCGCGCGGCCCCAACCGCAAAGCCGTCTCGATCGCCTCGCGCGCCACGCGATACTCGCCGGCATCGTTGGCGGCGCGGGCAACCGCCAGCGACGATTCGACATGATTGCGTTTGAGCGTTTCCAGCCGGCGCGCCCGTTTCAGCCGGTCTTGCGTCGAATCGCCCGGCCGCGCGTGCACGTAGACGTCGGCGACCTCGGGATGCGGCGCCTTCTTCCAGATCGCCTCGAGCAGGCGCGTCCCCTTGCGCAACTCGTTCTGCCTGAACAGTGCCCGGCCGGCGGCGACGGCGGCGGGGACGAAATCCGGCATCAGCTTGCTGGCCTCAAGCGCGGCTGCTCGCGCGCCCTGCGGATTGGCGTCGATCAGCGCCTCGGCCCGCGCGGTCAGCAGCACGGCGCGGCGGCGGTTCGCCTCGTCCTTGGTGATCTGACTGGTCGAGGCCTGGCTTTCGACCAGTTTGAGCGCACCGTCCCAGTCGCCCTGCAATGTGCGCGTCTCGATTGCCGAGTTCGACGCCCAGGTCAGCTGCGGCGCGGTTTCGGCGGCCTGTTCGGCATAGTGCCTCGCCGCCTCGCGCTCGCCCAGCCGCTGCGCCTCCAGATAAAGCCCGCGCAGGCCGAGCAGCCGGGTTTCGGGATCGTCGACCATCCGTTCGAATTTCGCCCGTGCCTCGTCGTGTCTGCCCTCTAGCAGCATCGTCTGGGCGTCGAGCAGGTGCAACAGCGGCTCCTGGTCGCCGCTGAGCAGGCCGGAGGCCTGTTTGTCCATCTTGCGTGCCAGGCCGATATCGCCGGCGCCGGCGGCGATCAGCCCGGTCGACAGCGACTGATAGCCCCGGTCGCGGCGACGGGCGCGGAAATAGCGGTTCACCGCGCGCGGGCTGTTCCAGATGCTCTTGATCAGCCACCAACCGATCATCATCGCGGCAACAACGACCACGCCGGCGACCGCGGCCACCATCAGCGTCACATGGTATTGGTACCCGTTGAACGTCATGACCAGGTCGCCGGGCCGGTCGGCCAGCCAGGCAAAGCCGAGGCCGAGGCAGAAGACGACGAACAGGAACAGCAGAATACGGATCATCACTCCAACTCCGGGTCTCTCAGCCGGCGGAAGGCGCCAGCGCGGCGGCAAGCGCCTTGTCGATCAGCTCATCGACCTTCATGCGCGCGGTTATTTTGGCGGCGAACGCCTCGCCGGCGGCACGGGCGGATTCAGGCAGGGTGTCGAATTCCGTCAGCGCCCGTGCGTAGTCGTTGCTTTTCACGGCCACTTCCATGCGGGCGACGACGGCTGCCGGCGTTTCGCCCTCCACCTCGCCGATCGGCCGCACCTGAACCAGCGACAGGGCGCTCGACAACAGCCGTTCGATAAAGCCGGCATCCTCGTCGACCTGGTTCACCGCGGCGAGCATGACATCGGCGGCATCCGCCATGCCGGCGGCGATATCGGCGCGCGTCGGCACGCCCCGCGCCGCCATGGAGCGCAGGATATCGACCTCCGGCGCATCCGGCGCCAGCGCCGCATAGGTCTCCAGCTCGGTCATGAACGGCAGGCCCCGGTCGATGGCCGATTTCAGCGCCGCGGCGGCAATGGCGAGCGCAACCTTCGGATTGTCGCCCCGCTGGTCGATGCGCTCTTCCAGCCCGGCAATCTTGCCTGTCAGCTTTTCGATCGCCGAGGCGTTGGCCGTCGCCTGCTTGCCGGCCGCATCGGCCGCGCCGGAAAGTGCGTCAAGACGCGCCGCCAGCGCTCCGTCGTCGCTGTCAGACGCCGGTGGCGCCGAAGCCAGTTCGGCTAGTTTGCCTTCGACGGTATCGAGCCGTTGGACCAAAGCCTGCAATGCCGCGCCATCGCCGCCTTCGCCGCTTTCCAGCGCTTCGCGCAGCCGCGCCAGTTCGGCCTTGGTCGCATTCACATCGGAGGCGATCGACGTGATCCGCCCGTCGGTCTCCGCCAGCGCTGCGGCTGCCGCATCGCGCGCGGCGGTTTTCGCGTTTTCGCCGGCCGCTTCGAGCCCGGTTTTGAGATCGCCCTTCAGCGTCGCGACCTCGTCGCGCAGGGCGGCCATGTCGGCTCCGGTCCCAGCCGCGCCGGGCAGGAACCCGCTCCATGTCAGCGCCGCGCCGCCGCCGAGCGCCAGCGCGCCGCCGACCAGCCCGGCGAGGACAAGCCCGCCGGTCGATCGTCCGCCCTTCCCGCCGTCGTCCGCCGGCCCTGCCGACATGACCTCGTCTGCGGTGCCGGGTTCCGGCCCGGTCGCGTCGGCGTCGTCCGCCGTTTCCTCGTTCAGTTCCTCTGCGATCGGCGTTTCCGTCGGTGTATCGTCACCGTCGGGCGATGCCGTATCGGCGTGCATATGCCCGTCGGCGACTTCCTCGGCCTCGATATCGATCGTGACGGGCTGCTTGCCGGATTTCGAGTGCCTCATGCGCGGCGTCTTTACCATTGACGGCTCCGGATCGGTTCTTCGGTCGCGCAGGGACGGCAAGGTCGCCCGCGCCGTTCCGTCCTAGCACATCGACGACGGGCACCAAGTGGTCTTTGGTCGCAGTGCGGCTATTTATGCCCGATCAGGTCGAGAAGCGACGCCTCGTCCGGTTTCGCCGCAACCGCGATTCGCCCGCTGCCGCGCATGCCGATCTCGCGCGCGACACGATCAGAAATACAGTAAATCTTTGATTTAAAAAAGTATTTTTTTGTGAATTCACTGGCGATCAAGCCGCGAAGCTGCCGTGCCGCGACGACGGAATAGACCAGCGCCGCTCCGATCGGCGGGCCAGAAAGCGCGTCCTGAACAAAGTCAGTTGCATTACTGAATTGCAGCGTATCGTAGACTTCGATCGGCATGACGGCGATGCCGCGCGCCTTCAGCCGCTCTTCCAGATCGGGCATGCGCACCCGTCCGCACGGATAGGCGACCGATGCGCCGTCATGCAGTTCCCGGGCCAGCACGCCGACGAGTTCGCCGACATCGGCCACGGCCGCACGGACATCGAACCCGGCCTCGGTCGCCTGTTCGCCGGTCCGCGCTCCCACCACGTAGCAGGGCAGTTCCGAAAGCCGCCGATAGAGCGCGACCGGCATGTGTCTCAGCGCATTGGCGCTGGTGACGACGGTCGCCAGGAACCCCAGCGTCGTCGGTACCGGCGTCGGCGTGATCGCCACCACGCGGCTGAGCGGCAGCACCACGGGATCGTGGCCGAGCGCGCGCAGTTTCTCCGCCGTGCTGGTCGCGCCGGGCTCCGGTCTGGTGACGAGAACGCGCATGCTCGAAGCTTCAGTTCCAACCATCGAAGAAGCCGGCGCCCGCCTTGGCCCGGACCGCCTCGCCGGCGCGGCGCCCGATCGCACCTGCTTCGCTTACCTTGCCGCCGTCGCCGATGCGGTGCATCGTCCGGCCGTCCGGCGTCAGGATCATGCCGCTGAAACGCACCATGCCGCCGTCGACCGTGGCAAGGCCGGCGATCGGCGTCCGGCACGAGCCGTCGAGCGCCGCCAGGAAGGCCCGTTCGCAGTCGAGCGCCGTGCGCGTATCGGCATGGTCGATCGGCTCGAGCAGGGCCGCCACGCGCGCGTCGCCTGCCCGCTGCTCGATCGTGATCGCGCCCTGGCCGGGCGCCGGCGGAAACTCCTCCGGGTCGAGCGTTTCGGTGACGACGCCGGTCATGCCGAGCCGGCTGAGCCCGGCGCGGGCGAGCAGGGTCGCATCGGCGACGCCCTCGTCGAGCTTCCTCAGCCGCGTCTGCACGTTGCCGCGGAACGTCACCACGTTAAGGTCCGGTCGAAGGCGGCGGATCAGTGCCTGCCGGCGCAGCGACGACGAGCCGACGGTGGCGCCTTCCGGCAGGTCGCGCAGCCTGTCGGCGGCCCGGCCGATGAAGGCGTCGCGCACATCCTCGCGCTCGAGGAAACACGACAGCACGAGCCCGTCTGGCAGCACGGTCGGCATGTCCTTGGCCGAATGCACGGCGATGTCGATACGGCCGGCGAGCAGCGCCTCCTCGATCTCCTTGGTGAACAGCCCCTTGCCGCCGACGGCCGCCAGCGGACGGTTCTGGATGCGGTCGCCGCTGGTGGTGATGACCTCGATGGCAAAGGCCGATTCGGGCAGGCCGTGGGCGGCCTTCAGCCGGCTGCGCGTTTCCTCCGCCTGCGCCAGCGCAAGCGGACTTCCGCGGGTACCGATCCGCAACACATCTGTTTGCATGGCAGGGTGTCCGTGATAGTTCCGGCCTCTCTAAAGCAAATGGCGAGGATTTGAAACGGCATTCCCCGGATGGACCAGGACAAGGACAGGATAACGGTGCTCGGCATCGAGACCAGTTGCGATGAGACCGCCGCCGCCGTGGTGGCGCACGCCGGGGGCGCCGCAACGGCCGACATCCTGTCCAATACGGTTTTCAGCCAGATCGACGAGCATGCAGCCTTCGGCGGCGTTGTACCGGAGATCGCCGCCCGCGCCCATGTGGAAAAACTCGACGGCATCATCCGCGCCGCGCTCGATGAGGCGCGCGCCGGCTTCGCGGATATCGACGCGATCGCCGCCACCGCCGGCCCCGGCCTGATCGGCGGCCTTATCGCCGGCCTCACCGAAGCCAGGGCGATCGCCGCGGCGCTCGGCAAGCCGCTCTACGCCATCAACCACCTGGAGGGGCACGCGCTGACGGCAAGGCTGACGGCCGGCATCGCCTTTCCCTACCTGCTGCTCCTGGTCTCCGGCGGCCACACCCAGATCGTCGCCGTCAAGGGCGTCGGCCGTTATCGCCGCTACGCCACGACGATCGACGACGCGCTCGGCGAGGCCTTCGACAAGACCGCCAAACTTCTCGGCCTGCCGCACCCCGGCGGTCCCGCCGTCGAGCGTGCGGCGGCAGGCGGCGATGCGACTCGGTTTTGCTTTCCCCGGCCGCTGAAGGGCGAAAACCGGCCGGATTTCTCCTTTTCCGGCCTGAAGACCGCCGTCCGGCAGGCGGCGGTCGCCATCGCCCCGCTCGGCGACCGCGACGTCGCCGATATCTGCGCCTCGTTCCAGGCGGCGGTGGCCGACACGCTCGCCGACCGCGTGGCGCGCGGCCTGGCGCGTTTTCGCGACGAGCATCCGGCCATCGGCGAACCGGTGCTGGTTGCCGCCGGCGGCGTTGCCGCCAACAAGGCGCTGCGCGCCGAGCTCGACCGGCTCTGCACCCGGCACGGCTTCAACTTTCTAGCGCCGCCGGCGGCACTCTGCTCCGACAATGCGGCGATGATCGCGCTGGCGGCGATCGAGCGCATGCGTGCCGGCCTGGCGCCGGGAGACACGATGGATCTGGCGCCGCGCCCGCGCTGGCCGCTCGACGAGCTGTCGGGTCCGCTGCTAGGGTCGGGCAAGAGAGGAGCCAAGGTTTGACGGTGCGATTGACGGCAGGCGGCAAGATCGCGGTGCTCGGCGGCGGAGCGTGGGGAACCGCGCTCGCCCACAGCCAGAGCCTTGGCGGCGACGAGACGGTTTTGTGGGCGCGCAATCCGCGCACGGTTGCCGGCATCAACGATTCGCACGAGAACTTCGCCTATCTGCCTGGTATCAGCCTGTCCGGAACACTGCGCGCCACCGCTGACGCCGGCGAGGCCATGGCCGGCGCCACCTGCATTCTCGCAGCCATTCCGGCGCAGGAACAGCGCGGCGTGTTCGAGGCGATCGGCGCCGCCGTTCCGCCCGGCGTGCCGCTGGTGCTGTGCGCCAAGGGCATCGAGCGCGAAACCGGCAAGCTGTCCTCCGACATCGCCCAGGAACTGTTTCCCGAAAACCCTGCCGCGGCCCTTTCCGGCC
Source organism: Rhizobiaceae bacterium (assembly GCA_041397625.1). GTDB lineage: Bacteria > Pseudomonadota > Alphaproteobacteria > Rhizobiales > Rhizobiaceae > JAWKWH01. The sequence goes on from JAWKWH010000004.1 coordinate 181,575, forward strand.
CGAGTTTTGCCGACGATGTCGCGCGCGGCCTGCCGACGGCGGTCACCGTGGCAGCCGGCGACGGCGACCTTGCCCGTGAACTGGCCGGGCTTTTGTCCACGCCGCAGTTCCGATGCTATTCGAGCGACGACCTGCACGGCGTCGAGACCGGCGGCGCGCTGAAGAACGTGCTGGCGATCGCCGCCGGCATCGTTTCCGGCGCCGGCCTCGGGGCCAGCGCACAGGCCGCGCTGACGACGCGCGGTTTCGTCGAACTACGCCGTGTCGGCGCCGCGCTCGGCGCCAAACCGGAAACGCTGATGGGCCTGTCCGGCCTCGGCGACCTGATCCTGACCTGCGGCTCGGCCAAGTCGCGCAATTTCTCCTACGGGCTGGCGCTCGGCCGCGGCGAGCCGGTCGAGGGCCTGCCGCTTGCCGAGGGCGTCGCCACAGCCGGCATTGCCGCCAGGCTTGCCGGCGAATACGGCATCGAGGCGCCCATCGTCGCCGCCGTCAGCGCCGTGCTGGATGGCACGCTGACGATCGGCAATGCCGTCTCCAGCCTGATGAAACGGCCGCTCAAGGCGGAAACCGACTAGAAACTCAGACAACAGCAAGCAACGAGGAAAACCGCGATGGCCCATTGGCTGTTCAAATCCGAGCCCGACGCCTGGTCATGGGACCAGCAGAAGGCCAAAGGCAAGGTTGGCCAGGAATGGGACGGGGTGCGCAACTACCAGGCCCGCAACAACATGCGCGCCATGCAGCTCGGCGAGCGCGGCTTCTTCTATCACTCCAACAAAGGGCTCGAGATCGTCGGCATCGTCGAGATCTCGAGGCTGGCGCACCGCGATTCGACCACCGACGACGAGCGCTGGGAATGCGTCGACATCCGTGCGGTCGAAGACATGCCCAACCCGGTGACGCTCGTCGACATCAAGGCCAACGGCAAACTCGCCAACATGGCTCTGGTCACCAATTCGCGGCTTTCGGTGCAGCCGGTGACCGACGATGAATGGGCCGAGGTCTGCCGCATGGGCGGGCTGACCGGCTGAGATGGGAGAGACGGCGCCGGCGCGGCTGTCGGCGGCCCGGGCCGGCGCCTTCATCGCCGCCAACACGTCTTTGCTGGCGCCGCCGCACGTGCCGGAGATCCGGCTGCATCTGGCAAGCGAGGTCAACGCGCTGTGGCGCAGCACCGAGGAGGAGCTTGCGGCAATCGGCCTGCCGCCGCCCTTCTGGGCTTTCGCCTGGGCCGGCGGCCAGGGGCTGGCACGCCATGTCCTCGATCATCCCGAATCCGTGCGCGGCCGGTCGGTGCTCGATTTCGCCAGCGGTTCCGGGCTTGTCGGCATCGCCGCGGCGATGGCCGGGGCGGTGAAGGTCGTCTGTGCCGACACCGATCCGTTCAGCGCCGAGGCGGCGAGGCTGAATGCCGCGGCAAACCGCGTATCGCTGCGAACGACGACCCGCGACCTCGTCGGTACGCCGGTGACACAGGACGTTGTCTTGGCGGGCGACGTCTTCTACGATCGCGCGCTCGCCGAGCGGCTGACGCCGTGGTTCTCGGCCCTCGTCGACGCCGGCAAGACGGTGCTCGTCGGCGATCCCGGCCGCGCCTACCTGCCGCGCGTGCGGATGACGGAACAGGCGGCCTACGAGGTGGCGACCACGCGCGAATTGGAGGATTCGGAGGTCAAGCGCACCGCGGTGTGGCAATTTTCTTGACGCACGACCTCTCCGGGGTGCTCAATCCCCCCTGCAATCCACGCATGAACCATACGAGGGAACGACCATGCAGTTTGCCGGCATCAGCTATGTCGCGGTTCTCGTCGCGGCAATCGCCGCGTTCGTCTTCGGCTCGATCTACTACGGCACGCTCGGAAAACCGTGGATGAAGGCGGCACGCATCGACCCGGCCGAGGCGAAGATGTCGCCGGCCCTGCTCGTCACCAGCTTCGTCTGCGAACTTGTCATGGCCTGGGTGCTTGCAGGCGTGATCGGCCATCTCGGCGCCGGCGAGGTGACGCCGTGGAACGGCGTCGTCTCCGGCGTCTTCGTCTGGCTCGGCTTCATGGCGACGACGGTGGCCGTCAACCAGCGCTATCAGGGGTTCGGCTGGAACCTGACCGTCATCGACGCCGGCCACTGGCTCGGCGTCGCTCTTCTCATGGGCGCGATCATCGGCTGGTGGGGCGTCTAGGCTCCGGTCAACCGCCCGAGGGCGCGGCGCCGCCGGCCTTCTCGCGCGCCTCGACATAGGGCGCGATGCGATCGGCCGCGGCTTGCGTATGCGCCGGCGGCCGGAACTCCTCCAGCACCGCTTTCCAGATGCCGGTCGCCCGCTCGTCGGCGCGCAGCGCGCCCGCCTTCTCCCAGCTTCCGTGGTTTCTGAGATCGGCGACCAGCGGCCGGTAGAAGGCGTCGCGATAGCGCTGCATCGTGTGTTCGGTGGCGAAGAAATGCCCGCCGGGCTCGACATCGGCCAGCGCCGCCCAGGCCAGTTCGTCGCCGGCGCCGTCAATCGGCGCGGCGAGTTCGGCCAGCGTCTGCAGCGCCTCGATGTCGTTGATGAACTTCTCGTAACCGAAGGTGAGCCCGCCCTCCAGCCAGCCGGCGGCGTGAATGATCAGCGTCGCATTGGCCATCAGCGCCGCCCACAGGCCCATATGGGTCTCGCCCGCCGCCTGCATGTCGGCGGCGTTCGACGCCGCGCCGGAAGCCGAGCGCCACGGCAGGCCGACATGCCGCGCCAGTTGGCCCGAGCCGATCGACAGCTTGATGTGCTCGGGCGTGCCGAAGGCCGGCGAACCGGACTTCATGTCGACATTGGAGCTGAAACCGCCATAGGCCACCGGCGCGCCCGCCCTTGCCAGTTGCGACAGCGTGATGCCGGCTAGCGCCTCGGCATGTTGCAACACCAGCGCACCGGCGAGCGACACCGGCGCCATCGCGCCCGCCAGGCAGAACGGCGTTATCACGCTCAACTGCCCGCCGCGGGCGAAATCGATGATGCCCTCCGCCATCGGTATGTCGAGCTGGCGCGGCGAATTGGTGTTGATGACCGTGGTGGCCCAGACGCCGTCGGCGAAATCGTCTTCGCCGAGCACCAGGCCGAGCCGGATCAGTTCGAAGCTCTCCTCCACCTGCGCCCGCCCGCGCGCATAGACGAACATCGGCTTGTCGCCGAGGCACAACTGCCCGCGCATCATCGCGTAATGGCGCTGATTGATCGGCACGTCCTGCGGTTCGGCCGACGGTCCGAAGACATGGATCACGTCGAAACCCTGCTGCAGCTTCAATGTTTCCTCGTAATCGGCAAGCGAGCCGGGCCGGCGGCCGCGCTCATGGTCGCTGGCATTGGGGCAGCCCGATCCCGCCAGAAACAGCATGGCGCCCGGTTCGAAGAGCTGTTCGCGCTCCGGGTTCGCCGCCCTCATCCGCACCGAACGCGGCGCGGTTGCAAGCGCCGCCTCGACCATTTCCGGGCCGATGCGCACCATCTGCCCGTCCTCGTCGACGATGGCGCCGCCGGAAGCGAATAGTCGCCGCGCCTCCGGCAGCAGGATCTTCATGCCGAGTTCGGCCAGCACCTTCAGCGCCATTTCGTGGATGTTCGCCACGGCATCGTCGGAAAGAACGGATTGCGGCCTGAACGGATGCCTGAGCCGCCGGTAGTTCTGCGATCGCGCGGCGGTCTCGCCGGAAGCCTGCGCCGCGCCCGCCCGTCTTGCGCGCCTGCGCGTCATGACCTCGCCCTTTCGGCCTGGCGGGCGCGGAATGGCGCTGCCTCGTCCTCGTCGATCTCCCGTCCGGTGAAGATGCGGAAATAGGTGGCAAGCATGTCGAGACGCGCGGTCATGCTGTCCTCCACATTGAGCGCGTAATAGCCGATCTGGGTATAATAGACGACGCGGGCGCGCACCATCGCCTCGCCGCTCTCATAGCCCATGCGCCTGAAGAAGCGCGTGATCGCCGCAACCCGTTCGTCATCCTCCTCGCCGACGACCTCGCCGACGGTGGGCGACAGGCGCCCCCAGGCGCGCATCGCCTGGTCGAGCAGCGGACTGAAGCGTTCGTCCTCGACCCAGATCGAGAACAGGGTGAGCATGCCGCCGGTCAGCGTCTCCGCCTCGCCGAGCGTCTGGTCCATCACGTCGGAATTGGCCGCGCGCCAGCGGGCGATCATGGCGTCGAGCAGGCTTTCGCGATTGTCGAAATGCCAGTAGAAACTGCCGCGCGACACGTCGAGATCGGCGGCAAGCCGGGTGATCTGGACCGCGTCGACACCCTCTGCGACCAGCATGTTCAGCCCGGCTTTCACCCAGTCGTCCCCGGTAAGGCGGTTTCGCTGCGGTTCCCTGATCGTCGTCTGGTGCTGGTTCATGGCCAGACCATACAGGCTTGTATGGAAACATACAAGCCTGTATGGTCATATGCGTCATACGACGCCTGCCGGCTCTCCCGGGAGAGAAAAAACCATGAAAATCCGCCGCCTGCCGGTCAACGACGCCGAAAATGGCTGGAGCCGCATCCTGCCGCCACGCCTGCCCAGGCCGGCGCTGGAGACAGACCTGAAGGCCGATTGGCTGGTCGTCGGCGGCGGTTTCGCCGGCCTTGCCGCCGCCCGCAGGCTGGCCGAGAACCGGCCCGGCGACCGCATCGTGCTGCTCGAGGCGCACGAATGCGGCGAGAACGCCTCCGGCCGCAATTCGGGCTTTGCCATCGACCTGCCGCACACGACGTCGTCATCGCTCGACGAACTCGACAACGCCCATAAATACATGCGCCTGGCGCGGGCCGGCATCGCCAGCCTGAAACAACAGGTCGACACGCATGGTATCCGCTGCGATTGGGCCCGCGACGGCAAGTTCCACGCCGCGGTGACGGCCGAGGGCGCCAGGTCGATGCTCGAGCCCTTTGCCACAGCGCTTCAGGCGCTCGGCGAGCCCTGGCGGTGGGTCGAGGCCGACGAGCTTCGCGACCGGCTCGGCACCGCCCACTTCGACCGCGCGGTCTTCACCCCGGGCTGCGTGCTGCTCAATCCGGCAGCGCTCGTCCGCGGTCTCGCCGACACGCTGCCGGAACAGGTGACGCTCTGCGAGAACACGCCGGTCGTCGCAATAGACCGCGCAAACGGCGTGACGGCGACGACGCCCCGCGGTTCGGCGCGCGCGCCGCGCATGATCGTCGCCGCCAACGGGTTCAGCGAGAATTTCGGCTTTCTTGCCAACAAGTTCGTCCATCTCGCCCTGCATGCGAGCCTGACCCGGCCGTTGAGCGAAGCCGAGCAGCGCGCCTACGGCGTCTCCGCAACCTGGGGGCTGACGCCGGCCAACGGCTTCGGCGGCATCACCATGCGCTATACCGCCGACCGGCGCATCCTCATCCGCCAGCAGATCGACGTGTCGATGGCGCAGCGCGTGTCGCCTGCGCGCCTGGCCGCGCTCGCCCGCCGCCACAAGGCGCTGTTCGACAACCGCTTTCCCATGCTCTCCGACGTCACGATGGCGCACACATGGACCGGCTATATCTGCATGTCGCGCAACGGCGCGCCGGCCTTCGGCGCGGTTGCGCCCAATGTCTGGGCCGCCGCCTGCCATAACGGCATCGGCGTCGCCAAGGGTACGATCGCCGGCGTGCTCGCCGCCGACATGGCTTCCAGCCAGGACAACGATCTGATCGGCGACATGGCAAGCCTCGGCTTTGCCTGCGACCTGCCGCCACGGCCGCTGGTCGGGCTCGGCGCACGGGCGAAGATCGCTCTGGAGATCTGGAAGAACCGCAGGGAAGCCTGACCGCGTTCCTATCTGCCCGCCGGGGCCTCGACGCGGCGATCGAATCGCCTGTACGATACCGCCCGCAATCCAGGAGGAACCGGAACCGCCATGGCTGACAAACCACCCTACAGGGCCGACCATGTCGGCAGTCTGTTGCGCCCGCAATCGGTCGTCGAGGCCCGCCGCAGGCATTTCGAGGACGGCACGCTGTCGGCCGAGGCGCTGCGCAATGTCGAGGACGAGGCCATTCCCGGCCTGATCGGCATGCAGGAGGAGGTGGGGCTGAAGGCGGTGACCGACGGCGAGGCGCGGCGCTCCTTCTGGCATTACGATTTCATGGGCATGCTCACCGGCTTCGAACTGGAGGAGCGCGACGAGGGCGTGCAGTTCGCCGGCGTCAAGCTCAGGCCGATCTTCCCGACCATCAAGGGCAAGCTCGACTTTCCCGACGACCATCCGATGCTGGAGCATTTCCGTTTCGTCGCCGGCCACACCAGGGTGACGCCGAAAATCTCCATTCCCGGCCCGAGCTGCTGCCATTTCCGCACCGCGCCGGAGGATATCGTCCCGGCCGAGTACAAGGACCCGGACGTGCTGTTCGCCGACATCGCCGCCGCCTACAGGAAAGCGGTCGCCGCCTTCTACGCGGCCGGCTGCCGCTATCTGCAGATGGACGACATCTTCTTTGCCTATCTGTGCGATCCCAAGCACCGCGCCGACAAGAAGGCCAGCGGCCAGGATCCGGACTGGCTGATCGACCGCTATGCCTGGATGATGCACGAGGCGATCGGGGACCGGCCGGACGACATGGTGATCGCCATGCATATGTGCCGCGGCAACTTCAAGTCCACCCATGCGGCCGAGGGCGCCTACGATCCCGCCGCCGACGCCGTGTTCAACAAGACCGGCGTCGACATCTTCTTCATGGAATACGATACCGATCGCGCCGGCGGGTTGCAGCCGCTGTCGCTGCTGGCAAGGGGAAAACAGCGCGTGCTGCCCGGTTTCATCACCACCAAGACCGGCAAACCGGAAAGCCTCGACGATCTCAAGGCCAAGTTCGAGGAAGCCTCCAAATATGCCGATATCGACCAGCTCGGCATCGCGCCGCAATGCGGCTTCGCCTCCACCGAGGAAGGCAATACGGTGACCTTTGACGATCAGCGCCGCAAGCTCGAACTGGTGGTGAAAACGGCGGAGGCGATCTGGGGCGAAGTCTGATAGGGTGCAATCATTGACTTTTCTCATCATATGATATAAATGATTAAATCATATGATGAGAAATCATGCTTGATCCGCAACCGACATTCTACGAACCGCAAACGCTTGCCCCGATCGCCGAACCCGACAGGATCGCGGTGGTGGTCAAGGCCGTGGTGCGCGTCGCCGAGGCCTGGAAACTCACCAATACCGAGGCGGCGACGCTGTTCGATGTGCCGCCGGCCACCTGGAGCCGCATGAAGGCCGGAACCTTCCGCGGTACGCTCGATCAGGACAAGGTCACCAGGGCAAGCCTGCTGGTCGGCCTGTACAAGGGGTTGCGCCTGCTGTTCAACGGTCCGCTCACCCGTGGCTGGCCCAAACTGCCGAACGCCGGCGCCGGTTTCGGCGGCAGAAGCCCCGTCCAGTTGATGTGCGCCGGCGGCATTCCCGCGATGATGCGCGTGCGCCAGCATGTCGACGCGCTGAGAGGCGGCATGTGATCCGCGCGGCGGACCTGCCGGTCCGTCCGTTTGCGGACCCGGCGACCATCAGGCTGATCTCGACCGCCTATATCGACGAGCCCGCCATGGCGCCGCTCGTAGACGATGCAGGCGACCTTGCGGTGCTGGAGGCGCTGGAGGGCCTGACGTCGGCCCGCCGCATGCCGCGCCTGCCCGTGCCCGACGGCCTGCAGCCGGATGAACTGCTGACGGAAGCCGACGGCTATGGCTGGACCTACGTCAACGCCGCATTCTGCTACACGAGGCAGACCGGCAACCGCTTCAACGGACAGGAGCGCGGCGCATGGTATGCCGCCCATGGACCGGACGCGGCGACAACAGCTAGAGCCGAAGTCTGCTGGCATCTGACCCGCGAGCTGGAATCGGTCGGCGTCTACGACAACAAGACCGCCTATCGCGAGCTCGTCGCCGGCTTCGCCGCGCGGTTTGGCGATCTGCGCGACTTCGAGGGTGCCGAAGAGCTGGCAAGCGATCCCGAGATTGCCTATCCGGCGGGCCAGGCGCTGGCGCGCGAGGTTCTCGGCGCAGGCGGCAACGGTCTTCTCTACCCGTCGGCGCGCCGGCCGGGCGGTCAATGCCTGGCGGCGTTCAGGCCACGCCTGGTCCAGGATGTGCGGCAAGGCGAAACCTGGCTGTTCGAATGGTCGGGCAGTCCGGTACCGTTGATCGCCAAACGCTGACGGCCGCTTCGGGGTTCAGTCGAACCCGAAAGTCGCGATCACCGGCACGTGGTCCGACGGCCGCTCCCAGCCGCGCGCCTCGCGCAGCACGTCGATCGATCCGAGATCGCCGGCGATGTTGGCGGAAGACCAGATATGGTCGAGCCTGCGGCCGCGATCCGAAGCCGCCCAGTCCTGGGCGCGGTAGCTCCACCAGGTATAGATCTTCTCCGGCGGCGGAATGTGCCGGCGCATCAGGTCGGCCCATCCTCCCCTGATGCGCAGGTCCTCCAGCGTCTCTGTCTCCACCGGCGTGTGGCTGACGACCCTGAGAAGCTGCTTGTGCGACCAGACGTCCTCCTCCAGCGGCGCGATGTTGAGGTCGCCGACCAGCAGCGAGGCCGTGTCGTCCGCCTCATCGGCGCGGATGGCCCGCATCTCGTCGAGGAAATCGAGCTTGTGGCGGAATTTCGGATTCTTCTCCACATCCGGTTCGTCGCCGCCGGCCGGCACGTAGAAATTGTGCACGAGCAGGGTCTTGCCGCCGGCATCGACATTGACGGACAGGTGCCGCGTATCGCCCATCTTGCAGAACTCGCGCCGTTCCACCGGTTGAATCGGCCGACGCGAGATGGTGGCAACGCCGTGATAGCCCTTCTGTCCGTGCACCTCGATATGCTCGTAGCCGAGCGCCCGCAACGGTTCGAACGGAAACAATTCGTCGGGGCACTTGGTCTCCTGCAGGCACAAAATGTCGGGCCGGTACCGGCCGAGAAACCGCTCTACCAGCGGCATGCGCAGGCGCACGGAGTTGATGTTCCAGGTGGCGATGGCAAAGGGCATGAAACGGTTCCCGCTGAGAAATCAGCGGGAAATTGTCAGCCGGGAAGGCCGCTGGCAAGCATCCGTGGCGCCGGAACGGCGGCAGCGGCCGCCATCCACAGCAAATCGCCGGACCGGCCGGGGATCAGCGGCTCTTGCGGCCGTTGGTCTCGGCCACCTTGCGATAGTCGATCTCGAAAATCTTCGGATCGAAGGCAACGCCCTGCTGCACGTTGAAGATCATCACCGTGGTGTCCTTGCCCTGCGCGTCGCGGATGGTCCACTGGCGCAGGTCATAGCTTTGCGGATCGAACATCATGGTGATGGTCGAGTTGCCGAACACGGTCTTGTCGGCGAGCGTGATGGTGGTCAGATCGTCTTCCTCACGCACCTGCTGCACGCGGTCGCCGGAAATGTCGATCCTGTCGTCGAGCAGCAGCTTCAGCGGCGTCTTCGACAGCGGATAAAGGTCGGCGGTCTTAAGCTTCTTGTTGCTGATCACCACCGATTTGCCGTCGGAGACGACGCGATAGGCGGACGGCGCCTCGTAGTTGAAGCGGATGCGCCCCGGGCGCTCGATGAAGAACTTGCCGCCGGTCTGCTCGCCGCGCGGACCGAACTGCACGAATTCGCCGGTCATCGTCTTCACGCTGGAGAAATGATCGGCGATCTCCTGCGCCGTGCCGGCAAGCGCGGCGCCACCGGGCAGCGGGGCCAGGGCAAGGCCGGCCGTCAACGCAAGCGCCGCGGCACCGGCAATCGCGATACGGCGCGTCAGGCGTGCCGGTTTGACAGGTTTTTCCATCCACAGTCTCCATTGCGGCGGCGCCGGAGTGCCGCGCCGCTTTCCGGCAGGCAGTATGGACCGATTGGGGCTCAAGTTTGACATGGTTCGGTTTCCGCGTTCGGCCTACATCTTGTCTTCTTCGGTCGGCACCAGGATCTCGCGCTTTCCGGCATGGTTGGCGGGCCCGATCACGCCCTCGTCCTCCATGCGCTCGATGAGCGAGGCGGCGCGGTTGTAGCCGATGCCGAGCCGGCGCTGGATGTAGCTGGTCGACGCCTTGCCGTCGCGCAGCACCACGGCGACGGCCTGGTCGTAGGGATCGTCGGAATCGCCCATTCCCCCGCCGTTGCCGCCGCCGCCCGGCTCGTCCTCGCCGTCATCCTCTGTGATCGCGTCGAGATATTGCGGCACGCCCTGCAGCTTCAGATGCGCCACCACCTTCTCCACCTCGTCGTCCGAGACGAACGGGCCGTGGACGCGCTGGATGCGGCCGCCGCCTGCCATGTAGAGCATGTCGCCCATGCCGAGAAGCTGTTCGGCGCCCTGTTCGCCCAGGATCGTGCGGCTGTCGATCTTCGACGTCACCTGGAACGAGATGCGGGTGGGGAAGTTCGCCTTGATCGTGCCGGTGATGACGTCGACCGACGGGCGCTGCGTCGCCATGATGACATGGATGCCGGCGGCGCGCGCCATCTGCGCCAGGCGCTGCACCGCGCCCTCGATATCCTTGCCGGCGACCATCATCAGGTCGGCCATCTCATCGATGATCACCACGATATAGGGCATCGCGGTCAGATCGAGTTCCTCGGTCTCGTAGATCGCCTCGCCGGTTTCGCGGTCGAAACCGGTCTGCACCGTGCGGCTGATGCGCTCGCCCTTCTTTTCGGCCTGTCTGACCCGCTGGTTGAAGCCGTCGATATTGCGCACGCCGAGCTTCGACATCTTGCGGTAGCGGTCCTCCATCTCGCGCACGGTCCATTTCAGCGCCACGACGGCCTTCTTCGGATCGGTCACCACCGGGGTCAGCAGGTGCGGAATGCCATCATAGACCGACAGTTCCAGCATCTTCGGATCGATCATGATCAGCCGGCATTCCTCCGGCCGCAGCCGGTAGAGCAGCGACAGGATCATCGTGTTGATCGCCACCGATTTGCCCGAACCCGTCGTGCCCGCCACCAGCAGGTGAGGCATCTTGGCGAGATCGGCGATCACCGCCTCGCCGTTGATCGTCTTGCCCAGCGTCAGGCCAAGCTTCGCCTTCATGTTCTCGTAGTCGCGGCTGGCCAGAAGCTCGCGCAGGAAGACCGTCTCGCGCGTGGCGTTCGGCAATTCGATGCCGATGGCGTTGCGGCCGGGGACGACGGCGACGCGCGCGGCGATCGCGCTCATCGAGCGGGCGATATCGTCGGCAAGCCCGATGACCCGCGACGACTTGATGCCGGGCGCCGGTTCCAGTTCGTAGAGCGTCACCACCGGTCCGGGCCGCACATGGATGATCTCACCCTTGACGCCGAAATCCTCCAGCACGCCTTCCAGCAGCCGCGCATTCTGCTCCAGCGCGTCCTTCGACAGGGAGGGTCCCTTGGCGGCCTGCTTGACCTCGGCGAGGAAATGCAGCGACGGCATTTCGAATTCGCCGCTGCCGATCAGGGAAGCCTGCGCCTCGCGGCTCACCCGGTTGCCGGGCTTCGGCCTCGGCGCCGGCTGGCTGACGCGCGCGGCCGGCCGTGACGCGATCAGGTCGTCTAAATCATCCTCGCCCTCGAAGTCGTCTTCGAAAGCGCCCTCGACCGGTATGGCCGGTGCCGGGACGGGATCGCCGCCGAACGAAGGCTCGACGCGTTCGCCGTCGGCAGCGGCAAAGGCTGCCGGTTCGAGAGGCGGCTCGTCAGCCGACGCCTGTTCGCGAAGCCGCGCGGGCTTGCCGCGCTTGATCAGCCGTCGGCCGGCGAACGCGCGGAAGGAGAGCCACCAGTGCGTCACGGCGCCGAGCAGCAGATTGCCGCCACGCTCCTCCTCCTCGGGCTCGAACAACGGATCGTCGTGGATCTCGACGGCGTCGCGCGCCGGTTCGGGATCGGCCTCCGGCTCCTGCCGGTCGACGATGCCGGCGCCGAAGCAGAACAACCAGGTGGCCGGCGCCAGCAGCAGCGCGCCCAGAAGGGCGGCAAGCCAGCCGGACGGATAGGCGCCCGTGGCGAGCGCCGGCAGTTTCAGCACCATATCGCCGAAAACGCCGCCAAGGCCCGACGGCAGCGGCCAGGTGGCCGGCGGCGCGACGCAGGCGATGACCGCCGAAAACAGCACCGCGGAAGCAAGCCATGAGCCGGCGCGCCTGATCTTGCGATCGAGATGCCGCGCCGTGGCCAGATAGGCGCCCCAGAACACCGCCGGCAACAGTGCCGTGACCGTGCCGAGGCCGAAGAACTGCATGGCGATATCGGCGAACACCGCGCCCGGATAGCCCATGGCATTGGTGACGATGTTGCCCGTGGCGTGGCTGAAGCTCGGATCGGCGACATTCCACGTCGCCAGGCTGGCCGTGGCGAAGACGATAGCCAGCAGCAGCGCCAGGCCGGTCAACCGCACAATCTGCCGACGCAGGAAAGCCTGCAGGCTTCTCGGGAACTGATCGAGCCCCAGTGTCGCCGCTAGTCCAGAACGCATCTACGCTTTTCCCCATATGTCGCCATGCCGCCGATCCGTCGGGCGGCGGCCGCATGGGATCAGCCTAGCGGGAGGATGGTTAAGGCGGCATTAACCATCGGGGCGCGGCGGCACCGCTTTGGGCCGTATCGTTGCCGGTCCGAAGAGAAGGAGGCCCGCCGCGGTGGCGGGCCTCGTCGGCGAAAGGAAGAGCAACTTCCCCGTCTTCGGTCGGCGGCCGTCGAGCCGCCGGCCGCAGGCTTCATCCGTGATAGGCGGCTTCGCCGTGCGAAGCGAGATCGAGGCCCATCTGCTCGTCTTCCTTCGACGGGCGCAGGCCGATGATCAGGTCGACGACCTTGTAGAGGATCGCCGAAACGACGCCGCACCACACGATGGTGATCAGCACGGCCTGGATCTGGATCCAGGTCTGGCCGGCGATGGAGAAGTCCTCGCCGCCGGTGCCGCCGAGCGCGCCGCTGGTCAGGATGCCGGTGCCCACCGCGCCGACGATGCCGCCGATGCCGTGCACGCCGAACACGTCGGCACTGTCGTCATAGCCGAAGCGGTTCTTGATCGCGGAGACGAAGTAGAAGCAGATCACCGAGGCGATCAGTCCGAGAACGATGGCGCCGACCGGACCGATCGAGCCGCATGCCGGCGTCACCGCCACCAGGCCGGCGATCATGCCCGAGGCAGCGCCCAGCATGGAGGCCTTGCCGCGGGTGATCGATTCGACGGCCGACCAGCCGACGATGGCGCCTGCCGTTGCGGTGAACGTGTTGATCATCGCCAGTGCCGCGCCGCCATTGGCTTCCAGGTTGGAACCGGCGTTGAAACCGAACCAGCCGACCCACAACAACGCCGCGCCGACCAGCGTCAGCGTCATCGAATGCGGCGCCAGCATGTCGCGGCCATAGCCCTCGCGCTTGCCGATCATGATGCAACCGACGAGCCCGGCAATGCCGGCATTGATGTGCACGACCGTGCCGCCGGCGAAATCGAGCGCGCCCATGTTGAAGATCAGGCCGGCGCCGTCCCAGACCATGTGCGCGACCGGGAAATAGACGAAGGTGACCCAGAGGATCATGAACAGCACGACGGCGGAAAATTTCACCCGCTCGGCGAAGGCGCCGACGATCAGCGCAGGCGTGATCGCCGCGAACGTCATCTGGAAACAGATGAACACGAATTCGGGGATGACCACGCCGTCGGTGAAGGTGGCGGCCGTCGAATCGGGTGTCACGCCGGCCAGGAACAGCTTGCCGAAGCCGCCGAAGAAGGCGCCGGTGCCGCCGCCGAAGGCGAAGGAATAGCCGTAGACCGTCCATACGATCATGATCACCGCGGCGATCATGGTGCATTGCATCAGCACCGACAGCATGTTCTTGGCGCGCACCAGGCCGCCATAGAACAGGGCAAGCCCCGGAATGATCATCAGCAGCACCAGAACGGTGGCGATCATCATGAACGCCGTGTCGCCCTTGACCGGTACCGGCGCGTCCTGGGCGAGCGCCGGAACCAGGCCGGCGGCGAGAATTGCGGGCGCCGCAAGGGCGGCCTTGAAGTGCGGTTTGAACATTGTCTGAAAGTCCCCTTGTGGCCTTAGAGTGCGTCTTGGTCGGTCTCGCCGGTGCGGATGCGCACCGCCTGCTCCAGCGAAACGACGAAAATCTTGCCGTCGCCGATCTGGCCCGTGCGCGCGGCATTGGTGATGGCTTCCATCGCCGCGTCGGCCATGTCCGACGCCACGGCCACCTCGATCTTGATCTTCGGCAGGAAGCTGACGAGATACTCTGCGCCGCGATAGATCTCGGTATGGCCCTTCTGGCGGCCATAGCCCTTGACTTCGGTGGCGGTCAGGCCGTGAACCCCGAGGCCGGTCAACGCATCGCGGACATCGTCGAGCTTGTGTGGTTTGATGATGGCGGAAATGAACTTCATTAATCCTGTCCCTGTGGTTGCCCGAAACCTGTAGCGTTGCGCCACGCCGCCCGGGAATGACGGGGACTGTCATTCAAGCTTCATGCCAGTTTGTGTGCACTGCACTATAGTATTGAAAACAAAACCCAAATTGCGGCCATGGGAGATCGGGCCGCTAGTGGGTACACGCCGATAGCATAAAAATTATGCAGTAGTTTGAATTTGCCTAATTCTTGGGCGATTGCCGCAGCCGGATCAGCCCTTCCTGGGCGACGGAGGCAACCAGCGTACCGTCGAGGGCAAAAAGCTGGCCCCGGTTGAAGCCCCGGCTTCCGGAGGTCGAAGGACTGTCCTGGTCGTAGAGCAGCCAGTCGTCGAGCCGGTTCGGCCGGTGGAACCACATGGCGTGGTCGAGGCTTGCCACCTGCATGTCGCGATCGAACACCGCCTTGCCGTGCGGAAAGGTCGACGTGTCGAGCAGCGTCATGTCGGAAAGATAGGCAAGCACCGCGGCCTGCAGTGCGCGGTCGTCGGGCACCGGGCCGGTGGCGCGCACCCAGACCTGCTGCTTCGGCGGCAGTTTCGTCCGGCTGGTGTAATGTTCCAGCATCACCGGCTTCATGTCGATCGGCCGGTCGTGCTCCCAGTAGCGGCGGATGTGGTCCGGCATGGGTATCGAGCTGTCGGCGATCAGTTCGGCGCGGTTTTTCAGCGTCGCCGGCGCCGGCACGTCAGCGGGCATGTCGAACTGGTGCTCCAGCCCCGCCTCGTCGAGCTGGAACGAGGCCTCCAGCGAGAAGATGGCGCGGCCATGCTGGATGGCGATCACCCGCCTGGTGGTGAACGACGTGCCGTCGCGGATGCGGTCGACCTCGTAGACGATCGGCACCGACGGGTCGCCCGGACGCATGAAATAGCCGTGCAGCGAATGCACGAAGCGGTCGGCCGACACGGTGCGTTGCGCCGCCACCAGCGATTGGCCGACCACCTGGCCGCCGAACACGCGCTGCCAGGTGACCTCGGGGCTGCGACCACGAAACAGGTTGCGCTCCAGCACTTCGAGGTCGAGAATGTCCAGAAGCTCCTGCATCGCCGCCGACATTGCGGTTTCCCCTCCGCGGAAATTGCCAAGACGCCGGTTTCGATCAGTTAGCGATCATGCTGTCAACCGGGAACCGGCCGTAAATGGCAAAACGCCCTGCATCGAAGAAGAATACCGGCAATATCTCCCGCAACCTCGACGTGCTGATCGCCGGGGGCGGCTATGTCGGGCTGGCGACGGCCGTCGCCATCGCCTCGGCGCGACCGTCGCTCGCAGTCGCGGTCGTCGACGCCGCGCCGCCCGGCGTGTGGGAAAAGGACGGCCGCGCCTCGGCCATCGCGGCGGCGGCCATGCGCATGCTCGATCGCCTGGAATGCGCCGCCGAGATCATGCCGCACGCGCAGGCCATGACCGAGATGATCGTGACCGATTCGCGCACGTCCGATCCGGTGCGCCCGATATTCCTCACCTTCGACGGCGAGGTGGCGCCGGGAGAGCCCTTCGCCCACATGGTGCCCAACCGGGTGACGAACGGCGCGCTGCGCAAGCGCGCCGCCGCCCTCGGCGTCGACGTGATCGAGGGTGTTGCCGTCGACGGTTTTAAGACCGGTTCTGCCGTCGTCGCGGTGCAGCTCGGCGACGGCGGCACGGTGAACACCCGCCTCCTGGTGGCCGCCGACGGCGTGCGCTCGCGCCTGCGCGACATGGCCGGCATCAAGACCGTGCGTTTCGACTACGGCCAGTCGGGCATCGTCTGCACCGTCGCCCATGAGCGTCCGCACGAAGGCCGCGCCGAAGAGCACTTCCTGCCGGCCGGCCCGTTCGCCATCCTGCCGCTTGCCGGCAACCGCTCCTCGATCGTCTGGACCGAGCGGACGGCCGAGGCCGAGCGCCTCGTCAATGCGGACCCGCTGGTTTTCGAACACGAGCTGGAAACCCGTTTCGGGCTGAAGCTCGGGCATATCAGCGTCGAGGACAAGCCGCGGGCCTGGCCGCTGGGGCTGACGCTGGCGCGCGCCTTTGTCAAGCCGCGCCTGGCGCTGGCCGGCGACGCCGCCCACGGCATCCATCCGATCGCCGGCCAGGGCCTCAATCTCGGTTTCAAGGATGCCGCCGCGCTCGCCGAGACCATCGTCGAGGCCGACCGGCTCGGCCAGGACTTCGGCGCGCTCGACGTACTGGAGCGCTATGAGCGCTGGCGCCGCTTCGACACGGTGCAGATGGGAGTGACCACCGACGTGCTCAACCGCATGTTCTCCAACGACATCTCGCCGCTGAGGGCGCTGCGCGACATCGGTCTCGGCCTCGTCGACCGCATGCCGCACATGAAGGATTTCTTCATCCGCCAGGCGTCGGGCCTGTCGGGACCGGCGCCGAGACTGTTGCGCGGCGAGGCGATCTGAGCGCTTTTCAGGCGGCGGTCACCACCAGGCCGAGCCGGCGTTGCAGCCGCTCCAGGCAAGGCCGGGAGCAGACCGGGGCGTTGCCGTGTGCGGCGATACCCCTGGCGATCTCGACCAGTTGCGCCTTCTCCGACCCGTTCAGCCGCGAGGCGAGGAACCCACCCGCCCGGTCGATGACGAACGGCGTATCGGGCACCTGCGACACCGCCCATTTGGCGTAGATCAGCGCCTCGTCGCGGGCCTTTGCCGGCGCGATGGCCGACAGCGCCTCGCCGATGACCGCTTCGCGCTCCGGATCGAGACCGCCGTCTTCCGAATGGATG
This sequence comes from Rhizobiaceae bacterium, assembly GCA_041397625.1. GTDB lineage: Bacteria > Pseudomonadota > Alphaproteobacteria > Rhizobiales > Rhizobiaceae > JAWKWH01. Next base: position 198,663 of record JAWKWH010000004.1, read on the forward strand.
GCGACGAGGATCGTCGCGGCCGCCACCACCGGATCGTCGATCGCGGTGATCGGCGACTGTTCGGCGAGACGGCGCAACTGCCTGCGGCGCATGTTGCCGCGCGCCCGGCCGATCGTGTCGAGCGCCACATTGGCCGCCTCGCCCAGTGTTTTCAGGCGCCACCACCAGATCGCCGCGGCGGCAAGGATGCCGAGAAGTCCTAAAAGCACATGCATGGCGTCACCTCGCCGTTTGGAACGTTTTCCCGTGTCCGTGCCATCGAGATCATGCCGCACAGGCCGCGGGCCTTTTCATCGCCGCCATGATGCAATAGGCAGGCGCCAACGAATGTGAAGGCGATCACAGCATGAACGACGAGATGAGCGACGACGCGGCGATCGAGACGCGTTCCATGGATTTCGACGAGATTGCCGCGATGTGCCGCAACGCTGCCGTCGCCAGGGGTTATCCGCCGGAGCTGGCCGAGGCTGCCGGCGAGATGGTGGTCTGGCTGGAGCGGCATCGCATTCCCGGCGTCGCCGCCATGGCGCTGCTGGTGCAGCAGATGCAGGCGTTCGATCCCGAGGCGGCCCGGCCCGAGACGATGGAATCGGGCGAGTTGCGGTTTCCCGACCCGTTTACCGGCGGCATGTTCATCCTGGGCAATTTCGACCGGCTGAAATTTCCGGCGCGCATCAACGGCCCGGTTCACGGCGCGCTGCTGATGACGCCGTTCCTGGCGCTGGCCGCCCATCAGCGCGGCAAGGGCATCCGCATTTCCTATCTCGACCCGGCCGGCAATATCGCCGGCGCGCAGGTCAGTTACGCCGACGGAAAATCAGGTTTCGCCGGCGAGCCCAAGGCCGTAGGCTTTGCGACCAGGATCGGCGTCGAGTTTCCGGTCGAACTCAAGGCTGAACTCAGGACGCCGCGCGACGGGCCGGTGGAAATCGACGTCAATTTCTGCCGCGTGCTCGGCACCGGCGGCCAGCACCTTCATTAGAGTTCATCGTTCAATTGATATGGCTTGTTGGCCTTTTTGCCGGCGAGGAGAACGATCGCGGCATCCGGCTCCCGCCTCCCCCCTGAGGGGAGGCACAAGAGACCGAACGAAGTGAAGGTCGATTGGGTGGGGGTAACAAGGAAGCTGGATTCTTGCCCTTATCCCCACCCGGCACTGTTTTACTTCGAAAGCCGCAAATCGCCGAAATCGTTTACGAACCGCCCTCGGCCCTCAGGCCTTCACCAGCCGCAGCGGCTTGTCGAATATCCTCAGCACCCGCGAAAGCTCGTGGCCGCGCTTCAGGATGCGCCCGCCGGCGGAGACGACCGAGAACGCACCCTGCTTGCGCGCCAGCTTCGGGTTCTTGGTAATCTGGAACAACGGCACCTCGGAGGTGCGGCGGAACACCGAAAACACCGCCCGGTCGGTCAGGTGGTCGATGGCGTAGTCGCGCCATTCGCCGGCCGCGACCATCTTGCCGTAGAGATTGAGAAGCTGATCCAGTTCCTTCCGGTGGAAGGTCACCGGCAACGGAGACCGCTCGCGACGGAAGTCGCTGAGCGGTATCAATATTGCAGAATCTTCGCCGCCACCCCCCATGTCGCCGCGATCCATCATGCGCACTCGCCTCTTTCACAAAACCGTCATGACGGCAGGTTTGCGCGTTCGGCGGCGAATTGCAAGTTTCGTGTTCTGGCCGCACCGGTGGTCGCTTGCCCCGGACCGGCCCGCGACATAGAGGTAAACCGAGTGAAAACGGCTGACGGAAGGGCGGGACATGCTGAGCGAAACCGACAGGAAATTTCTCCGCATCGCATACGAGGAAGCGCTTGCCGGCTTCAATGAGGGCGGCTGCCCGATCGGTTCGGTGCTGGCCGAGAGCGACCGGCTGATCGCACAGGGGCGCAACCAGCGCGTCCAGGGCGGCGATCCGATCGCCCATGGCGAAATGGACTGCCTGCGCAAGGCCGGCCGGCAGAAGAGCTACCGGAAGATGACGCTCTACACCTCGCTGTCGCCATGCATGATGTGCTCGGGCACCATCGTCCAGTTCGCCATCCCGCGCGTCGTCGTCGGCGAGAACGTCAATTTCGGCGGCAACGAGGACTTTTTGCGCTCGCGCGGCGTCGAGGTGATCCTTGCCGACGATCCGGATTGCATCGCGCTGATGAAACGCTTCATCGCCGAAAAACCGGAACTGTGGGCAGAGGACATCGCCGAGGAAGTGTGAGCGTCACGCCGCCTGGCCTTCGCCGGCCGGGCCAGCCTTGCCTCCTTCGGTCGAAGGCTCCGGCGGCCCGGCGCTTCGCCTCGCATGATCACGGGCGTCAGGATGCACTTGATCTCCTCGTCGCCGAAATCCGTGTATCCGACGCAAAGGTGGGTTTTCGTGTCGGGCGACGGACCGCCGACAAGTCGCCCATCCAGCACGCTCCTTGAAGCGTCAAGTGCTTGTGGTATGAAGCCACCATGGAAAACGCGGAAGCAAAGAAACCGAGGGCATCGGTCCGAAAGCGCGCGGATGCGATCAGACCGTTCCGTTGCAAGAACTTGGTCGCGGTAATCGAAGATCCGGCGGACATCAAAAACATCGGAACAGTGATACGCAATGCAAACGCGCTCGGTGTCGAAAAGGTCTACATCGTCGATCCGCGCAGGGCACTTCCCGATGACTGGCAGGACATGCGCGAGCGCAAGTCGCTTTCCTCGACATCCGTTTCCGCGGTCAAATGGACGTTCGTGAAACGTTTTGACAGCACGGAAGAGTGTCTCGCCCATCTGGAGAAGAACAGGTTCGTTTCGATCGTGACCTCGCCGCATGTGAAGGGTCGAAAGAACACCTACCTGCATCAGGGAGACTACACCGAACATACAAAACTGGCTGTTTGGTTCGGCAACGAGAAACGCGGCATCAGCAATCTTGCGGTCGAAAACAGCGATATGTGCGTGGCCGTTCCGATGTTTGGCATGATCGAAAGCCTCAATCTGGGAACCAGCTCCGGAATCGTTCTCTACGAAGTGACGAAACAAAGGCGCGAATACCAGAGCAGGTACCGGCTGAGAAAACAGCGCGGCAAACGCGCCGAGCCCTTGCCGACCGAAATGCCTCGTGAAGAAGAGCCGGGGTCGACGAAAGACGCGCGCTGAAAGTCGGGCGCATGCAATCGGTACGTACCAAGCTTGCATTGCTCGATAGCCAGAGCCCACTTCCCCCTCACCCAGCGCTCCTTCTGGCCGTCCCTCTCGAAAAGATGCAGCCGCCGAAAAGGCGTGAAGCATGCCTCGGACGGGTGCGCGGCTTCATCGGTCAATCAGCAGAGACTCCAACCCGCCTGTAAAGAGCGACGGATGACCCTTCGAGCAGTTCGATTTCGGGTTTCATCTGCAAGTGGACTTTCGACATGTGCTAAAAAATGGAAGACAGCGGCTGGAATTTCGCTGCCGTCCTTGAATACTTTGCCGGAGGCCAAGAATGATAATGCGTGTTTACCGCTGCACTGTCGTGGAGGGAAAAGAAGAGGAACACAGGAAGTTTGCTTTCCAGAAAAGGCATCCTTCACTAAGCCGGAAACCGGGGTTGATCGCTTTCTACGCCGGCAAGCCGGTACCGGGAAGCAGTGATCGAGCCAGATGCCTGGTCCAGATATGGGAAAGCATGGAGGCTCTTACGTCAGCGCTCGGAGAATTTTGGGATCAGCCCATGAAGGCGATGCCGCCGGAGGTTCGAGACGTCTACGATTCGGCAACCATCGAACACTACGAGTTGGCAGACCAATTCCAGATTGCCGAGTAGCGGTTTCAGGGCCCCGAATACAACGCCAGCTTCGTCCGGCGGGCCATTGTTCGAATGCCGCGGTAAATGTCGCGACAGCCCGGTTTGCTTCCTGGACCACCTACCCGGCGCTTCTGCCCGCGATCCTGCCGGAAAAGATGCAGCCGCCGAGGAATGTTCCCTCCAGCGCGTTATAGCCGTGATAACCGCCGCCGCCGAAGCCCGCCGCCTCGCCCACGGCATAGAGCCCCGGCACCGGTTCGCCGTTACCGCCCAGCACCCGCGCGCTGAGGTCGGTGTGCAGCCCGCCCAGCGTCTTGCGCGTCAGGATGTTGAGCCGCACGGCGATCAGCGGCCCGTTGACCGGATCGAGCAGCCGGTGCGGCCTGGCCGTGCGGATCAGCTTGTCGCCGAGATAGTTGCGCGCGCCGCGGATGGCGATCACCTGCGCGTCCTTGGAGAACGGATTGTCGATCTCGCGGTCGCGCGCCACGATCTGCGCCTCCAGCCGGCCGTGGTCGATCAGCGGTTCGTCGGTCAGCCGGTTCATGCCGTCGACGAGCTGGCGCAGGTTCGCCGCGACGACGAAATCCTCGCCCTTCTGCTTGAACGCCTCGACCTGCGGCGTCGCCGTGGCGCCGCGCCGCGCCTTCAGCACCTGCCGCCACGATTTCGATGTGAAGTCCGGGTTCTGCTCGGAGCCCGACAGCGCGAACTCCTTCTTGATGATCTTCTGGGTCAGTACGAACCAGGAATGTTCGTGGCCGGTGGCGAGAATGGCTTTCAGCGTCGACAGCGTGTCGAAGCCCGGCAGGCATGGCGGCAACAGCCGCTTTCCGGTGGCGTCGAACCACATCGACGACGGGCCGGGCAGGATGCGGATGCCGTGCTGCGGCCAGATCGGGTCGAAGTTCCTGACCCCTTCGGTGTAGTGCCACATGCGGTCGGCGTTGATCACCGCGCCGCCGGCCTTCTTCGTGATCGCGATCATGCGGCCGTCGACATGGTGCGGCACGCCGGCGATCATGGTCTTCGGCGCCGGCCCGAGCCGGTCCTCCGGCCAGCTCTTGCGCACCAGCTCGAGATCGCCGCCGATACCGCCCGACGCGACGATCACCGCGCCGGCCGTAAACTCGAACTCGCCGGCCGTCTCGCGGCCGGATTTCTGCCCGCGTTCGACGGTCGACGGTTTTAGGACCTCGCCCGCCACGCCCGTCACCGCGCCCTTCATCTTGGTAAGCCGGCTTGCCCGGTGGCGGAATTTCAGTTCGATCCGCCCGGCGGCGGCGTGTTCTCGCACGCGGGCAACGAACGGCTCCAGAACGCCCGGCCCGGTGCCCCAGGTGATGTGGAAGCGCGGCACCGAATTGCCGTGGCCGTCGGCCAGCACGCCGCCGCGCTCGGCCCAGCCGACAACCGGAAACCAGCGCATGCCCTGGTCGTAAAGCCACGGTCGCATCTCGCCGGCGGCAAAATCGACATAGGCTTCAGCCCAGCGTCTGGGCCATTGATCCTCCGGCCGGTCGAAGCCGGCCGAACCCAGCCAGTCCTGCAGGGCAAGCTCGCGGCTGTCGCGAATGCGCATGCGCCGCTGCTCGGGACTGTCGACGAAGAACAGGCCGCCGAGCGACCAGAACGCCTGGCCGCCGAGCGAATTCTCGCCCTCCTGTTCGAGGATGATGACGCTCTTTCCCCGGTCGGCCAGTTCGGCCGCCGCCACCAGGCCGGCGAGACCGCCGCCGATGATGATCGCATCCGCCGCCATGAAAGCGCTTCCTCCCGTCTGCTGCCGCTTGTCGCAGACAACAGAAAAACCGGCCGTCCGGCAAGGGGCGCGGCCAATGTGAGGCCGCCGCGGCGTCGAACTGTGACATCCGTCACAGACCGCACCGTCTCAGCGGGGCATGGTGGACCAACGCAATCGACCATCGCCGAGATGATCGACGGGGCGGGTATCGGCAGGCTTCCGGGCGGGGCGCCATGGAGGTTCAGATGCAAGACCGCCCGTCCAGGTGCGACCTGGCTTTCGCCTACTATCGGCGCCTGGCAAAAGTGCGCGCCTATGTCGAGGCCAATTTCAATGAACCGTTGTCGCTGGAGGATGCCGCCGAGATCGCCGGCCTCGAGGCCAAGTATTTCTCCGCCTACTTCCACCGCAAGACCGGCGTTTGCTTTCATCGCTGGCTCAGCAATTACCGCGTCGACCAGGCGGTCAAGCGCATGCGCGCCCGCGACTGCACCATCACCGAGGTCGCCTTCGAGACCGGCTTTCGCGACCTGCGCACCTTCCAGCGCGCCTTCAAGAACTTGAATGGCATGACACCGGCGAAATACAGAGACAAAATCAAATCAGATATGAATATTATTTAATGTATATGAAAAATAAAACGCGAATATTGACGCAAATTTCGATATAACAGCCGCGATTGAAATAATACTTCCATCTACTCTCGTGTCGTGATCCGGCGCCCAAGCCGGCCGTTCCATTCAGGAAGGGAATTGACCATGGCACAGATCGATAACGAGACACAGATTGCAACCGCCCAGGCGCTGAAGGCGCAGAACGAGGACGACCTCCTCTCCAAGGACAATGTCGTCGGCGTCGGCGTCGGCTACAAGGAAACCGGCGGCAAGACGACCGACGACATCTGCGTCGCCGTTTATGTCGAGAAGAAGGTGGCCAAGAAGAGCCTTTCTTCCGCCGACATGGTGCCCGACGCCTATGACGGCATGCCGACCGACGTCCAGGAGGTCGGCCGCATCGAGGCGCAGGCCTTCGACACCCGCATCAGGCCGGCGGTGCCCGGCTACAGCATCGGGCATTTCAACATCACCGCCGGCACCTTCGGCTGCCTGGTGCGCGAGCGTTGCCACCCCTGCAACGTCCTCATCCTTTCCAACAACCACGTGCTCGCCAACTCCAACGCGGCGGCCATCGGCGACCGCATCCTGCAGCCCGGCCCGTTCGACGGCGGCGTCATTCCCGGCGACGAGATCGCCCGACTCTACGGCTTCGTGCCGATTTTCTTCGGCAGTCCCGACCGTTACAACCTGGTCGACGCCGCGCTCGCCAAGCCGCGCGACCAGCGCCTGGTCATCGCCTCGATCGTCAATCTCGGCATTCCCAAGGGAACCGTTGAGGCCACGCTCGGCATGGAGGTGGTCAAGAGCGGCCGCACCACCGAGACGACCGCCGGCAAGGTGATCGGCATCGATGTCACCTCCGCCGTCAACTACGGCGTCGGCATCGCCTATTTCCGCAACCAGATCATGACCACCAACATGTCGGCCGGCGGCGATTCCGGTTCGCTTCTGCTTTCCCGCAAGACCCAGGAAGGCACCGGCCTGCTGTTTGCCGGCTCCAGCACCGTCACGCTGCACAACAATCTCGCCAACGTGCTGATGGCGCTCGGCGTCGAACTGATCACCGCGTGATCGCCGGACTTTCCCTCAGGCAACGGGCGGCGCCGGTACGGCCCGCAATCGTCAAACCGAACAGGAGTTGAAGCAATGACCAACCTTTCCGACATGCATGCCGAGATGGTCCGGCAGATTTCCGAGGATCGCAACCGCGAGATGGCCGAGCTGATGGCCGAGAAGCGCGCCGCGGCCAGGGCGGCGGACGAGCGCGAGAAATCGACCGTAAAGCAGCTGGCCGCCGCCGGTTTCGATCCGGCCAAGGTCGCCGGCGTCGACGCCGAATTCGCCGCCCAGGCCAAGAAGGAACTGGAGGAGATCGAGGCGCGGATGAACGCGCAATCGCAGGAAGCCCGCTACTCGGCCGAGATCGACACCCGCACGGCGATGCTGACCACCGACGCCACCATGCTGACGCCGGCCTGGGTCGGCGCGTTTTCCGACGATGCCTCCGACGATCCGCTGACCGAGGCGAGCGACATCTCCTCCCAGCTCGTCATCGGCGGCGGCGCCTGCAAGGACTATTACAACTGGGCCTCCGGCGCCGGATCGGGTCTGGCCGGTACCGGTGTCGGCAAGATTCAGTCGTGGATCGATTTCGGTTTCTGGTTCAAGCCGACGCAGAGCCGGTTCTACTCCATCCGGCCGCTGTTCCGCTTCCGCGGCTACTACATCGTCAGGGCCGACGACGGCATCTTCACCTCGAAATTCGCCCGCGTCACCGTTTCGGCCTGGACAAACGTGCACCAGTACAACTGGAAGGGCTGGAACCATGTCGACGTGCTGAACGTCGGTGACGACAACATCAACGTCAACAAGCGCTTCGATACCGACCGCACCACCTACAACTCCTATCTGCTGGGCGCCAATGACTGGGCCTATATCCGCTGCACGATCGGGTTGTGGGCCTATGCGCGCGGTTCGGGCTCCTACGCCAAGAACGACTTCGCCACCGGCAACGCCAACTATCTCTGCGTGCCGCAGGTTCATGTGATCTGACGATTTCCGGTCCACCCGGATTTCGACAGATTTCTCTGCCAGGGAGGAGTGATGCGAACACGGTCACTCCTCCTCACCATCGCCGCCGTCGCGGCGTTCAGCGCCGTTTCGAGCCAGGGAGCACGCGCCATGAATTCCGACCAGCAATCAATCGAAGCCGTTCGCGCCAAGTTCGACGCCGAGATCATGGCCGTCGACGGCGTGGTCTCGGTCGGCACCGGAACCGGTAGGGACGGCCGGCCCTGCCTGATGATCGGCACGTCCGCCCCGCCCGAGGACGTGAAGGCGAGGCTGCCGGAGGCGATCTTCGAGGTCTGCGTCGAGATCAGCCCTGTCGGCGAGATCAAGGCGCAGTAGGAGCCCGCCACCTCCATAACCTGCGGTTGCAATCTCGACCGGCTTTGTTTAACTTCAAGTCCTGATCAAGAATAGGGCTGGGGTATAGAAACTTGCCGAGATTTCTTCTTGCGGTGATCTTCCTGGTTACCGAACTATCGCTGGTTTACCTCGGGCCGGCTGTTGCGGCCGAGCGGCGAACCGTCAAGAGCGGGCAGGAGGTCGTTCTTCAGGCCTACTACCGTTATCGGCGCCGCGACTGCAAATCCATGAAGGTCGTGGTCAAGATCGTGAAATCGGGCGACCATGGCCGCGTGCGCGAGGGCGTCGGGCACCATGATCCCTATTATGCGAAAGCCACCGATGCCTGGGGCGCCAGATGTACCGGGATCAAGATCCGCTCGCACGTGTTCTACTACCGGGCAAAGAAGGGTTTCCGCGGCACCGATCACGTCATCCTGCGCCCGGTCGGCTTCATGGCGGGCGGCAGGAACGAGCATTTCTACATCACTGTTGAATAGCCGCCGCCCTACCGCTCCGTCAGCTTCAATTCGATGCGGCGGTTGCGGGTGCGCGCCTCGTCGGTGTCGGCCTCGTCGAGCGGCTGATACTCACCGAAGCCCGCCGCCACCAGCCGGTTGGCCGGAATGCCCTTTTCGATCAGGAACTTGACAACGGAAGTTGCGCGTGCGCTCGACAGTTCCCAGTTGTCGCGCAACCGGCCCGTACCCGAAAGCGGCACATTGTCGGTGTGGCCGTCGACGCGCAGCACCCAGTTGATCTCCGGCGGAATCTCGCGCTGCAATTCAAGCAGTGCGCCGGCAAGCTTGGCCATTTCGGCGCGGCCCGCCTCGTTGATCTCGTCGGAACCCGACGAGAACAGCACTTCCGACTGGAACACGAAGCGGTCTCCGACGATGCGGATATTCTCGCGATCCGACAGGATCTCCCGCAGCCGGCCGAAGAAATCCGATCGATACCGGTTGAGTTCCTGAACCCGCTGGGCCAGCGCCACGTTCAGCCGGCGGCCGAGGTCGGCGATCTTGGCGTTGGATTCGCGGTCGCGCCGCTCGGACACGTCGAGCGCGTCCTCCAGCGCGGCGATCTGCTTGCGCAAAGCGGCGATCTGCTGGTTGAGCAGTTCCACCTGGCTCAAGGCGCGCTGGCTGAGCTGCTTCTCGTCCTGAAGCTCGCCCTCCACTTCGGCGATGCGCGCCTCGGCGGTCGCGCCGGCGCCGGCGCCGCGCGCAAGCAGTGCCGCCAACCGGGATTTTTCGGCCTCGGCGTCGCTCAGCGACGCCTGTAGCCCGGCAAGCGTATCCTCCAGGTCCTGCTTGTTGGAGCGCTCCAGCGACAGGAGCTGCGTCAGCTCGTTGATCTGCGAATTGAGCCGGTTCAGCACCGCATCCTTGCCGGTGATCTCCTGGCTGAGCAGGAACTGCGCCAGCACGAACACCGACAACAGGAACATGATGGCCAGCAGCAGCGTCGACAGCGCATCGACGAAGCCCGGCCAGTAGTCGACGCCGCGCTGGCGCCGGTTTGCCCGCGCCAGTGCCATCTATTTCGGTCCCGCCCGCTTTTTCATCGCCTCGGCGAGCTTCTCCAGCGTGGCGCGGGTGGCCTTCTGCTCCTCCGATTGCGCCTCCACCCAGTCGCGCATCATCTGCTGCTCGTTGCGCATGCTCTTGACCAGGCCGGAAATGCCCTCGGCCAGATTGGCCATGGCGGTGGCGACCCGCTGGTTGGAGCCGCCGCTTTCCTGCAGCGAGCGCAACCGGTCCGACAGGACGCGGACCTCTTCCGCCGCTTCCGGCGACTGCGCCGGTGCCGCGTTGCCCGAGACGAAATCCGATTCCAGATCGGTCACCGACGACAGCCAGTTTTCCAGCTCGGTGTAGAAGCGGTTCTGGGCGCGGCCCGCCTGCAGGTCGAGAAAGCCGAGCACCAGCGAGCCGGCAAGGCCGAAGAGCGACGACGAAAACGCCGTGCCCATGCCGTCGAGCGGCGCGGCGAGGCCGGATTTAAGCGAATCGAGCACGTCGGACGCATCACCCGACGCCGGATCGAGCGAGGCGATCGTGTCTCCGATCGATCCAATCGTCTGCAACAGCCCCCAGAAGGTGCCGAGCAGGCCGAGGAACACCAGGAGCCCGATGAGGTAGCGCGAGATGTCGCGGCTCTCGTCAAGCCGCGTGGCGATGGAATCGAGGATCGAGCGCATCGAAATCGTCGACAGCGCCATGGTCGAGGAGCGGCTGAACAGTGCCATCATCGGCGCCAGCAGCACCGGCGACTTCGCCTCCGTGCCGGCGCGGAACGAATTGACCCAGCGAACCTCGCGGAAAAGCCGAACGACCTGGCCGAAGGCGAGCAGGATGCCGACCGCCAGCACGCCCAGGATCAGTCCGTTGAGGCCGGGATTGGTCTGGAAGGCGGACGAGATCTGGCGGTAGAGAATAGCGGCGATGAAACCGGTGATCGCCAGGAAGATCAGCATCGACAGCAGGAAGACCTGCGGCGAGGACAGGCGTTGCGGGTCGAACGCCGCTTCACCTGTCGCGTCGTCCTCGCCCATCACGCCAAACCATGCCATCGCCGCACCTCTTCCCGCCGGACCACAGGCGGCGAATCTAACCGTAATTGTGTCGAAAATGAAAGGACTGCCGGAAGCGGCGGCGGCTTTTTCCGGCCGACCCGGCCACTATTTGCCGTCAAGCGCGGCAAGCAGGCCCTTGTGCACCGGCTCGTTGCCGGCAACGATGGTTCTGGTGCCGTAGATATCCTGGCCGCCGGACCGGTCGGTGACAAATCCGCCGGCCTCGCGCACCATCAGCGTACCGGCGGCGACGTCCCACGGGCTCAGGCCCGCCTCCCAGAAGCCGTCGACCCGACCGGCCGCCACCCAGGCAAGATCGATCGCCGCCGAGCCCAACCGGCGTATGCCCGCCGTCCCGGCCATGACGTTCTTCAGTTCGGCCAGCGCCGTTCCATGCCCGCCGCGGCCCAGATGCGGTATGCCGGTGGAGATCACCGTGTCGGCAAGATCGCGCCGGCCGGCCACGCGCATGCGCCGGTCGTTCAGGAAGGCGCCGCCGCCGCGCTCGGCGGTATAGAGCTCGTCCATGGCCGGATTGTAGATCACCCCGGCCGCGAGCTCGCCCTGGCGTTCCAGCGCGATCGAGACCGAGAAAATCGGGATGCCGTGCAGGAAATTGATGGTCCCGTCGAGCGGATCGACGATCCACCGGTGCTGGTCGTCGTCACCTTCGACCGCGCCGCGCTCCTCCATCAGGAAGCCGTAACCCGGCCGCGCGCGGCTCAGTTCGCGGAAGATGATGTCCTCGGCGCGGGTGTCGGCCTGGCTGACGAAATCGCCCGGGCCCTTGCGCGACACCTGCAGGTTCTGCACCTCGCCGAAGTCGCGCGCCAGCGAGCGGCCGGCTTTCGTCGCCGCCTGCACCATGACATTGAGGATCGCCGAACGGGCCATGGTTTATCGCTCTCCCGGCGATCGGCGCGTCAGCACCATTCAGTCGGCGCGCCGCACATAGGTGATCTCATTGGTGTCGACGACGATGCGCTCTCCGGACTCGATGAAGGGCGGCACCATCACGCGGATGCCGTTTTCCATGCGCGCCGGCTTGTACGACGATGCCGCCGTCTGGCCCTTGACCACCGGATCGGCCTCGACGATCGTCAGCGTCACCTGGTCCGGTAACGAAATGCCGATCGGCTTCTCCTCGTAGAGTTCCACGGTCACCGTCATGCCGTCCTGCAGGAAGGCGGCGCGATCGCCGACGAAATCCTTCTGCAGTTCGAGCTGCTCGTAGCTCTCCAGATCCATGAACACCAGCGCCTCGCCCTGCTCGTAGAGGAAGGAGAAGTCCTTCTGCTCCAGGCGCACCCGTTCCACGGTCTCGGCGGCGCGGAAGCGCTCGTTGAGCTTGGTGCCGTCGATCAGGTTCTTCAATTCGACCTGGTTGTAGGCCCCGCCCTTGCCGGGTTTGACCGCATTGGTCTTCACCGCGGCCCACAGGCCGCCATTGTGTTCGATCACATTGCCGGGACGGATTTCGTTGCCGTTGATTTTCATACCAGTGCTTTCAAGGATGTCTTTCGTGCGCGACGCGGCGCCTCAAGACCACAATTCCGGCCGGCTTGCAAGCCGGTTGCGGGCCTCCCGTCAGCGCAGCCGGTTCGCCGTTTCGATCGCCCGCTGCTGCTGTTCCACCGTCAACCCGTCGAGAAACACGTTCATTTCCGGATCGCTCAGGCCCGCCCGCCGCGCGATGATGTACCAGGCCGCCGCAACCACCGGATCGGCCTCGACCCCCAGGCCGGCCCGATAGAGCTTGGCAAGCCGGTTCTGCGCCGCGACATTGCCGGCTTCTGCGGCGAGCTTCATCCACCTGAAACCGGCCTCCATGTCGCGCTCGCCGCCGCGACCTTCCACCAGCCAGGTGGCAAGTTCGAGCTGCGCGGTATCGAAATTCTGCCGCGCCGCGCGTTCCAGCCAAACGCGCGCCTCACGCGGGTCGTGCGAACGCCCGCCGGCGCCATTGGCGTAGACCTGCGCCATGGCGTATTGCGCATCCGGCAGACCTGCGTTTGCCGCCTTCTCGTAATAATCGACGGCCTGCGCCATGCCGTCGGCGCCCGGTTTGCGACTGACCGTGAGCTGGGCGAAATTGAACTGCGCGTGCAGATTGCCCTGGTCGGCCGACAGCTTGAGGAATTTCAGCGCCGCCTCCTCGTCCTTCTCCACCAGGGTGCCGTTGAGCAATGCCATGCCGTAGCGGAACTGTGCCGCCGCCACGCCTTTCTCGGCGGCGAGCCTGTACCAGCCAAGCGCTTTCTTTTCGTCGCGCGGCACGCCGAGGCCGCGCCAGTAGATCTCGGCGATCAGCGTCTGCGCCGCAGGATCGCCGTCTTCGGCGCGCGGTCTGGCCAGGTTGAGCGCCGTGAGATAGAGGCCGCGCTGATAGGCCCCGAACGCCGCATCAGGCTTGCGACCGCCGAAACGCTCGACATCGATCGCCGCCCGGTCCTCGCCCGCGGTCGTCTCGACCGCCGGCGCAAGTGACGGAAGGATGGCGATGATCGCGGCGGCGACCACGCCGCGCGACAACATGCCGGCGCGGAGGCTCACGCCGGCTCTCCAAGCGGCGGCGCCTTTTCGTCGAGCAGCGCATTGGCGCGGCGCACCGCCTCGCCCGGCGCCGTCGATCCGGTGAACACCGCCGTGGAGACGGCGGCGAACTCGGCGCCGGTCGCAGCCACCGTCGCGATGGATTCGATGACGGAGCCCGCCATCACGATACAGGGAATTTCCACGAACTCCGCCCACCACCCGCCGAGCCCGAGATTGCGCGGGTGCGGCTCGGGCTTCGTGTCGTAGCCGAAACGGCCGAAGAAAACGTAGTCCGGCCTGAGTTCGCCCAGTTCGAGCGCGTCGTGCCGGGTCCTGGCGCCGCCGGCGCCGATGATCAGGCGGCCCGAATGGGCTTCCACGAGATCGGCCAGTTCGTCGCGCTTGTCGCTGTGAATGCCGTCGGCGCCGGTTCGCCCGGCGATGCGGCTGTCGCCGGCAACGATAGCGGCAACGCCGGCCGACTGCGCGGCGGGCACCACCGCCTCGCACAGTTTCTGGAAATCGGCCTCGCAAAGTTCGCCCTGCCACAGGATCAGCGACGCGACATCGCCGCCGTCGAGCGCATCGGCGATCTGCTCGGCGCTGCGCCGCCAGTCGGGCGCCGCCGGACCGATCAGAACCAGCCTGCAGCGTTCCTGCGCGTTCCCGCTCATGACTTCTCCCGCCAACCTTTCTCGCGTCCCGGGCCGCATCGGCATTCAGCCTAATGCGGGCCGATCTCGGCATGAATGCGGCATAGCCGGACTTGGCGCCGTTGAAAACCGCCGTGACGCGGCGATGGTTACTGGAAAGCCGGGCCGCGACGCGATAAAGCGCGGCCATCCGAACCGGAACCGTCATGAACGAGCTGATAAGCGATCCCCACTTCTATGCCGCCGCCGTGCCGGCGGTCGCGCTGGTCGGCCTGTCCAAGGGCGGTCTCGGCGGCGCCATGGCGCTGATCGGCGTGCCGCTGATGACCCTGGTGCTGCCGCCGGTGCAGGCCGCGGCGGTGATGCTGCCGATCCTCGTGGTCATGGACATCTTCGCCCTGTGGAGCTGGCGCGGCTATCGCGATGCTGCAACGCTCAGGCACGTTCTGCCCGGCGGCATTCTCGGCATCGGCATCGGCTGGATGACCGCGGCGATCGTAACAACGGCGATGATCAAGCTTATCGTCGGCGTCATCGCCGTCGCTTCCGCCGGCCGCTGGTTTTTCAATCGCCGGCGCGGCAGGACCACCGTAAAGCACCAGAGCGCGGTGCGCGGCACGTTGTGGGGAACAGTCACCGGTTTTACCAGCTTCGTCGCCCATGCCGGCGGCCCGCCCTACCAGATCTACGCCCTGCCGCTCGGCCACGAACCGAGAGTTTACACCGGCACCTCGACCGTGTTCTTCGCCATCGTCAACGCGGTGAAGCTGGTGCCGTTCTTCGCCCTCGGCCAGTTCGACGCCACCAATCTCGCCGCATCCGCCGTGCTGGTGCCGATCGTCCCGGTTGCGGTTCTCGCCGGCGTGGTAATCGTCAGGCGCATGGATCGCGAGGTCTTCTACCCGTTCATGTATACGATGGTCCTGCTTGTCGGCGCCAAGCTGACATGGGACGGGGTGAGCGTAATTCTACAGTAGTGACCACGGCATGATGTTGTGTTTTATGGCTGTAGAAAAGCACCGGAAACGCCCGCAGATGACCAACCAGTACGATATCGGCCTCGACAAGAACGCCGCCAATCACCAGCCGCTGACGCCGCTGACCTATCTGGAGCGCGCCGCCAGGACCTTCCCCGACCACACCGCAATCATCCATGGCGACACGCATATCAGCTACGGCGATTTCTACGCCCGGTCGCTGAGGCTCGCCTCGGCGCTCGCCAAACGCGGCATCGGCAAGGGCGACACGGTGTCGGTCATGCTGTCCAACACGCCGCCGATGCTGGAATGCCATTTCGGCGTGCCGATGGTCAAAGCGGTGCTGCACTCGCTCAACACCCGCCTCGACGCGGCGATCATCGCCTTCCAGCTCGACCACGCAGAATCCAAGCTTCTGATCGTCGACCGCGAGTTTTCCGGTGTCGTCGCCGAGGCGCTGGAGATCGCCAGGGTCGAACCGCTGGTCATCGACTACGACGATCCCGAATATCCCGACGACGCGCCCTATGCCAAGGGTGAGCGCATCGGCGCGCTCGACTACGAGGCGCTGGTCGCCGAGGGCGATGAGGATTTCCGCTGGTCGATGCCCGACGATGAGTGGGACGCGATCTCGCTCAACTACACCTCCGGCACCACCGGCAATCCCAAGGGCGTCGTCTACCACCATCGCGGCGCCGCGCTGATGGCCTATTCCAACACCATCCACGCCGGCATGGGCAAGCACTGCGTCTATCTGTGGACGCTGCCGATGTTCCACTGCAACGGCTGGTGCTTCCCGTGGACGCTCGCTGTGCAGGCCGGCACCCATGTCTGCCTGCGCTGGGTGCGCGCCGGCGCCATGTACGACGCAATCGCCGACCACGGTGTCACCCATCTGTGCGGCGCGCCGATCGTCATGTCGACGCTGATCAACGCGCCGGACGCCGACAAGCGCGATTTTCCGCAAACCGTCACCTTCAACACCGCCGCCGCCCCGCCGCCCGAGGCGGTGCTCTCCGGCATGGCCGACGCCGGTTTCGCCGTCACCCATCTCTACGGGCTGACCGAGACCTACGGGCCCGCGGTGGTCAACGAATGGCACGGCGCGTGGGACGATCTAGACCGCGACGCGCGCACGGCGAAAAAGGCGCGCCAGGGCGTGCGCTACGCGGCGCTGGAAGGCCTGACCGTGATGGACCCCGAGACCATGGAGAAGACACCGCCCGACGGCGAGACCATCGGCGAGGTGATGTTCCGCGGCAACATCGTCATGAAGGGCTATCTGAAGAACAGGCAGGCTTCCGACGAGGCCTTCGCCGGTGGCTGGTTCCATTCCGGCGATCTCGGCGTCATGCACGCCGACGGCTACATCCAGCTGAAGGACCGCTCCAAGGACATCATCATCTCCGGCGGCGAGAACATCTCGTCGATCGAGGTGGAGGACGCGCTTTACAAGCATCCCGCCGTGGCCGCCTGCGGCGTCGTCGCCAAGGCCGACGACAAATGGGGCGAGACGCCCGTCGCCTATGTCGAGCTGAAGCCCGGAAAGGAGGCGACGGAAGACGAGATCATCGCGCATTGCCGCACGCTGCTGGCGCGCTTCAAATGCCCCAAGCAGGTGATCTTCGAGGAGATTCCCAAGACCTCGACCGGCAAGATCCAGAAGTTCCGGCTGAGAGACATGGCGAAGGGGCTATAAAGGGAGTCCCGGTATTTGCGCGAGTTCATCGCCAGGTGATCGTGTCTGCCCGATCGGGCCGGACGCCACGCCACAAGGGAGCGGCATGGCGCCCAGGCGCTCTCAGAAACTGGTCAGATGATAGGTGCCATGCGTGGAGCTGGTGCCGCTGGCCGCCTTGTGGTGAAAGGAGCCGGTCATCGTCGTGCCGTTCAGCTTCATGTGGATGTCGGTCAGAACCTGACCGTCGCCATACTGGGCGACGAAATTGGTCGTACCGTTCTTGTACATCGGTATCCATCCGGTATCACCGAAGCTGCCGGTCATCCGTACCGACATGGAGCCACCGCAATCGCGACCCCTGATGGTGTCGGCAAAGCTGTTTCCGGAGACCTTCTTCCATGTGCTGTTGGTGCAGGCGCTTGCCGGCGCCGCAAGCGCGGCAAGTCCAAGTCCGGCCAGAAGGGCGGTTGCGAGAATGTTCAAGGGTTTCATCGTGCTTCTCCTTTGTAGAGACAGCCCCGCGTGACAGGGGTCAAGCGACGCTGGACGAACGCTACCCGCCCGGATTTGCGGTAGATGTGACGTCGCTCACATCCCCGAACAGATGAGCTGGCCGCCGCCTGCCTTGAATTGGTCTGAAGGCCAAGGCTAGATGAATGGAGCCGAATAAAACTCGCGGACAAAGACAGAATCATGCCGGTGTCATTTTACGTTCAGTTCCACGAACACCTCTCTGCGGAAACAACCTCCAATCTAAAAGGCATATTGCTGTCACAGGGGACCGATAGAGGTGGTAAGGAAACCTTTATCCTGGATGTACACCGCGAGAAGCGGGTTTCTTTTACGGCAATAACTCTCAACAATTGGGTGGCCTACGGTTGGGTTTCTTCGTGGGAATCCAAGCCGCCGTTGATGCAGGACTAGTAAACGCTGGATTTAAGAAAATTTTGAGTAAAGTCAATTAGTTAGCAAGGGAGAACATGTTTGCTCAGATTCAATCTCAAACCAGCCTTTCCGTGAACAAATTCACGGCGCCACCACGGCCAAGCGCCCTGTTTCCCGCTTTTTCCGCTTCCTTTCGACCATCCGCTTTTCCACGCCGCTGACGCCCGTGCGATGATTGTTCCGCCGTCCCAAGGGAAGCCGGGTCTAGAACCGGCCCGGCCGGGGCGGCGGACGGGCGGTCTGGCACCGCACCGCACTGCCTCGATGAGCGATCCTTTCGACCGCCCGTCTTCCCGCTTCCGCCAATTTCTCCCCGGTCATGAAGCGAAGCGGTCCCGGCCCCGGTCCGGGACGAGAACGGGGAGCTTTCAAACCCGCGCCGACCCCTGCGGGAAGCACGTGCCGTGCGTGCGGATTCCCTTTGCCGCACCGCAAATGGATGAGGGAGGCACGTGAAGCCCGATCTCCCCCTTGAGAGGGAGATCAGCAACCGCGCCATCTCGCACCGCCCCCCACCGCCGCCAAAGGATCAAACTTGAATAAAATGCGACGCGTTAACCATGCGTTAAGCTTTACGAGTGTTTACTGTAACCGATCCAGTTTTCTGGATTCCTACCGGGTGGTTTTGCCACTCTGTTTGACGCCTCCCTGTTTAACTTCCAGAGCCGCCTCGTTGCGGCTCTTTTTTCGTCCGCGCGCCAAACGCCTCTCAAATCAAGGCCCTGGCGGCCGCGTTAACCCTTTGTTAAACATCCCCTTGCCTTCGCGCGGCCGACGGCGCACCTTGGCCCGGTCGACGAAGAAGCAGCTTTTTCCTGTCCATCGATTGCCGGAAACGGCGCCCGGGACGCGCTTCCTCGCCGCATGGGGGCAGAATGTGAGGGAGTTGATCGCGCCATGGACCGGCCCGACAATTCAGTTGCGGTGACCATCAACCTGGCCGAGCGCCGGGCTTTTTCCGCTTCGTTCAAACCGCTCTATGACGAGGGCATGCGGCTGGTCGAACAGGCCGCCGAATATCTCGACGGCGAGGGCCGCGAGGAAGCCAAGCGCCTGTCGCGCCTTGCCGCCACGCTTTATGCGGCCGAATCGATGCGGCTGACGACGAGGCTGATGCAGATCGCCTCCTGGCTGCTGCTGCAGCGCGCCGCCAATTCCGGCGAGATGACCCGCGACCAGGTGGCCTCGGAAAAATCCAAGGTCAGGCTCGACACCCAGTCGGCCTCAGAGGAATCGCCGGCCTGGCCCGAACTGCCCGAATCGTTTCGCGACCTCGTGGCGCGTTCGCTCAGCCTGCAGGGTGTCGTCCGCCGCATGGACGAGGAGATCTACGGCCGCGGCAAGGCCGAGGACGACGCCACCCCGGCCAACCCGGTCAACGACCAGATCTCGCTGCTCAACACCGCCTTTTCCCACCGCTGACATCCATGCCAGCGCATCAGGCGTGGCGCCGGCCGCCGCGCGCGCTATGCTGGCGCGCATGGGTGAAACGATTCGCATCATCGGCATCGATCCGGGGCTGCGCCGCACCGGCTGGGGCGTGATCGAGGCCGAGGGCAACGCGCTGCGCTTCGTCGCGGCGGGAACCGTGGCGTCGGACGCCAGGGCGCCGCTCTCCGAACGGCTCTGCCAGCTTCACGACGGGCTTGCCGAAACGCTCGATCGCCACGCGCCGCGCGAGGCGGCGGTGGAGACGACCTTCGTCAACCGCGACGCCACCGCGACGCTGAAGCTCGGCCAGGCCCGCGGCATCGCCATGCTGGTGCCGGCGCGCGCCGGCCTTCAGGTCGCCGAATACGCGCCCAACGCGGTCAAGAAGGCGGTGATCGGCGTCGGCCATGGCGACAAGAAGCAGATCCACATGATGGTCAGGGTACTGATGCCAAGGGCGACTTTCGACAGCGACGATGCCGCCGACGCGCTGGCAATCGCCATCTGCCATGCGCATCATCGCGACGCCATCGCGCTGGCGCGGCGGGTTGCGAGCGGCTGAACCCCATGGCGGCGGTCGACAGCAACGCCCGTACCGGGCCGAAAGTTGAGCCAACCGGGCGGATGAGGCACACGCCCTATGACGGCAGCCACCCGCTGTTTCGCATCGGGCTGAAGCCGCTCGACCTTCACGACTGGATCGAGGTCGACGAGCATCTCGATTTCTACCTGAAGGAAAAGCAGCGCCTCGCCGCGCTCTATCCGGGCCGGACCTTCATGGCCGAAGCCGGCAGCGAGGCGGCGCAACGGGAGGTTCGCGACCTGATCGCCGCCCATGTCGTGCGACGGTTTCCCGCGATCTATCGGCGGGATGGCAACGTAATCGATGTCAACGGCCGGCCGGTCGGGCTCGACGGCGACGAACCGAAGCTGGCGATCGCGGCGAAGCTGGTGCAGGAGGACCTGCTGGTGCTCGGCCGCGACGAGGCCGGCTGGCGGCTCATCGCCGGCTCGCTGAGTTTCCCGTCTTCGTGGTCGCTCGGCGAGAAGTTCGGCCGGGCCATGGAAGACATCCACGCGCCGGTTCCAGGTTTCGGTGCCGGCACCCGCAACGCCGCCATGATCAACCGCGTCTTCGACAACCTCAAACCCGATCAGCCGGTGTGGCGGATGAACTGGTCGGTCTATGCCGACGACGAACTGTTTCACGACGACCGCACCGCCGAGCATCTGAAGAAGCGCGACCTTACGGCCGGCGTATTCCTGCGGGTCGAATACCAGACGCTACGGTTGCTGCCGGAAAGCGGCAGAATCCTGTTTACCGTGCGCGTCCATGTCGACCCGATGGCGCGGTTGCAGGCCCATCCGGACAGGCGGCGCATAAGCGGCGCCTTCGCCGAACAGTTGGCGGGGCTCAGCGCCGAGCAGCTTGCCTACAAGGGGCTGACCGCGCAAAGGGACCTGCTTTTGGAGAGGCTGCGAGCCATGGCGGAAACCACAACCGGCAGCGGGGCGCTGTCATGATCGGAAAGCTGAAGGGCGTCGTCGACGAGATCGGCGAGGACCATGTGGTGATCGACGTCGGCGGCGTCGGCTATGTCGCCCATTGCGGCGCGCGCACGCTTGCGGGCCTGCCCGGACCGGGCGAGGCGGTGGTGCTGTTCATCGAGACCCATGTGCGCGAGGACCAGCTGCGGCTGTTCGGCTTCTCCTCGGCGCTGGAACGCGAATGGTTCCGGCTGCTGCAGGGCGTGCAGGGCGTCGGCGCCAAGGTGGCGCTGGCGGTGCTTTCCACCCTGTCGGCGTCCGAGCTTGCCAACGCGGTGGCGCTGCGCGACGTTGCCATGGTGTCGCGCGCGCCCGGCGTCGGCAAGAAGGTGGCCGAGCGCATCGTCACCGAATTGAAGAACAAGGCCCCGGCGCTGGCCGGCGAGGCGTCGGGCACGATCGGCCTGAAACAGGAGCTCGGCGAGGGCGTCGCCGCCGCACCCGTCGCCGACGCGGTCTCGGCACTGGTCAATCTCGGCTACAGCCGCGACCACGCCGCCAACGCCGTCGCCGCGGCGCTGAAACAGGCCGGCGAGGACGCCGCCTCGGCGACGCTGATCCGCCTCGGCCTGAAGGAGCTGGCGAAGTAGAAGTTGAAATTTTCGAATCTTTCCGCCAAAATGAAAATTGTCGGAAGGAATACTGTAATGCGCCATGAGTTAGTATTGTCCGCGAAAGGGCAGGTTACGCTGCCGAAGGAATTGCGTGAACGCCTGGGATTGCTGCCGGGCGACGCCGTTGTGTGGACCATCATTGATCAGGGCGTGATAATCACGCCGAAATCCATTGATTTCAACGATTTGCGCGGCTTCCTCGGCGCACCGCCGAACGGCCCGGCGTCGCTTGAGGACATCGATCGCACGATCGCCGAAGCGGGCGGGCGGCAGGCGGCGCAGCCGCGTGGCGACGAGCGGGAGAATGCCGCGTGAAACGCGTCGGCATCGATACCAACATATTGATTCGGCTCCTTGTCGACGACGATCCCGTTCAGCGACCCGTAGTCGAGGCATTCGGCCGCAAGCTCAACCACGAATTCAACGGCTTCGTCACCATGGCCACGATGCTGGAAATCAACTGGGCCCTGGCAAGCCAGTATGGCTACGGTCGGGCTGAATGCGTCGCGGCGATGCGGCGGATCCTGCAAATAAGGGGCATGGAGATCGAGCATCATGACGCGGTTGTCCGCGCGGTAAGGCTGGTCGAATTGCACAATGCCGACTTTGCCGATGCGCTGATCGCAGCGCGCTCACTGGAATCGGGTTGCGACCATGTCGTAACGCTCGATCGGAAAGCGGCGAAATCCGTTCCCGGCATGGAGCTGCTTGAATGAACGACAGCCAGCGCCTGATCTCGGCCGAGCAGAACGGCGACGACGCCGACGGTACGCTCAGGCCGCAGCGTCTCGACGAGTTCGTCGGCCAACAGGCCGCCCGCGCCAATCTGAAAGTGTTCATCGAGGCGGCGAAATCGCGCGGCGAAGCGCTCGACCACGTGCTGTTCGTCGGCCCGCCCGGCCTCGGCAAGACGACGCTGGCGCAGATCATGGCGCGCGAGCTCGGCGTCAATTTCCGCTCCACCTCCGGGCCGGTCATCGCCAAGGCCGGCGATCTGGCGGCGCTGCTCACCAATCTGGAAGACCGCGACGTCCTGTTCATCGACGAGGTGCACCGGCTGAACCCGGCGGTGGAGGAAATCCTCTACCCGGCCATGGAGGACTACCAGCTCGATCTCATCATCGGCGAAGGGCCGGCGGCGCGTTCGGTCAAGATCGAACTGGCCAGGTTCACCCTCGTCGCCGCCACAACCAGGCTCGGGCTTTTGACGACGCCGCTTCGCGACCGCTTCGGCATTCCGGTCAGGCTCGATTTCTACACGACGGAGGAACTGGAGAAAATCGTGCGCCGCGGCGCCCGCATCATGGGGCTCGCCATTGCCGATGACGGGGCGCTGGAGATCGCCCGGCGCGCCCGCGGCACGCCGCGCATCGCCGGCCGGCTGCTGCGCAGGGTACGCGATTTCGCCGATGTCGCCGGCGCGGGCGAGGTGACGCGGCCGGTCGCCGACGAGGCACTCTCCAGGCTGGAGGTCGATTCCGTCGGCCTCGACCAGCTCGACCGGCGCTATCTGACCATGATCGCGCGCAATTTCGGCGGCGGCCCGGTCGGCATCGAAACCATTGCCGCCGGCCTGTCTGAACCGCGCGACGCCATCGAGGACATCATCGAGCCCTATCTGATCCAGCAGGGTTTCATCCAGCGCACGCCGCGCGGCCGCGTGCTGACGGCCAATGCCTGGAAACATCTCGGCCTCGACGCGCCGGCCGACCTCGCCGCCCTGCAAGCGAGCCTGTTCGAGGATGATTAGGTGCTGTCGCGCCGGTCGTTCCTGAAGCTTGCCGGCGCCGGCGTGCTTGTCGTCGGCGCGCTTGCCGCCTACGCGGTCGCCATCGAGCCGCTGTGGCGGTTGCGGATTGCCCGCTACCGGCTGAGCCCGCCCGGCTGGGAGCGCGGACCGAAGCTGCGCATCGTCGCCCTTGCCGACTTTCACGCCTGCGAACCGTGGATGACGGCGGAGCGCATCGGCCGCATCTGCGCCGAGGCCAACCGGCTTTCGGGCGACATCATCCTGCTGCTCGGCGATTTCGTCAGCGGCATGCGGCTGGTGACGGGCGCGGTCGCGCCCGAGATGTGGGCGGCCGAACTGGCCAAGCTCGAAGCGCCGCTCGGCGTCCACGCCATCCAGGGCAATCACGACTGGTGGGAGGACGAGGCCGTCCAGCTTGCGGGCGGCGGCGAGACCTTCGCCCACAGGGCGCTGCGCGCGGCCGGCTTTCCGGTGTTCGAGAACGATGCGGCGCGCCTGGAAAAGGACGGCCGGCCGTTCTGGCTCGCCGGCCTGTCATCGCAGATCGCGCTGCTGCCGGGCCGGCGCTACGGCCGCAGCCGCATGACCGGCTTCGACGACCTGCCCGCAACGCTCGCCAAGGTGACCGACGACGCGCCGGTGCTGCTGATGGCGCACGAACCGGATATCTTCCCCCAAGTGCCCGGCCGGGTGTCGTTGACGCTGTCCGGCCATACCCATGGCGGGCAGGTGCGCCTGTTCGGTTATTCGCCGGTGGTACCGTCCGCCTACGGCAACCGCTACGCCTACGGCCACATCGTCGAGGACGGGCGCAATCTCGTCGTCTCCGGCGGGCTCGGATGCTCGATCATGCCGGTGCGTTTCGGCTCGCCCCCGGAGATCACCGTCATCGAGCTTGGATGACATCCGGTTCCCGCCGCATCCGGGTTTTTCTTGCCTGCACGCAGCCTGAAGGTCTATGAGGGTCGCCGTGGTCCCGTAGCTCAGCAGGATAGAGCATCAGATTCCTAATCTGAGGGTCGCAGGTTCGAATCCTGCCGGGATCACCAAAGAAATCATATAGTTACAAGAAACCGATTTTCCAACTAGTCTCTTTCTAGTCGCTTTTTTCGGGTGATTATGAGCGATTCGCTATGTGCGGGGGCGATAAAGTCCGCGCCGAAAACGGCAACCTCTGCACCTATCCCCACCATCCTAAATTCCCGAAATCCGCCCCTACGCGCCGTGGTACAATTCTAATCAAGAATTGGTATGCGGCGGACTGTTGGTACAGCACTCATAATAATCCTGTTTGGCTTGTGGTTTTCGCCTGCTTTGGCAGCAAGTACGACTTCCTTTTTTGGCAGCGCGTGGTGTGGCCTGAAGCTGCTGTTCAATGAGAATGATCCCTGCGGCGAAAAATCCAAAATCATTTACGTCAATGATCCGCCACTGACACCGGAACCGGTGGCGGAGAAGACTAACCTTCCACTAGAAGTGCAAGCGTCCTCCTCGCCGGTGGTTCGTGTCGTCAACGAGTACGTCACGAATGAATATGTAACCAATCCGACGACCATCCTCCGGGAGACCGTCAAGGAAGTGGTGGTTGAAAAGGGCGGCGGCCGGTCTTCTGTCGATACCAGCGATCTCGTCGGCAAGACGCTCTTCTATGGTCAGACGGATCGGATCTATGAGTCGATCGGCGATCGCATGGATGCGATTGGTGAGGAGTTCAACACCGAACTGCTCACGGTTACCGGCAATACCACCCTTGCCACCGCGACGCTCTCGCATCTCGTCCTAGACGGGACAGCCTATCTCTCGCCGATTGCCGCACCGTCCGTCACCACCAACCGCCTCTACAATACCGGCGGCGACCTCTACTGGGCTGGCAGCCTGATTGGCGGCGGCTCGGTCGGTTCCTGGGCAACCGATGGTACCGACGTGTGGCGTTTAAGTGGGAATGTGGGGATTGGTACCTCCTCACCAGCCGCACCATTGCATGTACTAGGTACAGACGCGGCTATCTTCCAGCGAGATACGAATGGAATAGCATCTGCTCTGACACTGTTTAACAATTCTGCTACATCAACAAACCAAGTCCAGATGCTTTTTCAACTTAATCACGCAACGCAAGGACGTCGATTGTACGCTGCTATTGCTGGTGAAGCTGAAGACACAACAGGCTCTGCTGATGGTGCACTTGTCTTTAAGACAGCTTCTGCAGGTAGCTATGGCACCGAGCAAATGCGTATTACCAGCGCGGGCAACGTCGGCATCGGCACCACCACACCTACCTACAAGCTGACGGTAACCGGTGCAGATAACAGCGCGATATTTGATGTTAGTGGTGCTTCATCGCGTGTCCTGACAGCCGGTGCGGACGCTACCGGAGATGGCTATCTCTACGTTCGGGATAATACCGGCACGGCAAACATCCAGCTGGATGCTGACAGCGATGTCATTTTCAACACTGGCGGCAACGTCGGTATTGGCACTACTTCTCCAGGAGCAAAACTGCATGTGTCTGGCGGTGACGTTACGGTTGACAACAACGAAGGATACCGGTCGCTCAATGCAGCCGGCGGCTATCGAACATTAATGAGTTTGGGCGTAAACGACGATTTGAATTTGGGAACAAGTGCAGGAGGAGACCTACGGAATATTTACCTGACAACAGGCACTGGTTTCTTGAATTTCACCACCGGTGGAAGTGAAAGGTTTAGAATTACCAGTTCCGGCAACGTCGGCATAGGCACTACGAGTCCCACGACTAAGCTGCATGTTTACGAAGGAGATATAGCGATTGATTCTCAATCAAACAACGCTTTGTACTTCAAGGATGCAAATGTAAATGAATGGCATGTAGGTCGCTACGAGTCAAACAATAGTTTTAATATTGTTGAAAGTGGGGTGGCGGAAAGATTAACTATATTGAGTGGTGGCAACGTCGGGATTGGTACGACGAGTCCGCAAGCTAAACTTCATTTGTACACAGGCAGTGGAGATGTGTCGGCGATTCTGGACTCGCCAACAAACTCATATCTGTATTTTGAGGATGCTGGGATAGCCGAGTGGCATCTTGGGCGTGTGGATTCAAACAACCGGTTTGCCGTTGTTGAAAGTGGGGCGGGGGAAAGACTAACGATATTGAGTGGCGGCAATATAGGTATCGGCACGACTAGCCCAACGTTCAAACTCCAGGTGGCCGGTAATATCGGCCCTGACGCAGACGACAGCTACAACCTTGGCGGGGCTGGTAGAGACTGGGGCTGCCTATACTACAACTCCGGAACGCTCGGCACCTGTGCCTCCGATCAGCGTTTGAAGACGGACATCGAGGCGCTTCGGTTTGCCAGCGCTTCATCAAGCGCGCTCGATAAACTCGCTGCGCTAGAGCTCAAGAGTTTCGCTTTCAAGGATGCGCCAGGCAGCACCTACCACGGCCTCATCGCCCAAGAAGTGCTCGAAGTAGCTCCTGAGCTGGTGACTGAAAACACCGACGGCTTTCTGGCTGTAAAGTACGGCGATATCCAGTGGCTCATGCTCCAAGCCGTGCAGGAGCTGTATCAAAGCGTCCTTGGCATCAAAGATACGCTTAGCGATGTTGTAAAGCGTCTGTCCGGTCACGACGCGGATATTGCGGCGATGCAAGCCCGCATTTCCGCTCTGGAAGCCGAACTGGACATCGAACGAGAGACTGACGCCAACCAGGAGGAAGGTGGAACCTCCACGCCAGACCCGGATACAGCCAGTACTACCGCGACATCAACCGATGAAAGCGGTGGTGACGACACGAACGATTCCGAAACGTCCAGCGCTTCAACAACCGGCAATACCACCGCCGCGTCTTCGACCGGAAGCACGGTTACTGATGAAGAGGATCAAGCCGCACCAGCCGAAGAGCCGGCAGCAGCTGACCTGACTGCGAGCGATGCCGAGGCGGGTGCTGGTTCTTCGGCTGAGGCGGAACCCGCCAATGATAATCAGCCGGATGAATCTGATAACACGCCAACACCCGACGATGAGTTAGAAGCAGCGTAGTGTCTGAGACAGACATGCGTTGCATAGAAGCTGGGGTAACCCTGTCACGCCTCACGCCAGAATGTCAGCTGGCTTGTATTTTGACGAAGTTACTAAAGTCTGGGCGCCCTATCCCATTGAAACGCGATATCGCATTGATTGCGCAGTTGAGCGCCAGAATCGATTGACGTTGATACTATCTATGCATCAGGGATTGGAGATAGGAAGACTCGCGCCAAAATTATACGCTGGGTGTGATTGGCCATAAACTGTACCAACACATCGGAACATAGCAGAGTTGACATCGACGTGGTCAATATTGACCACAATTTCAAGGTCTTTAGAAAAAGCACCACTTGGATCTGGAGGAAATCTTAATACTAACGGCTTTTTCATTTGTAGAATTGCTGATGATGGAGGCAGAAACAATATAAGAGTTGAAGAATTCAAATCCTTCGAAAATACTAATACAAAAGAATTAGTATGAATATCCTCGTATATCCAGCAGAAAATATAGTACAAATCACCGGAAATAATTTCAGATGTTGAGAAACTTCCTTCCGCGTGTGCTGTCATCTTTATTTTTGTAGGATCACTGGGGATCGTTTCAACGGAGTGGGTTAATACTGTCAAGCTAGCCATTGTTTTCCTCCACAGTGGCAGTATGGTTTATTTGTGAATACTCAACACCATTGGTAGTTCGTTCACAGTACCATGCATATCGCTGACCAGTTTCCGCCCCCAGGATCGTCACTTGTTAGGGCCTGTTGACAAAATGGATTCCCAAATCAGGCGGGCTCTGATTCATATGTGGACGCCGCCTTTGGCAAGAGCTGATATTGTCGTGTTGCGCAGATCGGTTGCTTTCATATGTCCGGCCTGTTTGTGCGGCTGAATGCGCTGCTGGCCTTGATGGAAATCCGCCGGCGAGGTCCCTGATCAAGCTGGCGCGCTTTTGAGGCGCATTGAATCAGACGGGTTTTCCTCACCATTGGCTCGATTGTTACGCATCATCGACTGCCGTTGCCAATTCGGTTTGGATCGCGTGTCGTCAGGCGGGTAACTGATAAGGTCTATAGGCTTCGCCGCGCTTGAGTACTGCCCATGCGATGCGAGCGAGCTTGTTCGCAAGTGCGACGGAGACGACGCGGAACGGCTTCTTCTCCAGCAAGCCGTTCACCCAGTCCGTCAATGGTGTCGGGGTTCGCCTGGCGTGTCGCATGACAGCGGTTGCGCCCACGACCAGCAAGCGTCGCAGATATCGGTCGCCTTGTTTCGAGATGCCGCCCAGCCTGGTTTTTCCGCCAGTTGATTGCTGCTGCGGCGTGAGCCCGAGCCAGGCAGCAAACTGCCGGCCGGAGTGGAACTGGTCCGGGTCGGTAACGGTCGCAGCGATAGCGGTGGCGGTGATCACGCCGATGCCTGGAATGGCGGCAAGCCGCTTGCTCGCTTCATTCGAGGCATGCCAGGTTCCCAATTCCCGATCCAACGCACCGATCTCCCCGGTCAGTTCGGCAAGCCGCCGGATCAGGATGTCCAACGCGCGGTGCGCATAAGGCGGAAGCTGTCTATCGGCGAAGGCCCGATCGGCCAGTCTGATCAGATTGGCAATGCCAGGATTGGCGACAAGGCCGAACTCTGCCAGATGAGCGCGCAATGCATTTGCGGCCATCGTGCGCTGGCGTACGATAAGCGACCGGGTCCGGTGCGCCATCAGGATGCTCTGCTGTTCGACCGTCTTCACCGGCACAAACCGCATTGTCGGACGCTGTACCGCTTCGCAAATCGCCTCTGCGTCAAGAGCGTCACTCTTTCCCCGCTTCACGTATCCCTTGACATAGGACGGCGGCATGATCCTCACATCATGGCCCATGGCGATCAGCGTCCGTGCCCAGTGATGCGCGGTGGCGCAAGCTTCGACGCCGATCAGGCAAGGCGGCAGTTTCGAGAAGAACGGAAGCATCTGCTTGCGATGCAGCTTCTTCGACAGAACTGTCGTACCGGCCGCATCCACGCCATGCGCCTGAAAGACACTCTTCGCCAGATCCAACCCGATTGTTGCAATATCCATTTAGACGCTCCTTTCCTGTCCGTGCATCATTCTCAGCACAATATCAGGCGCTGCGCTGGCAGCGGCGTCCACATCATCAAGAATTCTTTTCAGGAGGCATTCTTGGTGCGCGGCGATCTAACAGATGAAGAATGGGCCATTATCGAACCGCTTCTGTCGTCCGAACGGGGACGATGGGCGCGGCCCGCCAAAGACAACCGCCGCTTTCTCAATGGCATGCTGCCTGTGTTGCGAGTCGGCTGCCCGTGGCGCGACATGCATGAGCGTTATGGCAAATGGAATTCGGTTTATGTCCGGTTTCGGCGATGGGCCGAACAGGTCGTCTGGAACGCCATGCTGGAGACTCTTGTCGAACTCGGCCTGACTGACGACGGGCAGCAAACGGTTGACAGTACCTCCGTCCGGGGCCATTCGCAGGCAGCCGGCGAAAAGGGGGACTCATAGGGAGGGTTTTGGTCGAAGCCGCGGCGGCTTTACGAGCAAGATCCACGACCGCACAGACGGTCAGGGGCGTCCCCTTGGCTTCGTCGTGACCGGTGGCGAAGCGTCAGGCTACAACGCCTTCATCCCTCTGTTGAACATTCCCGTGTGCAGGCCGCGACTGATGCTGGCTGACAAGGGATATGATGGTGACGCAGTTCGCGAAGCGCTGCTTCTTCAAGGCATTCTGCCTGTCATCCCGCCGAAATCCAATCGCCGATCGCCTGCACAATGCGACTATCGCGCCTACAAGGACCGTAACCGCATCGAGCGCATGTTCAACCGGCTCAAGCAGTTCCGCCGTATCGCCACACGCTACGACAAGACCGCCAAGTCTTTCCTCGGCTTCCTATGCCTCGCAGCCGCAAGGCTCTGGCTGCCTTCTTTTTCCGGCAAGTTCCGACCGGCGTAGCGGTTAAATCCGTTCAGTGGGGCCTTACACGGCGTAGGATAT
Source organism: Rhizobiaceae bacterium (assembly GCA_041397625.1). Classification (GTDB taxonomy): domain Bacteria; phylum Pseudomonadota; class Alphaproteobacteria; order Rhizobiales; family Rhizobiaceae; genus JAWKWH01. The sequence continues at coordinate 228,910 of JAWKWH010000004.1, forward strand.
GGCGTAGGCAGCAGCAGCCAGGATAATTCCCACGGCGACAACCCGCCAAGGGGTTTTGACCCCGCTCGTTTGCTCGACACGGTATGTGCTGATCAATGCAGGCAAGGCGAGTACGCAGGTGATCAGCAATGCATATCCTTTGCCAAAACCGGTAGCTGGTGCGACTCGAAACACCAGAACTGCGTAGGCGATTGCGACCGCTAGTGCGCCAGCTCCGATCGCCTGATAAGAAGCGCTCATGACAAGCTTTAAACCCGTACTTCCCGTTACGACATCATCCGCAATAATTTCCTTGTGATAGCTCTGGATACCTTTAGCCAGCCCGTATTTGGCTGCCATCGCTACAAGCACAATTATGGCAAGTATGTGCAATATATTTTCGGCGATCTGCAATTTCCCCTCCCTAGAAAGACAACCTATGATGTTTGTCAGATGAGCATTCCGTCGGCTCTTACAGCTTTTGTCAACACGGCCTAGATCGATCAACTGATACGGGTGTAAACGAACGTTCCACTAGGGCCGAAGTAAGTCCATAGATTTTCATCAGCAGAGATTTGGTAAGTACCGACTTCGTTTGGTGCGTATAGCGGATCAAAAGTTATCGTATCTGGAGCTTGTGTTTCGAGCAAAGCGCGGCGCTCTTCAGAATCTATGGTCGCTGCGTATGCGATGTAATTTCCCATTCCTTCGGACTCAAAAACACCATTCAGACTCCACTGGAACGTATAGGTGCCGTTATCACGGAAGTGTAATTCTTCAAGCCAGATATCTGGGCCATCATTTTCGGTGCGTTGCCATACGCCAACAAGCGTGACACCAGCTCCCAATGTCCGATTGTATTCAGTCACGGTGCCAGTCGAGGGGTATTGCAAGGTCGCACCGTCTGGAGAGATCAAATACGGTGTCGCGTTAGATACGGAAAAGTACCAGCCGTCGGCAGTTATCCGCACAATTGATGTTCCAGATTGCCAGATGCCGATCAAGCGGCTATCGATCGTGCTTTTCGGAAAGATAACTTTGCTCCGCACTCAGGCAAGCCCCCCAACTATTAAGGACTGTGGTATTGGTGATCGCGTAATGTCAATGCGTAACATCTAGAATTTTTTACTATGGTGGTTTCTGGAGAAGATCGCTTCAGTTCAAAAATTTAACTACCCCCGCGTTTTCTTAAGCAGATGAAATCAGGTTTAGGGTTTCCGCCGAACTTCTCATCGTATAGAGTTTTATTACCGGATGATTTCTCAAAAGAAGCCACAGCATCGAAAAATAATACAGAGAATACGCACTGATGGTACTAAATAATTCTGATAATGTTTAGTACTGAAATTTCTTCCTAAGAAGACACTATATTGTAAAACTGTCTAGTAAGATAAAACGCCTACCGGTGTGGCGGGCGTCTTGATGCTATTTAGGCATCAATCAGTCTTGCGGATTCCAGATGATGGCGAATTCGTTCTCATCCTCCGAACCGGCGGCGCGGCCGAGATTGGCGTAGAGCGTCCGGTTGCCGAACTCTGGCTCGGCAATACTGATCGATAGGTATTCCTTGCCGCTTGAAATCGTCGTTCGCCACCAAGCGGCGCCGATTTCGATATCATGCGCCATGATGACAAAATCTGGCTGGCTGTCGGCCGTCTTCTTGTTTCTAACGAACTGAATGTTCTGGCGAATGGAAAGTGTCGCCAGGAGGCCTTTGAAAGTGCCATCTGACTGCTTGGTCACGCGTCCGATTGCAGGCATGATCCTGTTCCTTTTTAACGGGTTGGGAAGAGCCAAGGTACTGGCTGGCATCAGCCTATCATGAAGGCGGAACGAGCGACGGTCAGGCCACACGGCCGGAAAAAGCCAAGGCTTCAGGATCCACAGGGCATGTGTGTTGCGTGGGGAATATGGCTCTGTTGGGCCGAATTTGAAACGTCGCACGATATTTATTTTGCAATACGACGTGCTGCTTGAAAAGGTATGTAAATTGGTCTAAAGTATGCGCGTAATATGCTACCCTCGTATTATTTGTGGTAAGATCATGAAAACCCTTTTCGATCATATAGATCTGAAAAATAAAGTAAAAATATCTCTACTTTTAGATAGAATGACAGTCAGAAATGTATTGTTATCGTTCACTGTAGTATCAATCACTTCTACTAGCTCATTTAGTCAAGTGTTGACACTTCGCAATGACGGTGCACAGATCGAAAAATCTGAAACTAACCCAAAGCCAATTCCAGAATTGTCAATCAGTGCTGATCCGTTTTTGCAAGGACAAAGCTACGATTTTCCGTCTGGCGGCGTAGTGACACGGGGTAGGCTTATGGCAAAAGTAGAAGCAGCAGACTTAAATGTATTACCGTATTTGCTTGTGGGCCGATTGAGTGTTGGTGGATCGGGTTGTACTGCGCAGTTCGTTCACAGCTCTACAACGCTGTTAACAGCTGCTCATTGCGTGTATGACATTAGAAATCGACAGTGGTTAAAAGGGTTTGAGTTTATGCTTGCAACAAATAGAGAATATTTTGGTAATAGTGATCTAGAATGTATTTCAATTCCTTCAAAATATGCAGAAATCCCGGGTAATGAATATTCGCTTGAGCGATTCAAATATGACTATGCATGGATAAAGCTCAGAAGATCTGGCCCTGGTCACCTCGAGTTGAAATTTAATCTAGAAGGAACCGGCGGTCAGGGGTCGAATGAATACGGCGATTTCAAAGCCGTAGGATATCCGACAAACTACGGCGATCATAGAATAATGCAAACTGTGAATGGAACTTTGGGAAGCCTCTCAAAACCCCATGGCTTAGCGAGCATGGTTGGAAATCTTATGCGGAGCGGCTCCAGCGGAGGTGCTTGGATTAGCGACGACAATAGCGCGATAGGCCTTAACTCGTTTACCAATAGCGAGCGACCTGGAGTTATGTATAGCCCGTACTTCGACGACCTTTTTTCGATTGTATTGGATAGCGCAAAGAATAATTGTCGTTAGAGGCATTGGCTGCAAGTCCAATTCTTAGGGATTGATGGGGCGTGGAGATGTCGGATTAAGATGGCTTCCACTGTGTCGCCTAACGGTTTGATTTCATAAGTGAACTTACAAGTTTATCTTCTGTACGCAGTAGCTGTTCACAACAAGCTCCTCTGTTTCCCTTCCCCATCCTCAAACGGCACGGCCAAAATGTCACCGTTGTGCGCCGTGATCGTCGCAAAATCGGTGAAGAGAAATCTGACTGGCGGAATGCCGTGCGGCAGCACCGCGAGACGTTTTCGGTACATGGCCTGCATCTTCCTTACCCTGAGCGACTGGTCGTGACGGTAAAACCTGGAACGTCGGTATGGCGAATTCGCGTTCATGGACGTGGTTGCGGTGGGCATACGCATAGACCACAAACTTTCGTAGGAGGGACAAGTCCTTCCAGAATTTGAGCGTCTTCATCTTCTTGTCGCTCACATCAATGGTTTCGGTACCGCGGCGGAACCCGCCAACGATAATCGACTGACAGATGAGAGCTTCGAACAAGCCGTCGATACAGAGTTATCGCCGGACGTAAGCCATGAAGCGGCGTAAACAGCGTCGGCTGTGGCCTCCTGGGACGTCGATACCGGCAGATTAATGTCGTTAGCGACAAACGACCGTATCTTTGCGATCCCAGAGCTTTTTGGCTTTGCGAGAACTCACCGCTTTGTAGATCAGATACACCACGTCCTTGTCTCTTTTGACCTTTCTAGTTTTTCCGTCGAAGTCTGTGAATCCCACCTCCATCTGTGTTTTGATTGCTTCGGCGAGGATTAGAGCCGACTGTTCGAACGTAAAGTCATCATCTGGCTTATGCTTGCATTTGTGCGCCACGAATATCCAATCATGAATGATGTAGCCCGGTCCGTATCGCCACGGCGACATTTTGCTCCACCCGTGAAGTATCATCGGAATTGAGCCGCCATCGGTATCCATAAGCTGCGGCGTGATGACCCGCTTCGTTGGCGTCGTGAACCGAAACTTCCGCTTCTGGGACGAAAAATGCACGAACCGCGGTGTTTTTTCATCCGCAAATAGTCCGTTCCAAATGAGATGCGGTAGGCCTGAAAACAGCCCAACCCCTACCTTCTTGTAAAAGTGGCCTCCGATCAGGAACTGTCCAATTTGGTCCTGAATAGAGACACCTTCCTTTTCGGCAAACACCTTCATATCCCGTTCGATGGACTTTAGCACATCAGTGGCCATACTCTCTACAAAGAGAGAATGCGTAAGTTTTTCGATTGCAGCATATGTGCGCATTAGCGGTCCTCCTCAACTCGCAGAAAAATTATTCTATACATTTTAATATTTCAAATAGCAAATATTGAGCGAGCAGAAAATGCTTTGCTTTGAGTTTCTTTGATCATCAATTTTAAATACATCTCGTAGTTCGGCAGGTTCACCAAATCACGCTCGCTCGGAATGTTCGCGCCAATCTGCCGCGCCATAATCTTCGCATCAGTCGCACCAAGCCGAAACGCCATCAACGTTCCCACATTCCCGAGAATGGCTTCCAGTACCTTCGGATCGAGCTGAGTAGTGTGCTGATGCGCCAGCGCCAACCCGAGACCGTATTTGCGCAGTTCCGAGAGCATGTCAGCTAGCGCTTGCGTGGTGAAGGAGTGGAACTCGTCGATATATAGGAAAGAGGGCCTTCGCTCGTTCTCCGGTTGATCCTGCCGGCTATATGCGGCGTGAGCGATACTGGAGACAATGAGGCCGCCAAGGATGTTGGAAACATCCGCACCCAACCGTCCTTTGGCCAGATTGACGATGAGTACCTGGCCCTCGTCTATTAGCTTGCGAAAGCGAAGTGGCTCTCTGGGTTTGCAGACTGCGTTCCGCACCACCGGATGAGCTAAGAATGCACCGAGCTTGTTGGCTATCGGCGCCACACCATCAGCGGCGTTCTTGAAGCTCATAGCTGGGTATTCAACCGTCCAGAAACGGCGTACCTGAGCATCTTTGACTGTGGCTAGCACCCGTTGCCGGAAGGACTTATCAAGGAACATCGGGATGATGTCGTCAAGCGTCGATCCAGACCGCTCTAGGAGGGCTAGTATCGAATGCCTAAGCAAGTGCTCCATCCGAGCACCCCAAGCATCAGCCCACTGCTTCTTTAGCGTGTCGATGAGGCCGGACGCTACGAGCGGCCGATAGTCGTCGGTGACGTAGGTGAGCGGATTGTATCCGTATGGTGACGCTGGATCAGCGGCGTTCCAAACCAAAGCATCCGCTCCGGCTGCTTCAGCGACTGATGCTGCTAAATCACCGTGCGGATCAATGAGACCGAAGCCCTGACCGGCAGCGATATCCTGCCGAATCATGTTGAGAAGCAGGGTGGATTTACCCGTACCGGTTTGGCCAATGACGTATTGATGAAAAAGCCGGTCAGCTTGACGGATACCGAAAACGCTGTGCGGCTGGCGGCCGAGTTTGCGACCAAGGATTGTGATGCGTTCTGTTTGTTGGTTCACCAGTCTATGGTGCAGTGCGGCTGATCTTCTCGAAAGACCGCCTCAGATTGCTATTGTCATGGTAACCTGTAGCCTTGGCAGGGGTGAATTGACCGATACTGTGAAAGAAACAGAATATGGAGGGCGACAATGGCCTATATGGTGATCGCGACTATGAACTATGGAAGTGCTGACCAACGCGCCAAGTCCATTCCTTTACTCAAAGCACATCAAGAGCGAACCTTATCGGGTGAGCCGGGCACATTGCGTTTTGATTTTGCGCTTTCCATCAAAGACGACGCGCAAGTACTACTGCAGGAACTATATGAGAATGAGGACGCGTTCTGGGCACATTGGAAGGGTGAGAGCATGAAGACAATCAGCCAAGAATGCCGCGAGCGCGGGATTGAAATATCTATTAATGCTTGGCATGGAACAACCCCTTCGTAGCTGCCCTTATCGAGAAACTTAATTCATCGATTGATTGAGCGCTCCGCCTCCTTTCCTCGAATTACCGTCTCAATTTAGTGCGCTTCCGTAGAAGTCGAAGCATCGATTAGCAGCTCCAGTTGCTCATATCGCAATCAGGCCGCCTTCAAGAATTTTCTCGGTCTGGGCGCGAAGTCGGTCTAGGGCGTGGACTCATAAACGCTCAGCCAGAGCCGGATGGCTGCGAGCTTGACGAAGGCGAGGAAGTTGGCGGCGCGTTTCTCATAACGCGTCGCAATGCGACGACAGTGCTTGATCCGGTTGAAGAACCGTTCGACGTGATTTCGGTGACGGTAGAGATATGGGCTGAAGCAGATCGGATCACGGCGGTTCCTGCGGGCCGGGATGTTCGCCCAGCTCCCACGCGAACTCACGAACGTTCTTATCTCGGTTGAGTCGTAAGCCTTATCGGCGAGAACTATTCGGCCGCTCGGTAAGTCTTCAAGTAGAGCGCGGGCCGCGAGACTATCATGCTGATGACCGCCGCTAATCACAATGTGGAGCGGCAGCCCGTTCGCGTCGACCACGGCGTGGATTTTTGTCGTTAGCCCTCCGCGCGAACGTCCAAAGCCTTCGCTAGCGCTGTTCTGGGTATCAATACGCCGATGGTCTTCCAACGGCCTGGCACATATGAAATCGAAGAACGCGGCAAAAGACCGCTTTCTCGAAGGGTACCGTCTATTTCCGCCACGGTTCAAAAAGCGAACCGGCGACAAAGGATGAACTGCAGAAACGGAGAGATCGAGAAATTGAAAAGGTGAGAACAACTTGGCTCGGTGGTATTCGACAGGTAGTAGAGGCCCCTGCCGGGCATGAGGTTAAAGTTGTTCGTCAAGCAGACCTAGCTGGAGCACCAATACAGGCCCGGATTACCAACGATGAGAATGCCGTTGCGGTACGACCTCAAAACGCCGAGGAGATTTGGCCATACCGGCAAATTGATCTTCTCCGTCAGATTAACAACGCATTGCCCGACGGCACAAATATCAATGGGTATGATATCCTATGCGTCAAAATTCAACACGATATCAATCCGACGACAAAACCGGAATACATCTTCAAACCGCATGCGTCTGCCTCACCGCAATATAGCGACTTGTTCGTTGTATGGTTGAGGGATGCTTACCATAAAAACAATGATTTCTTCCGCCTCGCACAACGGCATTATCGAGAAAACAGGTAATCACTGCTCTTGCCTATAGCCTCCGACGAAGCCAAATCTAGAACTGGGAATACTTCCACCACTTCTTTGGAATTTGCAGCTCGGACAAACGCCTCTAGTTGCTCCTTTCGCAACTTAGGCCGTCTTCGAGAATTGGCTCGGTCTGGGGCACCGCAAAGGACAGCAACAGCATTTTCGCATGCGATGAACCAATTTGAGGGCTCAACGAGAACGTTTTTTCCGGACACGGTTCGGTTCGAGGTGGCCCACTCAGCGATTTGGCGCTTTTCCTGCGGTTCTGCGAAAACGTAGGTCAACACAGCGTTTTTCACGAGTTCGAGGAATTTCCTGATGTTGCTCGGGTCGTTGCCGTTTCTGGCGATCTCGTCGGCTTTCTCCTCCAACGCTGTCTTCTCCAAGAGCAGCTTCTCATTGCGTCTGTTGAACGTCTCCTTGTCGATCAGGCGGTCAATAAGTGCATCGGTGAGACGCTCCATGCGCTCACCAAGATCAGCAAGTTGCAGGAAGATGCTTCGCTCCTCATCCTTGGTGTCATTCTCCTCGCACCACGCTTCCACCTCGCGAGTGATGCGGTCTATGTCACTGTCCGTGAGCCGGACACGCGAGAGCATGACCCGTACCGCGTCTTCGATGGCTTCTTCCCGCACGCATCTTGTTGCGCAGTGTGGTGTCTGGCAGCGATAGTAGATGTGACCTTTCTGGCGCTCGGCGATCATGGCGCCTGAGCAGTCGGCACAGCGAAACAGGCCACGGTAGGTGTGATTGTGCCGCGTGACTTTCTTCCCACATTTGCCCGCCTTCATATCCTGCACGCGCTCAAAGAGGCGCGCGGTGATAAGCGGCTCGTGTACGCCTTCGTAGATTGCCCCGGTCCGCTTGATACGGATGAGGCCGCAGTAGAAGGGGTTTCCGAGAATCGTCTCGATGCCGGTTTTAGTGACGGGCTTTCCGCGCTCATTTCTAAGGCCCCGTCGCTCCATCTGAGCGGTCAATGGCCGGATGGAATACTGGCCGGAGCCATAGAGTTCGAACAGTTCCCGGACGAGCGGTGCGCGCACGGGATCAGGCGTCTTTGGCTTGCCGCCACCGTTGTCGAGGTAGCCGATCGGGGCCTTGAAGGGATAGAGGCCCTGCTTCAGGCGGCCGGTAATACCTTTGATGGTTTCTTCGCGCAGGTTGCGAATGTAGTCAGCGGCGATGACGGCTTGGATATCGGCCGAGAGCCGGCCTCCCCGTGAACGGAAATCCAGGCTCTCGGTCGCAAAGTGTACGTCAATGCCAACGTCGGCCAGTTCACCGATTTTGGCCCAGTCGGCGAAGTTGCGGGCGCTCCGGTCGATCTTGTGTATCACCACGCCGTGCGCTTTGCCTTTGCGGAGCGCTTTCAACATCGCGGAGAAGATCGGCCGCCCGGACTTGGCCGCTGTTTCCTTCTCCTCAAACCACTCCGAAATGGCGATGTCGTTCTTCCGGGCGAAGGCTAGTATCGCTTCTTTTTGGGCTTCAAGCGATACGCCTTCGCCCTGCTTGGCGGTTGATACCCGCACATAGCCAAAACATGATTTCATACGTTAATTGATTATACGCTGACTCTACCAAATCCCGGAGAAGAGTCGAATCGCTGCACTGCGGATTCATCTCTGATTCCTGCCAGTTTGCAGGTGCTGCAGTGTGCAGATACGAGCCGCGATGTTCGGGGATACCAGCCTAATCCTAGGGGGATACCGTATCCCCCTGCTTATCCCCCTCGGGTGGGACTGGTTTTGCCTGCCAATCCTGATCCTTCCACGGCCAGGTACCGTCTCGCTCCATGCGCTCATAGACCTGTTTGCATATTGCCAGATACTGGCGAAGGTGTTCTGGTAGCTCGTCCATGAAAGGATTTTAGCGAAGAGGCGTCTTAAACCAAGACAGCCCGGTTTTGATCCAACGCAATGGCGGCTGTCTTGCATTGAGTTGTCGTTTCGGTACCCTGATTGAACCATAACCATCACCATAGCCACTAGAACCACCACCTGCGCTGTATGCGCCAAACGGAAGGGTTTCACCCTTCCGCTTTCGGTCACGCCATACAGCGCAGGTGGTTTTGTGTTCTCTGGTGGAGCAATGAATGAAACTGGGATCCCTGTTGACGGGTGAAAGTTGCACTGAGCGCAATTGAGGAGGTCTTTAAAACGGGGACCGCAACCCATACACTCAATGCCGGGATTATCAGTTTAAACCCACAGACGTATGTCACATGCCTTTGCGCTTGATCTTAGGGTCGCCCGGCGAAAGTCCGGATTGACCCAAGGGAATTGCGCTCATCTGCTCGGTGTACAGAAGTCCAAGATATGCCTGCTGGAACAAGGCAAGGCGCTCCCCAGTGTCTTGGAAATCTGTACGCTCTCGCTCCTCTATGGGAGAAGCTTTGAAAGCCTCTTCGGGAGCATGCTTGCGGAAGCAACCCAAAACCTCAAAGACCGGCTCGCCACCTTGCCGGTACCCAAAACCAGGTGGCTTGGTCGCTTTAACCGTCAAAGTACCCTGAACCGCCTGGCCCAAAGACTGGATGAACGACACTCATCCAGTGATGGCTCGGCTTAAGGTCCTGGCGATCGCCGTTGCCACCGGTCGCCTCGGCTACGTCTTCCTCCAGGGTGGGGAACTCATGGAGTGGAAGATGTCACGGCGGGCCAATCGTTCCGAGGAGGCCGCCCGCTCATACGTGAAACGGCTCATCGAACGATTAGAGCCCAACGTCGTGGCGACCGAGAAGGTTGGCAAACACTCCCGCAAGGGAGACCATACCAAGCGCATCATCGCAGCGGTCGCGCGGGTAGCGGAGCAGTCATTGCTCCTTGATGTCGTGGTGCCACGCCTGCAGCAGTTCGCGAACAAATATGCTGAGGCGGAAGCGCTCGCTGAGCGCTTTCCATCCCTAAAACGGCAAGTGCCACGCCAGCCGCGTATCTGGGAATCGGAGTCGTATTCCACCATCTACTTCGAAGCCATGGCACTGGCGTTAGCGGTTATCGACCAACCACAGCCCACCTAACGTTCTTTCGTGCAACGGAAGAGCTACACAAAGGCGAGCAACCACTGCTCGCCTTTTTCTATCGCTACAACCGATCTAGTTCATAGACTGTCGGTGGAACAAGGGTGCCACCAACACGCTCGGTGAGCTGCATCGCCTCTCTCAGTTTGTCAGCATCATAGAAAGATGGGGTGAGGTTATGATCAGCGACTATCGCCTTCCAAAACTCTCGATTTACGCGTCCAAGGCCCCACGCGAGACTGACAATACCACCGTTTAGATGGTGGTTGTTGCTTCTCGCGTAGCCGATCTTGGCGTCACCGATTGGGCGCCCTCGCCAACCGCTCCTCATGGAATGGAAGCGGTTTTCTGATTGTCCGCCACCCTCGGTCGCGACCCGCAAAACGAATTCGCTCTTTTTGCTTGGCCGTATGTCAACACGGTACGAAAATGCGATTGTGGTTATACCGCTCGTCGATGGACGCAGCCCCGTATTGACGGCTTCAAATCCATCGATGTCAGCACACCAATTTTCACTGGCGCAGTCGTAGTAGAGCCAAACCCTTCCAATGCGATCGACGACCGTCAGCTTTCCGGTGGCTGCGTTCACAGCAGCAGACATGTGAACGCGAGCGATAACGTGGCCATCGATCACTCGAACTGCTCTTTTGGGTGGCAGAGGCGGTAGTGATGTTCGCGGAGAAAGCTCAGCGTTTTCACCCAACGACAAAAATGCGGACGTACTTGTTTCAGCGGGTATGCCGGCCGCTCGCGCCTGGGCGATAAGCGGATGATCGTCGGTAACGAGAGTTGCTTTCTGAAGCCGAGCGGCTGACACAATCGGGCGATCGCTGCGATTGACAGACTGAATCGGTGCAACCGTTGCGGCAGGAGGTATCCAGATTGCTTTTCCATCCCTCCAGTATGAATCGAGAACCTCGCAGGGGTCGTAGCCCAGCGCTAGCTGTCGTGCCATGCGTCTGAGCACTGATTTCGCTTCAGCCCAAGTCGCCTCGTCAATGAGTAGCGTGTGCCCCAGCTTCCTCGCTGCAAATATGAAATCACTAGCGCTTCCATTTTGGATAAACGCTGCGTTCATCAGAATGTTTGCATCGAGAACAAAGGCCATTGGGTACCAGATAGCGAGTCATCGGGACGAAAGCGAACCTGCGACGAGAAACCCTCAACATTTCGAGGAGCCGGTGAGCGGGAACAATCACCCATAATCCATATGGATAAGGGTGATGTCACGGCATGGAGTACCCTGATTTCGAGCGGCTATGGGCCGGTATGAGAAGCACTGCGTACACATACGAGATACACATACGGGATGTGTATGCGTATGTGGGTCTCCTATGGGTATCGCTGCGCCCCAAATCAGGTTCATTAGTTCCGAACGGAACTGAATGAAGTCGCTGTTTCATGAGCCGAAAAATATTCGCCCGTGAGCGGCGATGCGCTGCCTTATATGGGGATAGGTGATGGGGATACCGGTGGAACGCGTCTATCTGCAATTTCCACCTGTCACCAAATCTTTCCAAAACTGATATGATGTAGTTCATGGCAAAATATGTTGAACCAAGCATTAGCGTGAAATCATTTAATTGCCCGCATTGTGGCGCGCATGCCGATCAAACTTGGTACACCGTCGGGGCAATAAGAATAGACGAGAAAGGCCTTCCTCGACTTGCTGATGGAGAGACGCTCAAACGTGTTGAAGAGCTGATACAGAAATCGGAATCTGACGAAGAGCGGGCAAATTGGCGCGACTTTGGCCGCATACTAGGTAGAGAATACAAAGGTGATGTTTTCTTTGAAGTATTGGCAAAATGGGAAAACCACATACTCGCGGTTCGAAACATCCATGTCAGCGAATGCTACAGCTGCGATCAAATTTCAATCTGGTGCAGACGAGAGCTTCTTTATCCGGTGACCAACACCGAATATGAACCAAACGAGGATTTAAACGACGACATTAAGAGGGATTTTCGCGAAGCTGCTTTCATCGCTAATCTATCGCCACGCGGGGCGGCAGCGCTTTTGCGTCTTTGTATCCAGAAATTATGCAAACAGGTCGGTGAGAAGGGCAAAGATGTAAATGCGGACATAGCCAACCTGGTAAAGAAAGGATTGGACGCGGAAGTTCAGAAGGCCTTAGATATCGTCCGGGTGACTGGCAATAATGCGGTCCACCCGGGGCAAATCGACCTGCAGGACGACAAGAAGACCGCAAGCGAGTTATTCAAGCTGGTTAACATAATCGCTGATACCATGATCAGTCAGCCTAAGAGAATTGAAGCGATGTATGAATCGCTACCTGAGGAAGCTCGTGACCAAATCGAGAAACGTGACGGAAAATCTTAGAGACGCACATACATGATATGACTGTGGTATGTATAGAAGCCGCACTGCGCATTCCTAAGCGGGGCGACGAACTGTTCAAAATATTTTCCCGCTTAGAATTTGCCCTAAAAGAAAACGGAATCTGCAGCCCTATCATTAAGGACGGCGAGCCTTCTGGTGATTTCAGAGTCGATTGGGCTCTCTATGCCAACAGATGCCTAACCCAGCGGTTTTACAGGGAGGTAATCTCTTCAAATATCGCGCCAACCATTCTCAAACAACCACCGAGTAAACAAATATATAGTGCTGACGGAGTAACATGGGACAAGAACGCCAACCCGCCTGAAAATGTGCAGGAGCTTGTCTTTGCGACCTGTAGGGTTCGTCACAACCTATTTCATGGCGGGAAGTCAGGAGAACCAGACTCAGATCGAAACGCCGCGTTAGTTCGCGAGGCAATCAACGTACTATTACCGTCGCTTACCTACTGCGAGGATGTCAGATATTCGTTTGAAGGACGTTATTGAGCAAAGTTAAATCAGCCTAGCATAAGTATGAACGGGATTCTTCTTACTTCAGGCTCAGTATCCAGTCACGCAGCCTTTTCCCGTCAACCAATTCCAACCGATAGGGTATGAACTTCTGGATGTCAGGATCGATAAACACGCTTGGCCGAAACGAAGAGGTAGTGGTGATGATACCTTTTGACGTATTGTCGTATTTTCTGATAACGCCAATCATCGCATCTACGGTTTCGTTCTCGACAAAACAGTCGGACCGGTAAGCTTTCGCCTGAACTTGAAGTCGAACTGCGCCAAAACCGTTTTTTGTCGCAATTACGTCTCGTCCTCCATCTCCCTTGTGTGGTGTGAGTATTACTTCGTACCCCGCACGACTATAGGTTGAGGCGATAAACTCTTCAAACTTTCGGGAGTAGCTCTTGAATTCGAAAAGTAATTCCGGATTCTTCTCTAGTGCGGCAGCAATTTCCGACCATGGATCAGCAAGGCTACTGACCAACATACCTTGGGCGTCCGGACGCTCAGGTAGTATGACCGTTTGAAGAACGATATCGATCGGACTTCCAGCAAGCCGCCAATAAAATTCATCACTGGGTTTCACGCCCAGGAGAATCTCCCCGGTGCTCCTCCACGTCTCACGACTGCCAACAATACGACTTCCATCCATGCCAAAAACTGCAACGACCTCCTGCTCGCCACTACCAACGGCCGCAAGAACGCACACACTGCCGGGAAACTTCGAAAAAATTTTAGCAAGGTCGCGTAGTTCGCCTAACGCGATGGCCGCATAATTTCCCGATTTGTAGGTCCATGGATTTCGCCCGGTTGGTGAGAGCTCGCGAGATAAGTTGTCTCCGCTGTCACCCCAAGCAGCGTTGATCTGCCGGTTTACGATTTCGACGTGTTCTCTCGGGCAATACAACATCGCACATAGCGGACGGGCCTTGTTCACCGGAGGGTATGGCAATCGCTCCAGGGCAGAGGAAATGAATCGCTCTATGTCTGCTTCATTCATATGCCCGAATTTTACGTTTTTTTGCTGACCGAACCCTCATACACCATAACCGCTTCCTTCATCTCCTCCATGTAACTGTACCGGTTATAGATTGCCGCAATTCCCGAAACTGTGCCGGATACGTGGTTGAGGAGTTTCTCGGTCACGTAAATGGGTACGCCAAGCTCCGCCATCTTGGAGCTGTACGTGCGGCGCAGGTCATGCAAGGTGTACGGTTCAATATCGAGCGGCTTGTCAAACTCCCGCTTGCTCTTGGACCAGCCGCTAAACGGCGCATTCTTGCGTCCACGGGCCGGAAATAACAAATCAGTATCGCCAGGAATGGCGTTGATGAATTCACTGGCCTTTGGACCGAGAGGTAACCGGTGCTCCCGCTTGTTCTTGGTGAAGCCCGCCGGGAAGACGATCATGTCATCATTGATCCACGATCGACGTAGTCCGGCGATTTCACCCCGACGCTGTCCGGTGAGGACAAGCAGTTGAACAATGGTACCGTAGGGGTTGCTGACCTCTTCGGCTCTACTCCAGACTGCTTTGAGTTCCTGATCCGATAGAATGCGCGAGCGGGATTGCATTTGGAACGTCAACCTCGGCACCGGGGAAGCCTTTATGAGCCCGTGTCGCACACACCAGTTCATCAAGGTACGGATGGCCACAAAGGCATGCTGGCGTTCTGAAGGCGTGGAACCAAGTCCCTCCAACACACCCATAACATCGCTTCGGTTAACTTCCTGAAGGCTCTTGTCGAACGAGAAATGCCGTTCCAAAAGCCACCGGTACGCCTTGGTGGTGCTGGCCTTGGTGCGGGTAGCAGTTTCCGCTAGGAACCGTTTCCGCGCCTTGGCAAACGTTATCGGTATTATGGATGGGTCAAGCACCTCCTTAAATAGCGCCTGATCACTCTGTATCCGTTTGGCGGCGATCCGCGCTTCCTTAAGGCCAAGGCTAGGATAGCGTCCTAAGGTCTTCAATTTCCGCTCTTTGCCATACATGACCACAAAGGACTTGGCTCCGCCTTGGGAGACCCGGAGGCCAAATCCGGGGAGGGCGTTGTCGAAGTATGTTTTTTGACCCCTATCAGGGGCCTTGAGCTTGCTGATCTGAAGGTCAGTTAGTCGCACGCTAGTCTCTTAAATAGCTTGATTTCCAGTTGTGTCCTATGAGATGGCATGTTCAGCAAGTAGCACATAACTAGCTGAAATAACAGATATAAATTCCTGCTATGCGGAGCTATGCTCCGCTCCCTACATCAGATTCCTAATCTGAGGGTCGCAGGTTCGAATCCTGCCGGGATCGCCAGTGATTTCTGTGTCCGACCCGGAGACATAGGTAACAGTTTGTACCTAAGACATGGGTGACAACCTCGTACCGAACGGGTCGAGGGCCACGCTATTTGGCCCTGGTGTCGATAAACCACCGTTCCCGCCACGGTAACCTGCCATTGAACCCAATTGCGCGCGACCGCGGGAGATTCGGGCTGAGTACGCTGCCCGTGTTCACCTCGGTGCTGTTCGATGACCTGACTGTATCTTTTGCGGAAAGTGGAGTGCCCTTGTAGACGACTGCAGGACATGGGGCCGTCCTTCGCTGCGAGCGATACCACCGACAGCTCAGCGGACAAAGTGACCGCGTCCGTTCCAGACGGATGTTCGGTCTGCACCATTCCGCGATCCGGTACCTGGTAGCGAGCAACGAATTTCCGCCCAGGGCCGGCCGGATACGTCACGGGGATGCATCTATGGCCGGAAGTTTTCGCAACCCGTAATCTGGCGGACCGTGATCGGAGTAGCCAAATGCTGCAAAATCATCGGCATATGCCGATTTCACGACCTCGCAGGCTTCTTTCGAGAACCAGGCGTCGAATTTCAGCTCCGGAGCCTTGTTCAATGAGGGAAGCGAGCGCGCCACGCCGAAGAGCCGCGTCGAGTATTGTTCGAACTCCGCCTGCAAGTTTTCGAACATCAGAATGTCCTTGACCAGAACATTCCCGTGCCGGTCGGCGATACGATCAAATTGAGTGCTCGGGCGGTTTCGACAAGCCCAAAGCACAAACTCGCTGAAAGAACCCGCCAGATGGCTCGGCAAATCACCGCGCGCGCTCCGGCGGAGAAAATGATATCGGCTTACGAGCCGATCCCAGGGATTGCGGACCACCGCGAAGGAATTCATAGCGTCGAAGGTTCGATGACCGAGCAACTCACGAACTTGGCGTGCCCGCGCATGCCCGATATCGCCGATCTTCTCGTCTGATCCGGAGTTGTCTCGTTCCACAATGCCTCTCAGGCCGGGGACGGCGCGAAAATCGATCGACGAGTCGGAGAGCAGCATCGAGTGAGAAATGCTGGATCCCGCACACTTGGGAATGTGAACAAACACGAAACCCAACTCAGTATTGAGGACACCGACCATGATCCACGTCCCTTGTAGTACCCGATGCTCTCTCGTCCGAACCTTGCTCCCGTGCTGCCTCAACTCGTCGTTGCTGATGCAACACCGGCGTCCCGGCACTTCCGCAAGTTGTTCGATTCCGGACGCCCGAAACGCGGAGCCAACCTGACGCAGCCTAGCACGGGAGAAATCTTGGCGCCAAACAGCCTTTGTAATCTTTCGGACCATCGGATCCACGACGATGAACGAAGGCAACGATCGGGCCCGGCGTTGACATTCGCCGCGTCGTGAACGTCGATCAAGGAAGCTGTGTTTCTACCGTTTCGAAACCGGAGAATGGCAAGGGGCTGTTCTTCCTTGCCAAGAAGCCCACGTCGCCCTGACGGGGTATAATCGCAGCTGCCACATTGCCAGCCCGGCAACGCCTGTGTTCGCGCTCGGCGAAAAAGTGCCCGAGGCATCGCGGAAACCCGCCGCCGTCACTTCAGGCCTGAAACGGTCTGCTTGCCGAAACGCGGGCGCGTCGTGAACGATCATGATTAGCCGGCTCCGTATCTCGTCAGGCCGGTCACATCGAAGACGCTCGACGAAGACGCGCTAGTTTGCGGTTTTGTCGCCGCCTTCCACCCGGTCCAGGCGGTTTTCGAGCGTCGCGATCTTATCCCGTTCGGAGGCAAGCTGATCGTGAAGCTGGCCGATATAGATGTGCGCGTGCTCGAGCTCGTTGAGCATGCGTCCGATCTTGTCGGTCAGGTCCATCGGCTCGCCGGGAACCGTGGCGCCCACATTCGGCAGGTAGCCGAGGGAATACATCGCCGCGACATGCTCCGAAATCGTCGGCAAATCATAGTCGGGAGAATACACCGCATCGCATCCGCCCGAACAGCTCGGCCCACCGGTGACAAGCGAGCCGGTAATCGTGAGATCGCCGCTATTGGTCAAGGTGAACCGCGTCGTCTTCGCGGACGGATCGGAGCCCAGCGCGCCGGACTTCATGACGATATTGGTTCCGCCGCCGATCGACCACTCGTCGCCGGTAAATCCATTCGCGAGCACCAGATCGGGCCTGCCGAAGTTTACGAACTCGGCCACGTTTCGCGCTGCCGAAACATTGCTGTTATTCGACACCAAAAGACGACCCCTGCCGTCAACGCCGCGAACCTCCAGTGCAGGCGAAGTGGTCTGGTTCGGGAACGCGTTGCCGTTGAAACCGATACCAACCGTGCCGTTTCTGCCGACAACAAGCGTGCCATACTGCGCACCTTGCTGAATCCTGAACGGCAGATTGCTCGATGTGTTGACATCGCGAATAAAGAAGTTGGTCTCGTTCGCGGCCACGTCCCAGGTCTGTGCCGCAAAACCTGATGAATTGTTCTGTTCAAGGCGGATGCTCGGCGAATCGCCATCGGCGATGTGCAATTCGAGAACGGGAGTTGCGGTCCCGATGCCGACATCGCCATTGTCGTCCACAATCAGCGCATTGTTTCCCGCCCCCGCGCTTATCCTGAACGGGGTCGTGCCGGCGGTGGCGTCATCGATGGCGAAGAAGTTCGGATCGCCATTCTGCTGGCCATTGATCGTGATGCGCCAATCGTTGAAAGGAAAGCTGCCGGTGGTGCTGGTGTCGTCGAAATGGATTCGCAGGTTGTTTTCCTTCAGGCGGATCGTATCGGATCCGAAATTCTCACCCGTAAGGACGCAATCGATTCCGACGCAAAGACTGCCATCGATGAGAACGTCCTGGTTCGGAAATGTTGCCTGCGCCGCCGCCGCCGAGCCGAGTGCGATCAGCGATCCGAAAGTCAGGACCGACAAAGAAACGATGTCGCGCGGTCTGTCTTGATAGGTCATGGTCCTTGCCCCTGTCCAATCTGCCTCAGTTCTCATTTGCCGCTTTGTTGAACTGCTCTATTATTCCGCCGCTTGCACGAAACGATCCGAACGTGGATGCACCGACCAGGCTTGTTGACTCGTCGGCGCCGCCGCGACCGTTGTCCATCGGGTTTTTGTTCACCACCTGCTTGTCGGTCGCCGCGGTAACCTCGTAGGTGAACTCACCTTCGCCCGTACCGCCCGCCCGTATCAAGTCGATCGAAGGCGACCCGTTGTCGGAGGACGCAGACGCGTGAAACCCGTCGGGTCCGACGATGGTCAAGATGGTATGGGAAAAGCCGGGACCGGGAATGACCCGCACCTCCGATCCGCGAAGCACGACCTCACCGGTGAACGTTTCATCCGCGACGGAATCGTTTGCGCACAGCATCAGGAATGCCAAGGCGCACGCACGCGACATCTTGTTCATCCGATCCTCCCTCACCAATATTTGGCTTCGATCATACATTGTATTGCACACAAATGAAATCTGGAATCCCGAACGCCGGCAATTGCAGCCTCCGCCCGCCGGCAAGCCAGCGTACAAATCGTTGATTTCATGAAAGCCTGGCACTCCCAAGGGGACTCGAACCCCTGTTTCCGCCGTGAGAGGGCGGCGTCCTAGACCGCTAGACGATGGGAGCGTGCCGAACCCGCGCGATATAGGCTGCAATATCCGTGAATGCAACGGGTTTGTGCAAATCGTCCATCGGCAGGGCGGTTGACCGGCGAGCCCGCCAGGATCGTCACTTTGCGCCGACCTCGATGCGCGCGGCAAGCTTCCTCGTCGCCGTGTCGAACACGAAGATCGTCTGCCGGCCGGCGCCGTGCTCGACCAGCAGCGACAGGCGTTCGCCCGACAGGCTCTGCGACACGATGCGTCCGTCCTCGGGCAGCGCCAGCACGGTCTCGAAATAATCGCCTTTGCCGCCGGCTGCATCGGAGCGCACCGAGACCTTGTAGACAATCGCCAGCAGCACGGCCATAAGACCGACCATCATGATGCCGACGGACACCGCCATCAGGCGCATCATCTTGCGGCGCACGCGCTCGACGGCCGGGTCTAGCGGCTTGTCCTCGTCGTCGGCGGCGGGCGCCCGATTGAATTGCGGCTGGCCGGTCATGGCTCGGTCCCGGAATGGTTGATGCCGGCACCTGATACTAGAGCGGGCCCCGATTGGGAAGGGATGACGGCCGGCGATGACGCGGCCGGGCTGAGACTCGACCAGTGGCTCGGCGCCAAGCTCGGCCCCGACATCTCGCGCAGCCAGGCCCGACGGCTGATCGAAAGCGGCGACGTCACCGTGAACGGCGCGCCCGCCGAGCCGAAGAAGCGGCTCCGGCCCGGCGACCGGATCGAATGGCGGCAGCCGGAGGCTGTCGGCGCCGACCCCGAGCCGGAAGATATCGCGCTCGACATCCTTTACGAGGACCGGCACCTGATCGTCATCGACAAGCCGGCCGGCATGGTGGTGCATCCAGGCGCCGGTCATGCGACGGGAACGCTGGTCAACGCGCTGCTGTTCCACTGCGGCGACACGCTGTCCGGCATTGGTGGTGTCAGGCGGCCGGGCATCGTGCACCGGCTCGACCGCGACACCAGCGGCGTCATGGTCGTCGCCAAGGATGATCCCACCCACCGAGCCCTGTCGGAGGCCTTTGCCGATCACGGCCGCACCGGCGAGCTGGAGCGCAGCTACCTGGCGGTCGTCTGGGGCGCGCCGCCGCGCATGGCCGGCACGATCGACGCACCGCTCGGCCGCGCGGCAAACGACCGTACCAGGCGGGCGGTGGTGCCGGAAGGCCGTGGCGACGCGCGACGCGCAGTCACGCACTTTTCCGTTCTGAAGCGCTTCGGCTCAAGGGATGGCGGTGAGCCGGCCGCCTCGCTCATCGAATGCCGGCTCGAAACCGGTCGCACCCACCAGATTCGCGTTCACATGGCCCATATCGGCCACGCGCTGGTCGGCGATCCGGTCTACGGCGCCGGCTACAGGACCAAGGCCAACCTGCTGCCCGAGCCACAGCGCTCGATCGCCGCCTCGTTTTCCCGCCAGGCGCTGCATGCGGCCAGGCTGACGTTCCGCCATCCCGCTTCAGGCGAGCTCATGCGGTTTTCGACCGCGCTGCCACCCGATATGGACGAACTGGTCAAGGCGTTGGAAATTCCATGAATTTCACCGATTTTGGCAGGCAATTCCGGTATTTCGGGCGGAAAGCGGCCGGCGATTGCATGAAATCGCCGGATTCGTCCCTATATTAAGCCATATCGGGGAGTGCGCACCGCAGCGGCTCCCCATCAAATCGCCCGCCTTAGATCAATAAGGGGGCAAACTTGGAGAGGAAGGGTGCTGAATGGCCCAGAACTTACCCAGTGTCGTTTCCGGCGAGGGTGGCCTTAGCCGCTATCTCGAGGAAGTCCGGCGGTTTCCGATGTTGCAGCCGCAGGAAGAATACATGCTTGCCAAGCGCTATCACGAGCATCAGGACACGGATGCCGCGCACAAGCTCGTTACCAGCCATTTGCGGCTCGTTGCCAAGATCGCCATGGGCTATCGCGGCTACGGCCTGCCGATCGGCGAGGTGATATCGGAAGGCAATGTCGGCCTGATGCAGGCCGTGAAGAAATTCGAGCCGGAGCGCGGTTTCCGGCTGGCGACATACGCCATGTGGTGGATCAAGGCGTCGATCCAGGAATACATCCTGCGCTCGTGGAGCCTCGTCAAAATGGGCACCACCGCCAACCAGAAGCGCCTGTTCTTCAACCTGCGCAAGGTCAAGGGCAAGATCCAGGCGCTCGACGACGGCGACCTCAAGCCCGAACAGGTCAGCGAGATCGCCAACCGCCTGAAGGTTTCCGAAGAGGAAGTGGTGTCGATGAACCGGCGCCTGTCGGGCGACGCCTCGCTCAATGCGCCGATCAGGGCGTCGGAGGGCGAAGGCGGCGAATGGCAGGACTGGCTGGCCGACGACAGCGAGAACCAGGAACAGATCCTGGTCGAGCAGGACGAGCTGGAAAACCGCCGGACCATGCTGGCCGACGCCATGTCGGTTCTGAACGATCGCGAGAAGCGCATCTTCGAGGCGCGCCGGCTGTCGGAGGATCCGCTGACGCTGGAAGACCTTTCCGGCGAGTTCGGCATCAGCCGCGAGCGCGTGCGCCAGATCGAGGTCAGGGCGTTCGAAAAGGTCCAGTCGGCGGTCAAGGACGCCGCCAGGAAACAGGCCCAGGCGCTGAGAACGATCGACGCCTGAGCCCAGAGCGGTTCATCCTTGGTTGGAGTCGTTTCGGTGGCGTTCGTACCGGCAGGGAGAACGCTGCGACACCAGATGCCCGCCTCCCCGCCTTAAGGGGAGGTGGGTTTGGCCGCCAGGCAGAAAGCCGCAAATCGCTGAAATCAGATGATAAGCCGCTCTAGCCGCTGGTCTCGGTAGCCCAGGCCTTGAGCGCCTCGTCGAACACTTTCGAACCCGGCACGCCCTTTTCCATCGTGATCAGGGCGCGGCGGCCGGTGCTGTAGACGATCGGGATGTCGAGCCAGTCGAGCCGGCGCATCATCGTATTGTTGGCCTCGATGTCGGCCTTGCTGTCGGTCAGCGCCAGCAGGAAGAACCCGTCGGAAATCTTCGCCGGAATGCCCAGCAGCGGATTTCCGGCCGACTGCTCGGAATCCTTGAAGGTGATGCGCAGCACATTGTCGATGCTGCCGCCCTCGAAATCGTCCGGCGTGATGAAGATCATCTCGATAATGTGGCTCGCCGGCAGCGACTTGTCGGCATTGCGGCGGATCGTCATGCGGAACTGGAGATCCTTGCCGGGTATCGTCGCCTCGGCCCGGATGGCGGCTTCCTCGGGCAGGTTTTCGCCCGGCGCTTCCTGTACCAGCGACCAGACGACCGCGCCCGGTTCGGCCGAACCCTGCAGGTTGCTCGTGCGTTCCTCATAAAAGATCGCCCGCTGGCCCACAGGCAGCGCCGTGTCGGCCGGTGCTTCCGCGCCGGTCTTCTCGCCGGCATTCTCTTCGCCCGCGCCGGCATTTTCATCGCCGGCGGCGGCGTTTTCGTCGGTCGCGGCCGCATCTTCCCCACCGGTCTGCTCGTCCGGCGCCGGCATCACCGTGTCGACCGCATCGTCGGCGGTCGCCGCCGCAACCGAGGTGCCCTCGCCGATCGTCGGCTCGTCGCCCGCAGGGCCCGGATCCACCTCCGTGCCGTCGGCAAGCAGCCGCTGGGTGAATTTTGGCTCTTCCGTGTCGGCCGCGGCCTTGTCGCCGCCATTCGACGTGTCGTCGGCTGCCGCCGGCTGCCCGGCGTCGTCGCCGGCCGTCATCTTGTTGCCGGCGTCGTCTCCGGTAGCGGCGCCATCCGCGGCATCGGTGCCGGAGAACATGTTTTCCAGCCCGGCCATTCGGGCAAAATCTTCCTTGTTCTGCCAGATCGCATAGCCGGCGCCGGCCAGAAGCGCGACGATGATCAGCGCCGCGATCAGCCCGCCATAGCCGCGCTTCCGCGTCGGCGCAGCAGCGGCTATCGCCGCCACGTCGGGCCCGGAGCCGGCGGCGGGTTCCGGCTTGGCGCCATTCCCGGGCACATCGGCCGCAGCCGGCTCGGGCGACGGTGCCGGGCTCGGCGCTATTTCCGGCTCTCCGGCAACGGCCGTCGGTTCAGGCATCTGGACGGAAGGCGCGGGCGGAGGAACAGCGGGGACCGGCGCCACAGGCGTCGGCGCAGCCGGCGTGCCGAAGGCCGCACCGGAGACGAACTCGGCCAGCGGATCGTCGTCACCGTTCGCGCCACCTCCGTTTTGCGTGAGATCGGCTTCGATTTCGGCGATGGCCTTCTCGAGCGCCTCCGTCTGCCGGTCGATGACCGCGGCGGCCGGCGGCGGGTTGAGCGCGGCAAGCTTGGCGGCAATCGTCGTCCGCGCCTTGGCGTAGACGCGTTCGCGCATTTCCGGTGTCGGGTCGTCGAGACCGTCCAGCGTCTTTTTCAGGACCGCGACAAAGTCAGCCATGCATTCCGCCCCGCGATTTTCGAAACCGCTGCATCATATCCGCAATTCCGGCCCTGATATGGCAGCCTCAATTCCCCGTTGCCGGCGCCTGCGGCCGGCATTGCCAGCCATTGCCGCTAGAAGAATTGCCGCCACCCCCTCGTTGCCGCAATTTCGACACGCCCGTTGCCATACGGCTTGCCGAATACGTTGATTCGCGAGATTAGCGCACTTTCCGGCGCTGTTGAACCACCGATGCGGAACGACCCGGGGTTGCCGGGCGTCGAGGTGCTGCAACCGCCCGACGGTCAATCCTGGAACGGATCGGTCACGAGGATCGTGTCGTCGCGCTCCGGGCTGGTCGACAGAAGCGCCACCGGCGCGCCGATCAGTTCCTCGACGTGGCGCACATATTTGACCGCCTGCGCCGGCAGGTCGTTCCACGAACGCGCCCCGACGGTGGAGGCATCCCAGCCCTCGAGCGTCTCATAGACCGGCTCAACCCGCGCCTGGGCGCCCTGGCTCTCGGGAAAGAAGTCGATCGGCTCCCCGTCGAGGCGGTAGCCGGTGCAGATCTTGATTTCCTTCAGCCCGTCGAGCACGTCGAGCTTGGTCAGTGCGATGCCGGTAATGCCGTTGGTGGCGACCGCCTGGCGCACCAGCACCGCGTCGAACCAGCCGCAGCGCCGCTTGCGCCCGGTCACCGTGCCGAACTCATGGCCGCGTTCGCCCAGGAACTGGCCGATCTCGTCGTCGAGTTCGGTCGGAAAAGGACCCTCGCCGACACGGGTCGTATAGGCCTTGGTGATGCCGAGCACGTAACCGACCGAACCCGGCCCGAGACCGGAACCGGCGGCGGCCTGGCCGGCGACCGTGTTGGACGAGGTCACGAAGGGATAGGTGCCGTGGTCGATGTCGAGCAGCGTGCCCTGGGCGCCCTCGAACAGGATCCGCGCGCCCGCCTTGCGCCTGTCGTCGAGCAGCCGCCACACGACCTCGCGAAACGGCAGGATGCGATCGGCCACGCTGGTCAGTTCCTCCATGATCGCGTCGTGGGCGATCTCGGCCTGGCCGAGGCCGCGCCTGAGCGCATTGTGGTGGGTCAGCAGCCGGTCGACCTTGGCGGGAAGCGAATCGGTGTTCGACAGATCCATCACCCGGATGGCGCGGCGGCCGACCTTGTCCTCATAGGCCGGACCGATGCCCCGGCGCGTGGTGCCGATCCTGGCGCCGGAATTCGACGCGGCGTCCTCGCGGATGGCGTCGAGCTCACGATGCAACGACAGGATCAGCGTTGCATTGCCGGCGATCTTCAGATTGTCCGGCGTCACGGTCACGCCCTGCTCGGCCAGCCGGTCGATCTCGGCGACAAGCGCATGCGGATCGATCACCACGCCGTTGCCGATCACCGCCAGCTTGCCCGGGCGCACAACGCCCGACGGCAGAAGGCTCAGCTTGTAGGACGTGCCGTCGATGACCAGCGTGTGGCCGGCATTGTGGCCGCCCTGGAAACGCACGACGATGTCGGCGCGCTCCGACAGCCAGTCGACGATCTTGCCCTTGCCTTCGTCGCCCCATTGCGAGCCGACGACCACCACATTGGCCATGGTTTCTTCCTTTGCCGAACGAACGGGATCAAGCGGGTGAACCCCGCGCCTGTATAGCGGCCCGCGCCGCCGCGTGCGAGGCCGACGATCAAGAAAATGCGTGCGCCATCATGATTTTGCGATCGTCCCGGCGATATGTTACCGCTTCGGCCGCCCGGCGGTGTCCGGACCACTTCACGTCGGAACCCGGATGCACCGAACCGCCTACCTGCTCCTACTGTTCGCCACGCTGTTCTGGGCCGGCAACGCCGTCGTCGCCAAATTCGCCGCCGGCCATATCTCGCCCATGCTGCTCACCGCCGGCCGCTGGTTCATCGCCATTGCCATCCTCGCCGCGATCGGGCACCGCAACCTGGCGCGCGACTGGCCGGTAATCCGGCGAAACCTTCCCTTCCTGCTGACGCTGGGCGCCATCGGCTTCACCATCTTCAATGCCTGCCTCTACACCGCCGTCAACTACACCTCGGCCGTCAATGCCTCCATCCTCCAGGCAGCGATTCCCATGGGCGTTTTCCTGGCCAACTTCGTGCTGTTCCGCATCCGCGTCAGCGCGGGCCAGATCGGCGGGTTCCTGCTGACAGTCGCCGGCGTCGCGCTGATTGCCGGCCAGGGCGATTTTCGCCGCGTGGCCGAGCTGCAGGTCAACACCGGCGACGCGCTCATGCTGATCGCGGTCGCCGCCTATGCCGGCTACACGGTGGCGCTGCGGGGCGTGCCGAAGATACATTGGCAGAGCATGATGATCGTGCTCTCGGTCGGCGCGCTGGCCTTGTCGGTGGTCTTTGCCGGCATGGAGTTTGCCGCAGGCCGGGCGCAGTTTCCCGACGCGTCCGGATGGATCGCCATCATCTATGCGGCGATCTTCCCGGCGATAGTCTCCCAGACCTTCTACATCCGCGGCAACGCGCTGATCGGGGGCAACCGCGCCGGTCTGTTCGTCAACCTGGTGCCGGTCTTTGGAACCCTGCTGTCGGTCGCGTTGCTTGCGGAGCGCGTTCACGCCTATCACGTCATCGCCCTGGCGCTGGTCTTCGGCGGCATATGGCTTGCCGAACACCGGCGCTGAGCGAAGCGGTCATCCGCCGACGTCGAAATGCAGCGGCTTGGCCGAATCGATGGCCGGATTTGACCGCAGTTCCTCCAGCACGTCGGCGGGAAACGGCCCGTCGAGATAGAGCAGCGCAATGGCGTTGCCGCCCGGTTCGTCGCGGCCGAGCTGGAAGTTGGCGATGTTGACGCCGGCCTTGCCGCAGATCGTGCCCAGAAGGCCGATGATGCCGGGAGCGTCCTTGTTGGTGGTGTAGAGCATGTGCTGGCCGACTTCCGCGTCGAGGTTGATGCCCTTGATCTGGATGAAGCGCGGCTTGTGGTCGGAAAAGCAGGTTCCCGCGATCGAGCGGGTTTGGCGCGCCGTCCTGACGGTGAGCTTGATGTAGCCGTCGAACACGCCGGACTTGTCGCGCTTGACCTCCGACAGGATGATGCCGCGCTCCTTGGCCATCACCGGTGCCGAGACCATGTTGATGTCGGAGACCTGCGGGCGGATGAGGCCCGCCAGCGTCGCGCTGATCAGCGCCCGCGTGTTCATCGACGCGGTGGCGCCGTCGAACAGGATCTCCACCTCCTTGATCGGATCCTCGGTCACCTGGCCGACAAAGGCGCCGAGCACCTCGGCGAGCTTGACGAAGGGTTTGAGGATCGGCGCTTCCTCCGCCGTGATCGACGGCATGTTGATGGCGTTGGTCACCGCGCCCTTGACCAGATAGTCGGCCATCTGCTCGGCCACCTGGATGGCGACGTTCTCCTGCGCTTCGGAAGTCGAGGCGCCGAGATGCGGCGTACACACGACATTGGGCAGGCCGAAAAGGGCGCTGTCGGTGGCCGGCTCGACCTCGAACACGTCGATGCCGGCGCCGGCGACCTTGCCGGATTTCAGCGCCTCGACCAGGTCCGCCTCGACGACGAGGCCGCCGCGGGCGCAGTTGACGATGCGGACGCCATCCTTCATCTGCGCAATCGATTTGGCGTTGATGATGCCGCGCGTCTTGTCGGTCAGCGGCGTATGCAGCGTGATGAAGTCGGACCGCGCCAGCAGTTCCTCCAGATCGACCTTTTCCACGCCGAGCTCGCCCGCCCGCTCCGGCGACAGGAAAGGATCGAACGAGATCACATGCATCTTGAGCCCGATGCCGCGCGCGGCGACGACCGAACCGATATTGCCGCAGCCGATCACGCCAAGCGTCTTGCCGGTGATCTCCACGCCCATGAAGCGGTTCTTCTCCCACTTGCCGGCACGGGTGGAGGTGTCGGCTTCCGGAAGCTGCCGCGCCACCGCCAGCATCAGCGCGATGGCATGCTCGGCGGTGGTGATCGAGTTGCCGAACGGCGTGTTCATGACGATGATGCCGCGGCGCGAGGCGGCCGGGATGTCGACATTGTCGACGCCGATGCCGGCGCGACCGACCACCTTCAGGTTCTCCGCCGCCGCAATCAGCTTCTCGGTCACCTTGGTCGCCGATCGGACGGCAAGGCCGTCATATCGCGGGATGATTTTCAGCAGTTCTTCCTTGTCCTTGCCGACATCGGGCAGGAAATCGACCTCGATGCCGCGATCCCGGAAGATCTGGACGGCGGTTTCGGAAAGCTTGTCGGAAACGAGTACACGCGGTGCCATGGGTGGCCTCCATGCAGGTTCTTTGACGGGGAATGGCCGACGGGAGCCCGCCGGGCGAAAACGGGTTCAGGCCGCCCTGGCGGTTTCGGCCTTGCAGCGGCGATAGGCCCAGTCGAGCCACGGCATCAGCGCTTCCAGGTCGCTGGTCTCGACGGTGGCGCCGCACCAGATGCGCAGGCCCGGCGGCGCGTCGCGATAGGCGCCGATGTCATGGGCCACGCCCTCCGCGTCGAGCAGCGAGACGATGCCCTTGGCAAACGCCGCCTGACCGCCGGCATCCAGCGCAGTGACGGCCGGATCGGTGATCGACAGGCAGACGGAGGTGTTGGAACGCGTCTCCGGACGGACGGCGAGATGGCCGAGCCAGCCGCTTGCCCGGACGAAACGGTCGACCGCTGCCGCATTGGCGTCGGCGCGCGCGACCAGCGCATCGAGGCCGCCCGCCGAGCGGGCCCATTGAAGCGCGTCGATATAGTCTTCTACGCAGAGCATCGACGGCGTGTTGATGGTCTCGCCGCGGAAGATGCCCTCGATCAGCTTGCCGCCCTTGGTCATCCGGAAGATCTTCGGCATCGGCCAGGCCGGCACATGGCTTTCCAGCCGTTCGACGGCGCGCGGCGACAGGATGAGGACGCCATGGCCGCCTTCGCCGCCGAGCACCTTCTGCCAGGAGAAGGTCACCACGTCGAGCCTGGAGAAATCGAGCCGCTGGGCGAAGGCCGCCGACGTTGCGTCGCAGATGGTCAGGCCGGCGCGGTCGGTGGGAATGAAATCGCCGTTCGGCACGCGAACGCCGGACGTCGTTCCGTTCCAGGTGAAGACCACGTCGCGATCGAAATCGACCCGGGCGAGATCGGGCAGGTCGCCATAGGGCGCTTCGAATGTCCGGACATCGTCGAGCTTGAGCTGCCTGGCGACATCGGTCACCCAGCCGGCGCCGAAGCTCTCCCAGGCCAGCATGTCGACGCCGCGGGCGCCGAGCAGCGACCACAACGCCATTTCGACGGCGCCGGTGTCGGACGCCGGAACGATGCCGATACGGTGGTCGTCCGGCACGCGCAGCACCTCGCGCGTCAGGTCGATGGCGCGCTGGAGGCGTTGCTTGCCGACCTTGGCGCGGTGCGAACGGCCGAGCGGCGCATCGCCAAGCACGTCCGGCGTCCAGCCGGGCCGTTTGGCGCATGGTCCTGATGAGAAATTGGGATTGGCCGGACGCAGGTCCGGCTTCGGCAGGTCTGTCATTCTATCTATCCTTCCAGATAGCAAGCCTCTCGTTGGGGAGAGGTGGCCCACTGGCGGCGATAGTGCTTTTGCCGTCGGACGTCAAGTCGGTTGTTGCGGTGCAGCAAGCGCCTGCCTGCGGCAATCGTCGCCCAAACGAAAAACAGCGGGCCGATAACCCGCTGTTTTCTCCGTTGGTTCGGCCGCATCGCTTACCAGAGCGAATATCGCACACCGACCCTGACTTCGTGCTGCGTCAGGCCGTCGTCGCTACCCTGGATGCCGATCGCACCGGCGCCGGCGCTGACGCCGTCGAACAGGAACATGTCGCCGCCATTGATGTGACGGTATTTGTAGCCGACATCGATCTTCAGGTTGCGGCTGACATCATAGGCGATACCGGCCATCAGCGCGTAGGTGAAGCGCCAGTCGCCGGCGCCTGGATGTGTCGTCGTGCCCATCAGCGGATTGGCCGGGCATCCGGCGCCGACGCAATAGCTGGTGTCGGACAGGGTGTCCCAACGCGCCCGCGCCATGCCGGCACCGGCGCCCACATAAGGAGTGAACCCGGCATAGGTGCCCAGATCGCCATAGACATTGGCCATCAGCGAATAGAAGTTCACGCTCGACGAGTTTTCCGACCGGCATGTGGTGCCCGCCGCCTGACCCGGACAGGGATTGGCCGAGACCGTCGTTCCCTGGAAATCGTTGGAATGGTTTTCGAACGTGGCGTCCGCCCTGAGCCAGGAATTGAACTGGTAGCCGATGCCGAGGCCCAGAACGACGTCGTTGTCGAAATCGGCGGTGGCAAATGTCGCGGGCGTGTACACGCCGGCATTGTAGATGCGGTAGTTGACCGGTCCGTTCGACGTCGCCGAGAAGCTGTAGCCGATGTCGCCGCGCAGGTACCAGCCATTGCCCACCTCGACGGGCACGAATTCCGGCGCCTTGTCGACGATGATGGGCGGGTCGTAATCCGCCGCCATGGAGGAAGTGGTCGCGGCCGTGGTGCCGATTGCGGCTGCCAGCAATAAACGCGATAACAGGGTCATGTTTTAGAGCTCCGGAACGGTGCGATCCCCCCGCTGTCCCGCAAGTCGATCGCTGTTGCTGGGAGCCAAATATTAACCATAGTGGTTAAGTCACGGTTAAGCACGACGAGCAATTTGCCCGCCGCGAAAAATATCGTCCGATCAAATATTTGAATGGATGCGCACAATGAAGAACGCCCGGCCGGAGCCGGGCGTCCAATGTCGTGGATGCCGGTCGGTCTACTTGTAGACCGGCGGGATGTAGTCGATCACCTGCGGCGGCGGCGGCGGTGCGCAGCGATTGGAGGTGCCGCCGAGGTGGTAGCGCAGGCCCGCGCGGCCCTCGTGAACGTTCATGCCGCCGTCGAAGCCGGGACCGACCGTCGGTGCGAAGTCGAACATGCGTCCGCCGTGAATGCGGGTGAAGCGGTAACCGACATCGAGCTCGAGCTTGTTGGTCAGGCAGTAGGAGGCGCCAGCCATCAGCGCCCATGCAAAACGCCATTCCTTGGCGCCGCGGTGAACCGTGGTGATGCCGCCGACCGTGTTGCGCAGATTGTCCCAGCGCAGGCGCGCGCCGCCGATGCCGGCGCCGACATAGGGCGTGACGCCGTGATAGGTGCCGAGATCGACATAGGCATTGGCCATGATCAGCAGCGCCTGGTAGGCCGAGGTGTCGGTCGACACGCAGGGCACGCCGCCGCATACGCCGGTCGTCGAACCGGTGAAGCGCGACTTGGCCCAGTAGTCGAAGGTCAGGTCGGTGCGAAGATAGCTGGTGAGCTGATAGCCCACGCCAACGCCTGCCGACCACGCGCCGCGCAGGTCCGTCGTCGTGAACGAAGCGGTTCCCGCAGGCGGTCCGTAGGTGATGTATTGCGTCGAGCGCAGCCGCGACCAGTGATAGTTGACGTCGCCGCGAATATACCAGCCGCCATAGTCGACCGCCGGCTCCTCATAAACCACCGGAGGCTGCGGTTCGACCGGCGGCGGCACATAGGGGTCTGCCGCAAATGCCGACAGGGAAGTGGTTGCCAGCAGGGCGGCGCCCGCAACAATTGGCCGTACAGTCTTGAACATGGTCGTCACCCTCGGTCTACTCGTCACAGCCACAAGGCTTGCGAAAGTTTGAACTCCGAGGCGAATATTGACGATCAAAGGTTAAATCGGACTTAACCGTGTTTTTTCACCATGGAATTTAACCATGGCCCGACCGGCGGACAGTGAAACCGGCAAGAACAGCATGCCGTTGACGCGCCGAAACGACGCGTATGCCGGCTAGATCATCGGGATATCTGCGGTTCAGGCGGCGTCGCGTTCGCCCGCGATGGCACCGGCGATGTCGTTGACCACGGTCCTGACCAGCGCCTCGTCGTCGCCCTCCGCCATCACCCGGATCAGCGGTTCGGTGCCGGACGGGCGGATGAGCAGGCGGCCGGTCTTGCCGAGCCGGCCCTCGGCATCGGCGATCGCCTGCTTGACCGTGGTATCCTCGAGCGGCGCGCCGCCGCTGACACGGACGTTCTTCAGCATCTGCGGCACCGGCTCGAAGCGGCGGCAGACCTCGCTTGCCGGCTTACCGGCGCGCTGGATGCAGGCCAGCACCTGCAGTGCCGCGACCAGCCCGTCGCCGGTGGTTGAGAAGTCCGACATGACGATGTGGCCGGACTGTTCGCCGCCGAGATTGAAGCCGTTCTGGCGCATGTGCTCGACCACGTAACGGTCGCCGACCTTGGTGCGGTAGAGCTTCAGGCCGATCTTCTCCAGATAGCGTTCCAGGCCGAGATTGGACATGACCGTGGCGACGACGCCGTCGCCGATCAGCCGGCCGTATTCCTGCCAGGAATCGGCGATCAGCGCCATGATCTGGTCGCCGTCGATCACCATGCCCTTCTCGTCGACGATGACCATGCGGTCGGCGTCGCCGTCGAGCGCGACGCCGACGTCGGCGCGTACCTCGCGCACCTTCTTGGCCAGCGAGCGCACATTGGTCGAACCGCAATCACGGTTGATGTTCATGCCGTTGGGCTCGACATGGATCGGCACCACCTCTGCGCCGAGCTCCCACAGCGCCGCCGGCGCGACCTTGTAGGCGGCGCCATTGGCGCAGTCGATGGCAACCCGCAGGCCGGAAAAGGAGATCGAGCCCGGCAGCGTGCGCTTGGCGAACTCGATATAGCGGTCGTGCACGCCGTCGATGCGGGTGGCGCGGCCGAGATCGGCCGAATCGGCCATCATCGATTCCAGATCGTCGTCGAGCAGCGCCTCGATACGGTTCTCGATCTCGTCGGACAGTTTGTAGCCGTCCGGCCCGAACAGCTTGATGCCGTTGTCGTGATAGGGATTGTGCGATGCCGAGATCATGACGCCGATGTCGGCGCGAAGCGAACGCACCAGCATGGCCACGGCCGGCGTCGGCATCGGGCCGAGCAGGAACACATCCACGCCGGCCGAGCAGAATCCCGACACCAGCGCGTTTTCGATCATGTAGCCCGACAGGCGCGTATCCTTGCCGATCACCACGCGATGGCGGTGGCTGCCGTTCTGGAACGTCAGGCCCGCCGCCATGCCCACACGCATGGCTGTCGCGGCCGTCATCGGATGGGCGTTGGCCCGGCCGCGAATGCCGTCAGTTCCGAAATACCGTTTACGCTTCGACATGACTTCCCCGTCTTCAGGAACCGGTTTTCTCTGCCATATCCTCCGCGCCGCGTTGATCACTTTATTTGTGCGACTGCAACACCACGCGGCGATTCAGCCAGTATAAACCAAAACCTTTAACGCATCGTCGCTATCCAGCGACGAAGCAGCTCCACGGCCTCCTCGTCCTCGAGGCTGCGGCCCAGTTCCGGCATCATCACGCCCGGTTCGGTGCTCTCGACGCGCAGCATGAGGATCGAGCCGTCCGGATCGCCCGGCGCGATGTCGAACAGCCGGCCGCCCGAGCCGCGGCCGGCGGCGACCGGTCGCTTCATGATGCCGAGCGCCACCGGATCCTGCTCGTGCCAGGTCAGGAACAGGCCGGAATTGCTGGCCGCGCCGCCGCGCCGGTGGCAATGGGCGCAGTTGACGTCGAGCCAGGCGCGGGCGCGCCGATCGAGGTCGGCGTCGGCGTCGCTCCAGTCGGGCACGCCCGGCGCCGCGCCGGGGTCGGGCGCGCCGGAAAGAATGCCGGCCGAAGCCCATTCGCCGAGCTGGTTGCGCGCGCCGTCGCGATAGCGAAAGTCGCCGTTCAGATTGCGCGCCTTGGGGCCGATCGGCGTGACCTCTCCGTCAAGCGCATGGCAACCCTTGCACTGGTTCTTGTTGGGAACCGAATAGGTGAAATCGACGGTTTTGCCATCCACCGCGGCCAGGCTTATGCCGACCTTGGCGCCCGTCACCTTCAG
Source organism: Rhizobiaceae bacterium (assembly GCA_041397625.1). Taxonomy (GTDB): domain Bacteria; phylum Pseudomonadota; class Alphaproteobacteria; order Rhizobiales; family Rhizobiaceae; genus JAWKWH01. The sequence continues at coordinate 262,115 of JAWKWH010000004.1, forward strand.
GACCGCGTCGGTGTGGTCCGCGTTCCACAGATAGGGCCAGGCCTGCCAGCCGGCCTCCGTCTTCAGCAGCACGCGGGTCTCGATCAGCCGCAGATCGTGCCCGGGGCCGCCGCTGCCGCCCGGAAAGGCGAAGGTCTTGATCAGCGCGCTGCCGACCGGAAACGAAAACGCCTCCTCCGCGTCATAGGAGGCGGCTTTGCCCGCCGGCACGTAGACGAAGCGCAGCTTGACCGCATGGTCGGAAAAAAGCGGCGTGTTGAGCCTGTAGGGCAGCACGCCCTCCGCCGGCGCCTGTGCCGCCAGATCGGCAAAGAAGCCGAACGCGGCGAGCGACTTCGGTGGCCCTGCGGCGAGGATCGCCTCATCGTCGACGGCAAGGCCGGGCCCGGCGCCAAGGCCAAGCATCAGCGCCGCCATCAGGGCGGTCGGCAGCCATCGGCCGAAAATCAGGCTCATTTGTCAGCTGCCGGCGTCCTGCGGCAGTTTCACCGGTGCCGGCTCCGGCAGGCTGCCGCGATGGCGCTCGATGCGCCGGTCCGGCGGTGTCGGCCAGGGGAAGATCAACTGCGATATCATCTTCAGGTCGACGAAGCTCGTGTCGGCGGCTTCCCTGACATAGATACGGTCTTCCGGCGCCGCCCAGGTGAACCATTCGGGAATGCGCGTCACGCCGTCCCAGACGATGTCCGGAACCGGTGTGCCGGAAACGTCGGAGATCGTCTTGCCGACCTCGCCATCCGGCTCGCCGCCGCCTTCGCCGTAGACATTGTCGTGGACGAACACGCCGCGCGGCACGAACATGTAGTTGTCGTCCTCATATTCATTCGGATAGGCGGCGATCAGCACATGCGTCGTGCCGTTGCCCGAAAGCCGGTTGCCGAACACATGCACGTTGCGGTTGGCCATCACCATGATGCCCATGCCCTTCGGCACGATGGCGACGATATTGCCCTTGGGCGCGAAGTTCGCCGTATCGTTGTCGACGACATCATTGTCGAAAACGCGGATGTCGCGGCCGCCCTGAACCGGCAGGTTCGGCAGGTCGAACACCAGAATGCCGCCGGCGTTGCGGGTGGCGGTGTTGCCGTAGACGTCGGCACGCTTGGAATTCTCGATCTCTATGCCGGCGACATTGTATTCGGCGCGGCTGTCGCGCACGACGATGTCCTCGCTCTGGCCGACATAGATGCCGGCATCCGACGCGCCGGAAACGGTGACACGCTCGATCAGCACGTTCTTCGATTCGACCGGATAGACGCCATAGGCGCCGTTCTTCTCGTCCGGCCCGTTGGTCCATTCGACCCTCAGATCACGGAAAGTAATCTGGTCGGAGCCCTTCGCCTTCACCCCGTCGCCACGCGTATCCTCGACGGCGAAGCGCTCCAGCACGACGCGGTCGGAGGTCACCAGCAGGCCTTCGCCGGCTCCCGTCTGGCCCTTGAACGAGAGCACGGTGGCGGCAGAGCCGGCGCCGCGCACGGTAACGTCGTCGACATCGAGCGACAGGCCGTCGGTCAGATCGAAGCGGCCGGCGCCGAGCGTGATCGTGTCGCCGGCCTCGGCCAGGATCAGCGCCTCGGCCAGCCGTTCGGCGCCGCCCTCGCCGGGCTCAACCGCCACATCCGCCGCAAACGCCGCGCCGGTCCAACCCAGCCCGATGAGCACGCCGGCCAAAACCCGTTTCAACCCGTTCATCACGCAAACCTCCGATTGTGCGGAAATGTCGCGCGCCGGGCGGGTACTGTCAATCGGGTTGCCGGGCAGACCGGTGTCCGCAAACAAAGAGCCCGCCATGAAGGCGGGCCCTGGTTGTTCGGTGGTCGATCCGCCGTCAGCCCTGCGGTTGCGGCTCCATGCCCGAATCGGGCTCGTCGCCCTTCTTCTTGCCCTTGGCGCCGGCCGAACCGGCCTTCGGCACGGCCGAACCGCGCGGCGCCGGCGTGTCGTCGCCCATGTCGCGCGACGGCTTCTTTCCGGCGAGCAACTGCTTGATCTCATCGCCCGAAAGTGTCTCGTATTCGAGCAGGCCCTCGGCGAGCGCGATCCAGTCCTTCTTTTTCCGGGTCAGGATCTTGCGCGCCGCGTCATAGGCGTCGTCGATCAGCCGGCGCACCTCGGCGTCGATGATCTGGGCGGTTTCCTCCGACACGTTCTTCTGCTGGGCCACCGAGTGGCCGAGGAAGACTTCCTGCTGGTTCTCGCCGTAGGCGACCTGGCCGAGCTTGTCGGAGAAACCCCATTGCGTGACCATGGCGCGGGCGAGCTTGGTCGCCTGCTCGATGTCGGACGAGGCGCCGGAGGTGATGTTGTCCTTGCCGAACTTGATCTCCTCGGCGACGCGGCCGCCCATCATGATCGCGAGGCGCGACACCATCCACTTGTAGCTCATCGAATAGCGGTCGCCTTCCGGCAGCTGCATGACCATGCCGAGCGCACGGCCGCGCGGAATGATGGTCGCCTTGTGGACGGGATCGGCGGACGGCACGTTGAGCGCCACGATGGCATGACCGGCCTCGTGATAGGCGGTGAGCTGCTTTTCCTCCTGCGTCATCGCGGTGGAGCGGCGCTCGGCGCCCATCATCACCTTGTCCTTGGCGTCCTCGAACTCGGCCATGGTGACGAGGCGCTTGTTGCGCCGGGCCGCCATCAGCGCCGCCTCGTTGACCAGGTTGGCAAGGTCGGCGCCGGAGAAACCGGGCGTGCCGCGGGCGATCACCTTCAGGTCGACATTGGGCGCCAGCGGCACGTTGCGCACATGCACTTTCAGGATCTTCTCGCGGCCCATGATGTCGGGGTTGGGCACCACCACCTGGCGGTCGAAACGGCCCGGCCGCATCAGCGCCGGGTCGAGCACGTCCGGCCGGTTGGTGGCGGCGATCAGGATGATCGATTCATTGGCCTCGAAGCCGTCCATCTCGACCAGCAACTGGTTCAGCGTCTGCTCGCGCTCGTCATTGCCGCCGCCCAGGCCGGCGCCGCGATGGCGGCCGACCGCGTCGATCTCGTCGATGAAGATGATGCAGGGCGCGTTCTTCTTGGCCTGCTCGAACATGTCGCGCACGCGGCTGGCGCCGACGCCGACGAACATCTCGACGAAGTCGGAACCGGAAATGGTGAAGAACGGCACGTCGGCCTCGCCGGCGACCGAACGGGCCAGCAGCGTCTTGCCGGTTCCGGGCGGGCCGACCAGCAGCACGCCGCGCGGAATCTTGCCGCCGAGGCGCTGGAACTTCTGCGGGTCACGCAGGAATTCGACGATCTCCTCGAGGTCCTGCTTGGCCTCGTCGACGCCGGCGACATCGCGGAAGGTGATGCGGCCATGGGCCTCGGTCAGAAGCTTGGCCTTCGACTTGCCGAAGCCCATCGCCCGGCCGGAGCCGGACTGCATCTGTCGCATGAAGAATATCCACACGCCGAGGATCAGGATCATCGGCAGCCACGAGATCAGGTAGCCGAATATCGAGTTGGAACCATCGGTTTCGGGACGCGCATTGATGGTGACGCCCTTCTCCTCGAGCCTGGCGACAAGCGTTGTGTCGCCCGGCGAATAGGTCTGGAATCCGGTCCCGCTGTCGACATAGACGCCGGTGATGCGGTCGCCGGAGATCGTCACCGACTTGATGCGGCCGCTGTCGAGTTCGGTCAGGAATTCGGAGTAGGCGATTTCACGCGTCGAACCGCGCTGCTGCGGCGACTGGAACAGATTGAAAAGCGCGATCAGCAGCACGCCGATAATTGCCCAGAGGGCCAGATTTCTGTAGTTGGAATTCATCGGATGTCCCGTTGGCGAAGCTGGGCTTGCGCGCAGATGTCGAACTCACTTAATTCTAAGATAGGCGCCGCACCCGGCATTGCCAACCTTATCTCACGCCAAGCGTTAAGATTCCGCGTGGTCGCGCCGGTTTGACGGCGGCGGCGGATAGGATTCCCGTCCGAACAATGCAGCCATGGCGTTGGCCAGTGTCAGATCGAATTCGGGCAGAAAATGGTCGAAGGGCGCGAGATGGCGGAAAATCGCCGGCTCGATACCGGGCGTGGCCGACCGGCCCGAAAACACCGGCCTTGCCTCCATCGCCCCGGCAGCGCGGAAGACATCCTTTGGAATTCCGGTGATTTCCGGATCGCAGGCCGCTCCGCCGGTGCCGGCCAGCGCGAGGCACCACCCGGCCTCGACCGCCTCCCGGGCAAGGACAAAGCGCCCGTCGAAGACATCGCCGGCAAAGCCGGGCGTCTCGCTGCCGCGCCGTTCGCGGTGGATGAAGAAACCGTGCTTGCGCCGGGTCAGGACCGCGCCGGACAAATTGCCGCGCCCCGCCCTTGCCAGCGCTTTGACCTGCCGGTCGGACGGCAGGTAGCGCGCGCCGCCGGCGCATGCCATCAGCGCCGCGGTCGCATGGCGAGAGCTTTCGTCGGGAAGCGGAAAGGCCGTATCGACGCGAAGCAGTCCGGGCGCGGCCATGTCGACGCGAGCCTCGACCAGGGCGGCGGCATCGACCGAGAGACGCGCGCGTCTTTCCCGTTCCCGCCGCGCCGTCGCGATGAGCGCCTTAAACCCGCCTGGGTCGCTGGCAAGCCGCCGGCGCACCCGCACCCGCTCCTGACCGGTATCGGCGTTTGTCGGGTCGTCGATCCAGCCGATGCCAAGGCCGGCGAGGAAGCACCGCAACGTCTCGCGGCGGTGGCCGAGAAACGGACGGACGATCCATGTTTGCCGGTCGAAGAGCGCGGCTCCCGCCATGCCGGCAAGCCCCGGACCCGGCCCGCGCCCCGAGCGCATCAACACGGTTTCGGCCTGGTCATCCGCCGTATGGCCGGTAAGCACCATGTCGGCGCCCGCGGCCCGCGCGGCCTTCGCCAGCAGCGCGTAGCGCGCCTCGCGCGCCGCCGCCGCGACACCGCGCACCGGCTTGTCGCCGCGCCATGTTTTCGTGACGTGGGACACGCCAAGCCCGGCGCAGAAGCGCGCGACCCGTTCCGCCTCGGCGGCCGATTCCGCTCTCAGCCCGTGATCGACGGTGACGGCAACAATCCGCGCGCCGCCGCCCGCGGCGTCGAGATGCCGTTTCAGCGCGACAAGAAGGGCGGTGGAATCGCTGCCGCCCGAGACGGCGACGACGAGGCTGCGTCGCGATGCCGGATCAATCCAGCCGAGCGCCTCCGCGAGGGCCGGACTGTCGGCCAGGCTCAGCAACCGGCGATGGCCTGTTCCTGGGTAACCCGGCCCTTGAGCAGGTCCGACGCGCCCGGATAGCGCACGCCGACCTCCTTGAACGTGGCGCAGGCGATGTCGCGCTGGCCGAGGGCTGCAAGCGACATGCCGAGTTTCAGCAACATGTCCGGCGCCTTGCGGGAATCGGGAAACTCGCGGCTTGCGGCGAGAAAGACCTCCGCCGCCTCCGCCGGCCGCTGCTGCGACAGGATCGCCTCGCCGAGCCAGTAACGGGCGTCGGCGGCGCGCTGGTCGCCCGGAAACCGTTCTATATGTTCGCGAAACGCCGCCTCGGCGGTCCGGTAGTCGCCGGACAGCACGAATTCGTAGGCGTTGGAATAGAGTTCCTCGGGATCGTTGGTTTCCGGCAGCGCGGCGACCACGGTCTCGTCGGGCGAGGCGCCGTTGCCGTCGCCGCGCAGATCCATCGGCTCGCCCAGCGTCGCGCCCTTGATGCTGCCGTCCGGATTGATGACGATCTTGCCCAGGTCGCGCGGCGCCGCGCCACGCGTCGCCGCCGCGCCGCCGTCGGCGACGCGGTTTTCGTCGGTCCCGGCCTGGCTTTTGCGCTCGGGATCGTTCGTGCCGCCGCCCTCGAGCTGCTGGAAGCGGAAGTCGTTGTCCTCCTGCATGCGCCGCAACTGTTCCTGCATCTGCAACAGCAGGAAGTTCAGTTCCTCGATGCGGCCGGTCATCTGCCGCACCTGCTCCTCCAGCTGGACCACGCGCGGGTCGGTGGCCTGCGCCAGCGTGACATCCGGACGCGGGGCCGTCCTGGCGAACCAGCCGCGCTCCGGTGTGACCGCCCGGCTATGGCCCGCAAAGGCCGCCTGTCCGGCCGTCGCCAACGCGGCGGCGATGAGAAGATGTTTGATTTGCATGCCGTGCTTGTCCCTGAGGCGCGTTGCCGCCGCCGATGACCGTGGAAATGGAAAGTTTAGCAGGCAGGAGAAGTTCGGCCAAATTTTGATCGCGACGCCCGCTCAGACAAAAACGGCCCGTCGCCGGGCCGTTTCGATCGCATGGCGCCGATGCGTCAGCTTCCCTGGCCGCCCAGCGCTGTCACGGCGCGCCGGTTCTGCGTCCAGCAGGAAATATCGTCGCATGCCGCGACGGGCCGTTCCTTGCCGTAGGAAATCGTTTTCAACCGCCGCGACGGAACGCCCTGCGACACGAGGAAGTCGCGGGTGGCGGCGGCACGGCGCGCGCCCAGCGCCAGATTGTACTCGCGGGTGCCGCGCTCGTCGGCATGCCCCTCGATGGTGATCGTATAGGACGGATACTGGTTCAGCCATCTGGCCTGGCGCACCAGCGTCGCCTGGGCGTCGGAGCGAATGACGGACGAATCCGTATCGAAGAAGATGCGGTCGCCGACATTGACGGTGAAATCGCGCGGCGAACCGGGGGTCTCCTGGCCAGCGCCAAGCCCGATTTCCGCTGCCGAGTTGGGCACCTTTTTCGACGCACAGCCCGTCACCGCCAGCGAAACGAACAACGCGACGACGACGGGATTTCTGCTGAGACCTACCAGACCACGCATCGCGGCCACTCCTTAAGATTGGGGGAAAGTCATTGACGTTCCAGTAACCACATTCCGGTTAACCGGCGCTCAAGAAACAGGGTTAATATTTCCTTGCCGCGCAATCGCATGGCGTCCGATTAGGTGAAAACCGCCCTCTGCCAGGCAATCTATGGCGAAATGCGGCGGAAACATGGGCGGCGGCGCACCGGTTTGGGACCTGCCTATTCGAGCAGCGGCGACCAGGCCGGATCGGAACCGAAATTCGGCGTCGCCACAACCTGCTCGTGCCGGCCGGTCAGGTCGATCGAATGCAGTTGCGGGCCGCCCGAGCCGGCATCCTGGCGGAAGAACATCAGCACGCGGCCGTTCGGCGCCCAGGTCGGCCCCTCATTGTGGAAACCGGAGGTCAGGATGCGCTCGCCCGAACCGTCGACGCGCATGACGCCGATGGAGAACTGGCCGCCCGACTGCTTGGTGAACGCGATCAGATCGCCGCGCGGCGACCAGACCGGCGTCGAATAGATGCCATCGCCGAACGAGATGCGCCGCTGGTTGGAACCATCGGCGTTCATCGCGTAAATCTGAGTGCGGCCGCCGCGGTCGGAGGTGAACACGATCTGCGAGCCGTCCGGCGAATAGGAGGGCGAGGTGTCAATCGAGTTCGAATCGGTCAGCCTGGTTGTCGTCCGGCTCCTCAGATCGAGCGTGTAGATGTTGGAATTGCCGTCGTCGCGGCCAAGGCTCATGATCACCTTCTGGCCATCGGGCGAGAAGCGCGGCGCGAAGGTCATGCCGGGAAAGTTGCCGACGATCTCGCGCTGGCCGGTCTCAAGCTGCAGCAGATAGACGCGCGGCTGGCCGTTGGCGAACGACATGTAGGTGATCTCCTGGCGGCTCGGCGAGAAGCGCGGCGTCAGCACCAGGTCGCTGCCGTTCGACAGGAAGCGCACATTGGCGCCGTCCTGGTCCATGATGGCGAGCCGCTTCTTGCGTTCGGTGCGGCTGCCCGATTCATCGATATAGACCACGCGGGTGTCGAAATAGCCCTTCTCGCCGGTCAGCCGCTGGTAGATGGCATCGGCGATGATGTGGGCGACCCGGCGCCAATTCTCCTTGTCGGCGAAGAACTGCTGGCCGATCAGCTGCTCGCCGGCAAACGTGTCCCAAAGGCGGAACTCGGCCCTGAGCCTGCCATCGGCCTCCTGGCTCACCCGGCCGGTGACCAGCGCCTGTGCGTTGATGACGCGCCAGTCCTCGAACCGCGGCGCGACGTCCGGGTTGGAGATCTTCTCGATGAACGCGTCGCGGTTGATCGGGGCGAACAGGCCCGACCGTTTCAGGTCGCTGGCGACGACCCCGGAGATTTCAGCCCCGATCGCGTCGCCGGCGAGAAATTCGGTGACGGCGATCGGCAGCGGCTCGATCGTGCCCTTGTTGACGTCGATCTCCACCAGCGCGCGCGCCGGAACGGTCGCGGCCATGGCCAGCGAGCATGCGATGGACAGCATCAGGAAGAAGGTCTTCATCGGATTTGTCATGTTTCCGGTTTCGCGTTGCATTTCAGAACATTTCGCTCGGGTCGAAATTGACGATGATGTCGGCCCACACGGCCTGCTTGCCGGCGGGCAGCACCAGGCCGGCGCGGTCGCATATCTGTACCGCGCGCACGGCGCTTTCGTCGAACTGGCGGTTGCCGCTCGATTTCGAGACCATTGGCCTGCCGTCGAGCTTGCCCGACGCATCGACCTTGAACTGGATCGAAGCCTTGAACTCGGAAGAGCCTTCCATGCCGATCGGCAGGCTCCAGCAGCTTTCGAGCTGGCTTCTGAGCGCGTCCATCTCGCCCTGCGACAGTTTGCGCGCCTCGGTGTCCTTGCTGCCGCCGAGGGCTGCTTCCTGGGTCGAGCGCTTGGCGCCGCCGCCCGACGCCTTCTCGCGGTTGAGCAGCGCGGCGACCTCGTCGGCGTCGAACTCGCTGTCCTCGGCGCGCGGCTTGGCCTTGGCATCGATCGCCGGCTTTTCCGCGTCCTTGCGTTTCGGCGCCTTGGCGGTGGTCGCTTCGGGCGGTTCGGGCCGGGCCTCGGGTATGGGCGCGATCTCGGGCAGTTTGACCGTCTCGGCCTCCGGGTTCTCGGTTACGGCGGTTTCCTCCGCCGGCTCCGGCTTGACCTCGATCTTCGGCGTCGGTTCGGGCTTCACCTCGGTCGCCGGCACCGGCGCCGGGTCGACCTTGGCCGTCCTGATCTCGTCGGTCTCGGGCACCGGCTCCGGTGTCGGCGCCGGTTTTGGCGTCGCGGCGGCCTTGACCGGCTTCGGCCGCGGCTCCGGCGTCGGCGGTTCGCTGAGATCGGTTTTGTTGTCGCCGACGTTTTCGGCCGTTTCCACCGGATCGGTGCGCTTGGTCGGCACCGGCGCGGGCTTTTCGTCCGCGGTGGCCTTGCGGTCGCCGCGAATAATCTCGGTGAACTCCGACTCCGAGACGATGTCGACGGGCAGGGATTCCACGTCGGCCACCTCGAACGCCGGCGGCGCCGACAGCGAGAACAGGCCGAACCCGATCAGGAGCCCGTGAAAGACCAGCGATGTCGTCAGCCCGGCTTTCATAGCTACCGGTCGTCCTGCTCCTGCAATGTGACCAGACCGAGATTGCCGAAACCGGCCGACGAAATGCGCGCCATCACCTTCATCACCGTGCCGTAATCGGCCGTGCGGTCGCCGCGCACATAGATGCGTTCCTCATACCCGGTCTTGGCGATCTGCTCGAGCTTGGGCACGATCTCGTTCAGGTCGATCTCGGTTTCCTGCAGGTAGATCTGGCCGGCCTCGTTGACCGAAATAGTGATCGGCTGGGTCTCGGAGTTAAGTGCCTTGGCCTCGGTCTCGGGCAGATCGATCGGCACGCCCACAGTCAGAAGCGGTGCCGCGACCATGAAGATGATCAGCAACACCAGCATGACGTCGACGAACGGCGTCACGTTGATTTCGGACATCAGGTTGTGGCGGCGACCACGCCGCCTGTCGCCGCGCCCGCCGCGCCCGCCGCTGGTCATCGTCGCGCCCATGGCGGTCAGGCCGCTTCACGGCGCGATACGACGCGCTCGTCGATCTGTCGCGACAGGATGGCGGAAAACTCGTCGGCGAAGCCCTCCAGCCGGCTGGCGATCTTGCCGGCATCGGTGGTGAGCTTGTTGTAGGCGATCACCGCCGGAATGGCGGCGAGCAGGCCCATGGCCGTCGCCAGCAGCGCCTCGGCGATGCCGGGGGCGACGACGGCGAGATTGGTCGATTTCGAACCGGCGATCGCCTGGAACGACGTCATGATGCCGACGACGGTGCCGAACAGGCCGATGAACGGCGCCGACGAACCGATCGTCGCCAGGAAGCCGAGCCGGCCTTCCAGCCGCTCGACCTCACGGGTCAGCGCCAGATCCATCGCCTTGTCGATGCGCGACTGCAAGCTGATCGGCGAATGCACGCCGCGCTCGAACGACTTCTTCCACTCGCGCATGGCGGCGACGAAGATCGACGCCATGCCGGTGGTCTTCTTGTCGGCGTGGGCGCGGTAGAGTTCCTCCAGCGACTGGCCGGACCAGAACAGCTTCTCGAAACGGTTGAGCGAGCGACGGGCGCGGCCGAAACCCAGCATCTTGTCGACGATGATCGCCCAGGTCCACACCGAGGCGGCCAGAAGGCCGACCATCACCAGTTTGACGACCCAGCCGGCCTGCCAGAAAAGCGCCCAGACCGACAGTTCGCCCGGGCTGCCAAGTGTGCTGATTTCCATCGTACAGTTCCTGTCCCTCGGAGTCCGCGTCAACCCGCCGGCGGCCCTGACGCCACGCATGCGGGTGCGTTTCATTTTCCTCCGGAATTGCCGTCCGTGCGCCGCTAGGACCCTTCGGTCGTCCCGTCCTCGGTCACCCGGTGGCTGGCTTTTCCGGGCTAAATTTGGTCAAAGGAAGGCGTGCAGGCAACTACGCGCATTCCACCCTGTTTTCATGGACTTTTATGGTTAACGGACGGTTAGAACGCCGTACGGTCGGTTATTGACGCCCGAGATTTCGTCCGTTTGGCGCTCAGGAGCCGGCCGGCATGAACACCTCGGCCCACTCCTTGGGAAAGCGGCGCGGCCGGCCGCTCTCGCCGATGATCGCCGCCTCGACCTTCGCCTCGACCAGAAGCGCGTCGCCGCGCCGGATCTGCTGGCGCATGACGATGCGCGCACCCGAAATGTCGGCGGTGCGGGTGTCGATGATGAGCACATCGTCGATGCGCGCGGCGGCGCGGAAATCGATCTCCATGCGCTTGACCACCCAGACCAGCTTCTCGCCGTGCTTGCCGTCGATGAGCTCGTTGTGGTGCACGCCGGCAAGGCGCAGATAGTCCGAGCGGCCGCGCTCGAAAAACTCCAGATAGCGCGCATGGTAGACGACGCCGGAAAAATCCGTGTCGGCGAAATAGACCCGCGCCATCAGCCGGTGGCCGAATTCCGTCAATTCGCCGGAAAGGCCGTTGGCGATAGCGATCGGTTTACCATCATCGAGCATTGCGCTTTCCTTTGCCGGCCCACAGGCCCATCCTTGCCGAGGTGTTAGGCACTGGCAGATATGTACGGCTTGATCAAGATTTGCGCGGTGGCGGCGTTGTCATTCGCCCTGGCGGTGTTGCCGGCCGGAGCGGCCGCGATCAAGCTCGGCCGCGGCATCAATCTCGATATCTGGGACAGCTGGCCGGCCGAAGCGCGCTGGGGCGAGCGGGCGGCGCTGCTTCCCTATCCGCAATGGCAGGCAAGGCTCGGGCCCGATGCGTTCGTCGACCTCAAGCGTGCCGGCTTCGACTTCGTCCGCATCCCGGTCGATCCGGCGCCGTTCCTGTCGCCGAAGACGCAGGCGTTTCGCGACGCGCTTTTCCAGTCGGTGCTGCAGGCGGTGCGCACGGTCAACGAAGCCGGCATGAAGGCGGTGGTCGACCTGCACGCCATTCCGTCCGGTGACCGGTCTTTCAGCACGGAGATGCTCAACGACGACGCGGCGCTGTTCGACCGCTACATCGCCCTTGTCGGGCGGATGGCGCGCACCCTCGCCGAGGAGGACGCCGCCGGCGTTGCGCTGGAACTGATGAACGAGCCGCAGGCGGGATGCGACGGCCGCGCCGAAAGATGGGCTGCCATGCTGGCGAAACTCCACGCCGCGGCGCGCATGGCCGCGCAACGCCTGACGCTTGTCCTGCCGGGCGGCTGCTGGTCCGGCGCCGAAAGCCTGGCAGCGCTCGATCCGGCGGCGATCGGCGATGACAACGTCATGTGGACGTTCCATTCCTACGCGCCGTTTCTGCTGACACACCAGGGCGCCGGCTGGGCGGGCGATTTCATCCGCTACGTCGCGGGCATTCCCTACCCGCCCAATGGCGACAATGCGGAAAAACGCGACGCGGCGCTCGACGCGATCCGCGCCCGCATCGCGGCCGAGGCGCCATTGACGCGGCGCGCCGGCATGCTCGCCTATCTCGACGAACTCGTCGCCGAGATCGACACGCCGGCCGAACTGCAGACGATTATGGCTGCGCCATTTGCCGCCGCCGCCGCCTGGGCCGACGGGCACAAAATCGCCCGCGGCGACATCCTGCTCGGCGAATTCGGCATGATCAGACAGGAATACGGAACGTCCCATGTCATGCCGCCCAAATGGCGCGCCGCCTATGTCGGCGACATGATCGCCCTTGCCGAGCAGCACGACTTTTCCTGGGCCGTTTGGGGATATGGCGGCGCCTTCGGCGTGGTCGAGGCATTCGACGGCCGGCCGGCCGAACCGGCGGTGCTCGACATCGTCCGCGCGCTTCCATGAGCGCGGCAGCAACGATCCGCAGCTAATTCCGGCATATGACAGCAGATGACCAGTCCATGTGAGTTCAGACCCGCCCGTTTTGTCGAAGCGCTGAGCGCCTGCCAGACCAGCTACGATGTTCTCGGCGTGCTGAAGGACGTCTGCTCCGCCTTTGGCTACAGCGGTTTCATCGCATTCCGCTTGCCCTGGCTTACGGACAACACGCTGAGCGGCCGCATCATCGTGACCAACTGGGCGCCGGAACTCATCCGCGCCTGCAATTCCCTCGGCTTTCTGTCCGAAAGCCCGGTCATCGCCCGGCTGCGCCGCTCGACGCTGCCGTTTGCAGCCGACCTTGCCGATATAGCCGCCGCAGGCGACGACGAGAAGCGGAAAACGGCTCGCGACGCGTTTCGCGAGCACGGCCACGTGAACGGGGTCTTCCTGCCGTGCTGCGACCGCGACGGCCGGCGCGGCGCGGTCGGTTTCACCGGCGACGAAACCATGGCAGCCACGGAGGAACTGGCCGAACTCAGCTATCTTGCCGCGCACGTCTATGAACGGCTCGCCCATGTCGCCGGCGCGGCGTTTGCCGAGCAAAGCAAATTGACCGTCCGCGAGAAGGAATGCATTGTGTGGACGGCGGAAGGAAAAACCAGCGCCGAGGCGGCACAGATCCTCGGCCTGTCGGAGAATACCGTCAATCACTACCTGGCTTCCGCCGCCGGCAAGCTCGGTACCGTCAACAAGGCCCATACGGTGGCCAGGGCGATATCGGGCGGTTTGCTCAGCGATTGAACCGGCGCCGCGGACCGTACTCGATGGCCGGCCGGCGTCCGACGCGGGAGAGGCGATCATGCGGATCACGGCGGCCGATTTCGATCAGGAACTGCTCGACCTTTACGACTATTACGCCCATGGCCGGATCACCCGGCGCGAATTCCTCGATCGCGCGGCCAGGTTCGCCGTCGGCGGCCTGACCGCGGCTGCCTTGCTCAACATGCTCGCACCCGACTACGCGCTGGCCCGGCAGGTTTCCCCCGACGACCCGGAGATCGCGGCAGGCTGGATCGGCTACGATTCCGACAAAGGCAACGGCAACATCCACGCCTATCTGGTGCGCCCGGCGCATGTGGAGACACCCCTTCCGGGCGTGCTGGTGATCCACGAAAACCGCGGCCTCAATCCTTACATCCAGGATGTCGCCCGCCGCGTCGCCAAGGCCGGTTTCATGGCGCTGGCGCCGGACGGGCTGACACCGCTCGGCGGCTATCCCGGCAATGACGACGACGGCCGCGAACTGCAGCGCCGGGTCGATCCGGAGAAGCTGCTCAACGATTTCTTTTCAGGCTTCGAGGCGCTGCGCGCCCGCGAGGACTGCACCGGCAAGGTCGGCGCCGTCGGCTTCTGCTATGGCGGCGGCGTGTGCAATGCGCTGGCCGTCGCCTATCCGGAACTGGCCGCGTCCGTTCCGTTCTACGGCCGCCAGCCGCGCGCCGAGGACGTGCCGCGGATACAAGCGCCGCTGCTGCTGCACTATGCCGGGCTGGACGGTCGCATCAACGAGGGCTGGCCGGCTTTCGAGGCGGCACTGAAGCAGCACGGCAAGACCTACGCGGCGCACATCTATGACGGCGTAAACCACGGCTTCCACAACGACACCACGCCGCGCTACGACGCCGCGGCGGCCGAACTGGCTTGGCGGCGCACCATCGCCTTCTTCAGCGCGCACCTGACATAGGCGTGCCGGGAAGCGCGCTACGCCGGTAGCCGGGCAAGCGCCGTGATGTGGTTGTCGAAGGCAAGCGCCGACCGGTCGGCCGGGCCGGCATCGTTGTCGAGCCGGCCGAAGAACCCCTTGTCGGAACTGGCGACGTAACCGGCGCCGGTTGCGGCCAGGCCGCAGCCACGGTCGAGCCGGTAGCTGTGCAGCATTTCGCCGGTCCGCAAATCGATCACCGCCACCATGTTTCCCTTCGGCGAGGAAACGGCGAAATGCGCACCGCCGGGGGCAATGCTGACCGAACCGATATAGTTGTTGAAACCGGCCGTTGCGGCGTCATCGAGACCGAACATCTCGATACCGCGATCGTCGCCGGCGCGCCCGACCAATGGCGGCAGGTCGATCCCGGAGCCCTCATACTGGCAGCCGAACACGATCGTGCCTTGCTCAGTCACGTCGATATGGCGGATCGACAACTGGTGCAGCGCGGCCGGCAATGCAAATGAGCGCACCAGTTCGCCGGTCTCAGAATCGATCAGCGCCAGCGACGGTGCCATGGTGGCGATATTGAGCTTGGCGCGGCCGAATTGCGGATGGGTCTCGATACCGCCATTTGCCACGGCCAGCAGTCTGCCATCCGGCATCAGCGTGATCTCGTGCGGCCCGACGCCGTGGCTGGAAAACTCTCCGACGCGCCGGAACCGGTCTGTGGCGTCGTAGATGCCGATCGTGCCGGCGGCATTGGCGAAGTCGTTTTCCGCCGCAAACAGCAACCTGCCGTCGGTCGAGAAGGCGCCGTGACCGTAGAAATGCCGGCCCTTCGGCGTCGAGAACGCAACCGGCTCCGTCCTGCGATCGGGATCGATCACGAGCGCGAACGTGCCGGGGCGCCGGGCGAACACGACGAGAAGGCCGCTCTTGCGGCATTGCGTCGAGCCGTGACCGCGCGCCGGCAGCAGCGTCTGCCAGACAGGCTGGCCTGCTTCGGTAAGCAGCGCCACACCGTGTCGGCCGTCCCGGTCGGCGAAGGCGCTGGCAAACAGCAGGTCGCCGCGCGAAAGCGCCTCGGCCCTGGCCGGTATCAGCGAAGTAAGAAAGGCAGCGCCGGCACCGTGCAGGAAGTCGCGGCGACCGATCGGATGCGCGGTGAAATACTCAGTCGCCATCGTCGAAGAAGAACCCCACCCTGAGCCCGATCGTCTTGGCGTAGCGCTCGTAGAACACCGCGATCAGGTCCTGCATCGCGCCATCGATCGCAACCAGCTGAGCGCGACTGTCGGCATCGGCGAGCAGATCGTCGATCCGCCCGTCGAGCGCCATGAGTTCCGACAGGTCGGCGAAGCGCGCATGGATATCGTCGACGATCGCTCCGCGTTCGGCCTCGGGCAGCGCATCGGCCAGCCGCGCCGCGTCGAACAGGCGGCCCATCGCCTCGACATCGGCGCGCAGCATCGACAGCGTGACCCCCGAGCGCCACAGCAGCGCCGAGCGCGGCCGGTCCTCCTCGGGGGTCGCTTTCAGGAAGGCCGCAAGGCGGGTCTCGCGCACGGTCTCCAGACCGTGCACGACGGTGCTCAGCAGATGCGAGACGGCCTCGTAACCGTCGACGAAAACCGGATTGTCGGCGCCGGGCTCGAGCCAGAAAGCGAGGAATTCGCCGTCGCCGCGCCATTCGCCGTCAAGCCCGGCCGCCATGGTGTGGAGGTTGGCGGCGACGGCCTGCGCATAGCGGCAGCGGAAGCTTTCCGGCTCGCCGGCAAGCGCGTCCGAACCGGTTCCAAACAGGATGAAGTCGAGCGCGCCGAGCCCCTGCACGGCAACGCTCTTGCCGGCCAGCACGCCGGCGTCGACCGCCGTGTCGTCCTTTTCGGCCAGGATCGCCTGTACCTGACGCAGGCCGCGGCCGCGCCGGTCCGGATAGAACAGGAAACGCTCCAGGACATGGTCGACCAGCACCGGGCCGAAGCGGACCATCTCGGCGCCGGCCCACGCCCGGACCAGCTCGTCATAGCCCGCCCGTGTTCGTTCAAGCGTCTCCGGCGATGGCGTCGCGCACATCGTTTCCGCATCATCGACCAGCGTCGCGGCTTCGTCGCTCAGATGCCGGTAGGCCGGGCGGACGAAATCCTCCAGCGCCGCCTTCATGGCGATACCGGCGAACCGGTCGAGATTTTCAGCCCGCGCCGGCACGGTCGGAGATGCCATGAGAAGGGCAGCGAGCCATGCGGCGGCCACGCGGCGGCTTGAAAAGGAAAGTGCTTTCATCCTGGCATTTCTTTCGGGCTGTTTCGCGACATTGCCAACATGGGGGCTCGGGCCGGGGCCACCGAAACGGCTGGGCCTTGGTCAACCATGGTTTCCGGGAAAAGTCGAGTACATTAGTTTAGAATTCTTCTAAAGCTTTCAGATTGCACGCAAATTATCTTGACAAGAATAGTCATGTTATGAATAAACGCAAGGATCAAATGGCGCCTTCGCTGCCGCTTGCGCCGCGCAACCGTCGATTGGAAACGAAATGAACCGTGCCTTCGCATCGAGATGGCGAGCCCGGACAGCAGATGATCGGTACCGTCGCCATGCGCACTGATTTCAGACGATTGAACGGCCATAATGACCGCTATTTCGAGCGCCGGCCGGAAAAGCTGGTACTCGAGGGCTTTCGCTACTGGACCAACGGCTACGAGACAGGATCGGTGACGCCCTGGGAGCTGGCGTGGAACCTCTACGCGCTGGAGCTTGGCGCGCCGGTGGGCCGGCAACTCCTGGCGGAGCTGGCCTATTTCGTCCGTGTCGCCCGCCAGTGCGCCGACTGCCCGCTGCGGACGTTCCCCTATGGCGCACACCACCTTTGTCGCGACGAATGCATCGCGCTCGGACTGGTTGCCGGGTTTCAGCACGATGAAAAAGAGGCGGTCAAGGCATGCCTGGAGGCGCTGACCTGCAGATTGCGATCGGGCGATGTGGAGGACGCGGCGAGCGGATTTGCCGGATCGTTGGCCGATGCCGGCCAGGTCCTGCTGCCGATCCCGGCGCCGGTGATCGAGGACGTACTGACGCGCAACCGGCGCGGGACCATTCATTAGGCTGTATCGACATGCAGGATTTGGAGCGCGGTATGAGGCAAGATCATTCAGTTCCGGGAGCGGAACCGATGCAAGGGCCGATCCCTTTCAAGGTTTGGCGACGCCGAGATCGGCGATTTTGCCCGTATCCCGGAGGGACGCGGCGGATGTCGTCCCTGGCATCGTTGAAACGCCCTTGCGGTGGTCGGCACCATGGCGGTTTTTTCGCCTTGTCAGGACCGAAATCCGTCTCGCGCCGTCTGCCTGTCTTCGGGCTTGCCGGACGGCAAGGCCCCGGCCCCCGAAACCTGAAGTCGATACAGCCTAGGAACAAAGATTGGAGAATTCGATGAACCGTCCAACAAACTGGATGACGGCAACGGCCGCAGCGCTGGCGATCGTGGTCGCCGTGCCGTCCGCCGCCGCCGCGCTCGAGGACAGCACGGCCGCGGCGATCGTCGCGACCTATGCCGATATCGCGCTGGCGAAATACGGCGATTCGCTTGAAACCGCCCGTGCGCTGGACAGGGCGGTGGATGCATTGATCGCCGACCCTTCGGCCGAAACGTTGGCGGCGGCGCGCAACGCCTGGATCGCCGCGCGCATTCCCTATCAGCAGACCGAGGTCTACCGCTTCGGAAACCCGATCGTCGACGATTGGGAGGGCCGCGTGAACTCCTGGCCGCTGGATGAGGGGCTGATCGACTACGTGGTCGCCGCCTACGGCACCGAGTCGGACGAGAACACGCTCTACACGGCCAATGTCGTCGCCAACAGCAAGATCACGATCAACGGCAAGCCGGTCGACGCCTCGGCGCTCACGCCGGATTTCCTTTCGGGCACGCTGCATGAAGCCGGCGGCATCGAGGCCAATGTGGCGACCGGATACCACGCCATCGAGTTCCTGCTCTGGGGCCAGGATACCAACGGAACCGGACCCGGCGCCGGCAACCGCCCGTACACGGATTTCGACACCTCCGCCTGCAGCGGCGGCCACTGCGACCGGCGCGCGGACTATCTGTCCGCCGCCGCCGACCTGCTGGTCGCCGATCTGGAGGAGATGGTCGCGAACTGGGAGGAAGGCGGTGCGGCGCGCAAGGCGCTGCAGGAGGCCGGCCCGAGGGCCGGCCTGGCCGTCATCCTGACCGGCATGGGGTCGCTTTCCTATGGCGAACTTGCCGGCGAGCGCATGAAGCTCGGACTGTTGCTGCACGACCCGGAGGAAGAGCACGACTGTTTCTCCGACAACACCCATGCCTCGCACCTCAACGACGCGATCGGCATTCGCGACGCCTATCTGGGCGCCTATGACGGCACCAGCGCGGTTTCCGGGCCGTCGCTGTCCGACGCGGTCAAGGCGGTCGACGCGGGGCTCGACGCCGAGATGCGCGGCAAGCTCGGCACCACGGTCGCGGCGATGCAGGCGATTGCCGACAGCGCGCGTGGCGGCGAGGCCTATGACCAGCAGATCGGCGAGGGCAACGATGCGGGCAATGCCCGGGTCCAGGCGGCGATCGATGCGCTGATCGACCAGACGAAGTCGATCGAGCGGGTCATCGCGGCGCTCGAGCTCAACCGTATCGAATTCGAGGGATCCGACAGCCTCGATGATCCGGACGCCGTGTTCGAGTGACGGAACCGGACACCAATCGGCACGGAGTCTGAATACCCGGTTGGCATAAACGTAATGTTATATTATTACATTCATCGCCGGGAATGACCGGCCGATGAGACATGGGGACAACATGCTGGAACGAAACACAAAATTCTCAAGAACGCCGATCATCGAGGCGTCGGTTGCCACTCTCCTTGCGGCCACAAGCCCGCAGATGGCCTGGGCGGAAGACAAGAACGGGGCGTTTTCCCCGTTCGTGGAGGGCGAACTCGAGCTGGAACTCGGCAATGACCTCACTTTCAGGTCGGATGATCCGGCAAACGAACTGAACGACCTCTACTTCTCGGGCGCGCTGGCGGTGGTGTTCGGCCTGACACCGTGGCTTTCCGTCAATGGCGGGCTGACCTTCGAGCCGGTGCTCGACCCTCTTCCGGCCACCGACCGCTACTTCGGCGATCTCGGTCTCTACGTCGACACGCTGAACGTCCAGGTCGATATCGGCAACCTGTCGGTCGTCGCCGGCAAGTTCGGGCCTGGCTTCGGCACGGCATGGGACGTGACGCCCGGCGTTTTCGGCACCGGTTTCGCCGAGGACTACGAGCTTGCCGAGATGATCGGCTTCGGCGCGACCTATACCGCCGAGGGGCTGCCGATCGGCACGGTCGCGGTTGGCGGCAACGTGTTCTTCGTCGACACGACGGCGCTGTCGGATTCGATCTTCACCAGCCGCGGGCGCGTCATGGAGAGCGATGGCGGCATCGGCAACACCGAGCGGCTCGACAATGTCTCGCTCGCCATCGACGGCTCGGACGTTCCCGGCGCCGAAGGGCTGTTCTGGCATCTCGGCTATTCGCATCTTTCCGCCGGGCTGGGCGATGTCGCCGACCAGAACGGCTTCGCCGGCGGGATCGGCACCGAGCGCGAACTGTCAAACGGCATGGTGCTGACCGCCAATGGCGAGATCGCCTATTTCGACGGTTTCGGCGGCACGCCCGACGATGCGATTTATCTGACCGGCGGCCTGTCGCTCGCCAACGGGCCATGGCACGGCGAACTGGCGTCGACGATCCGCCGCATCAACGTGGCCGGCGGACCGAACGTCAACGATCTCCTGGTGCAGCTCTCCGGCGGGCACGAATTCGACAACGGCATCGATGTCAGCCTCGGCTACGCGTTTTGGCGCGACGCCGGCATCGACAACCACACTTTCGGGCTGAGGCTGACAAAAACGCTGGAATTTTCAACCAGGAACTGATGGATTGATTTCATGAAACCCGCTGCGGACGGCGAGTATCGTGCCGGCAAGCCCTCGCGCCATTCGAAAGAAGAAGCCGGCGGATCGTTTCCCGCCGCAACCATCGCTGCGGCGGGGCTTTTGCTGTTTTCGGCGACAGCCTTCGCCGGCGACACGATGCCGCCGGTTTCGCAGCGTGACGATCTGGGCGAAAGCGATCGCCACCGCGTCGAGGCGGTGACCGCGCCGACGGAGGATTTTACCAAACCGGAACGGTTCGAGGCGATGGCCGGCGGCGCGGCGACGTCGCGCCACGCCGTCACCCGCGATGCGTTCTCGCATTTCTCGACCAACCTGTCGTTCGAGGAAGAAGAGCGCTTCAAGCTCGGCAATGCGCTGTTCCGCAAGCTATGGGTTTCGTCGCCGGCCTCGACGGAGGCTTCCGACGGGCTCGGGCCGCTGTTCAACGCGCGCTCGTGCCAGAGCTGCCACTTGAAGGACGGGCGCGGTCATCCCCCCGAGGGCGACGTCGACGCCACGTCGATGTTCCTGAGGCTGGCGGTTCCGCCCGAGACCGACGAGCAGCGGCTGGCGATCGCCAACAAATCGCTGCTGCTCATTCCGGAGCCGGTATACGGAACCCAGTTGCAGGACCTCGCCGTGCCGGGCATCAAGGCCGAGGGGCGGATGCGCATCGACTACGAGGAACATCCGCTCAAGCTCGCCGACGGCACCGAGCTGTCGCTGCGGATGCCGGCTTATGCCGTCGCCGATCCGGCCTACGGACCGCTGCATCCCGGCACGCAATTGTCGCCGCGCATCGCCAACCAGATGATCGGTCTCGGCCTGGTCGAGCAGATCCACCCGTTCGACATCTTGCGCCAGGCCGATCCGGACGACGGCGACGGCGACGGCATTTCCGGAAAGGCATCGATCGTGCGCGACGCGGTGACCGGCAAACCGGCGCTCGGCCGTTTCGGCTGGAAGGCGTCGGTGGCTTCGATACGCGAACAGTCCGGCGCCGCCTTTGCCGGCGATATCGGCATCTCCAACCCCATCGCTCCGGCCCATCAGGGCGACTGCACCGCATACGAGCGCGATTGCCTTGCGGCGCCGAACGGGGTGCAGCCGGCACTGGGCGACACCGAGGCGCCGGATCCGGTGCTCGACCTGGTCGAGTTCTATTCGCAGAACCTGGCGGTTCCGGCACGCCGCGATGTCGGTTCGGCCGGCGTACTTGCCGGCAAGAAACTGTTCTACCAGATCGGCTGCACCGGCTGCCACACGCCCAAATATGTCACCCGGCGCGACGCGGCGCAGAAGGGCCTCGGCTTCCAGCTCATCTGGCCGTATTCGGATTTCCTGCTGCACGACATGGGCGACGGCCTCGCCGACGGCATGATCGCCGGCGAGGCGGATGGCAATGAGTGGCGCACGCCGCCGCTCTGGGGCGTCGGCCTGACGGAGACGGTGAGCGGGCACAGCTTCTTCCTGCATGACGGCCGCGCCCGAAACCTGACCGAGGCGATCCTGTGGCATGGCGGCGAGGCGCAGGCCTCGCGCGATGCCTTCGCCGCGCTTGCGGCAGCCGAGCGCGCTTCGCTGATCGCCTTTCTGAACTCACTTTAGAATTTCTCTAAAGTATTGTTGCCGCACGACTATTATCTTGACAAGCATGGTCCTGTTTGGGTAGCGGATGGGATGTGTCTCGGTCGGAATCGATCCGGCCGGCGGCAATGGAGCCACGGGCGGGATGATCGTCTGCCACTGCAACATGATACTGCAAAGCGAGATCGAGCAGGTGATCGAATCCCTGCTCGACGAGGATCCGTGGCGCCTGATCGTACCGTTGCAGGTCTACCACGAAATGGACAAGCGCGGCCGCTGCTGCGGCTGTTTCCCAACCGTGGTCGATCTCATCGTCAAGGTGACCGAGGCCTATCACAAGCGCAACGCCACGCCGGAGGCCGAGATCGTCTCGCTGGTCGATCGGTTGAAGAGCGAGAATGATGCGCGCGAGCGGGCGCGGCGCGCGGCCAGGCAACAGCAGCGGCACAGTTCCGCAGCCTAGGCTGTATCGACATTCAGGTTTCGGGCGCCGCGCCGCAGCCCCTACCGTTCCAGCCGGTCGTCCTCGTCGTCGAGCAACACGCGTTGGCTGGCGCCGTCGAGGTCCTCGTACTGGCCCGATTTCAGCGACCACAGGAATGCGCCGAGGCCGAGCGCGCCCAGGAACAGCGCCACCGGAATGAGGATCAGCAGAACGCTCATTCGGCCGGAACGCCGGCGGGCGGGCTGATCGCCGGCCCGGTGTCCGCTGTCTTCCCGGCCGGCGAAGCCTTGGCACCGCTGTTCAGCCGCAGCGCATTGGCGATGACCACGATCGACGAGGCCGACATGGCGAGCGCGGCGACCAGCGGCGTGACGTAGCCGAGCGCCGCCGCCGGCACGGCGACGATGTTGTAGGCGATGGCGAGCGCGAAATTCTGGCGCACCAGGCGCGAGGCATTGCGTGCCGTGCGGACGGCAAGCGGTACCGCCATCAGACTGTCGCGCAGGAAGACGAAACCGGCCGCCTGCCGGCCGATGTCGGCCGCGCCCGCCGGCGCCATGGACGCATGTGCGGCGGCAAGCGCCGGCGCGTCGTTGATGCCGTCGCCGACCATCAGCGCCTTGTGCCCTTCGCCGCCGAGCACGGCCAGCCGTTCAAGCTTGCCGTCCGGCAGCACACCGCCAGCGAAACGTGCGACGCCGAGCGTTTCGGCAAGCGCGCGCACGGTTGCCGGCCGGTCGCCGGAGAGGATTTCGGCCTCAAGCCCCATCTGCCGCAGCGCTGCGATCGCCGCACCGGCGTCGGCGCGCGGAACGGAGGTGAAATCAAACCCGGCGACAAGACGGCCGTTGGACGACAGCACCACCGGATCGTCGATGCCCGTCGCGTCGTCGAGCGCCCAGTCGGGGCGCCCGAGCCGGATCAAGTTTTCGCCCTCCCTGGCCTCCAACCCGAAGCCCGGATGTTCGGTCACATCGCCAACCCTGCCCTCCCCGCCTTCGGCCGCCGCCGCGATCGCCCGCGAATAGGGGTGGCGCGACTGCGATGCCATCGCCGCGGCGAGCGCCATGGCGTCGGCGTCGATGTCGCCCCGATCGGCAAGCGCCACCCGGTCGGCGGTCAGCGTTCCGGTCTTGTCGAAGACGACATGGTCACATTCGGCGATGCGTTCCAGCGCGGCGCCGTCCTTCACCATGATGCCGCTTTCGAACAACCTGCGGGCGGCGACCACCTGGACCACCGGAACCGCCAGCCCGAGCGCGCACGGACAGGTGATGATCAGCACGGCGATCGCCGTATAGACCGAGTGGTGCAGGTCGCCGGAAATGGCGTACCAGGCCAGGAAGGAGGCCGCCGCCGCCAGATGCACGGCCGGCGCGTAAATCTCGGCCGCCCGGTCGGCGATCCGCCGGTATCGCGCCCTGCCGCCTTCGGCCGCTTCCATCAGCCGCCGCATCTCTGCGAGGAAGGAATCGTCGGCCGTCGCTTCGGCGACCATGGTGACCGCACCCGTGAGGTTGAGCGTGCCGGCGCGCACCGCACCGCCGGGCGCGATAGCCTCGGGCGCGCTCTCGCCGGTAACGATGGAGCAGTCGATCTCCGAACGCCCGGTTTCGACACGGCCGTCGACCGGGATGCGCTCGCCGGCGGCGACGATGATACGCATGCCGGGCCGCACATCGCTAATGCCGACATAGTCGCGGCTGCCGTCGTCCCGAAGCACGACGGCGCCGCGCGCCGACATGCGCGCCAGTCCGGTGACGGCCGAGCGCGCCTTCTCGCGCATGACATGATCGAGCGCCCGGCCGATCAGAAGGAAGAACATCAGCGTCGTGGCGGCGTCGAAATAGGCATGCTCGCCGTGATTGGCCGTCTCGTAGAGGCTCATGGCGAAAGCGAGCAGGATGGCGAGCGCGATCGGCACATCCATGTTGAGGCTACGCGCGCGCAGCGCCTGCCAGGCGGAACCGAAGAAGATGCGGCCGGAATAGGCCACCGCCGGCAGCGCGATCAGCGCCGAAATCCAGTGGAACAGGTCGCGGGTCGCCGCATCCGCACCCGACCAAACCGACACCGACAGCAGCATGATATTGGCGGCGGCGAAGCCGGCCACGGCGATGGCGCGGATCAAACGCTTGAGCGCCTCGTCGCCGTCGGCGCGGTCGGGATCGTTGAGATGGGCGGCATAACCGGCGCGCTCCAGCGCCTGGGCGATCTGCGGAACCTCGCCGTCGGCGCGCCATTGCACGGTCACGCGCCTGGCGGAAAGATTGGCCCGCGCCAGCTCGACGCCGTCAAGCCTGCCAAGCGCGGTCTCCACCGTACGCAGGCAGGCGCCGCAATGAAGGTCGGGCACGGCAAGGCTGGTCTGCATCAATCCGTTGCCGAGCGGACGGCTGGCCAGCCGTATCTCCTCCGCCCTCTGCTCGTCGGTGGCCGTTGCGGCGATGGCCTCGGCACCGGGCGCGCAACAGCTCATCGCACGATCCGTCCCCCGGCGACGGTTACGCGGAAGGACTGGTGCCAGCCGGTCCGGGAACCGGCGGCGGCCATCACTTCGACCACCCAGATACCGTCGTCGAGCCGATGCGGCGCGGCAAAGACGCCGTCGTCGCGGCGGGTCAGCGCCACGGTGTGGTCCGCCCCCTCATAGGATGGCCGCTTGAACGTGATGTCGATCGACTGCGCGCCGATGACAGCGCCGGAGCGGTCTTCCAGCCGATAGGCGATAATCCCGTCATCCAGCGAAAGCTTTCCCTGCCAGCCGAGTTCGTCCTGCTCGCGCATTGCCGCGACGGTGTCGTTGAAGGTCTGGCTGGCGACATAGGAGTTCTTGACCACCAGTCCGGTCCAGCTTCGCGTGGCGAAGCTCGCCATCACCAGATTGACGGCGATGATGACGCCGAAGAAGGTGACCAGCGCGGCAAGCATGTGCAGGCCCGTGAACTGCCGTTCGCCGTGGTGCCGCATCATCGTCAATCCTTTCCGGGCGCGTTGAACGTCGCCCTGTAGCGGTCGGTTTCGTGGCTCGACTTGTCTTCGGCTATGAAGAAGAACTCGGCCGTCTCGCCGGCGACGTGCCGGCTCGGCTGGTGCACGTAGATCTTGACGTTGCGCAGCTTGTCGGGCTCGACGGGGATCGCCAGCGAACGGCCCTCCGGCTGGTCGATGCCGATCGCCGACATGACCGCGCCGGGCAGGCCCTCGATCGTCAGGAAGATGACGCGCTCCTCGGGGATCATGTTGAGCAGCTTGACCGAAAAGCCGTTGCGGATGGAGCCGTCCGAGAGCGTGACGAACTGCGGATTGCGGTCGTGCAGCACGTTGATCTCCAGCCGGTCGCGCGACAAGAGCGCGACGAGCAGGCCGAGGCCGACCAGCGACCACAGGCCCGAATAGATGAAGGTGCGCGGCCGGAACAGGTGCGAGATGCTGAAATGCCGGACCTTCTCGTTCAGCCTGCCATTGTCGCCATAGACCCGCTTCGGATCGATCGCGGTCGCGCCGTCGCCGGTCGCCAGCGCCATGTTGGAATGGTAGTCGGACAGCGTGGCATAGGAGATCAGGCCGCGTTCCTTGCCGATCCGGTCCATGACGCCGTCGCAGGCGTCGATGCACAGCGCGCAGGTGATGCATTCGAGCTGCTGGCCGTCGCGAATGTCGATGCCCATGGGGCAAACCGCCACGCAGGCGTTGCAATCGACGCAGTCGCCGACCGTCTCGCCGGCCGCGGCCATCTTCTTGGCGTGGCGCGAGCGCGGTTCGCCGCGCCAGTCATTGTAGGTGACGGTAAGCGATTCCTCGTCCAGCATCGCCGCCTGGATGCGCGGCCACGGGCACATATAGGTGCAGACCTGCTCGCGCATCAGACCGCCGAACGTATAGGTCGTCGCCGTCAGCACTGCGACGGTGATGTAGGCGATGGGAAGCGCCTGCCCGGTGAAGAAGTCGACGAACAGCGTCGGCGCGTCGGCGAAATAGAATATCCAGGCGCCGCCGGTCGCCACGGCGATGGCCAGCCAGACGGCGTGCTTGACGACGCGCTTGGCGAGCTTCGATGCCGACCACGGCGCATTGTCGAGCTTGATGCGGGCGTTGCGGTCGCCCTCCACGGCCCTCTCGACCACCAGGAAAAGGTCGACCCAGACGGTCTGCGGACATGTGTAGCCGCACCACACGCGACCGGCGATCGAGGTGACGAGGAACAGGCCGAAACCGGCCATGACCAGAAGGCCGGCGACGAAGAAGAATTCCTGCGGCCAGATCTCGATCATGAAGAAATAGAACCGGCGATTGCCGAAATCGATCAGCACGGCCTGGTCGGGCGCGAACGGACCGCGATCCCATCTGAGCCATGGCGTGATGTAGTAGATGCCGAGCGTGACGAGCATCACCAGCCACTTGAAGCGCCGGAAACTGCCCGTTGCCCGCTTCGGAAACACCTTCTTGCGCGCCGCGTAGAGCGGCTGGCGGATCTTGGCCGAATTGACCGCCTCGGCGTCAACCCTTTCGATCTCCGCCTGGTCGGATTGTCCGGTATCTAGCACGGAAGCCTTCCCCGTCTTGCTGGCGATCTTGAACTCGCTATTGCCTTTTTACTGCCATATGGGCCGTTCCCGCGCCAAAAGCGTTGATATGGGTCAATCGGCCGCGATGGCGAACGCCGCTCAAGAGCGCCCGGACGCGCAGATCGCAAGCGACGTTACCGTACCGCGCGGGAAACAGGCAAACCCTTCGGCACCACTTCGCCGCCGGGCTCTTCCGGTTCGTCGTCGACCATCTCGGCTGGAAATCCCGGCGCGCGAACATCCGCGTCGCAAGCGTCCTCGAGCCTTCTGATGATATTTGGCGACCATTCGGTTCCGCCATAGCGGGCAATGCCGTCCTTGAAGATGTCAATCAGCAGGGGCGAGACTTCGAGCGGCACGCCGGCTTTCTCGGCGAGTGCCTGGAACAGGCCGATATCCTTCAGCACCAGTTCCATTGTGAAGCTGATGTCGCGGGAGCCGTTGAGGATGACCTGGCTTTCGGTCTCGTGCACGAAGGAGTTGCCCGACGATATCCTGATCGCCTCATAGGCGGTGTTGAGATCGAGGCCGGCCTTCTGGCAGGTGACCAGCGCCTCGCACAGCGTCACCAGATTGGCGGTCGCCAGATAGTTGGTCACCACCTTGAGCTTCGAGGCGGAGCCGAGCGGGCCGGCATGCAGGATGCGGCGGCCGAGGGTTGCGAGCACCGGCAGCATGCGCTCGAAGGTTTCACGGTCGCAGCCGGCGAGGATCGAGATGTTGCCTGTCGCCGCGCGATGGCAGCCACCCGACACCGGACAATCGACCGCGCTTGCGCCCCTGGCCTCGACAAGCGCGCCCAGCCGTTGCACCTCGGCGGCATCGGTGGTCGACATCTCGGCCCAGATCTTGCCCGCCGACAGGCCGGCCAGAACGCCGTCATCGGCTTCCATCACCGCCGCCGAAGCGCTGGGCGAGGGAAGGCAGGTGATCACCAGGTCGCAGGTCCGCGCCATGTCGGCCGGACTGTCGGCCCATTTGGCGCCGCCGTCCAGAAACGGCGCGGCGCGGCCTCGATCGAGATCGCGCACCGTGAGCGTGTGGTTGCCGCGGAGGATGCTGCCGGCGAGCTTGCCGCCGACATTGCCCAGTCCGATGAAGCCGATATGCATTCAGAGATCCTCCGTCAGGTTCAAGGCGATGATGCCCGAACCTGCCGGATAGGAATGTCACAAAAGCGAAGCCCAGTGCGAAACCGGCGCGCCGGCGTTACTTGCCGCCGCCGAGGCCATGCACGAACACGGCAAGCTGTTTGACCGTGGTGTCGCCAAGCCGCGCCTGCCACGCCGGCATGACGCCGTGGCGCGGCGCCCTGATCTGGCGGGCGACATCGGCCTCCGTGGAACCGTAGAACCAGATGGCGTCGGCCAGGTTCGGTGCGCCGAAATCGACCTGTCCCCTGGCGTCGTCGCCGTGACAGGAGGCGCAATTGTCCTCGAACACCACCTTGCCGGGCTCGACCAGCGCCGGGTCCGACGGCGTGCCGGTCAGGCTGACGACATAGGCCGCCACCTGGTTGATCTGATCGGCTTCGATGATGTCGCCGAAGGCGGGCATTTCGGAAATGTGGGTGTCGTCGTCGCCTTCATAGCGGACGCCATGGGCAATGGTCTGATAGATCGCGTCCGGCGTGCCGCCCCACAGCCAATCGTCGTCGTTCAAATTGGGATAGCCCGCCGACCCCTGCGCGCCCGAACCGTGGCACTGGATGCAGTTGACCTTGAAGGCGGCCGAACCGGCCGATGTGGCGAACTGGCGCAATTCGTCGTCTGCCAGGATCGCTGCCACGTCCATGTCGGCCATCTTCTCGACGAAGGCTGATTTGGCGCCCTCGGCTTCCGAGATCGCGGCTTCCACCTCGGCGCGGCTTGAATAGCCGAGCATGCCGCTGGTGGCCGAGGAAATCAGCGGCCAGGCCGGATAGGCGACCGTATAGGCGATCGACCATAAAATCGTGGCGTAGAAGGTCCACACCCACCAGCGCGGCAATGGATTGTTCAGCTCGCGGATACCGTCCCAGACATGCCCGGTCGTTTCGATACCGCTGACATCGTCGATATGTTTTTCGCTCATGGATCAGTCTTCCTTGAGTGGGATGTTGGCGGCCTCGTCGGCGGTCTTGCGGCTGCCGGGCCGAAACGTGAAAACGATCACGCCGACAAAGAACAGGGCAAGCGCCAGAAGCCCCCAGCTGTCGGCGAACTGCCGCATTGTGTTGTAGTCCATCACAGATCTCCTAGCGGTGGCCGGCCGCCCGGTCGTAGGTCGAGAAATCGACCAGCGTTCCGAGCATCTGCAGATAGGCGACGAGCGCGTCCATTTCGGTGAGCTTCGTCGGATCGCCGTCGAAATCGCCGAGCTTGGCCTTCGGATAGCGCTCCTCGACACCGCCGGTATCGGCTTCCGGATCGGCCTGGGCGGCAAGGTCGGCGGCCGCATTCTCGATCATCTCGTCCGAATAGGGCACGCCGACGGCGGCATTGGCCGACAGGTGATAGGCGATGTTGTCGGCCTTCAGCGGCGTTTCCTTGAGGAAGGCGTAGGTAGGCATGACCGATTCGGGCACCACCGACCGAGGATCGACCAGATGCTGGACGTGCCATTCGTTCGAATAGCGGTCGCCGACACGCGCCAGGTCGGGCCCGGTACGCTTCGACCCCCACTGGAACGGATGGTCGTACATCGATTCCGCAGCGAGGCTGTAATGGCCGTAGCGTTCGACCTCGTCGCGGAATGGACGGATCATCTGGCTGTGGCAGACATAGCAGCCTTCGCGCAGGTAGATCGCCCGGCCGGCCAGTTCCAGCGGCGAGTAGGGCCGCATGCCCTCGACCTTCTCGATCGTGTTTTCCAGGTAGAAAAGCGGTGCGATCTCGACGATGCCGCCGACGGATACCACCGCCAGGGAACCGACCAGAAGCAGCGTGGCGTTCCGCTCGATAATTCCGTGTTTGTCCATCAAGCCCATGGTTGTTGCTCCTATTCGGCCGGCTGCATGGCGGGTTCGCTGCCCGGCAGGGCCGCTTCGCGCCGCTGATGGCCGAGAATCGTCATCCAGATGTTCCAGGCCATGATCAGCCCGCCCGTCAGATAGAGAACACCGCCGAGCGTGCGCAGGATGTAGTAGGGTTTCATGGCGGCGACGGATTCGGCGAACGAGTAGACCAGGAAGCCCTGATCGTCGTATTCGCGCCACATCAGGCCCTGCTGGATACCGGCGACCCACATGACCGCGGCGTAGACCACGATGCCCAGCGTCGCCAGCCAGATGTGCCAGGTAACCAGCCTGAGCGAATAGAGCCGCTCGCGATGCCAGAGCTTGGGCACCAGATAGTAGATGGCGCCGAAGGAGATCATGCCGACCCAGCCGAGCGCGCCGGAATGCACGTGGCCGATGGTCCAGTCGGTGTAATGCGACAGCGAGTTGACCGCCTTGATCGACATCATCGGACCTTCGAAGGTCGACATGCCGTAGAAGGCGACGGCGATGACCATCATGCGGATGATCGGATCGGTGCGGATCTTGTCCCAGGCGCCAGACAGGGTCATCAGGCCGTTGATCATGCCGCCCCAGGAAGGCATCCACAGCATGACCGAGAACACCATTCCGAGCGTCTGCGCCCAGTCCGGCAGCGCGGTGTAGTGCAGGTGGTGCGGACCGGCCCAGATATAGAGGAAGATCAGCGCCCAGAAGTGGATGATCGACAGCCGATAGGAATAGACCGGCCGGTTGGCCTGCTTGGGAATGAAATAGTACATCATGCCCAGGAAGCCGGCCGTCAGGAAGAAGCCGACGGCGTTGTGGCCATACCACCACTGCGTCAGCGCGTCCTGAACGCCGGCGAAGGCCGAATAGCTCTTCACGCCGACGAACGATACCGGCACCGCCAGGTTGTTGACGACATGCAGCATGGCAATGGTGACGATGAAGGCCAGATAGAACCAGTTGGCCACATAGATGTGCGGTTCCTTGCGCTTGAACAGCGTGCCGAGGAAAACGGCCAGATAGGCGACCCAGACAACGGTCAGCCACAGGTCGACATACCATTCCGGCTCGGCATATTCGCGCCCCTGGGTGATGCCGAGCAGATAGCCCGTCGCGGCCATGACGATGAAGAGCTGATATCCCCAGAAAACGAACCAGGCCAGGTTGCCGCCGAACAGGCGCGCCCGCGTGGTGCGCTGCACCACATAGAACGATGTGGCGATCAGCGCATTGCCGCCGAACGCAAAGACCACCGCAGACGTATGCGCCGGCCTCAACCGCCCGAAGGTCAGGAACGGCTCCAAATTGAGCGCCGGCCAGGCAAGTTGCGCGGCGACCAGGACTCCAAGCAGGAACCCCGCAACGCCCCAAAACACCGTTGCCACGGCACCGTAGCGTATCGGCCCGTCCAGATAGGCGGACGGGTCGTCCGCGGCCTGCGCCTTGCCGTAGTTGGCGTTGCGCAACAATAACACGGCGCCGGCCGCGAGGACGAAGAACAGCACCCACATATGGGTTGCAAACAGATCGTCCTTGGCGAACGCCGCCCCCAAAAGCGCGACAAACGCAAAAATACCGACGGCAATCGTTTCGACAGCGAATTTCATTTTCTGGTCCCCAGCCTGTTCTCCGGGTGGAAAGTTCCGCGCCGGATTGCACGCCTTCGCGTGGCAGCGCGTGCATAGGCCTAAACCGTTATCGTGTCCGCTCCTTGATCCATGTCAAGGATGACGCCGCCGGGCAGACGCATCGTTCCAAAGTCGTAAGTGCATTGGCGCTCTGCCGTTTCCCGCCGACATGGGGGCGATGCGCAGAACATGATGTGACGCTGAATTGTCGGAGTGATACGCTATGGCGGATCCGATGCCGCTTGCTGGACAGGGTGGCCATACCGCATTTTCGTTTTTCTGCAACGGCGATCCGTACGCCATGCTGCGCCGCGCCCAAGGCGAGGTGCTGGGCCTGTGCAACATTCTCGAAGAGATCGCCGATTCGCTGCCCGACAGGCTCAACCGGCGCAGGTGCAGGCTGGCGGCATCGATCGTCGAGCCGTTGCTGGCCAGTGTCCACGAATTCGAGGAAACGACCATCTTTCCGATGGCGCGCCGTGAATTGTGGCGCCTGGGTGCGTCAAACAACTGTATCAACCGGTTGGAAGCCGAGCATTTCGAGGATCAGGGATATGCCGGCGAGCTGGCAGGCGCGCTGAACAACGCGCTGGAGAGCGGCGCCCACAATCCCGAGATGCTGGGCTACATGTTGCGCGGCTTCTTCGAATCCGTGCGTCGCCATACCGCGTTCGAACGCGACTATGTCTCGCTGCTGATCGCTCCGAGATAGCGTTTCGCCGGGTCAGGCTTCGGCGCGGCTTTCCAGCCTCTCCAGGTCCGGCACGGTGATTCGGCGATTGTTCTCGATGCTGATCACGCCTTCCTTGCGCAGCCTGGTCAACTGCCTGCTCACCGTCTCGATGGTCAGGCCGAGGAAATCGGCGATATCGGCCCGCGTCAGCGGCAGGTCGAAGACGATCGGACCGTCGGCATCAACCGCCTCGGGATCGCTGTGCCGGCCGATCAGCAACAGAAAGCTCGCCACCTTCTCGGCCGCGGTCTTGCGGCCCAGCGTCACCATCCATTCGCGCGCCTCGTCCAGCTCCTTGAGCGCCTGTTCCAGAAGCTTGTGCTCCAGATCCGGGTTTTCGGCGATCATCCGGTCGATGGCCGCCTTCGGGAACGAACACAGCGAAACGTCCGTCGCCGCCTCTGCATCGACGTTGCGTTCCTGTCGGAACGGCCTGCCGAGGAAATCGGGGGCGAACTGCAGGCCGACGATCTGCTGGCGCCCGTCGGCAAGCATCTTGGTCAGCTTGATGACGCCGGAAAGAATGTTGGAGTAATTGACGACCTCGTCGGTATCGCCGAACAGCCGGGCGCCCGATTCCGTGCGTTTTCTCGACGCGTGCTTGTTGAGTTCGACGAGCTGGTCGGCATCGAGGGCTCCGCAAATGCCGCGATGGCGCGCCTCGCAGGCCCGGCACAGCACCGGAACTTCGGAATTGTGAATGTCCAGCCTGGCTTCGCGACCCATGCTCCTGCTTCCCTCGATCATCAGGCTGCTGGTCCATCCGTTCCGGATGGATGGCTTTTTTGAGCTTGACCCTAGCCAATTTGGCGCTTCAAGGCCATGGCGAAATTGCCGCAGCACGCTTGCCGACAGACGAGCCGGCCGCCGCCGCATTCCGCGTTGTGGGACTTGATCCGCGTCAAGGCATTGAGCGCATGTCCGTGGGATGGGCAGCGCAAAGAAAGAGGGCAAACCATGGACAAGACCGCGATCGAGAGGCTGTCGGCCTCGGTGCCGCGCTATACGAGCTATCCGACCGCGCCGCATTTTTCCGCCGATGTCGGACCGGACGGATATGCGCGCTGGCTTGCCGCCGTGCCGATGGACGCGGGCATCTCCCTTTACGTTCATGTTCCCTATTGCGACCGGCTTTGCTGGTTCTGCGCCTGCGCCACCAAGCAGACCCGCAGATATGAGCCCGTCAGCCGCTATCTGCGATCGCTTGAAGCCGAGATCGCCACGATTTCCGGCCATCTTGCCGGCCGCGGCCGCGTCACCGCGCTGCATTTCGGCGGCGGTTCGCCGACAATGCTGAAAGCCGACGACATCGTCGCGCTCGCCGATACGCTGAAACGGCATTTCATCTTTGCCGGCGATGCCGAGATCAGCGTCGAGATCGATCCCAACGACATGGATGGCGACCGGCACCGGGCGCTGGCGGAAATCGGCATGACCAGGGCGAGCCTCGGCGTGCAGGATTTCGACGACCGGGTGCAGCGGGCCATCAACCGCATCCAGACTTTCGACCAGACGCGCGAGGTGGTGGAAGCTGTGCGGGCTGCCGGCGCCGCATCGGTCAATATCGACCTGCTCTACGGCCTGCCATTGCAGAGCGTGGCGAGCGTCGAGGCGACGCTGGCCAAGGTCGTGACGCTGTCGCCCGACCGCATCGCGCTGTTCGGCTATGCCCACGTGCCGTGGATGAAGAAGCACCAGACGATGATCGACGAGGCGGCGCTGCCCGACATTGCCGAACGCTTCGCCCAGGCCGGACGCGCCGCCGGACTGTTGCGGGAGGCGGGCTACCAGGCGGTCGGCATCGACCATTTCGCCAGGCCGGACGACAGCATGGCGCGCGCGGCGCGGGAAGGGCGGCTGAAACGCAATTTCCAGGGCTACACCACCGACGGCGCCGACGTGATGATCGGGCTTGGCGCCTCGTCGATCGGCAGGCTGCCGCAGGGCTATGTCCAGAACATGCCGGCGACCGGCGGCTATCAGCGCATGGTCGACGAAGGCGGCCTTGCAACCGTGCGCGGCGCGGAACTCAGCGAGGAAGACCGCATGCGCGCCCGGATCATCGAACAGCTCATGTGTTCATTCGCCTTCTCGGCAAGCGGGCTCGTCGCCGAATTCGGCGATCGCGCCATGCCGCTTGTCGCCGAGGCGCGCCGCATGGCGGTTACCGACCGGGAGGCGCTGGTGAAAGCCACCGCCGACGGTTTCACCATCACTGCGGCCGGCCGGCCGTTCACCCGGCTGATCGCATCGCGCTTCGACAGCTATTTCGGCAATGGCCCGGCCCGCCACTCCACCGCTGTTTAGAGCGGTTCATTGTTGCGCGACATAGGTCTGCGGCAGTTCCACGCTGCCCTTGCGTATTTCCGGCGGATCCACGAAGCAGGCGAAATCGCGGGCAAAACCGTCGGCTACCTCGCGCGCCTGCTCGTTTGCCGATCCGTTGCCGGTCGCCACCACATAGCCGACGACACAGCCTTCGCCGCCCGGAAGCGCCACCTTCTCGACGACGAGCACCTGGACTTCGCCGTCGCCGTCGCCGCGGGATATGGTCCAGCGATGGATCGTGGCAAACGGCAGCGGACCGTCATCATCCGTTTCGATGCGCCATTCGATCGTGTCGCCGGTGGAATTGAACCCGCCGAAGCTCTCCCAGCGCGGCGCCAGGTCGCCTGCCGGCGGAAAACCGTAATGCAGGCTCTCGCGCAGATCGCTATAGGCGATCATCACCGGAAAGCCGCGATAGCCGTTGCAGACGAGATTGGCCCAGTCGCCGCCCTCCTCGCCGGCTGCGGAGACCACGCTGCAATCGCGCTCGGCGACCAGCTTGGTGTACTCGCTGGAAATGTTACCGGCCGCCGCCGGGCCGGCGGTCAGGACCGCCGCCGATGCAAGGGCCGCCCGCCACAATCGCATGGACGGGAACCGCGTGGACATGTCTTGCTCCTCTCGCGCTCAGTTCGCGACGTCCTTCATACGCGCTTCGGCAATGCGCGCCAACTCGGCCGGATCGCCTTCGACGCGCACGCGCTTCAGCCGCGAGGCGGCGCCGGAAACGAGCGCAATCCTGCCCGCCGGCCAGCCGAGCCAGCCGGCGACCAGCTTCACCAGCGCCGCGTTGGCCTTGCCCTTGTCGGGCAGGGCGCGCACCCGGGCGGCCAGAACGACGCGCCCGTCGGATAGCGCCTTTGCGCCATCAATGCGGTCGGCGGACGATTTGGGGGTGAGCCGGATGTCGAGCACGATGCCGCCGGCGGCGACGCGCCAGGGCCGGGCGGGCACCGCCATCGCTACAAGATGGCCGGCGCGACCGTCAGAACGATAAACTGGCGTACGAAGAAGACCGCCAGAAGCAGGATGATGGGCGAAATGTCGATACCGCCGAGATCCGGCAGGAAGCGACGGATGGGCCTGAGCGCCGGCTCGGTGGCCCTGAACAGGAAGTTGCCGATCATGCCGACGAACTGGTTTCGCGGGTTGACCACGTTAAACGCGTAGAGCCACGAGAACACGGCCGACCCGATCACGATCCACCAGTAGATGTCGAGCGCCAGGACGATGGTCTGGATAAGCGCGAGCATGTGGTTCTCCCAACTTCGCGCGACATGTAGCGACTGCGGGCAAACCCGGCAAGTCCCGGCCGGTGAAGTTTGCTTGACAGCGGCAAGGCCACGCCCGTAAATGCGCCCACCCTGGTGGACGGGGCTGTAGCTCAGTTGGGAGAGCGCGTCGTTCGCAATGACGAGGTCAGGGGTTCGATTCCCCTCAGCTCCACCATTACCGCTTCGCCGGCTCGTCCTGCTTTCATCCGGTTGGCGGCAACACTGTTGAAACCGCGCCAAACCTGCTATTTCCTCGACTCCGGCAAGTCCGATGGCTTTGCCATATCGGTATGGATGTCCTGATGCGAAAACCCGTCGTTGGCGTGATTGGAAACCATTACGTCGTCGAAAACCGCTTTGCCACGCAGATGGTCGGCGAGCGCAACCTGCGCGCCGTCGCCGACGTGGCCGATGCGCTGCCGCTGATGTTCGCCGGCGCCCCCGAGATCGTCGATATCGGCGCGCTACTCGACGCCGTCGACGGCATCGTGCTGACCGGCGCCAGGGCCAATGTGCATCCAAGCCGCTTCGATACCGAACCGCATCCGGCGCACGAGCCCTATGACGAGGACCGCGACGCGCTGGCGCTGGAACTGGTGCGCGTCTGCGTGGAGAAATCGGTGCCGGTCTTCGGCATCTGCCGTGGCATGCAGGAGATGAACGTCGCTCTCGGCGGTTCGCTGCACCCGGAAATCCGCGACCTGCCCGGTCGCATGAACCACCGCATGCCGAGATTGGACAATGGCGAGATCCACCCCGATCCAGAAGTGGTGTTCGCCGACCGCCACGACGTCGCGCTGACGCCGGGCGGCACGTTTGCCAGGCTCTACGGCCGCGAAACGATCCGGGTCAACTCGCTGCACGGCCAGGGCGTGCTCGAACCCGGCGGACGCATCGTCGTCGAGGGCATCGCCGAGGACGACACGATCGAGGCGATAACGGTGGCCGGCGCGGAGGGTTTCGCCATGGGGGTCCAGTGGCACGCCGAATACGACCCGCAGACCAATCCGGTCAACCGGCTGCTGTTCGAGGCCTTCGGCGCGGCGTTGCGCCGGACCATCCGATAGCTACAGCGTGACGCCGCCAATGCTGGCGCCGCCGCAGACATAGAGCGTTTGGCCGGTGACATAGCCATTGCCGGGATCGGCGAAATACATCAGCGCCCTGGTCACGTCCTCGACGGTTCCGAGCCGCCTGACCGGCAGGCTGTCGGCGAGTTTTCGCTCGCGCTCGCTGCCCTTGTCGATGATGCCCCAGAAATTGTCGGTCAGCACCGGACCGGGCGCCACCACGTTGACGGTGATGCCATGCGGGCCGAGCTCCAGCGCCCAGGTCCGCGCCATGCCGTGCAGGCCGGCCTTGGAGTAGGAATAGGCCGTGCGCGTGACCGCGCCGAGGGCTGCGCGCGACGAATTGAAGATGATGCGACCGAAACCGGCCTGTTTCATCGCCGGCAGGAAAGCCTGGACGAAGGTCAGCGCCGCGCCGGCGTGAAGCTGGGTCAGCGTGTGCAGGTCGGCAATCTCGGCCTCTTCGATCAGGTTGGGCAGGATCATGCCGGCATTGTGGACGAAATGGCTGACCTTGAACCGCGCGGCGATCTCGGCGGCAGCGCGCTCGGTGTCGGCCGGGTCGGTCAGGTCGGCGGCGACCGCATGCAGCCGCTCGTGGGAGAACTCCGGCTCGCGGCGGGCGACGCAGATCACGGTGTAGTCGCGGTCGAGCATCTCCCGGCAGAGTTTCGCGCCGATGCCGGAACTGCCGCCGGTGACGACGGCGACAAGATCGCGCCCGCTCATGACGCGCCTCCCGCGACCAGCGCCAGAACCCTGAGCGGACTGCCCGAACCGTGCTTGATCTTCAGCGGCGGGCAGACGAGCACCGCCCCCTTTGGCGGCAACCGGTCGAGATTGGCGAGGCATTGCAGCCCGTAGCGGCCGGCGCCGTGCAGCGCGTAATGCGCCGGATAAGGCGGCGACAGATGCGCCCCCTGGCCGGCATCCGTACCGACTGTTTCGGTACCGAAACCAATAATATCGCACTCGTCGATGAGGTAGCGGATCGCATCGGGCGACGGTCCGGGCGAGTGCGCCCCGTCGTCGCGCAGGTTTAGATATTCCGCGCCCTTGCGCTTCGACCAGTCGGTGCGCATCAGCACCCAGGAGCCGGCCTCGATGGTGCCGTTTTCCGCTTCCCAGCGCCGGATGAATTCCGGCGTCATCAGGAAATCCTCGTCGGCCGCCGCCGCGGCCGAGCAGTCGATCACCGCAACCTGGCGGATGAACGCATCGACGGGAATGGCGTCCACCGTCGCATCGGGCAGATCCTTGCCGGAGATCCAGTGCACCGGGGCATCGAAATGGGTTCCGGTGT
Source organism: Rhizobiaceae bacterium (assembly GCA_041397625.1). Lineage (GTDB taxonomy): Bacteria > Pseudomonadota > Alphaproteobacteria > Rhizobiales > Rhizobiaceae > JAWKWH01. The sequence goes on from JAWKWH010000004.1 coordinate 300,245, forward strand.
GTTCGCCGCAGGAGAAGTTGCGCCAGTACCAGCCGGGGCCGCGATGGTCGTAGCGCGACACTTCCTCGACGCGGAAACGGGCGCACTGGCCGAATTCCGGCGGCAGCACCATGACCGGGAAATCCGGATCGAGCGTATGGGTGAGATCGATCACGTCAAGCCCGCCTCCGTCGAGCGCGGTCGAGAGCGCGGCCAGCAGGTTGTGACTGTCGCTTGCCATCATCCCATCCCCTCGATCTGGGTCAGTTCGCGCTCGAGCACGCGCGGGTCCTCGCGATAGCGGCGCATGAAATCCCTGGCGACGTCGCCGGCCACGATCTCCTCCAGCCCCTGCTGCAGGCCGGAAACGATGTCGCGCGCCAGCGCGTCGGGCGTCACCTTGGGCGGCGGCAGCGGCTGGCGCCAGTCCTCGTCGAGCGGGCCGGTAAACACGTTGACCACCTTGACGCCGCTGCCGGCCATCTCGCCGCGCAGGCACTGGCCGAGCGACAGCGCGGCCGCCTGGCTCGCCGAGGTGGAGCCGAAATGCGGCCAGTTGCTGAGCGCGTAGATGGAGGAAATCTGGACCCAGGCGGTCGCCGAGTTGACGCCGTCCGCACCGCGCGAGCGCATGGCCGGACCGAAGGCCTGCATCAGCCGCATCGCGCCGAAATAGTTCACCTCCATCTCGTCGCGGGCGGTGACGATGTCGCTGCGGTCCAAGACGCCGCCGGGGCGCACATGCTCGGCATTGTTGATCAGGATATCGACCTTGCCGCCGATCTCGCCGGCAAGCTCGTTGACCGAGACGGTGTCGGTCAGGTCGAGCGCCACGATCTCGACATTGTCGACCGCCGCAAGCGCCTCGCGACCCTGCCATGGCCGCCAATCCTCGGCGATGCCGGCAAAGACGGTCGACGCGCCGGCGCCGGAGAGCGCCCCGGCCAGCGCCAGTCCGGTGGCCGAGCGGCCGTCGGTGATCAGCACGCGCCGGTGCTTGGGATCGCAGGTCAGTTCGCGCAGTTGCCGGTCATCGGCCATGTTCTCGGTCTCCTTTGCCGGCAGGGCCATCATCACACCCTTTCCTGACTTGTCGGTCCTGGCGATCATGCGCACCCGCGCGCCCGGCGCCACGTCGCCATGGACATGGGCGATCACGGTGACGCCGGCGTCGAGCAGCACCGTGCCGGCGCGCCACGGCATGCGCTCGCGAAAATAGGTGTTGGTCGAGGTGCGGATCGTCGTTTCGGCGATAAGTTCGCCGCCTTCGGGCATGTCGTGCCAGTCGAGGTTCACCGACAGGCATGTCGCGCAGGCTTCGCGCGGCGGGTGGGCGACGGCGCCGCAATCGCCGCATCGCTGCAGCACGAAACGGCCCTCGGCGGCGGCCACCAGGAAGCCGAGCGCCCTGCGGCTGCGCGAGGCCGGCGGCAGGGTGGGCGAGACCGTGCGTTTCTGCGGATCCTTGCGCGGCGGTCTTTTCAGCGCCTCGGTCATGCCGCCCCGCCCGCCAGCACCGCGGCGGACGAGCAGATGCCGCGATCGTAATTGACCATGCCGAAACCGGAGACGACGCCGATGCGCGCGTCGGCAACCTGCTTGCCGAGCGCTGCGCCGGTCAGTTGCCGCAGCGCCTCGACAAGGCCAAGAAACCCGCCTGCGGCGCCCGCCTGGCCGACCGACAACTGCCCGCCGGAGGTGTTGTGCGGGAACGTGCCTTCGGCGGTGAGCGTGTGGCCGCGCACGAAATCCGGCCCCTCGCCCTTGGCGCAGAAGCCCAGATCCTCGAACTGCATCATCGAGATCACCGGGTAATCGTCATAGGTTTCGAGCAGATCGGCCGCGTCCGGCGCAATCCCGGCGACGGCCCACAATTCGTCGCGGTCGAGCGCCCAGCCGCCGCGCAGCTGCACCGGATCGTCGGGATAGGCATTGTGGCGCTCGATGGTTGAAAGCACGCGCACCGGCGCAAGGCCGAGATCGCGGGCGATATCCTCGCGCGTCACCAGGAACGCCTCGGCGCCGGCGCACGGCATGACGCAGTCGAACAGGTGGATCGGATCGGCGATCGGCCGCGCCGCGAGATAGGCGTCGAGCGTCAGTTCCTTCTTCAGCAGTGCATGCGGAAAGGCCCGCGCGTTGTCGCGCTGGGCGACGCAGATCTTGCCGAAATCCTCGCGCGTCGCGCCGTATTCGCGCATGTAGCGGTCGGTCAGAAGCGCGAAGCTGGCATTGGGTCCGCCGGCACCGTAGGGATAGCTGCCGTCCTGGGCGAAGCGCGAGAAGCTCGACAGCATGCGGCGGAAGGAATCGACATGGTTGGCGTCGCCGGCGACACAGGCGACGATCGACGCGTCACCCGACTGCACGGCACGCGCCGCGCGCCTGAGCGCGACGACGCCCGACGCGCCGCCCATGGGAATGTGGTCGAGCCAGCGCGGCGTCAGGCCCAGATGCTGGGTCAGGCCGACGGCGGTGTCGGGATGCAGCGTGAACGACGAAACGGTCAGGCCGTCGATGTCGGTTGGCGCGATGCCGGCGCGGCGGACAAGCTCGCCGAGCGCCCGGGCGATCCACCAATGGGCCACCTGCGGCGAATAGCGCTCATACGGCACGGTAACCGGCACCGCCGCGACCACGCCGTCATAGCCCCTTCGCGACGCGGCCGGGGCCATCAGGCGGCTTTCCGCTTCTTCAGATGGCACAGGTCGATCGTCGCCGGATCGTCGCGCAGCGCGGCTACCACGCCCTTCAACTCGCCGCGCTGCACCTTGTTGGTCGAGGTCAGCGGCAACCGGTCGACGAAGGCGATGAAGCCCGGCGCCTTGTAATAGGCAAGCTGGGTCAGGCACCACTCGGCTATTTCGCCGGCCAATGCCGCGGCTTCCCCGCCGCCTTCCGGCTCCGCCCGAACGATGCAGGCAAACACCTCCTCGCCGCGCACCGGGTCGGGCGTGGCGGCGACAGCAGACGCCTCGACCGCCGGATGACGGTTCAGCACGCCCTCCACCTCGATCGCCGCGATGTTCTCGCCGGAGCGGCGGATGACGTTCTTCTTGCGGTCGACGAAGGAGAAACTGCCGTCATCGTTGCGCCGGACGATGTCGCCGGTATGGAACCAGCCGCCGCGCCACGCTTCCGCCGTCGCCGCCTCATCCTTCAGGTAGCGGTCGAAGAAACCGTAGCGCGGATCGGCGCCGGCGCGGCGCACCAGCAGTTCGCCCGGTTCGCCGGTTGCCGCCACGTCGCCGCCGTCGGTCTCGATGCGGACCTCGACCTGCGGCGCCGGCGTGCCGAAACAATTGCTGCCGACATTGCGCTCGCCATCCGAAGCGGCGATGACGGCGCCGTTGCCGGTCTCGGTCATCGCCCAGGCCTCGATCAGCGGAAAGCCGAAGCGTTCCTCGAACGGCGCGTGCAGCGTTCGGTCGACGCCGGCGCCGAAGCCGAAGCGGACATCGTGCGCACGATCTTCCGCAGCCGCCGGCGCACCCATCAGCATCGCCGGCATCACGCCGAGATAATGCACCACGGTGGCCTGCGTCTCACGCACGCTTTTCCACCAGCTCTTCGGATGAAACCGGTCGAGCACGGTCAGGCAGCCGCCGACGGCGACCATGCCCATGGTCGAGCAGGCAAGCGCGTTCATATGGAACAGCGGCAGCGGCGTGATCATGCGTTCGCCGTCGAAGGTCAGCGCGCAATGGCCGCCGACATTGCGATACCAGTGGCCGCAATTGAGGAAATAGGAATTGTCGAGCACGCAGCCCTTGGGCAGGCCGGTGGTGCCCGAGGTGTAGAGCAGCGCCGCCTCGATATCGCCGTCAGCCGGCCCGCCGGTCATGAGCTCCGCCGCGGCGGGCGGTTCGTCGTCGGGGTCGACGACCTTGAGACGTGATTTCGCGCCGGCCGCTTTCAGGTCGCCATGGCGCGAGGCGATCGCGACCGCGAGGTCCATTTCCGAATGGCCGATCAGGTAGTCCAGTTCCGCCTGCCGCAGGTCGGGATTGATCGGGATGATCGACGCGCCAAGGCCGTTCAGCGCCAGCCAGTGATCGAAGAACACGGGGCGGTTTTCCAGCAGGAGCCCGACGCGGCGGCCGGCGCCATAGCCGGCGCGCTCATAGGCCCGGCGGCGTTCGTCGACGCGTGCCGCCATGTCGCCATAGCTGATGCCGCCAGCCTCGATGCCGTAGATCGCCGCCGTTTCCGCGACCACCCGCATGAACGGCCGCTCGGGAAAGGCTGCGGCCGTGTGCATGAAGAAATCATGCACGTTGGCGAAGTCCGTCGGTTGCGGGAAGGCGTCCATTTGCCGGCTACACGAAAAGCTGGATATTGCGATGCGGCGCGTCGCAATTGACGATGTCGACGCGTTTCTTGCGGATTCTCAACATGCCGTCGACGACAGACAGCGTGTGCCGTGCCCAGCCGGCGAGGATCACCTGCTCGTCGAAACGCGTCTCCGCGTAGTGGAACGGCGTGTAGGTTTGGTAGAGATTTCCGTCGTGGTCGATGCCGTCGATCTGCGGCGCCTGCAACAGGTGCTGGCAGCGGCTCTTGGGTTTCTGCGAGAAGGTCCGTTCGCCCTCCAGCCGCTGCACCCGCGTGCGCAGCAGCAGCATGTCCTCATAGAGCAGCGATGTGGTCAGGTGCTCCTCCTCCTGGTCCCATTCGAGCGGCATCCAGTAGATGCCGTCCTCGGCGAACAGGGCCAGCCAGTCGACAAACCTGCGCTCGTCGATCAGCCGTGCCTCGCGAATGACGAAGTCGGCGAGGTCCTTCTCTGTCGGTTGCATCAGGCCGCCTCCATCGACATGGTCATGAACTTCTCCCAGGCGCGGAACTGGTTGCGCATCTGCGCCTCGGTGGTGCCGTTGTAGACGGCAACCGGGTTCTCCGCCTCGTGCTCGTCGTAGAGGCGCTGCACATTGACCCATTCGATGCCGTCGCTCATCAGGCCCGACTGCGCCCGCTCGTACATTTCCAGGTCGTCATGGCCGACGATCGACGTCGGCGCATTGATCAGCCGGTTGTACATGGCGGTGCGTTCCAGGAGCGTGTCGGGTGCGCCGACCAGCCGGAATATCCAGGATTCGACCAGCGTCTTGTCGGCGGCGATCGGCTTGAACAGCCTGAGCGACTGGATCGGGCCCTTGATCATCATGTTGGGGAAATAGACCGTGTTGTGCCGGTTCTCGCCGAGGATCGCCTTGGCGCGCTCCTCGCCATAGGCCTCGACCATCTGCTCGAAATAGCCGGGGATGGCCGAGTAGTCGGAATGGATCGAGTGGTGCACGCCGGTGTGGCCGTGGCCGTTGTCCCAGGTGCGGATGCCCATGCCCTCGAAGAACTCGTAGGGGCTCATGAACGGCAGGATCACCTCGACCGCCATCGGTTTCGGCCCGTCGCCGCCTTCCTTGTCCCAGATGTCCTTCACCGTGCCGGCCGAGGATTCGTGCGCCACCATCGGATGACAGGTGTCGGTCTGGTTCTCGACCAGCATCTTCCAGTTGCAGTGATGCATGTAGCGCAGCGGCGAGCCGACCACCTCGAGCCGGCCTTCCGGCGAGCGGTCGATCATGTTGTCGAGGCTCGACAGCGAATCGCCGAAGAACTCCTCGAACGACATCCCTTCCGGATTGAGCCGGGCGAAGATGAAGCCGCGATAGTTCTTCACACTCTCGACCACCGTCATGCCCTTGGACGAGCACGAACTCTCGAAGCCGGTGTTCTCGTAGCCCTTCTTCAGCGGAATGGCGAGCAGGCTGCCATCGGTCTTGAACGACCAGGCGTGATAGGGGCAGCGGAAGAACTTGCCGGTGTTGCCCTTGGTGTCGATCACCACCTGGGTGCCCTTGTGCGGGCAGCGGTTGTACATCAGCCGTACCGTGTTGTCGGTATGGCGCGCCATCAGCATCGGCTGGTCGCCGACCATGGTCGAATAATAGTCGCCCTTATTGGGCACCTGGCTGTCATGGCCGACATAGACCCAGGTGTTGCGGAACAGGTGCTTCATCTCCATCTCGAAGACGTCCTGGCTGACATAGACGTCGCGATGCACCTCCGCCGGTTTCACCATGGCATGGATGTCGTCGATGTTCACGGCCTCACCTCCCGCATCAAAGATCAAGAACCAGCCGCGGCGATTTCGACCGCGACACGCAAATCTGCATCACCTTGCCCGACGCTTTCTCGTCATCCGACAACACCACGTCGCGATGGTCCGGCGTGCCGGAGATCACCTCCGTCTGGCAGATGCCGCAATCGCCGCGCTGGCAGTCGTAGAGCACGTCGTGGCCGGCTTCCTCCAGGACCTCGATGATGCTCTTTCCGGCCGGAACCGGCAATACCTCGCCGGTCGAGGCAAGTTCGATCTCGAAGGCGTCGCCGGCGGTTGCCGCCGCCTGGTTGGTGAACAGCTCGAAATGGACGTGGTCGTCGGCAAAGCCGCGCCCGCGCGCCGCCGCCTTCACCGCCTCGATCATGCCCCTGGGCCCGCAGACATGCACATGCGCGTCGATCGTCACCGCCGCCAGCACCTTTGCCAGGTCGAGCGCGGTTTCCGGCTCGTCGTCATAGTGTTCGATCAACCGGTCGCCGGCCAATGCGCGCAATTCGTCGACGAAGGCAAGCAGACCGCGGCTGCGGCCGGCATAATGCAACACGAAATCGCGATCCCGCCCTGCCAGTTCGGCGACCATGCCGGTGATCGGGGTGATGCCGATACCGCCGGCAAACAGCACAACCGGGGCCGCGCCGGCAGCCAGCGGAAAGTCGTTCTTCGGCGGCGCGATCTCCAGCGCGGCACCTTCGGCAAGCCCGTGCATGAAGCGCGAACCGCCGGCGCTCTCCTCCTCCAGCCGCACCGCGATGCGATAGGCTGTCGGCCCGTCCTTCGCACCCTCGGCGCCGGCCGGCTCGAAGCGCATCAGCGAATAGGCGCGGTCGCCGCCGTCCGGCAGGCTGACGCGGACATGGGCGCCCGGCTCGAAAGGCGGGAGCGCCCCGCCCTCCGCCGGCGTCAGCTCGAATGACCGGATCTGCGGCGTCTCGGCGCTGATCCTGCTTACCGCGAGCCTGATTGCGTTCATCTCACTTTCCTCCCGCAGCATCCGATTTGCCGGTTGCTTTTATATTCCATTTCATATATTCATACCTAAAATGATTAATGTCAAGTGCCGTCGATCTGTTACAAGAACTGACTATGATGCTGAAAATTCGTTGCATAAAGGCCGCTGCCGTGGGAATGTCGGCATGAGACAGCCAACAAGGATTTCGACAATCGGGGAAGATACCAGGCCATTCGTCGAGGATTACCTGCTCTATCTGCTGGCAGCATCGAGCCATGCCCTGTCGGCGGAGTTCCATGCCGAGGTGAAGCGTCGCGGATTGAAGATCAACGAGTGGCGGGTGCTCGCCTGCCTCGTCGATCGTCCCGGGCTGATGCTCACCGAGTTGGCCGGCCTGGTGCTCTTCGAGCAATCGCACCTGACCAAAGTCATCGACCGCATGGTTGACCAAGGGCTTGTCGAGCGCTCCAAAACCGATGATGATCGGCGCAAGGTGCTGATCCAGATCACCGATCAGGGACGAAAAATCGTCGAGCCGTTGATTGTCGCCGCCAGGCACCACGAAAAAAGGGCGGTTGAAAAACTGGACGGGGCGGAGCTTGGTCTACTGAAGCATATTCTCAAGAAGCTGATCGAAGGCCGAAACGCCGCGACGGTCACGGCGGAGAATCAAAACGCAAAGAAATGAATGACGCCACCGGCGCATGATATTGCCAACGACCCAACAATCACCAGGGAGGAAACCAGATGATTGCCACCACCATCAAACGTCTTGCGCTCGGCGCGCTTCTCGCCTCGGCCACGGCCGTTTCGGCGTTTGCCGCCGAGACCACGCTCATCATCTCGAGCTGGGCGCCGCCCACCCATGGCATAAACGCCATGGCCTGGCCGAAGCTGATCTCGATGATCGAGGAGGCGACCGAAGGCCGGGTGACCGCCGAAATCAAGTACCAGTTGGCGCCGCCGCCGGCGCAGTTCGATCTCGTCCAGGACGGCGCCGCCGATCTGACCTGGATTTTCCACGGCTACAATCCGGGCCGTTTCGTCGCCACCAAGCTGATCGAGCTGCCGGGCTATGAAGGCAATGCCGAGGCCGCGTCGGTCGCTTATCAGCGTGCGCACGAGAAGTTCTTCGCCGCCGCCGACGAGCACCGGGGCGTCAAGCTGGTCGCGTTGCACACCCACGGTGTCGGCGTCCTGCATTCGGACAGGAAGGTGACCTCGCTCGACGAGATCAGCGGCATGAAGCTCAGGCTCGGCGGCGGCGTGTCCAACGATGTCGGCCAGGCGCTCGGCGCCACGGCCATCAACGTGCCGGCGCCCAAGGTCTACGAGACGCTGGCCTCCCACGCCGCCGACGGCGTGATGATGCCGATGGAGGGCAAGGCGAGCTTCAAGCTCTACGAGGTGGCGAAGAACACCTTCACCGTGCCGGGCGGTTTCTATCGCGGCTCGTTTGCCGTGATCATGAACCAGGAGAAGTTCGACTCGCTGTCGGAGGCCGACCAAAAGGCGCTTGACGCAATTTTCGGCGAAAAGACCGCAGCCGAGTTCGGCAAGGTGTGGGACGCGATCGACAAGATCGGAGAAAAGGCGGCCATGGATACCGAGGGCGCGACGATCACCGCCGCTTCCGAAGCCGATACGGCGAAATGGGCCGAACTGACCGGGCCGATCATCTCCAAAGTCGTTGACGAAGTCTCCGCCAAGGGCATCGATGCCAAGGCAGCGATGGAGTTCATCGCCAACGAAATGAAGAACATGTAGCCGGCTGACGACGTGGCGGGACAGACCGGACAGGATATCGGGGCGGGCGGCCTGAAACGGGCCGGCCGCCTTGTTGCGATCCTGCCGTCCTGGCTGTCGGCGGCGACGCTGTTCGCGCTGATGGTGATGACGTTTGCCGACGTCGTTTTACGCAGCGCCTTCAACGCGCCGCTGGCCGCCGGAACCGAACTGACCAAGATCTTCATGGCCATCATCGTGTTCACCGCGCTGCCGCTGGTCACCTGGCGCGGCGAGGGTATCGTCGTCGATCTGCTCGACCCGCTGTTCTCGAATGCCGCCGCGCGCATCCGCGACATCCTGGTCGATCTCGTCAGCGGCATTCTCCTGTTCTGGCCCGCCTTCAGAATCTGGGATTTCGTCTGGCGCGCCTACAACTACGGCGACACGACGGAGTATCTGCACATCCCGCAATTCTACGTCGTCTTTCTCGTTGCGGTCAGCGTATTCGCCACGGCGATCGTGCTCATCGTCCGCGCCGTTGTCGGCCTTTTGCGGCCGCACCTGCTCAGGGTCTGACGATGCTGCTGTCTGTCATCGGATTTGTCGCGGTGCTGGCGCTGGTGTTCCTGCGCATGCCGATCGCCATCGCCATGGGCATCGTCGGCATCGCCGGCTATTCCTACATGACCAATTTCAAGGCGGCGCTGTCGATGGCGGCGCGGCTGATCATCGACACCTCCCAGGACTACGGCCTGTCGGTGGTCCCGCTGTTCATTCTCATGGGCCTGTTCGTCAACAAGGGTGGCCTGTCGCGCGAACTCTACCAGGTCTCCTATGCGTTTCTCGGCCATTTGCGCGGCGGTCTGGCGATGGCGACCATCGTCGCCTGCGCCGGATTCTCGGCCATCTGCGGCTCGTCGCTCGCCACCGCCGCCACCATGTCGAAAGTGGCCATGCCGCAGATGCGCAAATACGGCTATGCCGACCGGCTTTCCACCGCCTCGATCGCCGCCGGCGGCACGCTCGGCATCCTGATCCCGCCAAGCGTCATCCTCGTCATCTACGGGCTTCTGACGGAAACCAGCATCGGCAAGCTGTTCATCGCAGGCATCGTGCCGGGCCTGATCGGCGTGCTGTTCTATCTCGTCGCCGTCCGCTACACGGTCGCCCGTGACCCCGGAGCCGGGCCGGCTGGCGAGCGGACGGACTGGCGCGACCGGATCGCCGCGCTCAGGGATGTGTGGGCGGTGTTGCTGCTGTTCTTTATCGTCATCGGCGGGCTCTACGGCTTCCTCGATATCTGGCCGCTCAACCTCACCTTTTCGCCGACGGAGGCCGCCGGCATGGGCGCTTCCGGCGCCTTCATCATCGCCCTTTCGCGCGGTAATCTTACCTTCAGCGACGTTCGCGACGTGCTGATCGAGACGGCACATACGACGGCGACCCTGTTCTCGGTGCTGATCGGCGCCTGGATATTCTCCAACTTCATCAATCTCGCCGGCCTGCCCGAGCAACTGCTGGCCTCGATCACCGCCAGGGGCTTCAGTCCCATGGTGGTCATGCTGATGATCCTTGCCGTCTACATCGTCCTGGGTTGCGTGTTCGAAAGCCTGTCGATGCTGCTTCTGACGGTGCCGATCTTCTTTCCGCTGGTCACCAGCCTCGGCTTCGATCCCGTCTGGTTCGGCATCATCGTCGTCGTCGTCACCGAGATCAGCCTGATCACCCCGCCGGTTGGCCTGAACGTCTTCGTTTTGCGCGGCGTGGTCGGCGACGTATCCACCGGAACGATCTTCCGGGGCGTGACGCCGTTCTGGGTCGTCGACATCCTGCGTCTGGCGCTGCTGCTGTTCGTGCCCTGGCTGGTGCTGTTCCTGCCGAATTCGATGTAAGCAGCAAACGCACGGATACACGTGCCGACCATCGGCCAATTCTTGGCAGTTAAAACTAATTCTTACGTTTACGTAATTCCCTTTAAATCCAACCGATTGAAATCATTGACGTTGAAATAACGAGTTGAATTTTATGCCTACCAGGGCTAATCGACTTGGTGAGTATCCGGCCGATACCCGGCCGGGCGACCGGCAACGACCGCGGAGGTGGAGCAATCCTGTTCCTGGAGGATCCAGGGGCAAGGCCGCGCAACAGGGGATCTTCTCAACAACATGGCTAGAAACAAGATTGCGCTCATCGGCTCGGGCATGATCGGCGGCACGCTCGCCCACATGATCGGTCTTAAGGAACTGGGCGACGTGGTGCTGTTCGATATTGCCGAGGGCATTCCGCAGGGCAAGGGTCTCGACATCGCCGAATCCTCGCCGGTCGACGGTTTCGACGCCCATGTCACCGGCGCCAATGACTATGCCGCCATCGAGGGCGCCGACGTGTGCATCGTCACCGCCGGCGTGCCGCGCAAGCCGGGCATGAGCCGCGACGACCTGCTCGGCATCAACCTGAAGGTGATGGAACAGGTCGGTGCCGGTATCCGCAAATACGCGCCGAAAGCCTTTGTCATCTGCATCACCAACCCGCTCGACGCCATGGTCTGGGCGCTGCAGAAGTTTTCCGGCCTGCCGGCGAGCCACGTGGTCGGCATGGCCGGCGTGCTCGACTCCGCCCGGTTTCGTTATTTCCTCGCAGACGAGTTCAAGGTGTCGGTCGAGGATGTGACCGCCTTCGTGCTCGGCGGCCACGGCGACACCATGGTGCCGCTTATCCGCTACTCGACCGTCGGCGGCATTCCGCTGCCCGATCTGGTCAAGATGGGCTGGACCACCAAGGACCGGCTCGACAGGATCGTCCAGCGCACCCGCGACGGCGGCGCCGAGATCGTCGGCCTGCTGAAGACCGGCTCGGCCTACTATGCGCCGGCCGCATCGGCCATCCAGATGGCCGAAAGCTATCTGAAGGACAAGAAGCGCCTCCTGCCCTGCGCCGCGCACCTGACCGGCCAGTACGGCGTCAAGAACATGTATGTCGGCGTACCGGCGATCATCGGCGCCGGCGGCATCGAGCGGGTCATCGAGATTTCGCTCAACCGTTCCGAACAGAAGGGTTTCGACAAGTCGGTCTCCGCCGTCCAGGGCCTGTGCGAGGCCTGCCTGACCATCGCCCCCAATCTCGCCAAGAAATGAGGCAGGAAGCCCCATGAACATCCATGAATACCAGGCCAAGCAGGTCCTGAAGGGTTACGGCGCGCCGGTTGCGGCGGGTGTGGCGCTTCAGAATGCGGATGAGGCCGCGGCCGCGGCGAAATCATTGCCCGGCCCACTCTATGTAGTCAAAAGCCAAATCCATGCCGGCGGCCGCGGCAAGGGTCGCTTCAAGGAACTCGGGTCCGACGCCAAGGGCGGCGTGCGGCTGGCCAGGTCTGTCGACGAGGTCGTCGCCAATGTCGGCGAGATGCTCGGCAACACGCTGGTGACCAAGCAGACCGGACCGGCCGGCAAGCAGGTCAACCGGCTTTATATCGAGGACGGCGCCGACATCGATCGCGAGCTTTACCTGTCGATCCTTGTCGACCGCACGGTCGGCCGCAACGCCTTCGTGGTTTCGACCGAGGGCGGCATGGATATCGAGGCGGTCGCCGAGGAGACGCCGGAAAAGATCATCACCCGCGCCATCGATCCCGAGACCGGCGTGACGGAAGCCGACGCGGCCGCCCTGTGCGATGCGCTGAAGCTGTCGGGCGATGCGCGCGACGACGGCATGAAACTGTTCCCGATCCTCCACAGGGCGTTTGCCGAAAAGGACATGAGCCTGCTCGAGGTCAATCCGCTGATCGTGATGAAGGACGGTCATCTGCGCGTACTCGACGCCAAGGTGTCGTTCGACAACAATGCGTTGTTCCGCCATCCCGACATCGTCGAACTGCGCGACATCACCGAGGAGGACGACAAGGAGATCGAGGCATCGAAGCACGATCTCGCCTATGTGGCGCTCGACGGCAATATCGGCTGCATGGTCAACGGCGCCGGCCTCGCCATGGCGACGATGGACATCATCAAGCTCTACGGCGCCGAGCCGGCCAATTTCCTCGACGTCGGCGGCGGCGCATCGAAGGAAAAGGTCACTGCCGCCTTCAAGATCATCACCGCCGACCCGAACGTGAAGGGCATCCTGGTCAACATCTTCGGCGGCATCATGCGCTGCGACGTCATCGCCGAGGGCGTGGTCGCTGCAGTCAAGGAAGTCGGCCTTGAAGTGCCGCTGGTGGTGCGGCTCGAAGGCACCAATGTCGAGCTCGGCAAGAAGATCATCAACGAGAGCGGGCTCAACGTCATCGCCGCCGACGACCTTGACGACGCGGCGCAGAAGATCGTCAAGGCGGTGGGAGGCTAGGACCCGTGCGGTCGCGCTCGCTTCCCCATCGCAGCGCCTCGCCAACGGAAGAACAGGCTTTGTTCGTTGTTTCGTCACACAGTTACACATATACTGTGTGAAAATCGGAGACCCGACATGACAAAGAACATCACGCTGGCGGTAGAGGAGGAAGCGCTACGGAAACTGCGCCGGATCGCGGCCGAGCAGGACACGAGCGTCAACGCCCTGGTCCGCGAGGCGATGAACGGGATCATCGAGCGTTCCTCGCTCGAGAACCGCCGCCGCGAGGCGGCCGAGAAGATGTTGGAGCTGAGCCGCAACTCGAAGGTTCGCCTGGGTGAGGACTACAAGTTCAGCAGGGAAGAAGCCTATGCCAACCGCCTTTCTCGATTCGAACATCGTGGTGTACGCGGCGACGGCGGAAGTTGATGCGCCGGCCAAGGCGGAGAAGGCAAGGCAGATCATTGGTGAACGGGATTTCGGGATATCGTTTCAAGTGCTTCAGGAATTCTTCGTCACCTGCAAACGCGTCGCCCCGGCCATGCCGGAGGTCGATCTCGATGCCTGGGTGGCATCGCTGATGGAGTTCGAATGTGTCGATGGAACCCCGGGGCTGTTTGTCGAGGCGATTGCCGCCAGCCGCAAGTTCCAGATCTCCTACCGGGATGGCGCGATCGTCGCCGCCGCCCGGCAGCTTGGCGCCACGACGCTGTACACCGAAGATCTCAATCACGGGCAAAGCTATGACGGCGTCCGTGCCATCAATCCGTTTGTGTAGATACCGAAGGCCGGAGCCGAAATATCGATGTCCATCCTGATCAACAAAGATACCCGCGTCCTCGTCCAGGGGCTCACCGGCAAGACCGGCACCTTCCATACCGAGCAGGCGCTGGCCTATCACGGCACCAGGATGGTCGGCGGCATCCATCCCAAGAAAGGCGGCGAGACCTGGGAAGGTTCCGGCGGCGACAAGCTGCCGATCTTCGCCACGGTCGCCGAGGGCAAGGCGGCCACCGGCGCCGACGCCTCGGTGGTCTACGTGCCGCCGGCGGGTGCCGCGGCGGCCATCATCGAGGCCATCGACGCGGAGATCCCGCTCATCGTCTGCATCACCGAGGGCATCCCGGTCCAGGACATGGTCAAGGTCAAGGCCAGGCTCGACCGGTCGAATTCGCGCCTCGTCGGACCCAACTGCCCCGGCGTGCTGACGCCTGATGAATGCAAGATCGGCATCATGCCCGGCAACATCTTCAAGAAGGGCTCGGTCGGCATCCTGTCGCGCTCCGGAACGCTCACCTACGAGGCGGTGTTCCAGACGACGAATGAGGGCCTCGGCCAGTCGACCGCCGTCGGCATCGGCGGCGATCCGGTCAAGGGCACGGAATTCATCGACGTACTCGATCTCTTCCTCGACGATCCGGAGACCGAATCCATCATCATGATCGGCGAGATCGGCGGCTCGGCCGAAGAGGATGCGGCCGAATGGCTGATCGGCGAGGCAAATCGGGGCCGCAAGAAACCGATGGCCGCCTTCATCGCCGGCCGCACCGCGCCTCCCGGCCGTACCATGGGCCATGCCGGCGCGGTGATATCCGGCGGCAAGGGCGGCGCCGAAGACAAGATCGCGGCGCTGGAGGCGGCGGGCATTCGCGTTTCGCCCTCGCCGGCGCAGCTCGGGAAAACGCTGGTCGAAGTCCTCAAGGGCTGAAGGCCGGCGCAATAATCGGGCGGACGAACCGTCCGGGGTGGCCGGTATCGAACCGGTTCGATGGTAGGGAGACGGTGCGGCGCGGCCCACCGGAATGAAAATGGCACGGTCCGATCAGGCCAATGACGCCTTTGCCTCAACCTCGTTCCTCTATGGCGGCAACGCCGCCTATGTCGAAAAGCTCTACGCCGCCTACAAAGATGACCCTTCCTCGGTAAGCGAGGAATGGCGCGACTATTTCGCCTCGCTGCCCGATGACGGCGCCGATGCGCGCAAGAACGCCGCCGGCGCATCCTGGAAACGGCCCAACTGGCCGATCGCCGCCAATGGCGAGCTCGTTGCGGCGCTCGACGGCGACTGGATGCCGACCGAGGCGGAGATGGGCGCCAAGCTCAAGGCCAGGGCCGAGGCGGCCGGCGCGCCCATCGCCGCTGCGGATCTGGAAACGTCGGCGCGCGATTCGGTGCGCGCCATCATGATGGTGCGCGCCTATCGCATGCGCGGCCACCTGCACGCCAATCTCGATCCCCTCGGCCTCGCCGGCATCAAGGAAGACTATAACGAGCTGTCGCCGGCCGCCTACGGCTTCGCCGAGGACGATTACGACCGGCCGATCTTCATCGACCACGTGCTCGGGCTGGAATACGCCACCATCCGCGAGATGCTCGAAATTCTGAAGCGCACCTATTGCTCGACGCTCGGCATCGAGTTCATGCACATGTCCAACCCGGCCGAAAAGGCCTGGCTGCAGGAGCGAATCGAGGGACCGGAAAAAGGCATCTTCTTCACCACCAACGGCAAGCTCGCCATCCTGCAGAAACTGGTCGAGGCGGAGGGCTTCGAGCAGTTCATCGACGTGAAGTACAAGGGCACCAAGCGCTTCGGCCTCGACGGCGGCGAGGCATTGATCCCGGCGCTGGAGCAGATCATCAAGCGCGGCGGCTCGATGGGCATGAAGGAGATCGTGCTCGGCATGGCCCATCGCGGCCGTCTCAACGTGCTCTCCCAGGTGATGGCCAAGCCGCACCGGGCGATCTTTCACGAATTCAAGGGCGGATCCTACGCACCCGACGACGTGGAAGGCTCCGGCGACGTTAAATACCATCTCGGCGCCTCGTCCGACCGCGAGTTCGACGGCAACAACGTACACCTGTCGCTGACCGCCAACCCGTCGCATCTCGAGATCGTCAACCCGGTGGTGATGGGCAAGGCCCGCGCCAAGCAGGACCAGGTGTTCGGCCGCAGCCGCGAGGAGGCGGTGCCGTTGGCCGAACGCGCCAAGGTGCTGCCGCTGCTGCTGCACGGCGATGCCGCCTTTGCCGGCCAGGGCGTGGTGGCGGAGTGCTTCGGCCTGTCGGGCCTGCGCGGCCACCGCGTCGCCGGCACCCTCCACTTCATCATCAACAACCAGATCGGCTTTACCACCAATCCGCGCTTCTCGCGGTCATCGCCCTACCCGTCCGACATGGCCAAGGTGGTCGAGGCGCCGATCTTCCACGTCAACGGCGACGATCCCGAGGCCGTGGTCTATGCCGCGAAGGTGGCGACAGAGTTCCGCATGCTGTTCCACAAGCCGGTGGTCATCGACATGTTCTGCTACCGGCGCTTCGGCCACAATGAGGGCGACGAACCGGCCTTCACCCAGCCGATCATGTACCGCAAGATCCGTACCCACCGCACCACGGTGCAGATCTATGCCGAAAAGCTGATCGGCGAGGGCGTCATCACCGAAGCCGAATTCGAGACGATGAAGACCGCCTGGCGCGCCAATCTGGAAACCGAGTTCGAGGCCGGCGATTCCTACAAGCCAAACAAGGCCGACTGGCTCGACGGCGCCTGGAGCGGCATGCGCCGTGCCGACAACCAGGACGAACAGCGCCGCGGCAAGACGGCCGTTCCGATCAAGACGCTGAAGGAGATCGGCAAGAAGCTGACGGAGGTGCCATCTGACTTCGAGGTCCACCGCACCGCCAAGCGCTTTCTCGACAACCGCGCCAAGATGATCGAATCGGGCGAGGGACTGGATTGGGCGACCGCCGAGGCGCTGGCCTTCGGCTCCATCCTGGCCGAGGGCAATCCGGTGCGCCTGTCGGGCCAGGATTCCGAACGCGGCACCTTCTCGCAGCGCCATTCCGTGCTCTACGACCAGCGTGACGAAAGACGCTATATCCCGCTCAACAATCTCACCGCCAGCCAGGCCAATTACGAGGTCATCAACTCGATGCTGTCCGAAGAGGCGGTGCTCGGCTTCGAATACGGTTATTCGCTGGCCGAACCCGGCGCGCTGACCCTGTGGGAAGCCCAGTTCGGCGATTTCGCCAACGGCGCGCAGGTGGTCTTCGACCAGTTCATCTCGTCGGGCGAGCGCAAGTGGCTGCGCATGAGCGGTCTCGTCTGCCTGCTGCCGCACGGCTACGAAGGCCAGGGCCCCGAACATTCCTCGGCCCGGCTCGAGCGTTTCCTCCAGCTCTGCGCCGAGGACAACATGCAGGTCGCCTATTGTTCGACGCCGGCAAACTACTTCCACATCCTGCGCCGGCAGCTCAAGCGCGACTTCCGCAAGCCGCTCGTGCTGATGACGCCGAAATCGCTGCTGCGCCACAAGCGCGCCATCTCGACGCTGGCCGAACTGGCGGGCGAATCCTCCTTCCACCGCCTGCTGTGGGACGACGCCCAGGTGCTCAAGGACCAGAAGATCAAGCTGGCGACGGATTCGCGCATCCGCCGCGTCGTCATGTGCACCGGCAAGGTCTATTACGACCTCTACGAGGAGCGCGAGGAGCGCGGCATCGACGATGTCTACCTGCTCAGGATCGAGCAGCTTTACCCGTTCCCCGCCAAGGCGCTGATCAACGAATTGTCGCGCTTCCGCAACGCCGAGATGGTGTGGTGCCAGGAAGAGCCGAAGAACATGGGCGCCTGGGCCTTCGTCGACCCCTATCTGGAATGGGTCCTTGCCCATATCGACGCCAAGCATCAGCGCGTGCGCTATACCGGCCGGCCGGCCGCCGCCTCGCCGGCAACCGGGCTGATGTCCAAACATCTGGCCGAGCTCAATGCGTTCCTCGAGGATGCGCTGGGCGACTGAAACCTGCAGCAACGGAAGCAACGATCATGGCAATTGAAATCCGTGTCCCTACCCTGGGTGAGTCCGTCACAGAGGCGACGATCGGCCGCTGGTTCAAGCAGAAGGGCGAAGCGATCGCGCAGGACGAGGCCGTGGTCGAGCTGGAAACCGACAAGGTGACCCTGGAAGTACCGGCGCCTGCCGCCGGCAAGCTTCACGAAATCGTCGCCAATGAGGGCGACGTGGTCGCCGTCGGCGCGTTGCTCGGCATGATCCAGGAGGGCGCCGGCGGCGAAACCGCCGCGCCGGCCGCCGCGCCCGAGGAAAAACCCGCAGCCGCAGCCGGACCGGAATCCGATGACGTCGCGCCCTCGCCGGCCGCCGCCCGCATCATGGCCGAAAAGGGCATCGACGCCGGCTCGATCGAGGGTTCGGGAAAACGCGGCCAGATCCTGAAGAGCGATGTCATCGATGCTCTGGAAAAGGGCGGGGCCGCACCGGCCGAAGCCAAGGCGCCGGCGGCCGAGCCGAAGCCCGCTCCCTCTCCGGCGCCGGCGCCCGCTGCCCGCGCGCCAGCGCCGGCCGATGACGAGGCGCGCGAGGAGCGTGTGCGCATGACGCGATTGCGCCAGACCATCGCCCAGCGCCTGAAGGACGCGCAGAACACCGCCGCCATGCTGACCACGTTCAACGAGGTCGACATGACCGCGGTCATGGACATGCGCAGGAAGTACAAGGATCTGTTCGAGAAGAAGCACGGCGTGAAACTCGGCTTCATGGGCTTCTTCACCAAGGCCGTCTGCCATGCGCTGGCCGAAATTCCGGCGGTCAACGCCGAGATCGACGGCACCGACATCATCTACAAGAACTACTGCCATGTCGGCGTCGCCGTCGGTACCGACAAGGGCCTGGTGGTGCCGGTGGTGCGCGACGCCGACGCCATGACGATCGCCGAGATCGAAAAGGAGATCGGCCGATTGGGTGTCGCGGCCCGCGACGGCAAGCTGTCGGTCGCCGACATGCAGGGCGGCACCTTCACCATTTCCAACGGCGGCGTCTACGGCTCGCTGATGTCGACGCCGATCCTCAACGCACCGCAGTCGGGCATTCTCGGCATGCACAAGATCCAGGAACGGCCGATGGCGATCGGCGGCGAGGTGAAAATCCGCCCGATGATGTATCTGGCGCTCTCCTACGACCACCGTATCGTCGACGGCAAGGAGGCCGTGACCTTCCTGGTGCGCGTGAAGGAGAGCCTGGAGGATCCGGAACGGCTGGTTCTCGACCTCTAGGACCCGCAATCGTCCCAAGCGGTCCCGCCCACACGGCGCCCGCATCGAAAGCGCAGCCGGAAGAAGGATGCCAGATTTGACCGAAGCCGGAAAAACGATGCTCGTCACCGGCGGTTCCCGCGGCATTGGCGCGGCGACGGCGCTGGAGGCCGCCCGTCGTGGCTGGCGCGTGGCGGTCAACTATGTCGCCAATGAAGCCGCCGCCGAGGAGGTCGTTTCCCGCATCACGGCCGGTGGCGGCGAAGCCTTCGCCGTCCGCGGCGATGTCGGTGTCGAGGCCGATATCCTGGCCATGTTCAAGGCGGTGGACGACCGCTGGGGCCGGCTCGACGCGCTGGTCAACAATGCCGGCGTGGTCGATCTCGCCTCGCGGGTGGACGGGATGAGCGCCGAGCGGCTGGAGCGCATGTTCCGCATCAACCTGACGGGATCGTTCCTGTGCGCCCGTGAGGCGGTCAAGCGCATGTCGACTGCCCGAGGCGGCAGGGGCGGCGGCATCGTCAACCTGTCGTCGGCCGCCGCGCGCATCGCCAGCCCCAACCAGTATGTCGACTATGCCGCCTCCAAGGCCGGCATCGACCTGATGACCAGGGGCCTGGCGCTGGAAGTCGCCGGCGAGGGCATTCGCGTCAACGCGGTACGCCCCGGCATCATCGATACCGACATCCATGCCGCCGGCGGCGAGCCCGACCGGGTGGCGCGGCTGCGCGGCGCGGTGCCGATGAAGCGCGAAGGCTCGGCGCGCGAGGTGGCCATGACGATCCTGTGGCTGCTCTCCGACGAGGCATCCTATGTCACCGGCGCAATTGTCGATGTTGCGGGCGGCAGATGAATGTTAGGGTCCGCTCCGGAAGCGGTTTGATGGCGGGCGTGAACCAAGCGAGGAAGTATCGAAATGGCTTATGATGTCGTCGTCATCGGTTCGGGTCCCGGGGGGTATGTTTGCGCGATCAAATGCGCGCAGCTCGGCCTGGCGACCGCCGTCATTGAGAAGGAGGCGACCTTTGGGGGAACCTGCCTCAATATCGGCTGCATTCCATCGAAGGCGTTGCTGCACGCTTCGGAGGTCTTTTCGCACGCCGAACACGGCCTCGACAGCCTGGGCATCGGCGTCGGCAAACCCAAGCTCAACCTCAAGAAGATGATGGCGCACAAGGACGCTACGGTGGAAGCCAACGTCAAGGGCGTCGAATTCCTGCTGAAGAAGAACAAGATCGACACCTATCGGGGCACCGGCGTCGTGCTCGGCGAGGGCAAGGTGGCGGTACACGCCAAGGGCGGCTCCACCGAGGAGATCGAGGCCAGGAACATCGTCATCGCCACCGGTTCGGATGTCGCCGGCATCCCCGGCGTTGACCTTGAATTCGACGAGAAGGTCATCGTCTCGTCGACCGGCGCGCTCGAGTTCCCCAGCGTTCCAGGTCACCTGGTCGTGGTCGGCGGCGGCGTCATCGGCCTCGAGCTCGGTTCCGTCTGGGCCAGACTCGGCGCCAAGGTCACCGTGGTCGAATATCTCGACACGATCCTCGGCGGCATGGACGGTGAGGTGGCCAAGCAGTTCCAGCGTATCCTCGCCAAGCAGGGGATGATCTTCAAGCTCGGCGCCAAGGTCACCGGCGTGAAGAAGACCGGCAAGGGCGTCTCGGTCACCTTCGAGCCGGCCAGCGGCGACGGCGACAGTACGATCATCGACGCAGACGCCGTTCTCGTCGCTACCGGCCGGATCCCGAATACCGCGGGGCTGGAACTGGAAAAGGCCGGCGTCGTGCTCGACGAGAGGGGCCGGGTTCGCGTCGATGGCCATTACTGCACCTCGGTTACCGGCATCTATGCCATCGGCGACGTCATCGCCGGTCCGATGCTCGCCCACAAGGCCGAGGACGAGGGTGTCGCGGTGGCCGAGATCATTGCCGGCAAGGCCGGCCATGTGAACTATGACGTCATTCCCGGCGTGGTCTACACCAGCCCGGAAGTCGCCTCCGTCGGCAAGACCGAGGAAGAACTGAAGGCGGTGGGCATTGAGTACCGTATCGGCAAGTTCCCGTTTTCCGCCAATGGTCGCGCCCGCGCCATGCTGGCCTCCGACGGGTTCGTCAAGGTATTGGCCGACAAGCGCACCGACCGCGTTCTCGGCGTGCATATCGTCGGTTTCGGCGCTGGCGAAATGATCCACGAAGCTGCCGTGCTGATGGAGTTCGGTGGTTCTGCCGAGGATCTGGGCCGCACCTGTCACGCCCATCCGACCATGTCGGAAGCGGTAAAGGAGGCTGCGCTCGCCGCCTTCGACAAGCCGATCCACATGTAGTTGCCCGTCCGGTCGCGCAGGAAAAAACCCGGCCGCAAGGCGGCCGGGCAAAGTCTATTCAGATCGCGAATGATATCTATTCGGCAGCTTCGGCTTCCTCGCCGGCAATGGCGCCGGTGGTTACCCCGTCGATGGCGTCCTGCTCTTCCACGGCATCCGCGGCGGTCGACATCGGCGTTTCGGTTTCCTCGAGCGAAGCGACCGTTGTGGAGTGATGGCCGGCAGTCTTGTTGAAACCGCAAGCCGCTGCCGAAGCGGTCATCAGCGCCAAGGCCGCCAGGCTGGCCAGAATGGACTTCATTTCGTCATCTCCCATTGGCAGATGCCCTCAGCTTAACACAATCGCCCAGCCTGACCAGTAAACTATTCGGGAGGCCGCCCGTACCCGGAATGGCGCCCGGGGGTCTCCGTTCGCGGGACCTCAATCGGCCCGCGTGACGCGATAGCCGGCCCGGCGCAGCAGTTCCACCAGGCCTTTCTCGCCGGGCAGATGCAGCGCGCCGACGGCGATGAAAGCGCCGCCCTGCTGCAGGAAAGGTTCGGCATTCTCCGCCATGCCGCGATTGCGGCTCGTCACCATGGTTTCCTCGAACTCGGCGTAGCCCTCGTCTTCCTTCGACGGCAGCACCGCCCTGAACAGGGGCCAGATCATGCCCACTTCGCCCGTTTGGTAGAGATCGACCATCGTTTCGTAGACATCGCCGATCCGGTCGCCGAGCTTCATGGTCTCGACCAGGCTCTCGACATGCAGTTCCAGCGGCAGCGACGCCATCGCCTGCAATTGCTCGATCGCGGTCTCCAATCCGGCCACCGTCTTGCCCGTGGCTGCGGCATCCCTGGCCAGCTTGACATCGAGCACCTTCAGCCCGCCCTTGCGACGGGCAAACTCGCAGGCCGGTATGGCGACCATCGTCGCCAGCATCCATGGCTGCATCTTCGATACGCTGCCGAGCGGAATGCCGCGATCATTGAGCGCGGCATCGACGATCTCGGCCTGTTCGGGCGACAGCAGCGATTTCAACGTCGTGGTACCGGGAAGCATCATCAATTCCGGATGGCGCATCAGCGACAGGGCCGCGGCCTGTTCATCGAGCACGTCGGTCGTTTCGATGATGACCGTGTCGGCGGCGTTAAATGCCGCCTGCGCCTTGTCGGTCAGCCTGGTCACCCTCTCGTCGGTCAGATGCATGGTGCCAAAAAGAAAGGATGGTTCGGCGCCATCCTTTTCTATTTTCCACAACAGGCCGTGTCCGTTGGGCATCGCTTCCGCCTGGCGGCGGATATCCTCGATCTTGCCCGGATCGTCGCGCTGCAACTGTTCGAGCATGTTGGTGCCGGAACAGATCGGCAGGGCGCTCGCCCGCGCGCCGTTGACGCCGACCAGCAGGACAGCGAGGACGGACAGGACGAACAACAGATTGGCCAGGGCGATGAGCCCCAGCGCCACACCAGACGCACGATCGGCGAATGCGATTGCTTTCGACATGGCCTTGGCGATAGCGCAAATTCAAGGACAATTCGTTAATCGGCACCGGCGAATTGTCGTCAATTCAACCATCGGCGCGGCGCGCCGCCCGCGGGTGGGCGGCATCGTAGACATCGAGCAGCCGCGCGGTATCGACGGCGGTGTAGATCTGCGTCGTCGACAGGCTGGCATGGCCGAGCAGTTCCTGGATCGTCCTGAGATCGCCGCCGCGGCCGAGCAGGTGCGTGGCGAAGGAATGGCGTAACGCGTGCGGCGTGGCCGTGTCCGGCAGGTTGAGCGCCGGCCTGAGCTTGCGCATCGCCCGCTGCACGATCGCCGGCTGCAGCCTAGCGCCGCGCGCGCCGCGAAACAGTGGCGCTGCGCCATGAAGATCGTAGGGACAGAGCCGGCGGTATTCCAGCACCGCCTCCACCGTCACGGGCAACAGCGGCACCAGCCTGGTCTTGCCGCCCTTGCCCGTCACGCGGATCGAGCGGCAGCCGGGTTCGGCGATGTCGCCGCCGTCGAGCGCAAGCGCCTCTGCGATGCGCAGGCCGGAACCGTAGAGCAACGTCAGTACGGCGGCGTTGCGCGCGGCGATCCAGGGTTCCTCGTCGAGCTGGTCGGCGGCCGACACGACCCGTTTCGCGTCGCCCGCCGTCAATGGCTTTGGCAGCGATTTCGGCTGTTTCGGCGCCCGCATGGCGCTCGCGCCGGCGGCATTGGCCATGCCGTTGCGGCCGAGGTGGCGGATCAGCGAACGGATGCCGGCAAGCCCGCGCGCCAGCGAACGGGCGCCCGTACCGCCCTGGCGTCGCGCCGCGAGGAAGGCACGGTAGTCGGCCGGGCGCAACTCCGCGATGTCCGAA
The DNA here is from genome assembly GCA_041397625.1 of Rhizobiaceae bacterium. Taxonomy (GTDB): domain Bacteria; phylum Pseudomonadota; class Alphaproteobacteria; order Rhizobiales; family Rhizobiaceae; genus JAWKWH01. The sequence continues at coordinate 324,054 of JAWKWH010000004.1, forward strand.
ATCGAGACCGGCGCGGCGAGATGGCCGGCGAGAAACTGCAGGAACTGGCGGCTGTCGCGCTCATAGGCCTCGACCGTCAAGGGCGACAGGCGCCGCTCCTCGGCGAGTGCCGCAAGCCAGGCCGAGCGCGCCTTCGCAAGGTCGGGCGTCATGAAGACCAGCGGTGTCCCGGATATCGGTGTGCGAACCAGCGTCATTCTCCCGCGGGCTTTTGTTCAGCCCCGATCCTAGCGGCGGCTGGTTACGGACATGTTGATACGCCCCGGCAAAAACCGTTGCCCGCCGCCCACGCCGGCGCTATGCCGGCTGCCATGAACAAGGGCAGTTCCCGCGAACCGCATATGGTCGTGCTCGGCGTCGGCGGCGCGCCGCACGGCATCAGGGGCGAGTTGCGCATCAGGACGTTTACCGAGGATCCGCTCGCCATCGCCGGTTACGGCTCGCTGGCCGGCTCCGATGGCCGATCCTACGAGATCGTCTCGGTGCGCCCGGCCAAGAACGTCGTCGTCGTCCGGATCAAGGGCATCGAAAGCCGCGAACAGGCCGAAACCCTGAACGGGGTGGAGTTTTCCGTGGCGCGCTCGGCGCTCGGCGAAGCCGCGCTTGACGAGGAGGAGTTCTTCCACGCCGACCTGATCGGCCTTGCCGCTGTCGACGAAACCGGCGGGCGCTACGGCCGGGTGACGGCGATCCACGATTTCGGCGGCGGCGACATGCTCGAACTCGCCCTGTCGACGCGTAAATCCGCCATGATCCCGTTCTCGAAGGCCGCGGTGCCAGCCGTCGACGTCGCCGCCGGCACGATCACCATCGACCCGGTCGCGGCCGGCCTCGTCGACGAGGACGGGCAATGACGGGTTTCCGCGCCACCGTGCTGACGCTCTATCCGGAGATGTTTCCCGGCCCGCTCGGCCTGTCGCTCGCCGGCAAGGCGCTGGAGCGCGGCGACTGGGCCCTGGAAACCGTGCAGATCAGGGATTTCGGCACCGGCAGGCACAGAAGCGTCGACGACACGCCGGCCGGCGGCGGCGCCGGCATGGTGATGCGCGCCGATGTGCTGGCAGACGCCGTCGATGCCGCCGCTCCCGACGGCGATCCGCGTCCCAGGCTGCTGATGAGCCCACGCGGACGGCCGCTTACCCAGGCACGCGTGCGCGCGCTTGCCGCCGGTCCCGGCGCGCTCATCGTCTGCGGCAGGTTCGAGGGCGTCGACCAGCGAGCAATCGAGGCCCGCGGGCTGGAGGAAGTGTCGGTCGGCGACTATGTGCTTTCCGGCGGCGAACCGGCGGCGCTCGTCCTGCTCGACGCGGTGGTGCGCCTGCTGCCCGGCGTCATGGGAAACGACGCGTCGGGCACCGAGGAAAGCTTCGAAAACGGGCTTCTGGAACATCCGCACTATACCCGCCCGCAAATGTTCGAGGGCAGGCCGGTTCCCGACGTGCTGCTTTCCGGCGATCACCGCCGGATCGCCGAGTGGCGGCGCGCCGAAGCGCGGAAACTGACCGCCCGGCGCCGGCCCGATCTGCTTGAGCCGGACGAGTCGTAGATTCGCCTGCCGACGGGGTGACAAGGCCGGCAAAAATGTGTATGAGCCGCCATCCGTTCGGGGCGGGAAGCCCCGGGATCCGTCAACGATGGATGGTGAATTCGCCCCTGCCGGCGCGTGTCTCACGCCTCGGCACTGCCAAGCGGCTCGGACGAGGACCGCAGGCAGGCGTCGGGCGCTCTGGCTGTTCGAACAAGAATCAAGGATTTGAGACGATGGACCTCATTCGTCAGCTCGAGGCCGAGCAGGCCGCCAAGATCGAAGCCCAGCGCAAACTGCCCGATTTCTCGCCCGGCGACACGGTGCGCGTACAGGTGCGCGTCACGGAAGGTACCCGCACCCGCGTGCAGGCCTATGAAGGCGTGTGCATTGGGCGGGCCGGTTCCGGCCTCCACGAAAATTTCACGGTGCGCAAGATTTCCTACGGCGAGGGCGTGGAGCGCGTCTTCCCTGTCTATTCGCCGCTCGTCGAGGCCGTCGAGGTCGTCCGCCGCGGCAAGGTGCGCCGCGCCAAGCTTTATTACCTGCGTGAACGCCGCGGCAAGTCGGCGCGCATTTCCGAGAATACCGGCGCACGCGCCCGCAAGCTGAACGACGCCGAGCGCCAGGCGCTGGCCGAAGAGAAGGCCCGCATCGAGGCCGAGAAGGTCGCCGCCGCCCAGGCGCTCGCCGCCGAGAAGGCGGCAGAGGAGGCCGCGGCCAAGGCCGCGGAAGCCGAGGCGGCGAAGGCGGCTGAAGCAGCCGAGGCTGCGAAAGCCGGCGACGAGGACAGCAGTAAAGCATAACCGCCCGATCTTCGGGCGGCAGAAAAGCCGCCACGAGGTTCGATGGAGTTTCGACAAAGCGCGGCGAGGAGCCGCGCTTTTTTATCGCGCTTCCTTGCCACCACGATGACAAGGAGACCATCATGATTACCGGCAAGGATCTGATCGCGGCCGGGCACAAGCCGGGCAAGTGGTTCGCCGAGGCGCTGGACCGGGCAAATGAAGCGCTCGCTGCGGGCGAGAGCCGCGAACAGGCGCTGGCGCTTGCCGCCGGGTTCGCGCCGCCGCCGGCGATCGACCTCGATCCGGCGGGAACAAAGCCGCTGCATCTCAATATCGAGGCCGAAACCGGGGAAGAAGACGACAACATCGCATTGGTCAGGCGGTCGATGCAGCGCCTGCTGCGCACACCGGTGGTGACGGCCGGTGCGGTGATGCCCGACGCATGCCCGGCCGGTCCCGACGGAACCATCCCGGTCGGCGGCATCGTCGCATCGACGGAAATTCATCCGGGCATGCATTCGGCCGATATCTGTTGCTCGATGGCGATCACCGGTTTCGGCAAGATCGATCCGAAGGCACTGCTCGACGCGGTGCAGCAGGTGACGCATTTCGGACCGGTCAACCGGGCACAGGACGTGCCGCTTCCCAGGGAAATCGGTGAAGCGATCGCAGAGAATCGGTTTCTGCGCGACCAGGGCGAGATCGCCCGGCGCCATTTCGCCACCCAGGGCGACGGCAACCATTTCGCCTATGTCGGCCAGTCAAAGTCATCCGGCGAAACCATCCTTGTGACTCATCACGGTTCGCGTGGCCTTGGTGCGCGGCTCTACAGCGCCGGCATGAAGCTCGCCGACCGCTACAGGCACGAACTGTCGCCGGAAACGCAAAAGCAGAACGCCTGGATTCCGGCCGACAGCAATGATGGGGAAGCCTACTGGGAAGCGCTGCAGATCGTGCGAGCCTGGACCAAGGCCAACCATTTCGCCATTCACGATCTGGCGGCGGAGATGTCGAAGGTGAAGATCACCGACCGGTTCTGGAACGAGCACAATTTCGTTTTCCGGAAATCCGATGGCCTGTTCTACCATGCCAAGGGCGCCACACCGGCGTTCGATGGTTGGGCCGACGATGCGACCGATCTGACGATCATCCCGCTCAACATGGCCGAGCCTGTGCTGATCGTGCGCGGCAAGGATGCGGGTCACGGGCTCGGATTCTCGCCCCACGGAGCCGGGCGAAACCTGTCGCGGACAGCGCACAAGCGCAAGCTTGGCGGCCGGCCGGAAGCTGACGTTTTCGCCGAGGAAACGGACATGATCGATGCGCGTTTCTTTTCCGGAGAGATCGATGTTTCCGAACTGCCGTCGGCATACAAGAACGCGGCAGCGGTGCGCGGTCAGATCGAGAAATACGATCTGGCCGAAATCGTCGACGAAGTGTTGCCGTACGGCAGCATCATGGCCGGCGAATGGGATCGGAACGCACCCTGGCGCAGGAAGCGCGAAGCAAAGCTGGCCGCCAAGACCGAATAGGTCGTCCGGTCGGCCCGACCAGGAACAATCTAAGGCCCGGAGCGATCCGGGCCTTTTTGTTGTCCGCACTTGCCTGCGGCCGGCGGCAGGGCGCTGACAATCCACACCGTTTCGCGCTAGTCTCTGCCCAGACAGTCAATCCGGAGGATGTTCCAATGTCGGTGACGAAACTTGTTTGTGCCCTGATCGGCGCCCTGTCCGCCATGGCGGTTCCCGCCGCCTTCGCCCAGTCGCTGCCCGACCTTGGCGGTCGCGACGTGGTGGTGGTGACCGAAAACGCCTATCCGCCGCTGCAGTTCGTCGATCCCAAGACCGGCGAGCAGATCGGCTGGGAGTACGACGCCATGAACGAGATCGCCAAGCGGCTGAACTTCAAGGTCGATTACCAGAACACCTCCTGGGATGCGATGATCCAGGCCGTCTCCGACGGCCAGTACCATATCGGCATGACCGGGATCACCATCCGCGACGACCGCAAGGAGAAGGTGGACTTCTCCGACGCCTACATGCGTTCGGAAATGTTCATGCTGGTGCGCGGCGACGAGGAACGCTTCACCGACGCCAAGAGCTTCGCCATGTTCGAGGACGGCCTTGTCGGCGCCCAGCCCGGCACCACGCCCTTCTATGTCGCCGTCTATGAGGTGCTTGACGGCGACGAGGCCAATCCGCGCATCAAGCTGTTCGAGACCTTCGGCGCCACCGTGCAGGCGCTCAAGGCCGGCGATGTCGACCTGGTGCTGACCGACGGCACCGCCGGCAAGGGCTATGTCGACGCTTCCGACGGCGGCCTGAAGCTGATCGGCGAGGCGCTCGGCACCGAGGATTTCGGCTTCATCTTCCCCAAGGGCTCAGACCTGGTCGAGCCGATCAACGCGGCAATCGCCGCGATGAAGGCCGACGGTACGATCGACGCGCTCAACAAGAAGTGGTTCCTGGACTACAAGCTCGGCGAGTGACCCCGGCGAGACCATTGTCCGCGCAACGGTCCGCCGGCCGATGACCGCGCCGACCGGGACCTCGACCGACAAGGAGTTTCCCTGGTGGCTGGTCGTCGCCGTCGCGCTGGCGGCGGCGATCGCCGTCGTCATCGCCACAAACGGGCTCTACGCCCAGGTCTTCCGCATCGTCTCGCGCGGCATCGGCGTCACCGTCTTCGTCACCGTGGTCGGTTTTGCGCTGGCGTCGGCCATCGGCCTCGGTTTCGCGCTGATGGCGCTCTCCGGTTCGCGCCTGCTGCGCCAGACGGCGCGCTTCTATGTCGAGATCATCCGCGGCGTGCCGATCCTGGTGCTGCTGTTCTACATCGCCTTCGTCGGTGCACCCGGTTTCGTGGCGCTGTGGAACTGGCTGGCGACGCCGCTGCGCGAGGCGGGTCTCGTCGATGAATTGCTGGTGCGCGACCTTTCGCTCCTGTGGCGGGCCATCATGGCACTGACCATCGGCTATTCGGCCTTCATTTCCGAAGTGTTCCGCGCCGGCATCCAGTCGGTCGACCCCGGCCAGGTCGAGGCCGCCAAGGCGCTCGGCCTTTCGCGTTTCCAGCGCTTCCGGCTGATCGTCCTGCCGCAGGCGATCCGCACCATCCTGCCGCCGCTCGGCAATGATTTCGTCGCCATGGTCAAGGATTCCTCGCTGGTCTCGGTGCTCGGCGTCGCCGACATCACCCAGATGGGCAAGGTCTACGCCTCCGGCTCGTTCCGCTTCTTCGAGACCTACTCCATCGTTGCCTATATCTACCTGGTCCTGACCGTCGGGCTGTCGCTGGCGCTGCGGCGGCTCGAAAAGCGCATGCGCCGCACCGGAGAAAGCCATGACCGATCCGCTTGATGCCGTCTACGCCGCCGCGAGCGACACCGAGCTTGCCGCCGCCTATGCCGACTGGGCGGCCGACTACGATCGCCAGACCACGACCATGGGCTACTGCCTGCCCTGGCTGATCGCCGCATGGGTGGCCCGCCACGTGCCGAAAGGCGACGGACCGCTGCTCGATGCCGGCTGCGGCACCGGCCTGTCCGGCCCGGCGCTCGCCGCCCTTGGCTATGGCGATCTGGAGGGACTCGACCTGTCGGAGGAGATGCTGGCGATCGCCGGCAGCCGCAACGCCTATCGCCGGCTTGAATGCGCCACCCTCGGCAAGCCGCTGCCCTGGGCGGACGACCATTTCGCCGCCTTCTTGTCCACCGGCGTGTTCACCGAGGGCCATGCGCCGGCCTCGTCGCTGGACGAGCTGGTGCGCATCACGCGTGCGGGCGGCCATGCCATCCTGACCGTGCGCGACACGGTGCTGGCCGAGGGCGGTTTCGACGAGAAGTTCGCCGCGCTCGAAAGCGCCGGCAAATGGGTGCCGGTCGAACAAAGCCCGCCCTTTCGCGCCTTCGCCATCGACGAGCCGGATGTGCTGGTCGGCGCCTTCGTATTCCGCATCCTGTAGCCGGCAGGCTATGCCGCCGGTGGAACGAAGCGGAAATGGCCGGTATGGCGAAAGGAAAACAATCGGTTTTCCATCCGTGTTCCGGCACCGATATTGTGGATCACCAACGGCGTTTGCCCGTCACCGGCCAACTGGTCGGCGATGATGGCGATATGCGGCAGATTGCCGGGAAGGCGCTGCGCGACGAGATCGCCCGGCTGGAAGGCGGCCGGATCGGACGACGCGCCGAGCGCTGCGCCCGCTCGGGCGAAGAACCGCTCCAGATTGGGCACCCGGCGGTGGTCGATATTGCGGTCGGGCCGGCTCAACCCCCAGAGTTTTGGGTAGTCGGCGAAATCGCGCTTCATGTCCTCATGCACGAGGCGCTGCAGGTCGATATCGAAAGCGTCGCGATAGGCGCGGATGATCACGTCCGAGCAGACGCCGCGAGCGCGCGGCACGTCGCCGCCCGGATAGGCAAGCCCGACATAGGAGGGATCGTAGACAACCGTCGTACCGATCTGCTGTTCCGCGGCGGCGATCAGCGATTTCGCCCATTCTTCCGCCGGCAGGATCGATGCCCGGGCGGAGGGCGCGTTGCGCAACGCATTGAAGCCGAGAGCAAGACCGGTAGCGGCAAGACCGCGCAGGACGTGGCGGCGGACGGGCATCGCGGCTCCTTTCGGCCTCAGGCGCTGCATCCGCCGCAATCGAGCGGGAAAATGTGGTCATAGTGCGAGGAATGTCCACCGCCGGGCCTTGATGCCCGGGATAATCGGCCCCGCACGCGGCCGCGACATCCACGGCCGTTCCTTGAATGCCCGGCCCTATTCGGCCGGCTGGTGTCTCGTGATGGTCGTCCTCGGAACGGAAGCCAGCATGTTCGCATTGACAAGGCGCCGCAACGCCCATTCCAACGGTCCCTGGGCAAAAACCCGAAGGTAGATCGGCGCCGCCACGAACTGGACGAGGGTGAGAGCGATGGCGATCAGCGCGATTTCGACATGCTCAAGCGCGCCGAACAAGCCAAGGCCGAAACCGTAGAACAGGAAGCCGTAGGCCATCGTCTGCGCCACGTAGAGCGACAAGGCCATCCGGCCGCAGGCCCTGAGCCCGTCGGTCAGCCAGCCGAAAAGCGGTGCGCGCAACGCCAGCGCGATCCAGCTGAAATGCGCAAGCGCGAAGGCGATGCGGCGCGGCTCGTACAAATAGGGCATAACCGCATCCTGAAGCGTGTCGAACCGCCCGCCTTCCTCGAAGGATATGGTGGGAAACCAGCCAAGCAGCCAACCGACGGCAAATCCGCCAAGGGCGACCGCCGCATAGCGGCGCGCGGGCCAATCGCCCGTCAAAAAGCCGGATTTCAGCAGGGCCATGCCGAACAGCAGCATCGGCACCACGTCGAGGAAATGATGCGACAGGACTTCGCTGGTCTGTTCCTCGAAGGAGGCCGAGGCAAGCGATACGACATTGTCGATATAGCCTTGCCGGCGGGCGAGGATTTCTTCCGCCATGGATCGGGCGAGTTGCTGAATCTCCGGATCGTCGACGTCGGCCTCGACATCCGCCGCGCCCGGCCCCGCTTCCGCAACGCCGAGATCGCCGTTGAACTGCTCGACGAGCACCTCGTTCTCACGCGCCTGGGCGATCTGCTCGTCGTCGAAAGTCTGCTCGATCTGGTTGGCGGCCTTCTCGACCGGACTGACCACCTCGGCGCCGACAAGCATGGAGAAGACGACGAGGACGCCGCCTATCGCGACAAGCGTGCGTGCCGGCAGGTTGCGGAAGGGAAACAGGAACAGCCCGAACAGGCCGTAGAGAAACAGGATATCGTAGGGCCACAGCAGCACATAGGCATGGAGGAGACCGAGACCGATCAGCAGCAGCAGCCGCCGGAAGAAGGGATCGAGCGCGGCGATGCCGCGACCGGAAGCCTCCGCGTTGCCGAGCATGATCAGCGCGCTGGCGCCGAACAGCATCGAGATCATACAGCGCATGACCCCGTCGACGAAGATGCCGATCATGCGCCAGATCTCGATGTTCATCGTGTAGCTGGCCGAAGCGTAGTTGCCCCAGATACCGGGTATGGCGAGCGCCTCGAAAGGCAGACTGGCGACAAAGATGTTGAGCCAGAGGATGCCCAGTATCGCGAAGCCGCGACCGGCATCCATCAACGCGTGGCGCGCTTGCGCCGGTGCGGGAACGATCATGTCAGGAACCCCGGCGCATCGCCGATTCGATGCGGCCTGTCAGGATTCGCAATATATCCGGGCAGCGACTTTGGCAATCCGAATATTCGGTACGCGCTCGTGGAGCCTTGACGCTCCCGCCGGGCGGGTGCATATCCGGCACAACTCCGCAAATACCTGAAAGGACGGGCTGCGATGACCGCACCGCGCACGCTGTACGACAAGATTTGGGACGACCACCTGGTCGAGACCGCCGCAGACGGCACCAGCCTGCTCTATATCGATCGCCACCTCGTCCATGAGGTCACCAGTCCGCAGGCCTTCGAGGGTCTGCGAATGGCCGGCCGCAAGGTACGCCATCCCGAGCGCACGCTGGCCGTGGTCGACCACAACGTGCCCACCAGCGACCGCAGCCATGGCATCGCCAACGAGGAAAGCCGCATCCAGGTCGAGGCGCTGGCGAAAAACGCCGCCGACTTCGGCATCGAGTATTACAACGAGCTCGATCCCCGCCAGGGCATCGTCCACATTATCGGCCCCGAACAGGGCTTCACGCTACCGGGCATGACCATCGTCTGCGGCGACAGCCATACGTCGACCCATGGCGCCTTCGGCGCGCTCGCCCACGGCATCGGCACGTCCGAGGTCGAGCATGTACTTGCCACCCAGACCCTGATCCAGAAGAAGGCCAGGAACATGCTGGTCCGCGTCGACGGCAGGCTTCCGCAGGGCGTGACCGCCAAGGACATCATCCTGGCGATCATCGGCGAAATCGGCACCGCCGGCGGCACCGGCCATGTGATCGAATATGCCGGCGAGGCGATCCGTTCGCTCTCCATGGAAGGCCGCATGACCATCTGCAACATGTCGATCGAGGGCGGCGCGCGCGCCGGCCTGATCGCGCCCGACGAGACGACGTTTGCCTATATCAAGGATCGGCCGCGCGCGCCCACCGGCAAGGCCTGGGACATGGCGCTCGACTACTGGAAGACGCTGAAGAGCGACGAGGACGCGCATTACGACAAGGTCGTGGTGCTGGATGCCGCCAACCTGCCGCCGATCGTCTCCTGGGGATCGTCGCCGGAAGACGTTGTCTCGGTGACTGGCGAAGTGCCCAATCCCGACGATATCGCAGACGAGAACAAGCGTGCGTCGAAATGGCGGGCGCTCGACTATATGGGCCTGAAGCCGGGCACGAAGATCAGCGACATCGCCATCGACCGCGTGTTCATCGGCTCATGCACCAATGGCCGCATCGAGGATCTTCGCGCCGCCGCCAAGATCGTCGAGGGCAAGCATGTCGCCGACGGCGTCGATGCGATGATCGTGCCGGGCTCGGGCCTGGTGAAAGCGCAGGCCGAGGCCGAAGGCCTCGACAGGATCTTCATCGCCGCCGGTTTCGACTGGCGCGAGCCGGGCTGTTCCATGTGCCTTGCCATGAACGACGACCGGCTGAAGCCCGGCGAACGCTGTGCCTCGACCTCCAACCGCAATTTCGAGGGCCGCCAGGGCTTCAAGGGCCGTACCCATCTGGTGTCGCCGGCGATGGCCGCCGCGGCGGCCATCGCCGGACGCTTCGTCGACGTCCGCGAACTTTAGGCGGTATTGAGATTGTCCATGGTCCATGACCGGTCGGACGCGCTGCGCGCCTGACCGGCCAGGCCGGATGCCGGCCGGGATCAGCGGCAATATTTGTTGACGTAGACCGCTTCGCCGCGGTTGACGCCATACATGAAGGCCCGGCCCTTCAACACCACCCCATAGGGGATGCAGCTTGCCGCGTCGGTGCGGTGCATGCGCGACGTACCGCGAGCGGGGCTTCGCTCCACATAGCCGTGGTGATGGCCATGATAGATGATTTCCGGCTCGCCGATCTCCGCGCGCAGCTCGTCGGCCAGATGGCCCTTGCCGACAATGATCTGCTTGTAGCCCGACGGGCTGATGACGATCAGGTTGCCATAGGCATCGGCATAGACCCGCTGATGGGCGTCGGCCACCGACGCGGCGGCGAAAAACGCCGCAGCCGCCAGCGGCAGGGCGAGCAATCTTGAACTGAAACGCATGGCGCGTCCTCCTTGCCGGACGTGTCTTGGACGTCCGAAACGGGATGGTCGCAGCCTCCTCGAAGCCGAATTTAATCCTTTGTTAACGAATGTTAAGTGGGTGCGGTCGCCCGTTCACCGGATTTGGCAAACATGGTTAACGCAACCTGCCTGTCAACGCGAAAACGGCCGCCGGAACCGGCAGCCGTCATCTTCTCTCCGACCGGATACTATTCTTTCGCGGCGAGCTTGGCTTCCTTCAGCCGGTTGCGCGTCGTCTTGATCCACTTGACCCGGTCGGCGCCCAGCCGCTTCTCCGCGTTGAGCTTTTCGAGCAACGCCAGCGCCTCGCCGAAATATTTCACGCTTTCATCCGTGTTGTCGGCGATGCGCCACATGGCGACATAGAGACCCCACTGCCGATCCGTGTCGTCGGGATTGGCGTCGGCCAGCTTCTTGGACATTTCCAGGTTCTTTTCATAGATCGCCAGAGCTTCGTCGCGCCGGTCGAGCGCGACATAGGTATCGGCGACCCTTTCGTAGCTCACCGACAGGTCGGCCAGCCACAGCGTATTGTCGGATTTGACCGCCGTGAGTTTCTCCATGATCTGCTGACATTCAAGGAAGGTCTCCAGCGCCGCTTCGGTCTCGCCGAGTTCGACCTGGACATCGCCGAGCTTGATCAGCCGCACCTGTCTGACGCGCTGCAGATCGAGATTGTCGGGATCGGCTTCAAGCAGCGGTTCGAGCTGCGCCAGGCTCGCCAGGAAATGCTCCTTGGCACCGGAGAAGTCGTCCGCCGATTTCAGGTCGTCGCCGATATCCGCGTCGACTGTGCCGGCGACGTCGCGCATGCCGGATTGCGCCTCCTCCAGCCGTTTGCGGGTCTTCTCGATCCACGGAATTCGGGCGGCGGAGAGCTTGCCTTGCGCGTGAAGTTTCTCGAGCACCGCCAGCGCCTCGCCAAAATACTTCACGCTTTCGCTGGTGTTGTCGGCGATACGCCACATGGCGACATAGAGACCCCACTGGCGGTCGACATTGTCGGGCTCGGTAGCTGCCACCTTCTTCGAAATCTCGAGGTTCTTCTCGTAGATCACCAGCGCCTCGTCGCGACGTCCGAGCGAGACATAGGTGTCGGCGACCCGCTCATAGCTGATGGTCAGGTCCGACAGCCACAGATTGTTGTTGGGATCGACCGCCGTCAGCCGCTCCATGATCTCCTGGCACTCAAGGAAGGTCTTCAGGGCGGCTTCCGTCTCCTTGAGTTCGACCTGAACGTCGCCCAGCTTGATCAACCGGACCTGCCGCGCCCGCTGCAGGTCGAGGTCGTCGGGAATGTCGGCAATCTGGGCATCCACCTGCTCGATGCTGGCCAGAAGCCGCTTCTTGGCGCCGGCGAAATCGCCTGCCGCCTTCAGATCCTCGCCGATCCGCTCGTCATCGCCGCCCTTGGCGCTGACCTTGCCGGCGCGGGCGTTTTCCAGCCTCTGGCGCGTGGTCTCGATCCACTCATGCCGATACGGCGCCAGCTTGCCCTCGGCGTAAAGCCTTTCGAGCAACGCCAGCGCTTCCTCGAAATAGGCCACCTTCTCGTCGGTATTGTCAGCAATCCGCCAAAGCGCGACGTAAAGACCCCACTGCCGGTTGACGTTGCTGGGATCGGAAGCGGCCAGTTGCCGCGAAATTTCCAGGTTCTTCTTGTAGACTTCGAGCGCTTCGTCGGGCCGTTTCAGCGCCACATAGGTATCGGCCACCCTCTCGTAGGAAATGGTCAGGTCCGACTTCCATTCCGCGTTCAACGGATCGCCTTCGATCAGCGCCTCGATGATTTTCTGGCCTTCGATGAAGGTTTCGAGCGCATCCTCGACCTTGCCCTGCTCGATCTGCACGTCGCCGATCTTGTTGAGCCTGATCTGCTTTATCCGCTTGAGATCGGCATTGTCCGGATCGGCTTCGATCAGCGGCAGCACGCGGTTGAAGCTTTCGCGGTAGTGATACATAGCTTCGTCATACTGTTCACGTTCAGCGTAGATGTCTCCGACACGCTCGTTGCTGATCGCCATGTCACGTTGCCAGCCGGCATGGCCCGGATCGTACTCGATCAGCGACCGCGCCATGTCCATGGCCTCGGTGTAGGCTTCGAAGGCGCCATCGACATCCGACTTGACCAGGCGGATGTCGCCGATCTTGTTCAGCGTTACCATGACGAAGCGCGTCAGGTCCTTGTCGTCGGGATCGGCATCGGCAAACCGCTTCATCCGCTCATAGGTGGCCTGGTGATAGGCCAGCGCGCCATCGAAATCGCCCTGTGCCTTCAGCACATTGCCCAGCCGCTCCTCGCTGACGGACAGGTCGCGGTTCCAGCCGAGAAAATCCGGATTGGTCGCAACCAGTTTCTGGGCGATCTCGCGTCCTTCGGTGAACGCGGCAAGCGCGCCATTGAGATCGCCCATGGCGATCAGCACGTCGCCGATCCGGTTGAGGCTGACCTGGATATTGCGTTTGACGTTGAGGTCTTCCGGATTGTTGGCGACCATCTCCTCGGCGATGTTCTTCGCTGCCTCGAAGAACGACAACGCCCGTTCCAGGCGACCCTGCGCCTGCACGATGTCGCCCTGGCCGTTGGCGGCCCAGAAGCGGTCCGACAACGATCCCGCATCGCGCGCCAGGGCGCTGGCCTTGCGGTAGGCGCGCAGCGCCTGCGACGTGTTGCCGATATCGACCGACGTGGAGGCCAGATCCATCCAGGTCTGGTAGTGGTCGGGATCAAACTCGGTGGCACGCTGGAAATATTTCGCCGCCTTGGCCACATCCTTCGGGCGCGCCAGCGCCGCTATGTGACGCGCCGCCTGGGCCGCCTTGCGGTTGGCGTCCGCCCGCCGCTCGGCCGCGGCCAGCGCCGCATCCTCGGCCTCGCGTACGCTGGCGGTGATTACATCCTCGAACAGCTTCTCGGCTTCCGATTCGTTGCCTTCCTTCAGCGCGGCCAGCGCGCGTTCGCCCTCGGCGTCCTGGCGGTCGGCCAGCGCCCGGCTGGCGCCACCGATTTCGCGCAGGATGCGGTTGCGCTCTTCCTCGGAAAGCTGCTTGCCTTCCTCGATGCCGGTCGCGCGCAGATAGGCCGCGCCGATCTCGGCCAGTTCCTGGCTCCTGAGGTTTTCCTCGGTAAGCTGCGCGATCTCGCGGCGCAACACCTCGGCCTGCGGATCGACGCCACAACCATCCTTGTCGAGGCAGGCTTCCGGCGTGCCGCCGCGGATCAGAATCTCCGGCACCTGGGTGAAATTGGCCGCCGTGGTCTGTTCGATCACGCGCTTGGCCACGCGCCCGAACATCTGGTCGAACTGGATACGCGGCTCCTGCTCCATCCAGTAGAACAATGCCTCGGCGAAAGGCGAATTGGTTCCGGGTTCGCCGTCGAGCGCCACCTGGCCGTTGAGTGTCGAGGTAATCAGCAGGAAGCGCGATACGCTGTCGGGAACGGCGAATGTGCCGAAGGAAAGCGGCCGCGCACCGCGCGACAGGCATTGCTGCGCCTTGAACGGATCGTTGCGGCAGGCATCGAGAATGACGATCTTCTCGCGCGCGCCCGACATCGCCTTCAACACATCGTCGAGCAGCACTTCACGCTTGGCTTTCCAGTCGTCGCAGGCGATCTGCATGTCGACGGGCGCCAGCACGTTGCCTTCCGCCGTCTGCAGCCCGTGGCCGGCATAGAACAGCAGCGCCACGTCGGCGCCGTCGGTTTCGTCCTCGAAATCCTCAAGTGCGTCGCGCAGTTCGGATCGGCCGAGATCGAAACATCCCGGCTCGGCGCCGTCGCAACTCATGACATCGAAACCGTGCGTTTGCAGCACCCGCGCCAGGCGCCGCGCATCGTTTCCCGGATTGATGAGCGAATTGAGGTTTTCGTAGTTGGTGTTGCCAATCACCAGTGCGACACGGCTCGCTGCCCCGGCCGTACCTGCGACCACCAGGGATATTATCGAAACAACCGCCGCACCAATCAGCGTTCGTCTGAACATCATGGTCACGCGCCCAATCTCGCGCCGGCACCGATCCGGAATGGCGAGCTTGTCGCACCGCCAATCCCGAATTCCGAGCCGGCCCTTACCCAAAGCCAAGCATAACATAGATGCGCAATGAGGAAAGATTTGGACGGAATTTGGCTTTGCTCCGATCGGAAACATGGTTGATCTTTCGGTCAAATCACCGATAGTGCACGCGCGTCAAGGATCGGGCTTGCGGATTTCCAGTGAAAAGCAAACAGTTTAGCGGACTTTTGGCGGTCGCGGCGGTGATGGCGGCGACCGCGCTTCCAGGCTGCGTTTCCGGCGGCGATGGCGATATCGCGCCCAGCCAGCCGGGCTATGCGGTCTATCAATGCGGTTCCGACGGACGCCTGAGAGTGCGCCGCCTGGCCGGCGCGGTGGAGGTGCAGAGCCCGCGAGGCGTCGAGGTCAGGCTGCCGGCGTCTCCGCCCGGCCAGACCGCCCGTTACGGCGAACCTCCCTATGCGCTGCTGTTCGACAACCGGGAAGTGCTGTGGTTCGTCACCGGCAAACGGCCGCTTTCCTGTCGCCGCTGACCCCCGCCGTGCCGCCGCCGGCATGCCGTCATCCGCCAGCGGCAGCCCGGTAAACCGATTTAGAGACCAAACTGCTTGTTTTTCAATCGAATCGGTAGCCGCCCAGGCTTTGACGCAGCGCAAAAAGACACCTAGAACGGTGTTGGATTTTTAACGGGGCGCGCCGGCAAAGTGCCGTCGCGGCTCGGCCCTACGACCTGAGGATCAGGCAACCGACATGACGACCCTGCGCCCGAGACCGCTTTCGCCGCATCTTTCCATCTACAAGCCGATACCGACCATGATGATGTCGATCGCGCACCGTATCACCGGCGCGGCGCTCTATGTCGGTACGCTGCTGGTTGCGTGGTGGCTGGTCGCCGCCGCCGGCTCGCCGGCCTATTTCGACCTGGTCAACTGGTTCTTCGGCACTTTCGTCGGCCGCCTGATCCTGTTCGGCTACACCTGGGCGCTGATGCACCACATGCTGGGCGGCATCCGCCACCTGATCTGGGACACGGGCGCGCTGTTCGACAAGGAGACCTCGACCAGGCTCGCCTGGGCGACGCTCGGCGGATCAATCACGCTGACGGTCCTTGTCTGGATCGTCGGCTATGCGATGCGCTGAGGAGAAACGCCATGTCTGATCTGCGCACCCCGCTCGGCAAGGTCCGCGGTTCCGGAACCGCCAGGGAAGGCACCGAGCATTTCTGGCGCCAACGGCTGACGGCGATCGCCAATGTGCCGCTGGTTCTGTTCTTCGTCGGCCTGCTGATCTCGCTCAACGGCGCCGACCATGCCACCGTCCGCTCGGTACTCGCCAACCCGCTGGTCGCCGTGCTGATGATCCTGATGATCGGCTCGGCGCTCTATCACATGCGCCTCGGCATGCAGGTCATCATCGAGGACTACGTGCATGGCGAGGGCATGAAGATCGTGCTCCTGGTGCTCAACACCTTCTTTACCGTGGTCGTTGCCGCGCTGTCGGTCTTCGCCCTTCTGAAAATCGCGTTTGGAGGCTGAATTTCCGGCATGGCAACTTCATCGACAGGACCGGCCTACGAATTCGTCGATCACAAGTTCGACTGCGTGGTGATCGGCGCCGGCGGCGCCGGCCTGCGCGCCACGCTCGGCATGGCCGAACAGGGCCTCAGAACCGCCTGCGTCACCAAGGTGTTCCCGACCCGCAGCCACACCGTCGCCGCCCAGGGCGGCATCGCCGCCTCGCTGCAGAACATGGGACCGGACTGCTGGCAGTGGCACATGTACGACACGGTCAAGGGTTCCGACTGGCTCGGCGACGTCGACGCCATGCAGTATCTCGCCATGGAGGCGCCGGCCGCCGTCTACGAGCTCGAACACTACGGCGTGCCGTTCAGCCGCACCGAGGAGGGCAAGATCTACCAGCGCCCCTTCGGCGGCCACATGCAGAACTATGGCGACGGCCCGCCGGTGCAGCGCACCTGCGCGGCCGCCGACCGCACCGGCCATGCCATCCTGCACACGCTCTACGGCCAGTCGCTGAAGAACGACGCCCAGTTCTTCATCGAATATTTCGCCATCGACCTGATCATGGAGGATGACGGCCGCTGCACCGGCGTCGTCGCCTGGAATCTCGACGACGGCACCATCCATCGCTTTTCGGCCAAGATGGTCGTGCTGGCGACCGGCGGCTACGGCCGCACCTATTTCTCCTGCACCTCGGCGCACACCTGTACCGGCGACGGCAACGGCATGATCGCCCGCGCCGGCCTGCCGCTGCAGGACATGGAGTTCGTGCAGTTCCATCCGACCGGTATCTACGGCGCCGGCTGCCTGATCACCGAGGGCGCGCGCGGCGAGGGCGGCTATCTGGTCAATTCCGAGGGCGAGCGCTTCATGGAGCGCTACGCGCCGTCGGCCAAGGACCTCGCCTCGCGCGACGTCGTCTCGCGCTGCATGACCATCGAGATCCGCGAGGGCCGCGGCGTCGGCCGCGACAAGGACCACATCTTCCTGCATCTCGACCATCTCGACCCGGCCGTGCTGGCCGAGCGCCTGCCCGGCATCTCCGAATCGGCCAAGATCTTCTCCGGCGTCGACGTGACCAGGGAGCCGATCCCCGTCCTGCCGACCGTGCACTACAACATGGGCGGCATACCGACCAATTTCTGGGGCGAGGTGCTGAACCCGACCAAGAAGAACCCCGACGCCGTGACACCGGGCCTGATGGCGGTCGGCGAAGCCGGCTGCGCCTCCGTGCACGGCGCCAACCGGCTCGGCTCCAATTCGCTGATCGACCTCGTCGTCTTCGGCCGCGCCGCCGCCATCCGCGCCGGCGAGGTGGTCGACCGCGCAAGCCCGGTTCCGCCGGTCAACGAGGCGGTATGCGACAAGATCATGAGCCGTTTCGACGGCCTGCGCCACGCCAACGGAGCAAACCCGACGGCGGCGCTGCGCGAGAAGATGCAGCGCGCCATGCAGGAAGACGCCGCCGTCTTCCGCACCGCCGAAACGCTGAAACAGGGCTGCAAGCGCATCTCCGAGATCTGGGGCGAGCTTTCCGACATCAAGGTCACCGACCGGTCGATGATCTGGAACTCCGACCTCGTGGAGACGCTGGAGCTGGAAAACCTGATGGCCAACGCCATTACCACCGTGCATTCGGCCGAAGCCCGCAAGGAAAGCCGCGGCGCCCATGCGCGCGAGGATTTCGCCGACCGCGACGACAAGAACTGGCGCAAGCACACGCTGTCGACCGTCGACGCCAAGGGCAAGGTCAGGCTCGACTACCGCCCGGTGCATGTCGACCTGATTGCCGACGGCATCGAACTGGCCAAGATCGCGCCGAAGGCAAGGGTTTACTAAGGGAAGCGACTGCAAGATGGTTGAATTCACCCTCCCCAAGAACTCGAAGATCGTCGCGGGCAAGACCTGGCCGAAGCCCGAGGGCGCGGCCAATGTCCGCGAATACAAGGTCTACCGCTGGAACCCGGACAGCGACGAGAACCCGCGCATCGACACCTATTATGTCGACCAGGACGATTGCGGTCCGATGGTGCTCGATGCGCTCTTGTGGATCAAGAACAAGGTCGACCCGACGCTGACGCTGCGACGCTCCTGCCGCGAGGGCATCTGCGGCTCGTGCTCGATGAACATCGACGGGACCAACACGCTCGCCTGCACCAAGGGGCTCGACGAGATCGTCGGCGTGGTCAAGATCTATCCGCTGCCGCACATGCCGGTGGTCAAGGACCTGGTGCCGGATCTGACCAATTTCTACGCCCAGCACCGTTCCATCGAGCCATGGCTGAAGACCGTGTCGCCGGAGCCGGCCAAGGAGTGGCTGCAGAGCCATGACGACCGCCAGAAGCTCGACGGGCTCTACGAGTGCATCCTGTGCGCCTGCTGCTCGACCTCGTGCCCGTCCTACTGGTGGAACTCCGACCGCTATCTCGGCCCGGCCGTGCTGCTGCAGGCCTATCGCTGGCTGGTCGACAGCCGCGACGAGGCCACCGGCGAGCGGCTCGACGACCTGGAAGACCCGTTCCGGCTCTACCGCTGCCACACGATCATGAACTGCACGCAGGCCTGTCCCAAGGGGCTGAACCCGGCCAAGGCGATCGCCGAAACCAAGAAGATGCTGGTCGAGCGCAAGGTATAGGCGTTTGTTGGACCACCTGTAATACGCGGCAAGGCGAGCCGCCTCCGGTGCCATCCGAGAACGTAATCCGGCCGTTGTCTGCAGCCAGCCCCGGTGCAAGATGCATTCCGGCAGCATCGCTTGACCCTGGTCAATCCCGGCCGAGCAGTTTCCGCCTATCCAGCCGGCAATGGGATTACGGAGGGCGAGATGGCCGAGACCGACTGGATCGGGTTCACCGATCAGACCAATGCGCGCATGGCGGAACTGCGCAAGGCCATGCCGGAGCCGGCCAAGGGCTTCGCCGCGCTGGCGCAATCGGCCATCAGGCCCGGCGCGCTCGATTCCAAGACCAAGGAACTGATGGCGCTGGCGATCGGGATCACCGCGCGCTGCGACGGTTGCCTGGCGTTCCATGCCAAGGCGGCAAGACGCTACGGCGCGACCCGCGAGGAGGTGATCGACACCATTGCCGTGGCCCTCTACATGGGCGGCGGACCATCGATGATCTACGGCGCCGAGGCGCTGAGCGCCTTCGATGCCTTTATCGATGCCGAAGGCCGGTAAAGTCCGCCTCACGACCTCGTGCGCAGGTTTGACTTAACGGCCGCGTGGCGACGCCCTATCTCTTGGCCGAATGCAAGGAGAGTTCGCGCCATGATCCGTTCCACCATCGCCGCCGCGGCATTCGCAACGCTGACCATGCTGCCGGGCCCGGCCCTTGCCGGCGAAACCGAGACGGCGATCTTCGCCGGCGGCTGTTTCTGGTGCGTGGAATCCGATTTCGACCATGTCGACGGCGTGATCGCCACCACGTCGGGCTATATCGGCGGTACCGGCGACAATCCGACCTATTACGACCACTCCTCGCGCGGCTGGCGCGAGGCGGTGAAGATCGAGTTCGATCCCGACAAGGTCAGCTATGCCGGACTGGTCGACGCCTTCTTCCATTCGGTCGATCCGACCGACGCCGGCGGTCAGTTCTGCGACCGCGGGCACTCCTACACCACCGCTATCTATGCAACGAACGATGCGCAGGCCGAACAGGCGAAAGCGGCGAAGGCCGAGGCCGAGGCCGAACTCGGCAAGGCCGTGGAGACCCCGGTGGAGACCGCCGGACCGTTCTACGCGGCCGAGGACTATCATCAGGATTATCACAACAAGAATCCGCTCCGGTACAAGTTCTACCGGCTCGGCTGCGGCCGCGACCGCGCCGTCGATGCGCTGTGGGGCGAGGCGGCCAGACGGGGTCTTGGCTCGTAGCCGCCGAAGACCGCCCGGCGAGAAACCCTATCGGCGTCCGGCGGCGATCCGGGCTTCGGCCATTTCGAAGGCGACCTGGTTGGTCGCCTTGCCGGAGCGTTCCGCCTCAGCGAATATTGTCGACAAGGTCGCCGGAATTTCAGCGATCCTTGCCTCCACCTTCGCCTTGTCGTAGCCGTCCGCATCCACCTCGGCTGCGACATTGACCAGCCCGCCGGCATTGATCACGTAGTCCGGCGCATAGAGGATGCCGCGCTCCTTCAGCGCAATCGCATCGTCGTGGTGGAGCAGCTGGTTGTTGGAGGAGCCGGCGACGATCCCGGCCTTAAGCAGACCGATATTGCGCTGGTTGATGACGCCGCCAAGCGCGCAGGGCGCCAGCACATCCACGGCGGCGGTCAGGATCTCGTCCGGCGCAGCCACGGCGGCGCCGAGCCCGGTCGCCGCGTCGGCGGTACGCTGGCGGTCGATATCGGCGACGATCAGCCTGGCGCCGGCGCCGGCAAGACGGTCGGCCAACGCCCGGCCGACGGCGCCCAGACCCTGGATGGCGACGGAGCGCCCGGCAAGCGCGTCCGAACCGGTCTTGTGCTTGAGCGCCGCGCGGATGCCGAGGAACACGCCCTCGGCGGTAAAAGCGGAGGGGTTGCCGCTGCCGCCGATCGTCGTGCCGGCAACATTGGGCGTGCGCGCGCGCAGATAGTCGGCGTCGGCCAGCGTCATGCCGACATCCTCCGCGGTGATATAGCTGTCATGGACCTGCGCGAGCATTTCGGCATAGGCGTCGAACAGTTCCGGCGTCTTGTCGTGCTTCGCGTCGGCGCGGATCACCGCCTTGCCGCCGCCGAGCGGCAGGCCGGCAATCGCCGCTTTCAGGGTCATGCCGCGCGAAAGCCGGAGCGCATCGGTCACCGCCGCGTCAAAGCCGTCATGCATCCAGATGCGCGTGCCGCCGAGCGCCGGGCCGAGCGTGGTATCGTGGATGGCGATGATCGCGGTCAGGCCGCGCCGGTCGTCGCGGCCGAGCAGGACCTTCTCGTGGCCATCAAATCCGGCAAGCCGGGACGCCGCGCGCGTGATGTCCTCGACGACCAGGCTCGAGGCTTCTTCAGGCGTTGCTTTGTGCACTCTGGCGGTGTTCGCTGACATGGACGTTCCTCCGTGATCCACTGTCTCTTATTTAGGGTTGCGGTCATGTTTTTTGGTGTCGAAGTTGCGCTGCAAATCGACCTTCCATTGCTTAGCGTGCGCCGAAAGAATGAACAAAATGTCGCAGGCAGGACGCGGAAAGCGGCCGATTCCGTTAACCGAATCGGCCAGTTTTGCGATGATTCCGCCCAAATCCGACAGAAAACGGGGCCGCAAATGTCAGCGTCGTTTCGTTTTCCCGAGCGATATTGGGCTTCACGTTTCAGGCGTCGGCGATTCCGGATTTCCGAATTTCAATCGCCGGCCTCATCGAAGAGCTCGCCTTGAGCATCTGTTTCGACAAAGCGCATGATGTCGCTGGCTTTGGTATTCACGACGTTTCGACCAACCGTCCACGCATAGACTGCGGTCGGGATAACCTCGATTCTTATTCCCTCGATATTGCGTTCGCCAAACCGTATACGGCTGGTAACAACTCCGGAACGGAGATGTCTGGCGTGTTGGGTAACAAAGGAGCTTATCGCTTTCCATTCGTCACGCTGCGACAAATGTCGGTCACTCCATTTGACCTCGACGAACCGGTCCGGCGACAGCCTGGAACGCTCAAGATTGACCATATCGATCTCACCACCCTTCCAGCGTGCGTAGTAAAACGGCTCGTCATAGGGCAGGTGGAACCATTGCGAAAAAACAGCCGTTTCGGCCAAATGTCCGAAGAGGTCGTCGTCCTGCGTCAGAGGACTGAAAAGCGCCGCGCGAATGGACGGATTTGTAAGATAGGATTTGAAGGTTGTTTCCCTTTGGAACCGCTTTGCGCTTTGGTCGAGCCGTCGAACCCGCCTCATCAGGAAAGCCGCCTCCAAATACTCGATATATCGTTTGATCGTATTCTTTGCGACGGAACTCGACTGGCTGATGCCCTCCAGTGAAATTTCCTGGGCAGTATTGAGAGCCAGTGTCGTAAACAGGCTGTTGAGTTCGCGCGTATCACTGATGCCGTAGAGGCTCGGCAGATCGCGAAGAAGCACTTTTTCGACGATGTCTTCGCGTATAAATCGGCCCATATTTGTCTGAATCCTGCGCGACAAAACAGCCTCGGGATAGCCGCCATAAGAGCAATACCGCTCGAACATGATGTTCAGGAGGGGGATATCCACCTCATGGAGCATCTCTTTGTTTTGAAACCCCTCGTCGGCAAAGGAAAACAACCTGCCGAGATCGGCCGCCTCTTCTTTCTGAAACGTCAGAAACTCATCGAATGTGAGGGGCGGAAGCAGGAATGTCGTGAACCGTCCGGCACCGGATTCTCTGCTCTTTGCGCGCAACGCCGCCGCCGCACTGCCGGATGCGACGAAACGGCAGTTCCGTCGCAAGTCTGTCAGAACCTTTAGTTCTCGCTCCCATTCTCGCAAATACTGGACTTCATCGAAAAAGAACCAGAACTCTTTTGTATCTGGCTCCGGTACATTTCGAAGCCGAAGGTCAACGACCTGTTCCAGAGCCATTCCGTTATAGAGCGGTCGGTCAAGTGAAATGTACAATATGGTTGCCGGATCCTGGCCGGACGCAATGAGCTCCTCAATGAGTTGCAGAAGCATGACCGTTTTGCCGACCCGGCGTGGCCCCAACAGAATGAGGCTTCGCCGAACCTCGTTCTGTGAAGCAAGCTCCGCAAAAGGCCCGAAATAGTTCCGCCTCGGAAAATCCTTTACGGACGCAACGGACTTGTCCGCTGACCACCACGGGTTTTCGACTTCAAGCGCTTGCAGAACCTGTTCATCAGATATGCGGAGCATGAGGGCCTCAATTAGCATCAGCCAATTGACCTTATATGCCAGATATCGCAATTAAGATCAATAAACTGATCTTAATCCTCCAAACCTACCCTCTAGTGCAATTGACTGATCTTGTTTGCCGGCCGCGCGTGCACGCAACCCGCAACAATGCCTGCCTGACCCAACGACCCTATTTCGGCAACGTGGCCGTACCGCCGTTCATCGCCAGCTGCATGATCACCGTGTCGAGCCAGCGGCCGTGCTTGAAGCCCGATCCCGTGATCTTGCCGGCATGGGAGAAACCCGCCGCCTCGTGCAGCTTCACCGAAGCACTGTGATCGCCACCGTCGCCGATAACCGCGATCATCTGGCGGTAGCCGCGCGCCGCCGTTTCCTCGATCAGCCGGTCAAGCAGCCGGCGGCCGATGCCCCTGCCCTTCGCTCGCGGCGTCACATAGACCGAATTCTCCACCACGTAGCGATAGGCGGGCCGCTCGCGAAACGGGCCGGCATAGGCATAACCGGCAACCGCGCCGTCGACGTCGGCGACCAGATAGGGAAAGCCGCGCCCGACAAGGCTGCGGAAACGCCGCATCATCTCGTCCGCCGCCGGCGGCTCGATTTCGTAACTCGCCGCGCCGTGCAGAACCGCGTCGGCGTAGATTTCAGTGATCGCAGCGACATCGGTTTCGGCAGCCGGGCGGAGGAGGGTGCTGGACATGGGTCGATTTGCCTTCGTTCTGGTTCGATTTTTGCCGTTTGCGGGACGGTTTGAAAGGGTATTTTGTCGGTTGGCAGCCGGTTCGGCGCCGGCCCGGCCGCACACCGGCACGCAAAGCGCTTCCATTCGAGCCCGAAACGCTCTAGAAGCGCGGCTGAATCGCCGGGGCGACGCCCCGCATCCATTCTTCCTAAGAGACCTTCCAATGTCGCTTCGCAACATCGCGATCATCGCGCATGTCGACCATGGCAAGACCACGCTCGTCGACGCGCTTCTCAAACAATCCGGTTCGGTGCGCGACAATCAGCGCGTCGCCGAACGGGCGCTCGATTCCGGCGATCTGGAAAAGGAGCGCGGCATCACCATCCTCGCCAAGGCCACCTCGGTGGTTTGGAAGGATACGCGCATCAATATCGTCGACACGCCCGGCCACGCCGATTTCGGTGGCGAGGTCGAACGCATCCTCAACATGGTCGACGGCGCGGTGCTGCTGGTCGACGCCGCCGAGGGGCCGATGCCGCAGACCAAGTTCGTCGTCGGCAAGGCGCTCAAAGTGGGGCTGAAGCCGATTGTCGCCGTCAACAAGGTCGACCGCTCAGACGCCCGCGCCAGCGAGGTCATCAACGAGGTGTTCGACCTGTTCGCCGGCCTCGACGCCACCGACGAGCAGCTCGATTTCCCCATTCTCTACGGTTCGGGCCGCGACGGCTGGATGAACAACGCCCCGGAAGGTCCCGCAGACCAGGGCCTGGCGCCATTGTTCGACCTGGTGCTCGAACACGTTCCGGCGCCCGAGGTGGGCGACGGACCGTTCCGCATGATCGGCACCATCCTGGAAGCCGATCCGTTCCTCGGCCGCATCATCACCGGCCGCATCGAGGCGGGCACGGTCCGGCCCAACCAGCCAGCCAAGGTGCTCGGCCGCGACGGCACGCTGATCGAGCAGGGCCGCGTTTCCAAGATCCTCGCCTTCCGCGGCCTCGAACGCCAGGCAATCGAAGAGGGCAGAGCCGGTGACATCGTCGCCATCGCCGGCTTGTCGAAGGGCACGGTCGCCGACACGTTCTGCGATCCGGCGGTGAACGAACCGTTGCCGGCCCAGCCGATCGACCCGCCGACGGTTACCATGAGCTTCATCGTCAATGACAGTCCGCTGGCCGGCACCGAGGGCGACAAGGTGACCAGCCGCGTCATCCGCGACCGGTTGCTGCGCGAGGCCGAGGGCAATGTCGCGCTCAGGATCGAGGAAGCGCAGGAAAAGGATTCCTTCCACGTCTCCGGTCGCGGCGAACTGCAGCTTGCCGTGCTGATCGAGACCATGCGCCGAGAGGGCTTCGAACTGGCAGTCTCGCGGCCGCGCGTGGTGATGCGCGACAACGAGGCCGGCAACACGCTCGAACCGGTCGAGGAGGTCGTCATCGATGTCGACGACGAGCATTCCGGCATCGTCGTGCAGAAGATGTCGGAACGAAAGGCGGAAATGGTGGAGTTGAAGCCCTCCGGCGGCGGACGCCAGCGCCTGGTGTTCCACGCGCCGACCCGCGGCCTGATCGGCTATCAGTCCGAACTGATGACCGACACGCGCGGCACCGCGGTGATGAACCGCCTGTTCCACGCCTACGAGCCCTATAAGGGACCTCTTCCCGGGCGCACCAACGGCGTGCTGATTGCCAACGATGCCGGCGAGGCGGTGGCCTATGCGCTGTGGAACCTGGAAGATCGCGGCCCGATGGTGATCGACGCCGGCGTCAAGGTCTACCAGGGCATGATCATCGGCATCCACAGCCGGGACAACGATCTCGAGGTCAACGTGCTGAAGGGCAAGAAGCTGACCAACGTCCGCGCCGCCGGCAAGGACGACGCGGTCAAGCTGACGCCTCCGGTGCGTATGACGCTCGAGCGCGCGCTCGCCTGGATCGAGGATGACGAATTGGTCGAGGTCACGCCGAAATCGATCCGGTTGCGCAAACGTCATCTCGATCCACACGAAAGAAAGCGTTTCGAGAAAACCCGCGCCGGAGCCGCTTGACAAAACAACGGCGGCGGGAAAATTGACGGCTTCAACGGACGGCCCACATGATCCCCATCAACCTTGCGACATGGCCCCGGCGCAGCCAGTACCTGTTTTTCCGGACCTACCGGAATCCGCATTTTTCGGTCACGACGAATGTCGACGTCACGCGGCTGATGGGAGAGTTGCGGCCCAAGGGCACGCCGGTGTTCAACGCCTGTCTGTTCGCGATCACCGGCGCCGCCAACGACGTTCCGGAATTCAGGACCCGCTTCAACGCGACCCAGGTCTTCACCTGCGCCGAAGTCGGCGCTTCCGTCACCGTGCCGATCGAGGACAGGAAGTTCGCCTTCTGCGATGTTCCGTGGTCGCCGGACTGGAATACGTTCAACGAGGCCTGCAAGCAGGAAATCGCCGCCGCGCGCCAGCAGACCGAGTTGAAGAACAAGGTCGCCGGCGATCCCAACTGGATTTACATGACCTGCCTGCCGTGGGTGCACATGACCGCCATGGTCCATCCGGTCAGCGGCCAGGAAGACTGCATTCCGCGGGTCGCCTGGGGCAAGATCGCGCAGACCAATGGCCGCTGGCAGATGCCGGTCGCCGTGCAGGTACACCACGCGCTCGCCGACGGGCTGCATGTCGGCCAGTTTTTCGAGGCGCTGCAGATCCGGCTGAACGGGCTTTGAACCGGTAGCCGCGCCCTATCGTGCCATCGCGTGATATTCCCGATTGGGCTTCATGTCGGTGGCCGCGGCGACACGGTTCGACATGTTGAAAAAGGCGGCGACCGAGGCGATGTCCCAGATGTCGCGATCGGAAAAGCCGGCGTCGCGCAACGTCTGACGGTCCGTTTCGACAATCTTGTCGGGCGCTTCCGTCAGCTTGACGGCAAATTCGAGCATCGCCGCCCGACGCGCATCGAGCCCCGCACCGCGCCAGTTATGGGCGATCTCCTCGCCGAGCGCCGGATCGCCAGACAACTGCCGAACCGCAGCGCCGTGGGCGGCCAGGCAGTAGTGGCAATGATTGACCGCCGACACCGCCACCGCGATCAGCTCCCGTTCCAGTTTCGACAGCCCCGAATCACCCAGCATCAGGTCGTTGTAGAAATCGGTGAACGCGCGCAGTTTCGTCTCGTTGAACGCATAGGCCTGCAGCACGTTGGGCACCAGACCGAGCTTTTCCTCGCATTTGGCGAAATAGGCCAGCGTCGCTTCGCCCAGCTCACCCTCCTTTTCCAGCGCCAGCGCAACGATCGGTTTGCTTGTTTCCGGCATGAATGATGACCTCTCCTGTCGGTTGCAGATTTTTGACAATGTGTGGAAACACGGGCGTCGCCAATCCGGATAATTCTGCTACGATAGCCGAAAAGACAGCCAAGGCGAGGGAGAAACGCGCATGGCCAACCGGGGGAGAAATGGTTCCGCGAAGGGAGCCAAAACCCAACTGGAACATTTCTCCGAGCTCTTGTTCAACCGGGCGCCCGAAGAGGATGTTTCCCGTTACGATCGCAAGTCGCTTGCGTTAACCGCCGAACATGCCTTCAGGGCCACGAAGCAGCACCGCAAGAATAAGAGCGTCGTCGTCGTCGACAACGACACGAACGTCAGGTGTGACGGCCGGCCCGTCACCATCATCACCGTCGTCAACGACAACATGCCGTTCCTGTTCGACTCGATCATCGGCGCGATCACCGCCGAGATGGGCGAACCGTCACTGGTCCTGCATCCGGTCATTGAAGTGGTGCACGGCCGCGCCGGCATTACCGAATTTACCGGCAAGGCGACCCCCGGCGTCAAGCGGGAGGGTTTCGATTCCATTTCCGTCATGCACGTCCACACCGCGGCGATGCCGGCGGAAAACAGCCGGCAGATCGCCGACGCGCTGGAGGAAATTCTCAAGCAGGTGCGTGCCACCGTCAACGACTGGCGACCCATGCTGGCGCGCCTGGAGCGCATGATTACCGATTACCGGTACAATCCGCCGCCGCTGAAATCGGAAACGCTCGAGGAGGCGGTCGCCTTCCTGGAGTGGCTGCGCGACGACAATTTCACCTTTCTCGGTATGCGCGAATACCGCTACACCGGCTCGGGTTCGACCGGCAAGCTCAAGCACACCGACAAACCGTCGCTCGGCATTCTCTCCGATCCCGACGTGCGTATCCTGCGCAAGGGCGACGAAGCCTTGTCGACCACACCCGAGATCCGCGCCTTCATGGACGGACCGGAACCGCTGCTCGTTACCAAGGCCAACACCAAGTCCAAGGTCCATCGCCAGATTTACATGGACTATATCGGCGTCAAGATCTTCAACAACCGGGGCAAGCTGTCGGGAGAATTGCGCATCGTCGGCCTGTTCACGTCGACCGCCTACACCCGTTCGGTGATGAACATTCCCTATCTGCGATCCAAGGCCAAGGCGGTTATCACCAGTCTCGGCCACGATCCGGCCGGCCATCTCGGCAAGGCCCTGATCAATGTGCTGGAATCCTATCCGCGCGACGAACTGTTCCAGATCGACCTGCCCAAGCTGACCAAGAACGCCGAGGCCATCCTGGCGCTCAGCGAACGGCCGCGCGTGCGGGCGCTCATCCGTGCCGACCAGTTCGACCGCTTCGTCTCCGCCATCGTCTACGTGCCGCGCGACCGCTACAACAGCCGCAACCGCGAACGCATCGGCGACTATCTGAAGCAGATTTTCCAGGGCCGGCTATCGGCTTACTATCCGGCCTTTCCCGAAGGCGGCCTGGCACGCGTGCATTTCATCATTGGCCGCAATGCCGGGCAAACGCCGTTCGTTCCGCAGGCCGAGATCGAGCGCAACATCCGCGCCATCATCCGCAACTGGGACGACGCGCTGGCCCAGGCGGCGGCCGATGCCGGCGCCGACCGGTCCCTGGTTCATGTCGCTTTGCAGTTTCCCGCCGATTACCGCGAGAGCTTCCCGGCGGAGGAGGCGCTGGGCGATGCCGAGCGTATCCGCACCGTTTCGGCCGACATGCCGATCGCCATCGATTTCTACCGCGCCACGGATCAGGCGGATACCGGGGCTGCGCTGAAGATATATCATTTCGGCACGCCGGTTTCGCTGTCCCGGCGGGTACCGCTGCTGGAAAACATGGGTTTCAAGGTCATCAGCGAGCGCACCTTCGACATCGCCGGCAACGGCGATACCCCGGTGTTCCTGCATGCCATGCAGCTTGTTTCCGCCGATGGCCGCCCGATCGAGCTCTCCGATGACGGCGCCTTGTTCGACGAACTGTTCTTGTCGGTCTGGAACGGCGAGAACGACAATGACGGCTATAACGCACTTGCCCATGCGGCCGGATTGCGCGCCGGCGAGATCACCATTCTGCGCGCCTACGGGCGCTATCTGCAACAGGCCGGCATTCCGCAGAGCCAGGAGTTCATCGCCGATGTGCTGAGCCGCTATCCCGAGATTTCGCGCAATCTGCACGCCCTGTTCTGCGCCCGCTTCGATCCCGGCCGGCAGAAGCAGGCCGACAGCGAATGCGAGAAGCTGCGCGCCTCGATTACCGAGGCGCTGGAGAGCGTGCCAAGCCTCGATGAGGACACGATCCTGCGCCGCTTCCTCAACCTGGTGAACGCGACGCTTCGTACCAACCATTTCGCGCCGCCGGCAACAGATCTTCCCCGCTCGCTGGCGTTCAAGCTCGAACCGCGCCGGATCGACGGCCTGCCGGAACCGCGGCCGTGGCGCGAGATCTTTGTCTATGGCGCCGAGGTCGAGGGCGTGCACCTGCGGTTCGGTCCCGTGGCACGCGGCGGCTTGCGCTGGTCGGACCGGGCGCAGGACTACCGCACCGAGATTCTCGGTCTCGCCAAGGCGCAGCAGGTCAAGAACGCCGTCATCGTGCCGGTCGGCGCCAAGGGCGGCTTCTTTCCGAAGCGCCTGCCGGCGGGCGGCTCGCGCGACGAGGTGTTCCAGGCCGGCCGGCAGGCATACATGAATTTCATCGCCAGCCTCCTGTCGGTCACCGACAATCTCGACGGCGCCAGGGTCAAGGCGCCGGCCGGTGTCGTCCGCCGCGACGGCGACGATCCCTATTTCGTCGTTGCCGCCGACAAGGGCACGGCGACGTTCTCCGATACCGCCAACGGCATCAGCCAGGCGCACGGTTTCTGGCTCGACGACGCTTTTGCCTCCGGCGGTTCGGCCGGTTACGACCACAAGAAGATGGGCATTACCGCCCGCGGCGCCTGGGAGGCGGTCAAGCGGCATTTCCGCGAGATGGATCGCGATATCCAGAACGAGGATTTCACCGCGGTCGGCGTCGGCGACATGTCGGGCGACGTGTTCGGCAACGGCATGCTTCTGTCGCGCCACACCAGGCTGCTCGCCGCCTTCGATCACCGCGACATCTTCATCGATCCCGACCCCGATCCGGCCGGTTCTTTCGTCGAGCGCCAGCGCCTGTTCGATCTCGGACGTTCGAGCTGGCAGGACTACGACACATCGAAACTGTCGAAGGGCGGCATGATCGTCTCGCGCGCCACCAAGTCGATCAAACTGTCTCCTGAAGCGGCCGCCTTGCTCGACTTTTCGGATACATCCGCCTCGCCGCAGCAGATCATGCGCGCCATCCTGCGTTGCAAGGCGGATTTGTTGTGGTTCGGCGGTATCGGCACCTATGTGCGCGCCAAATCGGAATCCAACCAGGATGCCGGCGACCGCGCCAACGACGCCATTCGCATCACCGCCGCCGAAGTCGGCGCCAAGGTGATCGGCGAAGGCGCCAATCTCGGCGTCACCCAGCGTGCGCGCATCGAATACGGCCTTGCCGGCGGACGCTGCAATTCCGACGCCATCGACAATTCCGCCGGCGTCAATTCCTCCGACGTCGAGGTCAATATCAAGATCGCGCTCGCCGCCGCGATGCGCGGGGACAAGTTGGCCCGGCCGGCGCGCGACAAGCTGCTCGCCCGCATGACCGACGACGTCGCCCGGCTGGTGCTGACCAACAATTACCGCCAGACGCTGGCCCTGTCGCTGTCGGAGCGGCGCGGGCTGGCCGACATGGGCCATCAGGGTCGCTTCATGAAGGCGCTTGAGGAGCGGGGCCTGCTGGACCGCGCCGTCGAGCTTCTGCCCGACGACACCGAGTTCGCCGAGCGCCAGGCGCGTGGCGAAGCCTTGAGCCGCGCGGAACTCGGCGTGCTGCTGGCCTATGCCAAGATCGTCCTGTTCGACGAGCTGGTCGCGAGCGACCTGCCCGACGATCCGCATTTCGCCGGCGATCTGAGCGGGTACTTCCCCGACCAGATGGCGAAAAAATTTGCCGACGAGATTTCCCACCACCGGCTGCGCCGCGAGATCGTCGCAACATTGCTCGCCAACGATGCGATCAACCGAGGCGGTCCGGCTTTTATTAGCCGGCTGCAAGATCTGAGCGGCCGTTCGTCAGCGGATATCCTCTCGGCCTTCGTGCTTGTGCGCGACGGATTTGAACTGGGCCGGCTTTACGCCGATATCGATGCGCTCGACAACAAGGTGCCCGGCGCGACCCAGCTCGAATTCTATGCCGAGGCCGGCCGCATCGTCCACGGCGCCACCGGCTGGTTCCTGCGCCAGGCCGAAGACGGCCGGCCGCTCGGCGAGAAGGTGGAGTCGATTCGTCGGGCGCGCGGTGAACTGGAACCGAAACTTGCAGCGATGATGCCGGATTTCATGTCGGAGACATTGCTTGCCCGCCAGGCAGGTTGCGAGGCCGCCGGCGCACCGACCGACCTTGCCAGACGGCTTGCCCTGCTTGGCAGTTCCGATGTCATTCCCGATGCCGTTATCGTGGCCGAACGTGCCGATACCGGCCTCACGACGGCCGCCCAGGCCTATTTCGGCGTCACCGAGCATTTCCGCATCAGCCGCATCGCCGAGGCCGCCCGTTCCATCGCGGTTACCGACTACTATGACGGACTGGCGCTGGCCCGCGCCAACGAAATGATCGCCTCGGCGCGCCGTCGCATCGCGGTCGAGGCGCTCAAGGCCGCCGGCAAGGCCGCCGACCCGGTCGGCCATTGGCTTGAGAACGGCGGTTCGGGCGCGGCGCGCGCCGGCGAGCGCATGCGCGAACTGATCGATGGCGGCGACATCACCCTGTCGCGGCTGACCGTCGCCGCCGGCCTCATGAACGATCTGGCAGGGCAGGACGTCTAAGCGGAGGGCGGGCAATGAGCGATGCGGTGGTCACCGAAACAGCGCCGCGAGCAAACCGCCGCGGTATCTGGGGTTGGATGTTCTTCGACTGGGCAGCCCAGCCTTTTCACACGCTGATCATCACCTTCGTCTTTGCGCCCTATTTCGCCTCCGCCGTCGCCGCCAACAGCGCCGAGGGGCAGGAATACTGGGGTTATGCCACCGGGTTCGGCGGACTGGTGATTGCACTGATGGCACCCGTGCTGGGCGCCATCGCCGACGCCACCGGTCCGCGCAAGCCGTGGATCGCCATGTTCTCGGTCGTCGGCGTCATCGGCTGCTTCATGCTGTGGTGGGCGGTGCCGGGCATGCACAGCTACGCCCTGCCGATATTCGCGGTCATCCTGGCGTTGATCGGCATGGAGTTCGCCGCCGTCTTCAACAACGCCATGATGCCGGATCTGGTGCCGCGTTCCGAGCTCGGCCGGCTCTCCGGTTCCGCCTGGGGTCTCGGCTATGTCGGCGGCCTGATCAGCCTGGTCATCGTGCTCGGTCTGCTGGCCGGTCAGCCCGGCAGCGGCAAGACCCTGCTCGGGCTCGATCCGCTGTTCGGCCTCGACGTGGCGGCAAGAGAGGGCGACCGCGCGTCCGGACCGTTCACCGCCGTCTGGTACCTGATCTTCATCATTCCGCTTTTCCTGTTCACACCCGACGCGCCGCGGCGAAAGGCGGTCAAGGGCGCCGTGGTTAACGGCCTGAAGTCGCTGGTCGCCACGCTTAGCCGGCTACCCGGACAACGCAGCTATTTCAGCTTCCTGCTCGCCAGCATGTTCTACCGCGACGCGCTCAACGCGCTTTACAGCTTCGGTGGCATCTATGCCGCCGGCGTGCTCGGATGGAGTATCACCCAGATCGGTATTTTCGGCATTCTCGCCAACATCACCGGCGCCTTCGGCGCCTGGATCGGCGGTCGCATCGATCAGCGCTTCGGTCCCAAGCTGGTCGTCGGCGGCTCGATCCTTCTTCTGACCCTGTGCTGCATTCTTGTGATCTCCACCACCAAGACCGAGATCCTGTTCGTTTCCGTCGCCGGCGGCGAGGGATCGAACCTGCCCGATATCGTCTTCTACTGTGCCGGCGCGATGATCGGCGCCGCCGGCGGAGCGGTGCAGGCGGCATCGCGCACGCTGCTGGTCGACCAGGTCGAGCGCGACCGGGTCGGCGAGGCCTTCGGCCTCTACGCCCTGTCGGGCAAGGCGACCACCTTCATCGGGCCTCTGGCGATTGCGCTGACGACGGCCTATTTCGCCCGCGAGGCGCTCGGCTTCTCGCCCGAGGACGCACAGCGCCTCGGCGTCACGCCGGTGATCGCCCTGTTCATGATCGGGCTGTTCATGCTGCCACTGATCCGTAGCCGCCACCATGCGCCGCAGGCGGCCGGCGCGTAACCGCCGGACGTCAGCCCCTGGCCCGTTCGATCGCCTCGACGATCATGCGACGCGCCTCGCCGGCATCGAGCCAGTCGCCGATCTTCACCCACTTGCCGGGTTCCAGATCCTTGTAGTGCTCGAAGAAATGCTGGATTTGCTTCAGCGTGATCGCCGGCAGGTCGGAGAAATTGTGGACGTCCTGGTAGCGCTGGGTCAGGTGTGGCGACGGCACCGCGAGAATCTTCTCGTCCTGACCGGAATTGTCCTCCATGACCAGCACGCCGACCGGCCGGACATTGATGACACAGCCGGGCGCCAGCTGCCGGGTGTTGACCACCAGCACGTCGATCGGATCGCCGTCGTCGGACAGCGTGTGCGGCACGAAACCGTAATTGCCGGGATAGGTCATCGGCGTGTAGAGGAAACGATCGACGACCAGCGTTCCCGCTTCCTTGTCGAGCTCGTATTTGATCGGCTGGCCGCCGACCGGCACCTCGATGATGACGTTGACGTCCTCGGGCGGCTTGTTGCCGATGGCTATGGCGTCGATGCGCATGGTCTCATCACTCCGGACAAAAGTACGTTGACAGCCGATACGATTTTGGGTGTTGCATGGCAACATCAGCTTTCGCAGGGGGTGGGACGCATGCCCCCGGACAAAACTCAGCTCCAGGTAAAAGCGATCTTGCGCAGCGCCTTGCTGTCAAAGACCTCGATGCCTTCCGCCGTGTCGAAGCCGCCGGCGCCTTCGTAGAACGACATCGCGACCTCGTTGTCCTCGAGCGCCCACACCACGAGGCCCTTCAGTCCGTGTTCGGCAAGCTTGCGTCGCGCCGACCGGAACAGCCGGGTACCGAGCCCGACACCCTGATATTCCGGCAGGATGTAAAGCTCGTAGATCTCGCCCTGCTGCGGCAGTTCGCGGGCGCGGTTGCGGCCGAGCGTCGCATAGCCGACGATCCGGCCGCCCATCTCCACCACCAGCACGGTCGCCACCCGGCGGATCGCCCTGGCCCACCAGTTGGTGCCACGGCGCGCAATCATCGTCGACAGCGCCTTGTGCGGGATGATTCCGGCATAGGCGCAATGCCATGACTGGTGATGCACATCGGCTATCGCCTGCGCGTCGCCCGGCCCGGCCGGCCTGATGTCGATCGTCATCGTGGTCATGGTTCGTTAACCTTATCCGCCCCCGCACGGACATGGCAAGCAGATAGCGAGAGGCCGGCCGGAATACGGTGGATGCGAATCAGATCTCGACCAGATGATCGCCGAGCTCGTTGCGATCGTCGGCGCCGACGGGAAAATGATGCGCAAGTTCGGCGCCCACCGCCTCGATCGCGGCAACGAAGCCGTCGGCAAGCCGGTCTTCGGCCGCCCTGGCGGTCAGATCGGCAATGACGGTGTTCCAGCTCTCTTGCGCCACCTTGGCATCGATACCGCTGTCGGCAACGATCTCGGCATATTGTTCCGCTAGCGAAACAAAAATTAGCACGCCGGTCCGGCCGCTCGTCGCGTGGATGTTGTGGCTGAGGAACTGCGCCACCGCATTGGCCGAGGCGCGGCGGTAGCGCAGGCTGCGCGGCACCAGGAGGATGCGCAGGCCGGGCACGAACTTCAACAGTGCAAGCGCGGTCAGCAGCGCCGCCAGCGCGGCGGTCGGAAACAGCACCGCCGGCACAGTCCGCCAGCCGGTATCGACCGCCAGGGCGGTGATCACCGCGGCCACCGCGATCGTCAGCGCAGCGAAGAAGGCGGACGGATAGAAATAGTCGTCGCTCTGCCGCGCCACCACGCAATAGATCTCGCCGCTGGTTGCCTTTTCTGCCTGCCTGACCGCCTCGGCGATCCGGGCATGGTCCTCGCTGCTCAAGACGGTTTTCCGCGCCATCACCCGCTCCCGTTACCAACCGCCCGAGGCGCCGCCGCCACCGGACGATCCTCCACCGCCGGAAAAGCCGCCGCCACCGCCCGAAGACCAGCCGCTGCTCGACCCGGACGAGCGCCCAGACGAGCCACCACCGCCGACCGTCACGTCGATGCCGAGCCAGCGGTAACGGCCGGGGCCAAGCTTCCTGCCGAAGATCGGCGCCAGGATGGCAAAGCCGAAGATCGACACGAACAGCGATATCCACAGCGCGATGAAGATGCCGGGAATGTAGCTGGTCCAGCTTTGGCTGTCGTCGCGCTTGCGGGCCCGTTCCTCAAGCTCGGCGCCATCGCCCGTCAACACGGTCAGGATGTCGTCGACGCCCGCCGAAATGCCGCCGGCGAAATTGCCGGCGCGGAAGGCCGGCACAATCGTGTTGTCGATGATCAGTTTCGAATGCAGGTCGGTCAGCGTGCCTTCCAGCCCGTAGCCGACCTCGATGCGGATCTTGCGGTCGTCGCGCGCCACCAACAGCAGCACGCCATTGTTCTGCTGCGCCTGGCCGAGGCCCCAGGCCCGGAACAGGCGGTTGGCATAGTCCTCCAGCACCTCGCCCTCCAGGCCGGGAATCGTCGCCACCACCACCTGGTCAGAGGATTTCTCCTCATGCGCCTTGAGCTTGGCCTCGATCGCCGATCTGGTGGCTGGGTCGATCAGCCCGGCATTGTCGACGACCCTGCCGGTCAGCGCCGGAAGCGAGGCGGCGGCGGCGCTTGCGACGAAGACGAGCGCCAGTATCGCCGCAGCGGTCAGGCCGCGGAGCGGCCACGCGGCCGCGCTTCCAACCGAACGCGCGCTCATCCTGCCGCCCTGTCGCCTCAGCCCTTGGTGTCGAAGTCCACCTTGGGCGCGTTCATGTCGCCGTCGTCGATGGAGAAGTTCTGGAACGGCTCGTTGTCGGTGAACCACAGCTTCGCCCAGAGCATCGTCGGCAGCGTCTTCAGCGAGGTGTTATAGACGCGCACCGCCTCGATATAGTCGCGCCTCGCCACGGCGATGCGGTTTTCCGTGCCCTCAAGCTGCGCCTGCAGCGCCAGGAAGTTCTGGTTGGCCTTCAGGTCCGGATAGTTCTCCACCACCGCCAGCAGCCGCGACAGCGCACCCGACAGGCCGGCCTGGCCCTCCTGGAACGCCTTGAACGCTTCGGGATCGGCAAGGTCGTCGACCGAGATCTGCACCCGCGTTGCTTTGGAGCGCGCCTCGACCACCGCTTCAAGCGTCTCGCGCTCGTGGGCGGCATAGGCCTTCACCGTCTCCACCAGGTTGGGAATGAGGTCGGCGCGGCGCTGATACTGGTTGAGCACCTGGCTCCAGGCCGCCTTGGCCTGCTCCTCATATGTGGGAATGGTGTTGAAGCCGCAGGCCGACAGCAGCGGCGCGATGACCAGCAGCAGCGCGAACGCCTTCAAGGGCGCTAAAATGGCTTGGCGTCGGGGCAATGTCACATTCATCGTCGTTTCCTCGAGAATCAGGCAAGGTGCTATTTTCGCCGAGACTAGAGGAGTTGACGCGCCGATTGAAGTCGTGCGTTGTCACGCTCTGATTCCACCCGAAACGGACGATGGCGATGGCCGCAGCGAAAACGTCGACGAAACCCGCCGTCATCGCCATTTCCAGCCATGTGGCGCGTGGCTCGGTGGGCAATCGCGCCGGTGTCTTCGCGCTGGAAGCGCTGGGCTATCCGGCGTGGTCGGTACCGACCGTGCTGCTGCCCTGGCATCCAGGCCACGGCCCGTCGACGCGGATCGTGCCCGACGACGACGCGTTCGCCGCCTTTCTTGCCGATCTCGCAACCGCGCCATGGCTGGGCGAGGTCGGAGGCATTCTGACCGGTTATCTCGGCAGCCCCGCCCAGGCCGCGGCGATCGCCCGGCTGATCACGACCGTAAAAGGGGCCAACCCGGGCGTTGTCTATGTCTGCGATCCGGTGATCGGCGACAATGGCGGCCTCTATGTGCCCGCAGGCACCGCATCGGCCATCCGCGACGTGCTGCTGCCGCTTGCCGACATCGCCACGCCCAACAGTTTCGAGCTCGGCTGGCTCTCCGGAGACAGCCAGCCGAGCCTGGTCGAGCAGGCGAGAAGCCTGAACGTCGCCAAGGTTCTGGTGACCTCCGCCTTCAAGGGCGATGAAACCGGCAACCTGCTGGTTTGCGAGGCGGCGCCGCTTGCCATACGCCACCCATCGGTCAGCCGTCCGCCTAACGGGCTTGGCGACCTGACGTCGGCGCTTTTTCTCGCCCACAAGCTGGCAGGCGCCAGCGACGGCGCGGCGTTGCGAGCGGTCACCAGCTCGGTTTTCGCGCTCATGCGGCGCAGTGTCGAACGCGGCGCAGATGAGCTGACGCTCGAGACCGATGCCGACTGCCTGACCGCGCCGCCGCTCGACCTGGCGCTCAATTCGGCAATCTCGGACGATTGACCGGTTGACGGATCGGCCGCCGCGGTGTTTGTCACATCAACCGCCACAAAGACCGGGGTCGCCGCGAACCCATGAACCATCTTCCGCAGAGCCTTCTTGACGGCTATCGCAATTTCATCGCCGGCCGCTATGCGCATGAATCCGACCGCTACCGCACCCTGGCGCGCAGCGGCCAGAAACCGGAGACGATGGTGATCGCCTGCTGCGATTCGCGCGCCGCTCCCGAAACCATATTCGACACCGGACCGGGCGAACTGTTCGTCATGCGCAACGTCGCCAATCTGGTGCCGCCCTACTCGCCGACCGGCGATTTCCACGCCACGTCGGCGGCGCTGGAATTCGCCGTCCAGAGCCTGAAGGTCAAACACATCGTGGTGATGGGCCACGGCCGCTGCGGCGGCATTCACGCCGCCCTCGATCCCGCCGTCGAGCCGCTGTCGCCGGGCGACTTCATCGGCAAGTGGATGAGCCTCGTCGGGCCGGCGGCCGAGGCCGTGACCGGCAACAGCTTGCTCACCGCCAGCGAGCGCCAGACGGCGCTGGAGCGCATCTCGATCCGCTTCTCCATCGCCAATCTGCGCAGTTTCCCCTGCGTCGATATTCTCGAAAAGAAGGGCCGCCTGACATTGCATGGCGCATGGTTCGACATTTCGACCGGAGAATTGTGGGCAATGAACGCCAAGACCGGCGATTTCGAGCGCCCGGACGTGGATTGACATCGTTCCGCGCCGGGTCATCGCGCCCGCATCACCGGCAACCGCGCTACCGCCAAAAACTCCGGACCGTCTGCCATGACCGTGAAATCCGCCGATACCATCCTTGCCGATCACCCTCTGGTACGCTGGAACGGGCCCGAAGGCCTGCCGCGTTTCGGCGCCTTCGGCGACGATGACTTCGCCGATGTCTTCGACCGCGCCTTCGCGGCCCACGATGCCGAAATCGACGCGATCGCCGCCAATCCCGAACCGGCGACCATCGACAACACGCTCGCCGCGCTCGAGCTGTCGGGCGAGGCGCTGTCAAAAGTGGCCTCGATCTTCTGGTGCAAGGCCGGCGCCGACACCAACGAGACCATCCAGGCGCTGGAACGCGACCTGGCGCCGAAAATGGCGCGTCACTACACGGCGATCGGTCTCAACGAGGCGCTGTTTGCCCGTATTGCTGCGCTTCATGCCGCCCGCGACGCGCTCGGCCTCGATGCCGAAACGGCGCGCGCGCTGGAAAAGAGCTGGAAAGGCTTCGTGCGCTCCGGCGCCAGGCTGGCGGGAGAAGCGCGCAGGCGCTTTGCCGCCATCAGCGAGGAGTTGGCGAGCCTCGGCACGGCCTTCGGCCAGAACGTGCTCGCCGACGAGAGCAAATGGGAGCTGGTGCTCGACGAGGACGATCTCGACGGCCTGCCCGCCTTCCTGCGCGATTCGATGGCCACCGCCGCCGCAAGCCGCGGCCATGACGGCAGGTTCGTCGTCACCCTGTCGCGCTCGATTGCCGAACCGTTTCTGGCCTTTTCCGAGCGTCGCGACCTGCGTGAGACCGTGCACAACGCCTTCGTGGCGCGCGGCGAGGCGACCAACTGGCCGCTGATCGAGAAGATGATCGCGCTGCGGACGGAAAGGGCGGCCCTGCTCGGCTACGACAGCTATGCCGCCTACAAGCTTGACGACACGATGGCCAAGACGCCCGACGCCGTGATGCGGCTGCTCGAGCCGGTGTGGGAACGCGCCAAGCAATGCGCCGCTGCCGACGAGGCCGACCTCGCCCGTATCGCCGCCACCGAGGGTCACAACCACGCCATCGCCGCCTGGGACTGGCGCCATTATGCCGAAAAGCTGAAATCCGAACGTCACGCCTTCGACGAGGCCGAGCTCAAGCCCTATCTGAAGCTCGACAACATCGTCGAGGCCTGCTTCGCGGTGGCCACCAGGCTCTTCGGCGTCACCTTCCGCCCGCGTCCCGACATCGCCGGCTGGCACGAGGACGTGCGTGCTTTCGAGGTCCTCAACGCCGACGGCAGCAGGCGCGGCATGTTCATGTCCGATTATTTCGCCCGGCCGTCGAAGCGCTCCGGCGCCTGGATGAGCCGGCTGCAGTCGGCCCATGGGCTCGGCACCGGCCGCAAGCCGATGATCTACAACATCATGAACTTCGCCAAGCCGGCCAGGGGCGAGCCGGCGCTACTGTCGATGGACGAGGCGCATACGCTGTTTCACGAGTTCGGCCACGCCCTGCACGGGCTGATGAGTGAAGTCACCTGGCCGTCGCTGTCGGGAACCGCCGTGGCGCGCGATTTCGTCGAACTGCCCTCGCAGCTCTACGAGCACTGGCTGACCGTGCCCGAGATCCTGGAGAAATACGCGGTGCACTACCGTACCGGCGAGCCGATGCCGAAGGCGCTGCTCGACAAGCTGCTCGCCGCGCGGACCTTCAATGCCGGGTTCCAGACGGTGGAATTCACCGCCTCGGCGCTGATGGACATGGCCTATCATCGCGGCGGCGGGGCGGTGGAGGACGCAAGGACGTTCGAGGCGGAGACCATGGCGGCGCTCGGCCTGCCCGCCGCCATCGCCATGCGCCATCGCTCGCCCCATTTCCTGCATGTCTTCGCCGGCGACGGCTATTCAGCCGGCTACTATTCCTACATGTGGTCGGAAGTGCTCGATGCCGACGCCTTCGCCGCCTTCGAGGAGGCCGGCGATGCGTTTGCGCCGGAAACAGCCGGCAAATTGCTGAAGCACATCTATTCGGCCGGCGATTCCGCCGATCCGGAGGCGCTCTATATCGCCTTCCGCGGCAGGATGCCCACCGCGGAGGCGATGATGAGGAAACGCGGGCTTGTCGCCGACGTCAGCGACTGACCGTCACGCCGCCTGCTTCTTGGGCTGGATCAGCCCGCGGGCAAGCAGCAATTCGGCGATCTGCACCGTGTTGAGCGCCGCGCCCTTGCGCAGATTGTCGGAAACGACCCAGAGGTTGAGCCCGTTGTCGATCGTCGGATCCTCGCGGATGCGGCTGATGAAGGAGGCATCCTCGCCGGCCGATTCGTAAGGCGTGACGTAGCCGCCGTCCTCGCGCTTGTCGACCACCAGGCAGCCCGGCGCATCGCGCAGGATGTCGCGCGCCTCGTCGGCCGAGATCGGTTTTTCGAACTCGATATTGACCGCTTCGGAATGGCCGATGAACACCGGTACGCGCACGCAGGTCGCCGTCAGCCTGATCTTCGGATCGAGCATCTTCTTGGTCTCGGCGACCATCTTCCACTCTTCCTTGGTCGAACCGTCCTCCATGAAGACGTCGATATGCGGAATGACGTTGAAGGCGATGCGCTTGGTGAACTTCCTGGTCTCGACCGGATCGGCGACGAACACGGCGCGGCTCTGCTCGAACAGCTCGTCCATACCCTCCTTGCCGGCGCCGGAGACCGACTGGTAGGTCGCCACCACCAGGCGGCGGATCGTCGCCGCGTCGTGCAGCGGCTTCAGCGCCACGACGAGCTGCGCGGTCGAGCAGTTGGGATTGGCGATGATATTCCTCTTGCGGAAGCCTTCGATCGCGTCCGGATTGACCTCCGGCACGATCAGCGGCACCTCGGCGTCGTAGCGCCAGGCCGAGGAATTGTCGATCACCACGCAGCCCTTGGCGCCGATACGCGGCGACTGCTCCTTGGAGACCGAGCCGCCGGCCGACATCAGGCAGATATCGGTGTCGGAAAAATCATGGGTGTCGAGCGCCCGGACCTTGAGCGTTCGGTCGCCGTAGGAGACCTCCGTGCCGGCCGAGCGGCGCGAGGCGAGCGGCACGATCTCGTCGGCCGGAAACCCGCGCTCTTCCAGTATGTTGAGCATTTCGCGGCCCACATTTCCAGTGGCGCCGGCAATCGCGATCTTGAATCCCATGGCGGAAATCCTGTCCTTCTCCCCTTTTTCAACCCGCCGGCCGTAGCGCGGGCCTTCATCCCCCGGCACTCAGCCCCGGGGAAATGCGGGCAGGCCAGGGAGGTCAGACCGTTTTGGTCGTCGTTTTGGCCGTGCATTTGGTCGAAACGGCAATGCGGTCGCCGCCGGCCGCAAGGCCGGGGATAGCGCATCTGATGCGTGCATTCTTGAAAGTGTGCATCGGTTTTCCGTTTCGCCGGTGCTTATGTTGCGGTTTTGCCGCCAAGTCAATCGCAACCTCTGTGGACACGCATTGCGCGCCGCCACGCCGTCGCCTTTACCCGGCTTCGGTCACCGGGATAATGTCGAATCACGGGCGCAGGGGATGGCCCGCAGGCAAGGGGATCGTTTCATGCGTGGTGAAGTGCTTCATTACGACGACAATATCGGTCAGGGCTTTATCAGCGGCGACGACGGCAACCGTTACTCCTTCGCGCGCGCCGACATGCAGCAGCTGCAGCCGATCGGCAAGGGAACGAGGGTCGATTTCGCCGCCAAGGGGGACTACGCCCAGGAGATCTTCATCGTCGAATCGGCGCAGGCCGCCACGCCGCCGGCACAGTTCGGCCGGTTCGAGGCCGCTGCCCCTTCGGGCGAGGCGCTCGGCCTGTTCGGCTATTTCAAGCGGGCGATCACCACCGACTACGTCAACTTCCGCGCCCGCGCCCGGCGCAAGGAGTTCTGGGGATACATGCTGTTTGTCTATGTCGGTATCGCCCTGGTGGTGGCCGTGGGTGCGGTGTTCGACGCGGCGATCGGCAATTTCGACAGCGAGGAACCTTATCTGACAATCGGCCTGGGAGCGGTCGCATGGCTGGCGATCATCCTGCCGTCGATCGCCGTCATGGTGCGCCGCCAGCACGATATCGGCCTGTCGGGCTGGTTCTACCTGCTCATTCTCGTGCCCTATATCGGCGGATTGATCCTGTTCGTCTTCTCGCTGATCCCGTCGCAGAAGCACGAAAACAAATGGGGGCCGGTGCCGGCAGGGGTGAAGGTCTAGGATCGGGACCCTAGGCTGTATCGACGTTCAGGTTTCGGGTGCGGCGCGAGACCTGAACGTCGATACAGCCTAGTCGAGCTGGAAATGTTCGAAACGTTCAAGCGCGGCTTCGATCGCCGCCTCGTGCTGCGCCGCGTCGCCCTTGCCGACCCAGTGCCAGGCCTGCACCAGTAGCTTGCCCGCCTGCCGGTCGGCCTTGAGATCGAGTGCCGCGACGATTTCGTCGCCCGCCAGCACCGGCAGGGTGAAATAGCC
The DNA here is from genome assembly GCA_041397625.1 of Rhizobiaceae bacterium. Taxonomy (GTDB): domain Bacteria; phylum Pseudomonadota; class Alphaproteobacteria; order Rhizobiales; family Rhizobiaceae; genus JAWKWH01. Next base: position 366,776 of record JAWKWH010000004.1, read on the forward strand.
GAACTTGCGTTTGGCTGCCGGCACATAGGCCTCGAACACATGGTCGTAGCCGAGAAGCGCCGCGGTGCGCCTGCGCTGGATGATCAGCGGATCGAAGGGCGACAGGATATGGATGCGGGCGGGATCGGTGTCCCGGTGCGGGGCATCCAGGACATCGGGCTCCGCCCAGTAGTTCGCATCATCGCCCTCGACAACAACCGGCTTCAACTTGCGGCCGCGCATCCGCCGCTCGATCACCTCGAGGATCGCCCCCTTGCGCCCGGCGTCGAGATGGCAGATGGAATCGAGGCTCACCAGCGCCTGCGATCGCAACGCGCGGTCCAGAAGATAGTCGAGAATCTGCCGGTCGGTGGCCGGACGCGGCGTCTTCTCCCAGCCGAAATGCCGCTCGATCAGGTCGTAGGACTTGACCATGCCGTCGCGCGACGAGATCGCCAGCCGGCCGTTGAAGAAGGCGAGTTCCAGCGCCCGCTTCGACGGCTTGCGGCTCGCCCATTCATGGTCCTTTTCCACCCGCCTTTCCTCGATGTCGCGGATCGAGATCGGTCCGTTGTCGCGCACCATTTTCATCACCCGGCGCATCCGGCCGGGCGGGACCGCACCGAACCACCTGTCCGGACCGTCGCGATGCGCCTTCATCGCCGGCAGGAAGAAGCGGATGTCACGCGTCGGTACGTAGGAGAGCGCATGTGTCCAGTATTCGAAAACGCTTCGGTCGACGCTCTGGGCGTGATGTAGATCGGCACGGCGATAGGCAGGGATGCGGTTGAACAATATGTGGTGGTGGCAGCGCTCGATCACGTTGATCGTGTCGATCTGCACGTAACCCAGGTGTTCCACGGCCTTGCAAACCGCATCCGGCCCCTCGCCGAACGGCGCATCGGCATCGAGCTTCTGCGCCGCGATCCATGCGCGGCGCGCCTCGGTCTTCGTGATCGTGATCGGTTTGCGCATCGCCCCGTTCAGCCGATGCGCAGGCGATGTGTCAACCCGTTAGCCGTTGTATGCTGACACGATGGCGTCACCCATTTCGGAGGTCGAGACCTGCGTGCAGCCGTCGGCCATGATGTCGCCGGTGCGCAAGCCCCGATCGAGCACCTCCGAAATGGCTTTCTCCAGCCGATCGGCCTCGTCGACCATGTTGAACGAATAGCGCAGGCACATCGCAAACGACGCGATCATGGCGATCGGATTGGCGATGCCCTTGCCGGCGATATCGGGAGCCGAACCGTGCACTGGCTCGTAAAGCGCCTTGCGGCTGCCGGTCTTCGGATCGGGCGCACCCAGCGAGGCCGACGGCAGCATGCCGAGCGAACCGGTCAGCATGGCGGCGACGTCCGACAGCATGTCGCCGAACAGATTGTCGGTGACGATCACATCGAACTGCTTGGGCCAGCGCACCAGCTGCATGCCGCCCGCATCGGCCAGCATGTGGGTCAGTTCCACGTCGGCGTATCTGGCCTTGTGGGTCGCCGCCACGACGTCCTTCCACAATACGCCCGATTTCATGACATTGTGCTTTTCCATCGAGCACACCTTGTTGGACCGCGTGCGCGCCAGCTCGAAGGCGACGCCGGAAATGCGCTCGATCTCGAACGTATCGTAGACCTGGGTGTCGATGCCGCGCTTCTGGCCGTTGCCGAGATCGATGATCTCCTTCGGCTCGCCGAAATAGACGCCGCCGGTCAGTTCGCGCACGATCAGGATATCGAGCCCTTCCACCACTTCCGGCTTCAGCGACGACGAGGCGGCGAGCGCCGGATAGCAGATGGCGGGACGCAGATTGGCGAACAGCTCCATGTCCTTGCGCAGGCGCAGCAGACCGGCCTCCGGGCGCACCTCGTAGGGCACGCCGTCCCATTTCGGTCCGCCGACGGCGCCGAACAGCACGGCGTCGGCGGCAAGCGCTTTGGCCATGTCGTCCTCGGAGATCGCCTGGCCATGGGCATCGTAGGCCGAACCGCCGACAAGGCCTTCGTCGAGCTCGAATCCCGCGCCCATATCGGCGTTCATCATGGCGATGATCTTGCGCACCTCGGCCATGGCTTCCGGACCGATTCCGTCGCCGGGAAGAAGAAGAAGCTTGCGACTTGCCATCAAATGCCCTTTCCTGTGCAGATAGTGCGACAGCCTGTAGACCGGTAAGCGGCGGGTGGCAACCGGTTGCTCCAGGCCTTCCAGACACGAGGAGAAAGGACGGGCCGCCCATGGGCCGGGCCGGCGGATTGCGTTTCCAGATCATGCCGTTGGCCGCGCTTGCGGTAGCGGCCGCCATGCCGCGCGCTGCGGCGGGCGAGCTTACCTTTCCCGCCGCCTGCACGCTCGGTGTCGATTGCTTCATCCAGATGTTACCGGACATCGATCCCGGTCGCGGCGCGGTCGATCCTTTCTGCGGCTCCGCCACCCGCGACGGCTATCCGGGCACCGACATCAGGCTGCAATCCATGACCGACATGCGGCGCGGCGTCGCCGTCCTCGCCATGGCCGGCGGCACGGTAATCGAGGCGCGCGACGGTCTCGACGACCGACTGGTGCGGGACGGGCAGGGCGCGGCGGCGGTGGCCGGACGCGAATGCGGCAACGGCCTTGCCATCGACCATGGCGACGGCGTGACCGCGCATTACTGCCATCTGCGCCGGGCAAGCCTCGCCGTGCGCGCCGGCGAGAAAGTGCGGAGCGGCCAGAAGATCGGCGAGATCGGCGCCTCGGGACTTGCCGCCTATCCGCACCTGCATGTCGCGGTCCGCCGCGACGGCAGGTTTGTCGATCCGTTCTCCGGTGTGCGTGAGGGCGACCGGTGCCTTCGCGCGGCGGGCGACATGAGGCCGTTGATCGGCCGTCGGCCACACGAACAGGCCGGGTTCGGCACCACCAGGATGCTCGGCGCCGGATTGACCGGCACCGATATCAGCGCGGGCAAGCTTACGCTTGCCGGACCGCCGCCGACGATCGATGCCGGCGCGGAGGCGCTCGTTGCCTGGAGCTGGTTCATCAACCTGCGCCCCGGCGATCGTATCAAGCTGACGCTCTACGGCCCGGCGGGCGGGGTGGTGGCGGCCGAAACGACGCGCCCGTTACGGGATCCGCGGCCGGAATTCGCCGTCTATGCCGGCAGGTCCGGTCGGCCGGTGCCAGGCCGCTACCGGATCGTCGTCGAATTGCTGCGCGACGGCGGATCGCTGGAAATGGCCGATACTTCAGTCGACATTGCGGGGTAGCTCGAAGAATTCCGCTCCGGTCCAGTCCGGCGTCTTGCGCGCTGTGATTTCGATCTCGACCTTCATCTCCGGCTTCACCAGTCCGGCGATGATCATGGTCGCTGCCGGACGGATATCGCCGAATATCTCGCCGAGCACGGCGAAAACCGGTTCGACATGGGCCGCGTCGGTGACAATGTAGCGGGCGCGCACCACATGTTCCAGGTCGAAGCCGGCTTCGCGAAGCGTTGCGCCGATGGTTTTCAGGCAGTTGCGCGCTTGCGCGGCCACATCGTCCGGCATTGCCATGGTGGCGTAGTCATAGCCTGTCGTGCCGGCAATAAAACACCAGTCGCCGTCAACCACGGCGCGCGAATAGCCCGCGGCCTTTTCCATCGGCGATCCGGTCGAGATCAATCTGCGGTTTGACATCTCAATCCCCGATCACGATCCGGTTCAGTATCCGCCGCACCAGGGGTGCGACGACCAGCACCGCCGGAAAGGCAATGGCCCAGGAGGACAGCCAGGCTTTCATCCACAAAGCCGGAAGATCACCGTCAAGGCCGACCGCCAGCAATGTTGCCAGCCCCGACACCATGCACGACATCATGCCGGACAAAAGCAGGCCGAACGCGACATGTTCGTATCGCCGGGGCAGAAACGGTTTCATTGCCGGACGGCTCAGACCCACGGCCTGGCCGCGGCGTTCTTGTCCTCGAACGCCTCGATCGCCGTCGCCTTCTCCATGGTCAGGCCGATATCGTCGATGCCGTTCAGCAGGCAGTGGCGCTTGAACTGGTCGAGGTCGAAGGTGATGACGCCGCCGTCGGGGCCACGGATTTCCATGGCCTCGAGATCAACCGTGATCGTCGCGTTGGCGCCGCGCTCGGCGTCGTCCATCAGCTTCTCGAGATCCTCCGGGCTGACCGTGACCGGCAGGATGCCGTTCTTGAAGCAGTTATTGTAGAAAATGTCGGCAAACGAGGTCGAGATCACGCAGCGAATACCGAAGTCGAGCAGCGCCCAGGGTGCATGCTCGCGCGACGAGCCGCAGCCGAAATTGTCGCCGGCAACCAGGATCTGCGCGTTTCGATAGGCCTGTTTGTTGAGCACGAAATCCTCGTTTTCCGAGCCGTCCTCGTTGAAGCGCATCTCGGCGAACAGTCCCTTGCCCAGACCGGTGCGCTTGATCGTCTTCAGATAGTCCTTCGGGATGATCATGTCGGTGTCGACATTGACGATCGGCAGGGGCGCCGCGACCCCGGTGAGCTTCGTGAACTTGTCCATTTAGGGCCCAGACCTTCGCTTTGATGGGATTGTCAGGCGCACGATTTGCACCATGCGCGCCGGCGAATCAAGCGGCGGCAGGCCCGGGTGCTTGCACCCGGGCCGCCATTTCCGCCTAAGCCGCGTTCAGTGCCATCACGCCGGTCTCGGTGCCGGTCAGCCGCCGCGAGCGGCCGTCGGCGCCGACGATCATGGTGATGCGCCGGCGTTCGGAGGAAAACAGCTCCGACGTCACCACGTCGACCGGCGGGTCGAACGCCACCGTGACGCGCCACAGATCCGGCTTGATCGTCTCGGAAAGGCCGATGACACGGCCCATGGCCGGCTTGTCGTTGAACGTGCCTTCGACGCGCTGGCCGACCGAAAACGGTGCTGCGTCGGGCTCTACAGGGCTCGCGGCAAGCGTGTTCCAGTCGCGCGCGCCAAACTGTTTTGCCACCAGTTCCAGCGCGCCTGAATGGCTGATGTCGATACCTGTTTCGCCCAGCGCGGTTCTGAGCCGCCTGGCATGCTGCTTGTAGTCGATGGTCGATGTCATCGTTACGCTCCTTTTCCGGAACGGCATCATTTGAAACGGGGTCCGCATTGCCGTTCCGGCCGGTTCCGGCGTCGAAACGTCTTGTCTCAAGGAAAGCTTCACCATGCCTTGCGGCAGCGGACGGCGGGCGCTTCCGGCCTTTCACGAAGCGCTGCAGATAGTGAGGACTGCCCGTTTCGTCAACTCCCGGCCGCGCAGGACCGCTTGCGGCATCGCCTGCGCCGTGGCAAAGCGACGGTACGTCCGGCCAACTAGAAAGGGAATGCCGCCTTGAAACTCTACCGGTTCCTGAGCGGGCCCGACGATGCGAGCTTCTGCCATCGGGTCACGGCGGCGCTGAACGATGGCTGGAGGCTGCACGGTTCGCCGGCCTATGCCTTCGATGCCGGCACCGGCGCCATGCGCTGCGGCCAGGCGGTGGTCAAGGAGGTTGAGGGCAGGGACTACGACCCGTCGATGAAGCTTTCCGAACAGTAGCCGGCATTGCCGATACGACCGGCATCGGCCGTTATGGCCGGTCGGTCACGTCGGCGTCGGCCTCGATGCGCTCCATGTCCTCGTCGGAAAGGCCGAAATGGTGGCCGAGTTCGTGGATCAGCACATGGGTGATGATGTCGCCCAGCGTCTCCTCGTTTTCCGACCAGTAGTCGAGGATGGCGCGGCGATAGAGCGTGATGCGGTTCTCGCCCTCGCCGGTCTGCGGGTTCCAGCGCTCGGCGATGCCGCGCCCCTCGAACAGGCCGAGCAGGTCGAACGGCGTTTCCAGCGCCAGGTCGTCCATGATCTCCTCGGTCGGGTATTCGGCGATCTGGATGATGACGCCGCCGGTCAGTTCCCTGAACGCCGCCGGCAGGTGCGCGTAGGCCTCGATCGCCAGCATTTCCAGCTCGTCAAGCGACGGGGAATACCGGTCTCGCCACAAGCGTGTCTCGTAGATGCGGGCCATTCTTGTCCTGGATCGATCACCGTTCGGGTTCGCGCCGTGCCTGCGCATATATAGGCTGACAATCCGGTTTGCGAGATTTTTCACCCGCAGACCATGCCCGGAGCAGCTCCGCTACAGGAAAAGATTCTTATCTCCCCTCTTGACTCTTTTCGATCGCTCTGGAATCGATAAGAACATAACAGGAACATTCATCGTTGAAATCCCGTTGGGAGCATGGGTGGCATGGCGCAAAACGCCGTGGCGCGAGAGCTTTTGCCTGCCTTGCGCCGCAGAATCGCTGCGATCGAGGACCGGCCGCCGGAACGGTTTACCGTTGCGGCCGGGCAGTCGGCCTGTCCGGCAAGCGGCGGGACCGACGCCCGCGCCGGGACAGTACTTCTACGCCAGGGCGGCATGCCCGCCATTGCCGCCGGCCCGGCACCTGTCGCGGCCAACCGCAACGCGACCGTGGCCGATGTCGTGGCCACCGGCGCGGCGGGGTTCGACCGGGCGCTCGGCGGCGGCCTGGCGCGGGCGGCCCTTTGCGAGATTCACGGACTTCAGGCGCGCGACGCCGGCGCCGTGACCGGATTTGCGCTGGCGCTCGCCAGCCTTGCCCGCCGCAGCCAGGCCGGCGCCGGCGCGGCGCCGCTATTGTGGGTGGGCGCGGCCGATCTGGCCGGCGAGGCCGGCTTTCCCCATGCGCCGGCCATCGAGGCGCTGTTCGGCATTCCCGACCATGCGCTGCTGTTTGCCCGCGCGCGAAGGCCGCTCGACGCGCTGTGGATCGCCGGCGAGGCGGCCGGCCTTGCCGCGCTTGCCGCCGTCATCGTCGAAATCCGCGGCGACCCGGCAAGCCTCGACCTGACGGCGACCCGGCGCCTGCAGCGCCGGGCACGCGCCGCCGGCAGGCCCGTCTTCCTGCTGCGCCTGTCGGCGGCACCGGCGCCGACGGCCGCCCCGGTGCGTTTCCGCGTCGCCGCCGCGCACGCCCGTCCGCGCGAAATTTTCGGTCGGCCGCTACCCGGTTCGCTGGGCATGCCCGCCTTTGCCGTCACCATCGACAAATGCCGCGCCAATCCCGGCCGGCAGTTCATGCTGGAGTGGAACACCGATGAGCACCGCCTCCATCCGCGACAACCGCAGGATCCTGTCGCTGTGGTTCCCGTATCTGCCGACCGACAGGATCATGCGCCAGCGCCTCGGCCGGTCGTGGCGCGCCGACCCGGCGACCGCCGCCAGGCGGGCTGACCATCCGCCGCTGGCGGTCAGCCATGACGACCGCAATGCAAGACGCATCGCCGCGCTCTGCGAGCGTGCCGCCGGCCTTGGCCTGAAGCGAGGCATGGGGCTGACCGACGCCCGCGCCATGTATCCGGCACTCGAATTCGTCGAAGCCGATATCGATGCCGACCGCCGGCTGATCGCCGGCCTGGCCGACTGGTGCGACCGCTATACGCCGCTGGTGGCGCTCGATGGCGGCGACGGGCTCTATCTCGACATTACCGGCTGCACGCATCTGTTCGGCGGCGAGGAACGGCTTATGGCCGACCTGCTCGGCCGCCTGTTCGACCAGGGGTTCGACATACGCGCCGGCCTTGCCTCCACGCCCGGCATGGCCTGGGCGGCGGCGCGCCATCTCGCACCCGCCGGCGGCAAGGGCGGCATCATCGCACCCGGCCGGGAGGCCGAGGCGCTGGCGCCGCTGGCGCTTGGCGCGCTCCGCCTCGGCGCCGAAATTGTGACGCGGCTTGAAAGCGTCGGCTTGAGAACCGTCGGCACGATCCTGCATGCGCCGCGCGCGCCGCTTGCCCGGCGCTACGGCCGGCAATTGCTCGACCGGCTCGACCAGGCGCTCGGCCGGCTCGACGAACCGCTGTCGCCGCGCCTTGCCGTGGCCGCGCTTTCCGTCGAACGCCGCCTGGCCGAGCCGGTATCGCGGACGGAGGACATCGAGCGGCTGACCGGCCTTCTGTGCGCGACGCTGAAGACCCATCTGGAACAGCGCGGCGAAGGAGCAAGGGCGCTCGAACTGGCGCTTTTCCGCGTCGACGGCGCCGTCCAGCGCATTGCCATCGGCCTGTCGCGACCGGCGCGCGATCCGCCGGTCATCGAGCGCCTGTTCGCCGAGCGGCTGACCGCGCTGGCAGAGGCGATCGACACCGGCTATGGCTACGAGGTCGTGCGCCTGTCGGTGCTGGCCGCCGCCGCGTTCGACGACCGGCAGGGCGACCTTGCCGGCGACGGGCTGGCACGGCACGAGGACCTTGCCCGGCTGGTCGACCGCCTTAATGCCCGGCTCGGCAGGGCCACGATCTTCCAGCCGGTGGCACAACAGAGCCACATACCCGAGCGCACCGTCGGCGCCGTTGCCTTTGTCGGCCTCGTTGCCGACGAGGCGGTCCGGGAGACCGGCTCGTCACCGGAGCCCGCAATCGTGGCGCCGCGGCCGATCAGGCTGTTTAAGCGGCCGGAGCCGGTCGAGGCGGTGGCCGAGGTGCCGGAAGGCCCGCCGGTCACCTTCCGCTGGCGCCGCGCGCTGCACCGGGTAGTCGCCGCCGAGGGACCGGAACGCATCGAGCCGGAATGGTGGCGCGAGGAAGACGGCAAGCCGCGCGACTATTACCGCATCGAGGACGAGGCCGGCCGGCGCTACTGGCTTTACCGCCAGGGCCTCTATTCGGCCGCCGCCGCCGACCTGCCGCGCTGGTTCATGCACGGGATATTCGCCTAATGGCGCATGCAGGCGACATGATGCCGGCCTTCGCCGAATTCGCCGTGCAGTCGAATTTCTCCTTCCTGCGCGGAGCCTCGCATCCCGAGGAACTGGCGGTGACGGCAAAAAGGCTCGGCCTTGCCGCCCTCGGCCTTGCCGACCGCAACACCGTGGCCGGCGTCGTGCGCGCCCACCAGGCGGCCAGGGAGGCGGGGCTTTCCTATCATCCCGGCAGCCGTCTGGTCTTTTCCGACAGCCCCTTCGAAATTCTCGCCTATCCGGCGGACCGCGGCGGCTGGGCGCATCTCTGCCGCATGCTGACGGCGGCCAACATGCGCGGCGAAAAGGGCGCGCCCGATCTTCGCGCCGCCGACCTGCTCGAGTGGGGCGAGGCACTGGAGCTTGCCGTGCTATGGCGCGCCGACCAAACGGCTAACGACTGCATCGCGCTCGTCGAAACGCTTGCCGGTGCGTTTGGCGATGCCGTCCGGCTCGCCGTTGCCCCCGTCTACGGCCCGGCCGACCGCTACGAGATCGAGTGCGCCGCGGCCGCCGCGGCAAGGGCCGGCGTGGCGCTGATGGCGGTCAACGATGCGCTCTATCACGACCCCGGGCGCCGGCCGCTTCAGGACGTGCTGACCGCCATCCGCCGACATGTGCCGGTAGGCCGGGCCGGCTACGACCTGCTGCCCAATGCCGAACGCCATTTGAAGAGCCCGCGCGAGATGGCCCGGCTGTTTGCCGGCCACGAGGCGGCGCTGGCCGAGACCGTGAATTTCGCCGGGCGCCTTTCCTTTTCGCTCGACGAGCTGAAATACAACTACCCGCAGGAATGTTTCGGCGAGGGCGCCACACCGCAGCAGGAGCTGGAGCGGCTGGCCTGGCTGGGCGCCGCCAAAAAATATCCGGACGGCGTTCCCAACAGGATCAAGGCCCAGATCCGCCACGAGTTGGCGCTGATCGAGGAGCTTGAATACGCGCCCTATTTCCTCACCGTCCACGACATCATGCAGTTCGCCCGCAGCCAGGGCATTTTGTGCCAGGGTCGCGGCTCGGCCGCCAATTCCACCATCTGCTACTGCATCGAGATCACCGCCGTCGACCCGACGATGGCCGACCTCCTGTTCGAGCGCTTCATCTCGCCGGAGCGGCGCGAGCCGCCCGACATCGACGTCGATTTCGAGCATGAGCGCCGCGAGGAGGTGATCCAGTATATCTACGGCAGATACGGCCGCCATCGCACCGGCCTTGCCGCCACCGTCATCACCTACCGCTCACGCTCGGCCATGCGCGAAGTGGCCAAGGCGATGGGACTTTCAGGCGATGTAATGGCGGCATTGTCGGGTTCGATCTGGGGCTGGTCGTCGGGCGAACTCGGCGAGCGCGAGGCCCGGGCCGCCGGCCTCGACATGGCCGATACCGCCACGCGCCACACGCTGGCGCTCGCCACCGAGATCACCGGCTTTCCCCGCCACCTGTCGCAGCATGTCGGCGGTTTCGTCATCACCGAGGACCGGCTCGACGAGGTGGTGCCGATCACCCGCACGGCGATGGAGGACCGCACCATGGTCGAATGGGACAAGGACGATCTCGACGCACTCGGCATGCTGAAGATCGACATCCTGGCGCTCGGTATGCTGACCTGCCTCGGCCGCGCCTTCAAGCTGCTGGAAGACCACTACGATCGGCCGATGTCGCTCGCCTCGATGCCGAAGGAGGACAAACGTGTCTACGACATGATCTGCCGGGCCGACACGCTCGGCGTCTTCCAGATCGAATCGCGTGCCCAGATGTCGATGCTGCCGCGCCTGCGGCCGCGCGAGTTCTACGACCTCGTCATCGAGGTGGCGATCGTGCGGCCCGGGCCGATCCAGGGCGACATGGTGCACCCCTATCTACGACGGCGCCAGAAAATCGAGGAGGTCACCTATCCGAGCGAGGCGCTGAGGAAGGTGCTCGGCAAGACCATGGGCGTGCCGCTGTTCCAGGAACAGGCCATGCAGATCGCCATCGTCGCCGCCGGCTTCGCGCCCGGCGAAGCCGACCGGTTGCGCCGCGCCATGGCCACCTTCCGCCGCGTCGGCACCATCCACACCTTCCAGCAGAAGATGATCGACGGCATGGTCGCCAATGGCTACGAGAAGGACTATGCCGAGCGCTGCTTTCGCCAGATCGAGGGCTTCGGCGAATACGGCTTTCCCGAAAGCCATGCCGCCTCGTTCGCGCTTCTGGTCTATGCCTCGTGCTGGCTGAAATGCTTCTATCCCGATGTGTTCTGTGCCGCGATGCTGAACTCGCAGCCCATGGGCTTCTACGCCCCGGCGCAACTGGTGCGCGACGCCCGCGAACACGGCGTCGAGGTCAGGCCCGTCGACATCAACCATTCCGGCTGGGAAAGCCTGCTTGAGCCGGCCGGTTTCGATGCCGCAAATGTCGAGGCACGCCACGCCTCGATGCGCGGGGTCATCCGCACGGCCCGCGCGGTGCGGCTCGGCCTGCACCGGATCAAGGGTTTCGGCGAGGAGGACGCGGGCCGGCTGGTGGCCGCGCGCCGCGCCGGCTACGATTCGGTGCGCGACCTGTGGCTGCGCTCGGGCCTCGAGGTCGCTGCCATCGCCAGGCTGGCCGAGGCCGACGCCTTCCGCTCGCTCGGACTCGACCGCCGCGCCGCGCTCTGGGCCGTCCAGGCGCTCGGCGCCAGCACGGCAGCCGAACGCCTGCCGCTGTTCGACCTGCCGGGGGGGCGGCCGCGCGAAAACGAGCCGGATGTCGATCTGCCGGCGATGCCGCTCGGCGAGCATGTGATCCATGACTACCGCGCATTGTCGATGTCGCTGAAGGCCCACCCGGTCTCCTTCCTGCGCATGCGCCTGGCGGCGACCGGCGCCATCGAAAGCCGCGCGCTGATGAACATCGCCAACGGCCGCCGCGTCGCGGTGGCCGGCCTGGTGCTGGTACGCCAGCGGCCGGGCTCGGCCAAGGGCGTCATCTTCATGACCATCGAGGACGAAACCGGCATCGCCAACATCATCGTCTGGCCGAAGACCTTCGAGCGGTTCCGGCCGCTGGTGCTCGGCTCGCGTTTCGTCGGCGTCAGCGGCCGGCTGCAATGCGAATCCGGCGTCATCCACATCATCGCCGAGCGCATCGTCGATCTGACCCCCTGGCTTGCCGAACTGTCGGAAAAGGCACCGTCCATCGACAGCCTGGCCAATGGCGACGAGGTGCGCCGGCCGATCGCCGACATGGGCCGGCGCGTCACGCCGCGCTCGCGGCTCATCCAGCTGATGCGCGAGCAGCCCGAACTGAAGGGCGACTACGAGCGCCTCGCCGCACCGGTCGGCAAGGTGATGCCCAAGGGGCGCAACTTTCATTGAAGGGTGAGGTCCGCCGCCTCAGCCGAGCATCTGGTCCATGCGGCGAAAGCTCTCCGACAGCACCGCGGCATCCTTCAGCGCGAAGGCGAGCATCATACCGCCCTGCCACTCGGCAACCGCACTGCGCGCCGTTGCCAGCGCCAGCGACGGCCGCACGCCGGTACGCCCCAGTTCGCGGGCGATGAACCCTGTCAGCAGCTCGAAGCTCTCGCCCGCCCGTTTCGACGCATCCGGTGCCGCGATCGAGAAATCGCGCACCGCAAAGGCGATCGGACAACCATGGGCGACGCGGCTTTTCAGGCTGCGCGCCAGGCGCGTTACAAGGAGCGCCAGCCGCTCGCGCGGCCTGTCGTGCTCATGCTCGATTTCCGACAGCATCGCCCCGGTCTCGTCAACGAACACATCGGCCACCGCCATGGCGAAACCGGCCTTGCTGCGGAAGTAATAATAGATATTGCCAAGCGGCACATCGGCCGCCCGCGCGATGTCGGCAAGACTGGTCGCCGCATAGCCCTGCTGCCAGAACAGCCGCGCCGCCGCGGCCACCAGCGCCGCCCGGTTTTTCTCGCCGCGTTTCATCGGCTGCTATCCCACAGCGACGCCTGTGCGTCCGTCAACCCTTTTCGGGCCCGTTCTAGATATTCAGCCCTCGATTACCCGCGCCTCGGAGGGCAGCATCACCGGTACGCCGTCACGTACCGGATAGGCAAGTCCCGCCGACCTGGAGACGAGTTCGCCGGCTTCGGCGTCATAGTGGAGCGGACCCTTGCTCAACGGGCAGGCGAGCAGGTCGAGCAGTTTCGGATCGATCGTGGCGTTGCGTTCGCGTTTGCTCATCATATGCCTCGTCCGGTCAGCTATTGCAGGCTGGTACCGGGGTCGCTGTCGCGCGCCAACGCCATCTCGGTGATGGCCACCAGCGTTTCCGCCCGGGTTTTCAGGTCCGGCGCCTCCAGGAGCGCCTGTTTTTCCGCCGGCCCGTATGGCGACATCATCGACAGCGCGTTGACCAGCGTGCCGTTTTCCGCCCGGCTGACACTCTTCCAGTCGGCTTCCATGCCATTGGCCTCCAGATAGTCGCGAAACGCCTTGAGCAGGGCTTCGCGATCGACCTCGTCGGCGCCGTTCGACGGATCGAGGTCGGCGGCGAACGGCGCGATCTGGCACTGCCGGTAGGGCGTTCTGACGGCGAGCTCCTCGACCACGCGGAAGCGGCAGATACCCTGCAGAGAGATCAGGTAGCGGCCGTCGCCGGATTCGGCCATCGAAGTGATGCGTCCGCAACAACCGACGTCGCAGAGTTCCGGTTCGCCATCCTTGCGCACCGCGCCGTCGAGCCGCGGTTGGATCATGCCGATGACGCGCTTGCCGCCGATCGCGTCATCGATCATCGCCAGATAGCGTGGCTCGAAAATGTTGAGCGGCATGCGGCCTTCCGGCAGCAGCAATGCGGCGGCGAGCGGAAACACGGCAATCCGCTCCGGCAGATCGGAGGCCTTGGCGTAATGTGCGTTGCCTGCCTGCAATCCTCGTTCCTTTCGCCGCTGCCGGGCCGTCGCCCGATGTCATGACCTAATGTGGCGCGCTGTCGCCCGAACTCAAGACCGGCTCCGGCAACCTCGCCGGCGATGGCCGAAGCAATCAGGAAAACAGCAGCGAGGACAGTTTGCGCCTCGCCGACAGCGTCGCCTCGTCGTCGGCGCCCCATGCCTCGAAGAACTGCAGCAACTGCCCGCGCGCGCCGTCATCGTTCCATGCGCGGTCGCGGCGGACAATCTCGAGCAGACCGTCGGCCGCCTGCTGGCGGTTGCCGAGCGCATTGTCGATCATGGCAAGATCGAAGCGGGCCTGATGGTCGTCGGCATCTTCCTCCAGCCGGCGCGCCAGCGCCGCCGGATCGCCGAGACCGGCAACCTGTTCGGCAAGCGCGATGCGGGCACGCACGCCGGCGACGGCCGGATTGTCGCGGTCGGCCTCCGGCACCGAATCGAGAACCTGCTTTGCCTGCTCCACTTCGCCGAGCCCGTGCAGGGCGGCCGCAAGACCGCCGAGCGCATCGGCGTTTTCAGGATGCTGCTGGGCGATCGCCGAGAACATCTGACCGGCCTTGGCGAAATCTTCCGCCTCCAGCAGCGCGTTGGCCGCCTCGACGGCCTCGGCCACCCGGTCGCCGGCCTTGCCGCCGCCGAGCTTGGCGACGAATTCACGGATCTGGCTTTCCGGTATCGCGCCCATGAAGCCGTCGACCGGCTGGCCGTCCTTGAAGGCGAACACCGCGGGAATCGACTGGACTCCGAGCTGGCCGGCGACGGCCGGATGTTCGTCGATGTTCATCTTCACCAGCTTCACCGCGCCGCCGGCCTCGCGCACCACTTTCTCCAGGGTGGGCTGCAACTGCTTGCACGGCCCGCACCACGGCGCCCAGAAATCGACGATGACCGGCTGATTGCGCGATTCCTGGATCACATCGGCGGCAAAATCGGCCGTCGTCGTGTCCTTGATCAGTTCGCCGGACGCGGCCGGCGCGTCACCGAGCATGATCTCCGCATTCGCGTCAGCCGGCTGATCCGCGGGCTCCTGCTCCGCGCCGAAACTGACATTCGTGGTGTAGCCGGACGAGCCGCTGCCATAGGGGTTGTTACCACCGGTCATCATGGTCCTCATTCAGATCGTCGGCCGCAGCCCGTTCCACACCGGGCGAAGCGGCATTTTCGTCCCCGTATGTATGCCGCATGCGGGCGGATCGCAACAACGCCGCCTGTCCGGCCGGCGTCAGGACGACACCGGCAGGACCGCCGGTTCGTGACCGGTCGCGGTCATGAAGTCGATCAGGTCGTCGCGCCGGATCGTCGTCGTCGCCTCATTGGTCAGCGGGTGGGCGTTGATCTCGTCATGCGCCATAAGTTCCTCGTCGAGGACCGCCTTGACCCGGCCTTCCGTGTCGTTGACGACGGCCAGGGCGGTCACCGCGCCCGGCGCGATCCCGAGATAGGCCATCAGCATGTCCGGCTTGCCGAAGGACAGCCGGCTGGCGCCGCCGATCAGCTTGTGCAGCTGTTTCAGGTCGACGGACCGATCCTCGCCGACCGTGACCAGGAAGTAATTGTCTTTCTTGTCCTTCAAGAACAGGTTCTTGGTGTGCCGGCCGGCGATCTCGCCGCGCAAGGCTCGCGAATCCTCGACCGTGAACAGCGGCGGGTGATTGACGGTCCGGGTTGCGTATCCGGCCTCGTCGAGCCGGCGTAGCAATTGTTCGGGCGTAAGCGGCATAATGGTCATCCGTGGTGGTTTTTCACTTGCGCCAAGGGCTTAGGCTGGATCGACATTCAGGGTTTGGAACGCGGTATGAGGCAAGATCGTTCGGTTCCAGGAGCAAAACCGATGCAAGGGCCGATCCCTTTCGAGGTTTGGCGACGCCGAAATGGATGATTTTGTCCATATCCCGGAGGAACGCGGCGGAGTTCGGCCCCGACATCGTTGAAAATCCCTTGTGGTGGTCGGCACCACGGCGGTCTTTTTGTCTTGTCAGGACCGAAATCCGTCTCGCGCCGCGCCCGAAACCTGAATGTCGATACAGCCTAGAGCCAGGCAGCCGATGATGCAAACGGCCGCGGCCGGTCGATCGAAAGATTCGTCGCGCCAGCCGGCGATTCCCTGTTGCATTCGCCACGCTTCTACGCCATACAGTCGCCGCTTCGAGGCGCTTGGCGCCCGATGAGCGGGTGTAGCTCAGGGGTAGAGCACAACCTTGCCAAGGTTGGGGTCGAGGGTTCGAATCCCTTCGCCCGCTCCAAATCTCAAAAATGTCCAAAGCCGCGCGACGACGCGGCTTTTTTCATGTCCGGATAAAGGAAAAGCGCCCGCCGGAGCGAGCGCCTTATCTGGTGCATATCTCAGCTTGTTAACGGCTGGACTGCGATTTCTGAACACCGGAAATATAGCTCCGCACGACCCTGAAATCAAACAAAAAAGGGGAAGCCGAAGCCTCCCCTTTCCGCCCGGGTTCAGAAATCGCAGGCCAACCGCAACTACACACTCCGCTTTACTTGAAATCATCAAGTAAAAGGGTAACGTAATTGCGCGCAGCGCGCGGCGAACCAAGTTTGCACCACAGTTGATCCTTCTGTGCAGCCGTTGCCTTTGGAGCCACCCAAAAGCACCGACACCAAACTGATTCGCTAAATGAGATTGCCATCGGTCGCACATTGCGTCGATGCGAAGTATGTAGGGAATAAATGGGGGAGAGGATGGCCGATTATCATACCACTTGGGGATTTGACCTCGGCACCAACTCGCTCGGCTGGGCGGTCATCGAAACGCGCGGCGAGCCGGGTGCTGGCGCCGAGGGGCGCATCGTCGACAGCGGCGTGCGCATCTTCTCGCAGGCCGAGATGGCCGGGCGCGATCCGCAGTCCAAGGCGTCCTTGGCCGTCGCCCGGCGCGAGGCGCGCGGCATGCGGCGCCGGCGCGATCGCTACCTGAAACGCCGCCAGCGCCTGCTCGACCTCCTAACCCGGTACGGACTGATGCCGGCGGACGACGAAGCGCGCAAGGCGCTGGTGCGCGATCATGAGGACGGCAAGGGCGGCGACCTGTCGGAATCCGTCTATGCGTTGCGTGCCCGCGCGCTCGACAAGGCGCTGACGCCGCACGAGATCGGTCGCGCCGTCTTCGCGGTGCAGCAGAGGCGCGGCTTCAAGTCCAACCGCAAGACCGACAGCAACGATGCCGAGCAGGGCAAGATCGCGACAGCCATCAATGCCCTCGAAGCGCAGATGATCGAGGCGAAGGCGCGCACCTTCGGCGAGTGGCTGCATATGCGCCGTAAAATGGGCCTGTCGGTGCGCGCGCGCATGACCGCCGACGGCAAGGGCTACGATTTCTATCCCTCGCGCGCAGCGCTGGAGCGCGAGTTCGACAGGATCATGGAGAGCCAGAAGCGCTTCCACCCGGAATTGCTGACCGACGCCGTGGTCGGTGACATCCGCGAAACCGTCTTTTACCAGCGCCCGCTAAAACCCGTCCTGCCCGGCAAATGCTCCTACAACCCCGCCGAGAGCCGGCTGCCCAAGGCGCACCCGCTGTTTCAGAAGTTCCGGCTGCTGAAAGAAGTCAACGAACTGGAAATCGTCGGCGAGGACCAGCAGCACGTCAAGCTGACGCCGGACCAGCGCAATGCGCTGGTGTTGGCGCTGCGTACCGGCCTCAACAAGCAGGGCAGGATGCCTTTCTCCAAGCTGAAGAAGCAGCTCGGGCTCGGCAAGGAAGTACGTTTCAACAAGGAGACCGACAACCGCTCCGACCTGGAAGGCGACGTGATCCATTTCCGCATGTCGCGGCCGGAGTGCTTCGGCAATCGCTGGGCCGACATGACGGTGGAAGACCAGGCGGCGGTCACCGAGAAGCTGCGCACGGAACCGGACCACAAGGAACTCGTGCGCTGGCTGCAGATAGAAGCCGGGCTGGACGAGACACATGCCAGGGCGGTTGCCGACATGCCGGTGCCCGACGGTTACGGCCGGCTCGGACCTTCGGCGCTCTCCGCGCTCATCGATGAGATGGAAAAGGCGGTGGATGGCGAAGGCTTCGTCATTACCGAGGCCGCTGCCGCGAAAGAAGTCTATGGCCGCACCAATTCCGAGGCCGATCCCAACCGCAAGGGCGCGGATTACCTGCCTAAATACCAGGAAGTGCTGGAACGCCACATTCCGCCGGGCACCGGCGAGCCCGACGATCCTTACGACGAGCGCATGGGCCGCATCACCAATCCGACCGTGCATATCGCGCTCAACCAGTTGCGCCGCGTGGTCAACGCGCTGGTCGCCAAGCACGGCAAGCCGGATCGCATCGCCATCGAGGTCGGGCGCGAACTGAAACTGAACGACAGGCAGCGCGACGAGATCAACAAGCGCATCGGCAGAAACACGAAGGACGCGCGGCGGCGCTCGGAGGAACTGACCAACGTCCACAAGGCCGCCGACACCGGCTACAACCGGCTGCGGTTGAAACTGTGGGAAGAGATCAACCCCGACCAGCCGCTCAATTGGCCCTGCGTCTATTGCGGCAAGCCGTTGTCGGCGGCCATGGTGCTGAGCGCCGAAACCGATGTCGACCACATCCTGCCCTATTCCAAGACGCTGGACGACAGCCAGGCCAACAAGGTGCTGTGCTGCACGGCGTGCAACCGCGAGAAGAAAAACCGCGCGCCGGCGGACGTTCCGCAATGGCGCGGGCGCTATGCGGACATTCTCGCCCGGGCGACCACGCTGCCGAAAAACAAGCAGTGGCGCTTCGCCGAGGACGCCATGGAGCGCTTCGGCGAGGAGGAGGGTTTCCTCGCCCGGCAGCTGACCGACATGCAGTATATCTCGCGCCTGGCGCTGACCTACCTCGCCCACCTTTATCCTGTTCGTGAAAGGGAACTGGAAAAGGAAACAAAATGGCAGACAGAGACCGGCCTCGACGGCCAATATAAGAGGCATGTGCGTATTCGGTCTGTCCCCGGGCGCATGACGGAGATGCTGCGCCGCCAATGGAGCCTTAACGAACTGCTGCCGGACCATAACCTTGTCGATGTCGACCTGACCAAGCACAAGAACCGCCTCGACCATCGCCACCACGCCATCGACGCCATCGTGATAGCCTGTACCTCGCGGGCACTGATCCAGAACTTGTCGACCGCCGCGGCACAGGCCGAGGACCGTGGCGCCGAACGTGTGGTGGAGAAGATCGCACCGCCCTGGCGAAGTTTTCGCGACGATGCGCGCGCCGCAGTCAATAGCATCGTCGTCAGCCACAAGCCGGATCACGGTACGGTCAGCCGCGCCGGCCTTGCAAAGGGCCGCAGCCAGACCGCCGGCAAGCTGCACAACGACACCGCATACGGCCTGACCGGCGAGAAGGACGAGAAAGGCAACGATCTCGTCGTACGCCGCATTGCGGTCAGCGACATCAGGAAGCCGGCGGATATCGCGAAGATCCGCACCAACACGCATGGCCATTCCGAACTGCGCGACCGGCTGTGGGAGGCCACGCGCGACCTGGAGGGAAAGGCCTTCGAGGCGGCCGTGCTGGACTTCGTGAAAAATGATCCGGTTTTCGGGGAGAAGGAGTGGATTGATCCTGAGACCGGACAGAAGCGGCGACGCGAGGGCATCCGCCATGTGCGGATCATCGAACCGCTGAAGACGATCCCCGTTCGCGATCGCAAGGGGCAGGCCTACAAGGGCTACAAGGGCGACAGCAATCACAGCTTCGATGTGTGGCGCTTACCGGATGGGAAATGGACAACCGAGGTTGTTTCGACCTTTGACGCCCATCAACCGGGGTGGCAGTCCGCCATGCGTGCACAACACCCCACCGCGAAGAAGATATTGAGTCTGAAGCAGGGAGATTGCGTTGCCATCGAGGGCGAGAATGGTCGCCGCATCATGCGTGTGGTGAAGTTCAAGGAAGGACAGGTTTGTCTCGCCGACCACAATGAGGCCGGCTCCCTGAAGGGTCGCGATGCCGACAAGAGCGATCCCTTCAAATATGTCTATCTCAGCGCTTCCAGCCTGAGGAAAAACAAGGTGCGCCAGATCCGCATCGACGAGATCGGCCAGGTGTTCGACCCCGGCCCCTGGTGGGAGAAGCGCGGCGGTTAACCACAGGTAAGGCTTTGTCGGGCGCGTAACACGCCAAGGTGGTAGATTGCGACCATGCTGCGCGTGGTTGATCTATCCACCGACGGCCTGCATGTGGCCGTCCATCGCGGCTTTCTCACGGTTTCCAGGGATCGCGAGGAGGTCGGCCGTATTGCGCTCGACGATATCGGTGGTGTTATCGCCCATGCGCATGGGTTGACCTGGTCCAACACGGTGTTCACTCGTCTTTCGGAGCGGGCGATACCCGTCGTGCTCTGCGCGCAGAATCATGCGCCGGTTGCCTGTGTCTGGCCCCTGCAGGGCAATCACCTGCAGGGCGCCCGGCTCAACGCTCAGGCAAACGCATCGCGACCACTGGCCAAGCGCATCTGGCGCGACATCGTGGTCGCGAAAATACGCATGCAGGGTGCGGTCCTGGCCTCGGTCGGCGCACAATCCGGTGCGTTCGACATGATGGCGCGCAAGGTACGTTCCGGCGATCCGGACAATGTGGAAGCGCAGGCCGCAAGGCGCTACTGGCAGGCGCTGATGGGATCGGACTTTCGCCGCGACCGAAATGCGGACGGCGCCAATGCGCTGCTCAACTACGGATATACCGTTCTCCGCGCGACCATAAGCCGAGCCATCTGCGCCGCGGGTCTTCACCCCACCATCGGTCTTCATCATGCAAATCGCGGTAATGCGTTCGCGCTTGCCGACGACCTCATGGAACCATATCGCCCGCTGGTCGACCGCGCGGTCCACAACCTTGTGCAAGATGGTTATGCGGAGGTGTCATCCGAAGCCAAGACTGCACTGGCCGCATTGACGACGCTCGACCTGTCTGCGCCGCACGGCATGAGCCCACTTCACGTTCATGCGACTCGTCTTGCTCAGCAGCTGGCAGCCCTGTTCTGCGGCGAGGGCGAGAGCTTCGACCTGCCGGCACCGCCGGATCCGCTGACAATGACGGGCCTTGCGCGCCAGGGTGAAACCGCATGACCACGCTTTATACGCAGAAACGGGGAGAGCGGACGCAGCCATCCCACATGTCCGCTTACAGGCTGATGTGGATGCTCGTTACCTTCGACCTGCCGGTGGATACGAAGAAGCATCGGGCGCAAGCGACGAAATTTCGCCAGTTCCTGCTCGACCAAGGCTTTGAAATGAGCCAGCTTTCGAATTATCTTAGGCTGGTGAACGGGCAGGAACAGTTCGATACCCACGCCCGGCGAATCGAGTCCAACCTCCCGGAGCGCGGGGATGTCTTCATCTTTCAGTTCACGGACCGGCAGTACGAAAACATCGTCAGATTCAGCGATCAAAGCCGCCGCGCCCGTAAGAAAAATCCGGAACAGATCGCCCTTTTTTAGCGATTACCACATGTTTTGCAAAAAATGCTGCCCCAAAACCCCTGTCGAAACAGAGGCTTGGGGCAACAGGTAGGCTAGCAGTTCAGAAATCGCAGGCCAACCGCAACTGTTTTACCTAGTGTTTTGATCTTGTGGATAGGCTAGCAGTTCAGAAATCGCAGGCCAACCGCAACTGATCCGAGGGCGACAAGTCGCGGTAGGCTAGCAGTTCAGAAATCGCAGGCCAACCGCAACTGCTGATTAGCAATCGAGGCTAGCAGTTCAGAAATCGCAGGCCAACCGCAACGGGTTTTTTCGCAACGAACCCGATGAAACAACCGCCGCAGATTGAAATAGGCTAGCAGTTCAGAAATCGCAGGCCAACCGCAACTTCCGCCTATCGTATTCGCGGCCAGCAGGCTAGCAGTTCAGAAATCGCAGGCCAACCGCAACCCAGCAGGCTGCAGTTCAGAAATCGCAGGCCAACCGCAACCGTGGGACATAATAGGGCAGGCTAGCAGTTCAGAAATCGCAGGCCAACCGCAACATGGCGCCATCGAGGTGGTTAATGGCGCATCTCCGATAGATGCCGGGCTAGCAGTTCAGAAATCGCAGGCCAACCGCAACAACTTCAAGCGGCGGCGAGGCTGCAGTTCAGAAATCGAGGCCAACCGCACCATAATGATTTCAACCACTTATCTGAGGCTAGCAGTTCAGAAATCGCAGGCCAACCGCAACACGGTTGCGAACGCATTTCTGCTACGACACTAAGGCTAGCAGTTCAGAAATCGCAGCCAACCGCAACACCGGGCCCATTTCGAACCGAACAGCCTGGGTCACGCGATCCCAGGCTAGCAGTTCAGAAATCGCAGGCCAACCGCAACCGCTGCGTCCGTTTGCGGGTCGAGGCTAGCAGTTCAGAAATCGCAGGCCAACCGCAACGGACTCGAATTCTAGGCTAGCAGTTCAGAAATCGCAGGCCAACCGCAACTACCGCCCAGGCAGCTAGCAGTTCAGAAATCGCAGGCAACCGCAACATGTTTTGTGTGCCGCCGCAATTCAGGCTAGGAGCAGTTCAGAAATCGCAGGCCAACCGCAACATGTCGGCTGCTGATCCGGCGCGCCAGGCTAGCAGTTCAGAAATCGCAGGCCAACCGCAACGCCGATGCATGAAGCACCCAGGCTAGCAGTTCGAAATCGCAGGCCAACCGCAACTCACTCGTTATCGGGCCAGAAGGCTAGCAGTTCAGAAATCGCAGGCCAACCGCAACGCAGGTACCGCGCGCTTGCCACAACTCAATTCAGGCTAGCAGTTCAGAAATCGCAGGCCAACCGCAACGAAGGCGCGCCGTGGGCAGCTGGAACTCCTTCATCGCCGAGGCTAGCAGTTCAGAAATCGCAGGCCAACCGCAACACCTGATCGGCGCACACGCTATATGAGGCTAGCAGTTCGAAATCGCAGGCCAACCGCAACGCCCCCGGTCTCGGCAGGCTAGCAGTTCAGAAATCGCAGGCCAACCGCAACGAACTCCGGAGGCTAGCAGTTCAGAAATCGCAGGCCAACCGCAACGGCGGGTCCTGAGGCTGCAGTTCAGAAATCGAGGCCAACCGCAACGATCCGCATCGAAACCAGGCTAGCAGTTCGAAATCGCAGGCCAACCGCAACGCGCCAGTTCAGAAATCGCGAGCACCGCAACCGATGTAGTCAGCACTCATGTAGGCTAGCAGTTCAG
This sequence comes from Rhizobiaceae bacterium, assembly GCA_041397625.1. Lineage (GTDB taxonomy): Bacteria > Pseudomonadota > Alphaproteobacteria > Rhizobiales > Rhizobiaceae > JAWKWH01. The sequence continues at coordinate 389,526 of JAWKWH010000004.1, forward strand.
AAATCGCAGGCCAACCGCAACCACATGCGCTCCGGACCCGCCTCGGACGGGAGGCTAGCAGTTCAGAAATCGCAGGCCAACCGCAACTACCCCTTCGGACGGAAGGAACCCATCTTTAGGCTAGCAGTTCAGAAATCGCAGGCCAACCGCAACTCATCCGGCCTGTCCGGCCAGGTGAGATACAGGCTAGCAGTTCAGAAATCGCAGGCCAACCGCAACACTCGCATCAATAGGTTGCCCGGCCGCCTGAGAGATCAAAGACCGCACCGGTCGTGAAGGAGTTTTCGGCACTCGACAGCCAGCAGATCATTGACGCGGCTTCGTCGAGTTCAAGCATTCGACCCCGCGGGATCTTGGCAAGCATGTATTCGATGTGTTGGGGTGATTGCGCCATCGCTCCAACGGTTTTCGCGACCGCCGGCGTCACGCAATTGACCGCGATATCCACAGCGGCAAGTTCCTTGCCGAGAGATTTGGTCAGCGCAATCACGCCGGCCTTCATCGAACTATATGCAACAGCATTCGGATTGCCTTCCTTGCCGGCTATCGAACTGACATTCACGATTCGGCCGTATCCGGCCTCGATCATGAACGGCACGACTGCTCGGCAGCAATAAAAAGTGCCGGTAAGACCAATGTGAACGACCTCTGAGAACTTCTCGGGCGGATATTGGTGGGTCAGGAAATTCGGGCCGACGATCGCGGCATTGTTCACCAATATGTCTATCTTTCCAAATGAGTCGACGGTTTTTCGTGTGGCCGTCTCGACGCTCTCCATTTCCCCGATATCAGCCTCGATAGAGATCGCATCCTGGCCGCTCAGCTGCCGCCGGCAATCGGACAGCACGTCCGTATCGCGATCCCAGACCGCCACACGCGCCCCGGAAGCCAGAAGCCTGCCGACCACGGCCAGGCCGATTCCCTGCGCGCCGCCCGTAACGACGGCGCATCGCCCGCGAAGATCGTATTGGTTCATGGCAACGAACGGCTACTGAAGCCGATAGGCGCGGCTTGCCGTACCGTAGTAAAGCTCATGCGCGTCCGTATCCGAGATATCGCCGACCGCCCTCCTGACGTTGTCGAAATAGGTTTGGTAGCTCGTCCATAGCTTTTCGATCGGATAGTTGCTGCCATACATGCACCTGCGAGCGCCGAACAGTTCCAGGGAGACCGGGATCATCGGCGCCATCAGATCGGGCGACGACCGGTGATCGAATGTTCCCAATCCCGTAAACTTGACGAACAGGTTTTTGCACTTCGCCAGCCCCTCCATGCCGGTGCGCCATACCTCGATGGATTCGTCATCGCGCGCATCGAGCATGCCGGCATGGTTGAGAACGAAAGTCGTATCCGAAAAGTCGTTCAGCATCCCGACCACGCCTTTCATCTGGCTCGGGAAAATCTGGAGGTCGAAGGAAAAGCCTCGTTCCGCCAGCAGTTTCATACCTCGTCGCCAGTCTTCGTGGTCGAACACGTCGGGCGCCTCGATGTAGGAGAATTTCGGATTCTTGTGCCAATGAAGGTGCTGGCGAATGCCTCGCACCTCGGAAATTTCGGTATACCGGTCCAGCAAGCGCTCGACATCCGGCGAACGCAGGTCGGCATTGGCGACGATCGCATTGGGCATCCCATGGCGGCGCCCGGTTTCTGCAACCCATTCGGCCTCTTCCACCGACCGGTCATAGGACCAGTTTGCCTGAAGGTAGACGGATTTGACGACGTTGCACGATGAAACGTCGTCCTTGAACTCCTCGATCGGATAGTCGCGCTTGAGGGCGGTGTAGTCACCGAAAATCCTGGGTTTGCCTTCCAACAGCCAGGGCAGGTCCTGTTTGCGCCAAATGTGGTGATGGGAATCAATGACTTTCAGCATCGGAGTTCCTTCCTGATTGTGGATGGTGGCACGCCCGCCGGAACCGGAAGCGGCGCGGGAGACCAATCGTTTCAGTTATTTGAGCGTGAACAGGCTGATTTCCGGCACGAACGTAAAGAGGATCAACATCACGACAAGCACCACCAGAAAGGGCAGAACCCCGCGCGCCACATCGCCCACGGGGACGTCCGAGACCGAACTGATGACGAACAGGTTGAGACCTATCGGCGGTGTGATCGCGGCAATCTCGATATTGACCACGAGCACGATGGCAAAATGGAACGGGTCGACACCGGCTGCCAGAACCGAGGGAAGCATGAGTGGCGTCACGACGGTCGTCAAAGTGAAACCATCCAGAAAGAAGCCCAAGACCAGCAGCATTACGTTGACCAGCATCAGGAACTCCCACCAGCTAAGGTCATAGGCTTCCAGCAACGCGATAACGTCATTGGGCAGGCCCGCCAGCGTGCAGACGTGCCCGATGAAGATTGCCCCCGATACGATGAACAGGATGGTTGCCGTGGACTTGGCGCTGTCGATGAACACTTCGCTAAGATCGCGAAGCCCGACATTCCGGAAAACAAAGCAGACGAGCGCACCGGCATACAGGCTGGCAACCGCAGCAGCTTCGGTGGGTGAGAACAGGCCGGAAAATATGCCGCCCAGGATAATGACGGGAATGCCAATCGCTGGCAGCGCCATGAGCGCCTGGCGCATCAGTTCCTCGCGCGACGCGGGTTCGAGCCGGTTCTCGACCCCGTAGCGCCGGGTCGCCACGATCCACGTCGTCGTCGTGAGGGCCGCTGCCATGAGGATCCCGGGAATAACGGCCGCAATGAACAGGCTGCCGACCGATATTTTTGCGAGCGATCCGTAGATGACCAGCGATACGCTCGGCGGGATCAGTATTGCGAGCGTTCCTCCGGCGGCCAGCATGCCTGATATGAATCCCGCGTCATATCCCAGCCGCTTGAGCTCCTGCGTAGTGGTTCTCGCAAGCGCTGCCGCGGCCGCAACCGACGAACCCGTCATGGCACCGAACGCCGCGCAGCCCAGGCTGGTGCCGATGGCGGCACCGGCGGGAAGCCTACGGGTACTGCTCTGGATAAGCTGGAACAACGGTGTGGCAACATTGCCGCGGACGATGATGTTGCCGGCCAGGATAAAGAACGGGATCGCCAGCAGCACGAAATTGTCCAGCGTCGAGTATAGGGATTGGGCGACTTGCGTGAGGGAGGAAAGCCTGAATACCAGCACCGCAAACAGGCCCGCGAACCACAAGGCGAATCCGATCGGCACCCCGATGAACAGAAACAGGAGCATGACGCCAAGAATCTGGACCGCGACCATCTCAGCCCTCCTCCGACGCCACCGTCTGGCTTTCGATCCGGCGGCTGCCCGAAAGAATTCGCGCCGCTATTCTCACCGAGGCGATTGCAAACGAGATCGGTATGCAGGACTGCGCCACCCACACCGGAAGGGCAAAACCGGAATGGGCGAAAGACAGTCCGATGGCGGCGGTATCGTGGACAAGCCTGGCCCCGAGCCACACCGCGATCACGCAAAATCCCAGGCAAGCCAGATCGATAATCAGACGCAGATATCTCGAAACCTTCGCGGGCATGGACTCAAGAAGGAATCCGACGCGGATGTGACGGTCTTCGCTGGCAACCGCGGAAGCGCCGAAATAGACCAGGACCACCAGAAGGACGCGCGACAGATCCTCGGTCCAGGTGAAGCTGTAGTTGAATACCCAACGCGCCACCATTTCCTGGCCGAGAATGTACAGTGCGGCGCACAGCGCGGCGCCGGTAACGAATTCGTCGATACGGCGAAACGCGGTCGCGAGCAGCTCAAACATCGGACGAATTGGCGGAATCCGCCGTACAAAACCAAACCGCCGACCAGCTACAAAGCCGCGCCATCTCCCTCCTCCCGGGTTCTTGGCCAATGATCGGACCATATCGAAACCAATAGGTCAAGCCATGAAGACCAAAAAACCTCGCATCGCGCATCTACGGCTTTTTTTCCAACCGGATTGATAGCTCGGAAACCCTTGCGCCAACACCGGAGTCGTCGTCGGCGCACTGTGGGCATATGGCGCAACGGTACGGAGAATCGTCATATGATATTGTAATTACATACTAATAGCCGTAGCGCCGGATGGCTCGACAAAGCGTATCACCGCGACCACAGGACCTTTTTCTGACAATTGGTCTAAAAAACTGCCTATTTCGAAAAAATGGTTGACCAAAGTGCCGCCCAGAGGGCATCAATGGTTGGTCGCACGAGCGAATGCCGCCACAGAACGAGCTGCGGTGATACGGATTTGTATGAATGGAGACCTATCATGAAGCTTATCAATTACTTTGCGAATGACGGAGTTCGTCTCGGATTTCAGAAGGGAACGGCAATCGTTGACGCTCTGTCGGCGTGTGGCGCACTTGGTGTCGGCGATAAGGAGTGGTTTGCGTCCACTGTCGATTTTATCAGATCGGGAAATGAGGGGCTCTCCGCCGCGAAAACATTGGTCCGTGATGCGTCTGGCGCCGCGTTGATGGAGCGTTCCGACGTGCGGCTGGCCGCGCCGATCATTCCCTCCACGATACTGGCAAGCGGAAGCAACTACATCGAACACAATGACGAGAAGGCCAACCTGCCGATCAGCGGCAAGGAGGTCGAGTTCTTCATCATGACCGGAGACTGCGTCATCGGTACGGACGAGGCGATCATCTATGAACCCAAACTGACCAAGAAGCTCGATGTCGAGACGGAACTGGCGGTGGTGATCGGCAAACCCGGCAAGCACATCCCGAAAGAAAAAGCGCTGGATCATGTCTTTGGCTACACCGTGGTCAATGATGTCTCGGCGCGGGATCTGCAGGTCCGCAAGTCCGCCGAAGGCTTTGTCTGGTACGAGACCGGTCGCGGCAAATCTTTCGATACCAGCGCACCGCTTGGCCCGTGCATCGTCACCGCCGACGAGGTTGGCGACCCGCAGACGCTCGACTTGAAGACAAGGGTCAATGGCGAATTGAGGCAGAGTACCAACACCTCAAAGATGATTTTCAGCTGTGCCGACATCATCCACCATTTCTCGATCAGCTTCACGCTCAAGCCGGGAATGGTCATCATTACCGGAACGCCGGGAGGAACGGCCTGGTCGGCCGACCCCGAACTGGGAGGTACATGGCAGAACTATCCGGGCCTGGTGCGTGCGGAACGCTATTGCCTTCCTGGCGATGTCGTTGAAAGCGAGATCGAGAAAATCGGCATTCTGCGAAACGAGATCGCGTACGCTTAGTCGCGAAATATTCCGAATTCCGTGGGGTTTCCCAGCCATCGGCCGTATGGCGGCGTTACGCGTACCGTCTCGAAGTCCCGGCCGGAATTTGTTCCGGCCGGCTTCCGGAACAACAGTTGAAGGCACTTGAGCGCATAACGTGTCAGGTGGCCATGCGAATACCGCGAGGCACATTTGCGGACCGGGATTGTTGGTAATTGGTTTAAAATACCTTGATTAAGGCGTGCCGCCCACTAGTATAAATCAAACCAATAGGATGGTCATAGTGGCGGACGGTAACCGAAACAGCATAGCCGACACCTTGTTTTCCGATTTTGCCGCGATGATCAATTCTGGGGAATTGCGGGAAGGCGATCGCCTGCCGACAGAACGCGAACTGGCCTCCAAGTATCAGGCTTCGCGCGCCGTCGTGCGCCGCGCCCTGGAAGCGCTTGAACATGACGGCCGGATTATCCGCCACGTAGGCAGGGGAACGTTCGTGTCCAAGCGCGGTTTTGCCCGAAACGACAAGCTCGAGGTCGCCGCGCTATCCGCCCAGGGCCATGACGTGAGCCCTGCCGACCTGGCGGTTGCGCGCTCGTTTGTCGAACCGGGAATCGCGGAGTATGCCGCAATCCGCGCAACCGTCGCGGATCTGGAGAAAATAAAGGAATGCCTGCTCAACAGCGAGGCGGCGGAGGACTCCGCGGGCTTCGACTTTTGGGATTGCGAGATGCATACGGCCATTGCGAAGGCGGCACACAACTCCTTCGTCATGGTGATCATGGACGCCATCAACGAAGTCAGGCGATCTTCGGAATGGGCAAAAGTTTCGGTGCTGACGGCTTCCGAGAGCCGGCGCCGGATACATTCCCGGGACCACAGGAAAATCGTCGAGGCGCTGTGTTCGCGCGATGCGGCAGCGGCGCGCGATGCGATGCAGCGGCATCTCGACAATATTATCCGCCTGATGCGCGGTGAATCCCTGCCCTGACACGCATCGCAACACAAATCCTTCCCCAGGTGGCGTTTTTCGGCCCGCGCAATTGGTTCCACATGGTTGTCTTTGGTCCTTTTGTTTGGTAGCCTGACGCATATTGGTTCAGCTTGACGCAACCAATATGTGAAAAGGGAGGAACTATGATGATGATGCCAAAATTGGCGAAAGCCGCAATGGTCGTACTTTCGGGGATGTTCTGGCTATCGCTTGCACATGCTCAGTCCGTGAATATCCGGTTTCCGGGAGAATATTCGTCGACACTGCCGGCTGGCATCGCAAATCTCGAGTTCAAGGAAATCGTCGCTGAAAAATCCGGCGGCGACATCGACGTCCAAATGTTCTTCGATGGTTCATTGTACAAGGGTACCGACCTTCTTCAGGCGGTGCTTCGCGGCGATGTCGAGATGTCGACGTTGATCTCCCCCTACTGGCCGGCAATCAGTCCGCGTCTTTATCTTTTCGAGCTGCCCTATGCCTTTCCCACCTTGGAGGTTTTTCGACGGGCGACGGAGGATGAAGAGTTCCTTCGTCAGGCATATGCGGAAGTCGAGGAAAAAGGCGGGGTGGTGCTCGGTATTCTGCCGAACGAATATCTGGTTCCCGGAACCAACTCGCCCATCCGTGCAAGCGGCGATTTCAAAGGACTGCGTCTTCGCAGCCTGGGCACGGTAAACCTCGAGATTCTCCGAAATTGGGGCGCGACGCCGGTTTCTCTAAACTTCGTGGAAGTCGTCCCCGCGCTGCAGCAGGGCCTGATTGAAGGGATGAACGTTCCGATCGAAGTGTATGCGAACCTCAAACTCTATGAATCGCTGAAGAACGTCACATACGCGACCTACAGCGCAACATTCTTCCCCTGGATCGCCAACAAGCAATGGTGGGAAAGTCTGACTGACGAGAAACGGCAGATCATCCAGGAGGCTGTCCGCACCGTGAACGCAAACCAGTGGGACCGCATCGCCAAAATCAAGGCAGATTCGATCAAGATCCTGCAGGAAAAAGGCGTGGATCTCCATTTCCAGACCGATGAAGAACGGGCCGAATGGCGAGCTTCCGCGCAACCGATCTGGGATAAATACACTGACGTTGTCGGTCAGGATCTGATCGAGAAACTGAAGTCGTTCCAGTAGGCTGCTGGTGGCCGGCGCATGGCGCAACCGCAATGCTTCGCGGTCGCGCAAGCTGCGGTATGGCAACACCATGGACCACGGCTGCGGCTCTGCACCCCAAGCGCCCTCAACGACGGTGCATCAAGGCAGCGGGCCGCAGCGGCACACTCCCGAAGGCGGAACGGAAGCGTAGCCGGCCACCACAATTCGCAAAGCGCCCGTCAAACCGGCAAGCAGGAGTAACCGGGGTTTACCCTTCGACGGTTTCAGGTTGCCGCCGCGTTGCCCGGAAATTTACCGAAGCGAACACCTTGTCGAGATCGGTTGCATCGACCGCCTGGTTCAGCATCAGGCTTGCCTCGATATGCTCCAGATGATCGATCATCAATTGCGAAGCCCTGGCCTCGTCGCGATCAACAATGGCGGCGACGATCTGCGCATGTTCGTCGTCCCGGCAAGCCTCGCGTGTCGGCGCGTTATATAATGAGATCATCAGACAGGTGAGAGTCGAAAGTTCGCGAATGCTGCGAGCCAGAAATTCGTTTTCGCACAGCGTTCCGAGAAGACAGTGAAAGTCGCCGGACAACCGGATGATCAACTGGGCGTCCTTTTCCCTGCGGGCATCGGCCTCGGCTTCGAGGTGATCCATGAGCGCGCCAATCTTGGCGTCGTTCAGAGTTGAGATGAGCCGGGTGACGATTCCGGGCTCGATCATCCGCCGCATTTCGATGACGTTGCGCGCTTGCGTCGGTGTCGGGCGGGCGACGTGAGCACCCTTCTGCGGCACGTGCTCGACAATACCCTCGAATACCAATCGCGCGAGGACGTCGCGGATACGGGCGCGGCTGACACCAAAAATCTGCGCCAGTTTTCCTTCGGCGAGCTTGGTCCCGGGAGGCAGGCGCTGCTCGATCACCGCCAAATATATCTGGTGGTAGATATTTCCGATCGTTTCGTCGTTGCTGCCTGATTGCTTCGGCTCGTCGACCATTTTCTCGCCTTTGGTTCATTCCCGTTTTTGTACTGACTCGCGCGCAGGGCGAGTACCTCGTGATACGTGTCAACATATACACCGACAATCGATTTTCAAGCAGTAAACAAAAATGTTGACATTCTAGTCGACAATCTGGTAGACAATTTTTGTTCTAAGGGAGGACGAGCCCATTGGGCGAGAAACTGGCCATTTCCGGTGCGAACTCGAGCGGCACACCGTCGTTTGATCTTGTCGTGCGCAACGCGCAGCTTGCCACCGCCGCCGATGTCTTTCTGACCGATATCGGAATTGCCGACGGTCGCGTCGCCTGCCTCGGCGTCGGTCTCGCCAAGGGCAGGGAGGAGATCGATGCTTCCGGACGGATAGTCACTCCCGGCGGTGTCGATGCGCACTGCCACATGGACCAGCCGCTTGAGCCGCCGGCGCGAATGGCAGACAATTTTGAAACGGGCACGCGTTCGGCCGCATGCGGTGGCACCACGACCGTTATTCCGTTCGCCGCGCAGCAAAAAGGCCAAAGTCTGAAGGCCGCGGTTGAGGACTATCACCGCCGTGCCGGTGAGCTGTCCTGCATCGACTATGCCTTCCACATGATCGTCAGTGATCCGACCCCGGAAGTGCTCGACAACGAACTGCCGGCATTGATTAAAGAGGGCTACACCTCGTTCAAGATCTACATGACGTATGACGACCTGAAGCTCGATGACGGTCAGATACTGGACGTTCTGGACATCGCACGCCGCTATGGCGCCATGCCGATGATCCACGCGGAGAATTCCGATTGCATCAAATGGCTGACAAACCGGCTGAAAGCGCGCGGCAACTTCGCACCTCGCTTTCATGCGGAAGCCCGTCCGCCGCTGGTCGAACGCGAGGCGGCGCACCGGGCGATTTCACTGGCCGAGCTTGTCGATGTTCCGCTGTTGATCGTGCATGTATCGGGGATCGAGGCAATCGAGCAGATTCAGATGGCGAAAGCCCGCGGCCTGAACATATTTGCCGAGACCTGCCCTCAATATCTTTTCCTCACAGCATCCGATCTGGGACTTGACGACAGCTACGAAGGCGCCCGATGCGTTTGCAGCCCGCCTCCGCGCGATCCCGAGAACCAGAAGGTCGTCTGGAGAGGTCTCGAAAACGGCCTGTTCAGCGTATTTTCGTCGGATCACGCTCCGTTCCTGTACGAACATGAGACCGGCAAGAAACTCGGTGGCGAAGAGGTTTCGTTCGACCACATCCCGAACGGAATTCCCGGGCTGGAAACGAGGTTGCCGCTGCTCTTTTCCGAAGGTGTCTTGAAGGGAAGGATCCCGGTTACCCGCTTTGTCGAACTCACGTCGACAAACCCCGCCAAGCTCTACGGGCTTTACCCCCGCAAGGGCACCCTGGCGATCGGTTCGGATGCGGATCTGGTGATCTGGGACGAGCGCCCGGTAACGGTCACCAATTCCAACCTTCATCACGCGGTCGACTACACGCCCTATGAGGGGATGGAACTGGCCGCCTGGCCGGCCCTGACTGTTTCAAGGGGCACCGTCGTTTGGGACGGCGGCGAATATGTGGGTCGATCCGGCCATGGGCGGTTTATTGCCCGCAACGGCCGGTTCCATCCGCTGAACAACGAAAATCATCCCGACAGACTCAATTCACCGGCCGCTCTTATGGGGCCTAATTCAATGTGGTCACCGGCCACAAACTAAGGGGAATGGAAATGAACGCTCTCAAATGCACCCTTGCCTCAGTGGCGATGCTTACCCTTGCAGGCTCCGCCTCGGCGAACACAATCAAGATATCGACGACCGTACCGGATACTTCCAACTGGATTGTGGCGGCCGAGACATTCAAGACGATCGTCGAGGAGAAGACCGACCATACGGTTGAAATCTACCCGAACGGCACGCTCGTCAGCGGCAACGACCGTGTCGAACTGGAAATGGCGCAGGCCGGCGCTGTGGAAATCGTCATGAAGACCACGATCTGGCTTTCGCAGTTGAACCAGGACTTTCTGGTGACAGCGATGCCATGGATGTTCCCCAACGCGGAAGTTGCGATGAAGGTCATGGACGGTCCTGTCGGCCAGGGCCTGTCGACAAGCCTGAACGAAGTCGGTCTCGAGGCTCTGGCCTGGGGCGACGGCGGGTTCTTCCAGCTATATTCCAAAGGCGAGCCGGTAAAGGAACCTGCGGGTATTGCAGGCGTCAAGATCCGCGTGCCCGGCAATCCGATCTTCGTCAAGAGCTGGGAAGCCGTTGGTGCGGTACCGACACCGATCAGCTTTGCCGAGATTTTTTCGGCGTTGCAGTCGGGCGCCATCGACGGCGGCGTGGCGACGACGCCGCTGATCTACGCCAAGCGCTTCTACGAAGTAGCTCCGAGCATTTCGATCATCAACTTCTCGTTTGAATCCGTCGGCATGATTGCAAACGCCGGCTTTCTGTCCAGCCTGAGTGAGGAAGATCGCGCGATCATCCGCGAGGCCGCACTGGAAGGCATGAAAGCCCAGAGAGCCAAGGCTGCCGAGGAGAACACCAGCTATATTTCCGAGATGGAGGCGGCCGGCGCGAAAATCTACGTGCCGACTGAGGCGGAGCTGAACAGTTTCAAGGAAATTGCCGCGCCGATCTACGACAGCTTCAAGGCGGAAATCGGTGAAGAGCTTGTCTCTCAGGTCGAAGCGGCGGTCGAAGCCGCGAAGTAAGTACAGAAAGGCCGATGGCCGCGCATCGCGCGGCCATCGCAGCGGGCGTTGCGCTGACAGGGGTTTCCTGAGCTTCAGCCTGTTCAGCCCGTTCGTTGGATCCGGGATCATCCGGCCCGGTTCCGACGACCAACATGCCATACCGTATTTGGTCCTTTTTGCAGTCGTGACGCATGCTGGGCGTCTGCGTTCGGGGGAACGACAAAGTCCGAGTTATTCCCGCTTGGTGCAGATCTGTCCTCAAGCAGAAATACCGAAATTCTCTTCTTAAATAGAGAGGCAAAGTTATGGGTAACGTACTTGGCAAGGCAAGCAAAGTGCTAGACTTTCTGGAAAAGTATTTCATTGTATTTTTCCTTGTCGGAATTGTGCTCATGATATTTTCGGGCGTTCTGTCCCGATTTGTATTTCACTATGCGATCGCATTCACGGAGGAACTTTCTCGGTTCTTCTTCATCTGGGGTGCATTGCTCGGCGCGGCTGCCGGCATGAGAACCGGCGAGCATTCCGGAATTCCGCTCATCGCAAACCGGTTTGGCCCGACCGGTCAGAAGGTAATCGAGTTTTCCGTGGCGATCGGCGTCATCGTTTTTCTGGCTTACCTCGTTTCGATGACCTGGGTTTCGACGGCCCGCTCATTTCAAAGCGGTCAGATCAGCACGACAACCGAAATTCCAATCTGGACGATCAATGCCGGGATGATGATCGCCTTTGCCGTCGCGGTCATTCGCGCCGTTCAGGGCTGGTTCGCGGGCAAGTTCCGCCCGGACATCGATATCGAGATCGAAGAGGAGGCCTGAGCCATGGAACTTCTGACCAACCCCAGCGTCATCGGCTTTGGCATATTCATAGTGCTGCTGCTGCTCAACATGCCGATCTTTGCGGCGCTCGGTCTCGGCGCCCTGTTCGTCATCGTGTTCATGAACGCAGCGCCGCTCGCCGTGGTTCCCTATATCCTCGGCGGTTCTCTCGACAGTTTTCCGCTCCTTGCAACGCCGCTGTTCATCATTGCCGGCGCAATGATTACCCGGACCGGAATCTCCGAGCGCATCGTCAACCTGGCCCAGATCGTACTTGGAACACTGCCTGGCGGTTTGGCATTGACGACACTGGCCACAGGCGCGGTCATCAGTTCCATGTCGGGCTCGAACATTGCGACGGTGGCGGCACTCAGCTTTCTTATTCCGGCCATGGCGAAGGTCGGATATCCGCGTCCCTTTGCGGTAGCGGTCGTCGCCGCCGGATGCACCTTTGGCGTTGTTATCCCACCCAGCCTTGGCATGATCATCTACGGCGTCATCGTGGAGCAATCGATCCCGAAACTGTTCTTCGCCGGAATTGGGCCAGGCTTGTTGATGTTGCTGGTGCTCGGTTCCTGCACCTTCGCGATCTCCGTGAAAAACGGATACCGGGGAGCCGCGGTAGAGCGGACATTCGGCAAGTTCCTCGCCGCGCTCAAAGACGCAGGCTGGGGCCTTATGGCGCCGGTCATCGTGCTCGGCGGAATCTATGCGGGAATTTTCACCGCGACCGAAGCTGCGGCTGTCGCCGTGGTCTATCTGTTTGCGATCGATCAACTGGTCTATCGCCGGATCAAGATGTCGGCCTACCCGGATATGCTTTATGAATCCGGAAAGACGATAGGCGTGATCGTCCTGATCATTGCGTGTTCGTCGGTCTTCGCCTGGATCTGGCAAACCCAGGGTCTTGCCGCGGCGGTTACAAAAAGCCTGCTGGAATGGTCCGGCGGAAGCGCATACCTGATCCTCTTTATCATCAACATTCTGCTGGTCATTTCGGGCGCTTTCCTCGAACCGGTTGCGGCGATGTACCTGCTCGTTCCGCTGGTCAAGCCCACTCTCCAGGCCGCAGGTATCGACCTGATTCACTTTGGTGCGTTGATGACGGTCAACCTGTCGATGGCGCATCTGACGCCGCCGGTCGGCGTTGGATTGTACCTGGCGGCGAAAGTGGGCAAGGTACCGTTTGAGACCGCGGCTAAGTGGGCGCTTCCATTCATCGCCTGCGAAATCGTGGTAATCGCCCTGGTGACGTTATTTCCGTCGATTGCACTCTATCTTGCGGGGTACGTCTGATCATGGATTGGTGGCGAAAAGACATCTTCACGCTCAATCGTGCGCTCGATGCGGGAGACGTTACGCCGATAGTCTTGCTGGAGCATTTTCTGGAGCGTGTCGACAGGCTTAACACGCATGTGAACGCCGTTGTTCATCGTAATGCCGGAGCCGAACGGATGGCCCGCGAAAGCGCAGAACGACGACGATCCGGTCGATCACGAGGCCCGCTCGATGGCATCCCGATGTTGTTGAAGGACAATCTGGTTGCGGAAGGAATGCCGGCGAGTTGGGGTAGCCAGCTTTACGCGGATCTGATCTGCGACAGCGATGAAATACCGGTCGAGCGCCTGCGCCGTGCGGGAGCGGTGTTTATGGGCAAAACCAATGTTCCCGAGTTCACCGTCGAAGGTTTCACCGCCAACAAGATTTTCGGGGTGACTCGAAATCCCTGGGATACCGACAAAATCCCGGGAGGTTCCAGCGGCGGTAGCGTCGCCGCCGTGGCGCTCGGCATGGCGCCCTACTCCATAGGCACCGATGGCGGCGGCTCGGTGCGACGTCCGGCGAGCTATACAAATCTCGTGGGTTTCAAGACCAGCATCGGCTGCGTTCCTCGCGGCGGTGGACTGCCGCAACTCCTTCTGGACATGGAAACCGTCGGGCCCATTACCCGGACGGTTCGCGATCAGGCCCTGGTGCTGAATGCGATGGCGGGACCGGACCGTCGCGATCACCGATCGCTGCGATTTGGCGGTATCGATTTTGTCGAGGAGCTCGAAAAAGCACCGGGAAAACTGCGCGTTCTCGCTGTCGATCAGATAGGCGATGCACCGGTCGATCCGGAAATTTCGCAGAGCTTCCATCAATCGGTAAATCTCATGTCCGAACTTGGGCACGACGTTGAAACCGGCGGCCTGCCTTTTGACGTACAGCCGGTGTATGAGCATTGGACCACGATTGCCGACATAGGATTGGCGCTGTTGCTTCAACGCAAACCAGAGATGGAGCAGCGCGCTTCTCCAAAATATGTGGAATGGGCGAGGAAATCCTATTCCGCAACGCATTTGCTTGCCGTTTTCGAGGCCCTTGAGAATATTCGAAACCAAGCGGCCGTTGCGTTCGGGAATGTGGATATCATCATGACGCCTTCCTCGGCGGCATTGCCGTGGTCGACCGATCTGAACTTTCCTCCCTTCATCAACGGCGTGGCAGCCGGGCCGCGCGGTTCGGCATTGTTCTCAGGCTGGGTCAATGCCTGTGGCCATCCCGCGATCAGCATCCCGGGCCCTCGCGGCGCTTCCGGTTTGCCGATCGGGGTTCAGTTCGTCTCCGATTTTGGCGAGGACGGTTTGCTGCTGCGGCTGGCGCGGCAGCTCGAGGAAGCCGCCAATTGGCGCGATGACTGGCCGGAACTCGCAAACATGGATGTCTCAAATTGAAAATCCTCGTTCTAAATCCCAACACCTCCAAGAGAGTGACCGACAAGATCGAAGCTGTCGCCCGCCGGGCCGCCTCAGGCGAAACCAACCTCGAATTTGTCACAGCGGCCTATGGGGTGCCGTATATTGCGACCAGAACGGAAGCGGTGATCGGTGCGCAGGTCGCGCTGGAGGTACTGGCGGAACGCTCCGGGGAATTCGACGCGGCCGTCATCGCGGCATTCGGCGATCCGGGAATCGGGGCGGTTCGGGAGATGTTCGATCTTCCGGTTGTCGGACTTGCGGAAGCCTCGATGTTGATGGCTTGTCCTTTGGGTCGCAACTTCTCCATCGTCTCGTTTTCCTCCAGGCTCGAGGCCTGGTATCGCGAATGCGTGCAGTGGCACGGCATGGAGAATCGCCTGGCCAGCATTCGTATGCTCGATACGCCATTTTCGGACGTCAGCAACGTCCAGGAGGAGATGGAGGACATGCTTGTCGATCTGGCGGAAACGGCGGTGCGGGAAGACCAGGCGGAAGTGATCATCACCGCGGGAGCACCGCTTGCGGGCCTCGCCAGTCATGTGCGCGACCGCATCTCCGTTCCGGTCGTGGAGGGCGTTGCGGCGAGTATCAAGCTTGCCGAGGCCATGTGCGCGCTGAACCCGCGCAAGCCGGTCACAGGCTCGTTTCGGCGTCCTGCGGAGAAAAAGACGTCGGGCCTCTCCGCGACATTGTCTCGATTGCTGGAAGGATGACGTTGTCGTTCCGCGCCGATCTCCGAATTGCCGGTCTCGTTGGCAGGCCCCTTCCGGCGTCGTAGCCGACGAACAACATCTCACAGGATATCGCGCATATGGTTTCTGCGTATCGCACGGAGCCGTGTCGAGTGCGGGAGACGCGAGACCGCAACAAACTTGAGGCCTGCGCCACGGAATTCAGTGCCGCGCGGGCGGAGTTGCGCGGACAATCCTGTTTTCATCGCCCGGGAACGGCACAATCAGTGCGCGCGCACCTGCACCGTCTCGCCGACTTCGTTGAGTATGCCGCGCAGGGTATCGTAATCCTCGTGCCGGACGCGCATCCATGCGTTGGCCATGTAACCTGCTTCAACACCCTGTGTCGGGGTGCCGGGTTCGGGAAAATGGTGGCCGACCACCAGATGGGCATATTTCCCGAGGATCGCATCCACGCCTTCATACCGGGCGACGCGGCCATCGCCATCGGGTCGAAGGGCTATGATCCCGCAAGCATAACGGCGCGATGGCCGTATCTCGGTGCGATGATGGCAGACCGCAAGCGCCCATTCCCGATAGAGGTCGAACTCGTTGCCATGGCAGTAGCTGTCCCACTGGCCAACGCCGGGCGGGCGACAGCCGATCTCCGAGAATTTGAGCCCTTTCGGACCGAAGAACCACTCCATGTGGGTGGCGGCGGTGCCGATTCCCAGCGCTGCGTTCACTCGCTGGCCCATTTCGCGCAACTCCTGGTATTCAGGCAAGTCGACGCGGTTCGTTGCGATGATCTGCGGCGAAATCCAGCGGGTGCGCATCGCCTCAAGTACATTCGGATAGTAGTGGCTGACAAAGTCGTGGTGGATTTCGCCATTCACGCTCAGCGTGTCATAGAACCCTTCATGGCCGTCGACGAACTCTTCGATGGCAATTGGCGCGCCGTCGGCAAGACCGCTCGCCCGGCCTGCCGCTTCCAGTTCCTCGGCATCTGAGGCCTTGAAGGTACCTGCCGCTCCCGCCGCATCGCGTGGTTTCAGGACAACCGGAAAACCATGGGCGGCGGCGAAGTCGCGAGCCTCCGCCATGCTGTTTGCGCCGCTGGAGGCGGCGGTCGGCACACCGGCCCTGCGCAGCGCTTCCTTCATTGCGACCTTGTCGCGGCACAGATAAGCCGTATGGACCGAGATCCCGGGAATTCCGGTTTTCTCGCGAACCCGCGCAACAGGCAGGATATGGGCTTCGATTACCGCTTCGAGACGATCGACCCACAAATGCTTCTGCGCCTCGCGGACCGCCCATTCGAGCGCACCCTCATTCGTCACCGACTCGATCTGCTGATAACCGGCAAGCCACCCCCTTGTCTCGTCATCCAGCCAGTCCCGCGGGCGTTCCCCGATTCCATAGACATTGGCGCCGATTGCGTGAAGCGCCCGGACGAACTGGCGCTGGCTTGCCGGAAATGAGGGCTCGAGAAACAGGACGTTCATCGCATCACTCCGGCACCAATTCGCTCAGATATTTCGGAACCATGTGACGCCATGTGTTCCAGTCGTGATCCCATTCCCGGCCCCACACATCGACCCGGTTCGGCACGCCTTTGCCACCCAGCACTTCGGCCATGCGCCAGGCTTCGGATGGGTTCTCCCAGCGCCCCTCTCCGTAGGCCATGAGGACAAAGCGGCGCCTGAGCCTGTCGAGGAGCGCGCCTTCGAGGCCCGGCAGGAAGAGCAGCGGCGAGGCGAAATAGAAGTCTTCGGTGCCTTTGAAGCCGAGGAGTCCCTCGATGTCGAAAGTGCCGCTCATACCGATCGCGGCACGGAACAAGTCCGGGTAGCGGCAGGCGACCGCAACGGCATTGAACGCGCCTATGGAGGCGCCCGCCGCGATCACCTCGGCCTCCTCGTTCTTGCAGTCCGCACGGATCGCCGGGATTACTTCCCAGGCCACGAACTCCTCGAAGCCGTTCAACAGCCGGCAGCGGTATTCCACGGAGCCGCGCTTCTCCGTGAGCGCCTTGCCGGCGACGCTGTCACAGGAGTAAACCTTGATCCGGCCCGTCTCGATCATCGGCCAGATCGCGCCGATGACACCCATGCGGTCGACTTCCTCGGCGTCGCCGCCCGCGGTCGGAAAAAGAAGTACCGGCTGGCCCCAGTGTCCCCAGCGGACGAGCGTTACCTCCTGGCCTACCCGGTCGGAATGCCACCTACTGGAACTCTTGATCTCCATGGACGCCCTCGCGCTCGCGCCAGTCCTGGATGCGAGACCAGAACAGCTCGGTGAACTCATCGATCTCATGCGCCGGAAACAGTGCCGAGACCTTCTGCCAGATGGCGTCGCGCATGATCTCGGATCCAAAGAATTCGTAGGAGAGCTCATCCAGATGGGCGAGATGCCTGCGACAGAAGTCGCGAAATCTCTCGGTGTCAAAGCGCTTGTGGGCGAGGGCCGCGTAGGCCGTGAGCTTCTCCTCCTGGTTCCGGTCGCTGTCGGCGATTTTCATGAACGGCTCCCAGTCCATGTTCTTGTGCATCCTGCGTCCCGTCGCGGCGCAGAAAATCGACCAACGCAGGTTCGCCTTGATCAACCAGGGAAAATGGTAATGCAGCGAGGTGACCTGGCTGTCGGGACAGGCATTGGCAAAATCGATCGGATACCAGGTGCCGTTCTGCAGCAGCGCCTCGCAGGAGTTGAAATCCCAGCCGAAGAAAGTGTTGATCGTCGCTGTCGTGTTCTCCAGCGTCTTCGCATCCTCGGAATCCAGGAAGTCGGTTTCCATGCGGTAGCGATCGTGGAGCGGTGCCGACGGGTCGTAATTCACCTTTCGAAACTGCGGACCCAGACCAACGCAGCGCACGAAACGTTCATAGGGCAGCACGGCTTTCTGGAGGTTCATGACCTCGGTCCCACTGGCGTCGTAGGCGCGGTGCAGGTCGGTCGCATTGTCGATCTTCGAGACCCCCTTCCAGCCGCCGCCGTGATAGGGCTTCATAAAGAACGGGTAGCCGATCTCTTCGCCGATATCGTCGAGCGAGAACAGCCGGGCATATTTTTTCAGCGTCGCATCGAGGTCCTCGGAAGGATCATATGCCTTCGGCGGCAGCATCCATGTCTCGGGAATGGCAAGGCCGAGCCGCATCATCGCAGCATACGACGTATGCTTTTCGTTGGACTGTAGGGACCAGGGATTGTTGTAGACATAGAGATCGTTGAGGACGATCGCCTTCTTGATCCATTCGCGACTGACCGAATACCAATGCGTCAGCCGGTCGATGACCACATCATACCTGACCGGCTGCCGCAGATCGAATGGTTCGATGGTAACCCGCTCGCAATCGATCCGGATTGTATCGCGGCCCCGCTTGATCTGCGGGTCGAGGCGCTCGAGCAGGCCCTCATAGCAGATCGGCCAGCAGATATCGGCTCCGAGCGACAGGCCTATCCGGGCAGTGCGGGTCACCATCAGATCCCCTCCGTGCACCGCCGCCTGTTCAGGCGGCTTCTTGCTCGCGCAGGACCCACATCAATCCGTCGCGCAACTGGTCGCGCCAATTGTGCCAGTGGTGACCGTCCCACGCGGTTTTCAGGAGAACATCAACGCCGCGCTGACGCAAGAAGTTTGCAAGGGCTATGTTCTCGCTGGCGAGCCCTTCCAGTTCTCCGGTGGAGACAAAGGCGCGGGTTCTGGCAAGATCGGGTGCACGATGGATCGCGCGCACCAGACGGGCGACACGGTGAAAAACCGGATGCGGTCGCGCCGTGAGCTTGTGATCGTCGAAGATGAACGAACCGGATTTCAGAACCAGCCCGCCGAAAACGCCGGGATATCGAAATGCCGTGGACAGCGATGCCACCGCGCCGAGGCTTGCTCCAAGAAGGATGCGGTCGCTCGGTATGGGGCTGACCGTCGTTTCCTCGGAAATCGCCGGCATCAGCTCGTCGACCACGTAGCGCGCGTGCCTGCGTCCGCGGGTATATTCCTCGATCCGCTTGTGGGTCTGGATCAGCACGGCGGTCACGGGCGGGATGTCGCCCGCCTCGATGAGGTTGTCGAGCGAAACGGTGAGATCGGCATATGTATTGAAGTCATGGCCGTCGTGGATCACGACGACCGGGTATCCGGATGGTCCGGCGGGGCGCGCCGGACGATAGAGGAATTCCTCGCGGGTCTCGGCGAAGACCGTGCTTGCGACGCGGAGCGCCACGATCTCCCCCTTCGGCGCGCCCTGCGGCCGGGTCCAGGCGGGGCGTTCGTAGCCCCACGTGCGGCAGACCGAATTCTCGCCGAATGGATCCCCCGCACGCTCGCGGTTCAGGGGATCGAGCATCCACTCCTCATGGCCCCGACGGTGTATTGCGAGCTTGTATTCGAACCGACCGCCGTCCGGGACATCGAGAAGCAGGACCCAGATCTTCGTACCGGGGATGCGCTGGAACGGTTCCCGGTCGATCCCGGCATGAATCCAGCGGATCAGCTCGACCCGGTCGGCGTCTCCGGTCCAGGCAAACGTGACCCCGCCCGGCTCGGCAACGGGAAAACGCTGCTCCGCGAGGAACGCCACGACCTTCTCGTCCGTGGGCTTGCCGGACAAGAACAGCGGCGCAAATAGCTCGGGCGGTTGCACAGGCGTGATTGGGCAGACGTCTTGATTCATGATTGTTCGGAGTGGGGCCGGTACACGACCGTGCGTTACTTAAGTGTCGTCTCGGCCACTTGCAAGCCGGGTCCCGCCGGTATCGCGGTTTGCTCGATCAGCCAGTCGACGACCGCGATCTGCGCTTCGCGCTCAGTTGCGCCGGCTGCAAGCGCATGGTGGAACACTTTCAGCTGGTGATCCGCACTGGAACCTCGCCGGGCGATAACGCGGGCGTTTTCCACTTCCTCGATGCAGCCGAGCTCCTCGGCAAAGGGTCGTATCAACTCCACCAGTTCGTCCGTCAATTCGCTGAATGGAACGAGCTTGCGTTTGCCGAAGTCGGCCATTTCAGCTTCCACGCCATACCGCTGAGCCCGCCATTTGTTTTCTGCCAACAGGATACGGCGATAGTAGCGACGCCTCTCATTATTCGCCCTGAGATGACAGAGATAGGCAAGGATCGACTGGTAAAGGGCCGCGATCGTCAGCCCGTCCTCAAGCCAGGTACAAATGTCGCAAATCCGTATCTCGAGCGTCGGGTGCTTGCCCGAGGGCCGGATGTCCCACCAGATTTTCGACGGATCTGAGACCATGCCGCAGGCCGCCAGATCGTCGAGCAGGTCGGTCCAGTCGTTCCAGTTCTCGAACACTTCGGGAAAGCCGGAACGCGGCAGGTCGCCGATAATGATCGGACGAAATGCCTTCAGTCCGGTGTCGTGACCCTCCCAGAACGGCGAGGACGTCGAAAGCGCCAGAAGGTGCGGCATGAAGTAGCTCATCTGGCTCATCAGGTCGACGCGCAGATTCTTATCCGCGATCCCGGCATGGACATGCATGCCGCAGATTGCCATGCGCCGCGCCAGCGAGCGGTGTTCGGCGCCGAGGATGCGGTATCTGTCCATGTCCACCGGCTCCTGTTCGGTCCAATGGGCCCAGGGATGGGTGGACGCCGCGATCATGCGCATGCCGAAATCCCTGGCGGTCGCGGCGATTGTGCGGCGAAGGGCGGTCAGCTCCGTACGGGCAGCCGCGATTGTCGGGCAGACGCTCGTGCCGATCTCGACCTGGCACCGAAGGAACTCATGCGTCACGCGGTCATCGAGCTCGGCCTTGCAGCGCGCCATGAATTCCGCCGGCGGACGGGCGGCGAGGTCACGGGTTTCCACGTCGACCAGGAGGTACTCCTCCTCGATCCCGAGCGACAGGCCTTCACCGGCGGCATTCATCTGGCAAAATTCCAACTCCCGCTAGGGTCCGGGGCATTCGGCCTCGTCAATAAAGCCCCAGCTTCCGCCGCGGTCAATCGGCTTGCATTTCTCGGCAGCGTTTCGCGGCGGGTCGTGGATCCAAACCACGTCGACCACCCTGGTTTCCAGCGGTTTGCGCAATCGTCAAATTTCCAGGCTGAACGGCTCGCCCTCATAGGCATCAGCGCCACGGCCGATCGCGGCGACGGCTGCCGACATGCGGCCGTCGCGGCCAAGCGCGGCATCTCCGAGCGACACGATCAGCGGATTGGGCGTCGCCGAGGGCGATTTCTGTCGCAGCGTAACGGCCAGCGCCGCCTCGCCGCGCTCCGGCGCCAGCGCGCAGGCGATCACATAGGCCGCAGCCGTCGAACGGCTGATGCCAGCATAGCAATTGATCACCAGAGGACGGCTCCTGTCCCAGGACGACGCAAAGTCGAGCAGCGTCGCCACATGACCGGCGCCCGGCGGCGTATGGCCCGGTATCGGCGCGACAATGTCGTGCATGGTCAGATGCAGATGGCGTTCGGCGGCGATCTCCCGCGGCCGCGTGAACGCGCTGCCTGCGGTGAGCAGGCTGACAAGATGCGAAGCACCCGATGAACGCACCACATCGTCAAGCCGCGACAGCGGCGTCACATGGATCATCACGCCGCCCGTTCCATCCAGCGGACAAGCGCATTGTTGAGCCGCCGCCATTCCGCGTCGCCGCCCGGAAGCCCGAAGCGCAGGCATTGCGGACGATCGGCAAAGGCGCGCGCCAGAATTCCGGCCCGGCCCAAATGCGAAAACAGCATGCCGGCCTCCTCATGACGGACGAGCCGGAACAGGCCGGTGCCGCCTACCGATTCGAGACCGCTGCCGGTAAGCAGAGCGGCAAGCCGCTCCGCGTCCGCAAAAATTTGTTTGCGCGTGGCGATCTGCCAGTCACGATCCGCCAAGGCGCAAAGGCCGTATTCCAGGGCCGGACCCGAGACCGGCCATGGACCGAGCGCGGCGCGCAGCCGGTCGGCGACCGCTTCGGTGGCGATGGCAAAGCTGAGCCTTAGACCGGCAAGCCCGTAGAACTTGCCGAACGATTTGAGCACAACGATGTTGCCAGCGCCGAGATCGCCGGCCAGCGAATGGCCTTGCGGCGCCACATCCATGAATGCCTCGTCGACGAGCAGCAGCCCGCCATGCCGCTCCAGGTCTTGGGCCAGAGTCCGGAGATCATCCGCCTCGATCAGCCGACCGTCGGGATTGTTGGGATTGACCACCACCCCAAGGTCCGCCTCGGCCAACAGGGCCGGATCCGGAACTGTCTCGACCCGGTGGCCGGCAAGCGCCGCACAGCGGCCGTGCTCCGAATAGGTCGGTCCGAGAATGCGTGCCAGACCAGCCGGCCGCAACCCCGCGATAAGCGGCAGCAGCGGCTGGGTACCCGGCGACACGACGACATGGTCTGGCGAGCGGGCCTCGTAGGCGGCGGCGGCGAGCGCGGCCAGTCTGGCCACGCGGCCGGGTTCGGGAAGTCGCGTCAGGGCCTTGGCGGGAAGCTCAAAAACCGGATAGGAGTGCGGATTGATCCCGGTCGACAGGTCGATCCACGGTTCCGGCGCATCGGCAAACAGCGCCCTGGCGTGGTCGAGGCTACCGCCGTGGTCGCCAGGAAAACTCCCGGTGGTTTCAGGTCTGGGCACCATGACGGTCATTGTTGCATTTCTGGCGCTTGTTGTGGATCTGGTCGTCGGTTATCCGCAGTGGTTCGTCGATCGTATCGGCCATCCGGTGACCTGGATCGGCCGGATGATCGATGCACTCGACAGCCGTTTCAACCGGGCCGGCGACGAGCCGCGCCGTCGTCGTGCTGCGGGGTTGTTGAGCCTCTCGACGCTCATCCTCGCCGCCGCCGGCACCGGCGCATTCGTCTGGTGGCTCTGCGGCCAGTTCGCCCATGGCTGGATCGCAGCGGCGATCCTCGCCGCCAGCCTGATCGCCCAGCGCAGCCTCGCCACCCATGTCGGCGCCGTGGCAACCGCGCTCGACACCGGCGGGCTTGGGGCCGGACGGAAGGCCGTCGCCATGATTGTCGGCCGCGACACCGAGCCGCTCGACGAAAGCGGTATCGGCCGCGCCGCCATCGAGAGCCTGGCAGAGAATTTTTCCGATGGCGTGGTGGCGCCGGCCTTCTGGCTGGCGCTTGGCGGCCTGCCGGCAATCGTCGCCTACAAAGCGATCAACACCGCCGACAGCATGATCGGCCACCGGTCGGAAAAATATATTGATTATGGCCGCGCCGCGGCACGCCTCGACGATCTGGTCAACTGGCCAGCCGCCCGGCTCTCGGCCGGCCTGATCGTCGCCGCAGCCGCGCTTCTTCCCGGCATGTCGGCGCGCCGCGCACTGGCCGCGGTTCGTCGCGACGCCGCTCGCCATCGCTCGCCCAATGCGGGCTGGCCGGAAGCGGCTTTTGCGGGGGCGCTGGGGCTCGAACTGGCGGGACCGCGCGTCTACGGTGGGACCGCCGTCGACGACGACGTGATGGGTGCAGGCGGAAGAAGCAACGCCGACCGCGCCGACATAGGCCGCGCACTCCGGCTTTTCTGGACCGCCGACCTGCTGATGGTGGCGCTGGCCGGCGCCGGCGCGGCACTGGTCATCGCATTCTCGTGAGCGGACTTTCCGCCACGGCAAAGACGAACGCTCCGACAGCACCGAATTCATCACGCCCCACACCGGTCTCAGAACTCGATACCCTGCTGGGCCTTGACGCCGCCGGAGAAGTGATGCCTGACCGGCGTCATCTCGGTCACGAGGTCCGCCGCCTCGACCAGTTCCGGCTTGGCGTTGCGCCCGGTGACGACGACATGCAGGCCCTCGCGCCGGCTGGTCAGCGCTTCCACCACTTCGGCAAGATCGAGATACTCATATCGAAGCGCGATGTTGAGCTCGTCGAGGATGACGAGGCTGATGGTCTTGTCGGCCATCAGGTCCGTCGCCTTGCCCCAGGCACGTCGTGCCGCGGCGATGTCGCGCTCCAGATCCTGCGTCTCCCAGGTGAAGCCCTCGCCCATTGTGTGCCACTCCACCAGATCGGCGAACCTCGCCATGGCGTCGGCCTCGCCGGCATGCCAGGCGCCCTTGATGAACTGCACCACGCCGACACGGCGGCCATGGCCGAGCATACGCAGCGCCAGTCCGAAGGCGGCCGTCGACTTGCCCTTGCCGGGTCCGGTATGGACCATCAGCAGGCCCTTCTCGATCGTCTTTCCCGCCACCTCGGCATCCTGCACCGCCTTGCGCTTGACCATCTTGGCGCGGTGGCGTTCGGCGTCCTTCGTCGACCGGTCCGGTTCGTCGCTCATCTCATTTCACCTGCAATGGTAGGCCGGCGACCATCAAAATGACCGAACCGGCGATGGAAGCCACCGACTGGTTGAGCCGGCCCGCGGCGTCGCGAAACCGGCGTGACAGGGCGTCGCCCGGCACGATGCCCTGGCCGACCTCGTTGCTGACGACGAAAGTCGGCCCGCGCCGCGCCGCCAGCGCTTTGACCAGCGTATCGCTCGCCGCGCCGAGATCGGCTCCCGTCAGGAGCTGGTTTGACAGCCACAGCGTCAGGCAGTCGACCAGCGCCGGCGCACCGTCGGGCAGCGTACCGAGTACGCCGGCAAGATCGAGCGGCGCCTCGATCGTTCGCCAATCCGCTCCCCGGCGGCGGCGATGTTCTTCGACGCGCTCGCGCATCTCGTCGTCCAGTGCCTCGGCCGTGGCCACGTAGAACCAGGGCGGCGTGTGCCGGCCGATCAACGCCTCGGCATGGGTGCTCTTTCCCGAGCGCGCGCCGCCGATCAACAGCGTCAGCCCGGTTCCGTCAGACAAGGCTTTCCGCGGGGTGCGTCGAAGTACCGAGAAACCGGTCTCGCACCGTGCCGGCAAACATGCCGAGCGCCAGCCAGAACAACAGGCTGGTCACGGTCACAGCCACGACAAACCGGTGATGAAGCGCTTCGGGTACCGGGCTGTCGAAGGAATCGGGCAGCGGCGCTCCCCAGAGATGCGGCGCGACGATCATCGCGATCGCCAGGAGCGACAGCGGCAACGAGCGCCAGAACACGATAATGGCAAGCCCGCCCGCGGTGAGAAGCACCGTGGCAAGCCACCAGGTCTGGCGCGCGGCAAGGTCAGCGGCCGGCATGGCCGGCAGTTCCGGCGGAAGGCCGAGACCCGGCGCCAAGGTGAAGACGGCGAATCCCGCCAATCCCCACCACAATCCGGCACGCCACCCTGAAAGCCCGCCGGCCAACTCGGATACCGCGACGAGTATCAGGGCAAAACCGATTCCGGTGACGATATTGGCGAGGATCGTGTAGGCAAGCCGTTCCGCGCCATCGGCCGGCGCCCACGCCTCCCCGTCGTGGTGGTGGCCGTCCGCCGCAGCGCCGTTCTGCCCGGCGGCATCGGCATGGTCTCCATGGTCATGTCCGCCGACGGCTTCAAAGCTCTCCGCCTGGAGGATGAGCGGCACCGTGGCGACGGATTGCATGGCGGCGAGAAGGAGCCCGGCAAACAGCCCCGCAATCGCCGCGGTGAACACGGCGTTTCTGAAGATACGCACGATCAAGCGACCTTGTCAGTGGCAGGGAAACGCCATCGAATGGCGGTAGTCGTGACCGGCATTGTGCACCGCGTCGATGTGGGCGAACCCGACAAAGCCGACGATGAACATGCCGAGCAGTGCGGCAAAACCAAGCTGCAGCAGGCGTGATTGTGTGATCGTGCGAGGTGCAGCGTTGATTCTGGAAGCGGTTGCCATGTTTGCTCCTTTCCCCTCCACCCGAGGGCCTGGTTCGTATTCCTGCCGCCGGCAGGTCTCCTGGCTCGCGGTACTGTCTCCGGCTCCGCCTTCCCGGGGTAACCCCAGTGGCCTGTGGAGCCGGCTCGACCGCATACAGTTGCGGGGGCAGCCGCGGCATCGGGGGATTCCCTTGACCGCATTCCCTCTTGGTCCCCTTCGGGAACCGGCGACGCAACGAGCATAGTCGTTTTCGCAGCCAACTCAAACGGAATCTCGTCCGCGTTGACAACGCCAAAGAGCGCGGCCTAAATGGCGGGTGACGGTCCCTGTCTTTCGCCCGGAAGGCGGGGCTAAGAGGGAATGCGGTGCCCGGCATCGGCCGGAATTCCGCAGCTGTTCCCGCAACTGTAGGCGGTAAGTGTCCTGCCGATGGCCACTGGGGGTGCCCCGGGAAGGCGGCTGGACACGGCGAACCGCAAGCCAGGAGACCTGCCGTCAACCGATCAATCCTTCAATGGCCTGGCGGGTTTCCGGGCCGGGAGCGGCCATGTCAGTTCTCGACAACGCCACGGCGGCGCAGCACAAGGCGGATGGCGACCTAATCATCGGGTCGGCGGGGGCGCCGACCACGATCATCGTCTGCAGTTCCTGCCGCGATGAAGCCGATTCCGACACCCATCCAAGGCCTGGCCTGCTGCTCGGCGAACGGGTGCGCATGATTGCCGGCGACGATGATCTCGATGTCGTGCAGGTCGAATGCCTAGCCAACTGCAAGCGCCGGCTGAGCGCCGCCGTCGCCAAGCCGGGCGGTTGGACCTATGTGTTCGGCCATCTGACCGTCGATGATGCCGAAGACCTTGTCGAGGGCGCCCGGCTCTATCGCGACGCCGACAATGGGCTGATCCCGTGGCGCGGGCGGCCGGACTGCCTGAAACGCGGGCTCATAGCACGCATCCCTCCCACCCCTGGCAACGGAAAACAAAGATGACCGCTTCGCTGTCCCGCGTGCCCTGCACTGTCGTGACCGGCTTTCTTGGCGCCGGCAAGACCACCTTGGTGCGCAATATGCTCGAAAATGCCAACGGCAGGCGCATTGCCGTCATCGTCAACGAGTTCGGCGACATCGGCATCGACGGTGAGATCCTCAAGGGCTGCGGCATCGAGAGCTGTTCGGAGGAAGATGTTGTCGAACTGGCCAATGGCTGCATCTGCTGCACGGTCGCAGACGATTTCGTCCCGGCGCTCGACGGCATCCTCGCCCGCGAGCCGGCCGTTGACCATATTCTGATCGAGACCTCGGGCCTTGCCCTGCCCAAGCCGCTGGTGCAGGCCTTTCAGTGGCCGGCCGTCCGCGACCGCGTCACCGTCGATGGCGTCGTCGCCGTGGTCGATGGCCGGGCGCTCGCCGACGGACGCGTCGCTGCCGACATGGACGCGCTGGCCGCCCAGCGCTCCGCGGATCCGTCGCTCGATCATGACGATCCGGTCGAAGAAGTATTCGAGGACCAGATCGCCTGCGCCGACCTGATCATCCTGTCGAAGAGCGACCTTCTGGACGATGCGGAGACCGCCAGGGCCAATGCGGTGATTGCCAGGAGTCTCGCGCGGGCCGTCAAGGTGGTTCCTGCCGCAAACGGCAGGGTCGACGGCGCGGTGCTGCTTGGCCTCGGTGTCGGCGTCGAGGACGATATCGACAACCGCAGGACTCATCACGACGACGAGCTTGATCACGAGCATGATGATTTCGACAGTTTCACGATCGAGCTGCCGCCGGTCGACGACATAGACGGGCTTGCGGCGCGCATCGCCGCGACGGCCGAGAATGGAGACGTGCTGCGCATCAAGGGGTTCGCCGACGTGCCGGGAAAGCCGATGCGGCTTCTGGTGCAGGCGGTCGGTTCCCGGGTCGAGCACTATTTCGACCGGCCATGGGCGCCGGGCGAGGCAAGGCGTTCCCGTTTGGTGGTGATCGGCGTCAAAGGCATCGACCGCGACCTGATCGGACGGCAATTGACCGCGTGACACCGTGCACATCCTCGCCACCACATCCGCAACGCTCGACGACCTGATCGAACCCGTCGATCTCGGCCAGGAACCGGCTGGGATGCTGGCGCTGTCCTTTGCCGACAGCGACCTTGCGGCGCTGGCCGGCGCCTGGCGACGCGACAGCGCGGATTTGCCTTCCATGCGGCTTGCCCGGCTCGGCGAGCTGCGTCATCCGATGTCGGTCGACCTTTGGATCGACAACATGGCTTCCAGGGCCAGCGTGATCGTCGTGCGGCTGCTCGGCGGCTATGATTGGTGGGCCTATGGCTGCGACCGTCTGTTCGAGACCGCCCGCGCCAAAGGTATCCGCCTCGCCCTGTTGCCCGGCGAATGCCGCGAGGCCGATCACAGGCTGCAGGAACGCTCGACCCTGCCCGCAGCCGAACTTGACCTGCTGCTCGGCTATTTCCGCGAGGGCGGACCCGACAACATGGCCCGGCTGCTGCGCCGCATGGCCGCCACCGGCCGCAGCGAGACGACCGAGCCGGCCACGCCGCTCGAACGGGCCGGTTTTTACGACCCGCAGGCTGGGGTCGTTGCGATCGAGCATTTTGTCGGCGCGACCGAAGCCGACCGCGCCGTCGTCCCGATCATCTTCTACCGCTCGATGCTGCTCGCCGACGACATCGAGCCGGTCGACGCACTGTTCGACGCACTTCGCCAACGGCAGATGGCGCCGGTGCCGATTTTCGTTTCGAGCCTGAAGGATCCGGCTGTCGCCGACATTGTCGCCAAGGCCTGCAGACGCCTCGATGCGGCGGCCATCGTCACGACCACCGCCTTTGCCGCCGGCCAGTCGACCGACGACGAGCCGGTTTTCGACCGCATCGGCATTCCGGTCTTCCAGGCGGTGATGGCAACGACGCGCCGTGACGCCTGGCTCGGGGGCCAGCGCGGGCTGGCGCCGGCGGATCTGGCCATGCATGTGGTACTGCCCGAGCTTGACGGGCGAATCATGGCCGGTGCCATCTCGTTCAAGCATGCGCCAGAGGAACCCGACGAGTTCGGCCTACGCCAGCAGGTCAACCGTCCGGAACCGGACCGGATCGAGCAGGTCGCCGGCCGGGTGACGAAATTCCTTGCCCTGCGCACCACGCCGCCTGTCGACCGACGCATCGCCATTCTGCTGCCCGACTATCCCGGCGCCGACGGCCGCACCGGCTACGCGGTCGGGCTCGATGTGCCGGCAAGCGTCATCGCCATGCTGCATGACCTGGCCAAGGCCGGCTACTCCGTTGATGGCGTCCCGGAGACGCCGCGCGATCTTATCCGTCAGCTCGCCGCACCGCGCCCGGCGATGACGGCGACCGAGTATCGCAGCCGGTTCCAAGCCCTGCCGGCCGAAATGCGTGATTCCGTGATCGCCGCCTGGGGTGAGCCGGAAATGGAAGAGTACCACTTTCGCTCGATTCGGTACGGTAACGTAACGGTCACACTTGCGCCTGATCGCGGCCGTTCGGAGACGAGACGGGCGGACTATCACGACCCGCTTTTGCCGCCGCGTCACGAGTTGCTGGCCTTCGGCTTCTGGCTTGCCGGCGACTGCGGCTGTCATGCCATTGTCCATGTTGGCGCCCACGGTACGCTGGAATGGCTACCGGGCAAGACGGTGGCGCTGTCGAAGGCCTGCTTTCCCGAAATCGTTACCGGCGGCCTGCCGGTCATCTATCCATTCATCGTCAGCAATCCCGGCGAAGCGGCGCAGGCCAAACGGCGCATCGGCGCTGTCACCATCGGCCACCTGCCGCCGCCGCTGACCGGCGCCGGACTGAGTCCCGAACAGCGGGATCTCGAACGGCTTGTCGACGAATACGCCCAAGCCGACGGTCTCGATCGTCGTCGCCGCGACCGTTTGGCGGCCCTGATCGTCGAAACGGCGTGCAAGACCGGTCTCGCCGCTGAAGCCGGCGTTGCCGATGCCGACGATCCGGACGCCGCCCTGCTGCGGATCGATTCCTGGCTCTGCGACCTGAAGGATTTCGCCATCAAGGACGGGCTGCATGTCTACGGATGCGCAGAAAGTGACGCCGGTCCGCTGCGCGCCCGGTCGGCTGCCGCCGAACGCCGCGCCCTGCTCGATGCGCTCGACGGCCGCCATATCCGCCCCGGCCCTGCCGGAGTGCCGGCGCGGGGCCGTCTCGACGTATTGCCGACCGGACGCAACATCTTCGCCTCCGATCCGCGCACCATGCCGACCAATACAGCGTTCGACCTCGGCAAGGCGGCAAGCGAGGCTGTGCTGCGCCGCCATGTCCAGAAACATGGCGACTGGCCGCGTTCGCTGGTGATCGACCTGTGGGGCAGCGCCAGCCTTAGAACCGGCGGCGAGGAGATCGCGCAGGGCTTGGCGCTGATGGGCTGCCGGCCGCAATGGGACCCGGCGACGGGACGCGTCACCGGCATCGAGGTGCTGCCGCCGGCGGCGATCGGCCGGCCGCGCGTCGATGTCACATGGCGCATATCCGGCCTGTTCCGCGACATGTTTCCGACCCAGATCGCGCTGATGGACGCCGCGGTCGCCGCCGTCGCGGCGCGCGACGAGCCGGACGGGCAGAACCCGCTTGCCGCTGAGCGGCAGCGCTCGGGTGCGGCGCCGGCCCGCATTTTCGGCTCCTCGCCCGGCGTTTACGGCACCGGCGTCGAGGACATGATGCAAAGCGGTCGTTGGCGGAAACGCGAGGAAATCGGCCGCGCCTATCTCGACGGCACCTCACACGCCTATGGCGGCGCGGAAGGAACCGGCCGCGCCATGCCCGGCGCCTTCGCCCAAAGGGTGGGCGACGCCGAACTTCTGGTGCACACGGGCGACGATCCCGGCCGCGACCTTCTGGAGGGATCGGCCGAGGTGGCGTTCATCGGCGGATTTTCCGCCGCCGTTGCAGCGCTCGGCGGCAAGGCCGACGTGGTCGCGCTCGACACCACCGATCCGGCCAGGCCGAAAGCCCGGTCGCTGGCCGAGGCGGTCACCCGCGTGGTGCGCGCCCGCGCCGTCAATCCGCGCTTCATCGAGGGCCAACTCCGCCACGGCCCGCGCGGCGGCGCCGAATTCGCCGAGACGGTTGACCGGCTGATCGGCTTTGCCGAAACCACGGAGGCAATCCCCGGCGCACTGATAGAGGCGGTGCACGACGCCTATCTCGGCGACGAGAAGGTCCGGTCGTTCTTGCTGCGCGAGAACCCCGCCGCGGCGCGGGCCATCGCCGAACGTTTCATTGCGGCCCGCCGCCGCGGCCTCTGGCATCCGCTGAGGAATTCGGTCGACACTGACCTTCAGCAGTTGATCGACGAGGCAAACGCCCTGGAGCCGGTGACATGACCGGCTTCAACCGCCGCGGCGCCTGTCCGAGCCTTGCGGAACCGATGCAGACCGGCGACGGTCTGTTGGTACGGATGGTCCTTGATGAACTCGATATTGCGCCGGCAAAGCTTGTCGCCGTTGTCGGCGCCGCGGCACGGCACGGTAATGGCATCGTGGAGATCACCCGGCGCGGCAACCTGCAGATTCGCGGCCTGACGCCTGAGTCCGCCAAACAGCTGGCCACCGATATCGCCGCGCTCGATCTCTCCGCCGGCGGATTGCCGATAACGATGGGAGCGCTGGCGGGGCTGGACCGTGCCGAGATCGTCGATCCGCGTCCGCTTGCCGAGACGATCAGGCGCAAACTCGATCCGGACCTGCGCGACCGGCTTGCACCGAAGATTTCGCTTGCCATCGATGGCGGCGGCCGGTTGCCGCTCGATACGATCGCTGCTGATATCCGGCTTTCCGCCGTCGCGGACGGCAAAATGCCCTGCTGGCATGTCGCCGTCGGCGGCAATGCCGCGTCGGCAGTATCGCTCGGGCTCGTGTCCGCAGATGACGCGCCGGCGCTCGCCATCGAGCTGTTGCGCCGTATCGCCGCGAAGGGAAGTTCGGCGCGCGCCCGCGATCTCGATGCGAACGATCTTTCCGATCTGGACATGGCCGCGGCGAATGCGCCGGCGGCCTTGCGCCGCCTATCACCAGTCGGCCGTTTCTCCCTGAACGACGGTGGCATCGCCGTCGGCATTGCCCTTTCCTTCGGCGCCACCCGCGCCGAAACCCTCTTGCAACTGCTCGAACAGGCGATCGCGGAAGGCGCGACCTCGGTTCGCCTCGCACCGGGCCGGGCGATATTGTTCATCGGTACGGATGGATCGGGTGCCGGCGGGATCGAAAGCGCGTCGGATACGCTCGGTTTCGTCACCCGTGCCGGCGATCCACGCCTCGCCATCTCGGCCTGTGCCGGCGCGCCGGCCTGCGCCGCGGGTCTCCTCGACACGCGTTCGCTTGCCGCCCGGCTTGCAACCGCTGCGCCGTCGCTGCTCGACGGTTCGTTCACCCTGCATGTTTCCGGCTGCGTCAAGCGCTGCGCCGACATGCCCGGCCCGCGCCTGACGGTGATGGGCCGCGCTGGTAATTGCCAGCTGCTGGACGAAACGGTGCGGGGCTCACAGCCGATCGCAGCGATGGACCAGGCGGAACTTACGGTACTGTTCAGCCGGCTCGAAGCTCGATATGGCACGCACCGGGGAAAATCCGCCCGCGAGTTCCTCCTCCACGTGCCGCTCGCTGATACGGCAATCGAAACCATGGAAAGCTGACCATGTCCGGACACGATTACATCAGGGACGGTCACACGATCTACGAGAAGTCGTTCGCCATCATCCGCGCCGAAGCCGACCTGTCGCGCTTCACCGACGCCGAGGCCGATATCGCCGTGCGCATGATCCATGCCTGCGGCCAGGTCGAGGCCGCCTCGGTGTTCGAGTTCTCGCCCGGTTTCGCAAAAGCGGCGCGGCGAGCACTGCAGAGCGGCGCGCCGATATTCTGCGACGCGGAGATGGTGGCGCGCGGCGTTACCCGCTCGCGCCTGCCAGCCGACAACGAGGTCATCTGCACGCTGCGTGACCCGCGCACGCCTGAACTTGCCCGTGCACAGAACAATACCCGCTCGGCCGCCGCACTGTCGCTTTGGCTCGATCGCCTCGAAGGAAGCCTCGTCGCCATCGGCAACGCGCCGACGGCGTTGTTCCATCTGCTCGACCTGATCGCCGGCGGCGCGCCGAAGCCGGCGGCGATCATCGGCATGCCGGTCGGCTTCGTCGGCGCGGCGGAATCCAAGCAGGCGCTCGCCGACGGCGATCACGGTGTCCCCTATGCAATCGTGCGCGGCCGCATGGGTGGAAGCGCGCTGTGTGCGGCGGCCGTCAACGCGCTGGCAAGACCGGGGATCTGACCATGGCGGAAACCGGAAGGCTGATCGGCGTGGGCACCGGTCCGGGTGATCCGGAACTGCTGACCCTGAAGGCGGTGCGCGCCATCGCCGAGGCGGATCTTCTGGCCTACTTCGCCAAGCGGGGCAACGACAGCAACGCGCGCCGCATCGTCGCGCCGCATGTCCCGCCCGGCATCGCCGAGATGCCGCTGCTTTATCCTGTGACCACCGAACTTCCCGCCAACAGCGACGGCTATCGCGACCAGATCGCCACCTTCTACCGTCGCAGCGCGGAAGCGCTGGAGGCCGAACTTTCCGCCGGCAGGACTGTCGCCGTGCTCAGCGAGGGCGATCCGCTGTTCTATGGCTCCTACATGCATATCCATGCCCGGCTGGCCACGCGCTACCCGACCGAGGTGATCCCCGGCATTACCGCCATGTCTGGCTGCTGGAGCCAGGCCGGCACGCCGATCTCCCAGGGCGACGACATACTGACGGTGTTGCCGGCGACCATGGCCGAGGAGCGGCTGGCGGAGAAACTCGCCGATAGCGACGCCGCCGTCATCATGAAGATCGGGCGCAACCTCGCCAAGGTCCGCCGTACGCTCGAACATGCCGGCCGGCTGGGCCGCGCCATCTATGTCGAGCGCGCCACGATGGACGACAGCCTGTCGATGCCGCTGGCCGAAAAGCTCGACGACAAGGCGCCCTATTTCTCCATCGTGCTGGTGCCCGGCTGGGAGGCTGCACCATGACCGGCCGCCTTACCGTCATCGGTATCGGCCCCGGCAATCCGGACCAGCTCACGCCCGAGGCCCGCCGCGCAATCGACGAGGCGACCGATCTCTATGGCTATGCCGGCTACCTGAAACGCCTGTCGCCGGGCGACGGACAACACCTTCACATTTCCGACAACCGCGAGGAGATGGACCGCGCGGTAGCGGCGCTCGAGAAAGCCGGCGCCGGTGTGCGGGTTGCAGTCGTTTCCGGCGGCGATCCCGGTGTCTTCGCCATGGCCGCCGCCATCTGCGAGGCGGTGGAACACGGACCACCGGCCTGGCGCGCCATCGATATCGAAATCGTGCCCGGCGTCACTGCCATGCTCGCGGTTGCCGCGCGCGCCGGTGCGCCGCTCGGCCATGACTTCTGCGCCATCTCACTTTCCGACAATCTCAAGCCCTGGGAGCTGATCGTCGATCGGTTGAAGGCGGCGGCCGGCGCCGGTTTCGTCATTGCCCTCTACAATCCGGTCAGCCGTGCCCGGCCGTGGCAGCTCGGCAAGGCGCTCGAATGCCTGCGCGGTATCTTGCCGGCGAGCAGCCCTGTGATCTTCGGCCGCGCCGCCGGCAGGTCCGACGAACGAATTCTTGTTCAGCCGTTGGGTGAGGCCGACGCAAATAATGCCGACATGGCCACCTGCGTGATTATCGGTTCGCCGGCGACCCGAACCATCGAACGCGACGGCCGGTCGCCACTGGTCTATTCGCCGCGCTCCGCCATGGAGGCGACCCGGTGATTGAGCGCCTCGATAGCCGCCTCGACGGTCGGCAGCGCCGGCACTTGCCCCGGCGCCGGCCGCTCGACCATCTCCACCGCGATACCGAGCCGGCGTGCGGCGATCAACTTGGCCCGGCTCGCTTCGCCGCCGCTGTTCTTGGAGACGATCGCCTCGATGCGCCATTTAGCAAGCAGCGCCATCTCGCCGGCAACGTCGAACGGCCCGCGATCGAGGATGTAATCGATCGACGCGAGGTCGAGGCGCGGCTCGACCGGATCGACGCTGCGGACGAGATAGCGGTGCTGCGGCGCGGCGAAGAGCGCCGTCAGGTCCGTCCGGCCCAGTGTAACGAACACCCGGCGCGGCGAAGCGCCAAGTCCGGAAACCGCTTCGGCGATGTCGCGGTGCATGGTCCACCGGTCGTCCGCCTGCGGTCGCCAGGGCGGCCGCCGCAAAACCATCAGGTCGGTACCGGCCGTTTTCGCCGCGGCTTCGGCGTTCCGAGACATGATGGCGGCAAACGGATGGGTGGCGTCGACGAGCATCGCAACGCGGTTCCGGCGCAGGTGGTCGGCAAGGCCGCTGGCGCCGCCGAAACCGCCGCTCCGCACCGGCACGGCATGGGCCACCGGATTGGCCGTGCGACCGGCGAGCGAAACCGTCACCTCGAAGCGACTGTCTTGCGCCAGCCTCTCGGCCAGAAGGCGCGCCTCGGTGGTGCCGCCCAGGATGAGCACGCGGAATGTCATCATGCCTTCTAGTGAGACAGCACCCCGGGCAACAAGCGGAAAATGGCTTTCCATTGTCGGTATTGGCGAGGACGGCATCGCCGGGCTCGGCGAGGAGGCGAGGAGGCTGATCGCATCCGCCGCGACGGTCTTCGGCGGGCGGCGTCATCTCGACCTGGCGCGACCGCTGACCGCGGGCGAAGCCCGCCCCTGGCCATCGCCCTTCGACCGTGCGGTGAAAGACGTTGTTGCGTTGCGCGGCACGTCGGTCTGTGTTCTGGCGTCAGGCGATCCGTTCCTTCACGGTGTCGGCGCCACGCTTGCCCGCCATGTCGCGGCCGGCGAAATGCACGTTGTCCCGCAGCCTTCGGCGTTCAGCCTTGCCGCGGCAAGGCTTGGATGGCCATTACAGGATATCGAAACGCTGTCGCTGCACGGGCGCGACATCGTCCACATCCGGCCGTTCCTGCATCCCGGCCGGCACCTGCTGGTGCTGACCTCGGACGACAAGGCGCCGGCGGCGGTTGCGTCACTACTGACCGAGCTTGGCTTCGGTCCGTCGCAGATCGGCGTACTGGAAGCGCTCGGCGGCGATCGCGAGAACATACGATCGACGACGGCGCAGGCATTCGATTTGCCGGCTATTAACCCGCTAAATCTTCTCGCGATCGCTGTTATTGCCGAGCACGAAGATAGTCTCGTTCCGTTGACGCCCGGTATCGCCGATACCCTGTTCGACAATGACGGACAGATCACCAAGCACGAGATACGGGCGCTGACGCTCTCAGCGCTGGCGCCCCGGCGCGGCGAACTGCTTTGGGATGTGGGCGCTGGTTCGGGATCGGTGTCGATTGAATGGATGCTACGTCATCCCGCCATGCGGGCGATTGCCATCGAGCGGGATGCAATGCGAGCCGCGCGCATCGGCAGGAATGCCGCAGCGCTCGGCGTGCCAAGTCTCGTGGTTGTCAATGATCTCGCACCGCGGGCCTTTGACGGTCTCGACCGGCCCGATGCGATATTCATTGGCGGCGGCGGCAGCGAACCGGGTATCGTCGATCGCGCCATCGCCGGCCTGAGGCCGGGCGGACGATTGGTCGCCAACGCGGTGACGCTTGAGATGGAGGCGATGCTGCTTGGCCTGCACGCAAACCATGGCGGTAACCTTGCGCGAGTTGCCGTTTCGCGCGCCGGACCGGTTGGCTCGATGACCGGCTGGCGGCCGGCCATGCCGGTGACGCAGTGGACATGGGTAAAACCAGGGGTGAAACAATGATCGCCGTCGGCATCGGATTTCAGGGCAGGGCGACCGGCGCCGAGATCGTCGACGCGATCGATGTCGCTCTGGCGGCAAAGGCGATCGGCCGCAACGATATCGGCATGCTGGCCACCGCACGTTTCAAGCGGGGTTCGTTGGCCCTGTCGGAAGCGGCAAGCAAGCTTGGCGTGGCCATTCGCTATCTTGACGAGCAGGCTCTGCAACGCTGCGAGGCGCGGCTTCTCACTTACTCCAAGACATCTTCCGCCCGTACAGGCGTGTCCTGCCTGTCGGAGGCAGCGGCGTTGGCGGCGCTCGACGGTGACGGCTGTCTGCTGGCGCCACGGCTGGTCCACGGACCGGTGACCTGTGCGCTGGCTACGGGGAATGCGTCATGACCGTGCATTTCATCGGCGCCGGGCCTGGCGCAGCCGACCTGATCACCGTTCGCGGCCGCGACCTGCTGGCACGCTGTCCGGTCTGTCTCTATGCCGGGTCGATCATCCCCGCGACGCTGCTCGACTATTGCCCGTCAGATGCCAGGATCATCGACACGGCGCCGATGTCGCTCGACGAGATCGAGGCCGAAATCGTCGCCGCGCACCGGGCCGGTCACGACGTGGCGCGTCTGCATTCCGGCGATCTGTCTGTCTGGAGCGCGGTAGCCGAGCAGATCAGGCGTTTGCGGAAACACGGCATCGACTACACGCT
Organism: Rhizobiaceae bacterium; assembly: GCA_041397625.1. Classification (GTDB taxonomy): domain Bacteria; phylum Pseudomonadota; class Alphaproteobacteria; order Rhizobiales; family Rhizobiaceae; genus JAWKWH01. The sequence continues at coordinate 426,855 of JAWKWH010000004.1, forward strand.
GACGCCCGGCGTACCGGCTTTCGCCGCCGCCGCCGCTGCCATCGGACGCGAGCTCACCCTGCCAGAGGTGGCCCAGAGCGTCGTGCTGACCCGTATCTCCGGCCGCGCCTCCCGGATGCCCGAGGGCGAGACGCTTGCCGCCTTCGGCCAAACCGGAGCCACGCTTGCCATCCATCTCGCCATCCATGCGATCGACCGTGTCGTCGCCGAGCTGACGCCACTTTACGGGTTCGATTGCCCGGCAATCGTCGTGGCGCGGGCGAGCTGGCCCGACGAACGGATCGTCCGCGCCACACTCGCCACAGTTGCAAAGGCGTTGGAGGATGAGGGCATCGAGCGTACCGCGCTGATCTTCGTCGGCCGCGGCCTCGCCGAAGACGATTTTGCGGAGAGCGCGCTTTACGATCCCGCCTATCAGCGCCGCTTCAGGGGTCGCGGCCCATGATCGACGGCGGTGAAAGGCGCATGGCCGAGGCACTGGCCGTCATGGTCGAAAACGAGGATTTCGAGCTCGGTGTCCGTGCCGGCCAATGCAGGCGCGGCCGTCTCCCAGGCTCCGGCCGCGACCGCGTCACCGATCCTTATCCCGCCATCGCCGGCAAGCTCGAAGGCATGCGCCACATTGTTGGCGCTGCCGATGGCGGCGGCGAGCGCATCATCTCCGCCGCAAGCGAGCGCCACATCGGCAAGAGCGGTCAGATCGGCCGTGCCGCGACTGGAATGCAGGTCGAGCAGCCCTTGTGCCAGTTTGGTCATCTTGGCGACACCACCGGCGATCGTGATACGGCGCACGGGATGCTTTTTGAGATATTTGAGCGTACCGCCTACGAAATCGCCCATGTCGAGCAACTGTTCTTCGCAAAGGGCGTGAAACGCCTGCACGGCACGTTCCGAAGCCGAGCCAGTCGAGGCCGCGACATGGTCGTGACCGATCGCCCGCGCCACGTCGATGCCCCGATGAATCGAGTGGATCCAGGCCGAGCACGAGTACGGAATGACGATGCCGGTGGTGCCGAGGATCGAAATGCCACCGACGATGCCGAGCCGACCGTTCAGCGTCTTCCTCGCCATCGTCTCGCCATCGGGAACCGAAATCTCCACCTCGAAGTCGACGTCCGTACCGGCCACGTCGGCGACAGCTTGCCGGATCATCCGGCGCGGTACCGGGTTGATCGCCGGCTCGCCCGGCGGTACCGGCAGGCCGGGTCGCGTCACCGTGCCGACACCGGGCCCAGCCTTGAAAACAATTCCCGAACCCGCTTCGCCGCGACGCACCGTCGCGACGACCAGCGCGCCGTGGGTGACGTCGGGATCGTCGCCGGCATCCTTGACAATAGCGGCATGGGCCTCGCCGTTGCCGAGGCCGTGCCTGGCCAGCGCGAATCCGGGGGTTTGGCCGCCGGGCAGCGTAATGACCACCGGATCGGCGAATTCGCCCGTTACCAGCGCGCCGCAAGCCGCCTTGGTCGCAGCGGCCGCACAGGCGCCGGTGGTCCATCCGCGACGCAAATGGCGTCTTTCATCATCCATCCGGCAAGCTATAAGCCGGCATCCGCCGACCGTCACCCCAAAACGGATTGCCGATGAAACTCGACCAGCTCATCAACCGCCTGCGTTTCGAGCCTTTCCCGTTCGAACCGGGTCATGTCTGGCTTGCCGGCGCCGGTCCCGGCGGTCTCGGCAATGTCACGCTTGACGTTCTCGATGCGGTCAGCCGCGCCGATGCCGTCGTCTACGATGCGCTGGTCAATCCCGACCTGCTGCAGCTTGCCGGCGGGGCGGTGCTGCATTTTGCCGGCAAACGCGGCGGACGGGTATCGGCCGCGCAGGACGCGATCAACAAGCTTCTGGTCGACCTCGCCGGCGAAAACAAGCGCGTATTGCGGTTGAAGGGCGGTGATCCGTACATCTTCGGCCGCGGTGGCGAGGAAGCGCTGATGCTGGCGAAAGCCGGCATACCGTTCCGCGTCCTGCCCGGCGTCACATCCGCCTTCGCGGGCCTTGCCGGCGCCGGCATCCCGGCGACGATGCGCGGCATCAACCGCGCCGTCATCCTGGCCACCGGCCATGCCCCCGGCAGCGAGGGTGACGTCGACTGGGAAGCCCTCGCCGCGACCGGCCAGCCCATCGTCATCTATATGGGACTTACCAATATCGGCCGGATCGCCGACGCTCTGATGACCGGCGGCATGTCTGCAACCGCGCCCGCAGCGGTTATCCAGGCGGCGACCACGCCGGACGAACGCGTTCTCGTCGCCACAACGGCAACGATCGCCGAACGCGCCAAGGCGGAAAATTTTGCTTCGCCGGCCTTGGTGGTATTCGGCGATATCGTCGCTATGCGTGACAGGCTTCATGCCGGAAAGGCAAAACGATGAGCGCGCGAAGTATCATCGTCGCCGCGCCGCGATCCGGTTCCGGCAAGACCAGCGTCACCATCGGGCTGATGCGTGTATTGAAACGGCGCGGTGTCGCGGTTGGCGGCGCCAAGTCGGGTCCCGACTATATCGATCCGGGCTTCCACATGGCCGCGACCGGACGTCCGGGTGTCAATCTCGACAGTTGGGCCATGCCGCCGACGCTGCTGGACGCGCTTGCCACCGCTGCGGCCATCGATACGGAATTCGTCATCATCGAAAGTGCCATGGGGCTGTTTGACGGCGTTATGGCCGGCAAGGGCCGTACCGGCGCCGCGGCTGATCTGGCGCGCCGCTTTCGCTTGCCGGTGCTGCTGGTGCTCGACGTGTCCGGTCAGTCGCAGACCGCCGCCGCCATTGCCCGCGGCTTTGCCGGCCACGATCCCGGCGTCCGCGTTGCCGGCGTCGTGCTCAACCAGGTGGCAAGCGAGCGGCACCGGACCTACTGTACCGAGGCGATCGAGGCGATCGGCATTCCGGTGGTCGGCGCGATCTCCCGCAATCCCGACATGGCCTTGCCCGAGCGTCATCTCGGCCTTGTCCAGGCAAGCGAGCACGAGGCAATCGACAGCTTTATCGAACGGCTGGCCGACATAATGGAAGACGCACTCGATATGGACCGGATTGTCGCGCTTGCCACCCCGTTTCACGGTCTGCCCGAAAGCACGGAAGCAGGCGAGGCGCGCCTTGCGCCGCCAGGCCAGCGCATCGCGCTTGCCCGCGACGCGGCCTTTTCCTTCGTCTATCCGCATGTGATGGCCGGCTGGCGTCGTGCCGGCGCCGAACTCGTCTTTTTCTCGCCGCTGGCCGACGAGGTGCCGCCCGACGACTGCGATTGCTGCTGGCTGCCCGGCGGCTATCCGGAACTGCATGCCGGCAGGCTGGCGGCTGCCACCGGTTTCCGGGACGGCATGAAACGTTTTGCCGCGACACGTCCGGTACATGGCGAATGCGGCGGGTACATGGTCCTCGGCAAGTCGCTGGAGGACGCGGAAGCGGTCTCCCACCCGATGCTCGGTCTGCTCGGCCACGCCACCAGCTTCGCCAGACGCAAGATAAATCTCGGCTACCGGCAGGCAACGTTGAAAGAGAATTGCGCCATCGGACGGGCCGGCGAGACGGTGCGCGGCCACGAATTCCACTACGCCCGTGTGATCGACGCCGGCACAGACGAAGCGCTGGCGGAGATTGCCGACGGTCTGGGCAATCCGCTTGGTGTGGCCGGCGGCCAGCGCGGCCTGGTCACCGGTTCCTTCTTTCACGCCATAGCGCGAGGCGATGCATGAACGGGCATTCGCCGCCAGAAAGGTTCATGCGCGACATCGGTGTCTGTGTGATGTTCTACACACGCCTGCCGATCGGCCGCTGGCTCGACGGCAGCGATGATTTCGCCGCCGCGCAATGGGCGGCGCCGCTGGCCGGTCTGCTTGTCGGTCTCTGCGGCGGTCTTGCCTTCTGGCTTCTCAGCGCAGCCGGCCTCGCAAGTGGTCTGGCGGCGGCGCTCGGTCTTGGGATCGTCATCGTGCTCACCGGCGCCCTGCACGAAGATGGCCTTGCCGACACCGTGGACGGTTTCGGCGGCGGAAAGACACGACGGCAGAAGCTCGACATCATGCGCGACAGCCGTCTTGGGGTCTATGGAGCTCTGGCGCTGGGATTGTCTTTGCTGATCCGCTGGGCGGCGCTCGTTCAGCTTGCCGAGCCGCTCCCGGTGCTTGTCGCGCTGGTCGCCGCACATACCGCCTCGCGGGCGCCGATCGCCGGTTTTGTCGCATTGGTGCCACCGGCGCGCAGCGACGGCCTGTCGGCGGGTGTCGGCCAGATCGACAATCTGACGGTACTGGCGGCGCTTGGATTTGGCGTACTTGCGCTACTGACCGCCGGTCTCGGTTTCGCTGTTGTCGCGGTAGCCGTCCTTGCGCTCTGGTTCTTCGCCCTGAAAACCTTGAGCGAGCGCCAGATCGGCGGCCAGACGGGCGATGTCGTCGGCGCGCTGCAGCAAGGCGGCGAGATTCTCGTTCTGGTTATCGCTGCGGCGATGATCGGTTGACAGCAACCAAGATCGGAAAAGACTTTCAGATGTTCACCTCTCTCGAAACGCTGCGGCAAGCCTGCGCCGACCTGCCCGCCGGCAATGAAGAAGCCGCCAAAGCAGCGACCGCTCGCCAGAACCTGCTGACCAAGCCACAAGGCAGCCTCGGCCGGCTGGAGGAGCTGGCAATCTGGCTTGCGCGCTGGCAGGCCCGCGAAAGGCCGGCTCTCGACAAGGTCGACGTGCTGGTCTTCGCCGGCTCCCATGGCGTCACGGCACGCGGTGTCTCGGCCTTTCCAGCCGAGGTGACGGCGCAGATGGTGGCGAATTTCGATACCGGCGGTGCGGCGATCAACCAGCTCGCACGCCAGGCCGGCGCCGGCCTCAAGGTCGTGGCGCTCGACGTGGATCGTCCGACACGCGACTTCACCGTGGACGCCGCCATGGCGGAAGCCGAGTTCCTCGATGCGGTTCGCCGTGGCCACGCCACTATCGACGCGGAGGCGGATCTGGTCTGTCTCGGCGAGATGGGCATCGGCAACACCACATCGGCGGCGGCCATCTGCGCGCTGCTGTTCGGCGGCGATGGCAGCAATTGGGTCGGGCGCGGTACCGGCGTCGACGATGAAGGTCTCGCCCGCAAGGCCGGAGCGGTGGACGCGGCGCTTGATACCCATGCCTCCCTGTCCGGCAATCCGCTCGCCGTTCTGGCGGCGGTCGGCGGGCGTGAACTGGCGGCGATTTTCGGGGCGGTGCTGGCAGCGCGCCAACGCCGAATTCCGGTTCTGCTGGACGGATATGTCTGCACCGCCGCCGCAGCGCCGCTGGCTCGGCTCTGCCGCGACGGCCTAGGTCATGCGCGCTGCGGCCACCGCTCGGCCGAACGCCCGCACGACGCGTTGCTGGAGCGTCTTGCCATGCAGCCGGTGCTTGATCTGGGAATGCGGCTCGGCGAAGCCTCCGGCGCCTGCCTTGCCGTCAACATCCTGCGCGCCGCGCTTGCCTGCCACAACGGCATGGCGAGTTTCGCCGAGGCGGGCGTTTCAGGCAGAGGCGAATAGCCCGACCAAGAAAAAAGGGCGCGATCTCCATCGCGCCCCGACGTCACCTGCCAGTTGCTCGCCTTACGAACCCGGCCCGTCGTCAAAGCCGACCTTGTCGACCAGCACGGACGCGGCCTTGCGGTGCTTGGCGATCTCGTCGAGCGGCAGCGAATCGGGTTTGATCGGTCCGAACGAGGCGACGATGTCGGAAACCTTTGCTCCCGGCTTCACCGGATACTCGAATACCTGTTCGGCATAAATTTCCTGCGCCTTGGCGCTCGCCAGGAATTCCATCAGCCGCAGCGCCGCATCCTTGTTGGGCGCATATTTCGCCAACGCCATGCCGGAAATGTTGACATGCGTGCCGCGATCGCCGGCATTGGGAAACAGAATTTTGATGGCGTTGGCCCAGTCTTTCTGCTCCGGTTCCTTATCGTTGGTCATCATCAGACCGACATAGTAGGTGTTGCCGAGGCCGATATCGCATTCACCGGCAAAAATGCTCTGAGCCTGGGCGCGGTCGTTGCCGCTCGGCTTGTGGGCCAGGTTGGCTTTCAGTCCTTCGAGCCACTTCTCGGTCTCGGCTTTGCCATGATGGGCGATCATCGAGGCAAACAGCGCCAGATTGTAGACATGCTGGCCGCTGCGCGTGCAAATGCGGCCTTTCCATTTCGGATCGGCCAGTTCCTCATAGGTGATCGTATCCTGGTCGACACGTTCCTTGGAGGCATAGACCACCCGCCCGCGGGTCGTCAGGCCGAACCACTGGCCGTCTGGATCGCGGAACGCTTCCGGAATACTACCGTTGATGGCTTCGTTCTCCACCGTCTGCGTCACCCCTTCGTCCTTCGCCTGGCTGAGGCGGCCGATATCCACTGTCAGGATGATGTCGACGGGCGAGTTCTCGCCTTCCGCCTTGACCCGCTCGACCAGCCCCTTGTCGAGAAACAGCACATTGGTGGCAATTCCCGTTTCGGCGGTGAACGCATCGAGCAGCGGCGCAATTAGCTGCGGCTGGCGATAGGAATAGATATTGACCTCGTCAGCCACGGCATGACCGCCGAGACCGAACGTGGCGAGCGCTATGGTGACCAGGGCCGGCAGTGCGGAACGAAACCTCATCGGATACTCCCGTTTTAACATGAGTAAGTTTATCGTGTTTTATTTGGCTGCTTCCCGGAGTCAATAATAAAGTGGACAGGTTGGCTCATCTTTTCTAGAACGATTCTAAACAATCCGCCCGTCACGGGCTGAACGGAGTTTCCGATGAGGCTTACCCGCCAGACCAACTATGCCGTCCGCATGCTCATGTATTGTGCCGCCAATACCGACGGGCTGAGCCGCGTGCCCGATATCGCGCGATCCTATTCGGTGTCCGAATTGTTCCTGTTCAAGATCCTGCAGCCGCTTGTGGCCGGTGGGTTTGTTCAGACGGTGCGCGGCCGCAATGGTGGCATCCGGCTGGCAAAACCGGCCGGGGAGATCACCCTTCTCGATATCGTCCGCACGACGGAAGACAATTTCGCCATGGCCGAATGCTTCGAGAACGACGAGGCCGAATGCCCGCTGGTCAACAGTTGCGCGCTCAATTCGGCTTTGCGCGAAGCGTTGAACGCCTTCTTTGCGGTTCTGGCCAAATATTCGATCGATGACCTGGTGCGCGCAAGAAGCGATATAAGCGCCCTCCTGGGTCTCGACACTCCGGTCCGCTCGGCCGCCGTCTCCGGCTGACCGGAACCCATGGCGCAGAAAAAGACCAACGAGGTCGAATCATGGCTGGCGCGACCGCAAGCGGAGATGCGCATCGTGCTGCTTTACGGGCCCGATCGCGGCCTGGTTTCGGAACGGGCAGCCGGGTTTGCCGCCAGGACCGGGCTGGCGCTCGACGATCCGTTCAGTGTCCTCAAGCTTGACGCGGCCGAGCTGGCCGGAGATTCTGGCCGGTTGATCGATGAAGCGCGCAGTATCCCAATGTTCGGCGGCGAGCGGCTGATATGGCTGCGCAACGCCGGCAACGACAAGGCGCTGGTTGACGCGCTCGATGTGCTTTGCGTCGAACCGCCCCGTGATGCGTTGCTGCTGGTTGAGGCCGGCGACCTGAAGAAGGGTTCGGCGCTCAGGCGCACGGTCGAGCAGGGGGGATCGGCCATTGCCTTGCCCTGTTATGCGGATACGGCAAGGGCAATCGATGCATTGATCGACGAGGAAATGGACCGCGTCGGGCTGTCCATCAGCCTCGAGGCCAGGCAGTTGCTGAAAAACCTCCTCGGCGGCGACCGGCTGGCGAGCCGCAGCGAGATCGAAAAACTCGCCCTTTACTGTCGCGGCGCGGGCCGGGTGGATGCCAAGGATGTCCTCGCCTCGATCGGCGATGTCTCGGCTCTCTCGCAGGACGCCGTCGTCGATGCGATCCTTGCCGGTGATACCGGGAGCTATGATCGCGCCTACTCCAGGCTCATCTCCTCGGGAGCCAATCCGTTCGTCGCGTTGGCGGCGATGATGCGCCAGCTGCAGGCGCTGCAGCCGATGCGCGACCGTCTCGAACAGGGCGCCGGAAGTGCGGCGTCCATTGTCGCGTCGGCACGACCGCCGGTGTTTTTTGCCCGGCGCGGTATTGTGGAGAACGCCTTGTCGCGCTGGAGCGGCGAGTTGATCGTCCGCGCGCTCGACCGGTTGCAGACGGCTGTCCTGCACACCCGCCAGAACGCCGACCTGTCGGCCTCCATTGCGCGCCAGACTTTGCTGTCGCTATGTCTGGAATCGGCACGGCGCCGCAAATAGAATCCGGCTAAAATAAAATTTCCTGTCGAAACTTAGCCGCGTATTCGTCGGCACAGATCGTCGAGCTGATCGAGCGTGCGATATTTGATCTTCAGTTCGCCGCCGCGACTGCCCTGTTTGACGGCAATCGTCAGACCGGTGGCATCCGACAGCATCTTCTCCAGCGCCCGCGTATCGGCGTCCTTCTGCACCGGCGGTTTGGCGGTAGTCCGGCCGGCGCCATCATCATGGTTCTGGGCCAGCGCCTCGGCTTGCCGCACCGACAGACCGTCGGCGATGATCCGCCGCGCCAGCGCGACCGGATCTTTCGCCGTGATCAGCGCTCGTGCGTGCCCGGCCGATAGCGAGCCGTCGGTCAGCATATCGCGAACCACGTCCGGCAAGTTCAGCAACCGCAGCGTATTGGCAACATGGCTGCGGCTCTTGCCGATCACATTTCCAAGCTCGGCCTGAGTGTAGTTGTGCTCGTCTATGAGCTGCTGGTAGCCCCGCGCTTCTTCGACCGGGTTAAGATCGGCACGCTGGACGTTTTCGACGATGGCCAGCTCCAGCGCCGTGCGATCGTCGACCTCGCGAATAATCACCGGGATATTGGTAAGCCCTGCGCGCTGTGCCGCGCGCCAGCGCCGCTCTCCGGCGATGATCTCGTAGGCACCGGCGCCGGCACCCGGCCGCACGACGACCGGCTGCACGATCCCGTGTTCCCGGATCGACTGCGCCAGGTCGGCAAGTTCGGTCTCGGCAAAGCGCCGACGCGGATTGGCTGGATTGGCCGAAATCATGTCGATCGGCACACGGTCGTCATCCGTTGCCACCACCGCCGGAGCGTCGGGCTTGTCCATTTCGCCGATCAGCGCCGCCAATCCGCGTCCAAGACGTTTCTTTGCCGGGTCTTCACTCATGTTTTCAGCCCTGGTTCCGGTTCCGAATCGAATTTCAAGCCGCCGTCAAACGCTTTTCGCGGCTGATTACTTCCGACGCGAGGCGCAAATAGGCCTGGCTGCCGGCGCATTGCAAATCATACAGGATTGCCGGCTTGCCATGCGATGGTGCTTCCGACACCCGTACATTGCGCGGAATCACCGTGTTGTAGACCGTATCGCCCATATGCGCGCGCACGTCGTCAACCACCTGGTTGGCCAGATTGTTGCGGCCGTCATACATGGTCATCACGATGCCCTGGATCTCGAGATCGCGGTTGAGCGACCCGCGAACCTGCTCGACCGTTTTCAGCAACTGGCTCAGGCCTTCGAGCGCGAAGAACTCGCACTGCAGCGGCACAAGCACAGAATCGGCCGCCGCCATCGCATTCAGCGTCAACAGGTTGAGCGACGGCGGACAGTCGATCAGCACATAGTCGAAACCGCAACCATCAACACCGGTTTCGCGCAATGCCTTGCGCAACCGCAGCGCCCGATCGGCATGGGCGGCGATTTCCATCTCGACGCCAAGCAGATCCATTGTCGAGGGAACGATCGACAGGCCGGGAACCGCCGTCGGCATTGCTGCGGCATCCACCTTCGCCTGGCCCATCAAAACGTCATAGGAGGACACCAGCCGATCTTCCGGATCAATCCCAAGCCCCGTGCTGGCATTGCCCTGCGGGTCGATATCGACGATCAACACCCGCTTGCCGATCGCGGCCAGCGCCGTCGCCAGATTGATCGTCGTCGTCGTCTTACCGACGCCGCCTTTCTGATTGGCGACCGAAATGATGCGTGGATCACCCGTCATGTCGTTCTCTCGGCAAAATCCGCTTCAGCCCGTCGGAACAGCCCGCAAGGCGGCTATCTGCAGGATGACCGCCTCCGGATCGGTCAGGCTTTGATGTTCTATCAGATCAAATCGCCATGCGTCACGACTATCTTCGATCTCGCGGCGATAATCCCGGCCTTTCTGGAACAATGCCGTAGCTGGGCCTTCAAGCCATGGCCGCGCCAGAAAAAGCAATGTTTTCAGATCGGCAACGGCCCGTGCAGTTATCGTCTCGACATCATCGATTCGCCCATGCAGCGCTTCGATGCGACAGGCATGGACTTGTGCCGGCGCACCCGTTTCCGCCACGATTCTTGACAAAAACGCGGCTTTCTTGCGGTTACTTTCCACCAGATGCACAGTCACGCCGTCAGTTTCAGCCAGCATGATCGCCAACACGGCGCCCGGAAAGCCGCCGCCCGAGCCGAAATCCAGCCAACGCCGTGACCGCGGTCGCAGGGCCGGTATTTGCGCGCTGTCGACGATGTGGCGCGGCCAGATCTGGTCCGTGTCGGCGCTGGACGTCAGGTTGATTCGGCTGTTCCACTCGCGGAAGCGTTGTTCGAATAGATCCAGTCGCATAAAAGTTTCACGTGAAACATCGCCGGCGACCCGGCGCAGCAAGTCGAATTTCCTGTCACTCAACGCACGGCCCGCCGATGTTTTTCGGCGCGTTTGACATGGGCAATGATGATTCCGATTGCGGCCGGAGTCATGCCGTCAATCCGTTGCGCCTGAGCGATATTCGCCGGTCTGCATTCGGCAATTTTCTGTTTCAGCTCATTTGACAGGCCCGGAAGCGCATCGACATCGAGATCCGACGGTATGGCCCGCGCTTCCTCCCGCATCACCGATGCAATGTCCGCCTCCTGCCGATCGAGATAGGCCGCGTATCGCGCTTCCGTTTCCAGGTCCTGCAAGATCCCGTCGTCAAATCGCCGGAACTCCGGCCAGGCCGCCATGATCTCGGCAATCCCGATTTCCGGATAGGACATCAATTCGAATGCCGACCGCCTGATACCGTCCCGGTTGAGCCGGAAACCCTTCCGCGCAGCCTCGTCCGGACTCACAACGATCGATTTCGCCAATCGCGCAGCATCGTCGAAAGCTGCTGATTTCCGCTCGAAATGCAGCCTCCGCCCGGCTCCGGCGATGCCGAGCTCAATTGCCATAGGCGTCAGCCGCCGATCCGCATTGTCGGCGCGAAGCGACAGGCGAAACTCCGACCGCGACGTAAACATCCGGTAAGGTTCGGCCACGCCTCGGCATACCAGGTCATCGATCATCACTCCGATATAGCCCTGACCGCGGCTGATCGTGATCCCGTCATTGCCCGCTGCCAGCCGCGCCGCGTTGAGGCCGGCAACCAGCCCCTGTGCACCGGCTTCCTCATATCCGGTCGTTCCGTTGATCTGGCCAGCCAGGAAGAGGCCCGCGATCCGGCGCGTTTCCAGCGTATGGCGCAGCTCCCGTGGATCGACGTGATCATATTCGATCGCATATCCCGGCTGCACGACAATCGCCTTCTCCAGCCCCGCAATCGTTTTCAGGAACTCTCGTTGAACCGACTCCGGGAGCGAAGTCGATATACCGTTCGGATAGACCGTGTCGTCATCAAGGCCCTCCGGTTCCAGGAATATCTGATGTCCGTCACGGTCGCCGAACTTGGCGATCTTGTCTTCTATCGATGGGCAATATCGCGGTCCCACACCTCCGATCGCACCGGAATACATCGCTGACCGATGCAGATTTTCGCGAATTATCCGATGAGTTTCCGTCGTGGTCCGTGTCACGCCACAATCTATTTGAGGGTTTCGAACGACCCCCGTCATGAATGAAAAGGCCACCGGATCCTCGTCCGCCGATTGCCTGTCGACCGCTCGCCAATCGATACTGCGACCGTCGAGCCTCGGCGGCGTGCCCGTCTTCAGCCTCGCAAGCTTGAACCCCGACGCCAGGAGCTCGTCCGACAAGCCTTTCGTCGCCGGTTCGTCGATCCGCCCGGCCCTGATCTGCCGGTCACCCATATGAATGAGCCCGTTCAGGAAGGTTCCGGTCGTCACAACCATCGCGCCGCAGGCAATCTCCCGCCCGTCCGCCAACCTTACCCGACGAAGCCGCCCGTTCTCCGTTTCAAACCCGACCGCTTCCCCCTCGATGACCGTTAACCGCGCCTGCTCGGCTATCGCCTCTCCCATTGCCCTTCGATACAGCGCCCTGTCGGCCTGGGCCCGCGGTCCGCGCACCGCCGGTCCCTTGCGCCTGTTCAACAGCCGGTACTGAATTGCCGCTGCATCGGCTACACGGCCCATCAGCCCATCCAGAGCGTCGATCTCGCGGACGAGCTGGCCCTTGCCGATACCGCCAATGGCCGGATTGCAGGACATGACGCCTATTCCCGTCCGTTTGAGCGTGATCAGAAGCGTTTCGGCGCCATAGCGCGCCGCCGCCGATGCAGCCTCGCAACCGGCGTGGCCGCCGCCAACAACAACAACGTCAAACTTGCCTTCCATCTTCATCCCAACGACCGATGCTTTTGAGCCGCCGGAAAGTCCGGGAAACCGGGCTCACCGTTTCACGTGAAACAATGCCATACAGAACGGCGGCCGGTCCGCCAACTGTTTCACGTGAATCACCGCTCGAACAACCGCAACCTCCCGACATACCCTGCAGATGGCATCGCTTCCACAGGCCGTGTTTCACGTGAATCATTTCCCGATGCAGAATCGCGAAAAGACCACATCGAGCAGGTCTTCCACATCCACCGATCCGGTTAGCCTTCCGATGCTGTCAGCGGCTCGTCTGAGCTCCTCGGCTCTCAATTCGACAGCTGTCAGCTCTCCCGCAACGACCAGACCCAACGCATCCCGCGCTTCCCGCAGAAGGGCCAGATGCCGACGCCGGAACGGAACGATGGACGTAACCGCCCCAGCCTGCACCGCTTCCCTGCCCAGGCGTTCAATCAACGCATCCATACCGCGCTGCTCCTTGACCGATATGCAAATATCGTATCTTCGCCGATCATGCTCCGGATCCAGATCGATCTTGTTTCCCACCCTCAAGATTGGCCCCGCCATGTCCAGTGCCGGCATATCCGCTTTCCCACCGCTCGCATCTTCCAGTACCAGAACCAAGTCAGCCGCTTCCGCCGCCTGTTTCGCCCGCGCGATCCCAATCGCTTCCACCGTGCCGGCCCCGTCCCGTATTCCGGCCGTATCCGATAGCACCACCTTGTACCCTCCAATATCGAGCGCTACCTCCAATACATCTCTTGTCGTTCCCGGTTCCTCTGTGACGATCGCTATCTCCCGACCCGCCAATGCATTCAAAAGACTTGATTTTCCCGCGTTCGGCGCACCGACGATCGCAATTCTGTACCCTTCGCGAATGATCTCTCCCGCACGAAATCGTTTCATATGCGAATCGATCTCCCCGACGAGGATGCGCAACTCCCGCAGCGTTCCGAGATCGGCGGTTTCCATCACATCGGCTTCATCGGCAAAATCGATTAGCGCCGTCATCTCCGCCAGGCATTTGACGATCCCGCTCCGCCAACCCTCGTACAGCACTCGATGCGCGTCGCCGTAGTTGGCCAGCGCGAAGCGCCTCTGCTCCTCCGTCTGCGCCTCGATCAGATCCGCCAGAGCTTCCGCTCCGGTAAGATCGATCTTGCCGCTCTGAAAGGCTCTCAGCGTAAACTCTCCCGCCTCTGCGCTCCGCAGGCCCTCAATCGATTCCAGTGCGTCGCACACCGCAGCCACCACTGCCCTGCCGCCATGCAGATGCAGTTCGACGACTTCTTCGCCGGTAAAGCTCGCCGGCCCGGGAAAATAAAGCACCAGGCCCCGGTCAATGACGATGTTCTGCGCCGACCTAATTTCGCGCAGCACCGCGCACCGGGCGTCCGGCACGCCGCCGCACATCATTTCGCAAACGAATCGGCATCTGGGACCGCTTATCCGGATGACGGCTATGCCCGACGGCGGATGACCGCTCGCCAATGCATATATCGTGTCGCCGACACTCTCATTCATGACCGTCGTTCCAGCACCCACACATGCTTGCCGGTTTCCGTCGGTCCTGGCAATGCCAGCTTGCTCCTCGCTGCGACCGATGAGCCGGTCGCCATGCGCCACCGTCAGGTGTTCATCGAATCGAAGAAATCCGAATTGGTCTTGGTCTGTTTCAGCTTATCGATCAGAAATTCGATCGCGTCCGTCGTTCCCATCGGCGAGAGGATACGCCGCAGCACGAAGATCTTCTGCAGATCCTGCTTCGGTACCAGCAGGTCCTCCTTGCGGGTGCCGGACTTGAGAATGTCCATCGACGGGAAAATGCGCTTGTCCGCCACCTTGCGGTCGAGCACGATTTCCGAGTTGCCCGTTCCCTTGAATTCCTCGAAGATCACTTCATCCATGCGGCTGCCCGTGTCGATCAGCGCCGTGGCGATGATGGTCAGCGACCCGCCTTCCTCGATATTGCGCGCCGCGCCGAAGAAGCGCTTCGGCCTTTGCAGCGCATTGGCGTCAACACCGCCCGTCAGCACCTTGCCCGAAGAAGGCACCACCGTATTGTAGGCGCGACCAAGGCGTGTGATCGAATCGAGAAGTATGACCACATCGCGGCCGTGTTCGACCAGGCGCTTGGCCTTCTCAATCACCATCTCGGCCACCTGCACATGGCGGCTCGCCGGTTCGTCAAACGTCGACGACACCACTTCGCCGTTGACCGATCTCTGCATGTCGGTCACCTCTTCCGGCCGCTCGTCGATCAGCAGGACTATCAGATAGCATTCGGGATGATTGGCCGTGACCGAATGGGCGATGTTCTGCAGCAGCACGGTTTTACCGGTCCGCGGCGGCGCCACGATCAGCCCGCGCTGGCCCTTTCCCAGCGGCGCAACCAGATCGATGACCCGCGCCGACAGATCCTTCGTCGTCGGATCTTCCGTCTCCATGCGAATGCGCTCGTCCGGATAAAGCGGCGTCAGATTGTCGAAGTGGATCTTGTGGCGGATCTTCTCCGGATCCTCGAAATTGATCGTGTTGACCTTCAACAGTGCGAAGTAGCGTTCGCCTTCTTTCGGACTGCGGATCGGGCCTTCAACGGTATCGCCGGTTTTGAGCGAGAACCGCCTGATCTGCGACGGCGAAATGTAGATATCATCCGGTCCTGGCAGGTAGTTGGCGTTGGCGGATCGCAGAAAGCCGAATCCGTCCTGCAAGATCTCGACCACGCCCTCGCCGATGATCTCGATATCCTGCGCCGCCAGCTTCTTCAAAATGGCGAACATCAGCTCCTGCTTTCGCAGCACGCTGGCATTCTCCACCTCGAGCGATTCCGCAAAAGCGATCAGATCGGTCGGATTCTTGTTCTTGAGTTCCTGGAGTTTCATTTCCTGCATGGTAACAGCTCAAAAATATCGGATTGTTGCGGGGTTCGTTGCGGCAGCAAGCGTCGAAGTTTTCAGAAGGGAAAATCCGGGCCGCCGCGGCCCTGAAAGGAAGGCGCTCTCTTTACTCCTCAATCACCCGATAGGCAAGGAGTTTTCGCACGCCGCACAATCGGTATTCGACCGGTCTACTGGAACGGTTTTACGATCACCAATACGACGATCGCGATCATCAGAACGGTCGGCGCCTCATTCATCAAACGCCAGTAGCGTACGCTTTTCTCGTGCTTGTCTTCCGCAAACAGCCTGACATGCTTCGAGAAATGCCCATGTACGGCCGAAAGCGCCAGCACGCATGCAATCTTGATATGCAGCCATGTACCCTGGAACGAAAATCCCTCCCACGCCAGCCATAGCCCGAACACCCATGTCAGCGTCATGGCCGGATTGATGATCGCCCTGAGCAGGCGCCGTTCCATGACCTTGAAAGTCTCCGACTGCGGCGTTCCGATACCCGCTTCCGTATGATAGATGAACAGCCGCGGCAGATACAGCATACCGGCCATCCACGATATCACCGCGATCACGTGGATCGCCTTGGCCCACAGATAGAAATTCTCCGGATCAAGCCAGAACAGAACCGCGGTCAGAAACACCAGGACGGCGACCGCCACCCCGGCGCGCACAGCCGGTGAACTCCCGCCGCTCATCCCGGATGCTCTCTTACCAGCTCGATCATTCTCTCGACATGCTCAATCGGCGTTTCCGGCGTTATCCCATGCCCCAGATTGAAAATCAGCGGCCCATCACCCAAGGTCTCCAATATGCGCGCCACTCCCCGCTCCAGCGAAGAACCTCCCGCCACCAGCCGCATCGGATCGAGATTACCTTGCACGACGCCTTGGTTCTGCAATACCGCTGCCTGTTTCAACGGCACGGTCCAATCGAGTGCGAGTGCCGTCACCCCTGTCCGCTCACGATAGTTTCCATAGTTGTATCCGGCGCCTTTCGGAAAGCCGATTATCGGTACGTCCGGATGCTTTGCGCGAACACGCTTGACCATTCTCATGACCGGTTGCAGGGCAAAACGCCCGAAGTCCTCTTCGCCCAGTACGCCTGCCCAGGAATCGAATATCTGCACGGCATCGGCGCCGGCGTCGATCTGCCTGATCAAATAGTCGGCGGAGAAATCAGCCAGGCTATCGAGCAGTTTCGTAAACGCCTCTGCATGGCGATGCGAAAACAGCCGTGCCGGCGCCTGGTCGGACGTGCCATGGCCGGCGATCATGTAAGTCGCAACA
This sequence comes from Rhizobiaceae bacterium, assembly GCA_041397625.1. Lineage (GTDB taxonomy): Bacteria > Pseudomonadota > Alphaproteobacteria > Rhizobiales > Rhizobiaceae > JAWKWH01. The sequence goes on from JAWKWH010000004.1 coordinate 443,576, forward strand.
GTCCACGGCGCCCCGCAAAAGCCGATCAGCGCTGTTTCCGCTGGCAACTCGGCCCTGAGCCGCCTCACCGTTTCGTAGACCGGCGCCAAGCGATCATGGAAACCCTCCCCTTCCAGCCCGGCGACGTCGACGGCGTCAAGCGGTGTCATCAAGGGTCCCCGACCCTCCTCGAAACGCAGATCACGCCCAAGTGCATGGGGAACCACAAGGATGTCGGAGAACAGGATCGAAGCGTCAAAGCCGAACCGCCGAATCGGTTGCAGCGTCACCTCGACGGCAAGATCCGGACTGTAGCAAAGGTCGAGAAAGCTCCCCGCCTGTTTCCTGACCTTCCTGTATTCCGGCAGATAGCGTCCTGCCTGGCGCATAAGCCATATCGGAGGAGGATAGAGGGTCTCCCCGCCAAGGACCTTCATAAGCTTCGTGGATTGTTTCATCGGGCAGGGGTTATCCGGTAAGGGCGCCTATAAATCAAACAGGATTCAGGAAAACTGATTCTGATTCTTCGAGTCTGTCGGAATCGGGGATTGCCGCTTGTTCACACGCAAATGGCGTTCCAAGGCATCGTTTTGTTTCCTCTATCAGGTTGCCAACATGTGCACAACATGCACAATTATCATTAATTCATTAATGAATACAACAACATACATAATCTGCAGGTTCGCCTTCGATTGTGGATTATTATCACTCAACGCCGCTTTGCCCGCAATCCACAAAGCCAGGACGATACATCGCACAGCTTCGCTTGTTGTGGACAGTTCGCCTTCTGATACAGTCCGCCCTGCCACCGATCGTCCGGTCGTCCCGATTATCCACATATCTCAACAGCGCTGAAATTCTTTCGTGAACAACTCACAATCCTTCTTCCACCTGCACCTGATATCCGATGCGACGGGCGAAACGCTGCTGGCGGCGGGCCGCGCCGCCGCGGCGCAGTATCCCAATGCCCGCTCCATCGAGCACATTTACCCTTTGATCCGTTCGGAACGGCAGTTGCATAAAGTATTGGAGGATGTCGACGCCGAGCCCGGCATCGTACTCTATACGATCATAGACGAGCACCTGGCTGTCATGCTCGACCGGCGCTGCGCGGAAATCGGCGTTCCCTGCGTCTCCGTACTTGAGCCGGTCATGAACGTCTTCCAATCCTATCTTGGCGCACCGCACGGCCGCAGGGTTGGCGCACAACATGTGCTGGACGCGGAATATTTCCGCCGCATAGATGCGCTGAATTTCACCATGGACCATGATGATGGCCAGCTACCGGCCAATTTCGAGGATGCCGACATCGTGCTGATCGGCATTTCACGCACCTCGAAGACGCCGACGAGCATCTATCTCGCCAATCGCGGCCTGAAGACGGCCAACATTCCCATCGTTGTCGGCATGCCGATGCCCGAAAGCCTCATCAAGGCCAGACAGCCGCTGGTGGTCGGGCTGATCGCCTCGACCGACCGGATCGTGCAGGTTCGCAAGAACCGTATACTCGGCAGCGCGCATGGCTATGATTCGCAAAGCTATGTCGATCGCGCCAACATTTCGGAGGAACTGTCCTATGCGCGCCAGCTTTGCGACCGTAACGGCTGGCCGGTCATCGATGTCACCCGACGGTCGATCGAGGAAACCGCCGCTGCCGTCGTTGCGTTGCTCAACAAGAAACGCCAGCCGGCCGGCCTTTGACGGAGACCACCGTGGCCCGCAAGCTCATTCTCGCCTCGGCAAGTCCGCATCGCAGGGCGATGCTCGAAAACGCCGGTCTGACAATCGAGGCGGCCGCCTCGGAAATCGACGAACGTGCTGTCGAAGCGGCTCTCGGCGATGAAGCATGCGACGGCGAACTGCTGGCCGGCGTTCTGGCTGAGGCCAAGGCGGCCGCTGTCGCTGAGAGCCATGCGGATTGCCTGGTGATTGGCTGCGACCAAACGCTCACGCTGGACGGCGAAATATTGCACAAGGCCGCCGACATGGAACAGGCGCGTCGCAACCTTCTTCGCCTGTCGGGCGGCACACATCATCTCAACAGCGCCGTCGCGTTGGCCTCAAACGGCGAGACGCTCTGGCGCCATACTGCGATTGCCCGCATGACCATGCGCGAACTCGATCCAGCCTATGTCGGCCGCTACCTGTCGAGCGCCGGTCCGGCCGTGCTCGGCAGTGTCGGCTGCTACCAGATCGAGGCAAAAGGCATCAACCTGTTCGAGCGTGTTGAGGGTGACTTCTTCACCATTGTCGGCCTGCCCCTCATACCGCTTCTGGCAGAACTGCGCCGGCTAGGGGAAATCGATGGCTGACCGGCCGCGCGCCTTTGTCTGCGGACATCCTGTCGCCCATTCGCGCTCGCCGCTGATCCACGGCCACTGGCTGTCGGTTCTCGGCATCGACGGCACCTACGAGGCGGTTGACGTCCTTCCCGGGGATTTTCCGGATTTCCTGCGCAACCTTCGCCACAACGGCTATGTCGGCGGCAATGTCACCATCCCCCACAAGGAAGCCGCCTTCCAGTTGGTGGATGAAACCGACGAGGCGGCACGCCATATCGGCGCCGTCAATACGCTCTGGATCGAGGATGGCAGGCTCCTCGGCATGAACACGGACTGGCTCGGCTTCGCCGCCAATCTGGACGAATGGACGTCGGGCTGGGATTACGCGAAGACCGCCACGGTGCTTGGCGCCGGCGGGGCTGCCCGTGGCGTCCTTTATGCGCTGGTTCACCGCGGATTTGATGAAATACGCATTGTCAACCGTACCGTGTCGCGGGCCGAGACGCTGGCCGATGAATTCGGTTCGCTTGGCGGCACCCGTTTCACGGCCCATGGCTGGAACGTGGTCGGCGAAGCGCTTTCCGGGGCGGAACTGCTGGTCAACACCACGTCGCTCGGCATGGACGAGACCGGCGCCGAGCCGCTCGATCTGAGCCCGTTGGCGCCGGATGCCGTTGTCAATGACATCGTCTACATGCCGCTTGAAACGCCGCTGCTCACAGCGGCCCGGGCCAAGGGCTTCAAAACCGTGGACGGGCTCGGAATGCTGTTGCACCAGGCAGTTGCGGGTTTCGAGAAATGGTTTGGCGCAACGCCGCTTGTAACGGGCGAGCTGCGCCGGCTGGTCGTCGAGGACATGGAGCGCAAAAAGTGATCACCATCGCCCTGACAGGCTCGATCGGCATGGGCAAGTCGACGACGGCGCGCATGTTCGCCGAGGCCGGCGTTCCGGTTCAGGATGCCGATGCCGTGGTGCATGAACTTTATGCCGGCCGTGCCGCGCCGCTGATCGAAGCCGCGTTTCCCGGCACGGTGGTCGACGGCGTGGTCGATCGCCAGCGTCTTTCGAAGGTTGTGCTCGGTAACGCCGAAGCGTTGAGAAAGCTCGAATGTATCGTCCACCCGCTGGTGGCAGAGGAGCGACAGGCCTTCCTCGAACGCCAACGGCAAGCCGGCGCGCCGGTGGTTGTTCTCGACATTCCGCTGCTGTTTGAGACCGGCGGCGCCGATCTCGCTGACAGGATCGTCGTCGTCACAGCCGATGCCGACACCCAGCGCCGGCGTGTATTCGAGCGGCCCGGCATGACCGGGGAGAAGTTCGAGGCAATCCTCGCCCGCCAGGTACCCGATGCCGAAAAGCGCGCCCGCGCCGATTTTCTCATCGATACCGGGCTTGGCATGGAAAGTGCCAGGGCCGCGGTTGCCGCAATCATCGAGGAACTTTCCGGGGACGGCGCGACATCCTGACGGTCCGGCGATTGTGTTCGACGTCGCTTGTCGTCATTCTCTGCCTAAAGGATCCGATGTGATGCGCGAAATCGTCTTCGATACCGAAACCACCGGACTCGACCCGAAGCGGGACCGCGTCATCGAGATCGGCGGTATCGAACTTGAAAACCGGTTTCCCACCGGGCGCACCTTTCATGTCTATATCAATCCGCAGGGGACACGGGTGCATCCGGATGCCCAGGCCGTTCACGGTATCAGCAACGAGGATTTGGCCGACAAGCCGGTGTTCGGCGATATTCTCGAGGATTTTCTCGGCTTTTTCGACGGCGCGAAATTCGTCGCCCACAATGCCGGCTTCGACATGGGTTTCATCAACGCCGAGCTGGCGCGCGTCGGCCGGCCGCCGGTCGATCCGGCCTTCGTGGTCGACACGCTGGCGCTTGCCCGGCGCAAGCATCCGATGGGGCCGAATTCGCTCGATGCGCTGTGCCGCCGCTATGCGATCGACAACTCGCACCGTACGCTGCACGGCGCCCTGCTCGACGCCGAATTGCTGGCCGAAGTCTATATCGAGATGGTTGGCGGCAAGCAGGCAGCACTCGGCCTTGAAGTGCGTGCCAACACCGACGTGGCCCAGCCAGGCCGTCCTGCCTCGAAGGCGGTGCTTCTTTCGGCGCGGCCGCAGCCGCTGCCGCCAAGGCTGACGGATGACGAAATCACTGCCCATGCCAAGATGATCGAGCTGCTCGGCGAAGACGCACTTTGGAAGAAGGCCGGATCCTGAACCGCTCTAGCGATCGCGCCCGAAGATGATGTCGAGGATCGTCGTCTTCCTGCCTGTTCCGCCGCCGACATCGGCCGGCGGTACCGGCCTCCTGACCGCGCTGGTTTTCTCTGGCGCCGCCGCAAAACCGCGATCGTCCGCGAGCGAACCCGAACGGGCCACCGTTTCCCGCGGCCGCGGAACCGGGGTGTCATCGCCATTGCCCGATGGCGACCAGGCGCCCGGGAGCGCGGCGAGAGGAACGCCCTCGTGGGCCGCGATCATGAATTCCTTCCAGGCGATTGCCGGTAGCGAACCGCCGGTGACATTCTTCATCGGCGTGCCGTCATCGTTGCCGAACCAAACGCCGGTAGTCAGGTTCGACGTATAGCCGACGAACCAGGCGTCGCGCGATTTCTGGCTGGTGCCGGTCTTGCCGGCCGCCGGCCAGCCGAAATCCGCCTTGCGCGCGGTACCGCGCACCAGGGTCTGCGCCATCATCTGGTTCATCATGCCGACGGTTTTGTCGCGCATGACGCGCGGCACGCCATCATGACGATATTCGTAGAGCACCTTGCCGGACGTTGTGGTGATGCGGCGGACGAAATGCACCGGTGGACGGTAGCCGCCATTGGCGAACGGCACATAGGCCGCAGTCAGTTCCAATAACGTGACTTCGGAAGTTCCAAGCGCGATCGACGCATTGGCCTGGAGCTCGGACTTGATGCCCATGCGGTGCGCCGTGTCGGCCACCGCCGCCGGACCGACCTCCATCGTCAGTTGCGCCGCAACCGAGTTCAAAGACATGGCCAGCGCCTTCGCCAGCGTGACGCGGCCGTAATATTTGCCGCCATAATTATCCGGCGCCCATTTTCCGAAGCGAACCGGCGCGTCGTTGCGCACCGTATTTGGCGTCAGGCCGTGTTCCAGCGCCGCCACGTAGACAAACGGCTTGAAGGCCGAGCCCGGTTGACGTCGCGCTTCGGAAGCACGGTCGAACTGGCTGTTGGCGTAGTCGAAACCGCCAACCATCGCCCTCACGGCGCCCGACGCATCGATCGATACCAAGGCACCCTGGCTTACCTTACGCTTGGCGCCCTCGTCGGCGATCAGACGGCGGATCGAGTTCTCCGCCAGCTTCTGCAATGTCAGGTCCACCGTCGTATCGACGATGATGTCGTCGCGCACGTCGCCGATCAGTTCCGGCAGGTCCTCCATGATCCGGTCGGCGACATAGTGTTCCGATCCTGTCCAGAACGCCGCCGCCCTTGTGGCGGGCGCGCTGATCGCCAGGGTCATTTCCTTGTCGCCGATCATGTTCTGCTCGCGCATTGCCGCCAGCACGAGCTGAGCCCGTTCCGACGCCGCCTTGGGGTCGCGTGCCGGCGACAACCTCGATGGCGCCTTCAGGAGCCCGGCGAGCAATGCCGCCTCGGCCAGCGAGACATCGCGCGCCGGCTTGTCGAAATAGCGCCGTGAAGCCGCTTCGACGCCGTAGGCACCGGAACCGAAATAGACCCGGTTCAGATACATTTCGAGGATCTGTTCCTTGGTGTATTTATGCTCGATCCAGAACGCCAGCAGCACCTCCTGCACCTTGCGCTCAAGCGTGCGGTCGGGCTTCAGGAACAGATTCTTGGCAAGTTGTTGCGTCAGGGTCGAGCCGCCCTGCACCCAGCGCCGCTTGATCAGATTGGTCGCCATCGCGCGGGCCAGGCCGATCGGATCGATGCCGAAATGCGAATAGAATCGCCGGTCTTCGATCGCGACGACCGCCTGCGGAATGTAGGGCGACATTCTGTGCAATCCGATTGCCTCTCCGCCGGTCATGCCGCGATTGGCGATCAAGGAACCGTCGACAGAGACGATCTTGACGTTTGGCGGTCTGTCGGGGATGGCCCAGCTCGTCGCGCTCGGCATCTTGGCGCCGTACCAGGCGACGACACCGACGCCCGCTATTCCTGCCCAGATTCCCAATACCAGCGACCAGTAGGCCAGCCGCCGCATAAGGCCAAACAGGCCGCTACGCGACCTGGCTGTTTTGCGCTGCTTCTTGCGGCCGGGCTTCCTGCGCTTCTGCACCGGTTTGCTTACGAGACGGTCGTCCTCGCGGGCGCTGAGCCGGCCGCCGGATCGGCGGCGCGTGCCGTTCTCAAAGGTCGGTTCGATACGCCGGCCCTTTTTCGCGCGTGCCATGGTGGTATTCCGTCTGTTCGATCCGGTTGCGGCGGTGTCCCGGTTGGACCGTAATTGAGGCGCTTTAAAGGGTGGTTAAGCATGCACGCCGACGTGATCGCGGCGTTTCTACCACTTAACCGGGAAAACACGGTTGATCGACAAAATGCCGTCGATAGTCGCGAAGATCGAGGACATGCCGTGCCATGAACGCCGCCATTCCGGCAACACGCTCCGAATGGGTCGATATTGCCAAAGGTATCTGCATCATCTTCGTCGTGATGATGCACTCCGTGCTTGGTGTCGAGGCGGCTGCCGGTGCCAGTGGCTGGATGCATGCTGTGATCGCATTTGCGCGGCCGTTCCGCATGCCGGACTTCTTCATGATCTCGGGCCTGTTCCTGGCGCTGGTGATCGACCGGCCGTGGCGGCGCTACGTGGACCGAAAGGTCGTGCATTTTCTTTACTTCTATGCGCTTTGGCTGACCATTCAGTTTCTTTTCAAGGCGCCAGGCATGGCTCTTGAAAATGGGCCGGCCCATGCGCTTGGCCAGTACCTGACAGCTTTCGTGCAGCCCTTCGGCACGCTCTGGTTCATCTATGTGCTGCCGATGATGTTTCTTGTCACGCGATGGCTGAAACAGGTTCCCGCACCGCTGGTCTTCGCCGTCGCAGCGCTGTTGGAGATCTTGCCGATCAACACCGGCTGGGTCACGCTCGACGAATTCTGCTCGCGATACGTCTATTTCTTCACCGGCTATGTGCTCGCGCCGTACATTTTCGCCGTGGCGCGCTGGCTGAAGGCTCGTCCACTGGCTGCATTGTCGATGCTGGCCGTCTGGGCGTCCGTCAATGCGATGCTGGTCTTTAGCGCGACGCCGGATCACTTACTGTGGCTGATCCCCGGCTACACCGACCCGGCCGGCGCCACCGGCGGTCCGTCCGAATTGCCGCTCGTCTCACTGGCGCTCGGCTTTGCCGGCGCCATGGCCATTATTGCTGTCGCGTCGCTTCTTGCCGGCCGTGCCTGGTCGTTCTGGCTCGACTGGCTCGGCCGTCATTCGATCGTGGTCTATCTGGCCTTTTTCTTGCCGATGGCGACGACACGGATCTTCCTCGTCAAGACCGGGATGATTGCCGATATCGGCACCATGGCGCTGCTGACGCTGATCGCCGGCGTCACCGGACCCGTACTGCTTTATTTCGCCGTCAAATGGAGCGGTTGGGGCGCATTCCTGTTCGAACGTCCGCAATGGGCCAGGATCGACCGGCCAGATCAGTCACCGATGCCGCTTGCCCAGCCGGCGGAGTAGCGGTTTATCTTCAGCTGTGGGCGAAGATGTCGGTTTCCGGCCAGCCCATCAGGTCGAGCCTCGCCCGCGTCGGCAGGAAGCGGAAACAGGCCGCCGCGATGTCGCTGCGTTTCTCGCGCTCAAGCCGTTCCGCCAGCGCATCGCGCAGCCGGTGCAGGTAAAGCACGTCGGACGCAGCGTATTCGAGCTGTGCCTGCGACAGCGTCTCCGCCGCCCAGTCCGAGGATTGCTGCTGTTTCGACAGGTTGACGTCGAGCAGCTCGGCGCAGATGTCCTTGAGTCCGTGCCGGTCGGTATAGGTGCGGGTCAGGCGCGAGGCGATCTTGGTGCAGAACACCGGTTCGGCCATGGCGCCGAAAGCGTGGTTGAGCACGGCGATATCGAAGCGGGCAAAATGGAACAGCTTGGCGATCTTGCGATTGCGCAGCAGTTTCACCAGGTTTGGTGCCTTCTTTTGCCCCGCGGCGATCTGCACCACGTCGGCGGTACCGTCGCCTGGCGACAACTGTACGACGCACAGCCGGTCGCGCTGCGGCACCAACCCCAGCGTTTCTGTGTCGATCGCCACGGCCTCGACATCGTAGCGGTCGAGATCGGGCAGGTCATGCTTGTGGACGCGAATGGTCATGGCGTGTCGCTGATGGCTTAACTACTTGAAATAGCGTGCAGGATCCGCGCCCACGAGCGCTGGCCCTTGTGGAATGATGACAGGTCGTACTTTTCATTTGGTGAATGGATGCTGTCATCCTCCTTGGCGAAACCGGTCAGCAGCGACTCCATGCCCAGCATGGACTGGAAATCGCCGACGATCGGAATCGAACCGCCCATGCCGATCTGCACCGCCTTTTGCGGCCATTCGTCGGAAAGCGCGGCCATCGCCTTGGTGACCAGCGGCGAATCATAGGCAAGCTGGATCGCTTCCCCCGTGCCATGTTTCTTGAACTCGATGGAGCAGTCCGCCGGAATACGTTCCTCTGCGAATTTCCTGAATGCGGCGCGGACCGCATGCGGATCCTGCTTGTGCACCAGCCGGAACGACACCTTGGCGGATGCCTGCGCCGCAATCACCGTCTTGAAACCGTCGCCGGTATAGCCGCCGACAATGCCGTTGACCTCCGCCGTCGGTCGCGCCCAGGTCAGCTCCAGGATCGAGCGGCCTTTCTCCCCGGCCGGTACCGAAAGGCCGATCTCGCCCAGAAAATCGCCGCCGCTGTCCGCCAGCTTCTCCCACGAGGCGAGCACCTGTTTCGGCGTTTCCTCAACACCGTCATAGAAGCCGGGGATGGTCACGCGGCCGTCGGCATCGTGCAGGTCGGCGAGGATTTTCGCCAGGATATGGATCGGATTGGCCGCCGCGCCGCCATAGTGGCCGGAATGCAGGTCGCGGCTCGCCGCCTTCACCGTGACTTCCTCGCCGGTCAGTCCGCGCAGCGTCGTGGCGATCGCCGGCGTCTCCATGCCCCACATGCCGGTGTCGCAGACCATGGCAAAATCGGCCTTCAGCTCATCGGCATTGGCGCTGAGGAATGGTTTCAGCGACGGCGAGCCGGATTCCTCCTCGCCTTCGAACAGCAGCGTGATCCGGCACGGCAGGTTCCCGTGCACCGCCTTCCAGGCGCGACAGGCCTCGACGAACAGCATCAATTGTCCCTTGTCGTCGGAAGCGCCACGCGCTGCGATGACCTCGCGTCCGTCGTCGAGCGTGCGCATGTCCGGCTCGAACGGGTCGGTGGTCCACAGTTCCAGCGGATCGACCGGTTGCACGTCGTAGTGGCCGTAAAACAGCACATGCGGCGCAGCGGCCGACGGGCCGTCATGATGGGCCACCACCATCGGGTGGCCGGTGGTGTCGCGCACGCCGGCGTCGAACCCGATGGTGGCGAGATCGGCGGCCAGCCATTCGGCCGCCTTGCGGCATTCGGCGGCATAGGCCGGATCGGTAGAGATCGAGCGAATGCGCAGCAGTTCGAACAGTCGTTTGAGGCTGGCGTCCAGATTGGCGTCGATCGCATCGAGCACCGGTTCGAGCTTACTCATTTGCGCTGGCGTCCTGTTGGCGAAAGATCGCCGACGACCGTAGAGCCGCAACAGGCAAACGAAAAGCCCGTGCGACATGATTTTCCAGGAAAAAGCCGCCGTGGCGGAGGGGGGAACCACGGCGGCCATGCTGTAAAGATCGCGGCAGCCCGGAGAGGGGGATGAGGCTGCCGCCAGTTTGTCCGGGAAGGCGGGGGACGAGCCTTTAATCCGGACGTCGGCGAAAACTGCCGATGACTGGCATTTGTGTCGGAAAATGCGGCATTTCAATGTTCACGAGATTAATGTTTTGTAACATAGTTGTGATTTCCGGCCTTCTGGTCGGCCATTGCCCGGCAGGGGTGGTGCGGAAACCTGCGCCGAAAACGATACTTCGCGCCCAAGCCGCGATAGACACGGGCCGGCCGGCACGGTACCCATTTGCCCCATGAAAAAGGGCGACCATCTCTTCCTCGTCGACGGCTCGGGTTACATCTTCCGCGCCTACCACGCATTGCCGCCGCTGACGCGCAAATCCGATGGTTTGCCGGTTGGCGCGGTGTCCGGTTTCTGCAACATGCTGTGGAAGCTGCTGTCGGAGGCGCGCGACACCTCCGTTGGCGTCACCCCGACGCATTTCGCCGTCGTTTTCGATCATTCTTCGAAGACGTTCCGCAACGAACTCTATCCCGAATACAAGGCCAATCGCGACGCGCCGCCGGAAGACCTGGTGCCGCAATTCGGGCTGATCCGCCAGGCGACCGTGGCCTTCGACCTTCCCTGCATCGAAAGGGAAGGCTTCGAGGCCGACGATATCATCGCCACCTATGCGAGAGAGGCGGAGGAGGCCGGCGCCGACGTCACCATCATCTCGTCCGACAAGGACCTGATGCAGCTCGTCACGGAAAAAGTGTCGATGTACGACACGATGAAGGACAGGCAGATCTCCATACCCGAAGTGATCGAAAAATGGGGTGTGCCCCCGGAAATGATGATCGATTTGCAGGCGCTCGCCGGCGATTCCGTCGACAACGTGCCGGGTGTCCCCGGCATCGGACCGAAGACGGCAGCGCAGTTGCTGGAAGAGTTTGGCGATCTCGATACGCTTTTGCAGCGCGCTTCGGAAATCAAGCAGAACAAGCGGCGCGAGAACCTGATCGAACATGCCGACAAGGCCCGGCTGTCACGCGATCTCGTCACGTTGAAGACCGATGTGCCGAGCCTCGATCCGCTCGACGACCTGGCACTCAACCATCCCGACGGGCCGAAGCTGATCGCGTTCCTGAAGGCGATGGAATTCACCACGCTGACAAGGCGCGTCGGCGAGGCGACGGGGACCGAGGTCGCCGAGATCGAACCGGTCGCCGTCAAGGTCGAATGGGGTGACGAGGCGCGTGGCCCGGATCTCGATCGCGCCGGCGAAAACTCTTCGAAGACGGTCGAGACCGAAAGTGCCGCAGGCGAGGAAGACGTGCTGACGCCCGCAACCCTTGCCGCCGCCCGCGCCGCGACGGCCGCTTCGGAAACAATCGACACGTCCGGCTACGAGACCATCCGCGACCTCGACATGCTCAAGGCCCGGATAGACGATGCGCGCGAGGCCGGTATCGTCGCCTTCGACACCGAAACGACCTCGCTCGATCCGATGCAGGCCGAACTGGTCGGCTTCTCGCTTGCCACCGCGCCCGGCCGCGCGGCCTACGTGCCGCTGGCGCACAAATCCGGCGCCGGCGACCTGCTCGGTGGCGGGCTGGTGGAAAACCAGATCGACGAGGCCGACGCACTTGCCTGCCTGAAGCCGCTGCTTGAGGACCGGTCGGTGCTGAAGATCGCGCAGAATCTCAAATACGACCTCGTGATCATGCAGCAGCGCGGCATCGACGTCGTCGCCTATGACGACACGATGCTGATTTCCTATGTCATCGATGCCGGCCGCGGCGGCCACGGCATGGATGCGCTGGCCGAACGCTGGCTCGGACACGAGACCATCCACTACAAGGATCTGACCGGCACGGGAAAGAAGGCCGTCACCTTCGATTTCGTCGACATCGACAAGGCGTCGGCCTATGCCGCTGAGGATGCCGACGTGACGCTGCGGTTGTGGCTGGCGCTGAAACCTCGCCTTGCCGCTGACGGTCTGGTCTCGGTCTATGAGCGGCTGGAGCGGCCATTGGTCGAGGTTCTGGCGCGCATGGAGCAGCGCGGTATCGCCGTCGATCGCCAGATCCTGAGCCGGTTGTCGGGCGATTTCGCTCAGGCGGCCGCGGCGCTGGAGGCCGAAATCCAGCAGATTGCCGGCGAGAGCTTCAATCCCGGCTCGCCGAAACAGCTCGGCGACATCCTGTTCGGCAAGATGGGCCTGCCGGGCGGCACCAAGACCAAGACAGGCCAATGGTCGACCTCGGCCCAGATACTGGAGGACCTGGCGGCGGAAGGCCACGAACTGCCGCGCCGCATCGTCGACTGGCGTCAGCTCACCAAGCTGAAAAGCACCTATACCGATGCGCTGCCGGGCTTCATCAACGCTGCGACCAAGCGCGTCCACACCTCCTATGCGCTGGCCTCGACCTCGACGGGCCGGCTGTCGTCGTCCGACCCCAACCTTCAGAACATCCCGATCCGCACGGCGGAAGGCCGCAAGATCCGCACCGCTTTCGTCGCCGAACCGGGAAACAAGCTGCTTTCGGCCGACTATTCGCAGATCGAGCTTCGGGTTCTTGCCCACATGGCCGAAATTCCACAGTTGAAACAGGCCTTTGCCGATGGTGTTGACATTCATGCCATGACCGCATCGGAGATGTTCGGCGTGCCGGTCGACGGCATGCCGCCTGAGGTGCGCCGCCGCGCCAAGGCGATCAATTTCGGCATCATTTACGGTATCTCCGCCTTCGGGCTCGCCAACCAGCTTTCAATTCCGCGCGGCGAGGCGAGCGACTACATCAAGAAATATTTCGAGCGCTTTCCTGGCATTCGCGATTACATGGAGAACACCAAGGCGTTCGCGCGCGAGCACGGCTATGTGGAGACCATCTTTGGCCGCCGCGCCCACTATCCTGAGATCAAGTCGTCAAACCCGTCGCATCGAGCCTTCAACGAGCGCGCCGCCATCAACGCGCCGATCCAGGGATCGGCCGCCGACATCATCCGCCGGGCCATGGTCCGCATGGATGCCGCATTGGAAAGAGCCGGCCTGTCGGCGCGCATGCTTCTGCAGGTGCATGACGAACTGATCTTCGAACTGCCCGAGGGCGAGGTCGAGAAAACCGTACCCGTGGTTCGCGACGTGATGGAAAACGCCGCCATGCCGGCCGTTTCCATGGCCGTGCCGCTGGCCGTCGATGCCCGCGCTGCCGACAATTGGGACGAAGCGCACTGAGTGTGAGGATACGCTAGCCGCCGGAGACTGCGCAGGTGCTGCACAGGCCGCGGATCTCGATCGCCGTGGTCGAGGCCTTGAAGCCGCGATCGCCGACCCAATTCTGTAGCCGTTCGGACACCACCTCGTCGGCGAACTCGTTGACCTGGCCGCAATCGTTGCAGATGGCGAAGGCAATCATGCCGGCATCGTTGTCGTGACTGCCGCAGCAGGCGACGAAGGCGTTCAGGCTCTCCAGCCGGTGCACCTTGCCGGCATTGGTCAGCGCGCGCAGCGCACGATAGACCTGCAGCGGCGCGCGAAAACCGTGGCCGCGCAGCGCGTCGAGCAGCGCATAGGCGCTGAGTGGTCCGTCGGCCGCCTCGAGCTTTTCCAGCACCAGGCGCTGATTGCGTGTCAGCTTCGCCGTTTCAGCCATGATCGTCGCCTCCGCTGCCAAACAGATAGGACCTTCTTAGCGCCGTCGCGCCGAGCCCGGCAAGAAACAGCATAATGGCGGCGAGCACGATGGACGGTCCGCTCGGCGTGTCGAAATGCAGCGAACCGTAAAGTCCGGCAACAACAGCCAGCATGCCGAGAAACGCCGCCAGCACGGCCATCGCCTCCGGTGTCGCCACAAAGCGCCGCGCTGTCGCCGCCGGGATGATCAGCAGCGAGGTCAGCAATATGACGCCGGTAACCTTCATGGCAAGCGCGATCACCAGCGCCATGATCAGCATGAAGGCGATCCGCACCCGTCCCGATCCGAGTCCCTCGGCCTCGGCGATCTCGCTGCTGACCGTTCCTGCCAGCAGAGACCGCCAGATCACGGCGAGTGCGGCGAGCACCAGCGCGCCGCCGACATAGACCGTCGCGATATCGGTCTTCGACGCCGCCAGGATGTCGCCGAACAGCAGGCCGTGCAGGTCGATACGGGTAAAGTCCATCAGTGCGATCAGCACAATGCCGGCCGCCAGCGCGGAATGGGACAGGATACCGAGTACCGAATCGGTAGACAGGCCCGGCGCGCGTTCCAGCGCCAGCATGGCAAGCGACACCGCCGCGGCGACGGCGAACACGCCGACCGTCAGGTCAATCTGCAACATCAGCGCAAGGGCCACGCCAAGAAGGCCGGAATGGGCCATGGTGTCGCCGAAATAGGCCATGCGTCGCCACACCACGAAACAGCCGAGCGGCCCGGTGACCGCTGCGACGCCGATACCGGCGATAAGCGCTCGGGTGAAGAAATCCTCCATCATGAATGCGCGTCTTCCCTGGCCGGCCCATGGTCGCGATCGTGATCGTGATCGCAATGATCGCCATGGCTGTGATGATCGTCGGTGATCGTGCCGTCGGCGTGGCGCACGCGCCCGTCGGGCAGATGCGTGTGGTCGTGGCGATGGCGGTAGAATGCGATCGCCTCGCCCGGCTGCGGGCCGAACAGGCGTGCGTAGTCGGGGCTGGCGGCCACGCTTTCCGGCGTGCCGGAACAGCAGACATGGCCGTTGAGGCAGATCACCGTATTGGTGGCCGCCATCACTACGTGCAGGTCGTGCGAGATCATCAGGATACCGCAGCCGGTGCGATCGCGGAATTCGCCGATCAGCCGGTAGAGCGCCTGTTCGCCGGAAAAATCCACCCCCTGTACCGGCTCGTCCAGAACCAGAAGATCGGGTTTGCGCGCAAAGGCGCGCGCCAGCATGGCGCGCTGGAACTCGCCGCCGGAAAGGTCGTGGATCTCGGCATCGGCCAGATGCGCGACGCCCGTCTCTTCCAGCGCTTGCGCCGCGACCTTTCGGGGAAGCCTACCGGTCAGGTGCATGAAACGCGATACCGTGAGCGGCAGGCTGCGGTCTATCGCCAGTTTCTGCGGGACGTATCCGACGCTGCAGCGCGCCGCGCGCCGCACATCGCCTTCGTCGGGCTTGATCAGGCCGAGCGCCGCGCGCACCGTCGTTGTCTTGCCCGATCCGTTCGGGCCGATCAGCGTGACGATTTCGCCCGCTTTCACCGTTAGGTCGACACCGCGCACCAGCCAGCGTCCGGCCCTGTAGACGCCGACACCGATGGCTTCCAGCAGCACGCGCTCCTCATTTTTCATTTTCATGCGCCGATTCTGTTGACGTTCATTGTCGCGGTCAATATACGTAATGTTATTACATTACAAGATTTGCCAGGAAGGATCCGTCCATGCAATTCCGTGCTTCGCTGCTGGCCGCCGGCCTCTGGCTTGCAGCCTCCGCCCAGGCCGGAGCGGATGAACCGCCGAACGTCGTCGCCTCCATCAACCCCGTGCATTCGCTGGTTGCCGCCGTGATGAAGGGCGCCGGCTCGCCGGCGCTGCTGGTAGAAGGTCATGCCTCTCCGCACACCTATGCGCTGAAACCGTCGGGTGCCGCCGCGCTGGCGCGTGCCGATATCATATTCCGCATCGGACCGGATATGGAAACCTTTCTTAACGGTCCGCTGGACGCGCTCGGCGGCGAGGCCATGGTGGTCGATCTCGCCACGGCGCCCGGCCTCACCCTTCTGCCATACCGCAAGTCGGGCGTGTTCGACGATGATGATCATGATGAGGCAGGTCAT
>JAWKWH010000005.1:0-162624 GCA_041397625.1 Rhizobiaceae bacterium
TCTGCTTCGGCGTCGCCTCGAATTCCGGCATGTCGGGATGGCCGGTCACGATGCCCTCGGCAAACGCCTCTTCGAGCGCGTCCACAGGATAGCGCTTCGACAGGGTGCGGAATTCCGGTGCGTCGGGATGCGCGCTCCTGTCGTCGGCGCCGATCCCGTGGCAGCGCGCGCAATTGGTCTCGACCAGCGCCCGGCCGTGCTCGATATCCGCCTCCTCGGCCTCGACCGGCAGGGCGGCGCCAAGCACCGACGCCATCGCCGTGGCGGCCAACACGCGCGGCAAGGAAAAGCGGAGAACGGTTCGGTTTGTCATGGTGCGGGCCTCCGATGCCGAATCACCGACCGATAATGGCGCGGGGGCGGCCTGCCTGTCACCGCCCTTGGCGCATTTGTCGCATGGCAGCTCGGCCATCAGTCGGCGACGCCGAGCACGTGATACATGTCGCGGCTCAGATACCAGGCACCGCCGCTCATGACCCAGACATGCATCGAGCGGCCGAGGATCGTCTGCCCGCCGGCCTTGACGCGCGTCTCGCCGATCTCGACCGCGGCGGCCGGGCCATGCTGGCGGATTTCGACGATCCTGTATTCAAGCCCGCCGACGCCGCCGTCAAACGCCCTTGCGTAGTGCGCCCGGATGCTGTCGCGGCCGACCACCGCCCGGCCCTGCGGCGGCAAGACCGCTCCCTCTTCCGTGTAGAAGCCGGCAATCGCCGCGGCATCGCCGGCATTGTAGGCCTCGGCAAATGCCGCCATGCGGTTGACGATCGGATTGTCCTGCGCCCGGGCCAGGCCCGCGGCGGCAAGGAGGATCAGGAGAGCAAGGCCGATACGTATCCTCATATCGGTGATTTCCTTTCCGTTTGGCATTTTGCAGCCCGTCACGCGGCACGTTCCTTCGACCGTTGTTTCAGGTGCGCGACCACATTCTCGATCATGCGCATACCCGCATCCCGACCCAGCGTCATGATTGATTCGGGATGGAACTGCACGGCGGCGATGGGCTCGCTGTCGTGTTCGATCGCCATGATGGTGCCGTCTTCGGTTTCCGCCGTAATGCGGAAAGCCTTCGGCAGGCTCGCCGGGTCGGCGAAGATCGAATGATAGCGGCCGACGGTGATCTCGCTGTCGAGACCGGAAAACACCAGCCCCGGATCCGATACGCGAATGCGCGACGGTTTGCCGTGCATCGGCTCCCTGAGCTGGCGCAGTTCGCCGCCGAAAGCCTCGGCAATGGCCTGCAGGCCGAGGCAGACGCCGAACAATGGCAGGTCGCGCGCCCGTGCCCGTTTGATCGTCGCCTTGCAGTCGAAATCAGCCGGCATGCCAGGCCCCGGCGACAGCACCACCAGATCGGGATCGACACTGTCGAACACCTCGTCGGACACCGGCGAGCGCACCGTGACCACGTCGGCGCCTGTCTGGCGGAAATAGTTCGCCAGCGTATGGACGAAGGAATCCTCGTGATCGACCAGCAGGATTGTCCGCCCCGCGCCGACCCGCGATGCCACCCGCCCGGAACCGACCTCGTTGGGCGTCCCCGCCTCGCGGATCGCCGCCAGCATGGCCGACGCCTTGAGCTCGGTCTCCGCTTCTTCCTCGTCGGGATCGGAATCGAACAACAGCGTCGCCCCGGCCCGCACCGAGGCAATCCCGTCCTTGATGCGGATGGTGCGAAGCGTCAGCCCGGTATTCATGTCGCCGTTGAAATGCACCATGCCGATCGCGCCGCCATACCAGGCGCGCGGGCTTTTTTCGTTGTCCTCGATGAAACGCATCGCCCAGAGCTTCGGCGCGCCGGTCACCGTCACTGCCCAGGCATGGCTCAAAAACCCGTCGAAGGCGTCCATATCCTCGCGCAACCGGCCCTCGATATGGTCGACGGTGTGGATCAGCCGCGAATACATCTCGATCTGGCGGCGGCCGATCACCCGCACCGAACCTGGTTCGCACACCCGGCTCTTGTCGTTGCGGTCGACATCCGAACACATGGTCAGTTCAGACTCGTCCTTCTTGGAGTTGAGCAGTTTGAGGATCTGCTCCGAATCCGAAATCGCATCGCCTCCCCGGCGGATCGTGCCCGAGATCGGGCAGGTCTCGATGCGCCGTCCGTTGACCCGCACGAACATCTCCGGCGAGGCGCCGATCAGGTATTCCTGGTCGCCAAGATTGATGAAGAACGAATAGGGCGACGGGTTGATGGTCTTCAGCCGCCGTGCGATCTGCGATGGCGGGCTTTCGCAGCGTTCATAGAACATCTGTCCCGGCACCACCTCGAACAGGTCGCCGCGCCGGAAGCTATCCTTCGCACGCGTTACCAGCCTGGCGTATTCGCCAGGCTCGTGGTCGGCACGCGGCGGCTGCATTTCGCTGCGGGCAAACGGCACATCCTCGCCGGATCGTTCCAGACCCTCCGTCGACCAGCCATCGCCGGCAAACTCGTAGCGGTCGTGCCAGGCACGCGCCGCATGGTGATCGACCACCAGGATCTCGTCGGGCAGGTAGAGCACCATGTCACGCTGGCTTTGCGGGCGCTCCAGCTTCAGTTCGACCGGCTCGAACTGGAAGGCGAGATCATAACCGAAAGCGCCGTAGAGACCGAGATTGGAATCGGCCTCCGAACGGAAAAGCGACACGATCGCCCTGATGGCGCTGAACACCGACGGCGCGCGCGACCGCTCTTCCTCGCGAAACACGCGACCCGGCTCGGCGATCGCAATACCGATCTCCTCGTCGCTTCGCGCGGTGATGCTGCAATCGCCCACCTGCTCCACCGCCGCCACGATTGTCGGCAGCATGGCCTTGCCGCGCGCATTGAGCGCGGCGATCCGCATCTGGCGGTCGCGCGACCAGATCATCACCGGCGGATCGACGATCGCGGTATCCCAGCGCGTATAGCGTCCCGGATACTCGTAGTTTGACGAGAACACGGCGCCGCGCCTGGAATCGAGGCGGTCGAGATAGGTTTCTATCGCCTCGTCATAGGCGGTTTCGGCACGCGTACGGCTGACGGCCACCCCGCCGGCGGTCACAAATCGTTCGGCCTCGGCGCCATTTTTATCTGGTGCCATCTCTGCGTCTCCTCATCTGCCCGGACGCCGGAACCGCGCACGAAAAAGGCCGCCCGGACATCCGACGCGGCCATCAAATCATTTCCCGACGCATGCGTCAGCGACCGCCTGTCAACAGCGCCACCACCACGATCTTGCGTTCGAGAAATTCATAACATCGCTTTGATAGCGGCGCGCGCGTTCGCATGCAACCGGTTTTGCGCCAGGAAGAGGCCCGGATCCGCGGGCCGGGTCCGGGCCTCCTTGCCGCGCTCGGGCGGCCGGCACAGGGTCGAAGCATGGTTGAGGGTTTTTCCGACCTTGCTGTGCGCTGTCGACGGCGTTGGTTGTGTCGAGTCTTGCGGTCCGACCTTAGGATACGCACGTGAACAAACCCCGCCGGCAGGATGCATCGACAAGTGGCACCCGGTTGCGGGCGCGCCAAACGGTCGCGCGAGCGTGATCACCGTTGAGCGGAATGTCATCCGAAATGCCCGCGGGTTCGTCTAGGATGAGGTTATGAACAGGTTCCTCACCGCCGCCCTCGCCGGCCTGATCGCGACAACTCCGGGCAGCGCCCGCGAGATGATCGGCAACTGGCGCGTCGACCATTTCAAACCCTTCGGCCTGTGGGAATCCATGTGCGATCACCGCGAACAGGAAAACAGGCAGATCCGCCGCTGTTACATCCGCTATGTCGATGGCTATTCGCCGGGCGAACCGTTCGGCGCCGCCTTCCTGTTCGTCACCGCACCCGGGCCGGGCGGCCTGCGCTATGAGTTCGGCTTTGAGCCCGGCACGCGCTTTGCCGAGGACGGCTTCGTTGTCATGCGTGACGACGCAATCACCTGGATATTGGATACCGCCACCTGCGCCGGCGGCAACAGCTGCATCATCGAAGGCGATGCGGCGCTCGACCTGTCAAATCTGTTGGGCGGTGGCGGCCGTCTCGTCTTCCGCTTTGCCGATCGCCACGGTCGCGACTGGCGCCGCGAGTGGACTGCGCCCGACTATGACGAGGTGCTGGCGGACTTCCAAGCCGCCTCCGCCGAACGCGAACTGCCGTTCTAGCGATCCAGAACCGAGCGGATCTCGATCATGTTCGTGCGTATGCGCAACACGTAGAAACCCATCGTCGCCAGATGCGTCGGCATGATCCAGCCATCCTCGCGACCGTTCGAGATGATGAAGGGCTGCACTGCGAGCGCGGCACGGAACTGGCTTTCCAGCCGGTCCCAGAGCGGCACCAGGCCGCGCGACTTGATGACGTCGGCGAAATCGGAACGGGTGGCGACGATCATGCCGTAATAGCCATAGAGCTGACCGTAGGAAAACCAGAACCGGTCGTCGGCGCGGGTGTCGAACCAGCCGCTGTCATAGCCTTCGGAGCGTTCGCGCAGGATGTCGGAGGTCGAGCCGATGTCGGAAGCGATGCGATCGAGGAACTGCACCAGATTGTCCGCGCGCGCATCGAAGGTCGCATTGCAGGCGGCGAGCTTCTCGTTGTAGGCGCGCAGATCGGCGATCGCCGACCGGTAGAATGCCGGCGTCGGCGTCTTCGGCCCCGGCGGATTGAACCCGATATACCAGGTGTATTCGTCGAACTGCAGGCTGCCGCGCGCATCCTGCAGGTTCGGGTCGATCTGCGACGAACCGCGGATGCGGCCGAGCCGATCGACGAGCTCGATCGCGGTGCGCCGTACCGCCTGGTTTACGCCGCGCTGGAAACTCGCCTTGTTGTCGAAAAACGGCGTCAGGTCCCAACGCAGCCCGAAAAAACCGAGCTTGTAGAGCAGCATGGACGATATCCACGCGTTCTGGTTGACGTTGTAATCCGTCAGATCGGCGGTAACGGCGGTGATCGCCGACGGCATGCACGTTTTGACGTCGCCTTCGCCGGCCGTCGAGCCGGATGTACCGGTCGCGCTCGCGGTCGAAACCACAACTTCTCCCGCCGACGCCGATTGCGCGCCGCGCGAATAGGCCGTCGCGTAATTGGTATCGAAATTCGTCCAGGCCTGGGTCTGCCAGAAGAAGTATCCGTAAAGCGATACGAGCCCGAGCAACAACAGCCCGATAATGCCCTTAAGGATGAAGCCGCGTTTCCGGTACCACTGCCCCGCAATCAGGAACGGCCACAACAGCCAGGCGACTATCATCCCGAATCCCTTGCCGATCATCTGGAATATCCAGGTGAAGAAATTGATGATCGGATCGAGCATTGCGTGGTTCCCGGTTAGTCGGTCAGGCCGTAGAGACGTTCGCGCAAGCCGGCCTTGTCTTGGAGATAAGTGCTTTTGAGCGTCGTCACAACATGCTTTTGCCAAACCGGCGAATAGGCTTCGTAGTCGCGGTAGAAGCCCTGCTTGTTGAAGACATAGCGCGATACGAAGTCGTGCGGCACGAAATCCGAGATCAGCCGGTTGGTGAGCCAGGCGTCCGGATGCTCCGGTTTGGCGCGCACCACCTGGAAGCGCCACTCCGGCTTCACGGTCTCGACATCGAGCCGGCCGAACCGCTCGATCTCGCGCTTGGCGCCGTTAAGGAAGGGAAATGTGCCCTCGCGATTGATGAGATCGGCATGGCGGTGGATCCAGGTCTGCACCCAGACCTTGTCGACCTCGTCGAGATCGCGCTTCGGCTCCGTCATGTGGATCAGCACGCGGATCGCCATCTCGGCGCGGTGTTCGAGATAGCCCGACTTTTCGACCCATGAGGCGCGCGGCAGGTCCAGCCGCCCCGTCGCCGACAGGAACTCGAACACTCGGCCCGGATCGTTGATCGACAGATAGCTGACCTGCCACGGCCTCGACCGGCGGAAACCGGGCGCATCCGGATCGCAGATCACCGTCGTCATGTCGCGGTCGATGAAGATGTAGAGGCCGCCGAAATGGCTGGTCCAATAGGCATTGTGGCGAAACACCGTCTGGTCCGGCACCAAGGCGTTTTCGCGGATGTCGCCGGTGACCTTGGCAAGGTCGACCATGCGCTCGAGCAGCTCGTCGTCGCGCCATGCGTCGGGTTCGCGTTTCAGCCGGTCGGTCAGCGTCCTGAGTTCCGTCGCCTTTCCGAGCACGTCCTCGGCCGAGAGCACGCGGAACTCCACCTGCTCGATTCCCAACAGGTCCTCGATATTGGTCACCGTCGAGACCGAGTCCTCGATCTCGCCATAGATCACGTCCTTGATCGTCGCCGCATTGATGGCCCTCGCGTTCCTCGACAGGAACTGGAACATCAACTGCGAGGTGTTCGAGAACGCCGTATGAACAACGGGCAGGTCGATCTGCTTTGGCGTCAGGATGATGAAGCGGCGATTGACTTCATTGGGATCGAGGTAGTCGTGATCCTTCAGTTCCTCGGCAATCTGCGGCGAAAAGCCGGTACGGTCGATATCGAAGGATTTCAGCTTGGTCTGCTTCAGCCCGAACGCCTTTAGCGCCTTGTTGTAGCGCGCGATCAAATGCGGCTCGTCGACCGTGAGCAGCCGGCCGTAGATCAGTTCGGAGTCGCGCAGCAGGTTCAACCGCGCCTCCACAATCTGTTCGAATCCGGACGGTCGACCTTACGCATTCCACCGCCCCGTCTTCTTCATCTCCTCGATCTCGCGGATGGCGCGTTCCTTCAGCCGCGTGTCACGGATCAGGCGACCGACATCGGCATCGTCGGAACGGTCGGAATAGCGGAACTCGGAATCGGCATAGCGGTTGATCTCCTGCATCACCATGTCCATGGTGAACGGCCCGCGCAGTTCCTCGATCATGCCTTTCTTGTCGTCGTAGCTCTTGTGCATGAAAGCCTCGGCGGTCTCGAACCACTCGTCGGGCAGCTCGATATCCATCGCCCGCATCTTGATCGCATCGGTGATGTTCTTGATGGCGCGGCCGGTAAAGCGCGGCTCGGCCTCCTTGATCAGGTGCAGGTAGCTGCCGATGTCGGCCATCGTCTTCGGCTCGCCATACTGGTCGAGATAGTGCTCGTAGACCTTGGTCAGGCCTTCTTCCTGCGGTTTGGAATGCTCTTCATAGGCTGTCTGCACCGCTTTCTGGATTATCTGCGCCTCGTAGAGATCGTGATCGCCGAGCGGTATCTTGTGGTTCTTGCCGGCCAGAAGCACGAAGATGTCGATATAGTCGTCGCGCGTCTGCGGCCCGTCGACCAGCCAGCGCGCACCGGCGCGCTGCCTCAGCGCATCGTCGACGTTTTCCGGATAGTTGGAGAACATGCCGAACGAGCAGTTGCCGCGCACCACGGTCGCAGCTCCCGCGAAGCTCTCCATCAGCACGCCGGTGATCTCCTGCTGACCGGCCGACGCCCGGTCGTCGGAGCGCTTGGCCGCCACCTGGTCGATGTCGTCGACGGTGCCGAAGCCGATGGCGCGCGGATTGATGACATTGTTGACGAACTGCTTGCAGTTCTGGCCCGACTTGCCCTGGTAGGAGGAAATCTGGTCGACGCCGAAATTCTCGTAGTGGAACGGATAGCCGGCGATCGCGCAGTAGTCGTTGATCATGCCGGCGGTCATCTGGATCAGGATCGTCTTGCCTGTACCCGGCGCGCCGTCGCCGATGAAGGTGAACAGGAAACCGCCCAGTTCCACGAACGGATTCATCTGCCGGTCGAAATCATAGGCCATCAGCATCTTGGCGAGCTTGATCGCCTGATACTTGGCGATGTGGTTGCCGATGATCTCGTTCGGCTTCTTGAACGTCATCACCAGCGGCTTGCGCTTCTGCCCCGGCGCCACATCGAACCCGTCGATGGTGAAATCGTCGCGCTCGATGCGGATATGCGCGTCCTCGAACGCGCCGAGCCCGTCGAAGCGGTTGCGGCGCTGCAAAAGCCCCTCGATGGCGACGCGCGCCAACGCGCGGGCGCGCGCCGTCAAGTCGATGTCGTCCTTGGATCCGGCGATCGCCGCATCGAGCCCGGCGATCATCGATTTGAGCGCATCCTGTGCCGTATCGAACAGGAAGTCCGGCTCGTCGGTGTCGTTGGCGGGCTCGCCCTCGCTTTCCAGCGTCTGCAGCAGATAGGAGGCAAACGAGAATGCCGCCACATAGGCCGAGGCCGCCAGAAGCCGCTTGAAGGTCGCCGCCTCGTCACCCTCCAGCGGCGAACGCGCATTCTTCGCCTTCAGGCTTTCAAGATCGGTGCTCTCGCCGAAAGAGTCGGCGATCGCCAGCGCCACAGCCAGTCCACGCCGGGCGCGGTAGAGCAGCGTATGCTGGGGAATCGACAGCATCGGATCGCCGCTGCCGACCGACGCCACCGTCTTTGCCAGCTCCACCTCGCGGGTGCGCCGGATGTTGCCGGTCGACACCGTCGAGACGAAGCGCCGTCCGGTGCCGGCCAGTTCGGTGCGCGACGTACGGCTGCCGTCTTCCATCACGATCGTGCGCGTGATCATCGATTGCGCCGTCGCCCGGTGCTTCTCGATGTCCTTCTCGTTGATCGTGGTCAGACCGGTATCCATTACGCGTCCTCATACATCGCTGATCACCTGCCCGTTGGACAGGATATGAACGGCATAGCCGTCGAAAATCTTGCTTGCCTCGCCCGCCGCGTAGAGCACCTGGTAGGCCTCGTGCGGAATCAGCGCATGGTTCTGGTAGGCGCTCACGCCCTGGCGGGCCGCCTCGAGATCGTCCGTGTTGATATGGAATTCGTCACGCGCCGGTTCGGATGACCACAGCCCCCTGCGCTCCGGCTTCTCCGACTTGGAGAACAACTCCTGCACGGTCCAGGTCAGCAGCCAGCCGTTTTCCGGGTCGCGCACGGTGCCGAGCACCTCGCCCACCGTCGGATTGTTCTCGGTGATGCCGGCGCTGTAGAACGGCCCGAGCACGACGCGGCGCAACTGCTTTGGGTGCAACTGGTCGAAATCCTTGTCGAGATTGCCCGCGATCGTCGCCGGCGACAGCGCGTAGGTGGAGTTCTTGCCCGCGAAATCGTCGAACCGGCGCGCCAGATCGGGATTGAGCAGCCCCTCGACGGGCAGCGGCACGTCGACATCGTCCCTCATCCGCCCGCCTTCGCCGACCAGCGCCGAAACCATGCCGTCGCTCGAATCCTCAAGGCCCGCCATGTAGACCAGCGGCAGGTTGGCGCTGCCGTCGAACGCGCCCCAGTGCACCACGTAGAACGGCCGTTTGGCCTTTGGATTGGTCGACACCTTGATCGTGCTCGGCAGCACCAGCGGCGAGAAAATCCGGCCGTGCTCGACATCCTCCAGATAGAGCCGTTCGGCCATCATCTTCTGCAGCGCGCCGGGAAACTCCTTGTGACGCAGGATGAAGTCGGCCATCTCGGCGCGCAACGTGTCGGCCTCGGGAATCTTGGCCAGCCTTTTCCTGGCTTGCTGCCGGTCGTTTTCCAGCTCCAGCACGTTCTGGAACACCGGAAAGCCGCTGTCGGCGCGCGAGATCTTGAACTTGTCGACGAAGCCGAGGCGGTTTCGCCAGCACGAGAACGAGCGCTCCAGCCGGGCGATGTATTCGACCATCACCTGGGCGACCAGACCATGGCGGTAAAACGGCGAACGCTCGTCGCGCAGAAAGATGTCGAGACCGCCGAGCGCGGCGCTGATCGCGCTGAAATACCGCTCCGCCGCGTTGTCGGCGTCCCTGGAAATCACCGTCCCGCCCCGAATCCGGCGCGCCTACTGGGCGACATAGTTGGCGGCGTCGTGCTTCTTCATCACCTCCTCGAAGCGCCGTGCAAAGGCGTCGTCGGCGAGCTTTTTGCGCCGCTGGATGTCGGCGGTCATCACCATGTTCTTCTCGTGCATCTCCAGAAGGTCGCCGATGTGGCGCTGGGCAGCCGAACCGATGCCGGCCATGGTCTCTTCCGCCGTATTGTCCACCTGGCTGCCCAGCGTGTTGATCTTGTGGGCGACATCCTGCTGGGCTGCGGTTTTCAGCGAGTCCTCCAGCGCCTTGTAGAGCACGATGCGCTGTTCGGTATCGATGGTGAGCTTGTTGATCAGCGTGTTCTGCGCGGCGATCTGGTTGTTGAGCGAATCGACGAAGGTCTGGAACATCGACGTGTAACGCTCGAGCGTCTGGCTTTCGGCCAGGAGTTCCTGCTCCTTGGCCTGGGCCTCGTTGTATTCGGTCGCCAGCTTCGAGCGCTCGCCTTCCAGCTTGGTGCGCTCCTTCTGGTTGGTCGAGGCGGCGATCCTGTTCTCGATGTCGAGCAGCAGCGGGTTCAATTCCTCGATACGCTTCTGCGTCGCCTCCAGGCTGTCCATGGCGCTCTTGCGGCGTTCGATCACCTTGCCCAGGCTCGTCTCGGATGTCTTGTAGCGCTCGTCGAGAATGTTCTTCTGGTCCTTGAGGATGCCGACGATCGTGTCGGATTTGCCCAGCAGTTCCTGCAGATTGCCGGCCAGCGACATGTTGCGCACGCGCTCGGTGCGCATGCGCTGCTTGCGCTGGTCGGAGAACAGGCCGATGAACGTCTCCCAGCCGGTGAAGCTCTTCATGCTCTCGAACTCGTCGCCGAACACGTTGGTCGCGTCCTCGAGTCCGATGATCAGGTCGGCGATGTTGGCCTCCATCACCTTCTGCTGCTGCAGCACGTCCTGAATGCGCGCGTTCTCGATATCGAAATTGGCGTCGCCGATCTTCTGGTCGGCCTTGGCGAACTCATCCAGCACGACGCCCGACTGCTCGATCTTGGAGCGCATGCTCTCCACCACCTCGCGTGTCTTTTCGATTTCCGCGTCGAAATTCTGCAAAGTGGCCATGGCGCTCTCTCCGGCTGATCCTGGGACTGGCGAAATATAGCGGCGGCAATTGGCGATTGAAAGACTGCCGGACAGCGAATCCGACGCTCGAAAAACGCTTGGCAGGGAACGGTTTGAACGGTCAGCCGCGCGAAAAGCCGACCAGGTCCTCGGCCGGCAGCCGCCCCATCTCCTCTTCCCAGTGCCGGCGGCAGAGCGAGACATAGATGTCCTTGCCGATCGCCACCTGGTCACCCTCATGGGCCACCTTGCCGTCCTCGCCGAGCCGCACCACCATCGTTGCCTTGCGGCCGCAGCGGCAGATGGTCTTGACCTCGCGCAGTTCGTCGGCGATCGCCAGCAGCGCCCGTGAACCGGAAAACAGCTTGCCCTGGAAATCCGTCCTCAGCCCGTAGCACATCACCGGAATGCCGAGCCTGTCGACGACCCGCGCCAACTGCCAGACCTGTTCGCCGGTCAGGAACTGCGCCTCGTCGACGAACACGCAATGCACCGGCCCGTGGACTGAGTGCTTGTCGGCGATGCGCTCGAACAGGTCGTCGCCGTCGCGAAACATTTCCGCTTCGGTCTCCAGCCCGAGGCGCGACGAGATGTAGCCCTTCTCGCCCTTGCGATAGTGGCCGGCGACAAACTGCATCGTCGTCATGCCGCGTTCACGGTAGTTGTACGACGCCTGCATCAGCATCGTTGTCTTGCCGGCGTTCATGGTCGCAAAATGGAAATAGAGCTTGGCCATCGATGTCACCGGCGCGTCGGATGGCCATTTGCCTAAACCAGTGTCGCGCGCGGCTCAAGCTTAGGAGGATTTTGCGACCGTGCCCTGTGAAAAACCGAGCTGCAGATCGACATAGTCCTCCACAAGCCGGTGTCCGTCGCGGAACCGCTGGGAATCGCCGCCAAGCGCATGGCGGATATAGATGCCGTCGATCAGCGAAGCGATACCCTCGGCGACCAGTGCGGCGCGGTCGCCGGTCAGCGGCTTCAGCCCGTACATCAGGTTGGAGCGCAGCCGTCGCGTATAGACCGACAGGAGCTGGCGCGCCTTGGCCGATTCCTGCGCATGGACGTAGAAGACCAGCCAGGCGGAGACGACTTCCGGCCGGAACTGCTTTTCGCCGAGGCTGACGCGGATGACGGCGGAAATACGCTCTCTCGGTGTACGCGCCGGCTGCAGCCCGATACGGATCTGCTCGCTGAATTGGGAAAGGAGATGGCGCATGGCGGCGACGATAAGCCGGTCCTTGGAACCGAAATAATGATGCGCCAGCCCTTGCGAAACGCCCGCCCGGGCGGCAATGTCGCGGATTGTGATATCCAGCGAACCGCGCGCATGAATGGCGTCGATCGCCGCCGCGATCAGTTCCCTGCGGCGCACCGCCTCCATACCGACCTTGGGCATAGCCACACTCCTTTGCGCCATGCGCATGATCATCAGGCTAGTTTATATTGAACAGCCGCTCAATATAAACTTGCAAATGGCCCGCTTTTGTGGCCCGATGCGACAAACGATCAGTGGAGGACGACATGCGTAAATTCCTGACCATTTCCGCCCTGGCGGTCACCGCGGCGCTGACAGCGCCGGCCTTCGCCGCCGATCCCGAAAGCTGCGCCACCGTGCGTTTCTCGGATGTCGGATGGACCGACATCCAGGCCACGACCGCAGCCGCCGGCATCGTTCTTGACGCACTTGGCTACACCCCCGAAGTGCAGGTTCTCTCGGTACCGGTGACCTATCAGTCGCTCAAGAACAAGGACATCGATGTTTTCCTCGGTAACTGGATGCCGTCCATGGCCGGCGACGTTCAGCCGTTCCTCGATGACGGATCGGTGGATTCGATCACTCTCAACCTCGAGGGCGCCGGCTACGGCCTCGTGGTGCCGACCTATGCAGCCGACGGCGGCGTCAAGAGCCTGACCGACATCGGCAAGTTCAAGGACAAGTTCGATGCCAAGATCTACGGTATCGAGCCCGGCAATGACGGCAACCGCATCGTGCTCGGCATGATCGAGGACGCCGCCAACGGCCTCGACGGTTTCGAGCTCGTCGAGTCGTCCGAAGCCGGCATGCTGTCGCAGGCCGAAAAGGCGATAAAGAACAAGGAATGGATCGTGTTCCTCGGCTGGACGCCGCATCCGATCATGGGCGAGATGGACATCACCTATCTCGACGGGATGGGCGATTCCGGTTTCGGCGCGGCGACCGTGTTCACCAATGTGCGCGCCGGCTATGCCGACGAATGCCCGAATGTGGGGGCGCTGCTGAAGAACATGAAGTTCACCCTGTCCATGGAAAACAAGATCATGGACGACATCCTCAAGGGAACGGACGCCACCGAGGCGGCGATGGCGTGGCTCAAGGCCAATCCGGACGCCGTCACGCCCTGGCTCGCCGGCGTGACCACCATGGACGGCGGCGACGCGGCGGCCGCCGTGAAGGCAAAGCTCGGCATGTAACGCGCGCCGGGCGCCTGAACCCTCCGGTCCGGTACCGTTGTCGCCGGGCCGGACCAGAGCGGTTCATGTAGGGGGACGTGGTGGACAAGATATCGGAAGCGCTGACGGCCGACAAAATTCCGGTCGGGCAGTGGGGCAAGAGCCTCTTCACCTTCCTGACCGACAATTTCGAGTGGCTGTTCGACGCCATCGCCGGATCGCTCAAGGTCGTGCTCGATGGCACTATCAGCCTCATCCTTTGGTTTCCGCCCTTCGTCGTCGTACTTCTGATCGCCGCGCTCGGCTGGTATCTGCAACGCTCGTGGAAGCTCGCCCTCGGCATCGTCCTCGGCCTGTTCTTCATCATCAACCAGGGTCTCTGGAAGGAAACCGTCGAGACCTTGATATTGGTCGTCTCGGCGGCGTTTCTGTCCATGGCGATTGGCGTGCCGATCGGCATCTGGCTCGGCCACCGCCCCCGCTACTACGCCTACGTGCAGCCGGTACTCGACCTGATGCAGACGATGCCGACCTTCGTCTACCTGATCCCGGTGCTGATCCTGTTCGGTCTTGGCCTCGCCCCCGGTCTGATCGTGACCATCATCTTTGCTTCGCCGGCGCCGATCCGGCTCACCTATCTCGGCATAACTTCCATCCCCTCACCGATGATCGAGGCCGGCCAGGCCTTCGGCGCCACGCCGGGACAGCTATTGCGCAAGGTGGAGCTTCCCGCCGCCATGCCCACCATCATGGCCGGGCTGACACAGTGCATCATGCTGTCGCTTTCGATGGTGGTCATCGCGGCGCTCATCGGTGCCAACGGGCTCGGCAAGCCGGTCGTGCGCGCGCTCAACACGGTCAACATTCCGCTCGGACTGGAAGCCGGTATCGCCATCGTCATCCTGGCGATCATGCTCGACCGCATGTGCCGCGTGCGCGGGAGTGCCGCCCAATGAACCCGGCCATCGAGATCGACCACGTCACCATCATGTTCGGCACCTCGCCGGAAGAAGCGATAAACCTCGCCGACAAGGGCCAGTCGCGCCAGGAGATCCAGGCGGCCACCGGCAACATACTCGGCGTCCACGACTGCACGCTCACCGTGTCGGAGGGCGAGATCCTGGTGCTCATGGGACTGTCGGGATCGGGCAAGTCGACGCTGCTGCGCGGCGTCAACCGGCTCAACCCGATTACCAGCGGCGACATCCGCGTCTGGTGCGACGGCGAGCCCCGTTCGGTCGCCAAGGCCGGCGACGCCGAGTTGCGCAAGATACGCTCGGGCACCATCTCCATGGTCTTCCAGCAGTTCGCGCTGCTTCCCTGGCGCACCGTCGCCGAGAATGTCGGTTTTGGCCTGGAACTCGCCGGCATCGACAAGGCCGGACGCGACAATCGGGTCGCCGAACAACTGCAACTGGTTGGTCTGCATGATCGAGCCGACAGTCTCGTCGGCGAACTTTCGGGCGGCATGCAGCAGCGTGTCGGCTTGGCCCGCGCCTTCGCCACCGGTGCGCCGATCCTACTGATGGACGAACCGTTCTCGGCGCTTGACCCGCTGATCCGCTCACGCCTCCAGGACGAACTGCTCGATCTACAGGCACGACTGAAGAAGACGATCTTATTCGTCAGCCACGACCTCGACGAGGCGCTGAAGATCGGCAACCGCATTGCCATCATGGAAGGCGGACGTATCGTCCAGTGCGGCACCGCGCAGGACATCCTGCTATCGCCGGCCAATGGATACGTCGCCGATTTCGTCGCCCATATGAACCCGCTCGGCGTGCTCTGCGCCAGGGACATCATGCGCCAGGCGGCGGGCGGAGAAGATGCAAGGAAGCCCGTGGCCGGCTCGGCCAAGCCCGATACGCCGGTGCGTCAGCTGCTCGCCGCGATGGCGAAGACCAGGGGTGAGATCGGCGTCATCGACAATGGCCGCGTGGTCGGCATCATCGGGTCCGACGACATCGTCGCGGCAATCGCCAAATATCAGGGTCAGGGATAGCAACCGCAATCTGCCCACGGTCGCCGGGTTTTTTCTACAAATCCTCGTAAACGGCGCCGGGCGGAGCGGGAGGCAGCTCCGTCTCGCCCTCCTCCTTGTTGTCGACCCTGCGCTTGAACGTGTCGAGCGTATCGGCCCACCAGTCGAGTGTGTCCTCGAGGTTCTTGAATGTCATCCCGCCGACCAGATTGATCGTGTGGTAGATCCACGGATCGCCCTCGTCGTCAATGCGGAACGTTCCGAGCGGCTCCTTGGCGTTCCACCGATTGGCGAATTCGAGCGATATCCTGCCTTCCACGTCGTAGCCGCACGAGAAGATCGCATGCTTGCAGTCGGCCTTGTCCTCGCAATTGTAGAAGCGGATGAAGTAGTTGAGGCGCGAGACACGCCCCGAGATGATCGGCGTGCCGTCATCCTCGTATTCCAGCTTCGCCTTGTAGCCGATCTCCTTCATCCTGCGGGCAAATTCCTCCGGGAAGCCGACATCGATGACCTTCAGGCCATTGAAATCGAGCCCCTTGGCAACGGCCTGCCCCACGGGCGCCGCGACCAGCAGCGTCGCGCCGAGAACGAGGATTTTCAGTCTCCGTTTCATGTCACTCGCCATAGGTTCCCGTCTGCCCGGAAGGCCGGAAAGCGCTGTTTCAACTATCCAACGACATCACGGCCATCGCAAGTCGATCTCCGTCGCGGCCGCAATCTGGCGTGACAGCGATGATCGTTCTGTGTCGACCGTCACTCCGCCCATTTGACGATTGCCCAACGGACCTCGCGCCCGGTAACATGCCTGTCAGATTGACGTATACGTAATACCGGGAGAGAGATACATGAATGTTGAAGGTCAGGTCGCCATTGTCACCGGCGGCGGTTCGGGCTTAGGCGAGGCAACCGCGCGGGCGCTCGCCGACAAGGGTGCGCGCGTCGGCATCGCCGACGTCGCCATCAAGAACGCCGAGAAGGTCGCCGCCGACATCGGTGGATTTGCCGTCAGTTGCGACGTTTCCAGCGGCGAGGCCGCCGAAGCGGCGGTTGCCGCGATTGGCGAGAAGCTCGGCGCCCCGCGCATTCTGGTCAACTGCGCCGGTATCGGCGTCGCCATGAAAACCCTTTCCAAGGAAGGGCCGCACCCGCTCGACCTGTTCAACAAGGTCATCCAGGTCAATCTGGTGGGAACCTTCAACATGATCCGGCTGGTCACCGACATCACGCAGAACCTTGAGCCGCTCGAAGGCGGCGAGCGCGGTGTGGTCGTCAACACCGCATCCGTCGCCGCCTATGACGGCCAGATCGGACAGGCGGCCTATTCGGCCTCCAAGGGTGGCATCGTCGGCATGACGCTGCCGATCGCCCGCGATCTCGCCCGCTCCGGCATTCGCGTCGTCACCATCGCGCCCGGCCTGTTCAAGACGCCGCTCCTGGCGGGCCTGCCCGAGGAGGCGCAGATTTCGCTCGGCCAGCAGGTCCCCTTCCCGCCGCGCCTCGGCGATCCGTCGGAATATGCGGCGCTTGCCATGCACATCGTCGAGAACCAGATGCTCAACGCCGAGACCATCCGCCTCGACGGCGCCATCCGCATGGCGCCGCGCTAGGCGGTTGGTCCGGTTGACAGGAACGCCATGAGCAACAGCCAGGAGCCGAAAACCGGGCCGTTGGCCGGTATCCGCGTCATCGAGATGGCCGGCATAGGACCGGTACCGCTCGCCGGGCTGATCCTCGGCGAACTCGGCGCGGAGGTGGTTCGGATCGACCGGTTGAAGGCGCCGGCCTCGTTCCTGCCTCTGCCGCCGGAAGCCGATCTCGACCGCATGGGACGCTCCATCGTCCGCGTCGATCTGAAGGCGGAGAAAGGCACGGCCTTCATGCTCGATCTCTGCCGCGGCGGCGATATCCTGCTGGAAGGCTTTCGCCCCGGCGTCATGGAACGCCTCGGCCTCGGACCGGACGCCTGCCATGCCGTCAATCCCGGCCTCGTCTACGGCCGCATGACCGGCTTCGGCCAGGACGGGCCGTTGGCGCAGCGTGCCGGCCACGACCTCACCTATCTGGCGCTGTCCGGCGTGCTGAGCACCATCGGTCCGGCCGGCGGCAAGCCGGTCCCGCCACTCAACCTGGTCGCCGACTATGGTGGCGGCACCATGTTCTTGATCGCCGGCGTCCTTTCGGCGCTGATCGAGCGCTCGCATTCGGGCTGCGGCCAGGTCGTCGACGCTGCGATGGTCGACGGCGCCTCCAAGCTGGCTTCCCTGTTCTTCTCGATGCGCTTTGCCGGCCTGTGGCAGGACGGGCGAGGCACCAACCTGCTCGATTCCGGCGCTCCCTTCTACGATACCTACGAGACATCCGACGGCGGCTTCGTCGCGGTCGCCTGCCTGGAGCCGCAGTTCTTCGCCGAGTTCGCGGCCCTCCTGCCGCTGCCCGAAGCGCTGGCCAAGGCGCAGTATGATCGCAAGCTATGGCCTGAAATGCGCTCGGTCATCGCAGAACGCCTGAAGCAGAAGAACCGCGACGAATGGGCCGAACTGTTCGCCGATACCGACGCCTGCGTCGCTCCGGTGCTGGGTCTCGGCGAAGCGCCGGAGCATCCGCACAATCGCGCCCGCAACACCCATGTCGGTGAGGATGGCTTCGTCCGCCCGGCCGCCGCACCACGCTTCTCGCGCACCCCGGGCGCGCCCGCCGCCGCATCGGCGGCGACATCCGAGCGGTCGCACGTCGCCACGGTGCTGTCCGGTTTCGGCATCCGCCATGCCAGTACCCGCGACCTGCTCGACAGCGGCATCATCGTCATCTGAACGAGCGGTCGCGATCGAAGCTCGAATTTTGATGTTTGGCCTGCTCTTGAGGAGATCGCTCTAGCGCGGCAGCACCGTGGACCCCATGAGCGCCTCATCGATCGAGGCGGCCGCCTGCCGGCCTTCGCGGATCGCCCATACCACCAGCGATTGCCCGCGGCGGACGTCGCCGGCCGCGTAGAGCCGGTCGATACTGGTGCGGTAGTCGGTCTCGTTGGCGTCGATGTTGATCGAGCCACGGCCGTCGACCACGGTCGTCAGCCGGTCGCCCACCTCGCCGAGCACGCCCTCTTCCATCACCCCGTGAAAGCCGATGGCTATGAAGGCGAGATCGACGCGGATCACGAACTCAGTGCCGGCAACCGGCTTGCGCTTTTCGTCGACATGGCAGCATTTGACGCCGGTCAGATGACCGGACTCGCCGACAAACTCCAGCGTGGCGATCTGGAATTCGCGGTTGGCGCCCTCGGCCTGAGACGACGAGGTGCGCATCTTGGTCGCCCAATAGGGCCACACCGCAAGCTTGTCCTCGCGCACCGGCGGCTGCGGCCGGATGTCGAGCTGCGTCACCTTGACCGCCCCCTGGCGAAAGGCCGTGCCGATGCAGTCGGATGCGGTGTCGCCGCCGCCGACGACGACCACGCGCTTGCCCGCGGCCGAGATCGGTTCGGCGGGCCACGCCACCGACTGGATGTCCTCGCCGCCGACACGCCGGTTCTGCTGCACCAGATAGGGCATGGCGTCATGCACCCCGGCAAGCTCGGCACCCGGCACGCCGGCGGGCCGCGGTCGTTCGGAGCCGCCGCAGTAAAGCACCGCGTCATGCTGCTCGAGCAGTTCTGCAACCGTCTTGTCGACACCGACATTGACGCCGCAGTGGAACGTGACGCCCTCGCCGCTCATCTGGGCGACCCGGCGGTCGATGTGATGCTTCTCGATCTTGAAGTCCGGTATGCCGTAGCGCATCAGCCCGCCGGGCCGGCTTTCGCGCTCGAACACATGCACATCGTGTCCTGCGCGTCCGAGCTGCTGGGCGGCCGCCATGCCGGCCGGACCCGAACCGATGATCGCCACAGTCTTGCCGGTCTTGCGCTCCGGCGGATAGGATCGGAAGTGGCCGTTCTCGTAAGCGCGGTCGGCGACCGCCTGCTCGATCGTCTTGATCGACACCGGCACGTCCTCGAGGTTGAGCGTGCAGGCCTCCTCGCACGGCGCCGGGCAGATACGGCCGGTCCATTCGGGAAAATTGTTGGTTGAGTGCAGGTTGCGGATCGCCTCGTCCCAGTCGCCATTGTAGACGAGGTCGTTCCAGTCGGGGATCTGGTTGTTCACCGGACAGCCCGTCGGGCCATGGCAGTAGGGCACGCCGCAATCCATGCAGCGCGCCGCCTGCTTGATGACCTCCGAATCCGACATCGGCAGGGTGAATTCCCTGAAATGGCGAATCCGGTCGGATGCAGGCTGGTACTTCGCCACCTGCCGGTCGATCTCGAGAAATCCCGTAACCTTGCCCATGCTGTCTTCCGCTTACCGCACCACGACGGCGGTGCCCGATGCCGAAACCATCAGCATCGACCCGCTGCTGCCGGTGGAAATGTTCTCATAGTCGATGTCGACGCCGATCACCGCGTTGGCGCCGCGCTGGCTTGCCTCTTCCTGCAGTTCGGCAAGCGCCGTCTCGCGTGCCTCGCGCAGCACCTGCTCATAGGAACTCGACCGCCCGCCGACAATGTCGCGAATACCGGCGAACAGATCGCGGAAGATGTTGGTGCCAAGGATCGCCTCGCCCGTGACGATACCCTTGTACTCGGCGATTTCACGGCCCTCGACCGTGTTTGTCGTTGAAATGATCATGCCTGCCTACTCCGCTGCCACGCCGAGGCGCATGTTTTCCATTTCCTGCAGCGCGCGGCGGTATTCGACCGGCATCACCTTGCGGAACTTCGGCCGGTAGTCGGCCCAGTTCTCCAGGATCTCGGCCGCCCGCTTGGAACCGGTATAGTGCAGGTGGTTGGAAATGAGCTGATAAAGCCGTTCCTGGTCGTGGCTCGTCATGTCGTCGAGCACATCCACCCGGCCCATATGCGCCAGGTCGCCGCCATGGTGGTGCAGCTTCTCCAGAAGATCGTCCTCTTCCGGCACCGGTTCCAGTTCCACCATCGCCATGTTGCAGCGTTCGGCGAAGTCGCCGGCCTCGTCGAGCACATAGGCGATACCCCCCGACATGCCGGCGGCGAAGTTGCGGCCGGTGCCGCCGATGACGACGACCACGCCGCCCGTCATGTACTCGCAGCCATGGTCGCCGACCCCCTCGACAACCGCGATGGCGCCCGAATTGCGCACCGCGAACCGCTCGCCGGCAACGCCGGAGAAATAGCATTCGCCCTCGATGGCGCCGTAGAGCACCGTGTTGCCGACGATGATCGAGCGTTCCGCCACGACCCTGGATTCCTCCGGCGGGCGGATGACGATGCGGCCGCCGCACAGCCCCTTGCCGACATAGTCGTTTCCGTCGCCCGACAGGTTGAAGGTGACGCCGCGCGCCAGGAACGCGCCGAAGGACTGGCCGGCCGTCCCGGTCAGGTTGACCGTGATCGTATCGTCGGCGAGCCCCTTGTGGCCGAACCGTTTGGCGATCTCGCCCGACAGCATGGCTCCGGCGGACCGGTCGATATTGCAGATCGGCGTATCGATGGTAACCGTCTCGCGCGCATCCAGCGCCGGCGCCGCAGCCTCGATCAGCTTGCGGTCGAGGACGTCGTCGATCGGATGGTTTTGCACTTCGGTGTGCCGGATCGCATTTGCCGGCGCCTCCGGCCGATAGAACACACCGGTGAAATCCAGCCCCCTGGCCTTCCAGTGCTCGATCATCGCGCCGCGCTCGAGCAAGTCGGAATGGCCGACGATGTCGTCGAGTTTGCGGCAGCCCATCGCCGCCAGCAGTTCGCGCACCTCCTCGGCCACGAAGAAGAAGTAGTTGATTACGTGCTCCGGCGCGCCCTTGAAGCGCTTGCGCAACACGGGATCCTGCGTAGCCACGCCGACCGGGCAGGTGTTCAGGTGGCACTTGCGCATCATGATGCAGCCTGCCGCGATCAGCGGCGCGGTGGAGAAGCCGAATTCGTCGGCACCCAGAAGCGCGCCGACGACAACGTCGCGCCCGGTGCGCAGTCCGCCGTCGACCTGCAGTGCGACCCGCGACCTCAGCCCGTTCAGCACCAGGGTCTGGTGCGTTTCAGCAAGACCCATTTCCCATGGGCTGCCGGCATGCTTGATCGAGGTCAGCGGCGAAGCGCCGGTGCCGCCGTCATAGCCGGATATGGTGATATGGTCCGCGCGCGCCTTCGCTACGCCGGCCGCAACCGTGCCGACGCCCACTTCCGACACCAGTTTGACCGAGACGTCGGCCGCCGGGTTGACGTTTTTCAGGTCGAAGATCAGCTGCGCCAGATCCTCGATCGAATAGATGTCGTGATGCGGCGGCGGCGAGATGAGGCCGACGCCGGGCGTCGAGTGGCGCACCTTGGCGATTGTGGCGTCGACCTTGTGGCCCGGCAATTGCCCGCCTTCGCCGGGCTTGGCACCCTGCGCCACCTTGATCTGCATCATGTCGGAATTGACGAGATATTCGGTGGTGACGCCGAAGCGGCCGGACGCCACCTGCTTGATCGCAGAACGTTCGGGATTGGGCGAACCGTCGAGCATCGGCATGTAACGGTCCGGTTCCTCGCCGCCCTCGCCGGTATTCGACTTGCCGCCGATGCTGTTCATCGCCTTGGCCAGCGTGGTGTGCGCCTCGCGACTGATCGAGCCGAACGACATCGCGCCGGTCGAAAACCGCTTGACGATCTGCGAGGCTGGCTCGACTTCGTCGAGCGGCACCGGCTTGCGGCCGGTCTCTGCCGCCAGCCGGATATCGAACAGGCCGCGAATGGTCTGCGCTTGCGCCGAGTCGCGGTCAACCTGGGCGGAGAATTCCTTGTAGGTCTTCGCCGAATCCGTCCTGACGGCGTGCTGCAGCGCGGCCACAGTGTCGGGCGACCACACATGGCGTTCGCCGCGGATGCGGTACATGTACTCGCCGCCGACCTCGAGCGCCGTCCTCAGCACCGGATCGTTGCCGAACGCCGACGCATGGCGTTGATAGGTCTCTTCGGCCACCTCCGCCAACCCGACG
This sequence comes from Rhizobiaceae bacterium, assembly GCA_041397625.1. Taxonomy (GTDB): domain Bacteria; phylum Pseudomonadota; class Alphaproteobacteria; order Rhizobiales; family Rhizobiaceae; genus JAWKWH01. The sequence continues at coordinate 22,202 of JAWKWH010000005.1, forward strand.
CCCTCGATCGTCGTCGCCGTGCCGGTAAAATACTCTCTGACGAAATCCGAACTCAGCCCGACCGCGTCGAAAATCTGCGCGCCGCAATAGGACTGGTAGGTCGAGATGCCCATCTTCGACATCACCTTGAGGATACCCTTGCCGATCGACTTGATGTAGCGCTCGACCACCTCGGTGGCGTCGACCTCCGGCGGAAACGCCTTGCGCGCATGCATGTCGAGCAGAGTGTCGAAGGCAAGCCACGGATTGATCGCCTCGGCGCCATAACCCGCCAGGCAGGCGAAATGGTGCACTTCGCGCGGTTCGCCGGATTCGACCACCAGGCCGACGGCGGTGCGCAGTCCCTTGCGGATCAGGTGATGGTGAACGGCCGCCGTCGCCAGCAGCGAGGGAATGGCGATGCGGTCCGCACCGACCTGGCGGTCCGACAGGACGATGATGTTGTAACCGCCGGCAACCGCCGCCTCGGCCCGTTCGCACAGGCGCTCGACCGCGCCTTCCAGCCCGGCCGCGCCCTGGGTGGCGCCATAGGTGATGTCGATCGTCTTGGTGTCGAACCGGTCTTCGGTATGGCCGATCGAGCGAATCTTCTCCAGATCGCCATTGGTCAGGATCGGCTGGCGTACCTCGAGCCGCTTGCGGCGCGAATTGCCGACCAGGTCGAAGATGTTCGGGCGCGGTCCGATGAACGACACCAGGCTCATCACCAGTTCCTCGCGGATCGGATCGATCGGCGGATTGGTGACCTGGGCGAAGTTCTGCTTGAAATAGGTATAGAGCAGCTTCGCCTTGTCCGACATTGCCGAGATCGGCGTGTCGGTGCCCATCGAGCCGATCGATTCCTGGCCTGTCGTCGCCATCGGCGACATCAGGAGCTTGGTGTCTTCCTGCGTGTAGCCGAAGGCCTGCTGTCGGTCGAGCAGGCTGACGTCGCGGCGCAGCGCCCGCGGCTCCACCGGCGCCAGGTCCTCCAGGATCAGCTGCGTGTTGGCGAGCCAGGTGCGGTAGGGATGCTTCGCTGCTATCTCTTCCTTGATCTCCTCGTCGGAGATGATCCGGCCCTGCTCCATGTCGATCAGCAGCATGCGGCCCGGCTGCAGCCGCCACTTGGTCTTGATCCTCGCCTCGTCGACGGCGATGACCCCGGCCTCGGAAGCCGCGATGACGCAGTCGTCGTCGGTGACGATGTAGCGCGCCGGCCTCAGCCCGTTGCGGTCGAGTGTCGCGCCGATCTGCCTGCCGTCGGTGAACACCACCGCCGCCGGACCGTCCCACGGCTCCATCAGCGAGGCGTGATACTCGTAGAAAGCCTTGCGGTTCTCGTCCATCAGCCGGTTACCGGCCCAGGCTTCGGGGATGAGCATCATCATCGCATGGGCAAGCGAATAGCCACCCTGGAACAGGAATTCGAGCGCGTTGTCGAAACACGCCGTGTCCGACTGACCCTCGTAGGAGATCGGCCACAGTTTGGAGATGTCGTTTCCGAACAGCTCCGAATCCACCGAGGCCTGCCGCGCCGCCATCCAGTTGACGTTGCCGCGCAGCGTGTTGATCTCGCCGTTGTGGGCGACCATCCGGTAGGGATGGGCAAGTTTCCAGGAAGGGAATGTGTTGGTCGAGAAACGCTGATGCACCAGCGCCAGCGCGCTCTCGAAGCGTGGGTCGGAGAGATCGCTGTAGTAATTCTCCAACTGGTAGGCCAGGAACATGCCCTTGTACACGATCGTGCGCGACGACAGCGACACGATGTAGAAGCCGTTATCGCGGCCCTCGGTCTCCAGATGGATGCGGTTGGAAATCACCTTGCGCAGGATGTAGAGCCGCCGCTCGAAGTCGTCGTCGGTTTCGATACCGTCGCCGCGACCGATGAAGACCTGGCGCTGACATGGTTCCGATGCCGCGATGTCCGGCGCCTTCGACAATGACGCGTTGTCGACCGGCACGTCGCGAAACCCGATCAGCGCCTGGCCTTCGGCCTTCACCGTGTCGGTGATGATCTCTTCGAGATGGGTTCTGAGGTCGCCGTCCTGCGGCATGAACAGATGGCCGACAGCGTATTGGCCTTCCGGCGGCAACTCGATGTCCTGGCCGGCCATCACCTCGCGGAAGAAACCGTCGGGGATCTGCACCAGCATGCCCGCGCCATCGCCCATCAGCGGGTCTGCGCCGACCGCGCCGCGATGGGTGAGGTTCTTGAGCATCGCCAGCCCGTTGCGGATGATCTCGTGCGACTTGGCGCCCTTCATGTGGGCGACAAAGCCGACGCCGCAGGCATCGTGCTCACGGCTTGGATGGTAAAGGCCCTGCGCATCCGGCAGGCCCGATTTCGGCATGCGGGTACCGGCGGCCGGCACCAAATTCGCCCGGATCGCTGTCTGTTCGCGCATGCTCGACCCTCCTTCCAAACCCCGCAGGGCGTCGCCGCCGTGCGGGAAGCGCCACAAATGTCGCAATCTTCCCGTGCCAGGCGGCACAAATTCCGAAGCGCCCCGCGCAATTTTGCGACATGGGCAGGTTTTCCGCATTCCGCGCTGCATCGAACCGGCAGCGCCGCGGCAGTAACCAGTGACGCGGCATGCACGCGACCTTGCCGTACCGGTTTCAGTATAGACCAGTTGTCACGGTAGCGCGACGCCATATACGACAGCAATGCTGTCCTAATTTATATGCCACATTCGCACTGGCCGCACAAGATGGTTCATGCCGAAAATCCATCCGTCTCTGCAATTAAGTTACGTATAGACGCTACATGATATTATAAAATTTCAAAGACCGGGATTTTCCGCAATGCCCGGTCGGCGGCATGGGCGGACTGCGATGGATTGGCGGTGCCGATGTCACGGACCAGCCCGGCTTGCGCATTCGACGAGAATCCGGGATGACTTGCCCCCGCATCGTTTGGTTCCGGAGTTTCCATGAATTTCAAATCCGACAATTGCGCCGGCGCGCATCCCAAAATCACCGAAAACCTTGCCGCGAACGCCTCTGGCTTTGCCGCTTCCTATGGCGCCAGCGACGTCGATCGGCGCGCCGAGGAAATGTTCTGCGACCTGTTCGGGCGCCAGGTCGCGGTGTTTTTCGTCGGCACCGGAACGGCCGCCAACGCGCTCGCCATGACGGCGGTCAACCGGCCTGGCGGCGTCGTCTTTTGCCATCCCCAGGCGCACATCTTCGAGGACGAATGCGGCGCGCCCGAATATTTCACCGGCGGCGCCCGGCTGGCCGGCGTCGACGGCGCGTTCGGCCGCATGGATCCCGACGGCCTCGTCGAAGCCATTGGCCGCCACCCGGCCGATTTCGTCCACAATGGCCAGCCCATGGCGGTGTCGATCACCCAGTCGACCGAGATCGGCACGCTCTATGCGCCCGGCGACATCGACGCCATCTCGACCATCGGCAGGAAAAACGGCCTGCCGCTGCACATGGACGGCGCCCGCTTTGCCAATGCGCTCGTCGCGCTTGACCTGACGCCCGCCGCCATGACCGTCGAGCGCGGTGTCGACATCGTCTCCTTCGGCGGCACCAAGAATGGCTGTTGGTGCGCCGAGGCCCTGGTGTTCCTTGATCCCGACATGGCCGCCGACGTACCGTTCCTGCGCAAGCGCGCGGCCCATCTTTTCTCCAAGAGCCGCTTCATCGCCGCCCAGTTCGAAGCTTATCTGGCCGACGGGTTGTGGCTCGAGCTGGCCCGCCATTCCAATGCCATGGCTACCGCTCTCGCCGAAGGTCTCGCCGCCTCGTCCAACTGCCGGCTTGCCTGGCAGCCCGAGGCCAACGAAGTTTTTCCCGTCATCAAGCGACAGACCGCCGCCCGGCTGGTCGATGCCGGTGCGGAATTCCACGAATGGCCGATGCCGTCCTTCGGCGGGGAGAAGCTTGGCGATGACGAGATGCTCTGCCGGCTGGTCACCAGCTTCGCCACCACCGAGGAGGATGTCGCCCGCTTCTGCGAGATCGCTGGCTAGGAGGCCGCGTCCATCGCCTCCAGCTCGTCGATCAGTCCCTCGATCATCGACAGGCCTTTCTGCCAGAAGGCCGGGTCGGATGCGTCGAGCCCGAAGGGCGCCAGCAGTTCGGAATGATGCTTGGTCCCGCCGGCCCGCAGCATGTCGAAATACTTGTCCTGGAAGCCGCTCCCGGCATCCTGGTAGACCGCGTAGAGCGAATTCACCAGGCAATCGCCGAACGCGTAGGCGTAGACATAGAACGGCGAATGGATGAAGTGCGGAATGTAGGCCCAGAACGTCTCGTAGCCGTCGCGGAGCCCGATCGCCGGGCCGAGGCTGTCGCCCTGGATCTGAACCCAGAACTCGCCGAGCTGTTCGGCGGTCAACTCGCCCTTGCGCCTCTGCTCGTGCACCTTGCGCTCGAACTCGTAAAACGCGATCTGGCGCACGACCGTGTTGATCATGTCCTCGACCTTCTGCGCCAGCATCGCCTTGCGCTCGCGCTTGTCCGACGTTGCCTCCAGCAGCGACCGGAAGGTCAGCATCTCGCCGAATACCGACGCCGTCTCGGCAAGTGTCAGCGGCGTCGAGGCCATCAGCGCGCCCTGCCCGCCGGCCAGCACCTGATGCACCCCGTGGCCGAGTTCGTGGGCGAGCGTCATCACGTCGCGCGGCTTGCCCATGTAGTTGAGCAGCACGTAAGGATGCACCGACGGCACCGTCGGATGCGCAAACGCACCCGGCGCCTTGCCGGGCCGGGTCGGCGCGTCGATCCAGTTCTTCTCGAAGAAACGGTCGGCGATCATGGCCATTTCCGGCGCGAAGCCGCCATAGGCCGCCAGCACCGTCTCGCGCGCCTCGTCCCACGGAATCAGCGTCTGCGGCGTTTCGGGCAGCGGCGCGTTGCGGTCCCAGTGGTTCATCTGCTCCATGCCGAGCCAGCGCGCCTTCATGGCGTAGTAGCGGTGCGACAGGCGCGGCCAGGCATCGCGCACGGCGCCGGCGAGCGCATCGACGACCTCGCGCTCGACGCGGTTGGCAAGATGGCGTGAATCGGCGATGTCCTGAAACCCGCGCCAGCGGTCGGAGATTTCCTTGTCCTTCGCCAGCGTGTTGGTGATCAGCGTGAAGATGCGCAGGTTCTGGCGAAATGTCGCCGCCAGCGCATCGGCGGCCCTGCGCCGCGTGTCGGGTTCGGGATCCTGCAGCTTCGTCAGCGTCGGCTCCAGCGGCAGTTCCTCGCCGTCCACCTCGAAACGCAGCGCGCTCATCGTTTCGTCGAACAGCCGGTTCCATGCGCCGCGACCGGTGATCGACTTTTCATGGAACAATTGCTCCACCCGGTCTTCGAGCTGATAGGGCTTGTCCTTGCGCAGATCTTCCACCCAGGGTCGGTAATGGCCGAAGGCCGGATCGGCCTTGAACGCCTGCCCGACCAGTTCATCGTCGATCCGGTTGAGCTCGAGCGGGAAGAACAACAGATGCGCGCTCGCGTCGGTCATCTTTTCCTGCACGTCGCCGTAGAATTTCGCCCGTACCGGATCGGACGTGTCGCCGGCATAGACCAGCCCGGCATAGGAGGCGATGCGGCCGATCAGTTCCTCGAGCGCCTCGTATTGGGCAACCGCCTTGCCGAGTCCGCCGGCTGCCGCGTCGGCAGCCGCATCGCCAAGCTTGCCCTTCCAGCGTTGCTCGAAGGCAAGCGCCTTGCTCGCGGCCTTTTCCAGGTCGGCGGCAACATCGTCCGAATCCATCGCCGGATAGAGATCGGTCAGGTTCCACTCCGGCAGGCCTTCGAGCGGCGATGCGCCCGACGCGCCGGTATCGGCCGCCTTTCCGTCCGCAAATCCGCCGTGCTGGAACTGCATCTCTGCTTCCTCGGCCCCCGCACCATTCCCGCAGCGCCTCGCGGCCATCCCGCGACAGCCGGCGGTTAGGGGTTTGTTTACCGGCTTTCTTGAGCCGACTTTTAGATGTCTGTGCCAAGATGATCCAGAGACAAAGCCGGATTCGCCCGCACCGTTACCAAACGATTTCACGAATATTGAAAATATGACACAGTTGGTCCTCATCGCCGAAGACGATCCCGTGCAGAGCCGCCTGCTCGAGGCGGCGGTCGGCAAGGCCGGCTACACCGCCGTGACCGCCGATTGCGGCGAAGCCGCTCTGGCCGCCTTCGACACCGCCGATATCGCCGCGATCGTCCTCGATCTCGGCCTGCCGGACATCGACGGCCTGACGGTGATCTCCAGGCTGCAGGAGCGCAGCATCACGGTTCCGGTCATCGTCCAGACTGCGCGCGGCACCATCGAAACCGTCATCGCCGCGATGCGCGCCGGCGCCTTCGACTTCGTCGTCAAGCCGGTATCGCCGGAACGGCTGAAGACCGCGCTTGCGAATGCGCTGAAGGTCGGCCGGGTCGAAAACGAGACCCGCCGGCGCAAACCGGCGCCCGCCGGCCGGCTGACCTTCGACGATATCGTCTGTGCCAGCCCGGCGATGGAGCGGGTCCTGCAGCTTGGCCGCAAGGCGGCCTCCACCGACATCCCGGTGCTGATCGAAGGCGAATCCGGCGTCGGCAAGGAACTGGTCGCGCGCGCGATCCAGGGCAGCGGCGGTCGCGCCGGCAACCCCTTCGTCACCGTGAACTGCGGCGCCATCCCGTCGAACCTGGTCGAAAGCATCCTGTTCGGTCACGAAAAGGGCTCGTTTACCGGCGCCACAGAGAAGCATGCCGGCAAGTTCATCGAGGCCGACACGGGAACCCTGTTCCTCGACGAGATCGGCGACTTGCCGCTCGACGTCCAGGTCAAGCTACTGCGGGCGATCCAGGAGGGCGAGGTCGACCCTGTCGGCGCGCGCCGCTCGCACAAGGTCGACATCAGGCTCATTTCGGCCACCCATCGCGACCTCGCCGCCCATGTCCGCGACGGCGCCTTCCGCGAAGACCTGTTCTACCGGCTCAACGTCTTTCCGGTCACCGTTCCGCCGCTGCGCGACCGGCGCGAGGATATCCCCGCGCTGATCAAGCACTTCATGGCCGCCAACCGCGCCGGCGACATGGGCGCCGGCATCACCGGCATTTCCGCCGAGGCGGTGGCCATGCTGGCGGCCTATGACTGGCCGGGCAACATCCGCCAGCTCGAAAACGCCGTGCTGCGCGCCGTTGTCCTGTGCGACGGCGACACGCTGGGCATCGATGAGTTCCCTCAGATTAGGGCCCAGGTGGACGGCATCGATCTGGCGTCGGTCAGCGACGCTCCGGCATGCACGGAGCCGGCAGGTCCCCCGGCTTCGTCACCCCTGCGGGAAGCCGCGGCCGCCATGAGGTTCGATGCCGCCGACACGGAACTCCCCGTCGGCTCCGGCGACGTCTCCGGGGCCCTGAGCCTGCTCGACGGCCGCGGCGATGTCCGCCCGCTCTCCGACGTCGAGCACGAGATGATCCGCTTCGCCATCGATCACTATGCCGGGCAGATGAGCGAGGTGGCGCGTCGCCTCGGCATCGGCCGGTCGACACTCTATCGCAAGCTCAAGGAATACGGCATCGACCCCGACGACCTGCGCGGCGACAGGATCGCCTCCTGACCGATACCGGTCCGGCCGGAAAACGCTGTCTTTGAAAGCTGTTAACCATGCGCGGCATTCCGTCGGGCAATCCACAACTCTGCCTTGGTCTCACCGCATTTCCGCTTCAATAAGCACCGATTAACTATTAGGATCGATAGTTGGTTGCGCATTTGCGCAAACACGACAACGATCCGGTGGGGATCACGGGACTGCCGACAAGGCCTTCAGTTTGACAAAGCGGGCATTCAACACGAGAGACCGGCGAACGGTATTTTCCGCGTGGCATCGCTGCATCGCCATCGGCCTGTTTGCGCTGCTGGGCGCGCTTGCGTTCGTGCCCGTCGCCAGCGCCGAAACCCGCACGCTGAAGCTCTACTTCGTCCACACGCACGAGCGCGCCGAGATCACCTACAAGAAGAATGGTCGTTATCTGAGCGGCGGTCTCAAGCAGATCAACCGCTTCCTGCGCGACTGGCGTCGCAACGAGCCGACAAAGATGGATCCGCGCCTGCTCGACCTCGTCTGGGAGGTGTACCGCAAATCCGGTTCGCACGACTACATCCACGTCATCTCCGGATACCGGTCCCCGACGACCAACGCCATGCTGCGCAAGCGCGGCCGCGGGGTTGCCAAGAAGAGCCAGCACATGCTCGGCAAGGCAATGGATTTTTATCTGCCCGACGTGAAGCTGTCGAAGCTGCGCAAGATCGGCTTGCAGATGCAGGCCGGCGGCGTCGGCTACTATCCCAGGTCGGGATCGCCCTTCGTCCATCTCGATGTCGGCAGCGTGCGTCACTGGCCGCGCATGAGCCGTCGCGAACTGCTGGCGATGTTCCCGGACGGCAAGACCCTGCACGTACCGACCGACGGCAAGCCGCTTCCCGGCTACAAGCAGGCGCTCGCCGCCTACAACAAGCGCAAGGGTTCGGGCGGCGGCATCGTGGTGGCCAGCACCGCCCCGGAGCCCGACAAGAAACCAGATCGCGGCGAACGCAATGATGGTCGCGGCGGCGGTGGACTGCTGGCGGCGTTTTTCGGCGGCGGTCAGGACGACGAGGAAGATTCGGTCCAGGCGGCGACCGCACCGAAACCGGTCAAGACAATCCCGGCCCCTGCCGAGAAGGAACTGCAGCCGCAAACGCCGGAGATGATTATCGCCTCGCTCAGCGAACGCGACGTGCCGCTGCCGCGCTTTGCCAAGCGGCCCGAAGCCGAAATCGGCGAGGCAGCCACCGAGCCGCTGCCGGTCGAGGGCCTGCCGATCGGTGCCGATACCGCCGAAGCCGAGACGGTCGTGGCCCTGCATGTGCCCAGACCGACGCCGCGGCCGGAACTGACCGGAGCAGCGATCACCTCGCGCATCGAAACGGCAACGGCAAACCCAGGCGCCAAGCTTGCCTATGCCGACAGGGATGGTATCGACGAGGTGCTCGCCGTAATGCGCGCCTCGCAGGCGCCGAACGGCAAGGGCGGGCGCATCGTCGCCGTCCCGCTGCCCGAGAAGCGGCCGGAGGAGGCGGTTGTGGTGGCCGCGCTTCCGGAGCGCGGACCGGTTCTCGATGTCGGTCCGGCACGATTCGGGGTACCGACCCCGCGTGACCGTGATGCCGCCGGCAAGACCGACCGCCTGGAGGTCGGCTCGACGTCGGACAAGACGGGCCGCAAGGCCGCCGCTTCGCCGCGTGACATCATCCTGGCCAGCCTGGAGCCTGTCGATCCGCGCGAAGCCATCGCCACCGACACGCATACCACCCGCAAGACCGATCGCCCGAGCGCCGACGATCAGCCGCGGGGACGCCAGGCCATGATCGTGCCGCTGCCGGAAAACCTGTCGCGTCATGCCATTTCGAAGGTTCACATTGCCCGGGCCGAGCGCCGTTCGCGAGCGCCGCGCTTCGCGTTCGATCTCGTCGGACGCGCACCGAATGAAGTCTATACCGAAGGCTTCAGCCGCACCGCCAGGATCGACAATCCCTACCGCTTCACGGGCAAGGCGGTGAAGTTCCTCTCGGTCGCCAAATTCAACTGATCGAAGAGTGCAGCGGCAAGCGGTCAGCCAAGCGCTGAAGCGGCCTTTGCCAGCGCCTCTATCTTGTCCCACGCGCCGGCTTCGAGCAGATCGTCGGGCGCGACCCACGATCCGCCAACGCAGATCACGTTGGGCAATTTCAGATAGTCGGTTGCGTTCGCCGCCGAGATACCGCCCGTCGGACAGAAGCGGATGCCGGCCAGCGGCGAGGAAAGCGCCTTGAGAAACGGCGCCCCGCCGGCCTGTTCGGCCGGAAAGAACTTCAGGATCGAATAGCCTTCCTCATAGATCGACATGATTTCGCTCGGCGTCACCGCACCCGGCAACAGAGGGATGTCGCTTTCGTGCGCCGCATCGAGCAACTCCTGCGTCGTACCGGGACTGACCACGTATTGTGCACCGGCCTGCACCACCTTGTCGTACTGGCGCGGCGTGAGGACCGTGCCCGCACCGACGATGGCGTCTTCCACCTCCTCGGCCACGAGCCGTATCGCGTCGAGCGCGTCCGGCGTGCGCAGCGTGATCTCTATCGCCGGTAGACCGCCCGCCGCCAACGCCCGGGCCAGCGGCACGGCGTCGGCCAGGCGGTTGATCTTGACCACCGGTATCACCGGCTGGCCTTCCAGGATTGTCAGCAGCGCATCTTTCTTCTGGGTCATGGCCCTGTCCGTCGGCGGAAATCTGACGCCGGGTTATCAGGCGCCGAAGGGCATGTCCATTGCCGCCGCAACGGTCACACCCGCCCGAACAGGCGGGCAACCAGCTTCGCCAGCCAATCGAGAAACAGCGATCCGCCGCCCGAAAGCGGCAGCGCCTTGCCGATAGCGCCGAGCGTGGCCTTGTCGGCAATACCTGTTGCCGCAAGTCCGTGCCGCGATTGAAAACGCCGCACGGCATCCTCGGTCGCCGGCCCGAAATCGCCGTCGATGGCGAGCGGAGATCCCAGGGCAGCCAGGTTTCGCTGCAGGTCGGCCACCTTCGACCCCTTGGCGCCGCGTTTCAGCGCATCGTTGTTCTTGCCGTCACCATCGCCGTTTGCCGGCTCCGTTGTCGTCGATTTCAGGAAGCGCTTGTAGGCCGCCGCGATCTTGGTGTCGTAGCGGTATTTCCGGTAGGCCGGCCCGTTGTAGCCATGCGCGAATTTTGCCCAGTCATGCGCCCTGATCGCAGCCATGAGGCCCGCCTTGCGGATATAGCGCACCATCAGGCGCGCCTGCCCGTCCGCACCGTCGCGCGCCTCCTCGACCAGCGCATCGACGCTGGCATAGCCGAGCCAGGCCCAGTGCGCGCCCATCACCTGGCCAAGTCCCCACGACACCGATTCTCGCGCCGCCTGCCGGTCGATCGCCTCGGCCTCGCGCAACAGCGCCCAGCGCCCCGCCTGCGTCGCCGGATTGGCCACTGCGCCGGCCCTGGCTGCGGCAAGGCCTTCCGCCCGCGCCCGCCGCCGTTTGCTCCCCGACAGGCGGCGATCGAAATAGTGGCCCTCGAACCGGATCATCGGCTCCAGTCTGCCGCCGACCTTGGCGAACACCTTGCCGCCGCTTTCGACATGACAGATGGCCAGCAGCGCCGCCGGCTCGATACCGCTCTCGCGGGCAACGACGACGATGGCGGCAATGGTTTCGGTTGAATACATGGTCCGGCCGTTTCCCTTTTTGGTCACGGCCGATTATCGGCGTTCTGGCAGCGGTGTGGACCGAACCGGATTGCCCGCTCCCGTGTCCCGTCGGCCTGCGCATTCTTCGAACCGGTTGAAACAAAACGCCGATCATCGCGCGGTTGATTGCTCCGCGACGAGCCGGTAGGCAGGTTTCGTCATGAATTTGTCCACCGGAAACCACCCCTGGCGCATCGTCGCCCTCTACCGGTTCTTTCCGGTCGCCGACCCGCTTGCGCTGCGCGACCGCCTGCTGCCGCTATGTCGCGAAGCCGGCATCCGCGGCACGCTGATCGTCGCCGGCGAGGGACTTAACGGCACGCTCGCCGGCACGCAAACGGCGGTCGGCACACTGTTGGCCGAACTTGACCGGCTGGAAGGATTTGGCGGTGCCGAGCTGAAGTTCTCGTCGGCCGCCGACATGCCGTTCCGCCGGCTGAAAATCCGCGTCAAGCACGAGATCGTCACCATGGGCGTCGACGATGTCGATCCTGTCGCCGGGCGCGGCGCCTATGTCGAGCCGGCCGACTGGAACGCGCTGATCGCCGATCCGGACACGATCGTCATCGACACCCGCAATGCCTATGAAACGGCGATCGGCACGTTCGAGGGCGCTGTCGACCCGGAAACGCGTTCATTCCGCGAGTTCCCCGACTGGATCGGACGCAATCACAACCGGTTGCGCAACCGCAGGATCGCCATGTTCTGCACCGGCGGCATCCGCTGCGAAAAAGCAACCGCCTATGTGAAATCGCTCGGCTTTCCGGATGTGTTCCATCTGCGCGGCGGCATCCTCAAATATCTCGAAACCGTGCCCGAGGACGAAAGTCTGTGGCGCGGCGAGTGCTTCGTGTTCGACGAGCGCGTTTCCGTGACGCACGGGCTGGCCGAGGGCGAGACCGCGCTCTGCCGCGCCTGCCGCCATCCGCTGACCGCCGCCGAGATCGCCTCGCCGGACTATGTCGAGGGCGTCTCGTGCCCCCATTGCCGCTCCACGCGCTCGGACGCCGACCGTCGCCGCTACGCCGACCGCCAGCGGCAGGTGACAAGAGCGCTGGAGCGAGGCGAGCCGGTGCCGATCGGCCTTGCCCGGCCGCGCCGCGGGCGGGCTTGACGGATAAATCGGCCACCCGGCGCCGCCTCGAAAAGATTGCAGCCTGTTGCCGCAGTTTATCGCCGCCGTCATTGCAATTTCGCATTCCGGTGACTACGTGGTCCACGGCGGAGGCATTCGCGGCCGGACGATTTTTGCGACGGCCGGACTGTTCCAGGGAGAGGCTCATGATCGACCCGAAAAAACTGCTCGACGACCTGCTCGGGTCGAAAGTTCCCGGTATGGATTCGACCGTACGCGAAACCGCCGGCAAGGCGGGCCAGCTTGCCCGCGACAATCCGATCGCCACCGGTGCGATCGCCCTTGCCCTGCTCGGCACCGGTCCCGGCCGGGCGATCACCGGGTCGGCGTTGAAGATCGGCGGTCTGGCTGCGGTCGCCGGCCTCGCCTACAAGGCCTACCAGAACTACCAGCAAGGCGGTGATGCTCCCGACGAGCGCAAGACGCTGGATGGCGAGATACTGCCGCCGCCGGAAAATACAAGCTTCCACCCCTCCCATGCGCCCCAGGGCGAAGCCGAGTTCGCGCTCACCCTGATCAGGGCGATGATCGCCGCGGCTCACGCCGACGGCCATGTCGACGACGCCGAGCGCGGGCGCATAGCCGATCGGCTCCGGTTGGCCGGCATCGATGACGAGGCCGGCGCCTTCCTGCGCCACGAACTGGAAAATCCGATCGATGTCGGCGACCTGGCCGCAGCCGCAGCCACCGATGCCCAGAAGGTCGAACTCTATACGGCCTCGCGCTTGGCGATCGAGCCGGATTCACGTGCCGAGCGCGGTTATCTCGACCTGCTTGCCGGGCGACTTAAGCTGCCGGAAGCCCTGGTCGATCACATCGAGGCGACCGTCAGCGAAGCCAGGACCTGACGAAGACCGGATCTCCTGGTCAGCACGCGCCGTCGTGCAGCATGTCGACGCCGGCCGCCTCCGCCTCGCACCGATTCGGATAGGTTTCGCCGTCGCAGCCGCAGACCGGCAGATAGATGCGGGTGCACGCCTGTGGTCGCGGCCGGCACGTGCCGAAGAAGTCGCCCGCGCCACAGGCGTTGCTGTCGGGAAAGTCGCACCATTCATCGCTGCCGCATTGCAGGCCGGCGATCCCGCCACAGACCGGCACCTCCACCGTCTCGCCGTCGACGAGCAGGCTGGCGGCCGGCGACGCCGAAACGGCGGCAAGCAGGAATATCATTGCAGGTATCGTGTGTTTCATCTTCGCTCTCCGGTATCGGTGGCATCACTTGCCGCCGGGCACGCTGCGGTTCACAATGACGTTCCATCCGCCGCATACGGGCGTTTCACGACGTTCACATGCATTTGATGCCGAATAACGCGTGAGTGATTTCCATATGATCAGGGCATTTGGAACTTAAGTGACCTACCGGGACGATAACCCGGAAACACGGTCGTCCAAAGGAGATTGACATGACTAACAAAACCACCGTTCTCAGCACGGCATTCGTCGCGGGCGCTGTCGCCACCGCCCTCACGGCCGGCACGGTCTCGCTGACCGGTTCCGCCCAGGCCGCCGACCAGGTCAAGTGCTATGGCGTCGCCATGGCCGGTCAGAACGACTGCGCCGCCGGCCCCGGCACCACCTGCAAGGGCACGTCCAGCGTCGATTACCAGGGCAATTCCTGGAAGCTGGTCGACGCCGGTACCTGCGAGAGCATGGAACTGCCGGACGGCCGCATGGGTTCGCTTGAGCCGCTCGACCGCGACTTGCCGTCGTAATCGGTCGAAACGAATTGGGCTGGCCGGAATAGGGAGTTGTCGTCGTGACCGAAGTCGATCGCACCTCGGAGGCGCACAATCGCCGTTTTCCGGCCTTTCCCATTGCCGGCCGCGCCGGCGCCAGCCTCAAGCATGACCACCTCGAAGCCATCTACGCCGACGACGATCCGGTCGGCTTCTTCGAGGTCCACGCGGAAAACTACATGGGTGCGGGCGGCCCGCCGCATGCGGTGCTGAGCCGGATCCGCCGGGACTATCCTGTCCTGCTCCACGGTGTGTGCATGTCGATCGGCGGCCCTTCGCCGCTCGACAGGAACCATCTCGCGCGTTTCAAATCCCTGGTCGAGCGCTACGACCCGGCCGTCGTCTCCGAACACCTGGCTTGGTCGACCCATGGCGATGTGTTCTTCAACGACCTTTTGCCGTTGCCCTATACCGACGAGACGCTGGTCGCCGTCTGCGACCATATCGATGAGGTTCAGGAGGCGATCGGCAGGCAGATGCTGCTGGAAAACCCGTCCACCTACCTGCTGTTCGAAACGTCCGACTATTCAGAGACGGATTTCATCCGGGAGGTCGCCGCGCGCACCGGATGCGGTCTGTTGCTCGACGTCAACAACGTGTTCGTGTCCGCCACCAATCATGGATTTTCGGCGCTGCAATACCTGTCGGATTTCCCGCTCGATCTGATCGGCGAAATCCATCTGGCCGGGCACAGGCGACAGGAGGACGACGAAGGCGAACCGTTGTTGATCGACAGCCATGACGGTCCGGTGGCCGACGCCGTCTGGAAACTCTACGACATCGTCATCGGCCAGTGCGGCCCGATTCCGACGCTGATCGAATGGGACGCCGAAATCCCCGACTGGCCCGTGCTCAAGGCCGAGGCCGAGGCGGCCCAGGCCATTCTCGACCGACATACGGACACCTACATGTTGGGCCGCCGGCATGCCTCCGTTGCCTGACGGCGACACTGCGCGGGGCGGCAGTTTCGCCGGCGTCTTCGCGCCGCCGCTGCTCGATCCCGCCCGCCCGGTGCCGGATCTGGTCACCGGTCCGCGAGCAAAGGCCGCGGTCAAGCGTTATGCCGTATATCGCAACAATGTCACCGTCAGCCTGATCGAGGCGCTTGCCGACACCTTCCCAGCCGTCCAGCGCATCGTCGGCGATGCGTTCTTTCGCGATCTGGCGCGTGTCTATGTTCGCGCCGAACCGCCGGTCTCGCCGCTGCTGTTCGAGTACGGTCATGGCTTTGCCGATTTTATCGACGGCTTCGAACACACGCGGCAACTGCCCTGGCTTGGTGACGTGGCGCGGGTAGAACGTGCCTGGCTCGACGCCTACCACGCGGCCGACAGCGCTCCGCTGCAGGCGGAGGCGCTGGGCGCGGTCGCGCCGGAAGCGCTGGCTTCGCTTGTTTTCACACCACACCCCGCGCTTCGGATTTTGCGCTCGCCCTGGCCCGCGGTGACGATTTTCGCCGCCAACCGCCAGCCCGGGCCAGTTGGCAGGATCGAGGAGCGCGACGGCGAGGATGCGCTGATCACGCGGCCGGAGCTTGAGGTTTTCGTGCGCAAGCTGCCGCCGGGCGGCGCGGAATTCCTGACCAGGCTGGCAACCGGGGCGACGCTTGGCGAAGCGGCCGAACACGCCACCGGCGCTTCACCGCATTTCGACCTTGCGGCCAATATCGCCGGCATGCTCGAGGCCGGTGCGTTCAGCGGCATTTCGGTCGGCGTGGATCGGGCGTAGGATCGTCTTCAACCCTTTCGATTCGATCTCTGGGAGGCATGACGGATGCAGGGCGCGATCGGTTTTCTGGTGACGTTGCACCATCGGTTCTTCGCAGCGCTGGAATCGCTGCTGACCGGCTGGTTCACCGGATTGGCGGCGCGCTTCGTCTTCGCCAGCCTGCTATTCCTCTATTACGTCAATTCCGGCTGGGGCAAGCTCGGCGACGGGCCATTCGGCTTCCTCAGCCCCAATTCGGGCGCCTTCGTCACCATCTTTCCCAAGGCGATGGAAGCGGTCAGTTACGATCACACGCAATTGTCCTTCTTTCCCTATCACCTGGTCGTCTATTTCGGCACATGGGCGGAGATCGTCCTGCCGTTCCTCGTCGTGATCGGACTGTTCACGCGGCTTTCGGCGCTCGGCATGATCTTCTTCGTCGTCGTCCAGAGCATTGTCGATGTCTTCGGTCATGGGCTCGACGACAAGTCGGTCGGAGCGATGTTCGACCGGCTGCCCGATGCCATCATCTGGGATCAGCGGCTCGCATGGGTATTTCTGCTGCTGATAGTCGTCGTTCACGGTGCCGGCAGGTTTTCCATCGACCATCTACTGGCGCGGAGCCGGGCTGGCTGATGCGGACCGGAGAAGGCAGTTTGCAAACGTCGATACGCATCGAGAACACCGCCGATTTCGGCATCATAAGAGATATCCTGCTCACCTCCTTCCCCTCTTCCGGCGAGGCGGATCTGGTCGAAGCGCTGCGCCAGGCAGGTGACGCGGCTTTCGCGCTGGTGGCCGAAGCCGGCGGCGGCGAAATCGTTGGGCATCTCGTGCTGTCGCGCATGTCGGCACCGTTCGCCGCGCTCGGTCTCGGCCCGGTGGCGGTATCGCCACAATGGCGTCGCCAGGGCATTGCCGACCGCCTGATCCGCCACGGCCTCCAACTCGCCAAGGCGAACGGTTGGCAAGCTGTTTTCGTGCTTGGCGAACCGGCCTACTATCAACGCTTCGGATTTTCCGCGACCTTGGCGAAAGGGTTCCAATCTCCCTATGCGGGACCTTACCTGATGGCATGCGCGCTCGCTGACGACCTGCCTGCAACATCGGGTCGCATCGACTACGCTCCGGCCTTCAACGCGCTTGGATGATCGTGATCGGCAAATGAAAAACGGCGCCCCATCGAGGGACGCCGTTCGTGTCGAAACAGTCGGGCCTGCGATTACGCTGCCTTCGCCTCGATCTGCTTGCCTTTCTTGGCCGTGGACGCGGCAATCGCGATGCGGCGCGGCTTCAGTTCCTCGGGAACCTCGCGGACCAGATCGATATGCAGCAAACCGTTCTTGAGCTCGGCACCCCTGACTTCCACATGGTCGGCAAGCTGGAAGCGGCGCTCGAAAGTACGGCCGGCAATCCCGCGATAGAGCAGTTCGGCGCTCTCGTCCTCGTTGTGCTCGGCCTTCTCGCCCTTGACGGTCAGCACGTTGCGGTGCGCCTCGAGCTCGAGTTCGTCCTCGCCGAAACCCGCGACCGCCATGGTTATGCGGTAAGCGTCCTCGCCGGTACGCTCGATATTGTAGGGCGGATAGCTCTGTGCGCTCTCGGGCTTGCCCATGGCGTCGAGCATCGAAAACAGCCGGTCAAAGCCGACGGTCGAACGGTAAAAAGGGGAAAAATCGACGTTACGCATTTTGTTCTCCTGTTGAGCAACACGGGTTCGCGTTCACCGGCCCGCGGCCTTTCATAAGGCTCCGCCTGCCGGTCGCGGTCCCTTTCAGGCGACCGCGTGAAACAGATGGGAACTGCCTTTCTGCAGTTCAAGACCGTCGGTGCGAAACGCAGGTTTCCGATGAACCGTGCATGAACATGGCCTTCCCGCAACGTTCAGCTTGTCGCGACTAACGTCGTATCTACCGGTTCGAACCGTTCGCGCCGGTCCGGCAAGACCGGCTCGCTGTCCCGGGTGTATCGTCCCTTCCATCCGGGGCAGCGAGAACCTCCCTCCCCGTTCCAGCCGTAAAAACGCCTTGCATTCGGGCAATCCGGCCTTATCACCCGGCTTGATGCACAATCCGGCGGCGGAGCTTCTCATGATCGATCATCTCGTCGAGACCGATGACAATCCCGCGCCGCCCGGCGCTGTCGCAGGCTCGTTCACCGCGGTCGACGGGCGCCGGTTGCGCTATGCGCTTTTCAACGAGACCGCTTCGCCTCGCAGGGGCACGGTCATCGTCCTTCACGGCCGCAACGAATGCATCGAGAAATACTTCGAGACCGTCACGGACCTCGCCGGCCGCGGCCTCGCCGTCGCCACCTTCGACTGGCGCGGGCAGGGCGGATCGGACCGGTTGATCGGCGATCCGGCCCGCGGTTTCGTCGACAGTTTCTACGATTACGTCTCCGACCTTGAGACTTTCTTCGAACAGATCGTCCTGCCCGACAGCCCGGGCCCGTATTTCGTCCTCGGCCATTCCACCGGATCGCTGATCGCCCTGCTCGCCTCGCCTCTGATGGTCAACCGCGTCGAGCGCCTGGTGCTGGTGGCGCCACTGCTGGAGCTCCACAGCCCGCCGGTGTCGACCGGCGCCATCCGCTTTGTTTCCGGCCTGCTCAACAATATCGGTCTCGGCCGCCTGTACATGGCGGGCGGCGGCCGCCCGCGCGAAATCAGGCCTTTCGAGGGCAACACGCTGACGACCGACCGCGGCCGCTACGAGCGAAATGCCGGGATTTTCCGCAAAGCGCCGAATCTCGGCCTCGGCGGTCCGACCGTCTCGTGGATCCACGCCTTCTGCCGCGCGGCGGCCGTTGTCACGGACGCCGAATTCATCGCCGATATCCACGTGCCGATGCTCATCGTCGCGGCCGGCGCCGACGAAGTCGTGTCGAACCAGGCAATCGAGCGCTTTTCGCACCGGTTGCGATCGGGAAAGCTGGTCACGATCGACGGCGCGCGCCACGAAATCCTGCAGGAGGCCGACGTCTATCGCGAGCAGTTCTTTGCCGCATTCGACGCCTTCGTGCCCGGAAACCGGGATCAATCAGCCGCCTAATCGACGAGTATTGCCAGTGCAGCCGCGTGAAGTTCCGGCGTCGCCGCGGCGATGACATTGCCGCCGCCCTCGGCGGCGGATCCGTCCCAGCGCGTCACCACGCCGCCGGCCGCCTCTATCGGCGGTATCAGCCCGACGATGTCGTAGGATTGCAGGCCCGCCTCGATCACTAGGTCGACATGACCTGCCGCCAGCATGGCAAACGCATAGCAGTCGCAGCCGTAGCGGGCGAGCCGCACCTGCGCCTCCAACCGGTCATAGGCGTCGCGGTCGGTGCCGGCAAACAGCGCCGGCGTTGTGGTGAACAGGATCGATTCGCCGATGTCCTTCGTTGCTCTCGTCGCAAGCGGCCGCACGCCAATCGGGCCGTCCTGGATACCCTTGCCGCCGACCGCGGCGAACAGTTCACCGGTAAATGGTTGCGCCATCATGCCGGCTACCGCCTTGCCGTCGGCCATCAACCCCACCAGCGTGCCCCAGACCGGCAGGCCGGAAATGAAGGCGCGCGTGCCGTCGATCGGATCGATCACCCAGACATGGCGCCTGTCGGTATTTTCGGCGCCAAACTCCTCGCCAAGAATTCCATGGTCGGGGTGAACCTTGTTGATCAGCGCGCGAATCGCCCGCTCCGCCTCGCGGTCGGCCTCCGTCACCGGATCGAAACCGCCCTCAAGCTTGTTGGCGACCCTGCCGCTGGTCCTGAAGCGCGGCAATGTTTCCGCCGCCGCCGTCTCGGCGATCTGGCGCAGAAATTCCATCGTCGTCGGCATTTCGCCTCATTCCCTCACGATTCCGTGTCGGCAGGTCCGTTTTTGTGCGTTGCACCTTGTATTATGTGCAATGCAATATATATTGGTCATGCAGCAAATGCTGCTCGCCCTGACCAGGGCGTTTCCTCCCTAGACTTCGACCGCGTCGTAAACAGCGATGCGGTCTTTTTTTTGAAACCGGCCCGCCCGCATCCTACTCGGCTGCCAGCGGCGGTTCGGCAAAGCCCGCATCCGCCACCTGCATCAGCGCCTGGCAGAATGCGGTGATATCTCCGCAAAGCGCCTCGAAACCCGGCACTTTCTCGTAGGTCGATTCGTTCATGTAAAGTCCGCGATTGACCTCGATCTGTATGGCATGCAGGCCGCGATCGGGGCGTCCGTAGTGCTCGGTTATGAAACCGCCAGCATAGGGTTTGTTGTGGGAGACGGAGTATCCCATGGCATTGAGCAGTCGGATGGCGTGTTCGCTCAGTCCCCTCGATGCCGACGTGCCGAACCGGTCGCCGATGATGAAATCCGGCCGGGTTTCGTTGTCCGGGGCCCGGATATTGGCCGGCATCGAATGGCAGTCGACGAGCACCGCGTAGCCGAAGCGGCCATGGGTGTGGGCCAGCAGTTTCTGCAGCCGGTCGTGATAGGGCTTGTAGGCTCTTTCGATACGGGTCAGCGCTTCGGCCAGCGGCAGGCGGGACCGGTAGATGTCGAGTCCCTCGCCCACCAGTCGCGGCACCGTGCCCAGACCGCCGGCGACACGTGCCGATCGGGTGTTGGCGAACGACGGCACCGGTTCGTTGAACATGCGCGGATCGAGTTCCCAGGGCTCGCGGTTCACATCGAGCCACGCACGCGGGAAATTCGCCGCCATCAGCGGCGCGCCGAGCGATACGGCGCCGGCGAACAATTCGTCGACATAGGCGTCTTCCGAGCGCCTGATCGTCAACCGGTCGAGCCGCGACTGGTCCAGAAATCCCTGCGGATAGGTTCGGCCGCTATGCGGTGAGTTGAACACGAAGGGGGCCGCCTGGCAGGGTGGTGTTGCGACGTGAAAAAGCGTTGTGTCGGAGAAATCAGCCGTCACGTTCATTCATGCCACCCACTCGCCGTCCGTCCCCATGGCTACGTCTTGGGGCGAGACTGCCACCGCCGTCTGGGCATGTCCAGCATGTGCGCGCATTCACTTGATATTTACCCTCGATATCCCATAGTGCGAACATGGTTAACCGGTTCAGCGAACCGTATTGCCAAACGTGCCGAAAGGACTGGGGTCCGTGCCGAGAATATTGCTGGCCGAAGACGACGAGGATATGCGCCGCTTCCTGGTAAAGGCCTTGGAGCGTGCGGGTTACGAGGTTACCGATTTCGACAACGGCGCCAGTGCCTATGAGCGCCTGCGCGAAGAGCCGTTCAACCTTCTCCTGACCGATATCGTCATGCCCGAGATGGACGGGATCGAGCTTGCCCGGCGGGCAACCGAAATCGACCCCGACCTGAAGGTGATGTTCATCACCGGCTTTGCGGCCGTCGCGCTCAATCCCGATTCCAAGGCACCCAAGGACGCCAAGATCCTCTCCAAGCCGTTCCATCTGCGCGATCTCGTCAACGAGGTCGAGAAAATGTTGCAGGCCGCCTGAGAAAGCGGCGGCGCTGCCCGCAAGGCGGTGCCCGCGGGCAATCAAACTTCTATTGCGCCCGCGGCCAAACTATGTTCTATGCGCGGCGCGAATGGGCGTGTAGCTCAGCGGGAGAGCACTACGTTGACATCGTAGGGGTCACTGGTTCAATCCCAGTCACGCCCACCATTCCTTATCATCCCTGTCCCGCTTTCCGCCTGTAACAACCACGGTCGCCGCCGGATATTCCACCGGTGCCGGAACCGTCGCGCCTGCCCGTTCTGCGGATTTCGCGACCGCCGGTCTCGAACCTTCATCGACCCGGTAGGCAAGCCGATCGAAAGATGCTTTGATGCACCATCCGTCCTGACCGGATGCAACGATAACGGTAAGCACTACAGGGAGTACAATCACCATGAAACGAAGCACGCTGATGATGGCGGGCCTGCTGGGCGCCACGATGCTTTTTACCGGCATGGCGCAAGCCAAGACCCTGGTCTATTGCTCGGAAGGTTCACCCGAGGGCTTCGATCCTGCACCCTTCACGGCGGGTACGACATTCGACGCATCGTCCAAGCCGCTCTACAACCGTCTGGTTGAATTCAAGAAGGGCACCTCGGAAGTCATTCCGGGTCTGGCCGAGAGCTGGGATGTCTCCGACGACGGCCTCGAATACACGTTTCATCTTCGTTCGGGCGTGAAGTTCCACACGACTGATTTCTTCACACCGACCCGCGACTTCAATGCAGACGACGTTGTGTTCTCATTCGAGCGCCAGCTTAAAAAGGACCATCCGTTCAACCAGTACACCGCCGGCATTGCCTGGGAGTATTTCGACGGCATGTCGATGCCTGACCTGTTGAAGTCGATCGAGAAGGTGGACGACATGACGGTCAAGTTCGTTCTGAACCGTCCCGAAGCGCCGATGATCGCCAACCTGGCGATGGACTTCGCCTCGATCCTGTCGGCTGAATATGCCGCCAAGCTGGAAGCCGAGGGCAAGAAGGAAATGCTGAACCAGCAGCCTGTCGGCACTGGCCCCTTCTCCTTCGTCGCCTACCAGAAGGACGCGGTGATCCGCTACAAGGCGCATCCCGATTATTGGGGCGGCAAGCAGCCGATCGACGACCTGGTTTTCGCCATCACCACCGACGCATCGGTGCGCCAGCAGAAGCTCAAGGCCGGCGAGTGCCATGTGGCGCCCTATCCGAACCCAGCCGATCTGGCTGGTCTGAAAGCTGATCCAAACCTGCAGGTCATGGAGCAGGAAGGTTTGAACGTCGGCTACCTCGCCTACAACACTCAACAGGCACCGTTTGACAAGGCCGAGGTGCGCAAGGCGCTTAACATGGCGATCAACAAGCAGGCCATTCTCGACGCTGTGTTCCAGGGTTCCGGCAAGGCGGCGAAGAACCCGATCCCGCCGACCATGTGGTCCTATAACGACGCCATCGAGGATGATCCCTACGATCCCGAAGGCGCCAAGAAAATGCTGGCCGACGCCGGTGTCAGTGGGCTGAAGATGAAGGTCTGGGCGATGCCTGTGCAGCGTCCGTATAACCCGAATGCCCGCCGCATGGCCGAGTTGATCCAGTCGGATTTTGCCAAGGTTGGCGTCGAAGTCGAGATCGTGTCCTACGAGTGGGGTGAGTATCTGAGCCTGTCGAAGGACGTGAAACGCGACGGCGCGGTGCTGCTTGGCTGGACCGGTGACAATGGCGATCCGGACAACTTCCTGTTCCTTTTGGGATGCGATGGTGTTGGCGGAAATAACCGCGCGCAATGGTGCAATGAGGAATTCGAAACCCTGTTCCAGAAAGGCAAAACCATCAACGACAAGGCCGAGCGCACCAGGCTTTATGAGGAAGCGCAGGTGGTGTTCAAGCGTGAAGCTCCATGGGCGACCATCGCCCACTCGGTCGTCTTCATGCCGATGTCCAAGAAGGTCTCGGGCTACGTGATGGACCCACTGGGCGGTCACTGGTTCGACGGCGTCGATCTCGCCGAATAGCGGCAAACGATTAGTCGGAGCCTGCCGGGGTTTTATGCCCCGGCAGGACGGTTGGCCCGATGTTGTCCTTTTTCTTCAGACGACTTTTACTGCTCGTTCCGACCTTCATCGGCGTGACGATCGCGGCGTTCTCCTTCATCCGCATCCTGCCCGGCGATCCGGTCCTGCTGATGGCTGGCGAACGCGGCACCACGCCCGAGCGCCATGCCGAACTGATGCACCAGTTCGGTTTCGACCGGCCGCTCTACGTGCAGTATTTCGATTATCTGTTTTCGGCGCTCCAAGGCGATCTCGGCACGTCGCTCGTCACCAAGAAGCCGGTCGTCACGGAATTTCTTACCCTGTTTCCGGCCACGCTCGAACTGTCGTTCTGCGCCATCATCTTCGCGGTCGCCCTCGGGCTTCCCGCCGGCGTGATCGCCGCCGTCAAGCGAGGTTCCTGGATCGACCAGGGCGTGATGGCGACGGCGCTGATCGGCTATTCCATGCCGATCTTCTGGTGGGGCCTGCTGCTGATCATCCTGTTCTCCGGCATACTGGCCTGGACCCCGGTGTCTGGCCGCCTCTCGCTTGTCTATTTCTTTCCGCCGGTGACAGGCTTCATGCTGATCGACAGCCTGCTGTCAGGCCAGAAAGGCGCTTTCGCGTCAGCCCTGTCGCACCTCATTCTGCCCACCATCGTGCTTGGCACGATTCCGCTTGCCGTCATTGCGCGCCAGACCCGTTCGGCCATGCTGGAGGTGCTGGGCGAGGACTACGTGCGCACAGCGCGCGCCAAGGGCATGTCCAGCGCGCGCGTGGTGGGGCTGCACGCGCTCCGCAACGCGCTGATCCCGGTCATCACGACGATCGGCCTCCAGGTCGGTGTTCTGCTCGGCGGCGCCATTCTTACCGAGACCATCTTCTCCTGGCCCGGCATCGGTAAATGGATGCTCGATTCGATTTCACGCCGTGACTATCCCGCAGTCCAGGGCGGCTTGTTGATGATCGCCGTGGTCGTCATGGTGGTCAACCTGGCGGTCGACCTGGTGTACGGTCTGATCAATCCTCGAATCCGGCATGTGAAGTAACACCATGGCAGAGCAATCAGTCCCGACGACAGCGACCGCCGAAATTCAGTCCGGGCCGGCGCCGCGCGGGCCGCTGTTGGAGTTCTGGTACTATTTCAGCGAAAACCGTGGCGCCGTCATTGGCCTGTGGTTTTTCACAGCACTTTGCATCGTCGCGCTTTTGGCCTTCGTCGGTTTGTTGTCGCCGCACAGTCCGACCGAGCAATATCGCGACGCCCTGCTCGTGCCGCCGGTCTGGCAGGAGGGCGGCGACTGGCGCTTCCTTCTCGGCACCGACGCGGTCGGGCGCGATATGCTCTCGCGCCTGATCCACGGCAGCTATTATTCACTGTTTGTCGGGTGCGTTGTGGTCGGCGGCGCCATGATCGTCGGTGTCACCCTGGGTGTCATCACCGGTTATATCGGCGGCACCTTCGACGCGCTGGTGATGCGGCTGATGGACATCATTCTCGCATTCCCGAGCTTGCTGCTGGCGCTGGTCCTGGTCGCGGTCCTCGGACCCAGCCTGCTCAATGCCATGATCGCCATCGCCATCGTTCAACAACCGCATTATGTGCGCCTCACCCGCGCCGCGGTCATGGGCGAGAAGGGCAAGGACTACGTCACCGCCGCCCGTGTCGGCGGCGTGCCGCCAAGGCGGCTGATGTTCCGCACCATCCTGCCCAATTGCATGGCGCCGCTGATCGTGCAGGCCGCGCTGTCGTTCTCGACTGCGATCCTCGACGCAGCCGCGCTCGGCTTTCTCGGCATGGGCGCCCAGCCGCCGACGCCGGAATGGGGCACGATGCTCGCCGAGGCGCGCGAATTCATTCTCCGCGCCTGGTGGGTGGTCACGTTTCCCGGCCTCGCCATTCTGCTCACCGTGCTTGCCATCAACCTGATGGGCGACGGCCTGCGCGACGCGCTCGACCCAAAGCTGAAGAGGTCGTAATGCCGCTGCTGGACATCGAAAACCTCTCGGTCGAATTCGCCACCGGCGGCGGCAGTTTCCGCGCCGTCGACGGCGTGTCGCTGAGCGTCGACGAACGTGAGATCCTCGCCATCGTCGGTGAATCGGGCTCCGGCAAGTCGGTCGCCATGCTGGCGCTGATGGGCCTGCTGCCGTGGACGGCGACCGTCACCGCCGACAGGCTGGCCTTCGACCGCCACGATCTGCTGCGGATCAGCGCGCGCGACCGGCGCCGGATCATCGGCAAGGACATCGCCATGATCTTCCAGGAGCCGATGTCGAGCCTCAATCCCTGCTTCACCGTGGGCTTCCAGCTTGGCGAGGCCCTGCGCATCCATCTCGGCCTCGACCGCGCCGCGCGTCGCAAACGCTCCATCGAACTTCTCGAACTGGTCGGCATCCCGGCTCCGGAAAAGCGCCTGTCGGCCTTTCCGCACCAGCTTTCCGGCGGCATGAGCCAGCGCGTGATGATCGCAATGGCGATCTCGTGCAATCCGCGCCTGCTGATTGCCGACGAACCTACGACGGCGCTCGACGTAACCATCCAGGCGCAGGTTCTCGACCTGCTGCTCGACGTGCAGAAGGAAACCGGCTCGGCTCTGGTGCTGATCACCCACGACATGGGCGTCGTCGCCGAGACCGCCCAGCGGGTTTCCGTACAGTATGCCGGCCAGAAGGTCGAAGAACAGCCGGTCGAGGCGCTGTTTTCCGATCCGCACCATCCCTATACCGCGGCGCTGCTGGCGGCCCTGCCGGAACGCGCCAAGTCGCGCCGCCTGCCGTCGATCCCGGGCGTCGTCCCGGGCCAGTTCGACCGGCCGACCGGCTGCCTGTTTGCGCCGAGGTGTTCCGGCGCCACCGATATCTGCCATCGCGAGAAGCCACCGCGCAACGGACCCGAGCTCGGCCACGCGCTCTGCCATCATCCGCTCGCCGCAGGCGTTGTCGTCAACCCGGACAATGTCGCCGAGGCGCCGAAATGAGCGCCGAAGTCGTTCTCACCGCCCGTAACCTGAAACGCCATTACGAGGTCTCGTCCAGCCCGTTTCGCCAGGCCGCGACGGTCAAGGCGCTCGACGGCGCCAGCTTCCAGTTGCATCGCCGGCGCACGCTGGCGGTCGTCGGCGAATCCGGTTGCGGCAAGTCGACGCTCGCCCGCCTCGTCACCATGATCGAGCAGCCGACCTCCGGCGAGCTGAAGATCGGCGACCTCGACGTCGCCGGCGCCACGCAACAGCAGTTGAAGGCACTGCGCCCGAAGGTGCAGATCGTGTTCCAGAACCCCTACGGTTCGCTCAATCCGCGCCAGAAGATCGGCGATGCACTGGCCGAACCGCTGGCGATGAACACCTCGATGCCGCGCGCCGATCGCGAGCAAAAGGCGCGCGACCTGATGAAGGCGGTGGGCCTGCGCCCCGAACATGCCGACCGCTATCCGCACATGTTTTCCGGCGGCCAGCGCCAGCGTATCGCCATTGCCCGCGCGCTGGTGCTCGATCCCGACATATTGGTGCTCGACGAACCGGTCTCGGCGCTCGACGTCTCGATCCAGGCGCAAGTGCTCAACCTGCTGCACGACCTGCAGGAGGAACGCGATCTCGCCTATCTGTTCATCTCGCATGACCTCTCCGTCGTTCGCCACATCGCCGACGAGGTCATGGTCATGTATCTCGGCAAGCCGGTCGAGCACGCGGCCCGCGACGTGCTGTTCGACGATCCGAAACATCCCTATACGCGCGCGCTGCTGTCATCGACGCCAAGGCCGGTTCCCGGACGCAAGCGCGAACGCATCGTGCTGAAGGGCGAACTGCCCTCGCCGATCAATCCGCCGACCGGCTGTTCGTTTCACCCGCGCTGCCCCGACGTCTTCGACATCTGCCCGCAAAAACGGCCCGACCTGCGGACCAACGGCTCCGCGCAGGTTGCCTGCCATCTCTATGACATCGATTAGGACATCGCCGCGCCGCACGAATCGCGGCACGCAACGCCGGTCGCTGACGATATGGCGGAAATGGTGCCGCTTGTCAGACTCGAACTGACGACCCCATCATTACGAATGATGTGCTCTACCAACTGAGCTAAAGCGGCTTACCGGGCGCGGCACGATACCGTGATCGCGCCGCCATTTCCCGTCCGGCCCGGACAATGCCTGCAACGGTAGGCGTTTCGCCGTCGGACTGCGGGCGTGATAGCGGCAAAGGCTTGCCAATTCAAGCACCGTTCGACACCGTCCGGCACGCGTCGCCGGTAGGCCGTCGCCGCTTGCGCAAAAAAGAGGCCTCGCCCGACTGGACTCTGCGGATCACTGTACTAATCTTTTCCATCCGGCGCCGGGCCGGCCCCAGGCCGCCTGTCCATTCGCACCTTTGCCGACTGAGGAGGAAAAATGTCTGAAATCTCGATGACCGTGAATGGTCGAAAAGTCTCCGGTTCAACGGAGGACAGGACGCTGCTGGTTCAGTTCCTGCGCGAGGATCTCGGCCTTACCGGCACCCATGTCGGCTGCGATACGTCGCAATGCGGCGCCTGCGTTGTCCATGTCGACGGCAAGGCCGTCAAGTCGTGCACCATGCTCGCCGCACAGGCCGACGGCGCCGATGTCGTCACCATCGAGGGGCTTGCCGGCGATGGCGGATTGCATCCCGTCCAGGCGGCGTTCAAGGAGCACCACGGCCTGCAGTGCGGCTTTTGCACGCCAGGCATGATCATGGCCGCGACCGACATGATCAACCGCCATCCCGAAGGCCTCGACGAAGCGACCGTCAGGGCCGAGCTCGAGGGCAATATCTGCCGTTGCACCGGCTATCACAACATCGTCAAGGCCATCCTGGCCGCCTCGAAGAAGATGACCAAGAAGGGCAGGACCAGGAAAGCCGCCTGAGCGCGAATGGCAAGCAGGTAATAGCGAACAGGGAGGAGCGGCTCGGATCGATGGCGGCGTGACAAGGCGGAAGCACGGGGCAAGCCTTTGCTCATCTGTCCGCTACCCGCCATTCGCTGTTCGCCGGTGCCGCAGGCTCTCAAATCTGAGGAGACACCCAGATGGGTATGGAAGGTATCGGCGCCCGGGTGGCGCGCAAGGAAGACCAGAGATTCATCACCGGCTCCGGCCGCTACGTCGATGACATGGTCGTTCCCGGCATGAAGCATGCGGTTTTCGTGAGAAGCCCGCACGCGCACGCGACGATCAGGAAGATTGACAGCAAGGCGGCCGAGAAGATGCCCGGCGTCATCGGTGTTCTGACCGGCAAGCAGCTCAAGGCCGACGGCATCGGCAATCTGATCTGCGGCTGGGCGGTGGCGTCCAAGGACGGCTCGCCGATGAAGATGGGCGCCTGGGAACCGATGGCGACCGCGACTGCCCGTTTCGTCGGCGAGGCGGTGGCTATCGTCGTCGCTGACACGAAAGCGCAGGCGCGTGACGCGGCCGACGCTGTCGAGGTGACCTACAAGGAAAAGAAATCGGTCACCGATCCGGTCGCCACGCTGAAAAAGGGCGCGCCGCAGCTTCACCCCGAAGCACCCGGCAACCTGATCTACGATTGGGAGATCGGCGACCTTGCCGCCACCGACAAAGCGCTCGCCGCCGCCGCGCATGTGACCCGCATGGAGATCGTCAACAACCGCCTGATCCCCAACGCCATGGAACCGCGCGCCGCGCTCGGCCAGTACGACAAGGCGGAAGATCACTACACCTGCTGGACCACCAGCCAGAATCCGCATGTGGCGCGGTTGGTGATGAGCGCCTTTTACAATGTCGCACCGGAAAACAAGCTGCGCGTCATCGCGCCCGATGTCGGCGGCGGCTTCGGCTCCAAGATCTTCATCTATCCCGAAGAGATTATCTGCCTTTGGGCGTCGAAGCGCACCGGCGTGCCGGTCAAATGGGTGGCCGACCGCACCGAGAGCTTCCTTACCGACGCACACGGTCGTGACCACGTGTCGACGATCGAGGTCGCCTTCGACAAGAACAACAAGATCACCGCGCTGAAAGCCGACACGATCGCCAATCTCGGCGCCCACATGTCGCTGTTCTCGTCTTCGGTGCCGACCTATCTCTACGCGTTGCTGCTGTCCGGCCAGTACGACATTCCGGCGATCCACTGCAACGTGCGCGCGGTTTACACCAACACCGCGCCGGTCGACGCCTATCGCGGCGCCGGCCGGCCGGAAGCCTGCTATCTGATCGAGCGCGCCATCGAAACGGCGGCGCGCGAACTTGGCGTCAGCCCGGCGGAGTTGAGGTCGAAGAACTTCATCACCCAGTTTCCGCACCAGACGCCCGTGATCATGACCTACGACACCGGCGACTTCCAGGCCTCGCTGGACGCGGCGATGAAGGCGTCGAAATATGACGGCTTCGAGAAGCGTCGCGCCGCCGCCGCCAAAAAGGGCAAACTGCGCGGCATCGGCATGTCCTGCTACATCGAGGCCTGCGGCATCGCTCCGTCGGCGGCGGTCGGCTCGCTCGGCGCCGGCGTCGGCCTTTGGGAATCGGCCGAGGTGCGCGTCAACGCGGTCGGCTCGATCGAGGTGCTGACCGGTTCGCATAGCCACGGCCAGGGCCACGAGACGACCTTCGCCCAGCTTGTCGCCGATCGGCTCGGCGTGCCAATGGACAGCGTCTCCATCGTTCACGGCGATACCGACAAGGTGCAGATGGGCATGGGGACTTACGGTTCGCGCTCCGGCGCTGTCGGCATGTCGGCCATCTCCAAGGCACTCGACAAGGTAGAGGCCAAGGCCAAGAAGGTTGCCGCACATCTACTCGAAGCCGACGACAAGGACATTGTCATCGAGAACGGCGAGGTCAAGGTGGCCGGCACCGACAAGGCGCTGCCCTGGTTCCAGGTGGCGCTTTCCGCCTACACCGCCCATAACCTGCCCGAAGGCATGGAGCCGGGCCTGAAAGAGAGCGCGTTCTACGATCCGACCAACTTCACCTTCCCGGCCGGTTGCTACATCTGCGAGGTCGAGGTCGATCCGGAGACCGGTCAGACGGATATCGTGCAGTTCGTTGCCGCCGACGATTTCGGCAAGATCATCAACCCGATGATCGTCGAGGGACAGGTCCATGGCGGCCTCGCGCAGGGCATCGGCCAGGCGATCCTGGAAGGTGCGCATTATGATCCCGCCTCGGGCCAGTTGGTTACGGCGAGCTACATGGACTACACCATGCCGCGCGCCGGCGACCTGCCGTCCTTCGACGTGTCGACGACGGAAACAGCCTGTCCGTCCAATCCGCTCGGCATCAAGGGCTGCGGCGAGGCCGGCGCCATCGGCGCACCGCCGGCGGTCATCAATGCCATCACCGACGCGATCGGCAACAACAACCTCGCCATGCCGGCAACGTCGCAGACGGTGTGGGCGGCAATCCAGGCAGCGAAGTGATCTGACGGAGGAAAAGACAGATGTATTCAGTCAACTATAATCGTGCTGCCTCCGTCCAGGACGCAGTCAAGACGGCCAAGAAGAGCGAGGATCCGAAGTTCCTTTCCGGCGGCCAGACGCTCATCCCGGCAATGAAGGCGCGCCTCGCCGCGCCCAGCGACCTGATCGATCTGACCCATATCGGCGCGCTCAAGGGCATCAAGGTATCGGGCAAGAAGGTCACCATCGGCGCGGCGACAACCCATGCCGAAGTCGCCGGCGACGCCAAGCTCGCCAAGGTCTGCCCGGCGCTCTGCCATCTGGCCGCTCATATCGGCGATCCGCATGTGCGCCACAAGGGAACGATCGGCGGTTCGCTCGCCAACAACGATCCCGCCGCCGACTATCCGGCCGCTGCTCTGGCGCTGGACGCGACGATCGTCACCAACAAGCGCGAGATTGCCGCGGACAAGTTCTTCAAGGGCCTGTTCGAGACGGCATTGAAGGATGACGAGATCATCACCGCAGTGTCGTTCACCGCGCCCGCCAAGGCCGGCTACGCCAAGTTTCCCAATCCGGCGTCCCGCTACGCGATGACCGGCGTCTTCGTCGCCAAGGGAAAGGACGGTGTCCGCGCGACCGTTACCGGCGCCGGCGATGACGGTGTGTTCCGCTCGAAACCGCTGGAGGCGGCGCTGTCGAAGAAGTTCGACGCGTCGGCCCTGGAGGGCGTTTCGGTGTCTTCAGATGGGCTGATGTCCGACATACACGCAACCGAGGACTATCGCGCCAACCTGATCGTCGTCATGGGGAAAAGGGCCGTCCGCGCCGCCAATGCCTGATCCCGGCCGCGCGCCATAATAAAAAACGGGGAGCTGGCGGCTCCCCGTTTTTCTTCTCGGGCTGGTCAGTCGACCCGATCACAGATAGGGCGAGTTGCAGTATTTCCAGCCCTTGTTCGACAGATACATGTTCGTCGATGCGTCATAAGTCGGATGCTTGCCGGAGCAGTAGGCGATGTGCATCTTCAGCGCGTTGTTCTGCTTCTTCTTGTTGACGGCGCCCGAAACGATAACCCCCGTCAGGAGGCCGGCGGCCAGGCCCCAGCCCGCTGCCTGCTTCTGCTTCGTCGTCCAGCCGACCGTCTGCACCTGCGCATTGGCATCGCCGGCGCCGGCAAACGTGCTTGTATCGATCGGCATCGCCGAAGACGACTGGACGGCGGCGGCAAGCAGGCCAAGTGCGGCAGTGGCGGCAATGGCGGTGTTCTTCAAGGTTGCGATATTCATGTCACTCTCCTGTTTCGATGTTGCGGGCAACCGCAGCATCGCGGTGCTCGGGCAAACAAATATCGGCGAAGACAATCCGGCTCAGTGACGAGCGTCACATTGCGCTTTTGCGGTCACACCTAAAGTTGTTCAATGAGTTGGACGAACGCCGATCTTGACCATGAGTGCTGCGGTGCTGCACAAGGTTTCCGTTGGGAAGCCTGCTTCGGCCATCCGGGGGCGCAAACGGAGGTAACGCAGATGCGAACGGCGCTTGCCGCGTTTTGCACCGCCATCCTCGCCGGCACGACCGTGGTGCCGGCCGCGGCCCAGTCGTCGCAATCAGCCTATCAGCGCGCTTTCGCCGACCGCGTCGCCAATCCCGGCAACACCTCGGCCTTGTCCACCTTCATCAATGTCGCCGTCGAGGCCGGACAATACGACCAGGCGCTTTCGACGATCGAGCAGCACCTGATCAACTATCCGCTCGACGCGAAGGCGCATCTCGTCGCCGCGCGGCTCTACAACCATGTCGGCTCCTACGACCTGTCGGCCAGACATCTTGAATTCGCACTCGAGATCGGCACGCTCGAGGAACGTGACCGGCGCGCCGCCGAAAGGCTGCTGCGCACGGTGGAGCGCGCCATTGCAGGCATTTCCGGCTACCTCGACCTGACGGCCGGCGTGCGCAGCGAGAGCATCGATTTTGCTCCGACTGCGCCGTGGGCCGACCGTACCGATATCAACGGATTCCTCCTTGCCACCGGGCAGTTGCGCTTCGATCTCGATACCTCGACCAACAATGCCATCGTGCTGTCGGGCAAGATCGGTACCCGTCGCCGCTTCGGCGATTTCAACTTCGACGGCGTTGGCGGTGTCTATACCGCGCCGCATGGCACGCTCGCTGCCACGCTCGATATCGGCTTGCCGACGGAAATGCTTCCGACATTGCGCGGCCAGCTTACGGTCTATGGCTCGCACGAAACCTTCGATGCCGGCCTTTACCGCCGCATTTATGGCGTGATGGCTCGGTTGACCGCACTGCCAACCGCCGACAGCTTCGTCTATGTCGAGGCCGGTTACGGCTGGCTCGGCGAATCGGCGGCGCCGCTCCTCGAAGACAATCGCGTCAGCTTCGAGGCAGGCGCGACATATCGCATTGTCGGCAGCCACACGATCGGCATCGCCGGCCGCGGCCAGATCGATTATCTGAATGGCTTCGGTCGCGTCGGCCACCTCTACGAGGTCGAGTTGAGCTATGCCGGTCAGGTCCACGCCTTCACCGACGGTCCCGTCTGGACCCAGCAGGCGGGCCTTGCCTACGGCGACGTGCAAGTGCCCAACATCGTGCTCGGTCCCGCCTTTCCCTATGTCGGCGACTATTGGCTCACCTATTGGACACACAGCCTGCAGATCGACGAAAACAATCGGATCGATCTCGACCTGACCTACCGCGAAACCACTTATTCGAACCTGCCGATCCGCAACCAGTCGAAATTCGATGTTTCGCTGAGCTACACGGTTTCGCTTCACTGAGGATTGACCGTTATGAACAGGATCATCCCGGCATTGTTGATCGCGGCGGCGGCCACGGCAGGTTGCGCAACCGGCGCCGCCGCCGAAGGCGTCGGAACCATGACCGCATTCCAGACGGTGATCAAACGTCTCAACGGTCCGGCGCTGGGCGTCGGCGCCGAGATCTTCCTGAACGATAGGCTGCGCAGCAACAATACCGGCCTCGGCATGATCGTGTTCCTAGATGAATCGAGCGCCAAGATCGGTCCCAATTCGAGCCTGACCATCGACGAGTTCGTCTATGATCCAGGCACGCGGCGCGGTTCGTCGACGATCCGCGCCGACAGCGGCCTGACGCGCTTCTACGGCGGCCAGATTTCGAAACGCGGGCGCATGAACGTCCGCACGCCCCACATGGTGCTGGGTGTTCGCGGCGGCATCGCCGACATATCGGTCAAGCGCAGCGCTTCGGAGGGCATCTTGCGCGCCGGCCAGCTCACCTGCCGGCTCGGGCGCATCAAGAAGATCATAACCAAACCCGGTTTCTCCTGCATCTCCAACGGTTCGACCATCGATGTCGGTCCGGCCGGACGCAGCCGCCATGCCGTGCTCGACAGTACCGACCGGATTGCCGGAACCGGCGTCCCCGGCGACCGCGGAAGCGGCATCGACGGTCATGCCGGCTGCGCTTCGAAAGCGGGCACGTTCCTCAAACGCTGCAGGTCGCGCGACGGCTCGATTCCCCGCGCCGAACTGCCCCGCGAACCGAATTTCCCTGGCATCCCGCTGGGTCGGCAATAGGAGACCGCCCGCGTGCAATTGCGAGCCTGGAGCGGCGCGGTCCTTCTCGCGTTCGTTCTGTTGGCTGTTCATGTGCTCTTTGACCGCGAGTTTTCCGCGTTGCGCGGCAAGACGTTCGACATCTACCAGATGCTGCTGCCGGCGGAGCCTGTCGCAGCACCCGTCTTTCTGGTCGCCATCGACGACAAGAGCCTGGAAACCCGCGGCCGGTGGCCCTGGAACCGGGGGTTGATCGCAGATCTCGTCGACACGGCCGCCGACAGGGGCGCACGCGCCATCGGGCTCGATATCCTTTTCCCCGAGGCGGACGCCGGACCGGGTGGCGCCGACGGCGACAGGCGCCTGGCCTATTCGCTTTCGCGCGCACCGACCGTGCTTGCCGTCAGCACGGACGCCACGCCGACGGCTTCGTCGACCACCCCCAAGGCGGGCTGGTCGCTGGTGGGCGACGTGCCGGAGGATTTGCCCGCCCTGCCCGGTATCGTCGCCTCGCTTCCTATTTTCAACGAGGCCGCGGCCGGCCTCGGTGTCATCCGCGCTACGCCGGACAGCGATGGCACGCTGCGCCGCCTGCCGCTGATCTGGCTACAGGCCGACGATCGGGAACTGCGTGCGTGGCCCACCTTCGCGCTGGAACTGGTGCGACTGTATCTCGGCGAACAGGGTTTTACCGCGCGAATGCGCGATGGCGGCTTCGATGCGCTCAAGCTCGGAAACTCGGTTTTTCCGCTGCAACCCGACGGCTCGATCTACCTGCGCGAACGTCGCGGCAGCCTGCCGGTCATTTCGGCGACAGCCTTGCTCGATGGCGAACCGCTACCGGAACTGAAAGACGCCATCGTCATCATCGCCGTGAGCGCCGCCGGGCTCGATCAGTTCCACATCACACCGGCACAGGTCGCCCGCCTTGGTTCGGAAGTACATGGATTGGTGATCGAGCAACTGCTGGCCCGCCAGTTCATCACCGAACCCGCGCACATCGAATGGTTCGAACGAGCCTGGTTCGCGATCGGCGCCATCCTGCTCGTCCTGCTTGCACGATTGAGCGGTTCGCGGCCCCTTCTGGCCGTTCCCGCGATGGTTTTGACGATCGCATCCCCGTTCATTGCCGGCATCTCCGCCTTTGCCGGCAGGGCGGTGTTGGCCGAGGGGCTGCAACCGGCCGTCGGCCTGCTATTGGTTGCCGTCACATCCGGCTACTCCCACTACCGCATCGCCGAACGCAAACGGCGAACCCTTACCCGCCAGTTCTCCCAGTTCCTCTCGCCGGCAATCGTGGCAAAACTCGCCAATGATGATGCGGAAGCACTGATCGCGGTCGAGAAACGCGAGATTACGGTGCTGATGATGGATATTCGCGGCTTCACGCCCATGACGCATTCGCTTGCGGCCTCCGAGATCGTCACCGTCGTCAATCATTTCCTGTCCATCGCCACCGATGAAATCCTCAAACGTGACGGCACGATCGACAAATTCATGGGTGACGCGGTGCTGGCGATATGGAATGCACCGATCGAAGTAGCCGACCATGCCGACCGGGCGCTGGCCGCCGCCGAGGCGATCATCGCCCGGGTTGCTTCCGCCAACGCTGTGCTCGAGAAACGTTCATTGCCACCGCTTCAGATCGGCGCCGGGTTGGAGACCGGCATCTGTTCGGTCGGCAATTTCGGCTCCGCCCGTCGCATCGACTACACGGCGATCGGCGATACGGTCAATCTCGCCGCCCGGTTGGAGAGCGCCACCAAGACGGCAGGCGCGGGCCTGCTTGCCGGGCCGGGCTTCGCCAGGTCGACAAGCCGCGAACTGAGGACAGTCGGCCGCCTGAAACTTTATGGTTTCGATGAGGAGATCGAGGCTTTCACGACCGCGGCAGATCAAAGCCCCTGATTCAATCGGTGTCGCTCCATCCTGCCGAGATGCGCTTCGACAATTCGTCGACATCCTTCAGCACCACACCGCCGCGCGCCCGCTCGATGATGTCGGCACGGTCGAGCGCCGCCATCTCGCGCGAAACCGCTTCCCGGCTGCAACCAATCCGTTCCGCCAATGCCTGCTGCACCGGTGGCGGCGAGATAATCCGCTGGCCGTCATGCCCGGCGCGGGACCGCGAAAGCCGCAGGAGCTCGCTGTAGAGCCTGTACTTGGTCTTGAGGAAGGAGCGCTCGGCCACGCGCATGTTGAGGTCGCGGACCCGTGCCGACAGGATGCGCAACAGTTCTATCGCCACATCCGGCGCATCGCGCATGATATCGAGAAACACCGCTCGCGGCACCGACAGCAATCTGGTGGACACCATCGCGGTGATGTTGGCCGACCGCGCCTGGCCGTCGATCGCCGCCAGTTCCCCGAAGAACTCCCCATCGCCGAACTCGCCCAGGATCGCCTCACGCCCCGTTGCAAACCGCAATATGACGCGCACGCGGCCGGAGATGATGAACCGCACATCGTGACTTTCGTCCATGAAGTCGACGACCAGTTCATGCTCTCCATGCTCGGTGACATTACACTGCGATGACCATTTGTGATCCTGGGCATCGGTGAGCGACTGGAACAGGGAGAAGCGCTTGAGCGATACCATGGCCGACCTCGTACGAAACTGACGGGCCGACAATAGCACGCCTGTCCGGCAACGAAAGACAGACAAAAGCGGCCCGCTCATGGAGCGGGCCGCACGTTGGGAGGTCAGGCTTGGGACGTGCTTAACGGCTATACTGGCCGCATTCACCGTTCATCGAGGTCACATCGGCGCCGGTTCCGCATACATCGACGATCTTGGGAGCCAGATAGCGCCGGACCGGCCGGGTAGGCCTGCGAGCAATGCGCACGACCTCGGGACCGTTATTGTCGCTGGCGCCGGGGCCTTCCGGGCCACCAGGAGCATCCGGTCCGTTTCCGGCGGTGCGGGCGATCGCCGTACCGCTGAGGGCAAAGCTGGTCAGAAGGGCGATGGTGATGAGCTTTCTCATGGTCTTTCTCCGTGTTGGGGTTGCTGCTGAACACGGGGACACAATGGTCACGCTGGCGCGTTGTTGCTGTGCGCGCAATCACAACCGCGTTTAGAATTCTTTAACCACTTGAATTCAGGCGAGAAATTCGCACCCATCGATGCTCGCAGCCGTTCGAAGCTGATTTGTGTTGTCTGGAAAGCGCTATCGAAATTTTGGACTAAGACAATTGTGCCAAGATCGCCCGCGCTTTATAGTTTTCGCTTCGGCACATGGGAGAATGTGGACCAGATGCCCTCGCGCAGCGACGATACGATGTGGTCCGGCCTGTTTTCGATTGCACCTCATTCCGGTCAAACATTGCAGGCGCAAATTCGCCAGGCGATCGTCGCAGCCATCCTCGATCGCCAGATTTCGGCGAAGATGCCGTTACCGTCCTGCCGCGTACTGGCCCAGAAACTCGGCGTTGCGCGCGGCACCGTCGTGCTCGCATTCCAGCAGCTGGTCGACCAGGGCTTTCTGATCGCGCGCGAACGCCGCGGCCATTTCGTCAATCCGGAAATCCTGGCAACGCCCGACCAGCCGAAACGCACGAGCCACACGAACCGGCAGGCTATCGACTGGCACAAACGCGCCCAATCGAGCGCTCTCGCTCTGCCCAAGCCGATCAAGCCGGTCAACTGGCAGAAGTCGGCCTATCCGTTCATTTACGGCCAGTTCGACCCGTCGATGTTTCCGACGACGGAATGGCGCGAATGCAATCGAATGGCGCTCGCCGTGCTGGAGATCCACAATTGGGCCTCCGACATGTTCGAACTCGACGATCCATTGCTTGTCGAGCAGATTCAGGCGCGCATGCTTCCCAGGCGCGGCATCTTCGCCAGCCCCGACGAGATCATGATCACGCTCGGCGCCCAGAACGCGCTCTACATGCTGGCCGCTCTGCTTATGGGCAGGGGAGCACGTGTCGCAGTCGAGGATCCGGGCTATCCCGACGCGCGCAGCATCTTCCGCCTTGCCGGAGCCGAGACCGTGCCGGTGCGGGTCGACGAGCACGGGCTGGTCGTCTCCGATATTCCAGCCGATTGCGGCTTTGCTTTCGTGACCCCAAGCCACCAATGTCCGACCATGGTGTCGATGACCGCAGCGCGCCGCAACGAACTGCTCGGACATGCCGCCGACAACGACATGATCGTCATCGAGGACGACTATGACAGCCAGCTTCTCGACGATGCGCCGGAACTGGCGCTCAAAAGCCTCGATCATTCAGGTCGCGTCATCTATGTCGGCTCGCTGTCGAAGACACTGGCGCCGGGCCTGCGCGTCGGCTACATCGTCGCGCCGCGCGAATTGATTACCGAACTGCGGGCGCTGCGGCGCTTCGTCATGCGCCACCCGCCGGCCAACAATCAGCGCGCCGTGGCGCTGTTCCTGTCGCTGGGACACCACGAGACGCTGGTCCGCAAGCTGGCCTCGGCGTTTCGCGAACGTCGCGAGCAGGTCATCCGCTCCGTCGCCAACCATCTGCCGGAATGGTCGTCGGGATACACCGCCGGCGGTACTTCGCTTTGGCTGAAAGGGCCCGCAAGCACCGATGTCGACAGGCTGGCTGCACTTGCCTATGAACGTGGCGTCCTGATCGAACCCGGCGCAGTGTTCTTCGCCGGCGCCGGCAAACCGAAAAACTACATGCGCATCGGCATATCCTCGATACCGGTTCGAAGTATCGACAAAGGCATCACGGAACTGGCTCGCGCTGCACGGCGATTGACGGATTCCGGCTGAGTGGCGACCGTTGCCGCTATTGCGCCATCCGCTGTCGCTTTTGTCTCCGTATGTCGGTCGATCACGATGAAAAATCAGCTGGAAATTTCATCGTGGCGGAGCAGCCGATGAACCGAACCTCGCCGGGGCCCGTCCCAACTTCGCGCCGTTCAGGCGGCCGTGAAGCACGACGGGCAATGCGTGCGGCCCCGCTGGCCGACGAGATACGGCCGATCCGCCCCGGCATGGAGGGTGGAACCTACAAGCCGCTTTCGCCGCAGGACCAGGAGCGGATAAACGAGGCGGTGCTCACCACTCTCGAGACGGTCGGCTTTGCCGATGCCATTCCCTCCTGCATCGAAGCCTGCACGGGCGTCGGCGCGGTTTACGGTGAAAACGGACGCCTGCGCTTTCCGCGCAATCTGGTTCTGGACACCATAAGGACGGCAGCGCGCGATTTCGCGCTCTGCGGCCAGGACAGTCGGCACGACATGCGGCTGTCGGGCAACCGGGTACATTTCGGCACGGCCGGCGCCGCCGTGCATCTGGTCGATGTCGAAAAGCGCGAATATCGCGAATCCACGCTAAGGGACATTTATGACGCCGCCCGCATCGTCGAAACACTCGACAATGTGCATTTTTTCCAGCGGCCGATGGTCGCCCGCGATATGGTCGACCCCGTCGATCTCGATTTCAATACGCTTTATGCGGCACTCGCCGGCACGACCAAACATGTCGGCACCAGCTTCACCGTCCGCGAAAACGTCAGGCAGGCGCTCGACCTTTGCTACATGATCGCCGGCGGCGAGGAGAACTTCCGGGCACGTCCGTTCGTGTCCAATTCCAACTGCTTCGTCGTACCGCCGATGAAGTTCGCCGAGGACGCCTGTGGCGTTCTGGAAGCCTGCGTGGAAGGCGGCATGCCGGTGCTGCTGCTGTCGGCCGGTCAGGCGGGCGCCACCGCACCCGCGGCCGTCGCCGGCGCCGTCGTTCAGGCCGTCGCCGAAGTTCTTGCCGGCCTCGTCTACGTCAACGCCTTGAAGAAGGGGCATCCGGCCATCTTCGGCACCTGGCCTTTCGTCTCCGACCTGCGCACCGGCGCTATGTCGGGTGGATCGGGCGAACAGGCACTGCTGACGGCGGCCTGCGCCCAGATGGCGCATTACTACAACCTTCCGGGCGGTTCGGCCGCCGGGATGGCCGATGCCAAGCTGCCCGACATCCAGTCAGGCTACGAAAAAGGCATCTCCAACGTGCTGGCCGGCCTCTCCGGGC
This sequence comes from Rhizobiaceae bacterium, assembly GCA_041397625.1. Taxonomy (GTDB): domain Bacteria; phylum Pseudomonadota; class Alphaproteobacteria; order Rhizobiales; family Rhizobiaceae; genus JAWKWH01. Next base: position 62,387 of record JAWKWH010000005.1, read on the forward strand.
TGAACCTGGTCTACGAATCTGCCGGAATGCACGGCTCGCTGATGGGCTTTTGCCTGGAAAGCCTGATCATCGACAACGACCTGATCGGCCAGTGTCTGCGCTGTGTGCGCGGCATCGACGTTTCCGACGACGCATTGTCGCTGGAAACGATTGCCGATGTCTGCCTCAACGGTCCCGGCCACTATCTCGGCCACCAGCAGACGCTGAAGCTGATGCAGACCGAATATGTCTATCCCGCGCTCGGCGACCGTTCGAGCCCCAAGGAGTGGGTCGAGAAAGGCAAGCCCGACATCGTCGAGCGCGCCGTCGCCGAAAAGCGGCGAATTCTGGAAACCCGTTTTCCGCGGCACGTTTCGCGCGACCTGGATGACCGGATTCGCAAGACATTTGCCAATGTCCACCTGCCACGCGATCACATGGGCTGGTGACCGCCACGCTCAGTGATTGTCGCGCGGTAGGCCCTTGGTCTGGGCGACACGCTGATACTTGACCGCCGGTTTCAGCACCATGCCGCGCGACAGCTGATCGACCATGCCGCGCTGGATTTCCTGCCACGGCGTCTGATGTTCCGGATAGGCATAGCCGCCGGCGTCCTCGAGCGCCTTGCGCCGCGCCGCAAGCTCTCCGTCGGAGATCAGGATGTCGGCGGTGAATTTGTTGAGGTCTATGCGTACCCGGTCGCCGCTGTTCAACAACGCCAGCCCGCCGCCGACCGCCGCTTCCGGCGACGCATTGAGGATCGACGGCGAACCGGACGTTCCCGACTGCCGTCCATCGCCGATACATGGCAGCGAAGTGATCCCCTTTCTGATCAGATAGGCCGGCGGCTGCATGTTGACCACTTCGGCAGCACCCGGATAGCCCACCGGCCCGGCGCCGCGCATGAACAGCATCGTCTTTTCGTCGATACCCAGTGAGGGATCGTCGATGCGGGCGTGATAGTCTTCCGGCCCGTCGAAAACGATCGCGACGCCTTCGAAGGCCATCGGATCGTCGGGATTGGACAGATAGCGTCGGCGGAACTCATCGGAAATCACGCTGGTCTTCATGATGGCGCTGTCGAACAGGTTGCCCTTCAGGTTGATGAAACCGGCATTGTCGACCATGGCGTTGTCGACCGTACGGATCACATCTGCGTTGCCGATTGGCACATCGCGGCAATTGTCGCCGATCGTCTGGCCGTTCGCGGTAAGCGCTGCCGGATGCGGCAGCAGGTCGTGGCGCATCAGTTCGGAGATGACAGCCGGCACGCCGCCGGCACGACAATAATCCTCGCCCAGATACTCGCCCGCCGGCTGCAGGTTCACCAGCAACGGGATCCTGTATCCGATCGCCTGCCAGTCGTCATTGTCGAGTTTGATCCCCAGATGCCGGGCGATCGCGTTCAGGTGGACTGGCGCGTTGGTCGATCCGCCGATGGCCGAATTGACCACGATCGCGTTCTCGAACGCTTCCCGCGTCATGATGTCGGTAGGCTTTAGATCGCCATGCACCATATCGACGATGCGCCGGCCGGTCGCATAGGCCATCTGGCCGCGCTCGCGATAAGGCGCGGGTATCGCCGCCGATCCCGGCAACTGCATACCCAGCGCCTCGGCAAGCGAGTTCATGGTCGTCGCCGTCCCCATCGTGTTGCAATAGCCGACCGACGGCGCGGACGAGGCGACGATTTCCATGAACTGCTCGTAATCGATCTCGCCCGCTGACAGCCGTTGGCGCGATTTCCACACCACCGTACCGGAACCGGTGCGCTCGCCTTCGTGCCAGCCGTTCAGCATCGGACCGACCGAAAGCGCAATCGCAGGGATATTGACCGTCGCGGCCGCCATCAGCAGCGCCGGCGTGGTCTTGTCGCAGCCGATCGTCAGAACCACGCCGTCAAGCGGATAGCCATAAAGCGTTTCGACGAGGCCGAGATAGGCGAGATTGCGGTCGAGCGACGCGGTCGGCCGCTTGCCGGTTTCCTGGATCGGGTGCACCGGAAACTCGAATGCGATCCCGCCGGCGGCGACGATCCCCTCGCGTATCCGTTTGGCCAGTTCGAGATGATGCCGATTGCAGGGCGACAGGTCGGAGCCGGTCTGCGCAATTCCGATCAGTGGCTTGCCCGACTGCAGTTCCTCGCGCGTGATACCGAAATTCAGATACCGTTCGATATAAAGCGCCGTCATGCCCGGATCGTCCGGGTTGTCGAACCAGGCTTGCGATCTGAGCTTGAGAGATGTTTTCCTGGCCATGTCGTCTCCTGCCCGCTTTACCCTCATCGATATTTCATGGCGCAAACCGCCGCAAGCACGATGGACAGCATCGACATTGCGGTGTTACCGGTACGCTGACTTCGAACCGACGCAAGGAAACGATCATGGCCGTGAACATGGATGGCGAAGAGCGCATCGAGGCGCCGTTGGAGAAGGTCTGGGAAGCGCTGAACGACCCCGAAATCCTGAAGGCGTGCATTCCCGGCTGCGAAGCGCTCGAAATGAGCTCGCCGACAGAGATGACGGCGACGGTCAAGCTCAAGATCGGTCCGATCAAGGCGACGTTTTCCGGTGACGTGGAGCTGAAAAATCTCAACCCGCCGCATTCCTACACCATCGCCGGCGAGGGCAAGGGCGGCGTTGCCGGATTTGCCAAGGGCGGTGCCGATGTGCAGTTGGCCGAGGACGGCCCTGGCGCGACGATCCTTACCTACAAGGCAAAAGCCGATGTCGGTGGCAAGATGGCCCAGCTCGGCAGCCGGCTGATCCAGTCGACATCAAAGAAACTCGCCGGGAAATTCTTCAGCGATTTCAACGCCAAGGTGAGCGGCTAGAACAGTTCGGTCCCACAAACCCGGCTATTTGCGCCGGTAGTTGGCTGGCCGCTTCTCCAGAAACGCAGCCACGCCCTCCTTGTAGTCATCCGAAAAGCCCGCCTCGCGCTGCAAGGTGCGTTCAAGCTGCAACTGCTCCTCCAGCGTGTTGCCTGAAGCGGCGTGGATGGCCCTCTTGGTCAGGGCGTAGGCATGTGACGGGCCATTGGCGAGGCTTTGAGCCAGCGCATGGGTTTCGTCCATCAGCGCCTCGTCGTCGACCGCGCGCCAGATCAGTCCCCACGCGGCAGCGTCCTCGGCCGAGAGCGGATGCGCCGTCAGCGCCAGCGCCTTGGCGCGCGCCTCGCCGAGGCGTCGTGTCAGCCAGTAGGTTCCGCCGGCATCCGGTATGAGGCCGATCTTGGAGAAGGCCTGGATGAACCTGGCGGATTTTGCCGCCAGCACGATGTCGGTCGAAAGCGCGATATTGGCGCCGGCACCGGCGGCGACGCCGTTAACCGCGGCGATCACCATCTTGTCCGTGGAACGGATGCGCTTGATCAGCGGATTGTAGAGCGTTTCGAGGGACTGGCCGAGATCGGGCCGTGCACCGGAGATCGACGGATCCCGGTCCGAGAGATCCTGTCCCGCGCAGAACCCGCGCCCGGCGCCGGTCAGCACGATCACGCGGCAGTCCTCGTCGGCTTCGAGCGCCTCGAGCGCATCGCGCAGTGACGCGTGCAGCTCGGCGGTAAAGGCATTGAGACGGTCAGGGCGGTTCAGCGTCAGCACCGCATAGCCGTCATGGCGTTCGTTCAGGAGGACCGGTTCCGTCATCGCGCATCCTGTCACTGTGTTGGCAACCATCGGGCGACATTCGCATGCCGGCAGGTCGCGTTCAAATCCGATTTGGCGAGATTGTCAGAATTTGCCGATGATATTGACGAAAAAGCCCTGATCGTCGAACACGACGTCGCGCAGGTCGTCGGAGAACCGGCCGAAATTATAGCCGACGCCGAGTTTGAAATTGTCGCCGAAATGCCGATAGATCGCCGCCAGGGCACCAAACTCGGTCGTATCCTGGCCCGGTATGTACATCACCCGCGCCTCCAGCAGCACATCCCAGTGTTTCACGATGTGCAGATCGGTTCGCACGATGCCGAGATGGGCGATCGACTGCTCCCATGCGCTTGCGCCGCGCGCGCGGATCTCGCCGACGCGCACGCCGTATTTGCCGCCGATCGACAACCACGGCCGAACATCGAACGTGGCGTCGAGCGACAGGATGTGGCTTCGCTGCGAGGGGCCGAGCAGATCGCCGGCGACATTGACCTGGTTGGCGCCGGGCAGATCGTAAAGATAGGTATATTTGAACAGTGCGTTGATGCGGTCGTTGTCGGTCGGGCGATAGGCATAGCCGATCGACGCCTCGACATAGTTGCCGTCACGGAACGACGTGCCCTTCGCCTTCGACAGAACGGCGTCCATCTTGGCGATCAGCCGCCAGTTTTCCATGGTGCGCCACTCGAGGCCGGCGGCGAACAGCCAGGTGTTCTGGTCGCGCGTCCCATCGGTCGACTCCTCGAAACGCGCCTCGCCGCGAACCCTCGCGGTGATGCCCGCCTCCTCGTCATTGTAGCCGACCGACATCGAGAACGCCTTGCGGTCGAAATCGCTGCGCTCCAGACCGGTCGTCGGATCGACGGAAGAGTCGTTGATCCGCGCCATCTCGATCCCGCCATTGACGGTCCAGATCGCATCCGGCGTGTAGACGACGCCGTAGGCCTGGGTCATTGACCGACGGCGGCCGAATATGTCGAAATTGTTTTCGCTGTAAGCCGACAGCGTGTCGCTCATCTTGCGCTTCGCGCCGACGACAAGCGATCCGCGATCGTCTCCCACCAGCGCATAGCTGGAGGTATCGCTGAACGAGCGATCGGGATCGAGTTCGTAACCGACATAGTAGTGATCGTCTGCGGTGGGATCGTAGGTCACGCCCGCCAGGGCGCCAACACCGGTACTGCCATAGGAAACCTCGCCGGTTACGCCGACCTTCTCGGTCAGCCTGAACTCGGCGCCGACGCCAATCCGGTCGTTGCGATGGATGTCGCCCGACAGATCGACCGTTCCCTGGCCGAACAGGTAGAACAGGCGGCCGTCGTCGGGCCTGAATTCCAGCCTGGCGCCGATGTCGGTCCGCCGGCCGTTATATCCGGCCTTGGTGGTGCCGGGGCTGGCCAGCCGCGCATGCTCGACGCCGAGCGCAATCTGCCAGCGATCGTCGAACTTGAACGTCACGGAGCCGGAGCCAAGCCGTTTCCGCTTGCCCGAGGCATCTTCGAAATCATCATAGGTCAGCTTGAGCGCCGTCTTTGCCGTCAGATCGACCTCGGCATGGGCGCCCCAGATACGCTGGTCGATATTGACCTGCTCGGCAAGCGTCGCAAAACCGCTTTCCTTTTCTTCGTAATAGCCGCCGATCGACCCGGTTATCCGGTCGTTGGTGATCTCTCCCAACGAAGCGCGGGCCCGCAGGCGCCATGCCTTTGCGGCCACGCCCCTGACGCCCGACGCCGGCTTGTCGTCGATCGTGATGCCGCCGTCGGTGGAGAACGAATTGGAGAAACCGGGGCCGTCCGACTGGGCGAACTCCGCCTCCAGATAGGTCTCGTCCGACATGCGCAACTGCAGGTCGGCGCCATAGGCGATCTGGTCGGCTGCGCCCGTCTTTTCGCTCATGCCGGTGGCGCCGATGCGTACATGTTCTCCGAACCAGTGCTGGAAGCGGCCGCCATAGACATAACCATCGACGTCACCGGCCGCCGGCGTGAACTCGTACTGGACCACAAGATAGACCTCGTGCCCGTCCAGCGCTCCGTCGCGCACCGGGTCCGAACCGCCGGTGATCGACGACAGCGGTTTCATCAGGATGATGATGCCCTGGATCGGGTCGATGTCGTAATCCGTGCCGTATTGCAGGCGCCGCCTTTCGACCAGCGCGCCTGTGGTCCCGTCACGTATCTCGACCAGTACCGTTTCGGAGCCCGCGACAATGTCCTGATACTTCAGGAAATAGGCAGAACCGCCGGTACCGCGGAACACGTCGCGATGCGGCAGCGTTCCCGGCTGGGCGGCATAGGTGGTGACCTCGGTACGCCGTTCGCCGAACGACGTGGTTTCCGGCGAGCGATAGATGCCGCTGGCACCGTAGAGCGCCCGGTCCGAACGCATCAGCTCGGTGCCGGAAATCTTGGTCTTGTAGTTGCCCCACATTACGTGGCTGTCGCCGCGCTCCAGCCGAACGTAGAACTTGCCGCGCGTCGGAGCGTCCTCGACCGAGGTCGAATCGTCGCCATAGACCGGATAGTAATCGTCCGGATCGAGCCGGCGCAGCAGGTCGCGGGCGCTCTTTTCATCGAAACCCTTGAACAAACTACCAATTTCGCCTTCGCCGGTGTCGGCGGCGGCGGTCAGCAACGTCCGGCCCTTGATCTTGCCCTTCAGGTAGAAGGCGAGCCGGCCCTTGGTGTAGACCTTGCCAAACTCGCCTGGCCTGACCGTCTCGATGCCCGCATCGCCATCGCGATAACCGATTGTCGCATCGGCGATCGCAACATAGAACCAGTCATTGGCTGGGATGTTGACCGCGCGGTCGAACTCGACGCCACCGTCCTCCCCGCCATTGACCTGCACCGAGACGGAATGATCGCCGGCAGGCAGGATACGCTGGACAACGAAGGCGCTGTCACGGTCGACCGGAACCTCGTCTCCCATGATGCGAACGTCATAGCCCGGCGGAACGTCGCTGCCGTAGACCGTAATCGTGCCGCCATGGATCGGAATATTGCGCCTGGCGGTCCGGTCTTCCCCGAAACCCGGCGCGACCGCCGCATCCTTCGGCTCGTGGCCGTCATTGAAGCGTATCGTCCGCGCAAGGCTCAGCGGCTCGGTCTCGTCGAACCTGCCTTGCGCGTCATAGACACGCAGCACGTAGAGGTAGTCTGCCGGTCCGTCGGCCGGCATCGTCCAGAATGCGGTGCCGTTGATGGCGACCGGCAGGACTACCGCCGAGCGGCCGGCATGTTCTCCGTCCTTTGCAGTAATCCAGATCTCGGCGCGGTTTATGAATGCCGGATAGTTGGCGGTCGCCAGGAAAGTCACCTGCTCGCCGGCGAGATAGCTACGGCGCACCGGCATGGTCGAGACATTGAGCATCGGCGTTACGTCGAGCCCGTCGAACTTGACCTGGATATTCATCGCATCCAGCGCGGCATTGGCGCTGCGGCCGCCGCCATCCGGCACGGGCGTACCGGCAACATGTTCGCCGTCGACGCTGATGGAGAACATGATCTCCGGATCGACATCCGGTGGCGTGGTGGTCCTGCGCACCGATCCCGTCGTCAAACGCCCGGCCTTTTGTCCTTTCTTCCTCGGGCTGACATAGCGCGAGCCCGTATCGTTTGACGCGACCTGAACATGACCGGTCTTCGCCGGCAGGGGCGGTCGGATTTTGGCGGCCCGCGGATCGGGCGCATCATCAACGCCGCGTCCGCGGTCGACGACACCGGAAGCCGAAGCCACGCCCGAGGCCCCGATATCCGGCGGACCGAATGCCTTACCGATCTTCATCTCGTCGTTTTCGGCGGCATCATCCACCGGTATTGCGGGTCCTTCGAGATTGAAGATCGGCTCGGCAACCGTGGCGAAGACCGGAATTTGTCCGGTCATTCGCGGTGAACCGGGTCCGAGCGGCAGCGGGTCGGGCGCCGTCGTCCCCTCTGTTGCCTCGTTTGGCCCAACCGCCGCGGGTGGAGCGGTCGGGTCCGGCGCATCATGCGGATTACGGCTTGCATCATGCAGCCGGTCAGCCTTGGAGGCAACATTGCTGATGGAGATGGAAAAAGCGGGTTGCGGGGTTTCGAGCGCGGCTTCGCCGGCGGAAGCGGTCAACAGAAGTGTGGAAGAAAGGACGGCAGCAAGTGCCTTGCCGGCACCTGCTACAACATGGCCGGGCAGAATCCTCCGGCCTGCGCGGCGAGCGCGCCTCGTTTTATCCGCCCACGACAAATCTGGACCCGCTTATTCAAAACGAGTCCGAGTCTTTAACGTTTATGGTTAACGCTGGGTAAAGAACTGTACGTATGGTTGCATCTAGTTCAATATTTCGCTTTCAATTTCAAGAGGATAACTATCGTTAAACGAGTCCCAGCGCTCTCGAACTATCGCAATGATTGCATTAACCCTTTGGCGGGCCAATTCACCTTCGCCAGGCGTGGCTCGATAAATCAGCCTCAGAACCGAGTGTTCCTTTCTGAGCACCTCGATGAGCTGGTCGATGCCGGCCCGCCATTTCGGCTTGAGCGCCGTGGTGCCATCCTCGAAGGCGCCGCCATTGATATCGAGCCGGACGACCCGTCCCGCGGCGGCGCCGAAATTCACCTTGACCGTCTTGCCAGCGGTAAGGCGAACCACACGCGGATTTTCCGTCGTCACCCGGTAACCCGTTGGCAAAGTTCGCGTATCCAGCTTCAGGATGAAATTGGAGCCGATCGCGCTGTCCGGAATATCGGCACATGCGACATGGAAGCGGCCATGGCGATCCGTGGTGATCAGGACGCCATTGACAGTGGCGATGCGAACCGCCGGCAGGCCCGGCTCGCCATCGTCCGCATAGCCGTTGCGATTGCGATCGTCGAAGACCCGCCCGATCACATCGGAGCAATCGAACACCGCCTCGATCTGCACTTCCACCGTGGCCGTGGCCTCGGCAGCCAGCAGATTGCCGCCGGAATCGTAGATGCGCGCGCGATTGACATACCTGCCGGCCCCGGCGGTGCTCAAAACGTCGAGCTGGATCGTGATCACGATGGTCTGGTTGGGCCCGAGCGTCAGTCCGGTGAACTCGAGCCTGGCGCCTGATTCGGTCGGCGTTGCGGCCACGCCATCCACCGTTGCCGAGCCCGGCACGAAGCGGAAGCCTGCCGGAATGATGTCGACCAGCGTCAGGTTCGTGTGGGTATTGGCGTCCTCATTGGTGACCTCGATCGTGTATTCGACGCGCTCGCCGCGGTGGACAAGACGCCGGTCTGCAACCTTGGTCACCGTGATATTGGTTGTCGCCGGCACCGGATCGACCGGAATGTGGTTGTGCATGAAGAAGGGATCGCCGGCCTCCAGCAGGATGGAAAGCGCATAGATCGCCGGCACGCCGGGCGGTGGCGGCGAGATGCTGTCGGAGGTCTGGCAGGCGCCCCCCGGCACGGCATCGAACGTGCAGGCGGTGAGTTCGGCATCGCCCGGCATCGGCGGCAGGATGGTCGACACCGCCTGCACATAGGCCGCAGGCGGCGCCACTTCGATCACATAGCGGGTCTCGCCGGCCGGACAGGCCGGATCGGCGCCCGGAATGACTTGGAACCGATATCCGCCATCGGGACCGGTCGTCTGGCCTTGCCAGGCCGGATCGACCAGGCAGGCGGCCGGCAGCGGATTGCCGCTGCCATCCGTCATCGTGACAACCGCGCCCTGCACCAGCTGACGCGTCAAGGCGTCGTAGACCACGCCCGACGGATTGATCGGCATGTTCTGGTCGGTCAGGTCCTGGCCGGGCGACAGGGTGATGTCGGAGATGCCGCCGATGATGTTTCCGCCGGGGTCGCGGAACACCAGCCGGTAACCCGGCGCGGCAGGAATGCCGGTCAATGAATAGGAGCCGTCGGCAGCGGTGACAGTCGTATCGATGACGAGGCCGCCGACCACCAGTTCAACCGTATACCCGCCCTGTCGCGCATCGGACGCCGGATCGAACAGGCCGTTTCCGTTGCTATCCTCGTAGACATAACCGGAGATGGTCGCGAGTTGCTCGACGACGACGGTGGCCACGGCGGTATCGCAGATGGTCGGATTGATCGCGTCGCAGATCCGGTATTCGAGCGTATAGGTACCCGCCGGCGTTCCGGGCGGTACATCGATGGTACCGTCCGGTTGCAGGACGAGATGATTGCCGGGGCTCTGGGAAATCTCCGTCAGTATCACTTCGGCCGGTACGAACGACGCTCCGTCCAGCGTGTCGTTGTCGAACACATTGATGTGGTCCGGGCTGCCATTGGTTCCATCAGCGACAGCTCCGGTCGAATCGTCCACCGCATCGATTACCGGTGGATCGACGGTGACCGACACCTCGGCGGTATCGCAGATCGTCGGATAGGCCGCGATGCAGATCTGGTAGGTGACGGTGTAGACGCCGGCGGGCGTACCCGCGGGCACATCGACCGTACCGTCGGGGTTGAGCGTCAGCGGAACGCCCGGCGTCATGTTGGTCAGGTTGACGTCGGCGGGCGCGAACGGGCTGCCGCTTACCGTATCGTTGTCGAAGACATTGACGACGCCGGTCGCGCCGGCCCGGCCGTTTACGCCTGTGGTTCCGTCATCGACCGCGTCTATCTCCGGCGGATCGACGACCAGCGAAGCTTCCAGCACGTCACCCGCAGTCGACGGATCCGCGACATCGGCACTTTGGGCCGCGGTCGTGATATTGGTGATCGTGTTGCCGCCCTGGCCCGTATCGATGGTTGCGTTGAGCGTGATCGTCTCGCTGGCGCCGACCGCTATTGTCCCGATCGACCAGCGGCCGGCCGGCTCGTCAAAGGAGCCCTGACTGGCCGTCGCGACGGGGGGAGACGCCGTCAGGCCGGCTGGCAGAATATCGGTAAGATCGACATTGGTCGCTTCATCCGGCCCGTTGTTCGTCACGACGATCTGGAACTGAACGGTATCGCCGTCGCGGAACGTCCCGCCGGTCACGAGCGACTTCACCGTGACAAGATCGGCAGATGAGATCTCGATGCTCTCGGTCAGATCGTCTCCGTTCGGATTGGAATCGTTCTGGTCGAGCCCGGTAACGGCGACATTGTTGGTGATGGTCTGGCCAACCGTGCCGGCGTCCACCGTCGCGCTGATCTCCAGCGATACCGTCACGCCCGCCGGAATGGTGCCGACGTTCCAGACGCCGGTTCCCGAATCGTAGACGCCGCCACCGGTATCCGACACGTAGGTCAGGCCGGCGGGCAGCACGTCGGTCAGTTCGACGCCGGTCGCCTGTTCGGGACCGTTGTTGGTCACGTCGATCCTGAAGATCACCGTGGCGCCTTCACTCGGTGTCGCATCGGCCGAAGCCAGCGACTTGATGGTGACGAGGTCGACAGGTGTGCGCAGCACGGTTTCGGTGTCCCGCGCCGGCCCGACCGGATTTCCGGCGGGGTCCGTGGCCGTCGCCTCGATGGTATTGGTTATGAATCCAGCGGTCACATCGGCTGGAACGACGATCATCGTCGCGATGCAGGTAACCGTCTCTCCAGGCGCCATGGTCGCGATTACCGCGCCGCCGCCGGGGCAGACCACAGCGTCCGCGTCGGGGTCCGAGACCGTCACGGCGCTCAGCGTCGCGTTTCCGGTATTGGTGACGTCGATATCGAAGGCCAGAACCTCGCCGGCATTGACATAAGTCGGCGTGCGCGCCCGCTTGTCGACGTTCAGGTCCGGAGCCAGGTCCTGAACGTCGACATTTTCGGTCGCCGGCGGGGAGTTGATGGCACTCCCGCCATAAGTGCCCGTCGCCACCACGGTGTTGGTGATGGCGGCAAGCGCGTACTGCATCTGCGCCAGCGACAGGATGACGGCAAGGAGCACCATCCACGGCGACTTGCGCCGCCGCGCCGCGGTGTCCTGCCATCCCTGTCTCCGGCGCAATGCGATCATGCCCTGTCCGCTCCCTTGCAGGAGCCTCGCAAGAGGCGGATCGGGTTGCGTCCGGATATTCGCAAGCCGGCAACCCGGCCGCCAGCCATGCCTGTCGCGAGGGCGCGACAGGTTCGGCGTCCCGCACGTAAGCGCGGGCCCGGGACGGGCGGCCCGGTTTTGACCGGGCTAGCGGATGAATCCGGTGACATCGATGACCTTACTGCAGGTTGTCGACGTCGGACTGCGTCACCGTATAGGTCGAGGTGAACGTGATCACGTCCTGCGGTCCAAGCGTGTCCCAGTTGCCGTCGACACCGCCATCGGTGGAGTCTCCGGTGGTGCCGTTGTCGGCCAACAGCGCTTCGCTGCCGGGCACCGGCGCCGGGCCGGAACCGTTGTGGGAATCGCTCAGGAAGACATTGGTGATCGCCACGTTACCCGTATTGGTGACGGTGTAGGTGTAGGTGATGACCTGACCCACGGTCACATCGGTGGTGTCGTCGGCCACCTTGGCGACCGTCAGGCTGGCGGTGACATCCTCCAGATCGATCGAGTAGCTGATCTGGCCGGTCGTCGGGCTGCCGCCATAGGTGCCCGTCGCCGTCGCCGTGTTATCGATGTCGCCATCGCCGCCACCGTTGGAATCCAGATCGGCCTGCACGACGGTATAGGTCGATGTGAAATTGACCGTGTCGCCGGGCGCAAGCGTGTCCCAGATATTGTCCAGACCGTCATCGGTCGAGTCGCCGATCGTTCCGGTGTCTGTCAGCGGCGTACCGGAAAACACCGGCGTCGGTGCGGTACCCGCGCCGTCATGTACGTCGGCCAGGCTGACATTGGTCATGGTCACATTGCCGGAATTGGTGACCGTATAGGTGTAGGTCACCGTCTGGCCCACCGCGACATCCGTGTCGTCGTCGGCAACCTTGGTCACTGTCAGCGCCGGGGCGGCGTCGACGACATCGACGTTCTCGGTATCGGTGTTCGTCACATCGTCGGTATTGCCCGGAGACGAACCGGTAACCGTCACCGTGTTGTCGATCGTTGCCCAGGCCGGTGCGACCTGCCAAATACCGATCATAAGCGCCAGCGGCGCGACCATCATGGCGCGGACCGGCAGATTGACAGGGGAGATCATTCCCCTGTTTGCATGTTCATTCATAACCAGGCTCCTTTTGGTTTTCGATTGAACTGAACTTGTTTTCTGCTCTTGGTTCCAAAACATCGTTTCGGCTCCGTAATTTGTTTTGGAATTTTCGGATTGGCGATTTGGGCTCGACATTGCCCTTCGTCGCTTCGATGGACGGCAGCCGCCACAGAGCAGCCAGCGCACCAGCGGATCGCGTACCCTTCGGCCAAACGGGCTGTCGAACGGGGTTTCCGGTGCGGGCCGCATGCGGCCCGAAATCATGCGATCATGGCTTTTGTCGTTCCGCGTCATTGCAGTGTATCCACATCTGATTGGGTTACTGTGTAGGTGGCGGTGAAGGTGACGACGTCGCCGGGCGCGATCGCATCCCAGGTTCCGTCGATGCCGCCATCGGTGGAATCGCCGAGCGGACCGTTGTCGGCGGTCAGCGTTTCGTTGGACGGCACGGGCGCGGCACCCGATCCGCCATGGGCGTCGGACAGCGACACGTTGGTGATGGTCTGATTGCCGGTGTTCTCGACGCGGTAGGTGTAGGTAATCACCTGACCGGCTACGACATCGGTCGTGTCGTCGGCCGTCTTGGTAATCGTCAATCCGGGATTGATATTGAGGATCACCGCCGCGCTGGCGGTTTCGTTGACGCCGCCATTGGCGGTAACCGTCACCGTGTTGTCGATGTCGCCGTCGCCGCCGCCATTGGTGTCGAAATCGGCGATCGCCGCGGCATAGGTACCGGTACATGTCGCCACGCCACCCGGTGCCAGGTCATCGGGCGTGGCGCCGGTTCCCGGCGTGCACGACATGCCGGACAGCAACGGGTCGGAGACCGCGATGTTGCGGAGCGTCTTCGTACCGGTATTGGTCAGCGTGATCGTGTAGGTGATGACATCGCCGACAGCACTGACGCTGGCGACGTCCGGCGCCTTGGAAACCGACAGCGACCGGGTTGCCGAATTGGTCGTGGTGGCCGAGGCGCTCCAGAGCGTCGCGCCGGTCTCGCTCGTCGTCACATCGAGCGTGTTGACCAGATCGTTGTCGTCGTCGATCTCGGCCTGGCTCACCACATGGCTCGCCGTATAGGTCCACACCTCGCCCACTTCGAGCACGCCGGCGACGCCGCCGTCGCCGGTCGGTCCGCTGAGCGTCAACGCTGTCGAACCGACGCCCTGGGCAAGCGTATCGGCAACACCGATCCCGGTCAGTTCCGCATTGCCGGTGTTGGTCACGGTCATCGTGTAGTTGAGCGCCGCCCCGGCTGCCGAAACGTCCGCAACGTCGACCACCTTGGTGACCGACAATTGGAAGTCGTTCACCGTTACGCTCTCGGTCAGATCGTCACCCGCCGTCGTCGGGTCGGTCTGGTCTGGCGTCGTTGCCGCCGTCGTGGTGTTGGTGATGACATTGCCGCCTTCGCCGACATCGACCGTGCCCTCCAGCGTCAGCGTCGCCGAGGCACCGTTGGCAAGCGTGCCCACCGTCCAAACGCCGGTGCCCGAGGCGTAGGAGCCCTGGCTCACCGTGCCGTTGTTGACCGTCGCCGTCAGACCCGCCGGCAAAAGGTCGGTCAGAGACACGTTCGTCGCCTGCGCCGCACCGTTGTTGGTCACCGTCACCAGGAAGGTCACGGTGTCGCCTTCCGTTGGCGTCGGATCGCCCGACGGGAGCGTTTTTGCCGTCACCAGATTTGCGTCGTTGTCGACCGTCACGCTTTCGGTCAGATCGTCGCCCGTTGTCGTCGGGTCGGTCTGGTCCGGCGTCGTTGCCGCCGTCGTGGTGTTGGTGATGACATTGCCGCCTTCGCCGACATCGACCGTGCCCTCCAGCGTCAGCGTCGCCGAGGCGCCGTTGGCAAGCGTGCCCACCGTCCAAACGCCGGTGCCCGAGGCGTAGGAGCCCTGGCTCACCGTGCCGTTGTTGACCGTTGCCGTGAGCCCGGCCGGCAAAAGGTCGGTCAGCGTTACATTCGTCGCCTGGTCGGCGCCATTGTTGGTCACGGTCACCAGGAAGGTCACGGCATCGCCTTCCGCCGGCGTCGGATCGCCCGACGACAGCGTCTTCACCGTCACCAGATTGGCCAGCAGTTCGCGCGGCAGGACGACCTGGGACGTGTTGGACTGAAGGCGGGTCGCGAATGATTGCGCCCCGGTTCCGACGCCTGCCACCGCATTGTTCGTGATGTCGCTGGCAACCATGTCGCCGGCGGTCACCACATAGTTCGCGTTGCAGCTGTGGGTGCCGCCTACGGGAATGTCGGCCGCAATCGTGCCGCAGGTGAACGTCCCGATCAGGTCATCCTGGATCTGAATGTTCTGGCCGGTATTGATCGGCAGCGGTCCGTCATTGGTGATCGTGTAGGTGTAGGTGATCGTCTCACCCAACGTCGAATAGCCGGTGGCGGCGGTCGTCTTGACCAGGCTGATCGACTGGTTGACCGTAATCGCCGATGCGCCCCATACGCCGACGCCGCGTACCGCGGCATTGCGGCTGGTCACGCCATAGACGTTCTCGATGGATTCGTCGTAGGCGATGGTCGCGACGCTTGTCCCCGCCGGATATGTTGCAAGGATCGAACCGAAATCATCGCCGTCGGAAACGTTCGAGCCCGTGCTGCCGAAATTGTAGATGCATTGCGCCTGGTTGGCGGCCAGCGCTCCAGTCGCGCCGGAGCCGGATCCCGGACCGATACGCACCGAGCGGGAAGACGCGAGCGGTGACACATAGGACAGCGTCGGGTTGCCGGCGTTTCCGGTCAGCGTGACGAAATCGCAGCGATCCGTACCGCTGTTGTTGTCGACCGGATCGATATCGGAAACCCGAAACGACAGCGCATCCACCGCGACCGGGGTGGCGCCGGTGAGAAATTCCAGTGTCGCCGTATTGGTCGATTCGCCGACGCCACTGTTGCCGTTGGCCGAGTCCCAGACCAGCCAGATGGAGTATTCGGAACCGAAGGTATTGCCAGCAAATGTGTACAGGTCGTCCGGTGTGCCGGAATAGGCTGATCCGCCGAAACGCGTAACGCTCGTTCGCGCATCGAGCCGGAAACCGTACTGGTCCGTCATCGTGAAAGTGTACGGACCCACGCCGTTCGTCGGCCAGTTGTGCGTACCACCCCAATCGAAGGTGAAGTCGCCGGCCTGGACCGGCTGGATCGTTGCCATGGAGATTGCCGCGGCAACCGCAACACCGATACCGACCCGCCGCAGAACCGGCCGCCACAGGTCCGGGAGGCATGATCGGGAGGCTTCTACCGCTTCGGCGCGGGGATCGTCAGGCGGTCGAGCGACGGCAACAAAAGCCATCCTTCCCGCGAGGGCCCTCAGAGCCGCCGCGAAGCTGGTGCGGATTTCATTCCGCAGACCCCGTCGAGGTGCCCTAATGCTCCCCGCTTGCCTGCCCTCCTTTTCCCGGCGTGACCGGCCGCAAGGCCGGAATTCCGCGATCCTAGGCATAACGCCAGCCAGCGCCAATGCCGCCGCGGTAGATTCCGCGGTCAATTGCCCGGAATCCAACGCGAAATCGGTGATTCGCCGCCTATAGTTGTGAATCAGATCGGCGCCCGTGTCACCCTTTGTGCGGACGACAGGGCACCGGCCCAAAGGGCGCGGTTCGCAGCGGAAGGGCGCAAAGCCGCCGAACAAGCGGCGGGAGCGGCGAGCTGTTACCGCTTTATGTCGCCGGCATCGATCAGTATCGCCCTGAAATCATTGACATTCGTTCCCGTCGGTCCCGGTGAGAACAGGTCACCGATCGCGTCGAATGCCGTCCACGCATCATTGTCGTCGAGCAGGGTGGCGGGATCGAGCCCCATGTCGCGGAGCCGGGCCACGGTCGCGGCATCGGCGAAAGCGCCGGCATTGTCCTGCATCCCGTCGACGCCGTCGGTGTCCGCGGCGAGCGCAAAAATTCCGGCCAAACAATCGATATCCATTGCCAGCGACAATTGGAACTCGCTGTTCCGACCGCCCTTGCCGCCGCCGCGCACGGTGACCGTGGTTTCTCCTCCCGACAGCAGAACCACCGGTTTCGAAAACGGCCTGTCTCGAAACAGCACTTCGCGGGCCATTGCCGCATGAACGCGCGCCGCCTCGCGTGCTTCGCCTTCGATCGCATCCGAGAGGATCACCGCCCTGATCCCCTGACGCCGGGCTTCAGCCTGTGCCGCCTCCAGTGAAACGCCGGCCGAAGCGATGACATGATGTTCGTGGCCGGCAAACCTCGGATCGCCGGGTGATGGTGCCGTTGCTTCCGGCCGAGCGATATGGGCGAGGACGGGTTTCGGAACCGCGATGGAGTAGCGTTTGATGGCGGCAAGCGCCTCCTCGCGGGTTCCCGGACCGGCGACCGTCGGCCCGGAGGCCACCAGCGCCGGATCGTCGCCCGGAATATCGGAGACGATCAGGCTGACGACCCGCGCCGGATGCGCAGCCGCCGCAAGCCGGCCGCCCTTGATACGCGACACATGCTTGCGGATGGTGTTCATGGCCGAAATCGGCGCGCCCGATCCCAACAGCGCCTCGTTGAGCGCAACCTCGTCATCCAGGGTCAATTCGCCCGCAGGCGCTGGCAGCAGCGCCGAACCGCCGCCGGAAATCAGTGCGATCACCAGGTCGTCGGCGGTAAGGTCGCCAACCGTTTCGAGCAGTCGGCGCGATGCCTCAAGACCGGCTTCATCCGGAACCGGATGGGCAGCCTCGATGATCTCGATGCGCTCGCACTCGACACCGAAGCCGTAGCGCGTGACCACCACGCCCCCCAGCGGCCCGTCCCACCGTTGCTCGAGCGCACGGGCCATCTGGGCAGATCCCTTGCCCGCACCGACAATGATGGTCCGGCCGGCCGGCCGATGTGGCAGAAAGCGTTCGATCGAACGTTGGGGGTCAGCCGCGGCAACGGCGGCATCAAACAGCGAAACGAGAAAAGCACGCGGGTCGATCATGGCGCGTCGGAGGCCGCCCGTGCTTGCAGGAACTCGGTCGGCAGGAACTCAGTCATATGCGCCCCGGTTGCGATCTTTACTCCCGTCTGATCGCAATTTGCCGGCGCCGGCGCAAGGCCGTCGCGTCAGCCTGCCGGGTCGATCGTGCTCTTTGCCGGCGCGCCGGCGACATAGGTTTCGGCCACGGCGCGGTCGTCGCCCATGGTCTGCAAGATGAACAGTTCCTCCGACAACGTCGTCGCCGTTTCCATGCGCAGGCGCATTGCCGGCGTTGCGCGGCTGTCGAGCACCGCGATGTCCGCCTCGCTGCCTGGCGCGAGCGTGCCGATGCGGTCTTCGAGTTCCAGCGCCTCGGCGTTGCCGCGCGTCATCAGATAGAAGGATTTCAGCGGCGCCAGTTTCTGGCCGCGCAACTGCAGCACCTTGTAGGCCTCATCCAGCGTCTTCAGCATCGACAAGCTCGTGCCGCCGCCGACATCGGTCGCGACCGCAGAGCGCACACCGGCCGCCGACAGCCCGTCCATGTCGAAAAGTCCGCTGCCGAGAAACAGGTTCGACGTCGGACAGAAGACGGCGATAGACCCGCTCTCGGCCATGACCGAGCGCTCGCGTTCGCTTAGATGGATCGAATGGCCGAACAGGCTCTTGCGGCCAAGAAGCCCGTAGCGCTCATAGATGCCCGTATAGTCCGGTGCATCGGGATAAAGTTCGCGTGCAAAGGCGATCTCGGCGTCGTTTTCCGACAGATGGGTCTGCATGTAGCAGTCGGGATGCTCCGCCACCAGAGCGCCCGACATCTCCAGCTGCTCCGGCGACGAGGTGATGGCGAAACGCGGCGTGATCGCGTAAAGGCATCGGCCCTGCCCATGCCATTCGGCGATCAGCGCCTTGGTGTCGTCATAGCCTGATTGCGGCGTGTCGCGCAGCGCTTCGGGCGCATTGCGGTCCATCATCACCTTGCCGCCGATCATGCGCAGGCCGCGCCGCATGGCTTCATTGAAATAAGCCTCCGCCGACGCCCTGTGCACGGAACAATATGTTACCGCCGTCGTGGTTCCGGCGCGGACCAGCTCATCGAAGAAACGACCGGCGATGCGCTCGGCATGGGCCTCGTCGACGAATTTCTGTTCTTCGACAAAGGTGTAGGTGTTGAGCCAGTCGAGCAGCTTGGCGCCCCAGGAGCCGATCACCTGCATTTGAGGATAATGGATATGGGTGTCGATCAATCCCGGCAGAACGAGGCTGGGGCGATGATCATCGACGATAACGCCCGGTCCGGCCTTGGCGGCAACCGCATCATGATCGCCGCTTGCGACAATCAGCCCGTCGCTTACCAGAACCGCGCCGTCCTCGTGATAGTCGCAACAGCCGTAATCGTCCGCCGCCTG
Organism: Rhizobiaceae bacterium; assembly: GCA_041397625.1. GTDB lineage: Bacteria > Pseudomonadota > Alphaproteobacteria > Rhizobiales > Rhizobiaceae > JAWKWH01. The sequence goes on from JAWKWH010000005.1 coordinate 81,394, forward strand.
CGGCGCCCGGTTGAACGAGAGTACCCGACCGCGGATCAGTCTTTCGCTCACTGTGAACTCCCTCCCACGGTCACGCCCTCATACCAGCTGGCGATCTGACGGCGTTCCTCGGGCGTGATCGCGGTAATATTACCGGGCGGCATCGCATGCGACCGGCCCGCCTGCAGATAAATCTCGCGCGCCCGCGCAGCGATTTCGGCATCGGTCTCCAGTTTCACGCCCTTCGGCGCGTGATAGATACCCTCCCAAACGGGCTCGGTCGCGTGGCACATGGAACAGCGGCCGAGCACGGTGTCACGCACCTGCGCAAAGCTGGCCGCCGCCACGAAGCGCTGGTCCACCGCCGAAACTTCCTTTTCCTCGCCGCCGGTCAGCGCTTTCGGCACCGTCGACAGCCAGACGATGACAATGAAGATGACCGCAGTCGCCAGCCAGGTCCAGGTCGGGTTGCCCGCCCTTGCATGGATGGTGTTGAAATAATGCCGGATCGTGACGCCCATCAGGAACACCAGCGAGGCGATCAGCCAGTTGAACTCGGTGGCGAAGGCCAGCGGATAGTGGTTCGACAGCATCAGGAACAGCACCGGCAGCGTCAGGTAATTGTTGTGTAGCGATCGCTGCTTGGCCTGTGCGCCGAGTTTCGGATCCGGCGTTTCGCCTGCCATCAGGGAGGCGACGACCTTCTTCTGGTTGGGTATGATGATGAAGAAGACGTTGGCCGACATGATCGTGGCGGTAAACGCACCGAGATGCAGGAAGGCGGCGCGGCCGGTGAACACCTGCGTATAGCCCCAGGCCATGGCGACGAGCACGATGTAGAGCAGCACCATCAGCCCGGTCGTATGCTTGCCCACCGGCGACTTGCACAGGAGATCATAGATCACCCAGCCGACACCGATCGAGGCGAGCGAGATGAGGATCGCCGAGTTACCGGAGATGTCGAGCACGTCGCGGTCGACCAGATAGAGGTCGGCGCTGGCATAGTAGAGCACGCACAGCATGGCGAAACCCGACAGCCAGGTGGCGTAGGATTCCCATTTGAACCAGGTCAGGTGCTCCGGCATCTGTGCCGGCGCCACCAGATATTTCTGGATGTGGTAGAAGCCGCCGCCATGAACCTGCCATTCCTCCCCGCCGGCGCCCGGCGGCAGATCGGGACGCTTGCGCAAGCCCAGGTCGAGGGCGATGAAATAGAACGACGAGCCAATCCACGCGATACCGGTGATCACGTGCACCCAGCGGACCGCAAAGTTGAGCCAGTCCCATGCGATGGCGAAATCTTGCATTCTTTTCCTCCCCGCTGACCCGGCCAGGCAAAATCGACGTTCAGGTTTCGGCCCGGAATCACGCGGAATATTGATACTTCCGACATCAGCAGTCTCTCTGATCGGAAGCAAAATCAAAAGAAGGGCCGCACACGAGCACTTTCAAATGAATCTATAAAATGATACCACTTTCCTATGTCGTACCTGAACAATATTCGGGTGTTTGTGCGGGTCGTCGAGCTGGGAAACCTATCGGCGGCCGGCCGTGACCGGCGCGTGTCGCCGGCGGTCGCCAGCAACCGCATCAAGGAACTTGAGAAGCATCTGGGCGTGCGCCTTTTCAACCGGACCACGCGCAAGCTGACGCCAACGGAGCACGGCCGCATATTCTATGAAGGCGCTCTGAAGATCATCGAGGCGGTGGACAGCGCCGAGGCGGCTGTCGCCGACGTGGCCCAGAATCCGCGCGGGACGATCCACGTGACCGCGCCCCTCGGCATCGGCCGCCGGCTGATAGGCCCCGGTGTTCCGGAATTCCACGCGCTTTATCCCGACATCAATGTCCGGCTGCGGCTGTCCGACCGCAAGATCGATCTGATGAACGAAGGCGTCGACATCGCCTTCAAGCTCGGGCTGATCGAGGATTCCAACCTGCGCATGCGCGGCATAATGGAGTGCGGGCGCGTGCTGTGCGCCGCTCCGTCTTATCTGGAGGCGCATGGCGAACCGAAAACGCCCGACGCGCTGATCGAGGACCGGCATCGATGCCTGTTGCTGCGCTTTCCCGGTTCCAATGAGTTCTTCTGGTATCTCAAAACGCCCAACGGTATCCGTAAGTTCGAGATCGACGGTCCCTACGATACCGATGATGGCGACGTGCTGACCGAATGGGCGTTGGCCGGCTACGGGATCGTCAACAAGCCGCGTTTCGAGATCCACGGCCACATCAAGTCCGGCCGGTTGGTGCCGATGCTTACCGACTACCCGCCGGTTCCCGCGCAACTCGCCTGCCTGTATCCGCACAAGAAGCTGCAGGACCCGAAGGTGCGCCTGTTTATCGACTTCATGGCTGCCCGATGCCAGAAACATATCGGCGAAATCCTCGAAGCGTAGAGCAATGGGGATATGCGCTTGCGCTTTGGCGCTTTATTTTTGATCAAAAACTTGTCCCGCATCGAAATTGCCCCTAATGCAGGGGAAGGAGGCGCCGCCGCCGACCGTCGGCTCGCGCATTGCGGAAGGTCAGCTTTAGTTGGCTCAACAGGAAACCAAACTTCCCGCCCATGAATTGGTTTATCGCCGCCTGCGCGAGATGATACTCCACGGCGAGCTGGAACCCGGCCAAGCCGTGACCATCCAGGGTCTTGTCTCCCGCCTCGACGCGGGCATGACGCCGGTGCGCGAAGCGATCAGGCGCCTGATTGCGGAGAACGCTCTCGACTTCCGCGACAACCGCAGGGTTTCAGTGCCCGAGCTGACCATTGCCCAGCTAGACGAACTGGCCTTCGCCCGTCTCGGGCTGGAGCCGCAACTGGCTTACTGGGCGGCGGAAAGGATCGGCACCGGCGAGATTGACGAACTGGAAGCGATCGACAAGGCGGTGAACGCGGCGATCGCCCGTGGCGATGTCAAAGCCTATCTCCACAGCAACCACCGTTTTCACGAGAGGCTTTATGCCGCTTCCGGGGCGGCCATCCTGATTTCACTGGTTGACGCGCTTCTGTTGCGGCTGGGGCCGTCGCTGCGGGTAATGTGCGGCCGCTTCGGCACGTCCAACCTGCCGGACATGCACGAGGAGACACTGCGCGCGCTGCGCGCCGGCGATCCACAGGCCGCCAGCGATGCCATTCGCGCCGACATCAGCCAGGGCATCGACCAGATACGCCTGTCGCTGGAACAGCCGTCTGCCAATTGAGAGAGGCCGGCTGCGAATTGATCAAATCAGCGCAACGGCGTGTTCTTTGATCGAATCCGGTAAATCGGCATCTTTTGCGTACCGCCGGTCAGGCCGCCTTCAGCATGCCGTCGGCCTTAAGGCCCCGATAGGTTTCGTCGAGCGATCGGACCGCCCGTTCCAGCAACGTGTCGATCTCGTCGCTGCCGATCACCAGCGGCGGCGAGATGATCATGCGGTCGCCGACGTGGCGCATCACCAGATTGTTCGCGAAGCAACGCTCGCGGCAGCGAAGGCCCGCCGTGCCCTTCTCGACGGCAAACGCGGCGCGCGACGCCTTGTCGGGCGTCAGCGCGATCGAGCCCATCATGCCGATGATCCTCGCCTCGCCCACCAGCGGATGGTCGGCCAGTTCGGCCCAACGCCGCGCCAGATAGGGCGCGGTCACGTCGCGCACGGTTTCGACGATCTTCTCGTCCTCGAGAATCCGCAGGTTCTCCAGCGCCACCGCCGCGGCGACCGGATGGCCGGAATAGGTGTAGCCGTGATTGAACTCGCCACCATCGATGACCGCGGCCACTTCGTCGCTGATCACTGAACCGCCGATCGGCGCATAGCCGGAGCTCAGCCCCTTGGCGATGGTGATGATGTCGGGCCGGGCGCCGACCGACTGGTGGCCGAACCAGTTGCCGGTGCGTCCGAACCCGCAGATCACCTCGTCGGCGATCAGCAGGATCTTGTGCGCGTCGCAGATGCGCTGGATCTCGGGCCAGTAGCTGTCCGGCGGAATGATCACACCGCCGGCGCCCTGGATCGGTTCGGCGATGAAGGCGGCAACCCGGTGTTCGCCGAGCTCCGCAATCGCCTGCTCCAGTTGCCGCGCGCGTTCCAGTCCGAATTCCTCCGGACTTTGGTCGCCACCGTCGGCATACCAGTTCGGCTCGTCGATGTGATGGATGTCCGCGATCGGCAATCCGCCCTGTGCGTGCATCGGCGCCATGCCGCCAAGGCTGGCTCCGCCCATCGTCGAACCGTGATAGGCATTCCTGCGGCTGATGATGACCGTCTTTTCCGGCTTGCCCTTCCTGGCCCAGTAGTGGCGCACCATGCGGATATTGGTGTCGTTGGCCTCCGATCCGGAGCCGGCGAAGAAAACATGGTTCAGATCGCCGGGCACCAGTTCCGCCAGCTTCGCCGCAAGCGAGATCGCCGGAACATGCGAGGTCTGGAAGAAGGTGTTGTAGTAAGGCAGTTCGCGCATCTGGCGCGCCGCCACCTCGGCCAGTTCGTTCCGGCCATAACCGATATTGACGCACCACAGCCCCGCCATCGCGTCGAGCAGCTGCTCACCGTCGGAATCGGTCAGCATCACGCCATCGGCCCGTGTGATGACACGCGCACCCTTGGCTGCCAGTTCGCCATTGGCGGTGAACGGGTGCATGTGGTGCGCCGCGTCAAGCGCCTGCAGTTCGTCGGTCGGCGGATGGTTGGTGAAAACGTTCATGGCGATATCCTCAGCTTCCAGATTCGTACAATATGATCAAATTATTTACTGTCAATCTTTTTGATCAAAACAAACGTTCGCATGACGGCATTGAGGTTATCGCAAGGCGAACTACACGGCGAATTGCCTTCTTGCCATCGGCAGAAATTCGTCATGGAAAACAGGTTCCGAAGGCCAAACCGAATTTCATGATTGCATTCGCCGTATTTTTTTGATCAAATCTTGCGGAAGGCAGATGGGCCCTGCCGACAGTCACTTGGGAGAAGCAATCATGAAGGCAATCGGGGTACTGGTCGCGGCTGCGTCGGCCATGTTGGCGACCGCTGCGTCAGCGGGCGAGGTACGCGTCTACAACTGGTCGGACTATATCGACGAAGAACTGTTGGGCAAGTTCGAGCAGGAGACCGGCAACACGCTGATCTACGACGTGTTTGATTCCAACGAGGTACTGGAGACCAAAATGCTCGCCGGCAGTTCGGGCTACGACGTGGTCGTTCCGACCGCCGACTTCCTGCAACGCCAGATCGCCGCCGGCGCTTTCCAGAAGCTGGACTATTCGAAACTGCCCAATGCGAAGAACCTTTGGGATGTAATCAAGGAACGCACCGACCAGTATGACCCGGGCAATGCCCACGCGATCAACTACATGTGGGGGACCACCGGCATCGGCATCAACGTCGGCAAGGTCAAGGAAGCGCTGGGCGACGATGCGCCGGTCAACTCGCTGGCGCTGATCTTCGATCCCGCCAATATGGAGAAGCTGGCCGGCTGCGGCGTTCAGTTCCTCGACGCGCCGACGGAGATAATTCCCGCGGCGCTGAAATATCTGGGCGAAGATCCGAACAGTCACGATCCGGACGTCATCGCCAAGGCCGAGAGCGTGCTGATGCCCGTGCGACCGTATGTGCAGAAATTCCATAGCTCGGAGTACATCAACGCCCTTGCCAATGGCGATATCTGCGTGGCGTTCGGCTGGTCCGGCGACATATTGCAGGCGCGCGACCGCGCCGCCGAGGCCGAAAACGGCGTGGAGATCGCCTACAACGCGCCCAAGGAAGGCGCGCTCATGTGGTTCGACATGATGGCCATTCCCGCCGACGCGCCCAATCCGGACGGTGCCCACCAGTTCCTGAACTTCATCATGGACGCACACAACATGGCGGCGGCGTCGAACTACGTTTACTACGCCAACGGCAACAAGGCTTCGCAGGAGTTCCTCGCCGAAGACGTGATCGGCGACCCGGCGATCTATCCCGACGAAGAAACGGTGGCCAATCTCTACACCCATCAGGCCTATCCGCCGAAGGTCCAGCGCGTGGTGACGAGGCTCTGGACCAAGATCAAGTCCGGCACCTGAAATCTTGCGCAAACCCCCGCGTCACGGAATTGTGGCGCGGGAACCTGTCCGACGCGAGGCGCTGAACCGAAGATGCCGCATCCATCCAAATCAAACGTCTTCGCCCCATGGGACGATCCGGACGCCACGCCGCTGATCCGCTTTGCCGGCGTCACCAAACGGTTCGGCGAATTCACCGCCATCGACAATCTTGACCTCGATATCTACGAGCGCGAGTTCTTTGCACTGCTCGGACCGTCCGGTTGCGGCAAGACCACGCTGATGCGCATGCTGGCCGGTTTCGAGGATCCGACCGAAGGCGCGATCACGCTCGACGGCGCCGACATCGTGCCGGTGCCGCCCAACAAGCGCGCCGTCAACATGATGTTCCAGTCCTACGCCCTTTTCCCGCATCTGACGGTGGCCGACAACATCGCCTTCGGGCTCAAGCGATCGCAAATGGGCAAGGACGAAATCCGGTCGCGGCTGGACGAGATGCTGCGCCTGACCCGGCTTGAGCCGTTCGCCAAGCGCAAGCCACATCAAATTTCCGGCGGCCAGCGCCAGCGCGTTGCCTTGGCCCGATCGCTCGCCAAGGCGCCGAAACTGCTGCTGCTCGACGAGCCGCTCGGCGCGCTGGACAAGAAGCTGCGCCAGGATACCCAGTTCGAGCTGATGGACATTCAGGAGAAGACCGGCACGACATTCGTCATCGTCACCCACGACCAGGAGGAGGCAATGACGGTTGCCAGCCGTGTGGCCGTAATGGACCATGGCCGGCTCATCCAGGTCGCCACCCCGGCGCAGATCTACGAGCAGCCCAACAGCACCTATGTCGCCGACTTCATCGGCGACGTGAACCTGATCGAAGGCAACGCCACCGCCGCCGGTGACGGCAAGGTCAGCGTCGCTTGGGCAGAGGGGAACTCGCCGATCCTGGCGACGGCCACCAATGCCGTCGATGACGGCGCCCGCGTCTCGGTGGCGATCCGCCCGGAAAAGATCGCCATCTCGTCCAAGCGCCCCAAGGATACCAGCAACGCCATCAAGGGTATCGTCGACGACATCGCCTATCTGGGCAATATCTCAACCTATCACGTCAGGCTGGAAAGCGGGCACGTCATCAAGGCGCAGACCGCAAATGTGCGCCGGGTCGGACGGCAGAGTTTCACCTGGGAGGACACGGTCTGGCTATCGTTTACCGACACCGCCGGCATCGTGCTCACGAGCTAGGGTCTGTTGGGTATCTCATGAATTTCCGCCGCCTTTTTCTTATCGTTGTTCCCTATTTCTGGCTCCTCGCCCTCTTTCTGATTCCCTTTCTGATCGTCGTGAAGATTTCGCTTTCCGACGTAACCATCGCCATTCCGCCATATACGCCGACACTTGATTTCTCGGCCGGGTGGCTGGGCTTCAGGGAATTTCTCGCCGAGCTCGATTTCGAGAACTACGAATTCATAGGCGCCGGCGCCCTCATCGCGACCTTTGCGCAGATATTCCTGTATATCGCCATCTACGTCTGGGCGTTCAAACGGATCTTTCCGCGCCTCGGCATGCATTTCGAAAATTCCGTGGCAGCACCGACATTGCTCTCCGCCTTCCTTACGGCTCTGGCGGCGGGCGTACTCTGCATGGTGGCGACCGCGCTTATTTGGCTCGCATATACGGCCATCGTCAGCGTGTTCCCGTCGATCGGCGTCTTCTTCGAGATAACCGACGATCTCTACTGGAAAGCCTACCTTTCCAGCCTCTGGATCGCCGCCACATCGACCGTCATCACCCTCATCGTCGGCTTCCCGATCGCCTATGGCATGGCGCAGGCGCCCGACGAGTGGCGCCCGACACTGATGATGATGGTCATCCTGCCGTTCTGGACCAGCTTCCTGATCCGCGTCTATTCGTGGATGGGAATCCTGAGCCAGGAGGGCTTTCTCAACCAGTTCCTGCTCTGGACCGGTGTCATCAGCGAACCGCTGACCATTCTCAATACCAACATCGCCGTCTATATCGGCATCGTCTATACCTATCTGCCGTTCATGATCCTGCCGATCTACGCGACGCTGGAGAAGCTCGACGGTTCCCTGCTCGAGGCGGCCGAAGATCTCGGCTGCTCGCGTACGCAGGCGTTCTGGCTGGTGACCGTGCCCCTGTCGCGCTCCGGCGTCATTGCCGGCTGTTTCTTGGTGTTCATCCCGGCGCTTGGCGAATTCGTCATCCCGTCGATCCTCGGCGGTTCGGGCACGCTGATGATCGGCAAGGTGCTTTGGGAGGAGTTCTTCTCCAACCGCGACTGGCCGGTCGCCTCCGCCGTTGCGGTGGTGTTGCTGATCATTCTCATCATCCCGATCGTGCTGTTCCAGCGCAATGAACAAAAGCAGCGCGAGGCCGGCCAATGAGACGGTTCTCCTGGTTCAACGCCACCTCGCTGACGCTGGGTTTTGCCTTTCTCTACATCCCGATGATCATCCTCGTGATCTACAGTTTCAATGCTTCGAAACTGGTGACCGTCTGGGCCGGGTTTTCGACCAGATGGTATGGCGAACTGCTGCACAACGATGCCTTTCTGGGTGCAGCCTGGGTAACCCTGAAGGTCGCGGTGTTCTCGTCCACCCTGGCGACGATCTTCGGTACGATGGCCGCATACGTCGTCGTGCGGGCCGGCCGCTTCTACGGCCGTACCCTGTTTTCCGGCATGATCTACGCCCCGCTGGTCATGCCGGAGGTTATCACCGGCCTGTCGCTGCTGCTGTTGTTCATCGCCATCGATCTCGATCGTGGCGTCACCACCATCGTCCTTGCGCACACGACGTTCTCGATGTGCTACGTTTCCGTCGTTGTCTCCTCGCGCCTGGTCTCCTTCGATAAATCGCTGGAAGAAGCCGCACTCGACCTCGGCTGCACCCCGTTCGATGCCTTCAAAAGCGTCACGCTGCCGATCATCGCGCCGGCAGTGATTTCCGGCTGGCTGCTTGCCTTTACCCTGTCGCTCGACGATCTGGTGATCGCATCGTTCACCTCCGGGCCATCCTCGACCACGCTGCCGATCAAGATCTTCAGCGCCGTGCGTCTTGGGGTTTCGCCGGAGATCAACGCGCTTTCAACTATCATGATCGCCATCGTGACCGTCGGCGTGCTGACCGCCTCCTTCGTGACCAAACGCAACATCGCGCTGCGTCAGCGCGACGAGCAAAAGGCGCTTGCCGCATGAGCGACTTCGCCGCCGAGTACGAGGCTTACTGTGCTGAGTACGGCACGCCCGACCGCATCGAGATGATGCTGTGCGACCTCAATGCCGTGCTGCGCGGTAAGTGGCTTCCGGGCGACGAGATCGGCAAGCTGCTCGACTATGGCGTTCGGCTGCCGATGTCGACCTATGCCCCCAACATCATGGGGCTCGAGGTCGAGGCGACCGGTCTCGGCATTTCCAAGGGCGATCCCGACGGATACATCGTGCCCGTTGCCGGAACGTTGAAGCCGGTCCCCTGGGCCAACGGCAATGTAGCCCAGGTACTGGTCGAGATGGTCGACGAGGACGATCAGATCAGCCGACTGTCGACCCGCCTGCACCTCGCCAACATCGTCGAGCGCTTCGCGAAGGAAGGCCTGCATCCGGTCGTCGCCACCGAGCTGGAATTCTACATCGTCAAGCACCGCGAGGATGCCGAGGACGCGCCGGAACCGCCGGACGGCCTGCCTGACGCCCAGAACTACGATCTGGAAGTGTTGAGCCAGTCGGAAGCACTGCTGACGGAAATTCTGGATGCGGCCAAGATACAGGGCCTGCCGACCGATACGCTGATCGCCGAATACGGTGCCGGCCAGTTCGAGATCAATTTCCACCATACCGACGACGTGCTCGCTGCCGCGGATACAGCGCTGCTGTTTCGCCGACTTGTCATCGGGGTTGTCGACCGGCACGGCCTGGAAGCAACCTTCATGGCCAAGCCTTACGCGGACCAGCCCGGAAACGGGATGCATGTCCATGTCTCGGTACTGGATGATGACGGCAACAACATTTTCGCCGCCGAGGATGGCGTATCGCCGACATTGCGCGCGGCTGTCGGCGGCGTCCTCGCCACCATGCGCGAGATGCAGGCGATCTTCGCTCCGCACATGAATTCCTACCGGCGTTTCCAGCCGGGCAGTTTCGCGCCGTCGGCGCCGAACTGGGGGCTGGACCATCGCGGCGCTGCCGTCAGGCTCCCCGAGACCGAAGGCAACGGCGCCCGCCTCGAACACCGTATCAGCGGAGCCGACGTGAACGCCTATCTGGCAGTCGCCGCCATTCTCGGCGGCGTTTTCCATGGCCTGCACAAAGATTGCCCGCTGCCGCCGGCGCTCGACGAGGACGACCAGCCCGACATCGAGCCGCTCACCCATGACTGGATGACCGCGGTCGCCATTTTCGAGCAATCCGATTTCGCCGCCGACCTGTTCGGCGAAGACTATCGCCACATCTATTCCATGGTCCGCCACGACGAGATCAAGGAACTGACGTCGATCATCACGGCAGTGGAATATCGCTACTATCTGAGCCGGCTTTAGGGTCTGTACTCATTAAATTGGCAGTAATGGTCGGAGCGGATTTGTGCGGATGCGAGAAGCAAGTCCGCGGGAAGGCTGAAGCCTTTCAAGGGCTTGCGACAAGGTAGCCCGTGCGAAGCCGTCCGATCCGAAGGACGGTCGAGCTGACGTCGACCTGCCGCGTCAAAGCCCTCGACCGGGGGGATTGGCCCCGCTCGTCGGGCCTTTCCGTCAATTTAATGAGTACGGACCCTGGAGCGCTTCAGGTCAGCCGGCACATTCCTCGGCCAGTTCGAGGTTTGCCACGGTACCCAGCGCCTCGATGATTTCGGCGGCAACGAGGCTGGCGATCACGGCGGGACGCTTGTCGTGCAACCTGCTCTTGCCGATCGGGCAGACAAGCCGGCCAAGCGCCGCCCTGTCGCCGCCCTGCTTAACGTACCAGCTGGCGAACGTGGCGCGCTTGGTCTTCGAGCCGATCATGCCGACATAGGCCGCGTCACCGCGCGCCAGCGCTTCCTGGGCGATCAGGAAGTCGAGCGAATGGTCATGGGTAAGGATGACGAAGGCGCTGCCGGCGGGCGCCTCGCGAACCACCGATTCCGGCACGGCCGTCAGGCAGGTTTCGACCGATTTCGGCGCACGCTCGAGTTCGTTTGCCCGGGTGTCGACCAGCACGGGTCGCACCGGCAACAGCGCCAACGCACTGGCGAGCGCATTACCCACATGTCCCGCGCCGAACAGATAAATATGTGGTTCGGCGGCCATCTGCTTTTCAAGTTCTGTAACCGCGGCTTCGGCAAGCGCGTGGTCCAGCCGTTTCAGGCTGATGGCCACGCGGCCACCGCAGCACTGGCCGATCTCGGGTCCGAGCGGAATGGAAATTTCCGCGGCTGTCTCGCCGGCGGCAAGCATCGCCCGCGCGCGGTCGATCGCCATGTATTCGAGCTGGCCGCCTCCGATCGTCAGGAACAGCGCCGAGGGCGACACCAGCATCCAGGCCCCGCGTTCGCGCGGGGTGGAACCCCTCGCCTCGGCAACCTCCACCTTCACCGTTTCCGGATTGGCGCGGAGGAAATCCCTGATGTCGTCCGCAGCGGCCATGACCGCTAACCTCGCTCGGCCGCCCCGGCGCGCATCCGCTCGGCGGCAAACAGGACACATTCGGGCGTCGCCGGCGTATCGAGCCGCGGACATGTGCGATACCCGTCCAGGCTCGCCACCGCCATCGACAGCGCCTCGACCACCGAGTTCGCCAGCATGAACGGCGGCTCGCCTACCGCCTTGGAACGTCTGATCGTGTTCTCGCGGTTCGCCGACCAGTCGGCGAGCTCGACATTGAACACCGGGGGAACGTCGGAAGCGAGCGGTATCTTGTAGGTCGAGGGCGCATGCGTCCTCAGGCGCCCGTCCTTATCCCACCAAAGCTCCTCGGTTGTCAGCCAGCCCATCCCCTGGATGAAACCGCCCTCGATCTGGCCGAGATCGAGCGCCGGATTGAGCGACTTGCCGACATCGTGGAGGATGTCGACGCGATCGACCTGGTATTCGCCGGTCAGCGTATCGACGCTGACCTCGGACACTGACGCGCCATAGGCGAAATAGTAGAACGGCCTGCCCTTGCCCGTGGCACGGTCCCAGTGAATCTTGGGCGTCTTGTAGAAGCCGGCGGCTGAAAGCTGAACCCGGCCCATATAGGCCTGCTTGATGAACTCGTCGAACACGATCGACTGGTTGCCGACCCGCACCGCGTTCGGCTCGAAGACCACCTGTTCGGCCGGAACACCGTAATGTTCGGCGGCAAAGGCGACCAGCCGGCTTTTGATCTGACCGGCAGCGTTGGCGGCCGCCATGCCGTTGAGGTCCGAGCCCGACGAGGCCGCCGTAGCCGATGTGTTGGGTACCTTGCCCGTCGACGTGGCGGTGATCTTGACGCGGTCGAGATCGACCTGGAACTCGTCGGCCAGCACCTGCGCCACCTTGGTGTTCAGCCCCTGGCCCATCTCGGTGCCGCCATGGTTCAGGTGGATCGAGCCGTCGTTGTAGATGTGCACGAGCGCACCGGCCTGATTGTACCACGTGGCGGTGAACGAGATGCCGAACTTCACCGGCGTCAGCGCGATGCCCTTGCGCACGATGCCGCCCTTGCGGTTGAACGCAAGCACAGCCTCGCGCCGCTCCGCGTAATCGGAGCGTTCCTCCAGTTCGGCGATGATCCGGCCGGCAATATTGTCCTCCACCTGCTGGTGATAGGGCGTCACGTCGCGGCCGTTGTCGCCATAAAGGTTGGCCTTGCGCACGTCCAGCGGATCCTTGCCGAGCGCATAGGCGATCTCTTCGATCATGCGCTCGCCGGCGATCATGCCCTGCGGTCCGCCGAAGCCGCGATAAGCCGTGTTGGAGACCGTGTTCGTCTTCAACGGCTTGGAAACCAGGTGCACGTCCGGGAAATAGTAGCAGTTGTCGGCGTGAAACAGCGCCCGGTCGGTGACCGGCCCGGACAGATCGGCCGAAAAGCCGCAACGCGCCGCAAAGCTTGCGTCAACGGCCTCGATCCGCCCGTCGTCGTCGAAGCCGATGTCATAGGAGATAAGGAAGTCGTGGCGCTTGCCCGTCGCGGTCATGTCATCGTCGCGATCGGGCCTGATCTTCACCGCGCGGCCATGCTTCTTGGCGGCGAGCGCGGCCACCGCGGCAAACAGGTTTGCCTGCGTTTCCTTGCCGCCGAAACCGCCACCCATGCGCCGCACATTCACCGTAACCGCATTCGACGGCACACCGAGCACATGGCCGACCATGTGCTGGACCTCGCTTGGATGCTGCGTCGAGGAAAACACGATCACTTCGTCGTCCTCGCCGGGCATCGCATAGGCGATCTGGCCTTCGAGATAGAAATGATCCTGTCCGCCGACACGCATGCTGGCGCTGATGCGGTTGACTGATTTCGCCAGCGCCGCCTTGGCGTCGCCGCGCTTGAGCGTCAGCGGCTCGGTCACCAGCGGATTGCCTGCTGCTTCCGCCTCGGCGACATCGACGATGAATGGCAGATCGCGATACTCGATCTTGGCCTGCGCTGCCGCCCGTCTTGCCTGGTCGCGGGTTTCGGCGATGACGGCGAAGACCGGCTGGCCCAGGAACTCGACCTTGTCCTCGGCGAAGACCGGCTCGTCGTTCAAGCCGGTCGAACTGACATCGTTGTGGCCGGTTACGTCGGTGGCTGTCAGCACGTCGACCACGCCTGGCGACTGCCTGACCGCTCGCAGGTCGACCGACACGATTTCGGCATTGGCCCTCTCGGACAGGCCGAGATAAGCGTGCAGCGTTCCGGCCGCCTCGACGATATCGTCAATGTATTCGGCCTGGCCGGTTACATGTTTGTGACCGGAATCATGGCGCTGCGGCTTGTGCACGCCACCCTTGATCTCGGCCGGCATCTCGGTACGGATCTCGCTCACCACAATACCTCCCTCAGGCCGCCGCGCCGCGCCGGATTGTCGCCCCGGCTGCGCCATTCTGTTCCATGACAAAGCGGCGCAGCAGGTTCTTCGCCGTCAGCATGCGATATTCCGCGCTGGCGCGCATGTCGCTGATCGGCTGGAAGTCCGATTCCAGGGCCGTCACTGCATCGGCGATCGATTGATCGTCGAGCGCCTTGCCGACAAGGGCCTTTTCGGCGTTCCCAGCCCGTTTGGGCGTCGCCGCCATGCCGCCAAAACAGATTGCCGCCTCGGAAACCGTGCCATCGTCGCTGAGCCGAACGCGGATGGCTACGCAGACCGACGAGATATCCTCGTCGCGGCGCTTGGAGATCTTGTAGGCGGCAAACCGGTCGCCGGCGCCAGGTAGCGGCACGTCGATGCGCTCGACGAAATCGCCGGTCTCGCGGTCCTGCTTGCCATAGGCGATGAAGAACTTCTCCAAGGGCAGCGTCCGGCGTTTTCCGCCACGGCGCAATGTCACCGTGGCGCCGAGCGCGATCAGCGGCGGCGGCGTGTCGCCGATCGGCGAACCGTTGGCGACATTGCCGCCGATCGTGCCCATGTTGCGCACCTGCTCGCCGCCGATCCGCTCCCAGAAACCCGACAATTGTGGAATATGCTTGCTGATCGTGTCGAAGGCCTGCGTGTAGGTGACGCCGGCACCAATGGCGATCGTACCGTCGCCGACACTGATCTCCTGCAACTCGGCGAGGTGGCCGATGAACACAGCCGGCGAAATTTCACGCATGAATTTCGTCACCCAAAGCCCGACATCGGTCGAACCGGCAACGATCGTCGCCTGAGGATGCTCTTCCAGAACCGCCGCCAGGTCGTCGGCGCTGGCCGGCACGATGATACGGTTTTCGTCCGGCCCGCATTCCACCCGGTTCCCGTCGGCAAGTTCCTTGAGTTTCGCGGTAACCGCCTCGCGCTCCCGGACCAGCGGGTCGTCCCCCGGCAGGCCGATCTTGCCGGCCGCCCTGGCCGCGCGCACGATCGGCGCATAGCCGGTGCAGCGGCACAGATTGCCCTGCAATGCCTTCTCCACCGCATGGTCATCGGGCGAGGGATTTCCCATCCAGAGCCCGTAGAGCGACATGACGAAGCCCGGGGTGCAGAAGCCGCATTGCGAGCCATGGTGGTCGACCATCGCCTGTTGCACCGGGTGCAGCGCGCCGTCCGTGCCGCGCAGATGCTCGACCGTCACCACATGACAGCCGTCAAGCGACCCGACGAAGCGGATGCAGGCATTCACGGTCTCGTAAACCAGTTCGCCGCCGAGCAGCCGGCCGACCAGCACCGTGCAGGCACCGCAATCGCCCTCCGCGCAACCTTCCTTGGTGCCGCGCAGGCGCCGTTCGAGCCTCAGATAGTCCAGCAATGTGTCGGACGCGCCCGCCGACCGGACCGACACCGGTTCGTCGTTGAGCAGGAAGCGGATTTCGTTACGGGGTTTGGCCATGCCGGTTCAGCTCCCGCGATAAGTCGAATAGCCGTAGGGAGAGACGAGCAGCGGCACATGGTAATGCGCCGAAGCATCGCCGACTCCGAAACGGACAGGAACGACATTGAGGAAGGCGACGCCGCCGCCGCCGATATAGTCTCCGGCGTGAAACCGAAGCTCGTATTCGCCGATCCGGAAATCGGCACCCGCCAGCATGGGACCGTCTGTGCGCCCATCGTCATTGGTGCGCACCGACTTGACAAGTTCAGCCTCGTCGCCGTCGACGCGGTAGAGGTCGATCCGCATATCCGCGGCCGGGCACCCCTTGGCGGTGTCCAACACGTGGGTGGTCAGGCGGCCGTCCGCCGATCCGTCGCTCATCTGGTCGTTCCTCCACTGGCCTGCAAACAACGTACTATGACGCGCCGCCCGGTCGGTGAAAATTGCCGGAGCATTGTAGCACTTTCAAAATTTCCAAGAGGATCAATCGCCGATTTCCCGAAACACGCGGCAAAACGGGACGATATCGCCGCTATCCGGGCGGGCCAGCGGCTTGTTCCCGCACATTGTTACAGGCCGCTCAGCCGGTCGCCGCGGCCGGCAGCAGCCGCGCGCCGGTCGCTTCCGCCACCTCGTCGAAGCTGACGCCAGGCGCCAGCTTCGCCAGGCGGAACCCGTCGGGCGTGACATCGACGACGGCGAGATCGGAATAGATACGACTGACGACCCCGCTGCCGGTCAGCGGATAGGTACACTTCTCGACCAGCTTCGCCGCACCGTCCTTGGTCACATGTTGCGTGATGACGAAAATCGTCCTGACGCCGGCCACCAGGTCCATCGCACCACCAACGGCGGGGATTGCGTCCGCCGCCCCGGTCGACCAGTTGGCGAGGTCGCCTTTCTCGGAGACCTGCATCGCGCCCAGTACGCATACATCGATATGCCCGCCGCGTATCATCGCGAAACTGTCGGCATGATGGAAATAACTGGCGCCCGGCACCACGGTCACCGCCTTCTTGCCGGCATTGATCAGTTCGGGATCCTCCTCGCCCGGCGCCGGCGACGGACCCATGCCGAGCAGGCCGTTCTCGGTGTGGTAGGTGAACTCGCGCCCCTCGGGCACATATCTGGCCACCAGTTCCGGAATGCCGATCCCGAGATTGACGTAGGAACCGTCCGGTATATCGGCGGCGGCCAGTTCCGCCATCTGCTCGCGGCTCCAGCCGCGGTTCTGCCGCTCGCTCATGGATAATGCGCCCCTTGCGCGATCAGTTCCGACTCGACCAGCGGGCTGGAGACTTCGACGATACGGTCGACGAAGATGCCGGGCGTGATCACGTGTTCGGGATCGATCTGCCCGGCAGCAACCAGCTTTCTTGCCTGGACAACGGTGGTGCGCGCCGCCATCGCCATGATCGGATTGAAGTTGCGCGCCGTCTTGTTGAAGACGAGATTGCCCTTCCCGTCGGCGATCTCGCTCTTGATTAGCGCGAAATCAGCCTTCAGTCCGTATTCCAGCACGTAAGCGCGCCCGTCGATGGTTCGCACCTCCTTGCCCTCGGCCAGCGGCGTGCCCACCGTGGTCGCCGTATAGAAGGCGGGAATGCCCGCACCGCCGGCGCGGATACGCTCGGCCAGCGTGCCCTGCGGCACAAGCTCGAGCTCGATCCTGCCGGCCCGGTAGAGTTCGGGAAACACCTTCGAGTGGCTCGACCGCGGATAGGAGCAGATCATCTTCGCAACCTGGCCGTTGCCGATGAGCGCCGCCAGCCCCACCGCGCCGTTGCCGGTATTGTTGTTGATCACCGTCAGCGCGCGCGCGCCATGGTCGATCAGCGCGTGGATCAGCTCGACCGGGCTTCCGGCCTCGCCGAAACCGCCGACCATCACAACCGCGCCGTCACCGATGTCGGCGATCGCATCGGCGGGATTGTCGCGGATTTTCTGCTTCATGCGTCACACCTCGTCCCCGGCGATATCGCCTGGTCGATATCCGTCATCGTGCTTGCCTCCATGCCGGGCCCCTTGTGGTCAACCGGTATTGGGCGGCAAGTCAAGGTGTTTTAGAGCAGTTCATCTTTAGCTGGTGTCGTTCAGTTTAACGCAACGCCGCCCTGCCAGATCTGTCCGACCCTGAACCGGTCGTCGAGATGGACGAAGTCCGCCCGCGCTCCGGGCCGCAAATGGCCGTGATGGTCCGCGCCGATGCACTCGGCCGGATAGGCCGTCGCCATCTTCAGAGCTTCTTCGATACCGACACCGACCTTGTCGACCATGAACGCAACGGCGCCTACCATGTCGAGATCGGCACCGGCAAGCGTACCGTCGGCGAGCGTCAGCCGGCCGTCCTTGCGATATATGGTGCGTCCGCCGAGCTTGAACGAGGTAAGCTCCGAACCGGTCACCGCCATTGCATCGCTGACCAGGAATATTTTTCCCGGGCCGGTCTTGGCGGCAAGTGCGATCCGTATCGCGGCGACATCGACGTGATATCCGTCGGCGATCAGACCGGCATAAAGTTCGCCGGTCGTAAGCGCCGCGCCCACCATGCCCGGCTCGCGATGTGTGAGCGGGCTCATGGCATTGAAGAGATGGGTGACGCAGCGCGCTCCGGCTCGCGCCGCTTCCCGCGCCGCGCCAAGCCCGGCATCCGTATGGCCGAGGCTGATCACCACACCGGCCCTTGTCAGTACGGCAATCTGCGCCGGGGTTACGGATTCCGGCGCCACCGTCACCTTCAGATGCGGCAACAGTCCGGCCGCCGCCAACAGAAGCTCCAGGTCGTCATCCGTCATGGCACGTATCAGCGCCGGGTCGTGTGCGCCTTTGCGCGCCACCGAAAGATGCGGTCCCTCCAGATGCAGGCCGAGAAAGCCGGCAACGCGCTCATCGTTGGCGACGACGGCTGCTTCGACCGCCGCACGCACCTTTTCGGGCGTGTCGGTGATCAGCGTCGGCAGGATCGCCGTGGTTCCGAGTGCGGCGTGCGCCCGGCAAATCGCTTTGATGGTCTCGACCGAGGGATCGTCGTTGAGCATGCGGCCGCCGCCGCCATTGACCTGCAGATCGACAAAGCCCGGAACCAGCATGCCCGTATCGAGCCGGACGACCTCGCCGCCGGCCAGATCGGCGCGGCGCTCGATTTCTGCCGGTCCGACGATCTCCGCGACCATCCCGTCCTCGACCACTACGGCGGCGTCCTTGCAAAACGCCTCCCCGTCGAAGATCCTGCCCGCCTTGACTATGGTCCGGCCGTTCATACCGTCTTGGTCACCTTGGCCAGATGCGGCGGCTGATCCGGGTTCATTCCCCGCCGGCGCGCCAGTTCCTCGATGAAGGCGTAAAAGCTGACAATGGTCGACAGCGGATCGGTCAACGGGTGGCCGGTCGCCACCGTCGCAAGTTCATGGGTGCCTGAGAGCTTCTCGGCTGTCGTGTGGACGTCGGCGCCGCTGCTGACAAGCCGTTCGATCGCGCCGGCGGTCGCCTCGCGCGTTGCGTCGCGGCCGGCAAGCACCAGCACCGGAAAACCCTGGCCGACGATCGACACGGGCCCATGCATGACCTCGGCCGCGCTGTAGGATTCAGCGTGAATCTGGCAGGTCTCCTTGAACTTCAGCGCCACCTCGTTGGCGATCGAGTAGGTCGGGCCGCGGCCAAGCACGTAAAGCGAGTCCTCGTCTGCCATGCGCTCCAGCAGCCCATCCCAGCGGATCGACGTTGCCTCGGCGCACTGGCCCGGCAGCGCATGCATCGCATCGAGCAGCTCGCCGTCCTCGAGCCAGTGCGCCAAAAGCAGCAGGCCCGCCGCCAGAGAATTGACGAAGGTCTTGGTCGCAGCGACGCTTTTTTCCGGTCCCGCAGCAATGTCGAACGTGTAGTCGCAGACATTCGCCAGCGCCGAGCCGGTGTCGTTGGTGATCGCGATCGTCAGCGCGCCACCCAGCCGGCCCTGGCGTGCCGATTCGACGATATCGGGACTGCCGCCCGATTGCGAGATCGCGAGGCCGAGCGAATTGGCGAGCCGCAACTTGGCGCCATAGATCGACGCGACCGATGGTCCGAGCGATGCGACGGCAAGACCGGCATGAATCTCGATTGCATATTTCAGGTAGCTCGCGCAGTGGTCCGACGAACCGCGGGCAATGGTGGTGACGAAACTCGGTTCGAGCTGGCGCAGGCGCTCGGCAGCGCGCTCGATCTCGACCGAGCTTTCCTCGATCAACCGCTCCAGCGCCGCGGGGATTTGCCGGATTTCCCGCCACATCTGCGTCGGAGCGTCACGTGTTGGATCGTTCATTTGGTAGCTCCGGGAATATCGAGCTCGGCGACGAACTCGTAGGCATCGCCGCGATAGCGCGACAGGGTGAACTCCACTACCTGACCCGATGCCAGATAGGAGATGCGCTCAATGCTCAGGCCGGCGGCGTTTTCGCTGACTTGCAACAGTTCGGCATCCGCCGTGTTCAGGGTAACGGCGGTGATGCGCTGGATCGCACGGACCGGTTTGAAGCCACGCGCATCGAGATATTCGTAAAGCGATCCCCCAACCTGCTCCGGTTCGGGTACATAGTCCGGCGACAGAGAGGCGCGCTCGATCGCCAGCGGCGTGTCATCGGCAAAGCGCAGCCGCGAAATCCGCGCCACCTTGTCGTGAGGTTTGAGTCCGAGCGTTATCGTCTCGTCCAGCGACGGCGCCACAAGACCCCGCTCCAGCCATTGCGAACGTACTTTTTTTCCTCGCAGCGCCATGTCTTCGCTGAAGGAGGTGAGCCTTGTCAGCGACTGCTCGACCCGGTCGACCGCCGGCGATACCGAGGTGCCGGAACCCTGGCGCTGGACGAGGAGCCCGTTGCGCGCCAGATCCTGAACGGCCTTGCGTACGGTTATGCGTGACATGCCGCTGATTTCGGCCAGATCGCGTTCCGAGGGTAACGCCTCTCCGGGTTTGACGCTGCCGTTGCGGATCGCCTCCTCGATGTGTTCGCGCAACTGCACGTAGATCGGTCCCTTGCCCTTACGCACCCAGCTTGCCGCGCGCAGAGTGTCTGCAAGGGTGCCGCTCACCGCGCATCTCCCGCCGGCGCAAATCGCTTCAAGGCCAGTGTCACTGCGCCGTCGACTGCTTCGCCCAGCGGTTCGACGAGGTTCTGCCGGTACGCTTCGCCGACCCAATCACGGTATTTCCGGCCGAGCCCGCCGAGAAAACAGAGCGGCAGATCGCGACCTGCCAGGATCGCATCCAGCATTTCCTCCACATCGCTCACGGCCTGCATGAGAATGCTGCGCGCCGCCGTGTCGTTCTGGCTGGAATATTCAAACACCATCGGCGCAAAAGTTCCGAACGCCGCCGGCCTGGCCGCATGAACGAATTCGACAATGGCCTGGGGGTCGTTGTCGAAATGTTTGAGCACGGCTTCCATAAGGGGCGTTTGCGCATGGACGCCGTCATGCACCAGCAATGCTTCCTGCAGGAGGCTGCGGCCGAGCCGCGCGCCGCTACCCAGATCGCCGACGATGAAGCCCCAGCCGCCGATCGAGCGAATGTGCCCCGCCGAGCGCGATATGAAAACCGAGCCGGTACCGATGATCGCCACTGCGCCGTCGGAGTCGCCAAGCGCGCCCTGCAGAGCGATCGCCGCGTCCGTTCCGATCGCGCAACTGCGAAACGGCAGCACAGCCGCGATGCGCTCGCCAAAGTCGCCCACATTGGCTCCGGCGACGCCCAGAAAGGCATCTGAAGCGACCAGCGCGCACTCGTCCAGCCCGGCATCGTCGAGTGCCCGTCTGCATGCTTCGACGATGTTGTCACGCGCGCCTTCGAGGTTTGTCATGATGTTCGACGGGCCGGCCTTGCCCTGGCCCAGCCTGTTGCCGTCGGCGTCGCACACAACGGCACGGCAACCCGTTCCGCCGCCGTCAATGCCGAAAATTGGATGCGCAAGCTGGATCATTCCTTCATAATACCATTTTGATACCAATAACCAAGCGGTTTTTTCGAAAACTTCGCAATTCCACTAAATAACGGATATTACAGTATTTTATTTTCCAGACATGGTAAATAACTGCTTAACGGGTAATTACCTCTGGACAAATGGTATTAAAATGGTATTCTATGCGTCGTGGAGGATCACAATGCCGGTATCGACAACCGAATCCGTCAACAGCAGGTCTGTGGGTCTCGATACCCTTGCGCCGCGCAATATTCTGTCGATCCTGCTCGACGGTCATATCGCCGCTATCGGTACGGTTGAGAAGGCGCTCGCCGAGGTCGAGGCGGCAGCCGAAGCAATGGCGCGGACAGTTGAGGCCGACGGAACCATCGCCTACGCCGCCGCCGGCAGCTCCGCCCTGATGGCGATGGCCGACAGCCTGGAACTGCCCGGTACGTTCGGCATTCCCAGCGATCGCGTGCGCATCATGATCGCGGGCGGCGTATCCAGCCTGTCGGACCTGGTCGGCGGCACTGAAGACGATGCAGCGCAGGCCGCGCGCGATGTCGCCGGCATCGGCCCCGGCGACTGCATTATCTGCGTATCGGCAAGCGGCCGCACGCCCTACACCCTGGCCGCCCTGCGGGCGGCATCGAAGGCCGGCGCCATGACCCTCGCCATCGCCAACAATCCCGGCGCACCCCTTCTCGACGAAGCGGAAATCGCCATTCTGTTGTCGACGCCGCCGGAAATCGTCGCCGGTTCGACCAGGCTTGGCGCTGCAACGGCACAAAAGGCGGCGCTGAACATGATGTCGACGCTGATGGCGGTGCGGCTGGGCCATATCCATGATGGCCACATGATCAACCTGCGCGCCGATAACGACAAACTGCGCCGACGGGCGCGAAGGATCGTAAGCGAGCTGGGCGGCTGCGACGAGGATACTTCCGGCCGGATGCTTGAACAGTCCGGCGGTTCGGTCAAGCATGCAATCCTGCTCGCCATCGGCGTGCCCGACATGGACAGGGCGGGCGAACTGCTTGCGCACAACCAGGGAAATTTGCGCCGGGCGCTTGCATCGCTTGCATAACGGCATTTGACTTCAATCACGCCCGAGGGGCGTAAACAGGGAGAAGACCATGAAGAATTCCGCAATCATGCTGACACTGCTCGGCTCGACCATTCTCGCGGCCGGCAGCGCATCCGCCCAGGATGTTACGCTTACCATCGAGAGCTGGCGCAACGACGATCTAGCCATCTGGCAGGAGAAGATCATTCCGGCCTTCGAGGCCAACCATCCCGGCATCAAGGTGCAGTTCACCCCATCCGCGCCGGCCGAATACAATGCGGCGCTGAACTCCAAGCTCGAGGCCGGTTCGGCCGGTGATCTCATCTCCTGCCGGCCTTTCGACGCCTCGCTTGCGCTCTACAAAGCCGGCCATCTGTCCGATCTTTCCGGTCTGGGCGCGATGGCCAACTTTTCCGACGTTGCGAAATCGGCCTGGCAGACCGACGACGGTTCGGCCACCTTCTGCGTACCGGTGGCATCCGTGATCCACGGTTTCATCTACAATAAGGATGCCTTTGCCGAACTCGGCCTCGAAGTGCCGGCCACGGTCGACGAGTTCTTCGCTGCGCTCGACAAGATCAAGGAAGACGGTACCTATGTTCCCATGGCGATGGGCACCAACGACCAGTGGGAAGCCGCGACCATGGGCTACCAGAATATCGGACCCAACTACTGGAAAGGTGAGGAAGGCCGCCTGGCGCTGATCAAGGGCGAGCAGAAACTCACCGACGATGACTGGGTCGAGCCCTATCGTGTTCTTGCCCGGTGGAAGGATTATCTGGGCGACGGCTTCGAGGCCCAGACCTATCCCGACAGCCAGAACATGTTCACGCTCGGTCGCGCGGCAATCTACCCCGCCGGATCGTGGGAGATCAGCGGATTCAACACCCAGGCCGATTTCGAGATGGGCGCATTCCCGCCGCCGGTCGCCAACGCCGGCGACGATTGCTACATTTCCGATCATACCGATATCGCCATCGGCATGAATGCCAAGACCGCCAATCCCGATGCAGCCAGGACGTTCCTGGAATGGGTCGGCTCGACGGAATTTGCCTCGCTCTACGCCAACGCGCTGCCGGGCTTCTTCTCGTTGAACTCCACGGCGGTGGAGATGGCCGATCCGCTGGCCCAGGAATTCGTCGGCTGGCGCGGCAAGTGCAAGTCGACCATCCGCTCGACTTACCAGATCCTGTCGCGCGGCACGCCGAACCTGGAAAACGAGACCTGGAACGCCTCGGCCAACGTGATCAAGGGTACCGAGACGCCGGAAGACGCCGGCAAGCGCCTGCAGGACGGGCTTGCCTCCTGGTACGACCCGCAGAAGTAGTCAGAAGCCATCATTGCGGGCCGGATGAGCTCCGGCCCGCAACAGACGCCCAAGCGCGTTGGGAGGGAGAGAAGGTTATGGATCAAGTCGGCTACAAGCGACCGCCAAGATGGCACATCGGGGTGTTTCTGGCACCCGCGGTGGTCATCTACACCGCAATCATGATCCTGCCGTTGTTCGGCACGCTGCAACTTGCCCTCTTCAAGACGATCGAAAACCAGCAGGTCTTCGCCGGGCTTGAGAATTTCCGAACGCTGTTCGGCGACCCGCGCTGGGCCGAAAGCTTCTGGAACGCGCTCAGGAACAACACCTGGTTCTTCATCGTGCACATGCTGGTGCAGAACCCGATCGGCATCGTGCTGGCGGCATTGCTTTCGAGCCCCCGCCTGCGCATGGCCGTCTTTTATCGCACCGCGATCTTCATCCCGACAATCCTGTCCTTCGTCATCGTCGGCTTTGCCTGGAAACTGATCCTGAGCCCGCTCTGGGGTATTGCGCCCGGCCTGCTCGACGCCGTCGGCCTCAAGAGCCTCTATGCGCCCTGGCTCGGCAAGGAAGAATATGCGTTGACGACGCTCAGTCTGATTTCCGTTTGGCAGTTCGTCGGCATTCCGATGATGCTGATATACGCGGCGCTGCTGTCCATACCCGACGAGATACTGGAGGCAGCCGAATGCGACGGCGTTACCGGCATGGCGCAGTTCTGGAAAATCAAGCTACCGTTGATCCTGCCCTCGATCGGTATCATCTCGGTGTTGACGTTCGTCGGCAATTTCAACGCCTTCGACCTGATCTACGCTTCGCAAGGCGCGTTGGCGGGACCCGACTTCGCCACCGACGTGCTTGGTACATTCCTTTACCGCACCTTCTTCGGCTTCCAGCTCCAACTGGGCGATCCCAACATGGGCTCGGCGATTGCCACGGCCATGTTCCTGATCATCCTGGCAGGCGTGTGCGTCTATCTGTTCGGCATTCAGACGCGGCTTCGCCGCTACCAGTTCTAGGAGCGGAGCGATGATGAATTCAGCACGCCACTCTGTCGGACGATCCATTGCCGCCCATGCGGTACTGGCGACCTACACGATTATCGCCCTGTTTCCGGTCTTCGTGATCATCATCAACTCGTTCAAGGCACGAAAGGCGATCTTCCGCTCGCCCCTTCAACTGCCCGACGCCGAGAGCTTCAGCCTGATCGGCTACCAGACCGTTCTGAAGCAGGGGGATTTCTTCCTCTATTTCCAGAACAGTCTGATCGTCACCGTCGTCTCGCTGGCGCTGGTGCTGCTGTTCGGTGCCATGGCAGCATTCGCCCTGTCGGAGTACCGCTTCCGCGGCAATTCGCTGATGGGCCTCTATCTCGCGCTCGGCATCATGATCCCGATCCGCCTCGGCACGGTCGCCATTCTGCAGCTGATGGTGGCAAGCGGTCTGGTCAATACGCTGACGGCGCTGATCCTCGTCTACACCGCGCAGGGCCTGCCGCTTGCCATCTTCATCCTGTCGGAGTTCATGCGCGGCATTTCGGATGACCTGAAGAACGCCGGCCGGATCGACGGGCTCAGCGAATACCGTATTTTCTTCCGCCTTGTCCTGCCACTGGTACGGCCGGCCATGGCGACGGTCGCCGTGTTCACCATGATCCCGATATGGAACGATCTGTGGTTCCCGCTGATCCTGGCGCCAGCCGAGCATACCAAGACCATCACGCTCGGCGCCCAGGTCTTCATCGGCCAGTTCGTCACCAACTGGAACGCCGTACTCTCGGCGCTGTCGTTGGCGATCCTGCCCGTGCTTGTCCTCTATCTGATCTTCTCGCGTCAATTGATCCGCGGCATCACCGCCGGAGCGGTCAAGTGAGCGAACGGAAAGCACAAGCACACCGTTGCGAATAGATACTCATGCGGCGCGCCGCCGGCGCCCGCCCTGCCAACACACTCTAACTCAGGGGGAATCGACCGTTGGGTACGCTTAGCCTCAAGGATGTCAGGAAATCGTTCGGCAAGGTCGACGTCATCAAGGGCGTCAATCTGGAAGTCGCCCATGGCGAGTTCATCATCTTCGTCGGACCTTCGGGATGCGGCAAGTCCACGCTGCTGAGGATGATCGCCGGTCTCGAGGACACGACCTCGGGAAAGATCGAGATCGATGGCGAAGTGGTTAACGCCAGGCCGCCCAATGAACGCGGCATCGCCATGGTGTTCCAGACTTACGCGCTCTACCCGCACCTCACCGTGCGCGACAATATGAGCCTTGGCCTCAAGCAGGCCAAGCGGCCCGCCGCCGAAATAACAGAGCGCGTGGCCACCGCGTCGAAAATGCTGTCGCTCGACGAATATCTGGAGCGACGGCCGGCCGAACTGTCGGGCGGTCAGCGCCAGCGTGTCGCCATCGGCCGAGCCGTCGTGCGTCAGCCCAAGCTGTTCCTGTTCGACGAGCCGCTGTCCAATCTCGACGCCGCGCTTCGCGTGCACACCAGGCTGGAGATCGCCGCCCTGCACCGCAAGCTCGATTCCACCATGGTCTACGTCACCCACGACCAGGTCGAGGCCATGACGCTCGCCGACCGCATCGTCGTTCTCAATGCCGGCATCATCGAGCAGGTGGGCACGCCGATGGAGCTCTACAACGATCCGGCAAACCGTTTCGTCGCCGGCTTCATCGGTTCGCCGCAGATGAATTTCGTCGACGCCGCACAACTCGGGCAGAAGGATGCCCACACGATCGGTATCCGGCCGGAGCACATCACGCTGGCCAAATCGGGCGGCAGGCTCACCGGCGAGGTGTCCCATGTCGAGCATCTGGGCGGCGAGACCAATGTCTTTGTCGATTGCGGCGGCGCTGGCTTGGTTACCGTACGCCTGTTCGGCGAGCACGCCCTGGATATCGGCGCCACCCACCATCTGCGTTTCGAAGAAGCGCGCATGTACAGGTTCGACGCAGCCGGCCTCCGGCTCCGCGATTGACGGCACGCGGCCGCCGGCCAGGGCTGATATCGAAATAGTTACCCGCCTCCATTGGCACTTTGCGCTATTGTGACCCACATTAGCCGCAGCAAGACGGAGCGCGAGGAAACGACCATGCGATACAGGAAGACGGACGAGGCGGTTGCCCGTCTGACGCCCGAACAATTCCGGGTCACGCAGAACAGCGGCACCGAACGCCCTTACACCGGCGAGTACGACAAGCATTTCGAGCCGGGTATCTATGTTGACGTCGTCTCGGGCGAGCCGCTGTTCGCTTCTTCTGCCAAGTTCAACTCGGGCTGCGGATGGCCGGCTTTTTCCAAGCCGATCAACCAGGCAAATATCAACGAACTGCGTGATACGTCGCACGGCATGATCCGCATAGAGGTGCGATCGACCCATGGCGACAGCCATTTGGGTCACGTGTTCAATGACGGTCCGCGGGAACAGGGCGGCCTTCGCTATTGCATCAATTCCGCCGCGCTGCGTTTCATTGCGAAGGATGAGATGGAAGCCGAAGGTTATGGCGCCTATATCGACCAGGTGGAGGACGGATAATGACCGAACAACGTGCTGTTTTGGCAGGCGGCTGCTTCTGGGGCATGCAGGACCTGATCCGCAAACTGCCGGGGGTCTCCCGAACCAGGGTTGGTTACACCGGTGGCGATGTGCCCAACGCAACCTATCGAAACCACGGCACCCACGCCGAGGGTATCGAGATATGGTTCGACGGCGAAAAGACGAGCTACCGCGAACTGCTCGAGTTCTTCTTCCAGATTCATGATCCGACCACCAGGAACCGGCAGGGCAACGATCTCGGGATGAGCTACCGGTCGGCAATCTATTATGTCGACGAGGAGCAGAAGCGCACGGCCGAGGACACGATCGCCGACGTGGATGCTTCAGGCTTGTGGCCGGGCAAGGTCGTCACCGAGCTGGAGCCCGTCGGGGAGTTCTGGGAGGCCGAACCGGAGCACCAAGACTATCTTGAGCGCTACCCCAACGGGTATACCTGCCATTTCCCGAGGTCCGACTGGGTTCTGCCCAGACGGCAGGCTGCCGAATAGGGGTATCTCCAACTCAGCATCGCGCCGACCGACAGGTTCACATGCACCCACCTTCCTTCAATTTCGACAACAGCTACGCCCGCGAACTGGAAGGTTTCTATGTACCTTGGGAAGGGGCCCGAGTGCCGGCGCCGCGCATGTTGCGCCTCAACCGGGCGCTGGCCAGGGAACTGGGGCTCGACCCCGATGCGCTCGATACCGAGGCCGGCGCTGCAATGCTCGCCGGCATGAGCCGTCCAGAAGGCGCCGAGCCGCTGGCAATGGCCTATGCCGGGCACCAGTTCGGCGGCTTCTCGCCACAACTCGGCGACGGACGGGCGCTGCTCGTCGGCGAGGTGATCGACAGGGACGGCAGGCGCCGCGACATCCATCTGAAAGGCTCCGGCCGAACGCCGTTTTCGCGCGGCGGCGACGGCAAGGCGGTTCTGGGTCCGGTGTTGCGCGAATACGTGATCGGTGAGGCGATGCATGCGCTCGGCATCCCGACCACGCGGGCGCTTGCCGCCGTCACCACCGGCGAGGAGGTTATCCGCGACGGCTACAAGCCGGGCGCGGTCCTGGCTCGCGTGGCCAGTTCGCACCTGCGTGTCGGCACATTCCAGTTCTTCGCCGCCCGCGGGGAAACCGAGCGGGTCCGTCGCCTGGCAGACTACGCCATCGGCCGCCACTTTCCCGACCTGGCGGATAGGGATACGCGTTATCTGGGCCTGCTCGCCCGCGTACGCGATACCCAGGCGGCATTGGTGGCGCGCTGGGTGCTGGTCGGTTTCGTCCACGGCGTCATGAATACCGACAACATGGCGATTTCCGGCGAAACGATCGACTACGGACCCTGCGCCTTCATCGACAGCTACGATCCGAAGGCCGTGTTTTCTTCCATTGACCAGTTCGGACGCTATGCCTACGGCAACCAGCCGACGGTGGCGCAGTGGAACCTTGCCCGTTTCGCCGAGACGCTGCTTGATCTCATCAATCCGGACGACGGCGAAGATGCGGTTCGCCAGGCCACCGACGAGATCAACCGGTTCCCCGAAACCTATCAGGCCGAGTGGTTGAAGGGCATGCGCGCCAAGCTTGGCCTGTTGACGGAACAGCCGGACGATAACGACCTCGCCAACGCACTTTTCGCCGCGATGGAGGGAAAGGGCGTCGACTTCACCCTTTTCTTCCGCAGGCTTTCCGACCTGGTTCGCGGCAACCCGGCACCGGAGCGATCACTGTTTGCCGATCCGGCGGCGCTCGACGGCTGGCTTGAGCGCTACGAGCGCCGCCTGGCGGACGAAGACGTGCCCGCCGACGCGCGGGCCGGTGCGATGGACAGGATCAATCCGCTCCATATACCGCGCAATCACAAGGTGGAGGAAGCGCTGGAGGCGGCACTTGCCGGCGACATGGCGCCCTTCGACCGCCTTCTTCAGGCCGTGACCGCACCTTTCGAGGAGCGCGCCGGCCTTGAATCCTATGCCGAGCCCGCTCCGAAGGATTTCGGACCGTATACGACCTTCTGCGGGACATAGCCGATCATCACCGCCAAGGTTGCCGCCATCATGACCATCATCAACTTCCGCAATTTCGCCGGCCGAACGGATGGGCGGCTCAGCGGCGGGGTACATAGTTGGTGACGAAGTCGACGACCTTTTCCTCCGATAGCTCGCTTGGTCTTAGAGCGGTTCATCTTTAGATGGCAGCGGTTTGATGGCAGGGATTTTTCGTACCGGCAAGGAGAATACCGCAGCATGATGTGATCATCATGCGAGGATTTCGACACAGCCGGCGCGGAAAAGGCCGCCAAGTCAGGAGAAGTCAAGGCGTTGAATTCACATTGCAAACCGCAATCGTTTCAACTTGGTCTTGTCGCGCCCCGGCGGTATCGTGGACGGCTCACGGTATTCATACCGCATCGCCTTTCGTGCCTCACCGGGACACGAAATACCGGCGTTCAAACGATTCCGGCTAAAGATGAACCGCTCTAGGATGGCCTTACCACCGTTCGGCAGATAGAGGTTGAAACTGACATGGTCGTTGCTGCCCAGTTCCTCGGCGTAAAGGGTCATGCGCCTGCCGTCCTCCGAGACGGTGAGCGTGGTGCCGTATCTGCGGCCGTCATAAGGCCCCGTGCTGTAACCGGCCGGAAGGAGGCACGGTTTCGGCAGGATCGTTTCCAACATGTCCTCCGTCGGTTGGGCGACATTGTCCGGCGAGGATCGCGCGGCGGAACGACATTCGCAAGCGCCCCGACATGCTGACCTCTTCCCTGATCCTTATCGTCCTGATGGCCTTCTTCGCCTACTCGCTATTCAGCGCCGGCATTGCCCGCACTGTCCTGACGTTGCCGATCCTGTTCGTGGCTTTCGGCTATATGATGTCCGAACCGCTCGGCAACGCCGCCGATCCCGCATTGCTGCACGAGGGCAAGCGCCTGCTCGCCGAGGTCACCTTGATCCTCGTGCTGTTTTCTGACGCCAGCCACGTGCGGTTCATGCGCATACGCAGGACCTGGCAGATACCCGCCCGCATGCTGGTTATCGGCATGCCGCTCACGATCGCCCTCGGCACGGCGGCCGCCTATTGGCTCAACCCTGAATCCGGCCTTGCCATGGCGCTTCTGACCGCCTCCGTACTGACGCCGACCGACGCGGCACTCGGCCAGCCGGTGGTTTCAAACCCGGAAGTGCCCTCGCGACTCAGCCAGTCGATCAACGTGGAAAGCGGGCTCAACGACGGCCTCGCCCTGCCCTTCGTTCTGCTCGGCGCCATCCTGGCGTCGGCCGGCGCGGGCCGGGCGGAAACCGACGGTCTGGCGGTCTCCGCAATCATGCAGATCGTTCTCGGGCCCCTCGCCGGTATCGTCGTCGGTTGGGGAGCGGCGCGCACCATGGACTGGGCGCAGAACCGAAATCTGACGGCGGAGGCCGCCGGCGGCATCGTTTTCCTCAGCACCGCGTTCGCCGCCTACATCCTGTCGACCGCCATCGGCGGCAACGGGTTCATAGCCGCTTTCGTGGCGGGCATGGTTTTCGGCAACACCTACCGTCATGACATCCATTTCGTCTCGGAGTTCATGGAAGGCGTCGGCCAGCTGCTTACCATGGCATCCTTCCTGGTCTTCGGCGCCTTCCTGCTTCCCGACGGGATCGCCCATGTCACGCCCCGCACCGTGATCCTCGCGCTCCTGTTCCTGACCGTTGTGCGCATGGCGCCGATCTTCCTGTCGCTCGCAGGCTCCGGCCTGCCACCCATCGAGAAGCTGTTTCTCGGCTGGTTCGGTCCACGCGGCCTCGCCTCGGTGCTGTTCACCCTGATCATGATGGATGAGTTCGAACTCCCTAACGAGCAGGAACTGCTCTCTTGCGTGTCGATGACCGTCGCCCTGTCCGTCCTTGTGCATGGCTTGTCGGCTACGCCGCTCGCCCGCCGCATCGGCCGTTCGACAGGTCGGGATCGGGCAGGATAGCGCCGGATCGACTTATTCGCGGTAGCGATCGTAACTGGATCCGCCTTGGATCGGGGTCCGGCGCGGCTTTCCGCACGCACGGCACGTGACCCACAACCGGCATGTGGGATAGCGCCGACAACCGTCGCCGGCATCGGTAATTAACTCATTGCTTACATATGCTTAGCAAGATTGTTGACAATCCGCTTGCCATTTGGGGCGGATTGGTGTAGGTTCCAAATTGAGTAGAAGCGAACTTAGCGCTGACGGCGCTCTGGTAATTGCTCTCCGTTGTCCTGAGAACCGGGAGAGAGGGGACAATGCTTCGCTCACCAAACCCAAAACATATGTCATTCGTCGGCATGGGCTCGATCGCGAGCAGGTATGTGCGCCGCACTTATCCTGCGCTTTCGGCTGTGCCGGGAAATGGAGGAGAATGATGAAACGCTTGCTGACCGCGGCCGTCGCCGCGTTGACGATCACCGCGCCGGCTGCCGCTGCCGACCAGGTGAAATTCCAGCTCGACTGGCTGCCGGGTGGCGAGAAGGCGCCCATCTTCGTTTGCATGGAACGCGGTTTCTGCGCCGACGCCGGCCTTGAAGTGACGATTGAATCGGGCCGTGGTTCATCGGAAGCGCTGACCAAGCTGGCGACCGGCATTTCCGATATCGGCATTTCGGGCATCGGCGCGCTGATGGCCGCCCGCGCCACCGAAAACATCGCGGTAACCGCTGTGATGTCCGTCTTCAACAAGGGCCCGCACGCCTTCTTCACCATCGAGGGCAACGGAATTTCCAAGTTCGCGGACGTGGGCGGCCGCAGCATCGCCACTTCGCCGTTCACCTCGTCCAACATCTACCTGCCGCTGGTGCTGGCCGACAACGGCTTGTCGGAAGACAGCATCAAGGTCACCAAGGCCGATCCCGGCGCTCTCGGGCCGATGCTGGTAACCGGGCAGGTCGACGCGATCATCGCGTGGGTTACCGACGTGTCGCGCTACACCGGCCAGGCCACCGAGGCCGGCAAGGAACTGATCGTGCTGCCGTGGTCGGAAGCCGGTCTCGACATGTATTCGACGTCCGTCGTTGCCTCCGACAAGTTCCTGACCGAGCGCCCCGACGTGGCTCGCCGCTTCGTGGCCGCGTTCATGAAATCGATCGAATACTGCCGCGAGAACCCCGATGACGCCGCTCAGGCGGTGGTCGACGCGGTGCCGGAAATCGACGCCAAGAGTGCGCGCGGATCGCTTGCCGACGCGTTGGTGTTGATGTTCAACGAAGTGACGGAGCAATATCCGCTAGGTAGCTTCGATCCGGAGCGGCTGGCCGCCACCTGGAAGCGCGTCGCCGCCGCCCAGGAGCTCGACGAGAGCGCCGTCAACCCGGAAGACGTCGTCGATCGCAGCTTCATGCCGGGATCCTGAACATGACTGCCGCAACCCGAAACCAGACCGCGATCAGATTTGCCGGCGCCGGCATCACTTTCGACACGGCGTCCGGTCCCCTGGTTGCGCTGAAGGACGTTGATCTTTCCATCGACGATCATGAGTTCGTTGCGATCCTCGGACCATCGGGTTGTGGCAAGTCCACGCTGATGCGGCTCGTCGCCGGGCTCCTGAGACCCACCGAGGGCACCGTGGAGGTGAACGGCCAGAAAGTCGTCCAGCCGCGCGACAATATCGGCATCGTGTTCCAGAAGCCGACCTTGCTGCCGTGGGCAACGCTGGAAGACAACGTCGTTTTCCCGATGAAGCACAAATACGGCAAGGTAACCGCCAGGCAGCGCCAGCGCGCCCACGAACTGCTCGACATGGTCGGGCTGGCAAAGCTGGAGAAAAGGCGCCCCGGCCGTCTTTCAGGGGGCATGCAACAGCGCGTGGGCATTGCGCGCGCGCTGTTGCACGATCCGGACATCCTGCTCATGGACGAACCGTTTTCGGCGCTGGACGCGCTGACGCGCGAGGAAATGGGTTTCGAACTGCTGAACATATGGCAGGAGACGCGCAAGACCGTGATGTTCATCACCCACTCGATCGCCGAGGCAGTACTGCTGTCCGACCGGGTGATCGTCATGAGCCGCGGGCCGGGAGCGAAAGTTGCCGAGGATCTCAAGGTGCCGGCCGGTCGGCCGCGACACGGCGAATCC
The DNA here is from genome assembly GCA_041397625.1 of Rhizobiaceae bacterium. Taxonomy (GTDB): domain Bacteria; phylum Pseudomonadota; class Alphaproteobacteria; order Rhizobiales; family Rhizobiaceae; genus JAWKWH01. Next base: position 114,777 of record JAWKWH010000005.1, read on the forward strand.
ATGCGCTCTTCCGACATGCAGGACCTTACCGCCCATCTGCGTGACATCCTCATGAAAAAGGAGGCGGCTTGACCATGGCCAGCGCTATCGATCGCATGAACCGGATCCCCGGCGGATTGCCGGCACTGACCTTCCTCATCATCCTCGTCATCTGGGAGGTCTCAACCAGGGTCCTCCAGATACCGTCCTTCCTGCTGCCCGCACCTTCGCGTATCGTCGAGGGTTTCGACGGTATAACCGTGGCGCGCTGGGCCGGCCATGTGTGGTCAACCTTCCGCGTGGCCATGACGGGCTATCTGACGGCCATCGCGGTCTCGCTGCCGCTGGCGATCATGCTTACGCGTTACAAGACCGTGTCGAGCAGCATCTATCCGCTGCTGGTCGTCATCCAGTCGACACCGATCGTCGCGGTGGCGCCGATCATCGTCGTCACGCTCGGTTCGGGTGATCTGTCGCGGGTGCTGATCACCTTCCTGATTTCCTTCTTCCCGCTGGTCGTGTCGATGACCACCGGCCTGAAGGCAACGCCTGAAGAACTAATCGAGCTGTCGCACAGCCTCAGGGCGCCGCTGATCCGCGAGTTCACGCAGATCCGCATCCCCTTCGCCATTCCCTACATCTTCTCGGGCCTGAAAATCTCGGTGACGCTGTCGGTGATCGGCGCGGTGGTGGCGGAGTTCGTCGCCGCGGAAAAAGGCATCGGCTACTTCATCCAGTTCTCGACATCCCTGTTCAAGATCCCGCAGGCATGGGCAGGCCTCGCGATATTGGTGTTGATGTCGCTGACATTGTTCCAGCTCATTTCCTTCATCCAGCGCCGCTTCTTCCCCTGGTCGTTGCCGCGCGAAACGAAGTGAACGGCTTTGTTATAGCCGATGCATAGGAAATCCTCACCGCTAAAGCCGGTGAGGATATTCGCGTCAAAGATGGGGCGATCGCCGGGACCGGCTCCATCGAGCGCGCCGGGCGGGAAGGTGGTCGATACTTCCGGTGTGATGGTTACCCCGGTTTGGCCAATACCACCACCATCTTTCCGATGTTTCTCAAGGCGATGCCGGCGGGCATGGACAGGCCGCCTACACCACCACCGGATGCGGCCGGTTCCAATCTCCTGCTGACACGGGCTCGGCGTCGATATTCAGATAGTATCAATTCCGGGATTTGGTCGCCCGGCGGCGAAACCTATTCGCTGCGCACGCCCTGCCAGCGATGCGCCAGCCCGACATCGAGGTCGAAGAGATCGAGCACGCGGCCGATCGTGTGGTCGACCATGTCGTCGAGGCTTTGCGGTTTTGCGTAGAAGGCGGGAACCGGCGGGTAGATGATGGCGCCGGCCTCGGTGACGGCGGTCATGTTGCGCAGATGGCCGAGATGTAATGGAGTTTCGCGCAACAAAAGCACCAGGCGCCGGCGTTCCTTCAGCGTCACATCGGCGGCGCGCGACAACAGGTTCGACGTGGTGCCGGTGGCGATCTCGGCCAGCGATTTGACCGAACATGGCGCGACGATCATGCCGAGCGTCTTGTAGCTGCCCGAGGCGCAGGCCGCGCCGATATCCTTGTTGGAGTGGCTGACGGTGGCAAGCGCCTCCAGATCCCTCAGCCCGAAATCGGTCTCCGCCGCCATCGTCACCCGTGCCGCATTGGAAACGACCAGATGCGTTTCGACGCCGATCTCGCGCAGCACTTCCAGCGTCCGCTTGCCATAGACGACACCGGACGCGCCGGAAATACCGACGATGATCCTTGGTTTCGCCTTGCTGTTGCTCACAATCGTCTAGCCTTGGCCTAGGCTCTTCAAGATCGCGGCCGCGCGTTCGCGGGCCGCGGCGCCGATCTCGGCGCGCACACCATGGAAATTCGGTCCGCGCGTAGCGTCAAGCCCCATGCGCGAGGTGGTTCCGATACCGCTTGCCGACGGGTCGAGCGCATTGCCGGGCAACCCCTCGATGATCACCACGTCGCGATGCGGCTGGAAGTGGGTGGACAGCGCCCACAGCACTTCGGAATCATTGGTGATGTCGACATCCGAGTCGACGACAACCACGTTCTTCAGATATTGGTCCCAGCCGAGCAGGCCGAGCATGACCTGGCGGCCCTCGCCCTCGCGCGACTGGTCAATGGCGATGTAGGCGTGGAAATGCGTGCCCGACGATGGGTAGTGTACGGCGGTAACCGACGGAAAACGCGCCTTCAATTTCTCCACCACCTCGGCCTCGCGCGGAATGCGGCCGAGGTTGAGATGTTCGGCCGAGTTGCCGCCGGCGACGCTGACCAGGATGGCCTTGTCGCGGCGCATGACCGTCTCGACAGTGAACAGGTTATTGGTCGAACGGTCCGACGAATAGCCGGTGAACTCGCCGAACGGACCTTCTTCGACATGGGCCTCGTGGTCGATGACGCCTTCGAGCACGATCTCCGCATGGGCAGGGACGCGAATCCCGTATTTGGGCGTGCGCACGACCTCCAGCGCTCCGCCCATCAGCCCGCCGGCGACCACGCGTTCGTCCTCGCCGAAGGCGAGCCGGGCCGAGGCGGCAATCATGAATTTCGGATGCCCGCCGATCACCATGGCGACCGGCATCGGTCTGCCCTTCTCCTTCGACATGTTGAGCAGCCGCCACAGATGGCCGCGCGAATGCAGGGAGGTGGCAAGCGTACTGGGCGAATTGATCATCGCCCGATGGTAGGAAAGGTTGCCGGCGCCGGTCTCCGGATGTTCGCCGATGATGATGCCGCTGGTGATGTATTTGGCGCGGTCGGTCTCGAAATGTTTGACCATCGGCAGGCGCGCCAGATCGATATCGGAGCCGCCCATAACCTGCTCGGTGATGGGTGCGGCGGAGACCTCTTTCGGCTCGACGCCGCGGCGGGCATGCTGCTGATAGGCCTCGTGCAGACGCGCCTCGTCGACGCCGAACATCGATGCGATGCGACGACGCGAACCGAAGATGTTGCAGATGACTTCCGTGTCCAGGCCGGCGACATTGCGCAGATGCAGAATCGGGTGACGGCCCTTGGCGGCCAGGTTCCAGATCAGCGCGGTGGCATCCTGGTCGTCGGAGACCTCGGCCTCGATATCGAGGACATCGTCGGGATTGGCGGCGCGATAGTCGGCAAGAAAGCGCCTCACATCCTGGGTGTGGAACTGCTGGCTGTCCGACATCGCGTCAATCCTCCCGAAAAAGGCGGCGGTCGCATATGCGGCCGCCGCGCGTGGTCTGTCAGGCGTCCACCTTGTGCTTGCCGGTAGCGCGGTCGACGCCGGCATAGCTGTCCTTCAGGCGCGCTTCGGCGTCGCGCTTGTCGCGCGGCGGCGGCGTCGGGTCGATGCCGACCAGCCTGGCGATGTTGTTGCCGAGATAGCCTTCCAGATCGTCCTCCGACAGGTTCATGCCCTGCGGCGGCTCATGGCAGAGCACCTCCAGTTCGCGCAGCCACATGCCCGGATCGTTCGGCGGGCTGTCGGTGCCGAAGACAATTCTGTCCTTCGGCAATTGCTGGGCGAACTCGACGATGCGCGACTGGAAGCACCAGCCGCTCTCGCAATAGACATTGGGCGTGTCCATTGCCATCCAGAAGGCCTCGAACGAGTAATTGCCGCCGGTCTGGATGCCGAAATGGCCGATGATGAAGTTGACCATCGGGAACTCGCGGATGATCGGGTAGAACATCGTCGGGATGGTGTAGGGCCCGTCGCCGGTGTGGATCAGCACCACGACGCCGAGCTCGGCGCATTTCTTCATCGCCGGCCGCAGCCACTCCAGCGCCCGGTCCGGCCGGTAGCCGTGCATGTTGGCGTGCAGCTTGAGCATCTTGAAGCCATATTCCTTGACGTGGAATTCGAGCTCCGCGGCACCGTTCTCAGGCCCCCAACGCGGATTGTAGTTGAAGTTGCCGATGAACCGGTCGGGATATTTCTGGCACAGCTCGGCGCAGTAGGACATGTAGTCGCGGATACCCTCGCGGCCCATGCGGTTGCCGTCGCGATAGCCGGTATTGCCGGGCGGCGGCTGGATGAAGCCCATGTCGATGCGGCGCGGCTTGCCGTTGATCATGTAAGGGCCGTCCATCAGTTTCAGCATGCGCTCGCCGGTGAACGGCTCGCCGGTATGGCGCCACGCCTCGTCGACCAGGTTGGTCGGATGCAGGTGGGTATCGATGATCATTGTCGTCTCCGTTGGAAAGTGTTTCGGTCAGGGGTGCCGATCAAGCGGTTTCCAGCTCGATACCGTGCTGGCGCAGGCGGTCTTCGGCTTCCTTGACGGTGGCGGGCGGAGGGGTCGTGTCCAAGCCGATCATGCGGGCAACATTGTTGCCGAGGTAATCCTCGAGCGTATCCTCGTCGAGGTTCAGACCCTGCGGCGGCTCGTGGCAGAGCACCTCCAGCAAGTTGATCCACATACCCGGCTCGTTGGGTGGTGTGTCGGTACCGAACAGGATCTTGTGCGGCGGCAGTTCCTTGGCGAACTCGACGATGCGCGACTGCAGGCACCAACCGCTCTCGGCGTAGACATTCGGCTCGTCCATCGCCATCTGGAACGGCTCGAACGTGTAGACGCCGCCGGTCTGGACGCCAAAATGCGCGAGGATGAAATTGACCTCCGGGAATTCGCGGATGATCGGCACGAATTCGGTGGGGATCGAATAGGGACCGTCGCCCGTATGAACCTTCACCATCACGCCGAGATCGGCGCATACGCGCATGGCCGGGCGCAGCCAGTCGAGCGCGCGGTCGGGACGGTAGGCATGCATGTTGGCCTGCAACTGCACCATCTTGAAATCGAACTCCTTGACATAGCGTTCGATTTCCTCGGCTCCGTTCCCGGTGCCGTAACGCGGGTTGTAGACGAAGCAGCCGATGAAGCGGTCCGGATGCTCGGTGACCATCTTCTCGGTATAGGCCATGTATTCGCGGATGGCCGCCTTGCCTTCCTTCTCGTGGATGCCGTCGGTGTAGATGGTGTTGCCCTGCGGCGGCTGGATGAAAGCCATGTCCACGCGGCGCGGCTTGCCGTTCACGTAGAAGGGGCCGTCCATCATCTTCAGCAGGCGCTCGCCGGTGAACGGCTCGCCATCATGGCGCCAGGCGAGGTCGACCAGATCGGTCGGATAGCAGCTAATATCAATGATCATGGTGTTTCTCCTTGGATGCGTAGCAGGGGCTTGCCGGGGTTCGCGGAGGCGCGCTGACGAAGCCGGCCGGTTGCCGGCCCGTCGCGAACGGAATGGCCCGTTCTGCCAGCAGCATCCGCAAACGCCTTCGGCCGTCACCGACCGGGCGATGGTCAATTTCTCTTAGGGAAAAGTTGGTCACCGCAGCCCTCGAGATCAGAGTTCATCGAGCAATTGGCTGCGCTTCTACTCAAGCTGATTAAAGCGCAATCCTCCCGGATTGTCAACAATCCTGTCCGGCCGTTTGCCAAGAAAACGATGGCATCGCGGTCGCGCGACAAAAAAAGAAAGCCCGTACCGTCTGTCCGGTACGGGCTGCGAGGTGGCGACCTCATCCGGTCGCGGCGGGAGATGGCGTTATTGCTCGACAAGGCATTCGCGCAGCCGGGCCTCGATTCCCCTGCGGTCGAGGCGACGGCCGATGAACACGATCTTCGACCTGCGTTCCTCGTCCTGCCAGGGGTGGTCCGGGCGCAGGTCGACCAGCTTGTGCACGGCCTGCAAAACGTAAAACCGGTCGTCGCCTGCAACCGACAGGATGCCCTTGGTGCGGAAGATGTCCTCGCCCTTCTCGTCGAGATAGTCGTGCAGGAAAGCCTGCAGCCTGCCGAGATCGAACGGCGCCTGCATGGTGAAGCTGTGCGAGGTCACCGTCTCGTCGTGCACATGGCCGGCGTGATGCGCGTGGTCGTGATGGTCCTGGCCGTCATCGTCCATGTCGATCTGCAGGATCTCGGCGCGCTCGCGAACATAGGAGGGCTGGAAACCGTTGACGTTGAGGATGCGGCTAAGATCGACGACACCGTAGCTGGAGCGCATGATCTCGGCAGTCTGGTTCAGGCCGCGCAGTTCCTTTTCAAGAACGTCAAGATCGCCCTCGCTGGCAAGATCGACCTTGTTGACGATAATCCGGTCGGCGGCGACGATCTGGTCCACCGCCTGGTTGTCCTTGCCGTCGAGCACCGGATCGTAGAGGTGCTGGTCGACATGCTTGGCGTCGACCAGGGTAACGATCGCGTCGAGATTGACCTCGCCTGCCACTTCCTGATCGACGAAGAAGGCGGTCGCCACCGGCGTCGGATCCGCCAGTCCGGAGGTTTCGACAATAATGTGGTCGAACTTGTCCTTCTGCGCGATCAGCTTCCTCATCACGTCGATCAGGTCGTTGCGCACGTCGACGAAGCAGCAGATGCAGCCATTCTGCATCTGGAAGATCTCCTCGTCGGAGGCGAGCACCAGATCGCTGTCGACGTCGATCTCGCCGACCTCGTTCTCGATCACCGCGATGCGGTAACCATGGCGTTCGGTAAGGATGTGGTTGAGTAGCGTCGTCTTGCCCGAACCGAGGAACCCGGTCAGGATCGTGATCGGAATCTTGCCGTCCTTGATCTCATGTATCTGCATCAGACCGCCTCCTTCTGCCTCAGCCCCTCGAGGATGTCCTCGGGCGTTATCGGATAATGGTGGAACCGGACGCCGATGGCGTCGTGGATGGCGTTGGCGATGGCCGGCCCGATGGCGATGATCGGATCCTCGCCGACGCCCTTGGCGCCCCAGGGACCGCCGGGATCGGGCGCCGCCTCGATAATGACCGTCCTTATGTCGGGCATGTCCATCGACAGCGGCATCTTGTAGTCCACCAGGCCGGCATTGAGGGGGCGGCCGGTCTTCATGTCGACGATGTAGTCCTCGGTCAGCGTGTGGCCGATGCCCTGCTGGATGCCACCCTCGATCTGTCCCTCGGCGGCAATCGGATGGATCACCCGGCCGACATCGTGCACGGGAACGACCCTGACGACTTCGACGATGCCCGTACCCGTATCGACGGCGACCTCGACGAAATGGGCGGCAAACGAATAGGACTTGGTCGGCTCATAAGTGCCGTTGCCGATGATGTTGGCGGCCGGAACGCCACGCGACGGCCCCATCGCCTCTGCGACCGTCATCGACCGGCCCGCGTCGCCCACGACGAAGATAACCCCCTCGTCGATGTCCAGCCTCTCGGCAGCGGCCTGCATCTTCTCGGCGGCGCGGTCGAGCACTTGCGCCCGCGCCTTTTCCGCCGCGAGCTTTGTCGCGCTTCCGACCAGATAAGTGGTGTGGCTGGCAAATGCGCCGATGTCCCACGGCACGACATCGGTATCGCCATGGATGACACCGACGGTCTCGAAGGGAACACCCAGCGCCTCGGCGGCGATCTGGGCCAGCGCGGTGTGCGCCCCGGTGCCGAGGCCGGCAGCGCCGGTGAGCAGGGTGACCGATCCGTCCTCATTGACCTTGATCGTGGCATTGCCCTGCTCTTTGATACCGGGATAGGCCGACGATCCGTGCATCTCGCAGCCTATGCCATAGCCCCGCAGCACCGCCGGCTTGCCCGGAACGCTGCGATCCGAGCCACGCAGCCTCGTCCATTCGAACTCGTCGAGGCCGCGCTTGATACAGGCTTCCAGGCCATGGCCGACGACCGGATGACCGGATGGGGCGACATCGCCCTCGCGCACGGCGTTCTTCAGTTTCAGTTCGGCGGGGTCCATGCCGAGCCGCTCGGCCGCCTCGTCGAGTTGGATGTCGATCGGGAAGTAGGTCTGCACCACTCCGTAACCACGGAAGGCGCCGGAGATCGGCGTATTGGTATAGACCGCGCGGCCGTCGATACGGACGTTCTCGCAGCGATAGAGCGAGACCGCCGAATTAGTGCCGACGATCGTGACGCCGGGGCTGTGCGATCCGTAGGCGCCCGAATCGTAGACGATGCGCATGTCACGCGCGGTAATCGTGCCGTCTTTCCTGAAGCCCTGCTTGAGCGAGAGCTTGAAGGGATGGCGTGAGCGCCCGGCAACGAAGGTTTCATGTCGGGTGAATTCCATGCGCACCGGCCGCCTCGTCTCCTTCGCCAGAAGCGCGCACAGGAATTCGTGCTGGAAGCAGTCCTGCTTGGCGCCAAAGCCGCCGCCCATGTGATCGACGAGCACGCGCACCTTGGTAAGCGGCAGCCCGAGCACCTCGGCAAGGATGCCGCGCACCATGAAACTGGTCTGGGTCGAGGTCCAGAAGGTCAGCTTGTTGGAGCCGTCCCAATCGGCCATGCAGACATTGGGCTCCATGTAGGCCGGGATCGGACGGCCGCCTGAAAACTCTCCTTCCAGGATCAGGTCCGCCTCGGCAAATCCGCGCGCTAGATCGCCGCGCTCGACAATAACGGGATCGAGCACGAGATTGCCGCCCGGGCCGACATTATGGATCAGCGGCGCGCCCGGCTTCTGCGCTTCCTCAGGATCGAAGACGGCGGGCAGCGCCTCGTATTCGACCTCGATCAGGTCGAGCGCCTCGTCGGCGATTTCCTCGCTGATCGCGGCAATGGCGGCCACGCCCTCGCCCCAGAAGCGCACCCGGTCGTCGAGGATGTACTGGTCTTTGGTGCACGACGCCGAGCGTGGATGCGGCGAACCGTAGTGCAGCACGCGCGGCACGTCCTTGTGGGTCAGCACCGCCTTGACGCCCGGATGGGCGAGCGCCCTGGAAACGTCGATACGCTTGATTTTCGCGTGCGCGATCTCGGCGCGCTTGATCTTGCCGAACAACAGTCCGGGAAGCGTAATGTCGCTTGTGTAAAGCCCTTCGCCGGTGACCTTTTCCAGCACGTCGTCGCGCTTGACGCTCTTGCCGACGGTACGGAATTGGCGGTCGAATTTCACATGTTCGGTCATGACCTTGTCGCCTCGATGTCGCTGGCAGCGCCTTTGACGGCGTCGAAAATCTTGGTGTAGCCGGTGCACCGGCAGATATTGCCCGACAGGCCGAAGCGGATTTCCGCGTCCGACGGGTTCGGATTCTCGCGCAGCAACTGGTTGGCCATCATCAGTATCCCGGGCGTGCAAAAGCCGCACTGGGACGCACCGTGCTTCATGAAATTGTCCTGCAGCGGATGCAGGTCGTCGACCGACGCCTGAAGGCCCTCGACGGTTTCGACGCTCGCACCATCGGCTTCCACCGCCAGCATCAGGCAGGCATTGATCGGCCTGCCGTCGACGATGACGGTGCAGGCGCCGCAGTCGCCGACGTCGCAGCCCTTCTTGGTGCCGGTCAGGCCGACTTCCTCGCGCAGCGTGTCGAGCAGGGAACGGTAGTCCTCGACGACGACTTCGCGCTCTTCACTGTTGATCGTCATATTGATGATGCGTTTCATGCTGTCTGCTCCAGGGCTTGCAGGATGGCGCGTTCGGTGAGGACGCCAACCATGCGGCGCCGGTAGTCGGCGGAACTGCGTACATTGCTGATCGGCGTGCATTCCTGCATCGCCTTTGCCGCGGCGGCACCGATCGCGTCGGGGCTCAGGTCGGACCCCTTGAGTAGTGCCTCGGCTTCCGAGGCGCGCAGCACGGTCGGGCCGACAGCGCCAAGCGCGACACGGATGTCGCTGCAACGGCCGCCGTCACGGTCAAGACTGACCGCTACGCCGACCGTTGCCAGCTCCATCGCCTTGCGCCTTCCGTGCTTTATATAGGCGCGGGCGCTGTCGGGCCTCGGAGCGGGCACCGACAGGCCGACCGCGATCTCTCCCGGCGACAGCACCGTGCGGCCGGGTCCTGTGAAAAATTCGGCCAGCGGCACCGTGCGGTTGCCGTCCGGATTGTAAATCTCGATTGCCGCTTCATCGGCGATCAGCGGTGGAATGGTGTCGGCCGACGGCGAAGCACGGCAGATATTGCCGATCACCGTGGCGCGGTTGCGCACCTGGATCGAGCCGAGTTCGCTCAGCGCCGCGGCGAAGTTCGGATAATGCCGGCGCACCTCCGCGGAAGTCTCCAACTCGCGCGCAGTGGTTAGCGCGCCGAATCTCAGCCCATCACTGTCATCGTAGGAGAAACCGTCGAGATTAGGGATCTTCTTGATATTGATGACGTGGCGGACGGTACGCAGCCGTTCGCGAATCTCGACCAGCAGATCGGTACCGCCGGCAAAGAAAAACGCCTCGTCGCCCAGTTCCTTCTTGAGGGCCGACGCCGCGGCCAGCGTCGTCGGTTCATGATATGCAAAGCGCCTCATGCAAAGCCTTCCTTTCTTCCGCCCGCAAGCGGGCTCCCGCCTAGTCGGGGGATTGAAGACCGCGCCTTGCCTTTTGAGCGCTGCTACCGGTTCTCCGATTTCTTGACGATTTCTCTTTTCCCGCAGGACGCGCGACTTCCTCCGCCTTGCGCGCGCTTTCCTGCATCATGGTCGTTTCGAGTTCGCACAGCAGACCGGAATTCAGCCGTGCCGCCCTTTCGCCGTCGCCACGTTCCAGCGCCTCGATCGTTGCGAAATGGGTCGGCGTGCCGTGGAACTTCGACGTGCCGCCGACCCGCTCGGGCGAGAGCAACGGCTGGCAGTTCATCAGGTCTTCAAGGAAGCGGGTCAGCGGTGCGTTGCCGGCAAGCCGCGACATCGCCAGGTGGAAACTGCGCGACAGGCGATAGGCATCTTCGACGCGCCCCTTTTCATAGGCGCGATCCTCGGCTTCGACGATATCGCGCAGTTCTCCAAGCCCGGCCTCGTCGATCGTGGCGGCGAGCTTGCGCAACGCCATCTCCTCGACCGCCCGGCGCGCCTCGAACATTTGGCCGGCCTCGTCGGCATCAGGCTGGATAATCAGCGCGCCGCGGTTCTGGCTGAGTTCCACAAGCCCCATGCCGGCGAGCCGCACAAGCGCGTTGCGGATAGCCATGCGGCCGGCGCCGGTCGCTTCCGACAACTCGCGTTCGATAAGCCTGTCGCCGGCCTTCAGGCGAAACGCGTTGACCGCATCGACCACGCTATTGATCACACGCCCCTCGGCCTCACGTCCGCTGCGACGTGTCCCGTTGGGCAGATCAAGAGCTGGAAACACGGAAGGCTTCATCACGGCCTCGGATTGTTGACAATTCGGAGTGTACCAGCATCCGCGAGATTGTCAACAATTTGCTTTCGCATACCGCGACTTTGCCTGCGATGCGGGACCGTATTCCACCGGCAATAACCATGGAGGCTGTCGAAGAACGGCGGCCAAAGCTGGTTTCGACCGGATTTCAGCGGTTGTCCTGACTGCCGAACGCCGCCTGCCTGACCGGTACGGGAGTCATGCCGCTCCAAGCCCCTTGCGAATACAGCCCCTAGTTCGCAGCGAGGTTCGGCGCGTCCCTTCCCTTCGTGGCGCCGGGCCACGCAAGCAGCTCTTTGTAGTGGGCCATTCTGTCCAGCAGAATGGCGCGATACTCTTCCAGGTCGATGGTGCGGTCGCTGATGCGCGTCATGCCGCGCGATACCGGCACCAGAAGATCGCCGGCATGCGTGCCCTTCAATGCATGAATGGTCGCGACTTCACCGCCCTGGGCGCCCATCCCCGGCGCCAGAATGATCGTGTTCGGCAATTGTCGACGGAGCCTCCGCGCTTCGCCCGCCGCAGTCGCGCCGACGACGGCGCCTATGGCACTGAGTCCACCTCCGCCATTGGCCGATTGTGCGATCATGTAGATCAGCTCGGCCAACCGGTCAGATACAGAGTGATTGCCCGCCATCTGGTCTTGTAGCCACGCCGCACCCGGATTGGACGTGCGGCAAAGAACCAGAATCCCCTTGCCGAACTGCCGGGCGGCATCGACGAATGGCTCCAGCGTGTCGGGTCCCATCAGGGGGTTGACCGTCATGCAATCGACTTCGAAATCGCCACTACCGCCGGCCGACGCCGGTACCAGATAGGCGCGCGCATAGGCAGCCGACGTCGCGTCGATGTCACCGCGCTTGGCGTCGAGAATTACACCGATGCCGGCAGAGCGTGCCTGTCTTATCCCCTGGGAAAGGGCAGTCAGACCGGCCAGTCCGCAGGCTTCGAAATAGGCCGCCTGAAACTTCACGAACCCCACACGACCTTCGATCAGCGGAAGCAGAAAGTCGACAAACCGCGCGATCCACTGAGGATCGTCGCCAAATGCATGCGGCAGGTCAGGGCGATTGGGATCGATGCCGATGGTCAGCGGGCCGAATTCGCTGGCGTTTTGAGCGACCAGGTCCTGCCAGGGCATTCGGTTCATCGGCTTGTTCTCCGCTGTGCTCAGTTCGATCCGTCGGTTCTGTGCGTATCCGCCAGCCGGCGCGCAGCCTCGTTCATGGCGTCCAGCTTCGCCTCCGCCGAGCCGCCGGCAAAGGCATTGCCCAGAAGCGTGACCATGCCGGTTATGTGATTGAACTCTTCGGCCGCTTCCTCGACCGTCAGCGGTTGGTCGTCATAGGATTCGACGAAACGCTGGGCCGCATAGGAAATGAGAAGCAGGGCCGCCGAATTGTCGGGTTCCTTGGCAATTCGCGCACGCGCGGCGCGCGCGCAGGCATCATAGGCGCGGACGCCGCCTCCCGCGTCACTAATGGCCTTTACCAGCGAATCAAACATAACGCGCACTCCTTGGAATCATCGTGCCAACTCGGATATTCCGCCGTGATTTGCGGACCATGCGACCGGGCCGTTCAGAAACAGCTCCACCTCGGCGATCGTGGCGGTCGGAAAACGGTTCTCGTCCTTGCAAACCTTCAAAATGTCCCACCAGGTCGCGAGGTAATGCAGCCGCATGCCGGCCGCGGCGAGCTTCTCCGGCGTGTCCGGAAAGATGTCGTAATAGAAGACGGCGAACGTGTCGGTCACGCGCGCGCCGGTGCGCGCGATCGCCTCGGCAAATTTGAGTTTGCTGCCGCCGTCGGTCGTCAGATCCTCGACCAGCAGGACGCGCGCGCCTTCCGCCAGGGCGCCCTCGATCTGCGCATCGCGGCCGAACCCCTTCGGCTTCTTGCGAACGTATTGCATGGGCAACCCGAGCCGGTCCGCCAGCCATGCGGCAAACGGAATACCCGCGGTCTCGCCGCCGGCGACGGCATCGAACTGCTCGAAACCGACATTGCGGAAGATGATCGAGGCGCCGAAGTCCATCAACGCGGAGCGGATGCGCGGATAGGAAATGAGTTTGCGGCAATCGATATAGACAGGACTTGCGAGACCGGAGGTGAATGTGAACGGCTGATCGGCCCGGAAATGGACGGCGTTTATCTCCAACAGCATTTTCGCCACCGTCTCGGAAATCACTGCGCGATCTGGAAAAGTGTTTGAAAACATGGCTGCTTCCTGCTGGTTGACCGTCACCCTCTCGCTAACAACATTGCCGCGGACTAGCCAGACTACTCCCCGATATTCCAGTGGATAGGAAACCCCGGGTCGAACACCGTGACCGGCCCCTCCGCCGTCTCGATCTTCTCGGGGAACGAAATCGGCGCATCGAGCCGGGTGAGCGTGACGCGGGCTTCATTCGCCGGCAGGCGGTAGAAGGCCGGTCCGTTCAGCGAGGCGAAGGCTTCCAGTCGGTCGAGCGCGCCTTCCTCCTCAAAAACGTGGGCCAGCAACGGCATGGTGTTGATCGCCGTGAAAATGCCCGCACATCCGCAGGCACATTCCTTCAGAGGGTCAAGATGCGGAGCCGAGTCGGTGCCGAGGAAGAAGCGCGTGTCGTCCGAAGTCGCTGCCTCGCGCAGGGCGAGGCGATGGTGCTCGCGCTTGGCAACCGGCAGGCAGTAATAGTGCGGCCGGATACCGCCGACCAGGATGGCATTGCGGTTGATGATGAGATGATGCGTGGTGATGGTGGCCGCCTGGTTGTGGTCCAGCGAGCGGACATAATCGACGCCATTCTTCGTGGTCACATGTTCCATGACAACGCGCATTTCGGGCAGCCGGCGCCGCAGCGGATCGAGTACGCGTTCGATGAACACGGCCTCGCGGTCGAATATGTCGATGTCCGGATCGGTCACTTCGCCGTGCACGCAGAGCGGCATGCCGATTTCCGCCATCTTCTCCAGCACCGGCATGGCCTTCTCGATGTCGCGCACGCCGCTCTGGGAGTTTGTGGTGGCGCCGGCCGGATAGTGCTTGACGGCGGTGACCAAACCGTCGCGGAAGCCGGCCTCGACGTCGGCCGGCTCCGTGGCCTCGGTGAGATAGAGGGTCATCAGCGGCGTGAAGTCATGGCCTGCCGGCAGCGCCTCGAGGATGCGTTTCCGGTAGGCCGCCGCATCGCTCGTCGTTGCCACAGGCGGCACCAGGTTGGGCATGACGATGGCGCGGGCGAAATCGGCCGAACTGTATGGCAGCACCGCCTTCAACATCGCTCCGTCGCGCAGATGCAGGTGCCAGTCGTCCGGTCGTCTGATCGTCAGTGTGGTCATTATCCAACCTTCAGGAATTGGTGGACGATATCCGTCGCGGCGATGAAATCGGAAAAGTCCATCGCCTCCAGGGGATTGTGCGAACCGTTCCGGTTGCGCACGAACACCATCGCCGAGGGCACGCCCGCGGTAGCGAAGACCGCCGCGTCATGACCGCCGCCGCTGGGCATTACAAACGGTTCCTGCCCGACTTCTTTCATCGCGACTTCCAGTTGGCGGACCAGTGCGGCATCGCACAGCGCCGGCGCAGTATAGAGTTCTTCGTCAAATTTGAACTCGACCTTCCGGTCCCGCTCCACTTGCCGCATTTCGGCTTCCAGCAGCGCGCGCATTTCGTCAAGCGTTTCGGCGCTCTGGCTGCGGATATCGAGGCTGAACGAGATCTCGTCTGGAATGCGCGACATGGCGTGCTTGTCGGGGTCTGTGCCGACGATGCCGCTGGTCAGGACCAGGTCGTCGCCCTTGTTCAGGATTGTCGACCAGCTCTCGTCCAGCCGCACGAGCAGATCGGCCATCGCCAGAACCGGGTCGCGCCGGAACGCCCGCGGCACGGCGCCCGAATGCCCTGCCTCGCCGATGCAATGAATGTCGCGATGCCGTATGTTGCCGCGAATGCCGGAAACGATGGCCGCCGGAATGTTCTTTCCGATCAGCAGCGGCCCCTGCTC
This sequence comes from Rhizobiaceae bacterium, assembly GCA_041397625.1. GTDB lineage: Bacteria > Pseudomonadota > Alphaproteobacteria > Rhizobiales > Rhizobiaceae > JAWKWH01. Next base: position 129,838 of record JAWKWH010000005.1, read on the forward strand.
GATATGCAATTCCAGATAGGCCTCGATCTGCCCGAGGTCGATCAGCGGGCGTCCGTGGCGCACCTCGTCCATCGGGATGCCGACACCGGCCATATGCTCGCCGAGCGTGCGCCCGTCGCCCCTGTGCTTTGCCGCCAGTTCCTCGGGCGACAGGCTGCCGGTCAGCGCTTTGGAGCCCGTGTAGCAGGGTCCGAACCAGGCGCTCTCCTCGCCGCGCATTGCCAGCACATGGAAGGGCCGGACGGTCGCCGCGCCGTCTCGTTTGGCCCTGGCCAGGCAGACGAGGCCCGCCACCACACCGGCAAGTCCGTCGAAATTACCCCCGAAGGGAACGCTGTCAACATGCGAACCGACGACTGTGAAGGTCTTCGAGTCCCGATGCTCGGGAAGTGAGAAGTTGGCGTTGCAACCGGCATCATGCCAGACATCGATGCCCTGAGAACGGGCAAATCCCTCGAGCAGCTTCAGCGTCGCCGTCTCGATCTCGGAGAACGCCGGACGACTGACGCCCTCGACATCCGCCGTCTGCGAGCCGATCCCGTCGAACAACAGCCGCGCGATGCCGAGATCGTCGATGTTGCCGTCGGCAACGATTTGCGTCAGCGCGCTCACGGTGCGGCTTCCATGAAAACGACGCTCGGCCGCTGCTCACCGTCGACAACGGTCCCGATCAGATCGCGAACCGAGGCGATCCCCTCGCCTTCCAGATGGCGCCGGAGATCGGAGATGATGGTTACCATGGCTTTCGGGTCGACGAAGGTGGCGGTGCCTACCTGCACGGCCGACGCACCGGCGATGAGGAACTCCAGAACATCGTCGCTGCCGGAGATGCCGCCGCAGCCGATCACCGGGATGCGCGTTGCCTTCGCGCACTGGTAGGCCATACGAAGCGCTATCGGCTTGAGCGAAGGGCCGGAAAGCCCGCCCATCAGATTGCCGAGCTTGGGACGCCTGGTCGTGATGTCGATCGCCATCGCAAGCAGGGTGTTGGCCACGACGAGGGCATCGGCGCCTCCCTCTTCCGCCGCCCTGGCCACCTCCGGCGTCTCCCCCGTATTGGGCGTAAGCTTCGCCCACAACGGCAGGTGAGTCGCATTCCTGAGCCGGCGCATCACCTCATAGGTCGAGGATGGCCGGATGGCGAACGCCTTGCCGTCCTCCTCGATGTTGGGGCACGACACATTGACCTCGATGGCCGCAACGCCGTCGACCGTAACCTCGGCGCAAAGCGCCGCGAACTCGTCGACCGTGTTGCCGGAAATACTGACCACGAGCGGCGTCCGATAGGAACGGTAGAGCGGCACCGTCTTGTCGAGAAAGCTCTTCACGCCCTTGCTCGGAATACCGATCGAGTTGAGCATGGAGCCGCCGACTTCGCACACGCGGGGCGTCGGATTGCCGCTGCGATAGTCCCGCGTGATCGTCTTGGTCACGTGGGCACCCAGGCACTCGATGTCGAACACCTCGGCCAATTCTTCGGAAAACGTGCCGGAGGCCGGCATGATCGGATTCTCAAGGCGCAACCCGGCGATATCGACGGACAGGTCTACCACGGCATCGCCTCCTGAACATCGAAGACGGGACCTTCGCGGCAGACCCGCAACTGAACGCGCTCGCCCGCCCGCATGAACGGCCGAACGCAGCAGTGACACATGCCGAGCCCGCATGCCATTTGCTGCTCGAGAGCGATCTGTCCCGGAATTCCGTGGCGCCTGCCGAGCGTCTGGAGCAAGGTGAGCATGCGGTTCGATCCGCAGGTATAGAAGGCGTCGACGCCCGGCGCGGCAACGAGGCCTTCGATCACCGTTTCCAGGTGCTGCATGCCGGAGGTGCGCTCCGAATCGGTGACGGTTACGACCTCGGCGCCCATCTCGCGGATATAGTCGATGGACATGAGCAGGTCCGGGGTCCGCGCGCTGCAGATCGCGGTGAGCCGTTTTCCGCTGTTGCGTGCTTCGAGCGCAAGAGGCGCCAAGGTAGCCAGACCCACGCCGCGCGCGACCAGAATCAGGTGCTGCCAGTCTTCCTCGATCCGAAACCCGATGCCGAGCGGACCGAGCACATTGAGCCGGTCGCCCGGAGCGAGCTGAAACAGCGCCCGCGTACCGGTCCCGGTCACCTTGTAGAGGAACTGAAGTTCGCCGCTTTCGGGAAGGAAAGAGTAGATGCTCATCGGCCGTCGCAGATACGGCTTGTCGGCACCATTGGAAGGACACAGCAAGTGGAAGAACTGCCCCGCGTGGCAGCGATCGAGGAGTTCCGCCGATGCCGCAAGCGTCAGTTGCACGTATTCGCTGTTGACCGGCTTGTTGGACAGGACGGCGAGGTCGCCCTCAAACACCGTGTGTTCGGATGCGTTCGGGCCGGCAAGCGGTGGGGATGTCATGACGCCCATCACCCAAACGCCAGGTTGGGAAGGAAGGTGGATATGGGCGGCACATAGGTAATGATTGCCAGCGCCACGAGGTTGGCCGCAACGAACGGCCAGATGCCCGAGATGATGGTCATGACCGGCTTGCCGAGGGTCGAGGCCGCCACGAAAAGGTCGAGCCCGAATGGCGGAGTGATCATTCCGACGGAGATATTGAGGGTCACGATCATGCCGAAATGAATGGGATCGATGCCCATTGCCGTCGCCACCGGATAGAGTGGCGGCACGAGGATGAGCAGGGCCGAATTCGGATCGATGAACATGCCGGCGATCAGGAAGGCGACGTTGACCACCAGCAGGAACATCACCGGGCCGGCGTCGGCGGCCGAAAGAAATGCAAGTATGTGGTTGGGCACCTGCGCAAGCGTGATGAAGTAGGACAAGAGACCGCCGAGTGCGAGCAGCACGAAAATGATGGCCGTCGAGATGGCGGCCCGTTCAGTGATCCCGAACAACCCTCTCAAGGTAAGGGTCCTGAAAACCACGGCCTCGACGAAAATGGCATAGACCACGCTGGCGGCGGCGGCCTCGGTCGTCGTGAAGAAGCCGCTATAGATGCCCCCAAGGATGATCAGCGGCATACCCAGCGCCCAGGCCGCGTGGCGGATGGAGGCGAAACGCTCGCGCCAGCTTGTTTTCGCGCCGCCGCTGACGCCGCTGCGCCGCGCCTCCACCGCAACCAGAACGGCAAAGACGACGCCGAGAACCAGACCCACGGCAATGCCGGCCACGAACAGCCGCGCGACCGACGCGCCGGTCATCCAGCCATAGATGATCAGCGTTATCGACGGCGGAATGAGCAAAGCCGTCTCGGCGCTTGATGCGACGAGGCCGAGCGAAAACCTGTCGCGAAAGCCGGCCGAGGTCATTTCGGGGTAGACCATGCGGCCCATGGCGGCGACGGTGGCCGGCGCCGAGCCCGAAACCGAGCCGAAAGCCATCGAGCCGCCGATGACCGTGTAGCCGATTCCGCCCCTGCGGTGGCCGACAAGGGACTGGACCAGGTCGGTCAGCCGCCGGGCAATCTGGCCGTCGCCCATCAGCTCCGCCGCAAGGATGAAGAAGGGAATCGCCAGAAGCGTGGAATGATTGATCCCGCCGACGACTTTCTGGACGATGACCGGATCGGGCAGTGAACCGTAGAAGAACTGCTTGACCATGATGGCCGGAACGCCGAGCACGAGAAACATCTCGAACCCGCTGACCAGCAGCACTATGGCGATAGCTATGACAACCGCAAACAGGATCATGCCCCGCCCTCCCGGTTCTCCGAGAAACGATCGATGACGCCTGCGAAACTGAGTAGATAGCGCAGCGCAAGCAACGCAAAGCCGATGGTGGGAGCGACATAGATCCAGCCCATCGGAAAGCCGAGGGTCGGGCTGCGCTGGCCGGTGCCGAAAACGAAGACGGTCATCTCGCAGCCAATCCAAACCAGGTAGAGCGCCAGGACGAAGCCGACCGTGTCGATGATCTTGCGCAGCGGCAACCGCGTGGCCTCGGCGATGGCGTTGCGCCAGGTATCGACGGCGACATGGCGGCCGCGCTCGAGCGCCAGCCCCAGCGCCAGGAACACCAGATAGACGTTCATCAGGCGTACCGCTTCCTCGATCCATGCGAGGTCCGAGGCAAGGCTGCTACCGGAAGCGCGCACGACGACATTGATGAAGTACAGGCCGACCATGGTCAGGAAGATGAGAACAAGCGAGAGGCGCTCGGCCGTGCGCAGTAATGAAAGCGCCTTCCGCATCATCCGCTCCCGTATCGCGTCTCGACAAGATCAGGTTCCCGCGCGGACATCGGCCCGAAAGCCGCGCCCGCGCGAATGCATCACCTATTCGGTGATCGCTGCGTATTCCTTCTCGTAGAGCTCGATCAACTTCGCACCCTCTTCGCCCGCCCGGTCGAGATAGGCTTGGCGGGTCGCCGGATACATGGTCTTGCGGAACGCCGCCTTTTCCTCGGCCGACAGTTCACGCACATCCAGGCCCGCCGCCTTTATCTCCTCGAGCGAGGAGGCGACGGCGGCGCGCTTGTGAGCGATCAGCTCCGGAATGACCTCGGCAAATGCGTCGGTGATGACCGTCTGGTATTCCGGCGGCAGACTATCCCAGAATGCGGGATTGAACAGGATCACGTCTTCCATCGCGCCATGGCTGGAGACGACGAGGTATTTCTGAACTTCGTAGAACTTCATCGCCCTGATGGTGTCGAGCGGGTTCTCCTGGGCATCGACGACGCCGGTCTGCAGGGACGTGTAGAGTTCGCCGAACGGCAGCGCAATGGCCGAGGCGCCGAGCGAATTGTACTGCTCGATCAGGATGTTGGAATCCATTACCCGGAACTTCTGGCCGGCAAAGGATTCGATATCGGTAAGTGGCTTGTTGGAAGTGAAACTCTTCTTTCCGTTCGGCCACAGCATCAGGCATTTCACGCCACGCGTGGCGAAGGAATCGCACAGAGCCTTGCCGAAGGCGCCGGTGCGCAGTTCCTGCGCTTCCGCGTCGTCGTCGGGAAGCAGGAACGGGATGTCGAGAATGGAGATCGCCGGATTGAAACCGCCCAGGAAGGCTGCGGGAGCCACGGTGGCTTCCAGCGTGCCGAGCTGAACGCCCTCTGTCATCTCGCGCTGCTGGCCCAACTGGCCCTGCGGGAATATCTGAAATTCGACGGCGCCGTTGGTCCGCTCGGCAACCAGCTTGGCCACTTTTTCCAGATGCACGTGGCGCGACTGCTGGGTCGATTCGAGATGGCCAATCTTGGCGACGAAATCCGCGGCCAATGCGCCCGATGCGCCGAATGCGAGAATGGCCGACAGGGTCAGGCTGCGAAGCAATTGTCTCACGGGTTCCACCTCCCTTATGTTTCAGACTGCTGCGAAGCCAAGCCTATGGAACGGCATACCGGCTGTCAACAAATATTCTCAAAATTGAGACGTTTATATTTTTCGTCTATTTATTGATCTGTATGTGGATTGGTGATCCGGCCATTTGACAATCGGTGAAGACGGACCCGATAACATGGCTTCCTGACACCAAGGATAGGTCGATGAGCGTATCGCAGGGGGACTCCATTCGGTTCGGGGATATCGGAGCCCGTTTGCGGGCCCATCGCCTCGGCAAGGAGTTCACACCCGACGAACTGGCAAGGAAGCTGGGAATTTCCCGCGCCGCGCTCTACAGGGCCGAAAAGGGCGAGATCCGCAAGATCGAAATGCTCACCAGCATCGCCGACGAGCTCGGGGTATCCCTTGCCAATCTCATGGGCGTCGGGGTCGAGTATGTCAGCACCGCGATCGGCTTCTTTGAAAGGATGCGGCAGCTCGAGGAGCAATGCCAGCAGATCATCGGCCTGTTCAGCCCGGTATCCTATCTCCTCACATCGGACAGCTACGACGCTGTCCTAAGGGAGGTGCTGCGCGAGTCGATTCCCGACGGCGTCGAACCGGACGGTACGTCGGTCAAAGCCGTCGACGCGCTGCTGGAGATTCTGCGCGCCCGCAAGAGAACGTTCGATCTGAAGCGGCCGCTGATCGTCAGCCTTATCGCGTCAGCCGATCTCGAACGGTTCCTGCTGCACGGGCTGATCGGTCGCCACGACCTGCCCGCCGGGATCATCGACGACCGGCGGATAAAGGCGCGCAGCGAGGCCGAATACATACTCTCCATGCTGCGCAGCCAGCCGATCGGCATCCAGATCGGCATCGTTCGCGAACCGGTGCCGGCGACCAGCTTTCAGATCTTTCGGCAGGCGGACCGGTCAGTCCTGGCGATCAGCCCGTTCCGCCTGGGCGAACAGCCCAATATCCGGTTGGGCGTGGCGCTGATAACATCGGCGCCAGAAGCGATGGATCTGCACGAGAGCATCGCTGAACGGCTATGGGGCGAGGCGCTGAAAGGCCCCGAAGCCGCCGCCTATCTGGAGGCCATGATCGACAAATATGCAATCAGCGCCTGATCGGGGGCAAACCGCCTGCAAGCGGACTCATACCGATCTTGCGGCACGGCTCAGGCGTCCGCGCCGGCGATCGTGGTGTAGGCATGCCAGGTACCGTGCCCGAGGATCGGAAAGATGACGATCAACCCCGCGAACCCTGTCAGCAGCGACAGCGCCAGACCGGCCGCCACGAGCATGCCCCAGGCGAGCATGGGCCGCAGGTTCTGGACGGTCATGGCGAAGCTTAGCCCCATCGCGGTCAGCGCATCCGTTCTGCGCGACACCAGCATGGGAACGGAGAAGACGCTGATCGCAAAGGCAAAGGCCGCGAACAGCCCGCCCACCAGCGTACCTGTCGCGATAAGCGCCCAGCCCCGGGGCGTCGTGAACGCATTGATCAGGGCATCCGCCGCACCGGGAAACGGCGTCAGGCCAAAGAACAGCGCGTAGAGCAGATCCGCGGCCCTAAGCCAGAACAGGATGAGAAGGCCGAGCAAAAGCCCGGCATAGGCCAGTTGCGCCCCGGAAGCCGGCCGGAACGCCAGCATGTCGGCAAGCGCGACATGCTTGCCCGCCGATTGGCGGCGGCTTTTTTCATAGAGACCGATGGCCAGGAACGGCCCGACGATAAGGAAGCCCGAGACCGCCGGAAGCGCCAGATAGAGGAGTTGGCTCGCCTCAAGCGCCCACAGCACGGCGTAGGAGGCAAGGGTCAGGAACAGCCCGTAGGCGAGGCTGGACCAGGGCGCCGCCCACAGGTCGCGCCAACCGCCACGCAGCCAGCCGAACGCGGCCGATGCCGGCAGGTTGCGGGCGTGAGGCGATGCAGGGCGCTCGGGATTTCGAAGAGCGGGAAGCGGTTCCAGCATGGTATCTTCCTCTCAGCAGGCCCGCCTGGCAGGCGCGGCGTGCGCAAGCGCCACACATTCGGGTTGCGAACGAAGCGCCGCCGTCAGCAAATGCGCATTGGCAGCCATTAACAAGATGGCGGCCAAGACGGCGCCGGCGACAGCCAGTCGTCCCTGCGCGCGCGGCGTCATTGCGCCGACTGCCCGCCGCTTCGGCCGAGCCCGGCGACATAGAGCGCCAAGAGGTTGATTTCGGCGTCCGACAGACGGCCGATCCATGCCGGCATCACGCCATGGCGCCCGTGGCGAAGCGTTTTCAGCACCGTGCCGGGGTCCTGGCCGTAGATCACGGAAGCGTCTGCCAGCGACGGCGCGCCAACCTCAAGTCCACCCTGTCCCTTGTCGCCATGGCAGGCAGCGCAGTTGTCTGCGAAGAGGGCCGCCGCCGGGCTACCGTCATCGGCGGTCCCTGCCGGCAGGGCTGCGACATAGCCCGCCAGCGCGGCGCGGTCGGACCGCTCCATCCAGTCGAAGGCCGGCATCTCGGCGACACGCGCATCCGGGTCTTCGGTGTTGATCCCGTGGCGGATCGTCACGGCGATTTCCTCCGGCTCGCCGCTCCACAGCCACGTGTCGTCGGCGAGCACCGGAAAGCCCGGCCCACCCTGCCCTGACAGGCCGTGGCAGGCGGCACAATTGTCCTCGAACAGGCGGCGTCCGGCCGGAAGCGCCGTGGTCAGCAAAGCCGCGTCCGCTTGCAGCGCCGCGAAATCCCCGGCTGCGAAACGACCCAGCCATCCCTGCCGCCCCGATGCCAGATCGCGATAGCCGTCGACCGCGAGATCTCCCTGGTCCAAACCCAGCAACCCGCGCGTATAGTCGCGCCCCACCGGCCATGCGGGCAGCAGAACCCATGCGACGACGGAATAGAGGAAGGTCAGCACCAGCGCCCAGATCACCAGTTTCGGGAAGGGCGTGTTCAACTCTTTGATGCCGTTCCAGTCATGGCCGGTGGTGTCGTGGCCGGTGACCGGATCGATCTCGCGAACGTGGGGATCGGTCATTCCACCTCCTCCGCATCTCGAAGGATCGAGCGGGCGGCGCTCTCGTGCGCCTCCCGGCGCGAGGGGCTGTAAGCGCGGATGACGACAATGACGAAGAACCCGACAAGCCAGATCAGCCCGACTGTCTTGGAAAGATAGACCAGTATTTCGTGCGTCATTGGCCACCCTCCGCCAGAGCGTCGTATGGCGCCCTGGTCAGCGTGCCAAGCGACTGAAGATAGGCCACCAGCGCATCGAATTCGGTCAACCGCGACGGATCGCCATCGAACGCACGCATCGCCGGCCGCTCGCCATAGCGTTCGCGGAACGCGTCGGCGCCGTCGTCGTCGGGACGGCTCTGGGCCAGCGCATCGGCTTGCGCCGACGCAATCATGGCATCGTCGTAGGGCACGCCCAGCCGGGCGAGGGCAGCAAGGGAATCCGGCAACAAATCGGTACCGAGCGAGCGCGTCATCCAGGGATAGGACGGCATGATCGAGGCCGGCACCACGCTGCGCGGATCGGTCAGGTGCCGCACATGCCAGTCGTCGGAATACTTGCCGCCGAGCCGAGCCAGATCCGGGCCGGTTCGCTTCGAGCCCCAGAGCATCGGATGGTCGTAGGCCGACTCCCCGGCAAGCGAATAAGGCCCGTAGCGGTCGATCTCATCGGCAAGGCTGCGCACCATCTGACTATGGCAGGCATAGCAGCCCTCTCGGATATAGATCTCGCGCCCGGCCAGCTCCAGCGGTGTGTGCGGGCGCAAGTCGGCGGGTATCTCGACGGTTTCGTCGATGGTGAAAAGCGGCGCGATTTCGACCACGCCTCCGATGGAGGCCGCGACGATGATGGCCGCAACCAGCCCCATCGAGAGCTTTTCCAGATTGTAGTGCAGCCTCAGCATCGCATCACTCCGCCGGCTGCGCGGCAAGCGGTCGGTCCGTGGCCTCGCCTCGGGCCGAACGCATCGTCGCGCGGCAATTCCAGGCGCAGATCACCGCCCCGGTGAGAAACAGCGCCCCGCCGATGGTGCGCAGCAGGTAATAGGGCGCCATCGCTTCCACCGACTGAAGGAAGCTGTAGGAGAGTGCGCCGTTCTCGTCGTATGTGCGCCACATCAGGCCCTGTGTGATGCCGGCGTTCCACATCGCCACGACGTAGATCAGCGTGCCGGAGACGGCGAGCCAGAAGTGCCATTCGACCGCACCGGGAGACACCATCGCCTCGCGCCTCGAAAGCTGCGGCACCAGCGTATAGATCGCACCGAAGACAATCATCGCCACCCAGCCCAACGTGCCTGAATGCACATGCCCCACCGTCCAGTCGGTGTAGTGGCTGAGCGAGTTGACCGGGCGAATGGCGAGGAACGAACCCTCGAAAGTCGACAATCCGTAGAACACTGCCGCCACGAACATGAAACGCAATGTCGCGTCGTCGCGCACCTTGTGCCAGGCACCGTTGAGCGTCGCGATGGCGTTGCCGGCCGAAGCCCAGGACGGCACCAGCAACATCACCGAAAACGTCATGCCGAGCGTTTGCGCCCAGTAGGGCAGCGCGGTGTAGTGAAGGTGGTGCGACCCGACCCAGATGTAGAAGAAGGTGATGCCCCAGAAACTGACGATGGACAGCCGATAGGACCAGATCGGCCGTCCCGAGCGCACCGGCAGGAAGTAGTAGAGCATCCCCAGAAACCCGGCGGTCAGGAAGAAGGCGACGGCGTTGTGGCCGTACCACCATTGCACCATCGCATCCTGAACGCCCGACCAGACCGGAAAGCTTTCGGCCGAGGCCCATCGCACCGGCAGCGCCAGGTTGTTGACGATGTGCAGCATCGCCACGACCAGGATGAAGGCCAGATAGTACCAGTTGGCGACATAGATATGCGGCTCGATCCGACGCGCCAGGGTACGGAGATAAAGGACGAGATAGGTTATCCAGACCACCACGAGCCACAGGTCGGCATACCACTCGGCCTCCGCATACTCCTTGGACTGGGTCGAGCCCATCAGATAGCCACTGACGGCCCAGATGCAGAACAGGTTGTAGCCCAGAAGCACGAACCACGGACTGACGGAATCAGCCAACCGCGCCCGTGAGGTGCGTTGCAGGACATAGAACGAGGTGGCGATCAGGGCGTTGCCGCCGAAGCCGAAGATGATACCGGTCGTATGCACGGGACGCAGCCGACCGAAGCTGGTCGCCGGCCAAAGCGGCGTCGCCTCGGGCCAGTAGAGAAGTGCGGCCACCCAGACCCCGACGCCCATGCCGATCATCGCCCAGACCAGCGTTGCCGCAATGCCGAACCGGGTCGGCGCATCATAGTAGCGGCGCCGGTGGCCGGCTGGAGGCTCGGAATCGTAGATCGATCCGCCCAGGTGAAAGGCCAGGCCGACCCCGAGCGCGAGCGCCATGAAGCCGTGAACGGCCATAACGCCATGGCGCGCGCCTGCGGCCATGGTAAGCCCCATCATGGCCACCAGGACCGACAGCAGCAGGCCGGTCCGGCGCTCGGCAACGGTAAGCGTGGCGGTCATCTTCCCCTGCCCCTGTGCATCATGCGGCCTCCTGCACCGGCAGGGCGATGTCGGCGAGCGTTGACTGGTTCAGGTCGTTGAGGAATTGCGCTTCGGCATGGCGCAGCCGCGCCTTGAGGCGGCAGCAACCCTCGATCGTGCAGTCGCTGCCACCGGACCTGAAACATTCGACCAGTGCTTGGCCCTGTTCGAGCAGGCGAACGACGTCGCCCAGCCGGATATCGGCGGGGTCCCTGCGCAATACGGCCCCGCCGCTGCCGCCTCTCCGGGTCTCGACGATCCCGCCCCGGGCAAGCTGTTGCATGATCTTTGTCAGGTGATTGCGCGACAATTTGAACTCCTCGGCCAGATCGGCGGTCGAGAAGGCCTGTCGAGGCGCGCTGGCCATCCGCATCAGCATGCGAAGGCCATAATCGGTGAAGGACGTGAGACGCATGTCGCTCCGCTGGCTTTAAATCGGTATTTACAATACCTATTAACAGCTATAAGCCTTAATTCAAGTCCGAATATCGGAGACAGGCATGCCGTCCATCGATTCTGTGATCGTTTCCGCGCGCCCGCAGATCACCGCGGAGATTATGGCGTCGACCGGGCTTGACGAGATGATTCTGACCGAACTCGTGCATCGCTTCTACGTCAAGGTGCGCCAGGATGCGGTTCTCGGCCCGATCTTCGCGCCCCGGATTTCGGACTGGGATGCGCATCTCGACCGTATGGTGGCTTTCTGGTCGTCCGTCGCGCTGATGACAGGCCGCTATCACGGTGCGCCGGTGCCTGCCCATACCGGCCTTCCGATACGGTGGGATCATTTCGAGCGCTGGCTTGAGCTGTTTGGCGAGACCGCGTCCGAGACCTGCTCGCCGGAAGGCGCTGTGCATGTCGTCGAACGCGCCGAGCGGATCGCGCGCTCGCTGCATATGGCGGTCGAAGGCGCCAAGCACTTGACCGCCGCGTCGCTGCCCTGACTGGAGGATACCGACATGACGAGACCACCGCCCCCGCGGGACCCCGGCGACCTCACCCGATTTATCGAGACGCAGTATCACGCGAAACACCGCGCTCAATTGCCTGCGCTGGCGGCACTGTCGGAAAAGGTCGAAACCGTCCATGCCGGACAGGCGGATGTCCCGGCGGGACTGGCCGAACTGCTGCGCACGATGATCGGCACATTGGAGGTCCACATGAAGAAAGAGGAACTGATCCTGTTCCCGGCCATTCGCAGGGCAGTGGTGGGGCTGGACGCGCCGATCGCGGCAATGCGCGCCGACCACGACGATCACGAGGCGGAGGTCCGGCGCATCATGCAACTGACCGACGATCTGACATTGCCCGAAGGCGCCTGCCGAAGCTGGACGCGTCTCTATGCGGAAGTCGGGGAATTCCTTGACGATCTCAAGGAACATATCCGGCTCGAGAACGATATCCTGTTTCCACAGTTCGAGGCGCGGGGAGCGCAGAATGTCTGACCCGCACTTCCCGCGGCCGACCATGGATCTCGTCGACCGGCGTCATGCCCTGGCGCCGGGTGCCGAAGACGCTTTCCGCGCCTTCTCGACGGCGGTCTTTGCCGAAGGTGCCCTCGACGCGCGCACCAAGCAGCTTGTCGCCGTGGCGGTCGCCCATGTCACACAGTGTCCGTGGTGCATCGAAGGCCATGTCAAGGCGGCGCGGCGCGAGGGCGCTTCGGGAGAACAGATCATGGAGGCGATCTGGGTCGCATCCGAGATGCGCGCCGGCGCGGCCTGGGCGCACGCGCTGAAGGCCGTGGACCTGATCGGCGACGTGGAGAAGCAGGATACCTGATGCCCCCGAGACCGCCCGTACCCGACGATCCCGGAGAGCGCATCCGTATCAAGCGGGTCTACAGGGCAGCGCGCGTATCCGACGGCAAGCGTATCCTTGTCGATCGCCTTTGGCCGCGCGGCGTGACGAAGGATCGCGCCCGGCTTTTTGCATGGTTGAAGGCAATCGCGCCAAGCGACGATCTTAGGCTGTGGTACCACGCCAATTCCGAACGATGGGGTGAGTTCGGCGTCCGCTACAGGGCGGAACTTGCCGCCAGGGACGATCTGGTCCGTAAACTCGCGGAATATGCACGCGACGGCGTCGTCACGCTGCTCTACGCATCGAAGGACGAGGAACACAACAACGCCGTCGTGTTGCAGGATCATTTGCGCCGCTGGCTCCAACGGGACGAGACCGGACATGACCGGCCGGCAGCGCGAGGTTTCACCGCCCTGTAATGTCGCGGAGACCGCATCGGCGCGTTGCGCTTTGCCAGAACCTGCATCGAAACGGAAATGCCGACCTGCAGGCGGCCAAGTCCATTCTTTCGCCGCTTCTGGCCCCGGGAACCACGGCAGCCAGTGTCAGCTAGCTGCGGCGCCTCAACCGGGAGTTCTTCTTCTGTTCGCTGCGGGAGGCCCAGATCCTCATCGAGCAATGGCGGGCCTTCTACAACACCAGGCGACCGCACAGCTCACTGCGATATCGGCCACCAGCGCCTGAAAGCCATCTTGCCACCACCAATCCTGACAGCCTACGCTGCCGGTCGGGCCATCCAATCACAGGTCCAAGTCCATGCCAGATCCTAACTCCGGTGCTGCACCACCAAAGGGATCCCGGTCACCATCTTGGTATCTCGATGCTATCTTGGGGTAGCCACATCATCAAACTCAACAACAGCCAAAATCCAAACTGGCCGATCGGTGCCAGCTAGTCGGGTCTGGTGAGAACCTGGTCACAAAAGATTCTGAAAAGCTGACCCAGGCTGTTGATGTTCAGCTTTTCATAAACGTTTTTCCTGTGGACCTTGAGGGTACCCTCTGTGATTCCAAGTACCTGGGCAGCCGATGCGGTCGAATGTCCGCGAAGCAATAGGCGCACGACGCTTTGCTCCCGTTCGGACAACGTTTCCTTCTGAAAATTGCGGAATGCATCCTCAAGGACAATGCCGCGTCTGCTCGTTTGGGCGGTTGGGCGGCGTGACGGGGAAAGGAGCGAGCGCCAATGGCGCGCGGCCAATTCATTCAGTAGCGGTGTAAATGTCCCGAGGTCCGATACCTCTTCCTGTGAAAAAACGTCCCTGCCGAGTGCGCGCATCATCGAAATGACCACGTGGATTCCATCCGTAATGCGTAGAATGAAAACGATCTCTTCCGCCAGCGATCCAGATTTCGGGGAAACACAAGGATGGTAGTGCGCCGTTCCGGCGAAATCCGCGCCATAATATTCATCAGGTGCCAAATCGACCAATCGATACAGGCCCGGTTCGACTGACGCGCTACAGGCGACATAGACGGCGTCCAGAAGATAGCCGCCCTCAAGAAAGTTTTTCACCACGGTTTCCGAAGCGACTTCGCGCAGATTGTCGTGGATCAGGATCGGTCGGTCTTCGCCAATGTATCCGACCACCGCAAAATAATCGAAATCGGAGAGCTCCCGAAGCATGTCTACCAGCGCTGCGCCGAAAGTCTCATTTCTTTCCGCCGACAACAGCCGCGTCGCAAATTTGATGGCTACTTCAGAATCCATCCCCGGTCGGTTGCCTCATATCCACTAGGCTTATTCGACCTAGCTTGACTGTGAACTCAGCGCGCGGGCGCTGTTCCGCATGTGAGGCATGGTATTTAATACCGTTGGCTTCGACCACCCCTGCGTCGGGCGAAACGCGTGGAAGGTTCGTATGTTGCGCGGCCGCCGAAAACCGGCAAAGGCTGATCGCCTTCCTAGTGGCTGGGACGATGCTCGGGCTCCAATGTACGGCCACGGATACAATCCGCCAGTTTTTCGGCGACCATCAGCGTTGGGCATTGCAAATTGCCGCTTGTGACATGGCGCATCACCGAGGCGTCCACGACCCGAAGGCCGGTGACGCCATGAACCCGGCCCTCTGCATCGACTGCGCTGTCCTCGCCGATCCCCATCCGGCAACTGCAAGACGGGTGATATTGCGTGCCCGCTACGGATTTCAACCAGGTCAGAACCTCATCGTCACTCAGACGGCGCAAGGACGGGCATTGCGGCGTGCCCCTGAACTCGTCCCAGGCCCGTTGATGCGCGATCTCGTCGGTACGCTTGACGCCGGCGACCAGAATCCGCCGGTCTTCGGGATGGTTCAGATAGTTGTGCACGATTTCTGGATGCTGACGCGGGTCAGCCGAGCGCAACCGCACATGGCCTTGGCTTTTCGGGCGCATCAGGCAGGTCGAGAACTGGAAGCCGTCGGTCACGCGCAGGTCGCCGCTTATGAAATCCCCCAGCATGGGCAGGAACTCGTGCTGCATATCCGGATGTTCCGCGTCATCGCTGCTACGGAAGAACGCACCGGTTTCCCACAGATTGCTGGCCCCAAGCCCGCGCCGCGCGAAGAGCCATTGCGCTCCGATCAATCCCATCTTCACCAAGTTCATATTGACCGCCGGCGACACGCCGGTGCGCGACGCCGCATAGGCGATCGGAACGGCGGGGTGATCCTCCAGATGTCGTCCCACCGCCGGCACATGCGCCACAGTGTCAATCCCGTGTTCGCGCAAGTGGTCGCCATCGCCAACCCCAGACAGCATCAAAATATGCGGCGAGCAATAGGCTCCGCCACTGACAACGACTTCTTTGTGTGCCTCGACAAATTGACTGGTGCCCGCCGATTCGTACTCAACGCCGACCGCACGTCCTGAACCGTCGAACCGAATGCGGGTAGCCATGGCATTCAACCGCAGCTCGACCCCGCGCTGCCGCATCGCCGGACGCAGATAGGCCCGCGCCGAACTGGCGCGGACACCATGGTCGATATTGGCCTGATAGCGGTGTATGCCCTCTTGGCGGCGGCCATTATAGTCCTTGTTATAGGAAAGTCCGTACTGCTGGCCCGCTTCGAGATATGCGTGGTATAGTGCGTGCTCAGCCCTGAGCGACGTAATCCGAACCGGGCCATCACCGCCGCGATATGCATCTGCGCCGCCGTCGAAGCTTTCGAGCTTCTTGAAATACGGCAGGCAATGGGCATAAGACCACCCGGTCAGACCTTCCGAAGCCCATTCATCGAAATCCCGTGCGTTGCCTCGGACATAAACCATCCCGTTGATCGAGGATGAACCGCCAAGAATCCTGCCTCGCACATGATGGATTTCCCGGTCGTCCATGTTTGGCTCCGGCCCGGTATCGAACCCCCAGGTCCATTTCTTGTTCATGAGCGGATAGCCGAGCGCACCGGGCATCCTGATATAGATCGACAAGTCGGTGGGACCGGCTTCGAGCACCAGAACCGAGGTACCTTTGTCCTCGCTCAGACGCGCGGCGACCACGGACCCCGCAGCGCCTGAACCTATGACAACGTAATCGTAGCTCTTTGTTTGTCTCACCGCTTCAGAACCACAAGATCTTCGGGGTTCCAGGTAAGCCCAACACGTTCCCCCGCCCTGGGCAGCCGAGAGGTACCGAGCAGTTGAACGCGAAAACTCAGTCCGCCCAGGTCAACCTCGACAAAGGCGCGGCTGCCCATATAGGCCTCGGACACGACGACAGCTCGTGCCTTGCAGGCTGCTGTGTCGTCGGCGGCAACAAAGCGCACTGCTTCGGGGCGGATCGATAGCGTCACCTTCTCATCTGTCTGGAAATCGTCATCAGCGGCGGATTCGATCTTCAGCCCATTTCTGGTAGCGACGGTAACTCGGCTCTCGCCGACCGCCTCGATCCGACCCTCGACGAGGTTGGTCTCGCCAAGAAACTTGGCAGCAAAGAGCGTGCGTGGCCGGCGATACATCTGATGAGGCTCGTCGATCTGAACGATCCGACCTTTTTCCACCAGTGCAATCCGGTCTGACAGGATCAACGCCTCGTCCTGGTCATGAGTCACATAAAGGAAGGCGGCGCCCGTCGCCTCATGGATGCGCTTCAGTTCGACCAGCATATGTTGGCGGATCTTGAGGTCCAGGGCCGCCAGCGGCTCGTCGAGCAACAGTACTTGGGGTTCATTGACCAGCGCGCGTGCGAGCGCGACGCGTTGGCACTGACCGCCCGACAACTCGTCGATAAAGCGGTCGCGGAGTGCTTCGAGCTGAACAATCTGGATCATGCGGTTGACCCGGTCTGCGATATCCGCCTTGCCCAGCCCCTTGACGCGAAGCCCAAATGCCACGTTCTCGAATACGTTGAGATGCGGAAACAGGGCATACCGTTGGAAAACCATGTTCACCGGGCGTTTTTCGGGCGGGGTGCCGTTGGCGACCTTGCCCGCGATCTTAACTTCGCCCTCGGTCGGATCTTCGAACCCGGCGACCAACCGCATGAGCGTACTCTTGCCGCAGCCCGACGGCCCCAGAAGCGTGACGATCTCACCTTCGCCAATTGTCAGATCGACGTTGGTCAGGGCGGCAAATGACCCGAAAAATTTGCTGACACCTTCAATTTCAACGATGTTTCTGGTCATCAGTCTAGATCCGTGTTTGCAAGAGCGTTGGCGGTGCTCCGGCGGCGAACGGCGATCAGCCAGGCGACCACAAGAAGACCGACGGTGATGGCCAGGGCCAGCCCCGAAACCGCATTGATTACCGGTGTGACCGTGCGCCTCATCATCGACCAGATGAACATTGGCAGCGTAGTTTCAGTGCCCGAGACGAAGGAGGTCACAATGAATTCGTCAAAGGACAGCGCGAAGGCTAGGATACCGGTGGCCACCAGCGTCGGCGCCATCAACGGAATTGTGACCCGCCGGAATGTACCGATGGTGCTGGCCCCGAGGTCACGGGCGGCTTCCTCCAGCGCGGGATCAAACAACGCGAGCCGTGCCCGCATGGCCACCATGACCATCGGTACGGTCAACAATGTATGGGCAATCACAATGGTCCAGATCGACAGCTGGATCCTGGCCTGAGAGAACCCCACCAGAAGCGATACCCCCAAGAACAACGCTGGCAGGGCGATGGGAATGATACAGGCCAGTTCGAGAATCGTCCGCCCGCGACGCTCGAGCCTGAGCCATGCGAGCGATGCCGCGGTGCCAATCACCATGGTGATGATCGAGGTCAGCAGAGCCACTTTGAAGCTGAACCAGATGGCGCCGAGAAGCTGGTCGTTGGACAGAAGTTCCGAATACCAGCGCAGACTGAATCCGGTAAACGGAAAGGACAGCGACTGCGATTCGTGGAAGCTGAACAGGACGATGATCACCACCGGGCCGATCAGGAAAAGCAGGATCAGAAAGACGACCAGTCTTAGCAGCATGATCTCAACTCCTCAGGATGCGCGATTGCGGAGCTTTTTTGGCGCCAGACCCGTTGCGCGCAGCGTCGTAACCAGAACCACATAGACACCGGCCGACATGGCGAACATGATAAACGCCTGCGCCGCACCCAGAGGCCAGTTGCCGCTTTTTCGGAAGTAGTCGGCAATCAGAAGCCCGGTGGTCTGACCGGTCGTTCCGCCCAGCATCTGTGGCGTCACATAATCTCCCGCCACCAGCAGGAAGGTGAGCATGAAGGCACCGATCAGGCCATTCACCGCATTGGGTGCGATCACCTTGAAGAACGCGCCGGACGCACTGGTTCCAAGGTCGCGCGAAGCTGCAATGAGATCGGGTTTGATCTCGCTGAACGAGGACATCACGAGAAGAATGCAAAACGGAAGATAGATTTGTGTAAGCGCAATGATCACCGCAAAGCGGCTGAACAAGAGCGCATCTATTGGCGCATCGACAATGCCTGCTTGTATGAGCAGCGTATTGAGCAATCCGTTGGTGCCCAGTAGCGTCCGCCAAGCGTAAATCCGGACGAGATAGCTTGAGAACCAGGTCAGCAGGATCGCATAGAAGATCATTTTCGATTTGGCGACGTAGACAAGGTAATAGCAGACCGGCACCGCCAGGACGACGCAGATGGTGGCGGTCACCACCCCGATCAGCAGCGCGTTCCAGGTGACACTTAGAAACAGCGGAGATGTGACCGACGAAATGTAATTGTCCAGCGACAGGTCCGGCTGGATACGAAATCCGCTAACGGTCCAGAAACTGTAGACCAGCAGAAACCCCGCCGGCACGAAGAAAAAGGCCAGCATGTAGCCGACCGCGGGCGAAGCGAGAATGGTCACGAGGAGTGGGCGTTGCTGCACGGCAAGTTCTCCTTCTGGTGCCACCGCCGCCGGGAGAAGCGGCGGTGGCGTTTTGCAGGCCGAGGCGAGCGGCTATTGGCCTGCTTTGTAGGCTTGCCAAGCCTCCAGCCAATCACCGTAGCCAGCGACGGTATCGGAACCTTCTGCAGGCGGGATGCCCGGGAGGCCAGCCGAAAATATCTGGCCGATCGAATCGTAGTCGATCCGCTCCAGCGCAGCGGCATCCATGAACTCCAGTGCCTTTTTCGACACCGGTGCCTGTTGCACCGCCATCGCAATCTGGGCTTGGACCTGTGGGTCGAGGCTCTGGTTGATAAAGGCGGTGGCCGTTTCCACATTGTCGGACGAGATCGGGATGAACCAGGCATCGACCCAGACAATCGGCCCTTCCTCCGGGATTGCCATTTGCAGATCCACGCCGAGTTCCCGTGCCTGCGGTATTATGGCCGGATCGGCACATAGCACTGCGGCAATCTCGCCCGAAGCGAAGAAGTTCAGCATCTCGCCCATGTTGAGTGCGATGAGCCGCGCCTGATCGCGATATTTGGTCATTTCGGCGAAAGAGGCCTTCATTTCCTCCTTGCTGAGGTTCGGGAACTTTTCACCGAAGCCACCCAGCCGTGAAGTGATCGGCCAGAAGGAAGTGGTTTCATCCCAGATCGCGATCTTGCCCTTGAGCGACGGGTCAAGCAGGTCGGTATAGGAGGTCGGCTTGTCCATCAGCGCCGGGTTGTAGAGGATCGAGTTGATGCCCCAGACGTAAGGCGCGCCCCAGAGTTTGCCTTCGGACGCCCAGGCCGGCTGTTCGTAGAACACGTCAAACATGTTCTCGGCGTTGTAGTTCGGGATTGCTGCCGGATCGAGCGGCCTGATGATCCCCAACTCCTTGGCATAGAGATCGGCATAGGCCTGGTTGTATTCCGCCAGGTCGATAGGCGGCGGGTTGCCCGCCAGGAACTTGGTATGGACGTCCTCCTGGGTGGTCATGGTCGTGGTCTGAACGCTCACGCCGGTTGCTTCGCGCCAGGCGGCCAGTTCCTTGTTCAGATCGTAACCCTCCCAAGCCATGATCTGCAATTCCCCCCCCGGCGCGGCAAAGGCCGGGCCTGCGAACATACGTGCGCTGAACGCCCCGGCGACACCGTAGGCGGATGTCTTCAGAAAAGTGCGCCGGCTGGCGTTAATTGCGTTTTTGTTTTCCTTTTTCATCTTTGGTCTCCTGTTGGTTTCATTGTCTCGATCGTTTGCCGATCAAAGAGGGCAATGCGCATTGGGCTACTGATGGAGCTTCACAAACACTGACTTGCTTTCCATGAATTCCAGCAGGCCTTCGAGGCCGTTTTCCCGGCCAATGCCGCTGGCCTTCATTCCGCCGAAGGGAAGCTGCGGAACGGTTTCCAGATAGGTGTTGATGTAGACGGACCCGCTCTTCAGGCGGCGCGAAACGGAATGGGCGCGCCTGAGGTCATTTGTCCAAACGCCGTTGGCCAGTCCGTAATCTGTGTCATTTGCGATGCGAACAGCGTCGTCTTCGTCCTTGAACGGTATCGCGCAAACGACCGGCCCGAACACTTCCTCACGAAAAACTGCCATATCCGACGTGACATCGGCCAAGATCGTCGGAGCAACATAGAGGTTCTGCTTGGCGCCTTCGACAGCTGCGGTTGTGCCACCGCAAACGACCGCGGCGCCCTCTTCGACCGCCGAACTGATGTAGCCCATCACCCTGTCGAAATGGGCTTCGTGGATCATGCAACTGATCTCGGCGTCGGCATCGGAAAATGATCCGACCCGGACCGCCTCGGCTTTCTGCGACAGTTTGGCGACAAAGTCGTCGAAGATCGATTCCTCGACCAAGAGCCGGCTGCCGGCACAGCATTCTTCACCCTGATTGATCGTGAACCCGGCCAGTGCGCCGTCAAGAGCGGCGTCGATGTCGGCATCGGCAAAAACGATATTGGCGCTTTTGCCGCCCAGTTCCAGACCAACCTTCTTGAGGTGTTCGGCGCCAAGCTTGGCAACAATCTTGCCGACGCGCGAAGACCCTGTGAACGAGATCATGCCGATCTCTGGCAAGGTGCAAAGTGGCGGACCAACCTCATCGCCAAAGCCCGGCACAATATTTATCACCCCATCGGGTATTCCCGCCTGCTTGGCCAGTTCGGCGACTTCCAGAGCGGTTCCCGCGGTGAATTCCGATGGTTTTACAATGCAAGAGCACCCCGCCGCCAGCGCGTAGGGCAGCTTCTGGAACAGCGAAACCATCGGGAAGTTCCACGGCAGGATCATTGAGACAACCGGGTATGGTTCAAACAGAACCAAGCCCAGATTGCCCGTCCCTTCGGAACTTACCAAACGTCCGGGAATATTGCGTGCAAGTGACGCAGCATAGCGCGCAAGACAAAGCGACCACTCAATTTCACCCCGGGCAGCGCCGCGAGTCTTGCCTGCTTCCATCGCTTCGATATCTGTCAGACGCGCGATGTCGGCTTCGATCAGGTCTATCCAGGTTTCGATTTTCCTTGCGCGCTCGGTTGCGGGCATATCGCTCCACACGCCGTTGTCGAAAGTCTCGCGGGCCACACGTGCTGCGTGCTCGACATCGTCAACCGTGGCCAGGGAGAAATTGGCAATCGGTTCCCCGGTAGCGGGGGCATTGCGCGAGAATATCTTTCGCGCTTCGTTAGCCGTATAGGTGCCGTTAATCCAAATTCCGTAGTCTCTAACGCTGGTCATCCCAAGGCCGCTCTCTGCAGGATTCATAACAAGTTCAGGCCATCCAGCCCACGCAACATGCAGGGAGCTTGGGTCACTGACCAAGGCGAGTAAATATTACTATGTTGGTATCAGGCACTGCCGCCCAAACCGGTGTTCTCCCGTGTTGACAGTGCCGTGCAGGCGGAATTGATCGCCGGCAACAGATGCAATATTCATCATGTCGACACATCGGATGCCGGCATGCCCAAAACGTCGAAAACACCCCCCACCGAGCGCAAACGCGGCGAAGGCGTAAAATTCGTCTACGGTCTGCTGCGCGACGAAATCCTGAACCTGTCGCGCGCGCCGGGAAGCGCAATCGACGAAATACAGCTCTCGAAACAGCTTTCAGTGTCGCGCACGCCGATCAGGGAGGCCCTGATACGGCTGGCCGCCGAAGGGCTTGTGACGACCCTGCCGAACAGGGCGACCGTCGTGTCGAACATAGATTTCCTAAACCTTCACACGTTCTTCGACGCGCTGACACTGATGTATCGCGTCACCACCCGACTTGCGGCGCAAAACCGCACCGCCGACGAACTGGCGGTCATCCGCAAACGCCAGGCCGAATTCGCCGATGCGGTCGAATCCCAGGATGCGCTGACCATGATCGCTGCCAACCGCGAATTTCACGCCGCCATTTCAGAGGCCGGGCGCAACGCCTACTACACCGATCTGTTCTGCCGCTTGCTGGATGAGGGGCGGCGCATTCTGCGTATCTACTACTCTTCGTTCGACGATCGCCTGCCCCGGCGATATGTGGATGAGCACGAGGAAATCATCGCTGCCATAGAGGCGCGGGATGTCGAGGCCGCCGACCGGCTGGCCAGCATCCACGCCGATCAGATCGTCCGGCAGATCCAGCAGATGATCGCCCGCGACCAACGCCAGCATATCGGGCTGTAACCGTCCTTCACGCTCGTCCCGGCAGCGTCCTCGGAATATCGGAAATTTTTGTATATTTCTTGTCGACATATAAAACGCAAAGGATATAATGGGTGCCGACAACACGGATTCGAGCCTGCCGGTAAACCGCAAACACAAGGAGAGACCAATGAATGCCCAGATCTTTTCCGGCTGTATGCCGGCGCTGATGACCCCCTGTAAGGAAGATCGCACGCCCGACCTCGACGCGCTGGTCCGCAAGGGCAAGGAACTGATCGCCGAGGGCATGTCGGCGGTCGTCTATTGCGGCTCGATGGGCGACTGGCCGCTGATCAGCGACGAAGCGCGCATGGAAGGCGTCGAACGTCTGGTGCAGGCCGGCATTCCCGTGATCGTCGGCACCGGCGCGGTCAACACCGCCAAGGCGGTCGCCCATGCTGCCCATGCCCAGAAAGTCGGCGCGCAGGGCCTGATGGTCATTCCGCGCGTTCTGTCGCGCGGCCCGTCCGTGGCCGCCCAGCGTCACCACTTCAAGGCGATCCTCGCCGCCGCGCCCGACCTACCCGCCGTGATCTACAACAGCCCCTACTACGGCTTTGCGACTCGCGCCGATCTGTTCTTTGCCCTGCGCAAGGAACATCCGAACCTTATCGGTTTCAAGGAATTCGGCGGCCCCGAGGATATGCGCTATGCCGCCGAGAACATCACCAGCCGGGACGATGACGTATCGCTGATGATCGGCGTCGACACCTGCGTTTTCCACGGCTTCGTCAACTGTGGAGCGACGGGCGCCATCACCGGCATCGGCTGTGTCCTGCCGAAAGAGGTGCTGCATCTGGTGAGCCTGAGCCAGGCCGCCGCACAGGGCAACCCCGAAGCGCGCCGGCGTGCGCTGGAACTAGAGGCTGCGCTTGGCGTGCTATCGTCCTTCGACGAAGGCCCCGACCTTGTTCTGTATTTCAAGCACATGATGGTTCTGAAGGGCGATGCGGAATACACGCTGCACTTCAACGAAACCGACGCCCTGACCGACAGCCAGCGCGGCTATGTCGAAGCCCAGCTCAAGCTGTTCGACGCCTGGTATGCACAATGGTCGAAACAGCCCGGCATGGCACAGGCGTTCGCAGCCTGACCTCAGCCGCGAGAACGCTGGACATAAGATAAGGCCCTTTCCACGCGGAAGGGCTTTTTCCTTTACCTTCAGCCGATGGCGTCCAGTCCGTCCGCCGCCAGCCGGTCAAGCAACGCGGCTTCGGCTTCCGTCAAGGTGATACCTTCCGCAAGCGCCTGCTCGCGCGCCGTGAAGCGGCGTTGCGATGGCAGGCGCGCGCCCTGCCCGACAATAGCGTCCAGCAGAACCTCCGCCCGCTCCAGCGGATCGCCCGCGCGGTCCGCGGCAAAACGCGCCGGGCTGAACGCCAGGATCAACTCACCATGGCGCGGTGCAAGCGTTGTCGTACCCAGAAAATCGAGCGCTTCGCGGCTGGTGAAATCGCCGATCATCGCCCCGGCAAGAAGCTCTATCATGGTCGAAATCGCAGATCCCTTGTGCCCGCCGAAGGGCAACATCGCCCCGGCCAGCGCCGTTTCGGGGTCGCAGGTGGGCCCGCCTTCCGCGTCAAGCGCCCACCCCTCGGGCAACGGCTGTCCCTTCTGGCGGTAAAGCTCGACCTCGCCCCGGGCGACCATGCTGGTGGCGAAATCAAAAACGTAAGGGTGGCGGCCCGTGCGCGGCCAGCCGAAGGCAATGGGGTTAGTCCCAAGAAGCGGCCCGGTTCCGCCCGCCGGGGCGACGGTCGCATAGCTTGGGCACATGGCAAGCGATGCCACCCCCATCCCGGCCAGCGCCTCGACCTCGGGCCACAGAGCCGAGAAATGCACACAGTCGTTGATAACCAGCGCGGCGAGACCCTGCTGTTTCGCCCGCTCGGCTAGTACCGGCGCGCCAAGCTCGAAGGCCGCGCAGGAATACGCGCCCGCCGCCTCCACCCGCAAAACCACCGCGCCATCGTCGTGCAGGCGGGGTTCGGCATCGGGGCTGACCTTGCCCGCCTTCAGCGTGCGCAGACACCCCTCCAGCCGGTAGATCCCGTGCGACTTGCAGCCATCGCGCTCGCCCGCCGCCATAATCCGGGCCAGCGCCGCCGCGTGCAGCGCCGACAGGCCGCTCCGGCGCAGAATACCCGCCACGCGGCCGGTCAAATCTTCGAAACTGAGGTTCAGGTTCACGATCTTTTCCTCGCATCCATTCTGTCATTGCAGTTCTGTATATTTATTGTATTTTGCAAGACGACATAAATTCAAGCACCTTTTCCGCCATCGGCAAGGTGCGCCCACTTTCGCAGACAGGAGCCGCGTCGTGACGTTTAAACCGCATGGAAAACATCTGGTTGCAGGTTTCTGGACCGATGGCGAAGACAGCTTTAACTCCTCCCCGGCCCATGGCCCGTCGAATCGGTTCTCCGTCGGCACGGTGGACCTTGTGAATCGCGCCTGCGAAGCGGCGGAAGCCGCGTTTGCCGATTACAGCGCCACCTCGCGCGCTGACCGGGCGGTGTTTCTGGACGCCATCGCCGACGAGATCGAGGCGCGCGCCGAAGCGATCACCGAAATCGGCACACAGGAAACCGGCCTGCCCGAAGCCCGCCTTCAGGGCGAGCGCGGGCGCACCACCGGTCAGTTGCGCCTGTTCGCGGAACATATTCGCAGCGGTACCCATCTGGATTATCGCCACGACGCCGCCCTGCCCGATCGTCAGCCGATGCCGCGCCCCGACATCGTGATGATCCAACGCCCCATCGGCCCGGTCGTCGTGTTCGGCGCATCGAACTTCCCGCTGGCCTTCTCGACGGCGGGCGGCGATACGGCCGCCGCGCTGGCGGCGGGCTGTCCTGTAGTGGTAAAGGGCCATTCCGCCCACCCCGGCACCGGCGAAATCGTCGCCGAGGCGATCAGGGCCGCCGTCGAACGGACGGGAATGCCCGCCGGGGTCTTCAGCCTGATCCAGGGCGGCAACCGCAAGGTCGGCGAAACGCTGGTTCAGCATCCGCTTATCAAGGCGGTCGGGTTTACCGGCAGTCTGGCAGGCGGGCGGGCGCTGTTCGACCTCTGCGCTGCGCGTCCCGAGCCGATTCCGTTCTTCGGAGAACTGGGCAGCGTCAATCCGATGTTCGTTCTGCCCAATGCCGCCGCCAGCCGCGCCGAAACGCTGGGCCAGGGCTGGGCCGGGTCGCTGACGATGGGGGCCGGACAGTTCTGTACCAACCCCGGCATCGCCGTCATCGTCGACGGCGCCGACGCCGACCGGTTCGCAGAGGCCACTAGCGCCGCGCTGGAACAGACCGGTCCACAGACCATGCTGACAGACGGGATCGCCGCCGCCTATCGCAGCGGTCAAGCCAGGTTCGAGGCGCGCAATTCGGTCACGCCTGTCCTGACCACCGTGTCGGAGGGACGCAACGCCCTGCCGAACCTCTATCAGACGACGGGCGCAGCCTATCTTCAGGACCACGCGCTTGGCGAAGAGGTGTTCGGTCCGCTCGGGCTGATCGTGCGTGTCGGCTCGGCCAGCGAGATGCGGAGCCTGGCCAAAGGGCTTGAGGGGCAGCTTACCGCGACGCTGCACATGGACGATGACGATCTCGACACGGCGCGCGGCCTGGTGCCGGTGCTGGAGCGCAAGGCCGGGCGGGTGCTGGTGAACGGGTTCCCGACGGGGGTTGAGGTGTGCGACGCCATGGTGCATGGCGGCCCCTACCCCGCCAGCACCAATTTCGGCGCCACCAGCGTCGGCACGTTGTCGATCCGCAGGTTCCTGCGCCCGGTCGCCTATCAGAACGTTCCGGCGGCACTGCTGCCCGAACAGCCCCCGGCGTAAGGTCCGGGCGAAAGAGCGGGGATCACCTGCGGATATTGAGGGCAAGATGTCGGATCGGCAGCAGGCGGACGTGATTGTCATCGGGGCGGGCGTTATCGGCCTGTCGGCGGCGCTTGCCCTTCAGGCCGAAGGGCGGCGCGTGACCGTATTGGACCGCGAAGGTCCGGCGGCGGGCGCGTCTGCCGGAAACGCAGGGGCCTTCGCCTTTACCGACATCCTGCCGCTGGCCTCGCCCGGCATTCTGCGCAAGGCCCCCGTATGGCTGCTGGATCCGCTGGGGCCGCTATCGCTGCCACCCGCTTACGCACTCAGGATCGCGCCCTGGATGTTCCGTTTCTGGCGGGCCTGTTCGCCAGCGCGGGTCGCGGCCTCGACAGCGGCGCAAACCGCGCTGATGGACCTGTCCAGGGCCGAGCTGGAACCCTTCCTTTCCGCCACCGGAACCGCCGGAATGCTTCGGAAGGACGGCAACCTGCAAGTCTATGAAAGCGAGGCCGAATTCCGCGCCGCGCTGCCCGGATGGCAGGCGCGCGCCGATCACGGGATAGAATTCCGGCATATGGACGCCGGGGAAATGGCCGCGCTTCAGCCCGGCCTTGCGCCCCGCTTCGTCAAGGGCACCTTCACGCCCGGTTGGTATTCCATCGCCGACCCGAAGGATTACACCCTGGCGCTGGCCCGCGATTTTGCCGCAAAGGGCGGGCAGGTCGAGCAGGCCGAGGTCACCGCACTTCGCCCCGTCGCGGACGGGGTGGAGGTGATCGCCGGTACGTCGCGGCGCGCGAAGAACGCGGTTTTGGCCGCCGGGGCGTTTTCGCACCGCATCGCCCGCAGTCTGGGCGAACGCATCCCGCTGGAAACCGAACGCGGCTACAACACCACCCTGCCACCCGACGCCCTCGACCTGCGCACGCAGATAACGTTCGGCGGGCACGGCTTCGTCGTCACCCGCCTGAGCAACGGCATTCGCGTCGGCGGGGCGGTCGAACTGGGAGGGCTGCACCGGCCCCCCGATTTCAAACGCTCGGAAGCCATGCTGAAAAAGGCGAAAACCTTCCTGCCCGGGCTGAAGACCGGGGGCGGCAGGCAATGGATGGGGTTCCGCCCTTCGATGCCCGACAGCCTTCCCGCGATCGGCCACGCCCGGGCCACGCCGCGAGTGACATATGCGTTCGGCCATGGTCATCTGGGCCTGACCCAGTCGGCGGGCACGGCCCGGCTGGTTGCCGAACTGATCGCCGGGCGGCCTACCGCCATCGACCTGTTCCCTTTCTCACCTCAAAGGTTCTAGCCCCATGGCCACCCACACCTTTTCCTGTATCGACGGTCACACCTGCGGCAATCCGGTGCGCCTTGTCTCTGGCGGCGGGCCGCGCCTGGAGGGGGCGACCATGCTGGAGAAGCGCGCCCATTTCCTGCGCGAGTATGACTGGATCCGCACCGGCCTGATGTTCGAGCCGCGCGGCCACGACATGATGTCGGGGTCGATCCTCTACCCGCCCACGCGACCCGATTGCGACGTTGCGATCCTGTTCATCGAAACCTCGGGCTGCCTGCCGATGTGTGGTCACGGCACCATCGGCACCGTCACCATGGGGCTGGAAAATGGCCTGATCACCCCGCGCGAGCCCGGCAAGCTGTCGCTCGACACCCCCGCGGGCAAGGTCGACATTTCTTACCGGCAGGAGGGCCGCTTTGTCGAGGAAGTACGGCTGACCAACGTGCCGGCGTTCCTCTATGCCGAGGCGCTGACCGCCGAGGTGGAGGGGCTGGGCGAAATCGTGGTAGATGTGGCCTATGGTGGCAATTTCTACGCCATCGTCGAGCCGCAGAAAAACTTTCGCGACATGGCCGACCATACCACGGGCGAACTTATCGGCTGGAGCCCGAAACTGCGCGCCGCGTTCAACGCCAAATATGAGTTCGTCCACCCCGAGCATCCGCAGATCAACGGGCTGTCGCATGTCCAGTGGACGGGCAAGCCGATACAGCCCGCCGCCCATGCCCGCAACGCTGTCTTCTATGGCGACAAGGCCATCGACCGCTCGCCCTGCGGCACCGGCACCTGTGCGCGGATGGCGCAGCTCGCGGCGCGGGGACAGCTGAAGCCGGGCGACGAATTCGTGCACGAATCCATCATCGGATCGTTGTTCAGGGGGCGGGTCGAAGCGGCCGCGAAGATCGCCGACCGCGAGGGCATCGTGCCTTCGATTGCCGGATGGGCGCGAATGACCGGCTACAACACGATCTTCATCGACGACCGCGATCCGTTCGCCCATGGCTTCGTGGTGACGTAAAATTCTGTCATTCTGTGTTGATCATGTTCCTCCGGCGGGGGCCGTCTGACCGGACTGCCCCGAACCAGTTCGTTCGATGGAACTGAGCGAGTTGATACCGGTGCCGCAACCGATCGCTTCGTGCGAGTCTCCCAAGACAATAGGCTGCTAAAACTGCGCGCGGACGCGCCGAGTGACTTTTGAAGTAGGCATGCTTAATAGGCGTAAACAACCACTTCTGATTGGAAATCAGACAAGGTTCGCGAAAATAATCAGTCCTCTTCATCGCTTCGAATGCGCGATTGATACACCGCCCGAAATACATGCAAAGTCCAGCCGGTCTCCTGGATGAACCAGAATGCCTATCATTGGTTTCTGTCACTGGCGATATCGACAGTTCTTGACGACACTGAAAGCTGCTGATGGCGCAACCGCACCTAAGGAGCACTTCATCCGCACGTTTGTAGATATGAACTTTATCACCGAGAAGCGTGCGCCTAGCGCGATCGATCGGCCTTTGCCACAGAGCCCTCACATCCCGCAATGTGCAAATTGTACAACGATTGGGTAAGGGTAGACCGCAACAAAAAATGGTCAAGCATGAAGCTTAACTGCTTGGTATTAAGAAGAAAAATTGGTTGCGGGGGCAGGATCTAATCTTCACTTGCGCCCCGAGCAAGTAAAGATGGTTGCGGGGACCGGCGTCGATCATGACTTGCGATCGGCGCCGGTTAAGATGGTTGCGGGAGGGCGCAACCATCATTACTTGCGACCAAGTGGCGGACATTTGCCTGTTGCCGCCGCACCAGACGCTGAAGAAACGGCCGCTGAAGGAGGCAACTTTCTTTCAGCCTTATTCCGAACAGCAGCGTAGGAATCGACCGCAGCTTGGATCGGATTCGAATGCATTGAGACGTGCTCCCGTCAAATACCGATCAAGGGATGTGGAGGAACTCAACCTACGCGTCATCCCCCAGAAGGAGAACGCAGGGATCGCCTTTGGGGGTCAAAATGGTCGTCTGCCGTTTGCCTCTGGTCACGCTGACACGGAAAGTCTGCCGCGCCTGATCGTCGATCTGCTCCCTGGAATTGAAGCGCACTATCCTGTCGCCATTGTAGGGCGGCTGCCCCTTTCGCTTGATCGGCCAGTGTTCAAAGATGATGACCTCGTCGAATTGCTTTCCCTTGGCCTTGTGCATGTTCATCACGACGACCCCGGATTCGGGCTTCGCGTTCGTCGAAAAGTGCTCCTGAATGAAAGCCTGCCGCGTGATAGCCAGGGCATTGCGATAGCCGCCATTGTCACGCCAATCCTGGGACAGTTCCTGACGAAGTTGGGTGCCGCGCTCCAGAATGCGGAGATTGCGCACCTCTTGCCCAATCTCCTTCAGGCGCGTGCAACTCCCATCCTCCAGAACACGCCGCACTGCGCGCCAATCCTTGTCGGGATCACCCGTCAGCACAACGGCACGGGCGTCCTCGTAGGCGACAATCATCTTGACGAGAATGCTGTTTTTGCGGATCGCCTTGCCTGCCGCCTGACAGGCCAGCCACTCGTCGTATGCTTTGCGGATGTTCGCGGCTTCCTTGAGCGCCCCCTGTGTCGGCTCATCGCCGCCTTTGCCCTGAAAGTAGCTGCATATCAGGTCGATGAACTGACCGAAATGCTGGTCGACGCCTGGCTGCATGAGGAGGGCAATGACTTCCGCGCCGAGAATGGCCGCCTCCAGCTCAATGACCGCTGAGTGGGGCACCTCGGCCATGCCGGCAGGTGGCTGGCGGAAGGCATCGGATACCAGGCGCGTCATCCTTTTTGTCGGCACCAAGATGGCTAGCGACCAATTGACGACACCCGCGTCCACGAGACGCTTCCGCGCCTTGTAAACCGTCGTCACGAGCTTGGTCATCGCCGGATCGGGAAACGGGTCGAAGACATCGAAGTCGATGCCCTTATAGGAATCCTGCCGGAATTTCCCGGTGAGCACGTCATTACCGAACAGAGCGATCTCGGTTCCGGCGCTACGGTGATTTTCTGTGCTCAGGTCCACTTCCGTCGACTTGAAGGCTTCCCGGAAATGGTCGAGTCGGGCAGGATCGGCGCCGATCCAGTCGTAAATGCGTTGCTCCGGATCCGCCAAGGCGATCAGGCGGCAGACTTCGCCCAGCGCCTGGACAACACGCCACTGCGCCTCGTTGGTGTCCTGGAACTCATCGAGGATGATGACAGGGTACATGATGGCGATAAGGCGTCGGATACGCGCGCTGCCATGGAGAAGGTCGCCCACATAGGGGGCATAAAGATCAAAGCACACGCGGCCGTCTTCCGTTGCAAGGCGCGCGCGTTCCGTCTCTTCCGCGGTCTTTTTTGCTGCTTTCTGCGCGTCCGTTAGATTCCGGACGGGGAAGCCTGATCGGGCGGCCGAGAGCGCGATAGCCTCACCGGGCGGCGTGAGAATGAAGAGTCGCCGCGGCAGCCCGATGAGATAGCCGTGTGCCTTAAGGATGCGCCAAAAAAAGGAATGGTAGGTTTCCACGTCGATGAGGCGCTTCTGAGCGGGCGGGATCTGCTGCTCGTACTCGATCGCTTCGACCACGCGGGAAACCGTGGCGCGGGCAAAGCTGAGGAACAGGACCTTCTGACCGGGGCGAAGGTCCCACTCGGCAATCTGCGCCGCCTTGAGGATGGAGATGGTGGTCTTGCCGGAGCCCGGCCCGCCTGTGACCAGGAGATGACCGCCCGCCTCCATGATATCCTGTTGGCCCTTAGTCAGTTCCATGTACGACCGCTTCCAGGTGCTCCTCCGCAGCGACGGGTGCTGCAGGTTGGTCACCGCCCGCAGGCGCAGGAAGACAAGCATCCTTCAACTTGACCGCCGCATGCCGGAG
This sequence comes from Rhizobiaceae bacterium, assembly GCA_041397625.1. GTDB lineage: Bacteria > Pseudomonadota > Alphaproteobacteria > Rhizobiales > Rhizobiaceae > JAWKWH01. Next base: position 161,414 of record JAWKWH010000005.1, read on the forward strand.
CCATTGGGGAATCTCAGCCTCGCTGCATTGCGCGAGAAAATCGGCAATGCCCCAGCTCCCCTTCGACTTGGCGAAATAGTCCGTCAGGGCGGCAGCGGCCTGCGCCTCCTGATCGGGATATTTCTGAGCCAAGTCTTGGGGCCAGTCGATCAGCTTGGTGAACCGCTTCAAGGCGGCCTCCGTGGTGCCTTTCAGCACCATGGCCTCAAAGCCTTTTTCGTCGTGCATCAAGAGCAGATCGACCTGCGCCTCAATGAGGTCCTTGTTGGCGTCGCTCTGCTTGTCGCAGATCGCGAAAGCCCGTTTTCCGAGGTCTCGGTACAGCTTGGCCATGCCCGGGATGTCGGTTTCACCGCCGGCATCAACAATGCAGACGCCGAGCGCCTCAAGGGATGCGTAGGAATCGGGTTTGAGCTCCGCCAGGCGGCGGCACGCGACAGGGAAGGCCGAGGTTTCTGTGGCGCCTTCCGCCACAAGAACACGACGGGCAAGCAATCCTTCGCAGAAGCGCGTACGAAACTGCTGCCGATAGCGTTTCAGCTTCACATTATCCGGGAGGATAATTGCCTTTTGTCCCAGTACCCCTTCTCCATCGCGCCCGAGCACCACAGTCTCCTCGACCGCAAACTCCTCCAAAACATAGGGGGAGTGAGACGTGAAGAGCGTCTGTGACGCAAGCTTCCGCACCTCGTGAACGATACGCTTCTGCGCGTAGGGCGGGATTGCAGTCTCCGGCTCCTCCATGGCGAAGATGACATTCTGTTTGTCTTGGGCAATCTGGGAGAGCATTGCCAGGACGAGCATGTTGATGGTGCCCGTGCCCTGTCGATAGAACGGCGCCGCATGGTCTCCGTCACCCGTAGCGATGAAGGCCGTGATCACCTTGCGCAGATGCTCGCGGGTGAGATTAGAGACCTTGAGATGGGGCTCCACGCCCCACTCTTTTGGCACGTACTTCTTCAGCGCCGTGTTGATGCTCTCCAGCACGGGCGAGATGCCCAGCTTCGGATCGCTCGCGACCGAGATGCCCGCCAGGGTGCCGAGGGTGGCCTCCCACATCTGTGGTCTGACTTCCTTGAGGCGCAGGATGATGTCGAGCAGACTGCCTCTCTCCAGGCTCAGTGCGCGTGAACCTGTGCGAAGGGAGCGCAGGTAGAGGAAGCCGCACACCTGCTTGTGCTTCCTGGAGAACGGCTCGGGCCGGTCGCCCT
>JAWKWH010000006.1:0-102606 GCA_041397625.1 Rhizobiaceae bacterium
AGGCCGCACCGACGTGCCCAAGATCGTCGACTGGTACATGGACGGCAAGATCCAGATCGACCCGATGATCACCCACACCATGCCGCTCGACGATATCAACAAGGCCTTCGACCTCATGCATGCAGGAAAAAGCATCAGATCAGTCGTGGTGTATTAAGCCGTATCGACATTCGGGGTTTGGAACGCGGTATGCGGCAAAACCGCCCGGTTCAGGGGCGGAACCGATGCAGGGGTCGATCCCGTTCGAGGTTTCGCGACGCCGAGATGGACGGATCAGGCAATCACTTCGTTTTCGTCCTTCCCAAACCAGAACCGGATTCGGACCCTGGTTGGGACGTTTGTCCCGCCTGTGGGCGGCGCTATTGCGCTTGAAGTTTGCTCATTATTAATTAATGTGTTCAATATTGCCCGAAAACCACGAAACCCGCTTATCTCCATGGATACGCAAACCAGTTCCCAGGCAAGCTACAGCGTTCCGCCCGTCCAGCGGGCCATGAAGCTTCTCCGCCATGTCGCCGCTGGCAACCGGTGCCGCAACCCGTCCAAGACGGCCAAGGAAATCGGCATCAACCGCACGACGCTGATCCGGCTTCTTGCCACGCTGGAAGCCGAACGGATGATCGAACCCCTGCCCGACGGCGGCGGCTACCGGCTCGGCACCGGGCTGATCTCGCTGGCAGCGGACGCGCTGAACGACCGCGGCATCGTCCAGACCGCAAGACCTGTCCTGCGCAAGCTGGTGGAGGAACTCAAGCTTTCGGCCCATCTGGGCGTGCGCGAGGGGCGCGAGATCGTCTATCTCGCCCGCGAGACACCGCTGTCGCACCTGGCGTCGACGGTGCGCGAGGGAACCCGCCTGCCCGCTCATGCGACCACCATCGGACGCATCTTGCTGGCCGAGCTGCCGCGCGGCGCCCTGATCGATTTGTACAAGGACGCCGATCTGAAGGCGTTCACCGACAAGACCCGCACGACGCTGGACACCCTCGTTTCGCAACTGGAAGACGACCGGGCCCGGGGCATGTCCTGGAGCGTGGCCAATTTCGAACCCGAGATCGGTTCGGCGGCCGTTGCGGTACACGACCATCAGGGTCATGCGGTCGCGGGAATAAACGTCACGGGCCATGCCAGCGTTTTCCAGCCCGGCAGCCCCGCGATCCCCGAGATAGAGCGCCGTCTCAAGGATGCCGCGCGCGAAATTTCCGAAGCGCTCGGCTATCGCGGCTGGGGCGCCGAACAGATCTGACCGTGCTTCAGGCGTAGGTGTAGCCGAAGGACATGCCGAAATCCGGCGTGGCCAGCGGCCGGTTGCCGAGCCGCGCGTCGCGCAGCCACAGGCGCCCGTGAATCTGGGTGTCGCTCAGGTCGACGCTGTCGGGCAGGCTCACGCCCTGGCACCACAGGCCGCCCAGCCATTCGCCGCCGCGGAAGTGCACCGGCCCGCGAAACGATACGCCCTGCAGCGAGAAATTGCCGTAGCAGACGGTCTCGGAGAAATCGGCGCCGTTATCGAACTGCGCATCGTCGAAACGGCCGATACCGCGAAACTCGGTTCTGCTGAATTCGGCTAGGCTGCGAAAACGGGCGCCCTCGAAGAGCGCGTCATTCATGAATTGCGCCGCGCCGAACCGGGCCGCCTCGCCGAAATCGGCTTTGCCGAACCAGCTCAGCCCCTCGAACCGGGCGCCGCGGGCGTCCAGTCCTTCGGGAAACCGGGCGCCGGTGAAATCCACGCCGGACACGGCGCATCCCGACAGGTCGAGCGGCCCCTCGCAGCTGATGCCGGTAAAATCGACGTGATGACCGTGTCGATGCGGTTCCGACAGGCGCGCGCGGATCTCCTCGGGGCGCATCACGCAACCTCGCCGAGCACTTGCGAGGCTTCCGCGACGACCGCTTCGGCCCACGGGAAGGCCAGGTCCTCGGCCATGTCCGAACCCGACGCGTCATGCGCGACACGCTCGCCGATCTGCACGGCGCCACGGGCCTGCATCAGTTCGGACAGCGATTTCGGCCCGAAATTGAACGTCTCCTCATACTCGCTGTCGCCCATGCCGAAAATCGCGAAACGGACCGCCGACAGGTCGGGCTCCTCCGCCGAGAGCTTCTCGGCAAAGGGCCTTGCCGACGCCGGCAGCTCGCCATCGCCATAGGTCGAGCAGACCAGTATGTAAAAACGTCCGGGATCGAACGCGTCGAGCTCGATGTCCGAAAGGTTCATGCAATCGACGTCGTGCTCCGCCTCCAGCTCCGACTGAATGTCCTCGGCCAGCATTTCGGCATTGCCGGTCTCCGTGCCGTAGAGAATCGTGATGTTCATTTCCCAGCCTCCTTATCGCCAGCAAGGCGCAACAGTTCGCTCCGATCCGATATTTTGGCGCGGCAGCGCCCTTGCGCCGCGGCGGCGATCTCCGCGGCATCGATACGCTGCCATCCTTCGTAATCCACGACACCGGCGTGGCGCTCCAGCACGGCCCGGCCCGGCTTCGCTGGACGTGCGGACAAGTCGGCCAGGATAAGATCGGCGAGCGCCTGGGCGTCGGCCCGGTTCTCCGGAATGGTTCCGCGCGGGCCGCGATTGAACCAGCCGGCGGCGTAAAGCCCCGGCGCCAACCGCCCGGTTCCGCCCTCGCCGGCCGCCGCGATCATCTCGTCGCGCGGCAGGTCGCCCGCCGCCCTGAACCCGATTGCGGTCAGAACGGACGAACATTCGACGGTCTCCTCGCCGGCGGAGGAAGCAAACCGCACCATCGCGCCGCCGTCCGATCCTTCCACCGCCACCGGCGTCAGCCCGAAACGGAACGTTATCAGGAGCGGTCCGGATTGATGCCCGTCGATGGCCGCGAGCGCATCGAGCCGCTTGCGGCCTTCGGGATCGTCGGTCTCGCCGGCGCCCACGACGCGGATGGTCACACCGCCCAGCTTGTGGAGTTCCTTGATCATCACCGGGTCAAACTTGGCCTGCGCGGCGGGCGACCGGCCGACGATGGTGATTTCCCCGATACCCGATCGCGCCAGCCAGTCGCTCGGCCCCGGCCCCAGGTCGGTGCCGTCCAGCTCGTCCGGCGCCTTCGCCAGAAGCCGCAGCAGGTCGATCGCCACATTGCCGTTGCCGACGATCAGCGGCCGTGAGCCAATGGCCGGAAGCGCCTCGGCATCCGGGTGTTCGTAAAGGGCCCGCGTCAGCGTGCCGGCGCCATGTATGCAGGGCAGATCGTCGCCGGGAATTCCCAGGCGGCGGTCGCCCGCCAGCCCCGCGGCCAGCACGACCACGTCATAGGCGTCGCGCAGTTCGTCGAGCGCGATGTCGCGACCAACCGCCACATTGCCGAAAAACCGCGCGCCCTGCCGCTCGAAGACGCGGGCGAACTGCCGCGCGACGGCCTTGGTTCCCTGGTGATCGGCGGCGACGCCGTAGCGAACCAGTCCGTAGGGCACCGGCAGCGCATCGATCACGTCGAGTTCGAGGTCCGGCTGCGCCTTCAGCAGCGCCTGCGCCAGATAGCAACCCGAGGGCCCTGCCCCGACTACCGCGATCTTTCCGCTCATGACGCCGCCGCCGCCTCGCCCGCCCACGGATGCGGGGCTTCCGTCAGGTCCGTGTAGAAGCTTTTCTGGGCCATGTAGGCGTAGAGCCCTTGGCGACCCTTCTCCCGTCCGACGCCGCTGTCCCGTTCGCCGCCAAAGGGTGTGGAGATCGAAAACTGCTTGTAGGTATTGTGCCAGATCGTGCCGGCATTGATCGCGCGCCCGAGGCGCCAGGCTTTCGGGAAGCTCCTCGTCCACAGGCCGCAGGCCAGCCCGTACGCGCTGTCGTTCGCCTGCGCGATCACATCCGCCTCGTCCTCGAACGGCAACACCGCCAGGACCGGGCCGAACACTTCGTCGCGGCAAAGGCGGGCGCTGTTCGCAAGCCCGGCGAAAATCGTCGGCAGGTAGTAGCTGCCGCGCGAAAACGCCTCGCCCTCGGGCGCACCGCCGCCGCAAAGCAGTTCGCCGCCGTCCTCCAGCGCGCGGGAAACATGTCCCGCCACCTCGTCGCGGTGATCCGTGTGGATCAGCGGCGCAACCTGCGTAGCGGCGTCGAAGGGATGGCCGACCCGCAATCTCTTCGTCGTGGCGACGAGGCGGGCAACGAATTCGTCGTAAACCGGTCGTTCGACAAACAGGCGCGAGCCGGCGATGCAGCTCTGCCCCGTCGACGAGAAGATGCCGAACAGCACGCCGGCGACCGCAAGATCCATGTCCGCGTCGGCGAAGACGATGGTGGGTGATTTGCCGCCAAGTTCGAGGCTCACCGGCATCAGCTTTTCCGCCGCCTTGCGGGCGAGGTTGCGCCCCGTCTCCGTGCCGCCGGTGAAGCTGACCTTGGCGATATCGGCATGCTCGACCAGCAGATTGCCGATTTCGCGGCCGGAGCCCGGAAGCACCGAGAACAGCCCTTTCGGCAGGCCGGCCTCGTCGACGATGCGCGCCAGCTCCAGCGCCGTCAGCGGCGACCAAGAGGCGGGCTTCAGTATCACCGCATTGCCCGCGGCCAATGCGGGCGCGACCTTCTGCGCGTCGGATGCGATGGGCGAATTCCACGGCGTGATCGCGCCCACGACGCCGAGAGGCTCGTGGACAGACATGGTCAGCGCGCTGCCGCGCTGAACCGTCAGCTCCTCATCCATGGTTTCCAGCACGGCGCCGAAATAGCGGAACGTGCCGGCAGCCGAGCCTGCGAGCGCCGCCGTCTCGCGCAACGTCTTGCCCGTATCGCTCGACTGGATGCGGCTGATCCGGCCTATGTTCGCCTCGATCCCGTCGGCAATGCGGTAGAGAAAGCGCGCGCGCTCATGCGGTCTCAGGTTGCGCCAGGCGGGATCGGCCTGCGCCGCCTTGGCCTGCGCAACCGCCTCTTCGCCGTCCGCCGCCGAGGCGCCGGCAAGCGTCCGGTTGACCGTGCCATCGGCGGGAAAAACGGATGTGATCTCCGCGCCGCGGCCCTTTTTCCACTCTCCACCGATATATAGGCTGCCGTCGGGCAGCTCTTCCAGTTGCATATCCATCAGATCACCATTGGCTCGATGCGGTTCCGCACTTCGCGGAGAACCGAGTAGACCGTCGCCATGCTGGTTTTCGCGTTGCCCGCCGACGGCGCGTTCGCGATCTCGATGCGCGCTTCGGCGAGCGGTGATTTCAGTTCCCATACGTGCCTGTTTCCGGTTGCGCCCGGGTCGGCCACCAGCTCGACCCGCGTATTCTCGAAACCGGCGCCGGCGAGTGCCAGCGTGGCGGCGACGTTTGCATTTTTCGGGTAGGTTCGTGCCGCCTGCCCTGCGCTGCCACTGAAGAACGTCGCCGGCTCGCACAGGGCGTCGAGGTCCAGCGCCTTCTCGGCGGCGGTCCCCGCCCAGGCCCGTGGCGGCTTGATGCCGCGATAGGTTACGGCCAGTCCGTCCGCCGCCGACATCGCCGCCAGGAAATCGATCCCGCCGATCGCGCCCGACGGAAGGACGATCCGCGATCCGCCGGCAATGGCGGCCCGGCGCAGACGCTCGTACAGCCGTTCATCGGCCAACGCCCCTATCGAAACGACAATCGTGTCGACACCGGCCTCCAGGATGGCCGGCACGTGGTCGGACACCGCCTGGTGACCGGCGCATTCGACCACCAGGTCCGGCCCGGACGAGAGCAGTTCGGCCGTTGCGGTCACCACCGCTACGTCTCCGGTCAGGTCGGACAGCTCCGCCGCGATCCTCGCAAGCGCATCGCCCGCCCGTTCCGGCCGCGTCAGCACGGTCAGCGACTGAAGTCCCAGGCCGGTATCGCGCATCAGCGCAAGAAGGCCGGTGGCGATATTGCCGAAACCGATCAGGCCGAGCCGCATGGGATCACTCCGTCTTCTGCGCCGATCCGGCCGGCGGACCCGCGAAGGCCTCGCCAAAGGGGCCGATGGTGCACATATCGATTTCGATCAGCCGCGGTCCCTCGGCGGAAAGTGCATCGGCGAGCGCCGCCTCGAAATCGGCCAGATCGGCAACCTTTTGGTGCGGCATGCCGACCGATTTGCAGAACAGTCCGAAATCCGGCACCCGCAGCACCGAGTAGTGCCGGCGACTGTCATATTGGGCGTCCTGGATGTTGCGGATGACGCCGTAGGCCTTGTCGTTCATCAGGACGTAGACCAGCGGCGCGTTTTCCTCGACCGCGGTGATCATCTCGGCAAGACCGAGCATCGTGCCGCCATCGCCGAGAAGCGTGATTGCCTTGCAACCGTCGCAGGCGAGCGCCGCGCCGACGCCCATCGCGACGCCCTGGCCGATTCCGCCGCCGAGCGCATGCACGCCCTGCCGCGGGTCGGAAAGTCTGACGTAACGGTTGCCGAAGGTCGAATTGGAGATGGTGACGTCGCGTACCCAGGCATGTTTGCCGGCCACCACCGCCGTGTTCACGACGTCCGCCACGACCTGGTAGGGGCCGAGCTGGTCCCGCAGCCGCCCTTCGGCCTGCGCCCGTGCGCGGGCGATGTCGAAGGCGAGGTTGCCGTCGCTGTCGAGCCGTTCGGGCAGCCGCTCGAGCAGCCGCGCAAGCGTGTCTCGCGCATCGCCATGGACAAACAGATCGACGGGATAATTGCGCCCGCCTTGCGCCGCGTCGGCATCGATCTGGATGAGCCTGGCGGGGAACGGCATGCGGTTGTCGCGGGTCTCGTTTCCGCGAAGCCGCGAGCCGACGATGATCATGAGATCGCAGCTCTGGTAGAGCTCCGCCGCCTCCGCGACCATATTGAAGGCGCCGAGCGTTGAGCTTTCTTCCTCCGATACGGTGCCGCGGCCGTTCGTCGAGGTGACGATGCCGACGCCGCGGCGCATCAATTCGGTCGCCTCGGCGGATGCTTCGCGCGCACCGCCGCCCAGCCACAGCATCGGCCGGCGCGCTTGCTTCAGCGCCTCGGCGATGCGATCGACGGCCTCGTCCCCCGCGACCGGGCGAACGGGAACCGGCCGGCAGATCTGGCCCGGCGCCGCCGCCAGGCTGCGCTGCACGTCCACCGGGATTTCCAGGCTCACCGGTCCGCTTGGTGCCGAAAGCGCGTCGGAAACGGCCGCCGAAAGCGCGCCGATCGCGCCGCTGGCGTCCCACATGCGGTGGGTAGACTTCGACACGCCGCGCAGCATCTCGGGCTGGCGCGGCACATCGTGGATCGCCGCGCGGTTGCGGTCGGCATAGGCAAGGTCGACCTGGCTGGTCAGGTGCAGCACCCGGCTGCCGGCCGTTAGCGCCTCGGCCTGCGCGCCAGCGGCATTGCCCGCCGCCGTTCCGGTCGAGGTGATGCAGACGCCGAGACCGCCGGAGACCCGCGCATAGGCGTCGGCCATGTTCATGGCGCCCGCTTCGCCACGCGCCGGAACGAACCGGATGCGCCCCTGCCGCGCCACGGCATCGAGGATCGGCATGTTGTGAATGGAGATCACGCCGAACATGGTCGTGACGCCGATATCGGCGAGGTAGCGGGCGATGAAATCGCCGACCGTCTCGGATCGTAGTGCCGTTTCGTGTTTCATGTCCGTTCCTCAGATATGGCGATTCATGCCGCCCGACACGTCGAGCTGCGCGCCGGTGATGTAGCTGGCCGCGCGCGATCCCAGGAACGCGATCGCATTGGCCGCCTCCTCGGGCGCGCCAAGGCGGCCGAGCGGTATGCCTTTCCGGGCCGCGAGAGCGCCGTACCATTCGGCGCGGCTGACGCTCTGGTCTTCGCGCTCAGCGAAGCGCCGGGTCCACTGGCCGGACTTGATCAGCCCCATGAGGACCGCGTTGACCCGGACATCCGGCGCCAGTTCGACCGAGAGCGACTTCAGCATGTTCTGCACGCCGGCGCGGGCCGACGATGTGCAGACCATGTGCGGCTCCGGCTGGTAGGCGAGAAGCGAATTGACGGCGACGATCGCGCCCTTCGCCTCGCGCAGCATCGGCAGGAAAGCACGGATGGGATAGATCTGGCTGAACAGCTTGAGATCGTATTCCTCGCGCCAGTCGGCATCGCTCGTTTCGGCGAACGTCGTCTGCCGGCCCTGGCCCGCATTGTTCACCAGCAGATCGCAGCGGCCATACGTTTCGAAAACCTCTTCTGCGAACGTGCCCACATCGCTCTCGTCCAGAACGGAGAGCGCCCGTGCCAAGACCCTGTCGGCTCCAAAGTCGCGCCGCAGCACCTCGGCGACGCTGTCCAGCCGCGATTGGTTGCGGGCGCACAACGCAACCTTGGCGCCCAGGCCCAGAAGCACCTGCACCGTGGCGAGGCCGATTCCCGACGAGCCGCCGGTCACGACCGCGACCGATCCCTCGTAACCCAGTTTCATCGCGCATTCCCTCCGGTCGAGGCCCGCAATTCGGGAAAGCCGGGATCCGGGCGGCCCTGCATGACCGCGCGCTGCGCCGGCGTCGGAGGTCCGGCGGTCATCCAGCGGTCCATTGCTTCGGGATCCGTGCGCGACCAGACCTTGGCCTCGTGGGTCTCCTCGTCGATCTGTTGCAGCTCGGAGGTGAACTCGATCACGAAGCCCGAAGGCGAGACGAAATAGGCGAACGGGTTGTTGCCCGGCCCGTGACGCCCGGGTCCCCAACTCGGCACGTGACCCTTCTGCTTCATCCTGCCGATGGCGCGCATGAACTCGTCGATGGTCGGCACCTCGAAGGCGACGTGGTTGACGCTCGCATAGTTGCCGCGAACCAGCGCAATCGAGTGATGGTCGGTATTGCAGCGAAGGAACACCATCTGATCGGCCGAATAGTCCGACACGCGAAAGCCCAGCACGTCCTCATAGAAGGCCTGTCGGCCCTCGAGATCGGCCGTGTTCAGCACGACATGGCTTATCTTCTTCGGCTTCGCCCAGTCCGGTTCCGGCGTCAGTTCGCGTGCCTCGGTGCGAAACCGCAGGCGACGATTGTCCGGGTCGAGGATTTCGAACCCGTATCCGCCGGCCCAGTCGTCGAACGCGGCCGGTTCGCGCGCGATCGCGGCGTCGTGGGCCACGCATTGCGCATATAGGGCGTCCATCGAGGCGCGGTCGGGCATCGCGAAATGCACATAGTCGATGCCGAAAAGCTCGCCGTCGCTCAGCCCGTAGAGAAACGGCTCGCTGCCGGTGCCGCGCAACAGCGCGACGCCGTCCTCCCGGTGGGCCAGTTTCAGGCCCCACATATCCTCGTAGAAGGGAAGCGTGGCGGTCAGGCCGGGACCGCGCATCATGATGCCGCGCAGGCTGCCGGTGCGTATCTTGTCTGTCATGGTCTCGTTCTCCTCCGCCAGCGCTATCCGGCCAGTTCCGGTTCCAGCTCCAGCGCCTTGGCAAATTCGGACGGGCACTGCTGGTAGAGGGCATGCCCGACACCCGGTACCTGCACCAGCTTGCCGCGCGCCGGGGCGTGCAGCGTTTGGTGAAGCCGCGCCGCGCCGTCCGGCGGAGTGACAACGTCCTCCGACCCGACGATCACGTCGGTCGGCACGGAGATGCGTTCCGCATCGTCCAGAAGCCGCCCCGAGGCGAGCATCCGTGCCGCCTGCGCGTAACCCGGCAACGACACCTGGGCCATGGAACGGCGCACGATCGCAAGCGTTTGCGGGTTTTCCTCCGGCTGGTAGACCAGGCGCGCGGCGCGCAGGTCGGCGAAGGCTTCCGGCCCCAGCCGCTCAAGTTCATCGATGCGGGTCTGTGCCGCGACACTCAACTGTTCGCCGCGCGGCACACCGTGCCCCAGCGCCGGCGAAGCCATGACCAGACGCGCGACGCGGTCGTGATGGGCCGCGGTGAAAGCGCCGGCCATCAGGCAGCCCAGCGAATGGCCGACAAGAACGGCCTGATTGATTCCCGCCGCGTCAAATAGCCGAAGCAGCGCATCGGCATAATCGGATGCCTGCGGCCAGTAAGTATCAAGCGGGGTCGAGCCGCCATAGCCCGGCGCATTCCAGGCGATCACCCGCGCCAGCGAGCCGAGATGCGGCAGGAGTCCGGCGAAAGATATCGCGTTCGAACCGATCCCGTGCAGCAGGACCAGCGTATCGCCGGTGCCCGGGCGTTCCCGCCACGTCAACCCGCCGGTCTCGTTTTGATGCCACGTGCTCATGTGAAAACAAAGCCGTTGTTGAGCGGCAACACCTGTCCGGTCAGGGTCAGCGCGGATTCCGAAAGAAGAAACGCGATTGTGCCGGTCAGGTCCTCGGCGCCCTGCGGGCCCGGTACCGCGCGGCCCTCGGCGTAGAGCCGATGGCGTTCGGCGGGAACGTATTCGGTCGATTCGGTCGTCAGGATGCCGGGCGCGACGGCGGTCACGCCGACCCGGTCCGGCCCGAGTTCCCGCGCCAGCGAGCGGGTCATGGCGATCACCGCTCCCTTGCTTGCGACATAGGACATGAGCCGCGGCGCGCCCCACAGCGCCGTATCGGAAGCCACATTGACCACCCGGCCCGATCCGCTGGCCCTGAGCATCGGCGCGCAGCCGCGCGTCATCAGCCATGTACCGCGCACATTGACGCGCTGAACCCGGTCCCAGCTGTCGATCTCGATCTCATCGAAGGCAATACCGCCGATCCCGGTGGCGATGGCGCCGTTGTTGACGAGGCCGTGCAGCTTGCCTTCGCCGATCTCCCCGGCCGCGCTCGCCGCCGCCTCGATCGAGGCGGGCTCGCCCAGATCCACGGGCACGAACGCCGCACCGAGCCGGTCGGCGATCGCGCGGCCTTCCGCCTGCGCGATATCGGCGAGGATCAGGCGAGCGCCCTGCCCGGCCAGCGCCTCGGCGATCGCCGCGCCAAAGCCGCGCGCGGCGCCGGTGACGACAATGTTGCGGCCTTCCAGCATGATCACTCCGCGGCGACCGGTTCGGCCTTGAGTTCCGTCTCGATCTGCGCCTTTGCCGCGCGGGTCAGCATCTGGCGGATACGGCTGACGCCGAGATCGTGCTGATAGAGCATCTCGCGCATGCGGGCATCGTCGGGCATGCCTTCCAGCATCACGCGATCCTGTTCCAGCACGTCCCAATGGGTCTTTTCCATTCGCGCCCGATAGAGGAAACGCCAGCAATCCCTCGCCAGCCCCTCGACCTGGCGCAGACGCCAGAAGAAGACCTTGGTCGTGTGTTCGTCCATCGGCGTGGCGAACCCGACAATGCGAAAGACGCCGCCGGGACCGGCCGCCGGCGGATACGGGATTTCGAGGAAGCAGAACATGTTGCCCGGATGGACTTCGAATTCCGACCAGTCGAAATTCTCGCCGGTCTGGCTGACACGCTCGACGCGAAAGCCGTGCTCGGTCTTGTCGAGCTTCATCAGATCCTGCTTGGAGCCGAAGGCCAGGGTGAAGCTCTCGGCGTGCAGGTAGCATCCGTGCATGGGATCGGCGAGATTGTCCAACGCGTAGCGGTAATTCGCCCCCCAGACCGAGGTGCACAGGAAGCCCGTCCATTCGGGGCTGGACATCGCCTCGTTGAGAACCAGTTCCGGCGGCTCGGGTTGATCGATCGACGGAACATAGACGAAAACCGCGTCATGGGCTTCGGTCACCGCGAACGACTTCAGCGCCTTGCGCCCCTCGAGCGCGCATTCCGGCATGGCGGGCACGCGCTTGACGACGCCGTCGCCACCCACGACCACGCCGTGGTAGCGGCAGGCAACGTTGCCGTCATGCACCTCGCCATAGCTGAGCGGCGCGCCGCGGTGCGGACAGAAATCGTCCACGCACTGGATGTTGCCGGATGCATCGCGCCACAGCACGAGCTTCTCTCCGAGCAACCGTGTGCCATAGGGACGGGAGGCTTTGATCTCGACCGACTTCGCCACCGGATACCACTGGCCGAGCAGCCCTTCGTTCACCCGTTTCTCTATCAATGCCTTCTTGTCGACAGCGGTCATGAGATTATCTCCGGTTGAATTCAAAGCCGCGGCTCAGTGCTGAGCTTTCGGCAAATAGTGCAGAACCCGCTCCTCGATGCGGACAAGCGCCGAGTAGAGGACGAACCCGATCACGGTCAGCAGCACGATGGCGTTGAAAACCATCGCCGCGTTTGCCTGGCCGCCGCCGTAGGAGATCAGGTAGCCGAGGCCGACATTGCCGCCGACGAGTTCGCCGACCGTCACGCCGATCACGGCCAGTGTGGATGCGATCCGGAGACCCGCCATCAGGTTGGGCAGGGTCGACGGCATTTCGACCTTCAGGAATATGCCGATACGGCCGAGACTGTAGGCACGGGCAAGGTTCACCAGGTCGCGGTCGACGGTGCGCATGGCTTGAAGAACGTTCACCAGGACCGGAAAGAACACGATCAGCACGGTGACCAGCAGTTTCGGCATCGAGTTGTAGCCGAACCACATGATGAACAGCGGCGCGAAGGCGACCTTCGGCGCGATCTGCAGTGCCAGGATGTAGGGCGACAGCACCTTCTCCCAGAACGGCGACATGCCGAGCAGGTAGCCAAGGACCGCACCGAGCGCGCTGCCGATGCCGAAACCCAGAAGCGTGTAGACCGCCGTCGAGATCGTGTGGTTCAGCAGCCCTTCATTGGTCCACATGCGCTGGATTTCGCTTAGGCAGTCGCCCAGCGTCGGGATGATGAACTTCGGCACGCCCAGCGCCGGTGGCAGGTACTGCCAGGCCAGCAACACGATCGCCAGAAGCGTGAGACTGACGATGGTTGTGGGTTGAACGCGAGCCATGGTGGTCACCCTCTGAGAGATTGGCCTGCCGGCCCCGGAAACGCCCGGGGCCGAAACCCGTGCCGTTCGTGTCATTTCACGAAGTCGTTCGTGTAGAGTTCCTCAACGGGAACAGCCGTCTGCACGATGCCGGCTTCGATGTAGAAGTCCTGCACCTTCTTGATCCGGTCGGGGTCGAACGCGCCGAGCGCGAACCCATCGGCTTCCGGATAGATCAGCGACGAATAGGCCCGCATCACGCCCTCGACCATCTTCTCCTTGCCCTCGTGCTGCGGCACGAAGCCGACATAGTCCTTCGCGGCCTGCTCGGGATCGGCATTGATGTCGCGGATGGCGTGCAAGACCGCCTTCACGAAACCCTCGACCATTTCGGGCTTCTCGGCGATCGTCTTGTCCGACGCGATGATCGCCTGCGCCATGGCCGGAAAGACGGTGTCGATCGGAATCTGGTCCATGTCGACGCCCGCCGCCTGAATGGCGGCAATCCATTCCGGCACGCCCGAAAAGGCATGCAGCTTGCCGGCGATCGTGAGCTGGATGATCCCGCCCGGTCCGACCGCCTGAATATCGACGTCGTCCTTGGTCAGTCCGGCCGACGCGAGCACGCCGAGCAGGTTGTAGTAGGTGGTGTCCTGGAAGGCGAGCACGCCCACCGACTTGCCCTTGAGGTCCGTCGGTCCGGAAATGCCGCTGTCCTTGCGCCATGCAAGCTGCGTCAGGCCGCGACCGCCCAGCAAGGCGACGCCGCGGATCTCGAGGCCGTTGGCCCGCACGATGATCGGCGTGTCGCCGATGCCGCCGCCGAGATCGGCATTGCCCAGGGCAACCTGCGTGGCGACGTCGGCGCCGCCCTTGCCGACCTTGAAGTCGACGTCCAGGCCGGCATCGGCGAAATAGCCCTTGCCCTTCGCAAGCTGGAAGGGAGCGAATGCCGGAAGGAAGTCGGGAGCCGGAAACAGGTAGGTCACCTTCTCCTGCGCCATGGCCACGGTCGCCGACAGTGCCAGGGCTGCTGCGGCAATGGTATTTGTAATCTTGAATTTCATTGAACCCTCCTTTGATGTTCTTCTTCTGCTAGGCCGCTTTTTCCTCAAGCTTCAGATGCTTGAAGAGTTGCGAAGCGTAGTCGCCGACCTCGGGCATGATCCGCCGCTTTATCGGCTCGTCGCGATGCGGCAGGTCCACCTTGATCTCGGCAACGATTGTTCCGGGCCGCTCCGACAGCACCAGAATACGGTCGGACATCAGCACCGCCTCTGCCAGATCGTGGGTGATCAGAAGCGTCGTCTTGCCCGTTTCGGCGATCGTCTTGGCAAACGAGTTCTGCAGGAGCAGCTTGGTCTGCGCATCGAGCGCCGAGAACGGTTCGTCGAGAAGGATGATCTCCGGGTCGATCGCCAGCGTCCTGGCGAGCGCAGCGCGCTGCCGCATGCCGCCGGAAAGCTGATAGGGGTAGTGCCGTTCGAAGCCCGCCAGATGGCAGTGTGCGAGTTCCCTTTGCGCGCGGGCGCGCCTCTCGGAACGGGACACACCCCTCGCTTCAAGACCGAACTCGATATTGGAGACGATGGTGCGCCACGGCAACAGCAGGTCCTTCTGCAACATGAAGCCGACATGGCTGTTCGGCCCCATGACCGGCACGTTGCTGACCAGGACCTCGCCTTTCGTCGGTTGGTAGAGGCCCGCCGTCATCGACAGGATCGTCGATTTGCCGCAGCCGGACGGGCCGACCACGGAGACGAACTCGCCTTCCTTCACGAGGAAGCTGACGTCGCTGACTGCCGTCAGCGTTTCGTTTTCATTGGAAACGAATTGCTTCGTGACCGACCGGAACTCAAGCGCCATAACCGTGTTCCTGATAGGCGGCATCGAGCTCGGCGTTGATCGTCGCCAGTTCCTCGGCAAGCAGATCGCGGGTCCAGTCGGTGCGTCCCGACTTCGGCGCCGCCACCTGGCGCGTGGCCAGTTCGGCTGCGACCGCATGGAGGTCCTGAACGCCCGATCCGAAGATTTCCATGAGCGCCGACGCGAGAACGTCTTCAGCAGGCTCCAGTTCGCGACCGCGGCACTGGTTGGCCAATGCCGGCCTGCCGGTGTCGTGAGCCTGCTGAGTCAGCCTGTCCTTGAATGCGTCCATTTTCGGAACTCCTCCATCAGTTCTGTCAGTTCGTTCATTATTGAACGCTTTGTTCATATTAGATTGATACGGTTGTGCGGGAGAGTCAAGCACTTTCTCGCCCTTCGTCGATCCCAGCTCTTTCCTTGACTACCGGCGCCGGATGTTGCTATTACCATTTATGAACAGAATGTTTTATATTGAACACTTTGAGGAGGATGTTCTGAATGAAGATCGCGATATCGGGAGGAGGCGTTGGCGGCATGACCATCGCCGCCGGCCTGCAGGCCGAAGGCCACGAGGCGACGATTTTTGAGCGCGCCGATGCGTTCGGACGCGTCGGAGCCGATGTGAACCTCACCCCCAACGCCGTGCACGCGCTCGACGGGATCGGCCGCGGGATCGGCGATCGCCTGCGCCAGACCGCCGCCCGTCCGGAATTCCGCATCAGCCGCATGTGGGACGACGGGCGCGAGACGTCGCGCCTGCCCATGAGCAGTGCCGCGGAGGAGAAATACGGCGCGCCGCAGCTCACCATTCACCGCGCGGACCTCCTTTCCGCGCTCCAGGCCGCGCTCGAACCCGGCACCATCCGGTTCGGCTCGACCGTCACCGGTGTCGTGGATACCGACGGCGGCGCCGAATTGCTGCTTGCCGACGGCCGGCGTTTCGGGGCCGACGCGGTGATCGCCGCGGACGGCATCCATTCGCCGTTGCGTACCGCGCTTTTCGGACCGGACGATCCTCGCTTCACCGGACTGGTTTCCTGGCGGGCGACGGCTCCGCGCAGCGCCGTCGCGCAATTGCCCAACCTCGACAGTTTCACGAAATGGTGGGGGCCGGAGTCCGAACGCCAGATCGTCACCTTCCCGCTGACGCTCGGCCAGGAGGTTTTCGTGTTCGCCACGACGCCGCAGGAGGGCTGGACCGACGAAGGCTGGACGCTGCCGGGCGAAATCGCCGAATTGCGCGCCGCCTATGCCGACTTCCACGCCGAGGCGCGCGCGCTGCTCGACGCGATCACCGAGGTGACCCGCTCTGCGCTCCATGTACGCGAGCCGATGGCGCGCTGGTCGAAGGGTTCTGTCACCCTACTCGGCGACGCCGCCCATCCGATGGTGCCCTTCATGGCTCAGGGCGCCTGCATGGCGATCGAGGACGCGGTGGTGCTGTCGCGCGCACTGGCGCAGGCCGGTGCCGACATCCCGGCAGCACTTCTCGCCTACGAGGACAGCCGCCGCGACCGCACGGCGGCGGTGCAACGCGGCTCGCTTGCCAATGACTGGTTGAAGGAGGGCGGCAACGCGGACTGGGTTTACGGCTACAACGCATGGACCGCGACGCTGGGCGAACCGGCGCCCGCCGCCTGAGCCGCGGACAAGCCGGCAAAGTCAAGGGGAGCCGGACCATGTCCGGCTCCCCTTTTCCTTTAACCGCCCGCCGGTCTTCAGATCTCCATGAGGTCCCTGCCGACGATGATCTCGCCACCGAAATGCTTGCGCACCCCGGCAGTCCAGTCCTCGTCGGTCTCGTCGGGATCGTAGCCGGGCACGAAATGGTTCAGTACCAGCGTCCTGACCCCGGCGGCCTGTGCCACGCGCCCGACATCCTCCTGTGTCGTGTGGATCGAGATGACCTTGTCGATGAGCTTCTGTGCGGCTTCCGGCGGACGCCCCTGGCTGGCGAACTTCGCCTTGAAGAGTTCCGCTGTCCGGTGTGCGTCGATGATCTCGTGCACAAGCACGTCGGCGCCGCTCGCCAGCGCGATCAGGTCGTCGCTGAACGATGTATCGCCGGAAAAGACGACGGTTCGGTCGGCTGTCTCGAAGCGATAGCTGTAAGACAGATGGTGCACCCCGTCCTTCATCCCGCCATGCGGATAATGGGTGTTTTCGACGCATGTGACACGAACGTTCTCGTCGGAATAGACCTCTCCCGACCCGGCGATGTCGTGACCGGCAAACAATTCGGCCGGATCGCCCTTGCCGCCGCTGAATGCGAGACGCACGGCCGCATTCGGCCGGAAATAGTCGACGAACGCGCGGATCATCGCTTCGGTGCCGGGCGGTCCGTAGGCGTGGCTTGCCCCGGTCCGTCCGTTCGACCAGGCAAGTCCCATCAGGGTACCCAGATCGGCGGTGTGATCGTCATGGTGATGGGTGACGAATATGTGGCCGACCTGATGCGTCCCGATTCCGGCGAGCATGAGTTGGCGGCCGACGCCGTTGCCGGCATCGACAACATAGGGAACGCCATTGACCACCAGCACGCTGGCGGGCTGATTGCGGCCTCGAAGCGGGGTCGGTCCTCCCCCTGTTCCAAGCAGGATCAGCCGCGTACTGTCGCCGGCTTCCGCCCTGGCTTGCCTGTTGCGCAACAGCACCGGAATTGCCGCGGCGCCGGCTAGGAGCCTGAGGCCCTGCCTTCTGGTCAGTGTCATCATTCTTGCCTTTCGTGGTGGCGGCCGATCTCGACCCGAAACGTCGTCTCGGGGGCGATGCCGCCCGGATGGGCGGCATGCTTCGATGTCCGTAAGAGTTGTCTATTCGGCCTCGTAGACCAGCCCGTCGTCTTCGGCCTGGCCGATCACCGTCCAGACGGTTGCGTGACCGGCGCCGTTGTTGCGGAACCAGTGCTTGCGGCCCGCCGGATTCTTCACGAGATCGCGCGGCCCCAGTTCGACCTCGACCGTCTTGCCGTTATCTTCCCAGCCAACCGTGAGCGAACCCTCGAGCACGAGGAAGGCATCCTCGACCGGGCGCGCGAACGGCTTCACGCCAACGCGGCTCGGCACGCCCCACATCTCCTTGCGGCAGGTTTCGCTCTCGACGCCGCCCTTGCCGACATAGACCTTGCGGCTGAACCCGGCGGCTTCCCAGGTCGTGGGCGCGTCGCAGTGGCGGATCACATATTTCGCCATCTGTTGCTGCAAAGGGTGAGCGCCGTTCGGATCAAACGGCAGTGTCTTGCCCGGCTCCGCTCCAAAGCTGCGCGCCAGTTCGGGGGCATGGTCCTTCGGATGGTAGAGATAGACGGGGGGCAACGGCTTGCCGACATCGACGGAGATCGACATCAAAACAGGCTCGACGCCGTCGACGCGAAAGCCGTGACCGACGTCGCGGGCATTCAGGATCATGTCCTTCGGTCCGAGGTTCACCTCGACCACGTCGCCATCGCGCTCCCAGCCGACCACCAGCGCGCCGTTGATGATCAGAAAGCTTTCCTCGATCTCGTGGCTGTGGCACGCGGCGTATTTACCGGGCTCCTTGTAAATCAGCGACAGCGTGAAATGGTCCGGCTTCAGCGTCGTGTTGTCGCCGACTTTCGGCGAGCCGCCGGCGCCGATATAGCGCATCTGCGCCCGTTCCAGTTCCGAAAAGCCCGCATTGGAGGGAAAGGCGTTCCAGTCAAATTTCTTGTCGGTGAAGCGACCGGTGTGGTTGCGAAGCTCGTCGGCAAGCGTGCCGGCCGGGTTTTGAACGTTCATGATCTGGTCCTCTGTTTATTTCCGCGCCATTCGATGGTGGCCACTAGCATAAACCGGTTTTATATGGCAGACAGTGTTTTGTGGATAAAACAGAGTTCATACAAAAGAACCCGTCAGACCTGATCGAGGACCGCTATGTCGTCCCCGGTCTGGTGCGCGGACTGCAGGTGCTCGGCGCCTTCACGCCGGAGCGGCAGGAAATGAGCCTCAGCGACATCGCCAGGACGCTGGGCCTGAGCCGCTCGGCCGCCTTCCGCGCGGTCTACACGCTCGACCGGATGGGTTTCCTCCTGCACGATACCCGCGCCAGGACCTACCGGCTCGGCCCGGCCGTTCTGCGGCTCGGCCACGGCTACATGGCCTCGCGCGAACTGTTCGAGATTGCATTGCCGGAGCTCGAGCGGCTGCGCGACAAAACCGACTGGTCCGCCCATCTCGGTGTTCGTGACGGCACCAGGGTGCTCTACATGCTGAGGATCCCTTCGCGCATGAGCCTGGGAAGCATCGTCAATGTCGGCAGCAGGCTGCCCGCCGCCACAACGACGCTCGGCCGCGTCCTGCTCGCCGGATTGGACGGAACGACTTTGTCGAAACTCTACCAGCAGGGTGCTGCGGCGCTGGAGGGAGGCAAGATGCCCCGCAACTTCGCCGAGCTGCACCGTCAATGGTTGCAGGACAGGGAACAGGCGGCAATCGAGCAGGTGGGAAGCTTCGAAGCCGGCATCGTGTCCGTCGCTGCGCCGATACGCGACCTGTCGGGAACCGTCGTCGCGGCAATCAATGCCACGCACGCAAGCGAAGGAATGCCGAGCGTTCCGTCCGAAGTCCGCCGCGCCACGATAGCGACGGCGGCAAAGATCAGCCGGCTGCTCGGCTACGCCGAATAGCGCAAGATGCGCGGCGCTGTTCTCGTTGCGACCGCCGGCGCCCGGCTTTCCAATCGCAACGCTTCGTGCGAAGGGGATCATCCGCGGTGACCGGCGGTGCGAAACCGCACTGTTGTTACCGGGCTTTGTGAGGAGAGAGGACACATGCTGACGGAAGAACAGCGCGCCGCGGTCGTCGCATCGCTGCTCGAAAGCCATCGAACCAAGGTGCAGGGCGAACGTCCGTCCGCGATGTTCCCCGATATCGAGATCGAGGACAGCTACGCTATCTCGTCCGCGGTCGCCGACGCGCGCGTCAAGGAAGGCTGCAAGATCGTCGGCCACAAGATCGGCCTGACCTCGAAGGCGATGCGGGCCGCCTCCAAGATCGACGAGCCGGATTATGGCTTCCTGTTCGACGACCTGGTGCTGAACGACGGCGCCAAGGTTAGGTTCGAGGATTTCTGCGTGCCGCGCGTCGAGCCGGAACTGACTTTTATTCTCAAGCAACCGCTGAAGGGCCCGGGCGTCGGCCTCGTCGACGTGCTGCGCGCCACCGAATGGGTCGTCCCCTCGATCGAGATCATCGATGCGCGCGTCACCGAGCCGCGCCGCATCTTCGACACGGTCGCCGACAATGGCGCCGCCGCCGGCATCGTGCTCGGCGGCCGTCCGGTCAGGCCCGACGAAGTCGACCTGCGCTGGGTCGGCGCCGTGTTCTATCGCAATTCCGAAATCGAGGAGACCGGCCTGGCTGCCGGCGTGCTCGGCCATCCGGCCATGGCGATCGCCTGGCTCGCCAACAAGCTGGCGCCGTTCGGCACCACGCTCGAACCCGGCCATCTGATGCTGTCGGGCAGCTTCACCCGCCCGGTCTGGGCGGCCAAGGGCGACACGCTGCACGCCGATTTCGGCCCGCTCGGGTCAGTCGCCGTCCAGTTTGTCTGACCGGCAGGATCAAACACCTAACCCACGGTCCACCCGCCATCGACGATGATGGTCTGCCCGGTGACGTAGCGCGACAGGTCGGAGGCAAGCCACACATAGGTTCCGGCCAGTTCCTCGACGCTGCCCATCCGGCCCATCGGAATTCGCGCGACCAGGCGTTCGCGCGGATCGGCCTGTCCCGCCGCCAGCCGCGTCTTGACGAGTTCCTCCATCATCTCGGTCATGATCTGGCCGGGCGCCACCGCGTTGACCAGGATCGAGCGCGGCGCCAGGTCCGCGGCCATCGACTTGGTCATGCCGACCACGCCGAACTTGCTGGCCGAATAGGCGGTGTTGCCGGCTCCCGAAATCACGCCGAACAGCGACGAGGTGAAGATGATCCTGCCGTTCTCGCTCATGCGGCGGGCGGCCGCCCTCGCCGTCAGGAACGCGCCGGTGAGATTGACGTTGATCACGTCGGCGAACCTGGCTTCGTCGGTTTCGGTGACCGGCGCCAAATAGAGAATGCCGGCGTTCGGTATCACCACATCGGGCAGCCAATCCTCGGCGTCGAGCGCATCGAACAGTTCTTCCGTCGCCTTGCCGTCGGTAACGTCGAGCGCCAGGCCGCGGGCCCGTTCGAGGCCGTCGGTCGCCGGAGCCTTGATGTCGGTCAGGATGACGCGTGCGCCGTGGCTCGCCATCTGCTCCGCCACGGCGCGTCCGATACCGCGCGCCGCACCCGTGACGAGGACCGTTCGTTCTGACAGCAATTGCATGAAATAACTCCCCTTTCTAACCTTTCACCGGCTGCGCCGCCATGTTACGCACCAGTCTGTAACTCATGGATCGCACCGTGCAGACCGGCCATCAACCCACCCGCGAAACCGGCTTCGCCGAGGACGCCGTCGCGCTGCTGCGCGGCCTCGTCGAGGCCGAGAGCATCAACCCGCCCGGCGACACCACCGGCCCGGTTTCCGTCATGTCCGCCTGGCTCGACAAGGCGGGGCTTTCCCACGAGGTGCTGGCGGCCGATCCGACCAAGCCGAACATCGTCGCGACGCTCGACAACGGTTCGGGACCGCATCTGGTGTTTAATGCCCATCTGGACACCGTCGCGCCGGGCGACCTTGCGGCCTGGGCTCACCCGCCGCTGCAACTCTCCGAAAAGGACGGCAAGCTCTACGGCCTCGGCACCGGCAACATGAAGGCGTCCGCCGCAGCGCTGGCGATCGCCTACGGGCGCCTCGCCGCCCGCAGGCAACAATGGGCCGGGCGCCTGACGCTGACCCTCGTTGCCGACGAATGCGTGTTCGGTCCCGACGGTGCGGCCCATCTCCTCGACACGCGCCCCGATCTTGTCGGCGACATGCTGATCTGCGGAGAAGGCCCCGGCGCGATGAACCTCGCGGTTGCCGAAAAGGGCCTGCTGTGGATCAGGCTCACCGCCACGGGGCCCGTCGGCCAGGGCATGCTGGCCGAGCACCGGGGCACGGCCACGGCGCGCCTTGCCGAAGCGTTGTGCAGGATCGATGCATGGAACCGGCGTGTCGTGCCCTGCCCTCTGCCCGAACTCGACAACGCCGACAACGCCGCCGGCATGCGCATGACCGTCAATATCGGACGCATCGGCGGCGGCACCTATTTCTCGCACGCCGCCAGCCAGGCCTGGGCCGAGATCGATTTCCGGATTCCTCCGGGACTGACGCTCGAAGACATGGCGCGCGACCTCGACGAGCTGTGCGCCGCCGATCACCTGTCCTGGGAGACGGTCAAGGGCTGGAATCCCAACTGGTCGCAGCCGCGAAGCGACGTGGCCGCGGCCGTGTCCGGCGCCGCGGCGAGCGTCAGGGGAAAAGCGCCGGCCTTGGTGACGCGTCTTCCCGCCTCCGATGCAAGCCGTTGGCGCGCCAGGGGCGTTCCGGCGGTCTGCTTCGGCGCCCAGCCCGAACTGGCGTCGGGCGTCGACGACTACGTCCACCGCAGCGACTTTCTGGACTGCTGCGATATCTACACCGGGGCGGCGCTGCATCTTCTGGCCCGTCCAGCAGCCGCTCAGACCGCGGAATAGCCGCCGTCGACGACGACCTGCGTCCCCGAGACATAGGCCGCCGCCGGCGAAGCCAGGAAGGTGACGACGCCCGCAACGTCTTCGGGCATGCCCTGCCGGCGTGCCGGTATGGAGCGCGCCAGCGCCGCCTCCGCCGCCTCGGGATCGCCCTGTGCCGCCCAGAACGGCGCGTTGAACGGCGTATCGACGAAGCCCGGCAGAAGCGCGTTCACCCGGACGCCGTCGGGCGACAATTCGTCGGCCAGCGATCGCGTCAGTCCCAACAGACCCGTCTTGGTCGCATGGTAGGCGTGCATCCGGGCATGCCCGCGCAACGCGCCCGTGGACGCGGTCAGGATCACGCTGGCGTTGGCGGATCGGCGCAATGCCGGCGCGGCCGCCTGAACGAAGAAGAACGGCGCGCTCAGATTGACGGCAAGCGAGCGTTCCCACTGCGCCCGCGTCCAGTCGCCAAGCGCGGCCTCCGACAGCACGCCGGCATTGTAGAACAGCGTGTCCAGGCTGCCGAACTGGTCCAGGCAGGCCGTGACGACCCTCGCCGGCGCCTCGGCATCGGCGACATCGGCGCGGACAAATGCGGCGCCCGTCTCCTCGGCCGCCACCCGTCCCTTCTCGATGTCGATGTCGGCAAGCAGCACATTGTCGCCGTGCGCGGCAAAGGCCTCGAGTGCGGCCTTGCCGATGCCTGTCGCTCCACCGACGATGATGACCGTTGCCATTTCCGTGCCCTCCGATTGTCAGCTCACGCCGGCCCAATTCGTTCGCCGCCAGTCGGCGAGCGCAAAGGGCGTGGCATCATGCGTGCCGGCAATCGTCAGCGCGCCGAATCGTATGTCGCCCGACCGGAGGTCGACGAGATCGTGGCCGCGTTCCGCCAGTACCGGGCGCGACGGGTGACCCTCCTCGATCAGCAGTCTGCCGTCCTCGCCCCGCCAACGCGGCGCGCTCACCGCCTCGGCAAGGTCGCGGCCCGCCGCAAGCCACGAGATCAGCACCTGCGCCAGCGATTGCACCTGGCCGTCGGCGCCCGGCGTCGACAAGGCGACGCTGCCCTGGCCCGTTTCGACGAGGATGGGCGCCAGCGTATGGATCGGCGTCTTGCCCGGCGCGAATGCATTGCCTGCCGCGGTGAACCCGCCGCCACGATTGTTGAGCACGAAACCGCCCTCGGGCACGAAAACACCGGACCCGAAATCATCGAAGACGCTGACCAGCGACGACGCGACCATACCGCCGGCGTCGGCGGCCGCCACCCCGGCCGTATGCAGATAGGCGCGCGGTCCCGTGGAACTGCCGGCGCGATCGAGGTCGATCTCCAGATTGCGTTCGAGCAACTCGGCGCCGAGAGCGACATCGTCGCGGCTTGCAAACGACGCCTTGGTCAACTCGACGCCGATATGGTCGTAAATCCCTTCGAACCGGCCGAAACCGCCCTTCTCCCAGGCATGCAGCACCATCGCCAGCAACACGCCCTGCGACGCCGGCGGCTGCACATGCACGGTTGTGCCGGCAAAGGCACAGCTTATCGGTGCTGCCGTCCGCGCCGCAGGCCGGGCCAGGTCCGGCAGGTCCATCGCGCCGCCGCCGGCGCTGATCGCCGCGACGATCGCCTCGCCGATCCGGCCTTCGTAGAACCCCGCGCGCCCTACCGCGCCGATCGACGCAAGTGTCGCGGCCAGTTCCGGCTGCACGAAGCGACTGCCCTCGCTGCATGCCATCAGGCGCCAATTGCCGGCGCCGCCCGCCTTGAGACGGTGTGCCTGGGCGTTGCGCGCGGCGATGAGCCCGCCATTGACCCGCACGCCGTCGCGGGCCAGTCGGATCGAGGGTTGCAGGCAGCGTTCGAGCCCGAGCGCGCCCTTCGGCGCCAGCAAGGCCCAGCTGTCGACCAGGCCGGGCACGGTGACGCTGCCGGCGCCGTCGGTCGACATCGCGTCTGCGCCGGCCGGCGCCGCCCCGGCGCCATTGACGGCGATGACCCCGTCCTTGTCCTTCACGAGCACGAACGCATCGCCGCCAAGGCCGCAGGCATCGGGCGCCAGCACCGCGAGCACGGCTTGCGCGGCGATCAGCGCATCAACGGCGTTGCCGCCGCCCAGCAACATCTCCTGGCCGGCGCTGACCGCGAGCGGATGCGCCGCGGCGACAGCTCCCCTCTCACCGGCGATCGCCGGCCGGCTTGCCGAGGAATAGGGATCGAGATGGATCATCGCACACGCGCCTTTGCGGGTTCGGCGGGAGGAGAAAATGTCCAAAATCGCATCGCGTCGTCATCCCTGGCCGCTGACGGCGGCAAACAGGTCGATGAACATCCGCAGCGACGTGATGCCGAGGAAGACGCCGAAACTGATGCGCAGCGCCCGAAACGATATGGCGTGGGCGATGCGCACGCCGACATGGGCGAAGGTGGTGGTCAGCGGGATGATCACCAGCGCCGCCGGTATGCTGACATAGCCGATCGAATATGGCGGCAGGCCGGGCCGGCCCCAGCCGGTTGCGATGTAGATCACCACGGCCGGCACCGCGATGATGAAGCCGAGCGCCGCCGAAGTGCCGACCGCCTTGCGGATGTCGTAGCCGAGGAAATTGAGCAGCGGCACGCACACGGTACCGCCGCCGATCCCCATCATCGCCGAAATGCCGCCTGCCAGCACGCCCAGGACGGCCCAGACAGGCCGGGAAAAGCTGCGCGGTTCGGCCGCCTGGCCGGGCGAGCGGAAGATCATGTCGACGGCGACCAGCGCCGCGACGGTGGCGAAGACGGCGATCAGGATGTTGCCGCTTACCGCGCCGCCGGCAAAGGCGCCGGCGATCACGCCCGCCAGCACGAAAGGCGCCCAGCTTCTAAGCAGCGCAAAGTCGAGCGCGCCGCGCTTGTAGTGTCCCCAGCCCGAGGACACGGAGGTGAAGGCGATGGTGGAAAGCGACGTGCCCACCGCGACCTGCATGATGCCGGCCGGCTCGATGTTCGTGAGCTTCATGGCGAAATAGAGCGCCGGTACGATCACGATGCCGCCGCCCACGCCCAGCAGGCCGGCAAGGATGCCGCCAAGGATGCCGGCCGCAACCGCAATGGCCAGCACCGTCAGCAGCATCTGCATGTCCGGCATGGTCATGAGCCGGCTCGCTCATGGGAGAGTCGGTCGGACAGCGCAAAGGCGGCCCTGGCGCAGGCGAGATCGATCTCCGCCGGCCCAGACGAAACGCCGATGCCGCCGACCAGATGGCCGTCGAGCCAGATCGGCAGACCGCCTTCCAGCCCGGTCTGGCGCCCGCCGCAGGCAAGCGCCACGGCGGTGTCCTGGCTGCCCGGCGCGGAAGCAAAGAACGTCGAGGCTGCGGTGCGCGCCTTCGTTTCCGAGATGGCAAGCGCGTTCAGCCGCGCGCCATCCATGCGCAACTGGCAGATGACGACCCCTCCGACGTCGACGATGGTGATGCATTGCGGCTCGCTGCGGTTCAGCGCCTCCTGCGCCGCCAACCGCATCATCTCGAGCGCCGCCTCGTGGCGCAGGCGCAGGGCCGGCAGCGATAGAAGGTCTTCGGACATGGTTCAGCCTTTCTCGCCGGCGAGCCGGCGTTCCATATGTTCGGAAAATCTCGCGATCGGAAAGATGACCACGAAATAGACCACCGCGATCGCGGTCAGAAATTCGAAATACCGGAATGTTTGCGCGCCGAGAAGGTAGGCCTGCAGCGCCAGGTCGGCCACACCGATGGTCGCCAGCAGCGTCGTCGCCTTGAGCAGTTCGGTCATGTAGTTGATGAAGGGCGGCAGGGACAGGCGCGCCGCCTGCGGGACGATGATCCTGAACCAGAGCGCCGTTCTCGGCAGCGCCAGCGCATTGGCGGCTTCCCACTGTCCCTTCGGCACCGCGTTCACGCCGCCGCGAAACACCTCGCACAGGAACGCCGCGGCGACGAAACCGAGCCCGATGGAGCCAGACCAGAATCCGGAAATCTTCGACGCCGTCAGCACCGGCAGACAGTAGTACATCCAGAAGATCAGCACCATTTCGGGAATCGCCCGGAAGAGCGTCACATAGGTCCGCGCCGCCCGCTCGATCGCCCCGGCCCGTCGCAGCCGGCACAGGGTCAGAAGCGCGCCCAGCGGCAGGCCGATCGCCAGCGCCAGCAGGAAGGACGCCACCGTGATTTGCAGCCCTTGCCAGAGCGTCGGCAGGTTGGACGAGACGATGTTGAAGTTGAGATCCATGCGCCGATCCCGCCCTCAGGCCTTGGCGCCGGTCGCGACACGCCGGTCGTGGCGCGCGTAGTAGCGCTCGGTGTAGGCCGCCAGCGCCATCAGGGCGAGGCCGATCAGCAGGTAGATGACCGCCACGCTCGTATAGATCTCGATCGGGCGGAACACGACATTGTTCACCCGGTTGGCGACCTTCATGAGATCGTTGACCGCGAGAATTCCGAGGATGGCGGTCAGCTTGAAGGTCGCGACCGCGACATTGGCCAGCGCCGGAATGGTCAGCGGCCAGACCTGCGGCAGGACGACCTCGGTGAAAATGCGACGCTCGGTCAGGCCGAGTGCGCGTCCCGCTTCCCACTGGCCGGGTGCGATCGCCCCGATGCCGGCGCGCAGGATCTCCGAGACATAGGCGGAGACGTGCAGCGTCAGCGCCAGAACGCCGGACTGGGTGGCGGTCATGTTGATGCCGGTGAACACCGGCAGCGCGAAGTGGATCCACACCGCCTGGACCAGCAACGGCGTGAAACGGATGACATCGACGAACCCCATCACGCCCAAGCCGACCAGCCTGCCGCCCTTGAGTCGGCCGAGCGCCAGCGCGGTTCCGACAGGGATCGCCAGCAGGAACCCGAGCGCAGCCATCCACAGCGTTTCCACCGTGGCCCAGGCCAACGGTTGGCGGTACTTCCACAGCGCGCTGAAATCCAGGCTGCTCAACAGTTCCATGTCCAGGCACCTGTTCGGATCGCCAAACGGTCGCCGGACCGCGCCGAACGAAGCCGGCGCCGGCCCCTCGCGACTATGCGGCCGGCGCCGGGATCATCCGGCGGCGGCCGCGATCAGCCTATTTTTCGGCCATCTTGTCGAACCACCTGTCGCGCTCGGCGGCGATGACGCCGTTGGCCACCTTGTCG
This sequence comes from Rhizobiaceae bacterium, assembly GCA_041397625.1. Classification (GTDB taxonomy): domain Bacteria; phylum Pseudomonadota; class Alphaproteobacteria; order Rhizobiales; family Rhizobiaceae; genus JAWKWH01. The sequence goes on from JAWKWH010000006.1 coordinate 27,283, forward strand.
TGGATGAACACGTTCAGGAAGTTCAGCATGTCCATGTCGCCGTGACGCAGCGCATAGGAGAGCGAGACCGGCTTCAGAAGCTCGTCCGGGCCGTTGAGCAGACGCGCGCTCTTGAACAGATCCGGATTCTGCGTCGACAGGATGCGGTAGAAGCCCGGATCGATGAACACCGCATCGGCCTGGCCCGACAGAACCGCAAGCGGCGGCGCATTCGCCTGGTCGGTGGCAAGCGCGTTCATCTTCGATTCGGGAAACAGCTCCAGCGGATATTTGGCCTCGACCGTTCCCGCCTGCGCGACGAAGGTCACGTCCGGGCTGTTGAGATCTGCAAGCGACTTGATGGCGCTGTCGTCCTTGACCATCACGTGGAAGCCGTATGTGTCGTAGGCATCGGTGAAGGTGACCGTCACCGCCCGTTCCGGCGTCGCGAACAGATTGGCGAACACCACGTCATACTGCTTGACCTGCAATCCGGTGATCAACGTCGCCCAGGTTGCCGGCACGATCTCCAGTTCCACGCCGAGAAGCTTGGCCGCTTCCTTGGCCAGGTCGATATTCAGGCCGACATACTCGCCGCTCATGGCGTCGGGAAACTGATAGGGTGGACCGTCTGCGACGCCGATGCGCAGGGTACCGCGGTCCTGGATTTCCTTGATCAGCGCTTCGGCATTGGCACTGACAGAGGCGAAGGCGCAAAAGACGAGCGCCATTGTCGTAACCAGCATTTTTCGGATCATTGCCCTTGTGCTCCCTGTTTTTTGTGCTGGGCCATCCTGCGGTGTTTTGCCCTCAGGCCGTTTCGACAAAGCTGGCCGGCGGCTTGCCGACCACCCTTTCCCAGATCACCGGAGCCGTGGCGCCTTCGCTTCCGATGGTCAGGATCCGTGATCCGGAATTGATGCCCAGCGCGTCGCGCAGGGCCTTGTCGCCACCGACCGCCACCAGCGCGGCGACGGCGGCACAACCGCTTTCTCCCGAGATGACCGGCCGGTCGCCATAGGCGCCCTCGGCGAGTTCGCGCATGGTCCTGGCCGCGACTTCGTCGCAGATGGTCAGTACGTCGTCGATTGTTTTGTGCAGCGTCGGCCAGGCGATCGGCGAGACCTCGCCGGCGGCCAGACAGGCCATGAAGCTGTTGGTGTTGCCCGTCACCGGCTTCGGCTGTCCGAGGCGGATCGCCTCGAACACGCAATTGGCGCTATGCGGTTCGACAACCACCATTCGAGGCCGTCGCGCGCCGGCGGTCCTCGCCCAGTAGCCGGCAACCGCCGCGGCTAGTCCGCCGACGCCCGCCGGGATGAACACATGCGTCGGCGGCCGGTCGAGCTGCTTCAGCAGTTCGCTGACGATCACCGTGTAGCCCTGCATGACCAGCCTGGGCACTTCCGGCGGTCCGCCGCCCGCATTGGTGTCGGCAACCAGCGTCCAGCCGTGTTTCGCCGCGTCGCGGGCGCAGGTGCGCACGGAATCGTCGTATTCGCCCTTTGTGCGCACGATCACTGCCCCGAACGCCTCGATCGCCTCGGTCCTGTCGGTGCTGACATTTTCGTGCACATAGATGCGGCAGTTGCAGCCGAACAGCGACGCCCCCCAGGCGACCGAACGTCCGTGGTTGCCATCGGTGGCGCAGACCACCGTTTCGTGCCCGATCTGGTCGCGGAACTTTCCGCCGATCAGATCGTCGACCGATGCTGCGATGCCCCTGGCGCGCAGCTTGTTTTTCAGGATGCTCAAAACCGCATAGGCGCCGCCCAGCGCCTTGAAGGAGTGGAGGCCGAACCTCCGTCCTTCATCCTTGTAGAGCACGGCCTCCACGCCGAGGCGCCCGGCAAGGCCGCCAAGCCGGATCAGGGGCGTCGGGGCATAGCCGGGCCAGGAAGAGATTTCCCGGATCGCCGTGGCGATCTCCCGCTCGTCCAGCAATTCCAGCGCCGATGCGGGCAGATCGCTTCCCGTATTGCCGTTGTGGACATGGCGTGGTCCCACGCCGTCATGTCTTTCGGTAACCATCCGTCGTAACTCTCATTGCGATGGGCGCAGGGGCGACCACAGCTTCACCGGGGCGTCGGCCTCATAGGCCTTGCCCTTCGGAAAACTGACCAGTTCCAGCTGCAGGCCCCAGGGTGCCTTGAAGTAGAGCCAGGCGCCGCCGGCGGCCGGCCCGTCCTCGATATATTGCGGCTTGCCGTCGATCTTCACGCCATGCGCATCGAGATGCCGGATCGCCGCCTCGATGTCGTCGACGTAGAGCGCGATATGATGACCGCCCGGCACGTGGTTGGCCGGCGGTGCGCCGGACGCATCCGTGCTGTACTCGAAGACTTCCAGGTTCAGGCCCGTGCCCAGCCGGTAGAACCGGTAACGGCATGAATCGCCCGGACCGGCGCCGAGGACATCGACCACGATTTCGCGGTCGTCGATCGTCCCGCCATCGAAGACCATGACCGCGCCGAGGACGTCGCACAGGAACCGTTCGGCCTCTTCGAGGTCCGGTACGGTCAGGCCGACATGCTCGCCGCCGCGCAATCCCGGAAGGCCGCTCATGACCGGGCCTCCAGAAACGCCTCGATCGCCTGGTTGACCTCGCCGCTGGCTTCCATCTGAACCAGGTGGCCGGCGCCGGCAACAATGACGATCTCGGCCTTGCCGCGGGCGAACTCCGCGCCGGCGCTGGCGAGCACCCGGTCGTCCTCGCCCCATATCACCAGCACCGGGCAATCGAGCGAGGTAAGCTCGGCTTCCGTACCCTCATTGACCTGACCTTCGCTGAAATTGGCTTGCTGGGTGGCGCGCAGCGCCTCCTCGACGCCGTCAATGTGCTTGTAGGACAGCGTCTGTTCGATCATTTCCGAATTGACCAGGTCGGTATCCTTGACCAGCATCTGCAACGCCGCCTTCATCGGCCGGCGGCGGCCGGCGGCGATGAACTGCCCGATGAATTCCGGGTTGGCGGTCTGACCGAAGCCGGCCGGCGCCAGCAGGACCAGGGAACGGACCTTGTTGGCCTTGTCGGCAGCGAGGCGCAACGCCACGCGCCCGCCGAGCGAATGACCGGCCAGATGGGCGCCGTCCGGCGCGATTTCGCCCAGCACCACAGCGATGATTCTCGCCATCTCCGCCAGCGTCATGGCCGACGCCCGAACGTCGGATTCGCCGTGTGAAGGCAGCTCCACCGAGTGGACGGGCAGCTTCGACGCCAATGCCTCCTGGTTGAACAACCAGGAACGTGCATCGGCACCGAAGCCGTGGATGAGCACCAGGGGTGTCCCATCCTGCCCGTCAGCACCCCGGGAGGATACGATATTGATCTTGAGCCCGTCGACGTCGACCTTGTGGCGCTGCAACGCCGCGGCGGCGCCCTCGTCCTGTTCGACGGGTTCGAAATCGTCGAGGAAGGCTTCCAGTTCCTCGTCGGAGACGTTGTCGTCGGCCATCACCGCGATCAGGCCGCCGCAGGGGATCTTCTGGCCTTCGTGGGCGACGATCCGGCGCAGTTTGCCGGGTTTGTCGGCCTCGACCACATTGGTGATCTTCTCGGTTTCGATCTCGACATATTCGTTGCCGGATTCGATCGCCTGGCCTTCATCCACCAGCCAGGATGCGATCGTTCCCTCGGTCATCGTCATGCCCCATTTGGGCATGGTCAGTGCTCGAATTCGTTCCATGATCGCTTGTTCTCAGTGTTTGATGCTGCGGCGGACCGCATCGGCGATTTTGCCGGCGCTCGGTAGGTATGCCTCCTCCAGCTCCGGCGCGTAGGGCACGGGCGTGTGCGGCGGGGTCACCTTCAGGATCGGCGCCTTGAGCGCGTCAAAGGCCTCCTCGGCGATGAGTGCCGCGATGTCGGCGGCCATGCCGCAGCGCGGATTGGCTTCGTCGACGATGACAACCCGGCCGGTCTCCTCCGCGAACTCCAGCACCGTCTCGCTGTCGAACGGCATCGTCGTGCGCGGGTCGACGACGCTGACGCGGATGCCCTCGCCGGCAAGCGTGGAGGCCGCCTCCATGGCGCGACCGACCATGCGGCCGAGCGCTACGATCGTTGCGTCCTTGCCCTCCCGCAGCACCCTCGCCTCGCCGAACGGCACGGTGAACGCCTGGTCGGAAACCTCGCCCGTCTCGTCGTAGAGCATCTTGTGCTCCAGGAAGATCACCGGATCGTCGTCGCGGATCGCCTCGATCAACAGGCCCTTGGCGTCGGAAGGATTGGACGGGATGACCACCTTTAGGCCGGGGATGTGCGTGAAGATCGGATAGAGCGCCTGGCTATGCTGGCTCGCCGAGCGCGCGCCCGCCCCGAACGTGGCGCGCAGCACCATCGGGCACTTTGTCTTGCCGCCGAACATGTAGCGGAACTTGGCTGCCTGGTTCATCACCTGGTCGAGACAAACGCCGATGAAGTCGACGAACATGATCTCGACGACGGGTCGCAGGCCCGTCAGCGCCGCCCCGGCGGCCGCACCCACGAAGGCGCTTTCGCTGATCGGCGTATCCCTGACGCGCTCGGGGCCGAACCTGCCCAGAAGGCCCTTCGTCACGCCGAAGGCGCCACCCCAGGCATCCTGCGCGCCGTCGCCGCCGACACCGCCTGTGACGTCCTCGCCGAGCACGATCACCGAGGGATCGCGTTCCATCTCCTGATGCAGCGCCTCGTTGAGGGCGGAACGGAAGGTCTTTCTGCTCATCTTACGCCTCCGCCCTGCTGTTGACGTAGACATCCGTCGTCAGTGTCGAGATGTCCGGCGGTCCCGCGGCAAGCCCGTCGCGCACCGCCGCCTCGATCTCGGCATCGATCTCCGCGTCGATGGCATCGAGCGTCTCCGCGTCAAGCAGGCCGGCTTCCAGCACCATGGTCCGGAACCGGATCAGACAGTCGCGGCTTTCGCGCTGCTCTTTCTTGGTTTCCTCGCTGCGATAGGTGTCGACGTCGCCGTTGAAGTGGCCGTAGAAACGCTCGGTCCCGATATGCAGCAGGGCGGGCCCGCCGCCCTCGCGCGCCCGCGCGATCACCTCGCGAGCCGTTTCATAGACGTCGGGCAGCGACAGGCCGTCGACCCGGCGCGCCAGCATGCCGTAGCCCTCGGCGCGTTTGACGATATCGCCCGCGACGGCGAATTCCGAACTGGTCGCTTCGCCCCAACCATTGTCCTCGACGACGAAGATGACGGGCAGTTGCCACACCATCGCCAGATTGAGCGATTCCGCCGTCGTTCCCTGATTGACCGCGCCATCGCCGGAAAACGCCACCGAAACCGCTCCGGTCCTTTTGACCTTGGCGCTCAATGCCGCGCCACAGGCCAAGGGCGGCCCGCCGCCGACGATGCCGTTCGCCCCCAGCATCCCGACATCCAGGTCGGCGATATGCATGGAGCCGCCCTTGCCCTTGCATGTTCCGGTTTCCCTGCCGAGGATCTCGGCCATCATCGAACGGACGTCGCAACCCTTGGCGATCGAATGGCCGTGGCCGCGATGGGTCGACGCGATGAAATCATTGTCGTTGAGCGCCATGCACACGCCGACCGCAACGGCCTCCTGGCCGGCATAGAGGTGGGTCGAGCCGGGCACGCGGCCCGCCTGCGCTTCGGCAAAAACGCGATTTTCGAATGACCGGATGGTCCGCATTTGGCGGTAGGCACCGGCCAGTTCCGTTCGGGTCATCTGCATGGCGTCGTCTGGTCTTTCCTCGGTCGGCGCGCCACCATTCAGGCTGCCCGACCCGCTTCCAACATCGAAAAATACTAGCGCGCGCTCGCAAAACCACGTTGCATAATTCGTCATTCCACGCAAAACTTGTGATCAAATCTGCCGGAAATCAGGATTTTTTCGTGAAGCTTGACGAGTTCGATCGCAAAATTCTCCGCCTGTTCCAGAACAACACACGGCTGACCTCCAGCGAACTGGCGCCCCATGTCGGGCTATCGGCATCCGCCTGTCACCGCCGGCTGGCGAAGCTGCGCGAAAGCGGCGTCATCAAGTCGGAAATCGCGGTGATCGACCCCAAATCGGTGGGACGCAGCTTCACCATGGTGGTGACGGTCATGCTCGAGCGCGAGCAAAGCGACGTTATCTCGCATTTCAAGCGCGCCGCGCAGGACACGATCGAGATCATGCAATGCTACTACGTCACCGGAACCGTCGATTTCATCATGATCTTGAGCGCCGAATCGATGGAGAAGTATGACGCATTCGTCGAGCGCTTCCTGTTTTCCAACCGGAACGTGCGCCGTTTCGAAACCCATGTCGTCATCGACAGGGTCAAGGTCGGCTTCGAGCTGCCGATCGAATCCCGCGACGACTAGGACCCGCCTCAAGAAAATCTGTTACGCCGACCGTCCGCCGGCGAACAGCGCGACGATGCCGACCGCGACCAGCGCCGCGCCGGCAAGCTGGGTCGCGGTCAGGGCTTCGTCCAGGAACAGATGGGCGACCAGGATCGACAGCAGCACCGTACCGGTAACCACCGTGGGGATCACGATCGCCGCCGGCATCGGCCTGGTCGGGCCCATGCCGCCGAACAGGTAGAGATAGCCGATCTCCGCGCCGCCGATGCAAAGCCCGGCAAGCGCCGCCCAGAGATAGGCGCCGGGCGACAGGGCGAACACCTGGCCGCCGCGCGCCAGCAGCAGCAGACCGAGGAACAGTCCGGAGGTCGCAAGTGCGGCAAGCTGGACGCAGATCGTCGCCAGGATGGTCGTGGTCGCCGTGTCGGGCACGGCGCCGCCGGAAAACCGCATGGCGATGTTGTAGCCCGCATAGAGCACGGTCACGATCGCCAGCAGAACATATCCCACCATGGCTTCAGCCCTCCGCGGCCGTTGCGACCCCGCAGCGGCCGGGTTCAATCGTAGAATTCCGGCGCCAGCCTGATCGATTGCACCCGGACCGGATCGTGCAGCAGGACGAGTTCGCCGTTTCGTTCGCGCGCGATCGCTTTCAGCCGGCGGATCGACGCCAGCGCGGCGACGTCGTCGCAGCTTTCCCCGGGCAGCACTTCCTGCTCGAAATTCTCCCAAAGATCGCCCGCATCGGCCGTCAGGACCTTGGTGCCGCTGTTGGCCAGCGTCACCACCAGCGACTGGTGCCCCGGCATGTGTCCGCGCGTGAAGATGCCCTCGATGCCGTCCATCAGCGTCCAGTCGCCGTCGACGATGCGCCAGTCGAGGTCGTCGAAGTCGAAATCGTCGACGAACACCGCCGGCTTGTCGGCATCGGAAAATGCGAACTCGTGCTCCAGCCGCTGGATCCATATGCGTGCGTGGCGCAGATGTTTGATGTTGCCGGTATGGTCGCAGTGGACATGGCTCAGGATCACGTCGGAGATATCCGACGGCGAAACGCCGGCCGCCCTAAGCTGGCCGAGAAAATCATGTTCGGGCAGCACGACGGGCGGCGCAAGCCAGCCGCGCTTCATGAAGTAGTCCTCGCGGCGGACCGGATCGACGATGTTGTCGACATTCACGCCGGTGTCGAAGAGCACGAAGCCTTCGGTCGTCTCGATGAGATAGGCACAGATCGGTTCGGACATGACAAAGCGCCCGCCCCGGTCGCGCGTCGACACGGTCTTGGGTATGACCTCGTATCCCAGCAGTAATACGGTGAGCTTCCTCGCCTGGGTCATCGCTCCTCCGTCGGCACTACCTCGCGTCGATGCGCGCAGGCTGGTTCCTCAAACTAGCGGCAAAGATCGCATAAAATCAGCGAAATCAATCTCACTTCGCGATATTTTCGCAAATCTGGAAAGAATTCGCCAGAATATCGAATTCGTTTGGCGGGAGGATTGACCGACCACTTCCAGGGGCAAGCCCTCGGGGCAACAGGGAGGATACCACCATGACGCATTTCTCGCGCAGAAGCCTGCTGAAACTGGCCGGCATGGGCACGCTCGCCTTCGGCCTGCCGTTTGCCGGGACCGCCGCGGCCGCACAGAACATCCGCATTCGCGGCCTTTTCGAGACACCGTTGGAAGAACCCTTTGTGACGCAGCTTCACCTCGCCATGCAGCGCATCGCCGAGGAAGGTCAGCATGACTACAAGTTCTCCGAATCGGTCAAGGCCGCCGATTTCTCCCGCGTATTGCGGCAATGGTGTTCCGAGGGCGTCGAACTGATCGTCGGCGATGCCTACGGCACCGAGCAGATCTGCCGCCGCGTGGCCGGTTCCTTCACCGACACGAAATTCGTCATGGGTTCGGCGCTCGGCCCGACGGAGCCCAATTTCGCCACCTTCTACGGCCTCAACTTCGAGGCTGCCTACCTCGCCGGCATGGTCGCCGCCGGCGTTTCCAAATCGGGCAAGATCGGCGCCGTGGCCGGCGTGGCCGTTCCCTCGACCTACGGCCTCCTGAATGCGTTCAAGTTCGGCGCGCAGGAAATCCGTTCCGATATCGAGATGAAAGCCGCCTATATCGGCTCCTTCTTCGATCCTCCGAAGGCCAAGGAAGCGACGATCGCCATGGCCGACCAGGGCGTCGACGTCGTTTTCGCCGAGCGCATCGGCGTCATCGAGGCGGCGAAGGAACGCGGCATGGTCGCCATCGGCAACATGACCGACCAGTCCAAGGGCGCCGAGGACACGGTCGTCACCAGTGTGATCTGGGATCCCTATCCGATCATCAAGAAGGCGGTCGAGGCCGTGACGTCCGGTTCGTTCGCGCCGGTCAACTATGGCGACGGCGAAACGATTGCCGAGGGTGTCAACTATCTTGCCCCATATGGTAACTTCGCCGACAGGGTTCCCGCCGAGGTCAAGGCGGCGGTGGAGGAGAAGATGGCGCAGATCAAGTCGGGCAAGGCCACCGTGCCGTATGATGAAACCGAGCTCTGATCCAGCGGGGCGGCGCGCCGGACATGGCGACACGCCGCCCCTGCTCGAGCTGCGTGGCATTACCAAGACATTCGGTGACGTAACCGCCAACCGCGGCGTCGATTTCACGCTCGGCGCCGGCGAGGTCGTCGGCCTGCTCGGCGAGAACGGCGCCGGCAAGACCACGCTGATGAACATCGCCTTCGGTCTCTACCGGCCCGATGCCGGAACCATCCGCATCGACGGCAAGGCGGTGAATCTGCGCAGCACGGCGGATTCGATCGAACTCGGGCTCAACATGGTCCACCAGCACGCCCACTCGGTCCCGACCCATACGGTCCTGGAAAACCTGATGGTCGGCTTGCCCGCGCACAACGGCTTCCTCGATCGCCGGCGGGCGACCGCGCGGCTGGAGCAAATCAGGCAGGCATACGGCCTTCATCTCGATCCGCATCGTCCGGTCTCGACGCTGGCGGTGGGCGAGAAACAGCGCCTCGACATCATCCGCGCCCTCTATCGCAAGGTGAAGGTACTCATCTTCGACGAACCGACATCCGTTCTGACACCCCAGGAAACGCAGGGGCTGTTCGCCGCCATCCGCGCGCTTCAGGCCGACGGCGTCGGGATCGTCTACATCAGCCACAAGCTGAACGAGGTGCGCGAGATCACCAGCCGCGTCGTCGTCATGCGCGCCGGCGAGGTCGTCGCCGACAGGCGCAATGACGGCGCGCTGACCAATGCCGGCCTGGCAACGCTCATGTGCGGCGAGGAGCCCGAGCGTATCGCGCGCAAGAACCACGAGCGCGGCGAAGTCAGGCTCGAAGTCGCAAACCTCCGGCTACACGCCGCCGGCGGCAGGCACAAGGGCGCCGATCCGATCGACTTTGCCCTCCATGCCGGCGAAATCGTCGGCCTGGCCGGCGTTTCCGGCAATGGCCAGGTGCGGTTCGCCGAAATACTCGCCGGCGTCGAGCGGGCCGGCAGCGGAGAGATCCGCGTTGACGGAAAGCTCGTCGCCGCCCCCTCCCCGCGCCGGATGCAGGCGCTGGGTGTCGCCTACATTCCCGAAGACCGCATCGGCGTCGGCCTCGTCGGCGCGCTGTCCACCGGGGAGAACCTCGTTATTTCGCGCTTCGGCGACGAACCGTTCTCCCGGCTCGGCTGGCTGCGTCTCAGCGCCATCCGCGATTTCGCCGCCAGGCAGATTGCCGACTACGACGTGCGTCCGGCCAACCCCGATATCGCCGTCAGCCTGTTGTCGGGCGGCAACCAGCAGAAGGTGATCGTCGCACGCGAACTCTCCTGGTCGCCGCGCATCCTCGTCATCGCCCAGCCGACCCGCGGCCTCGACGTCAACAGCGCCGCTTTCGTCCATCGCGCGCTCCTGAGGTTGCGTGAGCAGAACTGCGCCATCCTGCTGATCTCCGACGATCTCGACGAGATATTCCAGCTGTCGGACCGCATCGCGGTCATGTACGAGAACACCGTCGTCATCGATACGCCGGCGGAGACCGCGACCACCATCGGTATCGGCCTCGCCATGACGGGCGCGGCGCGGCAGGCCGTCGGACAACCGGCATGAGGCTCACGCTCGAACCGAGGCAGTCGTCCCGGCTGCGCGAAATCATGATGCCGTTTACCGCCGTCGCCGCCAGTCTGGTGATCTGCGGCCTGCTCATCGCCATCGCCGGCGCCGACCCCTTTAGCGGTTTCCTGATCATGGCGGACGCCGCCTTCGGCGGGAAGTTCCAGATCTCCGAAACGATCGTCCGCGCCTCGCCGATGATCCTGACCGGCCTTGCCGCCCTCGTTGCGCTACGCGCCCGCTTCTGGAACATCGGCGGCGAAGGCCAGTTGATCGCCGGCGCCATGGCCGCCGCCTGGATGGGCGCCAACCAGTCGCTGCCCGCGCCGCTGCTGATCCCGGCCATGCTGCTTGCCGCCGCGGCCGGCGGCGCCCTGCTCGCCGCCATACCGGCCATTCTGAAAACCAGGCTGCGGGTCGACGAGGTGGTGACCACCCTGATGCTCAACTTCATCGTGCTCTACATCATGATGGCGTTGCTTTCCGGTCCGTGGAAAGACCCGGTCAGCGGCTGGACCGACAGTCCCGACATATTGCCGCAAGCCGAGTTCCCCATTCTGTGGGCCGGGACGCGCCTGCATCTCGGCGTGTTTGTCGCGCTCCTCTCCGTCGTCATCGTCGGGCTTGTCATGAAGCGCAGCGTGTTCGGATTTTCGATCGCCGTCGTGGGCGAAAACCCGAGGTCGGCGCGCCATGCCGGCCTCGACGTCAATCGGGTGATCATCCTGGTCGCCCTGATGTCGGGGGCCTTTGCCGGGCTTGCCGGCGCCGGCGAGGTGGGCGGCGTGCAGTTCCAGGTGATCGCCAGCATCTCGTCGGGCTACGGCTACGCCGGCATCATCGTCGCCATGCTGGCGAGGCTGTCTGCCGTCGGCATCGTTCCCTCGGCGCTGTTCCTGGCGGCCATCGGCACCGGCGCCGACGAGATGTCGCGCCAGATCGGCGTGCCGTTCTTCATCGCCGATGCCGTGCAGGGCATCTCGCTGATCGCGGTGATCGTCGCCATGACGCTCGCAAATCACCGTATCCGGCTTCATTTCGGCAGATCGCGCCAGGCGGAACCATGAGCATATTCGATCTTATCTTCGATGTCGGCTTCGCCGCCGCCGCCATTCGCCTGGCCATGCCGCTTCTGTTCGGCACGCTGAGCGAATTGATCGCCGAACGGTCCGGCATCCTCAATCTGGGCATCGAGGGCATGATGCTGGCCGGCGCTCTGGCCGGCTTTTCCTGCGCCTACGTAACGGGATCGCTGTGGCTCGGCGTGGCGGCCGCCATGATGGTCGGCGCCTTGCTCGGAGCGATCATGGGCATACTGGTGGTCTTCCTGCGGCTCGAGCAGACCGTGACCGGCCTCGGCATGACGATCGCCATCACCGGCCTCGTCTACTACGCCTACCGGCTCGGCTTCCAGCAGGGCGGCACGCCGCAGGCGATCGAGCCCTTCCGCACCATCGCCATTCCCTATCTGTCCGACATACCGGTCGCAGGCCCCATCCTGTTCAACCAGTTCGCCCTGACCTATGTCGGCTACATCTCCGTGCCGGCGCTCATCGTCATTCTCTATCACACGCCTGCCGGCCTCAATCTCAGGACAGTCGGCGAAAACCCGCTCGCCGCCGTCAGCGCCGGCATCGACCCGGTCAGGACCCGCATGCTGGCGTTGATCGCCGCCGGCGCGCTCGCCGGGCTTGGCGGCGCTTATCTGAACCTCGCCGCCTTCGGTTCGTTCACGTTCGGCATCGTCTCGGGTCGCGGCTGGATTTGCCTGGCACTCGTCGTTCTCGGCCGCTGGAAACCGTTCAGTTGCGCCATGGCCGCCCTGCTGTTCGGCGCCGTCGACGCGTTCCAATTGCGCCTGCAGTCGAGCGAGACGGTCGATCTGCCCTATCAGTTGTTCCTGGCCCTGCCCTATGTCGCCACGGTGATCGCCATGGTCTTCAACACGCGCCTGGCGGCAAGCCCGGCCGCGCTGATGAAGCCATACGATCCCGAGGAGCGTTGAGCCGTTCGCCTGCCCCTTTGCCGACGGCGCCGCGCCGTCATAGATTGGGACATGGCCAACGCCGAGACCTTGTTCATCTCCGACCTGCTGAGCGCGCTGGGCGGGCGCGAAGCCGATATCCTGTCGCGTCTGGCGGCGCGGCCCGAGGGGATACCGCTTGCCGAAATCCCGCCGGCCACGCGCAAAAGGCTCGCAAGCCGCTTCCGCACGACGCTGGTGACCGACGACGAGGCCGGGTTGCTGCGTCCCCGTTCGCCGGACATCGGCAAGCTCCTGGCCAGGTCTTTCGCCGCCGCGAGGACCGAGCCGGCAAGCGACGACGCCACGGCTGACGACATACCCGACAGACGCGACTACCACGCCTTCCTCGACTGGCTCGCCGGGGCCCAGAACCGCGGCGATCACGCCACCGCGCTTGAGATGCTGCGCCGCGGCGGCGGCTATTTCTTCATGCATTTCTTCGGCATGGACGTCTGCCAGCAGGTACTCGACCGGTTTCCCGAAGCCATGCGCGGCGACAGCGAACTTCTGGTTCTGACCGCGACCATGCACGCGCTGAAGTCCGGCAACACCAGCCGCGCCCGGCACCTGATCACCCAGCGCTACGGCAGCAATGCAAACGATCTGCGGCACGTGCTCGACAGCAGGGATCGCTATTCGCTCGAATTCCGCTACTTCCGCTTCCTGATGGCCATGTACGAGGATGTGACCATCACCGACAAGATCCGCGCGCTCGCCTTCGACATGCTGGGAGAGGCGCCGCTCGACGACCACCTCAAGCGCGGCAGTTTTTATAACGCCTTTCTGGAAGCCATCGTCAGGCGGCGCGAATACGACACCGCTGACGAGATCGCGCGGCGCGCCCGATACCACTACGAGCAGGCCGATGCCCACCTGCTTTGCTTCTATGTCGTTCTCTACCAGTCGATCCTGTCGCTGCTGCGCGGCGAAATGGCCAGCGCCGAGCGTCACGCGCGCCAGGCCGTCGTGACATTGGAAAAGGTGCCGTTCGATACGCCGTCCGACACGCGGCTCATCGGCCTGGTCAAGGCGATCATCCGCTACGAAAACGGCGACATCCGCACGCTCGTGCGCTTTCTCAACGAGGAACTGGACCGTTTCGCCTATGGCGAGATCTGGCCGACCGTGGCCGAGCTGGCGATCAACTATGGCGGCCTGGCGATCAGCCGCCACGTCGCTGCGGCCGCCGCGCGGGTGTTTCTCGACAAATGGCGCGTCCAGGAATGGCGCTCAAACCGTTTCCGGCTCGTCATATTGCTGCGCGAAGCATCGGTCCTGCAGAATTCCAACCGTTGGCGAGAGGCCGCCGACCTGCTGACCACTGTCCAGTCGCGCGTCAACCGAACCTGGGTGGAAGGGTCGGGCGACAACCTCGTGCGTCTCGTCGATCCGCAGGAGATCGCCGTCGCGATGGCCTGGCTGCGCCACCTGATCTGGGAGGTGCCGAACCGGCCTGCGCTACGCGATCAGGTCGCCGCACTGCTGAAGAACGGTCACCTGACCGAGCGCCAGCGCATCACCCTGCTGGTCTGGTCGGCCCATCTGGCCCGCCAGCATCGCGACATCACCGCGGCGCGCTCCGACCTTCTCAAGGCGCTGGAAGCAAGCGCCAGGCTCGGCACCATCATGTCGCTGACCGAGGAGAGCCCGTTTCTCGATCGACTCGCCGATGACAAGCGCATCCGCGCCTTCGTCCAGGCGTCCAACGATGCCCGCCAGGTCCTCAGGCGGGTACGCAGCATCGACACCGTCGTTTCCGGCGGGCCACAGCGCGCCGGCCTGACCCGTCAGGAAACCAGGGTGCTGCTGCTCGTTGTCGAGGGCGGCACGAACAAGTTCGTCGCCCGCCAGCTCGGCGTCTCCGAGGTCACGGTCAAGTTCCACCTGTCCAACATCTTCCGCAAGATCGGCTGCCGCCGGCGCGCCGAGGCGATCGCCACCGCCAAGGCGCTCGGATGGGTCGAATGAGGTCTGCCGGCCGCATTTTTGAGAAAAACCTATACCTATTAATACGAAACCCATACCAACACATCCTTGATCTGTATGAGCCGATCGCCGCAGACTTTCCGCAATCAAGCGGGGCAGCCAATGCCCCTGGGAGGCGCAAGCGGAGTTCATGCACACGAGTTCACTCGATGCGATGGTGCGACGCCTGATCGGCTTTGCCGGTGTGATGCTGGTCTTGTCGCTGATGATCTTCGTGCTCGCCCGCGTTGTGCCCGGCGATCCGGCCCGCATCGCGCTCGGCCCCAGCGCCACCCAGGAACAGGTCGATGCGATGCGCCTGGAAATGGGGCTCGATGACCCGATCCTGGTGCAATACGTCAACTATATCAGCGGCGCGGTGCGCGGCGATTTCGGCCGCTCGCTGATCTCCGGCAAGTCGGTCAGTTCCGAGATCCTCGAACTGCTTCCGGCAACCCTCGAACTGGTGCTCGTGACCGTCCTGCTGATGGTCGTCATTTCGGTGCCGCTCGGCGTCGTCACCGCACGCTACCGCAACAGCTGGATCGACAATACGGGACGCTTTTTCTCCATCATCGGCGTCACCATGCCAAGCTTCCTGTTCGCCATCCTGTTGCAGCTTGTGGCGGCGAACTTCTTTCCCAGCTGGCCGATCCTTGGGCGCATCAACTACACGCTGAGCGTGCCGGACGGACCCACCGGCCTGCTCTTGGTGGATTCGATTGCCCATGGCCGCCTCGACGTTTTCGGCAGCGCCCTACAGCATCTGCTGTTTCCCGCGCTGGCGCTCGCCATGGCCGGCATCGGCCAGGTTACCCGCATCACCCGCTCGGCGATGATCGAGCACCAGCGCCGCGACCACGTGCTGACGCTCAAATCTTTCGGCGTACCCGACCGGGTCATCATCTTCCGCTACCTGCTCAAGCTGTCGTCGATCGCGCCGCTGACCATCATGGGCCTGGAGTTCGCCTCGCTCATCGGCAACGCCTTCGTCGTCGAACTGGTCTTCTCCTGGGGCGGGTTCGCCTCCTACGGGCTCGAATCCATCCTGCAGAAGGACCTGAACGCGGTGATGGCCGTGGTGCTGGTGTCGGGCTTCTTCTTCATCGTCGCCAACCTGATCATCGACGTCATCCTGCTACTGATCGATCCGCGGCTGAGGCTGAAGGAAGCGAACTGATGGCCGAGACCGGAAACCTCGAGCCCCGGGCGCTGTCGACGCGCTACATGGCGTGGTACCGCTTCACCCGCAATCCGGCGGCGGTCATCGGCGGCATCATGGTCGTCACGGTGGTCCTGGCGGCGATCCTGGCGCCCGTCATCGCGCCCTATCCCGACCACGCCGGCGCAGTGGTGGATTTCAGGAGCCGCCACGGCCCGCCCGATCTCACCCATTTGCTCGGCACCGACAAGGTCGGCCGCGACATACTGAGCCGCATGGTGTTCGGCTTCCGTGTCTCGCTGCTGCTCGTCGTCGGCGTGCTCGGCGTCGCCGTTCCGGTCGGCGCCACGCTCGGCCTGCTCGCCGGCTATTTCAGCGGCCTGACCGAGCGCATCATCACCGGCTTCACCAATGTCATGCTCGCCATTCCGCCGCTGGTGATGGCGCTTGCCATCGGCAACGTGCTGGAACCCAACCTCGTCAACGCCATGCTGGCGATCACGCTGCTGTGGTGGACCTGGCACACCAGGCTCGTCTACCGCGTGTCGAAATCGATCGCGGCGGAAGACTATATCGAGGCCGCGCGCATGGCCGGCGCCAGTCACTGGCACATTCTGACGCGCGAGATCCTGCCCAACTGCATCTCCGTAATCTCGGTCAAGACGACGCTGGACGCCGCCTTCGTCATCCTGTTCGGCGCCACACTTTCCTTCCTCGGCCTCGGCGTCAAACCACCGACGCCGGACCTCGGTTCCATGGTCGCCGACGGCCGCCAGTTCCTGCCCGAGAAGTGGTGGGAGGTTCTGGCCCCCGGCTTTGCCATCTTCTACGCCACGCTCGGCTTCAACCTTCTCGGTGACGGCCTGCGCGACATGTTCGACGTGGAGGCCTGACGGTGGGCGACCTCCTCGACATTCGCGGGTTGAACGTCGCCTTTTCCACCTATGGCTATCGCGCCCACATCCTGAAGGATGTATCGCTGTCGATCCCCGAGGGCGGGCGCGTCGCGCTCATCGGCGAGACCGGCTCGGGCAAGTCGGTTACCGCGAAGTCGATCCTCGGCACCCTGCCCGCCAACGCCGCCGTCGAGAGCGGCTCCATCCGCTTCGACGGCCGTGACGTGCTCCAGCTTGCCGAAAGCGAGCGCGACCGCATGAAGGGCACCGCCTTTTCCGTGATCATGCAGGACCCGCTGTCCTCGTTCAATCCGGTCTTCCGCATCGGCCGCCATCTCGACGACGTGATGCGGTTCGCCGATCTGCGCCTCGGCGTCCGCTCGGGGGCGGAGGAGCGGCGCAGCCGCATCTTCGAGGTGCTGCGCAAGGTGCAGCTTCCCGATCCGCAGCGCGTCTTCTCCGCCTATCCGGTGCAGCTTTCCGGCGGCATGCGCCAGCGCGTGCTGATCGCGCTCGCGCTGCTGCACCAGCCCAAGCTTTTGATCGCCGACGAGCCGGGCACAGCGCTCGACGTCACCACCCAGGACGAGATCATGAAGCTGATCAACCAGCTGGTGGCGGAAAACGGCCTGTCGCTGATGATGATCACGCACAATCTCGGCGTCGTGCGCCAGATGGCCGACGACATCTATGTGATGCGCCATGGCGAGATTGTCGAGCACGGCCCGCTGCGCCAGCTGTTCACCAGCCCGCGCCAGGACTATACGCGCCAACTCGTCGATGCGATCCCGCCGCTCTACGGGCCGCGAGTGGTCGACCAGCCGCCGGTCGAGGCCGAGCCGATGATCAGGCTCTGCAACGTCACCAAGACGTTTTCCGAACGCCGGCTCATCGGCAAGGGCTCCATGCATACCGCCGTCAGCAAGGTCGATCTGTCGATCCGGCGCGGCGAGATTTTCGGACTTGCCGGCGAATCCGGCTCGGGCAAGACCACGGTCGCGCGCATGATCATGGGACTGATCGCGCCGTCCTCCGGCGAGATCGAGGTCGACGGCGTGAAGATGGCCGGCACCGGCCGCAGCGAGGCGTTTCGCCATCTGACCCAGATTGTCTACCAGAATCCGGGAACTTCGCTCAATCCGAAGCGCACGGTCGGCCAGACGCTCGCCGTGCCGCTGCGCTTTGCCGGGCTCGACGCCGCGCGGGCCGAGGCGCGCACCGACGAACTGCTGCACCAGGTCGACCTGCCGCCGCACTTCGTCTCCAAATATCCGCACGAACTTTCCGGCGGCCAGAAGCAGCGCGTCGCCATCGCCCGCGCGCTGGCCGCCAATCCACGGATAATCGTCCTCGACGAGCCGACCTCGGCGCTGGACGTCTCCGTGCAGAAGAACATCATCGCCCTGCTCCAGCGCCTGCGCGACGAGTTGGGCCTGACATACCTCTTCATCTCCCATGACCTGTCGCTGATGCGCAATTTCTGCAGCCGTATCGCCATCATGCTGCGTGGCGAACTGGTCGAGGAAGGCGCGCCGAGCGAGGTCTTCGCAAAGCCGGAGCATCCCTATACGCGCGCGCTGATCGCCGCCGTTCCGGTCATGGGCGACGAGGAGGAAAAGATGAAACCCTCCGTCACGGCGGAGGAAAGACGACGGTTTCTTGTCGACACGGTCGCCTGACCGCCGCCGGCAAGCAGTTGAAAGGAGAATGCGGTGTATCGCTTGGGAATCGATGTAGGCGGAACCAATACCGACGCAGTGGTTATGCGGGACCGTGAAGTGCTGGCCGGCGTCAAGGCGTCGACGACCGAAGATGTCACCTCCGGCGTACGCGAGGCGCTCGAACAGGTGCTGGCCAAGACGGATGTCGACCGCGCCAAAATCGCCAATGTGATGATCGGCACCACCCATTTCACCAATGCGGTGATCGAGCGCAAGCACATCAGCCCGGTCGCCGCCATCCGCCTCGGCCTGCCGGCGACGGCATGTCTGCCGCCGATGGTCGACTGGCCCGACGATCTGCGCCAGGCCGCCGGCGATCTCGGTTATCTGGTGCGCGGCGGATACGAGTTCGACGGCCGCGAGATCGCAGCGCTCGACGAAGACGAGATCGACCGCATTGCCGAGGACATCATCGCAAAAAAGATCGAGGTCGCCTCGGTCAGCTCGGTCTTCAGCCCGATCAACCAGCAGATGGAGGTCACCGCCAGGGACCGGCTGCTGAAGAAATGCCCCAACCTGAGCGTGGTTCTGTCGTCGGATATCGGCCGCATCGGACTTCTCGAGCGCGAGAGCGCGGCGATCATGAATGCGAGCCTGCTGGCGCTGAGCGAACGCACCGTCGACGCATTCGCCTCCGCGCTGGCCGCCGCCGGTCTCGACTGCCCGTTCTTCATCACCCAGAACGACGGCACTCTGATGGACGCGGCCATGGTCAAGCGCTTCCCCGTGCTGACCTTTGCCTCGGGGCCGACGAACTCCATGCGCGGCGCCGCCTTCCTCACCGGCATCAAGGAAGGCATAGTGGTCGACATCGGCGGCACCACGACCGACGTCGGCGCGCTGCATCACGGCTTCCCGCGCCAGGCCGCCACCGTGGTCGACATCGGCGGCGTGCGCACCAATTTCCGCATGCCCGACGTGTTCTCCATCGGCCTTGGCGGCGGTTCGCTGGTCACGGCGGCCGAAGGCAAGGTGGCCGTCGGCCCGCAATCGGTCGGCTACCGCATCACCAGGGAAGCCATGGTCTTCGGCGGCGACACGCTGACTGCGACCGATATCGCCGTTGCCCGCGGCGAGGCCGACATCGGCGACAGGTCGAGGGTTGCAGGCGTCGATGCCGACCTCGCGCAAGGCGCCCGCGAAACGATCTCCGCCATGCTGGAGGCCGCCGTCGAGCGCAGCCGCATCTCGCCCGAACCGCTGCCGGTCATCGCCGTCGGCGGCGGCTCGATCCTGATGCCGGAACGGCTCGGCGATCTCGAGGTCAAGCGGCCGGAAAACTTCGCCGTCGCCAATGCCGTGGGCGCCGCGATTGCCCAGATCAGCGGCGAGGTCGACCGCATCTACTCGCTCGAAAAGGGGCTGACGCGCGACGAGTGCCTGAAGCAGGCGGAAGAGGAAGCCCGCAACAAGGCGGTCGGCGCCGGCGCCCTCGACGACACGATCGAGGTGATCGAGCGCGAGGACGTGCCGCTTGCCTATCTGCCGGGCAATGCCACCCGCATCCACGTCAAGGTGGTCGGCGAGATGGGAGGCGGCAATGCTCTCCAGGCCTGAGCGCCTCAAAACGCTCACCGAATCCGACATCGAGGCCCTGGAGATCGGCTCGGCGATCCTGGGAACCGGCGGCGGCGGCAATCCCTATATCGGCAAGCTGCGCGCCCGCCAGGCGTTGCGCGAGGGCTACCCGATGCGGCTGATCTCGCTGGAGGATCTCGACGACGACGCCAAGGTGATCTCGCTCGGCGGCATCGGCGCGCCGCTGATCTCGCACGAGCGCATCAAGGAGGGTCGCGAGGGCCTGCGTTGCGTGCGCGCGCTGGAAGAACGCCTCGGCTTCAAGGCCGACGCCATCGCCTGCGAGGAGATCGGCGGCCAGAACGCCATGGAACCGCTGATCACAGCGTCCTATGCCGGCCTGCCGGTGGTCGACAGCGACGGCATGGGCCGCGCCTTTCCGGAAATGCAGATGACCACATACGCGATCTACGGCCATCGCTCCACGCCCAGCGTGATGTGCGACCTGCACGGCAATGTGGTGATCTTCGACCACGCGATCACCGAGAAATGGCATGAACGCATGGCCCGCGCCTGCGTCATCGCGCAAGGCGGGGCCTCCACCTTGGCGAGCGCGCCGATGACCGGCGCCTATATCAAGCGCTTCTCCATCCCCAACTCCTACACCAAGGCCATCGCGCTCGGCCACGCCGTCATGGATGCCCGCAAGCGCAACAGCGATCCGATAGCCACCATATGCGAGATGGAGAACGGCCGTCTGGTCTTCACCGGCAAGATTATCGACCTCAAGCGCTACCTGCAGGGCGGCTTCGTCCGCGGCGAGGCCGAACTGGAGGGCTTCGACCGTTACGACGACCAGCCGGCCTCGGTGCTGATCCAGAACGAAAACCTCGTCTTCAAGCGCAACGGCGAAGTCGAGGTCGCGGTGCCGGACCTGATCATCATTCTCGATATCGATTCCGGCGAGGCGATCACCACCGAGATGCTGCGCTACGGCCAGCGCGTCGCCATCGTCGCCCTGCCCTGCCACCCGTTGCTGCGCACGCAGCAGGCGCTTGAAGTGGTCGGACCCAAGGGTTTCGGACTGGACGACATCACCTACCAGCCGATGGAGGCTGGCGACACCGCAAGGAGCGACCCGAAATGACCAAACTCACGATTTCGGCCGCGGACATGGAACCGATCGCGCTCGGAGGCGCCTTCCTGGGCACCGGCGGCGGCGGCGACCCGCATATCGGCAAGCTGATGGCCAGGGCGGCAATCGAGGAGCACGGGCCGGTCCAGGTGATCGGCGCCGACGATGTCGCCGACGACGCGCTGTGCGTGCCGGTGTGCATGATGGGTGCGCCGACCGTGATGGTCGAGAAGCTGCCGCGCGGCGACGAGGCCCAGGGGGCGCTGCAGCAGCTCGAAACCTTCCTCGGCCGCAAGGCCGACGCGCTGATCTGCATCGAGGCCGGCGGGCTGAATTCGACCATTCCCTTCGCCGTCGCCTCGGCCACCGGCCTGCCGCTCATCGATGGCGACGGCATGGGCCGCGCCTTTCCCGAACTGCAGATGGTGAGCTTCACCATGCATGGCATCGCCGCCACGCCGATGGTGATCGCCGACGAGAAGGGCAACTCGTCGGTCATCAATACGATTTCCAACCAATGGACGGAGAGGCTCGCGCGCGCCCAGACCGTCGAGATGGGCGGCGCCGCGCTGGTGGCGCTCTACCCGATGACAGGCAAGCAGATGAAGACCGGTATCCTGCGCGGCACGCTGTCGCTCATCAAGGAGATCGGCGAGACGATCGCCGGCGAGCGCGCCAAAAACCGCAACCCGGCCGGGGCGCTGATCGGCCGGCTCGACGGCAAACGCCTGTTCACCGCGCGCGTCGTCGACATCGAGCGGCGCACCACCGGCGGCTTCGCCCGCGGCAAGGCGCTGCTCAAGGGCGTCGACGCCGACGCCGGCAAGAACTTCTCGGTCGAGTTCCAAAACGAGTTCCTGATCGCCCGCGAGGAAGATGGCGCAGCACTTGCAACGACGCCGGACCTCATCTGCGCCCTGGACGCCGATGGCGGCCTGCCGATCACCACCGAACAACTGCGCTACGGTCTCGCCCTGTCGTTCATCGGCCTGCCGAGCGACGCCCAGTGGCGCACCAAGGCTGGTATCGACCTCGTTGGCCCGCGCTACTTCGGCTACGAGCAGGATTTCGTGCCGCTGGAGGACATCACGAAGGCCGCCTGACACCACGAACCACCGCCGCACAAAAAAGGAGAAGGACATGAAACGAACATTACCGCTCGCCCTTGCCGCTTTACTGGGTGCCAGCGCCTTGTCGCCGGTCGCGATGGCGCAGGACAAGATATCCCTCGTCGTCAACGCCGTGCAGATCTTCGGCACCATCGATCCGGCCAAGGTCAACGACTACACCGAATACATGGCGATCGTTAATCTCTACGACGCGCTGACCACCGTCGACGCCGACGGCAACGTCGTGCCCCAGCTCGCCGAAAGCTGGGATATTTCGGACGACAGCAAGACCTACACATTCAAGCTGAAGTCCGACGCCACCTTCCAGGACGGCAGCCCGGTCGAGGCCAAGGACGTCGTCTATTCGATGCAGCGCCTGCTCTCGATCAACGAAGGCCCGTCCTACCTGTTTTCCGGCCTGGTCGAAGCCGACAACGTCAAGGCGCTCGACGACCACACGGTCGAGATTACGCTCAACCGCATCTATGCGCCGTTCATCTCCAATACGCCGCTGATCCTCGTGGTCAATTCGGACCTGGTGAACGAGCAGAACGACGGCGAATGGGGCGAGACCTATCTTGCCGACAATTCCGCCGGCGCCGGCCCCTACAAGCTGGCAAGCTGGACCCGCGGCGCGCAGATGGTGATGGACCGCAACGCGGACTATCACATGGGCTGGCCAAAGGAGCGGCCGATCGACGAACTGCGTTTCGTCGTCACCCGCGACGAGGCGACGGTCAAGGCGCTCGCCACCAAGGGCGAACTCGGTATGTCGTCGCAATACCAGTCGAACGAGACCTATGACGCCATCGGTGCCACCGACGGCTACAAGATCATTTCGGCGGACACGGCGACGGGTTTCTACATCAAGCTCAACAACCAGGTGCCGCCGACCGACGACGTGCACATCCGCCGCGCCATCGCCTATGCGATGGATTACCAGACGATCCGCGACGTCATCTTTCCGGGCGGCGAGTTGAGAGGACCGCTCGCGTCGGTCTTCGCCGACGCCCATCTCGATAGCCTGCCGGCGCCGGAGTTCAACCTGGAAAAGGCCAAGGAAGAGGTCGCGAAGTCGAAATATGCCGGCGAGACGCCGATCAAGATCTCCCATGCCTATGTCGCCAAGACCGCCTTCGAGGAGGAGATCGGCCTGCTGTTCAAGTCGACGCTGGAGACCATCGGCTTCGCGGTCGAGTTGCAGCCCGAACCGTGGAACCGCATCACCGAGCTCGCCTCCAGCGTGGAGACGACACCGGCCTCCACGCAGGTCTTCTACGGACCGACCTATCCGTCGCCGGATTCGGTCTTCTACGTGCAGTATCATTCCAAGGCCAAGGGCACCTGGTCGTCGATGGAATGGGTCATGGATCCGGAGATCGACGCGCTGATCGACAAGTCGCGCGCCGAGACGGACGCCGCGGCGCGCAACGGGATCTACAAGGAGATCCAGCAGAAGCTGCATGATCGCCAGTCCGACGTCTACCTGCTGACGCAGAAGAAGCGTTTCGCCGCCAACAAGTGCCTCCAGGGTTACGCCTGGGTGCCGATGCAGAGCTGGGATACCGACTTCTCGCGCTTCTGGTGGGATTGCGAGGGCTGATCTTCGACACCACCGCGCAAGGAGGCCGGCCATCGCATGATGGCCGGCCTTTGTCGTGGGCGCCAGGCTATGTCGACATTCTGATTTCGGGGCTTGCGCCGCCCGGCCGGAAATGGCTCAACTCGCCGCCAACGCAACGCCTTCCCGAGTAAGTTCCCCGATGCCCCACACGATTGGTGATAAGAGATGATTGCCGAAAAACCCGGCCTGATGGAGGCCGTCCGCGACCGTTTCGCCCATGTCGAGACCTGCCCGTTCGAGGGCCCGCGCATCTTCTTCGAGAACGCCGGCGGCGCGCTGCGCCTCAAATCGGTGGTCGAGACCTCGGCCGCCTATGCCGGCTATCCGGACAACCAGGGTCGCGACAACGCCGCTTCCGCCGCGCTGATGGCGTCGATCGAGCGCGGCAGGGCCGACATGCGGCTGTTCTTCAACGCGCCGGACGGCGAGGTCTTCGTCGGCGAAAGCGGCACGGAAGTGCTGTTCCGCCTCGTGCGTACCGCCGCCCTCGGCGCGGAACCCGGCGGCATCATGCTCGGCTCGACACTCGAACATCCCGCATCGCGCAGCGCCATGGCGCGCTGGGCCTCCGTGACCGGACGACCGCATGTGCTCGTTGCCCACGACGACGCCACCGGCACGGTCGGCCTCGACGCCTATCTCGACCACGTCACCGCCGACACCCGCGTCGCAACAGTCGTGCATACGTCGCCGGTCACCGGCATGGCGGTCGATGTCACGGCCATCGCCCAAGCGATCCGGCAGAAGGCGCCCGATTGCTACATCGTCGTCGACGGCATCCAGCATGCCAGCCACGGCCATGTCGACTGTGCCGCCTACGGCGCCGACGGCTACGCGGTCTCGCCCTACAAGATGTTCTCGCGCCACGGCTATGGCGTCGGCTGGGCCTCCGGCCGGCTGTCGCGATGCGCCAAGGACCAGATCGTCGGCGGGCCGGCCGCCAACTGGGAGCTAGGCACCCGCGATGCCGGCGCCTATGCGACCTTTTCCGACGTGGTCGACTATCTCGACTGGCTCGGATCGCAGTTCAGCACGTCGAAAGACCGGCGCGGGCGCATCGAGGCGGCGGCCGCCGCCATCCACGCGCACGAGGCCGAACTGACCGGGGCGTTTCTGCACGGCACCGGCAATCTGCGCGGCCTGACCGAGATGCCCGGCGTGACGATCATCGGCGGCACCGCGGTCGAGGGACGCGAGGGCGTCGTCTCGCTGGTGCTCGAGGGAACCGAGCCCGCCGATCTCGTCTCGTTCCTGCGCGGCCAGGGCATCCGCGCCCATGTCCGCAGGAACGACCACTATTCCGGCAATGTCCTCGATCCGCTCGGGCTCGACGCCTGCGTGCGCGTCTCGATCTGCCACTACAACACGGTTGCCGAGGTCGCCCGTTTCCTCGCCGCCACCGAACTGGCGGTCGAGCAGCGGGCATGAGCCCAAGTCGGCTGTCTGGGGGGCAAGGCGGCGCTTGGAGCGGGTAGCGGGAATCGAACCCGCATATTCAGCTTGGAAGGCTGCTGCTCTACCATTGAGCTATACCCGCGTCCGATACCGGGGCGATCATTTGCGCGTGGATGGTGGAGGGGGCTGGATTCGAACCAGCGTAGCCTAAGGCGTCAGATTTACAGTCTGATGGATTTAACCACTCTCCCACCCCTCCGAGCCACGCGTTATGACAACGCCGCCGGTCAGGCGAAATGCCAGACCAGGTCGCGCGAAGGCGCCCGGATCGGGCGCATGCCTTATGGCTGCAAGGGCCATGCGTGTCAACAAGCAAGCGCCCGGCGATGCAAGCCTATTTTGGCATTTGCCGCCGACGACGGCGCGGCTATAAGCGGCCCATGAGCGATGGGGACGGCGGCAGCCGCAAGGACAGCCATTACGCGCGACTGCGACGCGCCCACCGACGGCGCGCCGGCGGCGGTCCGGCGACGGACCCGCAGGCCGTACCCGAAGGCCTGGTCAGGCTCTACGGCCTGCATACGGTTTCGGCGGCACTTGCCAATCCGCGCCGCCGCATCCGCTCGCTCAGGGTCACGCGCAACGCCGCCGCCCGCCTCGGGCTCGGCGAGCTTGCCGCGCTGCCCTTTGCCGCCGAACTCGTCGATCCCAGGGCGCTCGACGCGCTCTGCGGTTCGGATGCCGTACACCAGGGCGCGGTCATCGAGGCCGAGCCACTGGCGCCGAAACGGCTCTCCGCGCTCGGCGCGGACAGGCTCATACTTGTGCTCGACCAGGTCACCGATCCGCACAATGTCGGCGCCATCCTGCGTTCGGCGGTCGCGTTCGGCGCCGGCGCGCTGGTGACCACCTCGCGCCATTCGCCGACCGAAAGCGGCGTGCTGGCGAAATCGGCCTCCGGCGCGCTGGAACATATCGACCTGATCGAGGTTCGAAACCTGGCCGAGGCGCTTGACCAGATCGCCGCTGCCGGTTTCCAGACCATCGGGCTCGATTCGGAGGGTCCGGAGCGTCTGGAGCAAACGGTGACGTCCGATCGCATCGCGCTGGTGCTCGGCGCCGAGGGCAAGGGCCTGCGCCAGAAGACGCGGCAGACGGTTTCCGCGCTCGCGCGCCTCGACCTGCCCGGCGCCATCCGCTCGCTCAACGTGTCGAACGCCGCGGCAATCGCGCTCTACGTCGCGCAAACCCATCTGGAAAATCTGGACTAGACTCGGTTTCCCGCCTCCCCCCTTGAGGGGAGGCACAAGAGACCGAACGAAGTGAAGGTCGATTGGGTGGGGGTACCAAGGAAGTACGATCTTCGCCCTTACCCCCACCCGGATCGGCGTCGGCAAGCCTTACTTCGAGCTTACTTGATGCAGAACCGGGCGGCCGCGCCTCTCCGACCTCCCCTCAAGGGGGAGGTGGAATAGCCGGGCATCAATTACTTCTAACTGACCCTTCTCGGTCTCTCAGGCGCGCCGGCAACGAAAAATCAGGCTTCCACTCTGACACCAGCACGACGATCAGGCCGGAAATGAAGACGAAATAGAACCGGTCGTCGGGCAGCGGAAAGCTGGCGAACTTGCCCAGCGTTCCGATGACGAGCGCGAAGGCGAGCGCATTGCCGCGCGCGCTCATCCGGCCGGCCTTGGCCAGCAACGCCCAGCCGGCGACGAGCAGCGCCAGCAGCATCGGCCAGTCATTGTCCATAAGCGCCACCACGGCGCCGCGCATATAGCCCTTGATCATCTCGACCAGCGAGAAGTCGGGCGAAAACCCGGTCATCGAGTTCTGGATCTCGATGCAGGAGAAATAGAAGTGCGGCCACCAGCCCGGATGGCCGCTGATCTTCTGGACGTAGAGCACGCAGGCCAGCGCGGCGAGGAACGTCGCCAGGATCGGCAGGAAACGCCGGCGAAACAATACGGCCGCGATCAAGAGCGCGAAGACGAGGATGATGTTGTCCGGGCGCACCAGCACCGAGACAACCAGCAGCGCGCAGGCCGCCAGATTGAGGCCGCGCGTCGCCAGCATGATCGCCGAAAGCGACACCAGCGCCAGCAGCATGTCCGGCGACGACGCCGTCGTCATGTGGGCATAGTCGGCCAGCACCAGGAGCGGCATCGCCACCACCGCGCCCTGCAGCGCCTGTCGCTGCCACAGCCACAGCAGCACCAGCAGGCCGACGCCGAGCGCCGGCAGCACGCTCAGCAGGATTGCCGCCTGCGCCAGTCCGGTCAGCGGCTCGAGCGCCCGCATCAGCGCCACATAGGCGATCTTGACCCGGTACATCGACAGTTGCGATTTGAAATCGGCCGGATTTTCCCACTGGTGCAGGTTGTACGGATTGCCTGCCTTGAGCTTGTAAAGCTGCGATTCGCGTGCGCCCGGCGTGATTTCCGCCCAAGCGTGTTCGTGCAGCGCCTGCGGATCCTCGTAGCGGTTTTCGAGCGCGGTCGCCACATAGGCCAGCATGTCCCAGTTGTAGTCGGGACGCACCACGCCGTAGGCGGCGATGCAAACCACGGTCATCACCGTAAGCGTGGCCGTGACGCGCTCCAGCACCGCGCGCGTCGCAAACCACCGCGTCAGCGTGCCGACAGGCCCGCTCGACAGCAACCGGCCGACCGGCGTCTGGCGCTCGTTCGTCGTCCGGCTGCCGCCATTGTCCGTCACGGCCATGGCTCAGCGCACCTGGCTTGCGATGAAGTCCTTGACGATCCGCACCACGCCACGCGACAGCACCGCGTCGAAGGCCTCGACGAAGCGGTCGACATGTTCGGGCCGGCAGATCAGCGGCGGCTCCAGCCGGATGACGTTGCGGTTATACTCGGTGAACGCCACCAGCACGTCATGGTCGCGCAAAAGCGCGGCGCCGATGAAGCCCGACAGCGAACCCTTCAGCTTGTCGTCGAGCATGGCCACCGCCGGCCGCAGCACGACCGGCAGGGTCTGGCTGAAGTCCTGGAACTCGAGCCCGACCATCAGACCCTGGCCGCGAACGTCTTTGATGATCTTCGGATAGCGCTGCTTGAGCGTGTTCAGCCGCTCCAGCAGGTAGGCGCCGGTTGTCGCTGCATTGTCGATCAGGGCCTCGTCGTAGAGCACGTTGAGCGCTTCGATCGCCGTCACGCAGGCCTCGCCGATGCCGCCGAACGTCGCCTGGGCGTGGATCATCGCCGTCTTTGGCGTTCCGTAGGCCTTCATGTAGATGTCGCGCCGGGCGATCATCGCCGCCATCGCCGTCTTGCCGCCGCCGAGCGACTTGGCCAGTGCCGTGATGTCGGGCACCACGTCATGGTGCTCAAAGGCGTAGAAGCGCCCGGTACGGCCATAGCCGCACTGCACCTCGTCGGCGACCCATATGACGCCGTACTCGTCACAAAGCGCCCTGAGCTTCCGCCAGAACTCGGTCGGCGCCTGGATGATGCCGCCGCCGCCCTGTACCGTTTCCAGCACGATGGCGCCGATCTCCGGATCGCTCCTGAACGCCTTCTCGATCGCCTCGATGTCGCCGAAAGGCACGCGCACCGTGTTGTCGACAAGCCTGAACTCGCCACGATAGAGCGCGCCGTCGGTAACCCCGAGCACGCCCTTGGTCTTGCCGTGGAACGAATTCTCCGCATGGACGATCTTCGGGCGCTTCGGTCCGGCGGCGCGTTCGGCGAGCTTGACCGCCGCCTCCATCGCCTCGGAGCCGGACGAGCCGAAGAACACCATGTCGAGATCGCCGGGCGAGCAGGCGGCAATGTTGTGCGCCAGCGCGGTCGCGTATTGCGACATGAAGGCGATGGCGATTTCGTGGCGCTTCTCGTCCTGGAAGGTCTTCCTGGCATCGAGGATGCGCGGATGGTTGTGGCCGAGCGCCAAGGAACCGAAGCCGCCGAAGAAGTCGAGGATCTTCCGGCCGTTCTGGTCGGTGTAGTACATGCCTTCGGCGCGCTCGACCTTGATCTTGTGGAAGCCGAGCAGCTTCATGAAGTGCAACTGGCCGGGATTGACGTGCGCCTTGAACAGGTCGGTCATGTGCTCGATATCGAGCGCCTTGGCTTCGGCGACCGTCATCAGGTCGGGACGGGCAAGGCCGACGGGCGCCAGGTCCGGGGCGTCGACGACGGCAAGCGCGTTCTTGTCGGCTGGTTTCGTCATGATGTTCATGGCCTGTAGCGTCTCCTATTCGGCCGGCATGCGCACCGCTTCGGGCAGCGGCACGCCGTCCCTGCCCTGGCGGTATTCGCGATAGGCGGCGATCAGCATGTCCTCGTCGCGGAATTCCGGCACCCAGCCGAGATCGCGCCCGGCCTTCGACACGTCGAGGATGCACATCTCGTCGGCGATCAGGTACTGCTCGGGATCCATGATCGGCATGTTCAGAAGGTCGAGCAGGTCGAGCGTCCGCTTCACCGCCCAGCCCGGCGTCGGCAGCAGAATCGACTTCGAGCCGGCGTGACGGACCAGCTCGCCGAGCAGCTTGCGCACCGGCGGCGGGTTGAGCGAGCCGAGATTGTAGGCTTCGTTCGGTACGCCGGCCCTGAAGGCGGCGCGCGCCGCCTCGGCGCAGTCATAGACCGAGATGAACTGGTAGGGGTTCCTGCCCGAGCCGATCATCGGTACCGGCAGGTTCCAGTCGATCAGCTTGAACAGTTTCGTCAGGATGCCGAGGCGGCCGGGGCCGATGATCAGGCGCGGACGGAAGAGGGAAATGTCCATGCCCTTGTCGCGCCACTGCCAGCACAACTCCTCGGTCTTCCACTTCGACAGGCCGTATTCGCCGAGCGGATTGGCCGGATGGTCCTCCGTCTGCGGCCAGGTGTAGGTGTGGCCATAGATCATGTCGGTGGTGTAGTGCACGAGTTTCGATGCGCCGGCCTTGTCCATGGCCTGGATGATGTGTTCGGTGCCATGAAAGTTGACCGGCCAGAAGAAGTCGTGGCGCTTGGCCCGCACCTGGATCGGCGACAGCATCTTGGCCGACAGGTTGTAGACCATGTCGTCGGCGCGGATGCCGACCGCCTCGACCGCTGCCGGATCGGTCACGTCGCAGAAGACGAACTCCGCCTGCCGGTAGTGGCCGAGATCGCTCTTGGCGATGTCGGCGACGATCACCTCGTGGCCGTCCTCGATCAGTTTGGGGGCAAGATGGCGGCCGACAAATCCGTCGCCGCCGAAGATGATGTGTTTCATCCGGCAAGCTCGCTGGTTTGGATTTTCTGTTGTGTCTGGTCTTCCGCCACCGCGTGGCCGCCGCCGCTCTGCGCGATCAGCACCGTGCCGACGCAGATGAAGGCGATGCCGGCGATGCGCAGCGCGTTCAGGTCTTCGCGGAAGACGAAATAGGCGAACACCGCCACCGCCACATAGGCAAGGCTCAGGAACGGATAGGCGAACGAAAGCTCCACCTTCGACAGGACGTAGAGGTGCGAGGCCATCGAAATGACGAACACCGCAAGCCCGGCGAAGATCCAGGGGCTGAACACGATCTGCAGGATCTTCAAAAGCGGATTGACGTTGGCGAAACTCAGCGGGCCGAGGTTCATCATGCCGTATTTGAGCATGAGTTGCGCCGCCGCATTGGTCATCACGGTAAACAGGATGAAGGGTAGGAATTTCATGACGCCGTCCTTTGATGTCCTGTTACATCAAAACCGCAAACATTTCGTGAAAACATCAAAATTGATGTAAAAAATTCAACAACTTACCATTAACCATGAATGGTTCGAATTTTAATCATTCCGCCGCCGCCAGAAGCGGCAGGCGCCGGGCCGGCAGCCGGCCTGCCGTGCGCGCCCAGAAATCCGACATGAAGGCGGGATCGCGCAGCGCCTCCAGTTGCGGCCATTCGGGAAACGACGCGGCGAAGGTTTCGGCGCTCATATGGGCGTCCTTGTAGGGATTGACCGCACCGCCGGCGGCAACCGTGATCCGGTTCAGCTGTTGCAGCAATTCGGCCGTCCGTGCGCCGCGATAGGCAAAATCGAGCGTCAGCGTGTAGCCGGCGCGCGGAAACGACACCATGCCCGGCGAAGCCAGCGCGCCGAAGCGCTTGAGCACGGTCAGGAACGATGCCTGGCCTGCCTCGCGCGCCACGCGCATCAGTGTCGGAACCGTCTTGCGCGCCTTTTCCGCCGGAATGACGCTTTGGTGCTGGACCAGGCCGCGTGGCCCGTAGAGCCGGTTCCAGTCGGCTACGCCGTCGAGCGGGAAGAAGAAAGCGTCATGGGTCGAAAACCGCCGCGACGGCCCGCGTGTCTTCGCCAGCCGGTAGGCGGTGTTGAACATGCGCACGAACGGCCGGTTGAGCATGTTGAGCGGCGGCTGCACCGGTACCGCAAGCCGGGTACGGTCGTCGCCCCGGGGCGCGCCGGGCCGGCCGCGGGCATGATTTCCGGTCAGAAGCAAGCCCCTGCCCTCCGAGCCGCCGGAGGCGAGCTGGTCGATCCAGGCAACCGCATATTCATTGGTCTCGTCGGCACCGATCGCGCGATCGAAATAATCGTCAAGCGAACCGAGCGGCGTCACCGTCTCCTCGATCGTCAGCGAGGAGACCTTCATCAGCCTGATCGAGGCGCGGGTGATCAGTCCGGTCAGGCCCATGCCGCCGATCGTCGCCGCAAAGAGTTCGGCATTCTTTGCCCGCGAGCAGGTGCGTTCGCTGCCGTCGGAACGCAGCAGGTCGAAGGCGAGAACATGGCAGCCGAACGTGCCGCGCCGGTGGTGGTTCTTGCCATGGATATCGTTGGCGATCGCACCGCCGAGCGTCACGTGTTTGGTGCCGGGCACCACGGCGGGAAAGAAGCCGTGCGCCGCCGCATAGGCAATGATGTCGCCAAGCAGCGCCCCGCTTTCCGCCTCCAGCACACCGGTCGCCTTGTCGAGGCCGATGATGCGGTTGTGGCCGCGCATGTCGACGATGGCGCCGGCGCCGTTGTGGCAGCTGTCGCCGTAGCTGCGGCCGTTACCGTAGGCGAGCAGACTGCCGGGGCCGGCCGCGCCGGTGCGCAGCAGTGCCATGGCTTCGCCCGCGGCGAGCACGTCGCGCTGCCCGCGGGTCAGATTGCCGAAACTGTCGTGGCGGACGGATTTCATTGCATCGCCGCGACCACCAGCAGCAATCCGCCAATGGCGATCACCAGCTGGCTGCGCCAGTCGCGTACCAGGAACACCACCGGATCGTCATGCAGCTCGCGCCGGCCGGCCAGAACCCAGATGCGCAGCGTCAGGTAGAGCACGATCGGCGCCAGCGGCCAGATCATCCACGGATTTGCATAGAGCTCGCGCACCGAGGCGCTGTCGATGTAGAGCGCCAGAACCATGGCGGCGGCAAACGCGGCGGAAACGCCGCCCTGTGCGATGACCGACAGGTCCTCGGGCCGGTAGCCGCGTCCTGCGATCCGCGTCCCCTCCTCGACATCCGTGTCGGCCAGCTCGACATGGCGTTTGACCAATGCCAGCGACAGGAAGAAGAAGATCGAGAATGCCAGCAGCCAGAACGACACATCGGTGCCGGTGGCCGCCGCGCCGGCCAGGATCCGGATCGTGTAGAGCCCGGCAAGCGTGAACACGTCGATCAGCAGCATCCGCTTCAAGGAAAGCGAGTAAGCTGTTGTGGTAACGAGATAAAGCACCAGGACCAGACCGAAAAGCGGGTCCAGCAGCAGCGCCGAGGCCGCGCTGAGCGCCAGGAGGCTGCCGGCACTGGCGAGACCGAACGGGATCGACAGCGTTCCGGCGGCGAACGGACGGTTTTTCTTCGTCGCGTGCTTGCGGTCGAGCGGCATGTCGAAGAAGTCGTTGACGATGTAGATCGCGGACGCTGCGGCGCTGAGCGACACGAAGGCGATCGCGCAGGCGAGAACCATGCCGGTATCGAAATATTCGTGCGACAGTACCATCGGCACGGCGATCAGCGTGTTTTTGAGCCACTGATGCACGCGCAGCATCTTGATGATGGTCCTGACCGACGGTTTGGACGTCTCGATCAGTTCGGCGTCATGGCGCCGCTGCCACCGCGCCGCCGCACCGTCGGGCGCCACGACGATGGCCGAACCGGCGGCGTCGAAGACGGCGATGTCGGCCCTGCTGTTGCCGACATAGTCGAAACCGCCGTCGCCGAATTCGCGGGTCAGCGCGTCGCGCTTGCGTGTCGCCGTCAGGTTGCAGGTCGCGTCGGTGGCGAGAATCGCGTCGAATAGGCCCAGATGATCGGCAATCGCCTCGGCAAAGCGCTCATGACTGCCGGTCGCCAGGATCAGCCGCCTGCCGGCTTCCTTCTCGGCTGTCAGCCGCTCGACCACTTCGGGCCGGTAGGGCAGCGCCGTCGCATCCAGCTCAATGCGCGCCGCGATCTCCGACTTGAGCCGCGCCTTGCCGCCGGCAAGCCACAACGGCAGCATGAACAGCGCGAGCGGATTGCTGCGCAGCAGCTGGAACAGGCTTTCCCAAAACAGGTCGGTGGCGATCAGCGTTCCGTCGAGGTCGACGGCCAGAACCGCGTGCCTTGTCTCAGATCGCGCATCCATCAAGAACCATGCCTTCCCCGTTCCGTCCGCCCTTTGCCGGCGTCGTTGTCGCAATTTGGGGGTTGCTATGGCACGCCGCGATTAGAAAATGCTGAATATCCAGCGATTTGGGCGCCGGCGCAGATGCAAAAGGCCCACCATCGTTAACGAATGGTGAGCCTGATGCCTGGTATTTTACTCGAATGCGCGCGAACGCGCCTATTTGAAGACGGCGCGGCCGCCTGAAATCTCGATCGTCTCGCCGCCGCTCAGCGCCTCACGGTCGCCATTGGGCATGGTGACGAAGCAGCCGCCGTCGCAGAATTCCAGCGATTCACCGACGCCGAGCACCAGCTCGGACCGGGCGCCGCTCTCGGTGACGACCAGCGTGCGCTGGACATCGTCCTTGTTGGTCACGGTCGCGGCAAACGCCGGTGGTGCGATCATTATTCCCGCAAGCAGGATCAGAAACTTTCTCATTTCGTTTCACGGTGTTGCCACCGCCTCTGTTCGGGCGCGCCGCTGACGCGCGTTCCTCGATATGATGCCACAATAAAGGCGGATTTCTGAACCGGGCCTGAACATCCTGTTGTGGCGGTTTTTCCGGTTTCAGTCGTCCGGATCGATCTTGCGCCGCCGCCTTCGCCGCGGTGGCACCGGCTCAGCGGCTGCTTTTTCCGCCTCGGCCGCCTTTTTCGCCGCGGCAACCGCTGCCGCCCTCCGCCGCGCTTGCGCCTTGCGCGCCTTGTCGGCGGCGGCCTCGGCGCTTTCCGTCCTGATGTGGATATCGCGTTGCGGGAACGGGATTTCAATGCCCTCTTGTTCGAAAGCCTCGACGATGGCGTAGCGCACATCGTTCGACACGGTCATGATGTTGGAAATGTCGTAGAGATACATCCGCACCTCGAAGTCCAGCGACGAAGCGCCGAAATCCTTGAAAACCACCGCCGGCTCCGGATTCTTGGTCACCATGTCGTGGCTTTTGGCGATCTCCATGAGGATATCGCGAACGCGCGTCACGTCGCTGCCATAGGCGACGCCGATGGCGACTTCGGCGCGACCGAGCTTATTGCGATGCGTCCAGTTGCCGACCGCCTGGTTGATCAGCTCCGAATTGGGCAGCAGGATCGTCTGGCGCTGGAAGGTCTCGATCTCTGTGGCGCGCACATTGACCCGCTTGACGGTTCCCTCGTAGCCGCCGGCAACGATCCAGTCGCCGGCCTTGAACGGCCGCTCGGCCAGCAGGATCAGCCCCGACACGAAGTTCGACACGATGTTCTGCAGGCCGAAGCCGATGCCGAGCGACAATGCGCCGGCCACCAGCGCCAGGCTTGACAGGTTTATGCCCGCCGCCACCACGCCGATCAGCGCGGCAAGGGCGATGCCGGCATAGCCGATGGCGGTTCGGATGGAATTGCGCACGCCCGAATCGATGCGGCTGCGCGCCAGCACGGTGCCGTCGAGCCAGCGCTCGAACCAGCGCGTCGCCAGGTAGCCGACGAAGAAGATCAGGAATCCCGTCAGGATGCCGCCGATGGAAATCGACACCGAGCCGATATTGATCTCCGAAAACGCGCGAATGGCCCAGGTCTTGACGTCGCCGAACTTGAACCCCCAGTTCAGCAGTACGACCGGAATGCCGATCAGCAGGATCAGGAGATGCAGCAGAAGGCTGATGACGACGCCGATGCGGTCGACCGCCATTTCGCCGAGACCGAAGAATTGGCCCATGCGCCTGCCGATGGCGGTCTGCTGGAATGCGCCCTCCGCCGAAACCGCCCCGGCCGACAGGAATCCCAGATACATCGTCACCAGGATGCCGCTGGTCACCACGATCTGCTGGGAAATGAACGCCGCCAGGCCGACATAGCCGAACAGCGTCACGGCGATCGTGCCCAGCCCCAGTAGATAGAGCGGATAGCGCACGATGCGCGGCCACCGCTTCGGCAGGCCATCCCGGCCGGCCAGCGGTTTGACGGAGGCGATCAGCAGCACCAGCACGCCGACGATGGTGTTGAGGATCAAGCCGGTCGCCACGGTGAGCTGCAGCGGCGAGCCCAACACCTCGAAAACGGTTCCGAACAGGAAATCCAGGCCGGTCGCCGTCGCCAGGGCGGTCACCAGCCAGACCAGGTAATGCGCCGCGTCGCCGTGCACGGGCAGGAGCCGCCAGCCGGGCAGGTTCGGCGACAGGACCGCTTTGGCCAGCCAGTGGATGTAGAAGATGACGATCACCACCTCGAGCGTCATGCCGAGGATTTCGCGGATGTCACCGCGCAGCACCTGGAACCATTGATAAAGCACCAGGGTCAGAATGAAGAACACGAACAGCGCCAGGGTCGGCAGCAGCGTCGACCAGAAGGCCACCGTCAGGCGCGACAGATAGGACGGGTTCTCGATCTCCGGATTGCGCGACATCACCGGGCCGACGAGCCGTCGCCCGAAGATGAAGATGACGATCGCCGCGGCCAGCGAGAAGAACGTCGCCAGCAGCATGGCGTTCAGCTTGTAGGCGACGACGAACCGCAGCCAGAAATAGAACGTTTTGTAGAGCTTGCCGGTTTCGGTCCAGAAAGCGCCCAGCACCTCCTGGCCGAAGGCGAACGACAGGTCGTAGCGCTTCGACAGCGTACGGGCGAACAGGTCGCGCCTGAGCTCCGAAATGCGATCGATCAGGCCGCTGACCTCGACGGAGAGCGTTTCGGCCTCGCCGATCAGCGCGTTGATCTCGGCGCGCTCATTGGTCAGCGAGGCGCGCTCCTCGGCGACGATGTCCGGTTCCGGCGCCTCGTGTTCGCCGGGTGCTGCGCCAAGCTGATCGAGCCTCAGCCTGATTTCGTTCAGCCTCGGTCTGAGGTTCACCGCGCTTCCAAGGATCTTCTCGGCAAGCGATTCCAGCTGCAGCCTGAGTTCGACGAGCTTGTTGTCGTCCTCCGAACTCGTATCGATACTGTCGGATATCTCCTTCACCTTCTGGGTGAGTTCGGCGACGACAGCCTTCTGCTCCTCGAGCACGTTGTTCGCCGTCTGCGCCCGCAGCGCCCCCGGCATCATCACCACCGCCAACGCCAGGAAGAAACTGGCGACATACGGTAAGAAGGCGGAACGATGGACGGCTGCCGGAATCAAGTATTTCCCCTCCGCTGCGACATTCGACGGAACCTGCTCCGTTGATAATCGGGGGCGCAGGCCGCGGCAAGTGCGAAGCGACGCGCCCGAACCGACCAAGTCGCCGTCGCTGAGCCATGCGGCATCATTGCCGATTGTCGTCTTCGCAACGATTAAATATGACTTGCCCTGTCAACTTAGAGCGCCACCCCGCCCCGGCCTGTCGAGAACACGGAGAAAGATCATGCCGACGACCACCGCGAACGCCATTCGCAGCTATGAAGGGCCGGCCCTGTTCGCGCGCGGTTTCCGGCCGTTCTTCCTCGGCGCCGCGCTGTTCGCGGCACTTGCCGTTCCCGCGTGGATCGTCATGCTGGCACAGGGCCTGTCGCCCCACGCGATCCTGTCGGCGCGCGACCTCCACATGCACGAAATGGCCTTCGGCTACACCTCGGCCGTCATCGCCGGCTTTCTGCTCACCGCCACGCCCAACTGGACGGGACGTCTTCCGGTCACCGGCGTCCCGCTTGCCGGACTGTTCGCGCTATGGCTCGCCGGGCGCATCGCCATGGACCTGCCATTGCTTCCCCCGCTTGCAATCGCGGTTGTCGACGCGTCCTTCCTGGTCGTCTTCTCCGGCCTTCTCTGGCGCGAGATCCTTGCGGCGGGAAACCTGCGCAACCTGCCGGTCTGCCTGATAGTCACGCTGTTTGCCGCGGCCAATGTCTGGTTTCACGCCCTGGCGCTCGGCGGCGGCGACGCGGACATCGCGGTTCGCGCCGCACTCGGCTCGGTGGCGGTGCTGATCACGGTCATCGGCGGCCGCATCGTGCCGAGCTTCACCCGTAACTGGCTGGCCAGAAACCAGGCCAGTGCGCTGCCGGCCGCGTTTTCCGGCTTCGACAAGCTGGTTCTTGCCTGCGGCGTCGTCGCGGTCGCCAGCTGGATCGTCGTCCCCGACAACCACTGGACCGGCATCCTCGCCCTAATTGCCGGTTTCCTGCATCTTGCCCGCGTCGCGCGCTGGCGCGGCTGGCTGACCTTCGCCGAGCCGCTCGTCACCATCCTCCACGTCGGATATCTGTGGCTTCCGGTCTGGCTGCTGCTGGTATCTGCCTCTATCCTGGGCGACTGGCTGGATGCGTCGGCGGCCAGCCACGCGCTGACGGCCGGCGCGATCGGCACTATGACGGTGGCGATGATGAGCCGCGCCATTCTCGGCCACAGCGGCCGGCCGCTGACCGCAGGCAAGGGCATCGTCACGATCTATTTGATGATCGTCGCCGCCGCCGCGATCCGCATTGTCGCCGGCATCGTGGCGGCCGACTACATGGTTGTCCTGACCGTGGCCGCCGCGCTCTGGTTCGGCGGTTTCGCCTTGTTCGCGTGGATTTTCACGCCGATGTGCACCAGGCCGCGCGTGGCGGGATAATCGGGCTGGTCAGCCGAGAAACACGGTCCAGTCGGCAAGCGGCGCACGTTCGGTGCGCAGGTTGTTTTCCGGCTTGGACGTGTCCTCGTAGCCGAGCGCCATGCCGCAGACGACCACTTCCTCGTCGGGAATGCCGAGCACGGGCCTGAGCTGCTTGTGGTATGGCGCGAACGCCGCCTGCGGGCAGGTGTGCAATCCGCGTCCCCGCGCCGCGATCATGATGTTTTCCAGGAACATGCCGTAGTCGATCCAGGACCCGACCTCCAGCCGCCGGTCGATGGTGAAGATCATGCCTACCGGCGCATCAAAATAGATGAAGTTGCGGTCGTGCTGCGCGCGCATCCTGTCGACGTCGCGCCGACCGATGCCGAGCAGGCCGTAGAGCGCGAAGCCGACGGTGCGGCGGCGTGTCAGATAGGGCTCGAAGAATTGGTCGGGATAATATTTGTACTCGTCCCATTCGGCCTTCTCGGCCCTGATCCCCGAATTCAGGATCGCATCGGCGATTTTCCGTTTGGTTTCGCCGGTCGTCACATACACCTTCCAGGGCTGCATGTTGGTTCCAGACGGCGCCCGCGCCGATACTTCCAGGATTTCGCGGATCGTCTCCTCGCTCACCGGATCGGGCAGGAAAGCGCGCACCGAACGGCGCGAGCCGACCGCCTCGTCGACGATTCTCTGCCGGGTCAACTGCGCGTCATTCATCGACAATCCACCGTTCCGTCAGCCATTTCCGATTGGCTCCTTCCGCCGGATCGGAATGGGTCGGCAGGTTTCCGACGGCAGGCCGGTGCTTTGCACTACGTGCGCAGATTCCGCAAGGCCGCGCCGCCTTTCGTGAAATTTTTCTTGATTTTTTCACGGCGATTGGATTTCGTGAAAATCCAGGGAGAGTCTTCATGGATGGCACCGCCAAAGCACTGGCCGGCGCACCGGACAACGCCGAAGCGACGGCGGCGGATACCGCCTTGCTCGCCCGCGACATCCGGGCGCTCAGGCGCTCGCGCAACCTCACGCTCAGCGAACTGGCCGACCAGCTCGGCAGGTCGGTCGGCTGGCTGAGCCAGGTCGAGCGCGGCATATCGGTTGCCTCGATCAACGATCTGCGCGCCGTCTGCCGTGCGCTCGAAGTGCCGATCAGCCTGCTGTTTGCCCATGAACCGGCCACCGAGGCGGAGCGTGGCGTCGTCGTCCGTGCCGGCCGGCGCCGGCCGCTCGGCTCCAGCGACAGCGGCCTGACGGAGGAACTGTTGTCGCCCGATCTGGGCGGCAGCTTCGAGATGGTGCGCTCCGTCTTCGCCCCCGGCGCGGAACTCGAACAGCCGCAGCAGCGCGACACCGAGGAAGCCGCCTACGTCGTTTCCGGCCATTTCGATATCGAGATCGACGGCGCCTGGCATCAACTCGGGCCGGGCGACAGTTTTCGTTTCGACCGCAAACGCCACCGCTGGCGCAACACCGGCGAGACCGAGGCGGTGCTCGTCTGGGTCATTGCACCGCCGGTCTACTGACGCCGGCTCAGGAGATATTTGAGATGACGGACTTACCAACGACAGCCAGGGTTGTCATCATCGGCGGCGGCGTGGTCGGCGTCTCATCGCTCTACCATCTCGCCAAGGCCGGCTGGACCGATTGCGTGCTGCTGGAGAGGAACGAGCTTACCTCCGGGTCCACCTGGCACGCCGCCGGCAACGTGCCGACATTTTCGGCCTCCTGGTCGATCATGAACATGCAGCGCTACTCGACCGAGCTCTATCGCGGGCTCGCCGACGAGGTCGACTATCCGATGAACTACCATGTCACCGGTTCGGTACGGCTCGCCCATTCGGATGAGCGGATGCGCGAATTCGAGCGCGTCAAGGGCATGGGCCGCTACCAGGGCATGAACATCGAGCTGTGCACGCCGGACGAGTTGAAGGCGCATTACCCCTTCCTCGAACTGCACGATCTGAAGGGCGGCCTCTACGATCCGCATGACGGCGACATCGATCCGGCCCAGCTGACCCAGGCGCTCGCCAAGGGCGCCCGCGACATGGGCCAGAAGATCATCCGCTTCTGCCCGGTCACAGGCGTGCGCCGTAAAAACGGCGAATGGATCGTCGTCACGCCCAAGGGCGAGATACGCTGCGAATACGTCGTCAACGCCGCCGGCTACCGCGCCCGCGAGGTCGGCGCCATGTTCGGCCGCAGCATCCCGATGGTCGCCATGTCGCACCAGTATATCCTGTTCGAGGAAGTGCCGGAGTTGAAGGCGCGGACCGCCGAAACCGGGCGCAAGCTGCCGCTGCTGCGCGACGTCGACACCAGTTATTATCTGCGCCAGGAGAAGAACGGCTTCAATCTCGGCCCCTACGAGCGCAACTGCCGCGCCCACTGGGTCACGGCGGACGATCCGATGCCGGACGATTTCTCCTTCCAGCTTTACCCCGACGATCTCGACCGGCTGGAGCATTATGTCGAGGACGCGATGGCCCGCGTCCCGATCCTGGCCACGGCCGGCCTTTC
Organism: Rhizobiaceae bacterium; assembly: GCA_041397625.1. Taxonomy (GTDB): domain Bacteria; phylum Pseudomonadota; class Alphaproteobacteria; order Rhizobiales; family Rhizobiaceae; genus JAWKWH01. Next base: position 67,809 of record JAWKWH010000006.1, read on the forward strand.
CAGGATCATCAACGGTCCGATCCCCTATCTGCCCGACGGCAATCCCAACATCGGTCCGATGCCGGGCGTACCCAACGCATTCGAGGCCTGCGTCTTCACCTTCGGCATCGCCCAGGGCGGCGGCGCCGGCAAGGTGCTGGCCGAATGGGTGACCGAAGGCGGCACCGAATGGGACATGTGGTCCTGCGACCCGCGCCGTTTCGGCGACTGGTGCGATCAGGATTACGCCCACGCCAAGGCGGTCGAGGTCTACGGCCACGAATACGCCATGCATTTTCCCCGCCACGCCTGGCCGGCCGGCCGCGGCAAGCGCCTGTCGCCACTGCATTCGCGCCTAAAGGACGCCGGCGCGGTGTTCGGCGCCTATAATGGCTGGGAACGCGCCAACTGGTTCGCCAAGCCCGGCGACGATACCTCCGAGGACGCCACCCAGACCTGGAACCGCGACGGTCCGTGGCAGAAGCGCATCCGCGAGGAATGCCTTGCCGTCCGCGACCATTGCGGCATCCTCGACCTGCCCGGCTTCTCGCGCTACCGCGTCCGGGGCGGCGGGGCGCGGTCCTGGCTGGAGACGATGATCACCGGGCGCGTGCCGCGCACGGGCCGCATCGGGCTCGGCTATTTCGCCGACGACAGGGGCCGCATCGTCACCGAGATGTCGATCATGGCGATCAGCGACGACCTGTTCTTCCTGATCACGGCGGCGACCGCCGAACTGCACGATCTGGAATGGCTTGTCCGCAATCTGCCCGACGGTTCGGACATCGCGATCGACAACGTTACCGAGCAGTTTTCCTGCCAGATTCTCTCCGGCCCCGCTTCGCGGGCGCTTTTGGCCGACGTGGCGGGCGACGCCGACCTGCAGCAGCCATGGCTCACCCACCAGACGGCGCAGATCGCCGGGCGCTACTGCCAGTTGGTGCGGGTATCGTTCGCCGGTGAACTCGGATGGGAGATCCACAGCAAGGTCGAGGATACCGAAACGATCTTCGACGCCGTTTGGGCGGCCGGCGCCGGCCATGGCCTGAAGCCCTTCGGCATGTACGCACTCGACAGTCTCCGGCTGGAAAAGAGCTACCGCGCCTGGAAGGGCGATCTGTCGACCGACTACACGATCCTGCAGGGCGGCCTCGACCGCTTCGTCCGCTGGGACAAGCCGGATTTCATCGGCAAGGCGGCGCTGGAGAACGAACGCCAGAGCGGCGTGAAGAAGCGCTTCGTCACGCTTACCGTCGAAGCCGGCGATTGCGACGCGCCCTATATGTCGACGCTCTGGCACGACGGCCAGGTGGTCGGCGAAACGACCTCCGGCGGCTGGGGCCACCGCGTCGACAAGTCTATCGCGCTCGGCATGCTGCGCGCCGATCTCGCCGGGCCCGGCACCGGGGTCGAGGTCGAGATTTTCGGCGAGCGGTTTCCGGCAACCGTGCACGACGGCGCGCTCTGGGATCCGGACAATGAGAGGCTGAGGGCATGAAGCTCGATGCGTTTTCGCGCGACCTGATCGCAAAATTCCCGCTCGGCTTCGTCGCCACCGTCACCGCCGACGGCCATCCCCGCGTCTCGCCCAAGGGTACGTTTCTGGTGCTCGACGACGAGACCGTCGCCTTCGGCGAAATTCGCTCGCCCGGCACGATCGCCAATCTTGCCCACCGGCCGGAGGTCGAAATCAACTTCATCGATCCGTTCCTCCGCAAGGGGGTTCGCGTGCGCGGCACCGCCGAAATACTGGACGCCGGCACCGAGGCCCATGACGCGCTCATCTGCCGCTGGCACGAGGTCTGGGGCGATCTGGCCGACCGCATCAACTGCCTCGTCCGCATTTCCGTCGACTTCACCCGGGTGATCACCACGCCGCCCTATGACGACGGCGTCGGCGAAGAAGAGATGATCGCGCTCTACAAGACGAAATTCGCGGAGATCTATCCGTGAGAACCGTCGTGCTCCTCGATGGCGGCATGGGCCAGGAACTCATCGCCCGATCCAAGCAGCCGCCGCATCCGCTGTGGTCGGCCAAGGTGATGATGGACGAGCCGGAGACGGTGCGCGCCGTGCACGAGGACTATCTGCGCGCCGGCGCGCGCGTGCTGACCCTCAACAGCTATTCGGCGACGCCCGAACGGCTCGAGGCCGCCGGTCTCGCCGACATGTTCGTGCCGCTGCAGCGGGCGGCGGTCGACGCGGTGAAGGCCGCAATCGGCGCGGTTGGCGTCGATGCGGCGGTCGCCGGCTGCCTGCCGCCGCTGGTGGCAAGCTACCGTCCCGACCTCGCTTTGCCCTATGAGCGGTCGCTCGACCTCTACCACCGCATCGTCGCCGAGCAGGCCGATCATGTCGACGTCTTCCTGTGCGAGACGCTCGGTTCCGTGGTCGAGGTGCGCGCCGCAGCGACGGCCGCCGCCGAATCCGGCCGGCCGGTATGGATGGCGATGACGCTGAAGGACGGCGGCGACGCCGAACTGCGCTCCGGCGAGCCGCTGGCCGACGGCATCGCCGCGGCGATCGATTGCGGCGTATCTGCCGTGCTCGCCAATTGCTCCTTTCCGGAAACGATTTCCGACGCGCTCGATGACCTCGCCGCTTCCGGCCTGCCCTGGGGTGCCTATGCCAACGGGTTTACCGGCATCGAGAAGCTGCAGCCCGGCGGCACGGTCAAGGAAATGGAGGCGCGGGACGATCTCGGCCCGGACCGCTATTGCGACTGGGCCTTCGAAACCCTGGAACACGGCGCCTCGATCACCGGCGGCTGCTGCGAGGTCGGCCCGGCCCACATCGCCGCCATCGCCCGCCGGCTTGAGGCCGAAAGATTTGAAATCGCGAAGGAACTCCATGCCTGACCTGTCGAACCGTTTCCGCAGCATCGTTCCCGAAGGCGAGAACGATGGCTGGGAGGTGCATTTCGCCGCCTTCGCCCGCAAGAACGCCGGCGAGGACATCCTGATGGTGTCGATCGGCGACCACGAGTTTCCGACGCCGGGTGAGACGGTGGAAGCTTGCGTGCGCGAGGTGCGCGCCGGCCATCATCACTACACCGAGCTTGCCGGCATGCCGGCACTGCGCGAAGCGGTCGCGACGATGACGGCGGCGGCGACCGGGGTGGAGACCACCGGCGCCAACGTGCTTGCCACCATCGGCGGCCAGGCCGCGCTGTTCGCCGCCCTGCACGGCACGCTCGATCCCGGCGGCCACGGCATCATGGTGAGCCCCTATTATGTCACCTATCCCGGCGTGTTCAACGCCACCGGCGCGTCGCATTCCGTCGTCGAGGCAAAGGCCGAAAACGGCTTCCAGCCCGATCCCGCCGACATCGCCGCCGCCATCCGGCCGAACACCCGCGTATTGCTGATCAACTCGCCCAACAACCCGACCGGCGCCGTCTATAGCCGCGAAACGCTGGAGGCGATCGCCGCCATCTGCCGCGACCACGACCTGTGGCTGATCTCCGACGAGGTCTACTGGACCCATACCGGACCGACGCACCCGCATGTCACGCCGCGCTCGCTCGATGGCATGGCGGAGCGCACGCTGGTGGTCAATTCGCTGTCGAAGAGCCACGGCATGACCGGCTGGCGCGTCGGCTGGCTGGTGGCGCCGGAGGCGTTCGTCCGCCTCGGCACCAATTTCAACCTGATCTCCACCTACGGGCTCAACGATTTCGTCAGCCGCGCCGCGATCGAGGCGATCGACAATGGCTGGGGCGTCGAACGGATCGCCGGTCTCTACGAGCGCCGGCGCGAGACGTTCCTTGCCGCCGTGCGCGGCATCAACGCCATCACCGTGCGCGGCTCGGAGGGCGGCATGTATCTGATGCTCGACATCCGCCAGGTTGCCGACAGCGGCCGGAAATTCGCCTGGGGCCTGCTCGACGAGGAGAAGATGGCGGTGATGCCGGGCGAAAGCTTCGGCCACGCCGCCGCCGGCCACATCCGCATCAGCCTGTGCCAGAACGACGACCTGCTGGAGGAAGCGGCGACACGGCTGAAGCGCTTCGTCTCCAACCGGCTCGCCGACGGCAAGGCGGTGGCGTCATGAAGCCGGTAGCGAAGAAGGCCCGGGCGGTCATCATCGGCGGCGGCGTCGCCGGCTGCTCGGTCGCCTATCATCTAGCCAAACAGGGCTGGACGGATGTCGTGCTGCTGGAGCGCAAGCAGCTCACCTGCGGCACCACCTGGCACGCCGCCGGCCTGATCGGCCAGTTGCGGGCGACCGCCAACATGACCCGCCTCGCCCACTATTCCAAGGACCTCTACCTGAAGCTCGAGGCCGAGACCGGCGTCGCCACGGGCCTGCGCCAATGCGGCTCGATCTCGGTGGCGCTGACCGGCGAGCGCATGGAGGAACTGCGCCGCCAGGCGTCGATGGCGCGCGCCTTCGGCGTTGCCGTCGAGGAGATCTCGCCGGCCGGGATCGCCGAGCGCTACCCGCACCTCAACGTTGGCGATGCCGTCGGCGGTGTCTGGCTGCCCGAGGACGGCCAGGGCGATCCGGCAAACATCGCGCTGGCGCTCGCCAAGGGCGCACGCCAGATGGGCGCGCAGACCATCGAGGGCGTCAAGGTCACTGCCATCCACAAGAAAGACGGCCGCGTCACCGGCGTTTCCTGGCAACGCGACGGCTCAGACGAGCGCGGCGAGATCGAGGCCGAATTCGTCGTCAACTGCGCCGGCATGTGGGGCCACCAGATCGGCCGCATGGCCGGCATTGCCGTGCCGCTGCACGCCTGCGAGCATTTTTACATCGTCACCGAACCGATCGCCGGTTTGGGCCGACTGCCGGTGCTGCGCGTACCCGACGAATGCGCCTACTACAAGGAGGACGCCGGCAAGATGCTGGTCGGCGCCTTCGAACCGCATGCCAAGCCCTGGGGCATGGACGGCATCGCCGAGGATTTCTGCTTCGACCAGTTGCCCGAGGACATCGACCATTTCGAGCCGATCCTGGAGAAGGCGGTCAACCGCTTTCCGGCGCTTGCCGAGGCCGGCATCCATACCTTCTTCAACGGGCCGGAGAGCTTTACGCCGGACGATGCCTATCATCTCGGCGAGGCGCCGAACCTGAAGGGCTTCTTCGTCTGCTGCGGCTTCAATTCCATCGGCATCCAGTCGTCCGGCGGCGCCGGCATGGCGCTGGCCTGGTGGATGGAGAACGGCCACCCGCCCTTCGACCTCTCCGACGTCGACATCCGCCGCATGCAGCCGTTCCAGGCCAACAGGACCTATCTCTACGAGCGCTCGAAGGAGACGCTCGGCCTGCTTTATGCCGACCACTTCCCCTATCGGCAGATGGCGACCGCGCGCGGCATCCGCCGCACCCCCTTCCACGAGCATCTCAAGGCGCGCGGCGCCGTCTTCGGCGAGGTCGCCGGCTGGGAGCGCGCCAACTGGTACGCCAACGAGGGCGAGGCGCGCGAATACCGCTATTCGTGGAAGCGGCAGAACTGGTTCGCCAACGCCGCTGCCGAGCACGAGGCGGTGCGCACAAACATCGGCATGTACGACATGTCGTCCTTCGGCAAGATCAGGGTCGAGGGCCCCGACGCCGAAACCTTCCTCAACCGCATCTGCGGCAACGACGTTGCCGTGCCGGCGGGCCGCATCGTCTACACCCAGTTCCTCAACGACCGCGGCGGCATGGAGGCCGACGTTACCGTCACCCGCCTGTCGGAGACAGCATATCTCGTCGTCACGCCGGCCGCGACCGTCGGGCGCGAACTGTCGTGGCTGCGCCGGCATCTGGGCGACGCCCGCGCCGTCGTCGCCGATGTCACGGCGGCCGAGGGCGTGCTGGCGGTGATGGGGCCGAACGCGCGCGCGCTCCTGCAAAGGGTCTCGCCGCATGACTGGTCGAACGACGGCCATCCCTTCGGTTCCGCGCGCGACATCGAACTCGGCATGGGGCTCGCCCGCGCCCACCGCGTCTCTTATGTCGGCGAACTCGGCTGGGAACTCTACATCTCCGCCGACATGGCCGCCCACGCCTTCGAGACGCTGTGGGACGCCGGACAGGAGCTCGATCTGAAGCTCTGCGGCATGCACATGATGGATTCCTGCCGCATCGAGAAGGCGTTCCGCCATTTCGGCCACGACATCACCGACGAAGACCACGTGCTGGAGGCCGGGCTCGGCTTCGCGGTCAAGACGGCGAAGGCGGATTTCATCGGCCGCGACGCGGTGCTACGCAGGAAGGAGACCGGACTGGAGCGCCGCATGGTGCAGTTCCGCCTCGCCGACCCGGAGCCCCTGCTCTACCACCACGAGCCGATCGTGCGCGACGGTGAAATCGTCTCCTACCTGTCGTCGGGCAATTACGGCCACCATCTCGGCGCCGCCATCGGCATGGGCTACGTGCCGTGCAAGGGCGAAAGCGCGACAGACGTGCTGGCGTCGACTTACGAGATCGAGGTCGCCGGCACGCGGGTGAAGGCGCAAGCCTCGCTGAAGCCGCTCTACGACCCGGCCGGCGAGCGGATGAAGGCCTGACCCTGTAAGCCGCCTCCCCCTTGAGGGGAGACTATTGCTCCGGAGCCGGCGCACCCAATCTGGACGCCCGGACGCGTCGCCGGTAATCTGCCGCCATGCCGCGATCCAATCCATACCGGCCGTTTTCGCCCGATCCGGACCAGATGGCGCGCGCGCCCGGCGTCTCGGGCAACGCCATCAACGGGCTCGGCGAAGTGGCAAAACGCCGGCCGCGCATGGTCTACTGGGCGCCCGACCCCGACGACATTCCCCATGGCCGGTTGCAGCGTTGGTTCTACTCGGTCGACCCGGATAATCCGCACATCAACAGGGCACGCCAGCTGCGCTCCGAAGTTACGAATATTGCCCTTCCGGATGTCGCGCCGCAGCGGACAGAACGAAGCCCGGAGGAGTGGACCGGCCTGCTCAAGCGTTTCGTCGACGACGGCGATTGCGACATGACCGGCGTCGCCGAAATGTCGCCCGACTGGGTCTATGAGGGCCGCGACGTCGTTTCCTCGCGCATTGTCGTCGTCGGCGTCCAGCACGACTACGAGGCGATCTCCGCCGCGCCCGAGGCGGTCGCCGGCGCCGAAGTGATCCGCCAGTATGGCCGTGCCGCCGCTTCGGCGCTGAAGATTGCCGCCTGGCTGCGCGGTCTCGGCTGGCCCGCCGATCCCGTCACCGGCCCGATGACCGGTTCTGTGGCGCTGATCCCGCCGGCAGTCGCCTGCGGTTTCGGCGAACTCGGCAAGCACGGCTCGATCATCAATCCCGAATTCGGCGCCTCCTTCCGCCTGTCGGCGGTGCTGACCGACGCGCCGTTCGCGGTCACGCCGGCGCGAAGCTTCGGCATCGACGAATTCTGCGCCGCCTGCCGCGTCTGCGAGGACGCCTGCCCGCCCGAAGCGATCTTCCACGACAAGCAGACCGTGCGCGGCGAGGAAAAATGGTATGTCGATTTCGACAAGTGCCTGCCCTTCTTCAACCAGACGCATGGCTGCGCCATCTGCATCGCCGCCTGCCCGTGGAGCCGACCGGGCGTCGGCCTCAACCTGGCCGGCAAGCTGGCGCGCCGGGCCGAACGGCTTTCCGACGACGGCAACTGAAAGGGGCGCCGTCGCAGGCGCCCCGTCCATGCGTGAAGCCGCGGTTGGCGATCAGGTATAGCGATAGGGCCTGCCGGCCTTGGCCATCGCCGCGTTGTAGGTGCGGAAGACGTCGACCACCTTGGCCTTGATCTCCGATTCGGCGGCGATCTCGTCCCAGAACTTCACCGCTGCGTCCTCCACCTGCTGCCATTCGGCATCCGGGATGGAGGTCAACTGCATCTTGGTGCCGTTGACGCGCAGGTCGGCCTCGCCGCCCCAGTACCACCATTGGCGGTAATAGTGGCTCTGGTCGAAGCACACCCGCATCAGTTCCTTCAGGTTGTCGGGCACCTCGTTCCAGCGATCCTGGTTGGCGAAGAAATGGCCGATCCAGGCGCCGGAAATGTTGTTGGTGAGGAAATAGTTGGTCACGTCGGCCCAGCCGACCGTGTAGTCCTCGGTGATGCCCGACCAGGCGATGCCGTCAAGTTCGCCGGTCTGCACCGCGACCTCGATGTCCTCCCACGGCAGCGTCACCGGCACGACGCCGAACTGCGCCAGGAAGCGGCCGGCGGTGGGGAAGGTGAAGACGCGCTTGCCCTTCAGGTCGGCGAGCGACTTGATCGGGTCCTTGGTGTTGAAGTGGCACGGATCCCACGAGCCTGCGGAAATGTGCTGAACGCCGACCTTGGCATATTCCGCCTCCCAGATCTCCTTCAGGCCGAACTTGTTGAACAGCACCGGCACGTCGAGCGAGTAGCGCGAGGCGAACGGGAAGTAGCCGCCGAACACGGTCACCTCTGTCGGCGAGGCCATGGAATCATCGTCCGACTGCACGGCGTCGATCGTGCCGGCCTGCATGGCGCGGAACAGTTCCGCCGTCGGCACGAGCTGGTCGGAGGTGTAGAGCTCGATCTGCATCTGGTCGCCGGCGATCTTGTTGAAACTGTCGATCGCCGGCTTGACCACGTGCTCGGCCAGCGCCGGGCCGGCATAGGTTTGCAGGCGCCACTTGATCGTCGACTGGGCGATTGCCGGCGCGGCGAGCGCGGCGGCGCCCGTGGCCCCTGCGGCCCCGGTCAGGAATTTGCGTCGTGTGGTCATGATGCTCTCCTTGCTTTGTGGTTATGGTTGTCAGCGAAACCCCGAATACCGCACCCTATCTGTTGTAGACGTGATCGGGCAGCCACAGCGCGATCCCCGGAAACGCCATGATCAGCATCAGCGCCAGCAGCATGACGCCGACGAAGGGCGTGATCGAGGCGTAGATGTCGCGCAGGCCGATCTCCGGCGGCGCCATGGCGCGCATCAGGAACAGGTTGTAGCCGAAGGGCGGCGTCATGTAGGCGATCTGCGTCGTGATCGTGTAGAGCACGCCGTACCAGATGAGCACCTCGCCGCGCGGCATGCCGAGATCGAGCTGCGCGACCAGCGGGATGTAGAGCGGCGCAACGATGACCAGCATGGCGGTGTCGTCGAGGAACGTGCCCATCAGCAGGAACGAGACCTGCATCAGGATCAGGATCACCCACGGATTGAGACCGAGCTGCTCGGTGAACAGATTGTCGATCGCCTTGACCGCGCCGAGCCCGTCGAACACGGCGCCGAAGCCGAGCGCGGCGAGGATGATCCACATGAACATGCAGGAGATCGCCAGCGTCTGGCGCACGGAGACCTCGAACACCTCGCTCGTCATCCGCCCCTTGATCACCGCGGCGAGGAAGGCGGTCATCGCGCCGACGGCCGAGGCCTCGACCAGGCTGGTCCAGCCGTTGACGAAGGGGATCATCATGGCGCCGAAGATCGCCAGCGGCAGCACGCCGGCCCGCAGCAGGCGCAGCTTCTCCGCCAGCGGCACGTTGCGCTCGTCCTTCGACAGCGCCGGGCCGAGATGCGGCTGCAGCTTACAGCGGATGGCGATGTAGATGACGAACATCCCCGCCATCATCAGGCCGGGGATGACGCCGGCGAGCCACAACTGGCCGACCGGCTGGCGCGCGATCATGGCATAGAGCACCAGCACCACCGAGGGCGGCACCAGGATGCCGAGCGAGGAGCCGGCCTGGATGACGCCGGTCACCATACGCTTGTCGTATCCTCGCCTGAGCAGTTCGGGCAGCGCGATCGTCGCGCCGATGGCCATGCCGGCCACGCTCAGCCCGTTCATCGCCGAGATCAGCACCATCAGCCCGATCGTGCCGATGGCGAGTCCGCCATTGACCGGCCCCATCCACACGTGGAACATCTTGTAAAGATCGTCGGCGATGCGCGATTCCGACAGCACGTAGCCCATGAAGATGAACATCGGCAGGGTCAGCAGCGGATACCACTTCATCAGCTTCATCGCCGCGGTGAACGGCAGCGCCGAGCCGCCCGTGCCCCACAACAGCAGCGCCGAGACCGCCGCCACGCCGCCGATCGCCGCAAATACGCGCTGGCCGGTCATCAGCATCAGCATCATCGACGAGAACATCATGATGGCGATCATCTCGTAAGACATCACATCTCCACCCCGCGGATCCTTGCGACGTCCTTGATGAACTCCGAAAGCGCCTGCATCAGCATCAGCACGAAGCCGAAGCACATGATCACCTTGATCGGCCACAGATAGGGCCGCCAGGCGGTCGGGCTGCGCTCGCCGTACTGGATGGAATAGGTCGTGCTGTCGATGGCGCCGTAGAGCAGCACGCCGAGATAGAACACCAGCATCAGCACGGTGAAGGCGTCGAACCACGCCTTGCGGCGGTCGGAGAACTCGCCGTAGATCAGGTCCATGCGCACGTTCGAACCGAGCTGGATCGAGTAGGGCCCGCCGAGGATATAGTAGGCGACCATGGCGAACTGCGCCATTTCGAGCGTCCACAGCGACGGCAGGAAGAAGGTCTTGGAGATCGACGACCACAGCAGGATCGCCACCATGACGAACACGCCGTACATGACCAGCCTGCCGACACGGTAATTGATCGCATCGGCGAAACGGACAAAGGCGACGGCTAGACGGGGCATCCCGCCCCCGATGCAACGGCCGGCCGGCCGAACGGGTCGATGGCGCGAATCCCTGCCTTTGCGGGCACTGTCAGTTCCATTGTCCGAACACTTCGCCGTCTCCTGATCGAAACAGCGCAGTTCCGATCGCCCTGATCAAATCTGTATCCAATGCCCCCGGAGGCGAAGTTTGGGAAAATCTGCCATGGGCGTCAATATGGATTAGTTTCGGCGGACGCGGCGCGGTCTCCGTAGCGTTGAGACCGGCAAGCCGGGAAACGGTGATGGTGTCCGGCGATCGCATCGTGCGCCCTGCCCTCGTTCGGGTTTCGGGACGCCAAGCTCGGGACCGTAGCCTTGCCGGGACTTGCCGGCCCCATGCGTTCGATCGCCAGAAACCCGCCTGGAGACGGGCGCAGCCCGGGCTGTCATCCAGCCGCTTGCGGACGCATGGCCAACACCGCATCGGCAAATCGCGGACCGATGGCGGCCATGACCTGCCTGTCGGTCAGGTTCGGCCGCATCCTGTAGGTCTGTTCGACCGTCGATTTTGCCCTGCCCTTGTCTCCCGAGCGCAGGTAGACGGCGGCGAGCACCAGCAGCGGAAGGTGGGATCGGGCGCCGATGCCGCAGGCCTTGCGCGCCTCGTTAAGCGCCAGCTCGAGTTCGCCGGCCATCAGGTAGGCGCTGGCCAGCACGCTGACCCACACCGCCAGACGGCCATCCATCGGGCTGATGCGTATGCCGTGCAGGAGGTTCTTGATCGCCGGCTCCGCCTCCTCGACCATCAGATGCGCCGCGCCGAGCGCCGCATAGGCCTGGGCATTGTGGGCATTCGTGGCGATCGCATTGTGGAGAAGCGGCATGCCGCGATCCGTGATCCCCATGTCCGACAGCGCGCAGCCGACGACACCGAGGACGTTTGAATCCATGGCGTCGAGCTCAAGCGCCGCTTCGACCTCGTTCAGCGCTTCCTGGATGATCTCGTCCGACCGGTCGATCATGCCGATGCGCTGGCCGAGCGCCAGCGTTAGCGACAGATGTGCATGGCTCAAAGCCAGGTTCGGCTGCTGTTTAATGGATTGGCGCAGCAGGTCCGCCGCCGCCGCGAAGCTTTCAGGCGTCCAGCCTTTCAGCGCAAGCGTCGTCATCGCTTGCAGAAGCAGCTGGCGCCCGGTCAATATCCCCTCGGCATTGCCGAGTTCGTTGAACATCGCCTTGATTATCTGGGCTTCGAGCTGCGGGAGAATTGATTCCAGCAGCCCTGGCAGAATGTCCGTTCCGGCAGGCAGCGCGAATTGCTGCGCCCAGAGGTGGAAGCCGTGACGGGTCTCGATGAGCTGGATGTTGGCCCTGATCTCCTCGCCCGCCCGCACCAGATTGCCTTCGAGCAGGTAGTTCACGCCCAATTTCGCGCGGGCGGCCTCCGGGGTTTCGCCTCCCCGGGCAAAAGCGGCGCTGACCTGGCGCGAGGCGATCTTGAGCAGCGGAATGCGGGCCAGGATCGTCGCAAGGTCGCCCGTCAGCCGGTCCGCCAGCGCCACCGGCTCGTTGTCGTCTCCCTGCGCCTCGAACGGAAGGATCGCCAGCGCCGGATCCGGCACTTCCGTTGCCGCGCCTGAACGATCCTGCGCCGAACCGTTCTCGGCGGTCGTCGGGCCGCCAGCGGTTTCGACATGGCCGCGAAAGCGGAATCCCCGGCCGCGCACCGTTTCGAGAAGCGCCTGGCTCTCGCCGCTGTCGCCGAGCGCCTTGCGCGCCGACTTGATCGCGCTGGAGATCGTTGCATCGGACACGATGCGGCCGTTCCACACTTTTTCGATGATCTCGTCGCGGCCGATGACGCGCCCGGGCTCCCGCACGAAAAAATGCAGAAGATCGAATACCTGCGGTTCGACGTGGCGCTTTTGGCCGTCCTTCCTGATTTCGAATGCGCCTGCGTCAAGCTCGAAATCGTCGAAGCGATAAACGGACATTGGCGAACTCCTGCGCCATGGCTTCGGCAGGTCCTGACGGAACGATCCGGCCGATCACCAGAAAATCCCCCGCAAATCTCCAACAAACGTTCAAGCGGGGCGTCACCGGATCGGGCATCGATAGCCCGTCAACAGCGAAATCTACCGACAGGCGGACGTTTCAACAAGTCCAGGTCCGCCGAAGCAACGGAGCGAAGCGATGTTCGAAGCGCATTTTCCAACCCGGATACTGGTTGCCGTCCTTTCGATCGTGGCCGCGGCCACGATCGGCGAAGCCGCCAATCAGCTGCGCATCCGCGCGGAAGAACGCGCCCGTCGCAGGGCCTTCCTGCAGATGGTCGCGGTCGAATGCGCCCTGAATGCCCATTCAAGCCGCGTGCACCGAGAACGTCGCCTTGCCCGCCGGTAGCCGACCGACAACCCAACCCCGACAAAGAAAGGAACCTGTCATGAACATCGTCACCCAGATCACCTCCGCCCCCGACTTCGTGGCAATCAAGCAGAAGCAGAACGCCGCCTGGGCATCGGGCGACTATTCGCGCATCGGCATAACGCTGCAGATCGTCGGCGAGCAGCTCGCAGAAGCCGTCGATCCATCTGCCGGCGCGTCGGTTCTCGATGTCGCCGCCGGAAACGGCAACGCGACGCTCGCCTTCGCCCGTCGCGGCGCCAATGTCACCTCGACCGACTATGTCGGCGACCTGCTGGCCCGGGGCCGGGCGCGTGCCGAGGCCGACGGCCTCGACGTTCGCTTCCAGATCGCCGATGCGGAGGCCCTGCCGTTCACCGACGGCGAGTTCGACGCGGTCGTCTCCACCTTCGGCGTCATGTTTTCCCCAAACCAGGCGCAGGCGGCCGCCGAACTCGCCCGCGTCTGCCGTCCGGGCGGCAGGATCGGCCTGGCGAACTGGACGCCGTCAAGCTTCATCGGCCAGCTGTTCAAGACCGTCGGCGCCCATGTGCCACCGCCCGCAGGCGTGCAGTCGCCGGCGCTGTGGGGCGACGAGAACTGGCTGCAAACGGCCTTCGGGGCGAGCGCGGCGTCGATTGAGATCGTGCGGCGCAACTTTATCTTCAGGGCCGAGACCCCTTCGAGCTTCGTCGACCTCTTCCGCGACTATTACGGCCCCGTGCACAAGGCCTTTCTTGCGCTCGACGAAACGGCTCGCGAAGGTTTCCACGACGCCATCGAGGAAACCATCGACCGGTTCAACGTCGCCACGGACGGCTCGATGCGCGTTCCAGGCGAATATCTGGAGGTCGTGATCACCAGGGCCTGACGCCCGTCCCACCCATCTCGACACAAAAAAGAAACCCGCCGCAAGTTGCGGCGGGTTATCGATTCCGTCATCTGCGGATCAGGTGACCGGCGCGAGCTGGATTTCCACGCGGCGGTTCGCCGCCCTGCCCTCAGCCGTGTTGTTGGAGGCGATCGGCTGGGTCTCGCCGAAACCGACCACCGAGAAACGGCGGCCGTCGACGCCCTGGCCGTTGAGGTAGTTGGCGACCGAAAGCGCGCGGCGCTGCGACAGGCCGTAATTGTAGGAATCATCGCCCGACGAATCGGTATGACCGTTCACGTCGACGACGGTGCGGTTGTACTTTTTCAGCACCAGCGCCACCGAGTTCAGCACCGGATAGAACGATCCCTTGACCGCGTCCTGGTCGACGTCGAAGGTGATGTTGGACGGCATGTTCAGCACGATGACGTTGCCATTGCGCGTCACCGACACGCCGGTGCCGCGAAGCTGGTCGCGGATTTCGGCTTCCTGCTTGTCCATATAGGCGCCGACACCGCCGCCGGCGAGCGCGCCGATGCCGGCGCCGATCAGCACGGCATTGCGCTGGGCGCGCGGGCTGCCGCCGACAGCAAGGCCGGCGAGCGCGCCGAGGCCGGCGCCGATGCCGGCGCCCGCCGCAGTGTTGGAAACCTTCTGCCGGCCCGTATAGGGGTCCGTGGTACAGGCGGCCGCAAGCGTTGCAGCGGCCACGACGGCTATGATCCTGGTTTTCATGTTAATACCCTCTCCGGCCGCCCCCGGCGGCAAATGGTCCGCTGTCGGACCGTCAACAAGACGCGGGCGGAACAGGTTGAAAACTTGCCGCACGCCCTCAAGCCCGTCTTTCAGCCCGAAATCGGGCAAAAGCGTGGTGGAGATGCCGTGGTTGTGGACAGGCGGCAAAGCGGCAATGTCGCGCGGTATCGTCTCCCTGCAAGGGGAGGAGACGCCTGCACCCGCGCTTTTCGCGGCGGTTTTATCCCCGCCCGCCAATATTGTGAAACAATCCACCCGTCGCCTCCAAGGGAAGCCGGGTCTAGAACCGGCCCGGCGGAGGCGGTGGCGATCCCCGCAAGGGTGATCGTCGACGGGCGGTCACGGCACCGCACCGCACTGCCTCGATGAGCGATCCATTCGACCGCCCGTCTTCCCGCTTTCGCGTTTCCTCCCGGCCATCGAAGCGAAGCGGATCAGGCCGGACCGTGGGTCGACCGCAGCGCGAGCCGTGGTGGGGCGTCGCCGCGCTCCATGGCCGAATGCCGATACAGCTTGTCAGCAGGCCATTCCGACGCGCCGCGCCGCAGCGCCGACAACGCTTCTGCGCTGCGCGAAACTTGCTCTCAAATGATCGGCCGCCGCGGCAGCGGCGGCGCTGGGTTCACGCACCACCACCAGGCCGAGCGCATAGTCGCCAAGTTCCGGCAGGCCGTAGGAAGCGTCCGCCGCCATGATCGGGTCGCTGATCGCCGAGACCGGCATCGGCGCCACCGCCAGGTCGGCCAGGATCGCCGCCTTCTGGCCGGAGATATAGGCGCTCTGGAACGAGATGCGGTAGTTGCGGTTGGCCGCGGCAAGGCCGTCGAGCGCGCTCTTGCGCCACACGCAGCCCTCTTCCCATACCGATACCGGCAGCGGATCGCGCGAGGCCGCGCAGCCGCCGCGCAGGCACGCCCAGGCCAGCGGTTCGCGATGCAGCACCTCGGCGTTCTCGTCACCGGCAACGCCGCCCTCGCAGGTGATCATCGCCAGGTCGAGCCCGCCCCTCGCCACGCGTTCGATCAGCACGTTGGTGTTCTCCACCACCACATTGACGGTGATTCCGGGATGGCTCTGCGAAAACCGGCGCAGCATGTCGGGCAGGAAACGTTCGGAGACGTCGTCGGGGGCGCCAAGCCGCACCTCGCCGGAAATGTCGGGCGCGATGAACTTGGCCACCGCCTCGCGGTTCAGCGCCAGAAGCCGCCTGGCATAGCCGATCAGCATCTCGCCGTCCGCGGTCAGGGTCACCGAGCGGGAATCGCGTACAAACAGAGGTTTTCCAAGTACTTCCTCAAGTTTCTTGATCTGCATCGAGACCGCCGAAGGGGTTCGGAACACCTGGTTGGCGGCGGCGGTGAAACTGCCGGTCTCGGCAATCGCCACGAAGGAGCGCAAAACGTCGGGCTCGAGCAGCGGAACGGGATGGTTGACGGGTGCGTTCATCGCTTATCTTTCAGTTTCTCTGACAGATACATTAAATTCATTTCGTTTGATTGAAAACAAAAACGGTACCATTGTCAACTCGCGAACACGGAAACGGATTCGCTTCAAAGCAGAAAAGAACCCAAAGGAGTGGAAAATGTCTCTCTTCAGCTTTCTCCGCAGCTCGCCCGAAGAACGCCGGATCGCCCGCGAAAACGCCCGGACCTACCGGCTGATCAATTCGCTGCCCGAGGAGATCCGCAAGGATATCGGCTGGCCCGACGGCCGGCAGATACGCCGCCTCCGCGCCGGCACCGGCCAGTGACCGGCCGTGGTTGCCATGCGCATGACGCATATCTGGATCGTGCGCATGGCATTGCCGGTTAACGAGAGGTTACATCGTTGATTTCACTGACTTTATCGGCGCCCGCATCAGATCCGAAAAACGACGTGTCGCTTTTGTGTTGGACGGCTTCGTTTTTCCGTCTTCAACCGCGGCCAACCGCGCCTATTTGAGCCCCATTGAACGACCCCAGGCAGGCACCCAAGGCTCCACCTGTGGCCCGAACCGCAAGGAGACTGACAATGAAACTCTTCGCCCGTATTTTTGCTTCCGCCGCCCCGTCCAACATGACGACGGTTTTCGAACGCAACCGCCTCGCCAACACCATGCCCGGCCAGGTCGGCGCGCTTGCCGCCTCCCGCCTCGGCCACACGCTCGGCTGACACCGGGCGCCTCCAGCCAGATTGAAAGGCTCCCGCCGGCGACGGCGGGAGCCTTTTTTGATTCCGGCTTGGCGAAAGGTTTTCTCAAAGCCCGATTGACAGGCACGCCTTGTTCGGGTTGACGCTTCTATGTCAGAATTGACATGTATCTGCGCGAGCCGTCGATGGGGATTGATTGTTGAACGCCGGCACCGACACACGGCGACGAGTTTGCCGGTCCATCGTATTTTTCCTGGTTCCCGACTTTACCATGATCGCCTTTGCCACGGCCATCGATCCGCTGCGGTCGGCAAACCGGATGCTGGGCTTCGAGGCCTATAGCTGGCGCCTGTCGAGCGCCGACGGCAATCCCGTCCACGCCTCCAACGGGGTGGTGTGCCACGTCGACACGTCGCTGGAAGAGGAACGCAAGCGCATGACCGGCGGCGACCGCCCGTCGATGGTGGTCGCCTGCGCCGGAATCAACGTCGAAGACTACAACAACAAATCGGTGCTGGCCTGGCTGCGCGAGGAGTACAATCGCGGCGTCGCCATCGGCGGCCTGTGCACCGGCGCCTATCTGCTGGCGTCCGCCGGGCTTCTTTCCGACAGGCGTTGCGCCATCCACTGGGAGAACCTGCCGGGCTTTGCCGAAAAGTTTCCCAAGGCGGAGGTCTATTCCGACCTGTTCGAGGTCGATTCGAACATCTACACCTGCGCGGGCGGCACCGCCTCGCTCGACATGATGCTGAAGCTGATCGGCGACGATTTCGGCGACGACCTCGTCAACCGGGTCTGCGAACAGGTTCTGACCGACCGGGTGCGCTCCGCCGGCGACCGCCAGCGCCTGCCGCTGCGCGCCCGTCTCGGCGTCCAGAACGCCAAGGTCATCTCGATCATCGAACTGATGGAAGCCAATATCGCCGAACCGCTGACGCTGCTCGACATCGCCGACCATGTCGGCCTGTCACGGCGCCAGATCGAGCGCCTGTTCCGCCAGGAGATGGGCCGCTCGCCGGCACGCTATTATCTCGACCTGCGCCTCGACCGCGCCCGTCACCTGCTGCTGCAATCGGCCCTTCCCGTCGTCGAGGTGGCGGTGGCCTGCGGCTTCGTTTCCGCGTCGCATTTCTCCAAATGCTACCGCGAACTCTATTCGCGCACGCCACAGCAGGAGCGCGCCGACGGCAAGCGGCTGCTGGCGGTCTGACCACGCCGGCGCAGAACCAGGCGGGACGCCTCGGCGGCAATGGCCCGAAACGATTGCCGGAACGACAACCGCGACCGTTCAGTTGCCGCCCATCTCTTTCCAGCCTGCTTCGCCAACCCCGCAGTCAAACTGGCCGCCGGCCGGTTCTGCCACAACCGACGAGGCCCGCCAGACAGGCGGTTGGCCACCCGACAGTTCGACCACCAGTTTCCGGCGCACCGCCTCGGCAAACTGATTCCAGTCCTTCACCGCCATCACGAACGCCTGCGGACCGCCGATCACGCAGTCGGCGTAGTAGTCGTCCAGATCGGCGATGGTTTCTTCGCCGAAGGCGCGGCCCTCGATCACCACGGGCAGGCCGTTGATGGTGATGCCCTCGCCTATCGCCGCATCGCGCGCTTCCGTCACCAGCCCGCCCTGGTTGTTCGGACCGTCGCCGGATACGTCGATTACGCGCCTGGTGCCTTGAAAGCGGTTGTCGGCAAACGCCCGCACGGAGTAGCGGATGGCGCCGGAAATCGACGTCCGCGCCAAGTTGCGGACCCTGGCGCTTTCCAGGATCACGGCGATCCGCTCGGCATCTTCCGCAGTCGCCACCGCCGTCCACGGAACGATGACGTCGTGCAGGTCGGACGCCCCCCATTCGACATAGGTGACCGCGATGCGGCCGTAGCGGTTGTACCTGATCGCCCGCAGCACCTCGTCGGAGCGGAAAGCGGCCGCATAGCCCTGCCGCTGCAGGGCAAGCTCGTCGGACATCATCGAGCTCGACACGTCGACCGCCAGCACGAGCTCGACATCGACCGGGGTTTCGGCGCGGGCGCGCAAATCCCCCTGCGTACCGAAGAGAAACGCCAGCACCGCCAGAAATGGCAGTATCCGCTTCATGCGCCAAGCTTGATCCAACCGGCCGGCCATTGCCAGTAGGCAATCTCCCGATCACGCGATTGTAATCGCCGCCGCCCACAGCCCGCCCATCGGGCGTGGGGGCCACCTCCCCCTTGTGGGGGGCCGAAGGGCGGATTGGAAACCGCAAAGCCCCGCCTCCCCCTTGAGGGGAGGCCAATGAGACCGAGCGGAACGCGAAGGTCGAATGGATGGGGGTAGCAGGGAAGCTCGATCTCTCAAAAATACCCCCACCCGGCTCTGTCTTGCTTCGCAAGCCAATCGCCGACCTCCCCTCAAGGGGGAGGTTGGTTTAGCCGCCGAACCACATCACGTTCTCGGCTTCAGGTTCTCCGGGTCGTAGAGCGGCTTGTAGCCGACGGCAGCGACGGTCACCGGATACTGCTCGCCGAAATACTCGATCCTGAGCTTGCGCCCCTCCTGGCAATGGCTCCACGGCAGATAGCCGAGCGCGATATTCTTGCCGATGGTCGGCCCGTAGGCGATGGAACTGGTGTAGGAGCGCCGGCCGAGATCGTCGACCAGCGTCTCGCCGGTCTCCGGATCGAGGATCGGGCAGATGCCGACCGGATAGCGCGCCACGCCGGCTGAATCGGTATTCTCGTCCATCACCAGCGTGCACAGCATCGCCGGCTGGTGGTCGCGGGCGCGATATTCCAGGTGCTTCGCCTTGCCGCGGAAGTCCGCCTCCTTGACCTTGGGGCGCGCCAGATCGGCTTCCAGAAGGTTGTATTCGGTCAGAAGGTCGGCGTTCTGCAGCCGCAGGCTCTTTTCCATGCGCCGAGTGTTGGCATAGGTCTCCACACCGAACGCCATCACGCCCTCGGCCCGGATCGCGTCCCAGACGGCAAGCCCGTCCTCGTAAGCCATGTGCAGCTCCCAGCCCTGCTCGCCGACATAGGAGATGCGGAACGCGGTGACGTTCCTGCCGGCGATGCGCAGCGGCTTGATCGCAGCGAACGGGAAATTCTCCGGGCTGAGTCCGTCCGCATCCTCCACCACCTTTTGCAGCGTCGCGCGCGCATTCGGCCCCCAGACACCGATGGTGACGTATTTCTCGGTGACGTCGGTGACAGTGACGTCGAAGCCCTTGTCGGCCGCAACACGCTTCATGTAGTTGAAGTCGCGCGGACCGGCGTCCGCCCCGTCGATGACGCGGCAGCGGTCCTCCATGCGGATGACGGTCAGGTCGGCGCGCACCATGCCCTCGTCGTCGAGGAAATGGGTGTAGATGCCCTTGCCGATATTGGCATCGCCGCCGATGCGCGCCGCGCACAGCCATTCCATCAACGCCACATGGTCCGGTCCCTCGACATCGTAGATGGCGAAATGCGACAGGTTGACCATGCCGACATTGGCACTCATTTCCAGGTGCTCGGCATTGGAGACGCGCCAGAAATGGCGGTTGTCCCACTCGTTCTCGCGCACCGGCACCTGGTTTGCGTATTTGTCGAGCAGATGTTCGTTGGCGGCATAGCCATGCGCCCGCTCCCAGCCGCCGAGCTCCATGAAATGGCCGCCGAGTTCCTTCTCGCGCTCGTAGAAGGGCGAGTGGCGGACATTGCGGCCAGTCGCATAGGGTTCGCGCGGATGGACGGCGGGATTGTAGATCTTCTGCGCCGCCTCGCCGCAACGGCCCTCGACGAAGGCCTCGTCGAGCTGGTGCGGGTAGAAGCGAGCATAGTCGATCGCCGCATGGTCGATCGCCGTTCGGCCGTCGGTCATCCAGTCGGCGACCAGCTTGGCCATGCCCGGCGCGTCCTTGACCCAGATCGCCACCGCGTACCAGAGCCCGCGCACCTTCTGGCTTTCGCCGATCGACGGGCCGCCATCGGCGGTGACCTGCAACAGCCCGTTGAAGGAATGGCCCTCATTGTAGCCGAGCTCGCCGAGGATCGGCGTCAGTTCCATGGCGCGTTCCAGCGGCTCGATGATCTGTTCCATCTCCAGGTCGCGCTGCGACGGCGACAGCCGCGCCTGCTCCTTTTCCAGAATGTCGCGCGGATGGCAGAGCCTGGGGTTGGTCTCCTCGTAGTAACCCCATTCGATCTGCCCGCCCTCGGTCGACTTCGGATCGCCGGTATCGCGCATA
The DNA here is from genome assembly GCA_041397625.1 of Rhizobiaceae bacterium. Taxonomy (GTDB): domain Bacteria; phylum Pseudomonadota; class Alphaproteobacteria; order Rhizobiales; family Rhizobiaceae; genus JAWKWH01. The sequence continues at coordinate 88,693 of JAWKWH010000006.1, forward strand.
TAAGCCGAATTGCCCTGGTCGCGCAGCAGCGGCCAGCCGATCTCCTTGCCGGTGCCGGCAAACTCGTTGTACGGCCCGAAGAAGGTCAGCGGATGATCGACCGGCATCACCGGCAGGTCCTCGCCCGCCATCTCGGCGATCAGCCGTCCCCACAGGCCGGTGCAGACGATCACGTGATCGGCCATGATCGTACCGCGATGCGTCACCACGCCGGCAATACGGCCGTCCTCGATCTTAAGCCCGGTTGCCGGCGTGTTGGCGAACGCCCTAAGCTTGCCAGCCGCCTCGGCCCGGTCGACCAGCTTGCCGGCGACCGTCTGCGAGCGCGGCACCACGAGACCGGCATCCGGGTCCCACATCGCGCCCTGGATCACGCTTTCTTCCAGCAGCGGAAACTTCGCCTTGGTCTCGGCGGCGCTGATCATCTCGGCGCGGGTGCCGAACGCCTTGCCGGACGCAACCTTGCGCTTCAGTTCCGCCATGCGCGCATCGTCGCCAACGCGGGCGACCTCCAGCCCGCCGACCCGCGAATAGTGGCCAAGCTTCTCGTAGAAATCGACCGAGTAGAGCGTCGTCCAGCACGACAGGAAGTCGTGGCTGGTGGCGTAGCAGAAGTCCGATGCATGCGCCGTCGAGCCGATGTCTGTCGGAATGCCGGATTTGTCGATGCCGACGATGTCGTCCCAGCCGCGTTCGATCAGATGGTGGGCGACGCATGCGCCGACGATGCCCCCCAGCCCGACAATCACCACTTTCGCGCGTTCAGGAAACTCTGCCATTGACCGGTTCTCCGACTGGAATGCCCTGCTTGCCCGCCGCCCGCTGCGGCCTGGCCGGGCGAAGATTAGTCGGCCCGCCCGCCACGGCTGATCCTGTTTGCGACATCGCGCGAACGCGTCCGGAAAAGCCGCCGGGCGCGCCGCGCAAGGTTTCGTTAACCATAACAAAACCAATCACGTGATAGCGTCAATGCCAACCAGTCCCAGCACCCGGGCAGCACAGCGCTTGACCTATTTTCACGCAGGAAGCCAGACCCGCTTCGCACCAGCCGCTTCCGAGCGGCTCACGTCGGCCATGGCGACCGGCATCGCCATGATCCTGCTGGCGATCCTGCTGATATCCTTCGAGCCGTTCGCGGCGACCGACCTTGCGGTCGAACCGGCGCTCGGTCCCAATCCGGTCAACCAGATCGGCTTCTCGCTTGCCGGCATGCTCGCCGTCTTCGCCATGCTGACATTCGCCGACCGGCGCCGCACCCTGGCGCTGGCCGACATCGCCTGGTTGCCCGTCGTCGCCTGCCTGATGTTCTCGGCCTCCAACGCACCCGACCCGGCCGGGGCCACGCGCTCGGTCCTGTTCACGCTGATCGTGGTCGTCATCTGCGCCGGCGTGCTGGCGCTGCCGCATTCGCCGGCCGCGCTACGCCGCGTTTTCACCGCCGTCGTCCTCGCCGTACTGGCGCTCAGCTATTTCGGCATCCTGTTCCTGCCCGACGCGGCGATCCACGGCGCCGGCGGCAACGAGGCCCAGCACGAGGGGCTGTGGCGCGGCGTGTTCTCCCACAAAAACGTCGCCGGCCCGGTGATGGCGACCTTCCTGTTCTACGGCATCTATCTCATGCGCTGCGGCGGCCGCTGGGCGGGGGTGGCAATCATCGTGCTCGCCGGCATCTTCGTCATCCAGACCGGCTCGAAGACCACCAACGGCATGATTCCGCTGGCCATCGGCGCCGCCTTCGCCGGCCGCGTCTTCGCCTCGCGCTGGCTGCCGGTGCTGCTGATCGTCGTCAGCGTTGCAAGCGCCGCGACCTTCACCATCGGCACCGCGGTGTCGCCCTGGGCGGCCGGGATCGTCGAGGCCACCATGGATGACCCGACCTATACCGGACGCGTCACGCTATGGGCGGTCGGGTTGGAAAACATCGCCGCGCGGCCGTGGACCGGTTACGGCTTCGACGGATTCTGGCTGAGCCCGGTCGTCACCGATTCCTTCCTGCCGATCGACGCCGACTGGGACTATCGCGAGATCGTCAACGGCCACAGCAACTATATCGACATGGCGCTGTTCATGGGCATTCCGGCGGCCGCCATCGTCGTTTTCGTGCTCTGCGTCCGGCCGCTTGCCGATTTCCTCCGCTGCCGGCCCGGGCGGGATAACCGCCGCCTGGCCGACTTCTTCCTCATGGTGCTGACCTTCGTACTCTTGAACTCGATGCTGGAGAGTTCCTGGTTCCGCCGTGCCGACCCGACCTGGGTGATGATGATCTTCGCGGTTCTGGGCCTGCGCCTGACGGCCAGGTTGAACCTGCGATAGATCAGGATGCGGCAAGCGCCGCCAGCAGGCCGGCCGCGGCCATCATCTCGCCACGGCGGAATTTGCGCCTGGCCGCCGCGTCGGCGTCCTCGCCCCATTGCGAGATGTTCCAGTCCTCGTCGACATGGGCGGCCGACCAGGCTTCATCCGCGGTGATGAGCCCGTCGGCGACGGAAAGCGCCAGAAGCGCCGAGCCGGTCAGCGAGGTCATGGAGTGCAGCGCGGCGAGCGCCAGCGGATGTTGGTGACGCCCGAGCGCCACGCCGATCGCCGCGACCGCCTCGCCCGGCTGCTCCACATGCATCACGCCTTCCGACAGCACGAAGCGGGCGCCGTAGCGGTCGCAAACGAGATCGAGCACCCTGTCCCAGGCGGCGGCCTGCCGTCGCACCAGTTCCTTCGGGGTTCCGGCCCGGTAGCAAAGCAGGTCGGACGATACAAAGCGCAGCACGTCCTCCAGCACGGCCTGCGGATCGGCGGCAACGCCGTCGATGGCGGTGTTGGCAAGCCGTGTCGCCGGCATCGTCGCGGGATTGATGCGGTCCTTTTGTGCGCCGAATTCGTCGGCGATCAGACCGGCGGCAACCGCCGTCGGCAGGGCAAGCGTTGCCCGCGCAGGCGTTTTGACCATGCGCCCGTCGAGCGCCACGGCAAAACCGCCCTCCCCGGCCTCGACCACGGCGGCGGTCTTGTAGAACCGTTTCGGCAGCGGCCGCTTGGCATGCTCGCGCGCCAGCCTTTCCGGGTCCTTGCCGGCATCCTCTTCAAGATTGTTCAACAGCTCACGCATCGATTTATGTGCCTATTCCCCGGCCGCCGTCTCGTCAAATCCGAGCAGGTTCCAGCTCTGCTCCATGTGCGGCGGCAGCGGCGCACCGATGTCGATCACGCCGCCGGCGGGATGCGGTATGACGATGCGCCGCGCATGCAGGTGCAGCCTTTTTTGCATGCCGCCGGGAAATTCCCAGTTGCTGTCGGCCTCGAAATATTTCGGATCGCCGATGATCGGACAGCCGATATGGGCGGCGTGGACGCGAAGCTGGTGGGTGCGGCCGGTATGGGGCTGCATTTCAAGCCACGAAAGGCCCTGCGCCGCGGTGTCGATCACCCGGTAGTTCGAGACCGCATGATCGGCGTCCGGCTCGCCGTGCCTGGCCACGCGCATGCGGTCGCCGTCGCGCGTCTGTTGCTTCACCAGCCAGGTCGAGATGCGCCCCTCCTGCTTCTTCGGCACGCCCTTGACCAGCGCCCAGTAGATTTTCTTCGTGTCGCGCTTGCGGAACGCCTCGGTCAGCCGCACCGCCGCCTGCCGGGTCCGCGCCACCACCAGCACGCCCGATGTGTCGCGGTCGAGCCGGTGCACAAGCCTCGGCTTCTCGCCCTTGTTGTTGCGCCAGGCTTCCAGCATGGCGTCGACATGGCGCGACACGCCCGAACCGCCCTGCACGGCGAGGCCGGCCGGCTTGTTGAACACCAGCACCTTGTCGTCCTCGTGCAGCAGGATGCGCGACAGCGCCTCGCCGTCGCCGCTTTCGCGCAAGGTCCGTACGGTGGCGGATGCCTGCTTGCGGTCGGTGTCGAGCGGCGGCACGCGCACCACCTGGCCGTCCTTCAGCCTGGTATCGGTTTTCGCCCGGCCGCCGTCGACGCGCACCTGACCGGTGCGCAGCAGCTTCTGCAACGGCCCGAAACCGAGCCCGGGAAAATGCGTCTTGAACCAGCGGTCGAGACGCATGCCGGATTCATCGGGATCGACGGTGATCTGCTGGACGGATTTCATCGCGCCCGCGAATAGCCCAACGGCCGCCGCTTGTCATCAGGCGAAGCTGCGGACCAGCCACAGCCCGGCAAACAGCGCCGCGATGGAAACGACGACGCTTGCCAGCACATAGGCCACCGCCGCATGGGTCTCGCCGCGCTCCCACAGCACCGCCACGTCGAGCGAGAAAGCGGAAAAGGTGGTGAACCCGCCAAGCAGGCCGGTCGCCAGGAACAGTCGCAGTTCCGCCGACGTGCCGCCGGCGCGCCGCGCCAGGCCGGCGATCAACAGGCCCATGGCAAGCGAGCCGACGACATTGACGAACAGCGTTCCCCACGGAAAGCCGGCGCCCATCCATCTCAGCGCCGCCAGGCCTGCCAGATGGCGCAAACCCGCCCCGATCGCCCCGCCGGCGGCCACGATAGCCAGATGCAACATGGCCCCTGCTTAGAGCGGTTGGGCGTCAAATGAAAGTCGTTTGAGGGGTTTGTCCGGGCCAGCCGGACCCCTGACGGACGGTCGGGCGGGGAACTGGCGTCTCAGGCCGCGCTCGCCGCCTTCACAAAGCCGTTGACGAAATCGGCCAGCGCGTCCCAGTCGGTGAACTCGTGATCCTTCGACATGTCCACCGGTCCGCCCTCCTTCCTGGCGAACTGGCGCATCAGCAGGCGTTTCAGGAAGTCGTATTCGAGATAGCGCAGCGCACCGGCCGCCTGGTGGACAGCTGTCGGCTTCCAGCCGCATTCCGCCGTGAAGGCGGCGGCAATCGCCTCGATCTCGCGATGTTCCTCGGCAAATGCCGAGGCGGTGGCCAGCGATACGGAGACGAAGGCCGAGGGAATGGAGGCGACCGCCCCGGCATTGGCCTTCAGCCAGTGGCCGAGCGCGGCCGGATAGCGGCCGACATGCACCGGCGCGGCGACGATCAGCGCATCGGTCGCACCGAGATCGACATCCTCGATATCGGTCGCGTCGAACACGGTGACATCGTGGCCGGCGCTCTGCACGGTTCCGGCGATGTTGCGGGCGATCTTGCGGGTCTGCCCCTCGACGGTGGCGTAGATGACGACGACATGCATGGCTGGCTCCCTTGCTGCGCCGGGTTTCGCTCCATGCATGATCGGCGGGCCGGCCGGCCGCCGCATTGACCGTGGTCAATCGCCCTTGCCGCGCTCGCGCCTGAGCCTTACCCAGTAGTCGAGCCGCTTGCGGATCTCGCGCTCGAAACCGCGGTCGGGCGGGTCGTAGAAGGTCTGCCGGCCCATTGCCTCGGGAAAGTAGTCCTGGCCGGAAAACGCCTCCGGCGCGTCGTGGTCGTAGGCATAGCCGGCGCCGTAGCCCTCCTCCTTCATCAGCTTCGTCGGCGCGTTGAGGATGTGTTTTGGCGGCGGCAGCGAGCCGTTTTCCTTCGCCGCCCGCGTCGCCGCCTTGAAGGCGACATAGGCCGCGTTCGACTTCGGCGCTGTGGCGAGATAGACGCAGGCCTGCGCCAGCGCCAGCTCGCCTTCCGGCGAGCCGAGATAATCGTAGGCGTCCTTGGCCGCGCTGGCGATCACCAGCGCCTGCGGATCGGCCATGCCGATGTCCTCCGAGGCCATGCGCACCAGCCGGCGGCCGATATAGAGCGGGTCCTCACCGGCATCGAACATGCGGGCGAGATAGTAGAGCGCCGCATCCGGGTCGGAGCCGCGCACGCTCTTGTGCAGCGCCGAGATCAGATTGTAGTGGCCGTCCTGGCTCTTGTCGTAGACCGGGGCGCGGCGCTGGACCACGCGCTGCAGGTCTTCCGCGCCGAAGGTCTCACCCTCGCCCGCCGCGCGCCAGACTTCCTCGACCAGCGTCAGCGCGGCGCGCCCGTCGCCGTCGGCCATGCGCACCATTGTCGCGCGGGCCTCGTCGTCAACCGGCAGCGGCCGCGCCTCACCGGCCTCGGCGCGCGCCAGAAGCTTTTCGATGCTCGCCACATCGAGCGAATGGAAGGTCAGCACACGGGCGCGCGACAACAGCGCGGCGTTGAGCTCGAAGGACGGGTTTTCGGTGGTCGCGCCGACGAGAATGACGGTGCCGTCCTCCATCACCGGCAGGAAGGAATCCTGCTGCGCCCGGTTGAAACGGTGAATCTCGTCGACGAACAGCAGCGTCTGGCGACCATTGGTGCGCCTGAGCCGCGCCGCGTCAAACACCTTCTTCAGGTCGGCGACGCCGGAGAAGATCGCCGATATCTGCTCGAATGCAAGCTCGGTCTCGCCGGCGAGCAGGCGGGCCACCGTGGTCTTGCCGGTACCGGGCGGCCCCCAGAAGATCATGCTGCCGAGCGAGCCGGAACGGATCATCCGCGTCAGCGAACCGTCCGCGCCGGTCAGGTGTTCCTGGCCGACCACCTCGTCGAGCCTTGCCGGCCGCAGCCGGTCGGCAAGCGGCCGCGGCGCGGGCGCAGCGGTTTCGTCCGGCGTGGCGAAAAGGTCGGTCATCGCGCCACCCTATCAGTAGCGCAATGTCTGGCGAAGCAGCCTTCCGTCGCGCTCGATCGAAAATCGCCACCAGCGGGTCTGTTCCCCGGCGAGCTGCGCCAGCCGGCCCGCATCGCCGATCTCCTCGCCATTGAGCTCGCGCACGATATCGCCCGGCCGCAGCCCGAACTGGTGCGCCGGCGAGTTGCGCGCGATCTCGACGATGGCGACGCCCTTTTTGTTTTCCGGCATGCCCAGCCTGCGCGCCAGCGCCGGCGACAGCTCCGCCACGGTCGAGCCGGCAAACGGGCTGCGTCCATCGATCGACACCTTCTTGGCCGAAGCGCCCTCCGGCGCCTTTTCCAGGTTGATATCGAGCGATACCGTCTTGCCGCGCCGCAGCACCTCGAAGGCGGCGACCTCGCCGATGCGGCGCGTCGCCAGCCGGTAGCCGAGCCCTTCGGGATGCGGGATCGATACGCCGTCGACCATCAGCACGACGTCGCCGGGCCTGAGGCCGGCGCGGTCTGCCGGTCCGTCCGCGGTGACGTCGCTCACCAGCGCGCCCGTCGGCCGCTCCATGCCCAGCGCCTCGGCCATCTGCGAGGTCACCGCGTCGAAACCGGCGCCGATCCACGGCCGGTCGACGAAATCGCTGCCGCTGCGCGCCGCGTCGATCACGCCGCGCACCATGTTGGACGGAATGGCGAAACCGATGCCGTTGGAGCCGCCGGAGCGCGAATAGATCGCCGTGTTGATGCCGACCAGCCTGCCCGACATGTCGATCAGCGCGCCGCCGGAATTGCCCGGATTGATCGCCGCATCGGTCTGGATGAAGAAGCCGAAATCGTTGATGCCGAGATGCGAGCGCGCCAGCGCCGAGACGATGCCGGAGGTCGTCGTCTGGCCGACACCGAACGGATTACCGATCGCCAGCACCAGGTCGCCGACCTCCAGCCGGTCTGAATCGCCGAGCTCGATCGCCGGAAAGTCCTCGCCCTCGATCTTCAGCACGGCGAGATCGATCGATTCCTCCTGGATCAGGATGCGGCTTTCGAATTCGCGCCCGTCGGCCAGCGCCACCTTGACCTCGTCGGCACCGCGGATGACGTGGAAATTGGTGACGACGATGCCCGAGGCGTCGACGATCACGCCAGAGCCGAGCGAGGATTGCACCCGTGGCGGCATGCCGCCGCCAAAGAAGCGGTCGAAGAACGGATCGCCCATGAAGGGCGAGCGCGGCGGCGCCTTCGATGAAGCGTAGACATTGACGACGCCCGGCGCGGTGCGCTTGACCAGCGGCGCGAACGAAAGCTGCATTTCCTCGCGCCCGAACGGCACGCGCTTGGCGCCGTCGGCGATCGCTTCCATGGTGTCGAGCGCGCCCTTGAGCTGGTCGCGGACGCTGTCCTCGGCCAATGCCGCCGTAAACGGTACGGCCAGCATGACCAGAACACCCAGAAGGCGCGATATCCGACGCGGCGAAACTGCCATCACCCCTAACCTCGTTGCATTGCTCGATTCGACCCCCGCCAAAATAGGCACGGTTATCGACCGTACCAAGGCATGGAAACGAAAAAGGCCCCGCTCTCGCGGGGCCTTATTCAAACTCGCGCCTGCCGCGGGCCTACGCCGCGGCGGCCTCGCCGCCGCCCTGCTCCTCGGCGTCAAGGCGCGCCCGGTCGGCAGCACCCTTGGCGTCGACATCGCGGTCGACGAATTCGATCACCGCCATCGGCGCGTTGTCGCCATGACGGAAACCCGCCTTCATGATGCGCAGATAGCCGCCGTGGCGGTCGGCATATCTGGGTGCGATCGTGTCGAACAGGCGCTTGACCAGCTTCTCGTCGCGAATGGCCGAGATCGCCTGGCGGCGTGCGTGCAGATCGCCGCGCTTGCCGAGCGTCACCAGCTTCTCGACGATCGGCCGGATTTCCTTGGCCTTCGGCAGTGTGGTCGTGATCTGCTCATGCTCGATCAGCGACGCGGCCATGTTGGCAAACATCGCCTTGCGGTGGCTCGATGTGCGGTTCAGCTTGCGGCCGGCTTTACCATGGCGCATGAGCTTTCTCCTTCAAGTGATTCAAACGAGCGCTCTTTCGCTCAGTACTGGTCTTCGTAACGTTTGGCGAGATCTTCGATGTTCTCCGGCGGCCAGTCCTGCACCTCCATGCCGAGGTGAAGGCCCATGGCGGCGAGCACTTCCTTGATCTCGTTGAGCGACTTGCGGCCGAAATTCGGCGTGCGCAGCATCTCGGCTTCCGTCTTCTGGATCAGGTCGCCGATATAGACGATGTTGTCGTTCTTCAGGCAGTTGGCCGAACGCACAGACAGTTCCAATTCGTCGACCTTCTTCAGAAGCGCCGGGTTGAACGCCAGCTCGGAGACCTGCTCGGTCGGCTCCTCGCGGCGCGGCTCCTCGAAGTTGACGAAGATGGAAAGCTGGTCCTGCAGGATGCGCGCGGCAAAGGCCACGGCGTCCTCGCCGGTCACCGAACCGTCGGTCTCCACCGACATCGTCAGCTTGTCATAGTCGAGAACCTGGCCCTCGCGGGTGTTTTCCACCTTGTAGGAGACCTTCTTGACCGGCGAATAGAGGCTGTCGACGGGAATGAGCCCGATCGGTGCATCCTCGGCGCGGTTGCGCTCGGCCGGCACATAGCCCTTGCCGGCGTCCACGGTGAACTCCATGCGGATTTCCGCGCCCTCGTCGAGCGTGCACACCACATGGTCGGGATTGAGGATCTCGACGTCGCCGACGGTCTGGATGTCGCCGGCCGTCACCGCGCCCGGACCCTGCTTGCGCACAACCATGCGCTTCGGCCCCTCGCCTTCCATGCGGATGGCGATTTCCTTGATGTTGAGCACGATGTCGGTCACGTCCTCGCGCACGCCGGCGATCGAGGAGAACTCGTGCAGCACGCCATCGATCTGCACCGCGGTCACCGCCGCGCCGCGCAGCGACGACAGCAGGATGCGGCGCAGCGCATTGCCGAGCGTCAGGCCGAAGCCCCGCTCCAGCGGCTCGGCGACCAGCGTCGTCACATTGTTCTTCGACTGGAACTCGATCTTGTTGGGCCTGATCAGTTCCTGCCAGTTTTTCTGGATCATGTTCGGCATCCTTCCGTTTCCTTGCCACCATCCATTCGTGGCAACAGAGCTGGAACCGGCAGAGGAGCGCGGCGCGCTCGTGCGGTCGTGTGAAAATCGTCAGACGCGGCGCTTCTTGCGCGGCCGGCAGCCATTGTGCGGAATCGGCGTCACATCGCGGATCGACGTGATGGTGAAGCCGGCCGCCTGCAGCGCGCGCAGGGCCGATTCACGTCCCGAGCCGGGACCGCAAACCTCGACCTCGAGCTGACGCATGCCGTGCTCCTGGGCCTTCTTGGCGCAGTCCTCGGCCGCCACCTGCGCGGCGAACGGGGTCGACTTGCGCGATCCCTTGAACCCTTGAGCGCCAGCCGACGACCAGGCGATCGCGTTGCCCTGGGCATCGGTGATCGTGATCATCGTGTTGTTGAATGTCGAGTTGACGTGGGCAACGCCCGACGAGATGTTCTTGCGCTCGCGACGGCGAACACGTGTGGCTTCCTTGGCCATCGATTATCCTTCCGTTGATCTCAACACCGCCGTAATGCCAGCGGCTCCACCAAGAGGAGTGAGTAGTGCTTAGTCAGTAGTCAGCAGAGCAACCTCTGCTCACTATCTCACTACTGACCACTCGCTCTCCCGATTACTTCTTCTTGCCCGCAATCGCCTTTGCCGGCCCCTTGCGGGTGCGGGCATTGGTGTGGGTGCGCTGGCCGCGCACCGGCAGCGAACGGCGATGACGCAGGCCGCGATAGCAACCCAGGTCCATCAGGCGCTTGACGTTCATCGACGCCTCGCGGCGCAGATCGCCTTCCACCTGGTAGTCGCGGTCGATCGCCTCGCGGATCAGCACCAGCTCGGCATCGCTCAGCTCGTTGACCCGGCGCTCGAGCGGGACATTGGCCTTCGCCATGATCTCGGCCGCAAACTTCGGGCCGATGCCATGAATATATTGCAGCGCGATAACCGTGCGCTTGTTGGTCGGTATGTTGACGCCTGCGATACGGGCCACACCTGTTCTCCTTGCGAATGTTCTGCCTGTCCGGGGCGGTGCCTGTTCACCATCCGGACAAACACGAAAGCGCCCGATCCCGATCTTCTGTTTCCGACCGGTGCCGACCGCCCTCAACTTAAGCGAATTGGCGCTGTCAATGGCGGAATCGCCAGGAGTTGTCAACTCCCGGACAGCGCTTTTCGCTCGCCTCAAAGGGAATCGAGAACCGCCTCGATTTCCCCCGTCACGGCATCGATGGAACCCATGCCGTCGACATTCCTCAAAAGCCCCTTGGCGTAGTAGTAGCCGGTCAGCGGGGCCGTCTTCTTGTAGTATTCGCGCAGCCGCTCGTCGAAGACCTCGGCCGTGTCGTCCTTACGTACCGGCTTGCCGGCGGCGTGCGCCTCCTCGGCGCGCTTGAGGATGCGGCCGACGAGCGCCTTGTCGTCGACGACAAGCTCGACGACCGCATCGAGCTTCAGCCCCTTCGCCTCCAGCATCTCGCCGACGGCGTCGGCCTGCGCCAGCGTGCGCGGATAGCCGTCGAGGATGAAGCCGCGACTGCAGTCGTCCTCGTCGATTCGCTCCGACACGATCTGGTTGACGATGGCGTCCGATACCAGTTCGCCGGCGTCCATCACCGCCTTGGCGCGTTTGCCCACCTCGGTTCCCGCCGCCACGGCCGCGCGCAGCATGTCGCCGGTCGAAAGCTGCGGAATGGAATGTTTCTCCACCAGCCGCTGCGCCTGCGTCCCCTTGCCGGCGCCGGGCGGTCCAAGCAGGATCAGTCTCATCGTCCCCGTCTACCCCCGCGAAGTTTCGAACGCTTGATCAGCCCCTCATACTGGTGCGCGATCAGGTGGCCCTGAACCTGCGCCACGGTGTCGAGCGTGACGCTGACCACGATGAGCAGCGAGGTTCCGCCCAGATAGAACGGCACGCCGGTGGCCGAGATCAGGAACTCGGGCAGCAGGCAGACGATGATCAGGTAGATCGCGCCGACCACGGTGATGCGCGTCAGCACATAGTCGATATATTCGGCCGTTCTCTCGCCCGGCCGGTAGCCCGGAATGAAGCCGGAATTCTGCTTGAGCTGATCGGCCGTGTCCTTCGGATTGAAGACGATCGCGGTGTAGAAGAACGCGAAGAACGCGATCATCGCCGCATAGAACAGCATGTAGAGCGGCTGGCCGTGACCCAGTGCCGCCAGAATGGTGCCAGCCCAGCCCGGCAGGTCGGTGGTGTTCGAAAAGCCGGCCAGCGTCGCCGGCAGCAGCAGCAGCGACGAGGCGAAGATCGGCGGAATGACGCCCGCCGTGTTGAGCTTCAGCGGCAGGTGCGAGGTGTCGCCCTGGAACATGCGGTTGCCGACCTGGCGCTTCGGATACTGGATCAGCAGCCGCCTTTGCGCCCGCTCGAAGAACACGATCGCCGCGATCACCACGACCGCCAGCACGATGATCGCCAGGATCAGGCCGGTCGACAGCGCGCCCGTGCGGCCGAGTTCAAGCGTGCCGCCGATCGCCGACGGCAGGCCTGCCACGATGCCCGAGAAGATGATCAGCGAAATGCCGTTGCCGATGCCGCGCGCGGTGATCTGCTCGCCGAGCCACATCAGGAACATGGTACCGCCGACCAGCGTAATGACCGCCGATATGCGGAAGAACCAGCCCGGATCGGTGACGATGTTGTTGCCGCTCTCAAGCCCGACCGAAATACCGTAGGCCTGCACGGCCGCCAGCAGCACCGTGCCGTAGCGCGTGTACTGGTTGATGACCTTGCGGCCCTGCTCGCCTTCCTTCTTGAGTTGTTCGAGCGTCGGAATGACCGACGTCATCAACTGCATGATGATGGAAGCCGAGATGTAGGGCATGATGCCGAGCGCGAAGATCGCCATGCGCCCCACCGCGCCGCCGGCAAACATGTTGAACATGCCGAGCACGCCGCCCGACTGCTGTTCGAAAGCCTGGGCGAAGGCATCCGGATTGATGCCGGGCATCGGAATGTATGTGCCGACCCGGTAGACAAGCAGCGCACCCAGCGTGAACCAGATGCGCTTCTTGAGATCCTCGGCCTTGGCGAAGGCCGCGAAGTTCAGATTGGAAGCAAGTTGCTCTGCTGCCGATGCCATGTTTGGGTCTTCTCCGCGTGGCCACGTTGCCGGTGGATGCCCCGAGATAAGTCCCGGACCCCGAAGTTGCAAGCGGCGGCCCCAAACCGCCGCCGATTGTGATCACTCGGCGGCGTCGGCCTTCTCGGCGACCTTCACCGATCCGCCGGCTTTTTCCACCTTCTCGATTGCCGATTTCGAAGCGCCTGCGATGTCGAAGGCGAGCTTCGCCGTGATGTCGCCGGTGCTCACCAGCCGCACGCCGTCCTTGACGCGGCGCACGACGCCGGCCTCGACCAGCGCCTCGGCCGTCACCGGCTTCTTGGCGTCGAGCTTCTTGGCGTCGACGGCGGCCTGCACGCGGGCCAGCGTCACGGTGTTGAAGTCCTTGGAAAACGGGTTCTTGAAACCGCGCTTCGGCAAACGGCGGTAGATCGCCATCTGGCCGCCCTCATAGCCGTTGAGCGCCACACCCGAACGGGACTTCTGGCCCTTCACGCCGCGGCCTGCGGTCTTGCCGCTGCCCGAACCGATGCCGCGTCCAACCCGCTTGCGGGCCTTGGTGGCGCCGGACTTGTCGCGCAATTCGTTGAGTTTCATCGTCAATTCTCCTAGGCCTCGTCGACCACGCGAACGAGGTGCTGCACCTTGCGGATCATGCCACGCACGGCCGGCGTGTCCTCCAGCGTGCTGCGGCGATGCATCTTGTTGAGACCGAGGCCCACCAGCGTTGCGCGCTGCTTGCCGGGCCGGCGAAGCGGACTGCCGATCTGCTCGACGGTGACCGTCTTGTCCTTCTTGTTCTCAGCCATGGTATCGATTCCCTGATCTGTCATGCGCCGGGCGCCGTGCGGCGCGCGCGGGACGGCCTTTTCTATTCCTCGGCGCCGATCAGATCGCGGCGGCGATCCTGCAGCGTCGAGTACTTGATTCCGCGCTGGGCGGCGATGTCCTTCGGATGCATCTGGTGCTTCAGCGCATCGAACGTCGCGCGCACCATGTTATAGGGGTTGGACGATCCCATCGACTTGGCGACGACATCGTGCATGCCCAGCGTCTCGAACACGGCGCGCATCGGGCCGCCGGCGATGATACCGGTACCCGGCTTGGCGGCGCGCAGCAGCACCTTGCCGGCACCGTGGCGGCCGGTAACGTCGTGGTGCAGCGTGCGTCCCGACCTGAGCGGAACGAAGATCAT
>JAWKWH010000007.1:0-71525 GCA_041397625.1 Rhizobiaceae bacterium
GCGGCAGCGAATAGGTGTCGGTGGTCGGCGGGCGCTTGCGTATCTTTTCGGGCACGCCGAGATGGGCGGCAAGTTCATAGACCTGCGACTTGTAGAGATGGGCGATCGGCTTGATGTCGGCGGCGCCGTCGCCGTTCTTGACGAAGAAGCCCTGATCGTATTCCAGCCGGTTGGGCGTGCCGATGACGGCGAAGTTCAGCCGGTCGGCATGGTAATATTCGAGCTGCTTGCGCGTGCGCTGCTTCATGTTGGTGGCAGCGACGATGCCGAGATAGGCGTCGGCCGGCAGGCGCAGTTTGCGCATGGCGCCATCGGGCGCGCGCACCACCAGCGACGAGATGTTGTAACCGCCCGCCGTCAGCGCATTGTCGAAGACGATCTTGCTCGACCAGCCCGCGCCGTAGTCCGGTACGACCCGGCGGATGGCGTCGTCGCGGCGGCGGTAGCAACCCATCGCATCCAGCGCCGGGCCGATATCCTCGACTGCGTGCCCGATGCCGAAGGTTTCAGCCACGGCCTCGCCCAGCCGGTTACTTTCCGGATCGGAATCGTGTTCCGGCATCAGCAGGCCGAAAACGCGTTCGGGACCGACGGCGCGTACCGCCAGCCCCGCGCAGACGGCGGAATCGATGCCGCCGGAAATGCCGATGACGAAGCCGCGCTTGCGCAGATCGCCGCGCAGGATGTCGCGCATGCGTGCGGCGATGCGGCCGGCCTCGGCTTCGGCATCGATGGAAAGAGCCGAAAGGGTGAAGTGTGCGTTCGCCCCGTTCATGGCGTGGTGCCTCCACCCGATGCAAGGCGGCGACTGAGCTTGCCGCTGCCGGTCTTCGGCAATGCCTGGCAAAATTCCACCTGCCGCGGCACCATGAAATCGTTCAGCATGCGGGCGCAGTGACGCAGAACGTCCTCGGCGGTCAGCGTATCGGCCGACGCGACGATCATCGCCTTGAGCGCCTCGCCCAGCACCGGGTCCGGCATGCCGACGACCAGTGCTTCGACCACGCCTTCCAGATCGTAGAGCGCGGATTCCACCTCGCGCGGCGCCACCTTGAAACCGCCCGTCTTGATGATGTCGTCCTTGCGGGAGACGAAAGTGACGTGGCCATCGCCATCGGCGAAGAACAGGTCGCCTGTGTGGAGGCGCCGGGTTCCCGTCAGCGGATCGGGACGCAGGGCTTCCTCCGTCGCAACGGCATTGTTCCAATACCCGCGCATGATGTGAGGCCCCGAAACGACCAGTTCCCCGACAGTGCCGGGCGCAACCTCATGACCGGCCTCGTCGACGACCTGAATGGCGGTTCCTGGAATGGCGATACCGGTGGAGGCCGGGCGCAGGTCGATGTCGTCCGGCGGCAGCCACGTCGCGCGCACGCATTCGGTCTGGCCGTACATGGAATAGAGCTGCACGTCGGGGAGCAGCGCGCGCAGCCTGCGGATATGGGCGACCGGCAGCGGCGCGGCCGCGCTGGTGATGTAGCGCAGGCCGGCAAACAGGGCCGGGTCGAGCGCTTCCATGCGCAGCAACAACGCGATCATGGAGGGTACCATGGGAAAGCCGGTGACGCCCTCCTCGTGCATCCGCTGCAGCACGGCGGCCGGATAGGCGAAGGATTTCTCCAGCACCAGCGTGGCGCCGACGCGTACGCTGGTCAGCAATTGCGTCAGCCCGTATCCAAAGGACAGCGGCAGCACGTCTAGGATGACATCGTTTTCGCCATTACCGAGATAGGAGATGATGGAAGCGGTCGCAGCATCGATATTGTCGTGCCCCATCATCACGCCCTTGGGGTCGCCCGTCGAACCGGAGGTGTAGATGATGGTGGCGAGATCACTGTCGCAAAGGGCCGGATCGGTGGAAAACGGCCCGGTCTCCAGGCATTGCGCAAAATCGGCGGCCTCGGGTAACCTCGGATGCGGGCGAGTCAGGATCACCGCCGGGCGCGCTTGCGGGTTTGCAGCAAGCGCATCTGCGACCGTGGCAGCGCCCCTGGCGTCGGCGACGATGGCCGCCGGTAAACAATCCGCGATGATGAAGGCGAGGCGCTTTGCCCTGGTCGACGGGTTGACCGGGCAGGCCACGGCACCCGCCTTCCACACGGCATAGAAGACGACGGCAGTCTGCCAGCCATTGCCGGCGAACACCACGACACGATCTCCCCTGCAGACGCCATTTTCGGCAAGCCATGCGGCAAGGCCGTCGGAGGCATCAGACAGTTCCGCGTAGCTCACCCGCCGCGCGCCGTCGACGATGGCGGTCTTGCCGGCATGGAGCAGGCAGCTTCTACGCAGATGGTTTTCAATACGCATTGCCGCGCTTTCAGGCTGCCTTCTTGCGTTCGATGAAGGCGGCGATCCGGTCGATGGAATCAAGGTTGGCTGGCACGATATCGGCATCGGCGACCTTCAGCCCGAAACCCTCTTCGAGGAAGCTGACCAGTTCGAGGATGCCGGTGGAATCGACTAGGTCGTTTTCCATTAGCGAGAGATCGCCGGGCAGAGGCTGGCTGTCGTCACCGAACAGGAAGTTTTCGATGATGAAGTCGCGGATTTTCATTTGCACAGCATCAGACATGTCGCCTGGTCCTCACCCTGTTTTCGTTCGGCGCGGCTGGTCTGCGACAAAGGTCCGGTGCCAAAACTGCGTCGAGAGAACACCCATGAAGGCCGTATTGTCCTTGAAGCTGGTTGCCCTTCCGTTAAGCGCCTTGCATTTCAGCTTCTCCACCATCCCTGCGTTGAAAAGCCCGGCTTCGGCCAGCGCGCCGTCCGAAAGCGCCGCGTCCACCACGGGTCTGGCGGCGGGAACGGAGAACGCCTGACTGTCGGGCGCGCGATAGGGTTGCTTGGGGCGGCTGACGATCGAATTCGGCACCAGACCGCGCGCCACTTCCTTGAGGATAAATTTCTCTTTCAGGCCGCGCAGTTTCAGGTTCGGATGAAGTCCGGCGGCGAAGGCAACGACGCGGTGATCGAGAAACGGAAACCGGCCCTCCACGCCATGCGCCATCATCACCCGGTCGCCCTGGCTCGACAGGATGTAACCCGGCAGCAGGAAGCGGGTTTCGAGATATTGCGCCTGGTTGAGCGGGTGCCAGCGGCCGAATTCTTCGGGCAGTTGCGCGGTGAGATCAGCCGCCGCGTCATAGGTGCCGAGCGCATCTTTCAATGCCGGGGAATAGAACAGCTTCGCCGCCGCGGTCGAACGGAAGCGCGGACGGTGCGAGAACAGCGGATCGGTGAGCTCATCCGTGCCGGCGGAGAAGAAATGGGCGAGATAGTCGGCGCTCTGGCGCTGTAGTTGCGGCAGATAGGGATAGAGTCGCTGGAACAACAGGGGCCGACGCGCCGAACCCGGCTGGCGGGCGCAAAAGCGCCGCATGGCGGCTTCGCGGAAAATATCGTAACCGGCGAAAACCTCGTCGGCACCCTCGCCGGTCAGCGCCACCTTCATGCCGTTGTCGCGAACGAGCCCGGCCAGCCTGTAGAGCGGCGCGGGGGCGGTGCGCAGGACGGGGCATTCGGCATGCGCGACGATGTCGGGGAAATCGGCGACGATCTCCTCTTCCCCGCAGGATACCCGGTGGTTCGCCACGCCGAGCCTTTCCGCCACCTCCGCTTGCCAGCGGCTTTCGTCGTGTTCGGCGGAGCGGAAGCCGACCGAGAAGGTTTCGAGCCGTCCCGGCGCCAATCGCGCGGCAAGGGCGGTGATGAGCGAGGAGTCGAGCCCGCCGGACAGATAGGCGCCGACCGGGACGTCGGCGCGCAGACGGATGTGTGTGGCGTCTTCCAGCAATGCGCCCAGTTCACCCACCGGGTCCGCCGGGGTCTCGAACTCGCCATCGCGGGGAAATTCCAACCGCCACCACGGGCGCACCATCCGCTCGTGCTCCTGCGCGATCATCATGTGTCCGGGCGGCAGTTCGCTGACGCCCTTGAACGCCGTGCGCGGGGCGATCGGCGCCCATAGCGTGAAGACCTGATCGAGCGCGACGGGATCGAGTTCGGCCGCAAAGCCCTGCACCTGCATCAGCGCCTTGACTTCGGAGGCGAAGAACAGCGTGCCGCCGATATCCGTGTAATAGAGCGGACGCACGCCCATGCGGTCGCGCGCCAGCCACAGGCTCCGCCGCCGCGCATCCCACAGCGCGAAGGCGAAATCGCCATTGAGTTCGTCGAGGCAGGCCGTGCCCATCTCGTCATAGAGATGAAGGATCACCTCCGTGTCGCTGCCGGTCGAAAAGCGCCGCCCGCGCGCCTGCAGACGCTCGCGCAGTTCGACGTAATTGAAGATCTCGCCATTATACGAGATGACCAGATCGCCGCTTGCATCGGCCATGGGCTGCTGGCCGTCGGCGAGGCCGACGACGGAAAGCCGTGCATGGGCAAGCCCGATGCCAGGCGCCGCATGCGTGCCCTTCTCGTCTGGCCCGCGATGGCCGAGCGTGCCGGCCAGGCGCTGCAGCAGCGCCGGCGCCGCATCGGGTAAAACACCTGAACCGAAAAAGCCTGCTATGCCGCACATCGCGCTCGCCCGCCCGTCAATCGAAGCGGTCGCCGATGAGCCGCGTCCAACTCTCGCCCGACAGGCCATTGAGAAAGGCGCGGCCTTGCATGGCGGCGTCCGCCAGTTCCGGCCTGGAGGAATGGAACACGGTGGACGAGGCATGCAGGAAGGCGAACTTGCGGTCGAGCATGGCATCGAGCAGCGCCGGCTGGGTGCGGCCGCGAATGGCGGCAAGACCCCGCGCATGGGCATTAGCGAGCAGACGTTCCAGCACCAGCCCTTCCATGCCGGGCGCGGCCATGACCTGCATCACCCGGCCGATGCCGCCGCGGTCGCCATAATAGACGAAGAGGCCGGCAAGCTTGCCGCTGCGGGTGCGCAGGATACGCTGGACGCGCGCGCCATGCTTCACCTTGACGCGGGCATGGGCGAGCATGCGCGCGAGCTGTTCGTCGCTCCACCGCGGATGCAGGGGATGATGCACCACCAGTTCCCCGATAGCGACGGCAAGCGCGTCCTCGTCCGGTTCAGTCTCGGCGAGCGCATCCGCCTTGCCGGGACGCGGCCGGTAGCCCGCCCAGGACAGGCGGTTCGCACCGGCACCCGCCGCGCGGTCGGCCAACCGGGCCAGCGGCGCAAATGCTCCCAGGAGGCCGAAGCGCTTGGCGGCCATGCGCGTGACGAAAGCGGCCGGACGGATGACGCGTAGATACTCCAGGCTGTAGGAGGCCAATACATGGGCGCCCATGCGGCGCCACATCGCGGTGGACAGATCGTTCGATGTCTCGCTGAAGGACAGCTCCTGCGGGCCGGACAGGACGGCTTTCAGAAGACGCGCGCCGGCGAAGGGGTCGGCCTCGTGATCATCGACCATCCATGTGTTGCAGATGGCGGCGCGCAGGTGCTCGCCGTCCAGTTCCATCACCTGCGGCAGAACGCCGATGAAGCCGTTCAACCGGCCGTCTTCCGTCACGTGAACGCGCGAAACGATCTCCCCGTCGCGGCCGTATGGCCCGCAAAAGAGGTCGCCGAGATAGGCCCCGAGCGCCGCGCCGCCATCGGCAGAGGTTTCATGGCGCAGGATGCGCAGGAACATCTGCGCCACCGCCGGGGCGTCGTTCTTCTCGAATGGCCTTACCTGTGACACATGCGTGGTCCCGTCATGCCAAAGCCGGCCGGCGCGCTGCGTCCAGCGCACAAACCGGCGACTGCAACTGCATAGCGCAGCACGGTAAAGTTTCGCTTAGCCAATCGGGACCGCGGCGCTACGCTGCTTGGCGGCGAGCTAGAACGAACCGTTCCTTTCGCAGGACGGTTTCTTGTATTTGCATCACGCCGTGATGTATGGTGGCTGTTCACCCCTCTTTAGGCCTTTGGCCATTTGCAACGAACGGCATCTGCTGGATTGTGGGTCAGCGATTATGACCGGCGGGTATAGGGGCGCGAAGCGGGCATACGATTTCTATGACACTGAGCGCCAGCTTCCGGTCGACTCGATCTAATCCCTGTAGCAAATGGACATCAAATCCATTGCTCGGGATGCTCCACTTTGGAAGAATTCTGCTTCCGTATTGCTTCCGTGCGCACAGGCATGGAGCATCGCCCAATCGGCATCAATTCACAACCTGTTGTTTTATCTTGCTAATTTGGCGCACCCGACAGGATTCGAACCTGTGACCTCTGCCTTCGGAGGGCAGCGCTCTATCCAGCTGAGCTACGGGTGCCGGATGACTTGCCGGACGGTCGCCGCCGAAGCGGCGATCCCGACCATGCCGGCCCTCCTTAGACCGGGGCGGTCATTTCTTCAAGCGCGTATGCGGCATCGATCGGGTTGCGCCGGACGTTCATGCCCTCGTTGCCATCCGCCGTGCCGTGCGCGCAGGGTTATCGTGATCCGGCCTGACGCATCCCACCCGGTAAATCTCATGAGACTGGCGGTTTCCGGAAAGCCGATCCTGAGTCCGGTTCCGGAAAGGCCGCACATGCCTTTGAAATCCGGCATGCGACCCGGTTTGCCGCCGCGTTGCCACCCATTACCGTCGGGCCGGCAGATCGCGCAGCCGGGGCCAGCAAACACGATAGATCGCATAGCCCGCCATGAGCGCGATTACGATCGCGACCAGACGGCTTGCAGCGATAAGCACCGCCGCAACGGCGCCAGCGGCGGGCAGGCCCGCCCGCTCCATCGCCGCGTCCAGCGTAGCGGAGAGCGGTCCGATCAGGACCAGATAGGTGCCCAGAAGTGCCGCGAGCTTGAAAAGTCGCCGCGGCAGCCGCTCCGGGAAGGCGACCAGACCGAGGGAATAGGCAAGAAGCAGTCCGGTCTCGACGACCATGCGGGCCTTGTCGGTATAGGCCATGCCGATAGTCGCCAGGACAGGTTCGACGACCGGCAGGCTGTAGCCCCCGACCAGCGCATAGAGCGCGGCGGCAAAGGCAAGCGAGACGAGCCCGAAGAGCGCCAGCCTTGCCGGCGAGGCGGTCCACGCGGTCATCGCGCTCCGGCTCCGGCGCGTCGCGCCTTCAACCGTTCGAGGAACAGGATCGTCGCCGGCAGCAGGAACAGGTCGGCGACGAGCGCGAAGACGAGGGTCACGGTGCACAATACGCCGAAGACGCGCGTCTGCGGCATCTGGCCGAGCTGGGTGACCATGATGCCGGCGACAAGCACAAGCGTGGTCAGCACGATGACCGGACCGATGCGGGAGACCGCCAGGCGGACGCTTTCGCCGACATCGGCATTGCGGCTTCGCTCCAGCCGGTAGCGCGCCAGGAAATGAACCGTGTCGTCGACGGCGATGCCGAAGGCGACGGTGAGCGCGATGACGCCGGCGTAGTCGATGCCCCAGCCGAGCAGGGCGAGCATCGTGCCGGTGGCGACGATCGGCAGGATGTTGGGCAGTATCGCCAGCATGGCCATCTCGGCCGAACCGAAGAAGAGGGCGATCAGGACGATGACAATGGCGATGGCGATGAGCATGCCGAACTGCAGTCCGGGGATGGTCTTCAATGCGTGGTCGGCCGAAACGATCGCCAGGCCCGATTGCTCGAAGGAATAGCGGGGGTGGCTTGCCGCCATGCGGTCAAGCACATTGCCTATCCGGCCGGCAAACGCCTCGATCTCCAGCACCTCCATGTCGGGCGCCTGGATCGTCAGCAGGGCGGTCCTGGTCTTCTCGTCGACGATCCAGCCCCTGATCGCGGGCGGCATCGACCTCAACGTGTCGGCGAAAGCAGCTCCATGGTCCTCGCCGCCGTCGGTAACGGCGTCGCGCACCACGAGCATCGACCATATCGGATGGTTGCCGGTGGTCTCCCCAAGGCGCGTCGTCAGTTCGCGCAGAACGGCGGCGACCGCATCGTCATGCGCCTCGACCGGGGCCGGATAGGTGACCATGACGTAGATCGGCGTCGGACTGGCGAGGCGGACGCTGCCCGATACCCTTTCGATCCGGTCGCGAAGGCTTGCCGGGATCTGGCGCGACATCTGGTGGCGCGTTTCAAGTTGCAGGTGAAGCGCGAGCATGACCGGCAGCGCGACGATGCCGGCAAGGGTGAGCGGCAGGAAGCGCGGCGCGATCCAGCCGCCGACCGCGTCGGTCAGTCGGCCGAGAGCGAATGCGTCGCGGCCGGCCTCACCGTCCCCGGTCGGGCGAAGAACGTCGGCGGGTTTGAAGGTGAGCCTGGCGGCGGCGGGAACGATCAGGATACCGCTGACGAAGACGGCGACCATGCCGATGGCGCCTACGACGGCGAAATCGCGGATGCCGCCCGAGGCGTTGGCGAGCAGTGACAGGAAGGCGACCGCGGTGGTGGCCGAGGCGAGGAAACAGGCCGGCCCGACATGCAGCACCGAGTTGCGTATCGCCGCCTCGATCGGCTCGCCGGCGGCGAGGTTGCGGCGCACGCCGTGGACGAGATGCATGGCGTTGGCGAAGCCCACCACCATCAGCAGCGGCGGGGCCGTGTTCATGAACAGGCTGAGGGGCATGCCGGC
Organism: Rhizobiaceae bacterium; assembly: GCA_041397625.1. Lineage (GTDB taxonomy): Bacteria > Pseudomonadota > Alphaproteobacteria > Rhizobiales > Rhizobiaceae > JAWKWH01. The sequence goes on from JAWKWH010000007.1 coordinate 8,505, forward strand.
CAGGCCGATGGCGCCGAATGTCCACAAGACGGTGAGAACCGGGCAGATGACCGTCGCCACGACATATTTCGGCTGCCGGAAATAAAGGACGCAAACCGCCAGCCCGACCAGCAACCCGGCGACATTGAAGGTTACGCGATCCTGACCGCCGATGGTCTTGACGGTATGTTCCATGACCGGGATGCCGAGGATCTCGGTGCTCAGCCCGTGTTCGCCGCTTGCGGCAAAGGCGGCTTCGGCTGCAGCCAGAAAGTCGGCAAAGGCGCCGGGCTCGACGGCGGCCGGCGTGAGGTTGACCAACAGCGCCAACCAGTGACGGCCGTCGTCGGTCCGGCCGATGAGGTTGGAACTGACCGGGTGTCGCATCATGCGATCGAGGCGGTCGGCCAGCTCGTCGCCGTCGGGGACGTCATCGGCGAAAAAGGGTATGCCGGTCTCGCGCGCCCGGCTGGAGCCGGGGATGGAGAATACGGAGATCACGCTCTCGACCTCGTCCATGAAGGTGAGGTCGAACTGCGCATCGCGGATCCATTCGAGCTGGGTCCTGGACGGTGCGGTGCCGCTCTCCAGCACCACGACGACGCTACGCTCGTTGAGGGGAAAGGCCTGCTTGAAGGCGAGGTAGCGCTGGTAGAGCGCGGTATCGGAGGCGTACATGCTGGAGATGGTGAAGTCGGAGGAGATGCGCGACACGCCGATACCGGCAAGAAGCGACAGCGCCAGGACGATTACCAGCGCCACGATCGGGTGGCGGGCGGCGCCAAGACCGGCCCTTGCCGGCCAGGCGAAGAGCCCGTTTTGCAGGTCGATGGAGGGTTGCTGCGACGTCACATCCGCATTCCGACGGTCGTGCCACCGTGCCGCGTCAGGCGGTCGAAACCGAAAATGCCGGCATCGATGCGGGGCCGGCGCCCGACGACGATATCGGCGACCAGTTCGCCAGTGGCCGGCGCCAGACCGAAACCGTGGCCGGAAAAGCCGGTCGCAACGACCAGTCCGCAGACCGCCTCATGGCCGGAGATCACTGGCAGGCCGTCGGGCGAAGCGTCAATGACGCCAGCCCAACGACGTTCGATCCCGGCGTCGCGAAAGGCAGGAAATGCCGTGGCAAGGTTGTTCAGGGCGTCCTCCATGATGGTCCGGTCGGGCGGTGGGTCGAGTTCGCGCATCCGCCGGCCGCTGCCGCCGTGGAGGAGCCCGCGCAGCGTATCGGCCCAATCGCCGCGGGCGATCGTATCGAACCGTGGTGTCAGGTAGCGCTTGAGGAACCGCCATTCGGCGCGCAGACCGGGCAGGAAATGGCGATAGGCGCGGAGGTTTTCGGGCGAGAGCGGCAGGATCGAGCGACCGCCATGGGCGATCCGGTAGCGGCCTGCGCCGGCCGGTCCGAAGGCGAAGCCCGGACCGAAAACGCAGGCCTTCGGCACCGGCGCTCTTGGGACGACGTTCATGACGGAGGAAACGACCATTGCCTGCGGCAGGCGGATGCCATGAGCGCGCAGCATGCGGCCGCTCCAGGCGCCGCATGCCAGGACGACGGCGCCGCAGCGGGCGGTCCTGTCGCCGCAATGGACGGCGGTGACGCGGCCGGCGGCGGTTTCGATGCCGGTTATCGCAGTCCGTGGGTAAAGATGCACACCGATCGCTCTCAGCGCCGCCACGAGGCTCGTACCGAGCATGTGCGGGTCGGCGATCCCATCGGCCGGCACGCTGATGGCGTGATCCCACCTGCCGGAGATACCCGGCAGGTGTTCGCCAACCAGTCGGCCAGGGATGATCCGGCTGACCGAGCCGGATAGCGGAAAGGCGCGGCGATAGGCCTGGTAGCGTGCGGCGTCGCCGTCATCGGCGAGATAGGTGATGCCGCAGGCGCTGAAACCGGTCGGTCCGCCGAGCATCGATGCCATTTCGCGCCAGAGCCGCAAGGCCCGGCTCGCCAGATCCAGTTCGCGGAGATCGCGGCCGAAGGTGCGGCACCAGCCCCAGTTGCGGCTGGACTGTTCGGCGAAGAACCCGCTCTTGTCGTAGACGGCGACTTTCAGGCCTTCGCGCGCCAGAAAGAATGCGCTCATCAGCCCGACGATACCGCCTCCGATGACCGCAACATCGATATCGGGCGTCGACCTTCCGCGCGCCAAGACAGTATCGATCCGTTGATCGGCAACAACCACGTTTCATCCCCCGTCGGGACATTCAATGCACAGCCGTGCGCCCTGTCAAATCAGGGATGTCGATCGGAACCGCCGGTCGCCGGTCTTCCACAGGCGTTGAGGCGGTTTGGAAACGCGGACCGAAAAATGGAGGGAACATTGTCGGCGGGCAACCGATCCGGAAGAACGGGTTGGCTTCGGTTCATCCTGTCGCGCCGGATATCTAGGACGGGCGAGATCGACCGGATACCCGTCGCCGGCGTGCCGGTCGCGGCCAAACCCTGCCCGTGGTCTTTACCGACCCATTGACCTTCCACTTGCTGGAAGGTTTATCTGTGGGCAATGAACGACGATTCCAACATGAAAGCCGCCGTCACGGCGCAGGCACATCACGGTCAATCCTGCTGCGGCGGGCATGGCGCGGCGCAGGACCATGGATCGGGCGCGGCACAGGCAATCGATCCGGTCTGCGGCATGACGGTGACGCTCGGCGCCGGCAAGCCGACGCTGACGTACAAGGGCACCGATTACCATTTCTGCTCGCAGAAATGCCACGACCGGTTCGACGCCGATCCGTTCTTCTACCTGTCGGGCAACAAGGCCAGGAAGAAGCAACCGGTGGCGCAGGGCATGATGTTCACCTGTCCGATGGATCCCGAGATCGTGCAGGAGGGACCGGGCACCTGCCCGATCTGCGGCATGGCGCTGGAGCCGATGGGCGGCGTGGCTGACGGCCCGAACCACGAACTGATCGACTTCACCCGCAGGCTTTGGGTCAGCGCCGGCGCGGCGGTGCCGCTGCTGGTGTTGACGATGGGGCCGATGGCGGGACTGCCCATACGCCAGTGGATCGGCGAGCAGGTGGCGATCTATCTGGAGTTCCTGCTTGCCGCGCCTGTCGTCCTGTGGGCGGCGCGGCCGTTCTTCCATCGCGGCTGGACCTCGCTGAAGACCGGCAATCTCAACATGTGGACGCTGATCATGCTCGGCGTGGCGGCGGCGTTTGCCTACAGCGTCGTGGCGGCGTTCCTGCCGGGACTGTTCCCGCCGTCGATGCGCGGCGAGGGTGGTCATGTCCCGGTCTATTTCGAGGCGGCGGTGGTGATCATCGCGCTCGTCTTCGTCGGCCAGGTGCTCGAACTGAGGGCGCGCGAGCGCACCGGCGATGCGATCCGGGCGCTGCTCGACCTGGCGCCGAAGACGGCCCGGCGGATCACGCCGGATGGCGACGAATATGACGCGCCGCTCGAAAACGTCATCGCGGGCGACCGGCTGCGGGTCAGGCCGGGTGAGAGCATCCCCGTCGACGCCGTGGTGATCGACGGGCGCTCGGCGGTCGACGAGAGCCTGATCTCCGGCGAACCGGTGCCGGTCGAGAAACGGGCGGGCGACGCCGTTACCGGCGGAACGATCAACAAGAATGGCGGCCTGGTGATCGAGGCGGCCAGGGTCGGCGACGAGACGATGCTGGCGCGCATTGTCGCCATGGTCGCCTCGGCGCAGCGGTCGCGCGCGCCGATCCAGGGGCTTGCCGACAGGGTCGCGAGCTATTTCGTGCCCACCGTCTTGTCGGTGGCGCTGATCGCGTTCGTGGTCTGGTTGTCGCTCGGGCCGTCGCCCGCCTTTGCCTATGCCATCGTTTCGGCCGTATCGGTGCTGATCATCGCCTGTCCCTGTGCGCTCGGCCTTGCGACGCCGATGTCGATCATGACCGCCACCGGGCGCGGCGCGCAGGCCGGCGTGTTGATCAAGGACGCCGAGGCGCTGGAGCGCATGGCCCGCGTCGACACGCTGGTCGTCGACAAGACCGGAACGCTGACCAAAGGCCGGCCGGTGCTGACAGACGTTATCACGCTGTCGGATCACGACGAGGATGAGGTGCTGAGGGCCGTCGTGGCGCTGGAAAAGGGGTCCGAGCATCCGCTCGCCGAGGCGATCGTCGCCGGCGCGCACGAGCGCGGCATCGCGGCAGGCGACGCGAAATATTTCGAGGCGGTAACCGGCAAGGGCGTCAAGGGTATCGTCGGCGGCGTTCAGGTGGCGCTCGGCAATGCGGCGATGATGGCGGCCGAGAAGGTCGATGCCGGACCGGCCGCGGCCGACGCCGACCGGCTGCAGGCCGATGCGAAGACGGTGATGTTCGTGGCGCTGGGCGGCAGGCTCGCCGGTCTGGTGGCCGTCACCGATCCGGTCAAGGGCAACGCGGCCGAGGCGATAGAAACACTGCACCGGGCCGGCCTGGCGATCATCATGGCGACCGGAGACAACGAGCGCACCGCGCGCGCGGTTGCCGGGCAACTCGGCATCGACGAGGTGCGCGCCGGGGTGCTGCCGGAAGACAAGAAGGCGTTGGTCGACGAACTGCATGCTCAGGGCCGCAGGGTCGCGATGGCCGGCGACGGCATCAACGACGCCCCGGCGCTGGCTGCCGCCGAGGTCGGCATCGCCATGGGAACGGGCGCCGACGTCGCCGTCGAAAGCGCCGGCATCACGCTTTTGAAGGGCGATCTCGCCGGCATCGTGCGGGCGCGCAACCTGGCGCGGGCGACGCTGCGCAACATCAGGCAGAACCTGTTCTTCGCCTTCGTCTACAATGCAGCCGGCGTGCCGATCGCCGCCGGCATTCTCTACCCGCTCACCGGTACGCTGCTGTCGCCGATGATCGCGGCCGCCGCGATGAGCCTGTCGTCGGTATCGGTGATCGGCAATGCGCTGCGGCTGCGGCGCGTGGATCTGTAAACGTACGGCGGGGCAGGCAGGAAGGACCCGACACACGGGAGCGCTGGGCGATGAACATAGGAACCGCGGCCGAAAAGGCGAACCTGCCGGCCAAGACGATCCGTTACTATGAGGATATCGACCTGATCAGGCCGGCGCGGGCGGCAAACGGCTATCGCGACTATTCCGACTACGACGTCCATCGGCTGGTCTTCCTGCAGCGCGCCCGCAGTCTCGGCTTCTCGATCGAGGAATGTCGCCTGTTGCTGTCGCTCTATCAGGACGAAAACCGCGCCAGCGCCGACGTCAGGGCGATTGCGGCGGCCAAGATCGGCGAGATCGACCGCAAGATCGGCGAGCTGAAATCGCTGAGATCGACGCTGGCGACGCTGGTGAAGCACTGCCACGGCGACCAGCGGCCGGACTGTCCGATCATCGACGACCTGGCCGGGCGCGGCGAGAGCTGACATGGGTCGGCAAGGGAAGTGCTGCCGGCTTCGCGTTTCGATCGGAATCGGGGCCGATATCCAATGGCTGGCGATAAAGTGCCGGGCCTGATCATCTTCACCGATCTGGACGGCACGCTGCTGGATCATGGCACCTATCGGTATGACGCGGCCCGACCGGCGCTTGACGCCTTGCGTGCGCGTAATATTCCCCTGGTGCCGGCGAGCAGCAAGACGGCGGCGGAACTGGTGGCGCTTCGAGGCGAACTCGACATTACGAAGTGGCCGGCGATCGTGGAAAACGGTGCGGGCGTGTTGTCACCGGAGGAAGGCGATGCAAGCGCGTTCGACGATACCGAATATCGGCGACTGCGACGGATCGTCGACGACCTGCCAGACGAGCTGCGACGGCATTTTGCCGGTTTCGGCGACTGGAGCACCGACGAGATCGCAGAACGGACCGGCTTGCCGCCCGGGCAGGCCCGGCTCTCGGCAAGGCGGCAGTTTTCCGAACCGGGCATCTGGAACGGCGACGAAAAGGAATTGGCGGCTTTCCTCAACAGGCTGTCGGCGCAGGGTGTCAGCGCTCGCCAGGGCGGCCGCTTCCTGACGCTGTCGTTCGGCGCCGACAAGGCCAACCGGATGGACGAGGTCGTCGCAAGGCTCGGCGCGGGCGATGCTACCATCGTGATGCTCGGCGATGCGCCGAACGACGTGCGGATGATCGAGCGTGCCGATATCGGTGTGATCGTTCACAATCCGTCCACCGAAGCGTTGCCGCGCCTCGCGGGCGAAGCAACGAGCCGAATCAGGCGCACGCGACTTACCGGCCCGGCGGGCTGGAATGAGGCGGTGCTGGCAATTCTGAGCGCATCGGGAATGTCGGAATAGACCGCGGCCGGAAGCGCAAATGCGAATCTGCCGAAACCCGCGAACCGACACAATACTGTCGTAAATCAGCTAGGGTGCTTCGCAGGAAGGCGAAATAATCCTGTCTGACGACCTGTGTGCGTGATAGGTTTTTACCTGCACGCGGCGGATACAAACACAACAAGCGGCGTCGGGAGAGGAGGACTTTCAATGATTCCAGACTTGCTGAAACTGTCCGCGAGAGGTGCGGCCGGCGTAGCCCTGCTTGCGGTTTCTGTCGCGTTGATCGGCCCCGCCACGGCGCAAACTTCCAGCGAAACGATGGCTGAGACGCAGGCCGCGCCCGCGGCGCCGGCCCCGGAGATCACGTTTACATCGTGGACGGGTCCCTACATGCGCAGCCAGATGCTGGGTTTCGTGCGGCCTTACGAGGACGAGAAGCATCGGCGGGTCCGTGTCGAGCACTACGATGGCGGTATCGACGAGATCCGCGATCAGGTGGAATCGGCGAATGTGGTGTGGGATGTCGTGGACCTGACACAGGCCGACTCACTGCGTGCCTGCGAAGAGGGCTTGCTTGAGGATATTTCCGATATCTCGCTACCCGCCGGTGCCGACGGCACGCCTTTCAAGGAGGATTTCGTCGACGGTGCGCTCAATGCCTGCGGCGTCGGCGTCATCGTCTGGGCGACGGCGTTTGCCTATAGCGGCGATGCCTATCCCGATAATCCGCCGAGCACGATCGAGGATTTCTTCAACGTCAAGAAATATCCGGGCAACCGCTCGATCCGCGACGATCCGACGGTGATCATGGAATGGGCGTTGCTGGCTGACGGAGTGCCCCGCGAAGAGGTTTACAACACTCTGGAGACCGAGGAAGGCGTCAAGCGCGCGCTTGCAAAAATGGATGCGCTGAAGCCTGGCCTGCAGATCTGGAAGGCCGGGCGCGAGCCGGTTCGCCAGCTCAACAACGGCGACGCGGCGATGTCGATGATCTGGGCAACAACCGGTGCGGTGGCCTCGCGCGAGGAGGGTGCCAACTTCACCGTCGTTTGGGACGGCCGCGTGATCGAACTCGATCTCTTCGGCATTCCGAAAGGCAGTCGCAACAAGGAAGCGGCGATCGATTTCATCCGCTTCGCCAGCAGCACCGAATCGCTTGCCAACATGGTGCGCTACCTGCCCAACGGGCCGACGCGGAAATCGTCGCTGAAACTTCTGTCCGACGAGGTGCTGGCAGAGATTCCCAACGGGCCGGCCTATGACGACAAACTGTCGATACAGTCCGATGCCGGGTGGTGGTCGATGAACCACGCACGGCTCGAACTGGCATTTGATGCGTGGTTAGAGAAGACCGGGCGCGAAGGCGCCGCCGGCGGTGTCCGGTGACAGAGATGACAATCACGAGGGGAGAATGACGCAATGAGTGACGAAACGCATATCCCACCCAGTGAACTGGTCGCCAAATCGGGACTGTTTGCGGGAATGAACGTTTTCATGGGTTTCGCATCCATGGTCATGATCGTCGCGTTTGTCGGCTTCACGGTCATGGACGTCGAGGATGCCAGTGCGGTGTTTGCGGCGGGCAAGGAGTTCCTGATCGGGACGCTGGACTGGTTCTATGTCATGGTGGTCAATCTCGCCTTGTTTTTCGTCTTCTGGCTGCTGGTCAGCCGGTTCGGCGACGTCAAGCTGGGAAAGGATGACGACGAACCCGATTTCTCGACGTTCTCGTGGATCGCCATGCTGTTCAGCGCCGGTCTCGGATCGGGACTGATCTACTGGGGCGTCGCCGAGCCGATGTACCATATCCAGGACAATCCGTTCATGACCCGGGCGGGCATCGAGCCCAACGGAACAGATGCTGCGGCGCTGGCCATTCAGATCACCGATTTCCACTGGGGCCTGCACGGATGGGGACTGTATGTGCTGGTTGGCCTCAGCCTCGCCTATTTCTCCTATCGCAAGGATCTTCCGCTGACCCTGCGGACCGCGCTCTATCCGGTTCTCAAGGAGAAGATCTACGGACCTTGGGGACATGTGGTCGATCTCGTCGGCGTGTTCGGCACCATCTTCGGCCTTGCCACGTCCCTTGGCCTCGGCGTGACGCCGATTGCGGCGGGCATGGAGAATCTCGGCTGGCTTTCGAACACGCAAGCCAACCAGCTCGTCCTCGTCGCCTTCATCACCGTGCTCGGCACCGCTTCGGCGGCCTCCGGCGTCGGACGGGGCGTGCGCATCCTCAGCGAGGCCAATGTCTGGGCGAGCTTCGGGCTGCTGCTGCTGTTCCTGATCCTAGGGCCGACGGCGTTCATCCTCGGCATGACCATCACCAGCGCCGGAGACTATCTGTGGAACGTTGTCCCGATGGGCTTCTGGATCGACAGCGAGCCGGGCCGGCAGTGGCAAAGCTGGTGGACCATCTTCTACTGGGGATGGTGGGTTGCCTGGTGTCCGTTCGTCGGGTTGTTCATCGCCCGTATTTCCAAGGGGCGGACCATCAGGCAGTTCTGCTTCTGCGTGCTGCTGGTGCCGACCTCCGTCGTCGTCCTGTGGATGGGAGTGTTCGGCAGCGCGGCCACCGGCGTCGACCTGTTCTACAAGGCCGGCGTGGTCGAGGCGGTGAACGCGGACTACGCAACCGGCGTCTTCCAGACCATCGCCGGCTTCGGCTATGACTGGCTGGTGATGCCGATCACCGCCCTGGTTACGGTCCTGCTGGTGTCGTGGTTCGTCACGTCGTCGGATTCCGGCACGCTGGTCATGTGCACCATGCTGTCGATGGGCGACGAGCATCCGCCGGTCAAGTTCCGCATCTTCTGGGGACTGACGTCCGGCGTCGTCGCCGGCGTCCTGATGCTGGCTGGCGGTCTGAGCGCGCTGCAGACAGCTTCGATCGTGGCCGGATTGCCGATTGCCGTCATCCTGCTGTTCATGGGCTACGGCATCGTAAAGTCCCTGCATGAGGACTTCCCGGCCCCGGATGTCGAGGACAAGTACGAACTGGAATACCTGAACCGCTGACGGCTGAGAAAACGGCCCGCCTTGCCGGCGGGCGGAAGAGACGGGCCGGAGCAATCCGGCCCGTTTTTTCGTGACCCGCCGGCGCGTGCAGCCGAGGCGGGTTGGAATGGCGCGAAGCTGCCGATATTGATTGGTATCGGTCGTGGCCGCCACGCCTGCGGCACAGCCGGGAAATCAACAGGGAGACCGCATGGCCGATTTTCACCAGAACGGCAGCGTGGCGACACTGCACAACCTGCGCACGCGCGGCGGCGCCGATCTCGAGCGCGAGCTGGAGGTGTTGTCGTCGGGACGCAAGATATCGCTGATCCTGCCGTCCCTGTTTTCGGAACTGGAAGGTCCGGCGCTGGAACACATCGTCGATGAACTGGTCGACGCGCGCTTCATCAACCACATCATCATCGGCCTCGACCGGGCCGACGAGGAACAATACCGCTTCGCTCGGGACTATTTCTCGCGTCTGCCCCAGGAGCACAGCGTGCTGTGGAACGACGGTCCGAGGCTGCGGGCGATCGACGAACGGCTGAGCGGCGCCGGCCTGTCGCCCGAGGAACCGGGCAAGGGCCGGAATGTCTGGTTCTGCATCGGCTACGCGCTGGCGCGACGCAATTGCGACGTGGTGGCGCTGCATGATTGCGACATCGTCACCTATGCGCGCGAGATGCTGGTGCGGTTGGTCTATCCGGTCGCCAACCCCGCCTTCTCGTTCCAGTTCTGCAAGGGTTACTATCCGCGGCTTGCCGGCGGCAAGCTGAACGGGCGCGTGAGCCGGCTGCTGGTCACCCCGCTCATTATCGCGTTGCGCAAGACGGTGGGCGAGCGCGATTACCTCGATTACCTGCGCGCGTTTCGCTATCCGCTTGCCGGCGAGTTCGCCATGCGCACGGCGATCCTGCCCGACATGCGCATTCCCTCCGACTGGGGCCTGGAGATCGGCGTGTTGTCGGAAGCATGGCGCAACCTCTCGCCGAAATCCGTCTGCCAGGTCGAGATTTCCGATGCCTACGACCACAAGCACCAGCCGCTTTCCGAGGAAGATGCCTCCAAGGGGCTCTCGCGCATGTCGATCGATATTTGCAAGGCGCTCTACCGCAAGCTGGCGACGGACGGGACGGTGTTCACCCACGAGACCTTCCGCACACTGAAAGCGACCTACTACCGCACGGCACTCGACCTGATCGAAAACTACTACAATGATGCCAAGATGAACGGCCTGCATGTCGATCGGCACGAGGAGGAAAGGGCGCTTGAACTGTTCGCCTCCAATGTCGTCGAGGCGGGGCAGACATTCCTCAACAATCCGATGGAAACCCCTTTCATTCCCAATTGGAGCCGGGTGCAGTCGGCCGACCCCGACCTGATGGACGACATGGTGGCGGCGGTCGAGGCCGACAACAAGGACTTCGTCTGAACGGACGGGACCCGGGCCTACCAGCGATTGCTGATCCAACGGCATTGGTAGGGCTCAAGCAGGATATCGCCCGCGGACGGATCGATCACCTCGCCGGAAAGCATGTCGTGCCACTCCTCGCCGCCGATGAGATTGATCGATACCGCCGGTAGGATGACACGCTCGCCGGAAACGTTGTGAAGCGCGAAGACCGACTGGTCGCGGTCCAGGCTCTGCCGCCAGAAACCGAAAATGCGGTGGCCGAGTTGCATGGTGAACTGCGTGGCATTGGGATGGAAGGCTTTCTGGCGACGCCGGACGGCGATGCGGCGACACATTTCCGCAAGAACCTGGGAGTGCGGGCTCGAGGTATCGTCGAGCAGGCGGTTGAGCGTCGGATAGTCCCAGCGATGGCGGTTGATCGCGCGGTTGTGCCCGGATCGCTCGACGCCCTCCTGATCGTTCCCGGTTCCAAGCAACGAGTGGATGTAGAAGGCGGGAATGCCCTCGAGCGCCATCATGATGGTCTGGCTGCAGAGAAAGCGCGCGAACTGATGATCGTCGGCACCGTCGATCGTGCCGCGCATGGCGTCGAAGAAGGTCGTGTTGATCTCGTAGGGCCGCTCGCTGCCGTCGGGGCCGGTGCGCATCGACACCATGCCGCCGAAGTGTCGGACCGCGCCGATCATCGCATCGATATCCGCATCGTCGAGCAGCCCCTCGGCCGGGCGGACGCCGATCCCGTCATGGGACGCGGTGAAGTTTAGATAGGCGCAGCCGAGCTGCGCCGGCGGCATGGCCATCTGCCATCGGTTGAGATGCCTCGCCGTACCGGTCAGCAGCGCGTGGAGGATAAGCGGCGGCAGCGCGAAGTTATAGATCGCGTGCGCCTCGTTGCGATTGCCGAAATAGGACAGGTTCTCCGCGTTCGGCACATTGGTCTCGGTTAGAAGGACCACGGGCTCGCGCGCATAGTCGAGCAACAGTCGCATCAGCCTGACGACGGCATGGGTCTGAGGCAGATGAATACAGTTGGTACCGATCACCTTCCAGAGGAAGGCCACCGCGTCGAGCCGGATGATGCGCACGCCATTGTCGATGTGCAGGCGCATGATGCGCAGGAATTCGAGCAGCACTTGCGGGTTGGAAAAATCGAGATCGATCTGGTCGTGGCTGAAGGTGCACCAGACATGCCGTGTCCCGTTGGCGGTTTCGACAGGCCGCAGCAGCGGGCTGGTGCGCGGGCGGACCACGGCGGAGAGATCGTCCTCGGGCGAGGCTTCGAAGAAAAAGCGATCATAGGGCTGATGCCCCTGAAGGTATTCGTTGAACCAGTTGCCCTGGCTGGACACGTGATTGAGCACGAGGTCGCTCATCACCGTGAATTCGCCGGCGATACGGTTGATGTCTGCCCAATCGCCGAGAATGCCGTTGACCTTGCGATAGTCGGTGACCGCGAAACCGTCGTCGGAGGTGAAGGGGAAGAACGGCAGAATGTGGATGCCGCTGACGATGCCGCTCAGGCGCCGCTTGAGAAAGTCCTGCAACAGGTCGAGCGGCTTGTGCGCGCCGTCGATGATGGAATCGCCATAGGCGATCATCAGCGCATCCTCTTCCGACCACAGGCTGTTGTTGGGCACGCGCGAACGCTGGCGCATCGTGTGGCCGTCCGGCCAGAACGCCCCGGTGACCGCCGCGCACAGCGCTTCCGTATCGGCGTCCGGATAGAGATAGCGGACAAGGACGGCAAGCTTGGTCCGGTATTGGGAAGGGATACTCGACAAGGGCAATGACACCGGCTTTGGATGCGTCGATTGAATGCCGACACCTTTGGGGAATCAAGTCCGCGAGTGCCTCAATTTTCGGCAGTTCTGCCCGCTTTTCGCTCACCTTGCCGGCGGCCCGTGCGGATTGGTTGGTCGGGTGGAGCGGTTGGCATTGCTCAACAATCTCCGACCAGGGACAGCGCCGCTTTCTTGAGCGAGGCCAGCAGGCGCCGCAGATGCGCCTTGTCGGCGGCGACATATTTGAAGTTTGCCGATGAATGGAAGACGAGGTCAGCGAGATCCGCCGCTGTCGTGCCGGCGGCTTCAAGCTGCCGCTCATAGGGCGCGAACTGGGCGGCGAGTGCGGCAACCTTGGCGGCTTCGGCGGCGTGCAGAGGTTCGAAACCGGCGCCGCTGGTGCCCGTCAGCAGATCATTGGCATCGGGCATGGCGCGAATCTTGTCGAAATAGTCGACAACCGCATGCTCGAAATAGATGTCGAGCTTGTCGCCGATCGACCCGGCATCCGCCCATGCCGTTTCGATCGTCTTCATCGTGCTCATGGCCATTTGCATGATGGCCGCCATCATGATGTCCTGCTTGCTGGCGAAGTTGGCATAGAGCGTCTGGCGCGATACGCCAGCCTGCTCGGCAATGTCGCCCATGGTGGCGCGCCGGATGCCATACCGGGAAAATACCTCGATGGCGGCGCCAATCAGCCGTGCCTCTTTGTCATCCATGCTTACAACTTGACAAAATATGGATGATTGTCAAATATGATACCATGATTTGACCCCGGATGCCCTGCGACAAGGCTTATCGCGCAGAAGCACCGAACGCAAACAAGGTCAAATCGGCGGTAAGGGAGATACCCGATGAAACTGACCGTCAACGGTCAAGAGCGCGAGGTTGATGTCGAGGACGACATGCCGCTTCTGTGGGTGCTGCGTGACGAACTGGGTATCACGGGACCGAAATATGGCTGCGGTATCGCCCAGTGCGGCGCCTGTACGGTGCATGTCGACGGCGTCGCCGTTCGCTCCTGTCAGTTGCGCGCCGGAGACGTGGAAGGCGATGTCACCACGATTGAGGGACTGGGGACGCCGGAAACTCTGCACGCGGTCCAGGCGGCCTGGATCGAGCATCAGGTGGCCCAGTGCGGCTACTGCCAGCCGGGTCAGATGATGCAGGCGGCCTCCTTCCTCGATCTCAACGACGACCCGGACGACGAGGATATCGACCGCGCCATGTCGTCCAACCTGTGCCGATGCGGCACCTATCCACGCATCCGCGAAGCGGTCAAAACCGCGGCCCGGAACCTGAGGAATGCTTGAGATGGGACGCGCAACGACAATTGCCCGCAGAACATTCCTCATCGGTTCGGCCGCGATCGCCGGCGGTGTCGCCTTCGGTACCTACATGTATCGCCGGCCGCCGGCGAACCCGCTACTGGCCAACCTCGAGGAAGGCGAAGCCGCCTTCACGCCCTATGTGAAGATCGATGCGGAAGGGGTGACGCTGATAACGCCGCGCACCGATCTCGGTCAGGGCACCTATTCCGTGCAGGCGGCGATGATTGCGGAGGAGCTCGATATCGAGCTCGACCAGGTTCAGGTCGATCCCGGCCCGCCGAGCCCCGCCTACTACAATACGGCCCTGTCCGAGGAGAGCGCTCCGTTCCGCTCGACGGACGAAAGCTTCGCCGCTGAATCGGCACGCGGTTTCGTCGACATGCTAATGAAGTTTCTCGGCATGCAGGTCACCGGGGGATCGACTTCGGTTCCCGACGGCTATGAGAAACTGCGCATGGCCGGCGCGGTTGCGCGCGAGACCCTGAAGGCGGCGGCGGCCAGCAAGAGCGGGGTCGCTGTCGACCAGTTGAAGACGGCAAACGGTGCGGTTCAACTGCCCGACGGCTCCGAACTCACCTATGTCGAACTGGCGCCGGTCGCGGCCGGCATGGAACTGGCGAGCGGCGTCACGTTGCGCGATCCGGGCGAATGGCGCTTGCTCGGCAAGCCGATGCGGCGCCACGACATGGTCGCCAAATCGACCGGCCGGCTGACCTATGGGATCGACATGAAGATCGACGGCATGGTGCACGCCGCCGTCAAGCGCAACCCGCGCCAAGGCGGTGCGCTAAAGGGCTTCGACGCTTCGGCCGCCGAAAAGATGCGCGGCGTCATGAAGGTCGTGCCGATCAAGGGCGGAGTAGGTGTGATCGCGGACAATAGCTGGCGTGCGTTTCAGGCCGTGGAAGCGATCGAGTGTGACTGGGGTCCGGCGCCGTATCCGGCGAACATGGACGGACACTGGGAGACGCTCGCCAATTCTTTCGTCGATGAGCGGCTCGATGCGCGCACCCGCGATGACGGCGATGTGGAAGCCGCCTTGCGGCAGGGCGAGGTGTTTGAGGCCGAATATCGCGTACCCTATCTTGCCCATGCGCCGCTGGAGCCGATAAGCGCCATCGTCAAAGTGACGGAGGAACGGGTCGATGTCTGGACCGGCACCCAGATACCGCGCTTTGTGCAGAACAATGTCGCGACGATGACCGGGATGGATGTGGAAAATGTCCACGTCCACGTGCTTTATGTTGGCGGCAGTTTCGGTCATCGCCTGGAAGACGATGTCGTCAGGCAGACGGTTGAGATCGCCATGACGATGAAGGGCACGCCGGTCAAACTGACCTACAGCCGCGAAGAGGACATGCTGCACGACTATCCGCGGCAGATCGCCATGGCGCGTGGCCGCGGCACGGTCAAGGACGGAAAGGTGGAGGCCTACGATCTCGGGATTGCGATGCCGTCGGTGATCGGTTCCCAAATGGGTCGTCAAGGCCTTTCGGTACCGGGTCCCGATCCGGCAATCCTCGCCGGCGCATGGGAGCAGCCCTTCGCCATCGCCAACTACCGCGTTACCGGCTATCGCGCCCCCGAATTGGCGCCGATCAGTTCGTGGCGCTCGGTTGGCGCATCGTCCAACGGTTTCTTCCATGACTGTCTTCTCGACGAACTGATTCACGCAGCCGGCGCCGATCCGCTGGAAGAGCGTATCCGGCTTTGCTGGCACGAGCCGTCGCGCAAGGTACTCGAGGCGGTGGGTGAAATGTCCGGATGGGGCAGTGATGTTGGCGCCAACCGGGGCCGCGGCGTGGCCTTCTGCATGTCGTTCGGCGTGGCCACGGCAGAGGTGGTCGAGGTTACCGCCACCGATGCCGGTATCCGTATCGACAAGGTCTATGTGGCGGCGGAGGTCGGCAAGGTGGTCGATCCGGTCAATTTCGACAATCTGGTCAAGGGCGGTGTCATCTGGGGGCTTGGTCACGCGATGAACTGCGAGATCACCTACGCCGACGGCATGGCCGAGCAGACCAACTACCATGCCTATGAGGGAATGCGGCTCTACCAGTGCCCGGAGATCGAGGTGCGCGGGCTGGAAAACGGCGACAAGATCCGCGGCATCGGCGAACCGCCTGTTCCGCCTGCCGCGCCCGCGCTCGCCAATGCGATCTTCGCGGCCACCGGCAAGCGTATTCGCGAAATGCCGTTCAACAAGCACATCGATTTCGTCTGAGGTCCGGTCCCAAGTGAAACGACACATTCTTATCCTTGCATGTCTGGCGTTTGCCGTCTCGATCGCCGGCGCTGCCGAAGAGGCGGGAACGGGCCGTATGCTCAACGAGTTTCCCGAAGGTTCGGTGTCGGCCGAGGAAGGACTTGCCAACTGGGCCAAGTTCTACGAGGTCGCCTCGCACCCGCGTTGCTCAAACTGCCATGTCGGGCCTGAAAACCGGCCGATGTGGTCCGGGCCGAGCTATGGCAGGACACGGCCGCACGGCATGAACATCAATGCCGACGACAGCCGTATCGGCGCCGAGGCAGTGATGTGCTCGACCTGCCATGTGACGCTGTCGGAACCCGATCCCGATGCCAATGCGGTGCCGCACGCGCCGCCGCGCGTCGCCGCCACCTGGTCGCTGCCGCCGGTCGAGGCGGAGTGGTTTGGCAAATCGTCCGTCTACATCTGCAACCAGTTGAAAGACCCGGAGCGTAACGGCAACCGCACGATCGCGGAAGTCGCCTCGCATCTGGATCATGATGCGGTGCTGCACTGGGCTTGGAATCCCGGCGGCAATCGCGAACCCGCGCCGCACTCGCTGCAAGAAGCGATGGACGCACTGATGAAATGGGCGGCGGCCGGTACTCCGTGCCCGGAGGAATAGGGATCGGCCATGCTTTCCAGTCTGTTCAGATCCGTAACGGCCGCGCCGCTGGTGTTTCTCAGCGGCCTGTTGCATCTGCCGGTTTTCGTTGCCGACGGGATGACCGCCTTTGCCGGCGCGATGGCGGTGACCGGGCTCATCTATATCGCGATCGCGGCGGGCCTCCGGCGCGGCTGGCGCTGGCTTTCCTGGATCGCATTCCTGGTGATGACCTTCGGGGCGGTCGCGGCGTACATCCTCGCCGGCAGCGACGCCTCGCTGCATCGCTGGCTGTTCCTGGCGATCGCCGTCGTCGACGTGCTGGCGGCAATCGTCCTGTTCGGCAGCCTGTGGCGAGCACGCGAGAAGGTCGCCAGCATATAGGCGTTTCCATTCAGGTTGAGCCTTGAGCTATCAGTTTGGGCTGGCAAGGCTTATTTGGTCTTCTTCAGACGGACATGGGCGCTTTCGCTCTTGATGCCGCTCTCGGCGCCGGATCGCATCTCGATCGATCCCGCCGCCGGCGCTGTCAGCGCGAAATGGTGCGAACCCTCGGCGTCGTTTCCACGCAGGCTGAGGCCGCCGCCGGTCAATGCGCCGCTCGATTTGCGCCCGCCGGTACCCGACAGATCCAGGCCGGCCAGGGCGCCGCCGCCCGTGTCGGTGATCTGCGTCTTGAAGCCGCGCGAGCCTGCCGGCGCCGCGCAGCGGCCTAAGACGACGATCTTGCCGGCTTCCGGCGATGTGATCCTGAGGCGGCAGGTGAGCCGGCCGGTTTCCTCGTTCCTGCCGATGCGCTCATAGGTTCCCGATCCGCGCCACTCGCCGACATAGTCGGAAAGGTCGGCGCCATGCGCTCGTGAAACGGCGAGCGCCACGACAATGGCGAGTATCGCGATGCGTGTCATGGGCCTTCCCTCCGGCGGTGGTTAGGTTCGATAAAGGCCGGTAGCAGATAGAGCGAGGAAATCATGGCCAGAACGAGGGCCGTGGACACCAGCCGACCGAATATTGCGACGGTGGGCAGGCTGCTGATCTGGGTGACCGACATGCCAACCACGAGCAGTATCGTTGTCGCGGTGATCGGTGACGCGATGTGGGAAACGGCGCTTGCCAGGCGCGACAGGCCGGTTTCGGTCTGCTCGCGCTGATAGCGGTTCAGAAGGTGGATCGAATTGTCGACCGCGATGCCGAAGGCGAGCGTCAGCGCCACGGCCGCGGTCATGGTCAGCGTCTGTGAGGCGAGGTACAACATCGCCTCCACACCGAGAATCGGAATGAGGTTGGGTATCAGCGACAAGAGGCCGAGCCGGACCGAGCCCGTGGCGACGATCAGCAGGGCGACGACCAGCACGAGGGCGACATAGAAGCCGAGCCGCAGGTCGTTGATCATCGCCGGCACCTCGGTTGCCGAGAGCAGCGGCATGCCGACAATCTCGAACTCCTGCTCCAAACCGGCATCGCGCAGCCTGGCCTTGATGTCGGCGGCCTCGCCGGCGATCTCGTTTGAGGGCAGCGTCGGATCGATCGGGATCGGGATCAGGTAGCTAAGCCTGTCGCCGGCGATGAAGCGCTTCGCCAGCGGGTGGTCTTCGTCTGCCAGCCTGTCGAACTGTTCGGCGTTCAGGAAGCCGAAAGCGCCGTCGCCGGCCGGTCCGTCACCGAACAGCGCCTTGCCGATCCGGTCGAAGGCGGCGAGATCGTCGGCGCCGACACCCTGGACGCTATCGGCATCGGTAACGACGAGATAAAGATAGGCACTGCCGAGGCCCTTTTCGGCAAGGCGTGTCTGTAGCATGGCCAGCGGCGTGTCGCCGCGCAGGTGTTCCGAAAGGCGAAATCCGATCGGCAATTGTGACTGGGCATAAAGCAGCACCGCCAGCAACAGCACCGAGAAGCCGACGATGCACCGGCCATGGCCGAGCAGGCCTGCCGCACTGCGGCTCACCGCCATAAACATCATCGTTTCGGGCACTTGCGGCGGTTTTTTATCCGGGCCCAACCAAACGGCAAGGAGCGGGAACAACAGCAGGACGGCGAGAAACTGTATCGCCATGCCGAAGAAGCCGCCGACGGCGAACATGTCGAGCGCCTTGCTGCCGGCGATGCCGATGCCGAGACAGGCGACCGCCGTCGTCAGGCTGGTGAGGAAGCAGGCCGGACCCGTCTCGCGCATCGTGCGGCGCACGGCCTCGATGCGGTCGTGGTCGTCGGCGCGCTGGCGCAGATAGGTGAAGTAGAGATGCACCGAATCGGCGAAGCCGACGACGATGAGCAGGGTCGGGATAATGGCGGTGATCGGATCGATCGTGATCCCGACAAGGCCCGCGAAACCGAAAAACCAGAGGACGCCGGCTACCGGCGGGATGGCGCAGATCAAGGCACCGCGCCAGGAGCGAAAGACCAGCAGCGACAGCAGTACGCAGAGCAGGGTGGAGATGGTCGCGAGCTTGCGCTGGTCCTGGCGAAGCGCGACCTCGATCGCCTTGTGAATCTCGGTCATGCCGGCGGCGGTAATTGTCAGCGCCGGCGCCGACGCGGCAGCCAGCCCGGCGATCTCGCCTCGCCGATCGTCACTCAGGCCGGTTCCGCCGTCCCCGGAGATCATCAGGACAACGAGCGTGGTGGTCAGATCCTCCGACAGAAGATCGCGGGCGAGGAACTGGCGCTGCAGCAATGTCCGAAGCCTGTCGGCCGGCGGTAGCGCGTTCGCGGCGGGTGAACCGAGATAGGGATCGGCGGACGCACCGTCAGCGGGCAGCGAGAAGATGCTGATGGCGGCCTCGACCCCGCTCAAAAGGTTCAGTTCGACAACAAGATCCTCCAGCACCTGGAACGTCTCCGGATTGTCGAACCCCGACGATTCCACCACGACGACCTCGTCGGTCGAGAAGGGATGAAAATCGGCTTCCACCTTTTTCAGCGCCCGGTAACCGGGCGAATCAACTTTCAGAACGTTGGCGACGTCGCCGTTGAATTCGAGCCCGCCGACCATCGAGACAAAGGCGCCGAGGGTCAGCGCTACGGAGATGACGGCAAACAGCCTGGCGCGGTCTGCGATCGCCGCGCCGAGCCTGCCGATACCGAACTGTCTCATGAATGCGATGCCGTCTGGCCGGCGCCGCGCATGCTGGCGCGGACAAAGGCGCGAAGCGGCCCGCAGGTGGGGGACGTCCGCGTCGCCGGCAAGCGCATAACTTTCCGGTATTTCCGTTCAACAACCATGACGACAGCATGGTTCGTGGCGGGTGCGAATTCAAGCGTCGATCGTTTTGAACAACCTGCTGCGTGGAGCACGGACCGGCACGGGTTGCAGACGACCCTGTAAGTGTGCACTCTCGCGGCGAGGACGGGATTTGGTCGGGGGATAATTTGGTGACTTTCTCAAACCGGCGCTTCGGCGCGAAACTGGCGCTGGTCGTGTTGGCCGCCGCCACGGCGTTTTCACTACCAGCCCGCGCAGGCGGATACGATACGGGCGAGCGCGACTGGGAGTTCCTGTTCCAGTCCGACAAGGTGGCGTTCGAGGCCGGCGGGCGCTACATCGTTCCGCGCCGGACGCTGAACAATATTATCGGCGTGTTCGGCCCCAGCCCCGATGTCCGCGAGGCCGAGGCGTTCTTCGTCCCGCGTCTCAGCGTTGCCGCCAACTTCTCGGACGCGGCCGCCTGCATGACGAGCTACCGCGAACCCTGGGGCGGCCATGCCAACTACGGCGCGGCCTGGACCTATGCGGCTTCCGCCGTCGAACAGCATTTCTCGTCGCGCGATTACGGCCTGACCTGCAAGGTGAAGGTGCCGTTCTGGCGCGGTAACCTGCATTTCATCGGCGGCGTCTCCTACCAGACCGTCGAATATCAACTGATCCAGGCTCTGGGGCCGGTGGCGCGGCTCGTGACCGATGTCGGCGATTCCGGTGTCGGCTGGCGCGCCGGCGTCGCGTTCGACATCCCAGAATATGCGCTGCGCACCAGCATTATCTACAACTCGGCCATCGACTATTCGATGACCGGAACACTGACAACGCCGGTTGTGGCGATCCCGATCTTCGGCGGCATCACCATGCCGCAATCGGTCGAGTGGCGGGCGCAATCCGGTGTCGCGCAGGATTGGCTGGCGTTCGGCGCGGTGAAATGGACCGATTGGAGCGTGGCCGGAAACATGCCGCTTTGCCCGGTGGGCACGCCGGCATGTTCGCTGCCGTTTGCCGTCAGTGCGCTGACGCTCATGTGGAAGGACACCTGGACCGTGACGCTCGGCGCGGCCCACCGCTTCAACGATGTCGTCTCGGTCGCAGCCAGCCTGACCTGGGATCAGGGCGCGACCCAGGGGTTCACCTCGCAGACCGACACCTGGATGGCGCAGGCGACGATGATCGCGGCACCCAACGAAAACCTCGAACTGCATCTGGGCGGCGGTATCGGCCTGATGACCGGAGGCAGCCTGAGCACGATGGTGCTACCCGGCGGCATTCCCAATCCCGTCGGCTATACCGCGACCTTTGGTGACGATGTTCTGTTCACCGTCAATGCAAGCGCGAAGTTGAAGTTCTAGGATCGTAGCCCCAGAACCAGGATCGCGCTCCCATGCAAGCAACCCCGCCACGTAGAGTTACGGGACGGGGTTGCCTGGTCGGCCGGATTGTCAGGCGTGGGACGGTTGTTGTGCGGTCGTGTGCCCGATCATTGGTCGATCAGTTGACCGCGAAGCAGTAGAGCAGTCCGTCGCCGCCCGTACCCTGCAGGTCGGCCTGGCCGCAACCACGGCTGCCATGCGATGAGTTCCAGGATTTAGACGGCGCATCGTCGCGTAACCCCATGCGATCGTGATGGCCGACGATGGCGCTGCCCTCGCCATTGAGCGTCCAGTCGCCGCACGTATTCTCGTTAGCGGTGCCGTCGGGGTTCGATCCGGTGAGGATGTCGTGGCGGTTCGGCTGGTCGCCGCGACCGTTCACCATCCCGCCGGTCTCGGTCAGGCCCGTCTGCTTGTTGATGCCGTTGGCCTCGCCGTGCAGCGCATCCAGGTTTTCCGCGATCAGCTCGCCCTTCTGGTTGTGCCATGGCCCGGCGCCGATGCGGTCGCGCGCATTCTGTCCTTCGCCAGAGAGATAGGCGTGCCACATTTTGTCGCCCGCGCCGGCGGCTTCGGCCAGCGACTGGCAATGCGCATCCGCACCGGCAAGCCCGCCGAGATTGGCGCCGTCACCCGGCCCGGTGCTGGAGATGAAGAACGTCATCGCCGCGTCCTGGGCCTGGGCGGCGAAAGGCACCGAAGCGGCAAACAGCGCCGCGGCGGCTAAAACTTTTACTTTCATGATTTCCTCCTTGTTCTGCCCCCGAAGGATATCGGACCGATTGCCGGGACACGCGGCGCGGCCCGGCACCCGCGTCCGGCCTACTCGCCGTTCAGCAGCATGCGCATCGCCTCGGCGAGCTTTGCTTCGGATTCGGCATGGTTGCCGGCTTGGTGCAGCATCATGCCCTCGTCTTTCAGGGCAGTTACGCTTGCCTTCAATGTACCGCTGACATCGGCTTTCGCCAGATAGGCATCGATCGCCGCGGCGTCCTTCGGACAGTGGCCTGCCCACGCCGGGGCGGACAACAACAGCGCGGCTGCGGCTGTCATGATCAATTTGCGGACCATTTTGTTCTCCCGTTACCGTTGTATGAGGCAGTTGAAAAACGAACCGGCCATGGCAATTATTCCCGCGCATGCCGGTATTTTGACATGCCCAGGCAACTGCTGTAACCGGTTTGCAACCCGGAGGATGGCGTGAAATGGCGGGCGTGGTAATTGTCGGCGCGGGGCAGGCTGGGTCGCAATGCGCCGCAAGCCTGCGCGAGGCGGGCTATTCGGGCCCGGTGGCACTCATCAGCGCCGAAACCGCCACACCCTACCACAGGCCGCCCCTGTCGAAAGCCTTCCTGAAGGATCCTGGCGTCGAGCCGCAGCCACTGCGCGCCGAGCGTTTCTATGCCGAGCACGATATCGAACTGATACACGGCGTTACGGTCGAGACGATTGATCGCCCAATGCGCAGCGTTGCGCTTTCCGACGGTTCGTCTCGCGATTGGGACAAGCTGGTATTGGCGACCGGCGCCCTCCCGCGCATGCCCGACATGCCCGGCGCCGGCCTTGCCGGTGTCCACACGCTGCGCATGCTCGACGACGCCATCGGGTTGCGCGCTGCGGCGGCGCTGGTGCAATCCATCGTCGTCATCGGCGGCGGCTTCATCGGCATGGAGGCCGCGTTCACCTTTGCCGGCCTCGGCAAAAAGGTTACGGTCGTCGAGGCGGCGCCGCGCATTCTCGGCCGCGCCGTCGCGCCGATCGTCTCCTCGCATGTCCACGAACGGGCGAGGGCTGCGGGTATCGCCATCCTTACCGAGACCATGCCCGAAGCCATCGAAGGCGACCGCAAGGTTGCGGGCGTCCGCCTTGCCGACGGCCATGTCGTGGCAGCCGACCTCGTCGTTGTGGGCATCGGTGTCGCGCCCGACACGCGTCTTGCCGAGATCGCCGGCCTTGCCTGCGCCAACGGCGTCTCGGTCGACGGCCGCATGCGCACGTCGGACCCGGACATTTTCGCCGTCGGCGACTGCGCCAGTTTTCACCACTGGCAGGCCGACCGAACCGTCCGGCTGGAATCGGTGCAGAACGCCACCGACCAGGGCCGTCATGCGGCTCACGCAATCATGGGCTCGGAGGCGGGATTCCACGCGGTTCCGTGGTTCTGGTCCGATCAGGGCGACATGAAGCTGCAGATGGTTGGCCTGTCCTTCGACCCCGACCGCTTTCTGGTCTCCGGAAATCCGGAGCAGAACGCCTTTGCGGTCTACCATTTTGCCGGCGACCGCCTGATCGCCATCGATACGGTTAACCGCCCGGCTGACCACATGCTCGGCCGCAAGTTTATCGAGGCGGGCTTCACGCCTTCGGACGACGATATCCTCGAAGGTCCGGCGCGCCTCAAGCTGTTGTTCAAGGATCTGCGACGGGCGGGTTGATCCCCTCAGCCGCGCCCGACGAACGGCATCGTCGTTGCCATCACGGTTGTGAACAACACATTCGATTGAAGCGGCAGGCTCGCCATGTGCAACACCGTGCTTGCGACGTCGGCGACATCCATCGTCGCCTCGACCGCGATTTCGCCGTTAGCCTGCGCTACGCCCCTGGTCATCGGCATAGCCATCTCGGTCAGCGCATTGCCGATATCGATCTGGCCGCAGGCGATGTCGAAAGGCCGGCCGTCGAGCGCCAGCGTCCGGGTCAGCCCCGTAATCGCGTGCTTGGTGGCCGTGTATGGCACGGAACCCGGCCGCGGCGCATGAGCAGAGATCGAGCCGTTGTTGATGATGCGCCCGCCCTGCGGGCTTTGTGCCCGCATGACCCGGAACGCTGCCCGTGCGCACAGGAACGACCCTGTCACGTTGACGTCGAGCACTTTGCGCCACGCCTCGACAGGAATTTCGTCGATCAGCGTTCCCGGGTAGCCGGCGCCGGCGTTGTTGAACAGCAGGTCGACCCGACCACAGCGCTCAACCGTCTGGTCGAATAGCCGGTCGACCTGGTCTTCCTGCGTCACGTCGCAGGCAATCGCCAGACCGTGGCGCGCGCCGCCGGCGGCCTCCAGCGCTTGTTCAAGCACCGTGAGCCTGCGGCCGGTAAAGACCACCGTCCAGCCGGCACCGGCAAGCGCACCTGCGACAGCCCTGCCGATGCCCGTTCCCGCACCGGTCACAATTGCCACCTTCTGCTCTGTCACGATTCCCTCCGCGTGCCGTCAGTTTGTCTGCCAGCGACATGGCACAGCGACGGACAAATAAAAAGGGCGGCTACCCGGGAGCCGCCCGATCCAACCGGTCTCGGGAGGAGGAAAGACCAGCTTGATTGGGTTCGATAATGGGACAGTTTTGTTAACTGACGGTTAACGGCGCGCGCGCATGGCCGCGCCGCATGGATTTACGACCACAGATATCGGCCGGGCTTTGGCGGCGCCATTGCGACGAGAGCGGCAGAAAGACCCGTTTCGTCATATTTGCGGCCCGGTTTGGCGGCTTGGCGCCATTGCACGAAAATTCTCTTGTGGTAACGAATGCCGGCCTGTCGAACGGTTCATCATTGCGACGATGCGGCCTTCGAGGGCAGGCGGTGACGAGTGCGCAAGGCAAGGGAAAAGGCGATGGCAGCAAGGAAGTGGCCGGTCTACGGCGAGATCAAGGGTCCGATCGTCATGATCGGTTTCGGCTCGATCGGGCGCGGCACGCTGCCGCTGATCGAACGTCATTTCACTTTCGACAAATCGCGCTTCGTGGTCATCGATCCCGACGACAGCGACAAGGCGCTGCTGGATGAGCGCGGAATCCGCTTCGTCAAACAGGCAGTCACCAAGTCGAACTACAAGAAGGTGCTCAAGCCGCTGCTTGCCGAGGGTGGCGGACAGGGCTTCTGCGTCAACCTTTCGGTCGACACGTCGTCGCTCGACATCATGAAGCTCTGCAGGTCCATCGGCGCGCTTTACATCGACACGGTCGTCGAACCATGGCTCGGCTTCTATTTCGACGCCAAGGCCGACAATGCCGGCCGCACCAATTACGCGCTGCGCGAGACGGTGCGCGAGGAAAAGCGCAAGAACCCCGGCGGCACAACCGCCGTCTCCTGCTGCGGCGCCAATCCGGGCATGGTGTCGTGGTTTGTCAAGAAGGCGCTGGTCGACATCGCCAACGATACCGGACTCGCCTTCGCCGAGCCGGGTCCCGATGACCGCGAGGGCTGGGCCAGGCTCATGAAGAAGCTCGGCGTCAAGGGCGTGCACATCGCCGAGCGCGATACCCAGCGCACCAAGAAACCCAAGCCGTTCGACACGTTCTGGAACACATGGTCGGTAGAGGGTTTCATCTCCGAAGGACTACAGCCGGCAGAGCTCGGCTGGGGTACGCACGAGAAATGGAAGCCCCGTAACGCGCGCTCGCAGAAGAAGGGGCCGAAAGCGGCGATCTTCCTCGAACAGCCCGGCGCTAATACGAGGGTGCGGACCTGGTGTCCGACGCCGGGTCCGCAATACGGCTTCCTGGTGACCCACAACGAGTCGATCTCGATCGCCGACTACTTCACCGTCAGGAACAAGAAGGGCAAGGTCAGTTTTCGGCCGACCTGCCACTATGCCTATCACCCCGCCAACGATGCAGTGCTTTCGCTGCACGAGATGTTCGGCAATGGCGGCAAGGCACAGCCTGTCCTCCACGTGCTCGACGAGAACGAGCTTGTCGACGGCGTCGACGAGCTCGGCGTGCTGCTCTACGGCCATAGGAAGAACGCCTACTGGTACGGATCGCAGCTTTCGCTCGATGAAACCCGCAAACTGGCGCCATACCAGAACGCCACCGGCCTGCAGGTCACCTCGGCGGTGCTCGCCGGCATGGTGTGGGCGCTGGAAAATCCCCAGGCCGGTATCGTCGAAACCGACGAGATGGACTATCGCCGCTGCCTGGAGGTGCAGATGCCCTATCTCGGTCCGGTCAAAGGTTACTACACCGACTGGACACCACTTGCCGGCCGGCCGGGCCTGTTTGCCGAGGACATCGACGCCAAGGACCCCTGGCAGTTCCGCAATGTGTTGGTGCATTGACGAACACAAGCAGTCTTGCTTTTGCCCATTTGCGGCGGCAAAACACCCCCATACGGGGACGTGGAAAGGTGGATCTCGATGACTTTCAGGCGGATTCTGACCGGTCTGTCGGTGGCGGTGCTGGCAACCGGTTGTTCGATGTCGGGGCCGGGCGGACCGCCGCGGATAAGCCAGCCGACCGGGGTCGAAGGCGAATGGGTCGGCACCGACGGCGTCGCGGTTTCGTCTTTCAATGGCGGCGAATTCCGTAGTACCGCGACCGATACCGGCCAGCTGCTGGCGACAGGCAGCTACCGCTATGTCAGCCAGGATCTGATCGAGGTCACCATCAACTCGATTATCCGCCAGACCACGAGCAAGGCCAATTGCGCCGTTGTTTCGAGACGGCAACTGAACTGCACCAGCGCCACCGGTGCGCAGTTCACGCTCGTGCGGCGCGCCTGATCCGACGCGTGTAACCCCTTGGTCTTCCTGGTCGTGGCGGCGTTTGCCGCCATCGTCATCGGCCCGCAGATATGGGTGCGTCACACGATCTCACGCAACGGCGTCGACCGCCCGGACCTGCCCGGCACGGGCGGCGAACTCGCCCGCCACCTGATCGAGCACCTTGGTCTTGATGGTGTTACCGTCGAGATCACCAACCAGGGCGACCACTACGATCCCGATTCCAGGACCGTCCGCCTGCTGCCAGACCACCATGACGGCCGTTCGCTGTCGGCGGTGGCCGTGGCGGCGCATGAAGTGTCGCACGCGCTCCAGCACGCTCGCGGCGAACCGATGCTGGCGCTGCGCCAGCGGCTGGCCAAGCTCGCCGCCGCAACGGATCGTTTCGCCGGCTTCTTCTTTCTCGCCGCGCCGGTGCTGGCGGCGCTGGCGCGGGTTCCGGCCGTCTTTGTCGCGGTCATCGCCATCGGCGTGGCTTTGCTCGCGATCCGCGTCGTGGTCAATCTCGTCACGCTGCCGGTCGAGTTAGATGCCAGTTTCGCCAAGGCGCTGCCGATCCTGGAGGAGGGTCGCTATCTAGACGACAGGGACATGCCGGCGGCCAAGAACGTGCTGCGAGCCGCCGCCCTTACCTATGTCGCCGGTGCGCTGATGTCCCTGGTCAACGTTGCCTATTGGATCAGGCTGCTGCGTTGAATGGCGGCTTTTTGCCGGCGTCGTACAACCGCCGACTTGATCGCAAAAGCCGCTTCCCGCATGACTTCTCCGGAAACACGCGGAGGAAACGATGGCCGATCATTTCGACGACAGGGAAACCGCCGACCCCGGCGCGCGCGAGCAGGCGCTATTCGAGCGCCTGCAGGCTCATCTGGCATCGGCTCCTGACAGGGTTCCAGGCCTCGCCGCATGGCTGGAGGGGTGCGATCCGCGCAAGCTTTCAGACCGGAAGGCACTTGCCGCCCTGCCGGTATTGCGCAAGAGCGAACTGATGCGGCGCCAGCAGGCCGATCCGCCCTACGGCGGTTTCGTCGACGAGGCCGCTCTTGCCGGCAATCGCGTGTTCATGTCGCCCGGTCCGATCTTCGAGCCGCAGGGCATCGGCGCCGATCCATGGAATGCCGCGCGCGCCTTTCACGCCGCCGGCATCCGCCCGGGCCAAACGGTGCACAACGCCTTTGCCTACCACATGACGCCCGGAGGCTTCATCCTCGACGAGGGTGCGCGGGCGCTTGGCTGTACGGTCTTTCCTGCCGGCGTCGGCAATACCGACATGCAGGTCGAAGCCGCGGCCGCGCTCAGGCCCGATGTCTATTGCGGCACGCCCGATTTCCTCAAAGTCATGCTCGATAAGGCCGGCGAGGCGGGCAAGGACCTGTCATCGATCAAGCGCGGCCTTGTTTCCGGCGGCGCACTGTTTCCTTCCCTGCGCGAGGAATATGCCGGCCGCGGTATCGGCGTGCTGCAATGCTACGCGACCGCCGACTGCGGCATCATTGCCTACGAGACGGCGAACGCGGACGGCGCGCCCAATCCCGGCATGGTGATCAACGAGGACATTGTCGTAGAGATCGTTCGTCCCGGCACCGGCGATCCCGTGGCCGAGGGAGAGGTCGGCGAAATCGTGGTGACCACGTTCAACGCCGCCTATCCGCTGGTGCGCTTCGGTACCGGCGACCTGTCGGCGATCCTGCCGGGCACCTCGCCATGCGGGCGCACCAATTCCCGCATCAAGGGCTGGATGGGTCGCGCCGACCAGCGCACCAAGGTCAAGGGCATGTTCGTCGATCCGGTACAGGTGGCCGAGATCATCAAGCGTCATCCGGAAGTCTCCAGAGCGCGCCTTGTCGTTTCGCGCGACGGCGAGCAGGATACGATGACGCTTCGCGTCGAGGCAGAGGGCGGCGACGGCCAAGCCATCGCGGCAACCATGCGCGAGGTGACGAAGCTGGGCGGCAAGGTCGAACTGGTCGTGCCCGGATCGCTGCCCAATGACGGCATGGTGATCGCCGACGAGCGCGACTATGCCAAATAGCGTTCAAATTACTTGCATCGGTGGCGGCTCGGTGAAAACATGCCGTCAACCAGGCATCGCAATGATGTTGACAAAATCCGGTGCCATGGAAATCCGTCCTGAAAACCGGGAGGCTTTTAGATGAAGAAACTCGCCCTGACCACGGCCCTGTCCGTATCGATGATCACGCTGGCGGCCCAGGCCGCGCGCGCCGACTACACGCTGAACATCATGCATATCAACGATTGGCACAGCCGTATCGAATCGATCAACCGCTTCGATTCGACCTGCAGCGCCGAAGACGAGCAGGAAGGCAAATGCTTCGGCGGCGCCGCCCGTCTGGTGACCGCCGTTGCGGAGACCCGCAAGAAGCATGAGGGCGGCAACGTCCTGTTTTTGAACGCGGGCGACAATTTCCAGGGATCGTTGTTCTACACCACCTACAAGGGCGCGGCGGAAGCCGAGTTCCTTAATCTGATGAAGACCGACGTAATGGCGGTCGGCAACCACGAATTCGACGATGGCGAGGACGGGCTTGCCGGCTTCCTCGACAAGGTGGAGTTTCCGGTCCTGTCGTCGAACATCCTGGCAAGCCACAGTTCGGCGCTGGGCGACCGTGTGAAGCCCTCGGTGGTGCTCGAGGTCGGCGGCGAGAAGATCGGCGTCATCGGCGCCGTTGCCAATGACACCGCCGACCTGTCGTCGCCAGGCGATCAGGTGCTGATCACCGAGGATGTCGACGGGATCACCGCCGCCGTCCAGGCACTGCAGGCGGAAGGCGTCAACAAGATCATCGCACTGACCCATGTCGGCTACCCGCGCGACCTTGCGGCGATAGCCACCATTCCGGGCATCGACGTGGTCGTCGGCGGCCATTCGCACACGCTGCTGGCCAACGACAACGACAAGGCGGCCGGACCCTATCCGACCTGGGTCGACAATCCGGACGGCTACAAGGTGCCGGTGGTGCAGGCTGCGTCCTACTCCAAATATCTTGGCGACGTTGCGGTCACTTTCGACGACAACGGCGTGGTAACGGCGGCAAGCGGCGACCCGATCCTGCTCGACGCGTCGTTTGCACCCGACGAGGCGGTTCTTACCCGCATCGCCGAACTTGGCGCACCGATCGAGGAACTGAAGGCCCGCCGCGTCTCCGAAACCTCCGAACCGATCGATGGCAGCCGTGACAATTGCCGCGCCCGCGAATGCCAGATGGGCAATCTGGTCGCCGATGCCATGCTCGACCGGGTGATGGATCAGGGTATCCAGATCGCTGTCCAGAATGGCGGCGGTCTGCGCGCATCGATCGATTCCGGCGACATCACCATGGGCGAGGTGCTGACGGTGCTGCCGTTCCAGAACACGCTCGCGACGTTCTTGCTTTCCGGCGCCGACGTCGTCACCTCGCTTGAATCCGGCGTCAGCCAGGTTGAGGAAGGCAAGGGTCGTTTCCCGCAGGTTTCCGGCCTGCGCTATACTTTCGACCTCAACAGGGCGCCGAATGAGGGCCGCATATCGAATGTCGAGGTCAAGGACGGCGATGCCTGGGCGGCAATCGATCCGGCCAAGATGTACGGCGTTGTGTCCAACAACTTCATGCGCGGCGGCGGCGACGGCTACGGCCTGTTCGCCTCCAATGCGCAGAACGCCTACGACTACGGTCCAGGCCTCGAGCAGGTGGTGGCGGACTATCTGGCCAACAACCAGCCCTACCGGCCCTATCTCGACGGCCGCATCACGGAAATCGCCATGGCGAAGATGGACGATGCGACCATGGAGAAGACCGAGGACGCCGCGATGGAGAAGACCGAGGAAGTCGCGATCACAACGCCCGAGCTTCCCGGCGCGTCGAACACGTTGACCACGGAGCCGCCGATGGTGGCTGCCGAAGAAAAGGCCGAAATGAAGATGGAGGCCAAGGTCGGCGACGACGGCATGGAGAAGAAGGACGAGACCATGGCCATGGAGAAGAAGGACGATGCCATGGCGATGGAGACCAAGATGCACACCATCGTTCTGGGCGACAATTTCTGGAACCTGGCTCGCACCTATTACGGTGATGCGCGCAAATGGCACATGATAGCCGACGCCAATCCGGACGCCCGCGCCCGCCAACTCCGCGTTGGCGCGGAAATTACCGTACCGCCGGCCAAGTAAGGCGGTTCGACAAAACGGCGTTTCATTAGCCCGTCCGGCTCGCCCGGGCGGGTTCATTGTCCGCGAACCGCGACGGGCCGACCGGCAGGATGGAACGGTTCCAAACTGCGGTCCGATGCCCTATCTGTGCGTTTTGACCGTCAAACCGCCAGGCGATGAAGCGCGCATGAGCCGAACAATCCTTTCCATCGAAGACACCAAAGCAATTGGCCCGTTACCCATCGGCCATCCGGAGGTCACGTCGCCGAAAACCGGCGTGCTGCTGGTCAACCTCGGTACGCCGGACGGTACGGATTTCCGGTCGATGCGACGCTATTTGCGCGAATTCCTGTCCGACAGGCGCGTCATCGAATGGCCGCGCGCTCTCTGGTACCCGATCCTCTACGGCATCGTGCTCAATACCAGGCCGAAGCGTTCAGGCACCGCCTATGCCTCGATCTGGAACGATGAGCTGAACGAGTCGCCTCTGCGCACGTTCACGCGCTCGCAGGCCGAGAAGCTGGCCGCGGTGCTTGCCGACCTGCCTGACGTCACGGTGCACTGGGCGATGCGCTACGGCAACCCGTCGATCAAAAGCGTCGTCGACGAGATGATGGCGGCGGGTTGCACCCGTATCGTCACGTTCCCGCTCTATCCGCAATATTCCGCGACGACCACGGCGACCGTCAGCGACAAGCTCTTTGAAACATTGATGAAAATGCGATTTCAGCCAGCGATCCGCACCGTTCCGCCCTATCATGATGAACCGGTCTATATCGAGGCGCTGGCACAATCGATCGAGACCCGTCTGGCCGGCCTCGACTTTGAACCGGAAGTGGTGATCGCTTCCTATCACGGCATACCGCAAAGCTATTTCCGCAACGGCGATCCCTATCACTGCCACTGCATGAAGACGACGCGGCTCTTGCGCCAACGTCTCGGCTGGAGCGAGAAGAAGCTGATCAGCACATTCCAGTCCCGCTTCGGGCCGGAGGAGTGGCTGCAACCCTACACCGACAAAACGGTGGAGAAGCTCGCCCGCGACGGCGTCCGCTCGATTGCCATCCTCAATCCGGGTTTCGTCGCCGATTGCCTTGAAACGCTCGAGGAAATCGCCGGCGAAGCGGGCGAAATCTTCCGCCATGCCGGCGGCGAGAACTTTGCCCACATTCCGTGCCTCAACGACAGCGATGGTGGCATGCGGGTGATCGAGACCATGGTTCGGCGCGAACTTTCCGGCTGGGCGTAGCCGCCCGATACGATTTGTAACCGACCGACGAACATCTTACATGTTCGGCAACGACGTGATTCGCGCCGCACGACCCGGATGGCGACATCCTGGACCTTGCCGAAGTTTGGGAGATGCACATGACTTTTTCGGGATTCGACATTGTCGTCGTCGTTCTGGTGCTGCTGGTTTTGCTGCTGCTGCTTACCGGCGTCAGGACCGTGGCGCAGGGCTACAACTATACGGTTGAGCGCTTCGGCCGCTATACGCGCACGCTCAGCCCGGGCCTGAACATCATCGTGCCCTTCGTCGACCGCGTCGGCTACAAGATGAACATGATGGAGCAGGTGCTCGACGTGCCCACGCAGGAGGTGATCACCCGCGACAACGCCACGGTGGCGGTTGACGGCGTCGCCTTCTACCAGGTGCTGAACGCCGCCCAGGCGGCCTATCAGGTGGCCGGGCTGGAAAATGCCATCCTCAACCTCACCATGACCAATATCCGCACGGTGATGGGCTCGATGGACCTCGACGAACTGCTGTCGAACCGCGATGCGATCAACGAACGGCTGCTGCGCGTGGTCGACGATGCGGCCAATCCGTGGGGCATCAAGATGACCCGCGTCGAGATCAAGGACATCAATCCGCCGACGGACCTGGTCGACTCCATGGCCCGCCAGATGAAGGCTGAGCGCGAGAAACGCGCCGAGATCCTGGAAGCGGAGGGCAAGAAACGCGCCCAGGTCCTGGAAGCCGAGGGTCGCAAGGAAGCAGCCTTCCTCGACGCCGAGGCGCGCGAGCGCCTGGCCCAGGCCGAGGCCAAGGCGACGCAGATGGTTTCCGAAGCAATCGCCTCCGGCGACATCCAGGCGGTCAACTATTTCGTTGCCCAGAAATACACCGAAGCCGTCGCAAAGATCGGCACCGCGTCAAATTCCAAGGTCGTGCTGATGCCGATGGAAGCCTCGTCGCTGATCGGCTCGCTCGGCGGAATCGGCGCCATCGCACGTGAAGTGTTCGGCGATGACGGCGCGGCTGCTGCCAATGGCCGCGCGGCCACGACGCGGCGTCCCCCCACCATTCGCCCCGACGGTACATGAGCCGGGAGGCGTCAGTCATGATCGAGACCATTGTTGCCGAACTGGGGCCTTGGAACTGGATGGTTCTCGGCCTCGTGCTGCTCGGGGCCGAGGTTCTCGTGCCCGGCTTCTTCCTCATCTGGATCGGTATCGCCGCCGTCGTCGTGGGGGCGCTGTCGCTGGCGTTGTGGGATGCGGCTTTCTGGACGTGGCAGGTTCAGGTCCTCGTCTTTCTCGGTCTGGCGCTTCTGTCGGCCTTCGTCGGTCGGGCGTTGATGAAGCGCGGCGGCGTCTCGGACCAGCCGCTTCTCAACCGGCGGAGCGAACAGCTCATCGGCAAGGTGGCGACGCTGGAGGAGGCGATCGTCAACGGTCGCGGCCGCATTCGCATCGACGATACGGTGTGGCGGGTATCCGGTCCCGATCTCGAGGCGGGTACCAGGGTGCGCGTGGCGCGATCGAGCGATTCGGAACTGGTGGTCGAGGCGGTCTGACTGTCGATACAGCCTAGGCTGCGCCGAGCGCCAGCAGATCGTGGAAATGCACGATTCCGACAGGGATGTCGTTTTCGACCACGATCAGCGCGCTGATGTTGTTGTCGTTCAAAATCCTGATCGCGGTCCCCGCCAGTGTGTGCCGGTCGGCGGTCTTCGGTTGTCTCGTCATGACGTCCTCGACGCGAAGCTCGGCCAGATTGCGGTGCAGGTTGCGGGCCAGATCGCCGTCGGTGACGATGCCGGCCAGCCGGTCGCCGTCGGTTATGCACACGCAGCCGAAGCGCTTCTGCGCCAATTCCATCACGGCCTCGGGCATCGCGGTGCCGAGCGGCACTTTCGGCAGCCGGTCGCCGCAATGCATGATGTCGCCGATGCTGGTCAGGTTGGCGCCGAGCTGGCCGCCGGGATGAAAGGTCTTGAAGTGGTCGGCGGTGAAACCGCGCGCTTCCAGCAGCGCTACGGCCAGCGCGTCGCCGATTACCAGCTGCAGCAACGACGAGGTCGTCGGCGCCAGTCCGTGCGGACAGGCTTCGGTTGCCCGCGGTAGCGGCAGCACGATGTCGGCGGCCCGCCCGAGAGCGGAGTTCTCTGCCGAAGTAACGGCGATCAGCGGGATCGAGAACCGCCGCGCATAGGCGACCATGCCCTGCATTTCCACGGTTTCGCCGGACCATGAGAGCGCCAGGATGACATCATCGGGCGCCACCATGCCGAGATCGCCGTGGTTGGCTTCGGCGGAATGGACGAAATGCGCCGGCGTTCCGGTCGAGGCCAGCGTGGCGGCGATCTTCGACCCGATATGGCCGCTCTTGCCCATGCCGGTGACGATGACGCGTCCGCCGATGGCCGAAATCAGCTTCACAGCCTCGGCGAAAGGCTGCGACAGCCCGTTGTCGAGGGCGGCGGCAAGATCGGCCATGCCCGCCTGTTCCGTCCGGATCGTGCGCACGGCGGCGGCGATCGCCGCGTCGGCGTCGACGGGAATGTCTTTCTTGCCCTTGTGCATTGTTCCAGCGATTAGCGTCAATTCCCGCGCCTGTCCAACCTTCTGTGGACGATGTCGCGGCAAGATCTTTCGAAGCGGCGGTTTCAACCAAGCGTTAACCATCGATGTTTACGGTTCGGTAAAGATTTGCGCGGCGCCGGATGTGCCGTGCCGCCGGTTCGGATGCGTATGGCAGTTTTCGGAACCAGACACGGATGGAGAAGCCTGAGCCGCGGCCTGGCGCCGGCGGCCCTGGCTTGCTGTTTGCTGTCGTCTGTCGCAGTCGCCCAGGACAACACCGACCCCGACGGCGGTGAGGAGCGCGGTCTCAACCAGTCGCTGCTCGACCGCCTGTCCCTTGCCGCCCGGCGCACCACGCTCGACAGCGCCACCCGGCCCGAGGAACCCGAGGAAAAGGGGTTCCAGGCGCCGGAATACGAACCTGTGAGCGAGGGCGCTGAGACGGGTGACGAAGAGCGGTCGCGCCGTAACGGCGAGGCGGTCAGCATATTCGACCTCAACCGCGACAATCCTTTCGCTCGCGACCGGTCGTCCGGGGAAAGGCCCGTACGGCGGCAACGCCGGAGCGCCGGCGGCGACGAGCGGGCGCTGACCACGCGCGACCGCATCGAGGCGGAACGTTCGGGCGAAAGCGCGACGAGACCGGACGAGGAAGCAATCACCGGCACCGTGCCCGCCGAACGCGTCGACGCACTCGACGAGGAGCGCAATACCGCCGCCGATCCGAGCGGCGAACCCACCGGTGCGATCGAGGGCCTCGACCGGGAAGCCGAGGACGATCCCTACGCGGCGCTCGGTATCAGGGCCGGAAGCTTCCTCCTTTATCCCGAACTGGAGCAGGGCCTTTCCTGGTCCTCCAATGCCGATTCGAGCGCCGGCGGCGGCGAGGCCGTTCTGTCGGAAACCACGCTGCGGCTAAACGCCGAGTCGGACTGGTCGCGCCATGCCGCCCGCATTGCCGCGTTCGGTACGTTCAGGAAATCGGTTTCCGGCGCAGACGTGTCGGAGCCCTCCGGCGGCGTCGAGGCCGATCTGCGGCTTGATCTGGTGAACGGTTTCACCGCCATTGCCGGCGTCGAATACCGGGTTGCGCCGGAAACGGCCGCTTCCGCAGTCGTCATTCCGGGAACGGTGGAGCAGCCCCTGCTGCACACGCTCTCCGGTTCGCTCGGCATCGCGCGCGGCGAGGGCAAGCTGCGGCTTGCAGCGACCGGCAATGTCGAGCGACTGATCTATGGCGATGCCGATCTCGGCGGCGGCATGGTCCTGTCGCAAAGAGAGCGCAATTCCACTCTGGCGACACTGACGCTGCGCACCGGATACGAGGTATCGCCGGCGATTGTGCCGTTTGTCGAGGCGGAGATCGGAAGGCGCGTTTACGACATGCGCCTCGATACCGCCGGCTATGCCCGCTCCGCCGATCGCTACGGCGTGCGTGCCGGCGTCGAACTCGATCTCGGCGACAAGCTGACCGGCGAGATCGCCGCCGGCTGGGTGCGCGAGAAGCCCGACGACGACCGTCTTGCGGCGATCGAGGGCCTGAGCGCGCTGGCGGCACTCTCCTGGTCGCCGATGCGCGGCACAACAGTCAGTCTCGACGCTTCGACGACGATAGAGACAACGACGCAGCCGGGCGCATCGGGCTCGATCCTCTATGACGCCAGTCTCGGCGTCGAGCGCCGGATCAGGGCAAACCTGACCGGCAACCTTACGGCCGGGCTCGGCTATCGCGATTTCTCCGGCACCGGCGACCGCGACGTGCTGTTCGATGTCGAGGCCGGCCTGACGTGGTGGCTGAACCGCAATTTCGGCATTACCGGCCGGGCGCGCCACGAATTCATCGATTCCAACGTTGCCGGGCGAGATTCGGAGACAACCAGCGTATTTCTGGGCGTGCGCCTGCGCCGCTGACGGCATTCAGTCGCCTGCTTCCAGATGTGCGCGCATCACCGGTACGATCTGTTCGCGTATCGCCGGATCGGCCATGGCAAATGCCAGATTGGCCTCGATGAAACCGGCCGGCGTGCCGCAATCGTAGGTGTGACCCTGGTAGTGATAGCCGAAGAAGGATTGCTGGTGGCTCAGTGCCAGCATGGCGTCGGTAAGCTGGATTTCGTTGCCGGCGCCGCGTTCGTGACGACCGAGGATGCCGAAGATTTCCGGTTGCAGGATGTAGCGTCCGTTGATGAACAGGTTTGACGGCGCGGTGCCCGGCGCGGGTTTCTCCACCATCTCGGTGATCTCGAAACCGATATGGGTGTCGGCGCCCTTGCCGACGATGCCGTAGCGGTGGGTTTCGGCCGGATCACAGGCCTCGACCGCGACGATGTTGTTGCCGGTGTTCTCGAACAGTTCGACCATGGCGCGCGTGCAGTTCTGGTCTGGCGGCATGATCATGTCGGGAAGCAGCAGCGCGAAAGGCTCGTTACCCACCAGTTCGCGCGCGCACCATACTGCGTGGCCGAGCCCAAGCGGCTCCTGCTGGCGCGTATAGCTCGTCTGTCCGGGCTGCGGCTGCAATTCGCGCAACCGACCGAGTTCCGCCGTCTTGCCGCGTTTATCCAGCGTGTCGTAGAGCTCGAACTGGATGTCGAAATGATCCTCGATCACGGTCTTGTTGCGGCCGGTAACGAAGATGAAATGCTCGATACCTGCTTCGCGCGCCTCGTCGACCACATACTGGATCACCGGCTTGTCGAGCACGGTCAGCATTTCCTTCGGCACCGCCTTTGTCGCGGGGAGGAACCGCGTCCCCAACCCCGCCACAGGAAATACCGCCTTGCGTATCTTGGTCATCGGTTGGTCGTCCACTCCGCTTGGCCGACATCTTCACGCCGGAATTGATATCTACTGAATTCCCGGTCCGGCGGGAATCTTGCCGCCGACGATGCTATCTATATGGCGGCGAATTGATGGTCCATGGTAAACCAAATCCTAACGGCATTGGGCGAGATTGCAGTCCGGGTTTCATCACGGAGACGACCATGTTCGCACTGACGTCGAAAATTCGGCAAAACGGGCTGGCGCTTCTGGCGGCACTTGCCGTCATCGCCATAGCCGGCACGGCGCCGGCCAACGCCGATGCGGGCTTTCGCAAATGGGTTTCAAGCTTCCGCGCCACGGCGGCGAAGTCGGGCATCAATAAAGCCACATTCGACCGCGCCTTCGCCGATGTCACGGCGCCGGATCCAGAGGTGTTGGAGAAGGCGCGCACGCAGCCGGAATTCAAGGCTCCCGTCTGGCAGTATTTCGACAACCGGGTGCACGAGGACTCGATTACCACAGGCCGCAAGATGGCGCGCAAGTGGAAGCCGTGGCTGAGCAAGATCGAAAACCGCTACGGTGTCAGCCGCTACATACTGCTCGCGATCTGGTCGATGGAGACCAACTATGGCGAAATCCTCAAGAACGACAGGGTGATGCGCAATGTCGTGCGGTCGCTGGCGACGCTAGGCTATGCCGATCGTCGCAGGGCCAAGTTCGCCCGCCAGCAACTGGTGGCGGCACTCAAGATCCTGCAGCGCGGCGACATCGATGTCCGTCATCTGGAAGGTTCCTGGGCGGGCGCCATGGGACACACGCAATTCATTCCCACCAGTTACCAGGCTTATGCCGTCGACATGGATGGCGACGGTCGCCGCGACATATGGAACTCGGTGCCTGACGCACTGGCAACCGCCGCCAACCTGCTGCGCAAGAACGGCTGGCAATCCGGCAAGACCTGGGGCTACGAGGTGACGCTGCCCGGCGGCCGCAAGTTTCCGGGCGGCTCCATGTCGATTTCCAAGTGGAATTCGATCGGCGTCGAGCGGGCGAACGGCAAGGCGTATCCCCGTGGCGGCGACAATGCCGTGCTGAAAGTGCCCGAAGGTCGCGCCGGACCGGCTTTCCTGGTGACGAAGAACTTCTTCGTGCTCAAGCGCTACAACAATGCGGACAAATATGCGCTTGCCGTCGGCCTGCTTGCAGACGAGATTGCCGGCTATGGCGGGTTGGCCCGCGACTGGAACAGGCCGTTCACCAAGCTGAGTTTCGCCGAAAAGCAGGAACTGCAGAAACATCTGCTTGCGCTTGGCTACTATGACGGCGAAATCGACGGTAAGATCGGCTCGGGATCGCGCGATGCGATCAAGCGCTTCCAGGCCCGCGCAGGCATGGAACAGACGGGCCATCCGAGCAAGGAAGTGTTGAACGCGATCAAGAGGCGTTGACGGATATTCATGGATGGCGTGTTGAAACATCTGTCAGGCCTTCTGACCGTGATCGCGGTCATGCTGGCCGTCGCGCTGCCCGAACCTTTCGTCGCGCCGGCGGCCGCGCAGGAAAGCGGCAACATCTTCCAGCGGCTTTTCCGCTCTAATCGCAAGGAGAAGCGGATCAGGGTGAAGCGCGTGATCGAACGCAGCCAGCCCGCCAAGAGACGCAAGAGCCGCAGAACGGAGATTGCCAGCCCGCCGCCGGTCGAGACCGAGAAGCTCGACAATGCGCGCGTGGTGCTCGTTGCCGGCGATTTTCTCGCGGGCGGCCTGGCAGACGGGCTCGAGACGGCGTTTGCCGGTTCACCCGGCGTCCGCATCATCAAGCGCAACAGCGGCTCTTCCGGCATTGTTCGCGACGACTATTACGATTGGCGCGAAAGGCTTCCCGAATTCCTCGACAGCGACAAACCGAGCGTCGTCGTCATCATGATCGGCGCCAATGACCGCCAGGATTTCCGCACCACGACTCCGCGTCTGAAACGTCGTTCCGACGGCTGGCAGAAAGAGTACGAAGCCCGCGCGTTGGCGTTGGCGCGCCTGACGGCGGACCGCAATATCCCGCTCGTCTGGGTGGGCATGCCGTCTTTCCGCTCCTCCGCCATGTCCTCGGACATGGTCGCCTTCAACGATATCTACCGCCGCGTGGCGTCGACCGTGAGCGGCACGTTTGTCGATATCTGGGAGGGCTTCGTCAACGAAAGCGGAGCCTATACGACATCGGGTCCGGACATCAACGGCCAACCGGCCCGCCTGCGTGCGGGCGACGGCATCAATGTCACGCGCGCCGGCTATCGCAAGATGGCGTTTTACGCTGAAAAGCCGTTGCGCAAACTGTTGGGCGACGCGACGTCGCCGGATATCGGCGTACTCGGTCCGGAAAACCTGCCGGCGTTGAAGCTCGATCCGCTGAATTCGCCGCGGATCGATCGCACGCCTCCGGTCGCCCTCGACGATCCGGATCTCGACGGCGGCGAACGCCTGCTCGGCGAGACCGTCGAGGTCGAAGCCGAGACGGCCGCGACACCTGCCGATCGGCTGGCGATCGACGGGCTGGCCGGGCCGGCAAGTCCGGGCCGCGCGGACGACTTCACCTGGCGGCCGGCGCCCAAGGAGCCCACGGATACCGGCAAGACCGGTGCAACGAAACCCTGATCGACCTTGGCCGCCGAGATCATGCCCGAAACTGAAAAAGGCGTGTTGCGACCGCTCGACGACGATGCGATCGGCCTCGCCAGGACGCTTTTGCGTACGGCTCGCTACGGCGCGCTTGCCACGCTCGATCCGCAGTCGGGGGCGCCGCAGGCAAGCCGTACTGCCACTGCGACCGATACCGACGGTGCGCCAGTGATCCTGATATCCAGGCTGGCGCCCCATACCACGGCTCTCGAAGCGGATCCGCGCTGTTCCCTGCTTGTGGGCGAACCCGGCAAGGGTGATCCGCTGGCCCATCCGCGTATCACGCTTGCCTGCGTGGCCAAGAGGCTCGACCGCGACGGGGAAGCGGGCAGACGCGCCAGACGCCGCTATCTGAACCGCCACCCGAAGGCCGCGCTCTACGCGGATTTCGCCGACTTTTCCTTCTTCCGTCTCGACGTGCTTTCCGCCGGCCTGAATGGCGGCTTTGCGCGCGCCTATGTTCTGGGGCGCGATGACCTTCTGCTGGCGGCCGACGCAAGCGCGGCAATCGCCGAAGCCGAGCAATCGGCGGTCGATCACATGAATAAAGATCATGCCGGCGCCGTGGCATTATTGGCAGGTGAACAGGCGGCGAAGGGCTGGAAACTGACCGGCGTCGATCCGGAGGGTTTCGACCTGGCGCGTGGCGATCTCGTGCGCCGTGTCCTCTTCACCGAGCCACTCGCCGGGCCGCAGTCGATCCGTGATACCTTCGTCGGCCTGGTGAAGGCGGCCCGCGCATGTACGAACCCATCCGGATAACCGATCCCGGCGATGCGCGCATCGCCGCCTATCGCGACATACGCGAACGCGATCTCGTCGGCCGTCACGGCCGTTTCGTCGCCGAGGGCAGGGTGGTGCTGCGCGCGCTCCTGCAAAGCGATGCGTTCGAAACCGAATCGGTGCTCGTGCTGGAAAACCGCGTAGCCGGTCTTGCCGGGGAACTGGCGCTGAAACCGGAAGGCGTTCCGCTTTACGTCGCGTCGGGCGACGTGTTCGATGCGATAGCCGGGTTTCCCATGCATCGCGGTATTCTGGCGATCGGTCGCCGCCCCATGGCGCGACAGGCGCGCGGTCTCCTGCCTCCCGGCGACCGAAACGGTCTGCTCGTCGCCTGCGTCGGTATCGCCAACCATGACAATATCGGCGCGATTTTCCGCAACGCCGCTGCCTTCGGCGTCGATGCGGTCATTCTGGATGAAACCTGCTGCGATCCGCTCTACCGCAAGGCTTTGCGCGTATCGGTGGGCGCCGTGCTGAAAGTACCGTTTTCGCACGGAGGATCCGGCGGCGAGATCGTCAAGCTGCTTGCGGAGGCGAAGATCGAAGCGCTGTCGATGTCGCCTTCGGGCGGGCGTCTCATCGACGCGGTCGAACCCGGCGGCAGGAAGGCGATCGTTCTCGGTACGGAAGGTGAGGGGCTGCCGAAGGACGTTCTCGCCGCGACCGATCCCGTCCGTATCGCCATGACGCCGGGTTTTGACAGCCTCAACGTTGCCGCCGCGTCGGCGATTGCGCTGCACCATCTGGCACTGGCGAAGAACCGCTCTGGGCCGTATCGAAATGTCGTCGTCTATTCGGCGCCCGTGTGATGAGCCGAGAGGGCTGCCTCGCGCAATGCCCTGACGCGGTCGGCGATGCTGGCGGCACGGCCATTGGAACCGTTTGCGCCTTTGCCGTCGCGAATGATCCTGGAGATCTCCGAGTTGGGTCCATCGAGGAGCGCGGTCAGATTGACCAGTTCGGCGGCGAGGTGGTTGATCTGGGTGCGCAGCTCCGCGTTTTCCCGCTGTTCGTCGCCGCGCTCCGGCGCGCCGGGCTTGGTGCGGATCTCTTCGCCTGACTTTAGCCGGCGGTTCTCTGCCACAACCTTGCGCAACCGGTCTTCCAGATGCGCTCGGTCCTTCTCGAGTTGCGTCACCTTTGCCTCAAGCTCGGTCATGGCCTCATCATCCATGGCACCCTCACTGCGTCCAGTCCCAAACTTGACCTGCAGTTTGGCGAGTTTCGTTTCCGTGGCGTCGAGGTTCTGGCGCAGGCCGGTTTCCGTCGCGGTAACCTGCTTCAACTTCTCCTTGAAGCGGGCGAGTTCCTTTTCACGACGATCGAGCCGGTCCTCCGCATCCGAAAGTGCCGCCACCATGCGATCGAGTTTCTTTTCAAGCCCGCTGATCTTCTTGTCGCGCAGTTGCAGTCCGCGGTCGGAAATATTGAGATCCGCCGACATCTCACGCATCTGCGCCTCGGCCTCGTCGCGCTGCAGCTTGACCGCGTCCATTTCTTCCGACAGCTTTTCAAGCTGCGCCTCGCGGGCCACCAGGTCGATCTGGCGATTGCTGGATACGATCCGGGCTTCGTCGAGCAGACGCGACACGTGATCATGCTCGGCGATCTTGACTTCGATCTGATCGCAGGCGCTTGCAAGTTCGGCCGACAGATCGGCATTTCGGCCTTTCTGGTCCTCCATATCGGCGCGCAGCTCGCGAAGGTCCGACTCCAGTCCGGCGATGATCTCTGCCTGCTCGTCATTTTCCTGGTTGAGTTGCCGTATGTCCTCGATGCGCCGGCTGATATCGGCCTGTTGGGCTACCGATTTCTCGTTGAGCGCCTTGTTTCTGATCTCCACGCGCCGGATTGCCATGGCGTATTCGGCCTGGTCCTGGTCCCTTTCGGCCTTAAGCTCGTTGAGCGACAATGGCACCGAAGCCTCAATGCGACGGCGGGTCAGGGCGACGGCCCGGCGCCAGATGGCCGGTGCGATCATCAGCGCGATCAGGGTCGCGGACAGAAAGCCAAGCAGCAGAAACAGGATGGATTGAACCACGGGTGAATCCAGTAACAGCGACGATCACGAAATTTTTCGCGATTGTCGCATGCTGGCGGGTGTTGATCCAGTGTTCCGCGTCACATACTTCGCATTAGTATTAAAAACGCCCGCCGCGGACAGGCGACGGGCGCAGGTTAGCGGAAATTCGCCGCGACCGGCTCAGAACGGATTCCAGGTCGGCTTCGACGTAACCTTCAGATAGCCGAGATTGACGCCGAGCCTGGCGCCGACGCCGGTGCGCACCGGGACCAGCAGCACGTCGTGGTTCTTCAACACGTTGAAGCCGAGGCCGGCCACCACATAGGCCGATCCGGCCACGCCGGCGTAGCGCTTGTAGAGCGAATCGATCGCATCGAGATTGTAGACAAGGATCATCAGCCGCGATCCGTTGGCGCCGAAATCCCAACCGATTGACGGTCCTTGCCAGAATACCTTGTGGTCGCCCGCATTCTTCGTAAAGAGCGTGCCTTCGCCATAGGTCAGGCCGCCCACGATCGCGCCGGCGCCCTCCTCGCCCAGGACGTAGCCGTTGGGAAGGCCGTAGGACGAGAAGATGCGCTCCACTACGGTGGCGAGGCCGCCCGAGGCGGCGCCGAAGAATTTGTGGCCGGAATCGACGATCTCCTGCGCGGAGTAGGTGTCGTCGGCGCGCGCCGCGTTCGGGTGGACCGCGATCAGGCCGATAAGCGTCAGTGTCATGGCCGCAATCCCGGCCAGGCGGCGCAATGAAAGCTTGGGCGTCATGATGTGCATCTCCGTGCCGATCTCGTGAACAGGGCCGCTCGGGTGGGCCCCCGAAGGGGTCCGTGCGGACTGTCAATGATGTGGTAACGCTAATGCGTAATCCTTTTTCAACCATTAATGTTCGTATTTACCGGTGCCGGAAAAGAGACGATTGATGGGCGATTTCGTGGCGCTTCGGCGCTCGACGCGGGTCGGCCACATTCGGTTTCTTGCCGGAGGCGGGACAGCCATGTATCGATTTTGGAGGGGGTAGGCGCGATTCGGCATCGCGCAACTGCTTCCCCGCGCGAAGAGCGATATCTCAGGAGCAAAGGCCTATGAGCGACCTACTCTCACTCGGCGCACCGGAACTGGCCGCGCTTTTGTGCAGCCGCGTCTGCCATGACATCATTTCGCCGGTCGGTGCCATCAATAACGGCCTTGAATTACTCGACGAGGGCGGCGCCGACGAGGACGCCATGGCGCTGATCCGCGCCAGCGCGCGCAACGCCTCGGCCCGGCTGCAATATGCCCGTATCGCCTTCGGCGCGGCCGGCTCCGCCGGGATGCAGATCGACACTGGCGATGCCGAGGCGGTCGCAAGTGCCTTCATGGCCAACGAAAAGCCGGAATTCACCTGGACGGGCACGCGTGCGCTGCTGCCAAAAAACCAGGTCAAGCTGCTGCTCAATCTGCTGCTGGTGGCCAATGCCGCCATTCCGCGCGGCGGCAGAATCGAAGTGACGCTCGAAAGCGGCGGAGAGAAGCCGGTCTTCACCCTGAAGGCCACTGGCCCGATGATGCGCGTGCCGTCCAAGTTCCTGGAAATGCATTCCGGCCGCGCGCCGGAGGAACCGATCGACGCGCACGCGGTCCAGCCCTACTACACCCTTCTGCTAGCTCGCGAGGCCGGCATGACCATCGATATTATCGCTCATTCCGACGAGATCGTGCTCAAGGCATCGTAACCTTCTCGCAGACGCGGTCGGCTGGCTGCATCGACCGGCCGAGCAGGGGCGAACGGCTTGCGGTTCTAGCAGCAATATCTATGACTACTTTTTGGTAAACGTGCGGGCGGCAAGTATTGGCCGGCATTTGCTAGTAGAAACTTTACCCTGTCTCTTTTCATGTTTTTTACCCGGCCGGCTTAGGATCAGGGCCATAACGGGAGCGCGGAATAGTAGTGCCGCGTTGGCGAAAAGGACAAGAACCATGAAACGCTGCATGATTGTGGATGATTCCAGTGTCATCAGAAAGGTCGCCAAACGCATTCTGGCCGGACCGGCAATGCTGGTCGTCGAGGCATCGAGCGGCGAGGAAGCGCTGGGCATGTGCATGGCGGATATGCCCGACGTCGTCATTGTCGACGG
The DNA here is from genome assembly GCA_041397625.1 of Rhizobiaceae bacterium. Lineage (GTDB taxonomy): Bacteria > Pseudomonadota > Alphaproteobacteria > Rhizobiales > Rhizobiaceae > JAWKWH01. The sequence goes on from JAWKWH010000007.1 coordinate 53,460, forward strand.
GGTCCTGCCGGACATGGAGGTGACCGAGTTCATCGAGCGTGTCAAACAGATCGGCGGCAGGGAGAAGACTCCCAAGATCGCCATCTGCATTCCGGAGATGGATATTGGCGCCATCATGCGCTCCAAGCGCGCAGGCGCTGCCGGTTTCATCATGAAACCGTTCGACCGGCCGCTGCTGATGGAGCGTTTCCGCGACATTCAGGCAGCCGCCTAAAGGGCGGTTGGCTACGTCCGATCACGTCCGGGGCTTGATACTGGAAATGCTTTCCAGGCGAGCGGACACGTGAACGCAAAAACCCGGCCACTGGCCGGGTTTTTTCATGCCATTTTTTCCAAGTCCTTGAAATAACTTGAGGATCAGGCGCTTTCGCGGATCTCTTCCGGTTCGCGCAGCACGTAGCCGCGGCCCCAGACCGTCTCGATATAGTTCTGTCCGCCGGAGGCCAGATCGAGCTTCTTGCGCAGTTTGCAGATGAACACGTCGATGATTTTCAGTTCCGGCTCATCCATGCCGCCATAAAGATGGTTGAGGAACATCTCCTTGGTCAACGTCGTGCCCTTGCGCAGCGACAGGAGTTCCAGCATCTGGTATTCCTTGCCGGTCAGGTGCACGCGCTGCCCGCCGACTTCCACCGTCTTGGCATCGAGATTGACCACCAGGTCGCCGGTCGTGATCACCGACTGGGCGTGGCCCTTCGAACGGCGCACGATGGCGTGGATGCGGGCGACGAGCTCGTCCTTGTGGAACGGCTTGGTCATGTAGTCGTCGGCGCCGAAGCCGAGGCCCCGCACCTTGTCCTCTATGCCGGCCATGCCCGAGAGAATGAGGATCGGCGTTTTGACCTTGGACAACCGCAGGGTGCGCAGCACCTCGTAGCCGGACATGTCGGGAAGGTTCAGATCAAGAAGAATGATGTCGTAGTCGTAAAGCTTGCCGAGATCGACGCCTTCTTCGCCCAGATCCGTGGTATACACGTTGAAACTCTCGGACTTCAGCATCAACTCGATGCTTTGTGCTGTCGCACTGTCATCTTCGATCAGCAGAACGCGCATTTCATTCCCCTTGTTCCACCGCGACCCCCTCTGCAGCCCAGCCGAGCGCGGTAGTCATTGCCTTGCGCCGAAGTTTGCAGCCAATTGGTTAACAAATTCTGATTCGCCTTGGCAAGTGTTTGCATCGAAATTAATGATTCAAGATAGACTCTTGATTCCACTAATTTATCGACACACTGCTATCTTAAGGTGATAGGTTAACAAATCGTTACAAGCGACTCGGCCGACTCACCTTGTTCAATGTGGCAAATGCAGCGGAATTTTTACCGTGCCTTAAGCCCTGCCGCTTATGATTAACGATGCCCGTAAACGAAAGGTTACCGGAAGGCCGATTTGGCCTGGCTTCTTAACCGGCGACAGGGTGGCGGGCACGGTGTTTTTGAGAGTTTTGGCGTCGGTGATTCGGCGTCTTTGTCTGGTGTTGGAGTATTGAGTGATGAAGTCACGGGAAAACCTCGTCCGCCTGAAACGGTTTCAGGTCAACGAAAAAGCCAGGCAACTGCAGCAGATCGACGTGATGATCACCGAATTCGAGCGCATGGCCGGCGAACTCGAGGTTCAGATCTCGGCGGAGGAGAAAAAGGCGGGGATTACGGATGTCAATCATTTCGCCTATCCGACCTTTGCCAAGGCCGCCCGTCAGCGTCGCGACAATTTGATGCAATCGCGCGGGGGCCTGGATGAACAGCGCGCCGCCGCCGAAACCGCCCTGGCGGAAGCAAACGCCGAACTCGCCAAGGCCGAGATGCTGGAAAACCGCGACGCCAAGGCGCGCGAACCGGAGCCGGACAACCGCCGCGCCATGATCGGCTAGTATCGCCGGCTTTTCAAAAGGTTACATGAATTGGAGGCCGCTCCGTGAGTGGCCTCCGTCATTTTTTGGGCGATGATTTTCGATGGTCAATGCCGGCTATCTGATGACGTCGGCCCATTCGGGATGGCGTAGGCTCTGCGCCCTGAAGAACGGGCACAGCGGTATGATCTTCCAGCCGCCGCCTCGCGCTTCGTCCACGGCGTGCAAGGCGAGGGCCAATCCGACACCTTTGCCGCGCAGGGCGTCGGGAACGCCGGTATGGTCGATGATGATCGTCTGAGGTGACAGCCGGCTATAGGTCATCTCCGCCTCGTGGCCATCGACCTCGACAACATAACGGCCACCGCTCGGCCCGGTTTCTTCCCTGATTTTCATTTGCCCGTTTCTCCAGTGCGTTTGCGGCGATGTTTATGTTTCATTTTCCGCCTGGTTTGGCTACGTCCTCACGCATGCGCCGCATATTCGCCCTGAGCCTGTTCCTTGCAACCGTTTGCTACGTATTGGGAATATCTCAACCGCTCGTCCGGATCGAGCGGCTGTGGATTTTCGAGGAAGAGCCGTCGCTGGTCCAGATGATCGCCAGCCTTTGGAGCGGGGGAGACCGCCCGCTTGCCGTGTTCGTCGGCCTGTTCTCGGTTGCCGCGCCGGCTGCAAAGCTGGCGTTGCTGCATGTTGCCGCGGCCGATTCCGATGGCAAGCCGCTGCCAGCCTGGTTTCGCGCCATCGCCCGCTGGTCGATGCTCGACGTGGTTCTGGTCGCAATCGTCATTTTCGCGGTCAAGACATCGGGCCTCGCCACCGCGGCGACCAAGTCCGGCCTCTGGTTCTTCGCCGCCTCGGTGTTTCTCACCGCTGCCGCGTCGACACTGGCGCAACGGCAACGGAAAACCGGCCGCTCTGATTGAGGGCCGGTCGCGAAGGCTTGATGGTGGTCTCGTTGTCGCCGGATCAGTGCCGGTACTGCTGGATGCGCGTGGTACGCAGGCCGGCCAGACCGTATTCGTCGATCGACGCCTGCCAGGAGAGAAATTCCTCGACCGTCAGCTTGTAGCGGCTGCACGCCTCTTCCAGGCTCAAAAGGCCGCCACGCACCGCTGCGACAACCTCCGCCTTGCGGCGGATGACCCAGCGACGGGTATTCGTCGGGGGCAGATCGGCGATCGTCAGAGGGCTGCCATCGGGCCCGATGACATATTTTACACGCGGGCGAACCAGATCGGTCATGATACTCTCTACTCACTCGCCGGCTCCACACACACGGAACCGCAACGCCGCCAGACTAGCCACACAGCTTTAAAAAAAGCCTAAGCGGTCGCTAACGGCCCGGTAATGAACCTGAATCAACCCTTATCACGTCCGTTAATCCGCTTTCTGTTGGTCAATTTCCCGATCCTTCCTAGATAGAACGCATGCTTGCGGCCGGCGGAGGCCGGCATTGCGGATGGCAACCGTATGCGCTAGGCGGAAATGCAACGACTGTCCGTCATTGCGTCCGGTTTGCCACGGCGGGCCGTGCGGGCGCCGGGGCAGCAGGCGGTCGGCGCCGACAGGATGAGAAGCCCGTAACCGGACCGCAAGGCCGATGGAGATATCGGATGAACAGCCTCGATATCGATCGTGACCCCGAAAAGACCCGCGTCGTCGTCGCGATGTCGGGAGGGGTGGATTCGTCCGTTGTGGCCGGCCTGATGAAGCGCGAGGGTTACGACGTCGTCGGTGTCACGCTGCAGCTTTACGATCACGGCGCCGCGGTCCACCGGGCGGGTTCATGCTGCGCCGGCCAGGATATCGACGATGCGCGGCGCGTAGCCGAAACGCTTGGCGTACCGCATTATGTGCTCAACTATGAGCGTCGCTTCCGCGAAGCCGTTATCGATCCGTTCGCCGAGAGCTATGCGGCGGGTGAAACGCCGATCCCCTGTGTCGCCTGCAACCAGACGGTCAAGTTCGCCGACCTGCTGGCCACTGCGCGCGAACTCGGCGCCGACGTGCTTGCGACCGGCCACTATGTGAGGAGCCGGCGCAACGGCGCCCACCGCGCGCTCTATCGTCCGGTCGACATCGACCGCGACCAAAGCTACTTCCTGTTCGCGACCACGCAGGAGCAGCTCGATTTTCTGCGCTTTCCGCTTGGTGACCTGCCGAAGCCCGATGTGCGGGCCCTGGCCGCGGGGATGGGACTGGCCGTCGCCGACAAGCATGACAGTCAGGACATCTGCTTCGTGCCGCAGGGCCGCTATTCCGATATCATCGCCAAGCTCAGGCCCGAGGCGGCGGCGCCGGGCGACATCGTGCATATCGACGGCCGCGTGCTTGGCCGCCACGATGGGATTTTGCACTACACGATCGGCCAGCGCCGCGGTATCGGCGTCGCCACCGGCGAACCTCTCTATGTGATGCATCTGGATGCCGACCGGTCGCGCGTGATCGTTGGTCCGCGCGAGGCGCTGGAAACCTCCAGGATCATCCTGCGCGATATGAACTGGCTCGGCGACGGGCCGCTTGAGGACCTGCCGGGCGGCGGGATCGAATTGTTCGCACGCGTGCGTTCGACCCGACCTCCGTGCCCGGCGCTGCTGCGCCGTGAAGCGGGTGTGACCAGCGTGGAACTCGCAGGGCCGGAAACCGGCGTGGCGCCCGGTCAGGCCTGCGTTCTCTATTCCGACGAGGGCACCGGCTCGCGTGTCTTCGGCGGGGGGTTCATCGACCGCACCGAGGGAACCGCCGAAACCGAGGCGATGCTGAGAAAGTTGACCGGCGAGCGGGTTCGCGCCTGAGCCGCAACGGCTACCGTCGTCCTATTCCGCCGCCTCGCGCCGGTTTTTCAGCGCGAACCGCCGGATGCAGTCGATCACCATGTCCTGGTCGGCCTCGCCAAGATAGGGATGCATGGGCAGGCACAGGATCCGGCCCGGCAAGGCCTCGGTCACGGGCAGGCCGCCCGGGACAACCGGGTAGTTTTCATATGCTTTCTGCCGGTGCAGCGGCTTTGGATAGTAGATCACCGAGGGGATGCCGTTTTCGGCCAGATGCGCCTTGAGCCCATCGCGGCCATCCGTCTCGATGGCGTATTGCGCCCAGGCCGAGCGGCTGCCGGTGGCGATGTCAGGCACCTTGACCACGTCGCCGAGGCCTTGCGCATAGCGCGCCGCCACCTGCTGGCGGGCCTCCATTTCCTCCTCGAGGATCGCCAGCTTCTCGATCAGGATCGCCGCCTGGATCGTGTCGAGCCGCGAATTGATGCCGACGCGGACATTGTCGTATTGACCGTCGCCCTTGCCGTGGAAGTTGAGCGAGCGCAGCAGTTCGGCAAGGGCATCGTCCTCGGTCAGCATCGCGCCGCCGTCGCCGTAGCAGCCGAGCGGCTTGGCCGGGTAGAAGCTGGTCGAGGCGACATGGCCGAAACCGCCGCACATATGACCGCCGGCCCGGCCGCCGATAGCCTGGGCGGCATCCTCGATAACGATCAGGTTCTCGCGCTCGGCGATTGCTCCGATTGCGGCGTAGTCTGCGGCAAGGCCGAACAGGTCGACCGGGATCACCGCACGCGGCTTGAGCCGTCCTTCGGCCTTTACCGCGGCGATGGCCGCCTCGAGGCTCGCCGGATCCATGTTGTACGTGCCGGCCTCAACGTCGACGAAAACCGGTTCGGCCCGGCGCAGCGCCACCACCTCGGCCGTCGCAGCGAAGGTGAAGCTCGGACAGAACACCGCATCACCCGGTCCGATGTCGTGCGCCATCAGCGGCAGCATCAGGGCATCGGTGCCGTTGGCGCAGCCGATGACATGTTTCACGCCGACATAGTCGGCAAGCCGCTGCTCGAACTCGGCCACTTCGGGGCCGAGAATGTAGCGGCCCGAGTCCACCACCCGGTCGATGGCTGTCTTGAGCTCGCGCTCGATGCGCCCGCGCTGTGCGGCAAGATCGATGAACTGCATCATGGTCTGTTTTTGCGCCCTGTACCCCGGCCGGTCAATCCGACCCTTGTTCCCCGGGCGGTCCATAGGCCGATTGGCGATCGAGCGCCAGCCGGAGCACTTCAAACCGTGCGGCAGGGTGTAACGAGGAGTGAACGGAGCGGCTTCTGCGATCAGGCGGGCTTGCTGTCGTGCTTCACCGTGCCGGCGGTCAGGATGCGCAGTACGCCGATCGCTTCCTCGCCGTCGGTACGCGGTTTCTCGCGCGTCTCGATGCAGGCGATGAAATGCTCCAGTTCGCGGGTCAGCGGCATGCCCTGCTGGATCGCCACATAGGAAGGCTCGTTCGTCGTGAAGGCCCATTGGCCGCTATCCTGCCACACGGCGTGGCGATAGACGGCGAGCTTGCGCTCCCACGGTTCCACATCGTCAAACACGGCCATTGCCTTGGTGCCGACCACCGTCAGCCGTCGTTCGCGGTAGGGATTGAGCCGGGAGGCGAACAGGTGGCTGCGAATGCCGCCGGCAAACAGCATGTGCAGATGGGCGAAGTCGCTCAGGTGGTCGAGCAGTGCGGCGCCTTCGCCGCGCACCTTCACCGGCGCGGAGCCGGTTATCGCCAGGATCATCGACAGATCGTGCGGCGCCAGATCCCACAGCGCATCGTTTTCGGTGTGGAACTTGCCAAGGCCGAGCCGGTGCGAATGAATGTATTTGACCTCGCCGAGCTCGCCCTCGGCGATCAGGCGCTCCAGCATCTCGAAAGCCGGATGGAACCGCAGCACGTGGCCAACCATGAAGACGCGATCATGTTCGGCTGCGGCGTTCACGGCCGCCTCCGCCTCGCTCACCGTCAGCGCGATCGGCTTTTCCACCAGCACGTCCTTGCCGGCCTCGACGGCACGGATGGCGTATTCGGCATGGAACTGCGGCGGCAACGCCATGACGATGGCGTCGATGTCATCGCGGCCGAACAGGTCGTCGGGAGCGATCGCCAAGCATTCCTGCTCGGAAGCGAAACCTTCCGCGCGGGCTGCGTTGGCGTCGGAAACCGCATGAAGCGCGCCAAGGGACTTCAGCGTGCGGATATGGTTGCTGCCCCAGTAGCCACATCCGAGAACTGCGATACGCGGCGTCATCAAACCTGCCGGAAACGAGAATTCCGGCGAGACATATCGGTGCGTCTCGATTAACTCAACCCCTGGCTTGACGACAGGCGGTCTGGCGGCCTGAAGATTTGGCCATGGCGGGCGAGGGCGCGACGGTCGCGACGGCGCGCATCCGGCGGAACAAACGCCGCATTGCGGCGGCAAAGCTGCTTGACACCGCGCGAGCGCGCGCACTATATCCCGCCCGTCCACCGGGCAAGTGCAGTGCGGCCCGGACGGCAGCCGCGCCGGCATTCTCGACCGGGACCGCCTTCCTCGAAGGTTTGCGGCGGCTGGCCAGACGGACGACGCCTTGGTAGGGCGGGGTAGCTCAGTTGGTTAGAGCAGCGGAATCATAATCCGCGTGTCGGGGGTTCAAGTCCCTCCCCCGCTACCAAATTTTCCCAAGAATTACTGACCGTTAGATCTCGTACGCTACGAGCGCGTCTGCTCGCGGAACGCCCGGGGTTGCATTCTGGGTGACAAATGCGTGCGCTTGAATGCGACGAGGTGGGTTGGCTTATTTCTCCGACAGGTCGACTGAAATAACTTCGACAACCTTGTCTCCGCTTAGTCCGGCTGTAACCGTAGAGGCGTTTTCAGTGACGGCTTTAATTAGGCCTTCAAAGTCCACAGTCTTCCCGGCTACCTTTTTTGAAAACGCTGGCCGGACCACCTTATTTGTTCTTGGGTGGACTTCCCTCTTTTTGGGTCGTGCCGCATTGGCAAGGAGATAATAGCCGGTGTGAGAACCGTTCTCGTACATATACTGATCTGCGAGCTGTGATTTTACCTTGTCGACCAAAACATCACCTGTCCACCCCTTGTCAGCCAGTTTTATTTCGACAGAAATCAAACCCAGCTCTGCTCTCCTAGCGTGTATCCTCAAGTCGGGCCGATTTTCCGTTGCTACTTCTTGTTCGCGAATAACTTCGTAATGCTCCTTTCCTATTTCTCGCATTCTCCCCGACAACCAGTTTCGCAGGTCGTCTTCTGTTGCTCCACCACGGCGGAATAAGTAGCTCTCATCATCGTCTGAATGATGAAGCTGTTCCAGAAGAGCGATGATGTGGCGCTTTACCAGTGCCCTGAACTCGTCAACTGTCGTGGGCGATTTCGTCAAAGTGTTCAGAAATGCGATGCTTTCGTTGATCGATAGTGTCGGCCTTCTGGCCGAGCTGCGAACCATTTTGTCGCGTTGGAATAGAAAAGTGTCTCGGTGCTCTACCAGAAGTGGATCAGATGCTAATCTATCGAGTGCATCGAAAGCCTCTTTGGTGTTGAGACCAGTGAGGGTGTTGAGATACCAGCGTCTGCGGTCCGTTGCTTTATCTTCGATATCTGGCGAGTAAACATCCTCATGTCGAGGATCTCGAGAAGGCAGCCAAACCAAATAAGAGGCCCTCGTCATATGCTCTAGAACTGCTGGATTTACAGCCAAATCGTGGCGCTCGGTTGCCAGTTCCTCAGCGCGAAAACGAGCGACGTTCCCGTCCCATAAATCTTATAAAAAGCGCCTTGTTGGAAGTTGACCAGGAGGTGCCGAACATACTCAGCCAAGCACCCCAAGCAGCATTGGCATCAACGATAAACAGTGCGTCGAGCCATGACCAAGCTTCACTGAAGCTGAAGCTAACAGCCGCAGCTTTAAAGCCTTGGACTAAATAATGGGAGGCAACTGACGCATCCACAGTGGGAGAACGGGCAATAATGTTCAGTGCGATGTCGAGGTCATGCCTGTTGCTTGGCGCACCCATTGTCTGCAATGTTTGAAAAATTCCGTCTGCCAATAATTCGCGAATTTTGTCGTTCGAGTATGCAATCCGACTAAAAGCGTCCGATGAAAATTCACGGTCGTTTTCCTCTTGTAGTGAGGCCTCAACCATAGAAATTGCCACGCTTTTGAAGATGTCGCCGTTTTTTTCGGCAACCTCATAGAACCAATCTGGGAAGTTGTTCAAGTTGCAAAAGGCATAGCTAAATGCATTGCCAAGTTCGATATCAGATAAACCGTCCATATCGTCATGCTGCTCAAGCGCAAGACCAGCCAGGCCAACCATTGCGCCGTAGGTGTTTCGTTCTGCGTAATTGATTGTGTTCTGACGCCAGTAGGTCCGGAAGCCTTGAGAAAACTTCCCAGCGATCCATTTGCCGTATTTTTTGCGAAGTTCAGCTACGGTTTCATGCCCTAGGTCATTTGGATGTTTGCGAACCGCCCAGACAAGGAGAGCCACCTCTCGACCCTCAGATATAGCTCTGCTTTTTCGTATGAACAGAACTGTGTTCCTTACCCTCCAATAGAGGCCTGAAACACTGTCGCGAAAATCGAGCAGGCGTCTGCGAATATTGTAATAATGCACGTGTCGGAAACGGTAGTAGGTCCGCCTCGGGGGCGCGAATAAACTATAAGGTGCTCGTAACTCTTTGGTCCCGTATTTGTGGATCGAAGCAGCAATAATCTTGCCAGCTTTACTCTTTTCTTCGGGATCATTCAGCGTTTCGCAAATGCGGCTTGCGATATAGGCCGCGACCTCTTTAGCTTTGGTCTCGTTTGCTAGTTCCAAACGATCGCAAAAAGCCTTAACGTCTTCAACCGTAAAGATACTGACATTTTGCTCATCTTTCTTGAATTCAAGTGGGTATATTGCATGGTAGGCGATTATATAGGTGCTTTTGTAATCTGCGTATCTTGGTAGCCTTCTCTCGACCATCAGAGTCTTCACGGCTGTCAAGGGAAGTAAGCATTCAGCTAACTCTTTGTATGCATGTTTGAAAAGTGAATAGTCGAGAATTCGGCTTCTCTGAAATAGGTATTCAAGAGCATCGATGATTACGTCTTGTGGGCATGTCTGGGGAGCTCCATTCAAGACTCGTATGAGTAGCCTAGCCATAGCGGGGGACAAAGCGATAAACCGTGGGTTTACTGCTGGCATCCATTCGCTTTGTTTGTCTCTTGGGCCAGCAGCAAAACGCAGAAAAATTTGCAGCCAGTGAACACATTCCTGTTCTGGAACTTTCGAGGCGAATTCTTCAAAGTAGTGCGGCGTGATGGAAGAGTGGTTTCGCGCTTCGCGGCGTAGGCGAGCCACGAGCGCAATTGCGTCGATAATAGGAACACCCGCAGGATAAACATAAGATAGAGCCGCGCTCTGAAACATGTTCCATGAGGGAGCGCTGTCAGTGTCTTCATGTTCGGGTGGCGATGCAGACAATGCCGCTGCTAGAACGTCATTGGCAAAGGACGGTAAATTCAATTCTCTTAGTGCAAGGCATGCTTCCGCGCGAACCCGAAGCGCCTCATCATTATTGCAAGCAATTTCCGCGAGGTCTGGCTCCAATTCGGTCATTTTACCGAAGCGTACCATTTCCACGAGAAGTTCTCGCACCTCTGGCGATTTGGCTAGGCCAAGTTGTTCCTTAATTGCCGGCGCAAGATCTGGCGTCGCAAACGTTTGGATGTCAGTTTGATGAATCCACTCTCCGCGGTATTTTCGGTCTTCATACAAACTTACTTGCGAAGCCAAAGCCTTAGATTTTTCATCTGCGGTTAGAGCTGTTGGATCTCCGCTTTCGATTAGAAGCGCTGGGCGCAATTGCGTGACCAGCTTTCTGCCAATAGGGCTGAGAGTAGATAGCCAGCCAAGGACGTGCTCTGTCGATTGGGGTATCTCATTTGGCCCAAGTCCAGCCGCCAGTAGCGGGGCGACAATCTCAATTGAACCGGCATTTTTCGATATGGCTCTGTCGAAATAGCAGGCGGCGAGGTAGTCCTCAATTTCCTTATGTGCAAAACGAACCCGACCCGAAATAGAAGGGTGGAATATACCATAAGACAGCAATTGACGTATGTCGCGTTCGCTCCATTTATCGACATCGGTCGCTAGTACCGACTCGGCAAATATCGCGTCCTGTATGCCAGTCTCGGATGTGAAATCACGGACACCGGAAAGCACGGCTGCCGCTGCGAGTTTTTCGCAGGCATAGCGCGCTTGAAAACGGTCAAGGTTGGATCGCCGTTCTTGGCCGTGTTCTCCTCTCAGACGGGAGTTTGCAATATCTTCGTAAATTCTTCTTCGAGAGGTGAATGCTGACGCTGGTTCTCTGCCTGAAGCAATTTCCTCGGACCATACGTCAAGGAGTAAGTGTACATCCAAAGGCTGAGTCGCCAGATTTGCCACTTTCGCCTTGTCGATTGCGGTGAGAAATGGTGAAGGTTCAACATGTCGACTGACTGCAAGTGCGGTAATGTCTTCGGTATCAAGTGAACCCAGTCTGAAAATCTTCACCTTTGGCCTGGGATGCCCCGCGCTGTCTTTTGGACTTGCACGTAGGCCCTTCATCGCCGTTTGAATTGTAGCTGTGTCAGACTCCCCCTGCCATTCTGTGGGGCGTGTTGTCATAACGATTTTTAAGCTTTTGCCCTCTTTGCCAACAGACGCCGATAGTTGGACTAAAGCATCGGCCAAGGCACTCGAGTTTCTCGCATCGGGTAGTCGTGCTTCGTCCAGAGCATCCAAAAATGCAAAGGCGCTCCCGCCCTTATTCTTCCAGTTAGTAAATGAAACTGGCGCATTTTCGTCTTGGGGAGAGAAAGAAGCCTCCACTGGGTTTCTGCAGAGCGCTTCTAGTCGCAGGACGAAGGCGCTATGGCCCTGCGATCGCACCGCCTTTGCTCGTTCGACCACTTCACGTGTTTTCCCCGAACCGGCAGAGCCAATAATTACTGCACAGTCCAGCTCTTCCAGTTCTTTCCAGGACGCTCCCGCTCTTTCGTCCCTTCGGCTGAGAAGCATGGCTGCATCAGGCTCGTCCTCAGGGTCATGTCCGCTTATGTCAATGAACCGGCGAGTTAGCTGTACATATGGATAGTCGACCAAAATAAAGCTCCGGCTTTTAGAACAAAGTCGGAGCTTAGATTGGAGAATGAATATTGAGAATGGTTGGGAAAAGCTCTCAACAGTTTAGGGCTTAAGCAGAACTCTCGCCTCCGTTTCCCCAGCCGATCCCTTGACCCAGCTCCACGGGGCGCGAGGCTTGTGCATCTTCGCCAGTTCGGGATGCTTCTTTGGGTCGCGGGCTGCCGAGCGAAGCCGTTCGCGGGCTTCGCGCGGATCGAGCTTCAATTCGGTGCAAAGCTGCTTGAGGGTGATGATGTCGGTCATTGATCGTCTCCTTTGGTTTCAAGACGATCTATCCAATAAGATGACCAAAGCGGCCTTGTCAGGGAAAACCCTGGATCACTGGCGACGCATAGCTATGACGGCCTCGGCCTGCGCAACCGCAGCTTTGAGATCGTCGTCGGTCATCACGGCAACGACGGCGTGTAGTCGATCCACCAATATGCCTCTTGGATCGCTCGCTTGCTCGCCAGTTTCTGCACTCAAAAGCTCGTTTGGCGACGACTGCAAAACCTCGGCAATTTTCAGCAACATGGCCAAGTCGGGTTCATTACGGCCACTGACATAATGCGCATACCTGCGTTCGCTCAGTCCAACCCTTCGGGCGACTTCAGCATTTGATAGCTCAAGTTCTTGAGCGCGGCGTTTCAGGTTGTTTGCGAATATGTCCATGCGGAACAAAATGTTCCTGACGACCTGACCGCGTCCATGTAGGATATGTTCTGTATGTTCCGAACAATTCCTGTGGTTACTCGATGCAAGCTGTTCTCGACTTCATTCGTACTCACCCTGAAGCACTGGCGCTGGTTCTGATCATCGGCGGAGTCGCCATCTGGCACGTTTGGGAATTTCGCCTAAAGCCCCTCGCGATCCCGAAGGCTGAGATCAATGCAATTGTTGATGAGCTGATCACCAAGTACGGCCCACGCGCCGAAGAGATGGCGTACATTGAGGAAGATCGGGCATGGCGGTACTCAAACACCTACGAGCAGGGAAAGTGGCGCCGGGTTCGACGTGAGCTTTGGCAACGGTATCAAGTAGGCGAGTGGGAATAGGACCTGCAACTAACCGGCACTCTACACAGACATACGCGCACGCGGCAGCGTTACAATGAGCCAGCAGTGTTGTTTGCGTCATTTCCTGAGGTGACTACCGACGAACGCTCAAACTCGCGTACTGGCTCGCTGATGTGCGAATATCATGCCCTAAGGCATCCCACACGACACCCACGGAACACCCGCATTGCAAAGGTTGGATCGGAGCAATTGCCTTCCTTGATCAATTCGTCATCCAGTGGCGCAAGGCATGCTGATATAGAATTCGATTGTCGCTCTGATCCTGACTTTCATTCAAGGAGACCGAGGCGCCTAAGCTGGTCTTCGGATATTGGAGTTTCGATGGCGGCCTTGGCGCTGTCGGCACACCAACGAATAAATTTGGGGTGGCGCAAGCGCATTTCCCAAATTTCAGGAAGTGTAAGCACAAAGTAGAAGATGAATTGCATGGCGCCAACCGTAGATGTTGAATAAAGCCGGGCCGGTAACAGCTTCGGCGCCTTGGTAATTACGACCAAACCACCATGTGCCGCATATGGACCACGCTCCCCAAGGCGGGAAGCCATATCTGCATAGCTCACATCGGCACGCGTTCCGAGCCAGATACAATTCCGGTTCGTTTTCTTTGCGACAAAACGGGAAAGATGGGTGGGGATCGGAGCACTGATATCGGCCAGATGGCAACCGAGGAGCTTTGCAAAATAGCGAAAGAGACTTGTGTATTCGTCAGTTCCCTTCAGGCAGTCAATATGGGTGTAAGCCGTTGCGATTGCGGCCTCTTCGTCGTCAGCCACCTCGACGACCTGCACGAACTTGTCATATGCTCGATCAGAAGCCTGGGTGACCGTCGAATTGCAACGCTGACAAATAGTGCTTTTAAACTTCAGGTGTTTAGAGCCGAGTCCCTGCGCATGGCTACCAGTAAAGTTGCCGGCGTCTTCATGACCCACATAGAGCGCCTGATCACCGTAGTGCCGTCGAAGGTCCGACGCTTTGAATTTGTGTTCACGAGAAGGGTTCTCCATTGATCCACAAATCCAACACTGATCTGCGCCATATCGGCGAACAAAAATACCTTTGTTCCGACGCGTCACCACTAGCTCCTAGTTTCTATCAAATCACGAGTAAGTACATAGTTATATCTCGAAGCAATTCCAAAGATCGGAAAGCGACCGACGTCCAGTGATCGTAGTGCTTTTAGCTGGTGCATTCTTGATGGCGATGCGTGCAGTCGTAGACAAGCGGGTATATTGATCGCCGAGACACTGACTCAGTTATTAACGCCCCGTGCATCCTAAATACTACGGTTTGCCACCCAATTGTCACCCAGAATAGGTAGCCACAGGTAACGGTGAAATTGGACGTGTTGATTGGATTGGGCAATTGGCGCTGAACGTGCGTCCGACACTTTGATCATTAGTCAGCGTGTCGGTCTGTCACTGATTTCTGGCTCTCGGGGGAGTACCGTACAGGCCGGGTGGGCGAATTGCGCGCCAGCGACAACGGCGAGCTGCAAGGTACGCAGCAGAGGGAAGCTTTCGGGCACGGCTGCGCGCGCATTGTTTTTGGGAACACTGCAGGCGATCTCTGCCACAAGCTCAGAAGAGGTCACTAACCGACCACCTCCTATGGATCGATGCATTTCCACCGCGCTCACGAAACCGAGCAACACTATTTGATCCAGCTCGCCCGGCACCCCGATACCGTTGAAGTGGCTAGCCGCGTATTCGCGGCCGATCGCGAGCTTCCGCGCGAAACGCTTTTCACGATTTTCCCACGTTAACGCATCCATCGAACATTCGACATGCACGAAGTGCTTTGTTTCAGGGTGGTAACCGATCACGTCGAGTTCGCCTTCATAACCACCGAGCGCGCGTTTCCCTACCTTGATAGCTGTACGCGTGAAGTAGCCGTTGTAGTTCAGCCACTCGGTGGTCAATTCCTCAAGATGGTTCAAAGCACACCCACCTATCTAACTTTGGCCAAATCCTAGAACAGGTTTGAATAAACGCCAAGAAACTCCCAGGTTTTCGGCGGCGCAAAACTCAAGCTGGATGGCAGCAACCACAGGGGGATGGGGGAGGGCGTTTTTTGTTCGCGACATGTCTAGAGCGGCGTGCATTCAGACATATCCTGCGGCTTGGAAGTAGTTTCGACATTCGTCGGGCGAGTAGAGGTTGCAGATGTCTCCGATGGCTTTCCACAGGCCGTCAATGGTTCGGATTGCACGGGCTCGCAGATGGGACTTCAGCTTTGAGAATGCCATCTCGATGGGATTGAGATCGGGGCTGTAGGCGGGCAGGAAGAGCATCCATGCGCCGCGTGCCTTGATGGCGGCCTCGGCTTTGACGCTTTTGTGGGAGGAGAGGTTGTCGAGGATGACCACGTCACCCTTCGACAGGGTTGGCGCCAGTTGGGTCTCGACATAGACCTCGAAGATGCGCCGGTTCATCGGCCGATCGACGACAAAGGGTGCCGTCAGACTGTCGCATCTCAGTCCGGCGATGAACGTCTGCGTCTTCCAATGGCCGAATGGCGCCTTTGAGCGCAGCCGCTGACCTTTTGGGCAGCGCCCGCGCAGGCGGGTCATCTTCGTGGTCGTGCCGGTTTCGTCAAGGAACACCAGGCGGTGCGGTTCAAGCCGCATCCTCGGCTGGCGTTTTGCCACCCATTCCCGGCGAGCGGCTGCGATGTCGGGCCGGTCCTGTTCGCTGGCCAGCAGCGTTTTTTTTGAAGCGGTAGCCGTTGCGGATCAGCCAGCGCGAGATCGAGGACGGATCGACCACGGCGCCAAGGCCGGCCAGTTCGGCGGCCAATTCCGGCATGGTAATGTCGTCCGTCTCCGCCACCCGGCGCATCAGAAAGTCCCGATGTGGATCGAGCTTGGAATAGCGCCAGCCACCCTCCGGCTTCGCCTTCAGGCTCCCCGTCGCACGAAACGCCGCCATCAGTTTCACGACAAAAGACACAGACACACCGAAATGGGCCGCCGCCGCATGACACGACCCGCCTTCATCGACAAATCGTGCAACGCGCTCGCGCAGGTCCAGCGAATAGGATCTCGTCATCGCAAATCACCTCCAGGCAAAAGTGAATCACAAAAACCGACCAACGGGAATCCCAAATGATTCAGTCAGAACACCCGACGCTCTAGACACCCTCGGCCTTCGTTCTGTACTGCCGTTCAAACTCGACGGGCGACAGCATCCCGTTCCTGGCATGCTTGCGTGTAGGGTTGTAGAACATCTCGATGTAGTCGAATACATCCTGTCTGGCCTCGACGCGGCTCTTATATGTTCGACGCCGTATCCTTTCCCGCTTGAGCAGGTTGAAGAAGCTCTCTGCTACTGCGTTGTCGTGACAGTTTCCGCGCCGGCTCATTGAGTGCTCAAGATTATGAGCCTTGAGGAAGGCAGCCCAATCCATGCAGGTGAACTGCGGTGACCGGGGTCTTTTTGGTGGTCCAGCGCTGGAGTTGGGATCTGGCATGGACTTGGACCTTTGATTGGATGGCCCGACCGGCAGCGTAGGCCGCTGTCGTCGGTCATCAGGACCGGCCGCTGCAAACACTTCAGCGGAAACGATGAGACCGTGTCAGATATGCAGTTTTAAGATAGCGCCGTCGATGCCGATGACGTCATGCTCGCGTATGCGGACAGGCTCTGACTACCATGCCGAAATCAGTGATCAGATGCCGGATCATCGGAGAATTTTTTGTTCGGGTAAAGCCATTTCTTGTCGTTCTTCAACTGACTAAAAAGCGTTCCATGTATACCATGGACTTCAGTTTTCTTTAACGGGCCCTTGCGAAGATTATCCAGAATTTGCCTAGCTTTCTTGCGGCCGACTCGCTTCCAGAAATCTTCAATGAACTCAATGTCCTGACCATTCGGAAACATGAGAGAAAAATCTTCGTCTGGCAATGCATATATATTGTATGCGCAATTGATAGCGCTGTCGATCAGCTGAATATTCTTCATCAAAGCACGGTCCCTTCTAGGTCTTCCTTCCGTACTAAAGCACCCAAATTGCTATCCCAATTCCAATCGTAAAGAGAATTGGCAGAAGATGCCAAGGTTCCGGTTTTGGCGCAAACTGCAAGTTGAGCGGGTTTTCCTGCTGACCTGGCGGGTAGACATTTATGTATTTTCCTCCCCGGCCAACGAGTTGAACGTCCCAATGAGGGTTGTTCTCTGCTATCGCGCCTTGCCCGGTCGGACACCATACATTTCCAAACCGGTCCTGCCACCCATGGCTTGAACCACCGCGTCCGGGATTGGGATTTCTGACCCAATTCGGACCACCCTTTGGGTTGCCGGGCCATTGCAATGGTCCGTCCAAATGATCGTAGTGGCCTGGGTAACCTGGTGCTTTCGGGCCGTTCGGATTCCATGCATTCGCCGGCGGCTCCGCAAGGCCCCAAGGATCCACCCCCATCAGCGGCGAGTTCGCGACATACGCATACCGGCTTGGCCCGTCGGGCATGCCGAGCGGGTCGGGCGAGACGTAGCGGCCGGTCGTCGCGTTCCCCGGGTCAAGCCCGGGGACAGGCTCCATGCCGGTGCCAGTTGTAGGCGAGCCCCGCCTCGAGCTGGAACCACTGGCCGGGGAAGCGATAGTCGAGCACCTCGCTGCCGCCGATCGACGCCACCTCGCCGAACGGCAGGTAGGCCGCCTCCCAGACCGGGTCGCCGCTGTCGTCGGTCATCAGGATCGGTCGCTGCAGGTGGTCGGTGTGCACCCACAGCGTCCGCGGCGTGCCGCCGGCATCGGCGATAACCGCGATCGGCCGCTCCTCCAGCCAGACATATTCCGTCATCAGGTAGCCCGACGCGTGGTACTCGGCGATGACGTTGCCGAAGATGTCGTGCACCCGGTGGATCGTGCCGACGCCCGACTGGATGTTGCGCACCACCATGCGGTGCAGATAGTCGTAGGCGTAGGCGCCCTGGGGAACGCTGTTATTGGTGAGAGAGGCGATCTGGCCGGCGTGGTTCCAGGCGAGCACCCTGGTCTGGCTCGCGAAAATGTCGTCGTCCTCGATGAGGTTGCCGGCCGCGTCGTAGGTGAAGTCGCGCGACGTCACCCCGCCGGTGGCGATGCTCTGCAGCCGGTTCGAGCCGCTGGCGATGGTGTAGTTGTCGGTGACCGGCCCGCCGCCGGTGTCGGTGATGCGCTGCG
>JAWKWH010000008.1:0-54911 GCA_041397625.1 Rhizobiaceae bacterium
CTACATGGACCCGAAGTTCGGCCGCTTCATCAGCCCGGATGACTGGGACCCAGTGTTGGAGGGTGTCGGCACCAACCGGTATGCCTATGCCGAAAATGATCCGGTGAACAAGGCGGACAATAACGGGCATCAGGCGGCTGCGCCAGGTGAAGAGGCGTCTGATCCAGATGGTGACACATTTAGTGATGAGGCAATGCCTGAGGTTGAGGATACTCCAATCGACAAACCTCAGCCGACTATTTTTGACTATATACTTGCGCTGAATCCTGTGGTTCAAATCGCAATCGCGATAGACGAAATTGTACGCGAGGATAAGCCACCCAATTTGGTTTATCGTGCGCTCAGGAACGACGATAACCCCATAGAAGGCCTCGAAGCAAGGAGTCCAGGTAACCCTTCGGTATCTTTAGCTGATCATGTTCTTGACAATGATAGAAATAACTCAAGATACATTTCGACTTCAAAAAGCCGGGAAACTGCGAAGAACTATGCTCGTTCGAAGGCGGGAAGTTTGGGAAACGTTGCGGTAATCGATCTTGGAAAAGTGGAGCAGTCGAAGGTCGCTGATATATCAAATGGGGGAACTGGAAACACGCAAGCTGACAATCAAGCGATGGCGGATCAAGAAGTAGCTGTTATCGATTCTATTCCAGCAGAAGCGGTTGTAGATGTTTTCAATGCGTGGAGAGACTAAACTATGAAGTATAATGAGATATTAGATACCCTTTGCAGGGAATTTGAGAAAGATACCTTTTTCTACAAATTAAGGCAAATGGATTTTGATGAAAACCTTGCAAAGAAATTAGATGTATTTATCAATAATATTGATCTATCTGAATTTTGTAAAGAAAAAAGAATTAATATTGTAAAAAACATCTGGATGATGCCTGTATACTATTACATATATAAAGAAAGATGTATCACCAATGGGGCGCTTGAGGGCACATATGATGGATACGCAAGAAGATTTTTTAATAGAGTACAAGAGATAATTGAAAGTGTATAGAATTACAAATTAATTACTATTACATATTGCTGTGATATTGCTATTACGTTGACACTATTACGGTGACAGTTTACTCAATTTCTGATTTACCGTAGCGTCCCGCCTTTCCCGCATCGTCATTCCCGACGCCGCGCCGGCGCGCAAGCGTAGGGCGGCGAGCGGGAATCCATTCCGTGGCGGCGCAGGTCCGATCCCGACTGGGTAGACGATAGGACGACCGCGACCGGCTGGCCTCGGGCCATGAGGGCCGGCGGGTCACGACGATCGACGGCATCGTCTCGACCGCGCTCGTCACCGAGAACAAGGGGCATGTGCCGCTGACGCGCCGTTACACGCCGCATGCGCTCGATTTCGGCACCGCCGCCAACCCGCTCGCCTATACGGTCAATGGCGATCTTTATGCCGTGCCGGGCTTCATCACCTCGATCGAATACGAGGCCGACGGCCAGACTAGGCGCATCGAATACGCCAATGGCGTCGTCACCGAGTTCTTCTATTCGGCCCAGCGCCGCTGGCTGACGCGGATCGTCACCACGCGGCCGGGCGGCATCAAGCTGATCGACAGCACCTATACGCGCGACGCGCTTGGGCGCATCACCGCGATCGCCGGGCTGACGCTGTCCGACTCATGGGCCTACACCTATGACGACCGCGACCAGCTCGTCTCCGCCGACAATCTCGGCGACAATTCGCTCGACGAGACGTTCACCTATTCGGCCACCGGCAATCTTGTGAGCCGCACGCGGCTTTCAGGCACGTTCACCTATCCGGCCGGCACGGGAGTGCGCCCGCACGCGCCGACTTTTTTGGGCGCCCAGGCCATTTCCTACGACGCCAACGGCAACATGACCGGCGACGGCGGGCGCAGCTTGTTCTGGGACGAGGCCAACCGGCTCAGTCAGGTCGATGTCGCGGCTACCGGCCAGTCGATCCATCTCGCCTACGGGCCGGACGGCAGCCGTGCGCGCAAATCTTCGCCGTTCAAGGTGACGCGCTATGCCTCGGCCGATATCGAGATCGCCGGTTCGGGCGCCGCCGCCTCCGACTGGACGCGCTATCCGCACATGGACGTCAAGGTCGAAGGCGCGACCAAATACTTCCTGCACCGCGACCATCTGGCCTCGGTGCGCTTCGTCACCACCGCGGCGGGCACGCTCGCCGAAGCGACGGCCTACGCCTCCTATGGCGAGCGCACCAATGCGGCGATGCAGACCGAGAAGGGCTATATCGGCGAGCGCCACGACCCGGAGACCGGGCTGATCTATCTGAACGCCCGCTACATGGACCCGAAGTTCGGCCGCTTCATCTCGCCGGACGACTGGGACCCGGTCATCGAGGGCGTGGGAACCAACCGGTATGCCTACGCCGAAAACGATCCGATCAACAAGGCGGACAATAATGGGCATAACCATGAGGATCCTGGCGAAACGGAGATGAGTCCAGATGATGCCATGCAGGCTCATCAGGATCATACGGTTACGCAAGAGAAGATTGATGCATTTATCGATGCGATAACCGATCTCGCCCCGGTGATCGGAACCGTGAAGGGCGTTGTCGAAGCCATTAATGAACCCACAGTAACAAATATTGGGCTGGCGGTGTTGGGGGGTGTTCCGGGACTAAAGGGTGCCGTAACGGCAGCCGATGTTGCACATGCAGCGGCTAAAGCCGGGGCCAAACAAGGAGCTGCCGCAGTCGCCAAATCGGCTAAGACGGGAAAATCTTATTCGGGATTAAGTACGCGCGCCGCCGCGCAAACCAATACCGCCCGATCAACAAATACAGCCGTTGACGAAGCCCTTTCGAGGGTGGAAAATCCAAACCCTGCCACACACGGTTGTTGCGCAGAAGTCGATGCAATCTCGAAAGCGGCAAACAATGGAGAAGAGTTCAGCGATCTTTCGGTTGAAGCAGCATCAATTGGGAAGACACCACCCGGAAAAACCGGTGCTCCGAAGTCGCCTTGTAGCTCATGTAAAAGCTTAATGGATGACCTAGGTATAAGCTATAAATAATGAAACACTATGAATATCTATTAGAGCTATCTGAGAGAAAATCGAATTGGGTAGCTTATAATTTGACATGCAGATCGATAGTTAGTCTATTTGGAGATTCAAGAAAGGTTGATGAAATCGATGCAAGATATATATACCTGTTTTTAATTGCTTCTAAGTATTGGAAAAATGAACTAAAAAAAGATTTTGATGTTGAGTCCTTTAGCAGGTGTATCTTTATGTATAACAATATACTAGAAAATGAGTATAGTTTTGATGGAGATCTAAAAACGCTGGCACATTTGGTATGGACGCTTTTTCCTCAAGAGCGATGGGTAAAAGATTTTAATGTCATGGATTGGGTAGATGAGGTAGTTGAACCTTTCCTTGAATATTATAAAATAGACTATGATTTATTCTATGAGTATATATTAATAAATTCAAGTAATTTAGAATAAATAACGGCAATTGTATAAGTATTTTGTATAATTGAAGTTTTACACCTGACATCTATTTTAATCATTTATATGTGCTAAATACCCTCATCCACCAGGTCGCAAGTAAATGCAAGCGACCGTCAATTACAGCGACAGTTTACTTAACTTCCGTATTGACCCGCACTGAGCCATGGCCCGTCTAGCCCGCATTGTCGTTCCAGGACTTTCCCACTATGTCACTTGGGCGTGGCAATCGCCGCCAGAAGGTGTTTTTCGGAGACGACGACTACGCGCTCTACAAGCAGCTTGTCTTTAAGGCGGCGCAGAAGGCGGGTTGCGAGGTCTGGGCCTGGTGCCTGATACCCAATCACGTGCACATGATCACCGTGCAATTTCGGTAAATCAGAAATTGAGTGAGCTGTCGGCGTAATCGCGTAATTGCCATGGCGGGGCGCTACTGGGATCGGGCGAGCTGTCGGCGGATTGTCTTGGAGGGAGGTCATGGTGCCCAGGGGCGGAATCGAACCACCGACACGCGGATTTTCAGTCCGCTGCTCTACCAACTGAGCTACCTGGGCACGACCGGCGTCGAAAAGGGCGCAAGAGGCGTCCGTCCGGCCTGAAAGCGCGTGGGTTATAGCACGCAAATTGCCGCTGGCAAGCGCCCCGAAGCGACAAAATCGGCTGGCGGTGGACCGGGCCCGGCGCATCCGGCCGCGCCCTATCTTTGCGCGGTGTCGAGCCAGATTGTCACCGGCCCGTCATTGACGAGGCGGACGGCCATGTCGGCGCCGAAGACGCCGGTTGCGACCGGCACGCCGTGGCTTGCGAGCCGGCCGGCGAAATGCTCGTAAAGGCGCTTTCCCTCGTCGGGCGCGGCGGCGGTGGAAAAGCCCGGGCGGTTGCCTTTCGTTTCGGCCGCGAGCGTGAACTGGCTGACCACGAGCGCGCCGCCGCCGACATCGACGACCGAGCGGTTCATGCGATCCTCATCGTCGCGGAAGATGCGCAGCTTCGCCACCTTGTCCGCCAGCCATTCGCTCTCGGCCTCGGTGTCACCGCGCATGGCGCAGACGAGAACGAGCAGGCCGGCGCCGGTCTCGCCGACGATTGCGCCATCGACGGTGACGGAGGCGGATGTGACGCGCTGGATGAGGGCTCGCATGGGACGGAGCCTAGCGGGCGCGGCGCGGCGGCGAAAGGGGGTTTGTCGGGGGCGCATTCCCTCTCATCCGGTTTCGCTTCGCTCTCCCCTCACCAACCGCGGCCAGCGGCTCGGCTTTGCCTTACCGGGCCTTGGTATCCTCTCCCCATGGGGGCGAGGACGCCGACCGCGATTGCCGCGCCCCATGGCCGGGCCATCGTGCGATACCGACAGGATCGGCGAGACGCCGGTTGCGGGTCGTCCTCGCCCCTTCGGGGAGAGGTGCCGAACGCAGCGAGGCGGTGAGGGGCATGGCTGGTCGTTCCCGCGATGTCTTCACCCCCTCTGTCACTTCGTGGCATCTCCCCCGCAACGGAGGAGAATGGAGCTGGCTGCAAGGCTATCGTCTCCTTCTGCAATTCTCTCTCCTTCCGTCATCCCGGAAAAACGACACCCCTTGTCATTCCGGAAAGGATGCACCCAGCCTTCGTCATCCCGGAAACGATGGCGAGCCGTTCGCGAGACGGGGTTATCCGGGATCCATTCCGTAAAGCCCATCCTGCACCGGCGGTGCGGTTTCACGATTACGGAATGGATCCCGGCCCGGTCCAGCTGTATTGCGTCCGGCTGTTCCGGCCGGGATGACGAAAGAGATGCGGTGCGCCATCCATCTCACACCTCAAAGGGGGCGAAGGGGATGGCGTCGCTTTCACACCTAATAGTAGAGTGCTTTGCACAATTCGCGCAGTCCGGCATAATGGCGACTACTCGTTGGAATATTGGGGTTTTGCGATGAAGATATTCGTTATGTTGGTCATCCTTCTTGCACAGGCACTACCACCCGTCGCGCATGCCCATGGCGGCGGCTGCCGGAAAAGTTCGCCGGCGGGACAGTGCTGTCATATGAATCACAAAACGGGCAAGGTTCACTGCCACTAGATCGAATTTTCAATTCGAACTGACTTCCGGCCGCGAGCCGGGGCTGGACCCGCTGCCTGCGGCAACTCCCACCCGTGACTACGCTCGCGACGATTCACCGGATCGTCGCGTCGGACCGGCGCGGTCCGACCGCTAGTCACCCATCTTCAAGGCCTGGATGAACGCCTCCTGGGGGATTTCCACGCGGCCGAACTGGCGCATGCGCTTCTTGCCTTCCTTCTGTTTCTCCAGAAGCTTGCGCTTGCGCGTGACGTCGCCGCCATAGCATTTCGCCGTCACGTCCTTGCGCATGGCCGAAATGGTCTCGCGGGCGATGACCCTGCCGCCGATCGCCGCCTGTATGGGGATCTTGAACATGTGGCGGGGGATCAGCTCCTTCAGTTTCTCGCACATGACGCGGCCGCGCTTTTCGGCCGCCGCGCGATGCACCAGCATGGAAAGCGCGTCGACCGGCTCCTCGTTGACGAGGACCTGCATCTTGACGAGATCGCCCTCGCGGTAGCCGGCCAGCTGGTAATCGAACGAAGCGTAGCCGCGCGAGATCGACTTCAGCCGGTCGTAGAAATCGAACACCACCTCGTTCAGCGGCAGGTCGTAGGTGACCATGGCGCGGGAGCCGACATAGGTCAGTTCCGTCTGGATGCCGCGACGCTCCTGGCAGAGCGTCAGGATGGCGCCGAGATATTCGTCCGGCGTCATGATCGTCGCCTTGATCCACGGCTCCTCGATAGAGGCGATCTTGACCACGTCGGGCATGTCGGCCGGGTTGTGCAGCTCGATTTCCTCGCCGTTGGTGAGTTGCAAGCGGTAGACGACCGACGGCGCGGTGGCGATCAGGTCGAGGTCGAATTCGCGGACCAGCCGCTCCTGGATGATCTCCAGATGCAACAGGCCGAGGAAACCGCAGCGGAAGCCGAAGCCGAGCGCGGCCGACGTCTCCATTTCGAAGGAAAACGAGGCGTCGTTGAGGCGCAGCTTGCCCATAGCGGCGCGCAGGTCCTCGAAATCGGCGGCGTCGACCGGGAACAGGCCGCAAAACACCACCGGCTGGGCCGGTTTGAAGCCCGGCAGGGCGGTGGCCGTGGGGCGCCTGTCCTCGGTGATGGTGTCGCCGACGCGGGTGTCGGCCACTTCCTTGATCGAGGCGGTGATGAAGCCGATCTCGCCCGGGCCGAGGTCAGGCACCATGACCATCTTGGGTGTCATGACGCCGACGCGGTCGACGAGATATCTGGCGCCCGTGCCCATCATGCGCACGGTCTGGCCCTTCTTCAGCCGCCCGTCATGCACGCGCACCAGCACGATGACGCCGAGATAGGAATCGTACCACGAGTCGACCAGCAGCGCCTTCAGGGGCGCGTCGGCGTCGCCGTCGGCGGGCGCGGGCAGGCGGGTGACGATGGCTTCGAGCACGTCCTCGACGCCCTTGCCGGTCTTGGCCGAGATGGGCACGGCGTCGGAGGCGTCGAGGCCGATCACTTCCTCGATCTGCTCCTTGACGCGCTCGGTGTCGGCGGCCGGCAGGTCGACCTTGTTGAGCACGGTGACGATCTCGTGGTTGTTGTCGATCGCCTGGTAGACGTTGGCCAGCGTCTGCGCCTCGACGCCCTGGCTGGCATCGACCACCAGCAGCGAGCCCTCGCAGGCGGAGAGCGAGCGCGATACCTCGTAGGCGAAATCGACGTGGCCCGGCGTGTCGATCAGGTTCAGCACATAGTGCTCGCCGTCGTTTGCGTCATATTCCAGGCGCACGGTCTGGGCCTTGATGGTGATGCCGCGCTCGCGCTCGATATCCATCGAGTCGAGCACCTGTTCCTTCATCTCGCGCTCCTCAAGCGAGCCGGTCATCTGGATGAGCCGGTCGGCGAGCGTCGACTTGCCATGGTCGATATGGGCGACGATGGAGAAATTGCGGATGTGGGCGCGCGGCGTGGCAGTCATGGCGGGCATGTAGCAGAGCGGCGCGGAAAGGCAAGCCGGATCGGCGGAGGACGGGGGCGGAGGCAGGCAGCATCGCTTGCGATTGACTTTAATCAATCGATTGATTAAATTTGCGATATGAGAATCGGGAAAGACAAGGATCGCTCGGCCGGAACCAAGCAGGCGCTGGTGCGGGCGGCGATGCGGCTGTTCGGCGAGCGCGGCTATGACGGCAGCTCGATCCGGGCGATCGCGGCGGAGGCCGGCACCAACTCGGCCTCGATCGACTATCATTTCGGCGGCAAGGACGGTTTGCGGCGGGCCTGCGCCGAGGCCGTCGCCGGACGGCTCGGCGCGGTGATCCTGCCGGTGCTCGAAGCCGCCGGCGAACGCCCCGACGCGGCAACGGCGCAGCGCACCATCGAGACCATTGTCGACAACATGGCACGCTTCGTGCTGACCGCGTCGGAGACCGACAATTTCCTGCCATTCATGCTGCGGGAGATCGCCCAGCCGGGCGAGGTGTTCGGCATCGTCTGGAGCGGCGTGTTCTTGCCTGTACACAAGCATGTGTGTCGGCTGTGGGCGGCGGCAACCGGCGGCGAGGCGGAGAGCGAGGAGACCAGGCTCGCCGTCTTTGCCATGATCGGGCAGTTGCTCTATTTCCGCATCGGCCGCGAGGTGGTGCTGCGGCGCATGGGCTGGCCGGCCATCGGCGAGCCGGAAGCCGGGCGCATCAGCGAGATCGTGCGAACCAATATCGACGCGGCGATTGCCGCGCGGCGAAAGGCGGCGTCATGATGGAGTTTCTCTGCGCGGTTCCGATCGTGGCCAATTTCTTCGCCGCCTGCGCGGCGCCGCTGCCGCTGGCGTCCGGCTATGTCGAGGGCGAATATGTGCTGATCGCGCCGGTGGAGACCGCCGAGATCACCGCGCTTCACGCGGCGCGCGGCGACCATGTGGAAACCGGCAGGGTGCTGGCCGAACTGGAGAAGCAGGATGCCGAGATCGCGGTGGCGCAGGCGCGCGCCGCGGTGGCGCGAGCGACGAGCCAGCTTGCCGACCTGAAGCAGGGCAGGCGGCCGGAAGAGATCGCCGTGCTGGAGGCGACGCTGAAGTCGGCGATGACCCAGGCCGAGGAGGCCGAGCGCACCGTCAAGCGGCTGGGCGACCTTCTGAAGCGCGGCATCGCCTCGCAGTCGAGCTATGACGAGGCGGTGACCAGGCGCGACGTGGCGCTGGCCGGCGTTGCCCAGGCCGAGGCCAACCTGGCGGTGGCGAAGCTGCCGGCGCGCGCCGACCAGATCGCCGCGGCCGAAGCGGCGGTGGCCGAGGCGAACGCCGCGCGCGACAGCGCCGAATGGCGGCTCGGACGGCGCTTGCTGACGGCGCCGGCGGCGGGAATGGTGACCGACATCATCCGTAATCCGGGCGAACTCGCCGGCCCGCAGGCGCCGGTGATCTCGATGCTGCCCGAAGGCGCGGTCAAGCTTCGCCTCTACGTGCCCGAGCCGGCGCTGTCGTCGATCCGGCCGGGGGTGAAGCTCAAGGTCAATTGCGACGGCTGCGGCGACGGCCTGACGGCGACAGTGACCTATGTCGCCGACGATCCGGAGTTCACCCCGCCGGTGATCTATTCGCTGGAAAGCCGGCAGAAGCTGGTGTGGCTGGTGGAGGCGCGGCCAGACGACGGCGCGACGGTGCTGCAGCCGGGCCAGATCGTCGACGCCGACCTTAAGGGTGCCAACGGACGATGAACGCGATCGAGGTTACCGGCCTGGTCAAGCGCTTCGGCGACAAGACCGTCGTCGACCATGTGTCGATGCAGGTCGCCGAGGGCGAGATCGCCGGCTTTCTGGGACCCAACGGCTCTGGCAAGACGACGACGATCCGCGTCATGTGCGGGCTGCTGACCGCCGACGAGGGCGAGGGCGTTGTGCTCGGCCACGACATGCGCACCGAGGCGCTGAAGATCAAGCGCGAGGTCGGTTACATGACCCAGCGCTTCTCGTTCTACGAGGACCTGTCGATCGAGGAGAACCTGCGTTTCGTCGCCCGGCTCTACCGCATGCCGCGGATCGACGCGACGGTGCGCGACACGCTGGAGGACCTCGGCCTCTACACGCGGCGCAAGCAGCTCGCCGGCACGCTGTCGGGCGGCTGGAAGCAGCGACTGGCGCTTGCCGCCTGCATCATGCACCGGCCGAAGCTGTTGCTGCTCGACGAGCCAACGGCGGGCGTCGACCCGAAGGCCAGGCGCGAATTCTGGGACGAGATCCATGCGCGCGCCGCCGGCGGGCTGACCGTGCTGGTCTCCACCCACTACATGGACGAGGCCGAACGCTGCCACCGCATCCACTACATCTCTTACGGCAAGCTGATCGCCAGCGGCACGTCCGCCGAGGTCGTGCACCAGGCCGGGCTGACGACATACGTGCTGGAGGGCGCGGCGGTGGCGAAGGCGGCCGAACTGCTGGCCGACAGTCCCGGCGTCGAGCAGGTTGCGCCCTTCGGCCTGTCGCTGCATGTCGTCGGCCGCGACGCCAAGGCGCTCGGCCGGTCGGTCAAGGCGGCGGCGAAAGAGACTGGGCTTGCCGCGCATCGCGGCGAGACCAGCCTGGAAGACGTGTTCATTCACCTGATGAGCCAGTCGCAGGACAACATGCAATGAACACGCTGTTCTCGCTGACGAGGCTCAACGCGCTGCTGGCCAAGGAGTTCATCCAGATGCGGCGCGACCGCGTCACCTTCGCCATGATGCTCGGCGTGCCGCTGATCCAGCTCATCCTGTTCGGCTTCGCCATCAACAACGACCCCAAGGGCCTGCCGGCCGCACTGGTGACGCTGAGCCACGACCACTACACCCGCGCCATGGTTTCGGCGCTGGAGAACACCGGCTATTACCGGTTCGACCACGTGGCGGCGAGCGCGGCAGAGGCCGAACGGCTGATCGAGAACGGCACGGTGTCGTTCGTGGTGACGATCCCTTCCGATTTTGCCCGCCGGGTCGACCGAGGCGACCACCCGCAGATCCTGATCGAGGCCGACGCGACCGACCCGGCGGTGGCTTCCGGCGCGATCTCGACGCTCGGCACGGTGGCCTCGCAGGCGCTGTTGCGCGAACTGGGCAACGAAATGGAGGCGCACCGCGCGGCGGCAAACGCGCTCGAGGTGATCGTGCACCGGCGCTACAACCCGGAAGGCATCACCCAGTACAACATCGTGCCCGGCCTGCTCGGCGTCATCCTGCAGATGACGATGGTGATGATGACCTCGATGGCGCTGACGCGCGAGAGCGAGCGCGGCACGATGGAAAACCTGCTGGCGATGCCGGCAAGCCCGCTGGAGATCATGCTCGGCAAGGTGCTGCCGTACCTCACCGTCGGCGGGGTGCAGGTGGCGGTGGTGCTGGGGGCGGCGAAGACGCTGTTCGGCGTACCCTTCGTCGGCTCGATGCCGCTGCTGCTTGCCGGCGTCATGCTGTTCGTCAGCGGGCTGGTGCTGCTCGGCTACACGATCTCGACGGCGGCGCGCAGCCAGATGCAGGCGATGCAGATCACCTTCTTCTACTTCCTGCCGTCGCTGTTGTTGTCGGGCTTCATGTTCCCGTTTCGCGGCATGCCGGAATGGGCGCAGGCGCTGGGCGAGACCTTTCCGCTGACGCATTTCCTGCGCGTCATCCGCGCCATCATGCTGAAGGGCGCCGACTACCAGACCATCGCGTTTGAGATGAGCGTGCTGATCCTGTTCGTGTTGATCTTCGCCGCACTGGCGCTGCTGCGGTTCAGAAGGACGCTGGATTGAGGGGTGGCGGCCGAGGCGTTCAAAACGCCTTTGGCAATCCTGCCTGTTTCAAGGTTTCGTTCGCCGTGTGACGTGACTTGACGCCGCTATCGACCGTGAAATGTCGATTGGAAACGGGGCTGTACCAGATTTCGTGATCGCCCCGTCCCTGGCGGACGAACCTACAGCCAGCGGATTTAAGTCGCCTTTTCAGCTCTTTCAGATAGCCGGCCATCCGGCTTCAGGTGCATGGGTTTGGAATTCTGGAGAGCCGCTCGGCCATGATGTGAACTGGAATTTCGGTCAGATCCGAATCCAGCCCATTCAATTCCATCAGATCGCAGATCGCGCTCAAGACCTTGGGTTGTAGCGCTTCCATGGATTCGGCTTCGACGGCGAGACCTTCGATATCGGAGCTTGTCGCGACCCAGACCCCGGCTTCCTCGTCCCATTCCGCGCGCACAACGATGGATGCGTGCTTCATCGAGAATGCTCCTGTTCTTTGAGGCGTAGGACATATCCTATGTCGTGCGAATTGCCAATTAGTCAACGCCGCCCGTACCGAAACGGCAGGCCAGGGATCGCTGGATTTGTAGGCGGCGAAGCGCCACACTTTCCCCCGCAGGGGGAGAGATAAGCGCCGTGGCTACGCCATCGTGCGGGTGAGGTTGCGCGGGCGGGAGCGCCAGAGGATGAAGCAGATGACGGCGAGGTTGAGCGCGTTCCAGGCGATGCCGTTCAGGAACGCGGCCTGGTAGGACCCGGTCATGTCGTAGATGGCGCCCGACAGCCAGCCGCCGAGCGCCATGCCGGCGATCGTCGCCATGATGACGGTGCCGACGCGGGCGCCGGCCTCGCGCGCCGGCATGTATTCGCGCACCATGATCGCATACATCGGCACGATGCCGCCCTGGGCGAGGCCGAAGACCAGCGACACGACGTAGAGCGAGACCAGCCCGTCGAAGGGCAGGTAGAGGAACAAAGCCAGCATCTGGCCGGCCGAGCCGATGAGCAGGGTCCTGGCGCCGCCGATCCGGTCTGCGAACACGCCCGACACCAGGCGCGAGACGATGCCGGCACCAACCATCAGCGAAAGCATTTCGGCGCCGCGCGCCACGCCGAAGCCGAGGTCGACGCAATAGGCGACGATGTGGACCTGCGGCATCGACATGGCGACGCAGCAGCCGATGCCCGCGACGATCAGCAGTCCTTGCAGCGTGGCCGGCGACATGCCGGCAGACAGCAGGCCGGCGCCGGGCACGCCGGCGCCGGCGTCGTTTGCCGCTTCAGGCAGGCGGCGGCGCAGCATGAGGCAGAGCGGCAGCATGGTGACGAGGCAGATCAACCCGATCATGAGATAGGCGAAGCGCCAGCCGCCGGCTTCCAGCATCGGCTGCATGGCCAGCGGCCAAAGCGCGCCGGCGACATAGTTGCCGCAGGCAACGCCGGTGACCGCGATGCCGCGCCGGCGCACGAACCAGTGCGAGATGTCGGCGAGCAGCGGGCCGAAACTGGCCGACGAGCCGAGGCCGATCAGCAGCCCCTGGACGAGAAGGAACTGCCACAGCGAGGCCGAGAGGGAGGCGACTGCGAAGCCGGACGAAAGCATGACGGCGGCTGCGGCCAGCGGCAGCGCGGCGCCGAACCGGTCGATGGCGCGGCCAAAGAAGACATTACCCGCGGCGAAGCCGACCATCATCGCAGTATAGGGCAGGGAGGCGGCGGCCCGCTCGACGGCGAACTCGGCCTGGACCGCCGGCAGCACGACGACCATGGACCACATGCCGGCGCCGCCGATGGTGGCCAGGGCCAGGCAGACGACCATGCGCAGCCAGGCGGCACGGCCGTCAATGTCGCCCATGCCACCGGCGGGGGCGGGGTGCTGCAGCGTGGTCATTGAAGCCAGTACCTCTCAAGCCGTTGTCGTC
Organism: Rhizobiaceae bacterium; assembly: GCA_041397625.1. Lineage (GTDB taxonomy): Bacteria > Pseudomonadota > Alphaproteobacteria > Rhizobiales > Rhizobiaceae > JAWKWH01. The sequence continues at coordinate 13,152 of JAWKWH010000008.1, forward strand.
AAACGGCATTTGTTGATCTAGCAAAGCATTGCGCCGGGCGAAAGCGACTTGTCGCGCTGCGGTTGCCGCCCTACCTTGCCCGAATGCAATTCCGGAGGCCGATCCCATGAAAACCCGCTCGCTGCCGCTTCGCCTGATCGTTCTCGCCACCGCCGCGCTGGCGCTGGCCGCCTGTGTCGGCGGCGGATACGATTCCGCCCGCCAGCAAAACAATCCGAACCATCCGCGCGGGCTTTGATGTCACAGGCCGCCGCTGCCGCCTCCGTCGAGCCAGTGGTGGCGGCGTTCCAGGTGGACGCTCCGGGAAGGGGCGGGGAAGGCCGGGTCGGCGAAGGCGCCGACCGCTACCGCGATCCAGTCCGGCATGCGCTCCGGATACCAGTAGACCGTGCTGCCGCATGTCGAGCAGAAATGGTGCGTGACGCGGTAACCGGCATCCGACGAGCGCTCGAACACCGTTGAGCGGCCGGAGAGGCTGACGGCCGACCTGTCGAAGAAGGCAGCAATGCCGTAGGGCGCGCCGGTGCGGCGCTGGCACTCCAGGCAATGGCACAGAGAGACGAGTTCGGGCTCGCCCTCGCATCCGGCCGAAAGCCGTCCGCAGGCGCATTTGGCTGTCCTCGTCACCATCGCGCGATCGTATCAGGCGCGTGCGGCGGCGCAACGGTGAAAGCGACCGCCCTGCGCGTCCAATCGAGCTCGTGGGGTCAGGCGTAGCTGTCATGGGCGGTGGCGCCGCTGTCCATCAGCCGGCGCAGCGCCGACAGGCCCTCGGTCAGCGCCGCGCGATCCGGCGGCTGTGTCAGACCCATGCGGAAGCGGTAGAAGGTGCGGTCGAGGCGCACCGGCTTGAACTCGTCCTCGTCGTCTATGAGAACGCCGGCGCGGGCGGCGGCGTGGCGGAATTCGGACGAGCGCCAGGGTTCGGGCAGTTCCATCCAGATAAAGGAACATTTCGGGTGGGCGGAGGATTCGAAGCCTTCGAACATCTCAACCGCAATGGCGACGCGGGCGGCGATCTCCTCGCGTACGCGGTCGCGGATCAGGTCGGCCTCGCCCGAAAGCACCAACCGGGCGGCGAGCTCGGCCATCAGGAACGGCTTGCCGCCGGTGATCAGCTTCTGCGCCACCAGCACGCGCTCGGCCATGTGCGGCGGGCAGGCGGCCCAGCCACCGCGCACGCCGGCGGCGACCGATTTCGACAGGCCGCCGATGGTGAAGGTCCGGTCGGGCGCAAAGGCGGCGATCGGCGGGACCGCGTGGCGCGTCAGCGAATCGTAGATCATGTCGTCGATGAGCCAGACATTGTAGCGGTTGGCGATCTCGCCGATGGCGGCGCGGCGGCCGGCGGGCATGGTGACCCCGGTCGGGTTGGCGACGGAACTCGACAGGAAGGCGAGGCGCGGGTGCTGCTGGGCGCAGACTGCCTCGAACTCGGCAGGATCGAACCCGTCGCTGTCTGCGGCGACCGCGACGACACGCCGGCCCATGACGGCGGCGCCGCGGGCAACCGAGGCGTAGGTGAGTTGTTCCATGGCGATGCGGTCGCCGGGCGCGGTGACCGCGGCGATGATGGACATGGCGGCAGCGTGAACGCCGAGCGTCGGCACGACGTCGGCGCGCTCCGGCCGCCAGCCGGCCGTGGCGAGCCAGCGCTGACCGGCTTCTTCCCACGCAACCGGGACATGGCGGATATAGTCGAGCAGTTCGCCCGGATGCCGGCGGGTGATCTCGCCGAGCAGGCGCTCGATTGCGGCCACCTGGCCGACATCGGGCGCAGCCGTGCTGTCGAGGCGGATCAAGGTGCCGGCGCCGTTGGCGCGGAACGGCACGCCCTTGCCGGGCGCGATGTCGCCGGCGGCAAGCGGCGCGATATCGTCGCGCGAGAGCGCATTGACATAGGTGCCCCGGCCGATCTCGCCGGCGACCAGGCCGCGTTCGCGCGCCAGCGCGTAGGCGCGGCTGACCGTGCCGATGGTGACGCCGAGATCGTAGGCGAGGTTGCGCTGCGGCGGCAGCTTGGTGCCGGCGGCGAGGGTTCCCTCGGCAATCGCCTGCTCGATGCCATCAGCGATGCGGCAATAGAGCGGGCCGGTGCGGTTTTCGAGACTGGGCAGCCAAGTTGTCATCGTGACAATATTCCATATTGCATCGACAAGCCTGTTGGCCTTATCGAGATTGTACCCTAATGCATACTGTAGAGCAGTGCAATGATAGATACAATTGATGCAATTCACGAGCAGGCGCGCACCGCAAGCGGAAAGCTGGCGACCTTCGTGCGGCGGCTGCCGCACGGCGAAACGCTGCTTGAACGCCTGACGGCTGTACTGGATGCATGGGTCGACCGGCGGCGCAGCCGTATCGCGCTGTCGCGCTTGAACGACGATCAGCTTGCCGATATCGGCTTGACGCGTGGCCGGGCCAGGAGCGAAGCCAGCCGGCCGTTCTGGGACAGCGGGTTCCGCTTTCCGGACGATAACCGGTCGTAGAAATGACGACGGGCGACCTAAGGCCGCCCGTCGCCTGCCGGTTTGAGGCGGGCCATCAGCCGGTTTTTCCGACGAACCACATGCGCCAGATCAGCCCGTCGCGCTTGATGAAGTGGTGGTAGAGCGCGGCACCGACATGCAGCGCGAGCAATGCCACCATCGCCCGGGCGCCGATGCCGTGGGGAACGCGCGGAGCGAAATCGTTGAAATCGGGCAGGGCGCGTTCGGCGCCGCCGAACAGGATCTCGCCGGCGCCCGACAGCACCATCATGCCGATGCCGCTCGCCGCCATGCCGATGATGACGATGTAGAAGAGCAGGTGCACGGCCCTGGCGGAAAAGGACTGCCAGGCGGCATCACCTCCGACGGGATCGGGCTTGCGGTCAAAGAACCACCACCAGGCGATGCGCAGAAGGGTGAGCGCCAGCACGAGAAAGCCGAGCGGCGCGTGGACCGACAGGATGGTTTCCTTGGCGGCGCTGTCGGCGAGCGACGCAGCGCGAAAGCCGGAGCCGATCAGGGCCAGGATGGCCAGGGCGCTCAGCCAGTGAATGGTGACGGCGACGGTGCCGTATCGGGTTTGCGTGCTTTTCATCGTCGCCTCCTCAATCGGTCAGGATGATTTGGTAGAGGCCGGGGGTGAAGCGCAGACCCTCAACCGGTTCGATAGCGGCGTCGGCGCGCATGCTCGCCGTCGCCGCCTGGAACGATTCGACGCTTTGCCACCTGGCGATATTGACCAGCTGGAACGTCGCGTCGGGGCCGACGGACCGGTGCAGCGCCGTGGAGATGTAGCCTGGCTGTTTCTGCAGGAAATCACGGGATTTCTTCCACATCCCGATTGTCTTGTCGATCGCGCCGGCAGGAACCTCGAAGACATTGATGAGCACGACTTCGCCGTCGACTTGGAAGGCCGAGTTCATGGCCGCGATGATCCTCAGGCCGGTCTTGAAAGTCTCGTAGTCGAGCGGTTCGGTGCCGCGGTCGGCGGCCAGGAAGAAGTCGTTGGCCTGGGACAGCTGCTGCTCGGCCTCGTTCAGTTCGCCGTCCTCGTTCTTGTCCCACACGGCAAACACTTCTTCGCGCGCCTTCCAGTAGCGGTCGGCGATGCCGCGCTGTTCGGCGAGGTGACGCCAGCCCATGTCCCAGGCCATGTGTTCGCGGCGGGTGACGATACCGTCGTCGTCATAGTCCTGCGACAGCATGACATCGACCCTGAACAGTTCGACCTCGCGGCGCGAGGCCATGCCGTCGCCATTCTTGTCGACCGCTTCGAATGCGGTCCGGTTGATTGCTTCCAGTTCGTCGTCAAGCGCCAGCGATGGCGTTGCCGACAGGCCGAGCATCAAGCCCGCGATCATGAGATTTTTCATTGGAGAACCTCCTTTTTGCATAAACATAGCATGCTATATATCATTACATAGCATGCTATGCAATGCTAGAATCGATAGATGGAATTCGAACGGATGCATTCGCCAGGCTATCTGGCAAACCATGTGGCGCGGTTGTTTGCGTCTGGCCTGCAGGAGCGCATAAAGCCGCTCGGCATCGTGCCCGGCCAGTTCCCGGCGCTGCTGGAATTATTTGAGCGGGACGGCCTGACGCAGAAGGAACTCGTCGGCAGGCTGGACGTGGAGCAGGCGACGCTGGCAAACACGCTGGCGCGGATGGAACGCGACGGGCTGATCACCCGCAGGGAGCATCCGGCCGATTCGCGGGCGCGGACGATCCACCTGACCGAGAAGGCGCGCGCCATACGCGAACGGGCCTATGAGGCGGCGAACGACACCAACGAGGCGGTGCTAGCCGGGCTGGCGCCGGACGAGCGGCGGCAGTTCATCGCGCTGATGCAGAAGACGATACAGGCGAACAACCCCGACGCGTGAGTGTCAGCGGAGCACGGCTACCAAATTCGGATGAAGTGCGCCGGGAAGGGAGCCCGCCGCCGGCGACCGGCGGCGGGAATCTTGATCCGCCTAGGCTGCGTTCAGCAGGCGTGCATGGAAGAGCGGCGAGCTTGCCAGGCCGCGCGCCGCCTTGGCAGCGGCCAGCACACCGAGATCGGCCAGCGGTTCGACGATGACGACCAGCATGTAGGCGGCGCCGAACGCGGAGACCGCCGCCAGGTTATCGGCGGCGAAACCCTGGCCGTAGATGGCCCAGAACGCCACCCAGGCGACAACGCCGCCCTGATAGGCGGTCGAAAGCGCCAGTGCCTGGCGGTATTTCAGGTCGACATAGGGCGTGTGCGGGGCGATGATCCGCTTGGCCAGCATGTGAATGCCGAGCAGTGGCACCAGCAGGGTGGTGACGTTGATGCCGTATTGCGGCAAGTCGAACGGGGCGAACAACAGTCCCTGCAGCAACAGGCCGAGCGCCAGGCCGATCGCCGCCGGGCCGGCGCCGAACAGCAGCAGCAGGGTGGAGCCGAGGATGAAGTGGACCTCGGAGACGCCGACGGGATAGTGCGGCAGTAGCTCGAAAAAGCAGAAGACCAGCGCCGTCGTCGCCGCGCTGCGTAGGGCAAGGGCGGATATGCCGCCGCCGTTGTCGCGGATGGCGTCGAGCGCCAGCTTGCCGGCAATGCCGACAGCGGCGGCGCCGGTGGCGTAGCTGAGGACGATCTTGGCGCCGTCGACGACGCCCGGTTCGATATGCATGTCTTTCTCTCCTTTCCGCACCCACCGTGCGGTTGCGGTTGATGGTGGCCTGCGCCGGTATCGATGGCAGGTTTCCTGGCTTGCGGTTTTCGCCTCTCCCGCCTTCCCGGCACTTACGCCAGTGGTAAAATGGGCTCGGCAACCGCCTACAGTTGCGGGGGCAGCCACGGCTTCGGCCGCATCCGGGCGGCCCGACCGTGTTCCCTTTTTCATTCCGGCCGGCACTGCACCGGCCGGAAGCCATCGCCGACGAGACTATGCGAGACCCAAACCGGCAACAATCGCCGGATGCGACATTCAACAGGGCAAATGCGCAGCGGCCGTTCGCGCGGGACCGGGCATCCGGTTCGTGTCAGTCGGACATTCCGTGGCCGGAATGATCCATGTTGCCGTGGCCGCCGCGTTCGACGCGCCGGACCGGCAGTTCGAACTCCACGGTTCCCGCTTTCTCGAACCGCAGCGTGACCTTGCGGACTTCACCCTCCTTGAGCTGCCCGGCCATCTGCATGAACATGATGTGCATGCCGCCCGGCGCCAGAACGACCTCGCCGCCGGCCGGGATCTCCAGGCCGCCCTCGATCTCGCGCATCTGCATGACCTCGCCGTCCATGGTCATCTCGTGTATCTCGACCTTGCCGGCGAAGGCGGCTGTACCGCCGAGGAGCCTGTCGGCCTCGGTACCGGTGTTCCTGATCACCATGTAGCCGCCGGAGACCGGTGCGCCCGGCAATGTGGCGCGGGCAAAGGGGTCGACGATTTCCAGGTCGCCGACCTTGATCATTGCCATGGCATCAGTTTCGTCGGCGGCGAGCAGCAACGGCGCATCGGGCCTGCCGCCGGTGACCGGCGCGGTCTTGAAGATCGGGTTGGCCTGTGCCGCCATCGGCGCCATTGCGGCGGCGAGCATGGCCGCGAAAAGAACTGTCTTCGATTTCATGTCGTTGCTCCTGAAGCGTTCGCAGGGTTGCGCGAACCGCGTCGCTGGTATCCTAGAGAATCTGGTTTGGAAAAATGCGCGGCCGCTTAAGGCAGCGACCGGTCAGACGGCGACGGGCGGGGCGCGCGAACCGAGAGCAACGTGGATCGGATGGACGGGCAATGCGGCGCGCAGCAGGATCGGGGCGGCGGCGATGCGGTACGAGACGATCAGCGGTGTCGCCGTCTTGGGCGGCAGCGCGAAGGCCTTGGAAACGGTGCAGAGCGGACAGTGCGGCCCGATGCCGCCGCGAGTGCCGCTTCCCCCGCCGTCGCCGAAACAGATGAACGGCACCGAACCGTCGGGCAGGGCGTATTGGGCAAGGTCGATATCGCTGCCACCGGCACCGGCAGCGGCCGGAACGGACCATACCGGGGCGAACACCAGCAGCAAGGCAGCCAAGGCGGTAAGCAGCGTGCCTGCCCGCCTGAATCGGTCCTGATGTGCGCGGCCTCTCATCATCGGCGGCAAGCTATCGTTCCGCAAGGCGCTTTACAATGCGACATTTGCAATCGCGCCGCGCCGCCCTACAGGATTTCCAGCACCCTCTCCTTGGGCCGGCAGAGGCGGGCGCCCTTAGGCGCGACAACGACCGGCCGCTCGATCAGGACCGGATGCGCGGCCATGGCGTCGATCAGTTGATCGTCGGTCACGGCCGGGTCGTCGAGACCGAGTTCGGAGAATTCGGCCTGCTTGGCCCGGACCAGTTCGCGCGGGCTCAGTCCCGTCGCCGCCAGCAGTTCGACGATCAGGTCGCGGTCCGGCGGGGTTTTCAGATATTCGACGATCTCGGGCTCGATGCCGTGCTCGCGGATGATGGCGAGCGTGTTGCGCGAGGTCGAGCAGCGGGGGTTGTGGTAGATGGTGACTGTCATGGAGTTCCTCAGCCATGTCCGGCGCAGCGCTTGTCGCCCGACGACCAGCGCATGATATCGGCATTGATCCGCGAGCCGAGACGGGAATGCGCCAGCGGACCGTAGGTCTCGATCTTCACCGGATTGCCGGAGGATTCGATGACCAGTTGCGGGCGGCCGGCCTCGCGGCCCTTCTCGGTGACGAGGATGCGCGGATTGCCGGCAGTGGTGTCGAGCTCCGGCACGAGGCGGTAGGCGCGAAAGCGATGGTCGCCGGAGCCGGTCCAGCAGCGACGTCCGGCGTCATTGACCGCCTGCAGGGCGGTAATGGGCGAGGTGGCGGCGACCTCGATCGACAGCGGCCCGCCGAGCGGCTCGCTCTGGCAGGCGGCGAGCAGGATCATGGGCGCAGCCATGACTGCTGTACGGTGATGCGAGATGGTGCGGTTCCTCGACGAAGGCATGAGCCCGCTTAGCATGATTCCAGGCCGGCCCGCCAAGGCGACGTGGCGGCCGGTGGCGGCGATGCGCCGGTTTCAACAGAAAGCTCCGCCAGGCGGACTTGAATCAGTCCGCTCCACGCGGCAATCTCGATGCGATACGCGGAAAACGGGGCGAGGGATGGCAGCCGCGCGGCACATGAAGGTCTGCGTGATCGGGGCGGGACCCTGCGGACTGACGACGATCAAGAACCTGCTCGACGAGGGCGTGGACGACTTCGTCTGCCACGAAAGCCGCGACCGGCCCGGTGGCATCTGGAACCACGATCCCGACCCGGCCGTGGCCAGCGTGTATGACGGCGTCCATACGATTTCCTCGAAGGGGCTGTCGGTGTTCCAGGATTTTCCGATGCCGGCCTCCTATCCGGACTTTCCGTCGCGCGAGCAGATCCGTTCCTATTTCGAGGACTACGCCGAGGCGTTCGACCTGAAGCGCCACATCCGTTTCGGCTCGACGGTGCTGAAGGCGCGGCCGCGCAGCGGCGGCGGCTGGACGGTGGTTTCGACGGGCGAGGGCGGCGAGGCGGTCGAAACGGCGGACGTGCTGATGGTCTGCAACGGCCATCACACCGAACCGTTCATTCCCGAGATCGCCGACCGTTTCAACGGACAGCAACTGCATTCGTCGGCCTTCGACAGGCCGGATGCGTTTGCCGGAAAGCGCGTGCTGGTGGTGGGCGGCGGCAACTCGGCCTGCGACATCGCGGCATTGCTGTCGCGAGGGGCGGCCAGCGTCGACATTTCCATGCGCCGCGGACAGACGATCCTGCCGAAAATGTTCATGGGCCGACCGGTCGACATACAGCGCGCCAAGCTGGAACGGCTACCGCGCTTGCTGCGGCCGCTCATGCTGCGGCTGGCGCTGGAACTTTCCGTCGGGCCCTACGAGCGCTACGGGCTCGAAAAGCCGGACGATCCGTTTGCAATGCACCCGACGCTGAACACGGACATCCTCGATCGCATCCGGCACGGAAAGGTGACGCCGCGCCGCGGTATCGAAGAGGTGGACGGCAACAGGATCGGCTTTGCCGATGGCTCGTCGGCAGTATTCGACACGATCATCTGGGCGACGGGATTTCGAACGCGCTTTCCGTTTTTCGAAGACGGATTTCCGGCCTGGCGCGATACCGGCGAGGTGCCGCTCTACCTGAAGATGATGCCGGCCGACCGCGCCGACCTGTTCTTCATCGGGCTGATCCAGCCGGTGGGCTGCATATGGGCGCTCGCCGACATCCAGGCATCGCTTGCGGCCAGGGAGATCGCCGGCCGCTGGCGCCGCCCGCACGACATCGCATCCAGGATCGCCCGGGAAGCCGATCGCGGCCGGCGACAGTTCTCGGCGTCGCAGCGTCATGCGGTGGAGGTGGATTTCCACGACTACCGGCGGATGCTCCGCTCGGCGCTCGCCGCAGGTGCGACTATCTGACGGTTCTCGCCACCAGCTTGAGGACCTCGTCGGCGATGATGCGGTTGGTGGTCATCGTCCAGTGGCCGGTGCCGCTCTCGATGATCTCGGGCCGCTTGCCGATGTCGATATTGGTGACGCGGGCCGCCGGCTTGCCGCCGCCGACGGCGTGGCCGATCAGGTTGTTGGCGAGATAGTAGTTCACGTAGCGGCGCACATTGCCCGACACCGGACCGGTGGCGGTCGGATCGATGGTGACGACGAGATCGACCCGGATACCGTCGTGCTCGAGCGACTTGGCCAGGCGCATGGCCGCATCGGCACCGAAGGAATGACCGACGAGGACGAGCGGGCGGACGCTGCGCGGATCCTGTCGATAGGCCTTGCGGATTTCCGCGCCGACGCCGCCCGCCTGCAGATGGCCGGTGACGCGGGCCTTGATGCCGCGCTTTTCGAGATCGGCGGCGATGCTGTCGAGCCCGGTGGAGAACACGCCCAGGAAGCCGCGCAGCAGATAGACCCTGGTGACGTCGGATCGGTCGCGCGCCGAAGCCGGCGAAGCGGCCAGGGCGGGGGCCGAAACGGCGGCCAGAACAACCAGGACCGTCGCAAGCGCGGTCTGCCGGCAGATCGTGGAAAAACAGGACATCATGCCGCCTTAAGCGCGGCCTCGAACAGGGCGCGGCCGTCGTCGCCGCCATGGGCGGCCTCGATCAGGTTTTCGGGATGCGGCATCATGCCGAGCACGTTGCCGGTTTCGTTGACGATGCCGGCGATGTCGTTGACCGAGCCGTTGGGATTGGTGCCTGCGGCATAGCGGAACACGACGCGGTTTTCGCCTTCCAGCCGGTGAAGCGTTTCGGCGTCGGCGAAATAGTTGCCGTCGTGGTGGGCGACGGGGCAATCGATTACCTGGCCCCGGCGATAGCCGCGGGTGAACGCGGTATCGGCGTTGGTCACTTCGAGACGGACCTTGCGGCAGACGAATTTGAGCGAGGCGTTGCGCATCAGCGCGCCGGGCAGCAGGCCGGCCTCGAGCAGGATCTGGAAGCCGTTGCAGACGCCGAGCACGCGCACGCCCTTCGCCGCCTTGTCGGCGACGGCGCGGATGGCCGGCATGCGCGCGCCGATGGCGCCGCAGCGAAGATAGTCGCCGAAGGAAAAGCCGCCCGGAATGACGATGAGGTCGACGTCGGGGATCTCGGTATCGGTCTGCCAGACGGTGAGCGGCGGCCGGCCCGAGACCTTGGTCAGCGCGGCGATCATGTCGCGGTCGCGATTGAGGCCGGGAAGCAGGATGACGGCGGATTTCATTTCGGCGCCCTCGGAACGGGTTGTCAGACAATCCAGCGGAAGGCACGGCGCAGTTCTTCCGTGCCGTTTTCGCGATACCACCGGCCGTGGGCGAGCACAATGCGTTGCGGCGCCCAGCCGATCATGGTGTGGACGGCCTCGCGCAGCCGTCGGCGCCTGAACAGGAAGGTGAGGCGCAGGTCGCGCGGCATGGACCCATGCGGATCGGCGACGCCGCCGAGCGAAAGCAACGGGCGCAGCCAGCGGCAATCGACGCGGTCGGGTTCGAAATTCTCGATCATGTCGGTCAGGATCAGCGTGCGGCTTTTCCTGTGGAAGAATACGATCTCGGTCATGAAGCTGCCGGCAAGGGCAAGCTGGTCGATCTCGCCGGCCCATTCGGGTTCGGGCGCGTCGCCGAGCATGGTGTGGTAATCGTGGAACCGGCCCTTCTTGCGCGCCTGCGCGGCGGTCCCGGGCGCGGCATGGGCGCGCGCATCCGGATAGGCCTCTTTCCAGTCGCCGACCCACCAGAAATGGATGCGGTTGGGCGCGACGAGATGGCGGACCGGCCCGAGCGCGTCGATCTCGCGCTTCAATGCGTCGGTGAGCGGGATGGGCGAGTGCACCCACAGGCCGCCGTCGGCGAGCGTGACGACGGTCATGCGCGTGGTGAACGGGATATAGAGCCCGGCAAGGTAATCCATGTGGATTTCCGGCCCGTCGACAATGGCAAGCCCGTCGGCCACGGATTTGAGCCGATTGACCGGCTCGTAGGGCTTGAGGCACTGGCGCTCGACAGATGCGGTCATCCGGGTGTCATCATTGCCGGCGAGGGCGGGCAGGCGGCGGCTTCAGGCAATCGCGATGCTGTAGTCCTCGATCACGGTATTGGCCAGCAGCTTGTCGCACATGGCTTTCAGCTGCGCCTCGGCGGCGGCCGGGTCGGAACCTTCCAGTTCGAGGTCGAAGACCTTGCCCTGGCGCACCTCGCCGACGCCGGAAAAGCCGAGCGTTGAAAGCGCGCCTTCGATCGCCTTGCCCTGGGGGTCGAGGACGCCGTTCTTGAGTGTCACCGTTACGCGCGCCTTGATCACGTTCAAGTCCTCGTCGGTCAGTGTATGCTGTCCTTGTCCGGCTTGGAGGCGACCAGCACCGGGCCGGACTTGGGTCGGGGCGGTTCGTTCTCGTTCATGATGCCGAGCCGGCGCGCCACTTCCTGATAGGCCTCGACCAGCCCGCCCATGTCGCGGCGGAAACGGTCCTTGTCGAGCTTCTCGTTCGACTGGATATCCCAGAGCCGGCAGGAATCGGGCGAGATCTCGTCGGCGACGACGATGCGCATCATGTCGCCCTCGTAGAGGCGGCCGCACTCGATCTTGAAATCGACGAGCTGGATGCCGACGCCGAGAAACAGGCCGGACAGGAAGTCGTTGACGCGGATGGCGAGCGCCATGATGTCGTCGATCTCCTGTGGCGCCGCCCAGCCGAAGGCGGTGATGTGCTCCTCGGAGACCATCGGATCGTCGAGCGCGTCGGCCTTGTAGTAGAATTCGATGATCGAGCGCGGCAGCACCGTACCCTCTTCCAGGCCGAGACGCTTGGCAAGCGAGCCGGCGGCGACGTTGCGCACCACGACTTCCAGCGGAATGATCTCGACTTCCTTGATCAGTTGCTCGCGCATGTTGAGCCGGCGCACGAAGTGGGTCGGGATACCGATGCGGTTCAGATGGGTGAAGATGTGCTCGGAAATGCGGTTGTTGAGCACGCCCTTGCCATCGACGATCTCGTGCTTCTTCTTGTTGAAGGCGGTGGCGTCGTCCTTGAAGAACTGGATCAGGGTTCCCGGCTCCGGTCCCTCGTAGAGAATCTTGGCTTTGCCTTCGTAGATGCGGCGACGACGGTTCATGGAGCGGTTCTCTGATCGGGTGAGCAACGGGCGGCGCATGGCCGCCTGCCACTGGATAGGTACTGGATGGGGCAAGTTGAAAGGGTCTCTATCGCAATTGGCCTGTCACCTCAATCGGTGATTTCGACCCGTCAACCGGTTTTGCAACGGCCTGCGACGCGATGCGGCAGTTGCAGCTTTCGCCGCCATTTGCGGCTTTGATTCCTTGCGCTCGACCCCATATTGGTGAAGAAAGCACTCAACACCTGAACCGGCCGGAGGATGCTGTCTGATGAACACCATGAAAGACCGCGAAAACGCGTTCGAGAACAAGTTCGCCCATGATGAGGAACTGAAATTCAAGTCGATGGCGCGGCGCAACAAGCTCCTCGGCCTGTGGGCGGCCGACAAGCTCGGCAAGAGCGGCGAGGCGGCAGAAGCCTACGCCAAGGAAGTCATCGTGGCCGATTTCGAGGAAGCCGGCGACGAGGACGTGTTCCGCAAGGTACGCGGCGATTTCGATGCCGCCGGCGTCGACCAGTCGGATCACCAGATCCGCCGCACGATGAACGAGCTGCTGGCGCAGGCGGTCGAGGAAATCCAGAAGGGCTGAGGCCGGCGCGGCAGCGCGGGCGCGAAAAGGAGACGGGCCATGACCCTGGCGGCCAGACTACGCGCCGGCGAGACCATGGTGTGCGGATGGTCGGCCATTGCCGATGCATTCGTTGCCGAGGCGATCGCTCTCAGCGGGTTCGATGCGGTCCTGCTCGACATGCAGCATGGCGGCCATGACGAGGCGAGCGTGCTTGCCGGCTCGGCGCTGATCGCGGCGGCGGGCGTCGCGCCGCTGACGCGCATACCCGTCGGGCGCTTCGACATGGCGAGCCGGGCGCTCGATTTCGGCGCCGCGGCGGTGGTGGCGCCGATGATCAACAGCCGGACGGATGCGGAAGCCTTCGCGTCGGCGATGAAGTATCCGCCGGTCGGCGGCCGTTCCTGGGGCCCGATGCGACCGCGGGTCCTGCAAAGGGATTTCAATACCGACACCTACCTGGCCAGCGCCAATGACGACACGGCGGCGCTCGCCATGATCGAGACCCGCGAAGCGCTTGCCGCGCTCGACGAGATACTCGATGTCGACGGCATTGACGGCGTGTTCTTCGGACCGGGCGATTTCTCGATTGCCTGGAGCGGCGGCAAGACCGTCGATCCAGACCTGGCCGACATGATGCCCGCGGTGGCCGAGATCGCCGGCAAGGCGCGGCAGCGCGGCAAGGCGGCCGGCTTGTACCTCAACGATCCCCGCCAGGCCGACCGCTACCACGACATGGGCTACTCCCTGTTCGCAATCGGTGTCGAACAGCGCTACATGAACGAAGGCGCGGGCAACATCATCGCCGCGGTGCGCAAAGCGCTGGGCTGATCGCCCTCAGGCGTTCAGCCGCGACAGGAACTTCGCGAACACCATCGTGCCCTCAGGCCACGGCCCGTAACCCGATTCGCTGTTCAGGTGACCGGCCTGGCCGGCATCGATGAACAACGAACCCCAGGCGGCGGCGATGTCCTCGGCAACGTCGAAGTCGCAGAAGGGATCGTTGCGGCTGGCGATGACGATCGACGGGAACGGCAGCGGATCGCGCGGATAGGGGCCGAAGGTCATAAGGTGCCTCGGCCTAATCGAGGCGTTGGCGACATCGGGCGGGGCGACGAAGAAGCCGCCGGCGATCGGCCTTTCGATCTGCGGCAGCGCCTGGATTGCGGCGGCGACGCCGAGCGAGTGACCGACCAGGACCGGCGGACGGGTCGTGGCGTTGACGGCGTCGGCGATGGCCGTGGTCCAGTCCTCGCGCACCGGTTTCGACCATTCGGCCTGCTCGACCCGCCGGGCCGTCGACAGTTTTTCCTGCCAGCGGCTCTGCCAGTGGCCGGGACCGGAATTGGTGTAGCCGGGGATGATGAGGATATCGGCGTCGCGGACTTTCATGATGGCGCGCAGGTGGCGTCTGCGGCGCCAATAGTCAAGACGCGCAGCGACGGCAGCTTGCCCGGCGCACCGTTGCCGTACGGTCAGTGGCGCGCAATCGCGTAGTCGCGCAGAACGTTGGCCTCGAGCTCCATTTCGTCGAGCCGGTGCTTGACCACGTCGCCGACGCTGACGACGCCAGCGAGCCGGCCGGCGGACTGCACCGGCAGGTGTCGGACGCGGCGGCGCGTCATGACGCGCGAGATGTCGGCGATGGTGTCGTCCGGCTTGCAGGTGACGACGCTGCGGGTCATCAGGTTGGCGACGTTCATGTCGAGGATCGCGGCGCCGTGCTCGGCGAGGCCATGGGCGACGTCGCGTTCGGAGATGATGCCGTCGATACGCTCGCCGTCCTCGCTGACGATCATGGCGCCGACGCCCTCGAGCCTGAGGCGCTGGGTCAGGTTGGCGATGGATTCACCGGGGCGAACCGTCACGACGCGATCGCCCTTTTCACTCAGAATATCTGCGACTTTCACGAGATTTCTCCATGACGTTATCACGCCCGGAGAAACCCAGCCGGCGGCGACCGATCATGCCTTTTGCGTGCAGACCGGGCAGCGGATCGATCACGGTTTGGCGTATCACCCGGGCACGGCGCCAGAATAGCACATGCCGGCCGGTTGGCGAACCACAAAGTCGGCTCGCGGTTCCCTCAGGTGGCGTAGTTGGAACCCTCGTCGTCGAGGATGGCCTTCAGCTCGGCGAGATGGCGGTCGGACTGACCGGGGTAGGTCTCGACCTCATGGGCGGTCTTTTCGGCGACCTCGTCGGAGAGAAGGCGCAGTTTCTGGCCGGTCTGCAGGGCGCGGATATAGGTCTCGGCTGCGCGCTCGAAGAAATACATGCGGTTGAAGGTCTCGGCCACCGTCTCGCCGATGACCATGATGCCGTGATTGCCCATCACCATCACCTTCTTCGACGGATCGGCGAACAGCGCGGCGCAGCGTTCACCCTCCTCCTCGAAGGCGAGACCGCCATAGCCGTCGTCGACGACGACACGACCGAAGAAGGTCGCCGTGTTCTGGTCGATCGGCGGCAGGGTGGAATCGGCGAGGCTGGCGAGCACGGTCGAAAAGATCGAGTGCACATGCATGGCGCACCGCGCATGCGGGCAATGGCGATGGATGGCGCCGTGCAGCCCCCAGGCGGTCGGGTCGGGCGCATCGGGGCCTTCAAGCGTCTCGGGGTCGTTGGCGTCGAGCAAAAGCAGTTCGGAGGCGCGGATGCGCGAGAAATGCACCTGATTGGCGTTCATCAGGAACTGCGTGCCGTCATCGTTGACGGCCAGCGAGAAGTGATTGGAGACCGCCTCGTGCATATCGAGGCGCGCGGTCCAGCGGAAGGCGGCGGCGAGATCGACCCGCTCATGCCAGTGCTCGATATTCGCGCCGGAGCGCAATTGCGTTACCGTGGACATGGTTCGTCTCCCTGTTCGCGCGATCGCGCCCGATTACGGGCGGGATACTTGCCGATTGGCGAGAAAATGCCAAGCGGGAGGTTGGCGAAGGGCAAACATACCGTCCGTAGGCGTTTGTAACGTATTGCGTTATATAACGAGATGCGTTATATAGCTGCATGATTCGCAGCTTTGCCGGTTCCGAAACAGAATTGGTCTGGTCGGGCAGGCGGAGCCGGAAACTGCCTCCGGACATTCAGGCGGTCGCCCTGCGCAAGCTACGCATGCTCAATCAGGCGAGGGTCTTGCAGGATATGCGCATACCGCCTGGCAATCGGCTGGAAGCGCTCAGAGGTTCGCGCAAAGGCCAGCACAGTATCCGGATCAACGATCAATGGCGCATCTGCTTTACCTGGCGCGACGGAGGACCGAACCATGTCGAAATCGTCGACTACCATGACCGATCTTCTGCCCAATCCGCATCCGGGAGAAATCCTGCTGGCAGAATTTCTCGTGCCGATGGAACTCAGCCAGAATGCGCTCGCGCGAGCGGTTCGGGTGCCGCCGCGTCGCATCAACGAGATCGTGCTCGGCAAGCGCGCCGTTACCGCGGATACCGATCTTCGCCTGGCGCGGTATTTCGGAATGTCGGAAGGGTTTTTTCTCGGCCTGCAGGCCGATCACGACCTGATGGAGCGGCGGCGGGAAATAGAGGCCGAACTTGGTGAAATCGAGCCGAGGGCGGCATAGACCGCGGGTTTGTCGACGAGGTTATTGGTCGCGGAAAAGCTCAGGAACAATACTTTGAACCATCTTGAGGCCATAGTGACGGAATGGCTGGACTTCAACGGCTACTTTACCCGTACGGGCGTTCGGGTCGGTCCGCGTAACCGTGGTGGTTACGACGGCGAGTTGGACGTGATCGGATTCCATCCGCAAACGAAACACTTCATCCATGTGGAGTGCTCGACGGATGCGTTATCGTGGTCGAAACGGGAAGAGAGTTTTGCGCGAAAGTTTAAGAGTGGAGTTAAGCACGCAGGAGGCCTGTTTGGCGGAATGGACACGCCAAATGAACTCGACCAAGTAGTCCTGCACGGCTATGCGACCGCGCCTGATCAGCACCGCAAGATTGGGGGCGGTCGGCTGATAACGAGTCAAGAGTTGGTTTCCGAAATTATGGCTGGTATCTCGCGCGAAATTTGGCGCGCAGCCATACCTGAAAACTTCCCTCTCTTACGGACGCTTCAATTGGCAAAATCGTCGGGAATGCGCACCGAACCACCCAGAAGTACACTCATTCCCGCTGCGAGTGGTCAGTTATAGAGAGCTGGTCAGCTGCCTAAGTATCCATCGACCCGAATACCCGGTCGAAGATCGTGTCGACATGCTTGGTGTGGTAGGCAAGGTCGAACTTGTCGCGGATTTCGTCTTCCGACAGCGCGGCGCGGACATCCGTGTCGGCGAGCAGTTCCTCGAGGAAATCCTTGCCATCTTCCCAGACCTTCATGGCGTTGCGCTGTACCAGCCGATAGGCGTCCTCGCGCGACACGCCGGCCTGGGTCAGCGCCAGCAGCACGCGCTGCGAATGGATGAGGCCGCGGAAGCGGTTCATGTTGGCGAGCATGTTGTCGGGATAGACCACCAGTTTCTCGACGACGCCGGCAAGGCGGTGAAGGGCGAAATCGAGCGTGACGGTGGCGTCGGGCGCGATGCCGCGCTCGACCGAGGAGTGGGAGATGTCGCGCTCGTGCCAGAGCGTCACGTTCTCCAGCGCCGGCACGACGGCCGAGCGCACCAGGCGGGCAAGGCCGGTCAGGTTCTCGGTCAGCACCGGATTGCGCTTGTGCGGCATGGCCGAAGACCCCTTCTGACCCTTGGCGAAGAACTCCTCCGCCTCCAGCACCTCGGTGCGCTGCATGTGGCGGATCTCGGTTGCGATGTTCTCGATCGACGAGGCGATGACGCCGAGCGTGGCGAAGAACATGGCGTGGCGGTCGCGCGGGATCACCTGGGTGGAGATCGGCTCGGGGTGCAGGCCGAGTTGGGCGCAGACATGGGCCTCGACCGCCGGGTCGATATTGGCGAACGTGCCGACGGCGCCGGAGATCGCGCCGGTCGCTACCTCTTCGCGGGCCTGCTCCAGACGCCTGTGGCCACGCGCCATCTCGGCATGGAAGCGGGCGAAGGTGAGTCCCATCGTCGTCGGCTCGGCGTGGATGCCGTGGCTGCGGCCGATGCGCACCGTGTGCCTGTGCTCGAACGCGCGTTTCTTCAGCGCCGCCAGCACGGCGTCGATGCCGGCAAGCAACAGGTCGGCGGCGCGCACGAGCTGGATGTTGAGCGTGGTGTCGAGCACGTCGGACGAGGTCATGCCCTGATGGACGAAGCGCGCGTCGGGGCCGACGATCTCGGCGAGATGGGTGAGAAAGGCGATGACATCGTGCCTCGTCTCGCGCTCGATCTCGTCGATGCGATCGACGTCGAAGGTCGCAGCGCCGCCCTTCTCCCAGATGGTTTTTGCAGCTTCCTTCGGGATGACGCCGAGCTCGGCCAGCGCATCGCAGGCATGGGCCTCGATCTCGAACCAGATGCGGAACTTGGTCTCGGGCGACCATATGGCGGTCATTTCGGGGCGCGAGTAGCGCGGGATCATGGCGGGTCCTGGAAAATGGCTGCGGGAGTGACGAATGCTCGTACCAGAGCGGCGGGCATTTCTCAACGTGGCCGGCGGGCATTCCAGGCGGCGGCGGCAAACAGGGCGATGAAGCCGAGCGGAAAATAGAGCCTGAAGCCGAGCACGGCGAACTGGTAGAGCGCTGCGGCGACCGTGAACCCGAACTCGAAGGCCCAGCGCAGCGTGAGGAAGGCGCCGTGCCACTGCGAGAAATAGTAGCGGAAATACAGTGCGAAGATCATGCCGGTGACAGCGAGCGTGGCGACTGTGAGCATGACGAAGAAGGCGGCGAAGCGCTGTTCCGGCCGGCGCGCGCCGACGAGCCGGGCGACCAGCAGGGCGGGCGCCCAGGCAAGGAAGCCGCCGGCGGCAAACACGATCAGCACGATCTGGGCGGCGGCTGTGGCGGCGCGCGCCTGGCTCCACAGGCCAAAGGCGGCGCTTGCCGCCATCACGAGACCCCAGGCGAGGCTTCCAAGCAGGGCCGGCCGCCAGCCGGGCATCGCCGCGCGCAAAGCCGCAGGAAAACCGGCGCGCGGACCGCCGTTCACGGAAGCTCCGACCAGGCCGGCATGATGTCGCCCGGTGCCGGCGTTGCCGCATGGACGCCGCGCGCGATGGCACGAGCCATGGTCATGGCGGCTACCGCGCAAAGATCGGTAAGCCCGACCGGCCCGTCCGGCGCGCCGCCGGAACCGGTGGCGAGTGCGAAGACGAGATCGCCATCGAGCGGCGTGTGCGAGGGCCAGATGGCGCGGGCATAGCCGTCATGGGCGGCGATCGCCAGCCGTTTGACCTCGGCCTTGGACAGCGCGGCATCGGTGGCGATGATGCCGATGGTGGTGTTGGCGCCGCCGCGTTGCAACTCGCGAAATTTGAGCGGGATGTCGTAGCGGCCTGCCGGCAGCGGGTGGGGCAGGCCGAGTCCGCCGAACTCGTCGCCGAATTCGTGCGCGGCGGCCCAGAAGTGGCGCGTGGAGGCGACATGCGCCGCGCCGACGGAATTGACCGCGACGAGGGCCGCGACGGTCGTGCCGTCGGCGAGCATGGTGGAGGCGGAGCCGAGCCCGCCCTTGAGCCCGGCCGTCAGCGCGCCATGGCCGGCACCGGCGGAGCCAAGGGCAAAATCGCCGGATGCCGCGGCAGCGGCGGCATGGCCGAGTTCGCGATAGGGCGGATAGCGCCCCCAGCCCTTGTCGCCGCCATTGGTGAGGTCGAACAGGATCGCCGCCGGTACGATCGGCACGCGGACATCGCCGACGGGAAAACCGCGGCCCCGTTCGCGCAGCCAGGCCTGCACGCCGGAGGCGGCGTCGAGGCCGAAGGCCGATCCGCCCGACAGCACCACGGCGTCGACATGCTGCAAGCCGGCTACCGGATCGAGCGCGTCGGTCTCGCGCGTGCCGGGCGCGCCGCCCAGAACCTGGACCGAAGCGACGGTTCCGGGAGGGCAGATGACGGCGGTGACGCCGGATCTGACTGCCCGGTCATCGGCATTGCCGACCAGAAGGCCTTCGATATCGGTCAGCGAATTGGTCCTGCCGGCCTTGAGCGCCATTCATTTCACCTCGACGAAGGCCGCGCCGTCAAAGCGGAACAGCCGGTAGGGATTGTCGGTCCGGTCGCCTTTGGCGTCGAAGCGGATCGGACCGGCCTCGGTCTTAAATGTCGCGGTTTCGAGCGCCTCGGCGACGCCCTTTTCCGCGCCGTCGGCCGCCGAGGCCGCCGCCAAGGCGACCTGCATGGCGGCGTAGGCGTCGAGCACATAGCCTTCGGCGGTCTCGCCGTCCGCCTCGAAGGCCTGCAGAAAGGCGGTCGTGGCGATGTCGGCGACCTCGGGAAGGCCGATCATCAGCGTGTCCGGCGCGAGATCGGTTTCGCCCGGCGCGGCGCGCAGGGCCTCGCCGCCGGCAATCGTGACCTTGTAGCCGATCACGCCGGCATCGCGGGCGAGGATGGCGATATCGTCGCGATTGCCGCCGGCGAAAACATGGGTGGCGCCGGCGCCGCGCAGGCGACCGGCAAGGCCAATCTGGTTGTCGAATTGCGGCCGGTAGGTGTCGGTGAACACGGGTTTCAGCCCGGCCTGTTCGGCGGCGAGGCGAAAGCTCTCGGCCAGTTCGCGGCCGTAGATGGTGCCGTCGTCGACGATGGCGAAGAGGTCGCGCGCCCAGCGGCGCACCAGGATTTCCGAAATGGCGGCGCGTTCTCGGTCGGCGCGCGGCGCGGTGCGCCAGACGAGCCAGCCGTTGCGCGCCCGGCGGTCGGTCAGCCCGTCGGCCCTGACGCCGGGCGTGATGACCGGGATGCCGGCCTCCGACAGGGCGGGCAGCGCCGCCTCGATCGCCTCGACGCAGAGGAAGCCGACGACGACGCGCACCTTTGCCGCGATCAGACGCTCGGCGGCGGCGGTCCCGCCTTCGGCGCTGCAGGCATCGTCGACGGTGTCGAACGCGATACCGGCCCGTTCCGCCGCCCTGCCGGCGCCGAGCAGCACCTGACGGCCGAGAATCTCCATCGGGCCGGAGAGCGGCGCGACAATGCCGACCGTCGCCGGCTCGGCGCGGGCGACCAGCGCCGGCAGGACCAGGACGAGCGCCGGCAGGACAATAGTGGCGATGCGTTTCACCGGTGCGGCGGTCTCCAGTCCTTCGGCGCCCAAATCACGGCGCGCGGGCGTTCACAAAGCGCACCATCCCTAATGCGGCGGCGACCGTCGCGCAACAAGACAGAACACCGACGAGCGGGATGTCGGACGGCGCGACGCGGTGGTTTCAAATCCGGCGCTTGCACTCTATATATCGGGAAAATCGCAAGGATCGCCCGTGCTCAAGACGACCGACATCGACGGCAAGACCTATCGCGACGCGATGGCGCATTTCGCCGGGCACATCCATGTCGTCACCACCGACGGCGATGCCGGCCGGCGCGCGATTGCCGCCACGGCGGTGACCTCGGTGTCGGACAACCCGCCGATCGTGCTCGCCTGCATCAACCTCTCGGTGCCCGACAACGCGCGCTATCTGAAGAACGGCGTTTTTGCGATCAACACGCTTGCCGAGCGGCACCTGCCGCTGGCCGAGGCGTGCTCGGGAATAACCCCGGTCGAACAGGACAAGCGGTTTGCGCTGGCCGAATGGGACATGCTGGCGAGCGGCGCGCCGACGCTGCGCGACGCGGTCGCGGTGTTCGACTGCACGGTGATGGAAGTGCGCGAGATGGCAACGCATTTTGTGTTTTTCGGCAGGGTGGCGGGTGTGCGTTGCGGTGCCAACGAACGCCCGCTGATCTATCATGACCGCGGATTCCGGGTGTTGTAGGGAGGCCAGATGGCCGATTTGAAACCGAAGAAGCTGCCGGCTTCGATCGATGAAACGGTGGAACTGCTGGCGGGCGGTGACTATGTCGCCGACCGGGCGCTGGCCACGGTGCTGTTTCTCAGCCTGAAGATGGGCCGGCCGCTGTTCCTGGAAGGCGAGGCCGGCGTCGGCAAGACGGAGATCGCCAAGGTGCTGGCGGGCGCGCTCGGCCGCAAGCTGATCCGCCTGCAATGCTACGAAGGGCTCGACGTCTCGTCGGCGGTCTATGAGTGGAACTATGCGGCGCAGATGATCGAGATCCGCATGGAGGAAGCCGCCGGCGTCACCGACCGCGACCACATGGAGAAGAACGTCTTCGCCGAGAAGTACCTGATCCGACGGCCGATCCTCGAGGCGCTGGAAGGTACCGGCGGCGGTGCTCCGGTGCTGCTGATCGACGAGCTTGACCGCACCGACGAGGCGTTCGAAGCCTTCCTGCTGGAGATATTGTCGGACTTCCAGGTGACCGTGCCGGAACTGGGCACCATCCATGCCGAGGAACCGCCGCTGGTGGTGATCACCACCAATCGGACGCGCGAAATCCACGACGCGCTGAAACGGCGCTGCCTCTATCACTGGGTCGATTATCCCGACGCGGAACGCGAGCTGGAGATCGTGCACCGCAAGGTGCCTGAGGCCAATCGGCGCCTGTCGGCGGAAGTGGTGTCGTTCGTGCAGAAGCTGCGGGAGATCGACCTGTTCAAGGCGCCGGGCGTGGCCGAGACGATCGACTGGGCCGGCGCGCTCAACGAGCTCGACAAGGTGGCGCTCGACCCGGAAACGGTTTCCGACACGATCGGCGTGTTGCTGAAATACCAGGACGACATCGCTCGCATCACCCAGGGAGAGAGCGCCCGGCTGCTCGACGAGGTGAAGACCGAGCTGAGCGCGGCCGAATAGACACCGCCGATGAAAACCGCCGCAACCGATCCCGCGATCGCCAGGCCCGACGGCAGGCTGGCGGACAATATCGTCTTCTTCGCCCGCGCGCTCCGCAAGGCGGGCATGCGGGTGGGGCCGGCGGCGGTGAAGGAAGCGATCGAGGCGGTGCTGGCGGCGGGTATCGGTTCGCGTGACGACTTCTACTGGACGCTGCACGCCGTCCTGGTCAACCGGCGCGAGGATCACGCGACATTCGACGAGGCGTTCCGGTTGTTCTGGAAATCGCGCGAACTGATCGAGAAGATGCTGGCGATCTTCTCGCCGGTTGCGATCGACAACCGGGAGAAGGTCAGGCCGCGGGCGGCCGAGAACCGCGTCAGCGATGCATTGTTCGAGGGACGCGGCAACGAGCGGCCGCCGCGCGAGATCGAGGAGATCGAGGTCGACGCCCGTTTCACCGTGTCGGGCAACGAGGTGCTGCGGGACAAGGATTTCGCCCAGATGACCGCGGCGGAGCTGATTGAGGCGCGCCAGGCAATCGCGGCGTTGAGGTTGCCGGCGGACGAGGTGGCGACGAGGCGGTTCAGGCCCGACGCGCGCGGCAGGAAGGCCGATCCGCGCGCCATGATGCGCCAGGCGCTGCGCACCGGCGGCGACCTGATCCTGCCGAAATTCCGCTCGCCGCGCGTCGTGCACCCGCCACTGGTCATCCTGGCCGACATTTCCGGCTCGATGAGCGAATATACCCGCATCTTCCTGCATTTCATGCACGCGCTGGCCGAGAGCCGCCGCCGGGTGCATACCTTCGTCTTCGGCACCAGGCTGACCAACCTGACCCGGCAGATGCGCCATCGCGATCCCGACGAAGCGCTTGCCGACTGTGCGCAGTCGGTGAGGGACTGGTCGGGCGGCACGCGCATCGGCGATACGCTGCATGAGTTCAACCGGCAGTGGTCGCGCCGCGTGCTCGGGCAGGGCGCGGTGGTGCTGATGATCACCGACGGGCTGGAGCGTGACGATATCGGCGGGCTTGAACACGAGATGGAGCGGCTGCACAAATCGTGCCGGCGGCTGATCTGGCTCAACCCGCTGCTGCGCTTCGACGGGTTCGAACCGAAGGCGCGCGGGGTGCGGGCCATGCTGCCGCATGTGGACGAATTGCGGCCGGTGCATTCGCTGAGCGCGCTGACGCAATTGTGCGCGGCGCTGTCGGATACGAGAATTGCCGCGGGCAGGCGGCAGCCATCGCGCCGGCCTATGCTGGCTGCATGAGAACGGGAGTTGCAGGATGCAGACGGAGATGAACACCGATTCGGCCGCGGCCGGTCGCGATCCGCTCGACGTGGCGGAGACCTGGATGAGCGAAGGCCGCGACGTGGCGATCGCCACCGTGGTGGAGACCTGGGGTTCGGCGCCGCGCCCGGTCGGCAGCCACCTGGTGATCGATGCCGACGGCAATTTCGAGGGATCGGTGTCGGGCGGCTGCGTCGAGGGCGCGGTGGTGGCCGAAGCGACCGAGATCATCGGCAGCGGCGAACCGCGCATGCTGGAGTTCGGCGTCGCCGACGAGACCGCATGGCAGGTCGGCCTTTCCTGCGGCGGACGCATCCGCGTCTATGTCGAGCGGCTGGGCTGATCGGCCATGGACCCGCTCAGCCTCAAGAAACTGAACGCCGAACGCCGGGCGCGGCGCGCGGCCCTGCTGGTGACGTCGCTTTCCGACGGCCGCGACCGGATCATCCGCGAGGGCGACGAGGTGGCCGGCGCGCTGGGCGAGGCGGCAATACGGGCGTTTCGCACCGGCCGGTCCGGCGTCGTCGAAGCCGATGGCGAGGAATTCTTCGTCAACGCGCATTTGCCGCCGCCGCGGCTGGTGGTGATCGGCGCGGTGCATATCAGCCAGGCGCTGGCACCGATAGCGACGATTACCGGCTACGATGTCGAGATCATCGATCCGCGCACCGCATTCGCAACGCCGGAGCGTTTTAGCGGTGTCAGGCTCGACGCCGAATGGCCGGAAACGGTGCTGAAGCGGCGGCCGCTCGACCGCTACACCGCGCTTGCCGCGGTGACCCACGACCCGAAGATCGACGATTATCCGCTGACGGCGGCGCTTCAGGCGGAGTGCTTCTATGTCGGCGCGCTCGGCAGCCGCAAGACCCACGCCAAGCGGCTGGAACGGCTCGCCGCGGCCGGCGTTGGCGCCGAGGCGACGGCACGCATCCATGCGCCGATCGGGCTTGATATCGCCGCGCAAAGCCCGGCGGAGATCGCGGTGGCGGTTCTGGCACAGGTGATAGAGGCTTTCCATCAGCGCGGAATGGCGGAGCGGGCCGCGGCATGAAATTCGGTCCCGTTCCGATCGACCGGGCCGAGGGCGCGACGGTCGCCCACAGCGTGCGCACGGGCGAAGTGTCGTTCTCCAAGGGCAGGGTGCTGAGCGCGGACGATATCGACGCGCTCGGCCGGGCCGGGATCGACACGGTCGTCGTCGCGCGGCTGGACGCGGGCGATGTCGGCGAGGACGAAGCGGCCAGGCGTATCGCCGGGGCGATGACCGGAAGCGGATTTGCGGCACGGGCGCCGGCGACCGGCCGGGTCAACCTGCATGCCGGCGAGGCGGGCGTCCTGATCGTCGACCGGGCGATGGTCGACCGGCTGAACGCCATCGATCCGGCGATCACCTTCGCCACGCTCGACAACCATGCGCCGGTGACGGCGGGCCAGATGGTGGCGACGGTGAAGATCATTCCGTTCGCGGTGTCCGGCGTATTGGTGGACGCGGCGGTGGCCGCCTGCGCGGGCGGCGACATCATGACGGTGCACGCGTACAGGCCGCGCGGGATCGGCCTGGTGCAGACGGAGCTTGCCGGCACCAAGCCCACGGTTCTCGACAAGACGGCGCGCACCACGAAAGAACGGCTGGCGCGGTCGGGCAGTTTAATCGTCGGCGAGCGACGCTGCGCGCATGAGGCGAGCGCGCTGGCCGGTGCTATCGGCGAGGTGGCCGGGCTGTCGGACATGGTGATCGTGTTCGGCGCCTCGGCCACCAGCGATGCCGACGACGTGATACCGGCGGCGATCGCCGAGGCCGGCGGCACGGTCGTGCGCGTCGGAATGCCGGTCGATCCGGGCAACCTGATCACGCTCGGCACACTCGACGGCAAACCGGTGATCGGGGCGCCGGGATGCGCGCGCAGCCCCAAGGAAAACGGTTTCGACTGGGTGCTCGACCGGACGATCGCCGGTATCGACGTGAGTGCCGCCGATATCGGCGCGATGGGCGTGGGCGGCCTGCTGGCCGAAATTCCGGCCCGGCCCCGGCCACGCGAGGCGGCGCGCAGGAAAGCGTCCCCGAAACTTCATGCGGTGTTGTTGGCGGCGGGCCGCTCCAGCCGCATGGGCGGACCCAACAAGCTGCTGGCGACCTTCGACGGCGAAATCCTGGTGCGGCGCGTGGCAGCCCGGATTATCGAGGCGGGATTGGCGCCAACCGTGGTCACCGGTCATCAGCGCGAGCGCATCGAGGACGCACTCGCCGGGCTCGACGTGATGTTCGCGCACAACGACGCATTCGCCGAGGGGCTGTCGGGTTCCCTCAAGGTCGGCATGAACGCCCTGCCGGAAGCAGCCGACGGCGCGCTGATCGTGCTGGCCGACATGCCCGGCCTGAGGGCGGCCGACATCAAGGCGCTCTGCGAGGCCTTCGCGGCTGCCGGCGGCGGTTCGATCATCCGCGCCACCCATGCCGGCAAGCGCGGCAATCCGGTCATATTGCCGCGATCGGTGTTCGCCCAGATCGAGGCGATCGCGGGCGACACGGGCGCCCGGGCGATAATCGAATCCGGCGCAACGCCGGTGATCGATGTGGAGATCGGACAGGCGGCGAGCCTCGACGTCGACACGCCGACGCTGCTCGGTGCCGCCGGCGGCAAGATTGCCCCGCAGGACGGCTGAAGCGGCCTGCCCGGGTCGAAATTCGTTAACCACCAGCGCCGGAAACGGCGATTCAACCTTTGCTAACCACGGCCTGAAAGCGGCGATTAAGCGTTCGGCGCTATGGTCCCGCCCAGGCTAAGGGGGTTCTGGTACTCGGGCCATGTGCGGCGTCCGCCGCGAAGGCTTTCAACGGTTCCCGCAACATCCTGCTGCCAAACAACGATCCGCCGCACAAAACAAAACAAGCGGCGGGCAACCAAAGTAGGCTGTCAAGAGGAGTCCATTCATGAGAAGCCTTATGAAAGTGGCCGTCGCGGTCGCCGTGCTGGCGCCCGTGCAGGCCAATGCCGAGACCGGAAACATTCCGTTCAACGGAACGATTGCCGATACCTGCGCGATCACCGTTCTTTCGGCCGGTACCATTGTCCCGAATGCCGGCTACACGGTGTTGAGCTCGACGTTTGCCGGCGGTGCCGCCGGTACGGCCAACATCATGGCGACCGGCACGGGTTGGGACGTTTCCGCCGACAATCCGGCGGCGTTCAGCGCTGCTCCGGCCTCGGCCGCGGGCACGACGTTTGCCACCACCTATGACCTCGGCGGCGCCACGACCGCAACGGGCGTTACCGGTGCGACCACAACGGCACTGAACAACGGCCAGACCAACGTCTCGGTCGACCTGACGGCAACACATCCGTCGGGTTCGTTCGAGGCCGGCACCTACACCGCGACGGTGGTGCTTCGCTGCGAATAAGCGAATCTGCGCCGGACGGGCGCATGGGTCGGGACTTTGACGGGCCCCGACCCAATCGGGGAAAAAGGGGAAACGAGATGAATAAGACAACCAGCCTGTTCGCTGGCGCCCTGTGTCTTGCGCTGCTGCCCTCCGCGGCGATTGCGCAGGCCATGTCGCCGATGCGGGCCGAGGTGACCAGCTTCACCGACAGCTTCGCCGTCAGGGTCTATCCGGCCAATCCGTACCAGCACCGGATTCGCATCGAGGTGAAGGTCTATGACCAGAAATTCCGTGAAGTGAAGGACGCGGTGGTTTCGCCGTCGGTGTTCACGCTCGGCGCGCGGTTCTCGCGGCCGGTCACGGTCATGGTTCCGTTCGACGGTGAACAGAAGCGCAAGGTCCGCATCTGCACCGAATCCATTCCGTTCCCGGGCCAGACGACCCGGATTAAGGCTCAGGTATGCGGCAAGTTTCTCGGCGAGCGACTGTAGTTGCAGCCATGCTGGCGTGCTGCGTGGCCGTATCCGGTGCGCAGGCGCAAACCACGTCGATCATCAACCAGGACGTGACCGGCTTCAACCTGCCGGGCGTTCAATTGCCGCAGGGCCATGACGAGGTGAGGGCCGCCGACGGCACCACCTGCCGTTCGGCCGTCTCCGGTGCCGGCGCCTATCTGGACACCGGTGTGATCGGCAATCCGAACCCGTCCAACGGCAACGGCGTTTCGGCCTATGGACGCATCGTCATTCCGCTCGGCCGCAAGCCGGCGCGACTCGATTGCGGCCGGCTCTACGATCTGGAGGTCCAGCGCCTGCAGATGGAGTTGAGGCTGATGCAGATGGGGCTTGGACGCCAGGGTCGCATCAGCAGCGAGCGGACCGCCTCGATCGGTGATGGCGACCAAGGCGGCGCGGAAGCTGCGCAGCCGGTAGCCGCCCGGTCGCAGAAGCAGGCCGGCAGCGGCGATTGGGCCGACGAGGGCTGGAGCACCGAAGGCAAGGACTGAGATGATCCTTCCGTTCCACCGTCTGCGGCAGAAGAACCGGGAGCACACCGCCCCGGCGGTTCGGGCTCCCTTCGTCTCCCTCGGGCGCCTGGTATTGATCGTGCTTGCTGCCGGCAACATGGCTTCGGCGAGCGCCCAGGACGCGGGTGGCGGCATGCTGGCGCCCGGCGACGACCTAGTCGAGTGGGCCGCCGCCGCCTCGAGGCACTATTGCATGGTGGTGGTCGGCAATCCCGGCACGATGGCACCCTCGATCGGCAATGCGGCGCTGAGCTCGAAAGTGGCCGGCGGCTATGCCGGCACGGCCGAGATAACCGCAACCAACAGCAGCTACCGGGCAAGCGTCATTGCTCCCGCGGCCTTCGTTGCCAGCCCGAGCCTGCCGGGGGCGGTAACGTTCGACACCGCGTTCTCAGGTTCCGGCGCAACGAATTTCTACGACGTGCCCGGCGCGACCGAGGTCAAGATCAAGCGCGGCGTGACCAGCATTTCGGCCGACCTGACGGCGACGATGCAGAACGGATCGTTCGCCGCCGGCCAATACATGGCCGAGCTGACGCTGAGGTGCGAGTGAGATGATCCGGCGCACCCAAAGACATATGCCGGGCAGCGTCGTCGCGATGCTGGCTGCGGCGTGCGTGTTGCTTGCGGCCTTCGACGGTCCGGTGTCCGCCGCAAACGGCGACATGCCGTTCTCCGTCAACCTGGCGGAGCGGCATTACTGCCTGATCAACCTGCTGCAACCGGGCGCGTTCACGTCCAATGTCGGATTGACCGAGCTGAGTTCCAAGAATCCGGGCGGCGCGCCCGGCAAGGTGGACGTGCAGACCACCAATGGCAGTTTCGACCTGTCGATCGACGCGCCGCTGTCGTTTTCGTCGGAGCCGGCTGGCGGCGGCGTGAACACGAATTTCTCCGCGACGATGACCGGCGTGGCGTTTTCCGGTTCGGGCAGCGGAACATTCGGCGAGACCAGCGCCGCGACCAGCCTGAAAAAGGGCGTGACCACGGTGGACGTGCATTTTATCGCCACGCGCACCGCCGGCACGTTTCCGTCGGGCAGTTATGCATCCGTGGTGACGCTGCGCTGCGAGTAGGCGGCCACGATCGCCGCGATGATCGACGATGACAGCGGCGTGCAAGTGGAGTATGGGCGCGGGCGGACGGCAAATCCGGAGCGCGCCGATGAAGATCACCAGAATCGAGAGTTTTTCGAACGAGTTCGTCGGTTTCGTCCGCGCGACCGCCGAGGACGGCTCGCAGGGCTGGGGGCAGGTGTCGACCTATAACGCCGACATCACGGCGCAAGTGCTGCACCGGCAGGTGGCGCCCTGGGTGCTCGGCAAGGATACGAGCGACCTCGACGACCTGCTCGACATCGTCACCGAGCGCGAGCACAAGTTTCCCGGCTCCTATCTGCGCCGGGCGATGACCGGCTTCGACACGGCGGTATGGGACCTGCGCGGCAAAAAGGCCGGCAAGCCGGTGACCGAACTGATCGGCGGCACGCCGGGGCCGGTCCGCGCCTACGCCTCGTCGATGAAACGCGACATCACGCCGGCCGACGAGGCCGAGCGGTTGAAGCGGCTGCGCGACGAGTTCGGCTTTGACGCCTTCAAGGTGCGCGCCGGGGCGGAAGTCGGCCGCAACCGCGACGAATGGCCAGGCCGGACCGAAGAGATCATCGAGGTGATGGGGCGCGAGTTCGGCGGCGCCGACCTGCTGATCGACGCCAATTCCTGCTATTCGCCCGACCGCGCCATTGAGGTCGGGCGGATGCTGGAGGCGAACGGCTTCGGCCATTACGAGGAGCCGTGCCCCTATTGGGAGTTGGAGCAGACGAAGCAGGTGGCCGACGCGCTCGACATCGAGGTTACCGGCGGCGAGCAGGATTGCGACCTGACGATCTGGCGGCGGATGATCGACATGCGCGCCGTCGACATCGTGCAGCCGGACATCTGCTATCTGGGCGGGCTGTCGCGCACGCTGCGCGTCTGTCGGATGGCGGAAGCCGCCGATCTTCCGGTGACGCCGCATTGCGCCAACCTGTCCATGGTGACCCTTTTCACCATGCATCTGCTGCGCGCGGTGCCCAATGCCGGCAAATATCTGGAGTTCTCCATCGAAGGCGCCGACTACTATCCATGGCAGGACGGGCTGTTCGTCAAATCGCCTTACGGCATTGAAAACGGCCAGGCGACGGTGACCGATGCGCCGGGCTGGGGCGTGGAGATCGATCCCGAATGGCTCGAGCAGGCGCAGTACCGGTCGAGCGGCGCCGGCTGAGCAGCGGTGAATTGATCGGCGCGCATCTTGCGGGCCATGGCCGAACCGTGCTCGTCTGCACCCCCATGACTGGCAGGTGGCGATGACGATCCGTTTCTTTTCCGACAAGCACCGGCCGGTGCATATGGGCCCTTATCCGCTGGAGCGGCTGGCGCGCGCCGATGCGACGCCTGACCTGAAAAACGTGCCGCCGATGCGCGCCGTGTCGTTCCGCCGGCCCGAGGCGCCGGCCTCGATCGTCAACGCCATGGGCGAATACCAGGCGATGCTCGACGCGATCCGTGACGGGCTGGTCAACAGGATCAGGGCGGAATGCCCCGACGATCCGGCGGAACGAGCCAACCACCTGAAAGCGTTTGGCTATTTCTGCGACGCCTCGATGGTGGGCGTCTGCCGTCTGCCGGCTGGCGCGCTGCTGGCGGAACCGTTGCGCAATCCCGACATCGACCGGCTGGCCGAGGACCTGCGCACCCGCCAGACCAAGACGCTGGCCTCAGGCATCGACATGATCATGGCAGACCTGAAGGAATCGATGGAAGCGCCGCCGACGACGATCGACGGTCATCGATACGCGATCGTCTATGCCTACGAATTTCCGCGCGAGCCTCAAGCCGACGAGCCGGGCACGGACTGGATCATGGAGGCGCAGGAGGCGCGCGCCTGCCTGCGCGCCAGCGAGACCGCGGTGGTGATCGCCAACTATCTGAGGCTGCTCGGCCACGACGCGCGGGCGCATAGCGGCTCGTCGTCGGATGTCGATCTCGGCCGGCTGACGGTGGCCGCGGGCCTGGCGACGGTTGAGGAGGGGCGGCTTGCCAATCCCTATCTCGGCGACCGTTTCGGCGTGGCGGCGGTGACGACGGATTTCACGCTCGAACCCGACAGGCCGCTGGCGCCGCTTGCCGCGCAGCCGCGCGCGCGCACCCACGGGCTTGCCTGGAAACTGGGCAAGGGGTTCGCCAAGAACGCCTTCAACCGCGAACCCCTTTCCGGGCGCCGCTATGTCGACGGGCCGCATCCGTTCGAGACGCTGAAGCGGGTCGACGAACCGACCACCTATATCGACGAGGAGCGCGTGGCGCGGGTGCCCAAGCGCACCGATATGTTCGCCCGCGCCCAGTTCGGCGACATGGGCAAGGCTTGCCAAGAGGGCGCCAAGGGCGGGCACTATGCGCGCAAGGCGGCACCCTCGATGGCGCAGCGCCGGGCGCTCGGCGCCTTCGTGCTGATCCAGGATGGCGAGCCGGCGCCGGAGATCGCCGCGACGGCGCGCGACGCGGCGCGCAACGCCGACAACATCAAGGCGGCCTCATATTTCCTCGGCATCGATGCGGTCGGCCTGTCGCGCTGCCCCGACTGGACCTGGTACAGCCACGACGCGCTCGGCGAACCGATCGATCCGCCGCACGACCAGGCGATCTCGATGATCGTCGACCAGGGCTACGAGACGATGGAGGGCGCGTCGGGCGACGACTGGATATCGGTAGCGCAATCCATGCGCGCCTATCTGCGCTTCTCGCTGCTCGGCGGGGTGATCGCCAGGCAGATCCGCAATCTCGGCTACAAGGCCAAGGCACACACGGTACTGGATGGCGAGGTGCTGCAGCCGCCGCTGTTGCTGCTGTCCGGCCTCGGCGAGGTCAGCCGTATCGGCGAGGTGATCCTGAACCCGTTCTTGGGCCCGCGGCTGAAATCCGGCGTGGTGACGACGACGATGCCGATCACCCATGACAGGCCGGTCGATTTCGGCCTGCAGGCGTTTTGCGAGGCTTGTAACAAATGCGCCCGCGAATGCCCGTCGGGCGCGATCACCGCCGGACCGAAGCTGATGTTCAACGGCTACGAGATCTGGAAGTCCGACAGCCAGAAATGCGCCACCTACCGCATCACCACCGAGGGCGGGGCGATGTGCGGGCGCTGCATGAAGACGTGTCCGTGGAACCTGGAGGGGCTGTTTGCGGAGAAGCCGTTCCGATGGGCGGCGATGAACGTGCCGGCCGCCGCGCCGTGGCTGGCCAAACTCGACGACTGGGCCGGCAATGGCGGGCTCAATGCGACGAAGAAATGGTGGTGGGACATCGAAATCGGCGCCGACGGCGGCTATCGGCCGGCCAGAAAGCCGGTCAATGCGCGCGACCTGCAGAAGGACCTCGATCTCAGATACGAGGACCAGACCCTCGCCGTCTATCCGGCGCATCTCGCACCGCATCCCTGGCCGTTCCCGTTTCCGATGGACCGGGAGAAGGGCATCGAGGCCTATCAGGCGATGATTACGGCGGAAGAGTATCGCAAGCGCCTGAAAGCCGGCGATCCTGGAGCGGCCTCCCATGTCTACCGCATCGACGGCGACGCGCCGGTGATCCGCGTCGAAGTGAGCAAGGTCGAGCGGATGAGCGGCGACGTCGCCAAGTACGAATTCCGCTCGCTCGACGGCTCGGACCTGCCGGAATGGACCGCCGGCGCCCATCTCGACATCGTGGTGGCGCCGGAGTTCCTGCGGCAATATTCGATGTCGGGCGATCCGGCCGACCGGTCGTCCTACCAGATCGGCGTGCTGCGCGAGGATGAGGGGCGCGGCGGCTCGGCGCTGCTGCACCGCATCTTCTCGGAAGGGCGCAAGGTCTTCATCTCGAAGCCGATCAACCATTTCCCGCTCGACGAGACGGCGACCAAGACGATCCTGATGGGTGGCGGCATCGGCGTGACGCCGATGATCGCGTTCGCCCACCGGCTGCATGCCATCGGCGCCGAATTCGAGCTGCATTACTCGATCAAGTCGCGCGGGCAGGCGGGCTTCCTCGACGATCTCGCCAATGTGCGTTGGGTCGACCGGGTGCGCCTGCACGTTTCCGACGAGGGCACGCGCGCCGACTGCGACCGAATACTTAACGGCTACCGCGATGGCTGGCATGTCTATACCTGCGGGCCGGACCGGTTCATGAACGCAGTGGTCGAAGCGGCCGAGCGCGCCGGCTTTCCGGAAGAGGCGCGGCACCTGGAATATTTCTCGGTGCCTGAGGTGCCCGACTACGCGAACCATCCGTTCACGGTCCGGCTGGCGCGGTCAGGCCGCGACATCGAGGTGCCGGCCGACAAATCGGCTGCCGACGCGCTGAACGATGCCGGCATCCATGTCGACGTCAAATGTTCGGACGGCCTGTGCGGCGTGTGCATGGCGACGGTGCTATCGGGCGAGGTCGAGCATCGCGATTTCGTGCTGTCCAAGAAGCAGCAGGCCGACACGATCATCCTGTGCCAATCGCGCGCGGCGAAGCCGGGCGGCGTGGTTGAAATCGACCTGTGAGAAAACCCGCCGCGGACCGGCGACAGGGACAGGATTTGTCGTTTTCTTCACACTTTATTTGCTATGTTTTCAGGCCATGAAATCGCCTTGACGGATAGTCAGGCTTGTAGCCGCCGCCGCTGCTGCGCTAGAGGCTTGGCGGGTGGGGCGCGGGACACGCCGAGAGGGACGCGCGTTTGAGTTCGGGACGCAAGAGTTTGACGGTCGCCCTGGTGGCGCTGCTGGTCGCCGTGGCAAGTCCGGCCGCGGCGTTCGACCTCTTCGGCCTGCGCATTTTCGGCGGCGACAAGGACGACGCCGTCGAGGATGTGATCGGCGACCCGCAGCACTACAGCGTCGAATTCGACGTGCTCGGCGACGACGAGGCGGTGACCGAGGCGCTCAATGCCGCCTCGCTCCTTGTGTCCGAGCGGGAAAAGCCCGCTTCCGGCTCCGGCGGGCTGATCGCCAAGGCGCGGGGCGACTACCAGCGCCTGCTCGCCGCGCTCTATACCGAAGGCTACTACGGCGGTTCGATCTCGATCCTCATCGACGGGCGCGAGGCGGGCCAGCTCGCGCCCGACGCGAACCTGCCCGATCCGGCGACGGTGGTGATCTCGGTCGATCCGGGGCCGCTGTTCCATTTCGGCCGCGCCGAGATCGTCAACCGCGCGCCGTCGACCGACGACCCCGACGACAAGGTGGCAGCGCCCGAGGACGAGGGTTTCGCGCCGGGCGAGGTGGCGCGCTCGGGCAAGATCAAGCGCGCCGGGCGGCTGGCGGTCGAGGCCTGGCGCCAGCAGGGCCACGCCAAGGCCAAGGTCGCCGAACGCCGGGTGGAGGCCGCGCACGATCGTAACGTCCTCGATACGATCCTGACATTGCGGCCGGGGCGAAAGGCTTATTACGGTCCCGTTACGGTCGAGGGCAACGACCGGATGGATCCCGAATTCGTCGCCTATATGGCCGATCTGCCGCCGGGCGGCGAATACGATCCCGACGACCTGAAGAGAGCCGAGGAGCGGCTGGCGCGGCTCGGCGTCTTTGCCTCGGCGCGCACGGAGGAGGCCGAGGCGATCGGGCCGGACGGCATTTTGCCGATCTCCATCGTCGTGCAGGAGCGGCTGCGCAGGCGCTTCGGCGTCGGCGGCACGTTCTCGACGGTCGACGGCCTCGGCCTGCAGGCCTTCTGGCAGCACCGCAACCTGTTCGGCCGGGCCGAGCAACTGAAGCTCGAGGCGACCGTCGCCAATATCGGCAACAGCCTCGATCCCGACGCGCTGACCTACAAGCTCGCGGCGATGTTCCTGAAGCCCGGCGTGTTCACGCCCGACACCAACTTCGTCGCCCAGGTGATCGGCATCCGCGAATCGATCGATCCCTATGTGCGTACCGCGGCGATCGCCGAGGCCGGCTATACCCATATCGCGTCCAAGAACCTGTCGCTGCGGATGATGGCGCGGGTCGAACATGCCCGGTTCACCGATGCCACGTTTGGCCGGCGCGACTTTACCATGGCCGGGCTCGTCGCCGGCGCCACCTGGGACAGCCGCGACGTCAAGAACGACGCCACCGAGGGCTTCTACGCCGATGTCGAGGTCGAACCGTTCCACGAGTTCAACTTCGCCAACACGGTGATGCGCGGCACGGCGGAGGTGCGCGCCTATGCGGCGCTCGACGCCGGCGACCGCTTCGTGCTCGCAGGCCGCATCAAGGCCGGCATGCTCGCTGGCGCGCCGATTGCCCAGACCCCGCCCGACAAGCTGTTCTTCGCCGGCGGCGGCGGTTCGGTGCGCGGTTACGGCTACCGCAATATCGGCATCGTCACGCCGGCCGGCACGGTCACCGGCGGACGCTCGGTGATCGAAGGTTCGGCGGAGATCCGCACCCGCATCAACGAGGCCTTCGGTGCCGTCGCCTTCGTTGATTTCGGCACCGTCGGCATCAACTCGTTTCCCGATTTCTCGCAGCCGGTGCGCGTCGGCGTCGGTGGCGGCATCCGCTACTATACCGGCCTCGGGCCGCTCAGGCTCGATGTCGCCGTGCCGCTCAACCGGCGGGCGGGCGATCCCTCATTTGCAGTCTATGTCGGCATAGGACAGGCGTTTTGAAACGGTTCCTCGCACTTTTCGTCGTGCTGATCGCCATCCTGCCGGCGCTGGCGCAGGACCGGCCGGACGCGGAAGCGGAGAAATCGACGCTGCTGACCTTCATCGAGGAGCAGTTGTCGACGCCGAACCGGCGCATCAGCCTGTCGAACATCGAGGGTGCGCTGTCGTCGGATGCGCGCATCGGCACGATCACAATCGCCGATCGCGAGGGCGTCTGGCTCACCGTTTCCGACGCGGCGATCGTGTGGACGCGCACGGCGCTGCTGCTCGGACGGCTGGAAATAGACAGCCTGACGGCCAAATCGATCGTGATGGCGCGCCGGCCGCTGCCCGACGAAAGCGCCATGCCGTCGCCGGAAGCGGCCTCGTTTTCGGTGCCGGAACTGCCGCTGGCGGTCAATCTCGGCGAACTGACGGTCGAAAGCCTCACCTTCGGCGAGGGTGTTTTCGGCTTAGCCTCGCAATTGGGTCTCGAAGGCCGGCTGTCGATCGACGGCGGGGCGCTGTCGACGGCGCTTGAGATCACCCGGCTCGACGGGCCGGGCGGCAAACTCGACCTGGAGGCGGGTTACGCCAACGCCACCGGCACGCTCGATCTAGAGCTTTCGCTGTTCGAGCCCGCCGACGGCGTGGTCGCCAATCTGTTCAACTTTAACGGCCGGCCGGCGGTCAGTCTGGGCTTGCGCGGCGGCGGGCCGGTCGACGACCTGAAGCTGGCGCTGACGCTCGACGCCGACGACAGCCGGGTGCTGACCGGCCAGATGCGTGTTTCAGGTTCCGGGGAGGGCCGGCGCTTCAACATAGGCGCGGCCGGTCCGGTCGGCACACTGGTCAGGCCCGACCTGCGCGACCTGTTCGGCGAGCGCAGCGAACTGGTGATCTCCGGCGTGACACGGGCGAGCGGCGGGGCGGATATCGAGCGCATCATGCTGTCGAGCGGCGCGCTGGAACTGACCGGCTCGGCGCAGACGGCGGCCGACGGCTTTCCCGTGCGAATGAAGCTCGACGGCACGATCCAGTCGCGCACCGGCCAGCCGGTCACGCTGCCGCTGCCCGGCGGCGACACGAGGGTCGACCGCGCGGTGCTGGCGTTCGATTTCGGCGGCAGCGGCGTGTCGACATGGTCGGGCAATGTGACGATCTCCGATCTCGCCACCGCCGGCGTGACGGCGCGGGACTTCGAGCTCGATCTCGGCGGTGCGGCGCTGGCGCTGGCCGATCCGGCCGCGCGCGAGGTGACCTTCGTCGTCGACGGCCGGGCCGACGGGCTCGGCACCGGGGACGCCGCACTTGCCGAAGCAATCGGCGACAAGGCCGGCATCGACATCAGCGGTGCGTGGAAAGCGGGCCAGCCGGTGACGATCGACCGGGCGGTGCTCGACACCAATGTCCTGTCGGCGGATTTCACCGGCCGGATCGCCGAATTCGTGCTCGACGGCGCGTTCGGCCTGAACGTGTCCGACGCCTCGGTGCTGTCGGCGGCGCTGGAGCGTGAACTGGCAGGCGCCGCGGCTCTGAAGGCGACGGGAACCGTGAACCCCGTCACCGGCGCCTTCGACCTCGCGCTCGACGGCACGGTCGGGGATTTCGCCACCGACACGACAATCGACGGGCTGCTTGCCGGCACGACGCGCGTCAGCGGGCGGGTGGGGCGCAACGAGAAGGGGCTCAGCGCCAGGGACTTTTCGATCGCCAACGCGCAGTTCTCGCTCAGCGCCGACGGCATCTATGGCAGCGAGACGGCGGATTTCCGTTTCGCTTCCGAAATAAGCGATCTCGCCAGGCTGTCCGACCAGGTGACGGGGCGGCTCGTCGCCGAAGGCAGCGCGCGCGGCACCGACGGTGTCATCGACCTGCGGCTGGCGGCGAAGGCGCCGGGCGGCACGATCGTCGGGCGGCGGCTGAACGACGCGACGGTCTCCTTTGTCGGACAGGCCCTCGGCGAGGGGATCAGCGGCAGTCTCGACGGGCTTGCCTTCGTCGGCGGTGAGCGCGTTGACGTGAAGACTGCGCTGGCGTTCGGCCCCGAGGGCCGTCGCTTCGACAATCTGGAAATCAACGCCGGGGCGACGCGGCTTGACGGTTCTGTCGCCGCCGGCGCCGACGGGCTGTTCGACGGTATGCTGGAACTGCGCTCCAACGACATTTCCACCGTGGCGGCGCTGGCGCTTGTGCAGGCGACCGGGCGGGCGACCGGCCAGATCGTGCTGTCGGCGGCGGACGGCAGGCAGGACGCCAAGCTCGCCGCGCAACTGACCGGCATCAGGATCGACGAAACGGCGATCGGCGTCGGTGAGATCGACATCGCGCTCAGCGACCTCCACGGCGTACCGGGCGCCGACGGACGGGCGGCGCTCAGCGATGTCAGCGCCGCGGGCATGGATATCGCCGCACTAACGGCGACGGCCTCACAGCGCGGATCGACGACGGATTTCAAGGCCGATGCGCGCTTTGCCAACGGCGCGACGCTGGCAACGGCCGGTGCGATCGCCGGCGAGGGCGACGGCTACCGGCTGACGCTCAACCGCGCCGACCTCGACAAGGGTAGTAGGCTGGCGCATCTAGCCGCGCCGGCGACGGCGACTTTTACCGGCAGCGGCCTGGCGCTCGACGGCGCGCGCTTCGCTGTCGGTGGCGGCACGATCAACGCCAGCGGCCGGGCGGGCGACGTGCTCGATTTCGCACTTGAGGTCGAACGCGTCGGGCTGGCGGTGGCGAACGCGGTCAGGCCCGATCTTGAACTGGACGGTCGCGTGTCGGGCGACCTGAAGGTGACCGGCACGCGCGAGAGGCCGCAGGTGACGTTCGACCTCGACGGCGACGGGCTTTCGGCGGCGGCCATCCAGGCGGCCGGGCTGCCCGCCTTCGCGATCACCGCCAGGGGCGACACCGACGGCGAGAGGCTGCGGCTCGACGCGAAGCTTTCGAGCGGCAACGGCATCAGCGCCGCGGCCACCGGCACGATGCCGCTCGGCGACGGGGCGCTGGCGGTCGACGTGGCGTTGCAATCGCTGCCGCTGGCCCTGCTCGACCGCGCCGCCGGCGGCCAGGGGCTCGGCGGTCAACTGACCGGCACGGCGCGCGTCACCGGCACGCTGTCGCGGCCGCAGGCGGACTTCGCGCTCGGCGGCGAAGGCGTGCGGGCAACGGTGCTGTCGGACGCCGGACTGGCGCCGGTCAGCTTTGGCGCCAACGGCTCGTTTGCCGGCGAAGTTGTAACGTTTTCCTCGTTCAATGCCTCAGGACCTTCCGGGCTGGAAGTGACCGGCAGCGGCCGCGTGCCGATCAGGGGTGGGGGATTGAACCTGTCGCTTGCCGGCAGCGCGCCCTTGTCGCTCGCCAACCGGCAACTGGCCTCGCGCGGCGCGCAGGCGGGCGGCACGGCGCGGTTCACGCTTGCGCTTTCCGGCGCGCTCGCCAACCCGGCGATCCGTGGCCAGATCGCGACCGAGGGTGCAACCTATACCGATCCCGGCGCCAATATCGCGCTGCGCAACATCGCCGTTGCCGCCGATCTCGACGGCGAGCGCATCACCGTACGCCGCGGCGCGGCCGGGCTTGCCGCCGGCGGCTCCGTATCGCTGGCGGGCTCGGTATCGCTCGACGGGTTAGCCGGCTATCCGGCCGACCTGACGATCAACCTAGACCAGGCACGCTATACCGACGGCTCGCTGGTAGTGGCGACGGTCAGCGGTCGCATGGCGGTCACCGGCGCGCTGATCTACGATCCGCTGATCAGCGGCGCGCTGACGGTGGAACGGGCGGAACTGACCATTCCCGAGACGCTGGGCGGCGGTGCCGACGGCATCGACGTCAGGCACATCAACCCGCCGGCGAAGGTGGCGCGCACACTGGAATTCGCCCGCGCCGACGACGGCACGCCGGTGCCGGCCGGCCGGCCGAGCGTGGCGCGGCTGAACCTTTCGGTGAACGCGCCGAACCGCATCTTCGTACGCGGCCGCGGCCTCGACAGCGAACTCGGCGGCACGGTGCGGCTGACCGGACCGGTCACCGCCATCCAGCCGGTCGGCGGTTTCAGGCTGATCCGCGGCCGGTTGTCGATCCTCGGCAAGCGCATCGTTTTCGACGACGGCGAGGTGACGCTGGTCGGCGACCTCGATCCGTTCATCGATTTTACTGCGCGCTCGGAGGCCGGCGACACCACGGTGATCATCAAGATGACCGGCCGGGCTTCCGATCCGGCGGTCGTGTTCTCGTCGCAGCCGGAACTGCCGCAGGACGAGGTGCTGTCGCGGCTGATCTTCGGGCGTTCCATCACCGAGCTGACCGCGTTGCAGCTCGCCAAGCTCGCCGCTTCGGCCGCGCAGCTCGCCGGCGGCGGCAACAGTTCGCTGCTCGACAGTTTCCGCCAGGCGACCGGGCTCGACGAACTCGACGTGGTGACCGATTCGGGCGGCAACGCGGCGGTGCGCGCCGGGCGCTATGTCCAGGACAACATCTATCTCGGCGTCGAGGCCGGCGCGTCGGGCACGACGCGCGGCACGGTCAATATCGACATCACCGACAATCTGAGGGCGCGGGGGTCGGCCGGTTCGGACGGCGATTCCAGCGTCGGCGTCTTCTTCGAGAAGGACTACTGATCCGGCCTGGCCGGAGGGAGGACATCGATGGGCACACCGATCTGGCAATGGCCGGCCGGCGAGATCGCGGACGCGATCCGCGCAAGCCGCATCTCGGCTACGGACGCCGTCGGCGCCCATGTGGAGCGGATGCGCACCGTCAATCCTGCGGTCAACGCCGTGGTGGTCGACCTCGGCGACGAGGCCATGGCGACCGCGAAGCAGGCCGACGAGCGGCTGGCTTCGGGCGGAAAGCCGGGGCTGCTTGAGGGTGTGCCGGTCACGATCAAGATCAATGTCGATTTCACCGGCCAGGCCAATTCCAACGGCGTTGCGGCTCTGAAGGACAATATCGCCACGGCGGACGCGCCGGTGGTGGCCAATCTCAGGCGCGCCGGCGCGATCCCGATCGGGTTGACCAACACGCCGGAATTTTCCATGCGCGCCTTTACGGACAATCCGCTGCACGGGTTGACGCTGAACCCGTGGAACAACGACGTCACCTGCGGCGGATCGTCGGGCGGGGCGGCGGCGGCCCTGGCGCTCGGCATCGGCGCCATCGCGCACGGCAACGACATCGGCGGGTCGCTACGCTGGCCGGCGCATTGCTGCGGGCTGGCGACCATCCGCCCGACGCAGGGGCGGATTGCCGCCTACAACCCGTCGGCGCCGGAAGAGCGGCCGTTGATGGCGCAGCTGTTCTCCACCCAGGGGCCGATCGCCCGCTCGGTCGGCGACGTACGGCTGGGGCTGGAAGCGATGGCGGCGCGCGATCCGCGCGATCCGTGGTGGGTGCCGGCGCCGCTTACGGGCGACAAGCCGCAAGCACCGGTGAAGGCGGCGCTGGCGAAGGTGCCCGACGATCTCGACGCCGATCCGGCGATCCTTGCCATCGTCAACCGGGCGGCGGACCATCTGGCGCGCGAGGGCTACGCGGTCGAGGAGGTGGAACTGCCCGAACTGGCGGAGATCTGGCAGGCGTGGACGGACGTGCTGTTCGCCGAGATCCGCGAGTTGCAGGAAGCGGCGATGCGCAAGGCGACGAGCGACGACTACGACAAGGCGTTCGATGCCTATAATGCGTTCACCCAGCCGTTCGACACCAAGGGTTTCATGGCGGCGATAGCGAAACGCACCGGGCACCTGCGGCGCTGGATGCTGCTGCTGGAGGACTATCCGGTGATCCTGACGCCGGCCTGCGTGCACCCGACCTACGGTCCGCGGGCCGATCTCGACGGCGACGCGGCGGTTCGGCGCATCTTCAAGCAGGGCCTGCGCTTCATCTCGGCGATCAACTATCTCGGCCTGCCGGCGGCGATCGTGCCGGCAGGCATGCATGACGGCCTGCCGGTCGGCGTGCAACTGATCGCCACGCGGTTTCGCGAGGACATCGCGCTCGACGCGGCGGCGGCGG
>JAWKWH010000009.1:0-52491 GCA_041397625.1 Rhizobiaceae bacterium
TTCACCGAGGGCACGCTGCCGAACGGTCTGGCCTTTGCCCGCAACGGCGACATCCTCATCTCCAATTTCGGCACCGACCGGCTTGAGGTTATGAAGCGCAGCGGCGAGACCCAGGTACTCTACGACAGCATCGATGGCCGGCCGATCGGCAAGGTCAATTTCGTTTTGCGCGACAGCCGCGACCGCATCTGGCTCACGGTCTCCACCATGGTGACGAACTGGATGGACGCCGCGCGCACCAGGGTCGTCGACGGCTATGTGGCGCTGGCCGACGAGAACGGCTTGCGCATCGTCGCCGACGGGTTCTCCTTCACCAACGAGATCAGGCTCGACGCCTCCGAGGAATGGCTCTACGTCGTCGAAACCACAGCGATGAAGATCACCCGGTTCCGGGTCGCCGGCGACGGCTCGCTCTCGGGCCGCGAGACCTACGGGCCGGAAAGCCATGGCGCTTTCATCGACGGAATCGCCTTCGACGCGTTCGGCAATCTTTGGGGCACCCATGTGATGACAGACCGCATCTTCGCCATCACGCCGGACGGCGATCTGCGCATCATCCTCGACGACGATCGCGGTTCGACGGCGGGCAAAGCGCTGCTCAAGGCCTTCGGCGAAGGCGGCGCAACGCCCGAACTGATGATGGCCTGCGGCGGCACGGTTGCGCCCTGGATGGCGAGCGTCACCTTCGGCGGTCCCGACCTGTCAACCGTCTATATCGGTAGCCTGCGCGGCACGGCGGTCCCGTTCTTCGCCTCGCCGGTCGCCGGCCTGCCGATGGTTCACTGGAATGAAGGATGATCCCAATGAACGACGCTTCCGGCCAACCTGAGCAGGCACTGGTACAGTTTGATTGCAACGGCCGGGCGGTCGGCAAAATGCGCAACGAACTGACCGTGCGCATGGCCCTGCCGTTCGCCGAGGGTCCGTTCGAACTGGCGACCGACGAAGGATCGTTCCATGGCGGTGACGCCAGCGCGCCGCCGCCGCTGGCACTGTTTGTCGGCGGCCTGACCGGCTGCATCATGACCCAGATCCGCGCCTTCGCCAAACGCATGGGCGTCAGCCTGAAAGACCTGAATGTCGAAACGCGCGTGCAATGGAACTGGCAGGCCAGGGGCCGCATCTACGAGACGGCGCCGCATGCCTTCGAGATCGATGTCATGATCGACAGCGACGACGATCCGGCCAAGGTGGTCGACCTGATCAACGCGGCCAAGAAAGGCTGTTTCATCGAGCAGACGCTCGGACGTCAGAATACGATACGCCATCGCATGAAGACCGCCGGCGGCTGGACCGACGTCTGACCGGGATGACGTGCCCGGCTTGACCGCCATTGGCGCCAAGCCTAGACGATGTCGGGATTACCGACCGGGTTCGATAGCGAGACGTCATGCAAACTGCCGGAACAGCGCAACGCGCCAGGCGGCACGGTTGGGGCTTCAGGACCTTTCTCCGTCGCCGGCGGATCGATCCGCTGCTTCTGGCGCTGGGTGTCGCGCTGTTGCCCTTCGGCAACATCGTCAGCGTGCCGCTGCTTGTGGCACTTGCGGGTTCGGGCACCTATTTTATCCTGTTTCACCCGCAAGTGTTGCGGCGGTTGGACTGGACGTATTTGGCCGCCGCGTGCGCCTACGGCGCGGCGGCAATCCTGATCGGCCTCCTTCACGGTGAGTTGGCGAGCGCGCTGCGCTGGGTGAGCTACCCCAGCTACTTCGCCCTGGCGGCACCCAGCTTCATGGCCGGATGGACGCTGGTTCGCGATCCGCTGCGCCAATGCGTCCTCGGCGCGCGGGCGGGTGTAGCGTTGGCGGTCCTGTTCTCACTGGCCGAAATACTGGTCACCGGTGCCGATCGCGCCGGCCTGGGAACCAATCCCGCCAACATGTCGCTCGTCGTTGCAATGCTGGCGGTGCTGAGCCGCATGCGGGTTTCGACGCCTCCGGCCTTCCTCGCCAATTCACGCTTGTGGTTCTACGCCGCGCTGATTCCGATCCTCCTGTCGGGAACCCGCATCACCATGGTCGTGATCGTCGTCGGTCTGCTGTTCGACATCGGTTCC
Source organism: Rhizobiaceae bacterium (assembly GCA_041397625.1). Classification (GTDB taxonomy): domain Bacteria; phylum Pseudomonadota; class Alphaproteobacteria; order Rhizobiales; family Rhizobiaceae; genus JAWKWH01. Next base: position 2,060 of record JAWKWH010000009.1, read on the forward strand.
TATCTGGCCGGCCGGCAAAGCGGCACTCGCGGAATTCTGGCGCCGGGACGCATGGTCGCGGCAACAACCGCCGCGCTTGCGCTGGTGCTTTCGATCGGCCTGCTTTCCGGAGAGATGATCGAGCAACGGCTCGGCGGTGCCCTTGTCGAGCTTCGCTCCATCGCCGATTTCCAGTCCGGCAACGTTCCCGGAAACGGCATGATCTACCGGCTCCTCATCTGGGAGAAGGCCTTGCAGCTGATCGCGGAAAATCCCGTTACCGGTCCGGGAACCGACATGACGCCGATCATCGAGCATGTCCGGGCGGTTTATCCGGATGTGGAACCCTACCCGCATTCGCATAATTTCGTTGTCGACGAATTGCGCCAGCGGGGTATGATCGGGTTGGCTTTCATGGCCCTTTTCTTTGCCGTCGCATTACGGCGCATCTGGTTGGGCAACGGGACGGCCGTACGCCGCAATCTCATGCTCCTGCTCGTATTGCTCGTCTCCTACGGTTCGTTCCACGGCGTACTGATGGCCGACAAGAACGTGATCGCCATCGTGCTCTGTTTCTCCGCCTACCTCGCCGCTTGCAACGGGCGGCGGGGCGCGTGAAAGGCCTTACGGTGACCGGACAAGGAGGTTAGCCGCTTTGCGCATCGCCCACCTCGTCGCTCATCCGGGGCTGAACGGCGTCGCCACCGCCTGCCATGCGCTGATCAACGCGCAGCAGGATGCCGGTCACGACGTGTTGCTGGTGGCGATGACTGACGCCTGGCTGCCGAAGCAGCCTTTCCGCAGGATGCCCCACATCATCGTCTCGGACATGCCGACACGCCCCGACGAGATCAGGCGTGTCGGCTATGCCATCCGCGACTGGCGCCCGGATGCCATCCACTGCCATGGCAGCCGCGCCAACAAATACGGCATGATCTACCGAATTGCCGCCGGCAGTCCGGTCGTGACCACCGCGCATGCCCGCAAGATCCAGCTTCCCTGGATGTTTTTCCGCGCAATCATCGCACCAAGCCGGCAGACGGCGGATTTTCATCGCCGCTTCAACCTCGTCGCAAGGCGCAAGCTGCACGTGGTTTCCAACATTGTCGACATCGACCGTGTGCGGCCGGTGTCGCAGGAAACCCGCACCCGCATCCGCGGAGAATTCGGCTTCGATGACGAAACCTTCGTCATCGCCGTAGTCGGGCACATCTGTGCGCGCAAGAACCAGATCGACGCCCTGCGTATCGTCAATCATCTGGCTGCGCGCGGCCATCCGGTACGGCTGCTGCTCGTCGGCGGCACCGAGGGCCAGGGCGAAATGACAGGCTGGAACGAACTGTTGGCCGATCCCGTAGTGCGCCGGAACACGATCCTTACCGGCCACCGCGACGATGCGCTCGATATCATGGACGGCATCGACACGCTGCTGAGCGTCTCGAAGATCGAGGAAGGTTCGATCGTCATCCTTGAGGCTCTGGCAAAGGAAATTCCGGTGGTCGGCTACCGTACCGGTCAGACCGCCGATCTGTTGACCGACGGCGACGACGCACTCACCACCGATATCGGCGATGTCGGCGCCACGGTCGAACGCCTCGAGCGGCTCATCGCCGACCGCACGCTGGCGCACGGCATCGGCGCCGAGGGCCGCAAGACGCTGGAGCGGGAATGTTCACCGCAGGCCGTGGTGGCGGCGCTCGACCGGATATACGCCGATATCGCCGCCGAAGCGGGTGGTTGAGCGCAAGCCGTTCTACGCTACGCCACTGGCCGGACACGCTTTCTGGCAAATCGTGCCGGCAGGCCGATTGTCACCTCCAACAGCTTGACGGGATCGCCACCGGGACCGGCGACCTTCCGCAGCCCGTCGAGTTCCGCGACGGTGCGAATGAAACGGTCGAGCAGGTAGAGCGCCAACCGGTCGCGGCCCCAGCAATCGCGTCCGCCGCCGGCCGAACCGAACATGAAATAATTGCCGGGATCGCGGCGAGGACCGGGCAGGAACGGATAGAGTGAGAACTCCGTCGGTTGCGGATGTACTCTCGGATCGAAATTGGCCGCTATCGCCATCGCCGCCACCCAATGTCCCTGGTCGATCGTCAGCCCGTCGTCGATTTTGTTCGCCTGCTCGCTGCGCCGCATGAAGATCTTGAACGACGGATTGAGGCGATCGACCTCGTAGAGCAGTTGCCTGATCCAGCTATACGCCCCCTCGCCGACCTTGCCGCCCGTAACGACCATCGACCGCTCGGGATCGCCCAGGATGGTAAACAAGGTCGGCAGGTCGATGCCGAAATTGAGGATGCTGTCCATCACGTTACCCCACGCCGTGGGAATGACCGACATCGGCGTACCGACCAGCTCCAGGAGCAGCACCATCACGTCAATATAGTAGCCGTCGGTCGAGTAGGACGGATCGCCGGCGGGCGCATCGGCCTTGCGGACGACATCGATCGCTTCCTGCTCGATAGCCACGAACGTATCGAGAAGCGTTTTCCGGTCGCGCCTGCGCTGCGTCCTTGCCTTTGCCACCAGGCTCTCAAGGTGGGTCATGAACTCGGCGCCCGACTTGCGCGCCAGCTCGTTGAGTTCCCCGGCACGCATATGGTTGCCGACGAGGTCGGCAAGGAAGATGACGGACCACAATTGCAGCGTCACCAGACCTGGATTTTCCGGTTTCTCGTTTCCAAGCGTGCCCAACCAGTCGCGCTGCAGGTCGCCGACCTGTTTGCGCGCGAACGGCAGCGCAATGGCGATTTCCGTCAACCATCCGGGTCCGGCGACGCCGAACAGTTCGGATACGATACGGTAGACCGTGTCGGTTGCAAGATCGCGCACGAGATCCATCTGGCCGCGCTGGCTCGTCCGGTTGACGGCGTTCCTCAGGCTGTCGTCCGTGATCTCGGCAAGGCGTTCGTAGAAACCTGTTTCGGCGACGAATTTCGACCAGGCCATTTGCAGCACGGTCTGCAGCCGTCGCCGGGCGCCACCGGCCTCGGTCCTCAGTTCCGTGCCGATCAGCAGGTCATAGCCACGCGTCGTCCGCCTGCATGCCTCGCGATAGTGCGCAACGGAGAACAGCGTATCGTCGCCGGTATTGTCCTGCAGAACCTTCTTCACGTCGCCGTGCAGGCCGACAAAGGTCACCGGAGCGCCGGCCAGCGGATCTTCCGCCACATCATGCGGAAACGGCAATTCCTCCGATGCGGGCGCCGGCGGTGGCCTGACGACGATCTTGCGTTCCCGGCCGGAGAGTATCCGCTTCATATATCCGCCGACGCGCGTCGGCTGGAACAGCGACGGCGTGGCGATGTCGTCGAGCCAGCCGCCACCCTGCCAGTCCTGATCGGGCGGAAAGGTTTCGCCGCGCGCGATCGCGCGCAGCGCTTTAAGACCGGGAACGAAGAAATAGTCGCCACCCCGCGTCGTCACGAAGCGCGGGATATGATGTACCGGCGCTGTTGCGCCCACTTCGTGGAAACGGTCGCCAACGCCGCCATTGTTGGCCCCGGTAATCGGGCAGCGCCCGAGGCCGGCCTGACCGAGGAATTCGCCATTGTTGATCCAGTTGGACTGGATCAGTTCGAACTGCAGGTCGATGCGCGAGTTGACCGCAATGAAAAGCAAGCCACGCTCCTCGCCGTCGCCAGGCGAGCCCTCGGGCAGCAGCGGTCCGCCATAGGCGATCCCGCGCCTCAGGATGCGGTGGCGCTTTGCATCGCCGTTGCCGCCGATGTCACGGGGATTGGTTCGCCTGATATGCGATCCCAGTGGACATTTGGCGCCAAGCGGATCGTCCCCGACAAAGACGAAGTCGTTGGTAAGGCCATCCGGATCATCGCCGAGCCCCATTTCCGCGTCGGGTGAGACGATCAGCGGCGTACCATCCTTCCACCGGCCCATGAACTGCGCGGCCAGCCTCTCCTGGCCTTGCCTCGTCGGGCGCTGGCGCCTGAGGTAATTGCGGAAACCGACCACATCCTGCTCGAGCTTGCGGAATACCTGATAGGTGGCGTCCGTACGCAGCACCTCATTGGCCGGCTGCACCTGCACATGGCCGTCCTCATCCTTGCGGCCGAGGAACACCTCGCCCGGCGCCACCGTGTCCCATGTGCGATTGCGGCGCGGCGTTCCACCGCCCGCCGGCGGCGTCCCGAGCCCCATATTGACGAATGGCTGGCTGATGCCGTCCCGGAAGCCGAAATGTTCGCGGCGATATCTCAGATGCCGGATCTCGCCATTCTCGACTTCATAGGGATCCTGGCCGAGTTCGACGTGAAGGATCTCCATCCCAAGCGGCCTGAACAGCGCGCCGATCAGCGCCCGCAGCAAGCGGCCGCGCGGGCCGGAGCGATTGTTGAACAGGAAAATGTCCTCGCGCAGGTTCCGCCACGGCTCTTCCTTAAGCGCGGTGTGCTCGTCACCGACGACAAAGCGGGTGTCGAAACGGCCATGCACGCTGCGCAAACCCAGGGCGCCATCCCAGTTTTCCGGCGCACTGGCGCCGGTGTCGCCAAGCCGTTCGGCCCGTGCCGCCATGCCTTCCTTGAACACGTCGGGAAACGAATCCAGCGTTCGCGGATCGACATGCAACGCCTCGAGCCCGGGAAAGGTGAAAGCGATGTTGACCGGCATCGGATCCGCGGCCTTGCCGGCGACATTTGCCATGGCCGCCAGATCGCCCGCATGCTGGCTCAGATCGTCGCGAACCACCGGTCCGGTCTTTGCCGGTCGCGATGCCTGGCGCAGGATTTCGTAGATGCACATCAGCGGCAACCCGCCATGCAGCGCCGACAGACCGGCCCTGTGCGGCTCTCCGAGCTTGGCAAGCAATGCCTTGACGATGTCGGGACTGGAAACCAGCACCTTGAAGAAGGCCGAGAGGACGAAGAGGAATTGCGCGGCGACTTTCCTGTCGCTCTGCAATCCCTGGCCCAGCCCCTTGATCGTGCGCACGATAATCAGGAGATCGGCCGGCGACGCCAGGTTGGCTAGCATCAGTTCCAGCATCCGCGCCACCACGAGCATCGCGCCACCGGGCTGCTGCAACAACCCGAACAGTTCAAGGCCGAGTTTGTCGCGATCGTAGTCGAGCCCGTCCTTGGCCAGCATCCCTTTTAACTGCCGGCGAAGGCTTGCCGCATCGAGCTTGCCGCCGACCTGGCCGGCAAGCTTCCTCGCCAGCGTCGTATCATCCTCGTCAGCCCCGGCCTTGCCGGAATCGACGCCCGTGAGCCCCGCAAGCCATTGAAGGAACTCGTCCGCCGCGGCGAGCGAATCCGGCGATTGGCCGCCGACATCGGCAACCTGTCCACTCCCCTCCGCGCCTGTTTCCGTGACGCCGAGAGCACCACCGCTGCTCAGGCTCGCCGCACAGGCCTGAATGACCCGTTCAAGCGAGGCCTCGTCGGCCTCTCCGGCACTGTCGCCAAGTCCGGCCAGCAATTGCGGCACCGGTCTCGTCTCCGATCGTCTCAGGATTCTGAAAAAGAAGAACAGGGACCAGTTGCGCGCATCGATGCCCGGAACCTTGGCCGCGCGAAGTACATTGGCCTGGATGTTGGCGGCAGCAGAGGTCGCCAGGACGGATGCCTGGTCCTTCGACAGCGGGCGGTTCATGGTTGCTCCTCCTCGTCTGCCAACGCACTCGTGTAGACGCCGCCTGCCGCGGGGAAACCATCCGCGAATTGCTGACTCTGCCTGAGGAACTCGTCGAACAGCTCGTCCATGGGCTGCAGCCGTTCGCCGGTCGGTGAACGGACCTTGGCAACAAGCACATCGAAGCGGCGTTTGAAGTCCTCCAGGTGCTTGATCCTGGGCACCGAAAGGTTCGGATAGGCCGACATGAACAGGTCATTTGGAAGCTGGTAGCGACGGATCCAGCGCCAGAATGCCTCGAAATCGCCGGTTCCGGGAAAATCCTCGCAGTTGAAGAATACGTCGTCGAAACGGTCCTTGATGATTTCGGCGATATCGCGGAAATAGACCTTGATGTCGCCGTCGAAGATGACCTGCGTCAGCAGCCATGAGCGGAACTCCAACCCCGCCGCAGGCTTGTCTGCGTTGTCGTCGCCATTCGCATCGGAACGCTCCTCGACAAATTCGTCGAACATCCATGCGTTTTTCGCCGCCGGCCCGAAACGGTCGCGAAAGCTCGGAGCGTCGGCTCCGGGTCTGCCCTCACTCGACGGGAAGCCCGGATAGCCCGAATAGATCAGATACTGCTCGGGCCGGATGACGATCATCCGGGCGAAATGGATGGTGACGATACGACTGAGCTCCGTCGGCGTGCCCTGCTCGGAGGCGCGCATCAGGGCGGCAATCTTGAAACGCACCCGCTCCTCGAATGTGCGCCGTTCGTTCGGTACGCGTCCAAGCTTGATGGGCGCGAGAATTGCTATTTCGGTCTTGTCGCCGATCATCCTGGAAGTGGTCCAGTGCCGCGTACCGCTGTCCATCGGCAGAGCCCTCCGACATTTATGTCGCCCGGCGATGCGTTCCGTCTGCGTTGTCCCCAGACTGGAATGCGTGCATCCATCACGCGAGTTGCAATTTTAACACGAAACCACCCACCGTACTGTGGGATAGTTCACACCGGCAGGTCCGTGCATTCGACCGGCATACCGGCGCCGGATGCCTGGACCCGTTTCAACAGCCGCCAAGGCGCTCCCGTTTTACCGTATCGCCCAATTCGTCGAGTTCGAACCGCTCGCGACGATTGGCCCGGCAACCCTCCGCCTCGAGCGTCAACTCGGAATACCCAAGGTCCCTAAGTTCCTTGAGAACCTCCGAGACCCGGCGGGACACGCACGGACCGCGATCGCGCTCGGAAACAAAATCGCCATAGATGTTGAACATCATGCGCAGGTTCCGCCGCTTGTAGCAGGCATCGACCGTATAGCCTTCGGCGTCCGCCTTGACGATGTGGATGCGCAGGAAGCCGCGACGCTCCAGTATCTCGGCGATCTGCTCAGCCGAAAGTTTCGGCTTGCATGTGCCGATGGTCGATACCTTGGTGATGCGGCCAAACCGGTCGAGCGTAACCTCGACATGCTTGTTGCCCTTGCATGCTTCGGCAACGTAACGCGGCAGGTGACTGTCGATCACCTCGATGCGGGAATAGCCCTGTCTTTGCAGGATCGAGACGATGTCGCGAGGGTCGATCGGCGGCGTGCAGCGACCGATGCGGCGCTCGCGCTTGATGTTGCCCTGCCCGTCGATCACCAGTTCGAACTTGACTTCGCCCAGGCAGGCTGTCGCCACGTAGTTCGGCAACTGGTTGTCGGTGAAATCGATCCGGTCGAAACCCTGTTCCCTCAGCCTGGCGGCGACATCGCCGGGCGAGAGCACGTCGCCGCAGGTGCCGACGCGGCGGGTATCGAGTATCTTGCCGTCAAGCCGAAGCACGAGACGGTAGCGATCGGCCTGCTTGCAGCCGAAGGCGACATAGCGATTGTTCTGCATCGCGACATCGATGCGTCGATATCCCTGCTTTTGCAGTATCTGACGCACCTGCGCCTTGGTGATCGCACCGCAGTTGCCAATCTTGCGCAAGTCGAAGATGCGCCCGTCGATGCGCACGCGGAACCGATAGCGAACGCCGTCCTTGCAACCTTCGGCGCGAACCTGGAACAGCTCGTTGGCGATGATCTTGATCTGGGTGAAACCGCGACTTTCCAGATAGGCAACGGCAAGCTGCTCGCCACCCTCGATCTCGAACTTGATCTGCGCCGGCGCCGCTCCGGCGACCAGCAGCGAGAACATCATCGCGAGACCGGCGAGTGCATATCTGGGCTTAATACGTCTCATCTTTCGTCCTCCCGCTGCTGATCCTTGTCCGCAAAGCCTATGCCAGTTGCCGCAGCTTGAGAAGGTTTTGGCCGACCGACAGATGAGCCACATCAAGTTTCACTTGCTGTTGCCGGTCAAATCGACAACAATCGGGTATTCGGGCATTTGCCGGCCCGGAGACTGGAATAGCCTGCCCGGGCTCGAGATCTGACGAAAGGCCGCCCGGTGGGGTTGCGCGACTTGAGATTGCCTGTGCAAGGGCCCGGCACGCCGACCACTGTTTCTTCTCCCCCAGTAAACGACCGATACCATGCCGCGGCGAAGTTCGCGGCGAAAGCCATGAGCGCAGACAAGGAGATTTCCATGGCGCAGACCGGTACAGTCAAATTCTTCAACCATTCCAAGGGGTTCGGTTTCATAACGCCCGATGAGGGCGGCAATGATGTGTTCGTTCACATCTCCGCCGTCCAGGCATCGGGCCTGCCGGGCCTCGAAGACGGGCAGAAGGTCTCGTTCGAAACCGAACCCGACAAGCGCGGCAAGGGGCCGAAGGCGGTCAACCTGACCGTCGAGGGCTGACGAACTTCGTTCAGCCGCCGTTCAGGCTGGTTCGTCTAGAAAGTTCTCCACATCCTCCGCGTCCTCGCCTGGAGGCGGATTTGCAAGGAGATCCCGATGAACCGAATCCTGAAACCGGCCGTACTGTCGCTGGCGGCAGTATCCATCGCCATGACGCCCATTGCCCAGGCATCCGCTCATGAGCGTTGGAACAAACACCGGCATCCGCGCCACCAGACGCCGGTTGTGGTCGAAAAGCGCGATACCGGCGAGCTGCTCGCCGCCGGTATCATCGGACTGGCGCTCGGCGCAATCATAGTCGGAGCGGCCAACACACCCGACGACGGCGACGGCTATGTTCACCATCCCGCGCGCCCGCGCCCGGATCGTGACTATTTTCCTCCGCGCCCGGACGTGGCTGCCGACGACCCCGAGATTGTCTATTACGAGGGTTCGAAGGCAAATGCCGCCGAACCGTGGTCGGCGGAATGGTACCGCGATTGCAGCGCTCGCTACCGGTCGTTCGATGCTCGAAGCGGTACGTTCATGGGATTTGACGGCAAGCGTCACTTCTGTATCGCGAATTAGCTGACCGTGGAGGAGCCGGAGCGTCCGTGCGCCGGCTCCCGCCTCGGCGGGATGGCGTCAGATCAGAAACGGGTTTGACCGTCGTTCCTCGCCGAAATTGCCGCCGGGACCGTGCCCGCAGATGAAGGCGATGTCATCGCCAAGCGGCAGCAGCTTCTCCTTGATCGAGCGGATCAATGCTTCGTGGTCGCCGCCCGGCAGGTCGGTACGACCGATCGATCCGCGGAACAACACGTCGCCGACATGGGCGAAATGCGCGTCGCGGTTATAATAGACCACATGGCCCGGCGCGTGTCCGGGGCAATGAAACACCTCGAACTCATGGGCCGCAAACGAGACTTTCTCGCCTTCCTGGAGAAACCGGTCGGGCGTGACGTTTCGAACCCGGTCCGGAAGCGCGAACATCCGCGCCTGCTGCTCCAGATTGAGCAACATGCTGCGGTCGCCCTCATGCGGGCCGATTATCTCGACGCCAAGCGCTTCCTTCAGATCCATCGCGCCGCCGGCATGGTCGATATGGCCGTGGGTCAGCCAGATCGCCTCGACCCCGATGCCGTTTTCCTCAAGCATCGCCTGGATGCGTTCCACGTCGCCGCCGGGATCGATAACGACGCCCGCCTTTTCGGCGTCGTCGAACAGCACCGTGCAGTTCTGCTGGAAGGGCGTGACCGGAACGATGCCGGCGCTCAGATTTCCCATGGCGGGCTCCCGTTTCGGATACCGCCGGTTATACGCATTCCCACGGCCCGGTCCACCCGGGCCGCAACAGCCTCGCCATTGATTTGCCGGTCGGTCAGGCGCGAAATTACTTCTTCATGCCGCTCATGACGGCGCCGACAATGCCCGACAGGATACCGCCGCCGGCCGCACCGCCAACCGCCTGGCCGAGCAATCCGCCAAGCATCCCGCCTGCCGCCGGATCGGCGCCGGCCGCTCCGCCAAGTACGGAGCCCAGGAGCGTACCGCCGCCGACACCGCCGATGGCGCCCAGGATTGTTCGCATCAGCGCATTGACCGCCTGCTGCTTCAGCGCGCCGCTGACCGCATGACCGCCGATCGCGCCTGCGACCGCTTCGATGATGATGGGTACGAGTGCTTCCATGGTCCCTCCTCGCGGCCGAGCCGCTCCGCTTGCCCGCGCACGTTCGGCAAAGCGGCGGCTCTAGTCAACCCAAAAAGAGACGAGTGATCTGCGCCGGTTGTTGATGCACCGCACGTGCCGCTCTCCGGCCCGGGCTCTATTCGGCGGCAATGGAACGGCTCGGCCTGACGACAGCCTCGTAGTCCTGCATCAATGCCTTGGTGATGTCGCCGACACTGAACCGGTAGGGCCCGATTTCGGAGACCGGCGTCACTTCCGCCGCCGTTCCGGTCAGGAAGCACTGCTCGAAACCTTCCATTTCCTCCGGCATGATTGCCCGCTCGACGATCTCCAAATTGCGCTTTCTGGCCAGGTCGATCACCGTGCGGCGGGTAATCCCGTCAAGGAAGCAGTCCGGCTTCGGCGTATGCAGCACACCGTCCTTGACGAAGAAAACGTTGGCGCCGGTGGCCTCGGCGACCAGCCCGCGCCAGTCCAGCATCAGCGCATCGGCATAGCCCTTGGCCTCCGCGGCATGCTTGGAAAGCGTGCAGATCATGTAGAGCCCGGCGGCCTTGGATTTCGACGGCGCGGTCTTTGGGTCCGGCCGGCGGTATTCCGCAAGGTCCAGGCGAATGCCCTTCAAACGCTGCTCGGGATCAAAATAGCTCGGCCACTGCCAGATCGCGATCGCCAGGTTGATCCTGTTGTTCTGTGCGGAAACGCCCATCATATCGCTACCGCGCCAGGCGATCGGTCGAACATAGGCATCCGCAAAGCCCTGCTTGGCCAGAAGCTGGTTGCACGCCTCGTCGATCTGCTCGGCCGTCCAGGGGATACGGAAGCCAAGCAGGCGTGCCGATTCGTGCAGGCGTTCGGTATGTTCCGTCAGTTTGAAGATCTCGCCGCCATAGGCGCGTTCGCCCTCGAAAACCGCGCTGGCATAATGCAGGCCATGGGTCAGGACATGTACTTTCGCCTCCGCCCACTTGACGAACTCGCCATTCATCCAGATGTGTCCATCGAGTTTGTCGAATGCAACGGATGCCATGCCACCCTCCGGCGGGATCTGTCCCGCGATCTTCGGTTTCAACGATCTTGCCGGCTGCCTCGGCCGCCCGGCAATCTGGCTCTATGCGCCAATATTACCGTAAATGTCGCAATTGTGCCCGGGGCATTCCATTTTGTGCGCATTCCGGCAATAAGCTTGGCGAAAATTACCATTGCAGGAAAATTATGTCAATAAGGCTGACATAATTTTTGGAAAGTGACGCGACCGACATGGCGAATGCGACCGAAAACCCCGAAAAGCCACTGCGGACACCGCTCGGCACCGACGAGGATATCGATCTCCGCATTATCGAGCTGCTGTTCTTCGCTTATCGCGATTTCACCTCCGACCCGGACGAGATTCTCGACGGCTACGGTTTCGGCCGCGCGCACCATCGCGTCCTGCATTTCGTCAATCGCATGCCGGGCCTGACCGTCGCCGAATTGCTCGACGTGCTCAAGATCACCAAACAGAGCCTCGCCCGCGTCCTCAAGCAACTTGTCGATACCGGCTACATCGTTCAGGTGCCGGGTCCGCAGGACCGGCGCCAGCGCGAACTCTACCCGACCGTCAGGGGACGACAACTGTCGCTGGCGCTGGCCACGCCACAGTCCCGCCGTATCCGCCGTGCATTGCAGGAATGCGGGCGGTCGGAACGCGCCGCGATAGAATGTTTCCTGCGCGCCATGGTCAATCCGGACCGCCGCTCGCAGATCGACAGGCTGCCCGGCGGGCGTAACGGGGCAGGAGAGGAAGACGAGTAATGGTCGACGATTTTGTCGCGCCGGCTGACGATGCGCCGCATCTTCTGGTCGTCGACGACGACACGCGCATCCGCGATCTGCTCAAACAGTACCTGACGTCCAACGGGTTCCGCGTCACCGTGGCCGCCAGCGCCATCGATGCGCGCAGGAAACTGGCCGGCATCGACTTCGACCTGCTGATCCTCGACATAATGATGCCAGGCGAAAGCGGGGTTGATCTCACTCGTTCGCTGCGCAGCGAAAAACAGGTGCCGATCCTTATGCTTACCGCGCTCACCGAGATCGAAAACCGCGTGACGGGTCTCGAGGCCGGCGCCGACGACTACCTGTCGAAACCCTTCGACCCGCGCGAACTGATCCTGCGCGTCAACAACATCCTCAGGCGTGGCGGCCCGGCCGCCGCTCCCAAGGTGGAACAGATCGTTTTCGGCCCCTACACGTTCCAGATCACGCGCCGCGAGCTCAAATGCGCGGGCAAGCCGGTCAAGCTCACCGATCGCGAGCAGGACATACTGGCGCTGTTTGCCGAACGCGCCGGCGAAACGATCCCGCGCCAGGAACTGATCGGCGACGACGCGACGGTCGGCGAACGAACCATCGACGTCCAGATCAACCGTTTGCGCCGCAAGATCGAGGACGATCCCGCCAATCCCGTCTGGTTGCAGACCGTCCGCGGCGTCGGCTATCGCCTTTCGGTCGAATAGCCCGCCGTCCGGTCCAGTACCCAACCCGACCGGATTTGGTATAAGCTGCCGTTCGGCTACGGCCATCGCCGGTGGTTCGGTGTCTGGCCGTGCCACGGGCAACCGAAGGGTCAGCAGGGATGGCGACGACGGACAAGCAGGGCGAGGCACGACAGACCGCCGTCGCGCGCGGTCTGCGCACGTTGTCGATCGTACAGCTGATCTGGCGCCGCTTCTGGCGCCAGGTTTCCCGCTATATGCCCAAGCGGCTTTACGCTCGGTCGCTGATCATCGTCATCGCACCGATGTTGCTTCTGCAGTCGGTGATCGCTTTCGTCTTCATGGAACGGCACTGGCAAACGGTGACCCAGCGCCTGTCCACCGCGGTGGTCGCCGATATCGCCGCCGTAATCGACATGATCGAGACCCATCCCGGCGAGGAAGGCATTGCCCAGGCGATCCGCATCGCCCAGGAGCGCCTGTCGCTCAAGGTCGACGTACTGCCGCCCGATCCGCTGCCGGCGCCCGGGCCCAAGCCGTTCTTTTCTATTCTCGACCAGATCCTGAGCTCTGAGGTAACCCGTCAGATCAACCGGCCGTTCTGGATCGATACGGTCGGCAATTCCAATGTCGTCGAAATACGCATCAAGCTCGAGAACAATGTGCTGCGCGTCTTTGCCCGGCGTAGCCAGGCCTACGCATCGAACACCCACATCTTCCTGTTGTGGATGGTCGGCACGTCGCTGGTCTTGCTGTTCATCGCCATCCTGTTCCTGCGCAACCAGATCAGGCCGATCCAGCAGCTTGCCCATGCGGCTGAAAGTTTCGGCAAGGGCCGGCCGATGCCGCCCGACTTCAATCCGCGCGGCGCCGAGGAAGTCCGGCGCGCCGGTACGGCATTCATCCAGATGCGCGAACGCATCGAGCGCCAGATCGAACAGCGCACCGCCATGCTGACCGGCGTCAGCCACGACCTGCGTACCATCCTGACCCGTTTCAAGCTGCAGTTGGCTTTGGGAAACCGCGACACCGACATCAGCGCGCTCGACAAGGATGTCGACGACATGCAGTCGATGCTGGAAGGCTACCTGGCGTTTGCTCGCGGCGAGGCGTCGGAGGACACCGGCCGGCTCGACCTCAACGAACTGTTCGACACGCTGGGCGAGGAAGCCCGCCTGCGCGACCGCGAACTCAAGGTCGAGATCGAGGGCGACAACGAGGTGCATGTGCGCCCCAACGCTTATTCCCGGCTGATCTCAAACCTGGTCGGCAACGCGTTTCGCCACGCCGATCGCGTCGAGGTGAAGGTGCAGAACCGCAAGCGTATGCTGACGGCCACAATCGACGACGACGGACCGGGTATCCCCGACGACCGGCTGGAAGACGTGTTCAAGCCGTTCTTCCGTCTCGACGAGGCGCGCAACCAGGATTCGAGCGGCACCGGTCTCGGTCTGTCGATCGCCCGCGATATCGCCCGCAGCCATGGCGGCGACATCACGCTCGGCCGCTCACCGCTCGGCGGCCTGCGCGCCACCGTGCAGGTGCCCGCCTGACCTCCGCTTAGAAAAGCTTGCCGCCGTCCGGCACTTTCTTGTCGATCGCCGCCAGCACCACGGCGCCCTCCTCGTCGGGAAAGCCCAACACCAGTATCTCCGACATGAATTTGCCGATCTGGCGCGGCGGGAAGTTGACGACCGCCATCACCTGCCGGCCCGGCAGGTCTTCCGGCAGATAGTGCCTGGTGATCTGGGCGGAGGATTTCTTCACGCCGATCCCGGGGCCGAGATCGACCCAAAGCTTGATAGCCGGCTTTCGCGCCTCGGGAAAAGGTTCCGCCTTGACGATGGTTCCGACACGGATGTCGACCCGATCGAATTCCTCGATTCCGATCTCCGCTCTTGCGTCGGTCATAGTCGCCGCTCAGGCGTTGCCGAAGGTCTCGAACAGCACGCTCGACATGGCATCGCGCGCCGGCATCCCCGACCAGACCACGAGCTGGAAGGCCTGATAGTAACACTCGCATGCCTCCAGCGCGCAGCCGAGCAGCATCTCCACCTGCTTGGCCGTCGGCTCGGCGCCGCCGCTCAGCAACAATGCCTGGCGGAACATGATCGCGCCTTCCTGCTCCCAAAGGTCGAAATGGCCGAACAGCATCTGCTCGTTGATCAGCGACAACAGCCGCATCACCTCGTTGGCGCGGTTCTTCGGCACCTTGATGTCGAAGGCGCAGGCAAGATGGACGGTCTCGAAATCCTCCATCCACGAAAACGACACGTGATAGTCGGTCCAGTTGCCCGCCACCGAGATCGCGATCTCGTCGTCGCCGGTACGCTCGAACGACCAGTCATTGGCATGGGCCACGTGCTCGATGACGTCGACCGGATGCAGGTCTCTGGCGATTTCGAATTCATGGAGTTCCATGCATGAGCCCCGTTGGTTCGACGGGCACATTGGCTGCCCGTGCGTGGTCGTGACGCGATACCCGTCGATGGCGGCTGAAATCCCCGTACGAAACTCGTTCCGGGCCACCGCTACCCGGCACATGACCCGATCCGAATCATGTAACGATTCCAGTCTATTGATGCTGAGTCCGAGCGCCACCCCCTTTTTTGCTCGGCGGCGCGGCAGGGTGTGGAAACCATCCGACAAAATGAATCACGCAAAGACGGTAAGCGACTCGCGCAAAAGCGTTTTTGAAGTCGCTGGCCCTGTGGACAGAAGCGGCGATTATTTCTTCGCCCTGGCCCTTGCGGTAGCCGCCGGACCGGCCTTGCGGGCCTTTCTGAGCTCGACTTGCTCCAGTCGAGCCTCCAGCGAATCAATTCGCGCCGCCAGGGCGTCGTTTTCCGCACGCGCCTTCAGCGCCATGTCGCGCACCGCCTCGAACTCCTCGCGCTGCACCACGTCCATCGAATTGAGGAC
This sequence comes from Rhizobiaceae bacterium, assembly GCA_041397625.1. Taxonomy (GTDB): domain Bacteria; phylum Pseudomonadota; class Alphaproteobacteria; order Rhizobiales; family Rhizobiaceae; genus JAWKWH01. Next base: position 17,477 of record JAWKWH010000009.1, read on the forward strand.
ACGCTCGGCCTGAGCCCGGAAGGCCGTTTCCACCTCGCGCCGCACGCCCTGGGCAGCGCCTGCCGCATCCGTCATCAGCTTGGCAAACTCATCGAGCAGTCGATTCGGGCCATTGGTCATGGTTCAAGTCCTCTTTGTCGGCTTTTTGAGGTAGGGCCGCCCGCGGCCAAATGCAAGGTTACCGCTTCGGCCGTGCCGATTTGCCACCCGATCCGCCTTGACCTTGCCGGGCCGCTCACGCATCGTCCGCCGGCCGCCGAATCCCGCTTAACCCAGACGGCCCCGCCATGCCCGAAACCCTTCTCCTGCCGCTCGCCGCGCTGACCTTTCCGGACATCGATCCGGTGATCGTCGCCATCGGCCCCATCGCCATCCACTGGTACGGGCTCGGTTACGTCGTCGGTATCCTGTTCGCCTGGTGGCATGCCAAATGGCTGGTGTCCAAACCCCAGCTGTGGGCCGGCAACAAGCCGGCGATGACCGGAGAGGATCTCGACGATTTCCTGCTCTGGGCTGCCGCCGGCGTGGTTCTCGGCGGCCGGCTCGGCTACATCCTGTTCTACGATCCGGCCCGCTATTTCGCCAATCCGCTCGACATGTTCGCCGTGTGGCAGGGCGGCATGTCGTTTCACGGCGGACTTCTCGGCACCATACTGGCGATGATCGTCTTCGCCCGCCGGCGCGGCATCCGCGTTTGGAGCCTGCTCGACACGGTCGCCTCCGGCGTTCCCGTCGGCCTCGGCCTCGTTCGCATCGCCAATTTCATCAATTCCGAGCTTTGGGGCCGGCCTACCGACGTGCCCTGGGCCTTCGTGTTTCCCAATGGCGGGCCGGCGCCGCGCCATCCGAGCCAGCTCTACGAAGCCGCGCTGGAAGGGCTGGTGCTGTTTGCCGTGCTCTCGCTATTCATCCACCGCGGGCACCGGCTGAAGACGCCGCGCTTCATCGGCGGCGTCTTCGTTGCCGGTTACGGCCTGTCGCGCATCCTGGTCGAGTTCTTCCGCGAACCCGACGCCCATATCGGCTATCTCGCCGGCGGCTGGCTGACCATGGGCATGGTGCTGTCGCTGCCGATGGTTCTCGCCGGCGCCTGGGCGATCGCCACGGCGCGGCCGCCGGACGGACAATGACCACGCCGCTCGCAGGGCGGCTGAAACGCCAGATCGCGCAAACCGGTCCGATACCGGTATCCGACTACATGGCTCTTTGCCTTTTCGATCCGCAGGACGGCTACTACACCACCGGACAGCCCTTCGGTCGCGACGGCGATTTCATCACCGCGCCCGAGATCAGCCAGATGTTCGGCGAACTGGTCGCGATATGGCTGCTGGCCGCCTGGCATGCCGCAGGCAGCCCGAAGCCGGCCGTGATCGCCGAGATCGGACCGGGCCGGGGCACGCTGATGGCCGACATGCTGCGCTCACTCGAAAAGATTGCACCGGATTTCCCGGCTTCCGCCGAGATCGGCATGATCGAGACGAGCCCGCGACTTGCAGGCATGCAGCGCGAGACGCTCGGCGACCGGGCCGCGCGCATTCGCTGGACTGAAACCGTCGACCAACTGTCCGGATTACCCTTGTTCATGGTTGGCAACGAACTGTTCGATGCCGTTCCCGCGCGCCAATACGTCAAGATGGACGGCTGCTGGCTCGAACGCATGGTGGGTATCGATCAGGCAGGCGAGCTGGAATTCGTCGCGGGAGCGGGCGGCATCGACCCGGCACTGCTGCCGGCGGGTGCCGGCGACGCGCCCGACGGGACCGTGTTCGAGACCGCGCCGGCCCGCGAGGCCATGGCGGCGGAGATCGGCGGGCGCGTCGCAACCCATGGCGGCGCGGCGCTGTTCTTCGACTACGGCCATCTCGAGCCCGGCTTCGGCGACACGCTGCAAGCGGTCCGCGGGCACAGGCCGGTCGACATATTCTCAGCTCCCGGCCAGGCGGACCTGACCACCCATGTGGATTTCGCCGCGCTTGTGACCGCAGCTAGAGCCGCCGGCGCAGATACGGCCTTCCTGACCCAGGGTGAGTTCCTCCTGCGCATGGGGGTCGTCGAGCGCGCAGGCCGGCTCGGCGCCGACGCGGATGCCGGCGCGCGGCAGCGCATCGAGGCCGAGGTCGAGCGTCTCGCCGGCCCGCAGGGCATGGGCGATTTGTTCAAGGTGATGGCGATGTTTGAGCGCGGCGTCGCACTTGGGCCCTTCGCGGCCGCATCGTAACCGGTCCGTGGATTGCGCCTGCGGTCGCATTGACTTCGCCAATGTGCCATTCCACCATTCGCGTCACGGGGGTCTTATGTTATCGAGCGGCCAATGTTGACGGAAACCAGACCGGAACCACTGCGCTCCAGGGCGCTTGGAAGCGGAATCGCACACGGTTTTTTCACCCGGGATGGCGGCGTGTCGGACGGCATCTATCGCGGTCTCAATGTCGGGCTCGGCTCGGCCGATGACCCCGAAAGCGTGGCGGAAAACCGCCGTCGCGTCGCTGTCAGCCTCGGCGTGGAACCGGCCATGCTCGCTTGCCCGCATCAGGTTCATTCGCCCGATGTCATCGCCGTCGATGCGCCGTTTTCGGGCAAGAGACCCAAGGCCGATGGCATCGTCACCGCCACGCCGGGCCTTGCCATCGGCGTGCTGACTGCCGATTGCGGTCCGGTCCTGTTTTGCGATGCCGAGGCCCGCATCGTCGGCGCCGCCCACGCGGGATGGAAAGGCGCCTTGACCGGCGTGCTCGAAAACACGATTGCCGCCATGGAGGCGCTCGGCGCCAGAAAAGAGCACATTGTCGCCGTCCTTGGACCGGCGATTTCGCAGGCCAGTTACGAGGTCGGACCGGAATTCGTCGACCGCCTGCTCGATGCGGCTTCGGACAATGATCGTTGGTTTGTCCCCTCGCCGCGCACCGGCCACGCCATGTTCGACCTTGCCGGCTACATCCTTGCCCGCCTGACCGCTGCTGGCGTAACCGCCTCGTCGCTTGACCTTTGTACCTATGGTGACGAGGAGCGTTTCTTTTCCTATCGCCGCGCCTCCCATCGCGGCGAAGCCGATTATGGTCGCCAGATCTCGGCAATTGCACTGGAGTTCAACTGATGGCCCTACATTTCGACGAGGCAGAATACAGCGACCGTCGCGAGCGGCTCATTGCGGCGATGACCGGGCAGGGTCTCGACGCGTTGCTGCTTTTTGCCCAGGAGAGCATGTACTGGCTCACCGGTTACGATACGTTCGGCTACTGCTTCTTCCAGTGCCTGGTGTTCAAGGCCAACGGCGAGATGGTGTTGCTCACGCGCTCGGCTGACCTGCGCCAGGCGCGCCACACCTCCAACATCGAGAATGTCGTGTTGTGGACGGACCGCGACAACGCCAATCCGGCAATCGACCTGCGCAACCTGCTCAATGATCTCGACCTTCTGGGCCGCAAGATCGGCATCGAATACGACACCCATGGCCTCACCGCGCTCAACGGCCGGCGGCTCGACGAGCAGATGCAGACTTTCGGCGAGATCAGCGACGTGTCGAAACTGGTCCCGCGACTGCGCATGGTGAAGAGCGAGGCCGAGATCGCCAAGGCGAAGAAAGCCGCCCGCCTCGCCGACGACGCACTCGACGCAGCGCTGCCGCTGATCAAGCAGGGCGGCAACGAGGCGGAGATTCTGGCAGCCATGCAGGGCGCTGTGTTTCTCGGCGGCGGCGACTATCCGGCCAACGAATTCATCATCGGTTCGGGCGAGGACGCGCTGCTGTGCCGTTACAAGGCCGGTCGCCGCAAGCTGAACAAGAACGACCAGCTCACCCTCGAATGGGCCGGCGTGTTCCACCACTACCATGCCGCCATGATGCGTACTGCACTGGTCGGCAAGGTGTCGCGCGGCCACCAGGAGGCCTACGACGCCGCCCACGAGGCACTGAGGGCGGTCGAGAAGGCGATGGTGCCGGGCAACACGTTCGGCGACGTTTTCGACGCCCATGCGCGGGTCATGGAGGCACACGGGCTCACCCGTCACCGACTCAATGCCTGCGGCTACTCCCTCGGCGCCCGTTTCTCGCCGTCATGGATGGATACGCCGATGTTCTACGCCGGCAATCCGGAACAGATCGTGCCCGACATGACGCTGTTTGCCCACATGATCATCATGAATACGGAGACAGGCACGGCAATGACGCTCGGCCAGACCTACCTGACCACCGACGGGTCGCCGAAGTCGCTTTCGCGCCACGGTCTCGACTTGATCGTGAGGTAGCGACCCGATATGTGCAGCGGGAATGCGATGGCGATGAGAGTGGACGGACCAGGCATCATGAAACGACTGGCGGCGGCAGCCATGCTCCTGCTGACCTTGGCTGTTTTGGGTGCCTGCACGAGTACGACGCCGCCCGAAGCACTCGAATCCGTCGCCACGACAACGCCCGAGCCCGGTGGCGATTTCTCCGAATCCGACGTTGCCGGCGAAGGCGGCGCGGACGCAACGACCGCGCTTGCGGCAACGCCTGACGCCGCCAATGAGGCACAGACGCAAGTCGCCTCCCTGGCAACGTCGGCCAAGGTCAGCCTCGCACCGGTGATCGGCGCGCCGTCGGGCGCGGTCAGCGCCATGTCCAAGCGGCTTGCGCAGCGTTCCGCCGAGCGCGGCATTGCGGTGGTGGCGCCGGGCGCACCGGGCGCCGCCTACGATATGAAAGGTTACTTCTCCGCCATTACCGAGAGCGGCAAGACCACGGTCATCTATGTGTGGGATATCTTCGATACCCGCGGCAACCGTTTGCACCGTATCCAGGGCCAGGAGAGCGCGCCGGGAACAAGCCCTGACGGCTGGTCGTCGGTCTCCTCGCGCATGATGGAGGCGATCGGTGCGCGCACCGTCGACGAGTTCGCCGCGTGGCTTGAGAGCAGCAAACGCAGCTGATCGGCGGGTCGCTGCAAGGTTTTTTCTGTACAAATGCCGGAATCGGCACCTGAATCGAACAGCCCGGCTTGCAATGCGCGACCGTGCCGGTAAAACGCCGGAATTCGACGGGCGGATGCGCGGGAACTTCGCATGAAACTGTTTGCTGGTAACTCCAACCGGGTACTGGCCGAAGCCGTTGCCCGATACCTCAACATTCCCTTGGGCAAGGCCAGCGTTCGTCGCTTCGCGGACCAGGAAATTTTCGTCGAAATCCAGGAGAACGTCCGCGGCAAGGACGTTTTCGTGCTGCAGTCGACGTCATATCCCGCCAATGACCATCTGATGGAACTGCTGATCATGATGGATGCGTTCCGCCGTTCCTCGGCCAGGCGCATCACAGCGGTTCTGCCCTATTACGGCTATGCGCGCCAGGATAGACGCGCTTCTGGCCGTACACCGATTTCCGCGAAGCTGGTCGCCAACCTCATCACCAAGGCCGGCGCCGACCGCGTGCTGACGCTTGATCTCCACGCCGGACAGATCCAGGGCTTTTTCGACATCCCGACCGACAACCTGTTTGCCGTGCCGGTCATGGCCCGCGACGTGAAGGCCAAATACGACCTCTCAAACGTCATGGTCGTATCGCCGGACGTCGGCGGCGTGGTCCGCGCCCGCGCGCTGGCCAAGCGGTTGGATTCGCTGCTTGCCATCGTCGACAAGCGCCGCGACCGGCCCGGTGAATCCGAAGTGATGAACATCATCGGCGACGTACGCGGCAAGGATTGCCTGCTGATCGACGACATCGTCGATTCCGGCGGCACGCTGTGCAATGCCGCCGAAGCCCTGCTCGCGGTGGGCGCAACGAGCGTGACCGCCTACATCACCCATGGCGTCCTTTCGGGCGGCGCGGTCGCGCGGATCACCGATTCCAAGCTGCAGGAACTGGTGATCACCGATTCCATCCAGCCGACGTCCGCCGTCGAGGCGGCGCACAATGTCCGGGTTCTGTCCATCTCCGGCCTGATCGGCGAGGCCATCGCGCGCACCGCCGGCGAGGAATCGGTCTCCAGCCTGTTCGACTGAGCGTCCGTACCGTTTCCGGCGCCACGCCAAGTCTTGCGCTGCCCGCCGGCTTCGGCTATAGGCACGCTCGTCCGCCCAGACACCCTTGGAGGCGGCGCGGACCGGGCGGCCCGAGGGCCGCTTGTTGTTTTTCCGGACGAGCCATCCTCGCCGGCAGAACACTCCGAAAACGTCCTCGAAAGGAAAAGCCATGAGCGATACGTACGAGCTCAAGGCCGAGGCGCGCGAACGGGTCGGAAAGGGGTCCGCCCGGCAACTTCGGCGTCACGGTAAGATTCCAGCCGTCATCTACGGCGACAAGAAACCCCCGGTGGCCATCGCCCTGTCCTACAAGGACATCTACTACAAGCTGCACGGCGGTGCTTTCATGACGACTATCGCCACCATCGACGTGGATGGCGACAAATATCGCGTGCTGCCGAAGGATTATCAGCTCGATCCTGTGCGCGATTTCCCGATGCATGTCGACTTCCTGCGCATCGGCAAGAACACCGTCGTCACGGTCGAGATTCCATGTCACTTCGTCGGCGAAGACAAATCACCCGGCCTGCGCCGCGGCGGCGTGCTCAACGTCGTGCGCTATGCGATCGAGCTCAACTGCCCGGCCGACGCCATTCCCGAACACATTGAAGTCAGCGTCGAGGGCCTCGATATCGGCGACGGCGTCCACATCTCGGCGGTGACCCTGCCGGAAGGTGCGGTCCCGACAATTACCGACCGTGACTTCACCATCGCAACGGTCGCCGCGCCGGCCGGTCTCAAGTCCGAGGAAGAGGAAGCAGCCGAGGGCGAAGAGATCGAGACCGAGGTTATCGGCGAGGCCGACGAGGAAGGCGAAAGCGAAGCCGGAGGCGACGAGGAGTAGTTCTCCCAAAACCGGAGCGGCCATCCGATGCATATCATTGCCGGACTTGGCAATCCGGGAAAGAAATATGCCGGCCACCGGCACAATGTCGGTTTCATGGCGGCGGACGCGATTGCCCGCCGCCATTCGTTTTCGCCCTGGACAAGCAAGTTCAAGGCAGAGATCGCCGAAGGCCGCATCGGCGGCGACAAGGTGCTGCTGATTAAACCGCAGACCATGATGAACCTTTCCGGCCAGGCGGTGGGCGAGGCGCTGCGCTTCTTCAAGCTTGGACCCGACGCCCTGACCGTGCTTTACGACGAACTCGACCTGGCGCCGGGCAAGGTCCGGGTCAAGCGGGCCGGCGGGTCGGGCGGTCACAACGGCATCAAGTCGATCGACGCCCATTGCGGCAAGGATTATGCGCGCGTGCGCATCGGTATCGGCCATCCCGGCGACAAGGCGCTTGTCACCAGCCATGTCCTGGGTGATTTCGCCAAGGCTGACAGCCAGTGGCTCGATCCGCTGCTCGACGCGATCGCCGACAATGCCGGTATGCTGGTTACCGGTGACCACGGCTCGTTCATGAACAAGCTGGCGCTGGCCGTTTCGCCGCCGGACGACGATGGTGGGACGTCCGGGGCACCACCCCCGAAGGCCGGGAGCCACATCCGTCAGGCCCGACCCAAAAAACCCTCGGTCAAGCCGCCTGAAACCGGTCCGATGGCGGCGATGCTGAAGAAACTATTCGGCGGCGACTGAACCCGGCAGTTTGTGCCCAGAACCGGCGCGTCGCGGTCCTGATCCGCGGCCAAAACAATACGGCAAGCCAAAGAATGACTGCGCCGTAACGTACGGTGGAGTAGCCCAGGCCGGAGACAAACGGCAACACGAACGCATGGGGCACGACCGCCGCGGCCGCAAAATCAAACAACGATACGATGTCGCGCGGCACTGGTGACACCTCGTAACGGCCAGTCAGCATCGGCGGAAAGAGCACCGGCAAAATGGCGAGCGGCGTGAGACTATCGACGAATTTCATGCCGCGCACTCCACCGCTTGCAGGACGCCGACGCCGGACTCCAGCGTCGCCAGCGCCTTTCGATCGAGCTTTCCTGTGCCGTTCTTCGGCAGCGCTTTAACCACCTCAACGGCACGCACGCGCTTGTATCCAATCAGTTGTTCGTTGAGCCAATCGACAACCGCATATGGATTGGCCTGCGACGCCAGCACCAGATAGGCGACGGGAATTTCGCCACAAAACCGGTTGGGACGCCCCACAACTGCAGCTTCAATCACGTCGGGGTGGCCGGCGAGCAGCATTTCAAGCTCTGCCGGCGCCACCTGGCCGCTGTTGACCTTGATCATCTCCTTGATGCGGCCGGTGATTGTCAGTCGGCCGTCTTCACGCATTTTTCCAAGGTCGCCGGTTCTGAGAAAACCATCCGGCGTGTACATCGCCGCCGTTTCGTTCGCCGCACCCAGGTAGCCGCTACAAACATTCGGCCCGGACACCTGGATTTCACCTTCCCGCCCTACCGGCAGCAGATTCCCGGCTTCGTCGGAGATACGAATGCTCATCAACGCAACGGGATATCCCACCGTTTGAGGCGCCGGGTTCGCCGGATCATCAATGGCGATGGCCGCACTGGTTTCCGTCATTCCGTAGACCTGCAGGACGGGACAGCCAAACCGCGCAACAGCCGCCGCATGATCCGGTATCGACATGGCCGACCCGCCTGCCCCCATCAGCCTCACATGGGCGAAGTCGCGGCCTTCACCCGCCGGATGCCGCGCCAGTGTACGCAGGATCGGCGTCAACAGTGGCACATGGGTGACATGATGATTTTCGATTGCCTCAAATACCGCAACCGGATCGAACCGCGGCACGACGGCTATCGATCCGCCCCTGGCCAGAACCGCGGCAAACAGGTTGGGCCCAACGATATGAAACAGCGGCGCAAGACCCAACAAGCGATCGCCGGGGCCGAATTTCAGCGCATGCTGGATCTGAACGGCGCTGGCGACCATGTTGGCATGTGTCACGACCGTCGCCTTGGGCAGTCCTGTCGAACCGCTTGAAAACGGCAGAATGGCGGTATCGGTGCTGCTGCAACCGATCGGCTGGTCGAGCGCCGGCCCATCGATATCCCAGATAGTGGCGCCATCGGCTCCCGGCCCGGTCGACAACACTATTGCGATATCAAGTTCCGCCGCGATCTTCTTCGCCACGGGAACAAGTGGCGGGACCGCAAGAATGGCCTTTGCGGGGACGGACGAAAACTGGCGTTCGATCTCGCCCGCCATTGCCAGCGGGTTGATGCCACTGATCGACCCGCCCAGCGATTGCGCGGCGAGGGCTCCCACATACCACGACAGATCGTTGCCCATCAGCGTGCACAGACAATCGCCCCGGCCAAAGCCGAGCGCGGCAAGCCCGCGCGCAGCCTTGCGATAAGCCTGTTTCAACGCAAAGGCCGTCAGTTGCTGACCCGTTTCCGCATTCACCAGCAGGATACCGTCCGGGGCGACGGCGGCACGTTCCTCAGCCAGTTCCGGTAACGTGCCGGCCCGGGGCAAGGCAAGTTGGGGGCCTTTCCAGACAGTAGTCGCCATCGCTCTTGTCTCCTGGACGATCACAAGCTACTTTACACGTGTAAAATAGACAGGGACTTTACACGTGTCAAGTAGGAAGATACCGGCGCCAATCCCGGACAGCCACCGGCGCGCTCTCGATGTCGCATGGCGCCTGATCGCCGAACGCGGACTCGAAAACGTAACACTGGCAGAGATCGCCAGGGAGGCCGGACTCTCACGCCAGGCGCTGTATCTGTTTTTCGGTGGGCGTGGTGGTTTGCTGAAGGCCATGACGCAACACAAGGATGTGGCAAGCGGTATCCGCCAGCGGTTCATAGAGGCCTCGCGCTCTTCCCCGGTGGATCAGGCGATTGGCCGCACGGTGGCCGTTTGGTTCGACTATCTGCCCGAAATCGAGCCGGTCGCCTTCGGTCTGCAAGCGGAGAGTTCAACCGACGAGGAATCCCGACTTGCGTGGTCTGACCGAATGAAGGCGTTTCGCGATCTTTTCGTATATCTGGCTCGCCGCCTGACTAAAGAAGATCGCTTGTGTAACGGGTGGAGCGAAGAGGAGGCCGCCGATTTCATGTATGCCCTTGCCGGTCTTTCCACATGGCGCAGTCTGGTTGTCGATCGCGGCTGGGCAGCCGACAGGGCCGCGACCAAAGTGGCGGAAGCAATCTTGTCCGTTTTGGTGAAGCCGGCGCCCGTGCTCTGCCCTGACGCTTGACCTTCGGCCGAGCTTCCCCCATAGCGACCGCAATTCCTTCCCACACCGACAGGTAGTTTCCCGATGGGTTTCAAATGCGGTATCGTCGGCTTGCCCAATGTCGGCAAATCGACCTTGTTCAATGCGCTGACCAGGACGGCTGCCGCACAGGCCGCCAACTACCCGTTCTGCACCATCGAACCGAATACCGGCGAGGTGGCCGTGCCCGATTTGCGGCTCGACCGCATCGCGGCAATCGCCAAATCGGCCAACATCGTGCCGACGCGCATTTCCTTCGTCGACATTGCCGGCCTGGTGCGCGGCGCCTCGACCGGCGAGGGGCTGGGCAACCAGTTCCTGGCCAATATCCGCGAGGTCGACGCCATCGTCCATGTCCTGCGCTGCTTCGAGGATGACGACATCACGCATGTCGAGGGACATATCGATCCGATCGCCGACGCCGAAACCATCGAGACCGAGCTGATGCTGGCCGATCTGGAGAGCCTCGAGCGGCGCACCGACCAGACCCGCAAGCGCGCCACCGGCAAGGACAAGGAGGCGATGCAGGTTCTGCCGGTGATGGAGCAGTCGCTGGCGCTGCTGCGCGAAGGCCGCCCCGCGCGCGCCATGCTCGACGGCATTTCGGCGGAAGAACTGAAACTGCTCAAGGGCCTGAACCTGCTGACATCGAAGCCGGTGCTGTATGTGTGCAACGTCGCCGAGGCCGATGCCGCCGCCGGCAACGCCCAGACCGAGGCGGTCGCCGCCATGGCCGCCGCGCAGGGCGCGGAGACCGTGGTCATCTCGGCGGCGATCGAGGCCGAGGTCGCCCAGCTTCCCACCGCCGAAGCGGCCGAGTATCTGGAGGCAATGGGGCTTGAAGAACCGGGCCTCGACCGCCTGATCCATGCCGGCTATCGCCTGCTCGACCTGATCACCTTCTTTACCGCCGGACCGAAGGAGGCGCGCGCCTGGACGGTGAGGAAGGGCGCCAAGGCGCCGCAGGCCGCAGGCGTCATCCACACGGATTTCGAACGCGGCTTCATCCGGGCCCAGACGATCGCCTATGACGACTTCATCGGGCTCGGCGGCGAGGTTGCGGCCAGGGAAGCCGGCAAGGCACGCGACGAAGGCAAGGAATACGTCGTCCAGGACGGCGACGTCATGCTGTTCAAGTTCAATACCTAGGAAACTTCGGCAACACAGCGATTGATCGACATCATGTCGATACCGCGGCATCCGTCTAGACTGCTGCAATGACCGACGAGACAGTCCGCCCCGGACCGGCGCTGCGCCGCACCCTCACCCTGCCCTGGCTGGTCTTCTACGGGGTCGGCGTCACCATCGGCGCCGGCATCTTCGCGCTGATCGGCGAAATCCTGGCGCTTGCCGGCGACAACGCACCGCTGTCCTTCCTGCTTGCCGGCCTGATCGCCGGCGCCACCGGCCTTTCCTACGCGCTTCTGGTGCGGGTATTCCCGCGCGCCGGTGGCGAAGCGGTGTTCGTCAACCGGGGGCTCGGCCACTTCTGGGGCCGGCTTGCCGGCTACGGCGTGGCGGCCACGGGCATTATCTCCAGCGCGGTCATCGCGCTTGCCTTTGCCGGCTATGTCCGCGCCCTGCTGCCCGCAACCGATGCCCTTCTGGTCGTCGGCGTGGTTTGCGTTCTTGCGGCAATCGCCTGGTTCGGCGTGCGCGAGAGCATTTTCGTCGCTGCGCTGATCACGCTCCTGGAGGTCGGCACGCTGGTCGTGGTCATCGTCTTCGGCGCACCGTTGCTGGCCGACATTCCGCGCGTCGCGGCGACATTTGCGCCGCCGGCCGAACCGGCCCTGCTTGCCGGCATCGTCTCCGGCGGCGTCATCGCATTCTTCGCCTTCATCGGCTTTGAGGATATCGAAAACATGGCCGAGGAAACAGTCAACCCCGAGCACACGGCACCGAAAGCCATTTTCTGGACGCTCGGCGTCACCGTGGCGATCTACGTCCTCCTGTCCGTCATTGCCGCTCTGGCGCCCGACCGCGGCGCCATCACCGGTTCTTCGGCGCCGCTTGCGGTCCTGTTCGAACAGATGACGGGCCTGCCCGGCGAGCCGGTGGCGGCGATGGCCGCCGTCGCCATGATCAACGGCATTCTTGTACAGATCGTCATGGCCAGCCGTGTCCTTTATGGCATGGCGCAAGAAGGCATCGCGCCTGCGTGGTTCGGTCGGATCAACGAGGTGCGGCGCACGCCGGGCCGGGCCACGTTCACCGTTGCCGCGCTGATTCTGGCGCTTGCGCTGTTCTTCCCGCTGGTGCGGCTTGCCGAAGCGACCAGCCTTGTCACCCTCGGCGTCTTCGCCATGGTCAACCTGTCGCTGTTTACGCTCGGCAGCCGGGCGGAACACCCCGCGCTCAGGCGCTGGCGCTGGTTCGGCCTCGCCGGCATGGCGATTTGCGTCGCCGTTGCCGGCTTTCAGATATTCGCCGGGGTGGCCGGAGGTCACTGACGGGCAGATAGCCGCTTGCGCCGCTGCCGCTTCGGCGCGATCATCGGGCGATGAACACCCAAAGCCATCTGCTTGTCGCGGCCGCGCTGTTCACCCAGCCGGACCGGCCGAAGCGCAATATCGCCGCCATTGCCGGTGCTTTCGTGCCGGACGCCGCGATCTACGGGCTCTGGTTGTGGTCGAAAGTAAACGCCATTCCGGAGAATACGGTTTGGCGCGAACTCTATTGGCAGCAGCCTTGGCAGACCTATACCGCTTTGGGTAACTCGCTACCGCTCTATCTGACGATCCTGGTGGCGGGTGTCGTCGCCTCCCGCGCGCCCGCCCCGCCCCGGCAGATCGCTGCACCCGGTACCAGCCTGACCGAACGCTGGTGGGCTTTTGTCGGTCGCCAGCCGGCCGGCGTCATCTTTGCGCTGGCGGCAATGACCCATCTGGCCGGAGACTTCCCGGTTCACGTCGCCGATGCGCACGCCCATCTCTGGCCGATCTCGAACTGGCGCTTCCACTCGCCGGTTTCCTACTGGAATCCGGCCCATTACGGCAACTGGTTCCAGCCGCTGGAAGTCGCGCTCGGCATTACCCTGGCGACGATCCTGTTTCGCCGTTTCCGCGCGCGATGGGTGCGCGGGCTTATGTTGCTCGCCATTGCCGCCTATGTAGCGGTACCGGCCTATTTCATGCTTGTCGTCGGCCATCACTGACCGGCGAGCCAATCGTCAGGCCCGTTTCACCGGGCAGGTCGACAGGCCCAGAAGCGAATAGAGCGGACAAGTGGACATCAGGCCGGTGGCAAGCGGAATAATGCCGATCAGCGTCCAATAACGCCACGAAGCATCCGGATAGAGGAAAAATGCCGCCAAGAGTGCTATGCCGACGACGACACGGACAACCCTGTCGGCCATTCCAACATTGGTCTTGAACATCTGCGCATCCTTTCGATCATCGAATTGGATGCGAGGTTAAACTCGGCAACGAACGGCGCATTGACCACGGTCAAACTTTTAGCCAAGAAGTGAGAAATGAGCAGTGTCGATTCCCCAGCATCCAAAATGTACTTCTGGGAGGATTTCGAGGTCGGCGTCACCATTTCGCTCGGCAGCAGAACCGTTACCGCGGAGGAGATCGTCGAATTCGCCTCCGAGTTCGATCCCCAGCCCATGCACCTGGACGAAGCGGCCGGCAAGGCGAGCCTGCTCGGCGATCTTGGCGCCTCCGGCTGGCATGTCTGCTCGATCGCCATGCGCATGATGTACGACGCCTACCTCTCCAAATCGTCCTCGCAAGGCGCGCCCGGCGTCGACTACGTCAAATGGCGAAAGCCGGTTTTGGCCGGCGACACGCTGGCCGGCCAGACCACCGTGCTTGAAAAGCGCTTGTCGCGTTCGCGGCCCGGTCTGGGCTTCGTCACGGTCGAGCATCGCCTGCGCAACCAGCACGGCGACATCGTCACCGAAATGCGCAACACGGGCATGTTCCTGCTGCGCGGGAACAACGCATGACCCTCGACGAATATCTCGGCATCGGCAGAAAGCTCGAACTCGGCAGCCACACATTCGGCAGCGAGGAGATCAAGCGCTTCGCGGCGAAATTCGATCCGCAGCCCTTTCACGTCGACGAGGAAGCCGCGCGCAACTCCGTGTTCGGCAGGCTCTGCGCCTCGGGCTGGCATACGGCTTCCGTGTGGATGCGGTTCAACGTCGCCGCCCGCTACGAGCTCAATGCCGACAATTGGTCAGGACCGGGCGCGCTACCCGTGCTCGGCCCGTCGCCCGGTATCCACAACCTGAAATGGCTGAAACCGGTCTTTGTCGACGAGACCATCACCTTCTACCGCACCGGCCTGTCGCACCGTGCCCATCCACGCCGGCCCGGCTGGCGAATGGCGCTGTCGCTGGCCGAAGCCTTCGACACCGGCGGCGACAAGGTGCTGGAATTCACTTCCAGGCTGCTGTTCTTCCTGGGAGATCCCGAATAACCCGTCAGTGGCCCTCGAACGACACCAGGGTGCGAACGGTCACGCCCAGTGCCTCCAGCTTGGAGCGCCCGCCGAGATCCGGCAGATCGATCACGAAACACGCAGCGGTGATCTCCGCTCCCATCTGTCGCAGCAGCTTGACCGCGCCCTCCGCCGTGCCGCCGGTTGCGATCAGGTCGTCGACCAGGATCACCCGGTCGCCCTTCTTCACCGCATCGCGATGCATCTCCATCTCATCGACGCCATATTCGAGGCTATAGGCCACCCGCACGGTCTCGTGCGGCAGCTTGCCCTTCTTGCGGATAGGAATAAAGCCGGCCGAAAGCTGGTGTGCGATCGCACCGCCTAGAATGAAGCCGCGCGCCTCGATGCCGGCGATTTGGTCGATTTTCGAGCCGGCGTAGGGATGGACCAGTTCGTCGACAGAGCGGCGGAAGGCGCGGGCATTGCCGAGCAGCGTGGTAATGTCACGAAACTTGATGCCGGGCTTCGGATAGTCGTTGATCGTGCGAATGGACGCCAGAAGTTCTTCAACCAGTGCAGCCATGGTTTTCCGGCCCTTCCCGCCCGTGCAGAAACCCGACGAACGAGCATGCCGATCGTGAGCCGGAACTCAAGCGCAAATTGCCCGCCGCAAGCAAAAAGGGCGCCCGCGGGCGCCCTCGTCGCGTCAGACCGGTCTGCCGGTCAATGCAGATCGCTCCAGATCTTGCGCTTGGTGGCGTAGAGCAGGCCGGCGAACAGCAACAGGAACACCATCACCCTGAAACCGATCTTCTTGCGATCTTCCAGGTGCGGCTCCGCAGCCCACATCAAGAACGCGGCAACATCCCGCGCATATTGATCGACAGTCTCCGGCGAACCGTCATCATAGGTCACCTGCCCGTCGGAAATCGGCTTGGCCATCGCCAGCGACATGCTCGACATGAACATCGGATTGAAATGGGTACCCTCGGCCACATGCATGCCGGCCGGCATCTCCTCGTCATAGCCGGTCAGCAGCCCATAGATGTAGTCGGGGCCGCCCTCGGCATATTGCGTGAAGATGTCGAAAACGAAGGTCGGGAAACCGCGCTCCACCGCGCGCGCCTTGGCGATCAGCGAGAAATCGGGCGGCGGGGCGCCGTTGTTGGCCGCGGCCGCCGCTTCCTTGTTCGGGAACGGCGACGGAAATGTGTCGGACGGAATGGCCGCACGGGTGAACATCTCGCCGTCGGAATCCGGTCCGTCCTCGACTTCGTATTGGGCAGCAAACGCCTTGACCTGAGCCTCCGAGTAGCCGAGGTGCTCAAGCGTGCGGAAGGCGACCAGTTCCATGGAATGGCAGGCCGAGCATACTTCCGCGTAAACTTTCAGTCCGCGTTGCAGTTGCGCCTTGTCGTAATGGCCGAACGGACCGGCAAACGACCAGTCCTGCTCGACGGGCTTCTTCATCGGAAAATGTGTCGGCTCGCCGCCTTCTTCCGCGGCCAGCACTGCACCGAGTGCGACCGTCGTGGCCAGTCCGAGTGCAGCCAGTCCCTTCAGGATCGTTCTCATCCCCTCAATTCCCCTTGCACTCAGCCTTTGGTCTCTGGCGCCGCTGCCGCCGGTTCCGGCTGCACGGTTGCACCTGCCTGGTTCTTCTCCAGCACCGCCTCGGTAATCGAATTCGGCAGCCGTTTCGGCGTTTCGATCAGGCCGAGCAGCGGCATGATGATGATGAAGAACACGAAGTAATAAAGCGTCGCCACCTGCGCCATGGCAACGTAGGTGCCTTCCGCCGGCCTGGAACCGAGCCAGCCGAGGAAGACGCAGTCGGCGACGAAAATCCAGAAGAACAGCTTGTACCACGGCCGATAAACCGCCGAGCGCACCCGCGACGTATCGAGCCACGGCACCAGGAACAGCACGCCGATCGAGGCGAACATGGCGAGCACGCCGCCAAGCTTGGAATCGATCGGCCCAATGGAGAAGGTGATCGCCCTGAGGATGGCGTAGAACGGCAGATAGTACCATTCGGGCACGATATGCGCCGGCGTTTTCAGCGGGTTGGCGACCGTGTAGTTGTCCGGATGGCCGAGATAGTTCGGCAGGTAGAAAATGAAATAGGCGAACACGAGCAGGAACACCGCCATGGCGAAAGCGTCCTTGACCGTCGCGTAGGGCGTGAACGCCACCGTGTCGGTTTTCGACTTCACCTCGATGCCGGTCGGATTGGTCTGTCCGGTGACGTGCAGCGCCCAAACGTGCAGGATCACCACGCCGGCGATCATGAACGGCAGCAGATAGTGCAGGGAGAAGAAACGGTTGAGCGTCGGATTGTCGACCGCAAAACCGCCAAGCAGCAATTGCTGAACCCACTCGCCGACCAGCGGAAATGCGGTGAAGAAGCCGGTGATAACCGTCGCGCCCCAGAAGCTCATCTGCCCCCAGGGCAGCACATAGCCCATGAAACCGGTCGCCATCATCAACAGATAGATGATGACACCGAGGATCCACAGGAGCTCGCGCGGCGCCTTGTAGGAACCGTAGTAAAGCCCGCGCATGATATGGATGTAGACGGCGATGAAGAAGAACGACGCGCCGTTGGAGTGCATGTAGCGCAGGAGCCAGCCGGAATTCACGTCGCGCATGATCTTCTCGACCGAGGTGAACGCCAGGCTGGTGTCGGCCGCATAATGCATGGCCAGCACGATGCCGGTGACGATCTGCACCACAAGCATGATCGAGAGGATGCCGCCGAACGTATAGGCATAGTTCAGGTTGCGCGGCACCGGATAGGAAACGAAGGAATCGTGCACCAGCCGCGGCAGCGGCATGCGGGCATCGATCCAGCGTCCAAGACCACTGGTCGGGCTGTAGGTTGAGTGTCCGTCGCTCATTGCAGAATGTCCCCCTGCCCTTACCCGATCTTGATGACGGTATCGGAAATGAACTCGAAATGCGGCACCGCGAGATTCTGCGGTGCCGGCCCTTTGCGGATACGGCCGGCGGTGTCGTAGTGCGAGCCGTGACAGGGGCAGAACCAGCCGCCGAAATCACCCGCCTGGCCCAGCGGCACGCAGCCCAGATGGGTACACGAGCCGACCATGACGATCCAGTTATCCTTGCCGTCGCCCGCCGAGCGGTCGGCATCGGTGGCCGGGGCGTCGGCGGCCAGATTGGCGTTGCGCGCGATCGGATCCTTCAGGTCATCCAGCGCCACGGCCCTGGCTTCCTCGATTTCCTTTTCCGTACGATTGCGGATGAAAACCGGCTTGCCACGCCACTTCACCGTCACCGACATGCCAGGCTCGATAGCCGAAACATCAACCTCTATGGACGCGAGCGCCAGCGTGGTCGCATCGGGCCGCATCTGGTCGATGAACGGCCAGGCGAAGGCCCCCGCACCAACGGCGCCGGCCATGGCTGTCGCGACATAGAGAAAATCGCGGCGGGAAGTTTCGCTGATGTCTGATGCGCTCACGGTCCAGATCCCTCACAAAGTTCCGTTTGCCGTCGATGCCGTCTTCAACCGCTTTGCCGACCATTGGCGCACGCCCAATGACCGGCAGGAATCCCCCGGCAGTTGGCGATGGTTTCTATGCGCGATGAAAAGCCTTGTCCAGACCGCAGCGGGCGATATGGGCAGTTTGTCGCGGCAGGTCGGTGCACGGGTGCGGAGGGGATGCGTAATGGGACGGCAAGGCCGCGTGCCGTCCACGCCGACACGGTGCCAAGGTGTTGTAATCATGACGCGTGGATCGCTCGGCGCCCCTTGTTTTTCAGCAGCCGCGCTCGAACATCAGCGCCGGGTCAGCAAGTCCCCAGCCGAACCAGTACTTCCCGCGTGATGCCGTATTCGCGGATCACGCCCTCGTGGCGGCGCATGCCCATCACCTCGCGCTGGATGAAATAGTGGTGGACGGCGGTTGCCGCCGCTTTCAGCCTTGCCCCGCGAACTTCGTCTTCCGGCGCGGTTTGCCGCAGCAGGGCCATGGCCGCCTCCACCCGCTTGCCCGCCAGGCCCAGCGAGAACGCCGCTTCGCCTGCGGCCTCATAGTCGAAAGCCATCGCGAGTGGATCGGTTTTTCGAGCCAGTGCGGCGGTCTCTCGGGCCATGTGTCGAACTTAGCGCGTGTCGCGATGTTTGCAACGCTCGCGGAAACAACGCTGAGGTTGACATCGTCCCATACAATCGGAAAAGTTGTTCAATCAAAGGGAGCAACGACGATGGAATGCAAGCGGGGTTTTGTTGTTGGCGGTGCGGCGATTTTCCTTGTTGCGAGCCTGTCAGCCGGTTTGGCTGGCGGCTTGTCGGGCAACAGGGGAACGCTACGTGCGATGGGTCAGTATCCTGCCGGCGGATGCAGCAAGCTCTTTGACCGTTATGTCGCCGCATCGGGGCATTCCGCCTACGCAACAACCGTGGTGAGCCAGTACAGCGCAGCCGTCTGCGGCATCGCATTGAACAAGCGATCCAAGGCGGATGCGGAAAAAGCAGCGCTCAAGGCGTGCCAGCAAGGCGACAAGAAATGGAAAGTCGAGCAGTTGGGCGGCTGCTATTTGGGCGCTTCCAAGTAGGGCCGCTGATGGCGTTTTGCCTCACGCGCGGCGGTGCCGAATTCACTCCGCAGCCAGGTCCGCGCCGAGGAAGCCTCCGGACTGGCGCTTCCACAGCCTGGCGTAGAGCCCGCCCCTGGCGATCAGCGCGTCATGCGTGCCCTCCTCGACGATGCGGCCGCCATCGATGACGATCAGCCGGTCGAGCGCGGCAATGGTCGACAGCCGGTGCGCCACGGCAATCACCGTTTTTCCCTCCATCAGCTCATGCAGATTGTCCTGGATCGCCGCCTCGATTTCCGAATCGAGCGACGAGGTCGCCTCGTCCAGCAGCAGGATCGGCGCGTCCTTCAGCATCATGCGGGCAATGGCGATGCGCTGGCGCTGGCCGCCGGAAAGCTTGACGCCGCGCTCGCCGACATAGGCGTCATAGCCCCTGCGTCCCTTCGCATCGGCGACATTGGCGATGAATTCGTGCGCGCGCGCTCGTTTCGCCGCCTCGATCACTTCCGCATCGCTCGCGCCGGAACGACCATAGGCGATGTTGTCGCGGATCGACCTGTGCATCAGCACAGGGTCCTGCGCAACAACGCCGAACTGCGCCCTCAGCGACGCCTGCGTCGCGTCGCGAACGTCGATGCCGTCGACGAGGATGCGGCCGCCCTCCACGTCGAAAAGACGCAGCATCAGGTTGACGATCGTCGTCTTGCCGCCGCCGGAAGGCCCGACCAGCGCCACCCGCTCGCCCGGCCTGACATGCAGGTCGAGCTTCTCGATGATACCGTCGCCCCTGCCGTAGTGGAAGGTCACCCCTTCGAAACGGATGTCTCCGCGCACATTCGACAAATCCACCGCGTCAGGCCGGTCGCGGATCGCCGGCTCCACCGATATCGTTCCGGTTGCGTCCTGCACAGTGGCGAAATTGCGGATCAGGCCGTTGATGTTGAGCATCATCCAGCCCGACATCTGGTTGAGGCGGAAGACCAGCCCCATGGCAGCGGCGATCGCGCCGGTCGTCACATGGCCCTGCGTCCAGGAGTAGATCGCAATGGCGCCGACCGAAGCCATCATCAAGCCGTTGAGCGTGGCGATGGCGGCCCGCACCGTGGTGATCGCGCGCGTCTGAACGGTCGACGCGCCGAGCAGGTGCTCCAGCCCGTCACGCACGAAGCGGTGTTCGTGGCCGCCGATATCGAACAGCTTGACCGCCATGATGTTGGTGAACGCATCGACGAAGCGCCCGGTCATCACCGAGCGCGCATCGGCGGTCTTCTTGCTGGCGCTGCGCAGCGGTGGCAGCAAGTGGCGGGCGATGAGGTAGTAACCGACCAGCCAGAGCCCGATCACCACCGCCAGCAGCGGATCGAGCGTTACCAGCACGATCAAGGTGAGCACGACGAAGGTGATGAACGACCACAGCGTCTGCACCACCGAGATGATGAAATCGCCGACCGCCATGCCGCCCTGCACGATCTTGGTGGCGATGCGGCCGGCAAAATCGTTCTGGTAGAAGGCGTAAGGCTGCTCGATGACACGGCGAAATGCCTGCCAGCGCACGAGCGTGAAGAAACGCGGTACGATCATCTGCTGCTCGACGGCCACCGCGGCGATCATCACCACCGCGCGCACCACCAGCACCAGGAGCAGGATGGCGATCAACTCGCCGGCATGTTCGCCAAACAGCGTCGCCGGGTCCGACCTGTCGAGCAGGTCGATCAGATAGCCGAGCGACCAGTAGAGCGCCGCTTCGACGGCGCCCACCAGCCCGCCGATCAGCAATAGCAGCACGAACGGCCCCTTGGCCTGGCGGGCGAAGTAGAGGATGAACTTCCAGGCGTCGCTCGGCAGCACCTCGCGGTCGGTGTCGCCGAACGGTTCTATGTGGTCTTCGAGCCGGCGCCACACCGGTTCGAAAAACGCCTTTTCGTTCATTCGGCCGCCACCTCCGTGCTGGTTTCGTCGATTAGGAATCCACCCGACTGCCGTTCCCATAACTGGGCATAAAGACCGCCCTTGGCAACCAGTTCGTCATGGGTTCCCTGCTCGATGATGGCGCCGTCGTCCATCACCACCAGCCGGTCGAGCGCGGCGATGGTCGACAGCCGGTGGGCGATCGCGATCACCGTCTTGCCTTCCATCAGCCGGTAGAGGTTTTCCTGGATCGCCGCCTCGACCTCCGAATCGAGCGCCGACGTGGCCTCGTCGAGGATCAGGATCGGTGCATCCTTGAGCATGACGCGGGCAATGGCGATGCGCTGGCGCTGGCCGCCCGACAGTTTGACGCCGCGCTCGCCCACATGGGCATCGAGCCCGCGCCGTCCGGCCGGATCGACCAGTTCATCAACGAAGGAATCCGCCTCGGCCCGTCTGATGGCGTCCATGATCATCGCCTCGGTCGCATCGGGCCGGCCATAGGCAATGTTCTCGCGCAGCGACCGGTGCAGGAGCGAGGTATCCTGCGTGACCATGCCGATGCAGGCGCGCAGGCTGTCCTGGCTCACGGTCGAGATATCCCGGCCGTCGATGGTGATCCGGCCGGCTTCCAGATCGTAGAAGCGCAGCAGCAGGTTCACCAGCGTCGACTTGCCCGCGCCGGACCGGCCGACCAGGCCGATCTTCTCGCCCGGCCGCACCGTCAGCGACAAGCGGTCGATGACGCCCTTTTTCTTGCCGTAATGGAAACGGATGCCGTCGAACTCGATTTCGCCTTCGCTCGCGACTAGCGTCTCGGCCTGTCGCGCATCACGGACCAGCCGCGGGCGCGCCACTGTGTTCATGCCGTCGATCGCCATTCCCAGGTTCTCGAACAGGCCCGACAGCTCCCACATGATCCAGTGGCTCATGCCGTTCAGCCTCAGCACGAGTCCGATGGCGATCGCCACCGCGCCCACCGTCACGGCGTTGCCGAGCCACAGCCAGATGCCGATGGCGCCCGTCGCAAACAACAGCGAGTTGTTCAGCCCGACGAGCACCATGTTCAGCATCGACACCAGCCGCATCTGCGGGTGCACGGTTTGCAGGAACCGTTCCATCGAATCGCGCGCGTAATCGAGCTCGAGCCGCGAATGGGCAAACAGTTTCACCGTCATGATGTTGGTGTAGCTGTCGACGACGCGGCCGGTCATCTCCGAACGGGCATCGGCCTGCATTTCCGATATCCGTCGCATGCGCGGCATGAAGAAGCGCAGCGTCAGCACGTATCCGGCAAACCAGCACAGAAACGGCAGCATCAGCCAGAAATTGAACGTGGCTATCAGCACCAGCGCGCCGAAGAAATAGATCGACACATAGACGAAGATGTCGGCCGCCTTCATCACCGTCTCGCGCACGCCGAGCGCGGCCTGCATCACCTTGGTGGCCACACGGCCGGCGAATTCGTCCTGGTAGAAGCTCATCGACTGGCCGAGCACATAGCGATGCGCCAGCCAGCGGATGATCATCGGGTAGTTGCCGATCACCGTCTGGTGGTTGACCAGATTGTGCAGCAGTACGACCAGCGGATAGATCACCAGCACGATTACCGTCATCATGACCAGCGTCGTGCCCTCCTCCGCCAGGAATGAGCTGCGGTCGGCGCCGGCAAGCCAATCGACCAGATTGCCGAAGAACGAGAATATCCATACCTCGACGATGGCGCCGATGGCCGACAACGCCGACAGCGTTGCAAGCGCCGGCCAGATGTCGCGCGTGTAATACCAGACAAACGGCCACAATTTCGCTGGCGGTTCGGTCGGCTCGCGCTCGGGGAACGGATTGATACGGTTTTCAAACCAGGCAAACATGTTTCAGACTTTCTCGATTCTGTCCGGTGCGGCGGGAAACCACGGTCGCGCGCCGGTGTGCGGTACCGCCAATACGGGCGGCATGATTCTCAAAAGGACGGATTGCGGCTTGCATTCACGAAAGATTCCCGAAGGGTTGCGGAGCAAATTCCGGCGGGAATGCGTGACGCAGCTACGAACTGATTACGTTGGGGGTCTTCGCAATTCCGCCTAGGCGCGGCCACCTGGCGCGCGGGGGCAGTAGGATGGTCCCATAATCCAGAATTCCATCTGTGCCTCCGGCGATTGCGTCAAGAACTCAGGCTGTTTACACCCATGGTTGGAGGGCATCAACCTTGGAAAGCCGGTACTGCTGACATTGCCGGCCGCCTCTGTGTCATTTTCGCAACCCGCATTGCCATGAATTCCGCCTGTCCGACGTTCCGCATTGCTCTTTATCAGCCTGACATTCCGGGCAATACCGGCACCGTCCTGCGGCTCGCCGCCTGCCTCGGCGTCACCGTCGACATCATCGGGCCGGCGGGCTTCGATCTATCCGATCGCGCCTTGAAGCGCGCCGGCATGGACTATCTGGCGATGGCCGCGCTCAACCGTCATGACGACTGGCGCACTTTCGAGACCTGGCGGCGCGACGAGGCGCGCCGGACCGTTCTTTTCACGACGAAAGCCGATCTCGATTATACGCAATTCGCCTTCAAGTCCGGCGATATCCTGCTGTTCGGCCGCGAATCGGCCGGCGTGCCCGACCCTGTGCACGAAAGCGCCGACGCGCGGGTAACGATCCCCATGCCCGGAGGCGGCCGCAGCCTCAACATCGCGCTCAGCGTCGCCATGGCGGCCGGTGAGGCCATGCGGCAGCTGCGGTCAATGTGAACCGAAAGAGGCGAAAACCGGCCGTCAGTCGGCGCTCGGCAGCCGTCGCATGGTAAATTCGATCACGTCGCCCGGCCGCTCGAACCAGCTCTCCACGCTGGTCCAGTAAGCCTGTTTCGGCCAGGTGTCATACCATTCGCGCGCCTTCCTGCGCGCTTCCAGCCTGGGCAGCACGAAGGTCTCGCGCACGAAACCGTCACGCGGCAGCCGGCCCTCGCCAGCGCGCGCCCTTTCGAGACTGCGTTTCAGGCCACCGAGCGGCGGCCGTTTCGCGACACCCAACGCAAACTCCCTGCGACAGTCGGGCCTGCCGGACATTCCGGTTCTTGACCCGTGCGTTATTAAGTTTAGGGATCGCTTTTCGAACTGACGAGTCTTTTTCGCCGGACAGCAGGCGTCCGCGCGTAGACCGGCGCGGAGGCATGCGATGGGAACGCACAGCATCCCCGAGGGGTTGCCCGACGACATCAAGGACAAACAGGCCAAGGCACAGGCCTGGTTCGAGGAGCTTCGCGACACGATCTGCGCCGGTTTCGAGCAGCTTGAGGACGAGTTGACCGGTCCCCTGTCGTCGCGCGCGGCGGGCAGGTTCGAGCGCACACCCTGGAAACGCAATGACGGCGAGGGCGGCGGCGGCGTCATGTCGATGATGCATGGCCGGGTGTTCGAGAAGGTCGGCGTGCACGTATCGACCGTGCACGGCACGTTCGCACCCGAATTCCGCAAGCAGATCCCCGGCGCCGAGGACGACCCGAGCTTCTGGGCATCGGGTATCTCGCTGATCGCCCATCCGCACAATCCGAACGTGCCGGCCGCGCACATGAACACGCGCATGGTCGTCACCACCCGGCAGTGGTTCGGCGGCGGCGCCGACCTGACGCCGGTACTCGACCGCCGACGCACCCAGGACGATCCCGACAGCATCGCGTTCCACAAGGCGCTCGAATTCGTCTGTCAGCGCCATTCGGCGGTCGCCGATCATACCCGGCTGAAACAGTGGTGCGACGACTATTTCTTCCTGAAGCACCGCAACGAGCCGCGCGGCATAGGCGGCATCTTCTACGACTGGCTGCACTCGGCCGACGATGCCGGCGGCTGGGAAGCCGACTTCGCCTTCACCCAGGATGTCGGCCGCGCCTTCCACGTCGTTTATCCGCTGCTGGTCAGGCGAAATTTCAACGACAACTGGACCGAGGCCGACCGCGAGGAACAGTTGATCCGCCGCGGCCGCTATGTCGAGTTCAATCTGCTCTACGACCGCGGCACCATCTTCGGGCTGAAGACCGGCGGCAACATCGCTTCGATCCTGTCGTCGCTGCCGCCCGAGGTGAAGTGGCCGTAACCGGTTCACTCGCCGGTATCGACGATGTCGTTTTCCATCGGGCCGATAATGGCGAGAAGTTCGCTGGTTTCGTTTTCGCCGACCTTGAAGGTCGTCAGCACGCCGACGAAGATCTCGCCCGCCCGGTCCCAGTCCGCCTTGGTGATTCCCGATCCGGCATGCGCTGTCTTCATGTCGCGGCCGGTATAGGCGCACGGGCCGCCGGTCGCCGCGCACACCAGATCGACGACATGCTGGCGGATGCGCCGTTTGCTGTCGGTGGAAAAGCCGGCGAAGAACCGGCCGAGCCGCTCGTCCGCTTCCAGCCGGACGAGGAATTCGTCCGACACTGCGGCGACCGCTTCGTAGCCGCCGAGGCGCTGGTAGAGCGTCGCATCGGCCGCGGCGGCCGGTTGCAGGATCAGAGGCCATGCGACAAACGCCGCAAGCACGTGGCTGGTGATTTTCTTCATAGTCATCTGTCTCCCGTTGCCGGCCGGCAGTTCCGACCGTACCGACAAAGACGATTTGGAAGCCGAAATAGTTTCACCGACGGGACAAGCAGACCGGCCTTTTTTCTGACAACTCGATCTGTGCTATAATGGCGGGCCCGAAAGACCAGAGAGGAGACGGACCGATGAAGACATTTCACTGCGGTGCGCTGGTTCCCGGATGCGACTGGCATACACGCCACGAGGATGAAGCAGAGGTGATGCGCCGCGCCGTCGAGCACATGCGCAATGCCCATGGCGAGTCCGTCATCCGCGAGACGATGATCGAGGCGATCCGCTCGCGCATCAACCAGGTCAGCGACGCCGCCTGAGCATGGCGATCACGAAGCGGGCCGGGTGCCGTCGCCCTTGCGGGCGAGTTGCTGTGCGCGTGCCAGAAGAGCGTCCCTGTCCGGCATGAATCCGGCCTCGACCCATTCCTGTTCCAGCCGGGCGAGCAGTTTGCCCAGTTCCTCGCCCGGTTCGAAGCCCAGCGTCAGGAGGTCCTTGCCGGCGATGGGGAAAACGGGCTTTGTCCAGTCCTGCGCAAGCTTGAGCAGCCGTCCATAGGCGCCCGCCGCGATGAGTTCGCTATCATCGTCGATGCCGCGCGTACGTGCCGACGCGAGCGCCAGGCGCAATTGGTCGGCGGGTCCGCTCGCCCCATTCCGGTAGAGCAGCTTCGCCATCGCGCTATCGGATACGGAATTCCCGATTGCCGGACCGTCGGCCCACTCGGCAAGCCGCGTCATGTCGGCGTTGGAAAGTTTGAGCCGCCGGCCCAGTTCGCCCATCCGCGCCGCATCGCGCGGCACCATCGCCTCCAGCCGCAGCAACGGGTCGGCCATCCAGCCAAGCGCCTTCTCGGTCGCGACCAGTCCGTGGATGGCGTCGATGCCCCATTTTTCCGATTCCGGCAGCACCGAGGTGAGCACGCCGGTCTGGCGCATCCACAGCAGCGCCCGCGAAGGATCGGGCGCGGTAAGCAGTTTCCTCAACTCCGACCAGACCCGCTCGGCCGACAGGCCGCTCAGACCGGGCTTCAGCCGGGTGCAAGCCCTCAGGCCCTCGGCATCCGGACGTCCATCGCCATACCAGGCAAAGAAGCGGAAAAACCGCAATATCCGCAGATAGTCTTCGCGGATGCGGGTTTCGGCATCGCCGATGAAACGCAGCGTCCGGCTCTCGATATCGGCGACACCGCCGACCAGGTCGATCACCGTGCCGTCGGCTTCGGCGTAGAGGCCGTTGATGGTGAAGTCACGCCGCTCGGCGTCTGCCCGCCAATCGCGACCGAAGCGCACCTTGGCGCGGCGGCCGTCGGTCTCGATGTCCCGGCGCAGCGTCGTCACCTCGAACGGATGGCCGTCGGCGATCACCGTCACCGTTCCATGCTCAATGCCGGTCGGCGCCGTTTTCAGGCCCGCCGCCGCCGCGCGCCTGACCGTCTCCTCCGGCAGGCAGGTCGTTGCGATGTCGATGTCGCTCACCGCCTCGCCGAAAAGCGCGTTGCGCACCGCGCCACCGGCAATGCGCGCCTCCTCGCCGTCGCGGTTCAACAGGCCAAGCACCTTTTGCAGACGCGCGTCGCCGAGCCAGGCGCTCGCCGCGATTGTCGCGATCAAGCGTAGAGCCTTTCGTAAAGCGTGCGGATGATGCCGGCCGTCACGCCCCAGATATGGCGCTCGCCGTAGGGCATGACCCAGTAGTGGCGCTCGCGGCCGTTCCATACGCGGCTTTCGGTGCGATGGTTGCGTGGATCCATCAGGAAGTCGAGCGGCACCTCGAAGGCGGCCGCGACCTCGGCGGGATTGATCGTCATGCGCGCGGCCGGATCGGCGATCGCCAGCACCGGCGCGATCCTGTAGCCGCTGCCGCTGGCATAGTCCGGCATCCGCCCGACCAGTTCGAACGCCCGCGGCTCAAGCCCGATCTCCTCATGCGTCTCGCGCAGCGCCGCCGCTTCCGGCGAATTGTCGTCCGCATCGATACGGCCGCCCGGAAACGCCACCTGGCCCGAATGCGATCTCAGCGTATCGGTGCGCTGCGTCAGGATCAGGTGCGGCCGGCCCTGCCGCTCCACGGCGGCGATCAGCACGGCGGCATCGCGCAGTTTCTGATTCAGGATCGTATCGCGGAAGTCGGGATTCAGCGCATGATCGCCCAGATGGTCGCTCTCCTGCACGCCGGTCTCCCTTCCGGCGCGCCGGCGCCAGTCGTCGAGACTGAACAGCGTTTCGCCCGCCATCTTCACCGGCTGAGTTCCTTCAAGCGGGCCGTCGGCATGATCGGAAACACCATGCCGTTCGAGCGCACGGCAAACATGGTCGTGCCGCCGACCTCGATCTCCTCGCCGTGTTCAGCCAATTCGTACATGACCGCCCGCGCCACCAGCGCTTCCAGCCGCCCGCGCACCAACAGATAGGGCTTCAGCCCGCCGGTCTCATCCTCGTCCTCGAAGCGCAGCGGGTGATCCGGCCCGGCCTCGACCACATCGCCGACATTGGTTCGGAACGTCATCACCCGGGCATCGCCGGCGCCGGAAACGTCGAGCTCGACAGCCACGAAAGGCGCATCCTCCACGCGGATGCCGACTTTTTCGACCGGCGTGACCAGATAGGTCCTGCCGTCGGCATCCTTCCTCAGCACCGTCGAAAACAGCTGTACTAGGCGCGGCCTCCCGATCGGCGTGCCCATGTAGAACCAGGTTCCGTCGCGCCTGATCTCCATGTCCAGATCGCCGCAGAATTCCGGCTCCCAGCGCTCCACCGGCGGCAGACCCTTGCCTGCCCTGGCCGCGCGCGCGATCAGCGCTTCCAGGCCCGACGTATCCTTCGCCGTTGTAAGCCCTGCATTTTCGGCTTTGTCGTTCCGTTTGTCCTGCGCCATCGGTCACGAAATAGTCACTGTTGTTCCGCTTGTCAGCCATTATGCGTGATTTAAGTTGATGAAGATCGCCAAACCGCGAATTCTGACGCTGCCGGCGACAGCTTGATTCGGGTATCCTGCACCGACGATACGGTACAAGCACGCAACACGGCCAAAAAGGAAAGCCAGACATGACAGCAATGACCCCGGAAAAGGCCATGAGCGACAAGGAGATGGTCGCCGCCGCTGAACGCGCGCTCGCCGAGATCTCCGCCATCCGCAAATCTGTGGGTCAGGTGATCTTCGGTCAGGAGAGCGTGGTCGAACGCGCCCTCGTTGCCGTCCTTGCAGGCGGTCACGCGCTTCTGGTCGGCGTTCCGGGTCTCGCCAAGACCAAGCTGGTGGATACGCTGGGCACCGTGCTCGGGCTCGACGCCAACCGCGTCCAGTTCACGCCAGACCTGATGCCGTCGGACATTCTCGGCTCCGAGGTGATGGAGCAGGACGAGAAGGGCCGGCGCAGCTTCCGCTTCATTCCCGGCCCGATTTTTGCCCAGCTCCTCATGGCCGACGAGATCAACCGTGCCAGCCCGCGCACCCAGTCGGCGTTGCTGCAGTCGATGCAGGAGTATCACGTCACCGTGGCCGGCGCCCGCCACGACCTACCTGCGCCGTTTCACGTGCTGGCCACCCAGAACCCGCTGGAGCAGGAAGGCACCTATCCCCTGCCCGAGGCCCAGCTCGACCGCTTCCTGCTGCAGATCGACATTCTCTATCCGGAACTGGAGGCCGAGCGTCGCGTTCTTATCGAGACGACCGGCGCGGAGGAGACAACGGCCGGAAACGTGCTGACTGCCGAACGCCTGCGTGAGATCCAGACGCTGATCCGTCGCATGCCGGTGCCCGAAAGCGTCGTCGAGGCGATCCTGAACCTGGTCCGCGCGGCAAGGCCGGGAGGCGGCGACGCGGATATCGACCGCCATGTTTCCTGGGGACCCGGACCGCGAGCCAGCCAGGCGCTGACGCTCTGTGCCCGCGCCCGCGCACTCTATGACGGCCGCCTGGCGCCTTCCGTCGACGACATACGCGCGCTGGCCGAACCGGTGTTGCAGCACCGCATGGCATTGTCGTTTGCCGCCCGCGCCGAGGGCATGAGCGTGCGCGACGTGATTGCGAGGCTGGCGAAAGACAAAGTTTGATGGCTGAAATCGGCAGGTCTGTTTCACCGGTATCCACGCCCGACGCGCTGGCGCGGGCCCGCCAGCGCGCCTCGCTGGTGCCGGACCTGCTGGTCGAGGCGCGCCGTGTTGCCAACACGGTGATCGCCGGCTGGCACGGTCGCCGCAAGCGCGGCATCGGCGAGAATTTCTGGCAGTTCAGGCCGTATGTGGAGGGCGAGGCGCAATCGCGCATCGACTGGCGCCGATCGGCCCGCGACGACGATCACATCTATGTTCGCGACCGCGAATGGGAGGCCGCCCACACCGTCTGGCTTTGGGCCGATCCGTCGCCCTCCATGCTTTTCCAGTCCGCCGGTGCGCTTGTGTCGAAGGAATCGCGCGCCCTCGTGCTCATCCTTGCGCTGGCCGAACTGCTGTCGCGCAGCGGCGAGCGTATCGCCTGGCCCGGCCTGACCGATCCGTTCACCTCGCGCAACGGTGCTGAGCGGCTGGCCGGCAATCTCGCCCATGCCGCCGAACGGCCGGCACGGCCCGACCTCATGCACATCCGCCGCATGTCCGACCTCGTCGTCGCCGGCGATTTCCTCGATCCGGTCGAAGACACGATCGCCTGGCTGTCGCCGCTCGCCGAGCGCGGCGTGCGCGTGCACTTGATGGAGATCGTCGATCCGGCCGAGGAAAGCTTTCCCTATGCCGGTCGCACCGAATTCCGCGATCCGGAAACCGGCGGCAGGCTGACGGCGGGCCGCGCCGAAACCGTCGCCGCCGGCTATCGCAACCACTATGTCGCGCGCCGTGAAGCGCTGATGGAATGGTGTCGGCGCGCCGCCTGGAGCTACACGGTCAATCACACGGACCGCCCGGCATCCGAGGCGCTGGTGCGCGTGCACCTGATGATGAGCGCGGGTACCGATCCGCTGGCGGGAGGCGGGCGATGAATTTCCTGCCGATCGCCTTTGCCCAGCCGCTGGTGCTTTACGGCCTGATCGCGCTGCCGGTCATCTGGTGGCTGCTGCGACTGACCCCGCCGCGCCCGCAGATAGAGGTGTTCCCGCCGCTGCGCATTCTGGCGCGCGTGCTGAAAACCGAGGAGACGCCGCATCAGAGCCCTTGGTGGCTGACTCTGCTTCGCCTCATGCTCGCGGCACTGGTGATCCTGGCGCTGGCCGACCCGGTATTCAAACCGGCGGAGCGGTTGCGCGCCGGCGGTTCGGCGCTCGCCATCGTCATGGACAATAGCTGGCCCACCGCCCGCGATTGGGACAGGCGGGTCGCCACCGCCGAACGACTGATCGACGGTGCCGGCGGAGACGGCGTGCCGGTGGTGCTGGCATTCACCGCCGAGGGCGCCAACAGCGAGGTCGGACCGTTTGACGCGGACGCGGCGCGCGACCGCCTGCGCGCCGCGCAGCCGCGTCCGGTACCGGCCGATCGGCAAGCGATCTACGCGCGCGTTGCGCAGACGCTCGAAAGCCTGCCCGGCGCCGCCGTGGCCGTGCTGTCCGACGGCCTGGCCGGGGCCGGCGACGAGGCCGCTTTCGCCGGGCTCCTTTCGGGCGACGTCGGTGAACTGGTGTGGATCGCGCCCGAGACGATGGATGCCGTCGGCCTGACCGCTGCCGACAATGAACCCGAGGCGATGGTGGTCACCGCCATCCGCGCCGCCGGCGACCCGGCGCCAAGGCAATTGACCGTCGCCGCGCTCGACGACAAGGGCCGCCGCATCGCCGAGGCTTCCGCAACCTTCGGCGCGGCCGCCGGCGAGGCCAGGGCGGAATTGCGGGTGCCGTTCGAACTGCGCAACGATTTCAATGCCATCGTTGTCGATGGCGAAAATCTCGCCGCTTCGGTCAGGGTGCTCGACGAAAACGCCCGCCGCCGCCGTGTCGGCCTGATCTCGGCGTCGGAGGCCGACCAGGCCCAGCCGCTTCTGTCGCCGCTCTACTATATCCGCAAGGCGCTCCAGCCCTTCGCCGACCTGGTGGAGCCCGAGACGCACGACCTTGTCGAGGCGATCCCCGAACTGATCGACAGCCGGCCGGCGATCATCGTCATGGCCGATGTCGGCATCATCCCGGAGACGGCCCGAGCCCGGCTGATCGAATGGGTCGAGGGCGGCGGGACGCTGTTGCGTTTTGCCGGCCCGCGACTTGCGGCGGCCGGCAACGACGAGGACCTCCTGCCGGTGAAATTGCGGCTCGGCGAACGGGCGCTCGGCGGCACGCTGTCGTGGACCGAACCGCAACCTGTGGCCGAATTCCCGCAGCAGGGGCCGTTCTTCGATCTGGCACCGCCGCGCGAAGTGGTGGTACGCCGGCAGGTGCTGGCCGAGCCGACCCCCGATATCGTCGAGCGTACCTGGGCCGGGCTTGCCGACGGCACGCCGCTGGTTACCGGCGCCAGCCGCGGCGATGGCACGCTGGTGCTGTTCCACGTGCCTCCGGAGGCGACATGGTCCAACCTGCCGATTTCGGGCACCTTCGTGGACATGTTGCGCCGGGTGGTGCAGTTCTCGCGCAATCAGGGCCGTATCGAACGCAGTGCCGACGGCAAACCGGCCGCTTTGCCGCCTTTCCGCATGGTTTCCGCCGAAGGCGGCCTGGTGCCGCCGCCGCCGGAGGCCGAGCCGCTGGTGTTTGCCGGCGCCGGGCAGCCGCCGGTGACGCTCGCCAACCCGCCCGGCCTCTACGGCACCGGCGAGGGCGTCGTCGCGCACAATCTCCTGGCCGCCGATGCGGTCTTCGAACCGATCGCGATCCCGCAGGCCGCCATGCCGGTGACCGAGATGCGCTACGCCTTCGACGAACAACGCGACCTGAAGGGCTCGCTGGTGATGGCGGCGCTGGCGCTGCTGGCGCTCGACACGCTCGCCGTGTTCTGGATCGGCGGCGTCTTCAACCGCCGCGCCCGCCTGCGCGCGGCCGGTGGCGCGGCGATGCTTGCCGCCGTCGCCATCCTTGCCGCCATGACGTACGCGCCGCCGGTGATGGCCCAGGAGACTACCGACGCGAAGTCCGGCGACCTGGAGGCGATCGAGGCGATCTCGCGCACCCGCATCGCCTATGTGCTGACCGGCGATACGGCGATCGATTCCATCAGCCGCGCCGGCATCGCCGGCCTTAACCGGTTCCTGATCGAGAAGACGGCGCTGGAGCCCGGCGATCCCGCCGGCGTCGACATCGCTGTCGACGAACTGGCCTTCTACCCGCTGATCTACTGGCCGGTGGACCCGGCGGCGCCGATGCCGTCGGACGCCGCGATCGCTCGCATCGACGCCTATATGCAGCAGGGCGGCACCGTGCTGTTCGACACGCGCGACCAGTATGCCAGCGGCTTCGGAGCGGCGGGCGCGACGCCTGCAACGCTTCGCCTGCGCGAGATCCTCGCCAACCTGAACGTGCCGCCGCTGGAACCGGTGCCGCAGGACCATGTCCTGACCAAGTCGTTCTATATCCTGCGCCAGTTTCCGGGCCGCTATGCCGACGCGCCGCTCTGGGTCGAGGCCTCGCTGGAGGCCGAAAACAGCGAGAACCGACCGGTGCGCACCGGCGACGGCGTTTCGCCGATCATGATCACCGCCGCCGATTTTGCCGGTGCCTGGGCGATCGACGAGGCCGGCCGCCCGATGTTTCCGACCGTGCCGGCCAATCCGATGCAACGCGTCTATGCGCTGCGCTCCGGCGTCAACATCATGATGTACATGCTGACCGGCAACTACAAATCCGACCAGGTCCACCTGCCGATCCTGCTCGAACGGCTCGGCCAGTAGGAAGGACGGCATGAACCTGTCGCTTGGATTTGAACCGCTTGCTGCCTGGCCGATCGTCATCGCCGCCTGTATTGCCGTGCTCCTTCTGGCGGCTGCCGGCCTGTGGCTGCGCCAGCGCGGCGCGCTGTTCCGGCTTGCCGCCTCGCTTGCGCTTTGCGCCGCGCTCGTCAATCCGGTCATCCTCGACGAGGAGCGCGAGCCGCTCAAAAGCGTGGTGGCGCTGATCGTCGACCGCAGCCAGAGCCAGGATATCGGCGACCGCACCGCCGAAACCGACGAAACCGTCGCCCAGTTGCGCGAGAAGCTCGCCCGCTTTGCCCAGTTCGAGGTGCGCGAGGTCGAGGCCGGGCGCGCCGCCAAGGCCGAGGAACGCACCGAAACCCGGTTGTTCGAGGCGCTGGAAGGCGCGGTGCGCGACGTGCCGCCTTCGAGGGTCGCCGGCGCGGTCGTGGTGACTGACGGACAGGTTCACGACATACCGTCCGTCGAAGGCCCCGCCTTCCCCGCGCCGCTGCACGTATTAGTGACCGGCGACGACGGCGAAAACGATCGCCGTATCCGTTTCGAGCGCGCGCCGCGCTTCGGCATCGCCGGCAAGCCGCTGGAGATGACCTATCGGGTGACGTCGAGCGCCGACGAGACCGGCTCCATCGAGGTACGCGTGTCGGTCAACGGCGAGCTTGTGACCGTTACCCGCGCCGAAATCGGCGTCGAGATGCCGATCGACATCGACATCCCCCATGCCGGGCGCAACATCGTCGAATTGGCGGTTCCGCACGAGGCGGACGAAATCACCGGCGTCAACAACAAGGCGATCGCCGTGGTCGACGGTATTCGCGAGAACCTGCGTGTACTGCTGGTTTCCGGCGAACCGCACGCCGGCGAACGCACCTGGCGCAACCTGCTGAAATCCGATGCCTCGGTCGACCTCGTGCATTTCACCATCCTGCGTCCGCCCGAAAAGCAGGACGGTACGCCGATCACCGATCTTTCGCTGATCGCCTTCCCGACGCGCGAGCTGTTCGTCGAGAAGATCAACGATTTCGACCTGATCATCTTCGACCGTTATCAGCATCGCGACGTGCTGCCTGTGCTCTACTACGATTACATTGCCCAATATGTCGCCCGTGGCGGCGCGCTGCTGGTCGCGGCCGGGCCGGAATATTCCGGCGACCAGTCGATCGCCAACACGCCGCTGATCGCCGCTCTGCCCGCCCTGCCCACCGGCCGGGTCATCAACGAGGCGTTCTACCCCCGGCTCACCGAGACCGGCGCCCGGCATCCGGTGACCCGCGGCCTCGACGGTGCGGCCGCCGAGCCACCCAATTGGAGCCGCTGGTTCCGCATCATCGACATCGATGCTCCCGAAGGCACGGCGGTGATGAAGGGAGCCGGCGACCGGCCGTTGCTGCTGCTCAATCGCAACGGCGAAGGCCGCGTCGGCATGCTTTTGTCCGATCAGGGCTGGCTGTGGGCGCGCGGCTTCGAAGGCGGCGGCCCGCACATCGCGCTCTACCGGCGCATTGCCCACTGGCTGATGAAGGAGCCGGAGCTGGAGGAGGAGCGGCTTTATGCCGAGAGCCGTGGCATGACGCTCGACATCCGCCGCCAGACCATGAGCGACGACCCCGGT